>NZ_FOVM01000015.1 GCF_900115155.1 Mycetocola miduiensis
CTGAACAACGGCAACGGCACCCTCAAACCCATCAACAAAGTGATCGACAACTTTGCATACACGGCAGGCGGCTGGCGAGTTGAGAAACACCCCCGCTTCCTCGCCGGTCGAGGTTCAATCGGCGGTTAGCGAGCCGGGACGGCCGCCTCTCACCGGGAACAAAAGGAAGCGCCCATTAGTGTCAGCAATATGCGGTCAACGATGCGGGTCCTCATCACGACGTGCCTGGTGCTGTGCTGTGTCGGCTGCACGGCTCCGACCACCGGCCCATCGGTACCATCAACTCAGTCGCCATCAGAGAAAGGCAGCACCATGACCGAACTCGCGACCTGCCTCATCGGACGCTGGATGCACTCGCACGAAGAGGACACCGATACGACGGAGATCTATCGCCCCGAAGAGTATGCCTTCCCTCCCGCCCGTGGCCGCACCGGTTATGAGTTCATGCCCGACGGGCAAGCGATCTACATCGGAATCGCCGCCGCTGATGGGTCGACTGAAACGCACGGACGCTGGGAACTTGACGCCGACGACCGGGTGAGCGTTACGGCAGAGGACCCCCGCATCGAACGGAGGGTGCTGCACGTGCAGGACTGCTCTCCGGACAAGCTGGTCCTGAGCCGCTGAGCCGACGACCGTCGCTTCTCCGCCTGATTCGCTGGGCTAGTCGCGGTTCGGATACACCGGCGCCGACCCGGTCCCGGCGTCGATGATCGCCTGCACGACAGCGTCCGGCGTCGTGTTCTCCCCCAGCCGATTGGGTTTCCCTTCGCCGTGGTAGTCGCTGGACCCGGTGAGCACGAGCCCGAACTTATCAGCGAGTTCCCGAAGACGCACCTTGCCGTCCTCGGTGTTCTCACGGTGGTCGATCTCCAGCCCGAACAGTCCCGCATCGACCAGTTCGGCGAGGTGTTGCTCGTCGATCATGGCGTCGCGGCCCCGGGTGGCGGGGTGGGCGATCACCGGCACTCCCCCGGCCGCACGCACCAGGCGCACCGCCTTGAGCGGATCGGGCGCATAGTGAGGCATGTAATACCCGGTCCGTGGGTGCAGGATGCCGGCGAACGCTTCACTGCGGGTGGGCACGTGACCGCGGGCAACGAGAGCGTCGGCGATGTGCGGCCGGCCAACCGTCGCTCCCGGGGTGGTCTGGGCGACGACATCATCCCAGCTGAGACGGTAGTCGGCGGCGATCCGCTGCACGATCGACTCCGCCCGGCGCAGCCGGGACTCACGGATGCGCGCCGTCTCGGAGTTCAGGGCCCCGTTGTCCGGATCGAACAGGTAAGCCAACAGGTGCACGCTGTGAAAGCCGGCCCTGGCGCTGAATTCCATTCCGGGAATGAGCGTGATGCCCGCGTCGGCTGCGGTGACGGATGCCTCGTGCCAGCCGGCTGTCGAGTCGTGATCGGTGAGCGCAACAACCCCGAGCCCCGCCGAGGCGGCCTGGCGGACGACTCGCGAAGGCGACTCGGTGCCGTCTGACACGCGCGAATGGGTGTGGAGGTCCGCAGGCCCGGCGAACAAGGGACGAACTGGCATTCTCACAGTGTATGGCTCGCGCCGCACCAGCCGTTTTCGGGCTAATCCCAGTCCCGTGTCGATAGTGTGGCTGAACCATGCTCAAAGTCCTCGGCGCCATCGCCACCGTGGGAATCGCCGTCGCGCTCCTCGTCCTCTCCGTACCGCAATTCTTCGGATTGCAGACCACGGCCGTCGTCGCGCAGATCGCCTCGATGAGGTCGCTGGCGGTCGTGGCCGGGGCGCTGGCAGCCGTCGCGTTCGCTCTTCTCGCCCTTGTGCGCCCGTTTCGTGCCTTTGCCGGCACCGTGGTCGTCATGCTGCTCGTTTTCGTCGTCGGCAACACCGCGATCGGGGTGTACCGAGGCCTCGGCAACACGGAATTCGCTGAGCCGACCCCGGACACCGTGACGGTGCTCAGCTGGAATACCCTCGGCGACGCACCCGGCGCTGACGCGGTCGTGAAACTCGCCATGGACTCCGGCGCCGACGTCATCTCGCTCCCTGAGACGACACAGGCGACCGGCATTGAAATCGCCGAGACCATGCGCGCCGAGGGGCGCCCGATGTGGGTGCTCACCGAATGGTTCGACCAGATCTCCCCCGCGCGATCGACCACCGTCCTGATCAGTCCCGAGCTCGGTGACTACGTCAAGGTCACGAGCAACGAGAAACGGGACGACAACACCGCCGTCCTCCCCACGGTGATCGTCGAACCAGTCGACGGAGACGGCCCGACAATCGTTGCCGCCCATGCCGTCGCACCCATCTCCGGTCATATGGAGAACTGGCGCAACGACCTCGCCTGGCTTGCCGACCAGTGCCGCACAGACAACGTCATTATGGCCGGCGACTTCAACGCGACTCTCGACAACATGGCGGGGCTCGGTGCCACCGACGGCGCCGCGCTCGGCGACTGTATCGACGCGGGGAAGGCGTCGGGCAACGGGTCAGTGGGTACCTGGCCCACGAGCATCCCGGCCCTGATCGGGTCGCCGATAGACCACGTCATGGCAACCCCCGACTGGAAGACGACGGGGATGCGTGTGGTCACCGAGACGGACGGCACAGGCAGTGACCACCGACCGGTGATCGTCCAGCTCACCCGCACCGCGCCTTAACCGGCAGCGCCCCGTAACCGGCGGCAGCGCTCGAGCACCGCAGCACCGTTCGCGGTGGGAGAATGAGTCCATGCAGACCGCCAGGAACACTCCAACCACGACGAGCACGAGCACCGGCGTCGCGCGGGCCGGTGAAGAAACCACCAGTGAAGAGCCGCGTGGCACGTCGAACCGGTCGACCACCCCGGCGTCAACGCAGTTCCAGGAGTTCATCGGCTCCCAGTGGGCTGACCGGGTCGACGAACTTCCTGCCCCGCGTGAACAGGCGCGCTACGCGGCCGAGCGCCGTGCCCGTATCTCAGCGGCGTTCCCCGGCAAGCGCGTCGTCATCAACGCCGGCGCGCTGAAGCAGCGGTCCAATGACACCGACTACCCGTACCGCGCACACTCGGCCTTCTCGCACCTCACCGGGTGGGGCTCGGACTCCGAACCGGATGCCGTACTCGTGCTCGACCCGACGGACAACGGTCACGACGCGACACTGTACTTCCGTGAGCGGGCCGACCGCACATCCAACGAGTTCTACGCCAACCCCGCCATCGGAGAATTCTGGATCGGCGCGCGTCCCTCCCTTGCGCAGGTCGCAGCCGACCTCGACCTCGCCACCGACCACATCGACCGTTTCGAAGCGACGGATGCCGACCTCATGGTCGAGCAGGATGACGAGCTGACGACGTTCGTCTCCGAGCTGCGGCTCGTGAAGGATGAATTCGAGATCGCACAGCTCCGCCTCGCCGTGGATGCCACAGCGCGCGGATTCGACGACGTGATCGCCGATCTCCCGCGCATCTCCGCACACGAACGGGGTGAGCGCGCTGTCGAGGGCGTGTTCTACACCCGCGCACGGCTCGACGGTAACGCCGTCGGATACGACACCATCGCGGCCTCAGGGGCACATGCGTGCATCCTGCACTGGACCCGCAATGACGGCCCGGTGACGCCAGGCGATCTGATCCTCCTCGACGCCGGCGTTGAAGTCGACAGCCTGTACACGGCAGACATCACCAGGACCCTCCCGGTCAACGGCCGGTTCACCCCCGTTCAGCGCGCCGTCTATGAAGCCGTCCGCGAAGCAGCAGACGCCGCCCTCGCGATCGTCCGCCCGGGCATCATCTTCCATGACGTGCACGCCGAGGCCATGAAGGTCATTGCGAAGCACACGGCACAGTGGGGCATGCTCCCCGTGTCAGCCGAAGAGTCGCTCGAAGCGTCGAACCAGTTCCACCGCCGGTACATGGTGCACGGCACGAGCCACCACCTCGGACTCGACGTGCACGACTGCGCGGCGGCGCGACGTGACATGTACCACGACGGCGAGGTGAAGGCGGGGATGGTCTTCACCATCGAACCTGGCCTTTACTTCCAGCCGGACGACCTCACCGTCCCCGAAGAGTTCCGCGGCATCGGCGTGCGGATCGAGGACGACATCCTCGTCACCGACGACGGCGCCGTAAATCTCTCGGCGGGAATCCCCCGGACGGCAGACGAGGTCGAGGCCTGGATCGCCAGGCTCCACCGGGCGGGTTACAGCTCGGTCTGAGACCCGCCGAGCACGTTCCTGGCGCGGTTCGCGAGTTCCGGCGAGACCGTCACCGCGTAACTCGTCGCGAGAACCTGCATGACCGAGGTGAAGTCGCGGCGACGGCGATTGACGGCGTACGAGACGATCGTGAACATCATGCCGAAGGCGGCGCCGATGAGCACAGCGGCGCCGACGAAGACGAGGTCCGATGCCGGGTTGATGATCACGAGGAGCAGACCGAAGAACAAACCGAGCCACGCCCCGCTGAGTGCGCCAGCGCCCGCAGCGCGGCCGTAACTGAGCTTTCCGGTCACCCGTTCGACGCTCTTGAGCCCGTCGCCCACGATCGACACCTGTTTCACCGGGAAGTCAGCCTGGGCAAGCCGGTCGACGGCGCGTTGCGCCTCGCTGTACGTGTCGAAGCTTGCGACGGTCTCACCGCGGGGAATGACGGTATCGAGGGGGCTGCGGGACAGGCCGCGGCGCTGCTGTTGGTTGCTCACCCCACCATTCTCCCATCCGCACCCGGGAATCCGCCTCTGACCGCGGCGTCCATCCCCGCCACCGCACTGCGCGCACTAAGTTAGAGGGGTGAGTGGCACGAGAGTTTTCGTCGCCCGGCTGGCCGGGTGCACCGTTTTCGACCCAGCGGGCGACCGCGTGGGCAAGGTGCGCGACGTGCTCGTGGTATACCGAAAGAACGATCCTCCCCGCGTCGTCGGGCTCATCGTCGAGATCCCCGGGAAGCGGCGGGTTTTCGTCTCGATCGGGCGGGTCACGTCGATCGCGTCGGGCCAGATCATCACCACCGGCCTGATCAACGTTCGTCGCTTCGAGCAGCGCGGCGGCGAAATCCGTGTGATCGCCGAGCTCCTCGGGCGCAAAGTCGACTTCGTCGACGGTTCAGGCGAAGCCACCATCGAGGACGTCGCCATCGAAGAAGTGGGTCCGGGCGACTGGGCGGTCGGCCAGTACTTCGTCCGCCGGCCCAAGGCGTCATCGAGCCCGTTCGCGAAGGGGACGACGGCGTTCGCGACCTGGCGGGAGATCCGCGAACGGCAGACCGGCAGTGAAGCGCAATCCGCTGAGCAGCTCATCGCCACCTATTCGGACCTCAAGCCGGCCGACCTGGCGAACACGCTGCTCGACCTCCCGCAGGACCGCATGATCGAAGTCGCCGAGGAGCTCTCGGATGACCGGCTCGCGGATGCCCTCGAGGAGATGCCCGAAACCGACCAGGTCCACATCCTCACCGAGCTCGGTGACGAACGCGCCGCAGACGTCCTCGACCACATGCAGCCAGACGATGCTGCCGACCTCGTCGCGCAGCTCCCCGCCGACCGCGGCGAGCGGCTGCTCCAGTTGATGGAACCAGAGGAGGCAGAGGACGTCCGGATGCTCCTGGCGTTCGCCCCGGACACTGCCGGTGGCCTGATGACGACGGAGCCCGTTATCCTCTCGGCCGACTCCACGGTTGCCGAAGCGCTCGCTCTGATCCGCCGCCCCGAGCTTCCGCCCGCGCTGGGCGCGGCGGTCTGCATCACCCTGCCGCCGTACGAGCCTCCGACCGGCCGATACCTCGGCATCGTCCACTTCCAGCGGATGCTCCGTTACCCGCCGCACGAACGGCTCGGCTCGATCATGGACCAGAGCCTGGACCCGGTCACAGCGAAGGCATCCGCGGCAGAAGTGTCACGCATTCTCGCGAGTTATGACCTTGTCTCGGTTCCGGTCGTGGATGACAACCACCGGCTCGTCGGGGTGGTGACAATTGACGATGTCCTCGACTACCTGTTGCCCGAAGACTGGCGAAGTCAGAACGACGACGATTCAGTAGCGACGCACAGACCACAGGGAAGGAGGCCAGCTCGTGCCTAAGATCCGCAGGAACGAAGTACGCCTCGACGCCCCGAAGGGCCTTCGCACGTCGATGCTTCCCGGCCGCAATCGTGAGTCAAGCGACCGCTTCGGCCGGTTCACCGAGTGGGTCGCCCGCAAGATGGGAACCCCCGGCTTCCTTTTCGGGCTCTCGGCCTTCTGCCTCGTGTGGATCGCATACAACACCTGGGGACCCGATGAGTTCCGGTTCGACTCGGCCGCTCTCGGCTTCACGGCGCTGACCCTCATCCTGTCGTTGCAGGCGTCGTATGCCGCACCGCTCATCCTCCTCGCCCAGAACCGCCAGGACGACCGGGACCGGGTGCAGATCGAGCAGGACCGACAGCGCTCGGAACGCAACCTCAACGACACCGAATACCTGGCACGAGAGGTCGTCGCCCTGCGCCTGGCCATGAAGGACATGGCGTCGAAGGACTTCATCCGCCAGGAACTCCGCTCTCTGCTGGAGGAGCTCGAGAGAGACAAGGACGATGTCCAGCGCTGAGCTCGAAGCCCGCGTCACCGCCGCTCTCGGCCGGGTGATCGACCCGGAGATCCGCAAACCGATCACCGAGCTGGGCATGGTCGCCGGAGTCGACGTCGATGACGCCGGTGCGGCATCCGTCGCGATCGTGCTCACCATCGTCGGTTGCCCCGCAGCGACAGCGATCGAGCGGGATGTCACCGCAGCCGTCGCCGGTGTCCCCGGCGTCACATCGACGAGCATCGCCGTCGGGGTGATGACGCCGGAGGAACGTCGAGCACTCACCGACCGGCTCCGCGGTTCCAAAGCGGCGCGGGTCATGCCGTTCGGCCCCGATTCGCTCACCCGTGTGATTGCCGTCACCAGCGGCAAGGGTGGCGTCGGCAAATCGACGCTCACCGCGAACCTCGCCGTGGAGCTCGCCTCACGGGGGCTCACCGTCGGGATCGTCGACGCAGACGTGCACGGTTTCTCGATCCCTGGCCTGCTCGGGTTGACGGATGCCGCGGCCGCCGCTGGCGCGATCACCCGCCCCACCCAGGTCGGAGACCTGATCCTCCCGCCTGTCGCGTTCGGTGTGAAGGTGATCTCCATCGGCATGTTCGTCGAGCCGGGGAGCTCGTCGGCCGTCGCCTGGCGCGGACCGATGCTGCACCGCACCATCACGCAGTTCCTCACCGACGTGTACTTCGGCGACCTCGACATCCTGCTCCTCGATCTTCCCCCCGGGACCGGTGATGTGGCGATCTCGATCGGGCAGACGCTCCCCCACGCCGACGTCATCGTGGTCACCACCCCACAACCGGCAGCGGCGGATGTCGCTGAGCGCAGCGGCATCGTCGCACGGCAGACCGGCCAGCGGGTGATCGGTGTGGTCGAGAACATGGCCGGCCTCGTGCAGCAGGACGGCAGCATCCTCCCCCTCTTCGGCGAAGGCGGGGGTGCGGAGGTGGCGAAGCGGCTCAGCGCCGCCAAGGACGCTCCGGATGTGCCGTTGCTCGCCTCGGTTCCGATCAGCGTGCCCCTCCGCTCCGGAGGGGATGCGGGAATGCCGGTGGTCCTGAGCGACCCGCTCGACCCGGGCAGCGTCGCCATCCGCACTGTCGCCGACCGGCTCGTCGCCACCGGCCGCGGGCTTGCGGGCCGCAAGCTGGGCCTCGCCCCGGTGTAGTCGTGCTCCGTCGGAAGCACGGCCGCCTGGGCGTTCTCGCTTGGTGCGCGGCCGTCGTCGTCGTCGCAGGCTGCGCTGCGGCCGCACCGCCGGAACTCCCCGACGGCGTTCGGGTCGAGGTGCTGCAGGGCCGCACCGACTACACGAGCGGAACCCTCGTCATCCGCGTTCTCAACGAGTCGGGCTCCGATCTGGAGCTTGAAAGCGCACGGCTGTCCTGGCCCGGATTTTCGGAGCCAGCAGTCTGGGAGCGCGGCACCACGGTCCGCTCAGGAACCACCGTCGACCTGCGTGCGTCGGTGCCTCAGGTCGTGTGTGACGACGGCGCGCCCGCTTCCGGCCCGACAGCCGAGCTGGGCTTCCGAGAGGGCGACCGGCGGGCGACGGCCATGGTACCGGTCACCGACCCACTCTCCACGCTCGACCGATTGCACGGCGCCGGGTGCATCGCCGGGCAGGTCGACCGGGTTGCCACGGTCACGGTCGCTTCCCCCGTGATCGAGGGCGCCGGGCGAAACTCGGTCGCCGTGGTTTCGCTGACCCTCAGCCCGACGGGCGCAGACGGGCGGGTCGACGTCGACGGTGTGTCGTCAACGCCGCTGTTGCTTCCGGATCCGGCGACGAACTCGAACGCCGCCGACTGGGCGCTGGACCTGGGCGTCGACGCGGCATCCGGTCCGGTGACCGCCGAGCTCCGGATCGTCCCCGCCCGCTGCGACGCTCACGCCATCGCCGATGACAAAGTCGGGACTGTGTTCGACGTCGCGGTTCGCCTGTCCGACGGCACAGCCGGCGAATACCGGGTTGTCCCGGCCGAGGGGATCCGTGAGGAGCTCCTCGACTACGTGCGCACCGCCTGTGGGCTCTGAGCTGCCCGTCGGGTCGAATCAGGCGGTCAGGTCGATTCTGGATCGAACGGGGGCGGCGCAACACTTTCCCCCGCCACGATTCGCCGGCGACGATCGATCGCCCCCTGTGTCACAAACGGGGATGACGCGGCACCGGGCACCGTTGAGTCCGACGCCACCGCGGCCGCACCCGCTGCCGCGACAGCCGACGGCGGCTTGATCACGGGTTCGACTTGCGGTGTGTCATCGAGGAGGGCCTCGCGGATGATCCGGCGCGGGTCGTACTGCCGCGGGTCGAGTTTCTGCCAGTCGACCTCGTCGAACTCCGGTCCCATTTCGTCACGCATGCGGTCCTTTGCCCCGCGCGCCATGTCGCGCAGGGACCGGATCAGCTGCGCGAATTTCGCCGCATAGCCTGGCAGCCGCTCAGGCCCGAGCAGAAAGACAGCGATCACCCCGATGATGAGCAGCTTCTCGAACGTCAGGCCAAAGAACACGAGTTCAGACTATCGCGACGCGCCTTGCAAAATCCCGTACATTCCGCCGGTACTGTTGTGCCAACCACTATCGGGAGCGCAGAAGTGTCAGAACAAGATTCGAACTGGAAGTACGCCGACTACATCGTCACCGAATCTGAGGCGATCGCAAAGGCACGAGCACAGTCACTCGAGCTCGGCATCGAACCCCTGTCACCGGCCGTGGGCGCCCAGGTCGCCGTGCTCGCTGCTGCAACGAACGCGGTGAACATCGTCGAGATCGGAACGGGAGCCGGGGTCTCGGGGCTGTGGCTCCTGCACCCCTCCTCCCGGTCGGTGCTGACCTCCATCGACTCCGAAGTGGAACACCTCGGCTATGCCAGGCAGGCGTTCTCCGACGCGCGGATCGCGTCCAACCGAGTACGTCTCATTACCGGCAGGGCTCTCGATGTCCTTCCCCGCATGAATGAGAACTCCTACGACGTGGTCTACGTCGACGGCGATCCCGCGCAGGTGATCGAGAACGTCGAACACGGTCTCCGGCTCGCCCGCAGCGGCGGCACTGTCCTCGTGCCGCACGCTCTCTGGCGCGGCCGGGTGGCCGACCCGGCGCAGCGCGACGACGTCACGAGCGCCTTCCGCACCCTGGTCCAGGAGATCGCCTCATCAACGGCCGTCGTCAGTGCGCTGTCACCGGTCGGCGACGGACTGCTGCAGATCACCAAGCTCGACTAGTCCCACAAACGACAAAAGACGCGGATGCGTGTGGTCAGTGACCACCGGCATCCGCGTCTTCGTACAAGAGGAACTAGCTGTACTGCACAGGCAGGTTAGTTAGCCGGCTAATGGGTGGGTGGCCTCCGATGGCGGTGTGGGGTCTGTGGTGATTGTATTCGTGGAGCCAGGCCGGGAGCGCGTTCCGGCGGGCTGATTCCGTTGGGTAGTGCTTGCTGAATGCCCAACCGTCGGCGAGAGTGCGGTGGAAGCGTTCGATCTTCCCGTTCGTCTGTGGACGGTAAGGGCGGGTCTTCTTCGCTTTGACGCCAAGCTCGGAGCAGGTGTCGCGCCAGAGGTGAGATTTGTAGGCAGAGCCGTTGTCAGAAAGCACGCGTTCGACCGTCACGCCGCGGGCGGCGAACCAGGACACTGCCCGGCGCA
>NZ_FOVM01000013.1 GCF_900115155.1 Mycetocola miduiensis
TAGAGAAGTTGCCCTGCGGAGCAGCCCGAGAGGGTGAAAAGCAGGAGCATCCGATCCTTGAGAACTCAACAGCGTGCACAATGTCAAATGCCAAATACCCGGCAACTCAACCTTTTCTGGTTGGGTTACGGATTCCTTTGGAAAACATTTAAACAACAAAGCAAGTCAGTAATGATTTGTTCTGTCAGTTTCAAACTCGCGGTTTCTGAACCTATTCCGGTTCGTTACCGCAAATAATGTGCCGGCACTTTCGGGTGTCGTGCGATTAAACATTTACGGAGAGTTTGATCCTGGCTCAGGACGAACGCTGGCGGCGTGCTTAACACATGCAAGTCGAACGATGAAGGAGAGCTTGCTCTCTGGATTAGTGGCGAACGGGTGAGTAACACGTGAGTAACCTGCCCTTGACTCTGGGATAAGCGTTGGAAACGACGTCTAATACCGGATACGACCAGCCTCGGCATCGAGTGTTGGTGGAAAGAATTTCGGTCAAGGATGGACTCGCGGCCTATCAGGTAGTTGGTGAGGTAATGGCTCACCAAGCCTACGACGGGTAGCCGGCCTGAGAGGGTGACCGGCCACACTGGGACTGAGACACGGCCCAGACTCCTACGGGAGGCAGCAGTGGGGAATATTGCACAATGGGCGAAAGCCTGATGCAGCAACGCCGCGTGAGGGACGACGGCCTTCGGGTTGTAAACCTCTTTTAGCAGGGAAGAAGCGAAAGTGACGGTACCTGCAGAAAAAGCACCGGCTAACTACGTGCCAGCAGCCGCGGTAATACGTAGGGTGCAAGCGTTGTCCGGAATTATTGGGCGTAAAGAGCTCGTAGGCGGTTTGTCGCGTCTGCTGTGAAAACCCGAGGCTCAACCTCGGGCCTGCAGTGGGTACGGGCAGACTAGAGTGCGGTAGGGGAGATTGGAATTCCTGGTGTAGCGGTGGAATGCGCAGATATCAGGAGGAACACCGATGGCGAAGGCAGATCTCTGGGCCGTTACTGACGCTGAGGAGCGAAAGGGTGGGGAGCAAACAGGCTTAGATACCCTGGTAGTCCACCCCGTAAACGTTGGGAACTAGATGTGGGGACCATTCCACGGTCTCCGTGTCGCAGCTAACGCATTAAGTTCCCCGCCTGGGGAGTACGGCCGCAAGGCTAAAACTCAAAGGAATTGACGGGGGCCCGCACAAGCGGCGGAGCATGCGGATTAATTCGATGCAACGCGAAGAACCTTACCAAGGCTTGACATATACCGGAAACGGCGAGAGATCGTCGCCCCGCAAGGTCGGTATACAGGTGGTGCATGGTTGTCGTCAGCTCGTGTCGTGAGATGTTGGGTTAAGTCCCGCAACGAGCGCAACCCTCGTTCTATGTTGCCAGCACGTAATGGTGGGAACTCATGGGATACTGCCGGGGTCAACTCGGAGGAAGGTGGGGACGACGTCAAATCATCATGCCCCTTATGTCTTGGGCTTCACGCATGCTACAATGGCCAGTACAAAGGGCTGCAATACCGTAAGGTGGAGCGAATCCCAAAAAGCTGGTCCCAGTTCGGATTGAGGTCTGCAACTCGACCTCATGAAGTCGGAGTCGCTAGTAATCGCAGATCAGCAACGCTGCGGTGAATACGTTCCCGGGCCTTGTACACACCGCCCGTCAAGTCATGAAAGTCGGTAACACCCGACGCCGGTGGCCTAACCCTTTATTGGGAGGGAGCCGTCTAAGGTGGGATTGGTAATTAGGACTAAGTCGTAACAAGGTAGCCGTACCGGAAGGTGCGGCTGGATCACCTCCTTTCTAAGGAGCATGTGCACCCGCGTCCCTGTTTACAGGACGCAGTAGTGGTGCCAAGTCAGTTCAGGAGCAAATGTTTCCTGCTGGCGCTCATGGGTGGAACATTGACATTGATGCGGATCGGTTCGATCCGGTATGAGTACGCCCAGGCTTTGGTTTGGGAAGGAAAGCACCGGCCGGCACGGTTCGCATGTTGCACGCTGTTGGGTCCTGAGGGACCGGAACATGATCACGGAAGTGGTTGTGGACTGTACCTCTGGACCTTCTCCTGTTCAGCAGACACATCAGTGGCTGGATGGGGTGGGTACCGCCCGTACTTTGAGAACTACACAGTGGACGCGAGCATCTTAGATTTGAACATCTAATGTTCAAATCACAGAAACAATTAGCTCTGAACTTCGGTTCAGAGTTCATTGGTCAATTTTTCCGAAACGATAAATTCGATTCAAACTCATGTGATTGCAAGTTTCTAAGAGCAAACGGTGGATGCCTTGGCATCTGGAGCCGAAGAAGGACGTAGTAATCTGCGATAAGCCTCGGGGAGCTGATAAACAAGCTTCGATCCGAGGATTTCCGAATGGGGAAACCCCGCCAGGCGGCGCAAGTCGACCTGGTGACTCCCGCCTGAATATATAGGGCGGGTAGAGGGAACGTGGGGAAGTGAAACATCTCAGTACCCACAGGAAGAGAAAACAACAGTGATTCCGTCAGTAGTGGCGAGCGAAATCGGAACAGGCTAAACCGAGCATGTGTGATACCCGGCAGGGGTTGCATGTTCGGGGTTGTGGGACTTCTCAGTACTGGCTGCCGCTGGTACGGCGTTACAGAGCGTTATAGACGAACAGGATTGAAAGCCTGGTCAGAGAGGGTGCGAACCCCGTAGTCGAAATGACGTGATGGCGCGAGAAGTATCCCAAGTATCACGGGGCCCGAGAAATCCCGTGTGAATCTGTCAGGACCACCTGATAAGCCTAAATACTCCCAGATGACCGATAGCGAACAAGTACCGTGAGGGAAAGGTGAAAAGTACCCCGGGAGGGGAGTGAAATAGTACCTGAAACCGTTTGCTTACAAACCGTTGGAGCCTCCTTGTAGGGGTGACAGCGTGCCTTTTGAAGAATGAGCCTGCGAGTTAGCGATATGTGGCGAGGTTAACCCGTGTGGGGTAGCCGTAGCGAAAGCGAGTCTGAATAGGGCGATTCAGTCGCATGTCCTAGACCCGAAGCGAAGTGATCTATCCATGGCCAGGTTGAAGCGCGTGTAAGAGCGCGTGGAGGACCGAACCCACTTAGGTTGAAAACTGAGGGGATGAGCTGTGGATAGGGGTGAAAGGCCAATCAAACTTCGTGATAGCTGGTTCTCTCCGAAATGCATTTAGGTGCAGCGTTGCGTGTTTCTTACCGGAGGTAGAGCTACTGGATGGCTAATGGGCCCCAAAAGGTTACTGACGTCAGCCAAACTCCGAATGCCGGTAAGTGAGAGCGCAGCAGTGAGACGGTGGGGGATAAGCTTCATCGTCGAGAGGGAAACAACCCAGACCACCAACTAAGGTCCCCAAGCGCGTGCTAAGTGGGAAAGGATGTGGAGTTGCACAGACAACCAGGAGGTTGGCTTAGAAGCAGCCACCCTTGAAAGAGTGCGTAATAGCTCACTGGTCAAGTGATTCCGCGCCGACAATTTAACGGGGCTCAAGCACGCCACCGAAGTTGTGGCATTGACGTTTTAGGTAGGCCGCACATTTAGTGTGTTGGTCCAGCCATGTTGATGGGTAGGAGAGCGTCGTGTGGCCAGCGAAGCGGCGGTGTAAACCAGCCGTGGAGGCCACACGAGTGAGAATGCAGGCATGAGTAGCGAAAGACGGGTGAGAAACCCGTCCTCCGAAAGACCAAGGGTTCCAGGGCCAGGTTAATCCGCCCTGGGTAAGTCGGGACCTAAGGCGAGGCCGACAGGCGTAGTCGATGGACAACGGGTTGATATTCCCGTACTGACGAAGAACCGCCCAAGCTAATCCAGTAATGCTAAGTGTCTGAATCCCAGTGATTGATCCCTTCGGGGTGAGACTCTGGGCCTAGCGCACGACCCTATGCTGGTGCGGTTAGCGTATTAACAGGTGTGACGCAGGAAGGTAGTCGGTCCTGGGCGATGGTTGTCCCAGGCCAAGGTTGTAGGCCGAGAGATAGGCAAATCCGTCTCTCACACAGGCTGAGAACTTAAGGGGAGCCCGCAAGGGCAAGATCCGATGATCCTATGCTGCCAAGAAAAGCATCGACGCGAGGTTCAAGTCACCCGTACCCCAAACCGACTCAGGTGGTCAGGTAGAGAATACCAAGGAGATCGAGAGAATCGTGGTTAAGGAACTCGGCAAAATGCCCCCGTAACTTCGGGAGAAGGGGGGCCTGACACGTCAACGGATTTACTCCGGGAAGCGTGGTAG
This sequence comes from Mycetocola miduiensis, assembly GCF_900115155.1. GTDB lineage: Bacteria > Actinomycetota > Actinomycetes > Actinomycetales > Microbacteriaceae > Mycetocola_A > Mycetocola_A miduiensis. The sequence goes on from NZ_FOVM01000013.1 coordinate 4,227, forward strand.
GGCCGCAGAGACCAGTGGGAAGCGACTGTTTACTAAAAACACAGGTCCGTGCCAAGTCGCAAGACGATGTATACGGACTGACGCCTGCCCGGTGCTGGAAGGTTAAGAGGAACGGTTAGCCGTAAGGCGAAGCTGAGAATTTAAGCCCCAGTAAACGGCGGTGGTAACTATAACCATCCTAAGGTAGCGAAATTCCTTGTCGGGTAAGTTCCGACCTGCACGAATGGCGTAACGACTTCCCAGCTGTCTCAACCGCGAACTCGGCGAAATTGCACTACGAGTAAAGATGCTCGTTACGCGCAGCAGGACGGAAAGACCCCGTGACCTTTACTACAGCTTGGTATTGGTGTTCGGTGTGGCTTGTGTAGGATAGGTGGGAGACTGTGAAGCCGGCACGCTAGTGTCGGTGGAGTCGTTGTTGAAATACCACTCTGGTCATATTGGATATCTAACTTCGAACCGTAATCCGGTTCAGGGACAGTGCCTGGTGGGTAGTTTAACTGGGGCGGTTGCCTCCTAAAAAGTAACGGAGGCGCCCAAAGGTTCCCTCAATCTGGTTGGCAATCAGATGTCGAGTGTAAGTGCACAAGGGAGCTTGACTGTGAGACTGACAAGTCGAGCAGGGACGAAAGTCGGGACTAGTGATCCGGCAGTGGCTTGTGGAAGCGCTGTCGCTCAACGGATAAAAGGTACCTCGGGGATAACAGGCTGATCTTGCCCAAGAGTCCATATCGACGGCATGGTTTGGCACCTCGATGTCGGCTCGTCGCATCCTGGGGCTGGAGTAGGTCCCAAGGGTTGGGCTGTTCGCCCATTAAAGCGGTACGCGAGCTGGGTTTAGAACGTCGTGAGACAGTTCGGTCCCTATCCGCTGCGCGCGCAGGAAATTTGAGAGGATCTGACCCTAGTACGAGAGGACCGGGTTGGACGAACCTCTGGTGTGTCAGTTGTTCCGCCAGGAGCACCGCTGATTAGCTACGTTCGGGATGGATAACCGCTGAAAGCATCTAAGCGGGAAGCCGGCCTCAAGATGAGATTTCCACGCCTTCGGGCGAGAGGCTCCCAGCTAGACTACTGGGTTGATAGGCCGGATGTGGAAGAGAGGACTAACGACTCTCGGAGCTGACCGGTACTAATAAGCCGATAACTTGATAATCAAACCCACCCTTGAGGTGGGAGCATGAACTTTGTATCGAAGTTTCGTGAAAAATACTGCTTGCGTCCACTATGTGGTTCTCGATGTACGGTCGAGAACCGAACACACACACTTGATGTGTTGTTCGATTCAGTTTTGACATACGTCACTAATTGTTTCGGCGGCCATAGCAAGAGGGAAACGCCCGGTCACATTCCGAACCCGGAAGCTAAGACTCTTTGCGCCGATGGTACTGCAGGGGGGACCCTGTGGGAGAGTAGGACACCGCCGGACTTAACTTAGTAAAATGGCCACCCAGTGCGGGTGGCCATTTTGCGTTTAACACGTGCAGCACTTTTCAACACAATAGGGAGTAACCAAATGTCGGATTCTGCGGACGATCAGGACAAACGTCCGAATCGCAGCTCGAACGACCGCCAGGGGAGCGCACCGAAGCGCTCACAGGGCGGATCCGGCAAGGGTTACTCGAAGGGCGGTTCGTCCGGCTCACGCGACTCGGCTCCCCGAGGTGGCGACCGGCCCCGCTCGAACGCGGGTCGCGAAGAACGTCCACGGACCGGCGATCGCCCGGCGTACGGTGACAAGCCTCGCGGCGGTGACCGCACCTACGGCGACAAGCCTCGTTCATCCGGCGCCGATCGCCCGAGGACAAGCGGCGCCCGTGGCGATAAGCCGCGTGGTGATCGTCCGTCGTATGGCGATAAGCCGCGTGGTGATCGTCCGTCGTATGGCGATAAGCCGCGCGGTGATCGTCCGTCGTATGGCGATAAGCCGCGTGGTGATCGTCCGTCGTATGGCGATAAGCCGCGTGGTGATCGTCCGCGTTCAGATCGTCCCCGTACTGATGGCTCGCGCAGCGGTCGACCACAGTCTGACCGTCCCCGCTCCGACCGCCCCGACCGCGGCGGCGAGAAGCTGTGGACCCGCGGCGGCGCCCCGGCTCGAGGCGACCGAGACGCCTTCCGTCAGGAAGAAGAAGTCACCGAAGAGCAGCGGATGCAGCGTGAGCTGCGCATGGTCCGCTCGCAGCACGACGACCCGGACATCCCGGTTTCGGTAACCGCAAACGACCTCGACCGGGTCGCGCGCAACGAGCTCAAGACGCTGACCACCGACAACGCCGAGCGGGTGGCTCGCCACCTGGCTATGGCGGCGATGCTGATCGACGACGACCCTGAGCTTGCCCACCAGCACGCTCTCTCCGCCGCCCGACGTGCGGGCCGGATCGGCGTCGTCCGCGAGACTCTCGCGATCACCGCATACGAGACAGGCGACTACGCTTTGGCGCTCCGCGAACTGCGGACCCACCGGCGCATCACCGGCTCGAACGACCAGCTTCCATTGATGGTCGACAGCGAACGTGGGGTCGGCCGCCCCGAACGTGCACTGGAACTCGGTCGCTCGGTCGACCGCGCCACTTTGTCACCTTCGGTCCGGGTTGCCTTGTCGATCGCTATGTCCGGCGCGCGGCTTGACCTCGGCCAGCCCGAGCTTGCCCTCGCCGAACTCCAGGTTCCGGAACTCGACCCTCACCGGGCCTTCGAGTGGAGCCCCGAGCTGTTCGCCGCCCAGGCGGAGGTACTCGAGGAACTCAAACGGGCCGATGAGGCATCCGTGTGGCGCAAGCGCGCCGAGGTCGCCTCAGCCGCTCTCGCCGAGCGCTCTGGAGAGTACGAAGCCGAGACGGTCGAGGTCTTCGAAATCCTCGAGGTCGACGACGAAGAAGACAGCGCCGTCGAGCCGACCGAGGCCGACGATAACCGCGGCGCTGAGCTCGACGACGACGTCCTCCTGGACGACGCGACCGACATCGACGGTGCCGGCGACGACGCGGCCGATAACGACATGATCGAAGAAGACAGCACCACCGCTGAAAGCACCACCGACGAGGAGACGCTCTATGACGCCACTGCTGGGCAGGAAAAGTAAGACTGTGACGCCGCTCGATGGCGTCGACGTTCTACTCGCCGACCTGGATGGTGTTGTGTACGCGGGTCCTGGAGCGATCCCGCACGCGATCGAAAGTCTCAATCGCGCCGCTGAGAGCATCCGTGTCGGGTACATCACCAACAATGCGTCGCGCACCGACGCATCCGTCGCCGCGCACCTGACCGAGCTCGGCCTCACCGTCGCACCGGACGAAGTCGTGACCAGCCCGCAGGCCGCAGTCCGGCTGTTGGCCGACCACGTCCCGAGCGGATCGACGGTACTCGTCGTTGGCGGCGCAGGCCTCGTCGATGAACTCGTGAAGGGCGGTTACACCGTCACCCGGTCGGCCGAAGACAGCCCGGCCGCTGTGCTGCAGGGTTTCGCGCCCGAGGTGAGCTGGACCGAACTCGCAGAAGCCGCGTACGCGCTGCACCCGCGTGAGGACGGCGTCGAGATCCCGTGGATCGCGACGAACACTGACTGGACGATTCCACAGGCCCGGGGGATAGCTCCAGGAAACGGCACCCTCGTCTCCGCTGTGCACACCGCGGTCGGACGCCTGGCAACTGTCGCCGGCAAACCCGAGACGCCGATCTTCGAAGAAGCGACCGCGAGGTTCAGCGCGAAGAAGCCCCTGTTCATCGGGGACCGGCTCGACACGGACATCGTCGGAGCCAACCGCGCCGGCATGGACTCCGTACTCGTGCTCACCGGCATCGATAAAGCCAAGCATGTGCTTGCGGCCGACAAGTACTCACGTCCCACCTTCATCCTCGACGATCTCCGCCAGCTGCACGAGGCATACCCGGCGACTCGGATGTCACGGGATGGCAACGAGGCGAGGGTCGGGACGTCCGTGGTGCGTATCGACGGGAACGATGTCGTCATCGTCCGGGACGGCGACACCCCTATCGATCTGCTGCGGGCGGCGTGCGCGGTCATCTGGGCCTCCGGCCGGGCGATTTACGGCTTCAACGTGCCCGAGCGGCTGTATTCCTGAACGCCCGGTAACCTAGGAACGTGAGCGAAGAGATGCACGAAGCAGGCGACGCGCTGGTTTCTCAGCTGCGTCTGGTCGAAGACCAGCCGCTCGACGAACGCGCCCGGGCATACGTGCAACTGCACGAAGAACTCCGCGCCAAACTCGAAGGCGGCGACGCGGCATCGTCGCGGTCGTGAGCGCCGCTGTGCCAGACGCTGACCAGCGCCTTGACGCCGCACTCGTCGCCCGCGGCCTGGCGCGCTCGCGTACCCTCGCCGCCCGGGTGATCGCCGACGGTCTCGTCACGGTCGACGGTCGGGCGATCGTCAAACCGGCAACGAAGGTCCGCGAGAACCAGGTTCTCGTCGTCGCCGGGGCAGACCACTACGTCAGCCGCGGCGCCCACAAACTCCTCGCCGCGCTCGACGCGTTCCCGGTCGACCCGGCAGGCAGGGTCGCGCTCGACGCCGGCGCATCCACCGGAGGCTTTACCCAGGTTCTGCTCGAACGCGGCGCCAGAACGGTCATCGCGCTCGACGTCGGCCACGGCCAGCTCTCGCCGGAGATCTCGCGCGACAAACGAGTCGCTGTCGTCGAGGGGTTCAATGTTCGCGACCTGACGCCGGAGAGCCTCGCCGGAGCATCCGGCGTCTCGGAATCGCCCGATCTCGTCGTTGGCGACCTCTCTTTCATCTCGCTCACCCACGTGCTCGAGGCGCTTTCGCGATCGGTGCAGCCGGGAAGCGACTTCGTGCTGCTCATCAAACCTCAGTTCGAGGTGGGCCGTGGCGGCATCCGTGAAGGAATCGTTCGCGACGCGGCCCTCCGCGCCGACGCCATCGCCACCGTTCTCTGGCATGCCTGGGATCTGGGTCTCGGCACGGCGGGGCTGATTCCGTCGCCGATCGTCGGTGGCCACGGAAACCATGAATACGTTGTGTGGTTGCGCGTCGCGGGCGATCTGCCCGGCGGTGTCGCCGCCAATCCGACAGAATGGCTAGATCGAATCACCGAGATGGCTGGAGCGTGACCGGAATGAGCTCAGAAGCTCGCAACATCCTCGTGGTGTCGCACACCGGACGCGCCGACTCCCTCGACGCCGCCGTGCAGGTGGTGGCCCAGCTTCTTGAGGCCGGCGCCGTCCCGGTGGTACAGCGCGATGAGCGCGATGAGATCGGCGCCAGCGCCAACGGCCTCGCGTCCGAGAGCCTGGCTGTCCTGCACGAGGATGTCGCCCCCGCCGACCTCGAGCTTGTGATCGTGCTCGGCGGCGACGGCACAATACTTCGTGCCGCCGAGATCGTGCGCGGATTCTCCGCCCCCATCCTCGGCGTCAACCTGGGCCATGTCGGATTCCTCGCCGAGAGCGAGCGCGATGACCTCGCCGCCGCCGTTCACCGTGTCATCGCCCGCGACTACCTCGTCGAAGAGCGGATGACGCTCTCCGTGCGAGTCAAACGCGGCACCGACGTGGTCTATGAAACCTGGGCGCTCAATGAAGCAACCGTTGAGAAGGCAAGCCGCGAACGGATGCTCGAGGTCGTCATCGAGGTCGACGCCCGCCCTCTGTCCACCTTCGGCTGCGACGGAGTGGTCGTGTCGACACCGACCGGCTCGACTGCCTATGCATTCTCCGCCGGCGGCCCGGTGATCTGGCCGAGCGTCGAAGCGATCACGCTCGTTCCCCTCAGCGCCCACGCACTCTTCGCCCGCCCGATCGTCGTCGGGCCGGACTCGTCGCTCGCGGTCGAGGTCCTCAAGCGCACCGACGCGCTGGGTGTGCTCTGGTGCGACGGCCGCCGCACCCACGATCTCGAACCCGGTGCCCGTGTCGTGGTCCGGCGTTCCTCCGTACCGGTGCGGCTCGCCCGACTGCATGAGAGCCCGTTCACCGACCGGCTGGTGAACAAGTTCCACCTGCCCGTCTCCGGGTGGAGGGGGCCTGCCGCCCGTGATTGAGGAGATCGGCATCCGTGACCTGGGTGTCATTGCTGAGGCCACCCTCCCGCTCGGCCCGGGATTCACCGCCATCACCGGCGAGACCGGTGCAGGCAAGACGATGGTCGTCACTGCCCTCGGCCTGCTGCTCGGTGGTCGTGCCGACTCAGGCGTCATCCGGCAGGGGAACGAATCGACGAGCGTCGACGGGCGATGGATCGTTCCGGCTGACGGCATCGTCGCCGAGCGTGTTCGGGAGGCCGGCGGAGACGTCGATCCGTTCGGCGATGACGCGGAACTGACCCTCGGGCGTTCCGTCCTCGCCTCCGGCCGCAGCCGCGCTCAGGTCGGCGGTCGCAGCGCCCCGGTCGGGGTGCTGACGGAACTCGGCGAACAGCTCGTCGTCGTGCACGGGCAGTCCGACCAGGTTCGACTCCGCTCCCAGGCAGCGCAGCGCGATGCCCTCGACCGATTCGCGGGGGAAGACCTGGCCGCGCTGCTCAGCGAATACCGCGCGGCGTTCAACCGGTACCTCGCCAACACCGCCGAACGTGACACCCTCATCGAAGAGCGCGACCGCCGTGCTGCCGAAGCAGACGACCTCCGCCTCAGCATCGCCGAGATCGACGCGGTCGCCCCTCAGCCCGGTGAAGACGACGAACTCGCCGTCAGGGCCGAGCGCCTCACGAACGTCGAAGATCTCCGCATGGCTGCGAGTTTCGCCCGGGAGGCGCTCTCGGCCGAGGAATCGGACGCCCCGGATGTCGTCACCCTGTTGGATGCCGCTCGCCGGCAGCTCGAACGGGTCGCGCCCCACGATGCCGAACTGGGCACGCTGGGGGAGCAGATCGCGAGTACGAGCTACGCGATCTCTGAGATCGCGCTCGAACTCTCGAGCTACCTTGCTGGGCTCGACACCGACGGTGCGCGCGAACTGGAGATCATCCAGGAGCGACGCTCCGAACTCGGAGTGCTCCTGCGGAAGTACGGTCCGGGCATCGACGAGGTGCTCGCCACCCACGAGACCGGAAACGCCCGCCTGCTCGAACTCGACGGCGACTCCGACCGGATCGAGGACCTGACGCGGATCGTCGACGAAGACTCCGCGCTTGTGGACGATCTCGCCGGCCGCATCTCCGAAACCCGTCGTGCGGCGGCCGCCCGGCTCGGCGAAGCGGTCTCCGATGAACTCACCGCGCTGGCCATGCCCGATGCCATCGTCGTCATCGAGGTAACCGACCAGCCCGAACTCAGCCAGCACGGCCGCGACTCCGTCGTTTTCCTGCTGCAGCCTCACCCGGGTGCGGAACCCCGCCCGATCTCCAAGGGGGCGTCTGGCGGTGAACTGTCTCGGGTGATGCTCGCCATCGAGGTCGTCATCGCGGGGCGTGACCCCGTGCCGACGTTCGTCTTCGACGAGGTCGACGCCGGCGTCGGGGGGTCGGCAGCGATCGAGATCGGCAGACGGCTGGCCCGGCTCGCCGAATCGGCGCAGGTCATCGTCGTCACCCACCTGGCACAGGTCGCCGCGTTCGCCACCAACCATCTCGCTGTGGTGAAATCCAGTGACGGCACGGTGACGGCATCCAGTGTGCGTCAACTGGCGGGTCCTGAACGTGTTGCCGAGATGGCGCGACTGCTCTCAGGGCTCGCTGACAGCGACTCGGGACTGGCCCACGCCGAAGAGCTGCTGTCGCTCGCGCGGGCGGACCGCTCTTCTGAGGTGATAGTATAAAAGCCCGTGGTGAACATTACTGACGCGGACATTTCGAACGACACGACCAAACACATTTTTGTGACCGGTGGTGTCGTTTCTTCTTTGGGCAAGGGACTCACGGCGGCAAGCCTGGGTAACCTCCTCACGGCTCGGGGACTGCGTGTTGTCATGCAGAAACTGGACCCATACCTCAACGTCGATCCTGGGACGATGAACCCCTTCCAGCACGGCGAAGTCTTCGTCACCGACGATGGCACCGAGACCGACCTCGACATCGGTCACTACGAGCGGTTCCTCGACATCAACCTGAGCCAGGCGGCGAACGTCACCACCGGCCAGATCTACTCGACCGTCATCGCGCGGGAACGCCGCGGCGAATACCTCGGCGACACCGTGCAGGTCATCCCGCACATCACCGACGAGATCAAGCGCCGGATGCGGTTGCAGGCCACGAACGACCCGAAGCCCGACGTGATCATCACGGAGGTCGGCGGAACCGTCGGCGACATCGAGTCGCAGCCGTTCCTCGAAGCCGCCCGCCAGGTGCGCCACGAACTCGGTCGTAAGAACGTCTTCTTCGTTCACGTTTCGCTCGTGCCGTTCATGAATGCGTCAGGCGAGCAGAAGACCAAGCCGACCCAGCACTCCGTCGCTGCCCTCCGTGCGATCGGTATCCAGCCGGATGCCCTCGTGCTGCGCAGCGACCGCCCTGTCTCCGAGGGCAACAAGCGCAAGATCGCGCTCATGTGCGACGTTGACGAGGCCGCAGTCGTCAACTGTGTCGACGTGCCCAGCATCTACGACATCCCAAGCGTGCTCCACGATCAGGGTCTCGACGCCTACATCATCGACCTGCTCGGCCTCACTGCCGACGATGTCGACTGGGCCGCCTGGTCGCCGGTGCTCAAGGCCGTTCACGAACCCAAGCACGAGCTCACCATCGGGCTGGTCGGCAAGTACATCGACCTTCCGGATGCCTACCTCTCGGTCACCGAGGCGCTGAAGGCCGGCGGTTTCGCCCACGAGTCGAAGGTCAAGCTGAAGTGGATCGCCTCCGACGAGTGCGAGACGCCTGAAGGCGCTGCCAAGGCTCTCGGCGACCTCGACGGTATCTGTATTCCAGGCGGTTTCGGCATCCGGGGAATTGAAGGCAAGGTCGGCGCGCTGCGGTTCGCCCGCGACAACAAGATCCCCACCCTTGGCCTGTGCCTTGGCCTGCAGTGCATGGTCATCGAGTACGCACGGAACGAAGCGGGCCTCGATGGGGCGAGCTCATCCGAGTTCGACCCGGACACCGAATTCCCGGTCGTGGCGACGATGGCCGAGCAGGTCGAGATCATCGCCGGGGGAGACCTCGGTGGAACGATGCGCCTTGGCCTGTACCCGGCGAAGCTGGCCGATGGGTCGATCACCGCTGAGCTGTACGGTTCGAGAGAGATCTCCGAGCGTCACCGCCACCGTTACGAGGTCAACAACAAGTACCGCGACCAGATCGCCGAAGCCGGCCTCGTCTTCTCGGGTACGAGCCCGGACGGACAGCTTGTCGAATTCGTCGAGCTCGACCGCGCAGAGCACCCGTTCTACGTCGGCACCCAGGCGCACCCGGAACTGCGGTCGCGTCCGAACAACGCGCACCCGCTGTTCCGTGGCCTCATCGGTGCTGCGCTCGAGCGCAAGCAGGCCAGCCTGCTGTTCGACGTGAGCAATGACTGAGGCTCCCCTCGAAGACACCGTCGTCGACGTCGAGGTCCGCTCGAGTGAGCGAGTCTTCGACGGCATGGTGTGGGGTGTCCGTCGTGATGTCTTCGACTACAACGGCGAGGACATCACGCGCGAGTACCTGGACCACACCGGTGCGGTCGCCATCTTCGCGCTCGACGACGACGGGCGGGTGCTGCTGATCAAGCAGTACCGGCATCCGGTGAGCATGCGCGAATGGGAGATCCCGGCCGGGCTTCTCGACATCGTCGACGAAGACCCGCTCGTCGCGGCGAAGCGTGAGCTCGCCGAGGAAGCCGACATCCAGGCGGCCGACTGGGCGGTGCTCTCCGAGTTCTACACGAGCCCGGGCGGCAGCGACGAAGCCATCCGGATCTACCTGGCCAGGGGGCTCTCAGCCGCGGACGGGGTTTTCGATCGTACGCACGAAGAGGCCGACATGGAGTTGCGGTGGGTTCCGTTCGACGATCTCGTGGACGCGGTGCTGGAGCGCAAGCTGCAGAACCCGTCTCTCGTCGTCGCAACACTCGCTGCTTTTGCCGGTCGCCAGCGCGACTGGGCGACGCTTGCGCCTGCGGACTCGCCGTGGCCGCGGCATCCGAAACTCAGGTCCTCAGGCGACTGAGATGCCGCTCGCGCGTGACCTCGACCTGTACCTGCGGCATGTGTCGATCGAGCGCGGCCTCGCCACGAATACGGTGGCCGCGTACCGGCGTGACCTCGGTGGCTACATCGAGTGGCTCGGTGCGCAAGGTGTCAGCGAGGCCTCTGAGGTGTCGAAACAGCAGGTGTCGGAGTACGTGCGGGAGCTCGGCACCCGTGAGGAGACGCCGCTGACGGCGTCGTCGCTCGCGCGGGTGCTGTCGTCGGTGCGGGGCTGGCACCGGTTTTTGCTCGAGGAGGGGCGGCTCGAAACCGACGTCGCCCGTGAGGTGAAACCGCCGAAACTGGCCAGCCGCCTGCCGAAGGCGCTGAGCGTCGACCAGGTGACAGCGCTGCTGGATGCCGTGTCTGGCGACGATGTGCAGGCGCTGCGTGACCGGGCGCTCCTCGAGCTCCTGTACGCCACCGGTGCGCGGGTGAGTGAGGCGGTGTCGCTCAATGTGGACGATGTGTTCGATGAGGACATCGTCCGGCTCCGCGGCAAGGGCAACAAGGAACGGATCGTGCCGCTCGGCCGTTTCGCCCGCGATGCGCTCGACGCGTACCTCGTGCGTGCGCGACCGGTGTTCTCGGTGCGTGGGGCTGCGACTCCGGCGCTGTTCGTCGGCATCCGTGGTCAGCGGGTGTCGCGGCAGAACGCCTGGCTGATCATTCGTGCTGCAGCCGAAAGGGCGGACCTGGTAGCCCATGTGTCGCCGCACACGCTGAGGCACTCGTTCGCGACGCACTTGCTGCAGGGCGGAGCTGATGTGCGTGTGGTGCAGGAGCTGCTCGGGCATTCCTCGGTTGCGACGACGCAGATCTACACGATGGTTACAGCAGACACCCTCCGCGACATGTACACGACCGCGCACCCGCGGGCGCGGTAGTTCGCTTCGGTTGCGCATAACTCCGCCAGATCGGGTTCGCCTCGTGACTGAACCCGTGTAGAGCGGCGGTTTGGTGCGGCGTCCGGGCCGTGTCGGCTCCCGATTGGCTGAATTGTGCGCAGCTCAAGCACGAACCCACGGGCGAGTTCGGCCACGCGCCGGCGAGGTCCGTCGGTTCGATCGTGGTCTCTGCCCCCCATCGGTTCGTAACTCCGCCAGATCGGGTTCGCCTCGCGACTGAACCCGTGCAGAACGGCGGTTCGGTGCGGCGTCCGGGTCTTGTCGGCGCCGGATTTGGCTGAGTTACGCACCTCAAGCACGAACCCACGGGCGAGTTCGGCCGCGCCGGCGAGGACCGTCGGTTCGATCGTGGTTTCTGCCCCCGGTCGGTTCGTAACTCCGCCAGATCGGGTTCGGACTGCCACCGGACCCGTGCAGAACGGCGGTTCGGTGCGGCGTCCGGGCCGTGTCGGCTCCCGATTGGCTGAGTTGTGCGCACCTCAGGCTGGAGGCAACGCTTCGGACACGCGCCGGCACGATCCGTCCGTCGATCGTGGTCTCTACCCCCGGTCGGTACATAACTCCGCCAGAATCTGGTTCGGCTCGCGGCTGAACCCCGGGTACAACGGCAGTTTGCAGCGGAGTCCGGACCTGGTTAGCTCCGGATTGGCTGAGTTGTGCGCACCTCCGGCCGAACCCACGGGCGAGTTCGGGTGCGGGACCTCACGCTCAGGTTGTGGATAACCTTCCCGCTGCATCGGCGACTGCTCTAGCCTGTCCGCATGGCCAAGAACCGGTCGACGACGACCCCTCGGATGCTGCGCAGCATCGTCGGAATTTTTGGTTGCCTGCTCGGCTCCGTCATGCTGGGCGGCTGCACGCCAGCCCCGCCGGCGACACCGACTCCCACCTCGACGGCGATTTTCGCGTCGGAGGACGAGGCACTCGCTGCGGCGACGGACGTTTTCACCGCTTACTTAGCTGCATACGATTCCGCCATGGCGGATGGCGGGAGGGATTTGGCAACGGTTCGTGAATACGTCAGTGACGATTACTTTGCTGAGGTCAGCGAGCCCGGCACGATCGTAACCAATGGCTGGCATACATCGGGTGTCTCCACGTTTGAGGTAAAAGAAGTCCCGCACTTCGACGCATCCAACAACTCAGCGAATATCCACCTCAACATCTGTCGCGACATCACGGGGATCCGCGTTCTTGACATGAACGACCACGATGTCACGCCGCCTGACAGGGAGATGCGCGTACCCCTCGCCGTTTCGTTTGCTGTTGCCACCGACGACGAGTGGAACGGCGCGCTAAGAATTGTGGATGTGGAGTCATGGCTAGACGCCGACGCCTGCTGATTGGTTCCCTGGCCTTCTCGCTTCTTACTGGGTTGATCGCAGCCGATCCTGTAATGGCCGCAAGTAGCTGTTTAGGTCAAGACCAAATTGATGGGTTCTGTTCATCGGGAACCCTCGACGGCGGCGAAGCCGTCATCCGCGGAGACGGCCGCATCGATGGCGGCAACAACGGCGGCAACAGCAACGGCGGAAACAACAACAACGGCGGCAACCGCGAACCTGACGCATACGAACAGGACCGCATCGACGCCGAAGCCAGGGGAGGAGTCGATGGTCCCGGCTCACCCGGCGGCGCCCTGTTCCCGTTCGAAGCCGAGTGCTTCCCGGGCACGTGCCTGTTCGATGACATCACCATCAGTGACCTGGCCAGCTTCCGGCCGACCGCTCCAACGCTCGAAATGGAACCTGACGGCTGGATGCTCATCGGGCTTCCAGCGAACTTCATCGCGAAGACAAGTACCCACGTCGTGTCCGGCACACTCTTCGACCACCCCCTCGATGTGCGGTTCACCCCGGCCAGCTACGCGTGGTCGTGGGGTGACGGATCGACGTCGCGGTCGAGCGTGCCCGGGGCGTCCTGGGCGTCACTCGGACTGCCGGAGTTCTCGCCGACCGCCACCAGCCACGTCTATGACACGAAGGGCGTCTACCAAATCTCCGTCACCGTCTGGTACACCGTCGAGTTCAGCGTCGACTCGCTGCCGTGGCGGAGCATCAGCGGCACCTTGCCCGGCCCGGCGACGATCGTCGCAGCGGTAGCCGGAAGCGCGAAAACGGTGCTCGTGGAGCGTCAGTGCACGGAAAACCCGCACGGTCCTGGTTGTTAGCGCGGATGCTTCCGCCCGCGTGGGCGCGCCCCATATGCCAAGCGCCCCGATAGAATCGAGAGCTAAGCACGGGCGAGGGACGCGACGGGAGTGAGGACGAACCAGGTGGCCACAAAAAATGAAGAGCTCTTCTCGGTGGAGGCGCCGCTCGTAAAAATGGGACCGACCGGTCGTCCCCTTACTGAATTCCCTGAACCCGCCCCGCTCAAAAGCCACGGCCCCGCCCGCATCATCTCTCTGTGCAACCAGAAGGGTGGTGTCGGCAAGACGACCACGACGATCAGCGTGGGCGCCGCACTTGCCGACTACGGCCGTCGGGTGCTGTGCATTGACTTCGATCCTCAGGGCGCGCTCTCCGCGGGCCTGGGTGTCAACACCCACGACGCGCTGACGATCTACGACCTGCTGCTGTCGAACAAGCACCAGCCGACGGATGCCATCCAGAAGACATCCGTCGAGGGGCTCGACATCATCCCCGCCAACATCGACCTGTCCGCCGCCGAAGTGCACCTCGTCAACGAGGTCGCCCGTGAGCAGATCCTCGCCCGTGTGCTCCGCAAGGTCGGCAGCGACTACGACGTCATCCTCATCGACTGCCAGCCGTCGCTCGGCCTGCTCACCGTCAACGCACTGACCGCCAGCCACGGCGTGCTCATCCCGCTCGAGTGCGAGTTCTTCGCCTTGCGCGGTGTCGCCCTGCTCATCGAGACTATCGAGAAGGTCAAGGACCGGCTCAACCCGGCGATCGAACTCGACGGCATCCTCGCAACGATGTTCGACTCGCGCACCCTGCACTCCCGTGAGGTTCTCGAGCGTGTCGTTGACGCGTTCGGCGACGACGTTCTCGAAACCGTCATCGGCCGCACGGTCAAGTTCCCGGATGCCAGCGTCGCCGGCAGTCCGATCACCGAGTTCGCTCCCGAGCACGCGTCGGCCAAGGCCTACCGCCAGCTCGCACGGGAGCTGGTAGCCCGTGGCGCTGTCGCCTGATGCGCACGCCGTAGACGGCTCGACGACGAAACTGGCAGGCGAAGCATCCGACGCTCGGCCCGCCGGGTTCCACCTCGCTCTCTCCAACTTCGAGGGCCCGTTCGACCTGCTCCTGTCGCTGATCGGCAAGCACGAACTCGACATCACCGAGATATCGCTCTCGAAAGTGACGAACGAGTTCATCGCCTACCTGTCGGGCGTCGACTCCGCAGCCGAACTCGATCAGGCCAGCGAATTCCTCGTCGTCGCCGCGACGCTCCTCGACCTCAAAGTCGCGGGCCTGTTGCCGCAGGGTGAACTCGTCGATGCGGAGGACGTCGCCCTGCTCGAAGCGCGCGACCTTCTCTTCGCACGGCTGCTGCAGTATCGCGCGTTCAAGGAGGCATCCGCCTGGTTCGCCGGACACCTCGAGGCCGAATCGAACCGGCACGCCCGCTCGGTCCGGCTCGAGGAGAAGTTCCGAGCGCGAACACCGGAACTGGTCTGGACACTCACCCTCGACGACTTCGCTGCGCTGGCCACCATGGCCCTCACCCCGCGTGAAATCCCGACGGTCGGCCTCGATCACCTGCACGCACCGCTTGTCAGCATCCGTGAACAGGCAGCGCACGTTGTCGCGATGCTGCGGTCGGGCGAATCCATGACCTTCCGGCAGCTGATCGCCGGCGCCGACCAGAAGGGTGTCATCGTCGCCCGCTTCTTGGCAGTGCTTGAGCTGTACCGGCACGCCGCGCTCAGCTTCGAACAACTCGAACCGCTGGGCGAGCTCACGTTACGCTGGAGCGCCGAGAACTGGACAGAGGACAACCTCGCCAATCTGGGAGCAGACTATGACAACTGACACGACGACACTCCCCGAAACGGATGTCGGGGCAAACGACGCGACGGATGCCACGCCCACCACCTCGGTGGACCTCGAGCGCGCGGTCGAGGCGATCCTGATGATCGCGGATGAGCCTCAGAGCCTCGTCAGCCTTGCCACGGCCCTCCGCCAGCCAGTGAAAGCCGTGCACGAAGCGGTCAACCGCCTCGTCGCGGACTATGACGGCGTCGACGGCACGATCCAGCGCGGCTTCGAGCTGCGCGAGGTCGGCGGCGGCTGGCGCATCTTCGTCCGGGCGGCCTACGACGATGTCGTCGCCGACTTCGTCACCGCCGAGAACCCGAGCCGTCTGTCGCAGGCCGCTTTGGAGACCCTCGCCGTGATCGCTTACAAGCAGCCCATCACGCGCAGTTCGGTCGCCGCCATCCGCGCCGTGAACGTCGACTCGGTCGTGCGCACCCTCGCCGGTCGCGGACTCATCACCGAACTGTTCACCGACAGTGAGACCGGCGCCATCAACTACGGCACCACCCCGCTGATGCTTCAGCAACTGGGCATCAACTCGCTCGACGAGCTCCCGCCCATTTCACCCTTGCTCGCCGACGGCTCCGAAGGATTTGACAGTGACTTCCGATAAACCCGCGACTCCCGATAGCGGAAACCCTGAACCTGCTCACGACCCGTTCGCTCCTGAGGGCGTGCGCCTGCAGAAGGTGCTCGCCGCAGCCGGCGTCGCCTCTCGCCGCGTCTCGGAGCAGTACATCACCGAAGGCCGCGTGCGCGTCAACGGCGTCGTCGTGAAAGAACTCGGGCGGCGGATCGACCCTGAGACCGACCACGTCGAGGTCAACGGCACCGCCGTGCAGCTGGATACCACCAAACGTTACGTCGTGCTCAACAAGCCCGTCGGTGTCGTCAGCACGATGAGCGACGAACGCGGCCGCCCCGACCTGACCCAGTACACGAAGGATTACGAAGAGCGGCTGTTCAACGTCGGTCGCCTCGACGCCGAGACGAGTGGGCTGCTCATCCTCACCAACGACGGCGACCTCGCCCACGTTCTCGCCCACCCGTCCTTCGGTGTGACGAAGACCTACATCGCGAAGGTCCGTGGCAAAGTGACCGCGCAGACGATCCAGAAACTGATCCACGGCGTCGAGCTCGACGACGGCGTCATCGCTGCCGACAAGGCGCGGCTTCTCGACACCCGCAGCACGTCCAACGGCGACGATACAAGCATCGTCGAAATCACCCTTCACTCGGGCAAGAACCGCGTCGTGCGACGGATGCTGGCAGCCGTCGGCCACCCGGTTCAGGATCTCGTGCGCCGTCAGTTCGGGCCAGTCAACCTCGGTACCCTCCGCGCCGGTCACACTCGCGACCTCACTAAAGTGGAACTCGGTGAGCTGCTGACCATCTCCCGGCAGACGCACCTAAACGACAGCCCCGACGCCGACCGTGACCCCGACCGTGACACGGTCGAGTAGAAGAGTCGAGTAAGAGACCAGTGAACGACATCCCAGTGAACGGTGCCGCCGAGCGCCGCCCGAATGCCGCACGGCTCACCGGCCAGGTCCGCATCGTCGGCGCCGGGCTCCTCGGAGCGAGCATCGGCCTGGCGTTGAAAGCACAGGGTGTCGACGTGATCCTCGCCGACGCGTCGCCCGCCCAGCTTCGGCTCGCCGTGGACTACGGCGCCGGCCGGCCAGAGCGCGCCGATGACGCACCGCGCATCGTCGTCGTCAGCGTGCCGCCGGATGTCACGGCATCCGTTCTCGAAGCGGAACTCGCCCGCTTCCCCGATGCGGTCATCACCGATGTGGCGAGCGTCAAGCTCGAACCGTTCCGCACACTCACCGCGCGCGGCGTCGACCTCACCCGCTACATAGGATCGCATCCGCTCGCCGGGCGTGAGCGTGGGGGAGCGATCTCGGCTCGCGCCGACCTGTTCCTCGGCCGCCCCTGGGTGATCTGCCGTGACGAAGAGACTCCGCCCGAAGCACTCGCGTTGATCGAAGATCTTGCCCTCGACCTCGGTGCGTCGCCGATCGAAATGACGCCTGAGGAGCACGACCGTTCCGTCGGTCTTGTCTCGCACGTGCCGCAACTGGTCGCGAGCCTGCTCGCCAAGCAGCTGGTCAGCGCACCTGACTCCGCCGTGCGCCTCACCGGGCAGGGACTCCGCGACACGACCCGCATCGCGGCCAGCGCTCCCGAACTCTGGGTGCAAATCCTTGGATCCAACTCCGGCCCCGTCGTCGAGGTGCTCGACTCTCTTGCCGCCGACCTGGCGCGGGTCACTGACGCCCTCCGCGACCCGGAAGCGCCTGGAGCCCGCCGCGCCATCGCCGACGCGATCGCGGCAGGCAACACCGGTGTCGCCCGGCTTCCCGGCAAGCACGGCCAGGACCGCCGATACGCCTCCATTGTCGTCATGGTCGACGACAAGCCTGGCCAGCTCGGTCTGCTTCTCACCGAACTCGGTGACATCGGGGTCAACATGGAAGACCTGCGGCTCGAGCACTCCCCGGGTGCCCAGATCGGCCTCGCCGAGATCGCCGTGCTTCCCGAAGTCCAGCAGCGCACCATCGAGGACCTCGAGGCACGCGGCTGGCGGATTGCGAGCGTCTGAGAAATGACAGAGACAGTTGTGGCCGTCGACGGCCCAGCCGGAAGCGGAAAATCGAGTGTGTCGAAGGCTGCGGCTAAACGACTCGGCTTCGATTACCTCGACACCGGCGCCGCCTACCGGGCGCTGTCCTGGTACGTCCTCGATGGCAACATCGATTCGACGGATGCCGCAGCGGTCGTCGCGTCCCTGCCCGGGTTCCGGTACACGATCGGAACGGATCCGTTCGGCTACCACGTGCGGGTGGGGGAGACGGACGTGACCGACAGCATCCGCGAGCCCCGCGTGACAGCCGTCGTCAGCAACATCGCCCGCGTGCCCGAGGTGCGCTCGCACGTCACCGGCATTTTCCGAGACATCATCCGCGACTCTGTTGCACCGGGGATCGTCGTTGAGGGCCGCGACATCACGACGGTCGTCGCACCGGATGCCACGGCTCGCATTCTTCTTACAGCATCTGAAGAGGCTAGAATGTCTAGACGCTCTGCTGAACTTGCATCCGAATCGGCTTCGGAGGTTGCGAGTGCGTTGCAGAAGCGTGATCGCGCAGATTCGCGCGTCGTCGACTTCATGACTGCCGCAGCTGGCGTCACTACCGTCGATTCCACCACGTTGAACTTTGACGAGACCGTCGACGCCGTGCTCGATGTGATCCGTACTTCGCAGAAAACCTAGACCGACCCGCACAGAGCGGTGCCGTTCGCAGAGAGAGACCGATATGGCTGACGACTTTGAAGACACCGCCGAGCTGGACGACCAGCTCGCCGAGCGGATGGGAGACCTCGACGAGGACCTTGCCCATCGCCGCGCCGAAGCGCTCCGCGCCGGACTCGCCGACTACGACCTCGGCGACGAAGACCTTGAGATCCTCGAGTCCATCACTGAGGACCCCGACGCGATCCACTACCTTCCTGCGCTTCCGGTGCTGGCCATCGTCGGTCGCCCGAACGTCGGCAAGTCCGCGCTCGTGAACCGGATTCTCGGCCGGCGTGAAGCCGTCGTCGAGGACACCCCCGGTGTGACGCGCGACCGGGTCAAGTACAAGGCGGAGTGGAACGAACGCCAGTTCACCCTCGTCGACACCGGCGGATGGGAGCCCGACGCCAAGGGCATCGACGCCTCCGTCGCCGCACAGGCCGAGGTCGCCATCGACCTCTCCGACGCTGTGCTCTTCGTCGTCGACGCGAACGTCGGCGCCACCGCTACTGACGAGCAGGTGGTCCGGTTGCTCCGCAAGATGGACAAGCCCGTCTTCCTCGTCGCGAACAAGGTCGACGACGTGCGCCAGGAGCCGAACGCCGCATCCCTGTGGTCCCTCGGACTCGGCGAGCCGTACCCGGTGTCTGCATTGCACGGTCGCGGTGTCGCTGACCTGCTCGACCTCATCATGACGAAGCTGCCGAAGGTATCGGCCGTCGCCAAGGACGAGGTCGGCGGACCCCGTCGGGTCGCGATCCTCGGCCGCCCGAACGTCGGCAAGTCCAGCCTGCTCAACAAAGCAGCAGGTGAAGAGCGCGTGGTCGTCAACGAACTCGCAGGAACCACCCGCGACCCGGTCGATGAGCAGGTGGAGATCGCAGGCAAGGTCTGGCGTTTCGTCGACACCGCCGGCATCCGTCGTCGCGTGCACCTGCAGCAGGGCGCTGACTTCTACGCCACGCTGCGGACGAGCGCCGCTCTCGAGAAGGCCGAAGTCGCCGTCGTCATGATCGACGTCTCCGAGCCGATCAGTGAGCAGGACGTGCGGATCATCGACCTCGTGCTCGAGTCCGGCCGTGCCCTCGTTCTGGCGTTCAACAAGTGGGACCTCCTCGACGACGAGCGTCGGCGCTACCTCGAGCGTGAAATCGAGCAGGACCTGGCGCACGTCGCCTGGGCGCCTCGCGTCAACATCTCCGCACGCACCGGTCGCCACATGGAAAAGCTGGTTCCGGCGCTCGAGCTTGCGCTCGAGTCGTGGGACACCCGGCTTCCCACCGGCAAGTTCAACGCGTTCCTCGCCGAACTTACCGCTGAGCACCCGCACCCCGTCCGCGGTGGCAAGCAGCCGCGCATCCTGTTCGGCACCCAGGCTTCGAGCCGCCCGCCGACATTCGTGCTCTTCACCACGGGCTTCCTCGACCCGGGCTACCGCCGGTACATCCAGCGTCGCCTTCGCGAGATCTATGGGTTCGAAGGCAGCCCCATCAACGTCAACATGCGTGTGCGTGAAAAGCGTAAGCGCACGTAACCATCGCGGACGCAGCGCACGGCTCGTGAGAAGCTGAACAGGTGACTTCGGAGTTCGTGCCGCCGCATCCGAGAAACCCGGGCGATGCCTGGGTCTTCGCCGAGGACGGCTCCAAGTACTGGGGCCGTTTCGGCGCTGCCGGGCTGCTCGCCGTCGACCCGGATCGTGGAGTACTTCTCCAGCATCGCGCGTTGTGGAGTCACTTCGGCGGAACGTGGGGTCTCCCCGGCGGTGCCCGGCACGCGGGTGAGGACGCCGTCGACGGCGCCATCCGTGAGGCGAGTGAAGAGGCCGCTGTCGATCCGGATGCCGTCCGGTCACGCTTCAGCCACACGCTCGACCTCGGGATCTGGTCGTACGTCACCGTTGTGGCCGATGTCGTTGCACCGTTCGAACCGCACGTCGCCGATCCGGAGAGCCTCGAGATCCGCTGGGTTCCGATCGACGACGTCAGTGAACTGCCGCTCCATCCCGGTTTCGGGCGGATGTGGCCGGCGCTGCAGCAGGACCTCAGCTTTCACCCGGTGCTCCTTGTCGACATGGCGAACGTCGTCGGTTCACGGCCGGACGGCTGGTGGAAAGACCGCGCAGGTGCTGCCGAACGGCTGGGCGCACAGCTTCATCGGCTGGCACGGCTCGGCGTCGCAGCCGACGCGCTGGATCTGCCACAGTCCCACTGGTGGCCCGAGGTCGTCGCCGTGCTCGAAGGGCAGGCGAACAGGGCCGCTCTGGATTCGACCGATCGCTTTCGTGTGGTTCGGGCTGAGACCGACGGCGACTCGAGGATTGTCGACGAGGTGAGCCGGCTCGCTGCACGGCCGGGAGCATCCGTCACCGTCGTCACGAGCGACCGGGAACTCCGGGCACGGGTCGAAGCGCTCGGGGCGCAGACCCGTGGTGCCGGCTGGTTGCTCGATTTGCTGGGGTAACCCCCACGTTCGCTGGTCGAGTAGGCCGCTTGCTCCCTCTTCGTTGGTCGAGTAGGCCGCTTGCGGCCGTATCGGAGCCCGGTTGCACGCTCGCTTCGTCCACGTACCCGAAGCATCCGTCCCTAAGCTGGTCGGATGCGCAGCATCCCCGTCATCCTCGACGTCGACACCGGCGTCGACGACGCCCTCGCCCTGCTCTTTGCCGTGAAGCATCCCGGGATCGACATCCGCGCGGTGACGTGTGTCGCCGGCAACGCGTCCCTCGCGCAGGTGGTAGAAAACACCCTTCGGGTTCTCGACGCTGCCGGAGCGCCGCCGATTCCCGTTGCCGCCGGAGCGGTGCGGCCGCTGCTGGCACCCGCGCGATCGGCCTCGCATGTGCACGGTGAGAATGGGCTCGGCGGTATCGAGCTGCCCGCCACCAGCCGAGTGCCCGAAGAGGTGGGTGCCGTCGAGCTGATGCGGCGCACGCTGATGGGAAGCACCGAGCGCATCACCATTGTCGCGCTCGCACCGCAGACGAACCTCGCGCTTCTGCTTCGTACCCACCCGGAGGTCGTCGACCGGATCGAACGGATCGTCTTCATGGGTGGTTCCGCCGGCGTCGGTAACGCGACGGCTGTGGCCGAGTTCAACGTCTGGCACGATCCGGAGGCCGCGTCGATCGTGCTGGGTTCCGGTGTCCCGATTTTCATGTACGGGCTCGACGTCTTCACCCAGGTGTCGGTGCCGCAGGATGCCGCGTCGGCACTCGCGGCTGGGAACGATCCGCTCGGACGGGTGGTCGGCTCGCTGCTCGGCAATCGCATCGCCCGGAGCGACGACGAAACCCTGGTGTACACCGGACTGATCGGCGACGCCGGTGCAGTCTGCGCACTCGTCGACCCGGACGCTCTGGTGATCGAGAAGCTACCGGTGCGGGTGGAACTCTCTGGTTACGCTCGTGGGCAGACTATCGTCGACCGGCGCAGGTACTCGGGCGAAGACCGGCTGCACGGTGGAATCGGTGAATGGACCGTTATGGACGTCGCGCTGGACGTTGACGCACCCCGTTACGCCGACCTCTTCCTCAAAACGCTAGGTCTCGCGGGATGAGCCTCGGCGCGACTTCACCCGAACCGGACGGAAACACCCGGCGTGACGCGTGTATTGGACCGGAATGAGTGAATCCGTGGGGCAAGCATCCCTCCGCAACGAGCGGATGCTCGCGGGCGTTCACTCCGTCAGGTCGAGCTGCATGACGGCCCGGTCTGGGCTCGGGCGTGCAACCTCGCGAAAGCCATTGGCTGCGAACAGCGAAACGCTGCCGTGGTACAGCTCCGCTGATGACACCTTTTCACGCTCGGCGGGGTCGACGGGATAGCCCTCGATAACGCGGGCTCCACCGCGACGTGCGTGGTCGATCGCGCCGCCGAGCAGGGCGCGGCCGATACCCCGCTTGCGAAAACCGACGCGGACGACGAAACACGTGACCGCCCAGACGGAGTCATCATCAGGCTCTTCGGGGCTGCTTTTGACGACGGTCATCCGGTTGAGGCGGCTGTAACTGGTGCGCGGTTCGACGGCGCACCAGCCGACGGGTTCGCCGTCGAGGTAGGCGAGTACTCCTGGTGCCGGGTCGAGGTCTTTCACCTGTTGCTTCAGGCGTGGCTCGCAGGTGGCGCGGCTGGCGGTCTTCCACTCGGCGTTATCCATTTTGAAGTACTGGCACCAGCAGCTCGACGGGTCGCCGCGGGTGCCGAAGACGGTCTGCACGTCGTGCCAGGGGGCGTCCGCGATCGAGAGAATCTCGAGGGATGCGTTCGTCATGGCGAAAGCCTAAAGGAGCGCTCTGCACGGGTCGAGCTGTTCCCGAACGGATGCCTGAACGCGCCGTCGCGAGTTGGTTGATTCCTCCACATCCGGGTTTCTCGGAAAGTTGTCCACACCTGCGGTTTGTGGTCCGGGTTCGGGGTCGTAATGTCAGTGGTCGCTGGGACACTGGTGTCATGAAAGAGCACGAGCAGCCCACTGGGGAGGCCCCGGAACCGGGTGCTTCCGAGCTGCTGTTCGGTGAGCCGTTCCCGGTGACCTGGTCCCAGTTGCTGGAGCAGAACTGGAAGGCGCTGGTGCTCAATCTGTGCTCGATTGAGGCGACGACATATGCCGCGGCGCTGGCCGATGGGTGTTCGAACATTGTGGGTGAGATCGCGGACTTGCAGCGGGCTGAGGCGCGGCGGCAGGCGTGGATGGTGGAACTGATCGACGAAGCCCGGCGGGCGTCCGAGGCGAGCTTGCACGGGGTGCGGGTGCTCGGCTCGACCCTGTCCGAGGCGCGGC
>NZ_FOVM01000011.1 GCF_900115155.1 Mycetocola miduiensis
GGTTCGCCGCCCGCGGCGTGACGGTCGAACGCGTGCTTTCTGACAACGGCTCTGCCTACAAATCTCACCTCTGGCGCGACACCTGCTCCGAGCTTGGCGTCAAAGCGAAGAAGACCCGCCCTTACCGTCCACAGACGAACGGGAAGATCGAACGCTTCCACCGCACTCTCGCCGACGGTTGGGCATTCAGCAAGCACTACCCAACGGAATCAGCCCGCCGGAACGCGCTCCCGGCCTGGCTCCACGAATACAATCACCACAGACCCCACACCGCCATCGGAGGCCACCCACCCATTAGCCGGCTAACTAACCTGCCTGTGCAGTACACCTAGGACGCCGGATTCGCCGCCAGGCGCCAGAGCGAGGTCACTTCTGCCGCGCGTGCCGCATACAGCGGGTCCGTGGCATCCGTCGCCCGAGCGTGCGTCGGTCTGGTGTCCATTCGCGCAATCACGGTGAGCCCGGCGTCGTCGATGGCGTCAAGCAGGTCGCCGCGTGAGCGGAGCCCGAACCGTTCAGCGATGTCGGAGATCACGAGCCAGCCTTCGCCGCGGGGTGTCAGGTGCTCGGCCAGCCCGGAGAGGAAGCCGGCGAGCATCTGCCCGTCGTCGTCGTACACGGCGAAGTCCGTTGCGGTCTTCGGTATCGCCGGGATCCACGGCGGGTTGCAGGCGACGATGTCGGCGCGGCCGGGCGGAAACAGGTTCGCCTGCACGACGGTGACGGAATCCGCGTAGCCGAGGGTCTCGAGGTTCTCGCGCGCGCAAGCGATGGCCCGGGGGTCCATGTCTGTGGCGGTGATCGAACGGATGCCACGCGAGGCAAGGATCGCAGACAGTACGCCGGTCCCTGTGCCGATGTCGAACGCGGTTGCGGCATCCGGGGGAAGCGGTGCCGTCGCGACGAGGTCGAGGTATTCACCGCGGACGGGCGAGAAGACACCGTAGTGGGGGTGGATCCGGGCACCGAGGGCCGGCACGGGAACCCCCGTCGTGCGCCATTCGTCGGCGCCGATCACACCGAGAAGCTCGCGCAACGAGAGGACGGATGCCTCGTTCACGGCGCCCCAGACGTGGGAGGCGGCACGGCGGATGTCGGGGGAGCGACGGAGCGGGATGGTTCCGTCGGCTGCCAGCGGGACGAGGAGCATGCCCAGGATTGTTGCCCGGCGAAGCGCGTCTTCCCGCGAGCGGTGAAAGGCGGCGGTGATGTTGTCGTTCTTCGGTCGGGGAGAGTCCGCCAGGCGCCTGCCCATTGCGCTGAGCAGCTGCCTTGCGTTGTGGAAGTCGCCTTTCCACAGGATGGCGGTTCCCGCTGACGCAAGACTGAACGCCGCCTCAGCCGTCAAGTCCTCGTCGCCGAGTAGAACGGTGGCCGGGGCCGGCCAGCCGCTTTCAGAGCGCCAGAGGGCTGAGCGAGGAGTGCCGTCTTCCAGCCACGAGATCTGTGCGGGCGCACTGGTTCTGGCGGCTTCGGGGGCGTGCGTCCTCTCGGACATGTGTCTGCTTTCGGGATTTTTCGCTTGCGCGGGTCCAGTCAGTATCGCACGCCGTTGTGTGCCCGGAATGATCGGGATGAGACGCGCCGGTAATGTTCCGTCATCCTCGGCGCTTGGTCATTCGCGACGCTCGATCATTCACGAGGGCGCGGTTCGCTTCGGTGCCGCAGGCAGGGTTTTCTTAGCGTTGGAGCCAGTCGGGTGGGACGACGCGGGGTTTGCCGTTGTCGACGGTGATGGTCCATTCGCCGAAGTCGAGCATGCGGTGGTGGTACCAGCAGAGCAGGATCCCGTTGATCACGTCGGTTTGTCCGCCGTCTGACCATTCCTGGATGTGGTGTGCTTCGGTGGCTGTGGCGGGGATGGTGCAGTCTTTCACCGCGCAGGTGGGGCCGTCGCGGGCGATCATGCCGAGGCGTTGGAGCCGGTTGAAGGTGCGGTTCTCGGTGCCGAGCGCGACGAGCGCACCGTCTGGGTCGAGGAACGCGGGAACGGTGCTGGCGTCGCAGAGGATCTGGCGAATCGTGGAGTACGGCACCGGGTCCTGGATCCCGACGATCGTGCCGGTGCCGGTCTTCTTCTGCAGCACGTCGGCGGTGACGGTGACGACGACGGTGGGCGCGGCACCGGTGACGGTGGGGGCATCGGTGGAGCGGGCGAGGGAATCGATCATCGCCGCGAACACGTCGGCGCGTTGCTGGCCCGGTGTGCGGCGATCCTTCGTCAACTCCCGTTCGGCTTCTTCTTGCTCCGCCCGTTCTTGGTTGGACAGGAACCGGGGTGCGGTCCTCGGGGAGAGGATCGCGTCGAGCAGGGCGAGCAGTTTCGCTCCGACGTCGATGGTGACTTTGCCGCCGAACCCGATCAACCCGTTCTCCGGGTGCCGGCTGACCCAGAGTTCTCGTTGCTCGAACGCCGCTTTCGCCCGCGGTTCGATGCCGTCTTCGTCGAGGGCGTCCCGCCACACCCGGGCCTGCACCGCGACGAGGTCCGCCGACAACGGGGCCCCGCCGGGGTGGGTCGCTCCGGTCGCTTCACCGACCAGGGTGGCTTCGGCGACGGTGAGGGCGTCGACCTTCGCCCGGGGTGCCGCTTTGCCCAGTTCGGTGCTGATCGTGTCGGCGGTGTCGATGCCGAGCAGTCCCGCCCGGAACGCTTCACCGACGATCGGGAACAACGGCGGTAACGGCAGCCCGGTGTCGGTGGCCCGGTCGAACACCCGACCGCCGACCCGGATCAGCCGCGACGCGGTGCGGGCGGACACCCCGCTGACCTGCTCGATGAGTTGCGATGCCCGGTGGTGCCCGTGCCGGGCGGCGAGACCAGCGGAGCCGCGGGCCGGGTCCGAGCGCACCGCGATCTCGTTCGCCACCTCCGCGAGCGTCGCTTCACATCGCCGAAGTGCACGGGCGGCGTCCGACGCTAATTGCAACAGTTCTTCACCCGACAGCGACCCGAGCAACCCCGGCGAACCAGCGCCGGCAACTCCAACACCGGAAGCGCTCCCGCGCGCCCCAGACTCCCGCGCCCCAGACTCCCGCGCCCCAGACTCCAATGGCGTCTTCGCCGGGCGGGCCTTCGTTGGCGGGATGTTCATGCACTAAGTGAACCAGCGACCACCGACATTGACCCCGCCGAAACCCCCGGTATGAGGCTCCCTGTGGATAAGTCGCACAGACTTATTCGCTTGAGAAATGCGACTCTCCCGGGCCGTTTCGCCCGATTGACTTAATCGAACGTGTGTTCGACTATTAACGTATGTCCCTGTCCGTCGCTACTCCTCGACCCCCGGTTTTTGCCGGCGCACCGGCGCCGGTCGAAACCGCTGCGAACCAGGTCGCGGAGTTGCAGGCACGCATCCGGGGAATGCAGCGCACCCGGATAGATTCACACGGGCTACCGACATCCCCCGGCATCGCGGAGCTGCTGCCGGGCGGGGTGCTTCGTGCTGGCGCCGCCTACTCGGTCCACGAATCAACCAGTCTCGCCCTCGCCCTCCTCGCCGGCCCCAGCGCGGCCGGGGCCTGGTGCGGCGTCGTCGGCCTGCCCGCCCTCGGCGTCGAAGCAGCGGCAGCGGCAGGTATCGACCTCGACCGGCTCGTGCTCGTGCCCGAACCGGGGGAGCAGTGGCTGCAGGTCACAGCAGCCCTCGCCGACGTCGTCACCGTCGTGCTCGCCCGACCGCCGGCCTCGCTCTCCGCCGCGGAAGTGGCGAGGCTCGGCTCCCGGCTGCGCCAGCGGGGATCCACCCTGGTCGCCCTCGGCGAATGGCCGCAGAGCGAGGCGACGCTGCGGGTGTCAGACGACCGGTGGATGGGACTCGGCGACGGCCACGGCTTCCTGGCCGCCCGCCGGGTGACCGTGTCGGTCAGCGGGCGCACACTCACCGGCAAGCCACGGCGCAAGCAGTTGTGGCTCCCAGACACCGAACAGGTCGTCCGCCCGGCAGGGCTCGCCGGCGTGCCCACCAGGCCCGTGCCCGCCCAGCCCGTGCCCGCCACCCCCGTGCGATTCGACGAGGCGGCCGTCTCATGACCGCATCGATGTCACCGGTACGGAGCATCCTCCTCTGGTGCCCGGACTGGCCGACCAACGCCGCTGCGGCAGAACTCGGTCTCGCCCCTGGCGCCCCGCTTGCCCTGATCGAACGGGGTGACGTGTTCGCCTGTTCAGCGGCGGCCCGCAGCGAAGGGGTGCGTCGCGGGCTCCGCGTGCGCGAAGCCCAGTCCCGCTGCACCGACCTTGTCGTGCTGCCGTACGACCCGGTGCTCGACCACCGGGTGTTCGAACCGGTCGTGGCCGCCGTCGAGCAGATCGTGCCCGGTGTCGAGCTCTCCCGCCCAGGCACGTGCGTGATGCGTGCCCGCGGGCCGAGCCGGTATTACGGCGGAGAACGACAGGCAGCCCAGGCACTGCTCGACACCCTCGCCGGTGTTGGTGTCTCCGATGCGCGGGTGGGAATCGCCGACGGCCCGTTCGCCGCCGAGCAGGCAGCGAAGCTGCACTCGCCGACGGTGACGGATGCCATCCGCATCGTCCCGGCCGGAAGATCTCCGGAGTTCCTCGCCCCGTTCGGTGTCGAACTCCTTGAGCGCCCCGAACTGGCCACGTTGCTGCGCCGGCTCGGCATCCACACCCTCGGCAGTTTTGCCGCGCTCGACGACATGCAGGTCCGTGACCGGTTCGGGCCTCACGGAGTGCTCGCCCACCGGCTCGCCTCCGGATTCGACCCGAGCGATGTCGACGCCCGGGTGCCTCCCGCCGACCACTCCAGCGTCCTGGAATTCGAACCGCCGCTCGACCGGGTCGACCAGATCGCCTTCGCGTTCCGCACCGCCGCCGAAGAATTCGTGGCGAGGCTGCAGGCGTCATCACTCGTGGCGACCGCCATCCGCATCAATGTCTCCACCGAGAACGGAGACTCCCGGTCTCGCACCTGGTTGCATCCTCGGTGGTTCACAGCCGGCGACGTGCTCGACCGGGTGCGCTGGCAGGTGCAGGGCGCTGGCCTCGCCGAAAGCGGGCTGAACAGTGCCATCACCCGGCTCCGGGTGGAACCGGAGAGCGTCGACCCGGCAGGCAACCACGAAGCCGGGCTGTACGGCGGCGCAACCGATGAACGGATTCACTCGGGCCTCTCCCGGGTGCAGAGCATGGTCGGTCACACCGGAGTGCTCACCGCCCGCATCGCCGGCGGCAGGCAGCCGTCTGATCGCCGAATCCTCGTGCCGTGGGGCGACCTGCCGCCGGGCGGGGAGGCATCCGTTCGCGCATCGCAGGCGCTGCCCTGGCCGGGCCGGGTGCCTGGACCACCGCCGGCGACCGTGTTTCCCGAGCGTCGTCGTGTCCTCGTCTCCGGCACTGGAGGTGCTGACGTCGCCGTCGACGACCGGGGCGAGCTTTCCGCCGTCCCCGTGTCGTTCGCGGAGCCCGGCGGCAGGCCCGGTGCGGTCTCGGCGTGGGCGGGCCCGTGGCCGGTCACCGAACGCTGGTGGGATGCCGGCGGCCGGCGGCTGAACCGGTTCCAGCTCGTCGATGAGAGTGGGGGAGCCTGGCTCCTCGTCCTCGACGATTCCGGCTGGTGGGCGGAGGCCCGCTATGACTGACACCGCTGAAAGGAGGAATTCGCATGGGCTGGCATAACCCTCCGGTGCCGTGGTCCGAGTTCGAACGCGCCCTCTCGGACGCCAGCCGACCCGGTTCGCCTCCCACCGGGGTGGACGGCGGCGACAGCCCGGCCTGGTCTCGCAAGCGACTGGCTTACATTCCCGAGGCGACCCCCGAGCCCGTCGCCGAAGCGGTGCCATACGTCGAACTGCACGCCCACTCCAACTTCAGCTTTCTCGACGGTGCTTCATCACCAGAGAAGCTCGTCGAGGAGGCAGCGCGGCTGGGTCTCGACGGCCTCGCCCTCACCGACCACGACGGGTTGTACGGCATCGTCCGTCTTGCCGAGGCGGCCGAAGCCCACCCGGGGCTCCGCACGATCTTCGGCGCTGAACTGTCGATCGGCCTGAGTAAACCGCAGAACGGCGAACCCGACCCCGAGGGCACCCACCTCGTCGTGCTCGCCCGGCGGGAGGAGGGCTACCACCGCCTCGCCGGTGCGATCACCGCGGCGCACCTCGCGGCCGGGGCCGAGAAAGGCAAACCCTGCTATGACATCGCCGACCTCGCCTCCGCAGCCGATGGCACCTGGCTGGTGCTCAGCGGATGCCGCAAGGGCGCGGTCAGGAAGGCGCTCGCCGCCGAGGGCGCAGAAGGCGCGCGACGGGAACTCGCCGAACTCGTCCGGCTGTTCGGCGACGGTAACGTCGTCGTCGAACTCGTCGACCACGGCAACCCGGAGGACACCACCTCCAATGACACCCTCGCGGCCGTCGCCGCCGAGCTCGGGCTACCGGTCGTCGCAACGACTGGGGCGCACTACGCAACGCCGGCGCAGTATCCGCTCGCTTCGGCGCTCGCCGCGGTGAGGGCACGGAGAAGCCTCGACGACCTCGACGGCTGGCTGCCGGCATCCGGTGCCGCACACCTGCGGAGTGGCGCCGAGATGGCCCGCCGGTTCGCCCGTTACCCCGGTGCCGTCGCCCGCACCGTCGAGATCGCCGACGAGCTGGCCTTCCGGTTGCGCAGCGTGAAGCCAGGGCTGCCGCTCCAGGAGGTTCCGGAGGGCCACACGCCGATGAGCTGGCTGCGGGAACTCACCTGGCAGGGTGCTGCGAGACGCTACCCGGATGCCGACGCCTCCGTCACCGAACGGATCCGACGGGAACTCGAGGTGATCGAGCAGAAGGACTTCCCCGGCTACTTCCTCATCGTCCATGAAATCGTGCAGTTCGCCCGCAGCCGCGGCATCCTCTGCCAGGGCAGGGGATCAGCGGCCAATTCGGCGGTCTGCTACCTGCTCGACATCACCGCGGTCGACTCGATCGCCTACGGGTTGCCGTTCGAACGGTTCCTTTCCAGCATGCGTGACGAGGAACCAGATATCGACGTCGACTTCGACTCCGACCGGCGTGAAGAGGTGATCCAGCACGTCTACGAGAAATACGGCCGGTTCAACGCCGCCCAGGTGGCGAACGTCATCACCTACCGGCCGAAGTTCGCGGTGCGCGACATGGCGAAGGCGCTCGGCCACAGCCCAGGGCAGCAGGACGCCTGGTCGAAACAGGTGGAGCGCTGGGGTGCGATCACCTCGAGCGACGACCACGACATCCCCCAGCCGGTGGTGGATCTCGCCCAGCAGGTGCTGACTTTTCCCCGTCATCTCGGCATCCATTCCGGTGGCATGGTGCTCACCGACCGCCCCGTAGGCGAAGTATGCCCGATCGAGCATGCACGGATGGACGGGCGGACGGTGCTGCAGTGGGACAAGGACGACTGCGCCTGGATGGGCCTCGTCAAGTTCGACCTGCTCGGTCTCGGCATGCTCGCCGCTCTCCAGTACTCCTTCGACCTCGCCGATGAGCACTGCGGGGAACGGTGGGACCTGCAGTCCATGCCGAAGGAAGAACAGGGGGTGTACGACCAGCTCTGCCGCGCGGACACCGTCGGCGTGTTCCAGGTGGAGAGCCGGGCGCAGATGGGCATGCTGCCCCGGTTGCAGCCGAGACGTTTCTACGACCTGGTGATCCAGATCGCGATGGTGCGGCCAGGGCCCATCCAGGGCGGTGCGGTGCATCCGTACATTCGCAGGCGCACCGGGGGAGAACCTGTCACCTACCTGCATCCGGATCTTGAACCGGTGCTCAAACGCACCCTCGGGGTTCCGTTGTTCCAGGAGCAGCTCATGCAGATGGCCATGGTCGTCGGCGGCTGCACCGGTGAGGACGCCGACCTGCTGCGGCGAGCGATGGGCTCGAAGCGGGGCCAGGAGAAGATCGAGTCGCTCAAGGCCAAGCTTTACGAAGGGATGGCGGCCAACGGGATCACCGGTGAGGACGCCGACACCATCTACCTGAAAATCCAGGCCTTCGCGAACTTCGGTTTCGCCGAAAGCCACTCGATCAGCTTCGCCCTGCTCGTCTATGCGAGCGCGTGGATGCGGCTTCACTACCCAGCGGCGTTCCTGGCCGCCCTGTTGCGGGCGCAGCCGATGGGGTTCTACTCGCCGCAGTCGCTCGTCGCGGATGCCACGCGGCACGGTGTGGAGACGTTGCGTCCCGACATCCTGCTCTCCGGGGTGGAGGCGGGGCTCGCCCTTCGGCGCGGCCGCCAGCGGCCTTGCTCAGGGACCGAAAGTGAGACGAGCCCACCGCACGTAACAGGCCTCGACGCCTGCCTCGACCCGCACCAGCCCACGGTCCAGGCTTTTGACCGGTCAGCGCCGTTCGACCCGGCCGAGCACAGACGCGACGGGCGTTACGCGGTCCGGCTCGGGCTCGCCTCTGTCACCTCGATCGGCGTCCGCAAGGCGGAGCAGATCGTGGCCGAGCGGGAACGCGGCGGCGACTACCGCGACATGCGTGACCTCTCCCGGCGGGTCGGCCTCAACTCCGCCCAGCTCGAAGCGCTCGCGGCAGCCGGGGCTTTCGACACGTTCGGGCTGTCGAGGCGAGGCGCGTTGTGGGACGCCGAGCAGGCGTCCCAGGAGCGCCCAGACCAGTTGCAGGGCAGCCACCTCACTGTGCAACCTCCGCTGTTCGCCATGCTCACCGACGAAGAGCAGGTGGTCAGCGACCTGTGGTCGACCGGGATCACCCCAGACGATCACCCGATCCGGCATGTCCGGAGTGCGCTGGCCGAGCGGGGTGTGAAGAGCGCTGCCCAGCTCAAGACCACCGAATCCGGGCGGAGGATCGAGGTCGGTGGTGTCGTGACCCACCGGCAGCGCCCGGCGACGGCGAGCGGCATCACCTTCGTCAACCTCGAGGATGAGACAGGGCTGGTCAACGTGATCTGCAGTGTCGGTGTGTGGGGGCGTTACCGGAGGACCGCTCGAGAGGCGCCGGCGATGATCGTGCGCGGCATCCTCGAGCGGTCACCTGATGGCATCATCAACCTGCTGGCCGACCGGCTCGAGCCTCTCTCGCTCAGCGCCAGGACCCGCTCCAGAGACTTCCAGTGACCCGGCGCTGTCTCTTTACGACCGGCGCCACCGACTCCAAGAACTTTCGATAGACTGGCCGCATGGCTTTCGTCCTCTCCTTCGCGCTGTTCCTGGCTGGCATCTTCCTCTTCTATTTCGCGTTCACCGTCGAAAGCTTCCAGGCCATCATCTTCTTCGCGGGCATCCTGTCGATCTCGCTGTCCTTCGGTATCCCGGCCCACGTTCTCGCCAGGCGCTAGAACGACCTGCTAGACGAGGTCGTCGAGCGGCCTCACCCGTCAACGGCCAGCAGATGACCCATCCGGTTGCGTTTCGTCCGCAGGTACTCACGGTTGGCCGGGTCTCGCCTGCGGAAGTCTTGAGCTCGGCTGTCGAAGAGTCCGACCGCACCGGAGCGCCGATCGGCGAGACATTGCGCCGTGTCTGCTGGCGCAGAGCCACCCGCAGACGATCTGCGGTGCGAACGTCGCGATGCTGCGGGGGGCCGCTGACGGAGTGGGCGAGTGGGACCGCCGGGTCGATTTCGAGCCGCGGGCGGATGGGTACTGCTGCGTGCACGTTGTGCCTGTTGCCCCCAGATCATCCGAACCGGATGAGTTTGCCGATAGCACGCCGTCCATAAACTGACCCGCGCGTCGTACTGAGCGTCGATGTCCGCGCTCATGTCGATGTCTGCGCTCATGACGATGTCCGCGGTCAGTACGATCTCTGCGCGCATACAGGGTGGGCCCCGCCGGGCTCGAACCGGCGACCCGCGGATTAAAAGTCCGATGCTCTACCAACTGAGCTAGAGGCCCCAACACAGTTAATCTACCGGTTCCCGCTGGACGTTGTGACCACCCACACGCAGTGAGCGCGGAGTACCGTTAACCGTTGCCCATTGCGAAAGGGGAAAACTCATGGCTGACGAGTTCCACAAGCCCACCAAATTTCCCGGCAAAATCTTCGAGTCGTTCGTCGGCGGGATCGACCCGGCCGAGTCGAGCCGCATCGCCCACGAGACGGCGATGGCGCTGCTCGCGCGAGTTCGCGTCGACCCCGACCCGGATGTTGTCGAGCGGCTCGTGGCGTACACCGACGAGAACGGCATCGACACGATCGCCGAGCTGTGGTCGCGGGCGAC
Source organism: Mycetocola miduiensis (assembly GCF_900115155.1). Lineage (GTDB taxonomy): Bacteria > Actinomycetota > Actinomycetes > Actinomycetales > Microbacteriaceae > Mycetocola_A > Mycetocola_A miduiensis. The sequence goes on from NZ_FOVM01000011.1 coordinate 10,174, forward strand.
GCCGCGAAGCCTGCCGGGCGCGCTCTGGCGGATCTACCTGCTGCGGCTGATGATCCGTGAAGACCCGCACGAGTCGAGCTACCTTTTCCAGCGGGGGAGCGAGATCATCGGCACGATCGACCCTGTCGTGGCCGGAGCGTCGATGCCGACCGGCCCCGACGAGATCATTACCCTCGCCGATCAGATTCTCCGCGGCATCTTCGAAGGCGACTTCGCGGTCGCCCTGGAGAGAGCGGCAGCGTTCTGCCGGGTGTCAGCGGCAGGCAGTGCGAGCGTCGCCGACGATTCGGATGCCGCCGAACCGACCCGGTCGGCGGCGCTCACCACCCGCGCCCTCAGGCTGTCGACCCTCGCCGACGAGCTCTCTAGCTGTGCCAGGCTCTGGCGGCACGAGTCGCTCGACTGACCCTTACCGCGCGGCCGCGCCGCTCACTACTACTGTTGCGTTATGAGCCCGAGCCGTTTGGCACATCCGCTTCTTCTCCTGAGGCGGGTCGTCGTCCTGCCCGCCTGGGTTCGGCGCCTTGACGCTGCGGCCGGTCGCCGCATCAACGCCAGGAAGGTGCATCCCCTCCTCGATCGGGGATTCGTCCGGCTGTCGCACTTCGCCGACCGGGGTGTCCTCTGGTTCACCGCTGCTGCCGTCCTCGTCCTGCTGACCCGGTACCGCGCCGCGCTGCGCGGAGTGGCGTCGCTCACGGTGGCCAGCGCGCTCGCCAACCTGGTCGGCAAGCAGATTTTCGGTGGGGACCGGCCACTTCTCAAGGACATTCCGATCGGGCGCCGCCTCGCGAAGCACCCCGAATCCGGGTCGTTCCCGTCCGGTCATTCCGCAAGCGCCGCTGCTTTCGCAACGGGCGTGGCGCTTGAGTCGCCGCAGATCGGGGCGGTGACGGCTCCTGTCGCCGGGGCGGTCGCCTACTCCCGGCTGCACACCGGTGCGCACTGGCTCTCCGACGTCCTCGGTGGCGTCGCCATCGGGGCAGGCGTTGCTTTCCTCGGCAGGCTACTTGTTCCAGTTCCGCGGCGCACACCGGAGCGGCACGGCGGAACCCCGACCCCGCTTCCAGCCGCCCCCACCGGGGAGGGATTGTTCCTGGTCCGGAATCGCGCATCCGGTCGCGCCGTCGTCACCCGACCGGACCCCGCCCCCACTCTGGCCCGCCTGCTGCCCGATGCCCGAATCCACCTCCTCACTGAGGGAGAAGACGTCTCAGCGGTCGTCCGGGCGGCGCTCGACGCCGAGCCGAGACCCCGCATCCTCGGGGTCTGCGCCGGCGACGGCACAGTGGCATCCGTCGCCCACCTGGCGCGAGAGGCAGGACTACCGCTCCTCGTCGTGCCGGGCGGTACGTTCAACCACTTCGCGCGGACCGCCGGCGTGGAGTCCATCGAGGATGCCGTCGGCGCGCTCGCCGCCGGCGAAGGACTGGTCGTCGACGTCGGCGAATTGCGCCTCGGCACAGGGGAGCCCGAAACGGTACTCAACGCGGCATCCGTGGGGATCTACCCCGACTTCGTTGCCGAGCGCGAAGAACGCGAAGTCCTTCTCGGCAAATGGGTGGCTGGCATCGTCTCGGCGATCCTCGTGCTGCGGCGAGCGGAACCGGTCGAGCTCGTCCTGGATGGCCGCCCGATCCGGGCCTGGTCGCTGTTCGTCGGCATCAACCGCAACCATGCGATCATTCCGGCGCCGCTGCAACGCCGCCGGCTGGACGACGGTGTGCTCGACATCCGGATCCTGCACGCGCACAGCCGTGCCCACGCGGTCGCCGCTCTGTCGTTCGGCCGGAGGATGAGCGCCATCCTCGCCCGGCTGCGACTGATGCCTGTTGGTTCGACCGTTGAGTCGTTCACGGTGGAGAACCTCGTCACAGCAGTACTGCCGCGCGAGGGCCAGGCGCCGGGCTTCGCGCACGACGGCGAGGTTCAACGCGAGGTGGGCGACGGCGGGATGCCGCTGGGCGGCTACCTCTCGACGGTAAGCATCGTGGAGGGCGGGCTTCGGATCTACGCACCGCACCGGTGACGCCGCAGGCTGGTGTCTCTCAATCGAACCGAAGCGAGTGACACAGGACAAATACCGATCCCGCCGCAAGTCAAGTGTGTTCGCGCGGCGAGAACACGGACTATCGCTCGCCCTCGGTTGCTACACTTGTTCAAGCCGGGCCGCATAACCCCGGGCTCCAATTTTTGCCGCCGCGAGCGGCCTTCCGCCGAGAGGCGTTTTGCGGCCCGGCACCTTCAGTTAACGCGCGGGTTCGACCGCAGCCGCGGACTCGCGAGGCTGACAGTTCCCTGAGATCCGACATCCGGGGCAAACCAGTTCACATCCCGCGCCGAATCGCTTGCATGACTTCACTGCTTCGGTTCCGCACCCGCATCGCCCTCCCGGCGGCGCTCGCGCTGTCGCTCGCCGGGCTCAGCCTCACCGGCTGCGCATCGGGCGAACCCGGATCAACGAAGCCAGGCGGTTCGAGCCCGACATCGTCGGCTGTGAACAGCGACGTCACCCTGGTGAGCCTCAACTTCATGCCGGAGACCCTCACGGTCTCTGCCAGAGACACGGTCACCTGGGTCAACGGAGAATCCATCACCCACACCATCACGAGTGGGGCCTTCTCCGACGTCGACGAGACCACGGGCCTTCGCGGTAGCGAAACGTCCGATGGCCTCTTCGACGAGCGACTCGGCCAGAAAGGTGGCACGTTCTCGTACACCTTTGAGACCGCCGGGACCTACCCATACTTCTGCGACATCCATGACGGCATGAACGCCACCGTGGTCGTCGAAGAGGGATGATCGCCGACGCTGGCGATCGAATCCAACCACCCCCGTCACATCCGCCCGCTAGGGCACATTCCAAGGAGAACGTCATGAAAAAGGCAACACCCCTCGTCGGCGCAGCGCTCGCCGCAGCTCTGCTCCTCTCCGGATGCAGCATGGGCGCCGCGAACGACTCCATGTCGAGCGGTACATCGTCGAGCGACGAGAAAGCCGCCGCCAGCGCCGAAACGGTCGACACTGTCAACAGTGACGGCGCCGGACTCCGAGCCGGGCTGACCGCGCTATTCAGCGACCACGTCTACCTGGCCGGCGCGGCCATCCACGCCGCCCTCGCCGCAAACGGCGACCTGACCGAAGCGAAGACCGCCGGAGCCGTCGCAGCGCTCGACGCCAACTCGGTGGACATCGCCGCCGCCGTCGGTTCGGTCTACCCGGATGCCGAGGAGCCGTTCCTCGAGTCCTGGCGCGAGCACATCGGGTTCTTCGTCAACTACACGATCGGAAAGGCCACGGGCGACCAGGCCGGAGCCGACGCCGCCGTTGCCGACCTGACAGAGTACGCGGCAAGCTTCGGCGAGCTGCTCAACTCGGTCGTACCGACCCTCCCGGCGGATGCTGTCGAGGAAGCGCTCGGGATGCACGCGACGTCGCTCATCGCGGCGATCGACGCGGACATCGCCGGCGACCCGCAGTACTACACCCTCCTGAAGGAAGCAGCCGGCCACATGCCGATGACCGCAACGGCTATCGCAGGCGCCATTGCTGAAGATCAGGACATCGAATAACACGTCCCGAACGTGAAGGGCGGGCGACGGTATTAGATCGTCGCCCGCCCGAGCGGCGTCTGCGTATCGTCGGGGAACCTGACATGCTAGTTCTTGTGGAAAATGCACAAGGTACCGAGAGCGACGTGGCTGCCGGCCCGTCGACGCTCGAGGAACTACTCGGGCGCGTCGCGACCGGAGACCAGCAGGCATTCGCTTCCCTGTACGACCTGCTTGCACCTCGGGTTCTCGGGCTGATCCGCAAGGTGCTGCTTGACCATGCCCAGTCCGAGGAAGTCGCACAGGAGGTCTTCCTCGAGATCTGGCAGAACGCTACCCGCTTCGAACCGGGAAGGGGCGCCGCCGCCTCCTGGATTCTGACGATCGCCCACCGCCGGGCGATCGACCGGGTCCGGGCATCACAGGCTGGCCGGGACCGAGACGTGAGGATCGGAATCCGGGATTTCCCCACCGCATTCGACTCAGTAGCCGAATCGGCGGAGATCTCCGTCGAACACGAGAGAGTGAGCCGGGCCATGGCGAACCTCACCGAGATACAGCGACAGGCTGTCTCTCTGGCCTACTACGGCGGATACAGCCAAAGCGAGGTGGCCGACATCCTGTCGGTTCCCCTTGGAACAGTGAAGACCCGTCTGCGTGACGGGATGATGAGACTACGAGACGAGATGGGGGTGGCATCATGACCGAGAACCGCGATCCGGCAGAACTCGCGGGAGCGTACGCCCTCGACGCGCTGAGTGCCGACGAGAAGGCAGAATACGAACGTCACCTCGCCTCGTCCGCCGACGCACGCCGCGAGTCCGAGAGCCTTGCAGCGACCGCGGCAATGCTCGGCTTCGACGCTGACCCGGTCCAGCCGTCAGCAGGCCTTCGCGCCAGTGTGCTTGACGCGATCGCGTCCACCCCACAACTGCCCGAAATAACGGTCCCTGTTATGGATGCCGCAGGGCCGGTAGCGGATGCCGCGGCCCCGGCAGTCAGCCAGGCACCGGTCGCAGCGACCGACGAAGGCGCCCCGAAGGCGCAGCCCGTCCGGCCGACGTCACAGCCTGCAGCACCGACCACCAAGGCCGCCACCGCCCGGTCGGCGTCGGGTAACGCCGAGCGCAAAGCCAGCCGACGGTGGTACACGCAGCCGCTCGCCGCTGTGGCTGCCGCCGCGGCCCTCGTCGTCGTGCTTCTCGGTGTCAACGGGCTCACCAGCGCGTTCAACAACGGCAATGGCCTCCCCGAGGCGCTGCAGCTCGCGCACATCAATGCCCAGCCTGACGCCCAGCGGGAGACCGTGAGGCTGACCAACATCAACGACGACAAACGCGTCGTCGCCACTCTGGTCTGGTCGGGGGAGCTCGGCCAGTCGGCGCTCGTCGTCGACGGACTCGCCTCACTCAGCGACGAACAGATCTACGAGCTCTGGTACATCGGCGAGGACGGGGCTACCCCTGCCGGAACCTTCAACACGACCGGGACCGGCGACAGCTGGCGGATCCTCGAAGGTGCCATGGAAGCCGGCGACGCCGTCGGCGTGACCGTGGAACCGGCGGGCGGTTCGGAGCAGCCCACCACAGACCCGCTCATCGTCGTCCACACGGCGTAGCGCAAAACCACGAAAGCAGGAGATCCGATCGGATCTCCTGCTTTCTGCTGCCCCCCGGCCGAACTCGGAACGCGGATGTTATCCGAAGCGCCCCGAGACGTAGTCCTCAGTCGCCTGCACGCTCGGCTGAGTGAAAATCGTGTTCGTGTCGTCGTACTCGATGAGTTTGCCCGGCTTGCCGGTCCCGGCGATGTTGAAGAAAGCGGTGCGGTCAGAAACCCGTGACGCCTGCTGCATGTTGTGGGTGACGATCACAATCGTGTACTCGTTTTTGAGTTCCTCGATGAGGTCTTCGATGGCGAGCGTCGAGATCGGGTCGAGGGCCGAGCACGGCTCGTCCATCAGCAGCACGTCCGGTTCAACGGCAATGGCACGAGCGATGCAGAGCCGCTGCTGCTGGCCACCGGAGAGACTGGAGCCGGGCTTGTCGAGCCGGTCCTTGACCTCTTTCCACAGGTTCGCTCCCTGAAGTGATTTCTCGACGAGGTCGTCTGCGGTCGACTTCGGCATGCGGCGATTGTTGAGCGTCACGCCGGCGAGAACATTTTCGCGGATCGACATCGTCGGGAACGGGTTCGGCCGCTGGAAAACCATGCCGATGTTCCGGCGGACGAGCACAGGGTCGACGCCAGGTCCGTAGAGGTTGTCGCCGTCGACGAGGACTTCGCCCTCGACGCGTGCGCCGGGGATGACCTCGTGCATGCGGTTGAGCGTGCGGATGAACGTCGATTTGCCGCAGCCGGACGGCCCGATGAAGGCGGTGACGCTTCGCGGTTCGATGGTGAGGGAGACGTCTTCGACCGCGAGGAACTTGCTGTAGTAGACGTTGAGGTCTTTGACTTCGATGCGCTTGGACATGGTTTCCTTTGGTGCTAACGGCCGAGCTTGGGGGAGAAGGCGCGGGCGACGAGTCTCGCGATGAGGTTGAGTGCCATCACGATGAGGATGAGGGTGAGGGCGGCAGCCCAGGCGCGGTCGAGGTACGCCTGTGCGTCGGTGCCCTGGCTCACGTATGAGCTGTAGACGAAGACCGGCAGGCTCTGCATGCGGCCGTCGAAGGGGTTGTAGTTCATGTTTGCGGTGAACCCGGCGGCGACCAGGAGGGGAGCGGTTTCTCCGATAACGCGGGCGATGGCGAGCATGACGCCGGTCGTGATTCCCGCGATCGAGGTGGGCAGGACCACCTTGAGGATGGTCAGCCACTTGGGTACCCCGAGGGCGAACGCCGCTTCGCGGAGTTCGTTGGGCACGAGGCGCAGCATCTCTTCGCTTGAGCGGACGACAACGGGGATCATCAGCACGCTGAGCGCAACCGCGCCGGCGATACCGAGCCGGATGCCAGGTCCGAAGAAGATGGCGAAGAGCGCGTAGGCGAAGAGGCCCGCGACGATCGACGGGATGCCGGTCATGACGTCGACGAAGAACGTGATCGCCCGGGCGAGGGCGCCGCGGCCGTACTCCACGAGGTAGATCGACGTGAGCAAGCCGATGGGAACGGAAATGAGCGCGGCGATGCCGGTCATGATGAGCGTTCCGACGATTGCGTGGAGCGCACCGCCTCCCTCGCCGACGACGTTGCGCATCGACTCGGTGAACAGCTGGACGTCGAACCGTGCCGTACCGCGGGAGAGGACTGTGATGAAGAGCGAGACCAGGGGCGCCAGTGCGATGATGAACGCGCTGGAGACGAGCGTGGTGACGAGGCGGTCCTTGGCCTGGCGGCCGCCCTCGACGAGGAGGGCGGTGAGGTAGATCGCCACGCCGTTGAGCACGCCGGTGAGAACGACCGCGCCCGCGACGTTGAAGCCGCCGCCGGATGCCACCTGAACCAGCGCGAAAATCGCAATGCTCACCAGCAGCGAGGCGCCGAGGACGATCCACGGGACGCTCTTGCCGAGTCGGCCGCTGGCGTAGACGTTGGGCATCGCTCCGGAGCCGGTGCCTGGTTTCGACCCCTGGCCGGAACCCGACGCGGGGCCGGATCGCTGGAGCGGGGCAGTTTCTGTCTGTGCCATTAGTTCGCTCCCGAGAATTCCTTGCGGCGGTTGATGATGTATCGCGCGATCGCATTCACCGCGAGGGTGATGGCGAACAGCATCAGGCCGGTGGCAATGAGGACGTTGACGTTGAGCCCGTACGCCTCGGGGAAGCTGAGGGCGATGTTTGCTGCGATAGTGCTCGGGTTCGACGACGTGAGAAGCGCGAAGCTGATGATCCCTGAGGAGGAGAGCACCATGGCCACGGCCATCGTCTCACCGAGTGCGCGGCCGAGACCGAGCATGGCGGCGGAGACGACGCCGGCGCGGCCGAACGGCAGGACGGTCATGCGGATCATTTCCCACCGGGTCGCGCCGAGGGCGAGTGCGGCTTCTTCGTGGAGGACCGGAGTCTGGAGGAAGACCTCCCGGCTGAGCGCCGTGATGATCGGGAGGATCATCACCGCGAGGACGACCGCCGCCGTGAGGATCGTGCGGCCGGTGCCGGAAGCAGGCGGGGCGAAGAGCGGAATCCAGCCAAGATTCTCGGTCAACCAGAGGTAGAACGGCTGCACCAGCGGAGCGAGCGTGTTTGCGCCCCAGAGGCCGAAGACGACGGAGGGGACGGCCGCGAGGAGGTCGACGACATAGCCGAGGCCCTGGGCGAGCCGGCGCGGCGCGTAGTGCGAGATGAAAAGGGCGATGCCGATGGCAACGGGGACGGCCATGACGAGCGCGAGCGCCGATGCCCACAGCGTCCCGAAAATCAACGGCCAGACGTAGGTCCAGAAGGTTTCACCTGACGTGAAGATCGAAATGTCTTCGGGGTTCTCGGTGAGGGCCGGAACGCTCTGCAGCACCAGGAAGGCGGCGACGGCGGCGAGAGTTGCGAGGATGAGAGCGCCCGCGGTGAGCGTCGATCCCGAGAAAATTCGGTCGCCGAGGCGCTGAACGGGCTTGGAAGGCGGGGCGCTTTCGGTGCGGGCAACCGCTGGCGACGACATCTGAGGGGTTCCCCCTGGGGTTCGGGTAAAGATGGGCGGGGAGATTACGAGGACCGTAACCGGTGCAACCCCGGTTGTGACCTGGGCAGGCCACAACCGGGGTCAACGGGAGTTGTTACTTGATGAGTTCGATGGCTGCCGCGGACTTCTCGGCGATGTCGGACGAGATCGGAGCTGAGCCGGCGGCTTCCGCGCTGACCTGCTGTCCTTCTTCGCTCACAATATAGCTGAAGTACTCCTTGACGAGCTTGGCCGATTCGGCGTCTTCGTACTCGGTGCAGCCGATCAGGTAACTGATCAGGACGATCGGGTAGACACCGGCCGCGGTCGATGCGCGGTCGAGCTCGATCGCGAGGTCACCCTCGCCACGGCCTTCAGCGGCAGGCGACGCGTCGACGATCGCGGCGGCGGCTTCAGCAGAGTACGGGACGTACTCCTCGCCGACCTTCACGGAGACGGTGCCGAGTTCACCGGCGCGAGACGCGTCGGCGTAACCGATCGTGCCGGTGCCTGTGGTGACCGCGTCGATGACGCCGGAGGTCTGCTGTGCAGCCTCGCCGCCGGTGACGGCATCCGGCCACACGCCGTCAGCTTCCCAGCTCCACACGTCGGGTGCGGTGACGTTGAGGTAGTCGGTGAAGTTCTCAGTGGTTCCCGAGTCGTCTGCACGGTGGACGGGAGTGATCGCCTGGTCAGGCAGCTGTGCGTCGGGGTTCTGGGAGACGATGGCGTCGTCGTTCCACTTGGTGATGGTGCCGGCGAAGATGCCTGCGATGGTAGCCGGGTCGAGGTCGAGGCTGTCGACGCCGTCGAGGTTGAAGACGACGGCAATCGGCGAGATGTACGCGGGGAGTTCGACAAGCCCTGTACCGGGGACGCACGCTGCGAAGTTGTCTTCGGCGAGTTCCTCGTCCCTGAACGCACGGTCGGAACCGGCGAAAGCGCTGCCGCCGGCGATGAACGTGTCGCGCCCTGCGCCGGAACCGGCGGGGTCGTACTCAACGGTGACGTCGGCGTGCATTCCCTGGAATGCGGCAACCCAGGCTTCCTGGGCCGACTGCTGCGATGACGCGCCGCCGCCGACGAGGGTGCCGGTGAGCTCGCTGGCCGCGCTGTCGGTGCCTCCGGCAGCCTGTCCTTCGTTTGCTGCGCAGGAGGTCAGGGTTAGTGCGGCGAGTGCTGCGACGGCCGCGACGCGGCCGAACTTGGTGAACTTCACGAAAATTGTGTCCATTCATTGTGATTTCGGGACGGACCGGTGCAGGCCCACGAAGTACGTTAGGCATCCGGCTTAACGAGAGTCCCTCACAATGGTGAACGGAAGGTTAACGGCATCCGACGGCTCCCGCGACATCGCCTCAGGCGCGCGGTTCGTGGGTTTCGATCGAGATAATTCCCGAGCTCGGATTCGTCGCGGACAGGTGCACGATGCTGAACGCGCCGGTGGGCAGGTCCGCCGCGCTGGACAGGTAGGAGCCAGAGAGACTCCCGGTGGCCAGTGCGATTTCCCGCAGGATCTCGGGCAGAACGGGCCCATGGCTGCACAGCACGGCGGTCTTGCGCGATTTCACGCGTTTGCCGACGACTTTACGGACGTCCGCTTCGCCGCGCTCCCATGCGTCCTGGCTGATCAGATCGGTGCGGCGCAGATCCAGCCCGGACGCCGCGGCGAGGGGCGCTGCGGTTGTCACGCACCTCACAGCCGTGCTCGAGACGATCCGCCGCACGCCGAACGCCTGCAGCGTCGGCACGATGCTTGCGGCCTGCTCGACGCCGCGCGCGGTCAGTGGACGCAGGGCGTCCGGTCCCGACCACGCGGATGCCGCAAGCGCCTTACCGTGCCTAAGCGCGATGATTGCGAAGGTGGAGGTGACGCCTTCCTCGAGCAGCTTCATGAACGTGTCGAGGATTTCGAGGTCGGGGGCATGGCTCAGGTAGGTGCGGGCTTTGCGGGGCAGCACCCACTCCAGGGCGGCCACTTCACTGTTCGGCACGAAGGTTGACGACCGGACGGCAGCGTCGCTGACTTCGGCGGCCCAGTAGTGCACGATCTTTTCCCGGCCGGATGACAGCGGGTACCGGGAGACTCCGAGGGGCGCCCCGAGCACCACGGCCAGTCCGGTCTCCTCGAGGATCTCGCGTACCGCGGTCTGCGGCAGTGATTCTCCGGGGTCGACCTTGCCCTTGGGGAGGGAAACATCCGCGTACTTGGTGCGGTGGATGACGAGGATGTGCACTTTGCCGTCGATTCGGCGCCAGCATAATGCGCCCGCTGCGTAGATCGCCGTCGTCACCGTCGCGCCCTCGGCCGGCGCCGGAGACTCGTCTTGAGCATCAGCCGATCCTGGATGTCGACGAGCGGAAGGCCGGATTCATCGGTTGAGTGACGTTCCCAGACGCCGTTCGCATTGAGGTGCCACGTCGACGTGTTGTCGTCCATGGCCGTGTCGAAAAGGCTCGCGATCTCGGCGAGGTGCGCGGGGGCGGTCAAGCGGACCAGCGCTTCAACCCGGCGGTCGAGGTTCCGGTGCATCATGTCGGCGCTTCCGATGAAGACGTGCGGGTCGCCGTCATTGACGAACGAGAAGATCCGGGAGTGCTCGAGGAAGCGACCGAGGATGGAGCGCACGCGAATGGTCTCGCTCATGCCCTTCTGACCAGGTTTGAGCCCGCAGATTCCGCGCACCCAGATGTCGATCGGCACACCGGCCTGGCTGGCGCGGTAGAGCCCGTCGATGATCGCTTCGTCGACCATTGAGTTGACCTTGATCCGGATCCCGCTCGGCTTGCCCGCCTCCGCGTTCCGGCGTTCCTGGTCGATGTGCTTGAGCAGGCCCTTCCGCAGGTGGAGCGGAGCGACGAGGAGCCGTTTGAACTTCTTCTCGATGGCGTACCCGGAGAGTTCGTTGAACAGCCGGGTGAGGTCCTTGCCGACCTGGGCATCCGCGGTGAACAGGCCGAGGTCCTCGTAGATCCGGCTGGTCTTCGGGTTGTAGTTGCCCGTGCCGATGTGGCTGTAGTGCTTGAGCGTTCCTTTTTCCTCACGGATGACGAGGGCGAGCTTGCAGTGGGTTTTCAGCCCGACGAGTCCGTACACGACGTGCACACCCGCCTTCTCCAGTTTGCGAGCCCAGGTGATGTTCGCCTGCTCGTCGAAGCGGGCCTTGATCTCAACGAGCGCGAGGACCTGCTTGCCGGCCTCGGCCGCGTCGATGAGAGCCTCGACGATGGGGGAGTCGCCCGATGTGCGGTACAGCGTCTGTTTGATGGCGAGCACCTGGGGGTCGGCTGCGGCTTGCTCGAGGAACGCCTGCACGCTCGTGGCGAAGGACTCGTACGGGTGGTGGACGAGGACGTCCTGCTGGGCGATCGCCCGGAAGATGTCGGCTTTGCTGTTCGGCTCAACCGGCTGGAACTGCGCGACGGTGGTCGGTACGCGCGGCGGGTAACGCAGGTCGGGGCGGTCGATTCCTGACAGGCTGAACAGGCCGCCGAGGTCGAGCGGTGCGGGGAGGCGGTATACCTCCTGGTCGGTGACGTCGAGCTCACGCACGAGCAGGTCGAGGGTCACATCGTCCATGTCCTCGGTGATCTCCAGCCGGATCGGCGGGCCGAACCGGCGTCGGAGGAGCTCCTTCTCCAGGGCCTGGATGAGGTTCTCGGTCTCGTCCTCTTCGATTTCGACGTCTTCGTTGCGGGTGACCCGGAAGACGTGGTGCTCGATGATCTCCATGCCGGGGAACAGGTCGCCGAGGTGGTTGGCGATGAGGTCTTCGAGCGGGATGTATCGCACCGAGTCGAGGGAGGCGGACGGGTCGACCGGCACGAACCGGGGGAGCATCTGCGGGACCTTGAGCCTCGCGAACTCCTGACGACCGGTTTTTGAGTTACGTACCCGAACGGCGAGGTTGAGTGAGAGCCCCGAGATGTAGGGGAACGGGTGCGCGGGGTCGACGGCCAACGGCATGAGGACGGGGAAAATCTGCTGTCCGAAGTAGTCCCGAAGGCTCTCGCGGTCGTCGTCGTTGAGAGAGTCCCAGGTGACGACGTTCACGCCTGCGGCGGTGAGGTCCGGTTTGACCAGTTCGGACCACGCGCGGGCATGGCGGGCCTGGAGTTCGTGCGCCTTGTCGGAGATATCACTGAGCACGTCGGCCGGGGCACGGCCAACGTTCGTGGGAACAGCGAGTCCGGTGAGCACACGGCGCTTGAGCCCGGCGACACGGACCATGAAGAATTCGTCGAGGTTCGACGCGAAAATGGCGAGGAAGTTGGCCCGCTCGAGCGTCGGCACCGTCGGGTCTTCAGCCAGCTCAAGGACCCGCTGGTTGAATGCCAGCCAGCTCACTTCCCGGTCGAGGTAACGGCCCTCAGGAAGCGCTGGATCGTCCCGCTCGAACACCGGGTCGAAGTCGTCGTCGTCGCCGCCGAGTCCCGAGTCATGCGCGATGCTCTGTGTTGCCATCCCAACATCTTGTCACGGTGAACACGGTTACGCGCCAGGTGGCGACGAGCAATGCGGGACTTCTGCTCGCGGTGCGGAGGTGGTGCCGCTCGGATCAGGCTTTTTCTCTCCTGCGGTACTGCACGTCGACCGCATAATCCGTGAAACCGAGCGAGCGGTACAGCGATACAGCCCGTTCGTTGTCTCCCTCGACGTACAGGGATGCCGTGCGCACGCCACGCTCCCTCATCCGCTCGAGTCCGGCAAGCATGAGCGCGCGTCCAAGCCCCTGTCCGGGTTCCCCAACGCCGAGAACGTAGATTTCTCCGTGGTCGGCGTCGATCTTGAGCCAGTTGTAGCCGAGCAGCCGGCCGGACTCGTTGCGGGCGAGCAGGAAGTCGCCGGCGTCGAACCAGGGTTCCGACTGCCGGGCTCGGAGATCCTCGACGGTGATCCTGCCCTGTTCTGGGTGGCTCGCGAACACCCGGGCGTTCAGCTCAACCCACTCCGCATCGTCCGTCCCCGGGCTGAACGATGTGATGCCCGCGGGAAGAGGGGGGATGTCGGCAGCCGGTGAGAGCGGCATCCGCAGCTGCAGGAGGGTCCGCACCCGGTCGAACGCGAAGCGGGCAGCAAGCAAACGGGATGCGGGGTGGTCGCCGTGGGCCCAGGCAAGCAGGGAGGGGGGAGCGCTGGCGAGGATCTCCGCGAGCATCGACGAGCCAACGCCGGTGCCGCGCCACTCCGGGTCGACGACGAACTCGAGTTCGCCGTGGCCGATGAGGGCAGCGCCGACGAGAAGCTCCACCGCGCTCGGCGACTCGGGCGGCGTGATGGCGAGGAGCAGCGACCGGGCGCCGGCCTCAGCGTCGATGAGGGCCTGGTCGTTGAACGGGGATGCCCCGTCGACGGCGACGGCGCGGCGAACGAGACGATCGAATGCGGCGCGCGGCGCGGCATCCGTGATGTTACGAACGCGCAGGATCGGCTTCGGCATTGTCGTCCTCGTAAACGTTGAAGCGGTAGCCGACGTTGCGGACCGTTCCGATCAGCTGTTCGAGCTCGCCAAGTTTCGCGCGCAGCCGCCGAACGTGGACGTCCACCGTCCGGGTGCCCCCGAAGTAGTCGTACCCCCACACCTCGCTGAGCAGTTGTTCACGGGTGAAGACGCGGGACGGGTGCGCGGCCAGGAAGCGAAGCAGTTCGAATTCCTTGTAGGTGAGGTCGAGCGGCTTGCCTTGGACTTTCGCGGAATAGCTGGCTTCGTCGATGACGACGCCTGACGTCTGGATTTTGGTGCTCGTCTGCTCGAGCGCCTGCCGCCCGATAGCGAGGCGGATCCGTGCGTCGATCTCGGCAGGCCCGGCCATCTCGACGAGGACGTCGTCAACACCCCAGTCGGCGCTGACAGCGCTGAGGCCGCCTTCGGTGAGGATGACGAGGAGCGGAACGGCGATGCCCGTTGTCCGCAGAATCTTGCACAGGGACTTGGCGCCTGCGAGGTCCGTCCTCGCGTCGACCATGATCAGGTCGCTGGAGGGCGCGTTGACGAGCTGGGCAGGCTGAGCGGGGATCTGCCGCACACGGTGACTGAGCAGGCCGAGTGACGGCAGCACGTCATTGTCGACCTGTGAGGTCAGAATCAACAGTTGCGCCACGTGTGACCTCCAGTGATTACGTGGACTCATACTAGCTTTCGCTCGGCAACCGATCTGACCGAGCGTGTCAACCGGAGGCGGAGGAGCGAGTATTCAGGCAAGATAGGAGCATGACTGACGCTCCGATGGCTCCGTCGCGCACCTGGCGCGGCATCTTCGGTGTGTGGGGTGCCGCCGCCGCGGGAGCCATCCTGGTCGCGGTGTTCGCACCGTCCGGGCTGCACTTCACCTGGCTGTCGATCACATTGGCGGCCTGCACAATGCTCGCGTTCGTCGTTCAGTTGCTCACCCACCAGAAAATCGGGTTCATCGACCGGCTATCGATCAGCGTCGTCGGAATCCTCGGGATTCTCTCCATCGCCGCGGCCCTGCTCGGCATCGGTGCACTCTTCCAGGGATAGACTGCTGCCATGGACCTCGTCGCACTTGAACTTTTCTTTGTTGGTCTTCTCGGGTTGGCCAGCCTCGCGATTGCCGGCATCTCGGTCGTCGTGCTCCTCAACCTCTTCCGCGGACAGCGCTGACGCGAGGCGCGTCGATGTTTGAGATCCCGACCGACCTGCCCGCGGAGCTCGTGCCGTTGTCCTGGCTCATAGGTGTCTGGGAAGGCACCGGGGTGATCGACTACCCGGCCGGCGAGGGCACCGTGAGTTCAGAGTTCGGCCAGCGCGTGAGCTTCAGCCACGACGGGATGCCATACCTCAACTACAACGCGTACACCTGGCTCCTCGATGAGGAACACACCGGGCTCACCGCTGAAACCGGCTACTGGCGGTTGCACCGCCCGCAGCGTGAGGGCGACCCCGGCCCTGCCCTGTTGCCCGCAGTCGGTGAACGCCCTTTCCAGACCGCCGAGGACGTCGAATCCCTCCGCAACGACGATGGCGGTTTCGACGTCGAAGTGTCACTGGTTCACCCTGGCGGTGTCAGCGAACTGTACCTGGGTCAGGTTCGCGGTCCGCGCATCGACCTCGCGACCGATGCGGTGATGCGCACGGCGGGGGCGAAGGAATACGCCGCTGCCACGCGGCTGTACGGTCTCGTTGAAAACCACCTGCTCTGGGCCTGGGACATCGCAGCGCTCGGCCAGGATCTTCGCTCCCACGCCTCAGGGCGACTCGCAAAGGTTGACTGATGACTGTTCCATCTCCGTTCCTGAACCGTCCGGGCGCGGTCGTGCTTCCTGACGCGGTCGACGCGGGTGTGCCCTCTCATTACGGCAGTCCCAATATCGAACAACGGATGCTCGCCGCGGGTGAGGCGATCGTCGACCTGTCTAATCGTGGCGTCGTCTCCGTTTCAGGCCCTGACCGGCTCAGCTGGCTCAACTCGATGACATCCGCCGAGCTCACATACCTTCCGGCCGGAGCGTCGAGGGAGACCCTGTTCCTCGACCCGAACGGGCGTGTCGACTACGCCGCCGGGATTGTCGATGACGGCGAGACCGCCTGGCTTCTCGTCGAGTCCGACGATGTCCCGCCGCTGGTCGCGTGGCTGAACCGGATGAAGTTCATGCTTCGGGTGGAGGTGGCCGACCGGTCGACCGAGTTCGCGCGCATCGGGCTGATGCCGGGTGACGCGCCCCTCGACCTCGCCGTCGCTTCCCCGAACGGTGTTCCCCTGGTCTGGAGCGACCCCTGGCGCGAGGTCGTCACCGGTGGTCATCAATATGCGCAGGGGGAGCACCCATCAGCTGGCTGGCGCTGGACCGAAGTCCTGGTACCCCGAGAAAAGCTTCCCGCCCTCGCAACGGGAATTCTGCCGGTGGCCGGGTCGCTCGCGGCCGAAGCACTTCGGGTCGCCGCGTGGCGTCCGAGGAAGGCAACCGAGGCCGACGAAAAAACCATCCCGCATGAACTCGACTGGCTGCGCAGCGCCGTCCACCTCACGAAGGGGTGCTATCGGGGCCAGGAGACGGTGGCGAAAGTTCACAACCTCGGGCACCCGCCGCGGCGGCTGGTTCTGCTGCATCTCGACGGCTCGGACTCGGTCCTGCCGAGTCGGGGCGCGACGGTGCTTACCGAGCGAAATGGCGAGCCAGCATCTGTCGGTACCGTGACGACGGCCGTGATGCACCATGAACTTGGGCCGATCGCCCTGGCCGTCATCCGCAGGAACATCGACCAGGTCGCGCACCTCACCGTCGACGAGGACGGCATCTCGATCGCTGCCGCGCAGCAGGTCATCGTGCCGGCGGATGCCGGCGCCGTCGTCGACGTGCCGCGGTTGCCGAGGCTCGGTGCTGTGCGGCGTACGCCGTAGCACGAGCAGTTAGATCCGCTCGATAGAGTGGGGGGCATGTCTTTGCCATACACACTCATCCTGCTGCGCCACGGCAACAGCGAATGGAACCAGAAGAACCTGTTCACCGGCTGGGTAGACGTCCGCCTGAGCGACCTGGGCGTCACCGAAGCCAACCGGGCCGGGGAACTGCTGAACGAGTCGGGCCTCACCCCCGACATCCAGTACACCTCCCTGCTCACGCGCGCCATCCAGACGGCGAACATCGCACTCGACGTCGCCGACCGCGCCTGGATTCCCGTGAAGCGCAGCTGGCGGCTCAACGAGCGCCACTACGGCGACCTCCAGGGCAAGGACAAAGCCCAGACGCTCGCCGAGTACGGCGCAGAGCAGTTCCAGATCTGGCGTCGTTCGTTCGATGTTCCCCCGCCCCCCATCGCCGACGACAACGAGTACTCCCAGGTCCACGACCCACGTTATGTCGGAATCGACGGCGAGATCCCCAAGACCGAATGCCTCAAGGACGTCGTCGACCGGATGCTCCCATACTGGCACTCCGACATCACTGTCGACCTCGCCGCAGGAAAAACGGTCCTCGTCACCGCACACGGCAACTCGCTCCGGGCGCTCGTGAAGCACCTCGATGGCATCTCCGACGACGAGATCGCATCACTCAACATCCCGACCGGCATCCCGCTCGTCTACAAGCTCGACGAGAACTTCGTGCCGATTGAGCCCGCCGAGTACCTCGACCCCGAAGCCGCAGCAGCCGGCGCTGCCGCAGTCGCCTCACAGGGCAAGGGCTGACCCACGCACAGCTGAACCCACAGAAAAGGGGCGCGAACCGAATGGTTCGCGCCCCTTTTGCGTTGCTTGAGGTCAGTCTTCGGTTTCCGCGATCCAGTCACCCGTCGAGAGGTACTGGACCTTCTTCGAGATGGAAACGGCGTGGTCAGCGAAACGCTCGTGGTAGCGCGACGCGAGCGTGGCGTCGACCGTCGCAACGGGCTTTCCCTTCCACGTCTCGCCGAGCACCTTGTCGAATACGCTGACGTGCAGCTCATCGACTTTGTCGTCTTCGTTCCGGATCTCTTCGGCCAGGCGGACATCCTGGGTGCGCAGCAGCTCGGTCAACTTGTGTGCGATCTCGACGTCGAGTCGCCCCATCTCGACGAACGTCGAACGCAGCCCCTTGGGGACGGCCCGCTCAGGGAAGCGGTACCGCGCGAGTTGCGCGATGTGCTCTGCCATGTCGCCCATCCGCTCGAGGGACGAGCTGATCCGCAGCGCGCTGACGACGATGCGGAGGTCGCGGGCGACCGGCTGCTGCCTGGCGAGGATGTTGATCGCCAGCTCGTCGAGTGCGAGGGTGAGCTCATCGATTCGAACGTCGTTCTCGATGACCTCGTCGGCGATAGAGACATCGGACTGGGTGAAGGCCTGGACGGCGTTGGTGATTGAGATCGCCACGAGTTCCGAAATAGCGACGAGTCGCTCCTGCACCTCGGCCAGCTCTTGCTGGAATACTTCACGCATCTGATCTCCATTCGGATGTCGGGACCTGACGCACCGCTCTCGGGCGTCCGGGGACGAGCCCGCGGCCACTCTGCCGTGCGCAGGTTAACGTTTGGTGGCGTCCACCTGAACAACGACCCCCCTGCCCCGCTGGGGGCCGTATCCGGCCGAGACGCCACCGCTATGCCTCTAACCTAGTCGTATGGACTCTCCCTGGCTGCTGGTTGCAGCCGTGCTGCTCGGACTGATCATCGGCAGCGGATTCGCGGCCGCCCTCTTCTATGCGGCCCGCAGGGGAGAACGCGTGGCAAGAGTGGTCACACCGTCTGTGCCGGACGGCGTGAGCCAGGTTCTCGACGCCCTGGAAATCGCCGGCATCGTCGTTGACCCGTCCGGCAACGTCGTCAAGGTCTCGCCGGGGGCGCTTGCCCTTGGCCTCGTCCGCGACGGCAGGATCGCCCACACCGAGATCGGCCGCCTCGCCGATGAGGTCCGGGACACCGGGGTGCCGATCAGCGCCGATATCGACATCCCGCGTGGCCGGTTCAGCGACGCGACGCTGCACCTCGGCGTCCGCGCCGCTCGCCTGGGGACTCGCTACGTCCTGGTTCTCGCCCAGGATCACACCGAGTCGCGCCGGCTCGACGAGGTGCGTCGTGACTTCATCGCCAATATCAGTCACGAACTGAAAACCCCCATCGGAGCGGTCGGTCTCCTCGCCGAAGCACTCGAACCTGCTGCAGACGACGCCGTGCAGGTGCGCAAGTTCGCTGCCCGCCTCCGCACCGAGGCGTCGCGTCTCGCTCGGCTCACCGGCGAGATCATCGACTTGTCCCGGCTGCAGGCCGCTGACGCGCTGCACCAGCCGGAGCTTGTCACGGTCGACCAGGTGGTCGCGGCTGCGCTCGACCAGAACCGGGTCGCTGCTGAGGCAACAGGCGTTTCCCTCGTCTTCGCCGGGGACAGCGGGGCGCGGGTATACGGCGACGAGGCACTGTTGGTCGTCGCTGTGCACAACCTCATCGCCAATGCCATCACCTATTCGCCGCCGCGCGGGCGGGTCGGGGTCGGCGTCTCGCGTAAGGGCGGCCTCGTGGAGATCGCCGTCACCGACCAGGGGGTCGGCATCCCCGAAGACGACCGCGACAGGGTCTTCGAACGGTTCTTCCGCGTGGATCAGGCGAGATCGAGGAACACCGGCGGCACCGGGCTCGGTCTTTCGATCGTCAAGCACACGGTGCAGAACCACGGCGGCGAGGTCAAGGTGTGGTCTCTTGTGGGCAAGGGGTCGACGTTCACCATCCGGATCCCCGAAGCATCCGAGAAACCGCTCACCGCCCCGATCCCGGTAACCGGAGCTTCCGCCGCGACGCCGGCACACGACAACGCACGATAGGACCACAGCACATGACACGCATTCTCCTCGTGGAAGACGAAGCAGCCCTCAGCGAGCCGCTCGCCTATCTGCTCGGGCGAGAGGGCTATACCATCGACGTCGTCCAGGACGGCCCGAGCGCCGTCGCCGCGTTCCAGGTCGAGGAACCGGACCTGGTTCTTCTGGACCTCATGCTGCCGGGCATCCCGGGCACGGAGGTGTGCCGTCAGATGCGGGCCGTCTCGAACGTCCCGATCATCATGCTCACCGCCAAGGATTCCGAGGTGGACATCGTCGTCGGGCTGGAGCTCGGCGCGGACGACTACGTGACCAAGCCGTACTCAAGCCGTGAACTGCTCGCCCGCATCCGTGCCGTTCTCCGGCGGCGGGGCACCGATGACGAGGTCGACGAG
This sequence comes from Mycetocola miduiensis, assembly GCF_900115155.1. Classification (GTDB taxonomy): domain Bacteria; phylum Actinomycetota; class Actinomycetes; order Actinomycetales; family Microbacteriaceae; genus Mycetocola_A; species Mycetocola_A miduiensis. The sequence continues at coordinate 29,969 of NZ_FOVM01000011.1, forward strand.
TCGGTCCTCGAGGCGGGCACGGTCCGCATGGATCTCGAACGTCACACGGTCGAGGTCAGCGGCAAGGAAACACCCATGCCGCTGAAGGAATTCGAACTGCTCGAGCTGCTTCTGCGCAACGCGGGGCGGGTGCTCACCCGCGGTCAGCTGATCGACCGGGTCTGGGGGAGTGACTACTTCGGTGACACCAAGACGCTTGATGTGCACATCAAGCGGATCCGTTCCCGGATCGAGGCAAACCCGTCAGAGCCACGGATGCTCGTCACCGTCCGTGGGCTCGGCTACCGTTTCGAAGCCTGACAGAGAACGACAAAGCGCGACGCCCGGCAAGGGGCGTCGCGCATTGATCGTTGGTCTACTTGGTTGCGCTCGCGGTCTCGGGGACGAGGTCGCTGTACTCCTCGAGCGCGCCATCGAGCACTGGAACGAGGATCTCGACGCCGGTCTCGTCGCCGTACTGGAAGAACACTTCGACCATCGAGCCGGCTTCGGCGTGGATGCCCTCGAGGAGGATCGGGTCGTCCTCCGCCGTGCCGAACGACACGGTGGACTGCTCAGGAATGGCGGTCGTGACGGTCGCGTCCTCGCCCTCCCCGAACTGGATGGACAGCGACTGCGCATCGCCACCGTTTGTCACGGAGGCCACGAGGTTGCCGTCGGTGCCGTTCTCGTCGACGATGATCATCGCGTTGCGGATCTTCAGGTCGCCGGTGCGGCCGCTGACACCGTCACTGGCGTCGTAGTGCTTGGTCGTGGCCTGCGGGGCGACCAGGTTGCACGCGCTGGTGCCCAATACGACGGATGCCGCCAGCACGACGGATGCGATCAAACGCGCCTTCACAGGTCCTCCAAAAACACAGGGGTGCACGCGCAGAAACGGCGCACGGAACGAGTCCGAGTTTAGCCTAGCGAGATCTCACCGCCGCCCACTGCAGTGCGAACTGTAGTGCATGCCCTCTGTGGTATTCTGGTAGATGCTGAAGGGATACACATCCATGCTTTTTGAGGTTGGCGAAACCGTCGTATACCCCCACCACGGAGCCGCAACTATTGCGGAAGTGAAAACTCGGGTCATCAAGGGAGAAGAGAAGCTTTATTTGAAGCTTCGAGTCACCCAGGGTGACCTTGTTATCGAGGTGCCCGCTGAGAACGTCGATCTGGTCGGCGTTCGTGATGTCATTGGTAAAGAAGGTCTGGAACGCGTCTTCGACGTGCTCCGTGCGCCGTTCACTGAAGAGCCCACGAACTGGTCACGCCGCTACAAGGCAAACCTTGAGAAGCTCGCCTCCGGCGATGTCATCAAGGTGAGCGAGGTCGTGCGCGACCTGTGGCGCCGCGACCAGGACCGCGGCCTCTCAGCTGGCGAGAAGCGCATGCTGGCTAAAGCGCGCCAGATCCTGATCTCGGAGCTCGCCCTCGCGGAGAAGACCGACGAGGAAAAAGCTTCGAACGTTCTCGACGAAGTGCTGGCGTCCTAGCCAGTACTCTGCTCTCGACAAGCTCGATCACCGGGTATCCCGGTGGTCGAGCTTTTGTCGTCCACGGTGACAGCTAGGCTCGGATGCTATGAATAGTCGCGCTCCGATTGTCGGCGTCGTCGTCGTCGCCGCAGGCAGCGGAACCCGCCTCGGTGCTGGCCGCCCCAAGGCATTCGTTGAACTTGCCGGGCGCACCGTCCTCGAACGATCGCTAACCTCCGTGTTCGGCATGCAACGCGAAGCGCAGATCGTCGTCGTTGCTCCGGCCGATCGGGTTTCCGAGGCTGAAGCGATCGCTACACACGCTGCCGGTGTGGCCGCATCATCGATCTCCGTCGTCGCCGGAGGGGACACCCGGCAGCAGTCGGTCGCCCTCGGGCTCGCCGCCCTCGACGCGTCGGTTCGCATCGTGCTCATCCACGACGCCGCGCGGGCGCTCACGCCGTCGGCGGTCTTCGACGCCGTCGTTGCCGGTGTCGCCCAGACAGCGTCAGGGATCGTCCCCGGCATCGCCGTACAGGACACCGTCAAACGCGTTGATGACGATGAAACCGTCGTCGAGACGGTGGACCGTTCGGAACTCCGCTCCATCCAGACTCCGCAGGGATTCCCTCGCGCCGCACTCGACGACGCCTACGCTGGGGCGACGGTGGAACACACCGACGATGCCGCCCTCTTCGCGGCGGCGGGACACACCGTCTCCGTGATCGACGGCGACCAGGCGTCGTTCAAGATCACGACCCCGTGGGACCTTCGCCGCGCGGAAGGGCTGCTCACAGCGCTTTCCGGGCCCACGGGCATCCGCACCGGGATCGGCACAGACGTGCACGCCTACGACGACGAATCGGAACTGTGGCTCGCCGGACTGCACTGGCCGGGGGAGCGCGGCCTCTCCGGGCACAGTGACGGCGACCCCGTCAGCCACGCCATCACCGACGCGTTGCTCTCGGCGGCTGGCCTCGGAGACATCGGCAGCGTGTTCGGCACGAGCGACCCACAGTTCGCCGGTGCGCACGGCGAGGTCTTCCTCGCCTCCACCCGGTCGAGGCTTGAAGCGGACGGCTTCCTCATCGGCAACGTCGCGGTTCAGCTCATCGGAAACAGCCCCCGGTTCGCGCCACGCCGGTCGGAGGCCGAAGCCCTGCTGACCGGGCTGCTCGGCGCCCCGGTCAGCATCTCAGCGACGACAACGGACGGCCTCGGGTTCACCGGCCGCGGAGAAGGCGTCTGCGCCATCGCGACGGCGACGGTTTCACGCCAGTACTCTTGACGGGTGGCAATGCAACTCTATGATTCCCGGGCACAGGCCCTCCGTGACTTCACCCCGCTCGTCCCAGGACGGGTCGGAATGTACGTCTGCGGACCGACCGTGCAGTCATCGCCGCACATCGGACACCTGCGTTCGGCGCTGGTCTACGACCAGATGCGCCGCTGGCTCAACTACAAGGGGTTCGACGTCACGCTCGTGCGCAACGTCACCGACATCGACGACAAGGTCCTCGTCAACGCCACCGAGAGCGAGGAGTGGTGGGCGCTCGCGTACCGTACCGAGCTGGAGTTCTCTGACGGTTACCGGGCCCTCGGCATCCTTCCCCCCACCTATGAGCCGCGTGCGACGGCGAGCATCCAACAGATGCACGCCATCATCGAACGTCTGATCGAGAACTCCCACGCGTATGCAGCCGAGGACGGTTCAGGCGACGTGTATTTCGACGTCCGCAGCTGGCCGGAGTATGGCGCACTGACCCGCCAGAACATCGACAGCATGGACGCCGCGACGGACGCCGATCCGCGCGGTAAGCGCGACCCCCGCGACTTCGCGCTGTGGAAAGGTCACAAGCCCGAGGAACCCGCCTCAGCGGCGTGGCCCAGTCCGTGGGGCGACGGCCGGCCGGGCTGGCACATCGAATGCTCAGCGATGGCGAGCCGCTACCTCGGGGCGGCCTTCGACATCCACGGTGGCGGCCTCGACCTGCGGTTCCCGCACCACGAGAACGAACTCGCCCAGTCGACCGCTGCCGGTGACCCGTTCGCCGGTTACTGGGTGCACAACGGCCTCGTCAACGTTCACGGCCAGAAGATGTCGAAGTCGCTCGGCAACTCGGTGTACGCCGCAGATCTGCTCGGCGCCGCCCGGCCGATCGTGGTGCGCTACTACCTCGGCCAGGCTCACTACCGGTCAACTATCGACTACCACGACGGTGCGCTCGCAGAAGCGGAGGCAGCGCTCGACCGGATCGAGAGCTTCCTCGACCGGGTCAGCCGCAGACTCACCGGCACCCGGTTCGCAGGCACAGGAACGGAGCAGATCCCGGATGCCTTCGCCGCGGCGATGGACGACGATCTGTCTGTCCCGCAGGCTCTCGCCGTATTGCATGACACAATAAGGCAAGGCAACGCGAGCATCGACGGGGAAGACCTCGCCCGGGCCGCCGCCGCGCAAGGGCAGGTGATGGCCATGACCGAAGTACTGGGCATCAACCCGTTCTCGGCCGAATGGTCCCGCGGTCAGGACAAGGCAGCTTCCGGGGTCTTGAACACCCTCGTCGATCAGCTTCTCGACGAACGCCAGAAAGCCAGGGGGGCACGCGACTTCGCGGCCGCCGACAGAATCCGCGACGTTCTCATAACGGCGGGTATCACGATTGAAGACACCTCGACAGGTGCACATTGGAGTATTGATGGCCAGTAAGGCAGGCCGCCCAGGGGCGGTTCGGAAGACGAAGAAGGGCCCGGCGAAGGGCACGGGCGGCCTCGGCCGTCGCTCACTCGAGGGCAAGGGTCCGACCCCAAAAGCGGAGGACCGCACCTACCACGCCGCAGGCAAGCGCAAGATCGCCAAGGAGCGCCTGAACCAGGCCCAGGCGAAGGCCGGAGGCGCTCGTTCGAGCACCGCTCCGGTCGCCGGCCGGAAGCCCAAGCAGAAGCAGGCCGACGACAGCGAGATCGTCACGGGCCGCAACTCCGTGCTGGAGGCGCTGCGCGCCAAGATCCCAGCGTCGGCGCTGTACATGGCCACGCGCATCGAATTCGACGACCGGGTGAAGGAAGTCCTCGCCATCGCGACCGCGCGCGGACTCCCGATCCTCGAAGTTATGCGCCCTGAACTCGACCGCCTGGCCGGGTTCGACTCCGTTCACCAGGGGCTCGCGCTCAAGGTTCCGCCGTACGAGTACGCTCACCCCAACGATTTGCTCGAGACGGTGATCTCCCGCGGCCAGAAGCCTCTCTTCGTCGCTCTCGACGGCATCACCGACCCGAGGAACCTCGGAGCGATCATTCGTTCGACGGCGGCGTTTGGCGGACACGGAGTCATCGTGCCTCAGCGTCGCTCTGTCGGGCTGACGGCATCCGCCTGGAAGACGAGCGCGGGGGCCGCGGCACGCACCCCAGTCGCCATGGCGCCGAACCTGACCCAGACGCTGAAGGCGTTCAAGGCTGCAGGCGTTTTCGTCATCGGCCTCGACGGCGGCGGAACCACCGACCTGCCTGGTCTCGACCTCGCCGACCGCCCCGTCGTCATCGTGGTCGGGAGCGAGGGTAAGGGACTGTCCCGTCTCGTCACCGAGACGTGCGACGCGATTGTCTCGATCCCGATCTCTTCGGCGACGGAATCGCTCAACGCCGGCATTGCGGCATCCGTCACCCTCTACGAAATCTCGAAGTTGCGTTCAGCAAAGGGCGCGGCGAAGAAGAAGTAGCGCCACCACGGTGCGGTGATTCGGGTACGTCGATCGGTCCCCAAGGGTCGATCGCTGCACTGATTGGTCCGAAAGGGATGTTCGCGGGCGACGCGAGGCACCCTTTCGGACCGATCGTCGAGGCCCCGATCGGTTGAGCCGCGGGGGCGTTGCGCGATCGCGCCTCAGACGCGGTCGCGCCAGTTCACCTCGTCCGCGGCCTCGACGACGTCGATTGGCACGGTGACGGAACCCGTCGGCGGCGCGATCACGGTTGCCTCGTCGCGGCGGTGGCGCAGGATGTCGTTGATGTACTTGGTCAGCGCCTCGGACAGCGGGATGTCCCTGCCTTCTTTCTGTGACAGGAACCAGCGGTGCTCGAGCAGCTGGTGGAACACCTCGGCGGGCTCCAGCTTTCCCTTGAGGTCGCGTGGGATCGACTTCACCACCGGCTCGAAGACGCGGATGAGCCACTCGTGCGCCATCATCTCCTCGTCCATGTTCGACTTGCCGAACGTGGCGCCGTACGAGTCCAGGTCGTTCAGCAGGCGGCGGGCCTGGTTCTCGCCCGTGTCGAGCCCGGTGAGACGAAGCAGGCGGCGCTGGTGGTGGCCGGCATCGACGACTTTAGGCTGGATCTTGACGCGGGACCCGGTTTCGTCGGTCTTGATGGCGAGCTCCTCGATGTCGAAACCGAGGGCATTCAGCCGGTCGACCCGCTCGTTGATCCTCCACCGTTCACTGGATGAGAAGATCTCCGATCCGGTGAGTTCGGTCCACAATGACCGGTAGGCGGCCACGATGCCGTCGGACAGTTTGATCGGATCGAGGTCGTCGTCGACCCGGCCGCCGGCCTCGAGGTCCATGAGCTCGCCGGCGATGTTGACGCGGGCGATCTCGAGGTCGTTCTCGCGCTGGCCGTTAGAAAGGCCGCCGGAGTAGAGCTTGCCGGTCTCAGCGTCGACGAGGTACGCGGCGAACGCGCCGGCATCCCGGCGAAAGAGCGTGTTGGAGAGCGACACGTCGCCCCAGAAGAACCCGGCTATGTGCAGTCGCACAAGGAGAACGGCCAGGGCGTCGACAAGGCGACCAGCGGTGTCTGGGCGCAGTTGCTGGGAGAAGAGTGCCCGGTAGGGGAGTGAGAACTTCAAGTGTCGGGTGACGAGCGCGCTCGGCAGCGGGTCGTTGGAGGCGTCTGAGCGGCCGGTGATGACCGCGACCGGTTCGACGCAGGGGATGTCCAGCCGCTGCAGTGTGCGCAGCATGTCGTACTCGCCACGCGCCATCTCCGTGGTGGTTTCCTTGACGGCGACGACGTACCCGGACAGGTTCGCGAACCGTACCAGGTGTCGTGAGATGCCCTTGGGAAGTGACGCGATGGTGTCGTTCGGCCAGTCCTCGAGGGGAAGATCCCAGGGGAGGTCGAGAAGCGCGGGATCGACGGTGGCCGCTGTGATGTTGAGTGATGCGCTCATGGTGGTTAAACAGTAGCGCCGGCTGACTGGGCAGGACCCATTCAGCCGGCGCGGGAACTGTTTACTCCGGAACGACAGCCTTGTTCCCGAGGCGGAGGCCCGACTCGACATCGAAGACGTGCACGTGGCGCGGCGTCGGGATGAGGAAGACCTTCTCGCCGGCGTGGGCGTGGATGCGGCCGTCGACTCGCGCCACGAGGTCGGTGCGCTTGCCTTCGACGTCAGCGTGACCGTAGAGGTAGCCGTCGGCGCCGAGCTCTTCGACCAGGTCGACCTGGACCTCGAGGCCGTTACCCGGCTCCGTCGACACCTGGATGTCTTCGGGGCGGACACCGACAGTGACCTGCCGTCCGGTTGCCTCACCGATGACGTCACGGTCGACAGGAACGACGCGGGCGCCGAACTGGATGCCACCGTCTGCCACATCCGCGGTCAGCAGGTTCATCGCAGGGGAGCCGATGAATCCGGCAACGAAGACGTTCTGTGGCTTCTCGTACAGGTCGCGCGGAGTTCCGACCTGCTGCAGGATGCCGTCCTTCAGCACGGCGATCCGGTCGCCCATGGTGAGGGCCTCGGTCTGGTCGTGGGTGACGTAGACCGTGGTGACACCGAGGCGGCGCTGGAGCGACGCGATCTGCGTACGGGTCTGGACACGGAGCTTGGCGTCAAGGTTCGACAGCGGTTCGTCCATGAGGAAGACCTGCGGCTGGCGGACGATGGCGCGGCCCATGGCGACACGCTGGCGCTGTCCACCCGAGAGTGCCTTCGGCTTGCGGGTGAGGTACTCCTCCAGGTCGAGGAGCTTGGCCGCTTCGAGAACACGCGCCGCGCGCTCGTCTTTGTTGACGCCGGCGATCTTCAGGGCGAAGCCCATGTTCTCAGCGACCGTCATGTGCGGGTACAGCGCGTAGTTCTGGAACACCATGGCGATGTCGCGGTCCTTCGGCGGCACGTCGGTGACGTCGCGGTCACCGATGAGGATGCGGCCGTCGTTGACCTCTTCAAGGCCGGCGAGCATGCGCAGGGAGGTGGACTTACCACAACCGGACGGGCCGACCAGCACGAGGAATTCGCCGTCGGCGACCTCGAGGTTCAGCTTGTCAACGGCGGCGCGCGTACCTCCCGGGTACAGCCGAGTCGCGTTATCGAACGTTACGGATGACATGTTTTTCTCCTTCACCGGCAGGTACGTGCCGGACGATCCGAGTGAATGGAATCATGCGTTGCGTGCTGCATTGCATGCGCGCGACCGGGCTGACGTCCGGTTGCGAGATCTTAGTATGGCAGAAAGCACCCCGGAACGCGCGGGTTCGCGGTGATTCACCCGCCTGCCGCTTCCAGCATCCGTTTGGGAATTTCCCAGTGTGCGCAACTACGATCGGTGGATGTTGAATTCTGCAGCGAAGCTGAAGCCGACTGCCTACTGACCGACCGAAGCGAGGATTCATGGACAACGACGCACCGGAAGTTCTTCCGACGAAGAACCAGCGTCGTCAGGCGACCCGTGAGAAGGCGAAAGAACTCCGGGATGCGCAACGCAAGCAGGAGAAGCGCAAACGTGCCTTCTTGCAGGGTGGCATCCTGGTCGTCGTCATTGCCATCGTCGCCGGGGTGGCTTTCATCCTCACCAGCGCGATCCGTCCCCCAGCGCCAGGACCGATGAATATGGCCAGCGACGGCATCGTCATCGGAACAGATCTCCAGGCCGTCGAGACCCCGGCTCTCGCCGCCGGAGCAGCGCCCGTTTCGACCTCCGTCGATGCGAACGTGCCGAACATCCGGATCTACGTCCACTACCTGTGCCCGGTCTGTGGTCAGTTCGAAAAGGCCAACGCCGAACAGCTCGCCACCTGGGCTGAGAACGGCACCGCCACGGTCGAATACCACCCGATCGCTATCCTCACCGGGCGTTCTGCCGGATCGCAGTACTCGCTGCGTGCCGCCAACGCGGCTGCCTGCGTTGCCAACTACGCGCCGGACAGCTTCTTCGCCTTCAACACCCTGATGTTCGACAAGCAGCCGGAAGAGGGAACCGAGGGCCACTCCAACGACGACCTCAAGAAGATCGTCGCGGATGCGATCAAGACCGACGCAGGAACGGCCACGGCCGGCCCCGTCCAGACCAACATCGCAAAGTGCATTGACGACGCAAGCTACAAGGCGTGGGTGCAGTCGGCCACTGACCGGGCGACCACCGAGCCCGTGCCCCATTCCTCGCTCGACAAGGTCAAGGCGACTCCTACCGTTCTGGTCAACGACAAGCAGTACACGGGTTCGATCACCGATGAGAAGGAATTCCAGGCCTTCGTGCTCTCGGTCGCGAGCGAGACGTACGCCAAGTCCAGCCCGAGTCCATCCCCTTCGGCGCCAGCCCAGTAGCGGGCCGGCGTAGCAGGACCGGTTAGATCTTCTCGTCCCGTTTGCGGCCCAGCCGCACCTGGACACCCATCAGGGGGCCGACGAACCGGCGCTGGATCCGTCGCGCGGGCCCGAGCGCGTTCTGCACCAGGTACTGGCCGAGCAGCGCGCCAGCGGCGAGGGCGACGGCGACGGATGCTGCCTCGAGCATGCTGAGCAGCCCATCGATCGAGCCTGCGCTCAGTTCGAGCAGGCCGCGGAACAGGATCAGGCCGGGCACGAGCGGCACGAGAGCTGAGACGACGAGGGGCAGCGGCGGCGTGCGGACGATGCGGGACGCCACCGCGGAGAGCACACCGACGATGACGGCTGCGGATGCGGCCGACCAGCCAACGCCGAACTGTGCGGCGATCCCGCCGGTGTACACCAAGTACGCCGCGATACCGAGCACGCTGACCGCCCAGATGGCCCGAGGCGGAACTTCCACGGCGAGAGCGAAGCCGATGATGGTGACAACGGCTGCGACAAGCAGAAGGGGCAGATCCGAGAACGTCGGCGCCATGTACGGTGCGATGTCGAGCACGAGGCCGAACCGGGCCAGCAGCATCGTGGTGCCGGCCACGCCGGCGACGAGGCCGCCGGTGATCAGGAGCGCTTCGAGAACGCGCGCTGTCCCTGTGACGTAGAAACCCGTGAGCACGTCCTGGACGGCGCCGAATGACGTCACACCAGCCAGCAGCATGATGATCGTTGCGACGACCACCAATGAGGAGTTCGCGGTCGGGTCGATGTAGTGAACCACCGCGGCGACGAGAGGCCCGACGGCGCCGCCCGCAAGGTTCTGGTAGAAGACCGACATGCGGGTCTTCGCGAGCTTGCTGGTGAGCAGGTCGACGAAGAACGTGGCGGCGAACGCGGCCACGACGACGAGCGGCCCGCCCCCGAGCAGGAACGCAGCGCCCGCTCCGACGAGGCTCCACCCGACCCGTCGCACGGGCCAGGGGTAGATCGGCCTGGCGGTGATGATGCTGTTCACCCGGAGCCGGGCTTCGACGAGGGGGAGTGGGTCGTGCAGGAGTTCGCCGATGAGAGTCGAGGTGTTCGTGAGCCTCGTGTAATCGAGCGTCCGGTACTTCACATTTCTCGAGCGCGTGATCGTGTCGTTGGACGCGGGGTCGTCCCAGGTCAGCGTGATTACGGTGTGCGTGACATCCGCTTCGCACCCCTTCAAACCGTATGCCCGCGTCACCGCGAGCATCGTCGCGGTCGCATCCTCTGCACTCGCGCCGGAGGCGAAGATGACCTCACCGCAGCGGATCGCGAGATCGAGGACACCGCGCCCGGTGCGTTCGGTGACGGACGGTGCGGTGGACTGCTCGGGCATACGTGTTCCTCGTTGTGGTGATGTCCTCCAAGGATGTCATGGCCAGATGAACGACAGGGGTTCGTTATGATTGACGAGCACACGCCGCCTTAGCTCAGTTGGCCAGAGCAGCGCACTTGTAATGCGCAGGTCGTCGGTTCGAATCCGACAGGCGGCTCCATCACGTCCCGCGCCGGTTGTGGGGTCGCAGTCCGCCCGTCGCAGCAGGCTCAGAGAACTACTGGTTCGGGCAGTGCGGATGCGTCGGATCGCGGCTGCAGCCTCGCGACCAATTCTCCGCGGCTGCGGACCCCGACCTTTGCGAAGACCGACTTCAGATGATCCTGCACTGTGTTGGCGGTGACGAAGAGGTGAGCGGCGATGACCGTCGTCGGATACCCGGCGATGACCTGGCGGCTGACCTCGCGTTCGCGAGGCGACAGGCCGTGCCGGCGACGGGGCAGAGATCCACGCGCCCGACGCCACCCTCACGGTCAAGGTGGACAGCGGACATACGGACGACTCCTACGAGATCTTCGAGGTCGACGCGCCCCGCGATGACCCCACGCCACTTCATCGCACAGGATGGGCGAAGACCTATTACGTTCTCCAGGGCAGGATGCTGGTCCAGGTCGACGACGAACGTTTCGACCTCGGGCCAGGCTCCGTGATCGCTATTCCGCCTGGCGCTCTGCACACCTTCACCGTGCTGACTCCGACGGCGAAATTCCTGGTGTTCAGCATGACCGGCGCTATGGGCCGGTTCCAGGCGGACCTCGACGCGTCAATGCCTCGTGGACGGCCGCTCGGAGAAACGATGCCGGCGATTGAAGAGGTCCTCAGCCGCCACGATGTGTCGATCGACGGGGCGAAGGTTTCGCAATGACCTGGCTTGCCTGGTTCTTCGCCTCAGTGGACGCCCAGGGCCTTCCACCGCTCATCGCGCTGGTCGCCACCGTGTGACAAGCCAGAGCATCCGTTCGGCGGATGTTTCGGACACCTCCGCAGAGGGAGCAAGATAGTAGGTGGGGAACGCCGGCGGGGCTCGCCCCGCTGACACCCGGGAGTCGCATGTCCGTTCGGAAGGTCGCCGATTCGGTCACCTCCTCGGGGGTGCCGGCTCATTCCCCGACGTCCGACGCTCGAGTTCCACTGGTACTCGCGATCAGTCTCGCTGCGGCCTGTGGTGCTCTCGCGGCCGTCCAGACCCGGATCAACGGGGCGCTCGGGCTTGCGATCGGCGACGGTGTCGTCGCGGCCGCCATCTCCTTCGGCTCAGGCCTGGTCATTCTTCTGGTCTGCCTGCTCTTCGCGCGGAGTGGACGACGCGGGCTGCTCGCCGTCGCCGGGGCGCTCCGGGAACGCAGCATGCCGTGGTGGACAGTCCTCGGCGGAGTATCCGGTGCGTTCCTCGTGCTTTCCCAGGGTGTCACCGGCGCCGTGATCGGGGTCGCCCTCTTCAGCGTCGCACTCGTTGCCGGCCAGACTGTTTCGGGCCTGATCCTGGACCGGATCGGCTTCGGGCCCCACGGACGTGTGGCGACGACCTGGCCCCGGCTGCTCGGGGCGGCGCTCGCCGTGGCAGCCGTGCTCTGGTCGGTGTCAGGTCAGATCGGCGGGGATTTGCCGCTGTGGATGCTCACCATGCCGCTGCTCGCCGGGTTCGGCACCGGCTGGCAGTCGGCGGTCAACGGGCGGGTTCGCTCGCGGGCGCAGAGTGCGTTCGCCGCGACTTTCATCAACTTCATCGTGGGGACGTGCGCCCTCGTCGCCGTCATGCTCGGCCGGGCGCTGTTCGTCGGCTGGCCGGACCAGCTGCCCTCTGAACCCCTGCTCTATATCGGCGGTGCGATCGGTTGTATCTTCATCGGCGTCAACGCGTTCCTGGTGTCGCACACCGGCGTGCTGATCCTCGGGCTTGGCACTGTGGCTGGTCAGCTGGTCGGCTCCGTCCTTCTCGACGCCGTCGCGCCAGGCGGGGCGGGGCTCGCCTTCTCCACGGTGGGTGGTGCGGCCCTCGCGCTTGTCGCTGTCTGCGTGGCAACGCTTCGGTCGCCGGCAACAACCCGGAGAACCCGGCAAGCTACAGCTCGGAAATGAGCGACTCCGCGTCAACGGGCTTGCGTGAGCCCGGTTTGGCGTCAGCAGGCACTCCACCGACGTAGAGCCAGCCCAGCAGTTGCTCGTTCTTCGCAAGTTTGTGCATCTTGCGCACCGGTCTGGACCGCGTGTACGTGCCGCTGCGCCAGAAGACGCCCCAGCCGGCGTCGTGAAGCAACAGGCTGAGCATGTGGGCAACGCCGGACGCGACAGCTTCCTGCTCCCAGGCGGGGACCTTCGAATTCTTCTTCACCGTCACCACGATGGCGATCAAGAGCGACGCGCGCAGCGGCTTGGTCGACGGATGCTTGTCGCCCTCCGCCTTCGCGATCGCAGCTCCGAGCTTCTCGCGTGCCCGCCCGCGCAACTCGATCAGCCGCCACGGCCGCAGGGCGCTGTGGTCGGCGACGCGGGCGGATGCTGCGACGAGAGGAAGTAGTTCCTCGTGCGTCGGAGCATCCGCTGTTACCCGCGACCAGGACCTGCGCCCGGCGACGACGTCGACCAGTTTCGTCACGTTACTCGACGGGTGCGAAGTTCAGTGCCAGCGAGTTCATGCAGTAGCGATCGCCGGTCGGGGTGCCGAATCCGTCGTCGAAGACGTGGCCGAGGTGTGAATCACATGTGGCGCAGCGCACCTCTGTGCGGACCATTCCCAGCGAGTTGTCCTCGATGAGCTTGACAGCCTCCGGCCGCACGGACTCGTAGAAGCTCGGCCAGCCGCAACCGGAGTCGAACTTCGTACCGCTCTTGAAGAGCTCGGCGCCACAGGCTGCACAGGTGTACAGACCTGAGCGGCTCTCGTCGAGCAGTTCTCCGGTCCACGGGCGCTCGGTTGCTGCTTCACGCAACACGGCGTACTGCTCCGTCGTCAGCTCCTGGCGCCACTCTTCGTTGCTCTTGTTCACAGGCTGCGTCATTGTGCTCCTCACGGGTTGATGCTTGCTCCTTATCTAACCCCTTCCGAGGCGAACGTGTTCCCGGTTGGTGTTCAGGCTGCGTAACAAACCTGGGGATCCGTTGCTCGTTCTGGGATGCGCACGGTGTGTCGGGCTCCGTGAAACACGCACAGCTTAGGATTGCAGCACGGCCGAGGTCAGGCGAAACAGATTCTTCAGCGGTGGTGAATGATGAACGACAATCAGCACAAATCGACACACGGCCACGACGAACCGCTGGGGGAGCGCGACCTCGCGATCCTCGAGTTCGAGAATCGCTGGTGGCAGCACGCCGGGCAGAAGGAAGAGGCTGTGCGCGCCGCGTTCGGTTTCTCGCCCACGCGCTACTATCAATTGTTGGGCGTACTCATTGATTCGCCCGCAGCACTTGTGCACGATCCCCTCCTGGTCAAGCGCCTGCAAAGGCTGCGCGACACACGGCAGGCCGCACGCCGGGCGCGCGCCAGGAACGCCGATTAGACAAGCGGCGCCCTGGGCCGGATCGATGCCAGCACACCGCCTGACCGCGACACAGAGGACCTGAGACCACCGACATGGCACACCACTTCGCCAAGGACAGGTTCGACGAAGTCCCCGCTGATCTGAAGCGGGTCGGCGCCCATCGGGCACCAGTGCCGCCGGGCCGAGGTTGGTCGCTGTTCCTCTGGGCCGCGCTGGCAACACTGGTGCTTGTCACGGCTGGGATCGTCGGGCTGACCCTGCTCGGCGACCGCCTCAACTTTGCCGACAACTCGACTCCGGCGGCCAGCGCTTCCGAGAGCGTCGAAACGCCCACGGCTGTTGCCACGATCGACCCGGACGCCATGGTCACCGTGCTCAACGGGACCGAGACTCGGGGGCTGGCCACCGAAGCCATCGAGAAGCTCAACGAAGCTGGCTGGACGCAGAGCATCACGCCGGGAAATGCCTCGGCCACGGATGTCGAGACGACGACTGTGTACTACGCAGATCCGTCGCAGGAAGGCGCGGCCCGCGGTCTCGCCGAGGGGCTTGGCGTGGGAAACATCCAGATGTCGACCCAGTTCCAGATTCCGGCGGAGGAGGGCGAGGAACCCATCATGCAGCTCACCGTCGTGCTCGGCAGCGACTTCGCCGCGCGATAGCATCCGCCGGGAAATGCCCCTCGGGCGCGGTCAGGCCCGCGTCGGCTGGGAAAAATTCCGCACATCCAGCGCCAAACCCCTGTTGGGGCCGCAGTTCTCCTCGCTAGTATCTGGAACTGGTCATCATTGTGCGCCGCCGAACGCCCCAGGCAACCGAGGTCAGCACGATTGCCGGGCCTTGGTACGGCAGACCCGGGCTGGCGCCTGCCTGCACGGAGTGAACACAGCAATGGGAGTAACACATGGCGAACGGAACCGTGAAGTGGTTCAACGCTGAAAAAGGCTACGGCTTCATCACCGTCGACGGCGAAGGTCAGGACGTCTTCGTCCACTATTCGGCTATCGACAGCTCAGGATACAAGTCTCTCGAAGAAGGCCAGCAGGTCAGCTTCGAGATCGGCACAGGGGCCAAGGGCCCGCAGGCGGAGGCCGTGCGTCCCGCCTGAGTTGCGCGTTTCGCCCTGCGATGCCGCTCACACTGTGTGGGCGGCGTCGTTGCGTTATGCGGGGTTCGTGCCCCACCGGTCGCGCGAGTTGCTTGGTGATGGGTGCGAGCTTGCACTCCCTGAGGGAGAGTGCCAGAATCGTGTTAGCACTCGCATTCGTAGAGTGCTAACTACGTTCATCACGTCCGGGAGGGACGAAAAACCACATGGCAAAAATCATTGCTTTTGACGAGGAAGCCCGCCGCGGCCTCGAACGCGGTCTGAACATTCTGGCCGACACCGTCAAGGTAACGCTCGGCCCACGCGGTCGCAACGTTGTCCTTGAGAAGAAGTGGGGCGCCCCCACGATCACCAACGATGGCGTGTCCATCGCCAAGGAGATCGAGCTCGACGACCCGTACGAGAAGATTGGTGCGGAGCTCGTCAAGGAGGTCGCCAAGAAGACCGATGACGTCGCTGGCGACGGAACCACCACCGCTACCGTCCTTGCCCAGGCACTCGTCCGCGAAGGTCTGCGCAACGTTGCAGCTGGGGCTGACCCGATCTCGCTGAAGCGCGGCATCGAAAAGGCCACCGCTGCGGTCATCGAAGAGCTCATCGCCAACGCGAAAGAGGTCGAGACCAAGGAAGAGATCGCCGCGACGGCATCCATCTCTGCCGGTGACACCGAAATCGGCTCCATCATCGCCGAGGCGATCGACAAGGTCGGCAAGGAAGGCGTCGTCACCGTCGAGGAGTCGAACACGTTCGGCACCGAGCTCGAGCTGACCGAGGGCATGCGCTTCGACAAGGGTTTCCTGTCGGCATACTTCGTCACCGACCCCGACCGCCAGGAAGCTGTGTTCGAGGACCCCTACATCCTCATCGCGAACACCAAGATCTCGAACATCAAGGATCTGCTCCCGATCGTCGATCAGGTCATCCAGTCCGGCAAGCAGCTCCTCATCATCGCTGAGGACGTCGACGGCGAAGCGCTCGCGACACTCGTCGTGAACAAGATCCGTGGCATCTTCAAGTCGGTCGCCGTCAAGGCTCCCGGCTTCGGCGACCGCCGCAAGGCCATGCTGCAGGACATCGCGATCCTCACCGGCGGACAGGTCATCTCGGAAGAGGTCGGCCTCAAGCTCGAGAACGTCACCCTCGACCTTCTCGGCCGTGCACGCAAGGTCGTCATCACCAAGGACGAGACCACCATCGTCGAAGGTGCCGGCGACCCCGAGCAGATCGCGGGCCGTGTCGCCCAGATCCGCAAGGAGATCGAGAACACCGACAGCGACTACGACCGCGAGAAGCTGCAGGAGCGCCTGGCCAAGCTGGCCGGTGGCGTTGCAGTCATCAAGGCTGGAGCAGCAACCGAGGTTGAGCTCAAGGAGCGCAAGCACCGCATCGAGGACGCTGTCCGCAACGCGAAGGCTGCCGTCGAAGAGGGCATCGTCGCCGGTGGTGGCGTTGCGCTCATCCAGGCAGGCAAGACCGCTTTCGAGAAGCTCTCGCTCTCGGGCGACGAGGCAACCGGCGCGAACATCGTCAAGGTCGCCATCGACGCACCGCTCAAGCAGATCGCCCTCAACGCCGGCCTCGAGCCGGGCGTTGTTGCCGACAAGGTCCGCAACCTGCCCGTCGGACACGGCCTCAACGCCGCGACCGGCGAGTACGTGGACATGCTGGCTGCCGGCATCAACGACCCGGTGAAGGTCACCCGTTCAGCGCTGCTCAACGCATCGTCGATCGCGGGCCTGTTCCTCACCACCGAGGCCGTTGTCGCCGACAAGCCGGAGAAGAACCCGGCTCCGGCCGGCGACCCGACCGGTGGCATGGACTTCTAGGCACCGCCTTCTCAGTTCAAGCAGCTCGCAACAGCGGGGCGTCTCCTTCGGGAGGCGCCCCGCTGTTCGTTGTCGGCGCTCTTGCCGCCATAGGTCGGTCAGATGCGGAAGAGGTCGGTGTTCGACCGCTCAATCTCGGAGTACTGGGTGCCGGCCCTCGCCAACGCTGTGTTGATGGTGACGGCGCTCTCCTCGACCCGGCGCTGGGTGCCCCGCCAGTCGGCGACGACGCCCTGGAACGCATTCGACGCCTCGCCGGTCCAGGTCGACTGAAGCTCAGTCAGTTGGTGCATCATCGCCTGCACTTCCGCCTGGATCGTTTCGATCCGGGCGCGGACCGACCCCGTGGTCCCCATCATGATGTCGCTGTCAACCTGGTACCTGGTCATGGACGTCCTCCGTCAGGATCCGGATGCGCCGTGCGCAGCATCCGATCGTCCGACGGTAGGCGCGAACGAGGCGGCATCCGGCTCGCCCGCCTGATGGTGGAGAACCGGCACGGACGCGGTCACTGGGAGGGGCCGCGGGCGGCGTGCTGCTCGGTCGGTAGCGGCTGGAGTTTGCGGTGAAGTTTGACCCTTTGTGGCCGAGCAACGGCGGTTCGACCATAAACGCCCGAGCGACTGCTTCGACCGTTAGTGCCCGAGCAAAGGGGCGCCCGGATGTCGTCAGCCGACGGCAGGTGCGGCAGGCGGCTCGGCCAGCGGCAGCTCGATGCGGAACGTCGCCCCGCCGCCCGGAGTCTCGGAGACCGAGACAGTTCCGTGGTGGGCTGCCACGATCGACGAGACGATGGCGAGCCCAAGTCCGGACCCCCCGGTTTCGCGGGTGCGCGACGTGTCCGCCCGCCAGAAGCGCTGGAAGATCTTCTCCCGGATCTGCGGCGGAACACCGTCGCCATGGTCGATGACCGCAATCGTCGCGGTGCCGGTGTGGGGATTAGCCGACACGCCGATCTCGAGCGGGCTGTTCTCGGGGGTGAACCGGAGCGCGTTGCCGACCAGGTTGGTCACAACCTGGCGCAGTTTGTTCTCCTCGCCGAGCACGATGGCCGGCACTTCGGGGGCCGGTTCGGGCGCGACAGTGTGACCGGTGTCGACCGTGGCGCCGCCGACGTCCTTCTCTGACCCCTTTCGCGGCCGACGCTGACGCAGCCGGGCGAGAGTCGCGCCGGCGAAGGCGATCGGTCGTGTCGGAGTGGTTTCTTCTTCCGGCCGGGGCGGACGGTTGACGGCGGGGGCCGGGGCTGCGGGTTCCGTTGCAGGCTGGGGTGCGGTTTCCGTCGCGGGTGGGTGATCGACGATGACGGTCACCGTGCGGCGAGGAGACGACGCGTTCGCGTCGAGGGCTGCGTCCCTGGCGATGGGGGAGAGGTCCACGGGGGTCATCACCATGGGCTTGGTTTCGTCGAGTCGGGCCAGTTCGAGCAGGTCCTCGACCAGCCCGCCCATCCGGATCGCTTCTTTCTCGATCCGATCCATGGCCTGGGTGAGGTCTTCGGAGTTCTGCAGCGCTCCCATCCGGTACAACTCGGCGTAGCCCCGCACGGTTACCAGGGGCGTGCGCAATTCGTGGCTCGCGTCGCCGACGAAGCGTCGCATCTGCTCGATGGTGCGGGCACGGTCGGAGAATGCCTGGTCAATGCGCGCGAGCATGGTGTTGAGCGAGCGGTTGAGCCGGCCGACCTCCGTGTTCGGCGTCGCCACAGCGAGACGCTGGCTGAAGTCACCGTCTGCGATCGCCGCCGCCGTGTGTTCGACCTCGCGAAGCGGGTGGAAGGTGCTGGTGACGAGAAGCCGGGTGAGGAGGGCGCCGATGATGATGACGCCGAGTCCGAGGCCGAAGAAGATCGTCAGGTAGGTGGCGATGATCGTTTCGGTTTCGCGCATCGAAATGGCCACGAGGACCACTCCGATGCTGCCCTGGTGATCCCACTGATAGGGCACGACGACGGCGTGATACGTCGTCTTTCGGTCGAGGCTCCTCAGCTCGAACACCCCGTCGCTCTTGACCGCAGTGGACAGCTCGAACGTCGGGCTGATATCGGGCAGTGAATGCTCCGGCCGGTCCTGCCAGGTCGCCGCGCGCAACCGGCCATCAGCATCGTAGATCGCGGTGAAGTAGTCAGACGACATCGCGTCCTTGACCATGTCGCCGGCGTTGTCGGCCTCGGCGCTGCTGTCCAGTCCCACGAACCCGGGCGGCACAGGAGACTGCGCTGCCGAGATGAGGTCGGTGTCGACCTTGTCGACGAGCGCCGGCCGCAGCATCACAACGGTGCCCACACCGGCGATGAGCAGCCCGAAGGTCAGGACGAGCACGGTCACGCCGGTGATCTTCGTCCGCAGTGAAATCGCGTTCCACCACTCGGCTACTGGATCGTGCATGTACCTGTATTCGGCTTAGGTCCTCGCTGTCTTCAGCATGTAGCCGAATCCGCGCTTGGTCTGGATGAGCGGTTCAGTCGAGAACTGGTCCAGCTTGCGTCGCAGGTAGGAAATGTAGCTCTCGACGATGCCCGCATCGCCATTGAAGTCGTACTCCCATACGTGGTCGAGAATCTGCGCCTTGCTCAGCACCCGGTTGGGATTGAGCATGAGGTACCGCAGAAGCTTGAACTCGGTCGGGCTCAACTCGATGGGCGTTTCGCCGACGAGAACCTCATGGGTGTCCTGATCCATGGTGAGTTCGCCTGCGCGGATGACGGCATCCTCATCAGCATGCATTGTGCGCCTGAGGATTGCCTTGATGCGGGCCACGATTTCGTCGAGGCTGAACGGTTTGGTGACGTAGTCGTCGCCGCCGACCGTGAGGCCCATGATCTTGTCTTCGGTGTCGTCCTTCGCCGTGAGGAAGAGGATCGGCGCGGTGTATCCAGCGGATCGCAGGCGTTTGGTGACGCCGAAGCCGTTCATGTCCGGCAGCATGACGTCGAGGATGATGAGGTCCGGCTCTTCTTCGAGCACGGCTGAGATGGCCTGGGCACCGTTCCCGACCGCGCGCACGGCGAAGCCGGCGAAGCGGAGACTTGTGGTGAGCAGGTCGCGGATGTTCGGTTCGTCATCGACGATGAGAATGCGTGGTCCAGTCATACGACCAGTATCTGCGTGTTAGCTGCTACTTTCCTGAACGTCACCCATACGTGGTGTGGACCTGTCGCCAGAGAACGGATGCCCCACTCGCGCGCTCCGGCATGTCACTGATGGACGCGGGTGCGGCACGATGGACTCATGACGAAGCCACCGCCGGCAGGCGCCGCCAAAATGCCGGAGTTCATCTCCCCGGTCCGGACAATCGGACAGCGCACATTCGACTTTTCGCGGCAGGTCGTTGTGATGGGGATCGTCAACAGGACGCCGGATTCGTTCTATGACCGCGGCAGCACATTCGGCCTAGACGCGGCCGTGGCCGCCGCTCTGGCGGCGGTTGCCGACGGCGCCGAAATGGTCGACGTCGGGGGAGCGCCGTTTGCACCAGGACCGGAGATATCGGTCCAGGCGGAGATCGACCGGGTGGTGCCCGTCATCGCGGCCGTGCGGGCGGAATCCGACGTCGTCATCTCGGTCGACACCTTCCAGCCCGACGTCGCGCGGGCGAGCATCGATGCGGGCGCGGATCTCATCAACGACACCACGGGCCTGCGGGACCCCAGCATGGTCGCCGTTCTCGCGGACACGACGGCTGGGGTCGTCATCACCCACAGCCTCGCTGAACCACGTACCCCATTCGCCCGTCCGCAGTACGCCGACGTCGTCGCTGAAGTCAGGACATTTCTGGCCGGGCGCGTCGACGCTGCGCTGGCCGCCGGGATCTCGGCCGACCGGATCCTCATCGACCCCGGGCACGACCTGAACAAGAACACCCTTCACTCCCTGGAACTGACCCGGCGCTTCGCCGAGATCGCGGACCTGGGCTATCCGGTGCTCGCCGCAGTGTCGAACAAGGACTTCGTCGGTGAGACGCTCGACCGGGAACGCGGGGAGCGAGTTTCCGGATCGCTCGCCGCGGCGGTTGTCGCTGTTCTCAACGGGGCGAGGATTCTCCGGATGCACAACGTCGGCCCGGCCGTCGATGCCGCACGCATGACCGAAGCGATCCTCGGATTTCGGCAACCGGCGTACCTGCGCCACAACACGGGGGAAAACAATGACTGAACCAGGCATTTCGTTGCTCGGCACGGGCATGACACTCAGCGACGACGAAATCGCCGTCCTCTACGCGGTTGACGACCGATCTGCGCCGTGGCTCCGGGTGAACTTCATCTCGAGCATCGACGGCGCAGGCACCCACGACGGCCTGACCGCGGGTCTTGGCACGCCGGCTGACAAGCGGGTTTTCGACATTCTCCGGCGACTCTGCGATGTCGTTCTCGTCGGCGCTGGCACCGTGCGGGCCGAGGGCTACGGTCCGATGCGACTCGACGAGCCTGCCGTGCACTGGCGACGGGGGCACGGACTTTCCGACCAGCCCGTTTTCGCGATTGTCTCGGCCGGGCTGGGTCTCGACCCCGGGCACCGGATCTTCACGGAGGCCCCGGTGCGACCGATCGTCCTTACCGGGGAGGCGGCGTCGCGGGAGCGTCGCACCGCGCTCGCCGAGGTCGCGGACGTTCTCGTCGCCGGCGACGAGAACGTCGACCCCCGACGGATGCGGTCGCTCCTTGCCGGCCGCGGGCTCACGCAGGTGCACTCGGAGGGTGGACCTTCTCTGTTCGGCGACTTCCTCAGGGAGGATGCCGTCGACGAGGTATGCCTGACGATCAGCCCTTTCGCAGAGGGCCCGGGCGCCGGCCGGATCGTCGCAGGGGCGCCGACGGATATCCAGCGACCGATGATGCTCGCCCATGTGCTGAGTTCCGACGGAACGCTGCTGCTGCGCTACCTGCGCCAGCCAGAGGGCTGAGTTCTACTTCAGGGCGATGATGCTCGACAGTGGAAGGGTGCGCTCGATGTCGGCTTTCTTGTCGCGTCCGCGCAACCGGCCCCCTGACACGCCGGTCGGTTCGAGCACGAAGTCCATCGGGCCCGAACGCGGCACTTCGACGGTGATCGTGACGGTCTGTTTCGCACGAATCGCCGCGTCGAGCTGGCGCGCGATCCAAGCCAGGTCGGTCCCTTCGGATGTATCGCCCTCGACCTCGCGGAGCCGGTTGATCAAAATCCCATGGTCGGGAAGTTCGGGCTCAGGTTCGACCGGCGGCGCCACGCGGCGGCGGCGCAGGCCGATGAGTTCACCGGAAGCGGTCTCGGCGGCGACGGGGTACCGTGCGTCGCTGATCGCCCAGAACACGTCCTCCAGGTCGAGCCGGGAAAGCATCCGGTTCGCATCCGACCGTCGTAACCCGAGCGCGTTGAGTGCTTGGTCGCCGTCGAGCATGCCGATCAGGCTGCTGTCGTCGGCACGAACGTACGTTCTCGCGGAGACGGCATCCGGGTGATTGACGGGGATCGAACCGACCCGGATGGCGCCGAACCGTGCCGCAGCCTGCGAGATGAGGGAATGGACGGGCTCGGGGACACCGGTCAGCGAGAGCGAGGAAAGGAAGTCCAGCATGTCTGCCGCCGTGTCGCCGGCAGACAAAGCCCGGTTGACGCTCTCCACTGAGAGGCGGTAGCTGAAAGCCTGCGCGCGTCCCTCGAGGTCGGCGAACGTGCGGAGCCGCAGGTCGAGTTCCGGTTGAAGAGGGCCAGGCGCGATGACGGTCAGGTCGTGCTGGAGGTAAACCTGGCTGACGTGGGTCGGAAAGTGGGAGGCCATCGCGGTCGCAGCGGTTGCGGCATCCGTTTCGAGCAGGATCCGACCGGCGGTGCTGGGCACCTGGGCGTCGGCAGATGGGCCGCTCGTGATGCCGAGCATCGTGGCCTGTTCGGTTACGCGGGCGACCTGGTTACGGATCCAGTCGCCGCCTGCTGGGTACAGCCAGTGTGCGTAGTCGTGTAGCGCAGGACCCCAGGTGGAGCGCGTGCGTCCGCGGAGCACGGTGCGTACCTGGGAGGGAAGCGCGTCGAGCCACGCGGCGGCAAGAATGCGCCAGCGTTCTGCGGCAGTGAGGGCGAGCCAGTTTTCGCCGGCCGGGGCGGTGAGCCAGAGCCCGGGCACATGGCTCACGAGGCCGGCGCGAACCGAGAGGTCGAGATGGGCGTCGATTGTGTGCCCAGGGACCTGCATGACGGTCGCCAGTCGCTTGCGTTCGGGAAGCGCCGGCCCGCCCTTGCCCAACTCACGCGCGGGATTGATGAGGAGCTCCAGGAGCAGTTCGCCGCACGCTGAGGTGGTCTGGAACGCCTGCTCCGCCGCGCTCATGTCGGTCAGGGCGTGTGCGGCCTCGGACGCAGCCGCCGGAAGGGACGGGGCCGGAGCGGATGCCAGTTCCACCGCGATCGGGACACCTGCAATCGCCCAGCTGGCCAGAACCGCTTCGACGGCGTCGATGGAGACGTAGCCGCCGTCGACGCGCGAGAGGAGGGCTCGGTCGGCGGCGAACGACGCACGTTTCTCCACGTCGGCGACATCGACATCCGCGGCGCCCAACCCGGAGAGCCGGTCGACGATCTGTTCGGCAGGAAGCGGAGTCGTCGTCGCGGCCGCAAGCACACTGAGGGTTTGGCGGTCCAGGCGCTGAAGAGCGCTCCGGATACTTGACGGGTCGAGCAGAAGCTCGGCCAGGTCGAAGAAATCCTCCGCCCGTGCGGCGGACGCCACGCGGCGGTCGATGAGCAACTCCTCGAGCGTAGCGTCCGGTAGAGCCCGGAGATTGCCTGCGAGAGTGAGGATGTCAGTCATCTGCAGTCAGTTTCCCGGTCAGTGCTCCGGCTGGTCCCGGCGGGATTCACGCGCACGCCGAACAGCACTGGAGATCATGAGGATGATGAGGAGGACGATCGCGAGCGGAAGGCCGATGTACGGGACCATCACGACGACGGGCCAGAGTCCGCTGGCGAAGTCATCCGATCCCATGCCCTGCATCGTGCCGACCATGATCGCGATGAACGTCGCGACAGAGAGGAGGACGAGCGCGAGGAGCATGAACGCCAGGACCCGTTCGAGGCGGCTGACGTTGTGCTTTTGAGGATCGGTCACAGTTCTCAGGTTATCGGCATACCGCGCCCATCCCCAATGATGAGGAAGGTGCCGGGGAATCCGCAGACGCTCTAAGCTGGAGGGGCGGGAGTTCTCCCGTTCGCCTGCGGCTCCTGCCGGGGCGACAGCACCGCACGCCGGCTCGTGGCCGGCGTGTCCAGTTCACAGCGAGGTTCGTCCATGCCCACCGGCAAGGTTAAGTTCTACGACGACGAGAAGGGCTTCGGCTTCATCTCGAGCGACGATGGCCAGGAAGTCTTCCTGCATGCCTCGGCTCTGCCCGCAGGCGTGACCTCCGTCAAAGCAGGTACCCGCCTTGAGTTCGGTATCGCCGACGGCAAGCGTGGAGTGCAGGCGCTCTCGGTTCGGATGCTCGACGCTCCGCCGAGCCTCGTCAAGATGAAGCGCAAGCCCGCGGACGACATGGCGATCATCGTCGAAGACCTCGTGAAGCTGCTCGACGGCCTCGGAGGAGACCTCCGAAGGGGCCGCTACCCCGACAACGCCCACAGCCGCAAGGTTGCACTGTTGCTGCGACGCGTGGCCGACGAACTGGACGCGTGATCGCTGCGCCAGGCTGGGCCCGCCGTCTTTTCCAGAGGAGCACTCCGATGACAACCACTGAGAACTCCACTATCGATCCGACGCACGAGCCATCAATCTCCGCCGAGAACGTGTCGGAGACCACCATTCGACCCCAAACGGGCACGATGGGTGAAGCAGAGGCCCCTCACGACGCGGATGCTGACGTGCGAGAAGCTGGAACAGGCAGACGCGACGTGCCGACCGTCCCGGTCGATTCGCCGGCGGTTGAGGTTGCTCCCGAATCCGGCCGTACGGCTGAGGGCACCGGCGAAACAGCGGATGCCGCTGGAGAAGCCACCGCAGAACTCGCCGTTGAACGACCGGCGCCGGTCGCCGACGAGGTCTTGCTTGCATCAGTCGACGTTGCTCGCGCCGCACTGCTCGAGGTGACACCGGCCGAGACGATAGGCGAACCCGTGGGTCACCTGGCGGAGGACGATCATGTTCTCTCGCTCTTCTTCGACAGCAAGTTGCGCGGGTACCCCGGGTGGCACTGGACGGTCACCCTCTCCCGCGCCGGCGACGAGAACACTGTGACCGTGCTTGAGACAGAGCTCATGCCGGGCGAGACCGCCCTGCTCGCCCCGGAATGGGTGCCGTGGTCTGAGCGCCTCGCCGATTACCAGGCCAGTCAGGAAGTAGCGGAGAACGAGGCAAAAGCCCTCGCTGAAGCTGCCGCGGTTCTCGACGAGAGCGACGACGACGATGACGAAGCCGAGTTCAGCATCCTGCATGCTGGCGATGTCGATGGCGTCGATGTTGACGAAATCGACGACGACGAATTGGATGATGACGAGTCGGACGATGACGAGTCGGACGATGACGGCGACGATGATGACGACGAAGAGTCGGACGATGACGACGACGACGAAGAGTCGGACGATGACGACGACGACGAAGAGTCGGACGATGACGATGACGATGACGATGACGACGATGACGATGACGACGACGACGACGATGACGACAACGACGACGACGATGACGAAGGACTCGACCGCAGTTACTGAGCGACGCTCCTCCTGGGCGATACGTCCAGAAACGTCAACGTAAACAAGAACGGCCCCCTCCGCGGAGGGGGCCTCTCTTGTTGCCCTTGGGCTTTACAACGCGTCGACGATGAACTCGATGCTGCGGGTGAGCTGGCGGACATCGTCCGGCTCGATCGCGGTGAAGGTTGCCACGCGCAGCTGGTTCCTGCCGAGCTTTCGGTATGGCTCGGTGTCGACAATCCCGTTGGCCCGGAGGACCTTGGCGATCCCGGCCGCGTCGATCGAGTCGTCGAAGTCGATGGTGACGACAACCTGCGAGCGGTGGTCCGGGTTCGAAACGAACGGCGTGGTGTACGCCGTCTTCTCTGCCCAGTCGTACAGGTGCGATGACGATTCCGCGGTTCGTGCCGACGCCCAGCCAAGGCCACCGTTGCCGTTCATCCACTCCAGCTGGTCGTTCAGCATCACGAGGGTCGCGAGCGCTGGTGTGTTCAGCGTCTGGTTCAGGCGCGAGTTGTCCACCGCGTTCTTGAGGCTGAGGAACTCGGGGATGTAACGACCGGATGCCGCAACGCGCTCCACGCGGTCAAGGGCGGCCGGTGAGAACAACGCGAACCACAAACCACCATCCGAGGCGAAGTTTTTCTGTGGCGCGAAGTAGTAGACATCCGTTTCGCGTGCGTCGAACGAGATCCCGCCGGCGGCGCTCGTCGCGTCGATGACGGTGAGGGCGCCATCGTCACCCGCCACGCGTCGTACGGGCGCCATGACGCCGGTCGACGTCTCATTGTGGGGCCACGCGTAGACGTCGATCCCCTCGGCTACCTCCACCTCGCTGCGTGAACCGCCAGGGGCATCGAGGACGAGCGGTGCCTCAAGCCACGGCGCTGCCGCTGCCTTGGCGAACTTCGAGCCGAACTCGCCGAAGGTGAGGTTCTCGCTGCGGCGCTCGATCAGGCCGAACGCAGCGGCATCCCAGAACGCCGTCGAACCACCGTTGCCCAGGATGACCTCGTAGCCCTCCGGGAGATCAAACAAGGTCTCGAACCCGGAGCGAACACTCCCGACGAGATTCTTGACAGGAGCCTGCCTGTGCGACGTGCCGAGCAGGCTGGTGCCGGCGCGAACAATGGCGTCCACCTGCTCCGCCCGGACTTTCGAAGGGCCGCAACCGAAGCGACCGTCAGCGGGCAGGAGTTCTGGGGGAAGGGAAATCTCTCGCATCCGCCAATTGTAGAAGCTCCCGTATGCCGCCTCGGTGCCGAATGGGGGACGGTGTGGGCGGGCCGAACCGTGCAGGGTGGACCGGTAGGCTGGGTCGCAACTGCGCTGAACCCTGGGGAGACGTCAATGACAGATCTGATTGACACCACCGAGATGTACCTCCGTACGATTCTTGAGCTGGAAGAAGAGAACATCGTGCCCCTGCGGGCACGAATCTCCGAGCGGCTTGGGCACTCGGGTCCGACGGTGTCTCAGACGGTTGGCCGGATGGAACGTGATGGCCTCGTCGTGGTCTCCGGTGATCGCCACCTCGAATTGACTGGTCCTGGCCGGCGCAAAGCGGTGCATGTGATGCGCAAGCACCGCCTCGCGGAACGGCTGCTCAGCGACGTCATCGGACTGGAGTGGGAATTCGTCCACGAAGAAGCCTGTCGTTGGGAACACGTGATGAGCGAGCAGGTCGAGCGGAAGCTCCTCGCCATGCTCGACCACCCCACTGAGTCGCCGTACGGGAACCCGATCCCCGGCCTCGATGAACTGGGTGATACCCCGGCCGGAACCTTTTCGCACGGTGTCACGAGCCTCGTGGAACTGGTCCGCGGTGCCGTCGGGCCGACCACTGCCACGATCCGTCGCCTCGGTGAACCGGCCCAGGTCGACCCCGAACTCCTGCTCCAGCTCAAACAGGCCGGTGTGATGCCCGGCAACATCGGCGTGTTCTCCGCCGTCGGGTCCTACGTTCTGGTTCGGGTTGAGGGCTTTGGCGGCGGCCTCGAACTGCCCAATGAGGTGGCTGGGCACATCTTCGTCCAGGACGCGTAAAGACAGGGCATCCAGCCCCGTCGCGTGGCCTCGCTCACGGTCACTGAGGCAGCCACCAGAATCTGTCGTTACCAATTCGTTAGAAATGTCTGGCTTTTTGGTGACAAATCGGTAACGATCACGTAGCCTCGGATAAGTCCGAAGGTCGCAAGTCGATCGCAGGACCCGGTGCCGGGCGTCTCACTCGCTCGTCTCCCTGTGCCGGTAAACCCGATATTTGTTGCGGACGAGGCAGTTTCCCTAAAGGCTGTGCGAGGCGCCGGAGGTTTTTACCTTGGCCAATTCTACTGATCCTGGCGCGCTCGGGAAATCGTTGCAGCCTTCGGGCTCCGGAACCGTTGCGAACCAGGCCGCGGTCTCTCCACGCCTCGCGGCTCCGCGTCGCGCGGCGACACCCACCCCGTCATCCGCGCCAACGCCGAAAGCGCCAGTCAAATCAGGCTGGCGGGGGTGGCGGTCGACGGCCATCATGGCGCTCGTCGTCCCCGGCCTGTTCGCCACCATGGCGCTGCCGGCATACGCATTCACGCCGGCAACGGATGCGGCGGGCAACTCGTCACTCCAGTCCCTGAAGGAAGCCGGGGCGCAGTCCCTTTCTGTCGACGCGGGCGTCGCCGCCAACGCCGTCGCAAGGGATGGTTACTCGGCCACGACGGAAGCCGAACTGGCCGCAGCCAACGCGGCTGCCGCGGCGGCCAAGGCCGCTGCCGACGCTGCAGCAAAAGCCGCGGCGGACGCCGCGAACGCCGCAGCCCAGCGCGCCACGTTCACGAACACCCAGAAGAGCTTCTCCGGGCCGTCGGCTGAGGACCTGGTGAAGGCGCCGCCGTACCCCAACTTCAGCCTCTCGCAGGTCTACTCGGTTGCGCTGCAGTACCAGGTAGTGCCTTACGTGTACGGCGGAGCGACACCTGCAGGCTTCGACTGCTCAGGTTTCGTGAAGTACGTCTACGCCCAGTTCGGCGTCAACATGCCGCACTCGTCGACTGCCCAGGGCAACATGGGAACCCGGATCTCGATCGAGGACGCCGTCCCGGGCGACCTCATCGTGAGCGCCGGTCACATCGGCTTCTACGCCGGCGACAATAAAATCCTTCACGCCTCGCGCCCAGGAACACCGCTGCGCATCGGCCCGATCTACGCGGATAACTGGTGGGTCGTCCGCATCGGGATTTGATCGTCCGGGTGCTGTCCATTCGGGAACAGTCCTCGAAACGACACAGAATCGGTGTGCCTCCGTGCGGAGGCACACCGATTGTGGGTTACACACCGATTGTGGGTTACATTAAAGCCCTGACCTTTGGAAAGTGCGGGAAGCTCATGGTTCGAATACCCAGAATCCACACCACGGATGCTTGCGGTTGCCTCGAAACAGGGCCCGCCGGCTACTCATGTCACTGCCGCTCGTCGGCCGTGGAAAGGCGCTGTCTGTAAAGACGGCGCCTTTTTTTGTGCCCGGATCCAGTTCTTCCCTCGGTCGGAGACAACCGAATGACCGTGAAGCCGTCACGGCGATTTGAGAGGAACCGACATGCGCACACTGGTGTTGAACGCCGGGTACGAACCCCTTGCCATCGTTTCATTCCGTCGAGCGCTTGTGCTCGTGATGAATCACAAGGCATCCATCGTCGAAATCGACACCGGCCACCCGGTGTGGGCGACAGACGGTGCGCATGACCGCCCATCCGTCATCGTGCTGAGCCGATACGTGAAGATTCCGAATTCGCGCCGCGTGCCGGTCACCCGACGTGGCGTGCTGCGTCGCGACGCGAACCGGTGCGGGTATTGCGGCACGGCAGCGTCGACCATCGACCACATCCTGCCCCGTTCCCGAGGGGGAGCAGACTCGTGGGAGAACCTCGTCGCGTGCTGCCTGCGCTGCAACAACGCGAAGAGTGACAGGACCCCGGGCGAAATGGGTTGGTCGCTGCGCACGAAACCGCGGATGCCGTACGGCCCGACCTGGGCGGTTCGCGGAGCAGAGCGAGCGACTCCGCTGTGGGACCAGTACCTCACACCGGCGGCAGCCTGAGCTCTAACCTTTGGACTGGGACAGGCAGACGAAGTTTCCTTCGGAGTCCTTGAACCAGGCGCCGTACTCGTCCCCGTACTCGGCGACACCATCCACGGTCTTGAGGTCGCCGGAGTCGTACTCTTCGAAGGTGACTCCGGCGCTCTTCAGCTGGTCCATGGTGGCTCGGATGTCGGTCACGGCCCAACAGATCTGAGTGTTCTGGGCCGTACCGGCGTTGGGGGTCCGATAGATCAGCAGGTCAGGGGCGTCGGCAGAGCCGTAGATCAGGTTATCGTCGTCCTCCCGGGTCGGCTCCAGGCCGAGTTTGTCGCGATAGAAGTCGCGGGCGCGAGTGATATCGGAGGCAGGCAGGACGGTATATGAATCGGACAATTTGAGCATGATGTCAGCTCCAGGTTCTTCGGCCGGAACGACGTGGGGTGTTGTCGCCGGTCTGGTGGGACTGGTCGGGACAGGGGAGGGGAAGACGTCTCGCTCTGCCGGATACCGATCCGAAGAGCAGGGCGCCGCGAATCACCGTGTTTCATCCGGAATGGTACGCCAGAGCGGTCACGGCGCACAGGGGGTTTTCGGCTCCGCTAAACTGGCGGAGTCAGCCTCTGTAGCTCAACGGAAGAGCACCTCCGTCCTAAGGAGTTGGTTGGGGGTTCGAATCCCTCCAGGGGCACCAGGAAAATTGGCCAGCGGCCCTCTTGCGCTGTGTACGCACCGGGGCCATACACGGCTGCAGCAGAGCTTGTTCTGACAGCCTGCACCCGTTCCCGACTCGAGCGCTCCCCAGTGCAAGCCCTCCACCAAGTCACGGAGGCTTCGCATGTCCATGTCTACGTCCACGTCCACGTTCTCGCGAGTGCTGACCCTCGCCATCGTCGCGACGGCCGGCGTCCTCACTCCGTCGATCGCCGGCACCCCCCGCCGAGGCACATCCGCCCGTCGGGACCGACCCGGCTGTGATCACCGAGTGGGACGCGATCGCCACCCGCACCATCTTCACGGAGAACGCAACTCCTTCCTTCCTTTCGCGGTTCCCTGGTTGGGCTTCGTTTGTCCGCTGGCGCTCAAGTCGGCAACGCAATTCGACCTCCCCGAGCCGTACCCGCTCGACAGTGAGGCTTACCCGCGTGACCGGGTCGACATCCAATGTCTTCGGCTACCTGTTCGGCGAGAATTCTCTCGACATCGACGCACCGGCCCTCGTGGACTCGACGACGACGAGGCATTACGACAGCACGGACGTCTGGGATCAGGATGCCATGAACGCACGAGTCTGGCTCGGGCTCCATTTCCGTGCCTCGATGGGATTCGCGAACGAGGTCGCGCACAACGTGTCTGACGAAGTGATCAGGACGCATTTCCGGCCGGTGAACTGACCGTTCGACGGGTTCGCCGCTGAACTGCAGATTCGGTGACGACCCCGTTTGCGATTTCCTGAATAAACAAGCTGGGCTCCTTTCGTCGTCACGGTGAATAGGCTGGGGCGATGTATCACCGCCCGGAGGTCCCCAGCGAAACGTTCCGGGATGCCGCCGGACGTGCCATCCCGTACGGGGCCCGGTGGGGGAGCGACGCGCCACCGGATAACGCCTACAGCGTTGACTCCCACCCCGAGCGATTTGCTCCGGTTCACCTCGCCGCCGACGCGCTCATAGCCCACTTGACAGATACGTTCGAGGTTATCGTCGAGCACACCCTTGCTGCGACGGATGACCTGCTCCGTCCTGTTACTGACGCGGTCCGGGCCGTTCGTCTGACGCCTGCGTCTGCCGAGGCGGCATCACTGACCTTCGTCTTCACCTCATACCCCGGCGTACTGCTGCATGCGGGACTGCTGAACGACTTCAGTTACCCCGTCTGCGGATGCGACGCGTGCGATGAGACGTGGCAGTCGGTGGCCGCCGAAATGGAGTGGCAGGTTCTGGCGGTCGCCGGCGGAGGTTATCGCGAGACGTGGCGGCCGGGGCTCCTGCCGAGCGTGACTTTCTCACTTGACGCTGTGGACGGCAGCCAGGGCATGAGCGGCGAGAACCGAGCCGCCGACGTGCCCCGCCAACCGACTGGCCGCGGCGAAGAGTCGGCTGCGCGGCATCGGACAGGCATGGAAGCCGTGGTCGCCGCGTCCGTCAGCCATTTGAACGCTCCTTGTGGCAGCACTCGACCCGCAACAAGTCAGCGGCCAGGATACTGACATGGAAATCTCCGGGGGCACAGGCATCAGCGGGCCTAGGGCGGGCAGCGAAGCGGAAGGCGGGCCAGCGCCGACTCGCCTTCGGGGAAGCCGCTCGGCATCCGTTCTCGCAATAGTGGCTGGACTTCTGCTCGAACTATGAACCCTGTTACAGCGGCAGCAACGGCTGCTCAGGCGGCGGATAGCCCACGAACACAGCCAACTCGGCGAAAAACCGGTGATGCTACCGGCATTTCATACCGCGAGCGCTTAGGGTGTGGGTTGTGTGGCGGCTAGACAAGAAACCAGATGCGCGTGATTTTGAGATCGACGACGCAAATACTTCGCTTGCGCTCTCGGTCACCAGTCCGACCGGCCTGAGCGTCGGCGACCCGAACTTCGCGGTGGCAAACGTGGCAGACACGGAACGGCAGCGGTGGCGCGACCAGCTGGCAGCGGTGGGTGGACGTTCACCCCTTCTGCACTTCATCGACGAACCCCGCACCCGGATCGAGCTGAGTTCGACGCACCCCGGCGGCCTTCCCCAGTTCATCACCGGGCACTCCACCCTGCTCTCGAACCTCATCCGCGATGAGCTCGCTCTCCGGAGTGCCAAGGCCGCTGCCGACCAGATCACCGTCAAGGGCATCGAACTTCGCACGGTCCGCGGCATCGAGTCCGTCCACCTCGCCATCGGCCTGGCCCAGTGGCGCAACAACGGCGAAGACTTCTCCGCCCCCGTTCTCCTCCGTCCTGTTGCCATCCGGCGCTACGGTCGCGACTTCGAGCTCAAGCTCAAGGGAGCACCGTTCCTCAACCCGGAGCTGGCCCGCGCGCTCCACGAGCAGTACCGGATCACCCTCGACGCTGAGGCTTTCGAAGCGCTCGCCGTCACCAACGGAGTCTTCAAACCGCAACCGGTGATCGACCGGCTCCGCGGCCTGACCCAGCACCTCGAGTGGTTCAGCGTGCAGCCACGGCTCGTCGTGTCGTCGTTCGCGGATGTCGGGAACGCGCTGGCTCGAGACGCAGGCGACCTCGAGCATCCCGTCCTCGACGCACTCGCCGGTAACCCTGGTGCGCGTCGGCTCGTCGAAGGCCTGTTCAGCCCGGTGGATGCCATCGGCCAGGACGAGCGCCCCCCGGCCACAGACACCCTGCTTCTCGACGCGGACACCGAGCAGGAGAATGTGATTGCACAGATCTCCGCCGGGCATTCCATCGTCGTAACCACGCTCCCTGGCACCGGTGGAACCCAGACCGTCGTCAACGCGATCGGCGCCCTCGTCGCCCAGCACAAGCGGGTACTTGTCGTCAGCGCCAGGCGTTCAAGCCTCGACGGCATCCGACACCGTTTCAGCAAGGTCGGGCTCCCCGGCTTCACCGTCAGCCCGGCAACGATCCGGCGCGACCTCATCCAGGCGATCTCACGTAACGAGAAGGCTGTCGCTCCCAAGGTCGCCGACGTCGACGACGCCCTCGTGCGCCTGCGCAAGGTGCTCCTCGACTACCGCGGTTCGCTCGGCCGCGTCGACAGTGGCCTCGGCGTCAGCGTGATCGACGCGCTTGAAGCCCTGACCAGGCTCGGGAACCTCCCGGTTCCTCCGACGACATCGGCACGACTCGACGTCGCTTCCCTCGAGAAGCTCGCCGGCAATCGTGGGGTCACCGCGCGCAAGCTGGCGACCGCGGCCGCCCTCGGCGAGTTCCAGTACGGCCCCGACGACTCTCCCTGGTACGGCGCACAGTTCGCCAGCACCCGGCAGGCGAAGGCAACCCATGATCTCGCAAAGAAGCTGCATCGCACCGAACTTCCCCGGCTGCTCGAGCGTGGCTTCGAACTCATCGGTCAGACCCGCATGCGCGCATTCGAGTCCGTTGAAGAACTCGGCATCTACCTGCGCCTGCTCCTCGACGTGCGTGAAACCCTCGACAAGTTCCAGCCGAGCGTCTTCGACCGGTCGCTCGGCGAGCTGATCGCCGCGACGAGCAACCGGCGGGATGCCCCGGCCATGTCAGGCGCGAACCGTCGCCGCCTCAAGAAACTCGCGCGCGAATACGTGCGCCCCGGGGTTCATATCGCGGACATGAACGCGGCCCTTCACCGCATTCAGCAACAGAGGACCCTGTGGCAGCGTTACGTCGCCGCTGGGGTGACCCCCGAGGTTCCGCTCGGCATCGCCGACGTGCAAGTCGCCTACCAGCGCGTGGTCGAAGATCTGAGCAAACTCGACGTCCCGCTCGGTCGCCACAAATCCGAGCCCCTGGTCTCGTTGCCAGTCAAGGAACTCATTCGCCTGCTCTCCGGCCTCGCCGCCGACTCCCAGGTGATGGAGAACCTCCAGGAGCGCACCACCCTCATCGCGGAGCTCCGCGAGAAGGGTCTCGCACCCCTGATCACCGACCTTTCCGTCCGCCACGTTCCCGAAGACCAGGTGGCCGCCGAACTCGAACTGGCCTGGTGGCAGTCGGTCCTCGAGCACATGCTCGCGACAGACCGGGCGCTTCTCGGCGCCAATACGAGCGTCATCGACCGCCTGGAGGCAGACTTCCGGTTGGTCGATGAAGCACACGCGTCGGCATCCGGCGCGCTTCTCGGCGCACTTCTCGCGGACACCTGGAAGATCGGGCTCGTCGACTTCCCCGATGAAGCCAGCGCCCTCAAGAAACTGCTCCGCGGCGACAGTGCCACACCGACGAAACTCGAAGCAACCGCACCGCACCTGTCTCGGGTGCTCTCGCCGGTCTGGCTGGCTTCGCCATATGAAGTCCATGTGATCCCCGAGCGCGTTCGGTTCGACGCCGTCTTCGTCGTCGATGCGGGGGCGACGACCCTCGCCGAGAATGCCGTGGCGATCCGCCGTGCACGACAGATCGTCGCCGTGGGAGACCCCGTCACCCAAAGTCCTACGCCCTTCCAGATCGCCATCGGAAACTTGCCTGAGCCGGCCGCCGTCGAGAACGTCGACGCACGCCACGCCGACTCCGCCCTTGCACGCCTGTCCGGTCTCCTGCCGACGCTCACTCTCACCCGCAGCTACCGCGCAGGGGGAGAAGACCTCGCCGAGCTGGTGAACCACCGCTTCTACGGCGGAGAGATCGAGTCGCTCCCGTGGGCAGGCTCCTTCCTCGGCCACGGCAGCCTGACCCTCGACTACGTTCCCAACGGCCACGGCATGCCGGACCCGGAGACCGGGGGAGTGGAAAGCGTCGACGCCGAGGTTGCCCGCGTCGTCAACCTTGTGCTCGAGCACGCCATCAACCGGCCACGCGAGTCACTCATGGTCGTCACCGCGAGCGAGAAACACGCCACCCGCGTGCACCAGGCGGTCATCTCGGCGTTCGGGATGCGGTCCGACCTGTCCGAGTTCATCCTCAAGGAACGGGCTGAACCGTTCACCGTGCTCACGCTCGAGCAGTCGGTCGCCGAAAGCCGTGACCGGGTCATCTTCTCGCTCGGTTACGGTGTCACCCCGCACGGCCGCGTGCTGTCGAACTTCGGCGCCCTCGGTGACCCGGGCGGAGACCGTCTGCTCGCCGTGGGTATGACCCGCGCCCGTCGCTCGATGGTCATCGTCTCGTGCATCCGTCCCGAAGACATCGATGTTGACCGGATGCAGCATGGGATCGCCGCCCTGACCGAGATCCTCCGCCAGCCCGTGCAGCACGAGCCGACCCCGCCCGCAACGGACGGCGCCGAACCGATGCTGCTCGACCTGGCCGAGCGGCTCTACCGCCACGGATTGTCGGTCGAAGTGGGGTACCGCGGAAAGCTTGCGCTGGTCGCCTCATACGGAAACAAGGCCATCGCGGTCGAATCGGATCCCGAGATCGGTTCCGACTCACTGCGCGAATCCCTTCGACTCCGCCCTGACGTTCTGCGCCGGCTCGGCTGGCATTACCTCCGGGTGCACAGCTTCGACCTGTTCAGCGACCCCGACGGCGTTGCCTCGAAGATCGTGTCGATGCTGGGTGTCCCGGTTCCTGAGGCGACCGTTCCTGAGCCTACGGCTCCTGAGGCGACGCCTGCGTCCACCGAGTCGACGGCGTAGGGCCTCTTTCCCGGTTTAAGCTTGAGGGTATGCCTGCCACTTCGCCCTCCGAGGAGAACCCCGATGCGCCGGTCGTCCGCCGCATCCGGGGGTCTCGTCGTGTGATCCGGCCAGGCGCCCCCGGCGCGGATCCCACGCCGCAGTCCAGTGCCCGGCCAACGGAGGGCGCCGTGCGTGCCGGGGAAGACACCGATGCCTCATGGGGTGCGGCCGGCGCCGACACCAATGATGCCCAGTTGAAGCAGGATGTCCCTCCGCACTGGGGCTGAACCAACACTTAACGACGAACCGCGAGCTGCCGAAGTTGCTCGCGGTTCGTCGTTTGCTCGTGAAGTCGCTGGCCCTTGACGTTTGCTCGGCCTTGGAGTTACTGGGCCTTGGAGTTACTGGCCCTTGGAGTTACTGGGCCTCAAAGTTACTGGCGCGCGGTGTTCCTGGCGAGAAGGTCCCGGATCTCGGTGAGGACGTCGATCTCGGTGACGGGGGTGTCCTCCCGGACCACTCCGGCCTTGCGCCTGGCGTCTGCGTGCTTCTTCATGGTGTTGATGGGAAGGACGAAGACGAAGTAGACGACAGCGGCGACGATGAGGAAGGTGAGGGACGCGCCGATCACTGCCCCGAACTTCAGCTCCGCCGATCCGATCGTGAGGATCAGGGACTTGTCCAGGCTGTCGGCCTGGAACAGCGCACCGATCAGCGGGTTGAAGATGTTCTGGACGATCGAGTTGACAACTCCGGTGAACGCGGCGCCGATGACGACAGCGACGGCAAGGTCTATGACGTTGCCGCGCATGATGAAGTCCTTGAAGCCTTTGAGCATGCGGGTCTCCCTCTTGAGGTGGTTGTCAGGCGGCGGGCGTGCTGGAAGAGCTTCCGGACGACGAAGCCGACGAAGCCGATGAGGCCGTCTTCTCCGACTTCGGCTCCGATTTCTTCGTCTCGGTATTCTTCGTCTCGGTGTTCTTCGATTCTGAGTTGCTCGATGCCGGCTTCTTCGACGTCTTGCTCTCAGACGCCCGCGAATCGTTGCGGTAGAAACCTGAGCCGTTGAAGCTCACCCCGACGGCGCTGAAGAGTTTGCGCAATTTGCCCTGGCAGGTCGGGCATTCGGTGAGGGAAGCGTCGGTGAAGGATTGCTGGATGTCGAACGCGGTGTCGCAGACAGTGCATTTGTACGAATAGGTGGGCATGGTGATTTCCTGGCTGGTTGCGGCAGTGTGCCGGGTCGGTCGTGCTGAAGTCGGGGAGGTCAGAAGTCGAGGATGCGCGACGGAGTGACCACGCCGTTCACCGGCTGGTCGTGCAGCTCGCGCGGAATGTCCGCATGGATCTCGGAATCGTAGACAACGGCGTACACGGGAGGGCACTTCTCCATCGATCCGAGTGTCTTGTCGTAATAGCCGCGCCCCCAACCCAGGCGTGTGCCGTCGGTGCCGATCGCGGCGGCGGGAACGATGATGAGATCGACATCGTTGATGGCGATGGGGCCGAGTGTGTCGCCGACGGGCTCAGGCATGCCGAACAAGCCCTGCTGCTCTTCCTCGCCTTCAGTTCCGACGGTCCAGTCGAGCAGCCCGTCTTCGCGGCTGACGGGGAAGAGTACACGGATGTTCTGGGCAAGTGCCCAATTCACGAACGGCCGGGTGTCTGGCTCTGTGGGCGACGACAAGTAGCAGGAGATGCTCCGGGCGTCGAGGCCCGTGACGAGGGAGACGAGGTTGTTCGTCACACCGATCGTCGCTTTCTCCCGCTCGTTGGTGGTGAGGTTCTGCCGTCGCTCGCGTAGTTCGGCGCGCATTGCGCGCTTCTGATGATCCGCGGGGGTGGGCATGTGCCCATTCTAAACGGCGGATGCCGGTCTGCCAGCATCCGCACGTCGGGTTGTCCCCATAAAATGTGTGGCCACTACGATTGAGCCATGTCGCCATCTGTACGAAAAGTAGTCATTCCAGCCGCAGGCCTCGGAACCCGCTTCCTTCCGGCCACCAAAGCGATGCCGAAGGAGATGCTTCCGGTCGTCGACAAGCCGGCAATCCAGTACGTGGTTGAAGAAGCGGTCAGTGCGGGGCTCAACGATGTACTGATGATCATCGGGCGCAACAAGAACGCGCTCGCCAACCACTTTGACAGCGTCATCGAGCTGGAACTCGCGCTCGAAAAAAAGGGCGACACGAACCGGCTCGACCGGGTGGTCGAGTCGAGCGAGCTCGCCGACATCCACTTCCTGCGCCAGGGAGACCCGCGCGGCCTTGGGCACGCCGTCTCCCGTGCCAGGCGGCACGTCGGCAACGAGCCATTCGCCGTGCTGCTCGGTGACGATCTCATCGACGCCAGGGACCCGCTCCTGACCAAGATGATCGCCGAGCAGGAGAGCCGACAGGCCACGGTCATCGCGCTCATGGAGGTGGACCCGTCCACGATCCACATGTACGGCTGCGCGGCGGTCGAGGAAACCGACACCCCGGACGTCGTTCGCGTGACTGGCCTGGTCGAGAAGCCCGCCCCTGAGGATGCCCCGTCCAATCTCGCCATCATCGGCCGGTATGTTCTCACTCCCGAAGTGTTCGACATCCTCGATCGGACAGCGCCGGGCAAGGGCGGCGAAATCCAGCTCACGGACGCTCTCCAGGAACTCGCAGCAGACGAGTCGATCGCCGGCGGAGTGTATGGAGTGATTTTCCGCGGCCGCCGTTACGACACCGGCGACCGTCTCGACTACATCAAAGCCATCATCCAGCTCGCGTCCGATCGTGAAGACCTCGGCGTCGACCTGAAGCCGTGGCTCAAGGACTTCGCCGCCAAACTCAACTAGATCGCCTTATTGCCCGAAGGAGAACCACGGTGGCCCAATTCGCGCCTGTGCTGAATGACGGAGTGATCACCGTCCGGCCGGTCCGCGTGCGCGATGCGAAGGTGATCGAGCACGAGTTGCTCAGTAACCGCTCGTGGTTGCGGCCGTGGGAGGCGACCAGCCCGTACGCGCCGCGTTCCTTCGACATGCGCTCGAGCATCCGTTCACTCCTCTCGAACGCGCGGGCGGGCGGCGGACTCCCTCTCGTGATGGAATACGAAGGTGAGATCGCCGGCCAGCTGAACGTGTCAGGCATCACCTACGGTTCGCTGTCGTCGGCGACGCTGGGTTATTGGGTGTCTGAGCGGTTCGCCGGGCGTTCGGTCACGCCGACGTCGGTCGCCCTCGCCACGGACTACTGCTTCACCGAGATGGGGCTCCACCGGATGGAGATCTGCATTCGGCCCGAGAACGCGCCGAGCCTTCGAGTGGTCGAGAAGCTTGGGTTCCGGTATGAGGGGTTCCGGCGGCGGTACATCCATATCAACGGTGACTGGCGCGACCATTTCTGCTTCGCGCTCGTCCGCGAAGAAGTTCCGCAAGGGGTGCTTCGCCGCTGGCAGGCCGGTGAGGTGCCGGCAGACGCCGCCGACGTCCCCGCGGTCGACCGGGTGGCCTCGCAGACGCCTCTGCTGCCACCGCCGGCACTTTTCTGAACCTTCAACCTCAACTTTCGGGTGACACACCCGTCGCAATGAGAAAGAAAGCGCGAAAGCGCTCGTAGTTTAGAGCCATGACTGGTGGCGGGCTCCTGAGCGGCGGAATTGTCTTCGCTGTCGCCGCTGTGCTCTGGATCGTCTATCTGCTGCCGACGTGGCTGCGCCGGAGCGAGTATCTCGCCACGGAACGCAACGCCATCCGCTTGCAGCAGACCCTCCGAATCCTGGCCGAGACGGCTGAGGTTCCCGCCGAGATCCGCGTCGAAGCCACCGCCCGCAACGTTGCCGAACAGCAGAAGGTTCTCAAGCGCGTCGAGGCCGAAGCTCGTGAGCGGGCACGCCTGGAGGCAACAGCATCCGTCGAAGCCGCTCGAGCCAACGCATCCGCAGAAATCGCGGCGCTGAGGGCCCAGCCGCGCGTCCGCATCGCCCGAGCACGTCGTCGCGCCCGGCTCACGGCTACAACGGTGCTCTTCCTCTCCCTCGTCGCCGCCGCTGTTGGCGGCTGGATGTTCGCCACCGCA
The DNA here is from genome assembly GCF_900115155.1 of Mycetocola miduiensis. Lineage (GTDB taxonomy): Bacteria > Actinomycetota > Actinomycetes > Actinomycetales > Microbacteriaceae > Mycetocola_A > Mycetocola_A miduiensis. The sequence goes on from NZ_FOVM01000011.1 coordinate 69,745, forward strand.
GGGTCTGCCCTCCTCCTCGCCACCGCCAGCGGAACCGGGTTCCTGGCGCTCGCCACGATCGTCCGAATGGCGAAAGTCGGCAAGCGTATGACCAGGGCCGCGGCGCCGGCCAGGACCGTTGAGCGTCAGGCCGTGTTCGAGCCGGTCGAATTCGAGGCAAGCGCCCCGGCGACGACAACCTGGACCCCCATGCCGCTGCCGAAGCCGCTTCACCTCTCTCACGGCTCGTCTGCCGCTGAGGCGATCGCGCAGGCTGATGCGCACGCTGCTCTGCGCCGGGCTGCCGTCGCGCAGGTCATGGCCGCCCGTGCCGCTGAGCAGGCCCCGGTGGTGCCGTCAATCGTTGCTGCCGTGGAGGAGAGCGTCCCGGCGGCCGTCGCTCCGAGTCGCTTCGCCGGGATGGGGATCGTCGACGAGGCGGAACTGGCACCGACAGACGTCAACGCGATCCTCCAGCGTCGTCGCATCGCCAGTTAGTGAATCGCACGCGCCCGATCGCGTGATAATCTTGACGACACCAGGGCCTATGGCGCAGTTGGTAGCGCGCCTCGTTCGCATCGAGGAGGTCAGGAGTTCGAATCTCCTTAGGTCCACCCTGTAGAGAATCGCCGAGTTCGTGTTTGCCCGTCACCGCCGGACGCTGGATGTCCAGCGTCCGAGTTGGAAGGGCACATGATGTCCGGTTCGAAGAAGAAGGCCAAGAAGAACAAACGCCTCGCCAAGGCGTTGTACGAGGCTGAACTGACCCGACTGCAGGTCGAGCTTGTCACCATGCAGCGCTGGGTCACGGCAACGGGCGCTCGAGTGCTCGTCCTGTTCGAAGGACGTGACGCCGCAGGTAAGGGCGGCGCGATCAAACGCATCGTGCAGTACCTCAACCCCCGCTCGGCGCGGGTCGTCGCGCTTCCCACCCCGAGCGAACGCGAACGTGGACAGTGGTACTACCAGCGGTACATCGAACGGCTCCCGACAGCCGGGGAGATCGTACTGATGGACCGCTCCTGGTACAACCGGGCCGGTGTCGAAAAGGTGATGGACTACTGCACGGTCGAGGAGTACGAGCGGTTCCTCGAGCAGACCCCCGTCCTCGAGCGGATGCTCGTCGATGACGGCATCATCCTCGTCAAGTACTGGTTCTCCGTCTCAGACACTGAGCAGGAGAAGCGGTTCAAGTCGCGCCTCCAGGACCCGGTACGGCGGTGGAAGCTGTCTGAAACGGACCTCGCATCGATCACCAAGTGGGAGGACTACTCCCAGGCGAAGGACGCCATGTTTGCCGCAACCGACACCCCGGAAGCGCCGTGGTGGACGGTGGAGAGCGACGATAAACGCTCGTCGAGACTGAACACGATCGCGCACCTGCTCTCACAGGTGCCGTACGAGCAAAGCGAGCCAGCCAAGGTGAAAATCCCCGAACGCCCGGACGCCAATGAAACGGACCGTCCGGACATCGACGAACAGAACTTCGTTCCCGACCACGCCGGGTCGTTGTCGGCCTGATCCTGTGAGGCCGGTCACTTGAGCAGCCGGGAAAGAACCCGGTCGGCGAGCGGCTTACCCCCGGTCTGGCAGGTCGGGCAGTACTGGAACGTGGAGTCGGAGTAGATCACCTGCCTGATCATGTCGCCGCACACCGGGCACGGTTCACCGGTGCGTCCGTGGACCTGCAGCCCCGATTTCTTCTCTCGCTTCAGGTCCGATGCGGCCAGGCCGTCGGCTCGCGAAATCGCCTCAGCGAGGGTGAACTGCAGCGCCATGAAGAGCCGCGAGGCATCGTCGTCGCTCATCGCAGCGGGTTTGAACGGAGACATCCGTGCCGAGTGCAGTATCTCGTCCGAGTAGGCGTTGCCGATGCCGGCGATCAGTGACTGGTTACGCAGCACTCCCTTGATCTGGGATCGCCCCGCCGATTTGAGGATGCGGGCGAACACCTCCTCGGTGAATTCCGGTGCCAAAGGATCGGGGCCCAGCCGGGCGATCCCCTGGACCTCGGCCGGACTCCGGACGAGGTACACCGCGAGGCTCTTCTTCGTCCCGGCCTCGGTGATGTCGAAACCGGAGCCGTCGTCGAGCACCAGCCGGGCGGCAAGGGCGGTGCGGCCGGGTTTGCCTGTTGGCGCAGGAGGATCGTCGCGCCACCGGATCCAGCCGGCCCTCGCCAGGTGGAAGATCAGGTGGACGTCGTCGACGGTGATGTCGAGGAACTTGCCGTGCCGCGTTACGCCGCGGACGACTCGGCCGTTCAGCGCGCTCACCGGCGGATCGAAGGTCTTGAGCGCGGCGAACGAAACCATGTCGAGTCGATCGACTGTGCGGCCGCTCAGGCGCGTGCCAAGGTCGGTCACGAGCGCGTGGACCTCTGGAAGCTCTGGCACGGTCCCAGTCTCTGCCAGCCCACCGACATCCGTCCAGTGGGAATCAGGCTCCGGTCGCGCTGCCTCACTAAACTGGGACTACTAGCGAGGGGGAGGGGCAGCCATGTTCGAGAACGCTGGATGGATTTGGGGTATCGCCATCGTCGCGATGCTCGTGGTCGTGATCGCCCTGTTCGGTAAGCGACTCAAAGGCGTCTTCTCCGCCGAGGGGTCAGCGCGATTCGACACGACCGAGATTCCGCCGGATGATCCTGAAACGCGCGAGTTCATTGTGCGTGACGACCAGACCGGTTCACGGCTGCAATTCGTGACACTGCACGAGCAGGGTCGGGTTGTCAGCATCGTTGTGCCAGCCAAACACCTGCGTACCGGCGTGGAGGTCGACCTCTTCGAGGCGGCCCTGCCGTCAGCGCCACAGGTGCTCCGCTGGACCTGGCCACAGACGACCCCCGACGGTTACGCCGCGCTGCAGATCATCGCCATGCGGATGCCGCAGCTCGAGTTCGTAGACGCACAGGGAAACCGCGTTCCCTGAACCGTGAGCTAACTGCTCTCCAATGGTGTGTCGCAACGCCAGCAGGCCTCCAGCGAGGTGTCGACGAGGGCTCCGCACACGTCGCAGACCCGGTTGAGCCAGCAGACCGGCTCGCCGCCGGTCTCCGTCTGAGTATCCTCCGCCTGGCCGTCGGCGCTGTTGTTGGTCATTTCAGGCGTGGGAGTCGAGAGAACCTTCGGCCTCGGCGTGGGCGTGCGCGATGAGTTCACGCAGCACGTCGGTGTCGACGTCGTCGAGTCGTTTGATGTAGACGCATCCCTTACCGAGGGTGTGTTTTCCGAGCCCGGAGAGGAGTTCAGCGCTGCGGGCGTGCCCTTGCAGGCCGTAGAGGGTCAGCGCGGTCTTTCTCGGCGCGAACCCGACCTTCATCGTGTCGCCTTCGTGGCCTGATGCGTAACGGTAGTGGAATGAGCCGAATCCGATCATCGTCGGACCCCACCGTTTCGGCGGCTCGCCGGTCGCCTCGGCCATCAGCCGGAGCAGTCGATCGGCGTCGTCGCGTTTACGTTCGTCCCCGATCCCGTCAATGAGCGCCTGCGGATCCTCGTCGGTCTGCTGTGTCTTCGGAGCGGCCATGCCTCATCGTGGCACCGGTGAACGCCGCAGGTCAACGGCGCCTGTCGCGAGAGCCGCTTCGTAGTGTCCGACAAGCCGGGTGCAGAGAACCGGCCGTGCGTCACACCGTTCACTGGGGCAGAAGGTTTCGGCGACAACCGCGACTCTCATGGTGTGAGCATGCCGCCGATGCGACGGGACAACGACCCCCGGGTGAATGGCCGGTGAAGCCTCAGCCGCCGAACAGGACGGAAGCGACAGTGAAGATCACGAGCCCCGCCAGGGCACCGACGACCGTGCCGTTGATGCGGATGAACTGGAGGTCCTTACCGACCTGCAGTTCGATCTTCTCGCTGGTCTCCTGCGGGTCCCACCGTTCGATGGTGTCGGTGATCACGCTCGCAATGTCGTGGCGGTGGTTGCCGACAAGCGACACCGCGGCATCCGTCACCCAGTCATCGACCTTGCCGGCGAGCCGGTCGTCGCGTTGAAGGCGCTCGCCGACGTCGACGAGGGTCGCGGCCAGTTGCTGTCGCAGGCTGCTTGTCGGGTTCTCGAGGGAAACGATGAGCGCCTCCCGCGTCGTGTTCCAGGCCCGCGCTGCGAGGTCGCGCACGCGCGGGCTGTCGAAAACCTCGGATTTGGCGCGTTCGAGTGCCGCGATCGTCTCAGGATCGTCCTGCAGCTTCCTGGCGAGCTCGAAGAGGTAGGTGTCAATGGCGACCCGGGCCGGGTGTCTCGGGTCGAGCCGGGCGCGTCGGACGAAGTCAACGGCTTCGCGGTAGATCCGCTCGTCGACCAGCCGGTCGACGAAGGACGGCACCCAGGTGGGCAGGCGAGCAGACACCAGCCGGGAGAAGGCCGCCGGGTTGGCGGTCATCCACTCATCCAGCCCGTCGAGGAGCAGGTTCACAGCGCTGTGGTGGCCTCCCTCTGCGATGAGGCGTTCACCCCAGGCGCCGACGTGTTCGCTCCAGCCCGGGTCGATAAGGTGCGTTCGGGTGATCTGTTCGACGACGTCCTGGACGTTCTCATCGTCCAGGAGTTCGAGCATGCCCCGACCGGCCGTGGCAGCGTCGTCGGCCACCCGGGTGGCGTTCTCGGGCCGGGCCAGCCACGCGCCGACGGTGCGGCCGAGCCCGATCGACTCGAGCTTCTGCCGAACCACCCCTGCCGAAAGGAAGTTCAGTTCAACGAACTCGCCGAGAGTTGCGCCGATCTCATTCTTGCGACGGGGAATGATCGCCGTGTGCGGGATTCTCAGGCCGAGCGGATGCCGGAACAGCGCGGTCACGGCGAACCAGTCCGCGATCGCCCCGACCATGCCGCCCTCGCTGGCCGCCCTCACCCAGGCAAGCCAGGGGATTTCGTCTTGCAGGGCGAACGAGAAGCAGAAAATGACCGCCATCACTCCGAGCAGCGCGGTCGCCGTGCGCTTCATCCGGGTGAGGGCGACCCGTCGTTCGGCGTCCGCCGGGCTGTCGATCAGTATCGTCATTCGCCCATCGTATGCGCGCGTCCGGGGAGGTCAGGCGGGGTTGCGATCGGCCGCGGATCACTCGTGGGTGGGCGTCGGATCCGCCGCCGGCGCCGCCTGCGGCGGCAGCGGTGGACGCGGCGGCAGGGGCGGTTGCTGGTAGCCGGCCGGCCCAGGCGGCACGCCTGGCGTACGCCTGCGCCGCACGAACCAGAGGATCAGGATCGCCACCAGCCCGAGCGGGATGAGCCAGGGGAGCAGCACGCCGAGGACGACCAGAAGCCCGCCGAAGAACGCCACCAGGGCCTGGAAGCCAACGATCACGCCGCCCCAGAAGTCGCCGGGAGCCGCCCCAGCGACCTCTCCCGGAGTGGTGATGAACATCTCGATCGCCGCGTAGTCCACCATGTCCTTCAGCGAGTCCCGCTGCGCGACGAGCCCGTCCAGCTCGGTCTGGCGTTCGGACAGCGCCGACTCGAGGTCGATCAGATCGGCGGTCGTCGTCGCCTGGGACATCAGGGTAAGCAAGCGCTGAACACCCGTCTCGAGGGCGGCGATTCTCGCGTCGAGGTCGGCGGACTGCGTCGTGACATCCGTCTGGCTGAGCGATGAACGAACCAGCTCACCGAGCGCCTTCAGTTCAACAAGAGTGGTGTCGAGGCTTTCGGACGGTACGCGAAGTACGAGCTGGGCAGATCCGTGCCGGGAATCCTCGGTGGGGGAGTCCATTCGCCTGTCCACATGTCCATCCGCGTCGAGTGCCACCTCCACGGCCTTGTCCGCCGCAGCGATGGGGTTCTGCGAAGTGAGCGAAATCGAGGCGGTACTGACCACCTGACGGTCAGCTGCCTCTTCACCCACAGGGCCCTGAACGCCAGGTTCGGCCACCGTTCCGCCGTCTGACGAGACGCCATTGTCCGACGAGGAGCCAACGGAACAGCCGGCAAGTGCAAGGCACGAGAGGAGCAGGGCAGCAAGGGGAGCTCTGCGGGCGGTTCTGCGTCGTCGCGTCACGGTGGGAGCCATGCCCTCACTCTAGAAGCGGGCAACACGCGGAAGAAGGGCGGCTGCTCACGGTACTGTCACGATTCGGTCGGGCCGCGACGTGGGCTACCCGACACTACGAATTGTGACATCCACCCATTAGTGGGGGGTTGCGGGAGCAAAGTAGTAGGGGATGCTTGAGGTCACGTATCGAGGGTTGCCCCACCCGACTGCCGCTGTACCTTCCCGAAAATCCCGCGAGGACTGCTGCCCCCAGTATTCGCCTTTGCTGGAGAGAACCCCTATGTCTATACGTACTTTCGATCGAGGACCCGAAACCCCGATCAAACTCATGGTCGTCATCGGCAGTGTCCGCCCCGGCCGCATCGGACTTTCCGTCGCGTTGTGGGTGCACGAGCACATCACCGACCGCGGCGGATTCGAGATCGATTTCGTCGATCTCGCGGAACTGAACCTTCCGATGGTCGACGAACTGCGCCTCCCAAAGACGCAGCAGTACGGCCGCAGGCACACGGAAGCGTGGAGCGCTCGCGTCGAGCAGGCGGATGCCTTCCTCTTCGTCTCACCCGAAATCAACTCCAGCTTTTCTCCAGCGCTCAAGAACGCCCTCGACTTTTTGTTCCACGAATGGGGCCGCAAGCCGGTTGGGCTCGTCAGCTATGGCGGGCGAGGCGGAGGCGCATTCGCCACTGCAGCGCTGCGACCGGTTCTTTCAGACCTGCAACTGATCGCCGCCAGCTCTTACATCGACATCGCGCGCGCCTCCACCCAGGTGGAGGACGGCTTCTTCATCCCCGAGGAGCAGCAAACCGCGCGGCTGGACAACCTGCTCGACGAACTGAACGCACTCGCTCCTGCGTTGCGTTCCATGCGCGAGTCCGCACTCGTTGCCGGTTAGCGTTCCTCGTTGAAACGCCAACCTCAGGTCCACTCCGTCACACGGAGTGGACCTGAATCGGTTCTGTGTCCGGGATCGGGCTGGCGTCGCGCCCACGAAGGTCCGGGTGCCAGCGCTTCCCGAGGAGCGGCACGAGGAAACCGAGGAAGGCGAACGCCGCCGCTGCCCAGAACGCGCCGACGGCTCCGTTCTGGTCGATGAGGAGTCCTGCAGCGGCCGAACCGAGTGCCGCCCCGATGAGCTGTCCGGTGCCAACCCAGCCGTATGCCTCTGCCGTGTCGCTGAACTTCACACTCGCTGAGACGATCGCGAAGAGCACGGCAAGCGCGGGCGCGATGCCGATCCCGGCCACGAACAGCGTAATCGAGAGAAGAAGGGCATCGGAGAAGAAGATCGACACGGCGATCCCGGTGAAGACGATGAACATGCGCCTGGCCAGCGCCCACGGACCGATGGGGATGTGGCCGAGAGCCAGGCCACCGGCCAGGCTGCCGAGGGAGAAGATGCCGAGAACGATGCCAGCGTCGAGCCCCTCGTGGCCGAACGTAGCGACAACCCCGGCTTCCAGGGCGGCACATGCCCCGATGAGCAGGAATCCGACAACGGTGGCAAGGAGTACCGGTGGGCGTTTCAGCACCTGGCCGATTTTGCGTCTGCTGCGCGGGATGCGCACGCGGCTCACCTCGGGCGAGGAGATGAACCAGGCGCCACCGAAGACCATGATCAGGGCCGCGGTTAGGATTCCCCAGTCTGTACCGACCTGAGTGGAGATGAACGTCGTGATGACGGGGCCGAGCACCCAGATGATCTCCTGGGCAGACGCGTCGAGGGAGAACAACGGAGTGAGTTGCTTGGAGTTCACCATCTTGGGGTAGATGGTGCGAACGGCTGGCTGGATCGGGGGAGTGGCGAGCCCTGAAACGAGGGCCAGTGCCATATAGCCGGGCACGGGCATGTCGACCAGGGCAATGGCGGTGACGGTCACCACGCACACGACCAGGGTGAGCACGAGCACGCGGCGCATTCCCCAGACACCCATCCACCTGCTGGTGAGCGGGCCGGCGGCAGCCTGCCCTACGCTCGCCGCAGCAAGCACGAGGCCTGCAGCGCCGTAGGAGCCGGTGACCTGCTCGACGTGGAGAAGAAACGCGAGCGACAGCATCCCGAACGGAAAACGGGCGACGAGCTGGGCGGCGATGATTCGAGCGACGCCTGACGTTTTCAACAGGCTCGAGTATCCGCTCATGGGTCCAATTCTAGGGAGGTGCGACTGGCACCGATTGACGGATGCCCCGCGGCTCACGACACGCCGTCGTGAACCCACTTCGGGAAATTAAATGTCAGTGGTGCGTCGTAGCGTGAGAACTGTGGAGAACCACCCAGGAGGGCTCAGGAATCTGCTTCTTTCCGCACTTCATGAGGTTGAAAAGACTGTGGATAAAAGGGTGGACAAATGGTGGAGAACGGAACAAATCGGTGGAATCAGCTGTTGATAACTACAGGCGTGTAACTACTACTGGTTGGGGTGCTCCCCAAAGCGACCAACTATATGTAGTATTGGACAACCGGCAAGCCAGTGCCGCACCGCAATAGGTGGAAAGAAAGAAGAAGGGCCCCAGTTCGATGACAATCACGGTCTACACCAAGCCTTCGTGCGTCCAGTGCACCGCGACGTATCGCGCACTCGACAACAAGGGGCTCGAGTACGAAATCCTCGACCTTTCGGCTGACGAAAACGCGCTCGAGGCCGTCAAGGCGCTCGGGTACCTCCAGGCGCCCGTCGTCATCACCGATGAGGACCACTGGTCCGGTTTCCGCCCGGACAAGATCAACGAACTGGCTTCGCGCCTCGCGTAACGCCGGCCCTCGATCCCGACCCGGGTGCTCGGCTTGTCGACGTGCGATCACCTCGAACCTTCGCAGAAACACCCCGTTGAAGTAAGGCAGTGAATCCCATGACGAAGCTGGTGTATTTCTCCAGCGTCTCGGGCAATACCCATCGCTTCATCGACAAGCTTGGCGTGCCTGCGGCCAGGATCCCGCTGCACGCCAAAGAGCCCGCCCTGACGGCGGACGAACCCTTCGTGCTCGTCACCCCCACCTATGGAGGGGGAGACGGGCGCGGTGCTGTACCCAAACAGGTGATCCGTTTTCTCAACGATGAGAAAAATCGGAAGCTCCTTCGAGGAGTGATCGCCGCAGGCAACACCAATTTCGGTTCGGCATACGGCCTGGCCGGAGACGTCATCTCCGCCAAATGCCAGGTGCCGAACCTGTATCGCTTTGAAGTATTCGGAACACCAGACGACGTTCGCGTCGTTCACGAAGGATTGGAATCATTTTGGCTGGAACAGTAATCACCGAGGTCCCTATGGACACCGGTATGGATTATCACTCGCTCAACGCGATGCTCAACCTCTACGGGCCGAACGGTGAAATCCAGTTCGAGAAGGACCGCGAAGCTGCCAGGGAGTTCTTCCTGCAGCACGTCAACCAGAACACGGTGTTCTTCCACTCGCTCCGCGAACGGCTCGACTATCTGGTCGAGAAGGAGTACTACGAGAAGGCTGTCATCGACGCCTACTCGTTCGACTTCATCACGAAGCTCAACGACCTCGCCTACTCGAAGAAGTTCCGCTTCCAGACCTTCCTCGGTGCCTTCAAGTACTACACCTCGTACACGTTGAAGACGTTCGACGGAAAGCGTTACCTCGAGCGGTTCGAGGACCGCGTCGTCATGACGGCGCTCGGCCTCGCCCAGGGCGATGAAGACCTGGCGACGGCGCTCGTCGAAGAGATCATCGCCGGCCGTTTCCAGCCGGCAACGCCGACGTTCCTCAACTCCGCCAAAGCCCAGCGGGGTGAACTCGTCTCCTGCTTCCTGCTGCGGATCGAAGACAACATGGAGTCGATCTCGCGCGGCATCAACTCGTCGCTCCAGCTCTCGAAGCGCGGCGGCGGTGTCGCTCTGCTCCTGTCGAACATCCGTGAGGCCGGTGCTCCGATCAAGCAGATCGAGAACCAGTCCAGCGGCATCATCCCCGTGATGAAGCTCCTTGAAGACTCCTTCAGCTACGCCAACCAGCTGGGCGCGCGCCAGGGTGCCGGTGCCGTCTACCTGCAGGCCCACCACCCCGACATCATGCGGTTCCTCGACACGAAGCGTGAGAACGCCGATGAGAAGATCCGGATCAAGACGCTCTCGCTCGGCGTGGTCGTCCCTGACATCACCTTCGAACTCGCCAAGAAGGGTGAGGACATGTACTTGTTCTCGCCGTATGACGTCGAGAAGGTCTACGGCGTGCCGTTCGGTGACATCTCTGTTACCGAGAAGTACTACGAGATGGTCGACGACGCGCGCATCAAGAAGACGAAGATCAAGGCGCGCGACTTCTTCCAGACACTCGCAGAGATCCAGTTCGAATCCGGCTACCCGTACATCATGTTCGAGGACACTGTGAACAAGGCGAACCCGATCGAGGGTCGCATCAACATGTCGAACCTCTGCTCGGAGATCCTCCAGGTCAACACGCCGACGACCTACAACGCCGACCTGTCGTACGACGTCATCGGCAAGGACATCTCGTGCAACCTCGGTTCGATGAACATCGCCCTGTCGATGGACTCGCCGAACTTCGGCCGCACGGTCGAAACGGCTATCCGCGGTCTCAGCTCCGTCTCTGACCAGAGCCACATCGAGTCGGTCCGTTCGATCGAAGACGGCAACGACAAGTCGCACGCCATCGGCCTCGGCCAGATGAACCTGCACGGCTACCTCGCCCGTGAGCGCATCTACTACGGCTCCGAAGAGGGCATCGACTTCACGAACATCTACTTCTACACGGTGCTGTACCACGCGCTGCGGGCATCCAACCGGATCGCGATCGAGCGCGGTACCGCGTTCGACGGGTTCGAAAAGTCGACGTACGCGTCGGGCGAATTCTTCAACAAGTACACCGACCAGGTGTGGGTGCCGGCGACCGAGCGCGTGGCGGAGCTGTTCGCGAACTCGGCCGTTGAAATCCCGACGCAGGCCGACTGGACCGCGCTGAAGGCATCCGTCATGGAGCACGGCATCTACAACCAGAACCTGCAGGCCGTGCCGCCGACCGGGTCGATCTCGTACATCAACAACTCGACCTCGTCGATCCACCCGATCGCGTCGAAGATCGAGATCCGCAAGGAAGGCAAGCTCGGTCGCGTCTACTACCCGGCGCCGTTCATGACGAACGACAACCTGGACTACTACCAGGATGCCTACGAGATCGGTGCCGAGAAGATCATCGACACCTACGCTGCCGCGACCCAGCACGTGGACCAGGGCCTGTCGCTGACGCTGTTCTTCAAGGACACCGCCACGACGCGCGACATCAACAAGGCGCAGATCTACGCATGGCGCAAGGGCATCAAGACGATCTACTACATCCGTCTTCGCCAGCTCGCGCTTGAGGGCACCGAGGTTGACGGCTGCGTCAGCTGCATGCTCTAGCCTCGACCTCTTTGACAACTAAGGAACACAATGATTGAGAAGCTCAAGCTGGTCGACCACGTCCAGGCGATCAACTGGAACAAGATCGAGGACGAGAAGGACGTCGAGGTCTGGAACCGCCTTGTCAACAACTTCTGGTTGCCCGAGAAGGTGCCGCTGTCGAACGACATCCAGTCGTGGAACACGCTGACTCCGGAGGAGCAGCAGCTCACGATGCGGGTCTTCACCGGTCTCACGCTGCTGGACACCCTCCAGGGAACCGTTGGCGCCGTTTCGCTGATTCCGGATGCGATCACCCCGCACGAAGAGGCGGTGTACACCAACATCGCGTTCATGGAGTCGGTGCACGCCAAGAGCTACTCCTCGATCTTCTCGACGTTGTGCTCCACCAAAGAGATCGACGAGGCGTTCCGGTGGTCGGTCGAGAACGAGAACCTTCAGAAGAAGGCCGCGATCGTCATGGACTACTACACCGGTGATGACCCCCTCAAGCGCAAGGTCGCTTCGACCCTGCTCGAGTCATTCCTGTTCTACTCCGGTTTCTACCTGCCGATGTACTGGTCGAGCCGCGCCAAGCTCACCAACACGGCCGACATGATCCGTCTCATCATTCGTGACGAGGCGGTGCACGGGTACTACATCGGGTACAAGTTCCAGAAGGGTCTCGAGAAAGAGACCGAGGAGCGCCGCCAGGAGATTAAGGACTACACGTTCAACCTCCTGTTCGAGCTCTATGACAACGAGGTGCAGTACACGCAGGACCTCTACGACACGGTCGGACTGACCGAGGACGTCAAGAAGTTCCTGCACTACAACGCCAACAAGGCGCTGATGAATCTCGGCTACGAGCCGATGTTCCCGAAGGCGGTCACCGACGTGAACCCGGCGATCCTGTCGGCGCTCTCGCCGAACGCAGACGAGAACCACGACTTCTTCTCAGGGTCGGGTTCGTCGTATGTCATCGGCAAGGCCGTTGTCACCGAAGACGAGGACTGGGACTTTTAAGAGGTCTGGCTTGTAAAATACCTGATCAGGGTGTAGAAATAGCTCGCATTTCTGATTTGGCCCTGATGTTCAGAGAGGTTCGTGGAAGAGAAGGACCGGCATGGACTTGAGTTCCCGCTCGGGTAGGCACGCAGGGTCCGGGCTTGAGGCGTCAATTCCCGAGCTGGTTTCTCTCGCTGATGAGTGCTCCATGTCGCCCTTCGAGCGGGACGGTCTCCGGCGTCGATGTGGGTCGGCCGGGTAAAAGGCCCGCTCAGACGCGGTCTAAGAAGCTTTCACGCCCTCGACCACACTTCTTGAGGGCCAGGCTTGGGCTAGATAGATGCCGCCCCATAGGGTGCTCGGCTTCCTCGACGGTACGCTCACGGGAGCCCATTTGCGCGCTACCGAACCTCTCGGGCTGAGCTTGGAGGCGAGTGAGCAGCCAGCCGGCTCCACCCCTTCCGTCGCTTCGCGGAACGTGAACGCGGTCCCCGGAACCGACTGTTGAGTGAACTCCTGTCGGAATTACGGAGCCATCAACTGAGCTCGGCCTCAGCAGGGTGTGTCGGGAGTGGTCAAGGGCTACCGGCAGGGTCATCTGTATTCGCCGACTGTTGGAGTAAGCCCGCTCAGCGGTTAGTCAGTTGCGGTCGCCGATCTCCCGTCCTAAGCGCTGCGACGCCCATACGGGGAGGAGCGAGAAGAGGATCACAATTGTGGCGACCACGTTGACCGTGCTGGCTTCATTGGGGCGGGCCATCTGGTTCATCATCCATAGGGGCAGTGTGTCGACGCCTGCGGGCGCGGTGAAGATCGTGACGACCACTTCGTCGAACGACAGAGCGAAGGCCAGGATGCCGCCGGCGATGAAGGCAGAGCGGAACTGCGGGAATGTGACGAGGCGAAATGTCTGCCACGGGGTGGCGCCGAGGTCGCGGGATGCTTCCTCCACGTTCGGGCTCAACCGGCGCAGCCGGGCAAAGACGTTGTTGAACACCATGACGATGCAGAAGGTTGCGTGGGCGATGATCATCCCGAAGTAGCCGACCTGGATTCCGATCGGCTCGAGCAGCTGGTTGTAAGTGTTGTTGAGCGCGACGCCGGTGACGACGCCGGGGAGGGCGATCGGGAGCACGATCAGCAGGCTGACGCTCTGCTTGCCGAAGAAGGAGTGCCTCTGCAGCGCGAAGGCGACGAGGGTGCCGAGCACGAGGGCCACGGCGGTCGCGCCGAGTCCGACGAGCACCGAGTTCAGAAGCGCTGCGCGGATCGGCTCGCTGGCGAATGCCTTGCCCCACCACTCGAGTGAGAAGTCGCGGATCGGCCAGCTCGCGATGCGCGCGGCGTTGAACGAGTTGAGGACGACAAGCAGGAGGGGTACGTACATGAACACCAGAACGACTGTGACGATGGTGCCGAGGCCGATTCGGGCTCCGCGGGAAAGTCTGAGCATGAAAGTACTCCCTACATCCGCTCGAGCGCGCCGGTGCGCTGCACGCTGAGCAGATAGACGACGACGAAGGCAATGGGCACGACCGCGAAGGCAGCGGCAACCGGCGGGTTGAGATTTATGTTCGACGCAATGATGCTCCCGATCATCTGGGTCGAACCGCCGACGAACTTCGCGGCGATGTAGTCGCCGAGGCTGAGCGAGAAGGTGAAAATTGATCCCGCGATGATCGCCGGCTTGATAAGGGGCAGCACAATGGTGCGGATTGTCCTCCACGCACCCGCGCCGAGGTCGGCTGACGCGTCGAAGAGGTTGGCTGGGAGCTGGCGGATCGCCGTGTAGACCGGAATGGCCATGTACGGCAGCCACAGGTAGGTGAGAGTGAGGATGACTGTGGTGACGCTGAAGCTCGGACCGGTGATCCCGAACGGCCCCAGGGCCCAGTTGAAGAATCCCTCGTCGGTGAACGTCACCCGCATTGCAAGGATCTTGACGAGGTATCCAGCCCAGAGCGGCAGGGTGATCGCGACTGCGAGGAGGCCACGAAGCCACGGTTTCGCGATCTTGGCCATGAAGATGCCCAGAGGAACGGAGATCAGCATGCAGAGGGCGGTCACAGCGAGGGCGATCAGCAGCGTCCGGACGGCTGTTGACAGGTAGGCCGGGTTCACGATCAGCTGTTCGAAGTTGCGCAGTGTGAAGCCGGGTTTGACCTTCGACGTGAAGGGGTCGGTCGTCCAGAACGCGGTCGCGAGAAGCATGATGAGCGAGAAGATGTAGATGCCGACGAGCCAGAACATCGGCAGGGCGAGCAATCCCGCAAGCTGTGTGCGACGCTTCATGGGCGTTCCCTTTCGAATCGATGATGCGGCCGGTGACGGCCAGAGGAGGTGGGGCGGCGCAGACTGGCGCCGCCCCACCTCACGGGGCTATCCCTTGACGGTCAGCCAGGCGTCGGTCCACTCCTGGAAGTTTGTGCACTGCACGTCGGTGCGTCCGTCGATGCACTGCTCGATAGGGGTGGTCCAGAACCACACCTTCTTGAAGTACTCCTCGTCGGTGGCGTTGAAGTAATCGCAGTGTGCCTTTGCTTCGTCATTGAGGTCACAGAATGCGGCGTTGGCGGGAGCCATGCCGAAGCCCATTGCGATCTGGCCGTTGACTTCCGGTGCGCTGGTGTAGTCCATCCACGCGTACGCGCAGTTGGGGCTGTCGGATTCGGCCGAGAGCATCCACGCGTCTGACCAGCCGGTCGATCCTTCCTCGGGCAGCACGCTCTTGAACTTCTCGTCTTCGGTGAGCTTGCGCAGGATCTCCCACGACGTACCGACCACGGTGTTGCCGCCCGCGAACGACGTAATCTGCGCAGCAGGGTCAGCCCAATATTCGGACACGATCTTGTTCTGCTGCTTGAGAAGGTCGATCGCCGCAGCGAGCTGTTCCTTGTCGAGTGCGTAGGGGTTCTTGATACCGAGGTCAGGCTCGTGAGCCATCAGGTAGACGGCGGCGTCCGCGATGTAGATGGGTGCGTCGTACGCAATGATCTGGCCGGCGTACGGGCTGTCTGGCTCCCAGGCGACCGACCAACTGGTGGGCTCCTCTGTGACGACCTCGCTGTTGTACTGCAGGATGTTCGCACCGCGGCCGATCGGAACGCCGTAGGACTTTCCATTGATCGTGTCGTAGATCTGGCCCTTCATACCCTCGACGATGTCATCGCCGAAGTTCGGGACTAGATCAAGATTCAACGGAGCGACATCGCCACCGGCGATGAGTCGCAGGCTCGCGTCGCCCGACGCCGTCACCAGGTCGTAGTCTCCGGTGCGCATGAGCTGAACCATCTCGTCACTGGTGCCCGCGACGCGACGGTTGACGGTGCATCCCGTCTCCTTGGTGAAATCATCAGACCAGGCAGGCTCCACGAAGCCGCTCCACGCGACGATGTCGAGTGAGTCCTCGAAGTCGCCGATCTTTTCGTGCGTCGGCAGATCGGGAACGTCGATCTTGAGTGCGCCTCCAGCGGAGTCGGACTCGTCAGCGCTCGCGGTACAGCCGGTCAGCGCGAGAGCGGCGACCGCAACGACTGCGGCGCCGGTGAAGAACCTGCTTTTCATGGACTACTCCTTGTGTCGGTATCTCTGGGTGGAAGGGTGATGCGGGTGAAGTCAGGGCAAGGTCGCCGAGTGGTCGTCTGTCCACGCCACGCGAACCCGGTCGCCGCGACGAACCTCGACGTCGGCCGCCGGGTGGTGACTGTTCTGGGTTTCGGTGATCAGGCGTAGCCCATCGGCCGTGTCGACGAGAACGCGGGTCGTGGGTCCGGTGTAGACGATTTCGGCGACTGTGCCCGCGAGAACGATGTCGTTGCCGGATGTGGCGTCCGCGTCGGTCAGCAGACGGACGCGCTCCGGCCGCACGCTGACCACGCGGGCCTGACCGGTCAGTTGCTCCACTGTGCGAGCCGGGATGATGTTGGAGAGTCCGAGGAACCGGGCAACGAACTCCGTCTGTGGGTACTCGTACACCTCGCGGGCTGTGCCGATCTGCTCGATCCGGCCGTTGTTGAAGACCGCGACCCGGTCGCTCAGCGTGAGAGCTTCCTCCTGATCGTGTGTCACGAAGATGAAGGTAATCCCGACCTCTCGCTGGATGCTCTTGAGCTCGATCTGCATCTCTTCGCGGAGCTGTTTGTCCAGCGCACCGAGCGGCTCATCCAGTAGCAGCACGCGAGGACGGAGAATCAGGGCTCGGGCGAGAGCGATGCGCTGCCGCTGACCGCCAGAGAGCTGGTGGGGCAGGCGTGAAGACACATGCTCAAGACGAACCTGTGCGATCGCACTTGAGACGGCATCCGAGCGGTCGCTCTTCGACTGCCCGCGAACTCGAAGCCCGTAAGCGACATTTTCGGCGATCGTCAGATGCGGAAAGAGGGCGTAGTCCTGGAAGACGGTGTTGACCGGGCGCTGGTGCGGAGGCACCCGCGTGAGGTCTTCGCCGCCGATACGGATGCTGCCGCTTGTCGTGTCTTCGAAGCCAGCGATCATTCGGAGAACGGTGGTTTTGCCGGATCCGGACGGTCCGAGCATTGACAGGAACTCGCCCTGGGGCACGTTGAGGTCGAGGTCCCGCACGGCTGTCATGTCGCCGAAGGTCTTCGTCACTCCGGTGAGGGATACATCTCCCGCAGCCGTCGTTGAGGCCATGGTGGCGGCGATGGGTGACGACATGCAGTGCTCCTAGGGACGACTTTGTGCTCAGTGCACGAGTAAACCTATAAAACCAGAGGTCATATTTCAAGCGTGTGTCACAATCGTGACATTCGCGTTCCCCCGCCCCGGCGGAGGTGTCCGATGAGAGGATGGGACCGTGACCAGCCAGCCCCCAGCGTCGGATCGGCGACCACATCGACTCCAGGGTGCGATGTTCCTGCCTATCGGCGATGCCGGGCGAGCCGAGCTCGTAGAAAGGCGCATCGCCGAGGCGATCATGGGAGGCCACCTCCGCGCCGGAGATCGGCTCCCGTCGGAGGCTGACCTTGCCCACACTATGGGGGTAGCCCCGGTTACGGTTCGCGAGGCCCTCCTGGGATTGCGATCACGAGGACTCGTCGTGACTCGTCGCGGCCGAAACGGGGGCAGTTTCGTGTCGGCAGAGGCAGATCCCCTCGTCTTCGCCCGGGAAGCTCTTGTCGCTTCATCGCGATTCGCCATTCGCGACCTGGGTGTGCACTACGCGGCGCTTACGATGGCGGGCACGCGTCTAGCCGCGCGTCGCGCCGCCCTGAGCGAGGTTGCCGCTATCCGCATCCGTCTGGCAAAACTCGACACTGCCGTTGGGCAGAAACCGGGCGCCAGTGAGCTCAGTGCGTGGCGCCAGACCATGGATGATCTGCAACTGGAGCTTGTCGCCCTCAGCCAGTCCGCGCGCCTCACGCGTGATCAGATGCGTTTGCAGGCTGAGTTTTCCCCCCTGCTGCGACTTATCGACGTCGATGCTGGAACCCGGTCTCGTCACCGCGAGCTGTTTGGAAGCGTCCTGGATGCGGTGGAAGCTGGTGATGAAGACGCTGCCGGCGCCGCGACCGAGCGCCTTGTGGGTGACGCTATTGACGCGCTTGATGCACTCCGACTTCAGGCGGACGATTTCTGACGAGCGGCAGCTTGTGTATGATGCGGAACACGGCGCCGTCGATAGGATGTGGCCAACGACAATTGGAGATGCCATTTCCGCGACCACGGTGCCGGCTTCAGGTGCCACGACCTCCGCGCTCGACTCCGCTTCCTCTATCGTCTCTGCCTACTTCGCTCGCCTTCTCTCGGTACTGGAGGACCACGCTGAGCAGCTCTCGCGTGAGATCATCTTTCAGGGTCGTGAAGGTTTGACCGCGACTCGCATCGATGATCTTGTAGAGCCGCACGCGAACGAACTGCTCGATTACGCCAGCGAACCGATTTATGGGGCTGGCTTTATCGCTACTGTGGACCTTCTCGCCGATGCCCCAAGTCACCTCGCATGGTGGCAGGGCGCCGATCGTCGAAAACTTGTCTTCCCGCCCCGATCGGTCAAGCAAGGCATCGATTATCGCGAATTAGAGTGGTTTCGTATCCCGTCGCTAACCGGTAATTCGCACGTTGCCGGACCATATGTCGACTATCTGTGCAGTGATGAATACACTATGACGGCGGCGGCGCCGGTTTTGGTCGACGGCAATTTCGTCGGCGTTGCGGGGCTTGATGTCCTGATCGAGACAATCGAGCGGCGACTCACCCCGCCGCTGCGCGCCCTCGGCTTTCCGGTGCTTCTTGTGAACGGGGTGAATCGCGTGCTCGTCTCGACCGATCCGCGCCTCTCGCCCGGCGACGTGCTGCGCCATCAACCGGTTCTTGACCGACGCCGGTGTGACGCAGTGGACCTTGAAATAGTCGTCCTCCACTGAAGCCCGTGTAAGCAAGAGCTATCTCGGCCACATCAGTCAGGGACGACACCCACGCGTCGCCGCAGATCAGCAGGATGAACTGACTGACTTCATCGCCGCGGGCGACACACCACAAGCGCCGTAGATCGATGATGAGTCACCTTCAGCAGGCCGAGCGAGATCTCAGAGCCTCCCTGAGCAGGCTGAAGCGAGTTCAGATGCGGGTGGCACGCAGAAGGAACGAGCGAAGAGACGTGCCGTAGCATCCGCGATATTCCGGGCTAAACAGCTCAGCGGGCAAGTACTGGGACTTCTAGAGATTCAGATCACGCGGCCGCCCGCAAGGCGACGGTAGAGAGGCCCGGACCCGCAGTATTCTGCGAGTCCGGGCCTTTTTCATGCCTTCTCTCGACAGGCAGCGGAGGACTGACATGGACATGAATAGCCGTTCGAGGTGGCACGGGGCTGGCACGCGCGCCCCCGTCCTTTCACGCCGTAACTACGATCGACCCAAGGTTGGTGAATTGTGCAGAGATTTCGTCGCCAGCGCTGACGAAAACGGCGTCGGTTAGCCCGCCGGTCAGCACAATGTCGCCAGCCTTGATGTACTGCCCGCGTTGGGCAAGCGAGTTCGCGGCCAAGGCGAGCGCTTCGGCCGGGTGCCCCTGCACCGCGGCGCCAGTAGCGGTGTCGACGACTTCTCCATTGACTCGTACGACGCAGGCCTCAAGGGAAAGGTCGAGGTCGGCCGGATTCCGGATGACGTCGCCGATGTAGAAGCCTGCTGAGGAGGCGTTGTCGGCGATCACATCCGGCAGCGCGAAGTTGAAGTCACGATAGCGGCTATCGATCACTTCGAACCCGGCTCGTACTTCGCCCACGGCGGCTATCGCGTCAGCAGCTGTGACGTCCGGGCCGCGAAGATCCCGCGCCATGGTGAAGACGATTTCGGGCTCGATCCGCGGGTGGATGAATCGGTGAAGGTCGACGGGTTCGCCCGGTTCAAGGTACATGCGGTCAGTGAGAACGGCTGTCAGCGGCGAGTCGATGCCCATCCGCTTCTGCTTGGCGCGAGAAGTCAGGCCGAGCTTGACGCCCACCACGGTATGACCCTCGGCGACCTTTTCCCGGATGATCGCTTCCTGCACAAGGTAGCCGGCCGAGATGTCCAGCTCGGGCCATGCATCGGTGATTCGGGTGATGTCCCTGCGCTCTGCTTCGGCGTCCAGCAGGTGGCGAGCGGCGCGATCAACGTTCCATTCGGTCGTCGTTTCGAGAGGGCTGTCGTTCGCTGGTGGGGGCGTCGTCACGGGGTCGCTTTTCAGGGTTGTACCCACAGCGAAAAGGTCGGGTTCGATCTCAGAAACCATCACCCGTACGCTCGTCAGGGGGGCGTCGAGTGTCGTTGCGACCGTCTGGGCGACTTCTCTGATACAACGAGCGACGCTCTGCCGGTCGCGGCCTTTGACGATGCTTATCTGGACAATCGGCACTAGTGTTCCTCGATTTCTTCTTCGTTTCTGATGGGAGGTGGCTGTTTGAAGCCGAAGTCGGCCGAAAGATCGGCCGACGCGGCCATAAGGGCCTCTATCGTCGCGGGTTCGGGCGGGTCCGGCAGGTAATGAACCGACCCGACGATAGCCAGTGTGCCGACGAGACTTCCCCTCGCATCAAGCACCGGAGCCGCAATGGCGTTGACACCGACATACGTCTCCTCCGGCGCGGAGGCCCAACCTCGCTCGCGCGCTTCTTCGACCTCCACGCCGAGCTTCACTCGGTCGGTTAGGGTCCGCTCGGTGCGAACGTCCAGCGCGAACGCTTCCCAATCCCTCAGTTGCTCCTCGGATCCAAACGCAAGCGCGATCTTGCCTTGCGCAGCCGCATTGAATCCGAACGTCGTTCCAGGGTGAAACAGGATGTCCATCGGTGAATGCCCGGGCAGTACTTCCATCACGACGACACCTGTCTCGTTGACCTGGGAGAACACGATCGTCTGATTGACGGCATCCCGCAGTTGCTCCATCCGCGGTTTGGCGGTGATGACGGGGCTGGCCTGAATCGCGATGCGATTCCCGAAAAGCGCGAGTCGCCAGCCGATCTCGTAGCGGCGCGTCTTCGGATCATGTTGCACAAAACCGGCTGCGCGCAACTGGGTGAGGTGCCGATGCACCCTGGCCTTCGGCAGGTCGAGGTTCGCAGCGATTTCAGACACACCGCTGGACCCGGTGCCTTCAAGCATTACTTCGAGTATGCGCAAGGCCGTGATCGAAGCGGCATCGCTGGCCGCCGGGTCCGCTGCCCCTCGTGCTACCACAGTGAGTCCTTCAGTGAGATGGCGTCTCGCGGATCGAGACGCCCGTGACTCCTAGTAAACAGGGCTCAGCACACGTTCGCTGAAGACGTGGTACTTCTGGGTATTGGGTTTGTCGCGGTCCTCAGGCAGGACGACCCGGAATGACGAAGCCCCACGGTTGTGGGCCGGCAACAGGAAGCACCGGATGAACGTTGTGCTTGTCTCGGGCGTCGTGGGAGCCAACACGGGAACGACCCCTTTTTCTGACCACGCCTCACCCGGTCCGTAAGTGCTACTGGCCCCTTCGGTGTCGATCGTTATTTCACCGTCCCGGCAAATTCGGATGCCGGGACCCTGGTGCTGGTGCGTCCACGCGGTTCCGCCAGCGGGGAAGGTGACGCTGTCGAGACGCATCAGCCAGGTGAACCGTGGGTCGAGGTCGTACGCGGCTTTCAACTTGAGTTCTGACGTCGTAGCGGGGGCGGAGCGCAGTGTTTGGGGCAGGTCGGCAAAAGCCGGTTCGACGAGATCCCAGCGCCACAGTCGTGCACCACTCGCACCTGCGCGAATGGTGAGTTCTCCAGTGGTCACCATTCCGTGCGCACTGGAGAGGTACTGCGACGCGATGTCGTCGTCCAGGTGCACAGAGCCCTCCCGCACGAATATTGCCCGAGTTCCGCGGGGCAGGTAGACCGGCTGGCCATGGGCGGGAAGCACGTCTTCGTGCAACATCAATGTTGGCGTTGGCAAGACGGCGCTCCTCTGCGTTTTGAAAACTTGTCTCGCTGACCAATATATATCTATCGCTCATCGAAACGAAATATTGACATTGGCTTCAAAGTGCTGCACGCTCTCTACGCAGAGCATCACATCCAGTCCGTCGGGGTGGTGCGTCAGGACATCAAAGGAGAGTCACATGTCAGCACCGACCGTCGTCGAAGCCCCGAGCGGCCCGTGGTATCGGGGAGCGACGAAGAACCAATGGCGCGCATTCGCCGGCGCATATCTGGGCTGGATGCTGGACGTGATGGACCTCATCATCTTCTCCTTCGTCATCAGCTACGTGATCGCTGAATTCGGAGCGGATGCCGGGGCGGCGGGACTCGTGGCCTCCGGTACTCTTATCGCGTCGGCCTTCGGCGGGATTGTGTTCGGTTTCCTCGCCGACCGTATCGGTCGCACAAAGTCGATGATGTTGAGCATCCTCTGCTATTCAATCGGCACTCTCTTGTGCGGTTTCGCCCCTAACCTCCAGATGCTCTTCGTTTTCCGGATCATCGTTGGCCTCGGCGTTGGCGGCGAGTGGGGGGCCGGCGCGGCGCTTGTCTCAGAAACCTGGCCCGCGCGCCACCGCGGCAAGGTCATGGCATGGGTGCAGAGTGCATTCGCGACTGGTTACGCGCTTGCCGCAGTCGTCGCGGCAATCGCCATTCCGCTGGGAGGCTGGCGCTGGGCGTTCTTCGTGGGCGTGATTCCAGCGATCCTTGCCTTCTGGGTGCGGCACAACACGGAAGAATCGGACATCTGGAAAAAGACCCAGCGCGTGAGCGCCGCGGGTGCCGTGAAGAAGTTGTTCGCCGAGCATCGTCGGGTCGTGCTGGCTTGCCTGGGATTCACCGCGGCCGCGTCCTGCGGTTATTGGGGCTTGTTCACCTGGGTCCCGAGCTATCTTTCCACGCCGACCGCCGATGGCGGGCAAGGATTGGATTTGCTGAAATCCACCACCTGGATCATCATCATGCAAGTCGGAGCGGCCGCAGGTTTCATCAGCTTCGGGTACATCTCTGACCGGATCGGCCGGCGAAAGACCTTCATGTTCTTCTTCGTCGCGGCCGCGGTCATGGTTCCCGTGTTCATGCTGGTCAGAGGGGATGTGGCGGTCATCATTTTCGGCGCATGCATGGCCTTCGTTGGCACGGGCTTCTATAGCGGCTTCGGACCGACCTTTGCGGAGCTCTTCCCCACGGAGATCCGAGCTTTCGCGCAAGGTTTCATTTACAACACGGGTCGGGCCATCAGTGCGCTTGCGCCGGCCATGGTTGGATTCCTGCTCCTGACATTCGGCCCGACTGTGGCTCTCGGCAGCACCGCAGGCTTCTATCTCCTCGCGGCGATCCTGGTGTTCTTCTTCCTGCCGGAGACCCGCGGTAAGGTACTCGAATCTGATTCGGTCGAATCATCCAGCCCTGCCACAAATGGGGGAACCGGGGTGGCGGCGTGACCTCGTCCCGTAGCTGCGAGATGGGGGATGCCCTGCTTGAGGCATACAGCTCCGGCGTGCCCGTGGCACCGCTCACCTCGAATGGCCCTGAGTTGAGCGTCCAGGACGCGTACGACATCCAGCTGCACCAGGTCGCCGCCTGGAAGGCCGCCGGCCGAGCGGTCGTGGGGTACAAAGTGGGACTTACGTCTCGCGCTATGCAGCAGCAGCTCGGTGTCGATCAGCCTGACTTCGGACACCTCTTCGACGACATGGGGCTTGATCCCGAAGTTCCGGTAAGTCTGGGTGGATACATCGCGCCCAGAATCGAACCCGAAATTTCCTTCGTGCTGAAAAGCGACCTGAAAGGGCCAGGACTCTCCGCCGAGGACGTGGCGGGTGCCGTGGACTATGCCGTTCTCTCACTGGAAATCATCGACTCGCGCATTGCGAACTGGCGAATCAAGCTTGCCGACACGATCGCGGACAATGCGTCCTCCGGGGCATTCCTCATCGGCTCCGAGAGAATCCGGCTCGAAGAAGTCGATCTGGCCGCAGTCGAGGTGGTTCTGCGACGTAATGGCGAGGTCGTCGGCACGGGTGTGGGGTCGGATGTGCTGGGCCACCCGATCGAGGGTGCGGTTTGGCTGGCGAACCAACTTGGAGCACTCGGGCAACGGTTGGAAGCTGGATCGATAATAATGGCGGGTTCGATTACAGCAGCAGTGGCCGTCGCCCCGAGCGACACGATCAGTGCTGAATTCAGCGGACTTGGCGGGATCACCGCACGTTTCACTGAGTAGCGCGACATGCCATTGGGGGTGTATTTTGCCGCCCCTATGTAACGTGGCGTGGCTGGTCCTCGCGCACGATCAATCGGAAAATTGAGGCCCGGACCCGCAGGATTCTGCGAGTCCGGGCCTCTTTTCGTGCCCCTCTCGACCTCTGACCACCAGAAGTCCTGTCCCTTTACAACCGATCGACCCGTCACGTACCCTCTGTGTCATTGCCACGAAGACGTGGAGGTCAGATCATGAAAACTCGCCGGATCGCCGCCCTGTCGATCGCCTTTCTCGTGTTCGGGTCGGTGACGGTTCCTTCCGCCGTGCTGGCCGAGGGCATCCGTCCCTCTCCGACGCCGTCTCCGACTCCGGGTGAGGTGGCCCCGAACTACAAGAATCCCCTCGACCTGCGGTTACCCGGCGGCGAGCAAGCGGTGAGCTGCGCGGACCCCGACGTGATCCGCGGGCAGGAGCCCGGTGACATCAACTGGTACCTGTATTGCACGTCCGACCCGCTGACCGAAGACGAGGTTTCGGAGGTTCCGGGAGCCACGGTATTCCACAACATTCCGACCTTCCGGTCAACCGACCTAGTTCACTGGACGTACGTCGGAGACGCGTTCGCGACCAAGCCGGCCTGGGTCACCGGCGGGATGTGGGCGCCCGACATCGCATACGTGGACGGGCAGTACCTCCTCTACTACGCGGCCTCGGAAACAACCCTTCCCGGCGGCGCATCGGCCGTCGGTGTCGCGACCAGTGACAACCCAACCGGGCCATGGACCGACAGTGGCACGCCCGTTGTCGAGCCGGCCTCCGGTGGGCAGTGGCGGTTCGACCCGGAGTTCCTGTCAGTCGGCGGAACCAACTACCTCTACTTCGGCAGCTATTTCGGCGGCATCTTCGTGCGTGAACTTTCCGACAATGGGCTTACGTCCGACCCAGCCACCGAGCAGGCGATCGCCATCTCCAACCGCTATGAGGGCACGGAAATCATCGAGCACGACGGTTGGTTCTACTTTTTCGGCTCAGCAACCAATTGCTGCGATGGCCCCCTGACCGGATACTCAGTCTTCGCGGCCCGGTCCGAGAGCCCCCTGGGTCCCTTCCTCGACGAGCACGGCGTGTCGATCCTCGAAGGTCGTGTCGGTGGCACGCCAGTGATCACTCAGAACGGGAATCGCTGGGTCGGCACCGGGCACAACACCGTGTTCACAGACGTCAGCGGCCAGGACTGGACGATCTACCACGCCGTCGACCAGTACGACCCGTACTTCGTGAACGATGTGGGCTTGACGAAGCGGCCGGCGTTACTCGATCCGATCGACTGGGTGAACGGCTGGCCTGTTTTGCGCGGAGGCAAAGGGCCGTCGGACGAGCCGATGCCTGGCCCGGTAGCCCAGCCGGGCCAGGTGACCGCGTACCAGCCGGAGTCCCCTGAAGATCAAGAGCCTGGACGCCGCTACGCCAAGCTCTCCGACCAGTTCGGTGGGAAGAAGCCCGACAACCAGTGGACCTGGGTGCGGCCGCCCGACCCGTCAACCTACGCGGTGCGACACGGGGAACTGACCTGGCAGATGCAGAACGCCGACCTTCATCCGGAGTCGGGAACGCCGTTGGCTTCGGTCCTGACCGAACCGGCGCCACAGGGCGACTTTGTCGTCGAAACCAAGGTGAGCACCACGATCCCCGCCGAGGGATGCTGCCAGAACTACGTGCAGGGCGGCATCCTGATCTACGGCGACGACGGCAACTACGTCAAGCTCGTGGTCGTGTCGATCTGGGAGACCCGGCAGACCGAGTTCGGCAAAGAGGTCACTCCGGTTCCGGAAGGCTATCCAAACTACGGCAACACCGTCGTCGGCCCCGTTGGTGATGAAACTTACCTACGCATCGTGCGCCAGCAGGTCGGCGACACGGACGTGTATACGCCGTACACGAGCCCCGATGGGAAGAATTGGGACCGTGGCGGTGCCTGGACCCACGACTTGGGAGACCAGCCGCGGATCGGCCTCGTATCGATGGGTGGTTCTGGCGATTTCGAGACGAGCTTCGACTACGTGCGGGTGAGCGCCCTGAAGCGTTGACCCCACAGGACTGACCAACCCCGGCTTGATGCTCGAAACGACTAGGTCGCCCTGGGGCCGGTCAGTCTCCATTCGCACTGGTCGCTTCGGGCGGACGGGCCGCATCGTCGATCCACACCTCGACGCCGAAGCCCTCAGCGCCGAGATCCACGAGTTTGCCGGTGAGGGTCACTGGCTGGCCGACCAGTGAGCGGAGCGGCTCGACAGCCGCCGGCCCATAGACCGGAACCGCCGACCCGTCCGGCCGTTCGAGTTCGTAGACGAGTCCCGGCCGGTTTCCCGGTCCCGCGCCGCCACCCCGGCGACGCAGGATGCCACGAAGCGTCTCCTCCGGTTCCGGCCTCTCCGAGTACCAGGTGTTAGAAGCGGACATGCGCCGCCCAGTACACCGATGGCCTGATGAACGGGATCCGGTAACCCCGAATCCTCAGTTTCCAGGTGCCCGCGTCCACCCCATCCGTCACCCTGGCACGCTCGAAGACACTCGGGATGGAGATGCTCGATGCCCGAGTGCCTCCGCCCGGATCGAGCAGGTACAGGTCAACGTCACTGTGCCAGTCCAGTTCGAAACCGAAAAAGCGGATGCCGCCTTCCGGCCACCACAGCGCGGCATCCAGCATGCGGGCGCGCCGCGCGATGGACAGTGGGATGTCGATGTTCTGCCGCTCTCCGACCGTGACTTTGCCCCACCACGCCGTTCCGTTGGTCGGCAGTTGCAGCTTGCCGGCTCCGCTTGTGTTGTCGAACGGGTACGGGTCCTGCCCGGAGAGGATCATCTGGGCGTAGACCTGGCCCGGGTCGATGCTGCCGGTCGGCCGCCGCAGCCAGTTGCGCAACAGCGCCGCGGCTCCTGCCGCGTACGGGGTGGCGCCGCTCGTGCCGGTGAAGATCCGGCGGGCGGAGTCGGAGGCGTTGCTGGCGGTCTCGGTGTTCGTCGGCGCCTGGATGTCGGGTTTGAACCGGTTGTCCGCGGCCGGCCCGCGACTCTGGCTGGCGACCTGGTTACCGGATGCGACATCAAAGTTTCCGACGCCGATCACCTTGTGCGCGACAGCCGGGACGTTGACTGTGTTGGCGCCGGGGCCGTTGTTACCGTTCGCCGCGATGATCACGGCTCCGGCATCGAACGCACTGTCGGCGGCCAGCGAGATCGCATCCGTCGACCCGCCCGAGCCCTGCATCTCGGCGACGATGACCCGGTCAAGCACCCGCACGGCGTTCTCGAACGCTCGCACCGAGGCGGTGGTGCTCAGAAAGCCGGTGCAGGCGCCGCTGGAATCCGTCGTCGACGGGTACACCTTCCAGCTGTCAAGAGTGATCGCAGTGACACCGCGGAACGCGTTGCCCTGGCGTGAGTTCGCGCTGATGATTGCCGCGCTGGACGTGCCATGGTTCCAGCAGTCATCAATGGGATTGAGGGTGTTACCGGTGTTGCAGTTCGCCCCACCGTTGACGCAGTCACGCATGAAGTCGATGTGCGTGGGGCTGTTGAACAGCACATGGGTGCGACGAATACCCGTATCGAGTAGCCCAATCCACCCGGACGTCAGTCCCAGGTTGAAGTACGGATCTGTGTCCATCGCGGCGCGACCGTCTACGACATCGTCCTGTGGCGGCGCATCCTCGGATTCCTCGGGCTGAAGGTAGAGAACCTCCTCATCCTCGGCCAGTTCGGCGACCGCTTTCAACGGCAGGTCGACGCTCATCGCACGGATCAGCCAGAAGGTGTCCAGAATCTTGGCATCGTGGCGGTTCAGCCGTTCGGTGAGCCGCCGGTAGTCCTTATCGCGCGCGCGCTCGATCTCCCCGGCCAGAGCCTCGGCCCGCTCCATTTTGCGCGCGTTCTCCGTGTGCTCGCGCGGCTCCTCCACGTCGGGTTCCGGGAATCGGGGGATCACGAGGTCGTCCCGGAACGACACGACGACGGTAGCCCTGTCATCGGGTCGCTCGTCGAGCCAGCGCTGGAGCAGCGGATGGATTTTCTGCCGAGGGTCCCGAGGGTCTGGAGGCTCCATAAGCTCTTCGCCGGTCCGCTTCTCCTCGATCGGAGCGTCGCTGACCGCATCCTTCGGCAGGGCAGTCGCCTCGTAGCGACCGACCTCCCCGTTTTCGATGGTCGCTGAGTGGATGATGCCCTCTTCGTCCTCCCAGCCGGTGAGTTCCTCCGAGAAGTTCTTCTTGCCTGCAGCCATGACCGTGCTCCTGTCCACCGTCTGAGCCCTGCCGCCACAAGGGTGCGGCCCAATACGCCACCGTAGAAATTGCCGCGTTACCGCCGCGTTACTGCCGGGAACACGAAGGCGATTTCGGTGACTCGCCCGCTCGAAGCAATGTCGGTGGTCGGGTGTTCACTTGTGGCATGGAAAGCAACGATGCTCCAGATGAAACCGGCGACGGCGAAGTGCCCGCGAACGAGTTGCCGTTGCCGGCCCTGGTTGCCGAGACCTGCAGTGCGATGCTGGACGCGGTCGCGATGATCGACCGGATTGAGGCGAAGCAGGATGCGTGGAAGGTCGAGTTCCTCGATCAGGCCCGCCGGATCGCGGAGACCACGAATCATGGTCTGGTCACGGTGGGGTCGAAACTGACCGAAACCCAGCAGCGGGAGATGGTGCGGCGCTCGTTCGTCGCGGAGGTGGCTGGGGTGCTTCGCATCCCGGAGGTCACCGCGGGCCGGTTGATCGATGACAGTGCTGTGCTGATGGACCGGTTGCCGGCAACATTGGCTGCTCTTCGCGAGGGAGAGATCAGTCTTCGTCATGCCCGGGTGATCGTCGACCAGGTCGCGACCCTC
>NZ_FOVM01000001.1 GCF_900115155.1 Mycetocola miduiensis
CCGGCGACGTCCGGTTCGAGATCCGGTGCGGGCGCGAGGACCGGTCCTGCATCCCGGCCTCGCCCATCGCGGCGTATCGTTCGGCCCACCGGTTCGCTGTCGGCCAGGAGCAGTTGAACGCTTTCGCGGCCTGTGAGACTGGCCAGCCCTGATCGATGATCAGCCGCGCCACTCGAAGTCGTTGGCGTGGAGTTAGAGCAGCATTAGCGTGGGACATCGAGGACCTCCTGGCTGTCGAGAGTGTTTGTCTAAGCAACTCCCACTCTGCAACCGGAGGTCCTCACCTCATTCGCAGCAACTACAGCGAGTCGTCACACCGATTCAACCAACGTCCCTGTGCAGTACACCTAGACCGGACGGGCCTCGATCGGACGAGCGCTAGAGAACGTCATCCCTGCCCGACAGCTTCAGGGCGTCCACGACGCTCTTCACCCGCTGGGCGTTGGCGCTTGTGGTCACCAGGAGAGCATCGGGCGTATCGACGACGACGATGTCCTTGACACCGATCAGGCTGATCACGCGGCTGGTTTGGCTGACGACGATGCCGCTCGACGCATCCGACAGGACGCGGGCGTTCTCTCCGAGGATCGCGAGGTCCGTCTGTCGCCCACCAGAGTTGAGCTTCGCGAGCGACGCGAAATCGCCCACGTCGTCCCAGTCGAAGTAACCGGGCACGACGGCGAGACGACCGGCAGCGGCGGCAGGTTCGGCAACCGAGTAGTCGATGGCGATCTTCGTCAGGGTCGGCCAGATCCGGTCAACGGCGGGACCGCGGGTGGCCGGGTCGTCCCAGACGGATGCCAGCTCGACAAGTCCTGCGTGCAACTCCGGCTGGTTGCGGCCGAGCTCCTCCAGCAGCACGTCGGCGCGGCTGATGAACATCCCAGCGTTCCAGAGGTGCGCGCCCCCTGCTACGTACTTCTTGGCGGTGGAGAGGTTCGGTTTCTCCACGAACGAGTCGACGAGGAGCGCCGAGTCGGCGCCGCGCACGTCGAGCGCCGCGCCGCAACGGATGTAGCCGAAGCCGATCGCCGGCTCCGTCGGCTGGATGCCGATCGCCGTGATGTAACCGGCATCCGCGGCGGCGATGGCCTGGGTCACCGCGGAACGGAACAGGCGGTCGCCTCGGATCACGTGGTCCGCGGCGAACGACCCGATGATGACGTCGGGTTCGCGGTGGGCGAGGATCGCGGCGGCAAGACCGATGGCTGCGGATGAGTCGCGCGGGTTGCTTTCCAGGACGACGTTGTGGTCGGCAAGGTCGGGAAGCTGGGCTTCGACGGCGGCGCGGTGAGCGCGCCCGGTGACGACCATGATGCGCTGCTCGCCGGAGAGAGGCACGAGCCGATCCCAGGTGGCCCGCAGGAGGGTGCTGCCTGAGCCGGTGAGGTCATGGAGGAACTTGGGGGCATCCGCCCGCGACAGCGGCCAGAGCCTCGATCCGATGCCACCGGCAGGGATCACACTGTAGAAGCGTTCGAGTGGACTGGTCATGGCCCCAGAGTACGGCACGGCCGTTTCGCGGTTGTCGACGCCCGAGGTATCTCGACGTCAAGATGCTTAGGCTCCCCTTACCGGCGGAACGACGCCCCGGGACCTTAGACTGGTGCCGCGCCGTTGTGACGCACGGCCGCCTCATCAGCGGCCAGGAACGCTTTCAAAACAGGGAGGGCCGTTCGTTGTCAGTGAAGACTGCCAGAACACCACCATTGGATTCCACGACCTCTCCACGCCCGTCAGGGACTTTGTACCGTGGGCGCGAGGGCATGTGGTCGTGGGTACTGCACCGCATCACCGGTGTCGCCATCTTCTTCTTCCTTCTGGTGCACATCCTCGACACCGCGCTCGTTCGCGTGTCGCCCGAGGCGTACAACGCGGTCATCGGCACCTACCAGACGCCGATCATGGGCTTGGGCGAAGTTGCCCTCGTCGGAGCGATCGTGTTCCACGCGTTCAACGGCCTCCGGATCATCCTCATCGACTTCTGGTCCAAGGGGACCAGATACCAGAAGGCGATGTTCTATGTGGTGATCGCCCTCTGGGTCATCACCATGCTCGGCTTCACGCCCCGCCACCTCATCAACGTCTTCAGCCACTAGGAGGGGAAGCACAATGTCTGCAACTCTCGACGCTCCCCGCACCCCGCTCCGTCCCGCCCGTAAGAAGGGCGTGAACTGGGAGAAGTGGGGCTGGATCTACATGCGCGTCTCCGGTGTCGTGCTCGTGGTTCTGATCTTCGGCCACCTGTTCATGAACCTGATCGTCGGCGACGGCGTCAGCGCCATCGACTTCGCGTTCGTCGGCGGCAAGTGGGCCGACCCGTTCTGGCAGTGGTGGGATGTCGCCATGCTGTGGCTCGCACTCATCCACGGCGGCAACGGCATGCGCACCCTGGTCAACGATTACGCCCGCGGCCCGAAATTCCGTGCAGCCCTCAAGCTGGCGATCCTCGCGGCCGTCGCGATCCTCATCCTCCTCGGCACCCTCGTCGTCTTCACGTTCGAGCCGTGCCCGATCGGACAGCCCGCTGACCTCCTCCCCTCGTTCTGCGCTGCGTAACGAGTAACTGAAATATTTTGGATGCATCTGTGACTCAGGACCCAAGCGACTCCACCATCATCGATGGAGTGCACTACCACCAGTTCGACATCGTGATCGTCGGCGCCGGCGGCGCCGGCATGCGCGCGGCCATCGAAGCCGGTCCCGGCGCGAAGACCGCGGTGATCTCGAAGCTCTACCCGACGCGCTCCCACACCGGAGCGGCGCAGGGCGGCATGGCGGCCGCCCTCGCCAACGTCGAGGAGGACAGCTGGGAGTGGCACACCTTCGACACGGTCAAGGGCGGCGACTACCTCGTCGACCAGGATGCGGCTGAGATCCTCGCGAAAGAGGCCATCGACGCGGTCATCGACCTCGAGAACATGGGTCTCCCCTTCAACCGCACGCCCGAGGGCAAGATCGACCAGCGCCGGTTCGGCGGGCACACGTCAGACCACGGCAAGTCGCCGGTTCGCCGCGCCTGCTACGCCGCTGACCGTACCGGTCACATGATCTTGCAGACGCTGTTCCAGAACTGCGTGAGACTCGGCATCAACTTCTTCAACGAGTTCTATGTGCTCGACGTGATCATGAGCGACGTCGACGGCGTCGAGCAGCCCGCAGGCGTCGTCGCCTACGAGCTCTCCACCGGTGACCTTCACGTCTTCCACTCCAAGGCGATCATCTTCGCCACCGGCGGATTCGGCAAGATCTTCAAGACGACCTCCAACGCGCACACCCTCACCGGTGACGGCGTCGGGATCATCTGGCGCAAGAAGCTGCCGCTCGAAGACATGGAGTTCTTCCAGTTCCACCCGACCGGCCTCGCCGGGCTCGGCATCCTCCTCACCGAGGGCGCCCGCGGTGAAGGAGCGATCCTCCGCAACGCAAGCGGCGAGCGGTTCATGGAGCGTTACGCCCCGACCATCAAGGACCTCGCACCGCGTGACATCGTCGCCCGCTGCATGGTCAAGGAGGTGGCCGAGGGCCGCGGCGCCGGCCCCAATAAGGACTACGTCTACCTCGACTGCACCCACCTCGGGGCCGAGGTCCTCGAGACCAAGCTTCCCGACATTACGGAGTTCGCCCGCACCTACCTCGGTGTGGACCCGGTCACCGAGCCCGTCCCGGTCATGCCGACAGCGCACTACGCGATGGGCGGCATCCCGACCAACAACAACGCCGAGGTGCTCCGCGACAACACGACGGTCGTGCCAGGCCTCTACGCCGCCGGCGAATGCGCCTGCGTCTCTGTGCACGGCTCCAACCGACTCGGCACCAACTCGCTGCTCGACATCAACGTCTTCGGAAAGCGCGCGGGCAACAACGCCGTCGCCTACGTGAAGACGGCGGAGTTCCTCCCTCTCCCTGAGGACCCCGCGAAGACGGTGCGCGACGCGATCGAAGGCATCCGCAACAACCCGGGCACCGAGCGGATCGCTGTTCTCCGCCGGGAGCTGCAGGAGGAGATGGACAAGAAGGCCCAGGTGTTCCGCACCGACGAGTCGCTCGCCGAGGTCACCGAGACCATCCACCAGCTGCGTGAGAAGTACCGGAACATCGGAGTTCAGGACAAGGGCCGCCGGTACAACACCGACCTGCTCGAAGCCGTCGAGCTGGGCTTTCTGCTCGACCTCGCCGAGGTCGTCGTGTTCTCCGCGCGGAACCGCAAGGAAAGCCGCGGCGGCCACATGCGTGACGACTACCCGGATCGTGACGACGAAAACTACATGAAGCACACGATGGCGTACCTGACCGGTGACCCGCATTCGTCGAATGCCGCCGATCACATCCGCCTGGACTGGAAGCCTGTCGTGATGACGCGCTACCAGCCGATGGAGAGGAAGTACTGAGATGTCCACAGCCGTTCTTGACGAGGCCGCGCCGGCTCCGACGCCTGAGGTCATCGAATCGTTCACCGTCACGCTCATCGTGCGCCGGTACAACCCCGAGGTCGACGAGCAGCCGAAGTGGGTCGACTACGACGTCGAGATGTTCGCCACCGACCGCATCCTCGACGCGCTGCACAAGATCAAGTGGGAGCAGGACGGTTCGCTGACGTTCCGCCGCTCCTGCGCGCACGGCATCTGCGGTTCGGATGCGATGCGCATCAACGGCCGCAACCGCCTCGCCTGCAAGACGCTGATCAAGGACCTCGACATTTCGAAGCCGATCTACGTCGAAGCGATCAAGGGCCTGCCGCTCGAGAAGGACCTCATCGTCGACATGGACCCGTTCTTCGAGTCCTTCCGCGAGGTGCAGCCGTTCCTCATCCCCTCGTCGAAGCCCGGTGCGGGCAAGGAGCGGATCCAGTCCGTCGCCGACCGTGCCCGGTTCGATGACACCACCAAGTGCATCCTCTGCGCCGCGTGCACCTCGTCGTGCCCCATCTTCTGGACCGACGGCCAGTACTTCGGTCCGGCGGCGATCGTCAACGCGCACCGGTTCATCTTCGACTCGCGCGATGATGCCGCCAAGGTGCGCCTCGACATCCTCAACGACAAAGAGGGCGTGTGGCGTTGCCGCACGACCTTCAACTGCACGGATGCCTGCCCGCGAGGCATCCAGGTCACCCAGGCGATCGCAGAGGTCAAGCAGGCCATCATGCGGGGCAAGCCGTAGCTTCCGCTCGCACAATATGTTTGTCGAACCCCCCTCTCCCGATGGAGCGGGGGGTTCGTCGTTCGTGAGCTCGGGCTCGGGGCTCGACGCTCCCGATCGGTCCCAACGGGTCACTCGCCGAACCCGAATGGGCCCAAGAGGTCACCCCGGGTTCCGACCAACAACCCTTTCGGACCAATCGACGCCGGGTCCATGCACAACCTCAGTCGCGGACGACCGCCCGTGCTTCGGCGGCACTCGCCGCGTCGAGCGCGCGGACGGCGAGGGCCCGCGCATGCTCAAGGGTGTGCTGGCGCAGCTCGGTGCGCACATCGGCAAGCGCTGAGGGCGCCATCGACAGGCTCGTGGCGCCGAGGCCGACGAGCACGACAGCCAGCATCGGGTCTGCCGCAGCCTCCCCACACACGCCGACCGGTCGGCCGGACTGGATGCCGGCGTCCCCGAGCAGTTTCACCAGTCGGAGGACAGCCGGATGCCACGGGTCCTGGTAGGCGGCGACGCTGCCCAGCAGCCGATCCGCCGCGAGGGTGTACTGGGTGAGGTCATTGGTGCCGATCGACACGAAATCGGCGATGCCGAGCACCTGGCCGGCTACGAGGGCACACGACGGCACCTCGGCCATCACCCCGGCGACGGGGATCCCGAGAGATCGGGCGAGGGTGACGAAGTATTCGGTCTCGGCGGCATCCGCCACCATCGGGGCCATCACCTGGACATCGGCGTCGGTTTCAGCTGCCGCTGCGGCGATCGCCGTGAGCTGGTCCCGGAGGATTTCTTCATGAGCCCGGGTAGCGCGAATGCCGCGAAGCCCGAGGGCGGGGTTCTCCTCATGCCCGGTTGAGAGGAACGCGAGCGGCTTGTCCGACCCGGCGTCGAGGGTGCGCACGGTCACCTTCTTACCGCCGAAGGCGGCGAACACGGTCCGGTACTGCTCCTGCTGCTCCGCCACGGTTGGCGCGGTTTCGGTGCCGAGGAACATGAACTCGGTCCGGAACAGCCCGACACCCTCAGCGCCGCGCAGCAACGCATCAGCGATGTCGGACGGGCGTCCGATGTTCGCCAGCAACGGGATGTCTGTTCCGTCGGCAAGCTTCCCGGGACCGATCGGCGCCTCCACCCGGCTTGCGGCGAGCCGCTGCTCTGCCGCCGCAACATCGTCGGCGGTCGGGTCGAGAATCACGCTGCCGTCCGACGCGTCAACGAGGACCTGGGTCCCGTCGACGAGCGCCCCGGCATCCGCCACCCCGACCACGGCGACGATGGCCTTCGACCGGGCGAGGATCGCGGTGTGCGAGGTCGGCCCTCCCCCGATGGTAACCAGTCCGAGCACTTTGGTGATGTCCAGGGCTGCAGTATCCGCCGGCGCAAGATCGTGGGCCACGAGGACGAACGGATGGTTCACCTCGGGCACCCCAGGGGCCGGGACGCCGTTCAGCTGGGCGATGGTGCGCTGCGAGACGTCGCCGAGGTCGGCGGCCCGTTCGGCCATGTAACCACCCATCGAGATGAGCATCTGCTGGAAGCCATGGAACGCTTCGAAGACCGCCCGCTCCGCCGTGCGCCCCGTTGAGATCCGCGAACGGACGTCGTCGAGGAGGGCTGGGTCCTGCGCCATCATCGACTGGGCGTCGAGCACTCCCTTGGCTTCACCGCCGGCCCGTTCGGCGCGTTCAGAGAGGTCGGCGGCAACACCCTTGAGGGCATCCATCGCACGGTCGAACTCGGTGTCCGCGTCGGCGGCGCGGTGCCCCGTGCCTGGTTCAGGAATCGGATCCGGCATGCGGACGATGGGGCCGTGGGCGATGCCACGCCCGACGCCGACTCCCTGTAACCGCATGAACGCTCCTTCCGGATTGAGTTCGACCCTATCGCGGAGTGACGCCCAGCGGGCTCAGCGCCGACGGGTGCGCAGCGATCGGAGTGAACTCGCCGCACGGAACCGCTGGCGCCGGGTACGCCCGGTGGCGAGGGAGCGCCGCAGGTCGTCGACAGCCGCCCAGACCCGGTCGGCATCTTCGTGGCTGGGGCGTTCGATCGAGAACGTCGCGCGGTCGGCGACGGATGCCAGGGCGAAGGCACGCTTACCGCCAACGGCACGGGCGACTTCCCTCCGTGTCGCTGAGGGCGGCGGTTCCAGCCCGTAGTCGAGCGCCGAGTCCGCAAACTCCTGCCAGCCGCCCCGAATTCGATCGGCCGGGTGCGGTCGCCTGCGCCTCAGCGTCCTGCGCCGGACCTTGGCGGCGACGACTGCGAGGAACGGAGCGGCGATGAGCGCGATCACCAGGAGAAGACTGCCGCCGATCTGGGCGACGAGCAGCAGCGCCGCGAGGAACGGGTTCGCGGCGACGTCGTCGTTTTGTTCGCTGTCGGCCGGCGGCACCTGCTCGATCTCATCGTCGTCCTCGTCGACGGGCGGCTGGACGATGGCGGGCGGACGGGAGACCTTCTGCGGCTCTTCGGGCTGCTTCTCAGGGATCTCGCGCGCGGCGGGAACTGGGTCGACGCTCAGCCACCGTCCGGAGGAGTCCTGCACCTCGACCCAGGCGCTGATGTCTCTGCCGCTCAGCGTCACGATGCCGGTGGCATCCGGCTGGGGCGAGAGGAACCCGACGACGACGCGAGCAGGGAAACCGAGTGCACGCGCCATCAGGGAGGCAGCGACGGCGTACTGTTCTGCGTCGCCGACCATCGGCTGGCTCGTGAAGAGTTCTTCGATACGGTCGATGCCGTGACCCGACCGGCTGGGCGGTTCGTCTGCACCGACCCCGTGGCTGATGTAGCCGTCGGTTTTCAGGCCATCGAGCATGGCCACGAGCTGGGCGCCTGGTGTGGTGATCCCGTCGGTGTAGTCGGAAAGGCGGTCGGTGAGCGCACCGGGAGCTCCGTCGAATGGCGGCAGTTCGGCGGTCCCCGGGCGGATGTCCGAGAGTTCCGCCTGGGAGGGCATCGGCGTCACGACCGACGTCAGCCGGTATCCGTCGCCCTTCGCCAGTCCGCTGAGAACGGCACCAGACCCGGTGACGTCGTTGTAGAAGAACCTGTCGGCGAGCTCGGCACGGTTCTCCCCCGTGAACCGGATCTCGGCGAGGTGTCCTGCACCGGGAACCCAGACGCCCGACAAACCGTCGATCACAACGGTCATCGAGACCCGTTCACCGCGCGCCGCCTGCTCCAGCCGGTGCGGCACCCGGACGAATGTGCCGGACGCGGACGCGCTCTCCGGCCCTCCGACGCTGTACACCACGCCGTCGTACGTATCGAGTGTTGCGAGGCGGACGCGTCCGTCCTGCGGGATTCCGCTGACCCTGAGCATGGGCTGGCTGGCGAGGTCTGGGAGCAGGTAGCGCCGGAACCCCGAGAGCGGGCTGGGGTAGTCCTGGGGGTCGAAATCCTGCTCGATGTTGCTACGGAGAACGTTGCGCGGCGTGTCGGCCGGAAGAGCGGATGCCAGGACCGCACCACCGCTGATCGCGATCGCCAGGATGAGTGCGGCGCTCATCGCTCCGACGATGCCGGCGCGGCGGCGTTCCCGCCTGGACGGTGCGACGCTGGCCACAACCGCGGTGTGCTGGCGGAGCTGGTCCCGATGTCGTGTGCCTCGCAGCCAGATCAGCCAGCCGAGGAGCACCAGGGTGAGGCCGAGGCCGATGGCCAGTGGGAACCACGGGTCCTCTGGACCGAACGCGATCCCGAGCACGAGGAGAAGGATCGGCCAGAGCACCGCCAGTTCCGCGCGCTCGACCCGAAGCGCCATCGACACAGTGAGCACCGTCGTGCCGAGGATGGCGAACAGCGCAGGGATCAGGAGGCCCTGGTAGGTCCCGACCGGAACGAGGATGGTGATGAGTTCTTTCCACGCTGTCGCCGTTTCTTTGATCAGGTCGAGCAGCGCGTCAGGACTGGGGAGGAGCCCGGCAACCGCGCGGTCCGGCATGGTGAGCGGTACACCGATGGCAAGGTACACGAGGACCGTGATGCCGAGCACCACGATGCCCGACAGCCGGAACAGCCAGCCGGCCAGGGCGATCAGCGTGCCGAACAGGATCGCGCCGACGCACATCACGACGAACTGCGGCGTCTGGTAGACCGGCCACCAGACGCTGGTCGCGATCGCGATCGACGCCACCGCGAAGAGAACAGCGACGGGAATCCGTAGTCCCCACGAGGTCATGCGCTGGCCCGTGCCATCGACTGTTGAAGGTCCTCGAGATAACCGATCCGCAGCACGGTCAGCCCGCCGGCGCGTTTGAAGCTCGGTACGATTTCGGGGTCGCAGACCACCGCGACGACCTCGACTCCTGGCGGGAAATGGCTGGCCGCGTGGCGGAGCGATGCCACCGGGACCGCGGCACCGCAGACAAGGAAGGCGAGCGAGATCCCGGCGATCGAGTCGGCGGCGACACGCGCGAGTTCGGCCAGCGGGAGCGCGGTTCCCGACCGGTCGACCCGGCTGAGATCGTCGAGCAGTCGTGAGGTGCTCACAGCAGCGATGTTCTTCACCGCGAGGAGGCGCTTACTTGCGAATTCAGGGGTCGATTCGCTGGCCACGACCGAGATCGTCCGACCGTCCCGGATGGCGCGCACGCCGAGCGACCCGACGACGCTGACCGCCATCTCGAAATCCTCCTCGCCCGCGTAGTCCTCTTCGGCGAGGCTGATCGCGAGCATGAGGTGGCTGCGCCTCGTCTCCTCGAACTGCCGGACCATGTACTGGCCGGTTCGTGCTGTGCTCTTCCAGTGGATGCTCCGGAGTTCGTCTCCTGGCATGTACTCGCGCAGTGCGTGGAACGACACGTCGCTCGAGGTCAGGTCCTTCGTCGGGTTGCCCTCGAGGTCGCGGACGAAGCCTGTGCTCATGCTGGCGACCGAAATGGTACGCGGGTGAACGAACAGGTCGACCCGCTCGTCCCACTCCCGCTCCCGCCGAACCAGGCCGATCGGGTCGGCGCGCACGGCGCGGACGGGGCCAACGGCGATGACGCCGCGGTGAAGCGCCGGGACGGTGAACAGGTCCTCGTACCGACCGGACGGGGCGAGCGTCGGAACCTGGAAGTCGGCGAGCCCTTCACCGACCGGCACCTCGATCCGCGTACCGGGCAAGAGTCGCCGGGTCGGGTTGAGAACCGTGAGCTGTCCAACCGCGTTTTCTCCTGCCACCACCCGGTTCACGGGAACGGTCAGCGCCGCGTCATGCGAGGTCCTGCCGATGAGAAACAGAACGGCCCCAGCGATGACGAGCAGTCCCGCCCAGCCCGCGGCGATCAGTTCAAGCCAGCCGAGGCCGTACCCGACGAGGAACGCGACCACAACGGAAACCGCGATGCCCCAGCCGAGCGGAGTGACGACGGCCGAGAGAGCGTCCCACCAGCGCGCCGCGACGCGTCGCGCCCGTCGCCA
The DNA here is from genome assembly GCF_900115155.1 of Mycetocola miduiensis. GTDB lineage: Bacteria > Actinomycetota > Actinomycetes > Actinomycetales > Microbacteriaceae > Mycetocola_A > Mycetocola_A miduiensis. The sequence continues at coordinate 10,558 of NZ_FOVM01000001.1, forward strand.
GAACCGGACGACGGCAACGACCGTGTCGGCCAGCCTGCCCTGACGCGATCCGACCAACCGGGTTCTCGCGTTGCTCAGCTGGGTTTCACCGAGCACGGTCGGCGCATCGGCACGGGCGATGCGGGATCCGTTCCTCCGCGCCGTCTCCCCTGCGATGTTCCGGTTGACCATCGTTGCCCTATGCCACCTGGCTGTCGCTGGGCGGCGGTGTGTCGATGAGCACCTGAGCAATGACGTTCGACGGGTTGACCCCGTCGAACTCTGCTTCAGGGTCGAGGATCAGCCGGTGGGCAAGGACGGTGTCGGCGAGCGCCTTCACATCGTCGGGGATGACGAACGAACGGCCGGAAACCGCGGCGAGTGTCTTCGCGGTACGGACGAGCGCGAGTGCACCCCGAACGCTGGCGCCGAGGCGGATCTCGCTCGCGGTCCTCGTGCCCTCGATGATGCGCGCGACGTAATCGTTGATCGACGCGTCCACGTGCACCGTCGTCGCCATGCGCGTCATCTCGGTGATGGTCGCAGCGGACGCCACCGGGCTGAGAATCGCGTTCTCCGCGGCATCCGACCCTTCGAGGATCCGGAGGGTGGACTGGTGATCGGGGTAGCCGATCGACGTCTTCATGATGAAACGGTCCAGTTGCGCCTCAGGAAGCCGGTAGGTTCCCGCCTGCTCGATCGGGTTCTGTGTCGCGATGACCATGAAGGGCGACCCGACGGCGTGTGTGACGCCGTCGACGGTGACGTGCTGCTCCTCCATCACCTCGAGAAGCGCGGACTGGGTCTTCGGGCTGGCCCGGTTGATCTCGTCGGCCAGCACGATGTTCGAGAAGATCGGTCCGCGGTGGAAGGCGAATTCCCCGCTGCGCTGGTCATAGATGCTCACCCCGGTGATGTCGCCGGGGAGCAGGTCAGGGGTGAACTGGACCCGGTTCGACGTTCCGGCGATGCTTTCGGCCATGGCGCGGGCGAGCGACGTCTTGCCGGTTCCGGGTACGTCCTCGAGCAGCAGGTGGCCGCGGCTGAGCAAAGCGGTGAACGAGAGGCGGATGACGTGATTTTTGCCGAGCAGAACCTGCTCGACGTTCTCGACAAGCTCGTCACAGATCCCGGCGAACCAGGTGGCTTGGTCGGGGGTCATCGTCATAGGGGTGGCCTCTTCCGGGTCAAATCTGTGGCGAGCGTGTGCAGAGACCATCATGGCGCTAAATACCTTTTGACGAGTGCGGTGTCGCCCACCCGGACGGTGACGTCGAGCCAGGCCTGTCCTTCAACGGGCACGGTGGCGAGGGTGCAGGAATTCGGGCCGGCGACGCCGGCGATGGCCGGGTCGGAGACGGAGCCGCACGCGTACTCCGCCCCGTAGTCGCCGTTCGGCGGGTTGCCCGTCCAGCTCCAGCTGGCGAGGTCGGCTGCATAATCCAGCCCGGCAGGAACCAGACTGATCGATGGGGATGGCGCGGTGCCGGAGAAGCCCTGGCCCACCACGCGGAGGTCACCGTACTGGCTGACTGTCCTCACCTCGAATGCCACCGCGGCGCCGAATGATGCACCGAGCAGCTCCCGCGGGTAGCCCGAGCCGTCGAAGGTTTGCCAGGTGCCGCCCGGTGTACGGATTTCGTAGCTGTAGCCGCCGGGGGTCACGGAGCTGATGTAGTAGTCCCACACGTTCTGCTGCCCGTTGGTCCAGCGCATCTCACCAGACACCGCCGTTGCGGCCGGCGGCGTCGGACGCAGTGTTGCGCTGACGGTTTCGGTCGCGGCACACCCGGCCCGGTTGAAGCCCCAGACCACGAACCGGTAAGTGCTGTCCGGTTGTGCCGCCAGGTCGGTGAAGGTCGTCGAGGTGGCCCCACCGCCGAGCTGCCTCGTCTCGAGGACGCCAGCCCCGGCCGGCGGGCTCACGGTTCCCGGGGCCGGCGAGGTCACGGTGCACGCCGTCGGCGACGCGTTCGCGTCGAGCAGCTGGACGTAGTAGCCGCCGATGGCGTCGCCGTTCGCACCGAAAGTATCCCAGCTGACCGTCGCCGATCCGCTTCCCGAGTCGGCGTTGACCGTGATCGCCCCTGCCTTGGGGGGACCATAGGGGGTCCCGACGCCGCTCGACGAGTTCCAGGTCGACAGGGCGGGGTATGCGTCGTTACGGGCTGACACCGAAACCGGCACCTGCGAGCCGTTGGTGAGGCTCGACACGTCGACGGAACACAGCGTCGACGAACACCGGGTCGGGCTGACGTTCACGGGGGCTGCTCCGCCGACGGTGAGTACGTACGTCTTGACCGAACTTCCGCGTTCGGGGACGACCGGTGCCCAGTTGATCGTGAGTCCCCCGTCGAGAGGCGCGGTGCTGAGGTTCTGCGGTGCGGCGGGCACGACGTCGGACCAGACAGGCTCAGGGGTCTGCTGGGCGTCGGATGCCCCGATCGCGTTGACCGCGGAGACGTCGGCCCTGACGGCGTTGTCCCGCCCGTTTCCGGGAGTTGGAATGACGCACGTCGTCGACGAGCACGTCGTCACTCCGAGTGATTCGCCGGATCCGGCGCGGAACAGCGCCACGCTGAAGCCGGAGATCGGCGAGTTGTTCGCCGCCCCCGGCTCCCACGCGAGCGTGACCGACCGGTCGCCGAAGGCGGTGATCCGCACGTTCCCGACCGGGTCCGGCCGGTCCTGCACCGAGATCTGCACGGTTCCCCATGCGTATCTCGACGGGTCGTCCGTGGCATCCGCCACCTGGTACTGAAGCACGGTGTCAGCAGCAGTTGCCGCCGCCGAGACGGAGATGCTCAACTGGCGGTTGTCGGCGCTCGGCGAGACGGAGACCCCAGGCGGCAGCGCACCGCCGAGGCCGCGGACCCCGACCACCCGAAGCGGCGTTGAGGGGAACGGGTTCGTCGCAGCGTCGTTCTGAAGCACGTCGACGACCTCGGTCGTTCCCCGCTGCACGATCACGGTGTCGGTCGCTGGAACTGCGATCGGTCTCGTCGACGGGGTGATGTTCAGTACGATCCGCCCGGCTACGCCTTCGTTCACGGCGTCCCTGACCCCGATCAGGATGCCCCGTTCCGCCCCGATCGGGATGTCTTCCGTGGCCGTGAGGGTCAGCCTCTGGTCTGCGATGGCGGCCGTGAATCCGGTCGGCTGGGGGTCGAGGATCGAATACTCGAGTTCGTCGGTGTCGTCCGCGTACGGGTATGTGGTGAGCCTGGTCAGCTCGATCACTTTTTGCTGCCCCGGTTCGAAGTCGACGTCGCCTCCTGTGAAGACCGGCGGCTGGTTGTCCCTCGGGGTAACGGTGATGGGCAGCACCAGCGTTGCTGTGCGCCCGTCCGGGTCGCTTGCGCTCGTCCCGTCGGTGACTTCGAACGACACGGATGCCGGGCCGAAATACCGCTCGGCGCTCGTGTAGGTGATGGTGTCGCTGTCGGTGACCAGCTCGTCACCGTTCGCGTGGGATGCGCGCACTTTGGCGGCATCCGTCAACCGGACGTCCTTCCGCCCGACGGCGACAACGTAGTCGTTGATGTCGATCCTCACCGGTTCGCCGCTGACGACGGTGATCGGTGACGTACCCGCTGCCAGCTGGGGCCGCGCGTCGTCGAGGCCTGGGACCCAGATGAACGCGATGGCGCTGACGGTGTCGTCATCCGGGCGGCTCACCCTGAACGGGATGATCTGGGACTTGTCGCCGACCTGGACCCGTACGCGCTTGTTCTCGAGCACCTCGGCGGAGCCGTCGGAGAGGGGAAGCGAGACCCGCAGGCTCGACACCGGGCCGTCGGCGAAGAACACCCGTGAGAGCACGTTGACGTCGACGGCTGACTTCTCCAGGATGTCATCGAGGGTGAGGACGGTGTCGCCGGCTACGGGTCGGGCGAGGGGCGCGTCTTCCCTTGCCACGACGGTGATGAAGTTCGTCGACGTGTTGCCGGCGTCGTTCTCGATCTCATAGACGAACCCGTACCGCCCCTCGCCTTCGGGCACAGACACCCGCACGAGGTCCCCGTCGATTGTGGCTGTTGCGCCGTCGCCGGTCGGTTCGACGGAGGTCACGCTGAGGGCGCCACCGTCTGGATCGGAGTCGTTGGCGAGGACCCGGACGGCGACCGTCTTGTCCGGCCTTGTGACCACTTCGTCGGCCACGGCGATCGGAGCGCGTGAGCCGTCGAGTTTCGCACTGACGCCGATGCGCACGGTGCCGGTGGCCTGGCTCCCGAGCGTGTCGATAACGGTGTAGCTGAAACTGTCCGTACCGGTCGAGTAGGCGCCGGCCTCGTAATCGAACCAGTCCTTCCCTGTGCCGACGACGAACCCCTTCTCAGGGTTCGACGCCTGGCCGACGAGCTGGACCGAGTCACCGTCGGGGTCGATGCCGGAAAGCGGGATGGGTATCCGCACCCGTTCCCCGCTCAGCACGCGGGCGGTCACCGTCTCGGGAACAGGCGCAGCGTTGGAGGCGGCATCGATCTCCCGCACATTCAGGGTCACTGTCGCGTCGGCCCATTGCCCGTCAGGCGCGAGCGCCCGGTAGGAGGCGGTGAAGTTGCCCGGCTTGTCCGGCGCGAGGTAGCGCAACACACGATTGGAGGTGAAGAGCAGCCCGGCGTTCGAGGGAAGGTTCGCACTCAGAGTCGGACTCAGGCTCAGCGTGTCTCCGTCCGGATGCGTGTCATTGTCGAGGACGGGGATGTCGATGGCGTCCCCGACACGCACCGATACCGAGTCCGGGTATGCGACCGGCGGCTGGCGGACGTCCGGTGTGGGGATCTGGATCACCGTGACCGTGCCCTGCGCTTCGCTGGTTCCGTTCGAGACCCGGTAGTTGAACGAGACGGGGGCGTCGAGCGGCGTGGTCAGCGTGACCCGCAGTATCCGCTGCTCCAGGATCTCGACCCGCAGGCCGGACTCGGCGGGAACATTGAGCACTCCGGTGACGACGAGGACTCCACCTGCTGGATCGAAATCACCGGCGAGCACGTCGACCCGTTCGGTGCTCTGCTCCCTGATGTACGCGGTGTGCGGGACCGTGACCGGCGGGGCGCCGGCATCCGGCGGTGCGATCACGTCGATGCGAACGAACCCGCTCTGGGTGCGGTTGCCGTCGGTCACGGCGTATTCGATGGTGTGGGTACGAGGTTGGGAGCTCGAGAACCGGAAGGTGCCGTCGTCGTAGTCCGGTGTGATTGCCGCTCCCTCTTTGGCTGGAACGTTGACCAGCCGAAGCGGGCCGGACCCGCCACGGACATGCGACATCGGCGAGACGAGCACGTCCTGGTCGGCGTAAGCGAGTACGGCGAAAGGTTCGGCGATGATCGGTACTTCGCCTGCGGGGTACACCGTGACCGCGAAGCTTCCGACCCCGTCTGCCGTGCCGTCTGAGACCACGAGGCCGATCTCCTTCAGCGTTTCGCCGCTGCCGGAGTCCGTGTAGATGAGGGTGCCGTCCGGGGTGAACTGCACCTGGTCGGGGGCGGGGATGCTCGCCTGGGTCAGGTAGAACGGGTCGCCGTCCGGGTCGACCCAGTCCCCGAGGGTCTGTGTCGTCAGCCGACCGCCTTCGGCGACCGACGCCTTCGACGTGCGCACCTGCTCAGGCGGGGCATTCTCGTCCGCGCCTTTCACGGTGACGGTGACCTCCGCCGTCGACGAACCGCCACGGCCGTCGGTGATCGTGTACTCGAACTGCGCCTCCCCGACGGCATCCGGGCGGAGCGTCACCTGCAGTTGCTGGGCATTGTTCACGAGCTCGAGCCGGCCGAAAGACTCATCGAGGTCGGTGAACCTGTCGATCATCAGCACGTCACCGTTGGCGTCGATGTCATTCAGCAGCACGGGAAGAGGCGAGGTCTGCCCGGCGCGAGCACCGAACGCATCAGGCACAGCGGTCGGTGGGACCTGGGTCTGCTCGTATTCCGGTGGGGTGTCTTCCTGGGTGTCATCGACCTTCTGCTCGTCTTCGTTGACGTCGATGAGATCGTCCCAGTTGTCGATGAGCTGGTTCTCGGCCTGCACCGCCCAGGATGCTCCCGATGCACCGTCGTTGAGCACGACATGCGTGCCGTTGGCGCGGAATTGCATGCCCGTGCCCACCGGGGATCCGATCGAGGTCTCACTCGTATCGTTCCCGCACCGTTCGAACACCTGGCCGCCCGACCATGCCGCGTATTCGCAACCGCCAATGCTGATGGGCCGAACCGGCTCACCCTCGGTGCCGCTGAGCACGTCAGCTGGTTCGCCTCCCGACAGGGGAACGGACAAGAGCCCGCCGTCGACCCCGACGAGAACGGCGGAGCCGGTCGCTGCCGGCTGCGGCAGCACGGGTGCGGCAGCATCGCCGAGGACGATCGAATTGCCGCGGACGATGAGCCGGCGGCTGGCGCCGTCGAGCAGGACCGGTTCGGAACCGACCGAGCTCAGCTGGAAGTCGCCCGCGGTGTCCCCAAGGGTGACGCGTGTCGTCCCGCGGACCGTGTCCTCGTCTGCGGGGACCCGGTACAGCTCGGATGCGTCCGGGGAGAAGACGAAGAGCTCACCGTCCGGGGCGACGGAGCCGATCGTTCCCGGCCCGAACGACAGGGTCGGATCGGCCTCCGCGTCGAAGATCTCCAGGTCGCCGACGGGGATCAGCCAGACGTCCCCGTCGGCGATGATCGTCACCCTGCCGCCCGCGAGCCGGACATCCGTCGTGCCTGGCGGGAGCGGGACGCTCTCGACCACCTTGGCCGTCGCCGGGTCGACGATGCCGAGCGAGCTCAGTCCGGCGTCGAGCAGCAGGACGGTTTCGCCCTCCTGCAGTACGTCAAGTTGTTCGGAGTCGGCTTCGATCCCCGCGTTCAGTTCGAAAACCTGCGTGTTGGCGCGGCCGATGGCCTGTCGTTCCTGGTTGACCACCCACACGGCGCCGTCGCCGAGGTCGAACTGCTGCGCCCGGTAGCCGGACGAAACGGTGGCGATGGTAGCGATGACGGCGCAGATGATGGTGCCACTCGTGAGAGTGGCGAGGAGGGAGCGCCGGGATCGGAACCACTGCCGGTTCATTCTCCGCTTTCCTCAGGAATGTCGACGCACTTCTCGGCGCTCGGGGGCCCGAGCTTCCCTTCACGATTCACGAGGACCGTGACACAGACCCGCTCACCGGCGGCTCCGTCGATGGTGAACTGGGCGGCGCGCTGGATGCTCGGGGTTCCGCTTGACGGACGAATCTCGTACGAATCGGCGCTGTCCAGTCCCGGGTCCGCCCAGCGGAACTCAACGCTCGAATTCTGCATCTCGGCGGTGATGTTCGTCACGGTGGGGATGCCGCTTCCCGGTGTGAGCCGCACGACGACGAACACCGTCGTCACGGCCAAGAGCACCACGAGCGCTGAACAGGCGACAACGGCCAGCATGAACGAGCGGCCCAACGGCGGGGCACTCCGCTTGGCGCTGCGGTCACTGAGCGGAGTTGCCTCGGCGGTGGCCAGTCGTGTCGATCCCGGCTGCCGCGCAGCGTCCCCCGGTGTACGCCTGCGCTTTCGACCGGGTTCGACGGTGCGGATCGGGTTCACCCTGGTTCGGTCGCCGGCGTCGTGAACCGGGCTGAAAGCCCAATCGTCCACAGCGACATCGGGTTGGGTCGGCGGAAGGCCGAGGTCCATTTCGATGGCCTGCAATTCACGAATCAGTTCCATCGCGGACTGCGGGCGGGCCTCGGGGCGGCGCGACATCGCCCGGGCGAGCACACGTTCCAGCCGGTCGGGCACATCGTCGCGACCGATCGGTTGGGGCTTACCCTTGCTGGCTCGGGAAATGAGGTCTGCGGAGGTGTTGCTCTGCCAGGGCATCTCGAACGGCGCGCGCCCGGCGAGAAGCGAATAGATGGTCGCGGCGAGCGAGTACACCTCACTGGCGACGGTGCCGTTGGTTTCGCTGTGGAGCACCTCGGGCGCCGACCAGGGAATCGACATCCCGACCGTCTCATCCGGGTTGTGCTCACCCACCGTTCCTGCAATCCCGAAGTCGCTGAGCACCGGGTTACCGTACGCGGTCATGAGGATGTTCGACGGTTTGATGTCGCGGTGGAGCACCCCTGCGCGGTGCGCGGTCTCGGTCGCGCTGGCGACCTTGATCCCGATGCGGAGTGCTTCAGAGACCGAGAGCGGCTCGTCGCGGTAGCGCTGGCCGATTGACGACGAACACAGTTCCATGACGAGGTAGGGTCGGCCGTCTGCGGCGACACCCGACTGGTACACCGTCAGGATGGCGGGGTGCGCGCTCAACTGGGCCATCAGGTCCGCCTCGGCCTGGAACATCCGCCGCACGTCGGCGGTGACGTATTCGCTGAGCATCACCTTGACTGCCACCTGGCGCCGCGGGTTGTCCTGTTCGTAGAGGAAGACGTCGGCGAACCCACCCGAGCCGAGAATGCGCACGAAGGAAAATCCGGGCAGCTGCGGCGGTTGCGATGGCAGGCGGCGGGGCACGGCTTTCCCTTCCTTGAGAGTATGGAGGGGAAGGTGCACATGCAGGACGATCTCCGATCCCCTACCCTCCCCAGTGTAAACAGAGGCCCTGAAGGGCTATACCCCCGGCCAGGGGGGCAAGATCTCGATGACGTTGCCGTCACCGATGTCGATAAACGTGCCGGGGGCGACGACGACGGACTCGCCCTGGCGCAAACGCCGCCAGTGACCGTTCGGCGGGATGATCGAGGTGCCGTTGGTGGATTTGAGGTCAGTGGCGACGATCGAGTCGCCGATCTGCTTGATCTCCAGGTGGGTCGCCGAAACCGACTTGGACCCGGAAACCACCGGCACGAGCCGAGAGGGATCCGGAAGCGGGATGCGCGGCTGGCGCGGGTTCCTGCCGAAGTAGTGGACGGCATCCAGCGGGTAGGCCTGCCCGCCGTTGATACGGAACCCGTACAGAAGGGTTTTCGGGTCGTTGGGGACCAGCGGCGACTCCCGGAGCACCGTCTCGTCCTGGATGGGCGGGGCGATGTCGCGACGGAGCACCGTCTCGCCGTCGTGGCGCATCGCCGGGTCGTCCTCCGGCCGGACACGCTGCACCGGTGGACGGATGATCGTATTCGTCTCGGCGGGCGACGGGCGGAAATGCGACTGCGCGGGCGGGACGGCCGACGTGCCCCTGGTTGTCGGCGGCCCGGCAACCGTAGGCGCGGGAGCCTGAGCGGTGGCATCCCTCCGCACCGGGGAAACCGCGACAGCTTCCGGGTCGGCAACCCAGTCGATGCGATTGGCGACGATGACTCCCGAGCCGAGCGGGAAGGACACCCCGGAGACGGCAGCGCCGGGCTCGCCGGTGAGCCCGCCGGCTGCGACCGCTTCAACGCCGCTCAGTTCGTCGCGGTGCCACGGCTTGTCGCCGCTCGTGATGCGGGTCCAGGTACCCCCGGCGTGGGCGTCGACCACGGCTTCGCCGTGGACGAGGAGTTTCATCGTGTCCCCGTCTGCTCCAGAACGCTCAAGTGCGACGAAGGATGCCGGCTGGCCGCCCGACGTGTTCGGGATCACCCGGAGGGCATCATCGAACGTGGTCGAAGACGAGGTCACCAGTGACCACAGCTGTTCGACGATCGCCGGTTCGGATGGGGTCCGGAGCGCCACCAGGAGTTTCTCTCCAACGATGTAGATCCAGGGCGTCCCCGTGTTCGTCATCGCGTAGCGATACGACGGCCGGTCGTGTTCTGCTGTGTTCACGGTCCCCCTTGAGAAAACGGTGCAGGCGACTCCCCTGCGAGCGGGCGCACGAACCTGTGCTCCTATTCTGCCCCCTGACCCGCATTTGGGCGACCCGCGTGACGTTTTGCAGCCTGCGGCTGGCGTCGGTGCCCTGATCTAAGCTGGATTCATGTCGTCACCCAGTACCGTCCGCATCGCCTCCGTCAACACGAACGGAGTTCGCGCCGCGTTCCGCAAGGGGATGGGTGACTGGCTCGAAGAGGCGAAGATCGACATCCTTGCCCTGCAGGAGGTCCGTGCGGCAACCAGCGACCTCGAGGGGCTCTTCGGGCCTGAGTGGGACATCCTCCACGACCCGGCAACGGCGAAGGGCCGGGCGGGAGTCGCCCTGCTGAGCCGGGCGAAAGCATCCATCCACCGGGTGGAACTCGGCGCGGCTGATTTCGACAGTGCGGGGCGCTGGCTCGAAGCCGACTACGACGTGAACGGTTCGATCATCACCGTCGTCTCCACCTATGTGCACTCTGGTGCGGTCGACACCCCGAAGCAGGTGGAGAAGTACCTGTTCCTGGATGCCATGACCGAGCGGATGCCGCAACTCGCTGAGCACTCCCCGTACGCCGTCGTCCTCGGAGACCTCAACGTCGGCCACCGCGAGTTCGACATCAAAAATTGGAAGGGCAACGTCAAGAACGCCGGGTTCCTGCCCCAGGAACGCGCGTACTTCGACCGGTTCTTCGGGCCGAAGGGTGCTGAAGTCACCGGTGTCGACGGATCGGTCGGCCAGGGCCTCGGCTGGGTCGATGTCGGCAGGGCCTGGGCGGGAGAGATCGACGGACCGTACACCTGGTGGTCGCAGCGCGGACGGGCGTTCGACAACGACACCGGCTGGCGTCTCGACTACCACGTCGCAACCCCGGCACTCGCGGCCACTGTCGTCGACTATCGCGTCGACCGGGCTGCCAGCCACGCCGAGCGATGGTCCGACCACGCTCCGGTTGTCGTCGACTACGCGGTCTGAGCCCTCCGGGCGTCCGCCACCCAACTTTCGCCTCACTTCGCCGCCCACGCGGCAACGATAAAAGGATTTCCGCTATGACCAAGCCCGTCCTGTTCTCAGGTATGCAGCCCTCGAACGATTCGCTCCACCTCGGGAACGTGGTCGGGGCGCTCCAGCAGTGGGTTGCGCTGCAGGAGGAGTACGACGCCTACTACTGTGTGGTCGACCTGCACGCCCTGACGAGTTCACCGAACCCGGACGAGCTGCGGGCGCGCACCCGCTCGACCGCTGCGCAGTACATCGCCGCCGGGATCGACCCGTCGAAGAGCACGCTGTACGTGCAGTCCCACGTGCCGGCACACGCCCAGCTGTCCTGGGTTCTCAACAACATCACCGGCTTCGGCGAGGCCGGGCGGATGACCCAGTTCAAGGACAAATCCGCGCGGTTCGGCGCCGATTCGACCACCGTCGGACTGTTCACCTACCCGGTGCTCATGGCAGCGGACATCCTGCTGTACCAGACCGACGTGGTGCCCGTCGGCGAAGACCAGCGCCAGCACCTGGAGCTGACTCGTGACCTCGCCGGCCGGTTCAACAGCCGGTTCGGAGACACGTTCGTCGTGCCGGAGCCGGTCATCCTCAAGGAGACCGCGAAGATCTACGACCTCCAGCACCCGGACGCGAAGATGTCCAAGTCGGCCGACAGCGAGGCAGGCCTGATCAAGGTTCTCGACGACCCCAAGGTCAACGCGAAGAAGATCATGCGGGCGGTGACCGACGACGATGCGAGCATCCGCTTCGACCGGGAGGCGAAGCCTGGTGTGTCGAATCTCCTGACGATCTTCTCGGCGATGTCCGGGCGTTCCATTGACGCGATCGTCGACGAGTACGCCGGTCGCGGCTATGGCGACCTCAAGAAGGGGGTCGTCGAAGCGGTCAACAGCGTGTTCGAGCCGGTGCGGGCCCGTACCCTCGAACTGCTCGACGACCCGGCGGAGCTCGACCGCCTGCTTGCGGTCAACGCTGCGAAAGCGAACGAACAGGCGGAGAAGACCCTCGCTGTCGCGTACGAGCGGGTCGGGCTGCTGCGGTAGCCGGGCGCACATAACTCCTCCAAACCGAGCCCGCGCGGCGGCTGCCCGGCGGAACGGCGGCCGGTGGAACCGGCGGTCCCACCGCCAAGACTGAATTGTGTGCGGGCTGCAGCCGCTTGGACCATCGCTGTGCGAAAGCCTGGGAGCGCGGCCGTTCGTGTCTGCCCTTGGCGACCCGGCGCACATAACTCCTCCAAACCGAGCCCGTGCCGCGGCTGCCCGGCGGAACGGCGGGCTGCGGCAGCTACCTGAGCGGCACCGAGACGGAATTGTGCGCGGACCCTAGCCCGCCCGCGCTCAGACGATGACCGAACGGAAGCCGGTGCGCGCCCGCAACAATCCCAGGATTGCGGCCACTACGCGCTCCGGCCGGAACATGATGTCCTCGTAGAGAAGCCTCAGCGACAGATACCCCAGCATGGCGAGCGTGGTGTCGCGGGTGCGATCGGTGATGTACCTGTCGGTGGCCGAGTGATAGGCCCTGCTGTCGGCCTCGACGACGAGGCATCCCTCGATCAGCATGTCGACCCTGCCGACACCGTCGATGAAGACCTGGATGTCGAATTCCAGGCCGGCGGCCCTCACGAGCAGGCGCAGGATCGTCTCAGAACCCGCCTCCGCCCTGCCGTCGCTGAGCGAGCGGATCGGCTCGAACCGGTGCGGCAGTGCGTCGAAGATAAGGCGCACATCGTCGGGCCCGATGATCCGCCGGTTGAGCGCGCTGTCAAGCGTTGCAACCGCCATCCGCGGCGGTTGGCAGCGTATTGCCTGGGCAACAGCATCCGTCGGACTCACCGCATGAGCCGACGCGTCGCCGGGCCGAAGAAGCGGCCGCCAGTGTAGTTCGATCCCCTCTCGGCCATCTCCTTTCGACAGACCGTCGCCTTTCGGCAGGGGCGCGCGGCTATCCGATGGACTCCGCAGACGCGAGGAACCCCGCTCGACGTGAACATGCCCTGGGTGATGGCGAAAGACGAAGACCTCCCGATCGGCGAGCGCCGAGACACAGGCTAGGCGACCACCGACCCGCACAGCTCGAAGGATGTGCTCGGGCGTACCGGCAAGGGCGTAGTGGTCGCGATACACCCGGACGAGGCGCCCGGATCGGACATCCCGAGTCAGTGTCCGACCGCGAGCCCCGCCGGCAAGGAGCTCGTCGCGACTCGCGATCAGGATTCCGTTCTGAGAAAAGGTCCGCAGATAGCTCACCCTCTGAGGATGGTGGCGTCGACCCACTGCCGGCCGGGCACTTCCCTGTTCGTGGAAAGACGACCGGCGCGGCGGACCTGTGGAGGAGCCGGGGTCTCCCGGGTCCGGTGCGCACAACTCCTCCTGACCGAGCTGCCGACTGCCCCGACCCCCCGGAAACCCGGGCAGGACCAGCCGCCGAAAGGAGGGAAGGCTGAATTGTGCACCCGAGCGGGGGCGACGACCGGCCAGTAGGCTGAAGCCATGGACGTGGTGCGACTCGAAACAGACCGTTTGATCCTTGACGCGCCGACCGAGCGGGACATCCCGTACATCTACGCCTATTGCCAGGACCCCCTGATCCAGCAGTTCACGACGGTCCCGCAGCCGTACGCGCTGTCGGACGCCGAAAACTTTCTCACCCGGGTGGTGAACCCGGGATGGGTGAACGGCACCGAGCTGACCTGGGCCATTCGGCGCAAGGAAGAGCACACGATTCTCGGCATCGTCTCGTTGCGGGACTGGAACGACACCCAGGCAATGGTCGGCTTCTGGCTCGGCGCCCCATGGCGCGGCCTCGGCTACATGCCCGAGGCGGTCCGCGCCGTTGCCCGCTGGTTCTTCTCCGGCCACTGGAACATTCCCGGTCGCGCATCCAACGAGTCCATCCTGTGGGAAGCCATGGTCGGCAACGTCAGTTCAGCCACCGTCGCCCACCGCACGGGCTTCCGTTACCTCGGAACCGGTCGCGCCGAGGTGGAGCGATTCGGTGAGTTTCCGTCGAGCCACCGTGCGGAGCTGACCCTGGCCGACCTGCCCGGCCCTGCAAACGGCTGGCCCACCGAAGCCTTCCAGCGATGACGAAGCTGGCTCTCTTCGACCTCGACGACACCCTGATGGACCACCGAGGCGCCGTGTCGCGCGGCATCCTGCGCCACGTCGACGCGACCGGCGCGTTCCCGCTGCCCGATCGCGAGCACTCGGTCGCCCTCTGGCACGAACTCGAAGACCGGCACTACCACCGGTACCTCTCCAAGGAGCTCACCTTCGCGGGGCAGCGGCGGGCGCGGGCCCACGATTTCGCGGCCGCGCACGGCGTCACCCTCTCGGCATTCGAAGCGGATGCCTGGTTCGACACGTATTTCGAAAGCTACCGGGACGCCTGGGAGCTCTTCGACGACGCCCTCCCCTGCCTGGACCGGCTGGCGGATGCGGGGATCCGCGTCGGCGTGATCACCAATGGTGAGGCCGACTACCAGCGGGTCAAACTCGAGCGCACCGGTCTCAACGACCGGTTCGAACACGTCATCGCGTCCGGTGCTGTCGGCTTTGCCAAGCCGGACCCGCGGATCTTCGAACACGCGTGTGCCCTCTTCGGCATCGATCCCGCCGACGCGCTGTACGTCGGGGATCGGCTGTTGACGGATGCCGCCGGCGCGGCGTCCGCCGGTCTCACGGGCATCTGGCTGAACCGCTTCGGAGCCGATGTCGTCGTCGGCGGCATCGGGCACGGCGAGACGTCTGAGGACCCGGCCGAGCTGGCGAAGGCTGCCGGCGTGCGGACGATCACGACCCTCGACGAGCTGTAGGCACCGCCCGACAGGAGGCAGCCGAGAGAACCGGCCGGATTCCCCTGTCGAGCGTGCGAAACCAGCATTCGCCCCTGTTGAGCCCGCGGCGCCCAACGAGAACGGGCCCGCCCCGTGCACACAAGCGCAGAGGACGGGCCCGATTCAGCGGAGAGGACTACTTCACGTCCTCGTCGACCCAGTCGAACGACTTGCTGACGGCCTTCTTCCACAGGCGCATCTGGCGGTCGCGGTCTTCGTCGGCCATCGACGGCTCCCAGCGCTTGTCCTCCTGCCAGTTGGCCCGCAGCTCGTCGAGGTTGGCCCAGAAACCGACCGCGAGTCCCGCCGCGTATGCCGCGCCGAGCGCCGTGGTCTCCGCAACCACGGGCCGCACGACCGGCACGTTGAGGATGTCCGCCTGGAACTGCATCAGCGCATCGTTGGCGACCATGCCACCGTCGACCTTGAGTTCGGTCAGGTCCACGCCGGAGTCGGCGTTGACAGCGTCGAGCACCTCGCGGGTCTGGAACGCCGTCGCTTCGAGCGCTGCCCTGGCGATGTGTCCCTTGTTCACGAACCGGGTCAGGCCGACGATCACACCGCGGGCTTCGGGACGCCAATACGGGGCGAACAGTCCGGAGAACGCGGGCACGATGTAGACCCCACCGTTGTCATCCACCGTGGTGGCGAGCGTCTCAACCTCCGGGGCCGAGTTGATGATGCCGAGGTTGTCGCGCAGCCACTGGATGAGCGACCCGGTCACCGCGATCGAACCCTCGAGCGCGTAGTGCGGCTTGTCGTCGCCGAGTTTGTACCCGAGCGTCGTGAGCAGGCCGTTCTTCGAGTGGACGATCTCTTCACCGGTGTTGAAGATGAGGAAGTTACCGGTGCCGTAGGTGTTCTTCGACTCACCTGGGTCGAACGCCGCCTGGCCGAAGGTCGCCGCCTGCTGGTCACCGAGGATGCCGGCGATCGGCGTCTCGCGAAGCAGGCTCGAGCTGTGCGCGGTTCCGTAGACCTCGCTCGACGACTTGATCTCGGGCAGCATCGACTTCGGGACGTTGAAGATCGAGAGGATCTCGTCGTCCCACTGCAGCGTCTCGAGGTCCATGAACAGCGTGCGGCTCGCGTTGGTGACATCGGTGACGTGCACACCGCCGTCGGTGCCGCCGGTCAGGTTCCAAAGCACCCAGCTGTCGGTCGTCCCGAAGAGCAGGTCGCCGGCCTCCGCTTTCTCGCGTGCGCCTTCGACGTTCTCGAGGATCCAGACGATCTTCGTGCCGGAGAAGTAGGTCGCGAGGGGCAGGCCCACCTTCTGCTTGAACCGCTCGACGCCCCCGTCCGCGGCGAGACGGTCGACGATCGGTTGGGTGCGGGTGTCCTGCCAGACGATCGCGTTGTAGATCGCCTTACCGGTGGTCTTGTCCCAGACCACGGCGGTTTCGCGCTGGTTGGTGATGCCGACCGCGGCGATGTCGTGCCGGGTCAGGCTCGCCTTGGACAGCGCCTGGCCGATGACCTCACGGGTGTTGTTCCAGATCTCTGCGGGGTCGTGCTCGACCCAGCCGGCCTTCGGGAAGATCTGCTCGTGCTCCAGCTGTCCGGTCGAGATGATCGACCCGGACTTGTCGAAGACGATGGCACGGGAACTGGTCGTTCCCTGGTCGATTGCTATGACGTAATCCGCCATGATGAGTACTCCTTTGTTGGCAGTGCGGTTTTACAGGGGTGCGGTGCGGACCGCAGGAATCAGACTGCGCCGACGGTCGGCAGAAGGACCAGGGATGCCCAGCCGGCGAGCGCGCCACCGAGCAGGGGCCCGACGACCGGCACCCAGGCGTAGCTCCAGTCGCTCGATCCCTTGCCGCGGATCGGGAGGATGGCGTGGGCGATGCGGGGTGCAAGGTCACGCGCGGGGTTGATCGCGTAACCGGTCGGCCCGCCGAGGGAGATACCGATGGACACAACGACGATCGCAACCGGCAGGGCGCCGAGTGCGGCAAGGCCGGGCGTCTCACCCTGGCGGCTGAAGGACAGCACCGCGAAGACCAGCACGAAGGTGCCGATGATCTCGGTCACGAGGTTCCAGGCGTAGTTGCGGATGGCCGGGCCCGTGGAGAAGACGGCGAGCTTGGCGCCGGCGTCGTCGGACGCGTCGAAGTGCTTCTTATACGTCACCCAGGCGAGGACGGCACCGAGGAACGCTCCGACCATCTCACCGCCGAAGTAGGTGAAGGTGGAGGCGAAGTCGACGGGGATACCATCGACGAACTCTGTCGTGCCGGCGGTGATGAGGCCAACTGTCACCGCGGGGTTCAGGTGCGCCCCGGAAAGGTACGCAGCGAGCACACCGATGTAGACAGCGAAACCCCATCCGAAGTTGATCAGGAGCCAGCCGCCGTTGAAGCCCTTGGTCTTCGCCAGAACGACGTTGGCGACCACTCCACCACCGAGCAGGATGAGGAGCGCCGTTCCGACGACCTCCGAGAGGAAAATAGATCCTAAAGTAACGTCCACGTTGACCTTCCTTGCTTATCTCGGCCCGGCCGAACAACACTGACCGGCATTGGTTTTCGTTGCTCTGTGCAACGTACCGACCTTTGACTCCACGGGACAAGAGGGTTCCCGTGAGAATGCGTGCAGTTATTCGCTTGCTCGTTGGCCCTTTCAGGCGCTGGAGCCCACCGAACGGGCGTCCAGCTGCACGCCGTGCACAGTGCGGAGGGTTTCCGCCGCAGTTTCGAGCTCCGCTTCGGCCTGCTCAGGCGTCCAGCCAAGCTGTCCCGCGAGCAGCGCCGTGAGTTCGGTGAGGAGGTCGGCCGTCACGCCGCCGGTGAACGCGATCGCCGTGCGTCGCTGCAGCAGGTCCAGCAGGTGAACCACATGCTCGGTACGGATGAGCCGCGCGATCTCCTGCACGCTGTAATCCGGTGCGTTCACCAGCCGGTCGTCGCCGGCCTCGGAGAGCTCCTCGATGAGGGCCGTCGCGTGGGTACCGTACCGTTCCATCAGCTGCAGGGCACGGGCCCGGCCGACCTCACGGGAGTTGTCCGCGAGCCACACCTGCATCCCGGCATCCGTCGACGGGAAGCCTGCTCCCCCGCCGATCGGCAGCCCAGCCGTCGGAACCGTCCTCGGCATCCCGAGGAGTTCCAACGTCTCGGTGGAGAGGTGTTCGGCCAGCGCACGGAACGTCGTCCATTTGCCGCCGACGAGGCTGAGCATGGTGCCGGAACCGAGGGCGGTTGGCACGATGCGGTAGTCGCGGGACACGAAACCGGGTTCGAGATCGCCGTGACCGGGCAACGGGCGGATGCCGCTGAACCGGTAGACGATGTTGCTGCGGTTCACAGGGATCGACGGGAAAACGTGCTTCACGAGGTCGAAGAAGTAATCGACTTCGTCTTCGGTGCAGATCGACGGCTCGGCCGGGTCCGCATCGATATCCGTTGTGCCGACCATGACCTTGCCCTTGATCGGGTAGATGAGCACGATCCGTCCGTCCTCGTGCTCGAAGAAAATCTCCCGGCCGCCGGTCGCGGCGAGCAGTTCGGGGTTGTCGAGGACGATGTGTGACCCTTTCGTCCCTCCCATGAGCGAGCTGGACTGGCCGAGCGCGTCGTTCGTCAGGTCGGTCCACGGGCCTGAGGCGTTGATGACGACCTCGGCTTGGAACGAGAACTCCTCTCCGCTCACACCGTCGCGCAGCCGCACTGCGCCGGCGTCGAACCCAACGGCCTCGACGTAGTTCGCGGCTCGGGCGTGGACTCCGGCGTCGAGTCCGTCGCGGAGCACGTCAAGCGCGAGCCGCTCCGGGTCGTGCACAGACGCGTCGAAGTACGTCGCGGTGTATTTCAGGTCCGCGTTGAGCTGCGGCAGGGCGGCGAGTGCTTTCTTCCTGCCGAAGAACCGGTGCCTCGGCACGGTGCCGCCATCGCGGGAGAAGGAATCGTAGAGCGCCAGCCCCACCTTGATCAGCAGTGCGCCGCGTTCCTGCGGCTTACCGGACTTGTGGGTGAGGAAGCGCAGGGGTGCCGAGACGATCCCTGAAAAGGTGGAGAAGATCGGAACGGTGGTCTGCAGCGGCTTCACGTAGTGCGGGGCGATCTTCAACAGGCCGTTGCGTTCGGTGACCGACTCACGGACGAGCCGGAACTCACCGTTCTCGAGGTAGCGGATGCCTCCGTGGATCATGTGGCTCGACGCGGCGGACGCGCCGGAGCAGTAATCGCCCCGCTCGACGAGCGCCACGTCGACGCCCTGCAGCGCCAGGTCGCGGAAGGTGGCCAGGCCGTTGATTCCTCCGCCGATTATGAGGACGCGGGCGCTCGGGCGGTTCCGCAGGGTCTCGACGGATGCCCGCTTGTGGCCTGGCTGCGTTGCTGGCTGTGTCATTGCCTTTGCCCTCCTCTGGCGACGCGGCCCGGGCGACGTGAGCCGGGCATCCGCGTGCGTTTCTCGTGTCCTGTCGATTGTTCGGGTATATTCACCGACGTGCAAACCCGATGCACAAACGTGCAAGGAGACCGTGAATGAGCCCGTTCAAAGCAGCGCAGCTGAGCCCGAAGACCCGGGACGCCCTCACCGCCGCCCAGCTGTACTACCTGCAGGACCTGACGATGGATGCCATCGCACACGAACTCCACACCTCCCGGTCGTCGGTGTCCCGGCTGCTCGGGCACGCGCGCGAGACGGGCCTCGTCGAGATCCAAGTGCGGTCTCCCCTCGACATGCCGCGCCAGCTCGAGGGCGACATCCGCGCCACATTCGGCGTGACCGCGCACGTCGTCCCGGTGCCCGACCAGACGAGCGACGTCGAACGGCTCGACCGGGTGGCGCTCTCCGCTGCACGGATTCTCGGTGGTTTCGTGGACTCGAACATGTCGCTCGGGGTCGCATGGGGGTCGACGATGAGCGCGCTGTCCAGGCACCTGCTCGCGAAACCCACTCACAACGCGACCATCGTCCAGCTCAACGGTGCCGCGAACCCGCGCACCACGGGCATCCTCTACGCCAGCGAAATCCTCCAACGGTTCGGTTCGGCGTACGGGGCCAATGTGCAGCAGTTCCCTGTGCCCGCCGTCTTCGATGACCCGGCCACAAAGGCCGCCCTCTGGCGCGAGCGCAGCATCAGCCGCGTCGTCGAAATGCAGAAGACGCTCGACGCCATCGTGTTCGGGCTCGGATCGCCGTTCGCGGGAGTGCCCAGCCACGTCTACATCGGCGGGTACCTCGACGACAACGACTTCGCCCAGCTGCGGGCGACAGGCGTCGTCGGTGACATCGCTACCGTCTTCTACCGTGAAGACGGGTCGAGCGACGGCATCCCCCTGAACGACAGGTCTAGCGGGCCGAGCCTCGACGTGCTTCGCGGCATCGCCCGCCGGGTGTGCGTTGTCTCTGGCGAGAGCAAACTGCAGACGCTCCGGGGTGCGCTCGCCGCGGGCCTCGTCACCGACCTCATCGTCGATTCGGGAACAGCGCGGCAGATCCTGGCCGGGTGAAACTCCCCCGTGACGCCGGATGTAACAGAAGCGGGGAATACTGTCGGGCCGGGCGCGTTGACCCTACGATAGACACAACGAATAACGTGCTCCGGGGTCGGTGAGAGTCCGAACCGGCGGTGATAGTCCGCGAGTTCCACACAGCAATGTGCGGAATTGAACTGGTGAAATTCCGGTACCGACGGTTATGGGTCAGGTTGCGAAAGCGGCAGGGCTCGAGTCCGGATGGGAGGCAGCACGCGCGTCGCAGGATCTTTCTCGATCCCTGCTCCGCGGTCGTCGACGGCGCTCGCGCTGATCACGGCACCCCGGGGCTCGTACGACAACGAGAAGAGAACCGATGGCGCCCCGCCCCACCGAGAGCAACGAGCACACCCCTGACGGCCTGGCCGCTCCCGCTCTGGCCGACGCCATGCGCCGTGCCCTCGACCTCGCGCGCCGTGGACCGGCGCGCGGAGTAAACCCGCAGGTGGGCTGCGTGATTCTCGACCAGACCGGCGCGGTGATCGCCGAAGGCTGGCACCGCGGCGCCGGAACCGCCCACGCCGAAACCGACGCGCTGTCGCAACTGGAGCCAGGTGCCGCCCGCGGCGCGACCGCCGTGGTGACGCTCGAACCGTGCAACCACACCGGCCGGACCGGTCCATGCGCGCAGGCCCTGATCGATGCCGGTGTCGCGCGCGTCGTGTACTCGGTCGACGACCCTGGCGAGCATTCCCGAAGCGGCGCCGTCCGGCTTCGCGCCGCCGGGGTCGACGTCGTCCCCGGCATCCTCCACGCGGCAGGCGAAGCGCTCCTCGGCAGCTGGCTCACGGCTGCCCGGCTCGGCCGCCCGTTCGTCATCGCCAAGTGGGCGCAGAGCCTCGATGGCCGCGCCGCCGCGAACGACGGCAGCAGCCGGTGGGTGACGGGGCCAGAAGCGCGCGCAGACGTGCACTTCCGCCGTGCCGCCGCCGACGCCATCGGAGTCGGAACTGGCACGGTCCTGGCCGACGACCCATCGCTGACCGCACGAACCTCAACCGGCACGCTCTACGCGTCGCAGCCGACGCCGGTGATCTTCGGCCGCCGCGACCTGCCCGAGTCCGCCGCCGTGCACGCGCACCCTCGCCGCCCGGTCCGACTCGACGGGCACGACCTCGCAGCCGACCTCGCCGCATTGCACGCCCAGGGCATCCGTTCGCTGTTCCTCGAGGGCGGACCGACGCTGATCAGCGCGTTCATCGCCGCCGGCCTCGTCGACGAATACCTCATCTACCTCGCCCCCACCCTTCTCGGAGGCAGCCGAACGGCCGTCACCGACATCGGCGTCGGCTCGATCTCAGACGCCAGGCGGCTCGCCGTCGACAGCGTTCACACCCTCGGTGACGATCTGTTGATCGTCGCCCGCCCGAAAGGACACTCCTGATCATGTTCACCGGAATCATCGAGGAAATCGGCGAGGTCACCGACGTCGACCGCACCCCGGATGCCGCCCGCATCACCGTTCGAGGACCGCTCGCCGTCACCGGCGCGAAGCACGGCGACTCGATCTCGGTGTCAGGGGTGTGCCTCACCGTCGTCGACCAGACCTCCGACTCATTCACCGTCGACGTGATGGCCCAGACCCTCGCCATGTCGACGCTCGACGGTGTCAAGCCGGGCCGCAGGGTCAACCTCGAGCGCGCAGCCGAGGTCGGCGACCGCCTCGGCGGTCACATCGTGCAGGGACACATCGACGGCACCGCGACGATCCTGTCGATCAGCGAGGGAAGCGCCTGGCGGGTGGTGCGGTTCAGCCTCGCCGACGACCTGGCACGGCTCGTCACCGACAAGGGGTCGATCGCCATCGACGGCATCTCGCTCACCGTGAGCGCCATCTCCCCCGCAAGCGAACCAGACCAGTGGTTTGAGGTGTCGCTCATCCCCGAAACCCTGACCGCAACAACGCTCGGCGTCCGAGTCGTCGGCGACCGGGTCAACATCGAAACAGACATCCTGGCACGCCACGTGGAGCGCATGCTCGCACTCCAGTGGGCCCAGGAACGGATGCCGACGGCACAGCCGGCCGGCGAAAGGAGCGACGCATGAGCCTCGCCACGATCCCTGAAGCGCTTGACGCGCTCCGACAGGGCAAGCCGGTGCTCGTCGCCGACGACGAAGGACGGGAGAACGAAGGAGACGTCATCCTCTCGGCCGAACTCGCTACCCGTGACTGGGTCGCCTGGACGGTGCGTAACACGAGCGGCTACATCTGCGCTCCCATGACGAACGAGATCGCCGACCGGCTTGAACTGCCGATCATGGTCCCGGACAGCCAGGACCTGCGCCACACCGCATACACGATCACCGTCGACGCCGCCGACCGGATCACAACAGGCATCAGTGCCGCCGATCGCGCGCACACGCTTCGTGCCCTCGGAAACCCGGATGCCGTCCCAACCGACCTCATCCGCCCAGGACACATCGTTCCGCTTCGCGCCGTCGACGGGGGCGTCAGACAGCGCGCAGGACACACCGAAGCGGCCGTCGACCTGATGACCCTTGCCGGGCTGACCCCGGTTGGGGCGATCTGCGAAGTCGTCGACGACGACGGTAACATGATGCGACTGCCGGGGCTCATCGCCCTCGGCGAGCGCCACTCGCTCCCGGTGATCACCATCGCCGCGCTCATCGAGTACATGAACGCTCGCGAGCTCTCCCCCACCGAATCCGCCGGGTCGGTTCCTGCGTCCGACTTCGACGACCGTGAACCCGCCACCGCATCCTCCGCCGTACTGTTCGAGGTCGAGACCAACGTTCCGACGACACACGGGACCTTCCGGATGCGTGCGTACCGCGACCGCAACACCGGCGCCGACCACGTCGCCATCCTCGCCGGCGACCACACGGCGCCCGGTGCGGTGGTCCGGGTGCATTCGGAGTGCCTGACCGGTGAAGCCTTCGGTTCCCTGAAGTGCGAGTGCGGCCCGCAGCTCGACACCGCCCTCGACGCGATCCAGCGACACGGCGGCATCGTGGTGTACCTGCGCGGCCACGAAGGCCGGGGCATCGGCCTGATCAACAAGTTGCGGGCGTACCACCTCCAGGAGAACGGCCTCGACACCCTCGACGCCAACCTCGCGCTCGGCCTGCCGGCCGACGCTCGGGACTACCTGGCGGCAACGTCGATCCTCCAGGACCTCGGCGCAACAAGCATCCGACTGCTCACCAACAACCCGGAGAAGGTGCGGCAGCTCGAGGAATATGGAGTCACCGTGACCGAACGTGTTCCCCTCGTGGTCGGCGTCGGTGCCTTCAACGAGACCTACCTCGAAACCAAACGTGACCGGATGGGCCACGAATTCACATCGACAGCAATTACGGCCGCAGGCCAGGAAAGCAGGACTACATCATGAGTGGCGAAGGATCCCCCCAACTGAACGTCGACGGCACCGGCCTCGAAATCGTCGTCATCGCCGGACACTGGCACGAGGAGATCACCAACGGGCTGATCGCCGGCGCGACCCGCGCCCTTGACGAGAGCGGGGCATCCCACCGTCTCGTCCGGGTCCCGGGCAGCTTCGAGCTCCCCGTGGCGGCGAAAGCGGCACTCGACGCCGGCGCGGATGCGGTCGTGGCGCTCGGCGTGATCATCCGCGGCGGGACCCCGCACTTTGAGTACGTGTCGGATGCCGCAACGTCCGGCCTCACCAATGTCTCGATCCAGACCGGCAAACCCGTCGGGTTCGGTGTGCTCACCCTCGACGACGAGCAGCAGGGGATCGACCGCGCCGGCCTGCCCGGGTCGAAGGAAGACAAGGGACGCGAAGCCGCCGAAGCAGCCGTGGCGACCGCCCGGCTGCTCCTCGACCTGCGCGCCTGAGCCGCGAGCCGTCTGCTCCGCGCGGTTTCCCGCGGTTTCCGCTGGAGCAGGCGACGGAGGCCTTCGGCATCGCCACGAACGGTGAAGCCAGCTGCAAGGTGCTGCTCGAATTCGACGTTTCGTAGCCGCACACGGGCCGTCCGAATCCCCGCGAGCGCCCGGCATCCGATTGCCGCAATTTTTTCTCCGGCGCGATCGGGGCGTAAGGTGTGTTGGTCCCGCCACAAGCGGGCCAGCACACTCTTCTCGCCGTTGGGGTGGCAGACGCGACCGGCCCGCGCCTCCATCGGCCCGTTTCCGCACTGTTCAGAAAGCGTCATGTCAGTCTCAGCCACCATCAGTCCAACGGCTCCGGCCAACCCGAAGTCACGGGTCATTCTCGCGTCCCTCGTCGGGACGACCATCGAGTTCTACGACTTCTACGTCTACGCCACAGCGGCAGTCCTCGTCTTCCCCCACCTCTTCTTCCCCCCGGGCAACGAGACGACGGCGCTGCTGTCGTCCTTCGCCATCTTCGGTGCGGCGATGGTCGCTCGTCCCCTCGGCGCCGTCTTCTTCGGGCACCTCGGCGACAAGGTGGGCCGCAAGACCACGCTCGTGGCAGCACTGCTCACGATGGGAATCGCGACGTTCCTGATCGGCCTGCTGCCGACGTACCTCGTGATCGGCTGGTTCGCCCCGCTGCTGCTCGTCATCCTGCGTCTCGCCCAGGGCTTTGCGCTCGGCGGCGAATGGAGCGGCGCTGCGCTGGTCGCAACCGAGAACGCACCCGCGGGCAAGCGTGCCTGGTACGGCACCTTCCCGCAGCTCGGCGCCCCCATCGGCTTCATCATCGCCAACGGCCTGTTCCTCATCATCGCGTTCCTGCTGCCGTCGAACGACCCGTCGCGGCCGTCTGACGCGTTCCTCGACTGGGGCTGGCGCATCCCGTTCCTGTTCTCCGCCGTCATGGTCATCGTCGGCCTCTGGGTTCGCCTGAAGCTCGTCGAAAGCGAAGCGTTCACCAACACGGTGAAGTCCGGCAAGGTCGCCAAGCTCCCGCTCAAACTCGTCTTCAAGAGCAACTGGCGCGAGCTGATCCTCGGCACCTTCTTCATGCTCGCCACCTACGTGCTGTTCTACCTGATGACGACGTTCTCGCTCAGCTACGGCCGCGCGCCGGTCGACCCGGCCGAGGGCCAACAGCCCGGACTCGGTTTCAGCTACAACACCTTCGTGCTGATGCTCATTGCCGGCGTCGTGTTCTTCGGCATCTTCACGCTCGTCTCCGGTCCGCTCGCCGACAAGTATGGCCGTCGCAAGACGCTCATCCTCGTCACCCTGGGCATCATCGCGTTCGGCCTGCTCTGGGTGCCGCTGCTCGGTGCCGGTTTCGCCGGCGTGATGCTCTGGCTCATCATCGGCTTCAGCCTCATGGGTATGACCTTCGGACCGATGGGCGCCCTGCTGCCCGAGCTGTTCCCGACGAACGTGCGGTACACCGGCTCAGGGATCTCCTACAACGTGTCGTCGATCCTCGGCGCCGCTGTCGCCCCGTTCATCGCCGTCTGGCTGTGGGCAACGGCAGACGGCAGCCCGGTCCTCGTCGGCGTGTACCTCTCGGCGATGGGCGCCATCACCCTGACCGCGCTGATCCTCGGCAAGGAAACGAAAGACGTCGACATCGACCGCTAGGTCTTTCGCTGTCACAACGGATGCCGTCCCTCGCCAACGCGAGGGGCGGCATCCGTTTTTGGTTCCCGCTGCAACCGAGTCACCGAGTCACCCGTTGCGGACCAGAACACCCGGCGCACCGCGTGAGCCCGTCCGGACCGAGTGAACCCGTGCACAGAGAGGCCACAGCACGGCGAGCGGCGCTCAGTCCAGGAAGAGGGCCCGCAGGCGTCTCGTCGTGAAGACGAGCCCGACCGCGATCATGACGAGGTAGTAGAGCACATGCCAGAGCAGCCCCACGTCGACCGCCCCTGTGGTCAGCGAACGCACGAGCTCGACCCCGTGCCAGAGCGGCAGACACTGGATGAGTGTCTGGATCACCGGCGGGTACACGCTGAGCGGGTAGAACGTCGCCGAGAAGAGGAACATCGGCAGCAGCAGAAAGTTGATCCAGTCCATCTGCTGGAACGTCTTCATGTAACTCGTCACGGCCATCCCGAAACTCGCGAAACCGAACGCGATGAGCACGACGGCGGGGAACGCGAGCAACGCCCACCAGGACAGGTTGAGCCCGAGCACCTGCATCACGAGCATGAAACCGGTGGCATAGAGAGCCCCGCGGAGCAGCGCGAGCGAGATCTCGCCGAGCGCGACGTCGAGCGGGCCGAGCGAGGTCGCGAGCATCCCGTCGTACAGCTTCGAAAACCGCATCTTGAAGAACACGTTCCAGGTCGAGTCGTAGATCGCCCCATTCATCGCGGCGACCGCCAGGAGCGCCGGCGCGATGAACGCCGCATAGGAGATCTCGGTGCCGCCGGGCCCATCGACGGTGCCGACGAGCGCCCCGAGGCCGAGCCCCATCGACAGCAGGTAGAACACCGGCTCGAACAGGCCAGACACGACGACGAGCCAGTTGGTCGACCTGGTCGCCCGCCAGCCGCGCGACATCACCGAACGCGCGTTGCCCGCATACAACGAACCGAGCGGGCGGTCGCGGCGAGCGGATGCCTCCACCAACGTCCCGGTCATTTCGACAGCCTCCGAACGGCGATCCGGCGCGCCCAGACCCAGCCGACGGCGAAGAGGACGGCCAGGTAGGCGACGTGAAGGACGGTGAGCCAGATCGGCTCGGCGTACCCGTAGCTGAACACCCGGGCCAGTTCGGTACCGTGCCAGAGTGGAGAGATCCAGCCGATCCACTGCAGGTAGAGCGGCAACTGCGCGAGCGGGAAGAAGGTCCCGGAGAACAGCGTCATGGGCAGCACGACGAAGCGCATCACCATGGCGAGCTGGCCCGTATCCTCGGTCAGCGTCGAGGTGTAGCCCATGAGAACCGCCCCGAACGCGAGCCCCGTGAGCACAGCGACCGGCACGGCCACCCAGCCGGCGGCATCCGGAACAGCGCCGAACAACGCCATGAAGACGTAGTAGAGCAGGCAGGTGAGCAGCATCCGCACGACGACGCTGATCACGATGCCGTCGATGATTTGCCCGGGTCGCAACGGGCTGGCGTTCATGCCCAGGAACACCGGGTTCCACTTGTAGCCGAGCATGATGGGATACGTGAACTCCTCGGTCGCCACAGTGATTCCGGCAGCGCAGAGCAGTGCGGGCGCGACGAACACGAGGTATCCGACGCCTCCGAACGCATCGTCGCCGAGGTTCGCGTCGACGAGGCTGGCGAGCCCGACTCCCGTCGCGAACAGGTAGACGAGCGGGTTGCCGATCCCGGTGAGCAGCACGGTCTGCAGGTAGGAGCGCATGACGCGGAACCGATGCTCCGCGACATACCAGGCACCCCATTTGCGCGCCCGGGCGGCAAGCGCCACCCCGCGCTCCAGATCCGACGGCGTCGCCAGGTCGGTCATTCGATCAGGCTCCGGCCGGTGAGGCGGAGGAACACGTCTTCGAGGCTCGACCGGCGCACCAGGCTCGTGATCGGCCGCAGCCCCAGCTCGGTGATGCGGACGAGCGCCGCCTCACCGTTATCGGAGTAAAGGAGGATCCGGTCGGGCAGCACCTCGACTCGGTCGCCGATTCCCTCCAGCCGGGCGGATGCCGCCGCGTTGCGATCGGACCCGAATCGCACCTCGAGAACCTCCCGAGACGAGTACCGGCGGATCAGGGACGCCGGCGACCCCTCGGCCATGATGGCGCCCTTGTCGATCACCACGAGGCGGTCGCACAACTGCTCTGCTTCATCCATGTAGTGCGTGGTGAGAAGCAGCGTGGTGCCCTGCTCCTTGAGCCGGAACAGCCGGTCCCACAGGATGTGACGCGCTTGCGGGTCGAGGCCGGTGGTCGGTTCGTCGAGGAGCAGCAGGCGCGGGTCGTTGATCAGGGCACGGGCGATGGTCAGCCGGCGTTTCATGCCGCCGGACAGGTCGTCGACTTTTGCCTTGACCTTGTCCTCGAGCTGGGCGAACGCCATCAGTTCGTCCGCGCGGGCGGCGACCTGCCGGCTGGGGAGGCCGAAATACCGCCCGTAGACGATGAGGTTCTCGCGGGCGCGCAGTTCCATGTCGAGGTTGTCGGATTGCGGCACAACGCCGAGCTGGGCGCGGATCTCCGGTCCGTACCGGTCCGGGTCGAGCCCGAGAACGTTGAGGGCACCGCTGGTCCGGGTCGACACGGCGCCGACCATCCGCATCGTCGTCGATTTACCGGCCCCGTTGGGCCCGAGCAGGCCGAACGCCTCCCCCGGCTGCACCTCGAACGAGATGTCGTCGACCGCCGCGAAATCCTGATATTTCTTGACGAGATTCTCTGCTGTGATGACTGCTGCCGGCACAGTTCTTCACCCTAGACCAGGCCTCTGACACGGGAAAGAGCGAGGCGTCAGTACGCACTGATGGAGCTTCCCGCCTCATCCAGCCCGGCGAATTCACCCGTCGCGGACCGAAGCACCCGGCGCACCGCGTGAACCAGTCCGCATCGAGTGAACTCGTGCACGGGGAAGAGCGAAGCGTCAGTACGCGCTGATGCCCGCGCCGATGAGGGACGTGCCGAGCACGAGGAACAGGACGACGTGCACCGTGGCGGCGTTCCTGCCCAGCCAGTCGCGGAAGTCGACCAGCTGCCGACGCCACACGTCCACGCCGAGCATCCCGCCGACGACGACCACAAGCATGCTCGAGACGGCGATGACGACCCAGACCAGGAGCACGAGGATGATCTCCCTCGGGCGGAAGTCCGCCCCACCGATCGTCAGGCCGGCGGCGACCCCCAGGGTGAGGTTCTTCGGCGAGGCGGCCCCGAGGCCGAAGCCGAGCGCGAGGCCCTGGGGCACCGTCATCGAGTTCAGGGCCGGGACCCAGCGCGGCAGGATCGGCGCCTTCCCGGGGATCGGCCGGATCCGCCATTCACCGATCGCGAGGTAAAGCAGCAGCGCGCCGAGCACGAGGAGGATCGTGCCGGCGACCGGGCGGGAGGCATCCGGCTCACCTTCGGGAAGAAGCCCGGCGAGCGTCGAGATCGCGAGCACAGGAACGATCACGCCGATCAGCCAGCCCCCGAGGAAGCCGAGGCCTGCTGCGTTCCCCCGCGGTGAGAGCACCAGGGTGATGGCCGCGAGGAGCGCGATCGGGCTGAGGGCGATACCGAGGGCACTCGTGAGGATGTCGCCGATGATCGAACCCATACTTGCGCTCCTTCGAAACTGTCAGAGCATCAGCCTAATCGCGCGAGCCCGGCGGTCGGCTGCCCGCGCGCCGGTGTCAACATTGGTTGACGATGACACGCGTGTCAACTAAAGTTGACAGCATGAGCATCGAAACGATCGGAACCCTCGCCGCCGAGGCCGGGTCGAACGACCCGATCCAGGCGCTCCGGGCAATCGCTAAACTTCAGAGGGAGCTCGATCGGGCAGAAGCCGTCGCAGTGCGCCGCGCGCGCAACGCGAACGCGTCATGGCAACTGATCGCCCTCGCCCTCGGCGTGAGCCGCCAGGCCGTCCATAAGAAGTACGGCCGACAGTAACCCACTCTCCCCCGTGAGGACCCGGATGTCATCCCCAAGCACCACGCGCCCCGCGCGCCGCTCCCCGTTTGCGAAAGCGCGCCAGGAGGACGGCCCCAGGGCACGGTTCAGCGAGCTGCTCCCCTACCTCTTCGAGCACAAGCGCGTGCTCTGGTTCGTCATCGGGCTCAGCATCCTCGGCTCGGCCGCCTCGCTGGCGCAGCCGCTGCTCGTCAGCCAGGTCATCGGCGTCGTAGAGCAGGGTGGCGCGCTCGACGGTCTCGTCTGGGGGCTCATCGCCCTCGTGGTCCTCTCCGGCATCATCGCCGGGTACCAGCACTACCTGCTCCAGCGCACCGGCGAGGGCGTCGTGCTGTCGAGCAGGCGACGGCTCGTTGCGCGGATGCTGCACCTTCCCATCTCCGAATTCGACACCCGCCGCACTGGTGACCTGGTCTCACGCGTCGGCAGCGACACAACGCTGCTCCGGGCGGTTCTCACGCAGGGTCTCGTCGAAGCTGTCGGCGGCGCCATCACTTTCATCGGCGCCCTCATCGCCATGCTCATCATCGACCCGGTACTGCTCGGGCTGACCTCCCTGGTCATCGCCGTCTCAATCGTCACGGTGACGCTGCTCTCCATGCGGATCCGCGTCGCCAGCCAGCGCGCCCAGGCGAAGGTCGGCGACCTCGCAGCGAGCGTCGAGCGCGCGATCAGCGCCGTCCGTACCGTACGCGCTTCCAATGCCACCACCCGGGAGATCGCGACCATCGACGCCGACGCCACCGGCGCATGGGACGCAGGGATCCAGGTCGCCCGGATCTCCGCCCTCGTCGTTCCGGTCGCAGGCATCGCCATGCAGGTGTCGTTTCTCGTCGTGCTCGGCGTCGGCGGCTTCCGCGTGGCGAGCGGCGCGATCACGATCGCCAGCCTCGTCGCGTTCATCCTCTTCCTGTTCATGATGATCATGCCGCTCGGCCAGGCCTTCGGGGCGATCTCCGCCACGAACCAGGCGCTTGGTGCGCTCGGCCGGATCCAGGAAATCATCAACCTTCCGCTCGAAGATTCAGCGGATGCCGACATCGCCGCATCCGTGTCGACCCCTGGCATCGCGTCCGCCGGCGCCGCAGCGATCGAATTCGACGACGTCGTGTTCGCGTACCCGTCCGGTGCGGTGAAGACGGACACCGACGACGAGGCTCGCAGCGGTTCGGATCTCGATACTGGCGCAAGCGCTCAGTCGCTGAGCCCGCCGAAGCACGATCAGCGGAACACCGCCGGCGAACCCGTTCTCCGCGGGGTGAGCTTCACCGCCGCCCACGGCCAGCGCACGGCGCTCGTCGGACCGTCCGGTGCGGGCAAGTCCACCATCCTCGGCCTGATCGAACGGTTCTACGACCCGGAGGCGGGCGCCATCCGCTTCGGCGGGGTCGACATCCGGACGATGCCCCGCACGACCCTGCGCTCGCAGATCGGTTATGTCGAACAGGATGCCCCGGTGCTCGCCGGCTCGCTTCGCGACAACCTGCTGCTCTCTTCCCCGGACGCGACGGACGAGGAGTGCATCCGGGTGCTCCACGCCGTGAACCTCACCGAGGTGCTCGACCGCAACCCGCAAGGGCTCGACGCCGCTGTGGGAGAGGACGGCATCATGCTTTCCGGCGGCGAGCGTCAGCGGCTGGCGATCGCCCGTGCGCTCCTCGCCGCGCCGCCGATCCTCCTCCTCGACGAGTCGACGTCTTCGCTCGACGGGGTCAACGAGCAAAAGATGCGCCTTGCGATCGACGCCGTCGCCGAGGACAGGACGCTGATCGTGATCGCCCACCGGCTGTCGACCGTCGTCGACAGCGACTCGATCGTGGTGCTCGATCACGGCCGTGTGGTCGGAACGGGCACGCACTCCGAGCTGGTGGCATCCGTGCCGCTGTATCGCGACCTCGCGAAACACCAACTGCTCGTTTAACCGAAACACCGCAAGGTGCCGGGAAGTGCTTCGAGACATCCCGCCAAGGTATCTCGAACCACTTCCGGGCACCTCGCGGTGCGCCAGGCCTCAGGACGTACGCAGCCGGTAACGCAACGACGCGAGTTCCGCGTTCAAGGCCGCAGGAACCTTCTTACCGAACTGGCCGAAGAACTCCTCGGTCAGGTCGGCCTCGGCCAGCCAGGATTCCGGGTCGATCGCGAAGAGCTTCTCGAGGGCGCCCTCGGTGACATCCGTTCCCTCGATGTTCAGGTCGCCTGGAAGCGGGATGCGACCGATCGGCGTGTCCGTCGCAGCGACGCGGCCTTCGGTGCGGCGCACGATCCACTCCAGCACGCGGGAGTTGTCGCCGAATCCGGGCCAGAGGAAGCTGCCGTCGTCGTCCTTGCGGAACCAGTTGACCTGAAAGATTCGCGGCGCACGGTCGAAACGGAGTTTGCCGCCGACCGTGAGCCAGTGGCCCCAGTAGTCGGCCATGTTGTACCCGCAGAACGGGAGCATGGCGAACGGGTCGCGGCGAAGCTCACCGACGGTCCCCTCGGCTGCTGCCGTCTTCTCGCTCGAAATGGTGGCGCCCATGAAGACGCCGTGGCTCCAGTCCGTCGCCTCGACGACGAGGGGCACGTTCGTTGCCCGGCGGCCACCGAACAGGATGGCGTCGAGCGGAACCGCTTCCTCCCAGTCCGCGGCGATCTGCGGGCACTGGGCTGCGGCGACGGTGAACCGGGAGTTCGGGTGGGCGGCCGGTCGACCGGAGTCCGGGGTCCAGTCGTTGCCCTCCCAGTCGATCAGGTGTTCCGGGGCCTTCTCGGTGAGGCCCTCCCACCAGACGTCGCCGTCAGCGCGCAGCGCGACGTTCGTGAAGATGGTGTTGCCCCAGAGGGTTTCCACCGCGGTGACGTTGGTCGTTTCACCGGTGCCCGGTGCGACACCGAAGAACCCGGCCTCGGGGTTGATCGCCCACATACGGCCGTCCTCGCCCGGGCGGAGCCAGACGATGTCGTCACCGAGGGTCTCCACCCTCCAGCCGGGAACCGTCGGCCGGAGCATAGCGAGGTTCGTCTTGCCGCAGGCGGAGGGGAACGCCGCCGCCACGTGGTACTGCTTGCCCTCTGGGGAAATGATCCGCACGAGAAGCATGTGCTCGGCAAGCCAGCCTTCGTCCCGGCCGATCACGCTGGCGATCCGGAGCGCGAAGCACTTCTTCGCCAGGAGTGCGTTCCCGCCGTAGCCGGAACCGTACGACCAGACCTCACGCGCCTCGGGGAACTGGACGATGTACTTGGTGTCGTTGCAGGGCCACACGGCATCCTCGTCGCCGGCGGCGAGTGGAGCGCCGACCGAGTGCACCGCTTTGACCCACGCAGCGCCGTCGGCGATGAGGTCGACGACGGAGTTCGACATGCGCGTCATGATGCCCATGGAGAGAACGGCGTACACGGAGTCGGTGACCTGGACACCGAGCTGCGAAAGAGGCCCTCCGACGCGTCCCATCGAGAACGGAACCACGTACATGGTGCGACCGCGCATGCTCCCGGCGAAGACGCCGTCAAGTTCCTGGCGCATCGAATCCGGCGCCTGCCAGTTGTTCGTGGGGCCGGCATCCTCTTCGTTCTCAGAGCAGATGAAGGTGCGCGCTTCGACCCTGGCGACATCGCTCGGGGCACTGCGGGCAAGGTAGCTGTTGGGGCGCCATTCAGGGTTGAGCTTGATCAGTTTGCCTTCGGTCACCATCTGCTTCGTCAGCAGGTCGCTTTCGCGACGGGACCCGTCGCACCAGACGACCGCGTCGGGCTGGGTGAGGGCTGCGATCGAGTCAACCCAGTCGCGCAGCGCCTGCAGCGGGGCGGATGTCGCGCTCGGGGTCCGTGTGCGACGCGACCCGGCTTCGCCCTGGTCTGGTGCAGCCATGGACGGGGTGCCGACCTCACTGTCGACCCGTGCGTCGACTTCGGTGTCACGGCTGATCTCGGCGATGCTCATTTCCTCTTGGCTCCTCTGTCCTCGCGGCGTAATTCCACGATGACGCATAAACAGGCAGAGATATCGCAATTAATCGTGTTAAAAATGCCCGTTTTTACGATATTGTGAAGGAATGAATCGAACGGGCTCTGATCTTTCGACCCTCGGGCATCGCATCCGTCATTTCCGGACGCAACGCGCACTCACCCTCGATGAGCTCGGCGAACGGGTCGGCCTGGCCGGCAGCCAACTCTCACTCATCGAGAACGGCAAGCGGGAGCCGAAGCTCTCGATCCTTCAGGCGATCGCCGGCGCACTCGACGTCGAGCTGACCGAACTCCTCGCCGCCGAACCGCCGAACCCGCGCGCCGCGCTCGAGATCGAGCTCCGTCAGGCGCAGCAACGACCGCTGTACACCGAACTCGGCCTCCCGGCGGTGAAGCCGAACAAGGGCATGAGCGACGACGCCCTTGCCGCGCTCGTCGGCCTGCACCGTGAACTGCAGCGCAAGGCGACCGAAGCGATCGCCACCCCCGAAGAAGCCCGCCGGGCCAACACCGAACTTCGCGAGTGGATGCGCGAACGCGACAACTACCTTCCAGAGATCGAGGAACTCGCCGAAGCGCGAATCCGTGCCGCAGGGCACGTCCGCGGGGCGGTCACGCACCGCACGGTGAGCATCATGGCGGAGCAGCTGGGCTTCAGCCTGATCTACGTCAACGACCTGCCGCACTCGGCGCGAAGCGTGACCGACCTTGCCAACGGCCGCATTTACCTCCCACCTGCCTCGATCCCCGGGGGCCACGGCCTGCGGTCGATGGCGTTGCAGGCGATGGCACACCGGCTGCTTGAACACTCCCAGCCGACGAGCTACGCCGCCTTCCTCCGCCAGCGCCTTGAGATCAACTACTTCGCCGCCTGCTGCCTGATGCCGCAGGAGGCAGCGGTTGCCTTCCTCCGCCAGGCCAAACGGGACAGGAACCTGGCGGTCGAAGACTTCCGGGATGCCTTCGGCGTCACCCATGAAGCGGCCGCACTCCGGTTCACGAACCTGGCCACCCACCACCTCGACATGCCGCTTCACTTCCTCCGCGTGTCAGAGGACGGGTCGCTTGCGAAGGGCTACGAAAACGACGGCCTGCCCCTGCCCGCCGACGTCACCGGCGGCATCGAGGGGCAACTCGTGTGCCGCAAATGGAGCGCACGCAGCGCATTCGAGCGCACCAACCGCACCACCGAGTTATACCAGTACACCGACACGCCCGCCGGCACGTACTGGTGCGCGACCCAGACGGGCACAACGAGCGCCGGCGAGTTCTCCATCTCCGTCGGGGTGCCGTTCAACGAGGCCAAGTGGTTCCGCGGCAGGGAGACAACGAACCGGGCGGTGTCATCCTGCCCCGATCCGTCCTGCTGCCGGCGCCCGCCGAACGACCTCGCGGAGCGCTGGCTCGGCAAGGCCTGGCCGAGTGCCCGGCTGCACGCCCACGTCCTGTCGCCGCTGCCGAGCGGCACGTTCCCCGGCGTCGACGACAGTGAGGTGTACGACTTCCTCGAACGACACAGCGGCAGCTGACGGCCGTGCAATCGGTCGTGCTCGGCTGCACCCGGGTCGCGCACATCCGCGAGAACATCGACGCGTTCGGTCGTGGCCCGCTTCTCGCCGACGTTTCCGCGGCAGCGGATGCCGTCGGCGTCGAGCTCCGCGGACCGAGGCCGGCATACAACCGGTGACGACGCGCGAGTGTTAGGGTCGCGGCATGACTGAATCCGTCAAGAAAACCCAGGAACCCTCGCATGAGGAGAACCGTCACGACCAGCTGACGAGCGCTCCGGAGTCGACCGAGGCCGACGCTGCCCCGCGGATCGAGGTCAGCGAGGGAGCGAACGGCGCCACCCGCATCGACATCGCCGAGGACGCCCCGGTCCGGCCGAGCGACCCTTCGACTCGGTCGCGGAGCGACCTGCTTGGTTCCTGAGCCTGCCGAAGGGCAGGGACCGTCTCAGACACGCTAACGTTCGTCCGCGTCTAGCGCCCTTCGACTACTAACCCTCTACCCCAGTGCCCACATCGCGACGGCGCTGGCTGCGGCGACGTTGAGCGAGTCGATGCCGTGTTTCATCGGGATCTGCACGACGGTGTCGGATGCCGCGATGGCGGCTGGAGTGAGCCCGGTGCCTTCGGCGCCGAGCACGAGGGCTAGACGGTCGTGGTCGGCGCTGTGCACATCGCGGAGGCTGACGGCATCCGGCGTGAGGGCAAGCGCCGCGACGTGGAAACCGTGGCGGGTCAGCAGCGCCCTGGTGTCGTCCCAGCCGGCGACGCGTGTCCACGGCACCTGGAGCACCGTGCCCATCGAGACGCGGATCGACCGGCGGTAGAACGGGTCGGAGCAACGCGGCGTGACGAGGATGGCATCCGCACCGATCGCACCGGCCGAGCGAAAGATCGCACCGACGTTCGTCGGGTCGGCGACGTCCTCGAGGAGGACGATGCGGCGAGCGCCGGCGAGCAGCTCGTCCGGGTCCGGCAGGGCGGGCCGATGCATCGACGCGATCAGGCCGCGGTGCAGCACGTAGCCGGTTAGCTCCTCGAGGAGTTCCCCCGGTCCGACGAAGACGGGCACATCGGAATCCCCGAGAAGGTCGAGCGCGGCATCCGCCGTGCCGCCGAGGGCCAGAACCGACCGAGGTTTGTGGCCCGCGCGGAGAGCGCGTTCGAAGACGAGGAGCGACTCGGCCAGGTACAAGCCGTGCTCGGTTCCCCGGGCCTTCTTCAGGGCGACGTCGGTGACGTGCGCATAGTCCACGAGACGGGGATCGGACAGGTCTGAAATCTCGAGAACGGGCACTCGGCGAGTTTAGCGAGAGCTCGTGCTACCGATCGGGCCGAAAGGGTGGTTCACGTCGAAGGGAACGGCCCTTTGGGACTCCTCGATCGCGGCAACGACCGCTCGCGCCACCCACGGCATCCGGATAGACTGCCCTCGTCAAACGGCACTGCGGCCGGTGCGCTCGGAAAAGGGGCGTTGAACGATCCTCTCGGGTCGCGAGACATATACGGAGATTCCATCCCGCTATATGACCTCGAAGGATCCCATGACAACCGTAGCCACCCGCATCGCCGACGCTCTCGCTCCCTCTCTTTCGCACGCCTTCGGGGTGATGGGAAACGGAAACGCGCACCTCATCGACGCGCTCCGTGAAACGTCCGTCACCTACATCGCCGTCCGGCACGAGACCGCGGCGGTCGCCGCCGCTGACGGCTTCTACCGCGCCAGCGGCTCACTCGCCCTCGCAACGGCGACCTATGGCGCCGGTTTCACGAACACCATCACCGCACTCGCCGAGGCCGTGCAGGCACACACTCCCCTGGTTCTCCTCGTCGGCGATGCGCCCGAAACCGGACCCCGCCCGTGGGACATCGACCAGCGCAGCCTGGCCGCTTCCGTCGGGGCGAAAACCTTCACCGTCGGAACGTCGGATGCCGGTCGGGTCACCATCGCCGCCATCAGCCACGCGCTCACGCACCGCACCGCTGTGGTGCTCGCCGTGCCTTACGGGCTCGCCATCGCCCCTGCAGATGACGAGGGCATGCTGCGCGCCCCCACCGTTCCGACGGCGGTGGCCCCGCAACAGGCTGCAATCGAGGCGGCAGGCCAGGCCCTTGCCCGAGCCTCCCGGCCCCTGCTGCTCGCCGGGCGCGGAGCCTGGCTGGCGAACGCGGGGAAACCGCTCAGTGACCTCGCCGATGCGCTGGGGGCGATCACCGCGACCACCGCTCTCGGGCGGAACCTGTTCCGGCGGCCGGAGTTCGACCTCGGCGTCGTCGGCGGTTTCGGACAGGACGAAGCCATGGACGTCATCGGCCAGGCCGACGTCGTCCTGGTGATCGGGGCCGGCCTCAACCAGTTCACGACCCGGTTCGGGACCCTGTTCTCGCCGGCGGCAACCGTCATCCGGATCGACGACCGGTCGCAGGGGGAACACCCAGCCGTCACGGTGAGCATCCTCGGTGACGCGCGCCTCGCGACAGAGGCCCTCCTCGCCGATCTCGAGCGGAAACACCACGTCGGCCGGGGCTGGCGCCAGGTGATGGCGGACCCTGCACCGTTTCGCCTGCGGGATGCCGGCGCCCCGCTGTGCGAAGACGGCCGCCTCGACCCGCGCAGCCTCGCCAGCCGCCTCAACCGGATCCTTCCGACGGACCGCGTGACCGTGTCAGACGGCGGGCACTTCCTCGGCTGGTCCAACACCCACTGGGATGTTGCCGCGCCGAACAGGACGATGATGGTCGGCACAGCGTTCCAGTCCATCGGCCTCGGCTTCCCGAGCGCGGTCGGCGCCGCCGCCGCCATGCCGGACTCCACGCTCGTCGTCACGACCGGCGACGGCGGAGGGCTCATGGCCCTGGCCGACCTCGATTCGGTCATCCGCACCGCGAGACGGGGCGTCATCGTGGTCTGGAACGACGCCGCCTACGGTGCCGAAATTCACCTGTACGGGCGAATGGGACTCGACAGGGCTCCGATGCTCATCGAGGAGGCCGACTTCGCGGGGCTCGCCCGATCCCTCGGCGGCCGAGGTGACGTCATCCGTTCACTGGACGACCTGTCGAGCGTCGAGGCCTGGCTGGCGTCCGGCCAGGGCGGCGTATACCTGCTTGACTGCCGGATTTCCACGAGTGTCGTGGCGCCGTTCCAGCGGGAGATCTACGAACACGCCGTGGCGATCTCGGCGTAGAGACCAGCGGATGCCGGGGGCTGCCGCAGGATCGCGCGGCGGAGTAGCGTGCGAACGTGTCTGTAACGGCGGCCAATACCCGAGCCGATCACGCCGAAGGCGTGCGGCGCCTTCTTTCGAGCTATCGGGACCTCCCTCCGACTGAGGCCGTCCGGCTGGCCAAACCCACCTCCAATCTGTTCCGTTCCCGCAGAAAGACCGGCGCGAAGGGCCTGGACACGTCCGGACTGACGAACGTGATCGCGGTCGACCCGGAGGAGCGGACGGCCGACGTCGCCGGCATGTGCACCTACGAAGACCTCGTCGCCGCAACCCTCCCCCACGGGCTGGCACCGCTGGTGGTCCCCCAGCTGAAAACCATCACGCTCGGCGGCGCGGTGACCGGCCTCGGCATCGAATCGTCGTCATTTCGCAACGGCCTGCCGCACGAATCAGTGCTGGACATGGACATCCTCACCGGCACCGGCGAGGTGGTCACCGCATCACCCGGCGAACACACGGACCTGTACCGTGCGTTCCCGAACTCCTACGGGACTCTCGGTTACGCGGTGCGGCTCCGTATCGAGTTGGAGGCTGTTGCGCCGTTCGTGGCACTCCGTCACGTGCGATTCCACTCACTATCCGACCTCGTCGGGACGATGGCCCGGATCATCGAAACGGGCACGCTGGACGGAGTGCGCATCCACTATCTCGACGGCGTGGTGTTCAGCGCCGACGAGAGCTACCTGTGCGTGGGTACCCAGACCTCCACTCCCGGGCCGGTCAGCGATTACACCGGGCAGCAGATCTTTTACCGTTCCCTGCACCATGACGAGGGCGTCTCGGAGGACCGGCTCACCATTGCTGATTACCTGTGGCGGTGGGACACCGACTGGTTCTGGTGCTCCGAAGCCTTCGGCGTGCAGAATCCGCGGATCCGCCGGCTGTGGCCCAGGCGTTACCGGCGCAGCAGCTTCTACTGGACGCTGATGAAACACGAACAACGGCTGCACATCGGCGACCGGATCGAGAAGCTCCACGGCCGTCCGCCGCGCGAGCGAGTCGTGCAGGACATCGAGGTGCCGATCGAGCGGACGGCTCAGTTCCTCCACTGGTTCCTCGCCACCGTCCCGATCCAGCCGATCTGGCTGTGCCCGCTCCGGCTGCGGGACAACGAAGCCTGGCCGCTCTATCCGCTCCAACCGCGCCGGACCTATGTGAACGTCGGCTTCTGGTCGACGGTGCCGGTCGGATCGACCGACGGGCAGACCAACCGGCAGATCGAACGGAAAGTCGCCGAACTCAGCGGGCACAAATCGCTCTACTCCGACTCGTTCTATTCGCGCGAGGACTTCGACCAGCTCTACGGGGGCGAGACCTATCGTGCGGCGAAGGGTCGATACGATCCCGACTCCCGTCTCCTTGACCTCTACGCCAAGGCGGTGCAACGACGATGACGACGTCCAGGGAACGAACGCGGCGAACGACGGCGCCGTCGGAGAAGCTCACGCTTGCAGAGATCCTCGAGATCTTCGCGGGCGGTCGGCTTCCAATGGAATTTCGCGCCTATGACGGCAGCTCCGCCGGGCCACCGGATGCCGCATTCGGGTTGGAATTGAAGACACCGCGGGGGCTGACCTACCTCGCTACAGGGCGAGGCGACCTGGGCCTTGCCCGCGCCTACATCGCCGGTGACCTCGATGTGCACGGGGTGCACCCCGGCGACCCGTATGAGCTCCTCAAGGCACTCGCCGACGACCTGGTATTCACGATGCCGCCGCCACCGGTGATGGTCCAGGTGATCCGTTCCATCGGCCTTGAACACCTGCGGCCGATCGCGCCACCTCCACAGGAAGCACCGCCCCGCTGGCGGCGTGTCGCCGAGGGGATGCGGCACAGCAAGAGCAGGGACGCCGAAGCGATCCATCACCACTACGACGTCTCGAACACGTTCTACGAGTGGGTGCTCGGGCCATCGATGACGTACACCTGCGCGTGCTATCCGCGCCTCGACGCATCGCTTGACGAGGCCCAGGAGAACAAGTACCGGCTGGTGTTCGAGAAGCTCCGGCTGAAGCCGGGCGACCGGCTGCTCGACGTCGGATGCGGATGGGGCGGCATGGTGCGCTACGCAGCACGCCGGGGAATCCGCGCCACAGGGGTGACGCTCTCGACCGAGCAGGCGTCATGGGCGCAACGGGCCATCGCCGCGGAGGGCCTCGACGACCTCGCCGAGGTGCGTTACGGCGACTACCGTGACATTCCCGAGGCAGGCTTCGACGCGGTCTCGTCGATCGGGCTGCTCGAGCACATCGGCGTGCGCAACTATCCGTCGTACTTCCGCTTCCTGCAGTCCCGGTTGCGTCCAGGCGGGCTCTTGCTCAATCACTGCATCACCCGCCCGGACAACCGCTCAGAACCGTCCGCTCGCGGCTTCATCGACCGGTACGTCTTCCCCGACGGTGAGCTCACCGGCTCAGGCCGCATCATCCGGGCGGCGCAGGACGTCGGCCTCGAAGTCCTTCACGAAGAGAACCTGCGACCTCATTACGCGATAACGCTGCGCGACTGGTGCGCCAACCTCGTCGCGCACTGGGACGAAGCGGTGGCCGAGGTGGGGCTCCCGACAGCGAAGGTCTGGGGCCTCTACATGGCGGGGTCGCGACTCGCCTTCGAATCGAACGGCATCCAGCTGCACCAGGTGCTGGCCGTTCGACCGGACTGGAAGGGCAGCACCGGGGACCTGCCCTTACGCCCGTGGTGGACGCCCTAGCTGCGCGCCAGGTAGAGCCGCCCGCGCCCGGTGAAGACCCCCGCCCGACTCGACCGCGCGGGCGATAGGGTGTCGTATACGATCACCGTTGATGAAGGCGCCGTCACCGGCACACCACGGACGGATGATTTCCTCAAGCTGTCAGGAACGAAAGGCGCGCCGCGTGTTAGACGAGTCCACCATCCGGAACATCGCTGACGAACTGTACGAGGCGGAGCAATCCAAGTCAGTGATTCCCCGGATCACGGCCCGCTACCCCGAAATGACGGTCGAGGATTCGTACGCCGTGCAGAACGTCTGGAAGAACCGCGGGCTCGAATCAGGCCGGCGCCTGGTCGGCCGGAAGATCGGCCTGACCTCGCGGGTGATGCAACAGGCCACCGGGATCACCGAGCCCGACTACGGCATCATCTTTGACGACATGGTCTACGAGAACGGCGCCGTCATCCCGTTCGACACGTTCTCGAACGTCCGGATCGAGGTC
Source organism: Mycetocola miduiensis (assembly GCF_900115155.1). GTDB lineage: Bacteria > Actinomycetota > Actinomycetes > Actinomycetales > Microbacteriaceae > Mycetocola_A > Mycetocola_A miduiensis. The sequence continues at coordinate 51,971 of NZ_FOVM01000001.1, forward strand.
GAGCTCGCCTTCGTCCTCGGCAAGCCGCTGTCCGGCCCTGGTTGCACCATCTTCGACGTCCTGGCTGCGACGGACTACGTGGTCCCCGCACTCGAGATCCTCGACTCGCGCATCGACATGGAGGGCAGGACCATCGTCGACACCATCTCCGACAACGCCGCGATGGGGGCAATGGTGATGGGCGGCAACCCGGTGAAGACCGGCGACGTCGACCTGCGCTGGGTATCTGCGCTACTGTACCGCAACGAAACCATCGAGGAGTCAGGCGTCGCCGCAGCGGTGCTCAATCACCCGGCGGCCGGCGTGTTCTGGCTCGCCAACAAATTGGCCCAACACGGCACCACACTCGAAGCCGGGGAGATCATCCTCGCTGGTTCGTTCACCCGCCCGATGTGGGTCGAAAAGGGCGACACCGTTCACGCAGACTACGGCCAGCTGGGGAGCATCACATGCCGCTTTTCCTGAATCCAACGTTCCGCGACGTTCTCGCCGACGCCGACCGCGCGCAGATCGGAATGTGGGTGTGCTCGGGAAGCCCGCTGGTCGCCGAGATCTGCGCCGGCTCCGGTCTGGACTGGCTGCTCATCGACGGCGAACACAGCCCGAACTCCCTCGAATCGATCATCGCCCAGCTGCAGGCGGTCGCCGCCTACCCGATCACGCCGCTCGTCCGGGTTCCCTCCGGTGACACCGTGGTGATCAAGCAGTACCTCGACCTCGGCGTTCAGAACCTTCTCGTCCCCATGGTCAATACCGAAGCCGACGCCCTGGCGGTCGCCTCGGCCGTTCGCTATCCGCCGCTGGGCGTACGCGGTGTCGGAAGCGCCCTGGCACGCGCCGCCCGTTGGAACCGGGTCGAAAATTACCTCGGCCGCGCCGACGAGTACGTTTCGCTGTTCGTCCAGATCGAAACGGCGGATGCCGTCGCGAACGCCGCCGCTATCGCATCCGTCGACGGGGTGGACGGCGCCTTCGTCGGCCCATCCGACCTTGCCGCGTCGATGGGGTACCTCGGCCAGCAGGAACACCCGGAGGTGGTCGAGGCCGTTGAACGTGCCATCCGGACGACCTCGGCACTCGGCAAACCGGTCGGGGTGAACGCGTTCGGCACGAAGGTCGCGGAACGCTACCGCGCGGCCGGCGCCACCTTCGTGCTTGTCGGCGCCGATGTCGCGCTCCTCGCCCGCGGCTCGGAGGCGCTCGCTGGCTCGTTCATCCCGACCCAGGATCAGGCCGAGACCTCGGAGCCCCGGGCGAGCTACTAGCGAACGGTATTCCGACCGGGCGAAGCGGTTGCGTTAGCAGAGAGATTGTATATTATTTGAGATACCGCGTATCGTCGATCCGACAGACAAGGAAGTCTATGACTTTTCAGGGCTCACCCATCGCACAGCCCGGCAAGATCGTCGCCGTGCACCTGAGCTACCGTTCGCGAGCTGAGCAGCGCGGCCGGGTGCCGTCGCACCCATCGTATTTCTTCAAGCCGGCGTCGTCGCTCTCATCCTCCGGCGATGAGCTCGAGCGCCCCGCGGGCACGGAACTCCTCGCCTTCGAAGGAGAAGTCGCGCTGATCATTGGCACGCGCGCCCGCCGGGTCACCCCTGAGCAGGGATGGGCGGCGGTCGGCGGCGTCACTGCAGCGAATGACTTCGGCGTCTACGACCTGCGAACCGCCGACAACGGTTCCAACGTGCGTTCGAAGGGCGGCGACGGATTCACCCCGATCGGCCCTATCGTCCTCCCGGCCAACGGGCTCGACCCAGACGCGCTCCGCGTCCGCACCTGGCTCAACGGTGAACTCGTCCAGGACGACACGACAGCCGGCCTGCTCTTTCCCTTCGGCCAGATCATCGCCGACCTCTCCCAACTGATGACGCTGGAGCCAGGCGACGTCATCCTGACCGGAACTCCGGCCGGGTCATCCGTGACAGTGCCAGGCGACACCGTCGAGGTCGAAGTCGACGCCCCTGGCGCACCCGGTTCTCCGTCGACCGGGCGCCTGATCACCACCATCACCGAGGGAACCGAACCATTCGCGGACTTCGGCACGAAACCGAGCGTCGACGACAAACAGCGCGAAGAAGCGTGGGGCAGCGCCGAAGCCGCCGGACTCGGCTCGGAACACCCGTTCGAGCTCACCGCCGAACTCAAAAGCAAGATCAGCTCCGTCGGAACGGCGACCTTGAGCTCACAGCTCCGCAAACGTGGCCTCAACAATGTATCCATCGACGGGCTCAGCTCGACCCGGCCGGATGCGCGGCTCGTCGGACGAGCACGCACCCTCCGCTACATCCCGAACCGGGAAGACCTCTTCGCCTCGCACGGAGGCGGGTACAACGCCCAGAAGCGGGCATTCGACGCCCTCGGCCCCGGTGACGTCCTCGTGATGGAGGCGCGCGGCGAACGAGGCACGGGCACCGTCGGCGACATCCTCGCGCTTCGTGCCCAGGTGCGCGGCGCCGCGGGGATCGTCACCGACGGTGGCGTCCGCGACCTCGCCGCCGTCGCCGCACTCGACATACCCACCTACCACTCCGGTGGGCACCCTGCGGTGCTCGGCCGGCGCCACATCCCGTGGGACGTCGACGTGACCGTCGCGTGCGGTGGAACATCCGTTCAGCCAGGAGATGTCGTCGTCGGGGATGCCGACGGGCTGATCGTGATCCCGCCGTCATTGGTCGAGGAGGTCGTCGCCGACGCCATCGAGCAGGAGCGCGAGGAGACGTTCATCGCCGAGCAGGTCGCCAACGGAGAAGGTGTCGACGGTCTCTACCCGATGAACGCCGCGTGGACCGAGCGCTACCAGGCCTGGCTGGCGGAACAGTCATGACCGCGACAGACACGAACGGCACGCTGAGCAAGTCACAGCAGGCTTACTCCTGGATCCGCGAACGGATCAACTCCGGCGCCTTCGTCCCGGGCTTTCGCCTCGTCCTCGGGTCGATCGCCAAGGAACTCGGGGTCAGCGTCGTGCCGGTGCGCGAAGCCATCCGACGACTCGAAGCGGAGGGACTGGTCACCTTCGAACGCAACGTCGGCGCCCAGGTCGCCATGCTCGACGACAGTGCATACAGTGCGACAATGCAGGCCCTCGGGATCGTGGAGGGCGCAGCCACCATGCTGTCCGCGCCGTTCATCACCGCGGCCGACATCGCCGCCGCCCGGCTCGTGAACGCCCAGATGATCGAATCGCTTGAACATTTCGAACCGCGCCGGTTCACAGAACTCAACCGGGAGTTCCACTCCGTGCTGTTCGAACGCTGCCCGAACGACCAGCTCCTGGATCTCGTTCACCGCGGCTGGAACCAGATGAATGTGCTCCGCGACTCGACCTTCAGTTTCGTCCCCGGCCGTGCGCGCGCATCCGTCGACGAGCACGAACACATTCTGAAGCTCATCGAAGACGGCGCAGACAGCCTCGAGATCGAGATGGCGGCGCGGGCCCACCGCACCCGCACGCTCGATGCGTTCGCGGCGTACCAGGCCGACCGCAAACGTTCCCCCGCCCAGCGATAACAGCAACGGAGCAGCGCATCATGGCCCACTACATTCCCGAGAACCTGCCGAACAGAATCCAGCACTACATCGACGGCGAATTCGTCGACAGCATCTCAGGCTCGACCTTCGACGTGCTCGACCCGGTGTCAAACCAGAACTACGCAACCGCGGCGGCCGGCCAGCAGGAGGACATCGACCGCGCGGTCGCCTCTGCGAAACGCGCGTTCGACTTCGGACCATGGCCACGGATGCTTCCGCGTGCGCGGGCTCGCGTCCTGCACGGGATCGCCGACGCGGTTGAGGCGCAGGACTCCCGCCTCGCCGAACTCGAGACCTTTGACACCGGACTCCCGATCACGCAGGCGCTCGGCCAGGCACAGCGCGCGGCCGAGAACTTCCGCTTCTTCGCCGACCTCATCGTCGCCCAGTCCGATGACACCTACAAGGTGCCCGGTCGCCAGGTGAACTACGTCAACCGCAAGCCCAAGGGCGTGGCCGGGTTGATCACGCCGTGGAACACGCCGTTCATGCTCGAGAGCTGGAAGCTCGCGCCCGCCCTCGCGTCTGGCTGCACCGTCGTGCTGAAACCGGCCGAGTTCACCCCGCTGTCGGCGAGCCTGTGGGCGTCGATCTTCGAGGAAGCAGGGCTTCCGAAGGGTGTCTTCAACCTCGTTCACGGGCTCGGTGAACAAGCCGGGGACGCGCTCGTCAAGCACCCTGACGTCCCGCTGATCTCCTTCACCGGAGAGAGCAGCACCGGCCAGACGATCTTCGCTAACTGCGCGGTGAACCTCAAGGGAATGTCGATGGAGCTCGGCGGCAAGTCACCAGCCATCGTCTTCGCGGACGCCGACCTCGACGCCGCCATCGACTCGACTCTCTTCGGGGTGTTCTCACTGAACGGCGAGCGCTGCACCGCCGGAAGCCGGATCCTCGTGGAACGGCCGATCTACGCCGAGTTCCTCGAGCGCTACGCCGCGCGGGCGAAGAACATCATCGTCGGCGACCCGCACGACGAAAGGACCGAGGTGGGCGCTCTCGTGCACCCCGAGCACTATGACAAGGTGATGAGCTACGTCGAGATCGGCAAGTCCGAAGGCCGGCTCCTCGCCGGCGGTGGCCGCCCCGACCACCTGCCAGACGGCAACTACGTCTCCCCCACCGTCTTCGCAGATGTCGCCGCTGATGCGCGGATCTTCCAGGAGGAGATCTTCGGCCCGGTCGTCGCCATCACCCCGTTCGACACCGATGAGGAAGCTCTCGAGCTGGCCAACGGCGTCCGCTACGGGCTGGCCGCGTACATCTGGACCCAGGACCTCACCCGTGCGCATACCTTCGCCCAGGCGGTCGAGTCGGGGATGGTGTGGCTGAACTCGCACAACGTCCGCGACCTCCGCACACCGTTCGGCGGCGTAAAGGCATCCGGTCTCGGGCATGAGGGGGGCTACCGCTCGATCGACTTCTACACCGACCAGCAGGCCGTGCACATCACCATCGGCGATGTGCACACCGCCCGGTTCGGGGCGACCGCGCCGGACGATGCCGCTCCGGTCGTCACCGCGAACCCGTAGCCGCTCCCCGCCTTTTTTGATCTCTCTCACGCAAGGAAGCTGACATGGACCACAATCCAAGCCCCATCCCGGAACCGCACGCCAAGCGGAACCCGAACTCGAACCCCGTTCCGACGCCGACCGCGACGCCGCCGGACATCCTCCGTTGCGCGTACATGGACATCGTCGTGACCGACCTCGCTGCGTCCCGGGAGTTCTACGTCGACATCCTCGGCCTCGTCGTCACGGAGGAGAACGAGAACGAGATCTACCTGCGTTCGTTCGAGGAGTTCATCCACCACAACCTCGTGCTGCGGAAGGGACCGGTTGCCGCGGTGGCCGCGTTCTCCTACCGGGTGCGCAGCCCGGAGGACCTTGACCGCGCCGTCGAGTTCTACACCGAACTGGGCTGCCGCGTTGAACGTCGCGCCGAGGGATTCACGAAAGGCATCGGCGACTCGGTCCGGGTCGAGGACCCGCTCGGATTCCCGTACGAGTTCTTCCACGACGTCGAGCATGTCGAGCGGCTCGCCTGGCGGTACGACCTGTACGGCCCTGGAGCGCTCGTGCGGCTCGACCACTTCAACCAGGTCACCCCTGACGTGCCGAGAGCCCGCGGCTACATGGAGGACCTGGGCTTCCGGGTCACCGAAGACATCCAGGACGAAGACGGCGTGACCTACGCGGCATGGATGCGCCGCAAGTCCACCGTGCACGACACCGCCATGACCGGCGGGAACGGCCCGCGGATGCACCACGTCGCGTTCGCCACACACGAGAAGCACAACATCCTCTACATCTGCGACAAGCTCGGCGCACTGCGCAAGTCCGACCTCATCGAGCGCGGCCCCGGCCGCCACGGCGTGTCGAACGCGTTCTACCTCTACCTGCTCGACCCGGACGGTCACCGGGTGGAGATCTACACCCAGGACTACTACACCGGCGACCCGGACAACCCCGTCGTCACCTGGGATGTCCACGACAACCAGCGTCGTGACTGGTGGGGCAACCCCGTCGTCCCGAGCTGGTACACCGAGGCTTCTCCCGTGCTCGACCTCGACGGCAACGTCCAGCCGATCGTCGTGCGCGAGGAACCGAGCGAAATGGCGGTCACCGTCGGCGCCGACGGCTTCTCCTACACCCGCGAAGGCGACGTCGAGAAGGGTTTCAAGCTCGGCGACACGCTGTAATTCGCCGGCTTGATCCGGTTACTCGCCGTCGCTCGACGCGAGGATGGCGCCTGCGTGCCCCATCTCGGCGATCGCCGCGTCGCTGGTCTCGCGGGCCACCCCGGCGATCAGATCGGTGAAGACCCGCACGTGCCTGCCGTGTTCCACGGCGTCCAGAGCGGATGCCCGCACGCAGTAGTCAGTGGCGATCCCCGCGATGTCCACCTCAGTGACGCCATGCTCCTCGAGCACTTCGGTGATGGTGGCGCCGTCGGAGGCGCCGCCGTCGACGTGCCCGTCGAAGATCGAGTACGCCGGTTCTCCCTGCCCCTTTTTGACGTGGATGGTGATCCGCGACTGGTCCAGAGCCGGGTGGTATTCAGCGCCCGGTGTGCCGGCGACGCAGTGCGGAGGCCAGGTGTCGAGAAAGTTCGGTTCCTCACCGACGGGGGCGAAGTGGCCTCCGTTGTCACCGTCGGCGTTGTGCCAGTCGCGGGAGGCGATCACCAGGCTGTAGCCGTCTGCTGCCCGCTCAAGGTAGCTGGTCAGGTGTGCCGCCACCGCAGCTCCGCCGTCGACCCCGAGTGCACCGCCCTCGGTGAAATCGTTCTGCACGTCGATGATGAACAGCGCTCTGGTCATTATGGCCTCCCGGTCCGAGCAGTCATTCTCAGGGTACCGTCGTCGTTTGTGTGGTGTCTGCCCTCCGTGAGCCGCTACCTGTTGGAGAGGTTACCGCCGCACCGGTAGAACGCGGTCGCGAGGGTGTCGATCGCCGTGCGGGCCTCGGCACCCACCCGACCGGTGGCGAAAATAGCGAAGATCAGGGTCGACCCGTCGGCCGCGTCGATGATCCCCGTCAACGTGTAGGCCGACGAAATCGACCCGGACTTCGCGCGCACGTGCCCTCGCGCCACGGCGTTGTCGCCGAAGAACCGGTTCGAGTAGTTGAGGGTTCCGGATTCCCCGGCAACCGGCAGCCCGTCGCGGACAATGCCGAGGGCACCCTCCCGCGCGTGAATCTTCACAAACAGTGCGGTGAAGTACGACGGCGCCACGGCATTGTTGCGGCTCATCCCCGATCCGTCGGCGACCCGCAGCCCGGAGGTGTCGATCCCGTACACGTCGAGTGACCGCGGAATAGCGGCCGCCAGGGCGTCGATCGTGTTGCCGACACCGAGTTTGATCGCAACGTGGCGGGCGACCATCTCGGCGAGCGAGTTGTCCGACGGAATCAGGAACTGCGGAATCAGCGTCTCCAGCGGCTGCGAGGAGACGGATGCCAGTTCGGCGGCTCCGGCCGGCGCGGTGCCCTGTTCGAAGGGAACATCGTTGAAGTACTGGGCGAAGGCGGCTCCGGCCCGGCCGATCGGGTCGTCGCCGCGCGGGGACAGGAACACCCGGGGGTCGGCACGGTCGGCGTCAACCTGCAGCGCCGTGATGTGGGACAGCCACCCGGTCCCTCGCTCCGTCGGCGGCCAGGTGTCGCCCCAGGTTTTTCCCCCGAAATAGCTGGAGTCGAGCACGATGCGGGTGATCGGCGTGCCGGGGAACTGCGCCTGCCACGCGGTCTTCGTTTTCGCGGCGAGATCATCGAGGTGCGCCGCCCCAGTGTAGACCGGTTCCTGCCCGGAGGGCAGCCGGGTCAGGGTGAGGTCTCCCCCGCCGACGAGGACGATTGTGCCGGCCTCCGCTCCGGCCACAACCCGGGTTGACGCGCGGAAGTCCGGGCCGAGCACGTTCAGGGCCGCCGCCGCGGTCAGCACCTTGAGGGAGCTGGCGGTTTGGGATGCCGTGTCGGCGTCGCGCTCAAACATCACCTGCCCGTCGGCTCGCAGCACCTGCGCCTGCAGCGTGCCGAACCGGCCGTCGGAGAGCAGGGAGCCCACCGAGCAGGTGCGGAGCGGCGAAGCGGCCTGCTCGATCGTTGACACCGGGCGGGGCGGCGGCGTCGGAGTGGGGGTGGGCGTCGGGCTGTAGACCGGTGTGACGGCCGCCGGAGCGCCAGCTGGCGTAGTCGCCGCCCCGAGAGCGACGGCGCTTCCGCCCAACAGTGTGAACGCGGCAACCGAAGCGGTGACGAGCCACGCGGTTCGGTGCCGCCCCAGCACCGACCCGATGCCACCGCGCCGGTGTGCCGGCGGGGTCGCAGGCGCGCTCGATGCGGCATCCGTCATCGGAGTCGTTCGGTCGTTCGCGCCGCCGGGCAGGGAGGTGGACACTCGACGATGCTACCGGGAGTCCGCGGGAATCGCCCCAGGATCACTCGCCCGGGTAGACGAGGCCGATCTGGCGGCGGATGTCGTCGAGCGTGTGCATGATTGACACCGTCTCCGCGTGTGGAAGCACGTCGGATTCGAGCTCGCCTGCGGCGACGAGCCGTTCGAGTTCGAAGGCCTGGAACTGCATCCCGCGGCCGACGACGTTGGAGGTGTACGACTCGATAACGTCATTGGCGTTGTTGTAGACGGTGAACGAACTCGCCGAGTACCAGACGGAGTCGATGTCGATGCGACCCTCCGAGCCGATCACGCTGGCCACGTTCGGCCCGTGCGCGTTGCTCGCTGAAAGCGTCGTCGCGATCTGATCGCCGGAATAGATGAAGATCGTGGCGACGGATGCGTCCGCCCCGGTGTCGCGGAAGGTGGCGGAGGCCGTGACCTGCGCCGGGGTCCCGAAAACGGAACTGGCGAAGGAGATCGGGTAGATCCCGAGGTCGAGCAGGGCGCCTCCGCCAAGCTCGAGCGCGTTGATCCGGTGGGCCGGGTCTGAGGGCAGGGACTGGGTGTGGTCGGCGATGACGGAACGCAGCTCGCCGAGGGTTCCTTCGGCGAGGATCTCGCGGATCCGCACCATGTGCGGCAGAAAGCGGGTCCACATCGCTTCGAGCACCACGAGACCGAGTTCCCGGGCGCGCGCGGTGACCGCTTCGGCCTCCGGGGCGTTGAGGGCGAAGGGCTTCTCGACGAGAACGTGTTTGCCGGCCTCGAGCGCCATCAGCGCCTGCGCGGCGTGGAACGGGTGCGGGGTGGCAACGTAGATCACGTCGACCTCGGAGTCGGCGACGAGGTCCTCATAGCTGCCGTGCACGTTCGGGATGCCGTATTTCTCTGCGAACGCCGCCGCGGCATCCGCTCGGCGGGAGCCGACCGACTGCACGGTCAGCCCGTTGAGGACGAGGTCGTTGGCGAAGGCCTGCGCGATGCCGCCCGGCCCGAGAATGCCCCAGCGGAGGCCTGCAGTAGTCATCGGCTTAGACTACTGGCGACAACGGCTCGGAGGCCACACGTGACAGTATCCAGCGACGACCTCGTTCTCGTGCCGATCGGAGCTGCAGGATTGCGGGCGCTCGCGGCCGGCGACCTGACCGCGGCGTCCCGGATCACCGGATTCGACCTGCCCGAGGAATACCGGTCGGCGTCATGGCTGTGGCAGTTGCGGCACGAACAGCTGCAGTCGACGCCGTCGGATGAGCCGTGGGTGGCGTGGATCGTCGCCCGTGCGGACGACCGGCGAGTGGTCGGGCGATCAGGGTTTCATTCTGGGCCGGATGCGGACGGCATGGTCGAGCTCAGCTACACCGTGCTGCCGGAGTTCCGGCGGCAGGGTTATGCCACGGCGGTTCTGCGGGCGCTGGTTCGCTACGCGGAGGATCACCCAGGTGTGCGGATCCTGCGGGCGACGATCAGCCCGGACAATGCCGCGTCCCTGGCGACGCTCGCGGCGTTCCCGTTCCGCCACGTCGGCGAGCAGATGGATGAGATCGACGGACTCGAGTTGATCTACGAGCTGCCGGTCGGTTGAGCGCACCGCTCACCGCCCCGCCGACGCCATCTGCCGGGTCGGCGGCGCTTTCGGTTTGGTGAGGGCAGCGGGCTGGCGGGCTTCCCCTCCCCCGGTCATCAGGAACTGGGGTGGGAGCGACCTTTCGTACAGTCCATATACGTTCTGGACGGCTTCTTCCACCGACCCCCAGTACCCGACGAGTTCACGACGCGCGGGGTCTTCATGCCAGGTGACCGCACGGAAATAGAGTTCGCGATCCGGGCCGAGCCGCAACCGGCGCACCACCGCGATCGGTCCCGTCGCTGCCGAATGCGTGACGACCCATTCGACGGGCGTGGTGACGTGGGACAGGCCGGGCATGACCCGAGAGTATGTCCAGCCGCCGACACCGGTCGGCGATTGGAGGCGACGCGTTGGCCGACGGGTTTACCTGCCGATCTGCTGCAGCGCCCAGGAGTTGCCATCGGGGTCGCTGAAGTATGCGTACAGAACGCCTCCCATGTCATTGATGCCTGACACTGCGACCCCGTTGCCGATCAGCTTGTCCCGAGCCGCCTCGACATTGTCGACGACGAGGTGCAGGTTGCGTACGGGTGCCGCATCCGGCTCCCCAATGCCGACTCCGATCACGATGGAGCACGCTGACCCGGGAGGGGTCAACTGCACCACCCGCATCCCGTTGCCGTGCTCGATGTCGTGATCGACGTGGAAACCCACTTGATCTACATAGAATGCCTTGCTCCGATCGACGTCGGTCGACAGAAGCGGAACCAGTTCCAGTCTCATGTCCATCTGGTCAGTACTCCCCTTTGAGCACGAAGAAGGAGCCGCGGATGACACCGGCGAGCTTAGACTTCTGCCGCGCGAATTTGAACCGTGATGCCAGTTCCTCCGGGATCTCCATGCCTTCGGCGAGTTTGAATCCGACCGCTCGCTTGCCGCCGTCCTCGATGCTGTACATGACGTTGATCGACAACCCTGATTCGTAGAACACGTAGGTCATCCGCAGACCGTCGACCACGAAGTCCGTCGCTTCGAGCGGGCGGGAGCTGATCACGATGTCGCGCTCTTCCTTGAGGATGCGGCTCACCCGGTCGACCAGCTCAGGAACATCCTCTGCCGGTTCGACACTGAAGACGTGGTCGTACTTGTTCCGGTAGTACCGTGCCTCGTTTGCTCGCAGCCCGGCGAGCGCCCCGGCGACCGGCGAGGATTCCAGCCCGTCGGGTGAAACGTCCTCGTAGTTCACGATGTACGGCATGGGCACTCCTGGCCAGTCGACGTAGGATCTACGATAACGCGACGCTCTCAGCCACACCCACAAAACCCCCTCAACGCGGAGGGGGTGAAATGGAGCCGCCTGTGGGAATCGAACCCACGACCTTTTCATTACGAGTGAAACGCTCTGCCGACTGAGCTAAGGCGGCGCGACCGAGACAAAGACTCGATTCATCGGGACTGATCAGGCCGCGTGAACGGCCGGTTTGATTGTCTCAAGCTCGATCGGGGTGAGACCCCTACGGGGAAACACGCCCGTCGTACGGCAAAACAAACAGTCCTATGTCAACGCAGGAGCGGGGCGCCCCCAACTGGTCGCGCCCCGCTCCGAGATGTTCTACCGAACGGTCTAGGCCAGGCCCATTCCGATCGGGGCTGACAGCCGGTCAGCGAACAGCCGGCTCACCGCGACGCCGTCCACTTCGAGTGCGACATCCATGTTCGCCGTCAACTTCTTCGGGTTTGTGCGAAGCATCTCCTGACGACCGTTCGCGTTGTGAAGGTACATTTCACGCTCAATCGGCGTCTGGTTGTATTCAGCGGCGATGTGCAACGGGTAGGTCGTCATCAGGCTACGGTCGAACGCGTGCATCACAGTGAGCGGGTCATGCAGCCAGAGCGCGGTGTGCTCGGTCGGGATACCCACTGCTGTGTAGATCAGCTTCTCCTGCGGCGGCCACAGCTCGAAAATCCGCGCAGTGAGCTTCGCGATCGGGCTGTCTGACGCCTGAATGCGCGCAAGGTCCTCGTCCAGAAGCGGCGCACCGAGCGTCACGTCGATTGGAATCAGCGTCATTGGCATCTTTGAACGCAGGACCAGTTCGGCGGCGATCTTGTCGTTGTTGAAGTTGTATTCCTCGACAGGTGAGCGCCTGACGCCCTTGTCGTCCACAATCGGAACGACAACGCCGGCCATCATGATCAGCTCTTTGATGTTGTCGACTACGGCGGGTTCCTTGATGATCGCGTGGGCGATGTTGGACACCGTGCCCAGCGTGACCACCGTGATCTCACCCGGGTTGTTCATGATCGTTTCGATCATGAAGTCGACGGCATGCTGATCGGAATACGTCGGCTCCTCGCCGGGCTCGAGGATTCCTTCGCCCTCGAATCCGAACATCAGCGACTCATCACGCATAGGCACGCCAATGCCCTTGAACACCGGAATGTCGCTGCGGCCGGCAATCTCGAGTACCTTTACCGCGATCTGCGCGCGCAGATGGGTGTCTCCGTAGCAAACGGTGACTCCCTCGACCTGAAGCTCCGGGCTTTGGGCGGCGAACATTACGGCGACCGCGTCGTCGTAGTAGGTGCCGATGTCGGTGTCCAGGATGATTCGTGTCTTTTCCATGGTTTTCCTCCCTTTCTTGGTGCGCGCCGGACGCCGTTCTTGGCGCCCGGCGCACGGGTTAGTTTGAACGTGCGGGGATGCCCATTACGGGCGTCAGAAGTTGTACTGGTCGATGTTTTCAAGGTCGAAGACGATGGGCTCCCCCGCCTGGACGATGCCGCCCTCTTCGACCGTGTACTCGCCGAGGTCCCCGGCCGTGAACGTGTCGCCAGCTTTCCCCGTGATGTCCCCGTCGAGCAGCGCGCGAATTGCGTAAGCCCCCACTCGCCCCATGTCTGCCGGGTCGAACAGCACGAACTTCTTGATGGTGCCGTCCTCGAGGTAGGCCTTCGTCGCGTTCGGCATGCCGATGCCGGTCAGCGCGACATTGCCTGCGAACGAGGAACTGGAAATGTACCTGGCTGCCGAGGCGGTGCCGACCGTTGACGTTGAAATGATGCCGCTCAGTCCCGGCGTCTTCTGCAAGGCAGCGGCCGTCTTATCGAATGATTCCTGATCGTCGTCGTTGCCGTAGAACTTTTCTACGATCTCGATGCCCGGGTGAGAGTCGGCTATGTCCTTTTCGATGCCACTGATCCAGGCGTTCTGGTTCTTCGCGTTCGGCGACGCACCAAGAATCGCGATCTTACCTTCCTCACCGATCTGCTCGATCATGACGTCAACCATGGCCTTCGACAAGCTCATGTCCGGCACCGGGGAGACGAAAAGGTCCCGGTACTCAGGCTCGACGTCGGAATCGAAGGTGACGACCTTTGTGCCCGCTTCCCGCGCGGTGGTCAACGCTTGACCCAGCGCGCTGGGGTCGCTCGCAGACAGGATAATGCCGTTTCTGCCCTGCTGGGCGAGGGTGTTGATGAACGGTACCTGCGCGTCAGCCGCCCCAACCTGCGGGCCGACCGCGACATAGTCACCGTTGAGCTCCTTGACGGCTTCCTCGGCGCCCACTCCAGCCTGATCGAAGTACGGGTTAGCGAGCATCTTCGGCACGTAGCCGACGCTCAATGCCGTGGTGCCCTGGTCGGAAGATGAGGAGCCAGCCGCCGCTCCGGTGCAACCTGACAGCAATAGGACGGCGCTCATCGCACCTGCCGCGATTGCGGCAGCCCTCCACGTATTGCTCTTCTTTGAGTGTGCGGTCATTATTTTCCCTTTCGGTGTTGTGACTCTTCCGCCCGCATAGGCGTAGAGGTTTTTCGTCGCGCATGCGCGACCGTTTGAGTGATGGCAGTGAAGGCAAGCGGCACGGCGACGGATACAACGAGGAGTCCGCCCACCGCGATATTTATGACGTCCGACGAGTAGTTCATGAAACGCAATACGCTCTGGACCAGCCCGATCAGCAGTACACCCGCCACTACCCCGACGATCCGTCCCCGACCTCCGAAGATGGACACGCCACCAAGAACGACGCCAGCGATGACAGCGAGCTCGAGACCAGCGGCGTTATCGCCCCTCGCACTGCCGTAGCGGAATGTGTAGTAGGCGCCGACGAGCCCCGCCAGCAGCCCGCTAAGGAGGAACAGTGTGAACTTCACACGGACCGTACGCACTCCGGAGAATCTTGCGGTGTCGATTCCCTGACCGGTTGCATACACGGATCGGCCGAATGGCGTGAAGTGCAGCATGACTGCGAATAGAACGATAGCTACCAGCACCGCGAACATGACCAGCGGGAAGCCTGTGCCGGGGACATTCGCGTTCGCGAGTGACTTCAGTTCGACCGGGAAGTTCGTGATCGAGTCAGTTCCGAGAATGCCGATCGAGATACCGCGAAACAACGCCAGAGTACCAATCGTGACGGCGAGAGACGGCAACTGCAGCACCGCTACCAGGAAGCCGTTCACTAAGCCGACGAGAAGTCCAGAGAGGACACCAGCGAGGATAGCCCCTTGGATTGGAACCCCTTCGGCAAACAGCCACCCGATGACCACGTTGCTGAACCCGACCGCGCTCGCTACCGAGAGGTCAATCTCGCCCGACACCAGGATGAGGGTGACGGGAAGCGCGCAAAGCAGGATCGGCGTTACGTCGAGCAGCAGATAGCTGAGAGTTAGAGGCGTGGCGAAACGAGGAATGGACGCCGCCGCAATGATCGAAACGACCACCACCGAGAGGATAATCATGGCCTCATGGGTCAACAGGGTGCGCCGCCACAACGGTAACGCATGGGTGAGGTAGGTCCGCGTCCCGGACGTTGCCGACGCGGTGAAGGCGACTTCAGTCATTTTCTTTCTCCCTGATTTCGGACAGCTTCCTGGCGTGTCTGAGCGCGAGAAGCCGATCGAGCACGATCGCCCCGAGGATGAGGAGACCTACCACGGCTCGCTGCCAGAAATCTGGCACCCCAAGAATGGGTAGCGCGCGGTTGATGGTTACGAGCAGCACGGCGCCGATCGCGGCACCCCACACGGTGCCGGATCCCCCGAATATCGCAACGCCCCCGAGCACAGCTGCAGCCACAGCGCTCAATTCGAGTCCGCTGCCGGCCTGGGAGTCCACGGCCCCATAGCGCGCGGCGTACATGAATCCAGCGAGCCCGGCGATCGCGCCGCTTGCGACCAGTGCCATAAACACCCGCCGCTTGCTGGGCAGCCCGAGCAGGGTCGCCGCGAACGGCGCCGAGCCGATGGCGTAAAGCTCCCGAGCGCTGGGTCGGCTGCGCATGTACCAGGTCACAGCCACAACGATTACTAGGGCGATGATCATCAGGTTAGGGATGCCGAGTAAGGAGCCGACTCCGAACTCGAGGAACTCTTTCGGCATGTTCACCGCGCTGACCACCTTGCCATCGGCCCACAGCACGTTCAACCCTCGGTAGATGTAGAGGGTGCCTAGCGTGACCACGAGCGCCGGAGCGCCGAGCACGGCGATCAGGACGCCGTTCACGGAGCCGAGAACGGCACCGAGTACCACCGCACCGACGGCGACGAGCCAGAGCGGCAGTCCGGGATTGTTCGCGAGCGTGCTGGCCGACAGCCAAGCGCCGAGACCGAGGATTGACGCGACGGACAGGTCGATATTCCGAGTGATCAAGACGACCGCCTGCGCCACCGCCAAGGGCACAAGAATGGACGGTGTCAGCAACAGATCGCGCACTCCGTCGGGTCCAAACAGGAAGCTCGGGTTCTGCAGCGTGGCGACGAGGATCAGCAACGCCAATACGATCACAACCGCCGACTCGCGGGAGGCAAGTACCGCGGCGAAGCGCTGTCCTGCGGTCAGCTGAGACGGACGGGTCTGAATCGCGCTCATGCTTTTACCGCTTCACTGTGAGTGGCCGCATACATGACGCTCTCTGCGTCTGCGTCCTCGTGCGACAGCTCTGCCGTGATTCGTCCTTCGCGCATGACGAGCACGCGATCGGCCATACCCAGCACCTCGGGCAAATCGGAGGAGATCATAAGGATGCCCATGCCCGCATGTGTCAGATCAGCCAAGATCTGGTGCACCTCTGCCTTTGTGCCGACGTCGATGCCACGTGTCGGCTCGTCAACTATTAAGACGCGAGGTGATGCAGCCAACCATTTAGCGAGCACGATCTTTTGCTGGTTGCCGCCCGACAAAGTGCCGGCTGGGGTGTCGAGCGCACGCGCCTTAACCTGAAGCCTGGACAACCAGGTTCGCGCGAGCGAGTTCTCGCGCGAATCCGTGATGATGCCAAGGCGAGCCAGCATACGGCGAACTGCAAGAGCCGCGTTCCTGCTCAGACCGAACTCGAGGATCAGGCCCTGATGGCGTCTGTCCTCCGGGACGAAACCGAGCCCCAAGCCCATCGCGTGGAGGGGGTCGTGCCTTCGCACCGGAGTGCCGTCGAGTTCGACCGTCCCAGAGTCGTAGCGGTCGACTCCGAAGATTGCACGCGCGACCTCGCTCCTTCCCGCGCCCACGAGTCCGGCAAGGCCGACGATCTCGCCGGCGCGCACCTCGAAGTCGATGTCGTGAAAGACACCGAGCGACGTGAGTTCATGCACCTTCAATAGGGTGTTGCCGTGGGTGCGCTCCCCTCGCGGATAGAGCGAGTCAACATCCCGACCCACCATCTGCCTCACGACGTCGCGCTCGGTGGTCTCGGCCAGCGGGGAGGTCGAAACGTAGGCGCCGTCACGCATAACGGTGACGGTGTCGCACAGGTCCCAGACCTCTTCAAATCGGTGCGAGATGAACAGAATAGCTCGCCCCTCATCTCTGAGCGATCGAGTGATCGCGAACAGCCGACGTACCTCCTCGGGGCTGAGTGCGGCGGTGGGCTCATCCATGATGAGAACACGGGCGTCCATTGATATTGCCTTGGCGATCTCAATGATCTGCTGGTCCGCAATCGAAAGACCGTCCGCAATCCGGTCCGGATCGATATGCACACCCAGTCGGTCGAAGAGTGCCCGCGCCTCTCGACGCATACGCTTGCGGTCCACGTTTCCGGACCGGCTTGTTGGCAGGCGGCCCATGAAAATGTTCTCGGTCACCGAAAGATGCGGCAGCATCGTCGGCTCCTGGTACACAACTGCGACACCCGCCGCCTTTGCGTCTGCAGTTGTCTTGAATGACACAGGGTTACCGGCGAGTGAGAGCGTTCCCGCGTCGGGCAAGTACAAGCCAGCGATGATCTTAACCAAGGTTGACTTGCCCGCGCCGTTCTCGCCCATCAGTGCATGCACGGAGTGATAGCGCAGCCTCAGCTCGCCGTCACGCAGCGCGACCACGGCACCGAAGGACTTCGTCACTCCGGTCATCTCAAGGGCAATCGCCATGCCTGGCGAGCTGGTTGATTCTTCATTGAACACGTTGTAGTTCTCCTGGTGTTAGTCGGGCGTACATCCACATGAGCGGCCGATAATAAGCTCCGTGGGGACCCCCCAGTGGAGTTCGGCTTGGGCGTCCTCGAATAGCCGACGCAGAGTCGCTTGGGCGATGACGTCGCTCGGCTGCCGAACCGTTGTCAGCGAGGGCTTCAGAACCGACGCTTGCTTGGTGCCGTCGATGCTGACAGTCGCAAGACGCTCAGGCACAGAGATGCCGTCGGCGAGGGCGGCGGCAATCAGGCCGCGCGCCTGGTCATCGCTCGCACAGAAAACCGCCCGCGGGAGGTTGGGGAGTTCCTTGAGCCGCTCCCATGCTGTTGCCCCCCCTGCGTATGAGTACGGTGAACGCAGCGTCGCCACCGGTTCGAGGCCGGCGCGCCCCATGGCGCGGCGGAATCCCTCAAGGCGATCGTCGCTGACAAAGGTGCTTTCCATGCCAGTCAGGCACGCGATGCCGTCATAGCCGTGCCCGATCAGATGGGCTGTGGCCGTCTCGGCGGCTTCCGCATGGTCGATACTGACCGATCGGATAAGCGCATGCGGGTTGGGTCGGTCCACGACCACGACCGGAATACCCTCATCAAGTGCGGGTTGCAGCGACAACTGCTTACTCACCCCGATGACAACCACGCCGTCCACTCTGTGGCGGACAAAGCTCGACACATACGCAGCCTCACGGCGACGATCCTCGGCAGAGTTGCCGATGAACACTAGCCTGCCGGTCTGCAGGGCGGCTTCCTCAACAGCTGTTGCGAGTTCAGAGAAGAAGCTGCTGTCGAGATTCGGCACAATCATGCCCGTTGTTCCAGTTCCGCTGCCCGCAAGCGACCGCGCGATGGGGCTTGGCTCGTACCCGAGCTCCTTAATGGCCGCGAGCACCCGCTGCCTGCGTTCTGGGCTCACGTTGCGCGGCCCCCCGTTGATCACATAGCTCACGACCGCCGCTGAAGTGCCCGCCAGACGGGCCACGTCGTCCCGACTCACCCTTTTCACCATCACGACCCCGCTTCGAACATGGGGTAGGTCTCGGCTGCACCGAGGTTCTCCACGGAGAGAGATGCCGCCACCACCGCCACGCCCACCGCTTGGCCGAGCGCTGCACCCCGAGCCAGGGCGGCAGCCAGCGAACCCACGAAAGCGTCGCCAGCACCGGTCGTGTCAACGACCTGGCGCGCGACGCGGGCCGGCACGCGCCGAACGGAACCATTCTCCAGGTAGATCGCGCCGCGTGCGCCGAGGGTGACAACGACCGTTTTGGCGAGATCGCCGAGTCGAAGGACGAGTGTCTCGTCCGTATGACGTGCGTCGCCCCCTACGAGCTGAGCGGCCTCCACCTCATTCACGACAAGCGGGTCGGCCCATTGAAGTACACCGTCGAATGAGGCCACAGGAGCGAGGTTAATCACGAGGCGGACGTTCAATTCATGTGCCAGCCGTGCAGCCCGCACAGAAAGAACAGATGGGAGCTCGCCCTGCACCACCAACACCCGTGCTTTGGAGATTTGGTCTGCGAGGCTGGCATCGGTCACTCGCCCTTCCGCGCCCGCACCGGAGTTGACGACGATCTGGTTCTCACCTTTCGCGTCGCGGACCACGATCGCCGAGCCCGACTCAGCGCCCTGGACCGTCACCACCGCTGAGACATCGACGCCGAGCCCGTGCAGCCTCTGCAAGATGTCCGCTGACTGAGGGTCATCCCCGACGAACCCAAAGAACGCTGACCGTGCCCCAGCACGGGATGCGGCGGCAGCCTGATTGGCCCCTTTGCCACCCAGCCCTCGCTGTGCAGAAAGAGCAAGAACCGTCTCGCCGGGACCCGGGAGCGCATCGACCGAGAACTGGTGGTCAAGGTGGATGGAACCGATCGTCAATACATCGACCGCTACACCGTCATTCGGATGCTTCATTGCACTTCCTTGCCCTGGATCTACGCAACAGCTACGCGCGTAGACAACAATGTATAGAGCGCGCCCGGATAGCGCAAATCGAGGATTGCCTCACTCCCCGACTCCCACACCTGGAAATGCTCTTGGCCAGCCGCATGCCGGAATCGTCCACCCTTGGCCGGAACTCAGAGTTCTCCGCCTTTTCGGCTCGGCTGAGGCGTGCGGTAACGAGTCGAGGTGGCATGGCGCGACGGAGGAGACAGAGTCGCGATGCTCGAGCACCCGTTCTCGCGGCGGGCGAGGCTTCGTTCTCGGCCCGGGCCGATCGAGTCGGCGAGTTTCCGGGCGCAGATCAAACGAAACATGCCGCGGAGCGCCATTTGTGGCTAATAAATGGCCACTGAATCAAATCTCCGTCCCTTCCGGGACGGCCGAATTCCTGATCAGTTATGAATGTGGAGCCGCCTGTGGGAATCGAACCCACGACCTTTTCATTACGAGTGAAACGCTCTGCCGACTGAGCTAAGGCGGCGCGTGATTCGCGGCGACCCGAGGGTTGCGCGACGCACAGATAACGATCTTACCGGGTGTTTGGAGCAGTTACGAACACTGCGGGTCAGAACCGGGCACGGTCCCGTCGATGAAGAAGTCGTCGACGACAGCGTCAACGCAGCGGCTGCCCTTGTTGTACCCGGTGTGTCCCTCGCCCTGATAGGTCACGAGCACCCCGCTTTCGAGCTGGTCGGCAAGCGCCTCAGCCCAGACGTACGGGGTGGCCGGGTCGTTGGTCGTTCCGATCACAAGGATCGGAGCAGCACCCGCTGCGTGGATCTCGTCGCGCTCGGCGCCGTCGGGGTACGACCAGGCCGCACAGCCAATGTCGCCGTAGCCGAAGTACGGGCCGATCACCGGTGCGGCCTTGGCCAGTTTCGCGGCTTCCTCAGCCATGCGGGCCGGATCCGCGTTGTGCGTGTAGTCACGGCAGTTGTACGCGATAAATGCCTCGGTCGTGTTGTTGTCGTAGGTGCCGTCTTCCAAACGGCCGTTGTACGCATCCGCGAACGCGAATGCGTACTCGGCGTTGCCGTTCATGACGGATGCCAGCATCTCGCTGAGCTGCGGCCACGCTTCTCCGGCGGGGAAGTACAACGGGTAGATGATGGCGGTGAGCAGGGCGCTGGCCCCCAGCTTCCGCCCGTCGGAGTTCTTGATCGGCGTTTCGTCGACAGATGCCATCAGGTCGCCGATCGTGGACAGCGCCTCCTCCGCAGACCCGGTGAACGGGCAGTCGCGAGAGCCGAGGCAGGCATCGAGGTAGGCCGCAAGGGCGCTCTCGAAGCCCTTCGCCTGGGCTTCGTTCACCTCGTAGATGCTCGACGCCGGGTCGATCGCGCCGTCGAGCACGAGGCGTCCTGTCGTTTTGGGGTGGAGCTCCGCATAGCTGGCACCAAGGAAGGTGCCGTATGAGTAGCCCAGGTAGTTGAGCTTCTCGTCGCCGAGCGAGGCGCGAAGCATATCGAGGTCGCGCGCCGCACTGACGGTGTCGACGAACTCGAGGAACTCACCGGTGTTTTCGGCGCAGGCCGCTGCGAACCCCTCGGCGCTGGCTGTGACTTCGGCGATCCAGGCTTCACTGCCCCGCTCGTTGTCTGCGATGCCGTAGAGGTATTCGTCCATCTCGGCCGGCTCGAGGCAGGAGACGGGGGTCGACCGGTTGACGCCGCGAGGGTCGAAGCCGACGATGTCGAAGTTGGCCTGCAGGCGTGCGTCCGCGGCGGCGTCGACGCTCTGGGCGATGTAATCGAACCCGGACGCGCCCGGCCCGCCCGGGTTGATCAGGAGGGAGCCGATCGGGTTCCCACTCGCTGGCTTTCGCACGAGGGCGAGTTCGATGTCGCCGGCGTCGGGGTTCTCCCAATCCATCGGCGCTGTGGCGGTCGAGCATTGCATACCGTCATTGCAGGGTTCCCAGATCAGCTGTTGCTCGTAGAAAGGGCGGAGACTGTCAGCGACGTCTTCACCGGTCGGGGTGGATGTCGTTTCCGGCGCAGGGAAGAACGCGGTGACGCATCCACTCAGGCTGAGCGCGAGGCAGACCGGCAGCGCGAGGAGCGCCATCCGGACGCGGCAAGTGGTTGCGGTCGGACGTGTCACGGAAAAGTCTCTCCTGCGGGGTCGGCTGCCGCGCACGGCCCGGTCATCGGATCGCCGAAACGAGCATGGCTTCGAGGGCGAGCGCCGGTGCGACGTTCCCTTCGATGCGCTGGCGGGCCTGCTGGATGGCATCCATCGTCGCCATCGTCTCTGCAGGGGTGCTCTCTTCGCCTGCGGCGGTGAGAGCCGCGATCAGTTCACGGTTGATGATCGTTTCGGAGCGGCCGAGCTGCAGCATGATGATGTCGCGGTACAGCGAGAGGAGGTCGACCAGGATACGGTCGAGCCCGTCGCGGAGGCTGCGCGTGGCCCGGCGTTTCTGGTCTTCTTCGAGGCCGCGGATCTGCGAACGCAGCGCCGGCGGCAGCGTCTGCCCCGGTTCGACACCGAGCGAGCGGAGGGCGTGCTCGCGTTCCTCCGCATCGCGCTGTTCGGTGTAGGCCTTGCCGTCATCGGTGGCGATGGCGAGCATCCGGGCGGCCGCGAGAACGGCATCCGACACGGAGCGGATGCCAAGGGCCGCCGTCAGCGTCTCGTCACGTCGAGCGCGGGCCCCTTCGTCGGTGGCGAGCCGGTGCGCCATACCGACGTGTGACTGAGCGTGTCGCGCCGCTCGCTCGGCGAGTTCGAGGTCGACGCCGTCACGGCGCACGATCAGATCGGCCACCTCGGCGATGTCGGGAACGCGCAGGCGGATGGCGCGCACGCGAGACCTGATCGTCGGGATAAGGTCGGCCTCGCTCGGCGCGCAGAGCACCCAGACGGTACGCTCCGGTGGTTCTTCGAGCGCTTTGAGAAGCACGTTCGATGTGCGCTCCACCATCCGGTCGGCGTCTTCGATGACGATTACCCGGTATCGGCCGACGGCGGGCGCGAAGTACGAGCTGCGCACCAGTTCACGCACCTCATCGATCTTGATGATGACGTTGGGGGTGGCCAGCACGGTGAGATCCGGGTGGGTTCTGGCGTCGACCTGCGCCGCCGTGACCGGATCGCCGTCGGCTTCGCGGCTGAGCAAGGCGGCGGCGAATGCGTACGCCAGGTTCGACCGGCCAGAGCCGGGCGGACCGGTGATCAGCCACGCGTGCGTCATCGCGCCGTGGGATTCTCCCCCGCGGTCGGCGGCGGCGTCGCGCAGCAGGGAGACAGCGTCGCTCTGCCCGATGACGTCATCCCAGTTGGCCATGGCCCAAGCCTACCTGCGACACCTGACACCGCCGGCGGCGTCAGAGCAGAGCAGCGACCCGCGAACGGATGCTCTCCGCGAGCGTCGCGACGGCATCCGTCGCATCGAGGACAAGAAAGCGGCCGGGCTCCGCCTGGGCCAGTTCCAGGTACACCTGCCGCACCCGGCGGTGGAACGAAGATGCTTCTGCCTCGAGCCGGTCGAACCGGGTCCTGGCGGAATCGAGACGCAGCCGGGCGGCATCCTCGTCGAGGTCGAGCAGAACGGTCAGGTCGGGCATGAGACCGCCGGTCGCCCACATCGACAGGTCCCGGATTTCGTCCATGCCAAGATCCCGCCCTGCGCCCTGGTAGGCGACGGACGAGTCGATGTACCGGTCCTGCAGGACCACCGCTCCGCGTTCGAGGGCTGGACGCACCTTCGAGGCAATGTGGTGGGCCCGGTCCGCTGCGTAGAGCAGCGCCTCGGCACGCGGCGCGATATCGCCGCGATGGTGGAGCACGATTTCGCGGATCTCAACGCCGACTTCGGTGCCTCCGGGCTCGCGGGTGCGCACGACCTCACGGCCCTGCTCGCGCAGCCAGGTCTCGAGTTCAGCAGCCTGCGTGGACTTGCCCGAGCCGTCACCACCCTCGAGGGTGATGAACAGCCCGGGATACGAATCGGTCCGTCCCATTACTCCGCCGCTGTGGGCTTCGCAGCGGGCTTGCGAGCCGCAGGTTTCTTCGGCGTGGCCGTCGACACCCCCGTCTTCGACGCCGCAGCGGCCTTCTTGGTGGTGGCGGCAGCCGTCGGTTTCTTCGCGGCGGGCTTCTTCGCGGCAGGCTTCTTGGCCGGTGCCTTCTTGCGCGGAGCAGCAGGACCCTTCGCCCGTTTGTCGGCGAGCAACTGCACAGCACGGTCGAAGTCGACGTCCTCAACGGTCTCCGCTTTCGGGATCGTCGCGTTGGTTTCGCCGTCGGTGACGTACGGACCGAATCGGCCGTCCTTCACCTTGATCGGCTTGCCACTGACCGGGTCGGCCTCGAATTCCTTGAGGGCGCTCGACGCACGGCGGTTGCCGTACTTCGGCTGGGCGAAGATCTCGAGCGCCGCTGGCAGATCGATCTCGAAGATCTGGTCTTCGTTCTCGAGCGACCGGGAGTCGGTGCCCTTCTTCAGGTACGGGCCGAACCGGCCGTTCTGGGCGGTGATTTCCGCCGCGATCTCCGGGTCGACGCCGACAATGCGCGGAAGCGAGAGAAGCTTCAGCGCCGTGTCGAGGTCGATCGCGTCGAGCGACATCGATTTGAAGAGGGATGCCGTCCGCGGCTTGACCACAGCAGCTTTCTTCTTCGCTGGGGCCTTCTTCTTCGGCGCATCCGTCACTTCACCGGTGGCAGCGTCGACGACGGGTTCTTCCGCCTCGGGTTCGGGCTCGAGTTCGGTCACGTATGGGCCGAACCGACCGTCCTTCGCGACGATCTCCTTGCCGTTCTCCGGGTTGACGCCGATCACGCGGTCGGTGAGCACCGGAGCGTCGATGAGTTCCTGCGCCTTGGCGAGGGTCAGTTCGTCGGGGGCGAGGTCTTCGGGGATGTTGACCCGGCGCGGTGTGGCCGGTTCGCCGTCGGCCTGGGCAGGAGCGGAAGCATCCGTCACCTCGAGGTACGGGCCGTACTTGCCGATGCGGATGGTGATCTCGTCGTTCAGGCGCAGCGAGTTGATCTCGCGGGCGTCGATGTCGCCGAGGTTGTCCACGACGGTGCGCAGGCCGCGGTGCTGGTCGCTGCCGTAATAGAAGGACTTCAGCCAGGCGGTGCGATCCTGCTCGCCACCGGCGATACGGTCGAGGTCTTCTTCCATCTCAGCGGTGAAGTCGTACTGGACGAGGTCGTTGAAGTGCTCCTCGAGCAGCCGGACGACGCTGAACGCGATCCACGAGGGGATGAGCGCCTGGCCGCGCGCGGTGACGTAACCGCGGTCAGTGATCGTCGCGATGGTCTGCGCGTAGGTCGACGGGCGCCCGATACCCAGCTCTTCGAGCGTCTTGACGAGGCTCGCCTCCGTGTAGCGCGGGGGCGGCGAGGTTTCGTGGCCCTTGGCGTCGACCTCGGTGAGGATCAGCGACTGGCCCTCGGTCAGCGGCGGAAGCTTCGCCTCACGGGCGGTGTTGTCGCTTGCGTTACGTTCCTCGTCCTGGCCCTCTTCGTAGGCGTGGAGGAATCCGCGGAAGGTGATGACCGTTCCGGATGCCGTCAGCTCGGCCCGCTTGCCGTTCGCGTCGGCTTCGATGGTCACCGTTGCGGTCTGGCCCTTGGCGTCGGCCATCTGGCTGGCGACGGTGCGCTTCCAGATCAGCTCGTACAGCTTGAAGTCCTGGCCGCGGAGGCTGCCGCTCAGTGACGAGGGAGTGCGGAAGGTGTCACCGGAGGGACGGATCGCCTCGTGGGCTTCCTGGGCGCTCTTGTTCTTGCCGCTGTACAGGCGCGGCTTGTCGGGAACCGTCTCGGCACCGTACAGTGCGGTCGCCTGGTCGCGGGCGGCTTTGATCGCCTGGCTCGAGAGCGACGGCGAGTCGGTACGCATGTAGGTGATGTACCCGTTTTCGTACAGCGACTGCGCCACGCTCATCGTCTGGCGGGCCGAGAAGCGCAGCTTGCGCGCTGCTTCCTGCTGCAGCGTCGACGTGGTGAACGGTGCTGCCGGGCGGCGCGAGTACGGCTTCGACTCCACCTTCGAGACGACGACGGATGCGCCGGGGGCGGCGAGCGCGGCGGCGATCGACTGGGCTGACTGCTCGTCGAGCGGCACCGCTTTGCTCGTCAGCTTGCCGGTGTCGTCGAAGTCGCGCCCGGTGGCGATGCGTTCACCATCGAGGCGGACGAGGCGGGCCTCAAAATGGGTGGAGTCGGGGTCCGGGGCGGCCTGGGCGGTCAGACCCCAGTACGAAGCGGGGGTGAAGGCGAGGCGTTCGCGTTCACGCTCGACGATAAGGCGGGTAGCGGCGGACTGCACGCGGCCGGCCGAGAGGCTGGGGCCGACCTTGCGCCACAGGACGGGCGAAATCTCATACCCATATATACGGTCGAGAATCCGCCGGGTCTCCTGGGCGTCGACAAGGGCGACGTCGAGGTCACGCGTGTTTTCCCTGGCCTCGAGGATGGCGTCCTTGGTGATCTCGTGGAAGACCATCCGCTTGACGGGGACTTTCGGCTGGAGAACCTGAAGCAGGTGCCACGCGATGGCTTCGCCTTCGCGGTCCTCATCAGTCGCGAGGAGGAGTTCGTCAGCGTTCTTCAACGCCCGCTTGAGATCCGCTACCGTCTTCTTCTTGTTGTCGGAGACCACGTAATACGGTTCGAAATCGTTGTCGATGTCGACCGCGAACTTGCCGAAGGCACCCTTCTTGAGTTCAGCCGGAAGGTTCTTCGGCTCGGCGAGGTCACGGATGTGCCCCACGGAACTCAGTACCTCATAGCCGTCGCCGAGGTACCCGGCGATGGACTTCATTTTGGTCGGCGACTCTACGATGACCAACTTTTTTGTGCCTGGCACCCGACTCCTTTCGTCGTGCACACCATACACACCATTTCCCAGTGTCCACCTAATCAGCCCGTGCCGTCACATCCGTGGGTCCTCTTGATAACAACCGGAGAAAGAGCAGAATGGGGGCTATGAGTGCATCAGCGACGACGACCTATACGGCAAAGCTCACGGATGGGCCACTGGAGGGCAAGACCCTGTCGGCGGACTTCCTCGACTCCGGTGATCCGCGTCCCACCGTTGACATCGCCGCGCCCGGCGGCAAGACCTATGTCTATGCACGCACGTCGGGCCAGGAGTTCGAATCGGAAGATTCCGACCGCCCCACCGCGGTCAACTATCGGTACCTGACCACGAACTTCGACGAGGCCTAGGCCGCTCTTCGGTTCCCGGTTCGTCCCTGCCCCGCGACGCCTGTCACCCCGGCGGCGAAGGCCCGGCCCGCGACCTCACGCTCACCGGAATTCCGAGCACCTGCCGTGTCGCCGTAACAAGTACCTCAAGGCCGTTCACCGTGCACTCGCCCAGCACCGCCCCGTTGAGCCGCGCCGCTTCCGCCGCGTTGGCGCACGGATACCCCGGCACCAGCCCGGACGCCGTGTCGGCTGCGGCGAGCGCCGCGGAATCGGCGGCGTTCGCGGTCAGTTGACGTGCCGTCAAGGCGGCGTTGAGCGGCAACGCCAGTCCCGCGAGCAGGAGCACCGACGCCACGAGCGCGACGGCCAGCACCGACCCGGACCCCGCCTCCCCCGGGGCCGAAGCTTCGTCCTGTGTGAACCCCATGCCGTCTCCTCCTCACAACCCGCCGGCGAGGGCGCAGCCCGACGCGCGCACCCGCACACCGGCGATCGCCGCCGGGCCGAAGCCGGCGGGGGCGCTGAGCTGCACACAAACGAAGTCGCCACTCATCGACGTGCTCATCGCTGCAGACGACGCCACCCGGTGCACCCGGGCGGCGGCGACGGCGGGCGGGTCACCACGAGCCAGGGTGCGCGCGGCGTCCGCGGCGGCATCTGTCAGTCGTATCTGCTGCGACGCAACCTGGATGGCTCCCAGGCAGCAGGCCAGCACCAGCACGACGACAGGGACCGCCACAGCAAACTCGGCGGCGGCGCTGCCCCGTTCGTGAGGCGGCGCGGGCCCCTCGCTGCCGTGTCCACCGATCGTCGGCGGCTGTTCGGTCCGCCGGCGGCGCCCGGCCCGAACCTGGGCGCCGCCGAACCCTGAGGACCGCATGATCAGCCGTTGACGGTGAGCGCCCGGCGGATGAGATCGGTGAGAATCCCCCGCACCTCATCCGAGCGCATGATCGCGACCAGCAACCCGGCGAAGCCGACCGCCGCCATCGTCGCGATGGCATACTCCGCCGTGGCCGCCCCGGAGTCATCAGCCAGCCGCGTTCGCAGGCGTTCAGCCGGGTTCCGTAGTCGCACCATGTCGTTCTTCTCCTTTAGGTATTCGTTAGGTATTCGAGGTGATCGGGCGGCGCGAGTACAGCCATCCTCCCCTCCCGGTCAGGCCCGAAACCGGTTCGATGGGATCGGTGGAAACCTCATTCGATCTCCCGCAGCGTGGAGGAGAGAACACTCAGGAGCAGGGGCGCGACACCGACGAGCATGAACGCCGGCAGAATGCAGAGTCCGAGCGGCAGCATCAGCCGGGTGGCGAGGGAGGCCGCCGCCTGCTGGGCGTTCGACCGGGCGTCGCGCCTCACCTGATCCGCTTCACCGCGAAGCAGGTGAGCGGCCGGGACACCCGCCGCCCGTGACAGCGCCAGCACGCTGGCAATCGCAGCGTCCTCCCTGGTCGCCTCAGAAAGACGGGCGGAGCGGACGGTCGCGGATGGACGGAACTCGGCGAGCGCGGAATCCACGACGGCAACCGCCCGGTCCACGGATGCTCCTGACGACATCGCAATCGCGGTGAGGTCGATCGCAAGGCCGGGAGCGCTGGATTGCGGCGTGGACCGGCGCACCATCGCCGCCGACCATCGCCACGCGGCGAGCATGAGCATCATCGCCCCGCCCAGGCAGACCAGGCCGGGGACCGTGCCGACCAGCGTTCCGAGAGTGTCGAAGCCGAGCAGGAGTCCGAAGAGCAGCCCGACGACCGGGAGCGCCAGAACCAGTCGTGACGTCGACCGGGGTCCGGCCAGGGCTGTGTCGATATCCCGTTGTGCCTGGCCGAGGGCGCGTTGGGACCGTGCGAGCTCGCGCAGGCATCCGGCCAGCGGCGCCCCGGTCTCCGTCGCCACCGACCACGCCGCAGCAACGGTCAGCCAGGCATCCGCCGCCGGGGAGTCCCGGCGGCTTTTCACCGAACGCCCTTCACCACCGGTCGGACCCCGGACTGCCTCCGCGATGGCCGCGGCAACATCGGTACCGTTCTCCGCGGCAGCCGCCGCGGCGTCCAACACACCGCCAACATCGGCCCGGGCGCGGACCGCCTTGGCAGGCATCCGGCCGGGCGCCCTGCGAGGCGGGGGCGGCCGGGGTCCGTCACGCCGGGTCCGCCGCGTCCGGCCCCCCGACCCGGCAGAGTCCTCACCGGCCAGCTGGCCAGACGCCAGGTAACCCCACGCCGCGGACGGCGGGACCCCCGCAGCGAGAAGAACCGCGAGGCGCTCAGTCACCGCGGCGACCCGTTCAACCGGTGGCGTTCGATCCCTGCCTTTCATTGCGCGCCCGCCTCCGATCGAATTGCGAGCCTGCCGTTCCCGTCGAGTTCGAACCGACCGACCCGGTCCAGCCGCCGCACGCCGCCGCGCCGTTCAAGGTGCAGTACGAGGCCGATCGCGCTCACGGTCTGCCGGGCAACGGCATCCGGTGTCATCCCGGCCAGCGCGCCGAGCGCCTCGACCCGTGCCGGGACATCCGGCAGCGAGTTGGCGTGCAGGGTTCCTGCCCCGCCAGCGTGCCCGGTGTTCAGCGCCGCGAGCAGCTCCCGCACTTCGCCGCCACGACATTCGCCGACGACGAGGCGGTCCGGCCTCATGCGAAGCGCCTCACGCACCAGCCGCTCCAGGCCGATCGCGCCCGCGCCCTCGAGGTTGGCCTGACGGGACTCGAGCGAGACGAAATGGGGATGCTCCACGCCCAGCTCGGCGACATCCTCGATCGCGACAATCCGCTCGTCGTGCGGCGCCTCGGCAAGCAGCGCCCCGAGAAGCGTCGTCTTGCCGGAGCCGCCGGCACCGGTGACGAGCAGGTTGACGCGTTCGGCGACCGCCGCGCGCAACCGGCTCACGAGGTTGGCGGAGTCCTCGCCGAACATACCGGCGGCAGCCAGGTCGGCGAGCCCGAAACGGCGTACCTGCGGAATGCGGATACTCAGCACGGTACCTCCGACCGACACCGGCGGCAGAACGGCGTGAACCCGAACGCCGCCGTGCAACCGCACGTCGACGCAGGGCGTCGCCTCATCAATGTGGCGGCCGCCGAGCGCGATGAGTCGAACCGCGAGCTCGCGCAGCGGACGTTCCGCCATCGACCACGCTGCATCCCGCTCAGGTCCTGCGCCTCGATCGATCCACAACCCGCCTTCGCCGTTGACGAACACGTCGGTGACCTCCGCCGCCATTAAATAGGGCGCAAGCGGGCCGAACTCGGCGGCCATTCGCATCCGGGCAAGTCGGGCATCGGCGAGCGTCTGCCCGGGTGGACCCGCCCGAATGCTGTTCGACGATGGCGCCCCACCGAACGGCGGCGGTTCGCGGCCGTGTCGCTGAAGCGCATCGTTCGTCGTGCGGCCATCAGCAGGCCGAGTCGAGGCCGGAGGGATGCCCGCCCCGAGCAATCCCAGTTTGGGCGTAGCGACGAATCGGTCGGTCATGCAGGCCAGAGTACGGAGCGGGACGATCGCAGAAGCGGGGCCAGAGGCATCCGTGGATAACTAGATGAGAACCGGTCGGTGTGAGGGAGCTTGCTCGCGCGGGCGACGGAATCCGGCACCTGGGAAATTAAGAGGGCGACACCCATTGGGGGGAATGGATGCCGCCACACGCGACGCTCGATTGGGGGGAATCATCACGTCGCACGCACGAATATAAGAATTCGGCCGAGCCCAAGTGTACGCGCATACGGCCGCTACGCAAGACTTTGGAGGGGTTTTTGGTCCCCCAAAGAGTGGACACTCAGCCAGCGCCCCGCTCAGCACGGTCCACACCCCCCGAGGAGGGGCCACGGTGATCGGAGTAAGGTCTGTATGAGTCACACAGCTGTGATGCCGCTAACCCGTCGCAAAGGAGCGAGTAGCCACAAGATGAATACGCAGATCGACAATCTCCTGCACGAACACCGCAAGTTTCCTCCGAGCGAGGATTTCGCCCGGGATGCGGTGGCCACGGCCGAACTTTATGCCGAAGCCAAAGCGGACCGCCTGGGGTTCTGGGCCCGGCAGGCGCGTGAGCTGCTGGACTGGGAAACACCGTTCACCCGCACCCTCGACTGGTCGAACCCGCCATTCGCGAAGTGGTTCGAGGACGGCCGGCTGAACGTCGCATACAACTGCCTCGACCGCCACGTCGAGGCCGGCAATGGCGATCGTGTCGCGTTCCACTGGGAGGGTGAGCAGGGCGACAGCCGCACCGTCACGTACGCAGAACTGACTGCAGAGGTAAAGCGCGCGGCGAACGTGCTCTCCGGCCTGGGCATCGGCGAAGGCGACCGCGTCGCGATCTACCTTCCGATGATCCCCGAAGCCGTGGTTTCCATGCTCGCCGTCGCGCGCCTCGGCGCCGTGCACTCGGTCATTTTCGGCGGATTCAGCGCCGACAGCATCCGTTCTCGGGTTGACGATGCCAGTGCGAAGCTGGTCATCACCGCCGACGGTGGGTGGCGGAAGGGCAAGGTCTCGGCCTTGAAGCCCGCGGTGGATGCCGCGCTGCAGGCCCGCGGCGACCTCGGCCCCCAGGAGACGGTCACCAATGTGCTCGTCGTGAAGCGCGGGGAGAACGAGATCGAGTGGACCGACCGCGACCTGTGGTGGCACGACGAGATGGCGAAGGCCGAGCCCGAACACGAGGCGCAGGCGTTCGGTGCGGAAAACCCGCTGTTCATCCTGTACACCTCGGGGACGACCGGCAAGCCGAAGGGAATTCTGCACACCTCAGGCGGCTACCTCACACAGTGCGCCTTCACTCACAAGATCGTTTTCGACCTGAAGCCGGAGTCGGATGTCTATTGGTGCACGGCTGACGTCGGCTGGGTGACAGGCCACAGCTACGTCGTCTACGGGCCGCTCGCGAATGGCGCCACCCAGGTGCTCTACGAAGGCACCCCGGACACACCTCACCCTGGACGGTGGTGGGAGATCATCGAGAAGTACAAGGTGACGACCTTCTACACCGCGCCGACCGCCATCCGTTCGTTCATGAAGCTGGGGCGGAAGATCCCGAAGCAGTTCGACCTGTCGAGCGTGCGCCTGCTCGGGTCGGTCGGTGAACCGATCAACCCTGAAGCATGGATGTGGTACCGCAAGGTCGTCGGAGGAAAGGCCGCCCCGATCGTCGACACCTGGTGGCAGACCGAGACCGGCGCGATCATGATCTCGGCGCTGCCTGGGATCACCGAGACCAAGCCCGGCAGCGCGCAGGTGCCGATCCCCGGGATCAGCATCGACGTCGTCGACGATGACGGGCAGCACGTGGGCACGGGCAATGGCGGGCTGCTCGTCGTCACCGAACCGTGGCCGTCGATGCTGCGTGGCATCTGGGGCGACCCCGAGCGGTTCAAGGAGACCTACTGGGAGAAGTTCGGCGACAAGTACTTCGCCGGCGATGGCGCACGACTCGACCACGAAGGCGACATCTGGCTGCTCGGCCGTGTCGACGATGTGATGAACGTGTCGGGGCACCGGCTCTCGACGGCGGAGATCGAGTCCGCCCTCGTCGCGCATCCGTTCACCGCAGAGGCTGCGGTCGTCGGTGCGCACGACGAGACCACGGGTCAGGCCGTCGTGGCGTTCGTCATCATCAAGGAGAGCATGCTCGAGGAGTCCGCAGCGGTGGACGACATCGCAGCGGTCCTCAGGGCGCACGTCGGCGAGCAGATCGGACCCATCGCGCGCCCCCGCGACGTGTTCGTGGTCAACGAGCTCCCGAAGACCCGGTCGGGCAAGATCATGCGGCGCCTGCTGCGCGATGTCGCCGAGGGTCGTGAGGTCGGCGACACGACCACGCTGGCCGACACCACGGTGATGCAGATCATCACCGGGCAGGTGACGGCGAAGTAGCGTCGCACGTTGTGCAGGAGATTGCACGCTTATCAGGACGAAATGCCCAGACGCATCCGGAAAAACGTGCGATCTCCTTATGAACGGATGCCGGTCACGATAACGGATGCCCATCACGCGGCCAGGTGCAGCCCCTGCGCCATCGCCGAGAGCACGGTTGACTCCACGTACTCCCAGCGACCCAGGACCTGCGCGTAGTCGAATCGGAAGACGGTGTAGCCCCTTAGCGTTAATCTGCCGTCCTGCCGCAAGTCGCGGCGGCGCTGTTCGGCGTTCGAGTGCGGACCGTACCCGTCGATTTGGAGGACGAGCCGATCGCCGATGAGTCCATCCACGGGATGGTCGTCGATGATCACCTGCTGACGAACGACGATGCCGATCCGCGCGAACCTCAGCCGCGGAATGGACTCAATGCCGGAGTCTGACGATTCGCTCGCTGCCTCCCGCGCGATACGGAACCGTGTTGACTTCGATGAGACGCGCGCCAACTGGCTGGCACTGATCTTTTTCAGCCTCAACGCCGAGTCGAGGACGACGACGGCCGTTTCAAACGGCTGGCATTCGGCCACTCGCACGAGCACCTTCTCGAGTGGGTCGACGAGCCTCAGGGAGCTGACCGGGACGGGGCCTTCGGACCAGTGGGCCTTCACGTCGGTCGGAAGGGCGAGCCTGCCGGCGTTGGCCGGAACGGCGAGGTGCGTCGCGGTGTCCTCAGGCGTCCAGAGCCCATAGCGCTTCGAAGCAGTCAAGCAGGTCAGCCGGCCGCCGTGACGTGCAGCCAGCAGGATGTCGGGGTCACATCCGGGCAGGGCCAGCCAGTCCCGGCGAACGCGGACCAGTTCGCCGGAGGCGAGCGCCGCACGGATGCCGTACCGAGTAGCTCCGGCCCTGATGATGTCACTCGTGTGGGCGATCTGACCGCTGCGTCGCACCCAGCTTTCGATGTCCATGACTCGACGATCCCGGAGCGAGAGGGCTGGCTCCGCCGTCCACAGCAATCTGTGGAGAATGGCAGCGCCGAAACGGCCGGGGCAGGGATGACCCGCAGCGAACCCAAAAGGAGATCGCACGGTTATCAGGACCAAATGCTTGAAAGCATCCTGATAACCGTGCGATCTCCTGCTAATCGTGCGAAGAGGAGTCGCGCGCTACGCGAACGCGACCACGAGCTCCACTTCGACCGGGGCGTCGAGCGGCAGCACCGCAACACCGACGGCAGAGCGGGCGTGGATGCCCGACCCACCGAAGATCTCGCCGAGCAGCGTCGACGCGCCGTTGATCACTCCCGGCTGGCCGGTGAACGACGGGTCGGATGCCACGAAGCCGGTGACCTTCACGATCTGGGTCACCCGATCGAGCGACCCGATCACGCCCTGGACGGCCGCAAGAGCGTTGAGTGCGCAGGTCGCCGCGTACGACTGTGCATCCTCAGCCGACACCGAGCCGCCGACCTTGCCCGTTGCTGGGAGCACGCCGTCGACAAACGGCAGCTGGCCGGAGGTGTAGACGAGGTTCCCCTGCACGACGGCGGGGACGTAGGCGGCAACGGGTGCGGCGACGGCGGGGAGGGTGAGGCCGAGCTCACTGAGGCGGTCTGCGATTCGCGACATCAGGCATCCGCCAGTGGACGCTTGAGGTACGCAACGAGGCCACCTTCAGGGCCGTTGACGACCTGCACGAGCTCCCATCCGTCACTGCCCCAGTTGTTGAGTATGGCGGCGGTGTTATGGATCATCAGCGGCGTGGTGATGTACTCCCAGCGAGGCATGTTTTCCTTCTGTTTGTGCGGTTTTTGTGCGGGTAGAGGCGCTTTTACAGATTTGTCACTTATTCTCGATCCTATGCCTGAACAAAAACGCACGGGTAGAGGTGTGCTCGGGGGCTTCCTCGGCTTCATCGGCCTTAGTGTCGCAGCCGGACTCCTCGTCACTGCAGCCATCACCCCCGCCATTGCCGTGACCGGCGTCACCGCCAACAACGCCATCAGCGTCTTCGACGGTCTCCCGGACTACCTCAAGGTCGGAAAGACCATGGAGAAGACGAACATCTGGGCGAACTCAGCAGACGGCCAGCCCGTGCTTCTGGCATCCTTCTTCGACCAGAACCGCGACGAAGTGGCCTGGGACCAGGTCTCGCAGTACGCCAAGGATGCCGCGGTCGCGGCCGAGGACCCCCGCTTCTATTCACACGGCGGAATCGACGTCATGGGCACGACGCGAGCCGTCCTGAAGACGTACATCGGCGGAGACACCCAGGGTGGCTCGTCGATTACCCAGCAGTACGTGAAGAACGTCCTCGTGCAGCAGTGTGAGATCGATTCGACCACCGACGAAGAACTCAACGCCTGTGCAAACGATGCGACGACCGCAGACGGCGCGGAAGGCGCCGGCCGCAAGCTCAAGGAGATGCGGTTCGCGATCGGCGTCGAGAAGGACTACAGCAAGGACGAGATCCTTCTCGGTTACCTCAACATCGCCAACTTCGGAGCGCGCACGTACGGCATCCAGGCGGCGTCCTCGTACTACTTCGGCGTCAATGCCGCTGACCTGACGATCGAACAGGCCGCGACACTCATTGCGATCGTGAACTACCCGTCTTCGCTCCGCATCGACATGCCTGAGAGCGAGTCGAACGGTGCAGCGAACGGTTACGCGAAGACCCTCGAACGCCGCAACTATGTGATCACCAAGATGCTCGAAGAAGGCAAGATCACCCAGGAACAGCACGACGCAGCACGGGCTGTCCCCGTCACGCCGTCGATCAACCCGCCAAGCACCGGATGCCAGACGGCCGGCGACAGCGCCTACTTCTGCGACTACGTGACCCGGGTCGTCAAGAACGACCCGGTATTCGGCGAGACAGCGGAGGCTCGTGCAGCCACGCTGCGTCGCGGTGGCCTCCAGATCTACACCTCGCTTGACCCCGACCTGCAGGCAGCATCCGCCGCTGCGATCAACGAGTACCTGCCGAAGTCCATGGAAACAGTCCGCATCGGTGGTGCCGCAGTGACGGTTCAGCCTGGAACCGGTCGCGTACTCGCGATGGCGCAGAACAAGACCTACAGCAACGACCCGGAAAAGACGGCGCCCGGTGGCGAGTTCACGTCGGTGAACTACAACACCGACTACAAGTACGGCGGCTCGAGCGGCTTCGACGTCGGATCGACGTTCAAGTCGATGATCCTGCTCGACTGGCTCAAGAACGGGCATTCGCTCCGAGAGACGGTCAGCGGCGAGAAGCGCACATTCAGCCGGTGGACCGACAGCTGCTCAGGCAACTACACCAAGTCGTACACCCCGGTGAACTACGACGGCACGAGCCCGGGCCAGATCACTCCAATCGAGGCAACCAAGCGATCGGTGAACACCGCGTTCATCGCCATGGCGCAGAAACTCGACATGTGCGACATCTTCCAGACCGCCGAAGACATGGGCGTCCACCGCGCGGACGGCGACCCGCTCCAGCGGCACCCCGCAACGCTCCTCGGGTCGAACGAGATCGCCCCGCTCTCGCTTGCCACAGCCATCGCAGGCATCGCGGCGCAGGGCCTGACCTGCACCCCCGTCGCCATCGACAAGATCACCGGCCCCGACGGCGAAGAAATCGCCGCGCCGAAGAGCCAGTGCACCCAGGCCGTGACCCCTGAGGTCGCCAACACGGCCGCGTTCGCTCTGGAGACCGTGTTTGAGGGTGGCGGCACCGCCGCGCGCGCCGCCGTCCCGGGAGCCCCGCTCATGGGCAAGACCGGAACCGCCGACGAAGCCCGGCACTCCTGGATCACCGGCGGAACCACCAAGGCCGTCACCTCTCTCTGGGTCGGAAACGTCGTCGGCCAGGACAGCATGTACGACGTCCGCGTCAAGAAGGGGGTGACCGGCTTCAGCGCGAAGTTCGGCATCTTCTCCGGCATCCTGCGCACGTCGATCGCCAAGTACGGCGGAGACAACTTCGGCACACCGGATGACGCACTGATCCGCGCCAAGCAAATCAAGGTCCCGGATGTCACCGGCCAGTCGGTCGAGGCTGCGACAGCAGCGCTCACCAAGGCGGGCTTCGGAACCCAGGTCGGTGAACCTGTCGCCTCGAGCGTCGGAGCGGGCCTTGTGGCGTCCACGAGCCCTGGGCCTGGGGCCTCCGTATCCACCGGCTCGACCATCACCATCCAGCCGTCGACCGGTACCCCGCCGCAGGCCCCCGAGCCAGAGCAGCCGGAGGCCGGCAGCGTCCCGAATGTCGTTGGCAAGCAAACGGATGCCGCGCGCAGCGACCTGGCGGCAGCGGGCTACTCGAAGGTCAAGGAAGCGTGTCAAGTCGCTCCTGGTGCGGCCGGAAAACCTGAGGTCGTGGCCGCCCAGAACCCTGAAGCCGGTGCCGAGGCCGGGCCGGACAGTGAAGTGACCATCACCATCGCCAAACAGAAGTGTTGATGGCAAGGTCTTCTGGCGGCCGGGGGGCTGGGGTTGCTTTGAGCGCCCTCGCGTTCACTGGCGCCGCCGCGTTCGCCTGGGGTTCCCTCGTAGAACGCCGGCTCTTCACCCTGCGACGTGAGACGGTACCCGTTCTGCCCACCGGTGCCGAACCGGTCACGATCCTCCACCTCAGCGACCTCCACATGGCGCCGTGGCAGCACGACAAGCAGGCGTGGGTCCGTTCGCTCGCACTGCTGAAACCCGACCTGATCGTCGACACCGGCGATAACCTCGGGCATGAAGACGGTATCCCCGGCGTCGAGCGCGCGTTCGCCGAGTTCGGCGGTATCCCGGGCCTGTACGTCCACGGTTCGAATGACTACTACGGTCCGATGCGCAAGAACTGGCTGCGATACCTCACCGGCCCGTCAAGCGCCGGCCGGGGCCCGAAGCCTCCCAAGATACGCAACCTCGACACTGGCCGGCTCGACAGGTTCTTCGCGGATGCCCTGGGCTGGCAGAACCTGAACAACGCCGTCGGAAGCGTGACCGTCAAGGGCACCCGCTTTGACGTTTTCGGTGTCGACGACCCGCACATCGCGGCCGACCGGCTCGACCTGCTCACCGGGCTGCTGGATAACCAGCAGGACGATGAGACCCTCGAGACCACGGATGCCGGCCTGCGGCACGTCGTTCACATCGGCGTCGTACACGCGCCGTACCAGCGTGTGCTGAACTCGTTCATCAACCACGGAGCCGACCTGATCCTCGCCGGGCACACGCACGGCGGCCAGGTGTGCATCCCCGGTTATGGCGCCCTGGTCACCAACTGTGACATCCCGCGCGCCCAGGTCAAGGGACTGAGCCTCTGGCGCCACGCCCTTCGATCCGCGTTCCTCCACGTGAGCGGCGGCCTCGGCACCTCGATCTACGCTCCCGTGCGTTTCGCGTGCAGGCCGGAGGCGACCCTTCTGACCCTCGTCGCCCGCGACTGAGGTCCGCCCGCTCGCCGGTTGCGCAGGAGAACGTACAGTTTTCAGGACCGCCCTTCGACGCGGCCGCGAGCGGCCAGGGACCGGCGCGAAAGCATCCTGATCATCGTGCGATCTCCTGATAGCCGTGCGGCGGCGCGCGCTGAAGAGCGGATGCGACTGCGGGCAACAAAAAGACCGCCCGGCTCCTTATGGAACCGAACGGTCTGACTGTCGGGGTGGCGGGATTCGAACCCACGACCTCTTCGTCCCGAACGAAGCGCGCTACCAAGCTGCGCCACACCCCGATTGGCCCTGAGGCCTCAATAAGAATAGCCGATATTTTCGTTCCCCGATGACGCACCGCACAGCTAGCGGCGGCCAAGACCCCGGTAGGTCCAGCCGGCGGCCCGCCATGCCGCGGGGTCGAGGGCATTCCGGCCGTCGACGAGAATCGGCTGGGAGACCTGCGCCGCGATGGCCGACGGGTCGAGGGCGCGGTACTGCTTCCACTCGGTGAGCAGCACGACCGCGTCAGCGCCGTCGAGCGCCTCGTCGAGCGTGCCGAAAGTGAGTTGCGGATGCAGGCGCTGTGAATTCGGGATCGCCTCGGGATCGGTTCCCACGACGTGGGCGCCGAGCCCGTGCAGCTGCACGGCCACATCGAGGGCCGGTGAATCGCGGACGTCGTCGCTGTCCGGCTTGAACGCAAGCCCCAGCACGGCGACCTTCTTGCGGTACACACTGCCGCCGAGCTCTTCGACGACCACGTCGAGCGCCCGCTGCCGCCGCCGCAGGTTGATCGCATCGACCTCCTTGAGGAAGGCCACGGACTCACCCCGGCCGAGCTCCTCAGCCCGTGCTGTGAACGCCCGGATGTCTTTCGGCAGGCAGCCGCCGCCGAACCCGACCCCGGCGTTCAGGAACCTGCGGCCGATCCTGGCGTCGTAGCCGATGGCATCCGCCAGTTGGGTGACGTCGGCGCCGGTGACCTCGGCGATCTCCGCCATCGCGTTGATGAATGAGATCTTCGTGGCGAGGAAGGCGTTCGCCGCGACCTTCACGAGCTCCGCTGTCGCGAAGTCGGTGACCACGACGGGGGTGTCCGCCGAGACGGCAGCCGCGTACACCTCGTTCAACAGGTCTACGGATGCCTGCTGCCCGGCCTGGACTCCGTACACGAGCCGGTCGGGGCTGACGGTGTCCTGCACGGCGAAGCCCTCCCTGAGGAACTCCGGGTTCCAGGCGAGCAACGCACCCGTGGGTTCCACGAGTTCCGAGAGTCGGGCAGCCGTCCCGACGGGCACGGTGGACTTGCCGACGAGCAGGTCCCCGGATGCCACGTGCGGCAGCAGGGACGTGAAAGCGGCGTCGACATAGGTGAGGTCCGCTCCCCCGCTCGTTTTCATCTGGGGGGTGCCGACCGCGACGAAGTGGACGCGACTGCCGGCGGCATCCGCGATGTCCGTGCTGAACCGGAGCCGCCCTGAAGCGATCCCCTCCGTGAGGAGTTGCGGCAGGCCGGGTTCGTAGAACGGGGCTTGTCCTTCGGAGAGGGCTCCGATCTTTGCGGCGTCGACGTCGATACCGACGACGTCGTGCCCGAGGGAAGCCATGGACGCTGCATGCACGGCACCGAGGTAGCCGCAACCGATCACCGAGATCTTCATAGTGCGCTCAGCCTATCGAGCGCGGGTGAACGGGAGGAAGACGATGTCCACGTGGCCCTACGGTGCTCGGCAGCCGGACACGGCTGAGAACTATCGCGGCTGGTTCGCCGAGATGCAAGCCCCACCCCATTGTCAAGAAGTTCAGATTGGAGCCGGTAACGTAGTGGTTCGTGCGCCGTTCGGCTGGCGCCAGGCACAGACAGGATTATTTCGAGTGATCGTACACAGGTTGACCGTCGATGGCCGCGACTATTTTCTCCCCGAGCCCATTACTGAACTGCGCTCCAAGATTCTTGCGGCGATTCAGGCCGGCGGCGGCTACGTGAACATCCCGCCCCTTCGCGGAGGCCCGGGGATCGACATCCTCTTCTCCCCCGGGATGCCGGTGCTGTGGACCCAGATCGACGTCGGCGGCGACAACGGCACAGAGCCGAGCACGTCGGCGGACGCGGAACTCGACGACGCGTTCGGCCTCTAGACCTACTTCTGCCTGCGGGCGCGGCGCGCCTGGCCTCCAGGCCTGCTTCCGCGTGCGGGCGGGCATGGCCTCCCGTCCGGGGCTCTCGCCGACCTCAGGCGAGCGCGTGGGCGAGCAGCTCGTCGACTTCTTCTACGGGCATCGGTCGCCCGAACAGGTAGCCCTGCGCACGGTCGCACCTCAGGTGGCGGACCCGGTTGAGGTGCTCCTCGGTCTCCACGCCCTCGGCGACGACGCGGACCCCGCGCTCCTGCAGCAGCGCAACAGCGAGAGCAATCAGCTCGCCGCCGATCGACGTCGTCGCCTGAATGAGCGAACGGTCGATCTTCAGTTCGGTGATCGGCAGGTCCTGGAGCTGGGCAAGCGACGAATGTCCTGTGCC
This sequence comes from Mycetocola miduiensis, assembly GCF_900115155.1. GTDB lineage: Bacteria > Actinomycetota > Actinomycetes > Actinomycetales > Microbacteriaceae > Mycetocola_A > Mycetocola_A miduiensis. The sequence goes on from NZ_FOVM01000001.1 coordinate 92,294, forward strand.
GAAGTCGTCGAGCGCGATTCCCAGACCGAACGACTTGAGTCTCGCCAGCCGGGTCGCGACCTCTTGCAGGTCGGCGATGAGCTGCGATTCCGTGATCTCGATGGTCAGCGTGCCTTCGGGCAGGGCGAAGGTTTCGAGCAGGTCTTGCAACTGGGCGAAGACACTGGGTTTGGCGAGTTGAACCGCCGAGACGTTTACGGAGACATCGACGTTGAAGCCGCGGTCCCGCCAACGCGCGGCGTGGCGGCATCCCTCCCACAGCATGTGCGCACCGATCTCATGGATGGTGCCGGTGTCTTCCGCCTCCGGGATGAACACCACCGGCGATACGAGCCCCCGCGTAGGGTGCTGCCACCGTGCGAGTGCTTCCACCGCTGTGACCCGGCCGGACTCGACCTCGACCTGTGGCTGGAACCACGCGACGATCTCACCACGGTCGACGGCGCCGCGCAGTTCGTTCCCGATACTCACTCGACCTCGCCTCCCCGCGGCATTCGTTGTCTCGACACCGGACGTCTCACAGAGTGGCTTAGTGGTCGGCATCGGCAGCAGAACATACCTTCATGTTTGTTCGCGATCCTACAGAAATCTATGCTCCCCGGCTTCGTGAGAATGTGCGTATAATCCGACGTCGAACTCGGCCGGGACCCCCGGGCACCCCGAAAATGTGAGATCCTTGCGGTGCCAATACACGATTTGCGAGCGAATTGGAACCCCCCTGAATAAATTGGGGCGCCTTATACCCTCCGATACGATTTTTGGTGTTCTGAGGACCAGGATTCGGCTGCCTCTCCCATATCGCACCAGGATCAGGAGTCCCATGCCCACGGAGCAGTTGAGCCCGATTCAGCGGCGCAACAATGTCACCGTTTCAGGCAACCAGGCCGGGCGGCCGATGGTTTTCGCACACGGCTTCGGGTGCAGCCAGGAGATGTGGAACGCCGTGTCTCCCTCGTTCGAGGAGGAGTACCGGGTCGTACGCTACGACCAGGTCGGTGCAGGCGGCTCAGACCTGACCGCCTATGACGCCAACAAGTACGATTCGCTTCACGGCTACGCCGAGGACCTGCTCGACATTTTCGACGACCTCAACCTGCAGGACGCAGTGTTCGTCGGCCATTCGGTCAGCGCCATGATCGGTGTCCTCGCTGCCGCCCGCAACCCGGAGAGGTTCGGCGCCCTCATCCTCGTCGGCCCGTCGCCCCGATACATCAACACCGAGGGATATGTCGGCGGTTTCGAGCAGCACGACATCGACTCGCTCCTTGACGCGCTCGATGCCAACTACCTCGGCTGGTCGGCCGCTATGGCACCGCTCATCATGGGCAACAGCGACAAGCCTGCTCTCGGCGAGACCCTCACCGAGAGCTTCTGCAACGTCGACCCCACCATCGCCGAACATTTCGCACGGGTCACATTCCTCTCCGACAACCGCAGGGATCTGCGGGACGTCACGACGCCAACGCTCATCCTTCAGTGCCAGAACGACATCATCGCGCCGCTGCCCGTCGGGCAATACGTACACGAAGAGATCCCCGGCAGCACGCTCGTCGTGATGTCGGCCACCGGTCACTGCCCCAATCTCTCCGCGCCGGAGGAACTGCGCGACGAAATCCGTGCCTACCTCGGTTGAGCGCGGAACCGAGCTTCCGCCGTCCCAGGAGAATTTCGAGGACCTCTTCGACAATGCCCCCTGCGGCTACGTCGTTACCTCCACTGACTGGGTGATCACGGCTGCCAACGCGACGTTCGCGACGATGACCGGGTACCCGGCGAACGATCTCATCGGCCGGTCGCTGGTGGGCCTTCTGACTCCCGGGAGCCAACTGTTTCACGAGACCCGCCATGTGCCTGTGCTGCGTCTGCAGGGTCGCGCGGACGAGATCGCCCTGTCCATCCAGTGCGCGGACGGAACCACGGTGCCCACGCTGGTGAACTCCGCGTTGGTACCGTCCGACGGCGAACCCGACGAGATCCGGATGGTGCTGTTCGATTCCACCGGGCGTCGCGACTATGAACGCGACCTGCTCGCCGCCCGCCGAGCCGCCGAGTCGTCCGAGGCGCGCGTACGTGTCCTTCAGCGCGCGTCGAGTGCGTTCACCCTCGCCGACACGGAGGAGCGGCTGAGCGCTGCGCTGACGGACACGATCCGGGATGCGTTCACCGCAACGCATGCATCGGTCCTGTTTCTCGACGCCGAAGCCAACCTGCAGCTCGTCTCCGGCACGAATCCGCTAGAGGAACTGATCGCGAGCGGCGCAGCGACGCCCGCGACGGAGGCACTCCGGCTCGGACGGACCGTCACGATCTCGACCCCCGAAGAGGCCGACGTGTTCGTTCCCGGCCTGGGGGACGCCTTGCGCGGGGCGCGACTCGAGGCCGCCATGGCTACACCGCTGCTCGACAAGGGCCAGACGACCGGAGTCGTGGTCAGCCACTTCGGACGGCAGAGGCGCTTCGACGAAGGCTCGATCGAGCTCTTCGAGACGCTGGCGAGGCAGGCCTCGCACGTGCTCGCCCGCATCCGGCTCCAGGAGCAGCTCGCGGAACTGGCGCTGCACGACCAGCTCACCGGGCTCGCCAACCGCAAGCTGCTCGAGGAACGCCTCGACCAGACAGTCGCGGCGGTGATCCGCAAGCAGCGCGCCGTCGCCATCCTGTTCCTCGACCTCGACGGCTTCAAAGTCGTCAATGACCAGTGCGGGCATGCGGTCGGGGATTCCGTCCTCCAGCAGATCTCAGCGCGCCTGCGCGACGTCATCCGGGCGGGCGACACCATCGGCCGGTACGGAGGGGATGAGTTCGTCATCATCTGTGACGATACCGAGGCGGCCTCTGCCACCGTGATCGCCGACCGCATCCGGACCGTTGTCCGTGAGCCGCTGGATGGCGTACCTGACTCGTGCCCGATCTCCGCCAGCATCGGAATCGCCCTGCTCGGCCCGACGACGAACCCCGCCATCTCCTCGGATAACGTGCTTCAACTGGCGGATGCTGCGATGTACGAATCGAAGAACGGCGGTAAGGACCGTGTCACAACGGTCTCGGTGTAACTCGTTAGAATTGGTGTGGTCGCCGCTCATCCCCTGGTGCGGCCTGAATCTGAAAATGTGGAGGTTGCTGGTGGGAACGCTCACTTACGACTCGAAAGTGACCGCTAGCATCGACGATCGGATCCTCGCGCACCTGCAGGTGGTCATGCTGGCGAAGCTGCGCCGAGGCGAGCCGTTCGCTTTCACCTGGAACGAGAACGCCAACGGTCTCGGCCGGACGACGATCTGGATCCACAACGCGATCTCGCTCACGTTCCAGTACTACGGCGGCAAGGTTCCGCCGATCAACTCCCGCTGGATCCAGGCCCTCGTGCGCTCATCGAACTCGGTGAGCGGGCTGGAGATCCTCCCGGAACCCCCAGCCCTGCCAGCCAGCGCAAGCCCCGAGGCAGCACTGTTGTAAACACCCCGCGACGGGCCCGAACGGCGACGGTCAGACGCGCGCCGGCTGTGACTCCTGTACCACCCGTGGCAGTTCGGTCACCGGGACCAGCACGATGTCCTCGACCTTCCAGTCGAGCGCGATGCATCCGTCGCGTGCCTCGTTGAGATCGGAGAGGCTCACCTTGCGCCGGGAGCGCGGCACCACGAACGATTCGATGTGGAAGACGTGACCCTGGTCGCGGGCGCGTGAACCGGCATCCGCGACCCAGTCGAGCGAACGGAGGTACTCGTCGACCTTGTGCACGATCGGGTGGGGTTTCGCGTCGTCGAAGGTCATGGCGCGGGTGTCCATGAGATCTTCGACGGCGGCGCGGGTGTTCTTCAGCCCGTCCCAGAGGATGCTGCCGGCGATGAACAGTGCTGCTGCCGAGTCCGCCCACCACAGTCCGAGTCCGATGCCGCCCACACCCACGATGGACCCGACGGCGGTCATCCAGTCTGCTTTGTTCATGTCGGCGTCTGCGTACAGCACTTTGTCGTGCAGTTCCCGCGCGAGTTTCATCTTTGCCCGGCCGATGAACACCGGCGGGAGGGCGATGAGCGCCATGACGCCCATCATCAGCCAGCCCAGCCAGAAAACCTGCCCGAACAATTCGACCGAGCCGATGCTCGGGTGCTCAGCGGCGATCAGTCCCGTTGCCGAGTCGATGATGAGGAAGGTGCCCATGGTGACGAGGGCGACCGCGGCGACGAGGTGGCCGACACCGACCGAGCGGTGGTACCCGTACGGATGCGTGGGGTTGGGTTTTTTGCGTGCCACGCGGAGCGCGACAAGGAACACGATCGGCGGGATGAAGGAGAGAAGATCCTCAATCCAGGCGGCCTTCATCGCTTGGGAATTGCCCAGCACGAGGAAGACCAGGGTCACGGTGACGACAAGGAAGCCGATCGTGATCCACTCGAGCCGGATTGCCTTCTTCAGGGTCTCTTGTTGTTTTTCGGGGAGTTCGGTTTCGCCGAATCCTGCGCCATCGTCAGCGGGATGGTTGTTGCCGTTCACGGTGCACCCTCCTGGTTGAGCAGGAACTGCTCAAGTTCGAGGAGAAACGCGTTCTCCCCCATCGCCGCGGCCATGACGTGGTTCTCTAACCCCTTACTCGTCGTCACTTCGGTAAACGGCTTGGTGATTGCCGCTTTGTTCACCCACGGTGTTTTGTCGGTGAACCCGCCGATGACCATGTCGAGCGCGCCTTCGTGCAGCTGGGTGAAGAGTTTCTCCTCTCCGCCTTCCACCCACGCGACCTCGGCTTCGATCGACTCGGCGAACTCCTCGACCAGGGCGACTTCGATTCCGGATGCTTCACCCCCGTCGCTCATGTCCGTCCACTCGCCGTTGGGCGAGATGCCGACGCGCAGGGTGCCTCCGCTGACCCGGTCGAGGGTTCCTTCAGGGTCGGCCGGAATACTCGACGCACACCCCGAGAGGTTCGCCGCCAGCACGAGCGCTACGGCGGCGAAACGGAGTCGGATCCGGCGGTTCATAGCCACACCATAGTCCCGAACGGGCGACCCGGCCCTCGACTTGCAGGGCGTTCCCTCCTCTGCTTTGATTCGGTTTTCCGCGCAAGGCAAACAGACCCACGTTACCGGCATCCGTTGCATCAGTCAGAACCGGTGGCAAGGCCTTGACCGGGTTTCCTGCGGCGAAGGATGGTTGAACAATGGCACTATCCGAGACCCTGACCAAGCAGGGCACTTTCCCCACTCCCCCGTTCTCCGCCCGCGGCCCGCTGAGCGTCCGCTTGCTCGACCTGCTCAGCGCCGCCCCCGACGGCGACCCGCACCTCATTCCGCTCGCCGATGAAGCACTCCAGGCGGCGACCGACATCGTGCACGACGATGACATCCAGCTTGCGCTGTTTCTGCTGTACGGGCTCCACTACGGGTCCGTCGTGGAGACGGATGACGCATGGGAGTGGCATCCGTCGCTCATCGCCCTTCGCCTGCACCTTGAGGCGGCATTCGAAGCGGAGCTGCGCCGCGTGGTGCCCGTGCCTGCACTGCCCGAGCCGTCGAGTGCGGCGGTTGCGGCCGCCCTGTTCGCGCTCACCGGCGAGGATTCAGGGCCGAGCCTGTCACGCTACATCGCCGCGAAGGCCAACCGGGAGCAGCTAGCTGAGTTCCTCGTACACCGGTCGATCTACACACTCAAGGAGGCCGACCCGCACTCGTGGGCAATCCCGCGGCTGACCGGGCGCGCGAAGGCCGCGATGGTCGAAATCCAGTCCGACGAGTACGGCGGCGGGCGGCCCGAACGGATGCACGCCACCATCTTCGCCGGCATGATGCGCGGCCTCGGCCTCGACGACCGGTATGGATCCTATGTCGACCAGGTTCCGGCCGTGACCCTGGCGTCCCTCAACATGATGAGCATGTTCGGGCTGAACCGGCGGTTGCGCGGGGCGATCGCCGGGCACCTCGCGGCGTTCGAGATGACGTCATCGATCCCGTGCGGGCTGTATTCGCGGGGGTTCCGCCGCAACGGATTCGGCCAGGACGTCACCTGGTACTTCGATGAGCACGTCGAAGCGGATGCCGTCCACGAACAGATCGCAGGGCGAGACCTTGCAGGATCCCTCGCCGAGGACGAACCTTCGCTCCTTCCCGACATTCTGTTCGGGGCGGCCGCGTGCCTGACCGTCGACGGCTGGGCAGGCGCCCACATCCTCGACGCGTGGACCGCCGGGAATTCCGCGTTGCGGGTCCCTTTGGTGACGGGCGCTGCTGCGTCCGCGCCGGCATCCGGTTCGGAGTCCTGATCGTGGAGGCAGACATGAGCGACCTCAACCGGGCTGCGCCGCGGATCGTCGCATGCCCGAACGGTCCGCTGCTCGTGCGCGGCGAACTCGACCTCGTGACGCCGGAGGGCGACCCGATCGAACGCAAGCGCAGGACCATCGCCCTGTGCCGGTGCGGCGTGTCGTCGATCAAGCCGTTCTGCGACGGGACGCACAAGGCGATCGGGTTCACCACCACCGAGTGACGCGCACAGTTCCCAGGAGATCGCACGGTTATCAGGACCGAACGGGTGAATCCGTCCTGCATACCGCGCGATCTCCTGATTTGCGTGTGACACGACGGATGCCGGTGGCCGCGTACGCTGGAACGTGTGACTTCGACCCGCCCCGCGTCCCGTGCACCTCTGGGAGCCGCGGGACTTGTCCTGGCCGGACTGTTCTGCCAGGAACTCGGAGCGTCGTTCGCGGTTCTGCTGTTTCCGACGGTGGGTGCACTCGGAATGGTGGCGCTGCGCCTCGTCTTCTCGGCGATCGTTCTCTTACTGATCTGCCGCCCGAGGCTGCGCGCGCACTCGCGGCGGGACTGGCTCACCGTCACCGGTTTCGGGCTCACCCTCGCCGCCATGAATGTGCTCTTCTACGAGGCACTGGCCCGGTTGCCGCTCGGCGCCGCCGTGACCATCGAAGTCCTCGGGCCGCTGCTGCTCTCGGTGATCGTGAGCAGGCGAGCGGCGAGCTGGCTGTGGGCCGTGCTCGCGTTCGTCGGCGTAGCCCTCCTCAGCCGGGGTGGCCTCGAGGAACTCGACCCGGTCGGAGTCGCGTTCGCCGCCGGCGCCGGGGTGGCGTGGGCCGGGTACATCCTCATGTCGGCGCGTACCGGGGCGCGGTTCCCGAAGCTCGACGGTCTCGCCATCGCGATGGCGATCGGGGCGATCGTGACGCTGCCGTTCGGCCTGGCCACGTCGGGGTCAGCGCTGTTCTCGCCGGCAGTACTGCTGCTGGGCCTGGCTGTCGCCCTGCTGTCGTCGGCGATCCCCTACGCGCTCGAACTCCTCGCACTGCGCCGGCTCGCCGCCGCCTCGTTCTCGATCCTGATGAGCCTCGCCCCGGCTATCGCCGCCATCGCCGGGGCCCTGGTGCTCGGGCAGGAGCTAACCCTGATCAGCGGGTTCGCCATTCTGCTTGTGGTCGCTGCGAGCGCAGGAGCCGTGCGGTCAGCATCCCTCCACGCCAGGAGACAGGCCGATCAGGCCGTGCCCGTCCCCTGAGAGCGGATGCCGCCAGCGCACGCGTTGCAGGAGATCGCACGTTTTTCAGGACCAAACCCGCGAAAGCATCCTGATAACCGTGCGATCTCCTGATTTGCGTGCGCACCCTCCGGCGCGACACAAGGACATAGGCACCGCGCAAGGACCGCAGCCGTACAGCGTCCTTATCTGGTGCCTATCCTTACCTCGGGCTGACCGAGATCTCGGCCCGGTCGGCACGACGACCGGCATCCCCAGCACCAGCACCAGCACCAGCACCGGCCACCGCGCCAGGCCGCAGGTCGAGCCGCCGCAGCAGCTGGGCGTTGAGCGCCACAATGATCGTGGAGAGCGACATCAGCAGCGCACCCACCGCCATCGGCATCACGAAACCGATCGGGGCCAGAACTCCGGCGGCGAGCGGCACCGACAGCAGGTTGTAGCCGGCCGCCCACCACAGGTTCTGCTTCATCTTGCGGTAGCTGGCGCGCGACAGTTCGATCACCGAAAGCACCGACCGCGGGTCATCGCTGGCGAGGATCACACCGGCGGAGGCGATCGCGACATCCGTCCCGGCGCCGATCGCGAGCCCGACATCGGCCTGCGCCAGGGCGGGAGCGTCGTTGACCCCGTCGCCGACCATCGCGACCCGGCGGCCCTCGGACTGTAACTCGGCCACCCGCGCGGACTTGTCTTCGGGGCGAACGCCGGCGAACACGCGGTCGATGTCGAGAGCATCCGCCACCGATTGCGCCACCGGTAGCGCGTCTCCCGTGATCATCACCACCCGGATGCCACGGGCATGCAAGGCGCGGACCGCATCGAACGATTCCGGCCGCACCTCGTCGGCAATCGACAACGCTCCCGCCACCTGACCGTCGACGAGCACGTGGAGCACCGTGGAACCAGATCCGCCCCAGGCGTCGGCCGCAGCCAGCGGCGACACGCCCCGCCGCTCCAGCAGGTACGGGCCGCCCACCGCAACGGATGTTCCGTCCACCATCGCTGAGACGCCCTCGGCTGGCGACGAACGGAAGTCGCTCGCGGGCGACAGCGACAGATGTGAGGCGGCACGCACGATCGCCCGCGCCAGCGGATGCTCGCTGTCGGACTCCGCCGAAGCGGCGAGCGCCAGAACGTGATCCGATGTGAAGCCGTCGGCGGGCACCACAGCGGACACCACAGGCTTTCCGCGGGTCAGCGTTCCGGTCTTGTCGAAGACCACGGTGTCGACAGTGCGCATACTCTCGAGCGCCAGCCGGTCCTTCACGAGCACGCCGCCGCGCGCCGCGCGTTCGGTCGCGATCGACACCACGAGCGGAATGGCCAGCCCAAGCGCATGCGGGCAGGCGATGACGAGAACGGTGATCGTGCGGATCACGGCGTCGTCGGGCATCCCGAGCATCGTCCAGACGATGGCCGTGATTACCGCGGCCCCCAGCGCGAACCAGAACAGCCAGCCGGCGGCGGTGTCCGCGAGCCGTTGCGCCCGCGACGACGAGTTCTGCGCGTCTGCGACCAGGCGACGGATGCCAGCGAGCGCGGTCTGCTCTCCCACCGCAGTGACGCGGAGGCGCAGCCCACTGTCGGTCGCGACCGTACCGGCAACAACGGGGTCACCGACCCCACGGCGGACGGGCATCGACTCGCCGGTGACCATGGCTTCGTCGATGTCGGCGCTTCCTTCGGCGATCTGCCCATCGGCGGGGATCCGCCCGCCGGGGCGAACCACGACGAGGTCACCGACCTCGAGGGCAGCGGGCGGCACAGACACGACGGTATCGCCCTCGACACGTTCGGCTTCGTCCGGGATCAGCGCTGCAAGCGAGTCGAGCGCCGACGAGGTCTGGGCGAGCGACTTCATTTCGATCCAGTGCCCGAGCAGCATGATCACGATCAGGAGCGCAAGCTCCCACCAGAAGTCGAGCCGATGGTCGAGGATGCCGAGGTACGCGCCCCACGAAGCAAGGAATGCGACGGTGATCGCAAGGCCGATCAGCAGCATCATGCCCGGCTTTCGTGCTTTGAGCTCGTCGACCGCGCCGACGAGGAACGGCTTGCCGCCCCAGACGTACATGACGGTGCCAAGGACGGGCGAGATCCAGCCGACCCAGGCGGCATCGGGCAGCGGATAGCCGAGGATGTCGGCGAACATCGGACTGAATGCCACAACAGGGATGGCGAGCAGCAGCATCACCCAGAACAGCCGGCGGAACTGGCCGACGTGATCGCCGTGGCCGGCGTGGCCGGCGTGGCCCATGTGCCCCGAGTGATCCTCGTGCGCCCCGCCGTTCGCTTCAGGGAGCGAAACGTGCCCCACGTGCGCTTCCCCGCTCGCTTGAGGGAGCGAAGCGACCGAAGCGTGCGCACCGTGCTCCATCCCCACGTGCCCGTGATGCGCGGCCCTCTCCGGCGGTTCACCGCCCGAGGTCGCTTCGGCGTCTCGCCCGGCGTGGTCCTCATGTGCGTTCATGGCTTCACCGTATACCCCCTAGGGGTATCAGGCAAGGGTGTGCGAGAATACCCCCGGCGGGTATATTTGTACGACGCCATCAAGGAGGACTTCATGCACGGCTACGTCGACAACAAAGCCGACCTGACCAAGCGGCTGCGTCGCGCCGAAGGCCAGGTCCGTGGCATCCAGCGCATGGTCGAAGACGATGTGTACTGCATCGACATCCTCACCCAGGTGTCGGCGGCGACGAAGGCGCTCGAAACCGTCGCCCTGCAGCTGCTCGAAGACCACCTCAGCCACTGCGTCGCCGAGGCCACCCGCGAAGGCGGTCCCGTCGCCGACGAGAAGCTGCGCGAAGCATCCGCCGCCATTGCGCGACTCGTGCGCTCCTGATTTCATATCCTTCACAGCACCCCATATCTACACCGCACCAAGGAGACGTCATGCCTGCTCATCACGACCTCGGACTGAGCGCACGCTCTGACCTGCGCTCCGCTCGGGACCTCGGACTCACCGACGTGAACGCCAGCGGCGGCGGGTGCGGTTGCGGACACGGCGGCGGCGGATGCGCGTGCGGCGAACACAGCGCGGGTGCTGCGACTTCGGCAGCCGCTACTGCGGTGGTAACCGAGTTGTCGGTGTCAGGCATGACGTCCGGCACCTGTGTGCGGTACGTCACCGAGGAACTTGCCGAGATCTACGGTGTCAACGGTGTGGATGTGACGCTCAACCCGACCGGGACCTCCACCGTGGTGGTTTTGAGCGAGTTTCCGCTCGACCGGGCACACGTCGCGGCCGCCATCGAAGAGGCGGGGTACGCGCTCGTCAGCACGCCGCTCTTCTCCCCGAACCTCTGAACTCACTTAAGGAGACTCTTATGACGACCGGACCCCTTCACGACCTCGGACTGACCGAGAAGCGCACGGGCCTCGACGCACCGAGCGGCGGATGTTGCGGCGGCGGAGCGGGCGGATGCGCCTGCAGCCAGGCGGCGCCCGCCCCAGCGTTGCGTGCCGACACGGTGACCGGAGCGCCCACGACACGCGTTTCGATGACCCCCGTCACATCCGTTCTCGGAATCACAGGAATGACCTGCGGCCACTGCATCGCGTCGGTGATGAACGAGCTCGAGACGATCCAGGGTGTCGACTCGGTCGATGTGCTGCTGAACAACGGTGGGGTGTCACGGGTCACGGTGACGAGTGCGTACGCCCTCGACCCGGATGCCGTCAGCGCCGCCGTCGACGAAGCCGGCTACGAGCTCGCCGACATCGACGCCGACTAGAAGCCGCGGCCGCGAGCACGTCGGCTAACGCCCTTCAGGTAACGAAAGAACCCCGAATAACACGCTATTCGGGGTTCTTTCGTTACCGGAATGCTCATCAACCGGTCGGATGGGGCGCCGTCTAGCTTGCGTGGCCCACAGCCGCCAGCACGTCGACGAGGGTGCCGGGGTCGCACCGGTTCCGACGCGCGCGACCTCGGCCGACGCGATCCCGCCCTTGGCTGCAGCGAGCGGGGGCCAGGAGCGCTCACCCCCGCAACTGCGGCGACGCCTCCACGTTGGCATGCTCCGCGATCCCGCGCACGATCTCGCCGAGCGCAACCGTCGAGGAGACTCGCGGAGACCAGTCCAGCTCATCCCTCGCCCGCGCCGTCGACATCACGGGAACCATCGCGCCGGCGTCGATCCAGCCGGGGTCCGCCGCCTGCAAACGCAGCTTCCACGTCACAAAGACCAGCGCGCGGAGCACACGCAGCCGCACCGGCAGCCACCGGGATTGGAGAACGGATGCCACGACCGTCGGGTCGATGATCGGTTCAGCAGCGATATTGAATGCGCCAGCCGCACCGCGTTCGATCACGCGCCAGAAGGCATCCGCCACATCGTCCGAATGCACGACCTGCGCAACGAACTGCCGCGGCAGCGGCACGAACGGCGGCGACACGAAGCGCAACCAGCCCAGCGGCACGAGCTGCCCGACGAAGAGCCCGGCGATCTCGCTGCCCGCACGCCGCTGGAACACGAACCCCGGCCTCAGCCGGCTGACGACGATGGACGGGTAGTCCTCCTCGAACCGGTCGAGCGCCCGCTCGTTGATCGCTTTGTGCCTGCTGTAATGCGACGACGGGATGCCGCCGGCCGGCCAGCGCTCGTCGACCCGGGTGGTCTTCGGGCCCGGGCTGTACGCGGCAACCGAGGAGGCATACGAGAACTGGGGTACCCGGGCAGCGGCGACCGCCGCGAGCACATTCTTGGTCCCTATCACGTTGGTACGCCAGAGGGCTGCTTCATCGTGGTTGGGTTGCAGCGCCCAGCCAAGGTGCACAACGACATCCGCCCCGGCGAAGATCTTCGCAAGCTGCCTGGGCGCGGAGGGCGATCCGATGTCGAGCGCATGCCACGTCGCTCCGCTGTACGGCGCGGCGGCACGATCAGGCAGTCGGCGGCTGACACCCACAATGCCGGTGACCGTCGGCTGCTTGTGCAGTCGACGCAGGAGCGCCGTTCCCAGGTTGCCGGTCGCCCCGACGATGACAATGCGCATACGGACCCTCAGACGGACTGTCCGGGAAAATCGTCCCAGTGGCTCTGGAAAACGGAGAGGTCGTCGCCTTCCATCTCTTGCTCGTGGAATCGCTGTCCGGTTCCACCGGGATCGGTGGCATCAGAGTCGGTGGCGTCGTCGCCCGACTCTTCCACCGGCGCGTCTTCTTCGGGTTCGAACGTCGATGGTTCGCCCGTGTAGCCGACGGCGACGCCCGTGTCAGAATCAGGAATCGTCGAGTCCGGCGGCGGCGTTGTTGCATCGGCGCCCGGTTGATCTGAAGAGCGGTTTTCGGTCTGGTCTGACATCTCGGCTTCCCTCGTTTGACTAGCGACGCCCCGTCACGTCACAGGCAGCGGCATGCTTCGCACGGTCCAGCCGTACTGCGTGTGATTGGGCAACATTACCCTTGGTAAACGCAAAAAAGGTGGCCCTTGTGCAATCCAGTTTTCGCGCTATGCGAGCGTCCGCGAGCGCAGCCGTTTGGGCGGATGAGCGGATGCCGCTCACGGCACGCGAACGGCATCCGCAGGACTCGACAAGGGTATTCTGACCGGGGCAACCGAGGCGTAACATTAAGGCAGGGCAGTGTTGTCCAGAGGAAAGCCGAGGGAGGTTGCCGTGCCTGACGCGTTCGCCGAAGCCATGGACGCACTGACCGGTCCCACGCCCCCCGGCACCAGCCTGGCAATACCGATCGCCGACGCGCTTCCGGTCAGCGGAGTGGCCATTTCGACAATGGGCGACTTTCTCGGCAATGAAACCCTCTCCGCGTCTGACGCGCTTGCCGCCCGACTCGACGAGTTACAGTTCGACCTCGGCGAAGGCCCGTGCTGGGACGCCTTCGAGTCGAGGAGGCCGGTTCTCGAACCGAATCTGCGGCAGCACCCTGGCGGAATCTGGCCCGCTTTTTCCGATGCGATCCGGCGGGAGAACATCGGCGCGATCCACGCCTTCCCTCTCTTTGTCGGCACTCTCCGACTCGGCGCGATGGATATGTACTCGATCAAACCCGCGTCGCTGAGCGAGGTGCAGACCCGACAAGGCGCCGCCTTCGCGAGGGTAGTGAGCCGTCTCGTGCTCCACCGCGCCCTTGAACGCGCCGGTGGCGACCCGAACTCCCTCACAGACACGCAATTCTCGCGTCGCACCATCCACCAGGCGACGGGAATGGTACTGGCCCAGCTCGACATCCCACCAGACGAGGCCCGGCTCGTCATTCAGGCCCATGCGTTCGCGACGGGGCGCACCATGCAGGAAATCGCAGAAGACATCGTTGACAGGCGACTCAACTTCTCGATGAGAGACTCCGGAATCGAGGAATCGCCATGACTGAGCTAACCCGGGAAGGACAGCTCGTGGATGCCTTCGCGACCCTTGCAGACACGCTTGTTGACGACTACGACGCGGTCGACCTTCTGCAGACGCTCGTGGACAACTGCCGCGACCTGCTTGATGTGACGGCCGCCGGCATCTTGCTCACGGACCCGGACGGCAACATCGAAGTGGTCGCGTCGACCAGCGAAGCGTCGCGGCTGGTGGAGGTCATGCAGTTGAGCGCCCAGGCCGGACCCTGCATCGATTGCATCACGACAGGGCAGGCGGTGTCCGTTCCCGACATCAGCAAGAGTCCCCACAAGTGGAATCGGTTCAGGGACAGCGCAGCACAGCAAGGCTTTGCGTCGGTGTACGCGCTTCCCATGCGCCTGCGCGAGACGACCATCGGAGCGCTCAACCTGCTCCGCTCAGACTTCGGAGAGTTGAACGAACGCGATGTTCGGGCGGCACAGGCGCTCGCGGATGTCGCAACAATAGGCATCCTGCACGCGCGCTCCCTGCAGGAGAGCGATGCCGTTCGCGACCAGTTACAGCGGGCGCTGACCTCGCGCATCGTCATCGAGCAGGCCAAGGGCGTGCTCTCGCAGACGCACAGCGTGACGACAGACGAGGCGTTCAACCTGATGCGCCGGTACTCCCGGAACCACGGGATGCTCCTCTCGACGGTAGCGGAACAGGTGGTTTCACGTTCGCTGATAATCGGAGAATGACCCCTTCACTTGCCCCCCCAATCGGGTGTAGTTTGTATGAACGGATTGGTTCCAATCCGTAACGTGCGTCCCCTGGACCCCGGGACGGCCCTCGCCACGCGAGAGTTTGAGCTGAAGGGGTATTGCCATGGAACGCATCCATTATGCGGGCAGTTCATTTGTGACCGGCGACCTGATCGCTCACGCGCTTGTCAACTATGCCCACTTCCTCTCTGCTCACAATACGTCGGCATCGGTGGACATCCCGATTCGCAAAGCTGACGGCACGGTAGGTCGTGCGAACTTCCTGCTCGGTCCGACCAGCCAGCTGGTCTCCGAGTCAGAGGACAGCCGGTTCAGCGAGTTGCTCGACAACGACCTGGTGAAAGTCCTGTACGACCGTTCAGACGGCCAACATGAGTCGAGCCCTCAGACGGTCGCGCCCGAATTGTCATTCAGCGCTTTCTCCTTCGACTACAGCGACCTGGCCGAATCCGTCTGATCACTCCACGACCCGTCGCTGGCCCGGATGATCCTCCTGAGGCGGTTGCCCCGCCTGCCAACGGAGCCGGGCCAGCGACGTCATACCTCGACGCGGCCGTGAAGAGGCCCCACCCAGCCACAGGTGGAACAATGGCACGGTGAGCGACTACCACCCCGAACTTGATGGCTACGAGCCAAATGATGGCCGACCTCTCGCCTCGCAGCGGATCCTGCGCCCAGCTCGCATCCTCATCGTTCTCGGGATTCTCGGACTCGTGCTCCCCGGCATCCTGGTGACCGCTTCAACCGCGACGCGAACCGCTGACCGCAGTTGCAGTATCGTCGTCGCCCGGGATGCACCCTTCGCCAGCGGGTTCGACGCTCGCTTCGAGTTCGCCGGACCCGAGGGTCCTGCCTGGTACTGCTACGCACTTGTCCTCGGTGAGGACGATGTTCTCGTCGGTTCGCTCGGCCTGATCCCGGGTGCCCCTCCGCCCCCGGACCCAGCCTTCGTTCACGCCGAACCTGCCGTCACAACAAACTTGCAAGAATGGACCCATGCCTGAAACCCGCCTGGTCGCGTTCGACCTCGATGACACGCTCGCTCCCTCGAAGTCGCCGATGGACCCGCGGATGTCACAAATCCTCGCCGACCTCCTCGACGTCGTGCCGGTGTGCATCATCTCCGGCGGCCAGTTCGCCCAGTTCAAGATGCAGGCGATCGACAACCTGCCCAAGGCCGGCTCGGCGCACCTCGAGCGCCTGCACCTGATGCCGACGTGTGGCACCCAGTACTTCCGGTTCGAGAACGACGCCTGGGAGCAGGTCTACGCCGAGAACCTCACCGAAGACGAAAAGAGCCGTGCCCTTGCCGCTGTCGAGGCGCGCGCGAAGGAGCTCGGCTTCTGGGAGTCGGACACCTGGGGCCCGATCCTCGAAGACCGCGGTTCGCAGATCACGTTCTCGGCCCTCGGCCAGGCTGCGCCGGTTGCGGCGAAGCAGGCCTGGGACCCGACCGGCGAGAAGAAGAACACGCTCCGTGAGGCCGTTGCCGCCGACATCCCCGACCTCGAGGTCCGTTCGGGCGGCTCCACGTCCGTCGACATCACCCGCAAGGGAATCGACAAGGCGTACGGGATGAAGAAGCTCGCCGAGCTCACCGGCATCCCGCTCGACGACATGCTCTTCGTCGGTGACCGCCTCGACGAGAACGGCAACGACTACCCGGTGAAGGCCCTGGGCGTGCGCTGTGAAGCAGTAGACGGCTGGGAAGACACCGCACGCTTCATCGAGGCGCTGATTCCGCAGTTGCGAGCCGCCGCGTAGCCCTCACGCGGATGCCGCGGCCAGCTTGCTCGGTCGCAAACGGCTGTTCGGCGCGGTGCCCGCCCGGTCGCTAATGGTCGGACTTCTTTGAAAACTCCAGCCATTACCGACGGAGCAACGGGATGCGAGCCGCGAATCCTCACGCGGATGCGACGACCGGCGTCAGCAGCCTGTCGATTGTCGCCGCGTGGAAGATCTGGTCCGCGGTGATGAGGGCGAGTCCGGCGACCCCGGCCAACTCGCCGAGCACGGACCGCGTGATCGTGAGGTTCCTCGTCGCCAGGGGAAGCGCCCGCTGGTACACCCGTTCCCGCACGCCGGCGAGAAGCACCTCGTCGCACTCCGCAAGCAACCCGGAAACAACGATCGTGCCGGGGTTCAGGATGCTCACCAGCTCGGCGACCGCCTCACCGAGAACCCGCCCGGCCTGACGAACCACACGCACCGCTGAGATGTCACCGCGTTTCACCAGGTCGACGACGTCGGCCACGCTCGACACGGCCAGCCCCTCGGCTTCGAGGTCCCGGACGAGAGCCCACCCTCCTGCGTAGGCCTCGACGCATCCGATGTTGCCGCACCGGCACTGCAGAGCGGGAACATCTGTGGCGATCGCGGCACGGGTGTGCCCGATGTCTCCGGCGGCGCCCTCGCTCCCGCGGATGATTTGCCCGTGAAAGACCAGTCCCGACCCGATCCCTGTGCCGAGTTTGAGGCTGATGAGATTGTCACTGTGGTGCTGCCGCGACTCGACCACCGCTCGGGCGTTGGCGTCGTTCTCGACGACGACCGTCACGCCATACCGCGACGTGAACCAGCCGGCGATGTCGAAACCATCCCAACCGGTCATGATCGGCGGATTCACCACGCGGCCGGCAGCAAACTCCACCGGCCCAGGAACACCGATGCCGATGCCCCAGACATCCTCATCCCCGCGCAGCTCTTCGAACGCGGCGTGCACTTCGCCCAAGACCAGATCCGGGCCTTCCCACACGTTTATGGAACGCTTCGTGTGGCGAAGCGCGGTTCCGCTCAAGTCGCACACAGCCACGGTGAAGCCGGATGCCCCGATGTCGGCGGTGAGGAAGACGGCGCGTTCCGCATTGAGCGCGAACCGGCTGGACGGGCGCCCACCGGTGGACTCGCCACCGGTCAGCGGCGTGATGAGCCCCCCGGCAAGGAGGGACGTCAGACGCTGGTTCACCGTTGACCGCGATAACCCCGAGATGTCCATGACCTCGGTGCGGCTGAGCTCGCCGTGCGTGCGGAAGAGGTCGAGCACGTCGCTGATGTGCGATCCGGTTTCGATAAGTGACACAGGGGCTCCGTTGCGCTGCAGGGGTACGAGATACGTTGAATATACCAAGAACTAAAACATTCCTGACTTTTGTGTTGCGTAAACACGAAAGGTCGCGTAGTTTTTGGGTAACGGCACACAGTGGTGCCCCTGATCCCTCAAGGACGAAGATGTTCAGTTCACCAGCACCGTGGGCAAAGAGCCTGCGTGTCGTCATTCCCGTCGGGGTTCTCGCCCTTGCCCTCACCGCTTGTTCGGGTGGCGACAGCGGCTCCGGCTCCGGCTCAGACGCCGCCTCCGGCGACAAGATCGCCGCGGTCATCAAAGGCCTCGACAACCCGTTCTTCCAAGCCATGGAAGATGGCATCAAGGATGCCGACCCCGACGCGACGGTCCAGGCCGCCGCAGACATCGGCGACACCACCGGCCAGGCCGACAAACTCACCACGCTCGCCGGGCAGGACTTCGGCTGCTACATCGTCAACCCGATCAGCGGCACCAACCTCATCCAGGCCCTGACCCAGGTGTCGTCAGCAGGCAAGACGATCGTCAACATCGACAGCCCGATCGACGCGGATGCCGCGAAGACGGCGAACATCGATATCGCCACGTACATCGGCACCGACAACAAGGCAGCAGGCGGCAAAGCCGGTGACTTCGTCGCCGAGCAAGTCGAGCAGGACTCCGAGGTGGCGATCATCGGCGGGATCGCCGGCGACGTGACCAGCGGCGCCCGCGTCGACGGATTCAAAGCGGCCGTTGACGGCAAGCTGACTGTGATCCAGGAGAGCGCCGCAGATTGGAAGCGGGAGGTGGCGCTGACCGCGGCCACCGACATCATCGCCGCCAACCCCAACGTCAAGGCGTTCTTCGCCGCGAACGACGACATGGGTCTCGGCATCGTGAAGGCCATCGAGAACGCCGGCCGCACCGGTGAGATCGTCGTGGTCAGCGTCGACGGCAACGAGGATGCTCTTGAATCGGTCAAAGCAGGCGGGCTCACCGCGACCGTCGCCCAGTACCCGTACGCAATCGGACAGCTCGGCGTGCAGGCGTGCGAGGCAGCGGCTGCCGGTGACGACCTGCCCGAAACGGTCGAATCGCCGACCGCGCTGGTGACCACTGACGTGGCCGACGACGCTATCGAGGCTTTTCCGCAGCCGTTCGAAGAGTTCGAGAACCCGCTCGAGAAATAATCCGCGCGCCATCCGTGGCGGTGTGCCTGTTTCCCGACCGGCACACCGCCCCGCCCCTTCCGCCAGCGTATCCACGACGCGAACTTCGAAGAAGAACTGTGAGCATCATGACTAAAATCGAGGCAGAGCGGCCCACGACGACAACTTCGTCGATACTGGGCCAGGCCCGCCAGATCAGCTTCTGGGCCGAGAACGCCGCACCGATCGGGCTCATCGCCCTGGTGATCGTGTTCTCGATCCTCAGCCCAAGCTTCCTCACCCTTGGCAACATCCGCGCCATGCTCGTCGCCGCGGCCATCCTCATCGTCCTGGCTGTCGCCCAGGCCTTCGTCATCACGACAGGCGGCATCGACCTCTCGATCTCAGCGACCATGACCCTGGGCGCTGTGGGCTTCGGCCTCGCCTGGCAAGCCGGGTACGGTTTCATTCTCTCAGCGATCATCGCCATCCTCACGGCGGGCGTGATCGGCCTGGCGAACGGCCTGCTCATCGCCAAAGGCAAGGTGACCGATTTCATCGCCACCCTGGGGACTCTCTCGGTTGCGACCGGCCTCGCGCTGATCATCTCGAACGGAAAGCCGATCCCCGTCAGTTCCTCCGAGCTGCTCGTCCTCACCTCTGGCTCCATCGGGATCTTCGGCTATCCGATCATCCTCGCGGCCATCATCGGTGTCGTCGCCTGGTTCGTCATGTTCCGCACGCGCTTCGGCCTCCATGTGCAGGCAGTCGGCGGCAGTGAGGAAAGCGCCGTCGCCAACGGCATCAGCGCCACCCGGGTCCGGATGGCCGTCTACCTCATCGCCGCAGTACTCGCCGGTGTCGCCGCGCTCCTCCTCGTCGCCCGTGTCGGTGCCGCCGAACCGGCCATCAACACCCAGTTCCTCCTCAACTCCATCGCTGCCGTCGTGCTCGGTGGCGTGAGCCTCACCGGCGGCAAGGCCAAGATCGTCGGTCCGATCATCGGTGCGCTCCTGCTCACCGCCCTCACCAACGGACTCACCCTGCTCGGTGTGTCGCAGTTCTACCAGCCGCTCGCCGTCGGACTCGTTGTCGTCCTGGCCGCCCTACTGACGAGGTTCCAGAAGAAATGACCACTCCAGATTTCGTTCTCACCGCAGACAACATCACCAAGTCGTTCGGCGGGGTCCACGCTCTCAAAGGCGCATCGATCGGGATGCGACGCGGCGAGATCACCGCCCTCATCGGCGACAACGGTGCAGGCAAGTCGACCCTCGTCCGCTGCCTGTCCGGCATCCACCGCCCCGACAGCGGAACCATCACACTCGATGGCGAGGATGTCACCTTCGAGACGCCGAACCTCGCCCGCCAGCACGGCATCGAAACCGTGCACCAGAACCTCGCCCTGGTTGAGGAGCTTGCCGTCTGGCAGAACTTCTTCCTTGGCCGGGAACTCACCAAGGGTGCCGGGCCGTTCAAGACCCTCGACCGCAAGCAGATGAAGTCGACGTCGCACGAGCTGCTCAACAACCTCGCGGTCAACGCTCCTTCCGTCACCAGCAAAGTGCGCCGACTGTCTGGCGGCCAGCGCCAGGCGGTCGCCATCGCCCGGGCCGCCGGCTGGGGCAGCAAGATCGTGATCATGGACGAACCGACCGCTGCACTCGGCGTGCAGGAGACCGCGCGCGTTGAAAACGTGATCAACACGCTGCGGGACTCCGGCGTCGCCGTCCTGCTGATCAGCCACAACTTCGATCAGGTCATGCGGCTCTCCAACCACATCTGGGTGATGCGCGCCGGACTCGCCGTAGCCGAACGGCGTTCGTCGGAGACGAGCGGAGATGAACTCGTCGCCCTCATCACCGGCGCCAAGGCCGCGTGAGCGTCGTGGGCACCCCCGATGCACAGTTCTTAGCCGTGAACCCGATAGGCATCCACGCCGGCGTCTGGGTCGGCGACTGGACTCCCGCCTCGGCCGAATACGCGATCAGTGAAAGCGCACGGGCCGGTTTCGACCTGATCGAGATCCCGGTTCGCGACCCGCGCACCACCGACCTGGCCCTGACCCGGCGCCTGCTCGCCGACAATGGCCTCGACGCGGTCGTATCGTTGGCCCTCGGCGAGAACCTCGACATCAACACCGAGGATGCCGAGGCCTCCGATCGCGGCGAACGGATGCTCGAGGACGCGGTCACTTTCGCCCGCGGCATCGGCGCGCCGTACATCGGCGGGGTGCTCTACTCCAAAATGGCCAAGTACACCCACGCGGCAAGCGCGGCGAGCCGTGACAACTCACTCGCCGTGCTGCGCCGGGTGGCGGCGAAAGCCGGCGACGCGGGCATCCGCCTGGGGATGGAGTACGTGAACCGGTACGAGAGCAACCTGCTCAACACCGCCGGGCAGACCGTGGAGTTCATCCACGATCTGGGGGCCGACAACGTTCTCCTGCACCTCGACACGTTCCACGCCAACCTGGAGGAACCCGACCAGGCGACCGCCGTGCGTGATGCGGGCGAGCTGCTCGGCTACGTCCACGCCGCCGAGAACCACCGTGGCTATCTCGGGTCGGGCAGCGTCGACTGGCCGGGGTTGTTCCGCCAGCTCGTGCTCAGCGGGTACACCGGCCCGATCACGTTCGAGTCTTTCTCGAGCGACGTTGTCGGCCAGGACACCGCCGACGACATCGGGCTGTGGCGAAACCTCTGGGACGACCCCGCCGACCTGGCCCGCAGTGCGAACCTCTTTCTCCGCAGCAACCTCGAGACCGCTCGCCGAGCCTGTGTCGAGTTTTCTCCCCGCCCACTCTCCACAACCGGTTAAGGAACTCCCATGACGATCAACAAACTCGGCGTTCACGCTCTCGTCTTCTCCGGTGGAACGACACCGGACGAGGTGGCGTACACCGTCGGTGAAGCGAAGAAGGCCGGCTACGACATCCTTGAGATGTCGTTGCACGATGCCGTCAACCTCGATGTCGCCGCGGCGAAGTCGGCTCTCGATGACGCCGGGCTCGACATCGTCTGTTCTCGCGGGCTCGCCTTCGACGCGGATGTGTCGAGCAGCAACCCAGCGATCGTCGCCAGGGGCGCGAAGCTGCTGCAGAATTCGCTGCAGATCACCGCGGACCTCGGTGGAACCCACTTCACCGGGGCGCTCTACAGCGCGCTCGGCAAGTACGGTCAGGCGCTGAGTTCTGCCGGACGTGCCAACGTCGTTGCCGTGCTGCAGGACCTGGCCAAGGACGCGAAGGAGAAGGGCATGACCCTCGGCCTCGAGGTCTGCAACCGGTACGAAACCAACGTCATCAACACCGCGAGCCAGGCTCTTACGCTCGCTGATGACATCGGCGAAGACAATGTGCTGATCCACCTCGACACCTACCACATGAACATCGAGGAGGACGACTTCGTACGGCCGATCCTGCTCGCCGGCGACCGCCTCGGCTACGTCCACGTCGGCGAGAACCACCGCGGTTACCTCGGCAGCGGGCACCTCGACTTCATGTCGTTCTTCCACGCCCTCCAGCAGATCGGGTACGCGGGCGCCATCACCTTCGAATCGTTCTCCTCCGCCGTGGTATCGCCGACCCTGTCGAACGACCTGGCGATCTGGCGCAACCTGTGGAACGACGGCCCGGCCCTCGCCAAGCATGCCCACACCTACATGAGCACCATGCTCGCGGCGAACCGTGGCGACTTCTAAGCCCGAGTCGAGTACGGGCGACTGGGATGCCCTCGCGCGCCGGGCGATCGACCTGATCGGGTCGGAACGCCGGGTTCTCCTCGGCATCACCGGGAGCCCGGGTGCCGGCAAGACGACGCTTGCCCGCCAACTCGTCGACAGGATCAACGCGATCACAGAAGCTGGTGAGACCGCCCCTGTTGCCGTCTACCTGCCGATGGACGGTTATCACCTCGCGAACGCCACCCTCGACCGGCTCGGCATTCACGACCGCAAGGGAGCGATCGACACCTTCGACGGGTGGGGATTCGTGTCCCTGCTCCGCCGGGTACTCGTCGAGACCGACCACGAAGTGTATGCCCCGAGTTTCGATCGCCGCGTGGACGAGGGCATCGCGGCGGAGATCGCTGTCGCGGCATCCGCTCGGATTGTCGTCGTCGAGGGCAACTACCTGCTCATCGACCGGGAGCCGTGGTCGCAGATCGCGCCACTGATGGCCGAGTCCTGGTTCTGCGAGACCTCGGAGTCGGAGCGACTGCGACGGCTCGTCGACCGGCACGAGCGGCACGGCCGTTCCGCGGAGGCCGCCGAAGCGTGGGCCCGCACAGTCGACGGCACCAATGCGCTCATGATCGAGCCGTCGAGGGAGCGGGCAACGCTCATCATCTCAGGAGTCGATACCACCATCCTCTCGGCTTGAAGTCGCACAGAACTGAAGGGCCGGACGTGCCCCATACGGGGTGTTGCCCACCGGATGGGCCGGTGGGAACATCGGCTCCATCGTCTGAGCATTGGAGTCCGACCATGAGAAGCGACAATCCACGCCAGGGACGCCCAGTCGAGCAGTTAGGCAGCGCAGCGGGAACGAAACGCCGGGGAACGCCCGTCGTGCCGGCAGAAGGCACACCGGTGAGGTCGGAAGGAAGACATACCTCGACAAGAGTGCTCCCTGGCAAGCCGATCGGCCCGGGGAAGCCGATGACCATCCAGATCGAAGACGTCTGGCTTGGCGACCTCTTCGAGGGCAAGCGCGACGTACTTATCCTCTCCCGGGTAAAGGATCCCCGCGATCACCCCGAGGGGGTGAAGGCCCTGAACTGGTACCGCTCCGGCATGAAGCCCCGGCGGTTCCTGCCGGTTGACGCTGGGGAGGGTTCGAAGCTCGTCTACTACTCGGCTGCGGTTGACGCGCGGGAGCTGGACGTCTCGATCAAGATCGCGACCGACCACGCCTTCGACCCGGAGGTCGCCAAGAAATGGGTCCAGACGGCGACCGGCGTCGCCGGGCTGCCGGCCTTTCTCGGCGCCGGCCCGCAAGGTCAGGCGATCGTGACTGCCGCGGGTGCCGCGCTAGAGATCGGCGTCGATCTCATCGACAATCTCCTCGACGGTGAGCCGGTCAATCTCGGCTGGCAGATGAACATCGAGGCCACCCGCGAAGGAAACTTCCGGGGCGGATGGGTGCTGCTGACACCCGACTACATCAACGTGGAGGTGTCGGAGTTCCTGTGGTGGAAGGAGTCCGCTGAAGTCGAACTCGAGATCGACGGCGAGGACTATGTCGTCGACGAGAACGGCAAGCTGCTGTGGCGGGACACCCGCAAGCGGGTCGAGGAGGACTGGCCTTACGCGCTCCTGAAGGTGGATGGAACCCGGGACGACGATCTCAAGAAGTGGAAGGCGATGGAGCTGACCGCTGAGCTGACGACACGATTCCTCAGTGCTGATCGCGGGCCGCTTCACACGGATGTGACGGATGCCTTCGCAGCTTTCAACGATGTCCGGCTGACCCAGGAGATCGCAGCGCTCGACAAGAAGCTCGGTGCCAAGGGACTGACGGCGGCGAAGAAGAAGGAGCTCAAGGAAGAGAAGCAGAGCGCTATCGACAATCTTCAGGACGACTCGCTGCGCACCCTGCTGCTCCCGAAGGAGAAGGCGGCGAAGTAGAACCCGCTCGGTGCGCATAACTCAGCCAATCCGTCGCGTCGGTGGCCCTGGGAGGGAACTCCGGGCAGATCCGGCGGAATCCAGGCTGAATTGTGCACCGCCGTAGCTCTCGCAAACTTTGGAGGGTATTTTTCGAGGTGATGTCGATCCGGCACGATCCCATTCGACGCATAAGTAGAGGGACGCATCGGGCGGCCCCGGCACGAAGGAGAACACCATGAAGTTCATGCTGATCATGCGCTCGACGGATGCCGCGAAGAAGGAATACGAGAAGGCCGACTTCGAGAAGATCATCAACGCGATGGGTGCATACAACGAATCACTGATCAAGGCCGGCGTCTTGCTCTCCGGCGATGGGCTCGCCGACGACCTCAGTGACGCGTTCGTCGTCGACTTCAACACCGAGACACCTCTCGTGACCGACGGCCCGTACGGCGAGACCCACGAGTTGTTCAGCGGCTTCTGGATCCTCGAAGTCGGCAGCAAGGAAGAGGCCATCGAGTGGGCAACCCGCTGCCCCCTCGGCCCCGGCAGCAAGCTGGAGGTTCGCCGCGTCACCGACATGAGCGACTTCGCAGAGTTCGCCGACAACGAGTACCTGAAGAAAGAAGAACGCTGGCGCGAAGAGCTCGAGGCCAAGTAGGCGGCATCTGATGACCGCGGCAACCGACATCCGTCGCACGGTCGATGCCGTCTGGCGCATCGAGGGCGCCCGCATCGTCGCGACGCTCGCGAAGATGACCGGTGATGTCGGCCTCGCCGAAGACCTCGCGCAAGAGGCGGTCCTCGATGCGTTGAAGCAGTGGCCTGAGTCAGGCGTTCCGCAGAATGCGGGCGCCTGGCTCACGGCTATCGCCAAGCGCAAAGCCATCGATGGCTGGCGGCGGCGGGAGCGGCTCGACGAGCGCTACCGTGCCATCGCCCACGACCTCGACCAGGCGGGCGAGGACGAGTGGCAGCCGATCGACGACGACGTACTCCGACTCGTCTTCACCGCGTGCCACCCGGTGCTGTCGCGCGAGGCGCAGGTGGCGTTGACCCTGCGGGTGGTCGCCGGTCTCACCACCGAAGAAATCGCCCGACTGCTGCTCGTGCCGGTAGCAACGGTGCAGCAGCGGATCGTTCGGGCGAAGAAGACCCTGTCCACCGCGAAGGTGCCGTTCGAAGCGCCCGAACCAGCCGAGTGGCCCGCCCGGCTCAGCGCTGTGCTCGGTGTCGTGTACCTGCTCTTCACCGAGGGCTACGCTGCGACAAGCGGGGACCGGTGGATCCGCACCGAGCTTGCCTCTGAAGCCCTACGGCTCGGCCGCGTGCTCGCAGGCCTGCTCCCCCGCGAACCCGAGGTGCATGGGCTCGTCGCGTTGATGGAGTTCCAGGCGTCGCGGTTCGCGGCCCGCACCGCGCGAGACGGCAGCCCGATCCTCCTCGCCGATCAGGACCGGTCGCGGTGGGACCGCGCCCAGATCGGGCGCGGTCTGGCGGCGCTCCAGAAGGCGGATGCCGTGGGTCGCGGGCGAGGAAGTTACAGCCTGCAGGCGGCGATCGCCGAGTGCCATGCCACCGCGGCGAGCGTCGACGACACGGACTGGGAGCAGATCGTGCTGCTCTACGAGGCACTCGGCCGGATCGCCCCGAGCCCGGTGATCGACCTCAACCGGGCGGTGGCGGTGTCGATGGCCACCGGCCCGGCGAACGCGCTCCGCATCGTTGACAGCCTCGTCGCCGAGGGGGCACTGCGCGGCTCGTACCTTCTGCCGAGTGTGCGTGGCGAGCTGCTCGCCCAGCTCGGCCGCGTCGACGAGGCCCGCTCCGAGCTGCTCACCGCCGCCCGACGCACCGCCAACGAGAAGGAACGCGCGGTCCTGGAAGCCAAAGCCCGGTCGCTTTAAGCCGGTGAGCCTCGTTGGCAACGGATGCCGGCCTCTACCCGGGCTTACTTTTTGACCCGTCGAGGCTGTCCGCCGATCCAGTCAAGTGGTTGAACGCCTGCATTCAAGTCTTTACCGTGTCCCCATGGCTACCACCGACAACATCCAGACACCATCGACGAGCAAGCGCTGGCTGATCACCGGTTCAATCCTGCTGGCCGTCGGGCTGATCCTCGTTGGGCTGTACACATTCCAGGGCACCAACACTCCTGTCGAAGGAAACGCACCCGCGGATGCCGCGTGGCAGACGGCTACGGTCGTCAGCGCCGCCCTCTTCACCGGTGCCGGCGTCGTACTCATCATCATCGGCATCCTGAAGCGTCGCACTCTGGCACGACAGCGGTCACGCTCCTAGGGGCGTACCACGTTCGATGCCACATAGACCGTGTTCGAGGACGTGCCGCCGGTGAGCGGGTTCGCGAACGACACCACGTGCGCCTCGACGGTGTGAAACACGTCGCCGAGCAGGGCGGCGTACGCGTCGTCGGGCGGATCATCCGACCAGAGCGCGAACGCTCCCCCAGGCTCGAGGTGGGCAGCCGCCTGCCGGATGCCGGATGCCGTGTAGAAGCCCGCCGAGTTCTCGTTCAGCAAATGACGGGGCGAGTGGTCGATGTCGACGAGGATCGCGTCGAACAACGAGTCGGATGCCGGCGGGCGCCGCATCAGCGCGAAGAAATCGTCGTGGACAAGGCGGGTGCGGGCATCCGTCACGATCGGAGTCGAGACCGGCAGCAGCTCACGTTGGTGCCAGTCGATCACGGCATCGAGGGCGTCTACGACGGTCATGCTGGCGACCCGATCGTGGGTGAGTACGGCTTCCGCGGTGTATCCGAGGCCAAGACCGCCGATCACGACGGTGAGGGCGTCGCCGGTCACCGCGGCAAGGCCGAGGTGGGCCAGTTCGATCTCCGCGACCGGGAAGAGGCTCGACATCAGGAATTCGTCGCCGAGCTTCACCTCATAGATGTCAACGTCGAGCGCGGGGTCGCGCCGGCGGCGCAGGCTCACCTCGCCGAGCGGGGTCTCCTGCCAGGCCAGCTCCTCGAAGCGCAGGCTCATCGGGTGCGGGGTGGTCGGGGGAAAGTGCGCATGCCCAATGGTCGCACCTTCCGCATCACCCAGACGCCCTCGGCTTCGCTTCGCTCCAGCCAGCGGAGCTCGCTGGAGGGACGCCCTTGGCTTCGCTTCGCTCCAGCCAGCGGACCTCGCTGGGGGAACCCACTTCCGCTCGCTGGAGGGAGCGACCCTTTTTCCGCTCGCTGGAGGGAGCGAAGCGACCGAAGCGCGTCGGCCCACAGTCCTCGCCTCCCGCATCACCCAGACGCCCTTGGCTTCGCTTCGCTCCAGCCAGCGGAGCTCGTAGCGCTCAATCTTTCGACCGATGTTGCCTCTAGCGTCAGGATTCCGGAGACTGGTCCATTTCGGTGGCCTCGATCTCGCGTGCGCGTGCCGTCAGCTGTTCGAGAACTTCCTCGAAGATCTGCATCTTCGCCGGCTCGATGGAGCCGTGGAGTTCCGCATCCCGCTCATTCGCGGCGCCGAGGAGCCCGGCGTAGATGTCCTTGCCCGACGCCGTGAGCGTAAGCCGGGTCGACCTCCGAGCGCCCGGTTCCCGCTCAATGTAGCCGCGTTCCACAAGCTTCGAGAGGATTCTGCTCATCTGTGCTTTGTCGACGCCGGCGCGGGCGGCCAGTCGGTTGACGGTGAGCTGCGGATCCTGTCCCAGCAGCCCGAGCGCGCTCCACTCGCCGAGGCTCACGTCGAACTCGCGCCGGTACCGCAAACCAGCGCTGCGGGTGAGCGCGCCGGAGAGCGCCGTCAAACGATGGGTGAGAAGCTGCGAGATCGTCTTCTGCGTCTGTTTTCGGTTTCTCAAATCTTTCCCCCTTCACCCCGTCCGAGCAACACTACGCGACAAGGCCGCGCGGGACTTTCTTCCGGCTTCCTGCTGAGAGACTGCCCTCCGTCGGCGGCCATCAGCGTGCCCGGGCCACCGGCGGCGGAGTCCGGCCCCTAGACTGACGCACAACCGCTCGCCGATCAGCATCCGGAGGCCCCATGTCGACTCGTGCCTCCCGAATCGTTGGCCTGTCCCTGCTGGGAATCATGCTCATCGGCGGGGCGCTGGTGATCCTGTGGCCGACGCCGGTCGATCGAGTGCTGAGCGGGTCGCTGCGCAGCTTCCTCGACCGGTTGCGTGCCGCCGGCCTGCCGGATCTTTTCCGCTACGGCGTTGTGGAGTTCGGCGCTAATGTGCTGCTGTTCGTTCCACTCGGTTTCGCGCTTGCCCTGCTCTTGCCGCGAGGCCGCCGATGGATTGCCGCGCTCCTGTGTGTTGCAGGCTCCTTCGCCGCCGAGTTCGCTCAGCTGATGCTGCGCCCGGAGCGCGTGGCCGATCCGACAGACGTGCTCGCCAACTCGATCGGCGGAGTGCTCGGCACCCTTCTAGCCGTCGCGCTGCAGTACCGCCGAGAACGGGTGAAACCGCAGTAGCTACACGACCGTTCAAGCGAACGAAATCGGCACTCGACCTACGGGTCAGGACTGCAGGTACGCCCGCAACGCTTCACTCGCATCGCGCGGCACAAAGCCGGTCGCCTCGATCTTCGCCAGGTCGAGCGCACTGTTGTTCGGCCGCGGAGCGAGGCTCTTGCCAGCGGCGTACTCGGCACCGGTCACGCCAGTGACGGCATCCTTGCCCACTCCGACGATGTCGAAGATCTCACGGGCGATATCCGCCCAGCTCATGACCGGTCCCTCATTGCTGACGTTGTACGTTCCGAATGGCGCCTTCGTCTCCACGAGGTGACGGATGCCTGCGGCCAGGTCATCCGCGAACGTCAAGCGCCCGAACTGGTCGTCGACGACGCTCGGCTTGATGCCGCGCTGGGCGAGGGACTCCATGGTGCGGACGAAGTTCTGCCCTTCGCCCACGACCCAGCTGGTACGGACGACGTAGTGGCGCGGCACCGTGCTCACGAGGGCGTCGGCCGCTGCCTTGGTCTGGCCGTAGACGCCGAGCGGGCTGAACGCCTCGGTCTCGACATGGGTTTCGGCGGTTCCGTCGAACACGTAGTCGCTCGACACGTGAACAAGGGTGAGCCGGTTCTCTGTCGCGATCCGGGCGAGCCGTGCCGTGGCCTCGACGTTGACTGCCCAGGCTGCACGCCGGCCTTCCGGCGTCTCAGCGGTGTCAACGGCGGTGTACGCGGCAGCGTTGATGATGGTGTCGTACTCGTTCCACTGCACCGCGTCGAAGTCGGACGGCTTCGTGAGGTCCAGGGTGGAGCGCGTGACGACATCCGCCTCGGGGAGAGCGGATCGCAGTGCAGTGCCGAGCTGTCCCCCACCGATGACGAGGGTCTTCAGACGAGGGATCGGCACCACGTCGGCGAGGCGGGGGTGGGCCCGGTCCTTGGCCGAGGTTTCGGCTTCGTCCAGCGCGATCGGCCAGTCGATGGCGGCGGTTTCGTCGGCGAGGTTGATGAACGCGTACGAGGCATCCGGCGACCAGTGGTCGTTGACAAGGTAGGTGTATGCGGTGTCGGCCTCGAGGGTCTGGTAGCCGTTGGCGACTCCCCGCGGCACGAACACCGCCCGTGAGGCATCCACCTCGACGGTGAAGGTCGTGCCGTAGCTCGGGCCCTCACGCAGATCGACCCAGGCGCCGAAGATGCGGCCGGTGGCCACAGAAACGTACTTGTCCCACGGTTCAGCGTGCAGGCCGCGGGTGGTGCCGACGGCGTCGTTGAACGAGATGTTGTTCTGGACCGGCCCGAAGTCGGGCAGCCCCAGTTCGAGCATCTTCGACCGCTGCCAGTTCTCCTTGAACCATCCTCGGTTGTCGCCGTGGACGGGCAGGTCAACCACGAGCAGTCCGGGGATGCTCGACTCGGTCACGTTCAAGGATTTGCCGGTTTCAATCACGGAGGAAGCGTCTCTCTTCTGGTTGCTGAGCTGGCTACTGGTTGCTGAGCTGGTACTTGGCTTCGGTGGCCTGTTTCTGCGGCATCCACCAGTCGCGGTTCTCGGCGTACCAGGCGATCGTCGCTTCGAGACCCTGCTCGAAGTCGGAGAAGGCCGGGAGCCAGCCGAGTTCGGTGCGGAGCTTTGATGAGTCGATCGCGTACCGCCGGTCGTGCCCTGGGCGGTCGACGACGTGCTCATAGGCATCGCGCGGCTTGCCGAGCTGCTCGAGGATCAGCTCGACGACCTCCTTGTTGTTGCGTTCGCCGTCAGCGCCGATGAGGTAGGTCTCGCCGATCGTGCCGCGTTCGAGGATGGCAAGCACGGCCGACGAGTGGTCTTCGGCGTGGATCCAGTCGCGAACGTTGAGGCCGTCGCCGTACAGTTTCGGCGTCATGTCCAACAACACGTTCGTGATCTGACGCGGGATGAACTTCTCGACGTGCTGGTACGGGCCGTAGTTGTTGGAGCAGTTGCTGATCGTCGCCTGCAGCCCGAAGCTGCGCACCCAGGCGCGCACCAGCAGGTCGGATGCCGCCTTGGTCGACGAGTAGGGGCTCGACGGGTTGTAGGCGGTCTCTTCGGTGAACCGCGCCGGGTCGTCGAGTTCGAGGTCGCCGTAGACCTCGTCGGTGGAGATGTGGTGGAACCGGGTGCCGGTGCGCCGTGCGGCCTCGATCAGCGTGTAGGTGCCGATGACGTTGGTGGTGAGGAACGGTGCGGGGTCGTTGAGCGAGTTGTCGTTGTGCGACTCGGCGGCGTAGTGCACGACCGCGTCGGTGGCCTCGACGAGCGGGTTGACGACCGCCGCGTCGGCGATGTCGCCCTCCACGAAGGTGAAACGGTCTTCGGGGAGCCCCTCGAGTGACGCCCGGTTGCCGGCGTAGGTGAGCTTGTCGAGGACCGTCACCGAGTAGTCGGTGTTGTTCAGCACGTAGTGCACGAAGTTCGATCCGATGAATCCGGCGCCGCCGGTTACGAGGATGTTTTTCATTTGTCCCATGCCCTTATGTTCTGCCCGCAGGAAGGAGCCTTCTCAGGCTGTTTCGCGTGTGTCGTCTGGAATGGTTCCGCTAGTGAAAACCGTGCGGCGAGAGTCATCGAGCCACGCTGGAAGCCTACCTCAGGCCTGCAAAGGGCAGAAAATGCCCACCCTCCCCGTTCAGCTCGTTCCGTACCCATCGGGGTTCCCTGACTGCCACCGCCACGCGTCGGCGCAGGCATCCTCGAGCGTCAGCTGAGCCTCCCAACCCAGCACATCCTTGGACTTCGACACATCCGCGAACGAGCTCGCGACGTCGCCGGCGCGCGGCGCGACGATCTCGTACGGCACGGGATGTTCGATCACGGCGGAGAAGGCGTCAATCACCTCGAGCACGCTCGCGCCGCGACCCGTGCCCAGATTGAAGGCTTCAACCCCCGGGCGGAGTCCGGCGAGCGCTGCCACATGGCCTGCCGCCAGGTCGACGACGTGCACGTAGTCGCGTACTCCTGTGCCATCGGGGGTGTCGTACTGGTCCCCGAACACCGACACGCGATCGCGTATGCCTTGGGCGACCTGGCTCACGTATGGCATCAGATTGTTCGGGATGCCCTTGGGGTCCTCACCGATGAGGCCACTCGAGTGCGCGCCGACCGGGTTGAAGTACCGCAGGATCGCGACTCGCAGGCCAGCATCAGCGGCGGCGAGATCCCTCAGGATGTGTTCGATCATGGCCTTCGTGCGGCCGTATGGATTGGCCAGGTCAAGGCCGACCCGGCCGTTCTCAGCGACGGGGTTGGATCCATCCGGTTCATAGACTGTTGCTGAGGAGCTGAAAACCAGGTCCTTGACATCCCACCGCGCCATGGCGTCGAGCAGCACGAGGGTCGAGTCGATGTTGTTGCGGTAGTACTCGAGCGGCTGTGACACCGACTCTGCCACCGACTTGAGCCCGGCGAAGTGAACGACGGCGTCGACCGTCTCCTGGGCGAACACCTTCTCCACCTGCGCGGGATCGGTGAGATCGCCGATGTGCAGGGTGACGCTCCGCCCGGTGATCTGCTCCACTCGCCGGATCGACTCGACGTTGCTGTTCACCAGGCTGTCGAGAACGGTGACCTCATGTCCGCTCTGCAACAGTTCAACTGCAGTGTGTGAGCCGATGTAGCCGGCACCACCGGTGAGTAGAACCCGCATTCAAACCCCTTATTGTGCTGCGCTGAACGAGTGGGAGTCCACTCCGGTGATCGAGTCGCTCGGGAAGGGAGCGCATCGAGATCCCCCTGCTCTATCCCCCAGGTGGCGGAGGCACCTGATACTCAGACATCGTGTCGTCGCGGAAGTGCTGCTGAATGAGAGCCATCTGCTCCGGGTCCACATAGACGACCGACTGGTCCCCCTCCATTCCAGTACCCAAGGTGGGCATGGTGAAGAACGTCATGTCATCCATGCGGATGTTCCTCAGCTCGACCCCGAGTCCGGCTGCGTACGCGGATGTGAATTCGGCATCCACGGTGAGGTACGGAGCCACCGATGACACCAGGTTATTGATGGTCACCGGGTTGGTGAGAGTTTCGGCGCTGAGTATTTTTCTCAGCACTCCCTTTATATAGATTTGCTGATTGCGAGCCCGCTGGTAGTCGCCATCACTGAAGGCATAGCGTTCGCGCACGAAGGCGAGCGCCTCCTCGCCGTTTAGGGTGTTCAACCCGAGTTCGAAATGCTTTCCCTTGATGCTCGAAGAATCGAAGGCGATCGGGTTGTCGATCTCAACACCACCGAGTGCATTCGTGATGCCTTTGAAACCTTCGAAATCGACGAGCGCCACCCGATCGATGCGGGATCCGATCATTCCCTCGATGGTCTGCACGGCGAGCGGGACCCCGCCGAAGGCCAGCGCGGCATTCATCTTCGCCTTGCCGTGGCCGGGGATGTCTACCCAGCTGTCGCGCATGATCGACATGATGTGCACGCTGTCGCGAGCGGCCGATATGTGGACAACCATCATGGTGTCGGAACGAGTGCCCTTGACGTCGTTGATATCATCCGAGACTTCACCGCGGGTGTCGGTTCCCATCAGCAAGATGTTCTGCGATGCGTTCACCGCCGTCGCCGGCCGCGTCGTCTCTTCCGGGAACACCTCTTCCACTTCGATCTTCTTGGCGCTGTCGAACGTGCTCGACAAGTTCATCAGGTAGATCCCACCGACAGCGATCGCGACGACCAAAAGCGCGCTGACGACTATGAAGAAGTTGCGGACGCCGTGTTTCTTGCGCGGGGGCGGCGGCTCTTTGAACTCGAAGGGGAACGTCACATGCTCATCAAAGCAGATAAACCCGCGGCAACGGTGCAGAGCTCTCCACCGCGCTTATGGTGTCAGCGCCATCCCGATCCGCCCAAAGAGGCATCGGAAGGAACATGAGTGTCTCTGCCCAAGATGCGGATCAACCTAGTCGCTCAGAAACTAACCGACTTTCCTGTGGCTGCCGACTGGATGATTCCCTCCACAACAGCGAGAGTACGCACCCCCTCTTCCATGGTGACCACATCAGTGCGAAGGCCGAGGACCGCGTCACGGAATGCTTCGTGTTCGACTCGAAGCGGTTCGCGTTTCGAAAGCGCGAACCGGGTGGCGTCCCCTTCCGATACACCTCTGAAAGCCGACATGTAGTCCCATTCGGTCGGAATGGTGCCGTTGGCGTGGAAGGTCAGATCACTTGAGTTCGTGTCGGCGATGTACGCGCCACGTTCGCCGGTGACGATGGTGATTCGTTCTTTCATTGGAGAAAGCCAGTTCACAACGTGGTTTACCATCACACCGTTTTGCAAGCGTCCGGTTGCGATGATCATGTCTTCATACTGGCGGCCACTCTTCACCATTGTTTGCGCGAAGATCGTCTCGTGCGGAGACTGCGCTACCCACGCCGTCAGATCCACGTCATGGGAACCAAGGTCTTTCGCTACACCGACGTCCGCGATCCGGGACGGAAACGGCCCTTGGCGGCGAGTGGTGATTTGATATACCTCGCCGAGATCGCCGGCCTCGATCCTGCGCCGGAGGTCCTGCAACGCCGGGTTGAACCGTTCGATGTGACCAACCGCACCGACCAACCCATTCGCTTTGAATGCGTCGACCATTCGCTGCCCCGCTTCCACGGAATGCGCAATAGGTTTCTCAACCAGGGTGTGCACGCCGGCGCTGGCGAGTTTCAGCGCGGCGGCCTCATGAAAGGCCGTCGGCACAGCAACGACGGCGATGTCGATGCCGACGGCGATCAGGGCGTCGATGTCTGGTAGGACGTCGAGGGCACCGGCGACACCGTGTGGGTCTCCCCCGGGGTCGGCGATCGCGACCAAGTCGACCCCTGGAAGTTCTCTCAGTACGCGGGCGTGATGGCGGCCCATCTGGCCGACCCCAAGCAAGCCGGCACGCAACTCAGCCATTACGCGCCAGCCTTTGCGACCGTGTTGACCGCGTTCACGATGCGCTCGAGATCTTCTTGCGACAGAGAAGGGTGAACCGGGAGAGAAAGGACCTCACCTGCGGCCTTCTCAGTTTCCGGAAGATCCAGTCCGTCGGCGAAATGAGCCAGCGACGGGAGCCGGTGATTCGGCACCGGGTAATACACACCGGAGCCCACCTGATGCTCTTCCTTCAACGCGGTGACAAACGCATCGCGACCTTCCGGAACACGGATTGTGTACTGATGATAGACATGCACCGCTCGAGCAGCAACTGCAGGCACGATCACGCCCTCAAGATTTTTATCCAGGAACGCCGCGTTTCGCTGCCTGGTCGCAGTCCACGCGTCGACCTTGGTCAGTTGCACCCTCCCAATCGCGGCATGAATGTCAGTCATCCGATTGTTCAGTCCGATGACCTCATTCCGATACTGGGCCTCCATGCCCTGATTGCGGAAGAGCTTGACCCGGCGGACGAACTCGTCACTGTCACAGGTCACCATCCCGCCCTCGCCACTCGTCATATTCTTCGTCGGGTACAGGCTGAACATTCCGAATCGACCGAACGTCCCGACTCGTTCGCCATCGAGTTCCGCGCCGTGTGCCTGCGCGGCGTCTTCGTACAGGTCCAGCTCATACTTTTCTGCCAAAGCCATCAGCTCGACCATCCTCGCCGGGTGACCGTAGAGGTGCACCGGCATCACGGCTTTCGTCCGGCTCGTGATTGCCGCTTCGACCGCGGTGGGATCAATCGTGAACTGCTCCGGCTCGATGTCCACGAACACCGGGGTCGCGCCGGTGAGAGCCACCGAGTTCGCCGTTGCAGCGAACGTGAAGGACGGAACGATCACCTCATCGCCCGGGCCGACCCCAGCAGCCAAAAGACCAAGGTGCAGACCGGAGGTGCCCGAGTTCACCGCAACGCTGGCTCGTCCCTGAACCATGACGTCGGCGAACTCGCCTTCGAATGCCGCCACCTCAGGACCCTGTGCGACCATCCCGGAACGCAGAACACGGTCGACGGCCTCGCGTTCCTCGTCGCCGATGATCGGTTTCGCTGGTGGGATGAAGGACTTAGTCATGCGCAGGGACCTCTCCGAGTGTGCCGTCGATTTCTTTGTAAAGCGTTG
The DNA here is from genome assembly GCF_900115155.1 of Mycetocola miduiensis. GTDB lineage: Bacteria > Actinomycetota > Actinomycetes > Actinomycetales > Microbacteriaceae > Mycetocola_A > Mycetocola_A miduiensis. The sequence goes on from NZ_FOVM01000001.1 coordinate 128,163, forward strand.
CTGTCGCTGGGCATTGCCAACCGAATTCGGTTTCAGCTAATCGCAGTCCTGCTTTTCCAACCCACCCGATGCGTTTCGCGGGTACACCGACCATGAGCGCGAAAGCCGGAACGTCGCGAGTGACGACGGCACCAGCGGCGATGGTCGCCCAGGCCCCAATGGTGACTGGGGCTACACAGACGGCACGGGCGCCTACTGCGGCGCCTTCGTGGATGATGACACCGACGGGCTCCCAGTCATGGCCGCTCTTCTGTGAACCGTCGGGGTTAACCGCGCGGGGGAAAGTGTCATTGGTGAGCACAACAGCGGGTCCAATGAATACCCCGTTGCCGAGCTTCGCCGGTTCGTAGACCAGCGCGTAGTTTTGTACCTTGCAGTTGTCGCCCATCTCGACGCCTGTGCCGATATACGCGCCGCGGCCGATGATGCAGTTCCGCCCGAGCTTCGCCTCTTCGCGAACTTGTGCCAGGTGCCACACGGAGCTTCCATCGCCGATGACTGCGCTCTCAGCGACATCCGCCGAGGGCAGGATTCGAGTGTTCGGATGAAGAGTCAAGTGGGCTCCTCGCACACGTTCGATTCTGGGCTGACGCGCCCCCAGACTATCGCGACCATCTCGTGGGTCGGGACACAACCGGCCGTCGTTCACCAGCGTCGAGCGCGCACGTCTCGGGCGACAGGAAGACCCTGTGCGCGGACTAGGAATCAGCGCGCGCCGCCGCCACCAATCACCAGGCGCGGTGTGCCGACCCAGGCGTCCGGGCTCGTCGAATTGCGGCCATCTACGAGGAGGCGAATGCCAGGAAGGTCCGCGGCGGTCAGCGCCTGGTATTCGAGATGGTCGGCCTGCACGATCGCAAGGTCTACCTCGTCACCAATCGTGTAGGGCGTGAACCCGAACCGCTCCAGCTCGTCATCCGAATACAGAGGGTCGTGCACCGATACGCTCGCCCCGCGTGCCGCGAGAGCGTCGACAGTGGGGAACACCCCGGAGAATGCGGTCTCTTTAACGCCACCACGGTACGCAGCCCCCAGGACAACAGCGCGCATCCCGGTCAGGTTTCCTAATACACTCGCCGCCTGTTCGACTACCCGGTCCGGCATGGAGGCGTTCAAGGTGCGGGCTGTGCGTACGATCTCCGCGTCCTGGTCTGTGGAGAGGTACAGTCGCGGGTACACCGGAATGCAGTGCCCACCCACTGCGATTCCGGGCCGATGAATGTGCGAGTAAGGCTGGGAGTTGCAGGCGTCGATTACCGAGTAGACGTCGATCCCAACGGTGTCGGCAAAAAGCGCGAACTGGTTCGCTAGACCGATGTTCACATCTCGGAACGTCGTCTCGGCCAGCTTTGCCATCTCCGCTGCTTCGGCCGAGCCGAGGTCCCACACCCCATTCGGGCGGGGCAGGTCCGTCCGCTCATCAAACGTCAGAACTGCCTCATAGAACTCGGTCGCCCGCCGCGCTCCCTCAGCGCTGAGCCCTCCGACAAGTTTTGGGTACTTTTTCAAGTCAGCGAAAACTCGCCCCGTGAGCACTCGCTCTGGGGAGAAGACCAAGTCGAAGTCGATGCCTTCGACCAACCCGGAGCCTTCCTCCAGCATCGGCTTCCACCGGGTCCGGGTGGTTCCCACCGGCAGGGTCGTCTCGTAGGACACCAGGGTGCCGGGGGTCAGGTGCTCTGCCAGTGATCTCGTCGCGGCATCCATCCAGGCGAAGTCCGGTGCCCAGGTCGAATCGTTCACGAACAACGGAACCACCAACACCACCGCGTCAGCACCCGGGATCGCGTCGGCGTAATCCGTGGTCGCCCGCAGCTTCCCGGCTGGCACCAGTGCGGACAGTTTCTCCTGCAGCTGCGCCTCACCCGGGAACGGTTCAATCCCCTGGTTCACCAGGTCCACCGTCGACGGGTTCACGTCGACCCCGATGACCTCGTGCCCCGCGTCCGCGAACTGGACCGCGAGGGGAAGACCGATTTTACCTAGAGCAACTACCGCAAGACGCATGGGGTCAACTCTAAATGACGCGAGACAACGCCTTGACCGAACGCCGTTTCGAGCGGGCCGCCTGCGCCATCGATACCGAGCAACGTCTACCGATAGCACGGTCGATAACTATCTCGTGACCGGCAACCCACGTCACAGCATCAGTTTTGGAGCCGAGCCGCAAGGTCGCGAAGAGCGGCCGGACTGGGGTAGGTGATGAGCACCGCTTTGTGCTTTCCGTTAAGGACGAAAAAGCTACCCGCAGCCGCAGCGGACGCGCCGCTACGGATCACTGCTTCAACGTCATCGAGCGACCCAGCCCCACCCAGAGCAATGACGGGGACGTCGTTGCTCTCTGCAATTTCCTTCACTACTTCGAGGTCGTAGCCGCCACCCGTCCCGTCCCGCGTTATCGAAGAGACCAACAGCTCCCCTGCGCCGTTGTGAACTGCCATCTCTGCCCAAGGTGAGGGAGCGGATCCTGTCTTTCGTCTGCTCCCATTTGTATAAACGTGCCGCCGGCCCAACGGGTCTCGCTTGATGTCGACACTCACGACAACGCTTTGTGACCCCACCGCATCGGCTATCCGTCGAACTAGCAGTGGGTCTTTCGCAACCGCAGAGCCCAAAATGACCTTCTCTACGCCCACGGCAAGCACGCGCGTTGCATCTTCCACGTTTGAAATTCCGCCCCCGTACGCGACAGGCATGAACGCTTCTGATGCGAACTCCTCCAAGGCCGACAGACTTGTGATGGCACCGCGTTTGCTCGCATCGATATCGACGACAACGAGTTCATCAACCTGTTTTTCATTAAAAATCTTGACAGCATTAATCGGGTCGCCCACATACAGCGGGTGCTTGAACTTCGATGTCTTCACCAGATAGCCGTCGCTGATCTGGAGGACGGGTATGACTCTTGGGATCACGCGCGGAAACCTGCGAAGTTTCTTAGTAAGTCCATGCCGTACCTGTGGCTCTTCTCGGGATGAAATTGAGCTCCGAAGACGTTCCCGCGACCGATCATTGACGGAAACATCTCGCCGTACTCAGTTTCCCCGAAAATGTCAGTGTCGTTCTCGCAGACTGCATGGTAGCTGTGCACGAAATAGAAGCGGTTGTCGGTCTCCAAACCTGCCAACAATGGGTTCTCGGCACGAGGGATTACAGCGTTCCAACCCATGTGTGGCACCCGGCGCTTAGCTTCAGGCGCGAACGAGAATCGCTTGCTACGGCCCGGGATTAATCCGAGGCCTTGTCGTTGGCCCTCCTCGCTCGAGTCAAGGAGGAGTTGCATGCCGAGACAAATCCCGAGAATAGTGCCACCCGAGCGCGCATACCCACGAATCGGCTCTGCGAGGTCCAACGCATCGAGCTTCTCAATGGCATGATCGAATGAACCCACGCCGGGCAGAAGAAGTTTTGTCACCTCCGTGAGCTGATCAGGCGTCCGTATGGTCGTTGCCTTCACGTCGATGTGTCGAAGCATATTGAGAACAGAGCCTAGATTCCCGACGCCGTAGTCCAGTACGCCGATCACCTCGGAACGGCTCAATGCCGCGTTCCGTTCTTGCAGGACAAGCGCGAGCGAACTCTCAAGAGCAGGTCGAAAAGCCATTCTTGGTTCGGATATTCCTTGTAGTCCTTCCGTGCCGAGCGAACGAGTGCGTCTAGTTCGTCGGTTGATATTCCGAGCTTCTTCGCAATGAACTTGTGGTCGTCGGCCTTTAGAGAGGCGTCGTAAGGCTCCATCTCCAGTTCTTCTAATGCCTGGTCCCTTGAGATCTGATCCGCGTTGATCAGCGAACTCAAGTGAGCGCGCCTCTTGTCAAAACCAAACTTGGTCGGAAGATAATATCCCTGGAAGTAGCGGGTGAAGACAGACTCGTGGTGCTTGCCCCCGTAGTCCCGCCAGCCCAGTTTCTCAGATATGGCCTTCTTCGCATCGGTCTTGACGTACGGCATGAAGTTCAGGAACTTCACGGTTTGAATCCGTCGCACTCGCTGGTACCAAAAATACCGCCGAAGGATCCCCATCACTGGATAGCTCTTCAATCGGCGGGACCCAAAGCGACGATGTATGGCCTTCAGCTGAACTGCGTCCGCGGAGTTATAACCCCACGATTTCGGCAGAATCGACTCGGTCGCCAAATTGCTGCCTGAGAGGATGTACCGAATACCGTACTTAGATGCTTGGCGGTACGCTACCGCAGGAAATGCGTGATCCGTAGGGGTGTCAGAATTCGCAACGGATGACCTGAGGAACGCTAGCTGTAAGTCACGCATTTCGCGCCAGTCCACGACGTCCGTGTAGAGGTCAAGATCCAGCTTGCTAACGATGCCTTCGACGTTGCTCACTGCGAGTTCCGAGTTCCATCCGCTATCAAAGTGGACGGCAAGCGGCCGAAGCCCCAGCTGGATCGCTTGAAGTGCGACATAAGAACTGTCTACCCCGCCGCTGACCCCCACGATGCAGTCGTACGCTTTGCCCGCGCCAGCTGCCTTGATTCGACCGACTAGGGCCTCCAGCTCGTGCTGCCTTCCACCCTTCTGAGCTGACTCAACAGTGGCTCGCAGCTTCTCGTCATAGTGAACGCAGTAGCGACAAAGACCAGTTTGATCGAACCAAATCGCCGTATCTGTTGTGTCCATCACGCAACGAGTGCAGACCTGATATCGAGCAGCCGTTGTCAACGCATCTCCTTGGATATTGGACGGCAAGGCGAACCCTTCGTGGTAGAAACTCACCGCCAGCAAACTTATTCAACAGTAGCCGCCAGAATATCTTCACCAAGCCACCGAGAGCGGCCTGTGCAGCCATCCTTGCGATGTCGACTAAGTTTGCTTCCGAAGCCGCAACAACCGGGGAGCAAGCTTGATTGGGTCTAGAACGCGAGGCTCGAGGCCCGGTGGCGTCGTTGTGCGGATGGTCTCGGGCAGTGTGCTCGGCCTGGGGTCCCGGATGCGGTCTCGCCTCTGGTGGCCCACCTCTGCGCCTCTGGTGGCCCACCTCTGCGCCTCTGCTGGCTTCGGCTCGCTGGTGATCAGCAAGGTTCGCGGATATGAAACGTACATCTCCGGTGGATCAAACGGCACGAAATGACTCCGGTAACTCTTGAGCCACACGCAGCAGCCGATGGAGCAGGTGAAGTTCTCCTATGCTCCATCGGCATTTCATAGTCAAGGACCACAGTGACTCAGAATCAAAAATTAGCCATCGGGCCCCTCAACCAGGCTGGCCAAGGCCGTGCCTGGGCAAACGCGGTGAGTTCGCATCTGGGCATTGATGCGCGCTCGATTGCCAGAGATGGACTGATTTCGGCGCGGCTACGAGGCGTACAGATGAATGGTCGAGCACATTCGACTATCCCCCATCCGCGAATCACCCCGCCCATGCTGCGGACAGTCTGGACTCGGGCCGTGCTCGGTGGGACAACGCATTTGCTTAATGAGTCGAACATTTCTCTGCTCAAGCATCCACGCGCTCATCAATTTAGTGACGAGGTCCTCGACTTTCAGCGCCGCGGTGTTCGGATGGCCGTCGTGTTCCATGGCAGCGAAATTCGCGACCCAGAAAGACACAAAGAGGCGTTCGAATACTCGTACTTCAAGGATGCCCCGCAGGACTGGGTCGATAATTTAGATCGAATCGTCCGGCGGAACCGAACGTTCGCCGAGGATTCAGGATTGACAATGTTCGTCACCACTCCTGATCTGCTGGATCACCTTCCCGGTGCCAAGCTGCTTCCCTTGGCGATCGACACATCCGGTTGGAACCAGACTGCCGCCGCGGATTTTGAAACTGGTCGCCCTCGAGTGCTGCACCGTCCGAGCCGCAGCGACCCACCCATCAAGGGCACGCAGTACATTCACCCGATACTCAGCAAGCTTGCAGATGAAGGGCTAATTGAATATGTGCACACACATGAAGTTCCGCACGCCGATATGTTCATGCTGTTGAACCAGGTCGACATCGTCGTAGACCAAATACAAACCGGCGCCTACGGGGTCGCGGCAATCGAAGCTATGGCAGCGGGAAGGCTCGTGGTCGGCAATGTTACCCCGGGCGCCGCCGGCGTATTCGGTTCCAACGTCCCGATCGTGAACGCTACGCCGGTGACCTTCGAAGAAGTAATGCGCGACTTGCTCGCTTACCCCGAAACCGCGAGAGTCACTGCAGCCAGCGGAAAGGAATACGTCGCGAAATGGCATAGCGGTATTGCTTCAGCTCGCTCACTTCAGGGGTTTCTAGAGAACAGTTGAGCCTCGCGCTTCGCGTACGACTCGAGTTGCCGGTTGAAGTCCAGCCGCAACCCAGATCCCACTTACTCAGAGCACGATTCGGGCTGAAGAATGCAGTTCACCGGTGGCGACTCCATCGGCTGTCTCGTCGATGGCAAGACCAACCAGTAGCAGTAGAGCCAGGAATAGCCAGGACGACGACGGTTCCAAGAACGAACTGTTCATAACAGTAAAGATCGGAAACGCACTGGTCAGAGTCACAAGCAACAGGCCTCCAACTCGCATTGAGCTATGGGTCTGGCGAGTGGAAAAGGTCTTCCAACCAATCAGCAAGAGCGTGATTAGAAGCAGCGCGAATGGCGCAAAAACGAGGATGCCAAATTGGGACAAGATCTCCATTACACCGCTATGTGGGCTCTCGATTCCCATCGTTGGGTGGTCCCCCGACCCGCCAGCCATGGCTGCTTCGAACCCGCCCATCCCGACCCCCATCAGATACGAATCAAGCCAAAACCCGTAGCCGTTTTGGATGAGACTCATACGAACCATCATGGAACTCTCCTCGAAAATTCCGTAGATGAAGGCTTGCAATTGAAATCCGTCACCAAAGGCAAAGGGTCGCAGAAGCGACTGAACGGCAAAGTCGAATGCGACCGGAAACAACAGAGCTGCTAGAGCGACTCCTCCCGCGGCAACGGCAGCCCACTTGGCCCGAACAAACGCAACAGCGAAAACCGCACCGACCGCGATAAGAATCAAGAGTCCGATCCTGCTGCCGGTCGCCAGCATTAGGACCGGCACCGAGGCCATCGCGCCTAGGTACAACAGTTTCCACGTCTTCTGCGTCGCAGCGGACCTCCCGAGCGTCAGGACCGGGAAGGAGACGAGCAGGAAGAAGGCGTAGTTGTTCGGGTTGGAAAACGTGCTTGCGCTTCCGAGGCCTTCGAGGATCGGGTTGGCCGCCTCCTGCCGGTAGTAATTCCCAAATGGAATGCCGAAGAGGATCTCACGCGCCGCCACCGCGGCAGTTGCACAGAACGCCAGTAGCCAGCCGGCGAGAAAAACACGCAATGCATGTCGCGTCGATCTCGTCCCCACAATCGCGACGATGAACAAGATTCCGAAGAGGAGCGAACCCGCCTCCGGCCACGTGTACACCGACGCACCGCGCAGCAGCAGTAGCAAAAGAGCCACGATGATCCAAATCACTGCGAGGACCCTGGTGACAAGTACGACCGCTGACCCGTCTACACGCCGCCAAGGAAGCGAAGTTGCAACAAGAAGGAGAACCGCGAGTCGAAACCCGAAAATCGGCCCCACAATAGCAATGGCGGGACCGAAACAACCGAGCACTGGAAGGATGAAGATTAACCAACGCTGAGCTCGAGGCAGTCTTCGGCCGCCCTTTTCCATACCGTGCGGGGACGCGCTAGCAGATTCTAAGTCGACTTTCATCTTCGCTTTTCCCATCAAGCGCCCCGTCGGCCGAGAAGGTCGACGAGCAAGCGGGCAATTTGTTTTACATCCCTGGACCTGACAGCGCACCAAACAACAAGGAACAAGGCTGCAGCAATAAGAAGGCCCCAATCAGGTAGATCAGCAGCCCTCACGGAAAATGTGATCGTCAAGACGCTGGCAAGTGCCCCCAAAAGCACCATTGTCTGCACGAACCAATGTTGACGCTGCCTTCGCCAAACCAAGACATAGGGTGCCCCTGAGATTATCATCGCCCCTAACAGATAGCCCGCCGGCACAGAGTATCCCGGTGCCGTACCGCCCAAGAAAACCCACGTGGAGGCTCCGACAGCGAAGCCCAGAAGGCTTGAGAAAGCCGAAACCGCCATACCGCGATTCGACTGAGTCGTCAGGAAGTTGACCGACGGCACCGCAACTGTAATCAGCACGACCGCTAGGAGCAGAAGAATTAAGATTTGGGAAGTGTTCTCGAATTCACGACCCCAGACCAGCATGGTCAGTGGTTCTGCCAGTATTGAAATGCTGCCAAACATGGCGATCATTACCGTGATAAGTATCCGCGTCGCATTGTTGGTTCGCCTGTTGAGCGCGAGCAAGTCATTCCGTCCATGGTCGCCTGCCATAGCAGGGAACAAGGCCAGCGCGATGGCACTGGCGATGAGTGTGACCGGCGTCGTCAAGGTCAACGCAGCGGCATATTGACCCGAGTAATGAAGGCCGTTGGTCGCGGTTGCTACCAGAATAGAGCTTTGCAGGAAACCGGAACTCGAGACTGTCCCCACAATTCCGAGCAACATGAACCGATCAATCTCTCGACGAATCGCTTCCCTCGCGATTGGGACTCTCCCACGCGGCCATGAAACCAAGACAAAGATTAGGGTGATCGCGGCGAGAGGAACTAACACCCACACATTGCGCACCCCAGCGAGTACAAGCACAACAACCGTGACGAGGCTCCCGAGGCTCGCCAGAACATCCCATTTGACGAGACGAGATACCTGCCCCGTCCCGTAATGAACACCACGGATGAACGTTTGGCTACACATACTGACTACAAGCAGACCTGTAACCCAAGCAATAGCAGGGTCCGCGGGTCCAACATAGAGACCAATCGCGGTTACGATGACGAGCAGAACCACGGTGGCCTGGAACGTGCGCGCGCCAATGAACTTTGTCACGGCCTTCGCGCTCTCGACGTCTTCCCTCGCTCTGTAGAAAGCGACATACTTGCTTGCCGCGCTGCCTGCCGACGTCGGCAGAAAAAGTGTGGCGAGTGTTGCAGTCGATAGGACGTTCTGCACCAAGCCAAGGAGTTCTGGGCCACCGAGGCGACCAAGCACCACGTTTGTGACGATCCGTGATCCTCCTAGAAGCAAAGTTGAAAATAGCCCCAGGACTCCATTCCGGCCGGCCCCGACTGATGAAACCCCGTCGAACCGAATCGGTTCAAGCGACATGGGTAATCCCACTCGCGAGTGACGAGCGAGTCGCAATCCTGTCGTAGAGGCGGAGTAGCGCAGCCGATTCGCTATCCCAATTCAGTTCGCCGCGCGATGCCCTCAGCGCGTTGCGACCCTCGGCCGCGAGCCTGTTAACATCCGTCTCATATTCGGCAATGGCAGCCGCAATGCTCTCGGGGTTGGTCTGGTCCACCAATGTTCCGCACTCGTTCGCCTCAACAATTCGACGCCAAAGCGGGAAGTCTGACGCGATCACAGGCATTCCAGCTGCCAAGTACTCGAACAACTTGGTGGGCAGCGAATCAACGTAGGCCGCATTTGCCTGCAGCGTCACGAGGCCTATCCGAGCGCCAGACACGATGTCTCTTGCTTCATCAGGGGAGACAACCCCGTGGTAGTTTACGATCCCCCACGCCGGGTGGTTCCTCATTCGGACTTCAAGTTCCGCAGGCACTATGCTTCCGGCAAGTTCAAGTGTCCACCCGGTCGGGAACGCGTCGCTCGCCAGGGCATCGAGCATTTGAAGCGCTCCGCGTGACTCACTCATAGCGCCGACATAGACAAGCTTTTTCTGGCGCGTCTCAACAGCCGAGTTGTTGCTATCGGCGTCTCGGATCCGCGGGTAGTTGCGGATCACAGTGACCTTGGAAGGCGAATAGCGGTCCGCGATTCGCTCGGTTGCAGCGACGACGTGATTGGCTACGCCGGAGACTTTCACGACGAGTAGTGATAGTCGCGAGACCGCCGCGCGCATCACCATCGGGATGTAACTCTTATCACGCAACTGTGACGGCAGGTCCTCGTGGGCGTCATAGATCACTGTCTTTCGAAGAACGCGCAACAACGGAATCGCCCAGATAAGTTCTGGATCGTGTAAATGTACTATTTGTGCCCGCGTTCGAAGTCCCGCGATAACAGCAGAAATCGACCCAATCAAAACTCTGTTTGCGCGGCTCCGTCGCCGTTGCCGGACAGCCTTTACGCCGGTCTCAGGCGCGGATAGGCGGTTGTCCACCGCAACCAGGTGGACATCGTAGCCAGCCTCTGCGAGCGTTCTGGCTTCGCGTTGATGAATGCGAATGTCGGTCCATGGATGAGCGGAACTCACATGCACGACTCTCGTTGCCGCTCGTTGAGCCGCAGACGCGTCCAGTTGCGCGGGCTGAGTCATTCGTTGCTCCTAGCAGGCGATGAAATGTGAGGCCTCTCGACAACCGCGTTCAGGGCCCCGTCAAGATCCTCCGACAGACGGGCGTAGTCGAAGTACTCACTGACGTGTCGACGAGCCCCCGTGCCCCAATCCACACGTTGCTCATGTGACGCTTCCACGACGGTTTGCATTGCTTTTGCAATTGCGCTCGGGTCATTAGCAGGCACCGTAACGCCACCGCCTGCGTCTCTTACGGGGTTATTTGCAGCATTGCTCGCAATAATGATGGGTCGCGAAGCGGCCATGTAGTCGAACAGTTTGTTCAGACTAATTCCGTATTTGTACAGTTCAAGATCGAGGAGGTTCAGAACCAGACAGTGCGCTTCGCCCGCGATTCTTGGAATTTCGGATTTCGGCACGGCGTCGACGAAGACTAATTCGTCCCGGCACTCGAGGCTGGCCGCCAGCTCACGCAACGCACCTCGACGCGGGCCGTCGCCGATGAGCATTAGGCGGGACTCTTGGTCGGAACTGTCCCGAAACATTGCATAGCCCTGAACAATAGCTTCAAGCCCGTTTGCCCCACCGTGAGCACCAAAATACATGAATGTAAACGGGAGCGACGTGGGGGGTTCGCTCGGCGGGAAGGCATCAACGTCGGTCCCGTTCGAGATCCATACCACCTTGTCGCGGCTGACACCCTGGCCAGCCAGGTAGTCGGCGGCAAATGGCATGAGAACGATGATGGTTTCTGCCGACTTACAGAGGTGGCGCTCGAGAATTCGCATCAGGTAAGCAGGCAATCCGCCGCTCCGAAGTTTCCCCATATCGATAAGCGTCTGAGGCCACAGGTCGCGGATCTCAAACACAAATGGCACACCGTAGCGTCGGGCCATGACACTTGCCGCCCAGGCTGCCAAAGGGTGCACCGTGCTCCCCACGATCACATCCGGCGTAGCGAGTCCAGCGACTGAGCGCTTTCGGAGCAACGCGATCGAGAATTGAAGCATGCCGAGTACCCGGCCTACGCCGTTGCCTTTGTAAGTGGATGTGCGGAGCCACCTAAATGTGACGCCCAGATGTTCAGTCGTCAGAGACCGCTCGTTCTTGCCAACTCGCTGCAAGTCTGTATTGTGACCAGCGCTCGCGGCAATGAGACTCACTGCCCAGCCCAACCTCGCGAGGCCCGCTGCTAGTGAGAAGTGCCGGGAACCGGAAGCCGTATCTCGAGGATCAGAAATATAGTGGTTCACAATCCATACGGATTTGTACATTTTCTTCATTTCTTTGGGTCTTTCCATTGAGTAGCGGTCTGCCCGCAAGAAACGAGGAATCGAGTCCAAGCGCCGACGATTGATCATCGCGCGGGAACACCTTTCACCGTTACCCGAGAGGGAACATCGCGAACGACGCAGGCGGCCGCACCTACGGTGGCGAAGGGCCCTACCTCAAGACCTTGAAGCACGACTGCCCCCGCCCCAACGAGCGAGCAGAGCCCCACGCGCACATCGCCAGATATGATGGCGCCGGGATTGATCGACGCGAAGTCCTCGATGATTGAATCATGTCCCACAGTCGAATTGGGGTTGAGGTGAACGTGCTCAGCGATTGAGACATTCGTCGAAATTTGGGCTCCGGCACAAATGATGCTGCCTTGGCCGATGGTCGACTGTTCACCGATCCCCACGGATGGATGAACGAGAGTGGCGGCGTCATAGCCGGCGCTGGTCCACCTTTCGACTATTCGGGATCGCACCGAGGGATCCCCTACACCGACAACAAATTGTGCGGACCTGCGCGAATTGAACCACTCGTCTTCGGTGCCCAGGTACCTGACACCCCGAGCGTCCAATCGACCTCGGTTGGATTCGCTCAAGTTCGAATCGACAACCCCGACGAGTTCGAAAAACGGTTCGACAGTGGCGCGATTGATCGCAACGACTACGTCAAGCGCTTCACGCCCAAACCCGCCGGCACCAATGACAATCAGTGGTGTAGTCACTAGGCCGTCACATCCGTCGTCGTTCCGAGGAATTCGGTCGTCGTCGCCTGGCCCACGGCAGAGACTCCGTTTCGTCGAAGCACGCTTGACACGGTTGCTCGGAGAATCTGCAGGTCGAGCTTGAAGGAGCGGTTGTCGACGTAGTCGATGTCGAACGCAAACTTCTCTTCCCAGCTGAGAGCGTTTCGCCCATTTACCTGTGCAAGACCAGTTACGCCGGGCCGGACTTCATGTCGCCTCGCCTGTTCTGGCGAGTAGCGATCTAAGTACGACGTGAGAAGCGGCCGCGGGCCTACCAGACTCATGTCCCCTTTGACGACATTGGACAACGTGGGCAGTTCATCGAGGCTGGTGGCTCGCAGAAAGCGCCCGAGGCTCGTGAGGCGGGCTGCATCCGAACTCACACCTTCGTCGACGGCAGCCGGTCTCATCGTACGAAATTTCACCATGGTGAAGACATCGCCATGCAGGCCGGGGCGCGGCTGACGAAACAGCACTGGTCTGCCGAGCCGAACGGCGACCGCAACGGCAACCACAGCTTGAATCGGCAATGACAGGATGTAGAGCGCGAGTGCAACTAAAACGTCGAAGACACGCTTCTTCATGTCGTACCGCACACGGACCGCTCTTTCGTTCACCGCGCGGTCTCCACGAAATCCCTGATCGTCGCCAATACGTGCTCGATCTGATCGTCGGAGAGCGCAGAACCGCTCGGCAAGGTCATCCCAGTTTCAAATAGACGCTCCGCCGATCCGTTGACGGTAGCTGAGGCGTCTTGGAATACCGGTTGCAGGTGCATGGGTTTCCAGAGCGGGCGGCTTTCGATGTTCTCAGTGGCAAGGGCAGCGGTCAATTCGCTGGGGATCCAGCCGGTGCCACTTGCGTCTACGAGGATCGATGTCAACCAGACGTTGTCCTCTGAATCGTCCTCTCCGCCGAAGACCTCAACCCCGTCAACTCGTGCGAAGAGGTCTCGGTAGCGGTCTCGAATCGAGCGCCTCCGCGAAATCATCGCGTCGAGGCGAGACAGCTGGGCCCGGCCAAGTGCGGCAAGAAGATTACTCAATCGGTAGTTGTAGCCGATATCTGTGTGCTCGTAATGCACGACCGGCTGACGCGCCTGGGTGGCGAGGTAGCGCGTGTGCTTCGCCAGTGATTCGTCATTCGTCAGAAGCGTGCCTCCACCGGACGTTGTCATGATCTTGTTGCCATTGAAGGAGACAATTGATGCATGTCCGAAGGAACCGGCAGCTTCTCCACGGTGGGTTGCGCCGAGGGATTCGGCCGCGTCGCAGAGAACCGGAACCCCGTACTCGGCGGCGATGGCCAGGATGGTCGTGTAGTCAACGGTCTTGCCAAGAAGGTCCACCGGGACGATGGCGGTTGGCTTCACGCCGTCTTGCGCGAATTGCTCCAGAGCCCGACGGAGGAGGCTGGGATCCATATTGCCGGACTCGGGATCGCAGTCGATGAAATGAGGCGAAGCGCCTGCATAGACGATGGCGTTGGCGGTTGCGGCAAACGTCATGGTCGACGTCAGCACTACATCGCCTCGTTTGACACCGAGACCGAGCAGGCCCAGGTGAAGGGCAGCGGTGCCGGAGCTCAACGCGACGGCATGGTCCACTCCCACGCGCTCGGCGAGTTCACGCTCGAACGCATCGACGTCGGGGCCTAACGGTGCGATCCAACCCGAACGAATCGCCGCCACGACGTATTGCTCTTCCAACTCCCCGACATCGGGAGACGACATGTAGATACGTTCGTTCATCGAACATTCCCCACCGGCAGACGTTCAATAACGGTCGTGTCGTTGTATCGAGGAGACGCAAACATCCGTTCCTCCCACCCCTGCTTGTCGAGCCGCGAGGGGGAGATGCCTCCGACGCGCGCGTGCGAGATCTTCGGGTGAAGAGGGCGTTCATCTGTCTCGTTTTGGCCGATAAGTTCCTCGTGAAGTTTTTCGCCTTGTCGGAGGCCGGTGTAGATGATTTCGATATCCTTGCCGGACATAGAGATCATCCGCTGCGCTACATCGAGGATCCTGACCGGTTCTCCCATGTCGAGGATCAGGACCTCACCGGCACTACCGATGCCGCCCGCCTGAACGACTAATTGACAAGCCTCTGGAATAGTCATGAAGAATCGCGTTACATCAGGGTGCGTGACGGTGAGCGGGCCACCAGACTCGATCAGCGATGTGAACGTCGGAAGCATGGAACCTCTGCTGCCGATCACGTTACCGAAGCGGACGGACAAGTACGTGCGACCAGTTTCTTCAGCCATCCAGGCGGTCAGCTTTTCAGCGACGCGCTTGGAATGGCCAAGGACGCTTGTCGGATTCGCCGCTTTGTCTGTTGAGATGTTGACAAACGTTTTCACTCCCACGGAGCGAGCGGCTTCCAACACGTTGAGTGTGCCTAGGACATTTGTCTTCCACGCTTCATCGGGGTACTGCTCGAGCATCGGCAAGTGTTTGAGCGCCGCCGCGTGGAACACGACATCGGGCTTACGCTCGTGGAAGATCCGTGCCAAAGCGGGTTGGTCGCGGATATCAGCGAGGACGACATCTCTCGTGTCAAGAAGGCCGTGTCCCGAAATGCCGAGTTGTGCTCCCTGCAGTCCAGTCTCATCACGGTCGAGCATGATCAATTCACCAGGGTTGTACTTGGCGATCTGACGGCAAAGTTCGGCGCCGATGGATCCCCCTGCACCAGTGACGAGGACCTTCTTGCCCCCGAGGTATCCAGCAATGGTGTGGACCTCAGTGTCTACTGGGTGCCGCCCGATTAGATCTTCAATCGATATGTCGCGCATGTCGGCAAGGCTCGTTTTGCGCTCCAGCAACTTCTCCAGCGGAGGCAAGACTTTCACCCGAAGACCGGCTGCCGTCGCGGCATCAGAGATCTTTCGAATAAGTACGGAATCTGCCCGCCCGATGCAGATAACGAGTTCAGTTGCGCGTGTTTTCTCTACGACTTTGTGCAGATCGTGAAACGTCCCAATCACCCGCACGCCACGATGCTGAGCATTTGATTTCAAGGGATCGTCGTCGATGAGTCCGACGGGCAGGAACTGCGAAGACGGGTCGCTGAGCATGCGACGGACGAGCGTGGAACCGAGATACCCGGCTCCGTAGATGATCGTTCGGTTGGCTTCACTGCCGGGCCTGTGCTTGTGCTCGACGTAAAGCCGTTTGGCATATCGCACTGCGAACATGAGTATGAGTGCAATGGGGAACGCGATGACGGTGGCACTGCGCGCGATGTCGACTACTGGCCCAAAGAGAAGCACAGGGACGCTGAGTATCGCGAAGACGCAAAGCGCCGCGAACATGAGGGCGCGCACCTCTTCAAAGCTGCCATAGGTATACCGGCCCTTATAAAGGGCGTAGCCCCACCCGACCACGAACTGAAGCACCAACGCAAGAACCACCAGGCCGAAGAGCGCAGGCCACCCGATTTCCGCAAGCATGAACTCGTACCGGAAGACGACGGCAAGAACTAGCGCGACTGCCCATGCAGCGGCGTCAAGCAGGAATTGTGCGCCGAATCGCACCAGCGGCACTTCACCGTTCCGACGTTCGACGCCGTCTTTGTCGCTCAAGTCAGGATCTGAATCCACGTCTCTCCCCCATCGGTAGATTGTGCAAAATTGTCGCCAGCCCAAAGCCAAAGTGCGTTGTCACCGGCAGCTGCCAAGGATGTCTGACCGGATGGCGCTGCTTCCCCAAAGCAACCCACCGGCTCACTTGGTTCCCCACCGGCCAGCATGACGACTGAGGTGCCGACGCAGCCTCCTTGCGCGGCGACGGCGATGACATAGCCATCAGCCGATGCGTCAATCGCCACCGCGCCAGGGACGGAAATAGTGCTCGACCACTCAGCGCCGCCATCGCTTGTTGCGAATAGCGCCTGATCTGCACAGAGCGCGACGGCCTCCGAGGAGGATCGGGTGGCGATCGCAACGACCGATTCGCAAGGAGCGGCCACAGTGCCGTCGGGCGCATGAATGTTGCCGCGGTCAGCCGGGTCTACATACCAATAGGAGCCAAGGTTCGAGGAGTAGTCCTCCCACGCTTCACCTGCCACGAATGTGCCGACGAGCTGGGGCGCACATTCACCGTCGAGGGTTACAACATGTGCTTCAGAAGTCGAACCCAGAGCCACTCGAACGAGTGTGTTTGCGCCGGTTGCGCGTGCTGGGTCCACAACGGCCCAGCTCTCACCACCGTCATTCGTGTACTCCAACTCAGACAGCCCATCGGGGCACGTGCCGACCACCCCACGCCACGCCACGTCGACACTGATCGCGGCGAGTAAACGCTGCGAAACGGCGACAGTGGGGGCAACGGTAAGCGTTGGAGTGACAGAAGGGGTCGGCGTAGTCGACGCAGAAGCGGTCGAGGATAGCCTGAGCTCACCCGTTGCAGTCCGGGCACTGTTGGCATTTAGCGCGAACGCGACCAGAGCGATATCGAACAGAAGGAACAAAGAAAGCGCAAGAATCCACCATCGACGGCGCCCTTCGCCATTATGACGACGGACGAACGCTCTGTTCGTACCCACGAAAGCCTTCCTAGACCGCGGCCGCCGCGCGCTCGAACAACGCGAGCGCGCCTTCGACAGCTGGTACCAACTGCTGGCCGGAGAGCGTATAGACGTCATCTAAACGTCGGTACGGGTCAACCACATCGTCGTCATCGGCGTTCAGTAACGGAGTGACGACCCCACGCAGCGACGCCGCTGCTTCGATGGCGGCGGCGAATCGACCCGCGACGTCATCCCGGGAAAGCAACGCCGCATCTGTCAGATCGGCGTCAGTGATCTCCGCGGCGATTCTCGCGAATTCGCGAATGGTGAAGGTATAGCGAGAGGCGCGAGGGTGAAGCTGCACAATCGCACGACGATGCTCGCGAGACATCGCGAACACAACGTCCGCGTCGCGGATCTGTTGTTCGTTGAGTTCACGTGCGACATGATCAGCGGCATCCGTGACACCGAAACTTGCTGCGAGACTGAGGGCGCGTTGGTCCATCGGTTCGCCAACCAGTCCGACGGTGCCCGCGCTGCTCACCGTGACGCCGGGATACGCATTCAGGCCGGAGCGCAGGAGCTGTTCTGCCATCGGCGAGCGGCAGATATTGCCGGAGCAGACTGTGAGAATTGTGAAATTTGCCACTGCTACTCCATCCTCGCGTCGCGGAGCGTCCGTCGCCCTCTCACTGCCGCCATCTTGCCGAACTTCTTGCCGGCGACATGTTCGACCCCGGGTTCCGCTTCGTCGAACTTGCCGTAGCTGTACTGGCCGTATGCATAGGAGTCAGGACCCTTGGTCGGCAGCATGGTCACGACGATGCCTGCCAGGTTGCTTCCGATGCTTTCTAGCGTTCGCACGGCTGCAGCGAGCTCGTTCTTCTTGGTGCGCCCCGAAGCAGCGACCATGATGACCCCCCCAGTCAGCTTGGAGATAACGGCGGCGTCGGTGACAAGAAGCAGCGGCGGGGCATCGATGAGCACGAAGTCAAACTGTTCGGTCAAAGCACTCAGCACACGCTTCATCGCTGCGGAGCCCAGCAATTCGCTGGGGTTCGGAGGTACCCGGCCGCTCGGCAGAGCGTAAAGCTTGCCCCGGCCCCACTTCTGAAGCACGTCAGCGAGTTCAGCACGGCCGATGAGCACGTCGGTCAAACCAACGCCTCCTTCAATGCCCATGTAATCCGCGACCCGCGGCAGACGAAGGTCACCGTCGACAAGCGCGACGGATGCTCCCGTCTCGGCCAGTGCGATGGCGAGGTTGGCTGTGGTGGTGCTCTTGCCCTCGCCGGGGATGGAGCTGGTGACGACGAAGCTGCGCGGTCCCTTCTCCAAGTTGACGAACTGAAGATTGGTGCGCAGGCTGCGAAAGGACTCGGCGCGCGGGCTGCGCGGGTCGGCATGGACGACAAGAGGACGTTTCTTCGCCTCGGGGTCCAGCGCGATGCCGCCAAGGATGGAAGCCTCCGTCACCTGTTCGATGTCGTGAGAGCTGTGTATGCGGGTATCGAGGACGCTGCGCAGAATTGCGACGCCAAGTCCGATGGCCAGGCCGACCAAAAGACCCAGAATGATATTGAGCTGCACGTTCGGGCTCGAAGGCTGCGTGGGCGTTACGGCGGGCTGGATCGTCTCGATCTTCACCGGACTCGCTGTCTCCCCCTCCGGCTTCTCGAGCTGATTCGTGACCACGTCAGCGAACGTGGTGCCAACTGAATTCGCAATGGCCGCTGCCTGAACCGGGTCGGTGTGGGTGACCGTGATGTTGATGAGGACCGTGTTCAGTGGGGAACTTGCAGCAACCACCGGGGCGAGCTGTTGCGCAGTGAGATCGAGCGAGAGTTCGTCGATGACTTTGTCGAGCACCAGAGCGCTGTTGACAACATCGACATACGAGGTGACCGCCTGGCGGGCGAAGCTAGTTCCGTTCACCAGGTCGCCCGTAGCGGCGCCCTCTGAGGCACGGACGGAGACATACAGCTGCGTCGTCGACTGGTACTTCGGAGCGAGGGTCAGCGAGTATGCGGCAGTCGCACCGACACCGAGCAAGGTGCAGGCGACGATGAGAATCCAGCTTTTGTGCAGAATTCTTACGTAGTCTTTGAGCTCCACGAGTCCCCCTATTAGTCGTGTCAATCTCTAGACACATTTCCTTAGCTTTGCATATGCTTGTGGATCCTTTTGACGGAACACGAGAGTTGTCTTCTTTTGTGTTCGGCTGCCCCGGCTCGAGAGCCGCGACAATCACCGCTTCTCACGCGCGGGCGACTAAGGCAGTGACAGCTCGTTCACGTCAGAGCGCGCTCGGGAGAAGCGACTCGCTGATCTCAGCGGCTGCCCTTCGCACCACCGCGCGATGGTCGGATCGAGATTTTTCATCAGACCGAAACGACGGCCCGGCAATCGACAGCGAGGCCACAACGGTGCCATCGACGGTTATCGGTGCGGCGATAGCCCAAATGCCGTCGTCGACCTCGGAGTCGCTCTCGGAGATACCCTCGGCGGCGATCTGGTTGAGTTCGTCAACGAACGCCTTGCGGCGTTGCTCGGGCGCGAATGGGTCAGAAACCGGGGCCCCGACGGGCATTTCTGCCGGCGCGAGCGCTCAGATAGGCCTGCGGTTGCACGGTCGTAGCTCCGCCGGGGAGCGCTCGAAAGCACCCCACGGAGGGTGCGAGCCACCTACTGTCGGTACGAACTAGCCTTCGATCGGAGGAATTTCTGGCTGCTCGGGCTCCGGCTGCGGGGCCGGGTCGACCGGCGGCGCTGGTTCTGGATTCGCCGGAGGCGCTGGACTGGTCGAGCCACCACTCGGCGGAGTGGTCGCCCTCGGCCGCTGAGGAGTCTGCCGCGGAGCTTCTTCCTCGTTGGTGTCCTCGTCAGGCTCCACGGCTTCCCGCTCGAGGAGCACACGAGCATTCTCGCCCTGCAATGCGAAGGCTGCCGCGGCGTAGGCCTGGAGCTCCGTCGCGCCTGACCCGGTCTTCGCTGCGGTCGTGAACGCCGTGGCGGCCGCCGTCACGGCGTCACGCCACCGCTGGCCGGCGTCCGGGTTCACGGCGAGCAGGGAAGTCGCGGTCGCCGGAATGGTCTTGCCGAACGCGGTGAACGACTTCGTGAACGGGGCGCGAGCATCCGCTATCGCTGTCAGCGCGGCATCCAGCTCGGCCTGCGCGTCGTCGATGCGGGTCGCCTCGGCTGACACCTCGTCGAGTCCCCGTGCAATCAGGCTGAGGCTTGATTGTGCAGGCACGTCAGGGGCGACGTACGGGGTTTCGGCCGGGTCGACGACGGTGATCGTGGCGATGGCAGCGGCCATGGCGACGCGCGCGGTGTCGGCGGCGGCGCGCGCGGTCTCGTCCGAGACCCCCACCACGGCGGCGAGCGCGGCGGCCGTTGCGACGTTGAGGGCTTCGGCATCCGTCTTCGCGGTTCCGATCGCCTTAAATGTCGAGGTCAGCTTGCGGTCGGCCGTCTCGACGGTGAGCTGCCGCGCCGCATACGCTTCGAAGGCCTTCTGCTCGGGGGTGGCGGCCTGGCTCTTCACCGCGAGCAGGATGCCGACAGCCACGAGGGCAAGAACGGTGAGGATCGAGACGACGATGGTCAGGATGCTTCGCGTGCTGCGCTGCTTGTTGCCCGGGAGAAAGACGGTCGGGACCGGCTGGCTGATCCGCTCCCGCTCGGCGATCTCGGCGCTGACTTCTTTTCCGTCATCGAGAAGAAGTGTGGCCAGCTGCGCTGTTTCGGCTTCAGACGGGGTGTCGCTGACATCGGCGGCCACCGGGGTCTTCTGGAACGGCAGCGACAGCGTGAAGTTGCTGTCGTGCCCGAGCGCGGCGTCGAAGAAAGCGTCGTCACTCCCGATGAGCGCGCGGTCGGCGTCGTTGGCCTTCATGTCGGTGTCCCCCCGGCAGACCAGATCCTCGCTGCCGCCGAGTGTCACCTTATCGCGAGCGCAACCCGCGTCGACCAGTTCAGCCCCCGGACTGGGGCGGGTGCTGCGCGCTTCAGACCGGAGGGGTGAGACTGGAGACATGCAGAACCCGGAGAAGGTGTCAGCCCGTCACTCCACGATCGACGAATGGACCGAGGCGTTGGCCGAATCCACCGGTTCCCCCGGCGGCGGCGCCGCTTCCGGTGTGATGCTCGCCATCGCCTACGGCCTCACCTCGATGGTCGCTGGCTACACCGACCTCGAGGGCGATCTGTCGCGCGAGTGCGACGAGCTTCGCCAACGCGCCCGTCGGGGACGCGAAACGGCGCTTCGGCTGGCGGATCAGGATGCCTCAGCGTCGGAATCGTTCGGCAGCGCGTTCCGCCTGGAGCCCGGCGCGCAGCGGGAGGATGCCATCCGCGACGCCTCGGTCAGGGCCGCGCAAGCCTCCGCCGCCCTTGGCAAACAGGGAACCGAAGTCGTCTCCGACCTGGAATGGTTGGCGCGGCACGGCAACCCCGCACTCGTCGCCGACGTCGCTGTCGCCTCCGGAGCGCTTCGGGCGGCGATCGCCGGCGCCCGCACGAACGTGAGCTTCGACCTGGGGTCTCTCACCTCGAGCGGTGATGGGCTCTCGGACGTGCGCGACGAGCATCCGGTGTTGTGGGAGACAGTCCAGGAACTCGATGTCGTGCTCCGTCGCATCGACCGGTTGTCGGCGAAGATCGAAGGACACGTGACGGCCGCGGGTTAGATGTGCGCTTCCTCGCGTTCGCCGTGGTATACATGCAACAGGGGGTAGTGGACGAGGGGCTGACAGGTCTCAACGGACGCCTTCATTATTGAGAGGCGTCGCTATGACCCGGTCCCCGTTATTCACTCGCCTGGTCACGGCATCCGCGGCCCTGGCGTCAGCGGGTCTCCTGCTGATCTCAGCGGCACCTGCGCATGCCGCCATCGTTCTCGACGGGCCGATCGGCCTGGGCAGCGCAGCCAACTTCGGGGTGTTGAGCGCCTCGACGGTGACCAACACCGGGCCAAGCGTCATCGCCGGTGACGTCGGGGTGAGCCCCGGAACGGCGATCGTCGGATTCCCGCCCGGCATCATCGGCGGCGTCCAGCACTCTGCCGACCCCGAAGCGGCACAGGCACAGAGCGACCTGACCACCGCCTACAACGTCGCAGCGAGCCTGACCCCCACCGCGACCGGGCAGGGCGAACTGGCCGACCTGTCGCTGATCCCCGGTGTGTACTCGGGCGGCGAGCTGTCGCTCAACGGGGAACTCACACTGGCCGGCTCGGCTGACTCTGTCTGGGTCTTCCAGGCCGCGAGCACCCTGACGGCTGGATCCGGCGCGCGGATCACCATGACCGGTGGCGCGAGCGCCTGCAACGTGTTCTGGCAGGTCGGGAGCTCGGCAACACTGGACAGCAACTCACAGTTCGTCGGTACCGTGATGGCGAGCACATCGATCACGGCCGTGACGGGTGCGAGCATCACCGGCCGACTGCTGGCAGACACCGGAGCGGTGACGCTGGACTCGAACGTGATCACCACCCCGACCGGATGCGCCGCTGGCAGCACCGAGGTGTCGACCAGCCCCACAATCACCTCGGCTGCTCCTCCGGCAGCCACCGTCGACGCCGACTACTCATTCACCGTCACCGCCAGCGGAACACCCGCCGCGGCCTACTCGGTTACAGCCGGCACGCTTCCCGCCGGGCTCGCCCTCAACGGCTCGACCGGCGCGATCTCAGGCGTTCCCACGACGGCAGGGTCATCAGCGTTCACGATCACAGCCAGCAATGGGACATCACCGGATGCGACCGCCGACTACACGCTGATCACTGCGGCCGCGAGCGTGGTGGCCCCTGTGGTTCCGGTGGTTCCGGTTGTTCCGGCGGCGCCGGCAGCGCCTGTTGAGCCGGTCATTCCGGCGGTGACACCCGACGCCACTGACGACCTACTGCTCGCCGAGACGGGTGCCGAGCCGAACACCGCGTTCCTCGCCGTCGGCGGCCTCCTCCTACTCACGGGCGTCGTAGTGCTGATGGCTCGCCGGCACCGGTCGGTCGCGGCGTAGCCGAAGCCCCGCTGGCTCCGCCGGCTGGAGGAGCGCTAGCGACGAAGCCAAGGGATTTCTGCAGAGTGCCCTCCGCTTCGGTCGCTTCGCTCCCTCCAGCGAGCGGACGGGGATCATGGGCCGCTGGCGAACCAGTCCAGGACGCGCAGCGCACGGAGGGAGATCCAGCGGCTCGCCTCCCCCTCCTTCTCCATCTCGAAGTGCACCTTGCCGGGGTGCGTGTTCTCCAGCAGCCACCGGCCGTCGGCCCCCCGCTTGCTCTCGACAAGATCGATGGCCTCATCGAGGCGCGGATCCGGTGCGAGCCCGGCAGCCCGGAAGTAGTCGAGGCCCCTCAACGCGTCGTAGTACCACCGGTTTGGAAACGAGAAGAGCGTCCACTCAGGGTCGGCGATCTGCCCGGTCGACAGGCGGCGGAGCATCCGGCGTTCGAGGAGGTATTCCTCCGCTCGCCGCCGCGCCGCCGTGACGTCTGCTGTCGCACCCGTGGATTGCTCGTGCTGCAATAACCCCTCGAGTACGCAGATCGTTGAGTGGAACGATGAGCGGGTCGATCCGATCTGGGCGTCACAATTCCAGCCGCCGTCGTCGAGTTGCTGGTCGAGGATTCGGTCGACGATGCCCTGCACGTTTTCACCGAAGTAGTCGCCGATCGCCACCACCATGCCGTCGACGCAGGGTTCGTCGTCGGCGTCGAAGTAACGCTGCTTGCCGTGATCCCAGGTGACGTTCTCGCGGACCAGGTCGATGGCGTTGCGTGCCGCTGCACTGGCGGGGTCTGGTCGGAGCTCACGGAACAGCACGAGCGTGTGGTGTGTAGCGCTCCACGGCTGGCCTGGAGCATCCGGGTCTCGACTTTCGGCCGGGTCGTAGACGCCGCCGTCCCACTGGCCGGTCGGCTCCTGCAGGGCGAGGATCTTCGCCCCCCAACCCTCGGTCGCGACCCGGGCCCGCTCGTTTTCGACGGCGTCGGCGGGCTCATCGAGGAGGTCGCGCATCACCTGCCAGCGGATCGCCGGGTCCGAGTCGAGCAGCCAGTCGGTCACAGTCATGCGGGGCAGTTTAGAGTGCGCAGCCGCCGTGCAGGAAGGGCTTGGGCGCGAGCAGAGAACGGATCCAGTTTCATGCATATGTATGGAATAGATCGCGAGTAGCCTGACGTTGGACAGAGTGACGGTTCGACGACGGACCGCCTGACGCGTTCAGCGTTTCGAACGGGCACCGGATGATTCATCCGGTGCCCGTTCGTTCTTTCGCCATCACTGTGCATAACTCCGCCAGATCGGGCGACGACGGGTGTGAGTGCGGAGCGGCTCCGCGGTGTTGGGCGGCCGTGCGGTTCTGCCCACCTCGGATTGGCGGAGTTGTGCGCAATGCGGCACAGGGGCGGAAGGAGCGCGACCGCGGATGCCCGTCAACTGACGGGAGAACACCCGCACGATTCCCGGCGAACGAGAGCGACGGGGAGGACGGAGGCCGGCTCGTGTGCGCCCGCACCATCGGCAAACCGTGCGAGAGCGCGGTTTGCCGCCAAACGCCCAAGTTCGAACGGGTCCTGACCGACGACGCTGACCGACGGGGTCAGCTGGTCGGCCATCTGGAAGTCACCGAAACCGACAAGCGCGGCGCCTCGGCCCCGCAGCGCCGGGATGATGTCCATCGTCACTCGCGCGTTCGACGAGAAGATAGCGGTCGGAGGCATCCGATTGTTCCAGAGGCGGTCGATCTCTGCCGTTGCGCGGGCCCGCCCGCCCGCTTCGCAGGCCACCAGACTCTCGTCGAAGGCGATGCCTGCGTCGGCCAGGGCCGCGCGATACCCGTCCAGTCGGCGCCGGGTACTCGGCGGGTGCGTTGCATCAGCGACGAAGCCGATCCGAGTGTGCCCGTGACCGATCAAGTGCTCCGTCGCCAGGTACGCACCGTGCCGATCATCTTCGATGAAGGTGTCGGCCTCGATCCCGCTCGGCGCCCGGTCAACAAAGATGATCGGGGTGTGCTCGGCCCACCGGGTGAGCCATGACTGGTCTTCGGAAACCGGGGCAAGGATCAACCCTCGCATCTGGTTGCGCAGCAGTGATTCCAGCACAGGACGCTCCCGCGCCGGATCTGGGCCGATGCTCGTTACGAGAGTGGTGATCCCTGTCAACGAACAGACGCCCTCGACTGCGTGCACAACGGAGGCGAAAAACGGGTCAACCAGGTCTGGCACCGCTACACCGATGGATGAGGAACGCCCCGCACGGAACGTCCTGGCGAGCACATTGGGAACGTAGTTCAGCTCTCGCATGGCGTGCTCGACCTTGCTGCGCGTCTCGGGGAGCACGTGCGGGTCGTCGTTGAACACGCGCGACACCGTCTTGGGGCTCACGCCCGCGTGCAGCGCAACATCCTGCATCGTCGCCATGCGGGCCTCTCCGATCCTCAGCCGGGTCGACCGCCGGTCGGCCCGGTATTATGCGCGACCGCTGAGTGCGGCGTCAATGATGTGTTCGAGTTCCTGCAACCGCGGGAGCGCCCGAGTGGTGAGCAGATCCCGGCGGATCGCCGCCGACACCGAAAGGCTATCCTTCCACAGTGAACGGCCAGCCATCGCCCCGCTCGCACCGTTCTCCACTGCAGTGCGCACCTGACCAACGAACGTTTCATGGTCGACGCCCGCCGAGAGCACCGCCCATGGCACACCTGCGGCGGCCTCGGTCACGGCGACGCATGCCGCGGCGGATCCGGGGTACTGAAGTTTCAGAACTTTGGCGCCGGCAGCAACACTGATCTCGGCGGCCCCCCGCACCAGCTCGGGGAAGATGTCGCGGTAGTCGTCGTCGCTCTCATCCTCGAGTTGGTACACCAGAATCTCTACGATGAGCAGCAGGCCTTCGTTCTCGCATGCTGCAGACAGACGCTTGATCTCGTCGACGACGACCGCTTCGGCTTCGAGCTTGTCTGGGCGAAGGTAGAAGAGCATTTTCGCTGCGTCGCCGCCAAGGTCCCGAACCTTGCGGGCCGACATTCCCTCGACATAGCGCGTGCGACGGAGTCCGCCCTCCATGGCGAACCCTGACGCATCCATACCGACGACGAGACCGGTGTCCCTGCGCAGGGTGGCGTCGTCGACGACCAGCGGAAGTGCAACCTCCGGGTCCAGAAGGATCGCCGGGGCCTCGTTGCCGAGGTAACGCAGCAGGTCCGCTTTCGCCTGCGCGAGTTCATCCGTGTTGATTGACGAGGCTCCGTCTGGAGCATCGGTCATGACGGCCTTCATGCCGTTCCGCTGGTCGGCGGCGACAATGAGCATGCCGCCTCCCGGGGTGCTGATGGTGGCCAATGCGCGGCGTTCGAGGGTGGTGAGGGTGTTCATCGTGTTCTCCTGTGTTTTCGCTGAGGCCAAGACGGCTGGGATGCGGGTGTGTTGAGGTGAGTGGTTCTGGTGAGGTGAATGGCTGTCTGCGGCCTGGACAGCGGCGGGAACAAGAAGGCGCCGGGCGAAAACTGACGCGCCGTAGGCGGTGTCCTGGGCGCGGTCGGAGAATTCGACGGCGGGCAGGATCTCCGACCGTGCACGACGGACCGAGTTCATGGCGGCCCAGCCGCCGGTCAGCAGGCTCGAGCGCGCGGCTGGAATCTCCCTGTCCATCGCGTCGATGAGCAGTTCGATCTCGTCATTGCCGTGGCGCAGCACAGCGCTGAAGATCTCTGCCGGATCGGCCCCGTCACCCCGGATCGTCAAATGGAGCACCCCGTCGTCATTCCGTGCGCCGTACACCTCGATGTCGCCGGAGGGAAGGTTGCCTGCAAACGGTGCGTCCATGACCCGCGCATCGAGCGCATCTCTGCCGGCACGGTCGGTGATCCCTTGCAACTGCAGAGTGCGGCGCATGAGCAGCCCGGTCTTCACCCCGGCTACGAGTACCCACCTGCCGGGCTCAACGTGACGAACGCAGTTGATCAGCCGGTCAGCGAGGCGCGTCCTCGCCTCGAACGAAAGCGGTCCGTCAAGAACGCGAAGAAGCACTTCGGCGGTCCCCATCGACACGTGATACCGGTCAGCGGGAAAGTCGCCGGTCGATACGGCCGAAACCAGATGGTCGTGCCCTGCCACGGTGAGCTTCGCCCCGACGAATACGCCGGGCAGCCAGGCGGCGCATGCCTCGCCAAGCGGTGTTCCGGCATCCGTCAGCGGAGGGAGGAAGTCCGGGGTCACGCCGAGGTAGTCGAGAATTTCGGGCCACGGCGCTCCCGTGTCCTGGTCGATCAGACCGGTGCGCGAAGCCAGCGAATACTCAGCGGCCTGCTCACCGCCCAGCGCCGTGACGACGAACTCCGGAAGATTGAGCCACCGGGTTCCGCTGAGATCGACCCCCTGATTCTGCAGGTGGAGGAGCTTGACGACCGAGACCTGAACGCCGAGCGGCATTCCGGTCCGGCCGGCGAACTGCGTGCGCAGCGCCTCCGGGATCGCCACGAGCTGCTCGGAACCGCGGGGGTCGAACCATGCGATCGCGGGCGCCAGGGGGTCGCCGTCGGAATCGATGAGAATTCCCGACTCCCCCATTCCGGAGACGCCGATCGCGTGAACCCGCGCCTCCATGCCATAGCGCTCGATGAGTTGCTCGGCGACCGATTCGAGCAGAGCGCGGACCGTACCGACGAGCGCTCCCGCGGTCATCGCGGTCGTGCCGCCCCGGCCCGACTTCCACGGCGTTGGAGCTTGCTCGACGAGCACTTCCGCACCCGATTTGTCAGCAACAAGAACCTTGATTCCGGTGCTTCCCAGATCGAGCCCGACGACCAATGTGTCATTCACTGTCGCAATCCCTTCCCCATGCGACGGCGGTGTCAGCACGGCATCGAGGTGCTATGACATCGATGTCATCTGAGCATAACGCCAATGACATCGATGTCATAGCATTTTTTTGGGAAGTTTTCCGACCACTCAGGGCGACCACTCAAAGGCGACCGCTCACGCGACGTCAGTCAGCGAAGGTGAGAGCCAGGTCGACCGTGAAGGATTCGCCTGGCGCGAGAATTCTGCCGACCTTGCCCTCGCTCGGACCATCAGCGTGGCTGGGCCAGCAGGTTCCCGGCTCGATTCCGAGCGCGTAGGAGCCGGACGCTCCGCTGCGCCACACCGTGAGGTACGGCAGTTGATCGGAACGGAATCGCACCGTCAGCGACCCGGAATCCCCTGCGACCCTCGCACGGCACCAACCCTCCGCGTCGGGAATGGCGACGAAGGCATCCACCCGCTCGGGCACACCGGGTGCCGGGTCTTCGAGTTCACGCTCCCAGCTGGTACCCCCGGCCGCCCCGGGCTCGGCGGCGTCAACGGAGACCTCGGCACCGCCGTGCAGCAACGGCCAGCCGATATTCACGTGGTAGAGGACCTTGACCGGCTCCGGAACAAAGCCCTCATTGCGGATGACGTCCGTGATGAGGATTTCGCTCACACCGTGCGTCGCCCGGATCGTCCGCTCAACCGTGAGGTTCTGCTCGAAAACCGCGCCCTCTCGCAGCGATCCTCGAACGATGAGTTCATACTCGCCACCGTCGGTCCACCGTCCCTCTCGCTGAGTAACGGTCGCCGGAATGAGATGAGCGCGACCGTGCATGCCACCGTCCTCGGGCGCGGCACGCCCAACAGCGCTCAGCCCGCACGTGGTCAGCAGACCCCCCTGCCAGCGTCGCCCCCAACTCTCGGCGCGGATCGAGGTCGACGGCGGCACGAACGACACCGTCCGACCCCGCCACGCCGCCTCGCCAAGGTCAAGGAATTGATCCGGCTCGATCGTCAGGTCGAGACCGCCGAGATGGCGAAGCTCGATCTGTCGCCGCCCGGCCGCGACGCCATCTTCACTCCGCACGGCCCGGGGCGCCCAGATCCGCTCGACGGCCCCTATCCGCGCTTCAAGGAATCGTTGCCGCTCCTGGCTTTCAATTTCTTCACCGCGTTCATCGTGATTGATCAATCCGCTGCTCCTCGTTGAGCGATTCTTCGTTGGGCGTTTCGAATCGTCAGACGGCCGTGTAGCCGCCGTCGATGACGATGCTTTGCCCCGTGAGATAGGACGACGACTCCGACGCCAGGTACGTCACCAGACCATGCAGGTCCTCCGGCTCGCCCATTCGCCCGGCCGGGATCCTGCCGATCCACTGCTCGGCGAGCTCCGGATTGGCCTCGGTGAACTCGCGGGTCATGTCTGACAGGAAGTAGCCGGGGGCGATCGCATTCACGCGGATGCCTCCACTCGCCCATTCGACGGCGAGTGAGGTCGCGAGGTGGCTCACGGCGGCCTTGGATGAGTTGTAGGAGGCCTGGAACTGCGGTTCGTTCACGATGAAGCCCGACATCGACGAAATGAAGATCACCGAGGCAGGTTCCGCTGCCGCAAGCGCGCGCCTGGCAAAGGCTTGCGCGGAGAAGAACGTGCCGTCGAGGTTGACGGCGATGACCTTTTTCCAGGTATCGGCGGGGACGTCGACGCTCTCTCCCCAGATGGTGATTCCCGCCGCCGTGATCAGTACAGAGGGCGCGCCCATCTCGGCCTCGGCTTCTGCAAATACCGCTTCGACCGCGTCAGGGTCTGTCACGTCGACGACCCAACCCCGCGCCTCGACACCATATTCGGCGGCGAGGCGCACCGCGGACTCCTCCACCGATGGGAGCACATCGAGGAGAGCGACGCGCATGCCCTGGCGTGCGAGCGCAGTGGCGAGCGAGTATCCCAGCCCGCGGGCACCTCCGGTGATGACGGCGGTCCGGCCGTCCAGATCCTCAAACATCAGTGTTCTCCTCGCTCGTGCGTTCTTTCAACAGGTTGCTCGTTGCCGGCTGCCTGGTCATATCTCCTGGTTCGTGGGCAGGATCACCAGATCGCGGATGGTGACGTGCGACGGACGCGTGAGCATGAAGAGCACCGCCTCGGCGACATCCTCCGATCGGATGCCGGTGCCGCTTTCTATCTGCACCTCCACCTCATCGGCCGCTGCGCCGAAGCCCCATAGTTCGTTCAGGACCACGCCGGGTGCCACGGCGCCGATTCGAACCCCTGTGCCGACGAGCTGCCGCCGCACGGTGTGAACGAAAGCCTGCACCGCGTGTTTCGTTGCCGAGTAGACCGGCTCCCAGTGAATGTCCTGATGACCGGAAACAGAACTCGTGACGATGATGTCTCCCGCGCGGGACTCGACGAAGTACGGGAGGACGGCGCGGATCGTCGCCATCACCCCGAACACGTTCACCGACACGATCTTCTCGATCTCGTCGGCAGGCACTTCGTCGACGCTCCCGCCGGCGTAAAGTCCCGCATTCGCGATCACGATGTCGAGTCGCCCGAACTCGGCGAGCGCATAGCGCACCGCTTCTTCAGACGTCTCGGCACGAGCAACGTCGCCCGCCAGATAGACAGCAGGGGATTTAAGCGACTCCGCCACCTCGGCGAGGCGCTCCGTCGATCTTCCGACGAGCACAAGTCGCACGCCTTCGGAGGACAACGCCTCAGCATATGCGCGACCGATGCCGGAACTTGCTCCGGTGATCACCGCCACCTTTTCCTTCAGGTTGGTCACAGCGTTACTCCTTCCTGCTCTGCGTGTGCATCACGACTCAATACAGTGCGGCGAAGCAGTTCATCCGGGCGAGTATCGATCCGCGCGACATGTTCCGGCTCGAGGTAGACCGGGCCGCCCGCCGCGAGCGCCCCAAGAATGACCCTGGCGACCTTGACCGCCATCTCTGTGATCTGCAGGACTTCCCTGTCACTCGCACCCAGTGCGAACATGCCGTGGTTCCGCAAATAGATCACCTTTGGCGGGGCACCGGTCTCGGCGACATGTTCGCGGAGCATCGATCGGACCACCTGCGCGAGCCGCAGCCCCGGGTCAATGTATGGCACGAGCAGCTGCTTGACCCCGAGCACGACGATCTGATCGGGAAAAAGTGACCCGTCGGTGAGAGCCGAGGCGCGCGGAGAACAGAGGAGCGCGTTGACGGGGATGGGGTGGGTGTGCCCGACCACGTCGACGCCGGGCAGACCGAGGCACACCGCGTGCAAAAGCGCTTCGACTGAGGGCCGACGATGAGAAACTGCGGCAGCGTCGAAGAGCGCGCGCACCTCATCGTCTCCCCCGCCCGGCGAATCGACGAGCTGCAGCGTCTCGCCGATTCCGAGAGTGAGAAAGTCCTCGGGCAACGCCGTTTCCATCGACACTCCACTCGCTTTGACGAGCATCCGCCCGTCGCCAAGCGCCATCGACGTGTTTCCCTCCGCCAGTATCGCCCAGTCCCGATCGGGCCGGCCTAATTCGCGCGAGAGTGCTGCGATCGTTCGCCGGCTCTGGACGGTCGGTTCGTTGTCGTCTTGCATCATGAACGCCCATCCTTCGAGAGGGCAACTGCAGCGGGATACCGGCCTCGCGGCATCCGTACCGCCACGTCCTCCAATTCGAAGCGGTCATAAACCGCGCTGGTTGACGTCATTTCTCCCGCCGCAACGAGCTGGACAGCGAGATTTCCGAGCGCAGACGCCTCGGCTGGGCCCACCGTCACAGGCAGCCCGGTCAATTCCGCGGTGCGTCGGCACAGCAAGTCGTTCCGGGATCCGCCACCAACGATGCGTACGGATGTCAACGGAACGCCGGTGAGCCGCTCGCATACCCGGGCCGTCTCTGCGTAGGCAGCCGCAAGGCTCTCGATGATGCTGCGGACGGTTCCGAGCACGTCGGGTGGAGGATACTGACCGCTTTCACGGCACAACGCTGCGATTCGCGCAGGCATGTCGCCGGGTTCAAGCAGCCGCGGATCCGAGACGTCGAAGATCGGCGCCGGGTCGGCTGGCTCGCTCGAGGCCTGGCGGACGAGACGTACGACGTCCGGCTCCGCTTCGCCTCGCTCCGCCCAGACCCGGGTGCATTCGGTCAAGAGCCACATGCCGGCGAGGTTTCGCAGGAGGAGTGTCGAGCCCCCTATTCCTGCCTCGTTGGTGTACCCGGCTACCCGTGCATCTTCGGAGAGCAGTGGTTCGGAGAGGCAAACGCCGGCGAGCGACCAACTGCCGCTCGAGATCAGCAACTCCGCGCCGTCGGGCACGGCGAACGCGAGTGCGGACGCCGTGTCGTGGCCGGCGACCCGATAGACGGGGACCGGGCGGGATGCGCCTATCCGGGCGGTTATCTCGCTCGTCGTGTATCCGGCGAAAGTTCCGGAATCCGCCGTCGGCGGGAAGGCGAAGTTCCCGAGCCCGAACGCCTCGATCAATTGGGGCGACCAGTCCCCCGTTCGCGGATCGATCAGCTGCGTCGTCGACGCGATGGTTCGCTCGGCTCCGGCCACTCCCGTCAGGAAATGAACCCAGAGGTCAGGAATGAGGAGCACCTGCTCTCCTCCGCGGACCGCGCCGGCCCGCACGTCTGACCGGAGTTGGTACGACGTGTTGATGGCTTGCGGCGGGATTCCGCTCATCCGGTACGCGTTGACTGCCGAAATG
Source organism: Mycetocola miduiensis (assembly GCF_900115155.1). GTDB lineage: Bacteria > Actinomycetota > Actinomycetes > Actinomycetales > Microbacteriaceae > Mycetocola_A > Mycetocola_A miduiensis. The sequence continues at coordinate 160,514 of NZ_FOVM01000001.1, forward strand.
GCCTGTTCGGCGTCAGCGGGCCCGTTGGGATCGGCGCCTCGGTGGTGTTTCACGCCGGTCAGGAGATTCCCGTTGAGATCCAGGAGACCGTAGTCCACCCCCCAGCTGTCGACTCCGATGCCGGCGAATACCGCACCTTCTGCCTGTGCCGTCTCTGCGACGATCGTCAGCCCACGAACGGTCTCTTCGAACAGCCGCTCGACGGCCCAGCACAGGACCCCGTCCAGGAGAACGGGTCCATTGCCGAAGCGATGCACCTCTGCCGCCCGGATGCCTCCGTCATCGACGCGTGCCGCGACCACGCGGCCACTTGAGGCACCGAGATCGACGGCGGCGAAATAGCGGGCAGGCTGAGCGCTTTCGCTCATCACACCTCCTCGTGCCGGACGAACGGTTGAATGTTATTCCATGTGAAAGCTATCATTGAGTCACACTCCCGGGCAACAGATGAGGGCATCGAATGGCGTTGAGAAGCACACTGAGCGCCGAGGCACGGCGCGCCGGGTTGCTGGAGGACGCTCGTACGAGTGGCGGCGTCGACCTGGTGGATGCCGCGACCCGGTACGACGTGCATCCCATGACCATCCGCCGAGACTTCGAATTTCTGGAGCGCGACGGTCACGTTCGCCGGGTCCGCGGGGGCGTCGTCACGGTTGACGACGACCCGTTCGCGATGCGGCAGGTCAGGAATCTTCGAGCGAAGCAGGTGATCGCCGCCAAGGTTCTGCCGCTGATTCCCAGCGGCGGAGCTATCGGCCTCGATGCATCCACTACTGTCTGCGCCCTGGCCGAGATGTTGCCCGCTGACCGGGCGATCACGGCGGTGACGAACGGCCTCGTCGCATTCGACGCGCTGTCCCGCAAATCCGCGGTCCAGGCCTACCTCACCGGCGGAGAGCGGGAGGAACTTAACCTGAGCCTGGTCGGGCACCTGACCCAGCAGGCGTTCGACACATTCCACCTCGACTGCAGCATCATCTCGGCAATGGGCGTGCATGCACGGAGTGGAACGAGCGAGAGCACCCTCGCGCAGGCCGCCGTAAAGGATGCCATGGCACGGGCCGCCGACCGGGTGATCCTCGCGGTGGACGCCAGCAAGCTTGAATTCCATTCGCACGTTCACGCGCTCGCACTGGAGCGCGTCACCACGCTCGTCACAGATCTGGACCCGGAAAACGGGCGCCTCGACCCTTACCGCCGTCTCGTGCCGGAGATCCGCTGAAGCAGAACCGCCTCCGCTCTTGTGTTGCCTACGGCGTCGCAGGTTCGGTCAGGTCGGTGGCTGGGTCCGGATCGCGCACGAGTATCGGCTTCGGCGCTCCATCAAGCGACGCCAGAACGGTGGTCGCCTGCGAGACCGCGAGCGCTCCCCACGATGCCGCCGTCGCGAGACCGGACGGCACGTCGATGAGTGCTGGATCGGGAATCGATGACCCCACGAGGAACCCCGCCAGTGAGGCGTCGCCGGCCCCGGCGGTGTTCACGACCTGGGCGTGTGCGCGTGCATGCCAGAGGCCATCGGCCGACAGCGCCAGGGCGCCGTCCGCGCCCATACTCACGAAGACGACATCGCAGCCTGCTCGGTGCAACTCTCCCGCCGCCTCGGCGACATCGCCAACCGACCTGAGCGTGCGCCCGGTGAGCTCGGCCAGCTCATGCGTGTTGGGCTTCAGCAGAGTCACGAGATCGAGTCGTCGCACCGCAAGCTCAAGCGCGGTCCCGGCGGTGTCGATGGCGACGCGGACCCCGCGATCCCTCGCATCCAACAGCAAATCGGGAAACGGCACCATATCGCCGTCGGTGATGCGGGGCATGGAGCCGGACAACACCAGCCAATCCGCGGAGAGTCGGGAGATCTCTGCGTCCACCCGTGCGATCAGGGATTCCCAGACCGCGCGGTCGAGAGGCAACGGACTTTCGTTGATTTTCGTCGTGCCAGACCCGGTGCCGACCAACGTGGTGTTCACCCGGGTCCTCGGTCCTGCGGGTACGACGACGAGGAGATCTCGGATTCCGGCCGATTCGGCCAGCACGAGCCCATCTTCCCCGAGCGGAAGGACGGCGCTCACCGGGTGGCCGCTGAGTGCGACGGCCCTCGCGACGTTGACTCCTTTGCCACTTAATTCCGTGGACACGGCATCCGCCCGATTCACCTCCCCGAACCGGAGCTGTGACAGGTGATAGGTCAGGTCGATGGCCGCTGCCGGGGTCACCGTGACGATACCGGTCATGATTCTGGGCCCGAGTCGGTGAAGATCACGTCGACGTCGGCTTCCCGCAACCGATCGAGATCGTCGCCCGGCAAGCCAGGGCCTGTCACGATATGGTCCACCTCTGCCAGCTGGGCAAATTTCGCGTGGCCGGAGCCTTTCAGCGAGTCCGGCCCGGCGAGCACGACGACCGTGCGAGCGGCGGCGATGGCGGCGGCTTGCACCCCGGCGCGCTCCGGGTCGGACGCCAGAAGCTGCCCGTCCGGCGCGAGGCCCTCCGCTTCGACGACACTGAAGTCCATCACCAGGCCGGCGAGTTGTTCACGAGCCCACATGCCGCTCAGCGCGCCGTCTGCTTGCACAGTGCCCCCGATTGTGTGGAGTTGCACGGCCGGGTTGGCGAGCATCGCAGCACGCGCGACGGGCGCGGAGCCGACAACCAGTGAAATACCGCGGCGCCGAGCCAGAAGCACGGCGACCGCCTCGCAGCCCCGTCCTGCCCCGAGATAGACCGCATCCCCATCCGAGATGAGGCCCGCCACAGCTGCGGCCGCCGCTTCGAGACCGTCGCTCGGCGGGTGCGCGAGCGTCTCGTCAGCGACCAGGCTGATCGCTCCCCCATGGGCTCGACGAAGAAGACGCCGGTCTTCGAGCGCCCGGAGGTCCCGTCGAATGGTCTCCTCCGTCACGCCAAGCGCCCTGGCGAGTTCACCGACCTCCACCCGTCCGTCACGGGCGAGGCGCTCGAGGATTTCGTCCCGCCTCACGGCGACCCGCCGCCCAAAGGTTGCTTCTGCGACGATCATTCGCCGTGCTCCAGCGGGCTTCGACCCGCCATCTCGAGCCACCACGGATCCAGCGCGCTCAGTAAGGCGTCGAACGACGACGAGAGACCCTCCCAGTAGCCGGCAGACTCGGCAGTCGGCGACACCGCCGGCGCCCGGGTCACCAGTTCGTTCTGCGCCTGCTCGACAGTGTCGAAGACCCCGACCGCGACGCCAGCGACAAGGGCTGCGCCGAATGCTCCTGCTTCTTCTGATTTCACAACCGACACCGGGGACCGCAGGGCGTTGGCAACGAGTTGAACATAGAGCGCGGACCGGCTGAGACCGCCACCCAACAGAACCGGCTCGTCCCAGGTGAACCGGTCGGCCAGGGCCCGGGTATGCCAGCAGTGCATGAGCACGATTCCTTCCAGGGCGCCCCGAAGAACGTGCGCCCGTGTGTGCGACGCTCGAACCCCCGCGAAGGTCCCGGACGCCTCGGCGCCGATCGGCGAGTCGACCAGGAACGGAAGAATGAGCGGCACGCTCTCCTGCGGGTCGAGCTGAGCGGCCTCGGCCAGGAGAGAATCGCGTTCGTCGTCGCTCCGAACCCCCATCAGTCGAAGCGTCCAGTCGAACGCCGGTGACGCGGTCGCTGACGTGGACATGGCGATGCGCAGGTCTGGCGTGATCGATAGCCGCGACTGCCACCTGGCATCAACATCGGGCTGACGGGTGGTCACACCGTTTGTGTTGAACGACCCCGCAACCAGCGCGAGCCGACCCGGAACGAGCGCCCCCATTCCGATGGACGCCGCCTGCACGTCGTGCATTCCCACAATCACGGGGGTGCCCGTTGCCAGACCTGTTCGTGTCGCTGCCTCGGCAAGCACTTCGCCGATGACGTCGCCGCTGGCGTGCACGGGCGGAAGCAGCCGTGCGATCTCGGCGGGAAGTCCGTACGCTTCGATGATTTCTGCGCTCCACTCAGCCGTCGCCGTGTCGAGGAACGATGCGCACGCGTCGGAGTAATCGGTCGCAAGGACCCCGGTGAGGCGGAGTCGGATGACATCCTTACAGAACAGCAGAGTGTCGGCACGCCGCACACTCTCGGGGTCATTCCGCAACAACCAGCGCAGGAGGTTACCCGCCGCCCCCGGCGTCGGCAACTGGCCTGATCGCTCGAGCAATGTCCGTAGCCGCGCTGGATCTGACGCGAGTTCCGCAGCTTCTCGATGTGCTCGCGAATCCATCGCGGTGATCGCAGGCCCCACCGGCTCCCCGGCAGCGGTGACGAGATGCAGCCCGTCGCCGTGGCCAGTGATCCCGACGGCGACGATGTCATCGGCATCCACCCCGGACGTACGGATCGCTTCACCGATGGCATCCGCTGCCGCATTCCACAGAGCCTCTTGAGACCGTTCCGCATGCCGCTCGATGCGACGATCTACGGGGCTGGACCGACGGGCGATGGCGATTGGGCGCAAGAGTTCGTCGTGGACGACCGCCTTCACAGCGGTTTGTCCGACGTCGACCCCGAGGAGGTACCTGCGGCCGCCGCGTTGCTCGCTCACATCTGCTCCCCGCCCGACCCGAAATATGCCTGACCCGATTTGTGTCTGACCCGATATGCCCGGTTGTCTCCGCACACACGTCCGATCGTGTGTGTTGAAAGAGCATACCAACAGAAACAGACGATTTCACCGACAATTTCAGCTACCATGAAGCCGAGCGGATCTCAGCCCTCCGCACGAGAGAGTCCCATGTATCCTGCCGAACGCCACGCCGCCATCGTGGCGGCTGCGCACGAGGGGACCGGGAGAATTGCGGTCGTAGAAACGAGCGAGCGCCTCGGGGTCGCCCGGGAGACCATCCGACGAGACCTCGCTGTACTCGAACGCCAGGGCGTCGTTCGACGGCACCGCGGTGGAGCGGTTCTCATCGACCGGGTCCCGTTCGAGTTGTCGCTGCAAACCCGTCAGTCCACCGAGGCGAGGGAGCGGAGGGCGATCGCCGAGCGCATCGTCGGTGATTTGCCGGAGGAAGGCTCAATCCTGCTGGACTCCGGCTCCATGACCCTTGAGATCGCCATGCTGCTCCCCGAGAACCGCACGCTCCTCGTCGTCACCAACAGTCTGCCCGTCGCCGCCCTGCTCGCCGGACGCGAACGACTCACCGTCCTCACCATTCCCGGGCAGGCACGCGCTGTGACCCAGGCGACCGTCGGCGACTGGGCGGGGCGTCGACTCGCCCAGTTACACGTCGATGTCGCCGTCGTCGGTGCCAACGGTGTGCACCTTGAGGCGGGCGTCACAACAACGCTTCCCGAGGAAGCCGAGGTCAAACGCGGGATGCTCCGCGCGGCTCGCCGTCGCGTGCTGGCCGTGACGGCGTCGAAGTTCGGTGCCATCTCGTTCTGCCATGCCGCCGACATCGCCGAGTTCGACGTCATTGTGACCGACGACAGACTCGACGCCGCCACTGTCGCAGCGGCCAGCATTCTCGGTCCCGAGGTGCACGTCGTCACTCCTGGGGAAGCTCCCCGCAACCTCGTTCAACCACCCCCTTGAGAGGAACCGCCCCATGCCACTTCTGAGCACCGGAGAGCTATTGGACCGCAACCGCGCGGTCCTCGCCTTCAACGTGATCCAGCTTGAACACGCCGAGGCCATCCTGATCGGAGCCGAGCGTGCCAAGCGGCCGGTCGTGCTCCAACTCTCTGAAAATGCGGTAAAATACCACGGCGCACTCGCACCGACCAGTCTGGCGGTGCTCCGCCTCGCGGCAGATGCGCCCGTTGACGCGGCCGTCCACCTGGATCATGCAGAGAACGAAGATCTGATCGCCGAAGCCGTGGCGCTGGGGTTCACGTCCGTCATGTTCGACGCGGCGACGCTGCCGTATGCCGAGAACCTGGAGCGCACCGCGGTCGTGGCCCGGTCTGCACAGGCGCGTGGCGTGTGGGTCGAAGCGGAACTCGGTGCGATCGGTGGCAAGGGGGGCGCGCACACTCCCGGAGTGCGAACCGACGTTGACGAGGCCGTCGACTTCGCCGGACGAACGGGGATCGACGGCCTCGCTGTCGCGGTTGGTAGCTCACATGCGATGACGTCGCGGAGCGCGTCGCTGGACTTCGACCTCATCGCCGCGCTCGCCGGCGCCGTCTCCGTACCCCTCGTCCTTCATGGTTCGAGCGGAGTGAGCGATGATGATCTGGTCCGCGCCGTCTCCCTCGGCATCCGCAAAGTGAACATCTCGACGCACATCAACGGTGTCTTCAGCCGGAGCGTGAGAGCAACGCTCGCGGCGCACCCCGACCTCGTCGACCCGAGGAAGTATCTCGGCCCCGCTCGGGATGCTGTGGCCGACGAGGTTGAACGCCTCTTGCTCCTGATCTGACGATTCACGCACACAACAACGGCCCCGGGGATTCCCGGGGCCGTTGTTGGCTTAGTCGATTAGCAGCTGGACTTGTAGATGGCGTCCTTGGCGTCGCCGGCCACGTTGTCCTGCGTGATGATCGTGAAGCCCGTCTGGATCTTCTCTTCGGTCTCCTTGCCATCGAGCGCCAGCAGGGCCTGCTCTACGCCCATCTCGCCGATCGTCGCAGGCTCTTGTGCCACGAGGGCCTGAACCGTACCAGCCTCGAGCTGCTTCACCTGGGCAGGGCCGGCGTCGAAGCCGACGATGGTCACACTCCCCTGCTTGCCCGCCTGCTGCACGCCGGTTGCCGTTCCCTCTGCGGCGAACAGGTTCGCTGCGAAGATCCCCACGATGTCAGGGTCCTTCTGCAACGCCGCCGTCACGATCTCAGCCGCGGTGGCAGGCTCGTTGTGGCTGTACTGAACGCCGAGGAACTCGAAGTTACTCTCTGCTTCGGCAGCCTCCTGGAAGCCCTCGGCGCGAGCGTCGGTCGTCGAGATACCAGGGTCGACCGAGACCACGAGCACCTTGCCGCCCTCGGGGTGCTCTTCCTTGATCGCCTCGAATGCCGCCGCGCCGCCGCCCTTGTTGTCGCTGGCGATCTGGGAGACAGCCATCGACGGGTCTTCGAGCGTCGTGTCGACGAGGACGACCTTGATGCCAGCATCCGCCGCTGCCTTCAGCGGGCCCTCCATGGCCTTCACATCCGTCGGTGCCACAAGGAGGGCATCCGGGTTTGATGCGACCACGGAGTCGACGAGAGGCTTCTGCAGGGTCGGGTCAAACTTTTCCGGCCCCTGCGTCGTCACCGTCGCCCCGGCTTCCTCGGCGGCGGCTTCAATCCCACACTGCATCGAGATGTAGAACTCATCGCCTGCCACCCCCTGCACGAAGGCGAGCTTGTAACCCTCACTGCTGCCGCCCCCGGAGGACTCGCCTCCGCCTCCGCCGCCGCCTGAGCAACCGGTGAGCACGAATCCGGCTGAGGCCCCGATTGCCAGGGCCGTGAGGACTGACTTATTCCACTTCATTGTGATTACCCATTCTCTTGTTGGTCATCCATTGCTGGACTGTTCATTTAGGGGAGGTGCTGGTGGTGCTGTCGAGTTTGCCGGCCGGGCCGCCGCCTTACTCGCTTTTTCGACTGACGAGACGCCGCCAGAGGTTTGTGGACTGTCCACGCGCCGCCGCGGCACGACGGACCTGGTCGATGTAGACCGCGACGATCAGGACCGCGCCGACAGCGACTTGCTGCCAGAACGGCTGGATGCCGGTGATCACGAAGCCGTTCTGAAGAACGGCCGGAATGAAGAGACCGACGACGGTGCCAAAGATTGTTCCGTATCCACCGAACAACGACGTACCGCCGATGACAACGGCCGCGATCACGTTCAGGTTGGTCTGAGACTGCCCTGCGATCGCCGTTGTACTGAACTGCGACAACGACATCACGCCGGCCAGCCCGGCGAGACCGCCCGAGATTGCGTAGACCCTGATCAGGTGCTGGTCGACCTTGACGCCGACGCGACGTGCAGCCTCCTCGCTCGATCCGACCGCATAGGTATAGAGGCCGAATTTTGTGTAATGGAGAACGAGGGCGCCGATGACGACGACAACGAGGGCGATCACGGAGATCACGGGGATGCCGCCGAGGATGTTTCCGTAACCGATGGTCGTCGTGAGCACGGAGGGCACGTCACGAACGTCCACTCCGCCCGTCAGGATCTGAGCCAGACCGAGGGCCATGCCGAGGCTACCGAGTGTGACGATGAGCGGCGGGACTTTGGCCTTCGAAATCAGAACGCCGTTGAAGATACCCCATGCCAGTCCGACGACGATCGAGACGACGACGCCGATAGCTGCTGTACCCCAGTCGTCGCCGCCGATGGCACGCATCGTCAGTGCTGACACAACACCCGAGAACACGAGCACCGAGCCGATCGAGAGGTCGATGCCCGAGGTGATGATGACGTACGTCATTCCAACACCGAGCACCGCCAGGATCGACGCGTTCTGCACCACAAGTCGGAGGTTTGAGAGTGTGGCGAACGATTCTGGAGCGAGGGCGCTGAAAATCAGCACGAGAACGATCAGCACGATGAAGATCTGGAAGGCCTGCAGCTTGAGCATCCGCTTGAATGGGCCTTCTTTTTGCCGCGCGGTTTCGATGGAAGTCGTCTCCGGCCCCATGCCGGTTTTGATGTTCGTCATGCCGCGCCCTTCGTGCTCGCGCCGGTCATCAGGCCGACGAGTTCTTCCATGTTTGTGTGCTTGGCATCGAGGACCGCAGCGCGGTGCCCGAGCCGCAGGACCTGAACGCGATCCGACACTTCCATCACGTGCGGCATGGAGTGGCTGATGAAGACAACGGCGATTCCCTTGTCGCGCACCCGACGAATCGTCTCCAGAACGTTTTTCGTCTGGCGCACGCCGAGGGCGGCCGTCGGCTCGTCCAGGAAGACGACCTTGTTCGCCCAGTGCACGGCCCGCGCGATTGCGACGGCCTGCCGCTGGCCGCCGGACATCGAGCCGACGGGAGTCGTGAGTGAGCGGACCGTCGCGCCGAGCTCGTCGAATGCGACCCGCGACTGGGACCGCATCTCGTTCACATTCATGAGACCAACTGCGCCGCCGAGGCCACCGCGCATGAGCTCGCGCCCGAGGTACATGTTCTGCACCGGGTCCAGATGGGGAGCGAGGGCGAGATCCTGATAGACGGTCTCGATTCCCAGCGCGCTCGCCTGTGTGGGTGAGGTCAGCTGGATGGGTTCGCCTGCGAATTTGATCTCGCCAGAGTCAACGGCGAGGTTGCCGGACAGAGCCTTGACCAACGTGGATTTTCCAGCACCGTTGTCGCCGATAAGGGCGGTAACTTCGCCTGGGTAGACCTCGAAGTCAGCGTCATCGAGGGCGAGAACGTGTCCGAACGCTCGCGAGAGCCCACGTGCTTCTAATACCGGGGTAGTCATGTCGAGAGATTTCCTTTCCGATGAACCCCGGCGAGCGAGGCGATCGTGTGAGAGCGGCGATGCCGCCCCCGCGTGGATAGTGCATTCGGTGTTACGGGAGAAAGGGTCAAAGATTGCCTCCCGCCGTGAGCGTGCGGGGCCAGCCCTGCCCCGGTGTCGAAATCAGAAGGTTTCCTGTTCCGTGGACCGCCCACGGCCCGAAGGCCGCCGGGACGGCGAACACGTCGCCAGCGGAGTATCCGATCTCTCCCGCCCCGACCAGTGAGCCGGCACCGCCGGTTGCGAGCACCACAGAGAATCCGGCGTCGATCGCCACCGTTCCCCCCGATTCCGGTGCCGCATGCAGCAGTCGAAAATAGGGATCTGCGGCAACCGGCAGGAGGCTGGCAGGTTCTGCGGACCTGCGATCGAGATCGTTCCGAACCACGAGACGATCGAGGTCCGCGCCTGTCAGCGGCTCCGTCGAAACGGCAGACATGCTCGTCTCGAATCCAAGGCCAAGATGGGATTCCTCCCTGCTTGAGGTCGTGACAGACCACTCCAGAAGAATGGAAAAATCGGTGGGCTCCTGGACTTCGGTCACGAAGATGCCGCCGTCGATGGCGTGGGCGGTTCCCGCAGGGACGAGGATCCCCATACCCGCCTCGACCTCGATGCGGTTCATCTGAGCAAGCATCCATTCGCTGTCCTGCGCGTCGCGTCGACGGTCGAGCTCGTCGCGATCGACGGTGGCCGCCCAGCCCAGGTATACGGCGGTTCCGGGCTCGGCATCGAGCACGAACCACGCTTCCGTCTTGCCATACGGGCAGTCCAGGTGACGCGTTGCGAACTCTCGCGACGGATGCACGTGTACGGGGAGCCGCTGACGAGCGTCGAGGAGCTTGACGAGAATGCCGACATCCGATGCGCTGGATGCCGGCTCCGAACCGGTCCAGGCCGCCGGATCGGCGGCGACGAGGTCACGCAGCAGCGTCCCATCCAGAGCCCGGGCGAGGCCGATCTCGCCTTCGCCGGCTCGGCTCACCGTGGCGCCCAGCCATTCTTCCGGCTGGAACTCGGAGGTCTGCTCGATGCCGCGCAGCCGCGCGATCCGGTCTCCGCCACGATAGAAGTGTTCGATCAGGTTGGGGGCGAGCGCGATCGGTTTCACAGGGCGCCTCCTCTCGTGGAGCCGACTGCGGACACCGCGGGGCGAAGTGGTGCGGGTATCTCGCCCGATCCACGACGCAGCAGTGTCGTCGGCACAACCCACTCACGAGGTTCGCTCACAGGAAGCGCACGCAACTCGAGCAGGCGCTCGATCGCAGCATTCCCGATGAGGAACGGGTCTTGGTCGATGCAGCTGACGGCGGGCCGAAGGACGTCGGCGAGCGAGAAATCACCGAATGCGATCATCGCTGTGTTCTCTCGGCCGATGTGGGCGAGCGACGTCACGAGTCCGATTCCCGCTTTCGAATTGGACGCGAAAAACGCCGTGGGCGGATCGGAAAGCGCAAAGAGCCGGGCTGTCTCGGCCGAATAGTCGAGTGCTCCGTCGACAGTCCAGGACACCAGGTCGGGGTCGACGGGAATGCCCGCAGCCTCCAGAACGTCCTGATAGGCCCGGTAGCGTCGAAGGATAGTCGAGAAACGTTCGTCGCGGTCGTAGAACGCGATCCGTTCATGCCCCAACCCGACCAACTGCTGGACAGCGACCGACGTCGCAGCGTAGTCATCCACAACCACCGAGTCGAAGGCGGCGCTTGCACGGTCCACGGCTACGACGGGTGTCACCTTGCGGAATGGTTCGAGGTATGGCAGTTCTTCGGCGACGGGGGCGAAGATGATCCCAGCCACCTGGTGGCCAGCGACAAGGCTGAGGATCTGTTCCCGCTCACGGTCGGCATCGAGCCCCGTGCTGGCAACCAGCACGCTCAACCCCTCGGTCAGCGCCCGCGTCTCGATGGCACTCACCAACGACGCGAAGAACGGGTCGGCCAGCGAATCGATCACGACACCGATGGCCCCACCTGTGCCCGATTTGAGCGATCGGGCGGCGGTGTTCGGCACGTATCCGAGGCGTTGGATCGCGTCGAGCACGCGGTGTCGCGTCTCCGGACGAACGGCTGTTTCACCGTTGACCACACGGGAAACCGTCTTGATGCTGACGCCGGACTGTTCGGCGACTTCTTTGATTCCGGGCCGCCGCATCAGCTGCGCCCCCGCCCGGGAACGTTTCCGACGCCCGCGTGGAGAGCGGAACGGATGCTTGCGGCGATGTCGGTCACCATGGTCCCACCTCCTGACAGCGTTGTCATCTGGGCTGGGAACCCCTGTTCGGAGCCCCATTATTCCTTCGTTGGACCTATAATGAACGAGCAACGACAACGTTGTCAAGCATCTGTTTCCAGAACGTTACGCTCGGGAGGAAAACGTGATCGTCGTCGTGGCAGGGCCAGCGGGAAGCGGCAAGAGCACCCTCGGGCTTTCTCTGGCACGAGCGCTGCGACTGCCCTATCTCGACCTCGACACCATGACCAACCCGGTCCTCGAAGGCTTGGGGGTCGTGCTGGCAGAGCAGATGCACTGGAATGATCCCCGGCTCCGTGAGGTCGTGCGCCCGGCCCGCTACCGAGCGCTGCGCGACACGCTCGCAGACCAGGTCGCCGCCGGGCTCGGCGCGGTTCTCGTCGCTCCTTTCACTGCCGAGCTGCAGGGCGGCGATGAGTGGGACAAGCTCGTCGATGCTGCCGACTGTGTGCCCGCCGTCGTCTGGGTCCGCGCCAGCCCGGCGTTGCTGGCCGAGCGACGTGCTGCACGCGCAGCTGACCGCGATGCGCACATCGTGGACGCCATAGGGGGCACTCCCCCCGCCGTCGCCCACCTGGCCGTCGACGCCGCACTTCCGACGGCTGAGCAGGTGCAGGTCGTCCTTCAGCATCCCGCTATCGCCGACTGGCCGGGCTGATTCTGCCCGGCCGAGGCGTTCCCTGGCCGAGCGCCACTGCTCACGACATCAGGCGGTTGCGTTCACCCGCTCGACAGCGCCACGGGCGCCCAGGCCTTGCAGGTCCGCCCTCGCCGCGATGAACGCTTCACGAAGCCGCACGTTGGAGCCCAGGTCCCCGAAAACGGCCGTGAGACCGAGGAACGCGCCCGGTGATGACGCCTCCTGCGCCACCGCAGCCCGGAGATCACTAAGACGTCGGTCGACGGGCTCGAGCGGCGTTCCATCGTCGGCACGCCCCTCGATCAACCGACTCCAAGCAGCGAGGACGAGAGCTGAGCGGTCGACAGGCCCGCCCGTACGGAGTTGCTCCCGCACGACGGGAAGCAAGAACTTCGGGATGCGCTCAGAGCCGTCGACGATCTGCCTCGCGAGGGTGTCGCTGATCGCTTCGCTGCTGAAACGACGCATGAGCTCGTCACAATAGGCATCCAGATCCACACCGGGAACCGGACTGAGCGTGGGACGCGCCTCGTGCTCCATGTAGCCACGGAGAAAGGCAGCGAAGACTTCGTCGCGGCACACCTCGTGAACGTAGGTTTCGCCCGCGAGCAGACCGAGGTAGCTCATCGCCTGATGGGAGGCGTTGAGCAGCCGGAGCTTCATCACCTCATAGGGTTCCACGTCGTCGACGAGCTGCACGCCGACGCGTTCGAGCGGAGGCCGGCCGTCGGAGAACGAATCCTCGAGGACCCATTGCTCGAAGGACTCCGACAGCACCGGCCAGCGGTCGTCGACACCGAAACGCTCGGCGACCGATGCCCGGGCCTGGGCGGTCGTAGCCGGGGTGATGCGGTCGACCATCGAGTTCGGAAACCGCACATCCGTCTCGATCCACCGGGCAAGTCCGGGGTCGATGTGGTTCGCGAAGGCAAGGAGCGCGGTCCGCGCGACAATACCGTTGCCCTGGATGTTGTCGCAGGACATCACAGTGAACGGCATGTGACCGACGTCTCGACGCATCCGGAGGCCTTCTGTAATGAAGCCGAGCGGGCTTCGCGGCGCCGCTCCGTTCGGCAGGCCATCGAGGTCCGCGATCGTGGCCTCGTCATGGGGTTGGAATTCACCCGTCACATCGGTCACCCCGTACCCGCCCTCGGTGATGGTCAGGGACACGATTCGCGTGGCCGGGTCGGCGAGGCGCGCCAGTACAGAAGCCGGATCATCAGGAGCATAAAGGTACTCGACGATCGACCCGATGACCCGCGCCGAGGAAGTCCCCTCGGGGCTCGTCGTCACAAGGGTGTATAGACAGTCCTGCGGCACAAGCGCTGCCTTCATCGCGCGATCGCTCGGAAGGGTCCCGACGCCGACAATTCCCCACCCGTCCCGGCCGAGTTCGAGCACCCGATCGACGAACATCGCCTCGTGCGAGCGGTGAAAAGCGCCGACTCCGAAATGGACGATGCCTGGGCGGATTGTGGCGCGGTCGTATGCCGGCCGGGCGACGTCGGGCGGGAGGTCGCCGAGAGTGCTGTTACTGAGCCTGGTCATGGAGTCTCTCCTGGTTGTGTGGTCGCGAGGGGCGGGAGCCGTCACAAAGGCGTGTCGATCCTGACCACGAGGTCGGCGCGGGTGAGGGTTTCTTCGATCAAGAGTGCGTTGACTTCGTCGACATCGCGCACCCACCGGGCGGCACCGTCAGGGTCATTCCCGAAAGATATGCGGCGCCGGACAAGTCGCTCGCGGCGGAGCCCAGGGGCAACGTCGATGAACCAGCTCTCATCGAGGTAAGCGCTCACTGCGCCCCAACCGAGCTCGTCGAAGAGGAGGTAGTTGCCCTCGGTTATCACGAGCTTGGCGGAGGGGTGCACCGGTACGGCGCTGCCAATCGACTCTTCGAGTTCCCTGTCGAAAACGGGCGCGTAGATGTCGTGGTCGCCCTGCGTGGCGAGGCGGCCCAGCAGAGCGACATACCCATCGACATCGAAGGTGTCCGGCGCACCTTTGCGATGCTGTCGACCCAGCCGTCGGAGTTCCCGGTTCGCGAAGTGGAAAGCGTCCATTCCGACGAGGACGGCGTCTTCGCCGAGTGCTGCGGCGAGCGCGACGCTCAGCGTGGATTTGCCTGAGCCTGGAGTGCCGGTGATGCCAAGAATGGACCGGGAGCCCGAGGCCATCAATTCGCGACCCCGCAGAACGAGCTCGTCGAGCGTCGCCACCTGTGCCAGAGGCTTCGTCGCCTCTGCCTGTGATCGCTCGCCCACTGTCTCCCCATTCCCGTCGTCCACATCGACCGACACGCACGCCCAACACCGGTCCGCTCACGGGCGCGTTCGCTCACGTTAGACGCGACAGGGGTGCATGTCAACAGTGATGTCATCGGTGACATCAATTCACATGTCACCGGTGACATGACGAGTGTCCCGGGGCTAGTATTGCGCGGACGAGATGCGCAGCATCCACCCCCAGGCGATCCGATCGGAAGAACACATGACTGATTTCACTGGCCGCACCATCCTCGTGACGGGGGCAAGCGGAGGCATCGGCGGCGCGACGGCGCGTCACCTGACCGCTGCGGGAGCCGACGTGCTTGTCGCTGGGCGGGATGCCGACAAGCTTCGGACGCTCGCCGACGAGATCGGCGCGACCTCGCTCCCCTTCGAGATCTCCTCTGAAGACAGCGTCCGCGACGCCATCGAGGGGCGCGACATCTGGGGCGTTGTGAATTCCAGCGGGTGGGGCGGCGAGATTGCAACTCCCCAAGACACCGATATCGATGTCTTCGACAAGGTGATGGCGGTCAATGCGCGCGGACCCCTCCTCGTGACCAAGTACGCGTCACGTGAGATGATCCGCCAGGGTCGTGGTGGCGCGATCGTGAACGTATCGAGCCAGGCGAGCCTCGTGGCCCTCGCCGGCCACATCTCGTACGGCTCGTCGAAAGCGGCGCTCGACAACATCACGCGCGTTTCTGCACTGGAACTGGGGCCGCATGGCATCCGGGTCAACGCTGTGAATCCAACCGTCGTGATGACCCCGATGTCAGCCTGGTACTGGGGCCGCCCCGACATCGAAGGGCCGTTCCTCGAGCAGATGCCGCTCGGCAAATGGGCCACGGAAGACGACATCGCTGGGCCGATCGTCTTCTTGCTGAGCGACGCTGCCGGCATGATCTCGGGGGTCTCTCTGCCGATCGACGGCGGTTACACCGCGCGCTGACGGACGGGACAACAATCATGGCGACCATGCGGGACGTCGCAGCTGCCGCGGGAGTGAGCTCGAAAACGGTGTCGCGGGTCCTCAACTCGGATCCGCACGTCCATCCGAGCACTCGCGCCCGCGTCGAAGCGATGATGCGGGAGCTCGACTACGTGCCGAATAGCCTTGCAACGACCTTCCGGTCGGGCCGTTCGTCGGTCATCGGTGTGGCCGTGCCCGACATCGTGGATCCGTTCTTCGCCTCCATCGTGCGCGCCGTCGAGCACGTCGCGCTGGCCCGGGACATGTCGACCCTGGTGACCAGCCTGGGCGAGGACCCCACCCGGGAACGCTTGATCCTCGAATCGATGCTGCGGGGACAGCCCAGTGGGATCGTGGTAGCGCCAATCAGCGGTGATCAGAGTTTCCTCGCCGCGTGGTCGCTGCGGTTGCCGATCGTTTTCGTCGACCGCCCACCCCTCGGACTCTCCGCCGACTCGTTCACGCAGGACAACTTCGCCGGCGCGTTCACGGCGACAATGCACCTCGTGGAACACGGTCACGACCGAATCGGGTTTCTCGGAGACACGGTCACTGTGCCGACCACGGCCGCTCGGTTGCATGGTTACCGGTCAGCTCTTCAGGCCGCTGGGTTGAGCGCGGACGACGAGCTCATCGCGATGGGAGCGGGCACCCGCGCCAGCGCTGCCTGCGCGTTACAGACATTGCGAGGGCTGGCCCGGCCGGCGACGGCGGTCTTCTCGTCCAACGCGCGCTGCACCATGGCGCTTCTCCCCCTCGCCGATCCGATGAGTATCGTCACCTTCGGCGACTTCCCTCTCGCAGATGTGCTGCGGCCCTCGCTCACCGTCATGGCGCAGGATCCCGCCGAGTTGGGCCGGCTGGCGGCCCACCGGATCCTCGACCGCCTTGACCACCCGAACCGGCGGTTCCGCCGGTCCACAGTATTGCCGGTTCATCTCGTGGAGCGCGAATCGTGCGTGGTGCCGGAAGACCCGGCGGATCGAGCTTCAGGCCCTCCCCCCACCGCGACGAGATCACAGACCGACGGCGCGTCCCTCCTCGTGTGAGCGGATCGCCGCTCGAAAAATCTCATGTGTTCGAGCAGCCTCCTCAGGGCGGACGGTACCGAACCTGTCTCCAAGCGAACCGTGGCGTTCGGCGAGGAACGCGGCCCACATCTGCAGGATCGTATCGGAGAACCCGGATTCGAAATTGGGACCGGTCACCGTCGGCCATACCGACTGGCTGCCGGCATCGATCTGCTGCCACACCTGTTCGCGCCCGCCCCCTGGGATGTTCTGCACCGTGAACACCTCAACGAGCTTCGGGTTCTTCGTACTAAACCGGACGCCGCCGTCGAGCCCGATCGCCTCGAATTCCCACGTGTTCTTCTGCCCAGGGTCGATACGCTTCGTCTCTGTTGTCAGTGGGAAGCGAACGCCGTCGTGACGCGCCCAACTGTGGATGACGGCGTTGTCCCATGTGTCGCACGGCACCGCGAGCCCGTCCGGGCCCGGGCGTTCCTCGACGATGTTCTGCAGGACGCTGAACACCGATTCAGGCACCCACCCCAGGCGGAGCGGGACGTGCCAGGTGTGCATCCCGAGGTCATTCATCACCCCGGCCTCACCGCAGAATTGCGTCTGGCGCTTCCAGTTGATCGGCTTGTTCACGTCGAGGTCGCTCGAGTGTAGAAAACTGTTGCGCGCCTCGATGATCGTGCCAAGGGCACCCGACCGCACATAGTCGATGGCGAGCTGGGCACCAGGAAAGAACGGCATCTCGCTCGAACAGCGTACAAAAGCTTCCGGGTGCTCGGCGAGCGCAGCGAGCACCGCCTGTGCGGCATCGGCGTCGATGCCGAATGGCTTCTCTGCCAGCAGGCTCTTGCCACTCCGGATGACGTCGGTATAGATCCGCTCGTGCAGGTCGTGACGCACGGCGACGTAGATGACGTCGATGGAGTCGTCGGCCAGGAGGTCTGCGTAGTCGGTGGTTTTCGTGACGACGCTGTCGATCTCGTCGAACCAGTCGAGGGCATCCGGGTTGATGTCACACACAGCGGTGAGCCGTGGCCGGACCGGATGGTCGATGAGTGCGGGCCAGCGCTGAATGGCGGCCGCGACCTCGCGCCCCATGAGCCCACCGCCGATGATCGCGATGTTGACGGTCGGCGCGCTCATGCGGCAGCTCCGTCCAGGATGGCCAGTGCCTCGTCCACGGAGCTGCCGTCGTGCAGGACCGCAAGCAGGGCCGCGGTGATCCCTGCAGGCTTCTCGTGCTGGATCACGTTCCGCCCGTAGACGATGCCACTGGCACCGGCGTCGAGGACCGCTGCGGTGCGTTCGAGCAGCGTGCGGTCGTCGACCCGGCCACCGCCGCGCACGAGCACCGGCACATCTCCGGCCACCTGGATCACGCGGTGATAGTTGGCGATATCGTCGGTCGGGTCCGCCTTGATAAGGTCCGCGCCGAGCTCCTTCGCTTGCCGCACGAGCGTGACGATCTTGTCGACGTCGCCATCCACCATGTATCCGCCGCCGCGTGCATTGTCCTGCATGACGAGCGGTTCGATCATGAGGGGCATCCCGTAACGGGTCGCCTCCACCCGCAGCGCCATGATGGACCGGATGTTCGCCTCGCGGATCTCGGGACGACCGGGAAGGTGCATGAGGTTCGCGCACACGGCAACGGCGTCGAGGCGCACGGCCTCCTCGATGGCGTTGGGCAGGTGGTGGCTGAACAGGTGATCATCGAGGGGATTGCCGTAGACGTTGGCCACGTCAGTGCGAAGCACGAGCGCTGGCTTCGCTTTGCCGGGCAGGCTCTGCAGGTGCCGCGCCTGACCGACGGTGAGCTGGATGGCGTCGGGGTTGGCGCGGACGAGGGTGGCGACGACCCTCTCCATGTCCTCGATCCCGGCAATGAAAGAGCGCTCTCCGAAGAAGCCGTGATCGACGGCGACGTCGAGCGCGCGGCCGGAGCGGGGGTTGAAGAGCCTGTTCAGGCGGTACAGCGACATTGCGTGATCTCCTGTTTCGGTCGGTTGAGACGCCGGAGGTTCCGCTGGGCGCCTGTCGTGTGCCAGAGTATCCAAACCGAGACAACGTTGTCTAGGACTCGGTGGCAATTCCGTGTCAGTCCTGAAACGGAGAAAGGAGCCCAGCATGCGTCGCGTCGTCATCGCCGGACACATCTGCGTCGACATCACCCCTGGCCTGCTCGCGACCACGCGAATCGAGCCAGGGCGGCTCTTCGAAGTCGGTGCGCTCGCCATGTCGCTCGGCGGCTGCGTGGCCAACACAGGCGGCGACCTGGCCGACCTCGGATTGCCCGTTCGGGTGCACACCGCAGTCGGGGACGATGAACTCGGGAGCATCGTCACCCGGCTCATCGCCCAGCGCCCCGGCATGGTTGGCCCGCCTCTCGTCGTGAGCGGGGCGAATACCTCCTACAGCCTCGTGCTGGAGCCACCCGGCGTCGATCGGACCTTCTGGCATCACACCGGGGCGAACGATCGTTTCGATGGCACGACTGTTCCTCTCGAGAATTGCGACCTGATGCATCTGGGCTATCCGCCGCTACTCCCCGGCCTGCTCGTAGACCACGGGGCGCCCCTGGTCGCCCTCCTCGAACGTGCACGTGCTGCCGGGGTCACAACCTCGATAGACCTCGCTGTCGTCGACCGCGACAGCGCCACCGGTCACCTGGACTGGGACACAATCCTGCGCCGGATGGCGTCTGCCACCGATGTGCTGAGCCCTTCCCTCGACGACCTCACCTCCGCCCTCGGAATCGACGAACCTCCGGGGATGGCCCTGGTTTCGCGACTGGCAGACCAGCTCATCGCCTGGGGCGCCGCGGTCGTGATGCTCTCGTCTGGCAGTGGCGGCCTCTTCCTCCGCACAGGTAGCCGCGAGCGTCTGGCCGCCGGCGGATCAGCGCTCTCCGGGCTGAGCGAACTATGGGCGGACGTTCGGCTCGAGATACCGCCCGTTCCGGTGCCCGAAGCCGTCACCACCAACGGCGCCGGTGACGCCGCGACAGCGGGCCTCCTTTACTCGATCGCCGCCGGGGTAGGCCCGCAGGAAGCAGGGACGATCGCCTCGGCATGCTCCGCGGCCGTCATCACGGGTCGGCCGACGACGATCGACACGCTGCTCGAGCTCCGCCCGGACCTGACATCCGTTCTTACCGTCGACCCGGGAGGCTACCCTGTCCGGTAACCCCACCATGAACGACGTCGCCCGTGAAGCGAACGTCGCCCTCAAGACCGTCTCGCGGTACGTCAACGGCGAAACCAATATCGGTGCGCCCCTCGCGACACGGATCCAGGAGGCGATCGATGCACTTGGCTACCGACGGAACCTCGCCGCAGCAAGCATCCGCCCTGGGCGCACAAGCCGGATGCTCGGACTGATCATTGGCGACTTGTCGAACCCCTACTACTCCACCATCGCGGGCGCTATCGAAAGCACCGCCAGCGACCACGGCTACCTGCTGACGATCGGCAGCTCCGATGAGGACGGCCGCCGACACGACCAGCTGGTCGACCGGCTCATGGAGCAGCGCGTCGACGGGCTCATCATCGTGCCGCCGACCGGCGCCGCCCGCGACTGGTCGAAACTGCCTCCCCCGATCCCTGCGCTGGTCTTCCTGGACCGGCCGGTCGACTTCGATCAGGCCGATGCCGTCGTGGCAGACAATGCGGGCGGTGCCCGGCTGGCTACAGCGGCCCTTGCCGAGCGCGGAGGCCGGAGGATCGCTTTCGTCGGCGATTCACTCGACATCTCGACCATGCGCGAGCGTCTGGCGGGCTACCGCACTGCGCTCATCGAGCATGGCGTGCGCGAAGACCCCGAGCTGGTCGTGACCGACGCGCACCGAAGCGTGGACGCAGCAGTCGCCATCCGGCGGTTGCTCAACGAGCGGGCCATAGACGGGATCTTCGCCGCCAACAACAGGGCGGCCGTCGGCGCCCTGATGGCGTTTCGCGACAGTGGGGCCAGGGTGCCGCTGATCGGTTTCGATGACTTCGAAGCCGCCACCCTCAGCACCCCAGCGGTGTCCGTCGTCTCTCACGACATCACCCTGATGGGAGAAGCAGCGGCAGAGATTGTGTTCGCTCGCCTGTCTGGGGACACCTCGGCGCGTCGCACCCACGTGCTGCCCGCGACACTCGTTCTGCGAGGTTCTGAAGACGGCTGACGATGCTCTCGCGCCCGGCGCGTTCGCAACTTCGGAGAATCACGGCTACGGAGTGCTTTTCGCGCGAAAACCGACCGTTGTCGCACCAATCTCCGCAGCTAAGTGTCGTGGCTACGGGCCCCGAAACCGGCCGATCGGGCGTAATGCGATAGTGCGCGTTGCGTCTAGCCAGCCACGGTCACGACAGCCGGAACGCTTTCCCAGCTGCCGGCATCCGTCCGCGAGAGCAGCACCATCGTGGCGTTCGCGATCCCGCCGATGTCTTCACCGGTGAGCGCGAACACGGTGGCGCGGATGAAAGCACCGTGCGACACGAGAATGAGGTTGCCCTCGTACTGGTCGACGAGCTCATCGACGACAGCGGCGCCACGGCGTTGAACGTCCTCGACCGGTTCGGCGTCGGGGAAGATGCGGTCAGCCCACTTGGCGGCAATGTCTTCGGCGGTTGCGCCGTCGGCCTGCCCGAAGCTGCGCTCGATCAGGTCGTCCACGGTTCCGGCAAAAGGAATGTCCGCGCCCTTGCTGATTTCGAGCGCCGTCGCCGAGGCGCGTGAGAGCGGTGAGCTGAGTACGAACGACCAGTCTTCACGCGCGAAGCTGCCGGACAGCACACGCGCCTGCTCGATCCCCGTTTCGTTCAGCGGGATGTCGGCACGGCCCTGCAGGCGTCGCCGGAGATTCCAGTCGGTCTCACCGTGGCGCACGAGGGCAATTGTCGTCATGCTTCCACCGTAGCTGAGCCGCTCCTGATGGATGGCTGTACTCGCCAGGAACGACCCGCCGGGTACGCCGGCTCTCCCCCTCGCCAGTGTCGAGGCCTCCGCGTACAGTGAGGGCGAGCTGAGGGGCAGAACAAGGAGGTTTCCCATGGCCGAACTTTCACCGATCCAACCCTGCCTCTGGTTCAACGACCAGGCGCGCGAAGCGATGGAGTACTACGTCTCGGTGTTCCCGAACTCGCGGATCACATCGATTGACGAGTACCCGGACGAGTCGCTGGACGAACACTTCAGCGGGATGTCGGGCAAGGTGCTGAACGGACAGTTCACCCTGAACGGTGTCGATTTCGTCTGCCTCGACGGTGGGCCGCAGTTCACTTTCAACGAGTCGATTTCGTTCGTCGTGGCCTGCCGCGACCAGGAGGAGATCGACCGGTATTGGTCACGGCTCTCGCACGTGCCCGAGTCGGAACAGTGCGGCTGGTGCAAGGACCGTTTCGGGGTCAGCTGGCAGATCATCCCGGCGAATATGAATGAACTGACCCGTCGGCCCGAGCAGATCCGGGTGATGATGGGGCAGAAGAAGATCGTGATCGACGAGCTCGTGAACGCCTGACCGTCAGCGGCGACGAATGCTTACGCGTCGGCCTCGGGGCCGGTGTTAGACGCTGGCGGGCGAGGTCTACCGCGGTGGATCTCCCGCGCCCGCGGCAGACCGGGCGAATCGGGGTCGTCTTCGATCGGCTGGTCGGCCATGAACAGGCGGATGACATGGGCCAGCTCGCCCGGGTGGCTGAAGTTGATCGCGTGGGCGGCTCCCTCGATCGTGACCAGGAGCAGTTGGCTGTTGGTCTGAGCGGCGACCTCCTTCACACGCGCCGGACCCGGCATCAGCGGGTCCCGGTCGCCGATGACGACGAGTGTCGGGATCTGCAGTTCGAGCAGCCGGTCGCGCGAGGGGTACTGGGTGAGGGCGCGGAACATCCGGAACGTGCTGGGGACCCCGAACCGGAGGTAGTCCGGGGTCGCCACCGTCACGATTCTGGGCGGCTCCCGCCCGCCGTCGCGGGCGAGCTGTCCGATGGCCCGGCGCAACGGCTGGTTGTACATGCCGCCCGCCGGCGAGACGAGGATGGCACGGTCGATGCGCTCCGGGTGATGCGCCGCGAACTCCAGGATGACCGGGCAGCCCATCGAGTTGCCGACGAGGGTGGCCATCTCGATCCCGCGGTCGTCGAGGAACCGGACCGCCGCATGAGCCAGGTCGGGTACATCGAGACCATGGGGCGCCTTCCCGCTCCGGCCGAAGCCCGGGAGGTCAGGCACGAGGGTGTGGAACTCGGTGCTGAGCAGTTCGGCCGTCGGGAGGAGGTAGCGGCCCGAGAGACCGAACCCGTGCAGGTGCATCATCGCGCGAGCGTCGCGAGGGGGCTCTGGGGACTCCCGGTAGAAAATGTCGACCCCGTCAATCGTCGTCCAGCGCTCCGCCAGGCCCGACGCGGGACGCCTGGGTGTGTGCCGCACGTGGCGCCGCCCCGCGATTGAACCGCTTGACCTGGTCGCCATCCTGCGCTCCCTCCGTTCAGAGGCCCGGCTATGCGTCCTTCGGAACCCGCACCGTCAGGCCGGCTGGCTTGATCTTGATCCGTACCGCCTTCGCGGTGCCCATCCCGTCGCCGTCGAGTTCGATCTCCTCTGCCCGACTGAGCTGCATGGTCAGCGACGTGCCCTTGACGTAGTTGAGCGCCTTCACCTCTTTGGTGGGCAGCTTCCGGCCGAGCTTTGTGCGGTGCAGCACGCCGTTCTCCCACAGGATCTTGAATGTGATCTGCATCCAGTGGAACGGGTTCTCCGGGCGCAGGATCAGGATGTCGAACTTGCCATCATCCACCGCCGCTTCCGGGAGCAGCAGCACGTTGGCCTGCAGGGATCCGCAGTTGCCCACGATGATCGTGTGGGCCCGCACGGACTTCGTTCGACTTGAGTCGAGCCGGTAGCGCACCCGCAGCTCGTTCTTGTCGGTCAGCGCCTTGAAGATCGCACCAACGTATGCCAGCCAGCCGACCTTCGCCTTCAGGTCTTCGTCGGTGTTCGCGAGCATCTTGGCGTCGAGACCCAGCCCGGCCATAACAAGGAAGACGTGCTCGGTGAGCGAGTCGTCACCGTGACGGATGTCGATGAGGCCGAGGTCGACGTCACGGTCCTTGCCGCTGAACGCGCTGTGGATGGAGTGCTCGAGGTCATCGAGGGTGAGGTCGAGGTTGCGGGCGAGGAGGTTGCCCGTGCCCGACGGCAGGAGAGCGAGCGTCGCCTCGGTGTCGTGGATCGCCTCCGCAGCGGCGCGAACGGTCCCGTCGCCCCCGGCAACGATCACCATGTCGGCACCGGCCTCGATCGCCTTCTTGGTGACACCCTGGCCCGGGTCCTCGACCGAGGTCTCGAAGTAGAGGGTCTCCCCCCAGCCTGCGGCCTGCTGTTCGGCGCTGACAACGGCCTTGATGGCGTCGAGGTCGACCTTGATCGGGTTGTAGATCACCGCTGCCACGGACGTTCGGGATGCCTGGGGGGCGGTCGTGTCTGTCGAGTCGGTCGTGTCGGTCATACGTTCAGCTTCCTGTACTTTTCGGCGCCTGTGAAGCACGACGTTTGCCGTCGCGGCTCGAAGGTCTGTGAAAAGACTATTTCGCGCACGGAGGCGCACCTAAACCGGCGCTGAGCCTTGACTTCGAGGCATAACGACCGGCTCTGACGGCGACACCGCCTGCGCGCATCCGTCCCGTCAGCGGACGGGACCGAGCGCGCCAGCGGACTCCTGCAGATAACAGACCCCGCACAGTGACTCGTAGGTCACCTCGACGCCATCGATGGCGACCTGATCGCCGTCGAAGACGAACCGGTCGCCGAGCCTGCGGCCGTTGAACAGCGCCTTGCGGCCGCAACGGCAGATCGTCTTGAGCTCCTCGAGGCTGTGCGCGACCTCAAGCAGGCGACGGCTGCCGGGGAAGGCCACCGTCTGGAAATCGGTGCGGATGCCGTAAGCCAGCACCGGGATGCTCTCGAGCAACGCAATCCGGAGAAGGTCATTCACCTGGGCGTCGGTGAGGAACTGGGCCTCGTCGAGCAGGAGGCAGCTGATGTCGGCGCCGTTTTTCGCGAGTGCCGCGGCACGGTGGTGCTGGAAGAGGGCGTACGCGTCGGCATCCGGTTCGATGATGTAGTCGACGGGGCGGACCACCCCGAGCCGGCTCTGGATGTTCGAGTCGGCCTTCGTGTCGACGGCGGGCTTGGCGAGGAGGACGTAGTGGCCGCGTTCCTCGTAGTTGAATGCTGCCTGCAGGAGAGCCGTGCTTTTGCCGGAGTTCATCGCGCCGTAGCGGAAGTAAAGTTTTGCCACGGCTCGAGTTTAGTGGCGGCTAGGAGACGGCGCTTCCGTCCCAGTTGGCGCGCATCATCGCCGATGGGCGGGCGTGTCTGCCCCGTGCGGGCTGCTCCGTAGCGGTGCGGTACGCGTTCGCGAGTTCCCACCCGGCCGCCGTCCAGGTCAGCTGCTGCGCGTGGGACAGCGCCGCGGTGCGGAGGAACCTGCGGACCTTCTCCTGGTCGAAGAGCAGGTCGATGTGCCCGGCCAGCGTGTCGGTGTCGCCGGTCTTGTGCACGAGACCGTTCACGCCATGGTCCACCATGGCGCCGCTCGCGGTCGAGACGAGAGGGATCACACCGGCTCCCTGCGCTTCATACGTGACGAGAGCGCTCCCCTCCTCGATGCTGGGGGCGAGGAGAGCGTCGGCTCGGGCGTATGCGGTGCCGGGTTTCTCGGTCGGCCCGCAGATGGTGATCGACGGATGCGAGAGCGCTGGGCGCAACAGCTCGGCGTATTCCTCGTCGAAGGCGCCGTAGATCAGCAGCCGTCCGGTCTCGCTCGCGCGTGACGCGAGCCACGCCTTGAGCGCGTAGTGAAGCCCTTTGCGGGGCACGCATCGACCGATGAAGACGGCGGTGAACGGATGCTCTTTCTCGCGGACGGGAACGCGGATCTCGTTGGGATCGAACCCGTACTGGTGCCGGATCAGCCGGGAGGGTTCGAAGCCGCGCGACAGGAAGGAGTTCGCGACGGCATCCGACGGCACCAAAAGCGCGGTGGCAGCCGCGTACTCGCGCTCTTCTGTCTCGAGCCGGTCGCCTTCGCCAAAGAGTGACCATGCCGGGGGAACCTCGAGGCCCAGCACTGCGTACTCACGATTGACGGTCGTGCATGCCTGGGCGACGTGGCTTCCGGGAGATTCCCGCAGGCCGACCACGCCGAGGCGCTGAGCGAGTTCCAGCGTTCGGGCTGCGGCGAGTGGCCAGGTGTGAACGACATCGAACTGGCCGGAGGAGAGCACCCGGCGTGCGCGCCAGTCGTGCCAGGCATACGCGCGCGCCCTGCCCAGAGTGCGCTCCGGGATGCGCCGGCTGCCGAAATCAGGGGATCGGACGATCGACCGGATGCCGACGACCGCGCGCGCCACGCTCCCAACGACGAGGGTGACGTCGTGCCCGGCAAGAACGAGCTGGTTGACCTGATGCCAGGCGATCGCTCCCGCACCGCGGCTGCCGATCGCTCCCGGGAAACTGTACAAAACGCGCAGGGACGCCGGTCGCGTACCCGTATTATTTGCTGCGCCCACAGCTAACCATCACCCTCCGACACCGAACGGGGTGCCTGCCCACGGGTCGCGTTAGGGACGCATGGCCCCGGCCGGACTGCGACCAGTGCCCCCCGGTTGGGGCTCAATATACCGTGGAGTGTGAGTAATGCTCAAACTTCGCGGCACGGGGGTTCCCCCAACTAGGGGACCGATGCTATGGACGGGCTGTGGGGTCGGGCTCAGCGGGTGATCGCGAGCGCTTCGGCCGTCTTGGACAGCACGGCGCTGGCCTGGGCCGGATTCTCGTTGAGCAGCATCCCGTAGCTGGGGATCAAGCCGCTGATCTGCGGTTCCCACTGTGCGAACTCGTTGGGGAAGCACTTCTTCAGCACGTCGATCATGATCGGAACCGCTGTGGACGCCCCGGGCGACGCCCCGAGCAGCCCGGCGATGGTTCCATCGCTCGACGCGATGACCTCGGTGCCGAACTGCAGCACACCACCCTTTTTCTCGTCCTTCTTCATCACCTGGGCGCGCTGGCCGGCCGTGATGAGGTACCAGTCTTCTGGTTTGGCCGTCGGCATGAAGGCCTGCAAGGAACGGAACTTCTTCGACTTGCTGGCGAGTAGTTCACCGATCAGGTAGGTGATCAGGCTGGGATTGTCCTTCGCGACGGCGAGCATCGGGATGAGGTTCGACGGACGCACCTGGGCGACGATGTCGAGGACCGAGCCGTTCTTCAGGAACTTCGGGCTGAAGCCCGCGTACGGCCCGAACAGCAGGCTGGACTCACCGTTGACGACGCGGGTGTCGAGGTGCGGAACCGACATCGGCGGGGCACCGACCGCGGCCTGACTGTACACCTTGGCCTTGTGTGCGGCGACGACGCTCGGGTTGTCTGTGCGCAGGAACTGTCCCGAAATCGGGAAGACACCGTAACCCTTGATCTCAGGGATACCGGACTTCTGCAGGAGCTTCAGGGCCCAGCCACCGGCGCCGACGAATACGAACCGCGCGCGGGTCTCGCCGGGAGTCTTGCCCACGAGGAGACGGTGACGGATGAGCCACGTTCCGTCTTTCTGCTTCTTCAGCGAGCGGACCTCGGTGTTGAGACGGAGCCGGGCACCGGCATCCGTCGTCGCGTCGAAGAGCTGGTGGGTCAGCGCGCCAAAGTCGACATCGGTACCCGAAGCGACGCGGGTCGCCGCGAACGGCTCGCCCTTGAGGCGCTTCTTCATGAGAAGTGGAGCCCACTTGTGAATGACGCGCGAGTCCTCGGAATACTCCATGTCGTGGAACAGCGGCTGTTTCTTGAGCACGTTGTAACGCTCGCGCAGGTATGCCACGTTCTTCCCGCCCTGCACGAAGGTCATGTGCGGGGTCGCGTTGATGAAGGTGGACGGGTCACGCAGGATGCCGCGGGCGACGAGGGAGGACCAGAACTGGCGGCTCAGCTGGAACTGCTCGTTGATGGCGATGGCCTTCGACGGGTCGAGTGAGCCGTCTTTACCCTGTGGCATGTAGTTCAGTTCGCAGAGTGCAGCGTGGCCGGTGCCGGCGTTGTTCCAGGGGTTCGAGCTCTCCTCGGCGACATCGCCGAGTCGTTCGAAGATTTCGATGGTCCAGTCCGGCTGAAGCTGCTTGATCAGGGCTGCGAGAGTTGCGCTCATGATGCCGCCACCGATCAGGGCGACATCCACCGGGCTGGAAGAGGTCATGCTTCTAGTTTAGGCGGCGGACCCAGTGGGTCGCGCACCCGCCGGCGGGTGCGCCGTGACGCTACGGGGCTCGCCCGCCGCTCAACAGGAGATTCCTTCCGCCGCGCACGCTCAACAGGAGGATGGGCCCAGATCGGCAGCTCCGCTCCTGTTGTTCGGCGGTGCGCATTCACGGCCGAAGTTCCCTCCACAGCGACCAAACGGCGTGTGGAATCACACTGCTTCACACCTCCGCCGCCAGCGGAGGTTGCCCGCCGCGACAGTGGGTGCATGACACGCGACATCCTCGAAGACATGCGTCGGTTCGGCAATCTCGCGCAGCGGCGCCAGCTGCTTGAGCTCGGTCATTCAGCACACCGGATCCGAACTGCACTCTCCGACGGGTCGGTGCGGGCGATCCGCCGACCGTGGGTAACCACGCCTTCAGCGCATCCGGATGCCGTTCGGGCAGTCAACCGCGGTGGAAAACTGGCCGCCTCGTCCGCTCTCCGGAGCTACGGAGTGTGGGTGGGCAGGAGCTCCGGGCTCTGGGTGGCGTCGCCACCTCACGCCAGCCGGTTGCCGGCTCTCTTTCCAGGTGAGCACCGGATCATGGCGCCCGAACGATTCATTTCACCCTCCGACATCCGATGGCGGGTGTCTGTGCCGGACGCACTCATCCAGACCTTCCTTCGCGGCGACTCCACGGATGCCGTCGCCTCCCTTGAGAGCGCCCGGTACATGGGCTTGATCGACGACGTTCTGGTGCAGGACATCGAAAACGCTCTACCTCGGCGTCTGCGACGTTCGGTCGCGCGGAGCTCGCGCAAGGCGATGTCAGGCATCGAAACGCTGTTCCGCCTAGCCGCCGAAGCCGAGGGGTGGGCCGTCGAAATGCAGGTGTTCGTCCGCGGGGTCGGCCACGTCGATGGCCGTCGTCCGGCAGATTCTCGCCCAGGGCCGCCCCATCGTGCGCTGAACCGCAGCTCGCTCGGTACTTCCAGCCGCCGCATCCGCAAGGCAACAGCAGACCGCTCCGCTGACCCGACAGGACGGGCACGGCCACACACTCAGCAGGGTGAACAGTCCGTCTGCGGCGAGCCCTGCTGGCCCCTGCATTACAGCCTTGGGCGAGGCGGCCTTTACCCGAGCTGCGCCACACCCGCCCCGATGAGACCGACCCCGGCAAGCACGAGCCCTGCGGCGAGCGCCGCGGCTCCGACATACAGGAGCACGGCAAGACCGTTCGGCTTTTGCGGGTCTTTCCCGAGCACCGAGAGGAAGAACCCGGCGGGCATCAGAATGGCTGCGGACAGCACAAGGGTGGGGGCAAGGACCACCGCCCCGGATGCTCCGCTTCCATCGACGAGGAGCAGGGTCACGAGCCCGAGGATGATCAGCACCCCGGCGTGGGCATGCCCGGCCCGGTAGAAGCTGGTCTGCAGGGCATTGGCTGGCTGCCGGCCGCGCACCCCTTTGAGCAGGAAGAGCCCTCCGGATTCGACCGCGACAACGGTGAGGAGGACGATGCCAGCGGTGATGAGGGTGGATGCATTCATCGGAACTCCTGTGGCTGGAGAAGAAGTGATTGGATAGTAGTAGTATCCAGTATTAGATACTGGAACTATCCAAGCAAGGGGTCTCGTGAGAATTTCCGCCCTCGTCGAGCGAACCGGCGTGCCGCTCGCAACCGTGAAGTACTACCTGCGGGAAGGGCTGCTGCCGCCGGGGATCTCCACCGGAGCGACCCAGGCCGACTACACGGAGGACCACGTGCACCGATTGCAGGTGATCAAAGCGCTGACGTCGGCGGCCGGTCTCCCCCTCCAGAAGGTAAAGATCGTGCTCAGCCTCATCGACGCCCCCGGAAGCGACCTGTTCTCCGCACTGGGGCAGGCGGTCGCCAGCCTGCCCCCGTATCGCGACGAACCCGCGACGGAGCATCCGCGGGCTCGAGCGCTACTCGAACGCATCGGGCAGCTCTACGACCCCGCGTACCCCGCCACGGCGCAGCTCGAGCACGCCCTCGAAGCAGCCGAAGAAGCCGGCATCGGGATGAGCGACGAGAGGCTCGAGGTCTACGCCCGTCAGATCCGGGGAATCGCCGAGTACGATCTCCAGCGGATGGGATCGAGCGAGCTCAGTCCGGTCGAATACGCCGTGCTCGGCACCGCCCTCTACGAGCCCGTTCTCCTGGCGATGCGCCGGCTCGCCCACCAGGACATCGCCGCCAAACGCCTCGGTGGTTCAGCCGGCTGAGACGCCGCTTTCGGTGGGGGTTGGAGAACCGGCAATGCGGTTGCCGCCGGCTTCTTGTGCCACCTTCACGAGACTGCGCACCTGGGCTGTGAGTGTGGACACGTCGGGCTCATCGGGTTCGACCATGACCACGCCCCAACTGACACTGAGCCGGATACCCGTGGAGTTCTCGATCGGCTCGTCTACGAGGGCGGCACGCACCCGTTCGATGATGTCGTAGGCCTGATCCAGGTCGTCCGCCATGACGACGCACGCGAACTGCGCGCCGGCACGTCTCCCGATGATCGCGGTCGTCGGGAGGTAATCCTGCAGGATCGAACTGAACGACTCAATCGTGTCGTCGCCGAACGAACGGCCGAACGCGGTATTCATGTCGGCCATGTTGTCGATCTCAGCGCCGATGAAGGCGACATGCTCGCCGTGCTTGGTGGCACGACGGATGCGGTCCGCGGCCGGTGTCGAGAACATCGCGTCAGGGAGGATGCCGTTCCAATTGCCCGCCTCGATCGGCCGGGCCATACGGGTCCCGGAGCGTTCCGTCCGCAGGAGTGACATCGACGTGGACGCGATAATCACGAAGAGGATCGTGACGAAAGTCGTGACCGCTGTGCCGAATGCCTCCCGGAAGAGCTCGCTGTCTGGCGTCGCAACCAGGAACACGACGGCTCGCGTTCCGTAGTACCCGCCGACGATGAGCATCAGGATCGCGAGGACGCGCGCATTGAGGTTGCGACGCATCCGCCCCCGGAGGGATTCGACGCCGGCGAGCGCCGCGAACACGGCTACCCCGAAGAGAAATACGAAGCCACCGGCCCAGGCTCCGCCGTGCGGGCTTTCGATAACCGCAGCGACTGCGGCCACAGCGGAGCCGCCGAGGACGAACGCCAGCCGCGACGAGCGCCCGTTGAAGATGCGCGAGCCGGACCAGACACATCCCATGGCGAGCACCAGCGACGCGTTGCCGACCACGGTCGCCCACCATGCGGATGGCTCTGAACCCCAGATGGCGTAAGAAATGGAGGTGAGGATGCCCGCGATGAAGCCGGCACTCCACAGTCGCCCTGGCGGGTCGTTCCGGCCGAACACCGTGTTGAGGACGAATGAAGCGCCGCAGATCGCGACCACCATTCCGCTCGAGATCAGAAGAGTCTGAAGGTCGAGCATGGCTGCAGTGCTGTCTGCCGCTGTTGTCATGGTTTAGGCCTCCTCGTCGTTCTTGCGCGGGAGGGTGACAACCATGGTCGTCCCGCTTGGGCTGCTGGCAGACATCCGGACGTCGCCGCCGTGTGCACGGGCGATCTCGCGACTGATGCTCAGGCCAAGCCCGGTGCCGTGGATGGTGGTGTTGCGCACGGATTCGGCCCGGTAGAACCGTGAGAACAGGTTCTTCTGTTCCTCTTCGGTCATGCCGCGGCCCGTGTCCGACACGAAAATCTCGACCTCGTCGACGTCACCGATGACGGCGATGCTCACCCGGCCGCCAGTGTTGTTGTACTTCACAGCGTTCGAGAGCAGGTTGTCGATGACCTGGCGGATCCGGAACTCGTCTGCCTGCACGATCGGGTCGCCGATCGTGGTGAGCAGCAGTGAGATCTTGCGTTCCTCGGCCATCGGTTTGAGGGCTTGGATCGACTGTTTGGCGATCACGGCGACGTCGGTGGGACCGAAGTTCAGCAGGAAGCCGACCTGATCGTCGTGGGATGCCACGAGGAGGTCAGAAACGAGTGAGAGCAGGCGATCCGCGTTCTTCAGGGCCACTTCGATGTGGACCCGGCTTTCTTCGCCGACATCGTCGCCGTCGAGCACGAGTTCCAGGTAGCCGAGGATGGACGTCAGCGGTGTGCGGAGCTCGTGCGACACCGAAACGACGAGGTCGTCGCGCGCACCGATCGCTTCGAGTTCCCTGGTGATGTCGCGTGACACCCAAACAGCGCCCTCCCGAACACCGTTCGCGTTCGTCAGCGGCCGCCCGGTCGCGGCGAGTGCCATCCGGTACCCGCCAGGATCGCCGTACCACATGACGACATCGTCGAACGATTCACCGCGAGCGAGGCGTTTATGCGGGCGTTCCTCTTCCGAAAAGGGTGTCACCCGGTCTTCGCGGTAGATAACATCCGGAACGGTTTCGTTTTCATCGTAGCCAAACTGCCGCAGCCGCTCCCGATGCGCCCGGTTGACCATCGTTGGCCTGGCCAACCGGTCGTAGGCGACAACGCCGAAAGTCACAGCGTTGATGACTTCGTGGAGCGTGCGTTCCTGGCGGCGCGTCCGGTCGAAGGCTTCTTCCAGGAGCATTGCCTGCTGGCGGAGCAGGCGGCGCTGAGCCAGATTCTTCTGTGTTCCGGTGTAGCTGGCCGTCGCGACGAAAGCGAGGACGATCCCGAACACGAGCAACGTGGGGAGGTTCACCGCGCGGGCCGGGTTGAGGAGCCAGCTGACCGCCACGAGGAGAAAGGACAGTGTGGGACCGAGCACGGCGCCAAACCGACCGTGATAGGTGGCGAGCCAGATCACCGGAAAAACGAGGAAGAGTGCAGCACCCAACATCGGTTCGCCGGCAACGATCAGGCCGATACCGAGGATATCGACGATCGGAAGCGCCATCGTCGCGCGCCGGGGCAGGTTGCGCCACGGCACCGTGGATGCCGCCATCGTGGCCATGAAGATGACTGAGACGCCGAAGAGAAGGAGCGGTTCACTCGGCAGGGCGATGTCGATGACCAGCAGGATGCACATCAGGATGAGCACCCCGACCGCCAAAAGCAGTTGCCACAGGAACACCGAACGCTCGAGGCGTTGTCGCCCGTGCGACTTCATCGGCGACGCCGAGGGACTGCTCATGTGTTGACACTAGCAATCCTGAACGACGGTCTGCGCCGCTCCATGACTTGTGCTAGTGCGTGGCGTGTGCTTATACTGCGGCGGCGAGTCGCGCTGCGACGAGTTCAGCGATCTGAACCGCGTTGAGTGCCGCCCCCTTGCGAAGGTTGTCGTTCGAGATGAACAGCGCGAGGCCCTTGCCCGCCGGGGCGCTCTGGTCGGCGCGGATCCGACCGACGAAAGCGGGGTCCTGGCCTGCTGCTTCCAACGGCGTCGGGATGTCGGCGAGCGCGACGCCCGGGGCATCCGTCAGCAGCTCGGTGGCCCGCTCCGGGGAGATGTCCCGCGAGAACTCGACATTGATCGAGAGCGAGTGGCCGGTGAACACCGGAACGCGCACGCACGTGCCAGACACGAGAAGTTCGGGGAGTTCGAGGATCTTGCGGCTCTCGTTGCGGAGCTTCTTCTCTTCGTCGGTCTCGTTCTGGCCGTCGTCGACGATCGAGCCCGCGAGCGGCACGACGTCGAACGCGATCGGGCGCTTGTAGATGACGGGCTCGGGGAGCGTGACGGCCTTGCCGTCGTGCACGAGCTGCAGAAGGTTCTCGTCTTCGACGGCGACGCGGACCTGGGTGGCGAGTTCGCGCGCACCGGCGAGACCTGAGCCGGACACCGCCTGGTAAGTGCTGACGATGAGGCGCTCGAGACCAGCCTCCTCGTGCAGGACCTTGAGGACCGGCATCGCTGCCATGGTGGTGCAGTTCGGGTTGGCGATGATGCCCTTGGTTGCCTGATCGATGGCGTGCGGGTTCACCTCGGAAACAACAAGCGGAACCTCGGGGTCCATCCGCCATGCGCTCGAGTTGTCGATGACGGTGGCGCCGGCTGCGGCGAACCGCTCCGCCTGGGCACGGCTGCTGGTCGCGCCGGCTGAGAAGAGCGCGATGTCCAGGCCGCTGGGGTCAGCGATCGCGGCATCCTCGACGACGACCTCCTCGCCGCGGAACGTCAGGGTGCTGCCGGCCGAGCGAGCCGACGCGAAAAAACGGATGCTCGCAATCGGGAACTCGCGCTGCTCCAGCAGGGCGCGCATGACCCCGCCGACCTGGCCGGTGGCGCCGACGATGCCGAGGTGAACTCCGTTGCTCATGATGTCTTCTCCTGTGCCGCGCGGGGGCCCGCGCCTAACTTCGGACAATTCTCTCAAATCGGCTCTTGATGAGCGATTCGGGGGTGTTCCGGGGAAATTTCCCCGCAGTTGCGGACGCGGCTTAGCGGCCGGTTCCGCCGTGCACGATGGCTTCTTCGTCGCTGTCGAGGCCGAACGCGGCGTGGACGACGCGGGCGGCTTCCTTGATGCTGTCCGCGCGGGTGATCACCGAGATGCGGATCTCACTGGTGGAGATCATCTCGATGTTGATCCCGGCCTGGTGCAGGGCTTCGAACAGCCGGGCCGAAACGCCGGTGTTCGCCTTCATGCCTGCGCCGACGAGAACGAGCTTGCCGATCTGGTCGTCGTGCTGCAGCGACTCGAACCCGACGTCTTCGCGCTGTTCGAGCAGCGCAGTGAGAACCTTGTGCGCTTCATCCTGCGGCAGGGTGAAGGAGATGTCAGTGAGGCCGGTGGCCGCAGCGGACACGTTCTGCACGATGATGTCGACGTTCGCGTCGGTGGAGGCGATGATCTTGAAGATCTGAGCAGCCTTGCCCGGTACGTCGGGAACGCCGACGACCGTGATCTTGGCCTCGCTGAGGTCGGTTGCGACACCGGTGACGATGGGGTGTTCCATCTCTTCGCCCTCTTTCGGGTTGATGACGAGGGTTCCCTCGTTGTTGTTGAACGATGACCGCACGTGAAGTGTCACGCCGTGCCTGCGCGCGTATTCCACCGCGCGGATATAAAGGACCTTGGCGCCGTTGGCCGCGAGCTCGAGCATCTCTTCGCTCGTGATCGTCTCGATCTTCTGCGCGCGCGGAACGACGCGGGGGTCCGAGGTGTAGATGCCGTCGACATCCGTGTAGATCTCGCAGACATCGGCGTTGAGCGCTGCGGCGAGGGCGACGGCCGTGGTGTCTGAGCCGCCGCGGCCGAGGGTGGTGATGTCTTCGGTTTCGTCGTTGAATCCCTGGAACCCGGCCACGATGACGATGGCGCCGGTGTCGAGGGCTTTGCGCACACGCACCGGGTTCACGTCGACGATGCGCGCAGCCCCGTAGTGCTTGTCGGTGCGCATGCCCGCCTGCAGCCCGGTGTACGAGCGCGAGTCGACGCCGAGGTTCTTGATCGCCATCGCGAGCAGCGACATCGAGATGCGCTCACCGCTCGAGAGCAGCAGGTCCATTTCGCGTGGCTCGGGCGGGAGGGGCGACACGGCGGCGGCGAGGTCGAGCAGTTCGTCGGTGGTGTCGCCCATGGCGGACACGACGACGACGACCTCGTTGCCGGCCTTGTGCGATGCGACGACGCGCTTGGCGACACGTTTGATACTTTCGGCGTCTGCGACGGATGAACCGCCGAACTTCTGCACGATAAGGCTCACGGATACTCCTGGGTGGGGGTCGATCGGGTTCGACCCGACTCTCCATTCTAAACGCGGGCGCATGCCGGGGCTGCTATGTGACGGCGTTCGTGCTGGAGGCGATTGTTAGCGGTCTGTTCACTCATTCCGGACCGGAGCATCCGGCGTGCCGCGTGAATGCGACCGGAGTGCGTGAATCGGCGACGGATGCCCCGGCGTCCCGTTCCCGCCGGCTGCGACGGATGCCCGCGGCTTCCGTCCGCGGGCGCGTCGCCGGTCAGTTCTTGACGACGGTGCGACCCTCGAAGGCGCGGCCCAGGGTGACCTCGTCGGCGTACTCGAGGTCGCCGCCGACGGGAAGCCCGGAGGCCAGCCGGGTCACCTTGATTTCGAGGACGGTGAGCAACCGGC
The DNA here is from genome assembly GCF_900115155.1 of Mycetocola miduiensis. GTDB lineage: Bacteria > Actinomycetota > Actinomycetes > Actinomycetales > Microbacteriaceae > Mycetocola_A > Mycetocola_A miduiensis. The sequence continues at coordinate 196,292 of NZ_FOVM01000001.1, forward strand.
TGAGGTATGTCGCCGTCGCTTCCCCCTCGAGGTTGGGGTCTGTGGCGATGATGACTTCCTGCACGACGCCGTCTGCGAGCCGCTGCATCAGCTGGCGGATGCGAAGGTCGTCCGGGCCGATGCCGTCGATCGGGCTGATCGCCCCGCCGAGCACATGGTAGAGCCCGCGGAACTCGCGGGTGCGTTCGATCGCCACGACATCCTTGGCTTCTTCGACGACACAGATGCTCGCCGGGTTGCGGCGCGGGTCACGGCAGATGGAACACGTCGGCTGTTCGGCGACATTGCCGCAGATTTCGCAGAAGTGCACTTTCTCGCGCACTTCGGTGAGCAGTTCTGCCAGCCGGGTGACGTCGAATGTCTCGGTCTGCAGGATGTGGAACGCGATCCGTTGCGCGGACTTCGGTCCGATGCCGGGAAGCCGACCGAATTCGTCGATCAGTTCCTGGACGATGCCTTCGTACATGTGGTTCTAGTCCCTGTTGAATCGGGTCGGCGGAGTGTGCGGCTGCTCCTCGATGAAGCTCGCGCCGAGAAGTTCGCGCACCACGGATTCGCCGTATCGCGAGCTCGCGGCCGGGTGTGCCGGCTGACGGTGCGTCGGACGGCCATTTGCTGGTGCGGCGGATGCTGCCGAGCTCGGCCGGTCGGACGCTGCTTCGGCGGGTCGAGGGTTCGCAGCGGCTGGCTGCGCGACGGGTGCTGCCTGCCTCGCGGCGGCAATGGGATCTGGCCGTGCCGGTGCGGCGTCGCGTGGGGTACCCGGGGCGGTCCCGCCGGTCGGCGGCGTCGGGGCAACGGAGCGGCCGGGAGGCGGCGCAAAGCGTCCGGGAGGGATGATCGAGGGCACATCGCCGATGGCGACCGGCTCCCGCCCGGGGTCGACCTGTGGGTCGGGGTACGGCGGCTCGTCTTCGGGCGGAGGCGCGTCGTCGAACGGCGGTGCATCATCGAACGGGGGTGCATCGTTGTCGTCCGGCTGGTGTGTTGGATCGGAGATCGGGATGGCAACGACGTGCCACCCTCCTGCGGCTGGCGCGGACGCACTCGGCGCGGTCACACCTGGCGCGGCTGCCGCTCGCGCGGGCGCACCGCCGGCTGACGCGCTCGGACCGCTCGCTCGAGAAGACGCTCCGGCGGACGGGGCAGGCTGGGTTTGAGCAGCCCCACCCGGGGGCGTGGACGGCGCCGCGGGCTGGCGGGCGCCGCTCGCTGTCGGTGCTCCTCCGGGTGCAGCACCCGGAGTGCTCGCCGCGTTTATCCCGGCCGGATCGGGAGCCCCACCCGGGGTGTTTCCGGGGCCGGAATTTCCGGGGCCGGGGTTTCCGGGGCCGGGGTTTCCGGGGCCGGGGTTTCCGGGGTCGGAACTTCCACCGGACGGCGCAGCGGAACCGGGCTGGGTCGGGCCGGCCGACGTGCCGCGGGGGGAAGCATCCGCGTCACCCGGGGCATCAACCTGGGCGATGAATTTGACGGTAACGCCGAGCACATCGAGGATCGCCTGGCGAACAAGCGTGCTGACGCCGTCGCCGGCGTTGAGGAGCTTGAAGTCCTCGACGTCCTTGGCGCTCGGGAAGGTCAGGCGCAGCACCGCGTCGTCACTGAACGCGCGGACGGTTGCCGTTTGAGCCACCAGCCAGGCCGACCGTTTGGTCGACGCAACGCGCTCGAGGACCTCGGTCCAGGAGTCGCGGAGCTGCTGCAGGGTGACCGGCCCGACGGGCTTCACGGTCACAGGGGGTGCTGGCGGCCGAGGGGTCTTGGGCGCTGCGGATGCCGCCGGACCGGGAGCCGCGGGTCCGGATGCCGGCAACGGGGTGCGGGCGGCCTCCGGCCGGGACGCGGCAGGTTCGACCGGTTCATCGAACGACCGCTGAGCGGCCGCCGGGGCAACGGCATCCGTCGATGCAAGGGCCGTTTCGGGGGTCGCGGTGTCGGACATGCCGACCCGGCGTTCGAGTCGCTCCACCCGGGCGAGGGCGCCGCGGGCGGTGTCGTCCATTGACGGCACGAGAACGCGCGCGACCATGAGTTCGAGGTGCAGTCGCGGTGAGGTCGCACCGGTCATCTCACTCAGGGCGGTGTTGACGATATCGGCAGTGCGGCTGAGTTCGGCCTGGCCGAATCCGGTCGCCTGAAGAGCCATATGGTCGAGTTCGTCCTGCGGGATTCCGCGAAGAACGGATGCCGCGTCTCCCCCGGTTGCGCCGACCACGATGAGGTCGCGGAGGCGCTCAAGGAGGTCGTCGACGAAACGGCGCGGATCCTGGCCGGTCTGGATGACGCGGTCGACAGCGGAGAACGCGGCGCCGGCATCCCGGGCGGACAGCGCGTCGATGACCTCGTCGAGGAGCGCCGAGTGGGTGTAGCCGAGAAGCGCGACGGCGCGTTCGTAATCGACGGTGTCACCTTCGGATCCGGCCATGAGCTGGTCGAGGAGCGAGAGGGTGTCACGCGCGGAACCGCCGCCGGCTCGCACGACGAGCGGGAGTACTCCTGGCTCGACCTGCACATTCTCGGACTCGCAGAGCGATTGCACGTATTCGAGCATCTGCGCCGGCGGGATCAGCCGGAACGGGTAGTGGTGGGTGCGCGAGCGGATCGTGCCGATGACCTTGTCTGGTTCGGTCGTCGCGAAGATGAACTTGATGTGCTCCGGCGGTTCTTCGACGATCTTGAGCAGGGCGTTGAAGCCCTGCGGGGTGACCATGTGTGCCTCGTCGAGGATGAAGATCTTGTAGCGGTCGCGGGCCGGCGCGAAGATGGCGCGCTCGCGGAGGTCGCGGGCGTCGTCGACACCGTTGTGGCTTGCGGCGTCGATCTCGACGACGTCGAGGGAGCCGCCGCCGTCACGGCTGAGTTCGACGCAGCTCGGGCAGACGCCGCATGGGGTGTCTGTAGGCCCTTCGACGCAGTTGAGGCAGCGCGCGAGGATGCGGGCTGACGTGGTCTTGCCGCATCCGCGGGGCCCGCTGAAAAGGTACGCGTGGTTGACGCGGTTGGTGCGCAGGGCCGTCATGAGCGGATCGGTCACCTGAGACTGACCGATCAGCTCGGCAAAGGACTCTGGCCGGTAACGGCGATACAGGGCTGTAACCACTCCCTCATCGTAGTCGCCGCCGCTGACACTGAGGCGGGTCGGCTGTGTGCGGTGGGCGCTGCCGCGGCGGCCCACGTTCGCAACTTCGGAGAATCTCTGGCGACAGACGATGTGAAGCCCAAAATCGGCACAATTTCCGACAAACTCCGCAGTTGCGTACCCACCCCGTTGCTCCCTCCCACCAGCCGCCCAGAGGGCAGCTCTCCACCGACGAGGCCCGGTCCGGGAGCCGGACCCGCGAACCCTCACACTTGCCGCATGAGCACCGACATCATTGCCCGCCTGTGTGACTCAGGACATGTGGCAACGACTGCTCAGTTGCGGAACTTCGCCACCGCCCAAGATCTCAAGCGAGCGCGCGAAAGGGGGCTCATCCGGCGCCTGGCACGAGGCATTTACGCGTGCACGCACATTGAGACCCCGCTCGTTCTTGCTGCCCAGTCGGGCGGACGACTCGACTGTGTGAGCTCCCTCGCCAGACACGACGTGTGGTCAGGCCTGGAACGACCCGGGCTGCACCTACGGATGAAGCCGCACCAGCATTCGCGCCGGTCGATTGCCGGTGCGTTTGTCCATTGGAGCGGCACGCTGCAGCCGGGCAGCCTGCTCGAAGTCGCCCCGGTCGACGCGGTTTTAGAGGCCATCCGATGCCTCGGTCCGGATGATGCACTCGCCTGCATCGAGTCCGCACTTCACACGCGATTCCTCAGCGACGACCAACTCGATCTCGTGGTCGCGCATGCCCCTGCCCGGCTTCATCCGATGCTGTCTTCGATCGACCGCGGCGCACAGTCCGGCTACGAGACGTTCGCCCGCCTCAAGCTCGTCAGGGCGAACCTCAAAGTTCGGACGCAGGGGTATGTACCCGGAGCCGGGCATGTCGACATCATCGTCGAAGAGTGCGTCGGTCTCGAGATCGACGGCGAGAGGTGGCACGGGCCGGAACGATTTCTCCATGACCGCACGAAGGACCGCAACGCTGAGCTGCAGGGACTGAGGATGCTCCGGATCGGCGGATTCCATGTCTTCAACGACTGGGATACGACTCTTGCGACGATTCGGCGGATGGTGTCCGACGCACAAGCCCAGCGGCGACCCCAGCGGCGGCGGGGCCGTTCGTAACTTCGGAGGATTTGCCGCCTGTGTCGAGTTTCGTTCCGAAATCCCATTGGATCCTGCATATCTCCGCAGTTGCGAGCGAACCCCCTACGCCTGCCGCCGCGCCGCATCGAGCCCAGCCCAGCGCTTCCCGAACAGCGGCAGCAGCGTCAGCACCGCATAGAGGATGGAACACCCGAGGAGCGTCGGCCCCAGCCCGAACCCGGCGACGGCCAGCCCGGCCACGAAACTTCCGACCGGCATCGCTGCCGCAACTCCCGCCGTCGTCGCACCGAAGATCCGCGCCCGCATCGCCTCGGGCGTCAGGCCGTACATTGCCGTCGACAGCATCGGGTTGATCGAACCGGCCGACAGCCCCGACAGTGCGAACACGAGAAGCAGCACCGGCACAGGAACGCCGAACAGCATCGCAAGGTATGGGGGAACCCCGGCGCAGAAGAACGTTGTGACGAACATCGCCCGCCCGGCAAGCCGATGCCCCCACATCGCAAACAGCACAGACCCGACGAGCGCGCCGCCGGCGAAACATCCGACCATGAAGCCGAGCAGCGCCCCCGAGTCCGACTCCCCCGTCGCATAGATCGGCTTGATCACCGTGATCCCGGCGATGTCGATCGCGTTGGTGAACATCACGAGCAGCACGACGCTCCGCAGCAGCGGCTGCCGCCCGAGAAATCGGATGCCGTCTGCCAACTCCCGCCAGTACGAATCGCCCGTATCCTCCCGCAACGGCCGGGCGACATCCGATGGGATGCACACAGCAATAAGGAGAGCGGATGCCGCAAAGGTCGCCGCGTTCACGAGGAGCGAATTCGTCGCTCCTCCCACCGCCACGAGGATGCCGGCGCTCGCCGCCCCGATCATCGACGCACTGCGCTGAACGGCGGACTGTGCACCGGCTGCCCGTGCCAGCGGGACGTTGCCCCGCTCGGCCAGTTCAGGAAGAAGGACGGTTTTCGCCGTATCGCCGGGGGTGTCGAGCAACCCGCTGCAGAAGACGAGGAGCAAAAGCAGCCAGAACGGCAGCCCGCTGGTCAGCGCAAAGACCGGGATGGCGAGAACGGTCAGGCCGCTGGAGAGGTCGGCGGCGATGCTTGACGTTCGGTATCCGAACCGGTCGATCACCGCCCCGCCGAGGGCACCGCCGAGGATGACGGGCACGGTGGTGAAGACTCCGGCGACGCCGGTGGCGAGCGCCGACTCGGTCGAACCGAGCACATACAGTGGAACGGCCACCATGGTGATGGCGTTGCCGGCCTTCGAGATGAGTTCGGCCGCCAGCAATCCGATCAGCGGCGTACGCCTGGCGGTCAGTGCAGAAGTCGGCATCAGCTCACCTCGGCCGCACGAAAGCGTTGTAGATCAGACGCGCCGCGCGGACACCGGGCTCCCCGGGGCGGCTGCGCGCTCCCCAGCGCCTCGCCAGCGCCTCCACCTCGTCGGAGAGCTCACGCAGCTCAGCCGGTGTGAGGAACGTGACGGTGTCCCCACTCGTCGCCGCGGCAACCCATTCGGGTTCAAGGGTCGGCTCGAGGTCGATGTACTCTCCCACTTCGGTGCTGAGCGCCTGCACGAAGGTATGCCGCATCGCGACGCTCGCCAGGCGGGTCTCCGGGTCAGCGTTGAGCCGGCTCGGCTCGAAGCGGGTGTGCGACTCGGCAGCCTGCCACCAGCGTTCACGGGCGTCGCGGGCGCGCTCCGGCGCCTCGATCACGAAGCCTGCCCTGGCAAGCACACCGACGTGATAGCTGATCGAGCCGGGGGCCTCGTCGAACAGGTCGGCGAGCATCCCGACCGAACGGGGGCCGGAGACCCGAAGTTCGCCCAGCATCCTCACCCGCAACGGGTGCGCGAGCGCCCGCATGGCGTGGGGGTCGACAAGGGAACGGGGTGTGTCAGAAGAGCCGGTCATGCGGCAAGAATAGACCCACAACATCTCTTGTGCAATGTTTCTTGCTGACCTATTCCACCTTGTCGTGCGCGGGCACGCGTCCGCCCCCTAGGATGATCGGGGGGCGCTGCATCGCGGCAGGAAATCCCCACAGAATTTTCACCGGGGGTCCAATGCCAGGAAAGCGCATTCTTGTCGTCGATGACGAAGCCGACATACGCGATCTGATCGCTCTGAAACTGGGATCCGCCGGATACGACGTGCAGGTGGCTTTGGACGGTAACAGCGGCCTGCAGCAGGCACTCACCGGCAACTTCGACGGCATCGTGCTCGACGTGATGATGCCGGGCATGTCAGGTATCGACGTACTTTCCGCCCTGAGGCAGGCCGAGGTCACCACACCGGTGCTCCTCCTGACCGCCAAAGCCCAGGAGCGCGACGTCGAAGCGGGCTTCGCCGTCGGCGCCGACGATTACGTCACCAAGCCGTTCAGCCCGCGGGCGCTGCTCGCGCGAGTCAATGCGCTCCTGACGCGCGGCTGACATGCCGACGCTGTTCCCGAGCTCCGTGGTGTTCGTGGTGCTCATCGCATGCACCATCGCCTGCGTCGTTGCCATCGTCCTCGTCACGGTGATGAGGCTCGCCCGGCGGGTACGCGGGTCGAGGCTGCAACGCCTCACCGAACGCATCCGCCCTGCGGTCCTGCAGGCGGCGGTCGCCGAGCAGGACGCACTGGACAACAGCCTCACCGTGTTCCGCTCGATGCGTGGTCGCGCTCGTCGCAACGCCGAGTCGATCGCCACCCGGATGCTCTACGACGTCACCGGAGAAACCCGCACGAACCTCACCTACGTCCTGGCCGCCTGTGGCACGATCACAAGAGCCGTCTCGCGCACGACGAGCACCGTCCCGGTTCGACGGGCCCGTGCGGCGGAGATCCTCGGGTTGATCGATTACCCGGATGCCATCAGTCACCTCATCCGACTCGCCCAGGACGAAAGCGACGAGGTACGCGCGGTGGCAACCCGTGCCCTCGGACGCAGCGGCCGGCCGGAGGCGATCGCAGGGCTGCTCGCCGCCCTGCCCTCGTCGAGCGGAGTCCCCGCCGTCGTCGTCGGTTCTGCGCTCCTCGAGGCCGCTGAGCACTCCGCCGCGGCGATCGGCCGTGGCTTCACCGACAGCGACCCCGCCGTGCGGCGCACGACGGCGATCCTCGCCAGTCATGTGATGAGCCCGGGCGCCACACCGAGGCTCATCAGGGCCCTCGCGACCGATGACGAACCGCTTGTGCGTATTGCGGCGGCACGCTCGATCATGAGGCTGCAGACACGCGACGCGGTGCCGGCGCTCTACGAGGCCGCATCGTCCGAGCACTCCGGAGTCCGCATCGCGGCGACCACCGCCCTCGCCACGTTCCCGCCCGCCTGGACGCACGAGGTACTCACCGATCTCAAGCATCACCCGGACGTCGATATCCGGCGCGCGGCATCAGCAACCCCGATCGAAGGCTGACATGGACGCGACCCGCGACATCCTGAGCGCCATCTTCGCCTTTCTCGCGATTCCGATGCTGGCCTACTTCATCGCCATCAACACGTCCTACCTGGCCCTGATTGCGCTGGCGAGCCGGCATTTCGCCAAGCACGCCCGCCGGTCCTCCTTCACCGGGGAGCGGTCGATGGCGGCATCCCCACTGTCACTGGGGATCTCCGTCGTGATGCCGGCGTACAACGAAGAAACCGTGATCGTTGCGTCCGTTCGATCCGTCCTCGACCTCCGCTACCCCGACCACGAAGTCATCGTCGTCAACGACGGAAGCACCGACGCGACACTGCAGATCCTCATCGACACCTTCGGGCTGGTGCCGGACGATCGCGAACACCCGGTCCGCCTGCCCGTCCGCGGTCACATCCGCCAGATCTGGGTGTCCCCCAGCAGCGAGTTCGACCTGACCGTCGTCGACAAAGAGAACTCCGGCCGCTCCGACACTCTCAACGCCGGCATCCGGTTCGCCGAACGAGACCTCGTCGTGATGGTCGACGCCGACTCGCTCATCGACCCCGACGCGCTGCTCAAGGTCTCCAAACCGTTCGCCGACGACCCTGAGAACACGGTCGCGACCGGTGGTGTGGTGCGCGCGGTGAACGGATGCCTCGTCAACCGTGGCCGCGTCGTCGAAGTGGGCATGCCCCGCCAGCTCCTCGCCAAGATCCAGGTCGTCGAGTACCTGCGGGCGTTCCTGCTCGGACGCACCGGCTGGTCCCAGCTCAATGCCCTCGTGCTGATCTCAGGCGCGTTCGGAATGTTTCGCCGTGACATCCTGCTCGAGGTCGGCGGCCTCGACGCGGACAGCATCGGCGAGGATTTCGAACTCGTGATGCGGATCCACCGGCTGATGCGCCGTTCGAAACGCCCGTACCGGGTGACATTCGTCGCGGAGCCGGTCAGCTGGACCGAGGTCCCGCCCACGATGCGCGTCCTGGCGCGGCAGCGTCGGCGCTGGCACCGCGGGCTGTGGGAGGTGCTCTGGAAGTACCGTGGCATGACGTTCAACCCGCGCTACGGCGTGGTTGGGATGGTGGCGCTGCCGTTCTACTGGCTGTTCGAGCTCTTCGCCCCGCTGCTCGAACTGAGTGGCCTGATTCTCGTGCCACTCGGCCTCGCATTCGGCCTGGTCGACCCTGGGTACGGCCTGATGTTCCTGCTTGTCTCCTACGCGTACGGGTTCTTCGTCACCCTCGCCGCGCTGGTCGTCGAGGAAGCATCCTTCCACCGTTACGACCGCTGGCGTGACCTCGGCAGCTGCATCTGGGCCGCGTTCGTCGAGAACCTTGGCTACCGCCAGCTGACCGCGGTCTGGCGGCTGCAGGGCTGGTGGGCTGCCCTGCGCGGAACCAAGCAGGAGTGGGGCGTCATGACGCGCGCCGGATTCCTGGAAGAGCCTGCCGTTACTGTGCGGGAAGGGTCACGGTAACCGTCGTGCCCCGCTCGTCCTCGCTGAGGATATCGATGGAGCCGTCGTGCGCCTCAATGATCGCCCTGCTCACTGAGAGGCCGAGTCCCATCCCGGGGAAGTGCTCACGCACCGTCGTCGCCCGGTAGAAGCGGGACATGATCGCCTCCAGCTCGCCTGCGGGGACGCCCACACCGGTGTCCGCAATGGAGACGACGACCGAACCGTCCACCGCCGAAACGGTCACGTCGACGGTGCCGGCCGGGCTGAACTTGATCGAGTTCGACACCAGGTTGCCGATTGCCTGGCGCATCCGGGCCTCGTCGACCATCGCCGGTGCGGCATCCGGGGCGTGCAGGTGAAGCCGGACCTGTGAATTCCGTGCGGTTTTCGCGAACCCCTCGAGAACGACCTCGCACAACTGGCGGATGTCCCTTGGCCGGCGTTCGATTTTCATGTCCTGGTCGCCTTCACTGGCCGTCGCCAGGAGGTCGGTGATGAGCCGCTGGAGCCGTTGCGTGTTGCGGTCGATCACCGACAGGTGCTTGCGAACGTTCTCGGGAACGTCGCCCTCGTCATCCTCGATGAGTTCCAGGTACCCGACGATCGCCGCCAACGGTGTGCGAAGCTCGTGCGACACCGACGCGACGAAATCATCCTTCGCCGCGATGATCTCGAGGTATGAGGTCACATCGTTCATGGCGATCACCGTGCCGGCGAAATTTCCTTCCGCGTCAAACAGGGCGCGTGCCGACGCCGAGACAGCGTACTGGCGGTTGTCTGGAGAACCGACCCAGGCGATCCGGTCACCAAACTCCTCACCCTGAAGCGCTCGCCCGATGATCCCGTCTCCTGCTGGAATCGGTGTGACCCGGTCCAGTTCGTAAAGGAAACCCTCTGCTTCCAGTTCGAGACTGGCGACGCCGGCTTCGACGACCAACGGATGATTCTTCGCCCGTCGGTTCACCAGGAGCTGGTTGCCGTCGGCATCGAATGCGAGAACCCCCGTATCGACGGCGTCGACGATGGCGTCGATCAGCTTCGACGCCCGTTGCTGTTGTTCAAGCGCCTCAGCGGTTCTCTTCTCCAGGCTGACCAGGGACCGGATGATCGACCGCATGAGCCGGACTGCCAGGTACGTGCTGGTGGTGGCGATCGCGACCACGGACGGGACGAGCAGATTCCGTAGCGCGTGTTCGAGATCGAGAGACTCGGTGTTGCTCAGCCCTGGGAGCTCGATCAGCCCGACGGAGAGCACCACGGCCAGCGCGGCGAACGGCGCGCGCCCCGACCAGCCCAGCCACAGCGCCGGGAGAATCGCCAGGTATCCGATGGCGTGCACGTGGTCCTGCGGCAGCTGCCGCAGGACGATGAGCGCGATCATGTCGAGGACAGGAACGACGAGCAGCCAGACCGTGTCGAAACGACCGAGAATGAGGGCGAGCACGGTCGCCGTCCCGAAGATGGCCACGGCGATGACGGACGCGACGGTCTGCAGCGGCGCAGGGTCGAAGGCTACCGAGACGGCGATCGCTGCGGCCACGAGCAGAAGCATTGCGACCTGGAACGCGACGTCCGCCCGATAACCGAACCAGCGGGGTGTGCGCTCCGCCGAACTGATGCCGGTCATACGACCGACAGTGTCTGCCGGGCGATCTCGAGTTCCTCGTTCGTCGGTATCACCAGCACGGTGACATCTGAGTCATCCGCTGAGATGCGCCGCGCATCGCGCGATCGCTCTTCGTTGCGTTCGTCCGAAAGACGGATGCCGAGCCGGGTGAGACCCGACAGCGCCGCCTTGCGTACGGCTGCGGCGTTCTCCCCCACTCCGGCGGTGAACGAAATGACGTCGACGTGGCCGAGTTGCGCCAGGTAGTTTCCGATGTACCCCTTGAGCCGGTGAATGTAGACGTCGAAGGCGATGGACGCTTTCTCGTCGCCCCCAGCCGACCGTTCCAGCACATCGCGCATATCGCCGGCACCCGACATCCCGAGCAGGCCGCTCTTTCGGTTGAGCAGCGTGTCGAGCTCGTCGAAGCTTATCCCTGTGCGGCGGTGCAGATGGATGAGGACAGCCGGGTCGATGTCGCCAGAGCGCGTGCCCATGACGAGGCCTTCCAGCGGCGTCAGCCCCATCGAGGTCTCGACCGAACGGCCGCCGGCGACAGCGGTCGCCGACGCCCCATTGCCCAGGTGGAGGACGATCTGGTTGAGCTCGCCGAGCGGGCGGCCGACGAAGGCCGCAGCCTGCTCGGAAACGAACTTGTGCGAGGTGCCGTGGAAGCCGTATTTCCGCAGTCGATGCTTGTCGGCCAGCGTGGTGTCGATGGCGTAGCTGTATGCAGCCGGCGACAGGGTCTGGTGGAATGCTGTGTCGAAGACGGCAACGTGCGGGATGTCGGGGAAGGCTTTCTGCGCGGCCTCGATGCCCTGCAGGTTCGCCGGGTTGTGCAACGGCGCGAGTTCGGAGAGCTCCTCGATGTTGATCTTCACGAGATCGGTGATGAGGGTCGGTTCGAAGAACCGTTTGCCGCCGTGGACGACCCGATGGCCCACTGCTCGAAGCGGATGCCGTTTGAGCGACGGCCCGTGCGCTTCGAACGCATCGAGCATGACCCGGAATCCGGCGGTGTGGTCGGGGATCGGGAGGTCCCGCTCCGTCGTCTGCGGAGCATCCGTCCGGTCGACCGAGGGCACGGCATCCCACGGAATCGTGTGCACCGAGCGACCGGTACTTTCACCGATGCGTTCGACGAGCCCCGTTGCGAGCATCTGCTCGGTGTCCATGTCGATCAGCTGGTACTTGAACGACGACGATCCCGAGTTGACGACGAGGATTGTGCTCATACTGGGACGTCACCTTGCGCCTGGATCGCCGTGATGGCGACGGTGTTGACGATGTCCTGCACGAGGGCACCGCGGGAGAGGTCGTTGATCGGCTTGTTGAGTCCCTGGAGCACGGGACCGATGGCGACGGCACCGGCCGAGCGCTGCACGGCCTTGTACGTGTTGTTGCCCGTGTTGAGGTCGGGGAAGATGAAGACCGTGGCTCGACCGGCCACCTCTGAGCCGGGCATCTTCGACGCGCCGACCGCGGCATCCGCTGCGGCGTCGTACTGGATCGGTCCTTCGACGAGGAGGTCAGGCCGACGCGACCGAACAAGAGCGGTGGCCTCACGCACCTTCTCGACGTCGGCTCCTGAGCCGGATTCGCCGGTGGAGTACGACAGCATCGCGACACGGGGGTCGATGCCGAACCGCACAGCGGTTTCGGTGGAGGAGATCGCGATGTCAGCGAGCTGTGACGAATCCGGGTCGGGGATCACCGCACAGTCGCCGTAGACGAGCACGCGGTCCTCGAGCGCCATGAGGAACACCGACGAGACGACATTGACGCCGGGTTTCGTCTTGATGATCTCGAACCCGGGGCGGATGGTGTGCGCCGTCGTGTGTGCAGCGCCGGAGACCATGCCGTCGGCGAGGCCGAGATGCACCATCATCGTGCCGAAGTACGATACGTCGCTGACCTGGTCGCGCGCCTGGTCGAGCGTGACACCCTTGTGGGCGCGGATCCTGGCGTACTCCTCGGCGAACTTCAGCCCGAGCACCGGGTCGTGCGACGAGAGCACTTCGGCGGCGGAGATGTCGAGCCCGAGCTCGATGGCCCTGGAACGCACCTCGAACGGTTCACCCAGGATGGTGAGCTGGGCGACGCCGCGAGCCAGGAGGGTGTGGGCGGCGCGGAGGATCCGGTCGTCGTCGCCCTCGGGGAGGACGATGTGCTTGGTGTTCGCACGGGCGCGTTCGAGGAGCCCGTACTCGAACATGAGCGGGGTGACGACATCGGTGCGGCTCAACTCGAGCAGCCGGACCAGCCCTTCGGCGTCGACATTCTTCTCGAACAGGGCGAGTGCGGCGTCATACTTGCGCTGGGAGTCGGCGGCGAGGCGTCCGCGGGTGCGGGTGATCGCGACGATCGTGTCATAGGTGCCGAGGTTGGTCCGGATGATCGGCAGCGTTTGCGGGAGTCCGTCGAGGAGACGCTCGACCGGTTCGGGCAGGTCGAACCCGCCGTTGAGCACGATGCCGGCGATGGACGGGAACGTGCCTGAGCTCTGCGCCATCATTGCGGCCAGCAGGACTTCGGTGCGGTCGCCGGCGACGACGAGAACGGCGCCCTCGATGAGCCGTGGCAGCACGTTGACCATGCCCATGCCTGCGACGACCACGCCGAGCGCCTCGCGGCCGAGGAGCCCCGGGTCACCTTTGAGGAGCACGCCGTCGGTTGCGCGCATGATCGATTCCATGCTCGGCGCGATGAGGTACGGGTCTTCGGGGATGGCCCAGACCGGCACACCCGGTTCCGCCTTCTCGATCGCAGCGGTGACCTCGCCGAGGTGGTCGGCGTCAACACGGTTCGCGATGACGGCGAGGAGGGTGGCGTGGGCGTTCTTCAGTTCAAGAAGCGCAAGCTCTGCAATGTCGCCCATCTGGTGCGCACTCCGAGGGTCGGCCTGGCCGAGGCGTTCGCCCGAGCCCTGATTCGACCGGCCGCCGAGCACGAGCAGCACCGGGGCACCGAGGTTGGTGGCGATCCGGGCGTTGTAACCCAGTTCAGTCGGGCTGCCGACGTCGGTGAAGTCCGAACCGAGGATGACGACGGCGTCGCACTTCGACTCAACCGCCTTGTATCGCTCGACGATGTGCGACAGCGCCGCATCGGCATCCTCGTGGACGGCGTCGTAGGTGACGCCGATGCACTCGTCGTAGTCGAGGTCGACGCTGTCGTGGTTGAGCAGCAGTTCGACGACGTAGTCGCGTTCAGACGTCGACCGCGCGATCGGACGGAACACGCCGACGCGCTGAACCTGGTGCGAGAGAGTGTCGAGGGTGCCGAGCGCGATCGTCGACTTGCCTGTCTGTCCCTCGGCCGAGGTTATGTAGATGCTTTTTGCCACGGTTCCACCCTACGGCCCCACACCGGGGCACACCGCTCAGTACTGTCGTCGTCTCGAGCTGGCGGGTTAGGCGTTGTCGCCGCCGGTTTCGTCCACTCGTTCCTGGGCGTCTTCCTGCGAGACCCCAGCGCCGTCGGACGACCAGGACCAGTTCGCCACCTCGGGAACGTCCTCGCCATGATCGCGGGTGTACTGGCGGGCGCGCAGGCGGGCATCCTGCATCTCCTGACGCAGTCCCGCGGCGGTTGCGGCGAGTTCGGGCACCCGGTCGATCACATCGATGACCAGCCGGTACCGGTCGAGGTCGTTGAGCATGACCATGTCGAACGGGGTCGTCGTCGTGCCCTCTTCCTTGTATCCGCGCACGTGCAGGTTGGGGTGGCCGGTGCGCCGGTAGGTCAGCCGGTGGATGAGCCACGGGTACCCGTGGTAGGCGAAGACGACGGGCTTTTCGGTAGTGAAGATCGTGTCGTACTCGGCGTCGGACAGGCCGTGGGGGTGCTCGGACGCCGCCTGCAACCGCATCAGGTCGGTCACGTTGACGACGCGGACCTTCAGCTCGGGCAGCCGCTCACGCAGGATGGATGCCGCAGCGAGCGTCTCCAGGGTCGGCACGTCGCCGGCGCAGGCGAGGACGACGTCCGGCTCGGTGCCGGGCACCTCGCTGCCGGCCCAGTCCCAGATCCCCAGGCCGCGGCTGCAGTGGGCGATGGCTTCGTCCATGGTGAGCCAGTTCGCCTGCGGCTGTTTGCCGGCGACGACGACATTGACGTAATCGACCGAGCGGAGGACGTGGTCGTACGTCGAGAGCAACGTGTTGGCATCCGGTGGCAGGTAGACCCGCACGACATCAGCCTTCTTGTTGACGACGTGGTCGATGAAGCCGGGGTCCTGGTGGCTGAAGCCGTTGTGGTCCTGGCGCCAGACGTGGCTCGACAGCAGGTAGTTGAGGCTCGAGACAGGCAGGCGCCAGGGGATCTCGCGTGAGGTTTTCAACCACTTGGCGTGCTGGTTGAACATCGAGTCGACGATGTGGATGAACGCTTCATAACAGTTGAACAGGCCGTGCCGCCCGGTGAGCAGGTATCCCTCGAGCCAGCCCTGGCACTGGTGTTCGCTGAGCACCTCCATCACCCGGCCCGCCCTGGAGAGGTTCTTGTCGACCGGCAGCAGTTCGGCGTTCCACTGTTTGCCGGTGTGCTCGTACACGGCGGGCGCGAGGCGGTTGGATGCCGTTTCGTCGGGCCCGAAAATGCGGAAGTTGTGCGGGTTCTCGGCGATCACGTCGGCCAGCCAGATGCCGAGCACTTTCGTCGCCTCCGCTGTCGTCGCGCCCGGGGCCGCGACCTCGACGGCGTACTCGCGGAAGTCGGGCAGGTCGAGGTCGCGGCGGAGGAGCCCACCGTTGGCGTGGGCGGTCGCGCTCATCCTCAGGTTCCCGGCCGGGGCCAGGGCGGCGACATCCTCGCGCAACCGGCCGTCGGTGTCGAAGAGTGTGTCTGGACGGTACGAATTCAGCCAGTCCTCGAGGATCTTCGTGTGCTCGGCGGTGTCGCGCGCGTTCGCAAGCGGAACCTGGTGCGCGCGCCACGTGTTCTCGACGGGTTCGCCGTCGATCACGGCCGGGCAGGTCCAGCCCTTCGGTGTGCGGAGGATGATCATCGGCCAGCGCGGTCGCTCGAACTCCTCGCCCGCCTCGTGCCGCTCGGCGGCGGTCCGCTTGATCGCCGCGATCTCATCCATCACCGCGTCGAGCGTTTCGGCCATGCGGGCGTGCACGAGCATGGGATCTTCGCCGTCGAATCCGCCGGAGACGAGGTACGGGTTGTGGCCGTAACCACGCATCAGGTCGAGGAGTTCTTCTTCGGGGATGCGGGCGAGGACCGTGGGGTTCGCGATCTTGTACCCATTGAGGTGCAGGATCGGCAGCACGACGCCATCCTGCAGGGGCTCGATGAACTTGTTCGAGTGCCAGCTCGTTGCGAGCGGACCGGTCTCGGCCTCCCCGTCACCGACCACGGCGGCGACGATGAGGTCGGGGTTGTCGAAGGCGGCGCCGTAGGCGTGGCTCAGCGCGTAGCCCAGTTCGCCACCCTCATGGATCGACCCGGGCGTCTCCGGGGCCACATGGCTCGGGATGCCGCCGGGGAACGAGAACTGGCGGAAGAGCCGCCGCAACCCCTCTTCGTCCTCGCTGATTCGCGCGTAGAACTCGGAGTATGTTCCCTCGAGATAGGCGTTGGCGACCATGCCGGGGCCGCCGTGCCCGGGACCTGCGATGTAGAGCATCGGCTGGCTGCGCTCACGGATCACCCGGTTGAGGTGCGCGTAGACGAAGTTGAGGCCGGGCGTCGTGCCCCAGTGCCCGAGAAGTCGGGGTTTGATGTGGTCTGCGGTGAGCGGTTCTCGCAGCAGCGGATTATCCAGCAGGTAGATCTGCCCGATTGAAAGGTAGTTGGCGGCTCTCCACCAGGCGTCGATGAGTTCGAGTGATTCGGTGTCTTCCGTCTGGGGAGCCATGCGCTCATCTTAGGAAGCGGGGTGCGGCTGCCGATAGGGCTGCCGCCGGAGTTGACACGCGCTGGGCCGCTGGAACACCCATTGCGGTCGAAGACACCCGTTGCGCCGCATGCATCCGTCCGGAGCGGATGAACTCACGCGTCCGGGCCCGGTGCGGTTAACGTAAAAGACTCCCCGCGCACCTCGGCATAACGACGCAGCCCCGGTTACCCTTGACGGCCAGTTAACGTATAAGACTCCCCGCGCACCTCGGCATAACGGCGCAGCCCCGGTTACCCTTGACGGCCAGTTAACGTATAAGACTCCCCGCGCACCCGCCAGAGCCCGGTTACCCTTGCTACGTTTCCGTCCTGGGGGAGTTGGCCTGGATGGCGCCACGCGGGGAGCCGACATCCATTCTACGACATCCGGACCGGTGGTTGCGCGCGCTGGGCCATGCGGTCGGATGCTCTCCGCAAGCACGATAGGATAGCTGAGGTTGAAAACGTGCGAACGTCAAAACCGGCCAGGAGAATTCGCCTAGTGGCCTATGGCGCACGCTTGGAAAGCGTGTTGGGTTAACGCCCTCGGGGGTTCGAATCCCCCATTCTCCGCCAATTGCACAACCAGAAACGCCCACCGCAGACGGTGGGCGTTTCTGCGGTCGGAAACAAAAGCGTGTTGGGCTTTTCGTGATGTTTCGTCATGTGAACGAATCCCCGTATGGGTGGCTACCCGATTCGTATGTTCATGCGCCAGAATGAATGTCGAAGCGGGGGCGCAACGTGACGATTGAAACTGAAGATGTGGTGGTGACCGTTCGCGTGCGCCAGGGGCTCCTCGCGCAAGGCATTTCGGCGCTGCTCGCGCTGAGTGTGCCTGTGCTGCTCGTGCTCTACTGGCTCACCATTCCGACCGGTGACTGGGTATGGGTGGTCACCGTCCAGACGGTGGTTCTCGCCGCCGTGCTGCTCGGTGTGATCCGCTATCTTCGCGTGTGCGTCAGCGTGACGCCGACGCACCTGCTCGAACGGCGATTCTTCTTCGGCACCAATCGCGTGCCCCTCACCTCGATCGGCCGCGTGGTCATGCTCGAGATGCATCGCACGATGGCTTCACAGTCCCGGCTTCAGATGTTCGTCCTGGATGCCGCCGGCCGCCCACTCATGCGCATGCGCGGCGAGTACTGGTCGCGCAACGACATCAACCGCATCGCCTCGCACCTGACCATGGCGCCCATCGAACACGTCGACCACCCGGTCACGCTCGACGAGCTCCAGAGCACGCGACCGGAGATGCTCTACTGGTTCGAGCGCCGCCCCAGCCGGATGCCTTAGGCGAGTTTCATCCCCAACACGATCCCGCCCTCATTTGACGCTAGTTCGGTGAATCCGACGCGACGGTAGAAGGCCTGGGCATCCGTGTTCCCGGTGCCGACGACGAGATGCAGCCCCTGGACGCCCCGCTCGGCAAGCGCCGCCGCCAGCGTCTCGATGAGCCGGCGGCCCAGTCCCTGGCCCTGCGCTTCGGGGAGAAGGTTGATGTGCAGGTGGGCGGGATACTCGTCGACGGCGGCGATGAGCATCCGCTCCGGGTTGTGCGCCGAGGCGATGATCGAGCGTTCGAGTTCTCCGTCGCTTGGGTACTTCCCGGCGACCGTCGGCCACCATTCGGCGCTGAACCACTCGGCGAAAGTCCTCGTGTTTCCCGTGCCGACGATGTATCCGACCGCGCGCTCGCCGTTGTCGGCAACGAAGGCCAACTCCGGCTCGTGGTCGGCGTACGGGAGGGCGTAGATGTCGGGAAGGAGACCGTCCGAAGAGTGCAGCCCCGTGGCATCCTGCCCGTTGTCCCCGGTCCTGACGCAAATGTCGGCGATATCCGCACGGTCAGTGGGCTCGAACGGTCGAATGTGCATCACGCGCCTGAGCTTACCCACAGTCGGAGTACAGTCGGCGGGATCGACCCTCGAAAGCTGAAACGCATGACCTGGCAGACCGCGACGCTCGACGAATACGTTCGCCGCTGGCACCTCACCCGGTGGGCACCGCGTTCTCCACGCCCTCATCACACTTGCAGCCGGTGCTGTGGCACGGCGAGCGCGCCATGCTCAAAGTCGCCCGGATCGCAGAAGAAGCGAACGGATGTCACCTGCTCGTTGGACCCGGAGGATGACCGCCCAAATATCCGCTAGCGTCGCCTGCGGGTCCCGAAGATCCCCTCGACGACACCGGTGAGGATCGTCTTCGTCGCCGGGGAGCCGAGAACTTCTTCGAGCACGGTCTTCTGTTTGCGGGTGCTCGTGCGCCGGCCGGTGCCCCGGGTTTTGCGCACCAGCCGCTCATACTCGGCGTCGGCTTTCTTCTGCGCCGCTGCCTGCGCCTTGTCCATCGCCGCCTTCTGCTTCGCGTACTCCGCCTCAGCCTTGGCCTGTTCCAGGGCTGCTTCCTCAGCGGCCGCAGCCGAACTCGCGGCTTCCATCTTCGCTGCGAGGATTTCGCGCGCGGACTCCCGGTCGACGGGTGTGCCGTATCTGGGCAGCAGAGCGGATGCCGCGACGGCTGCGTCGATGGCGGCATCCGGACTCGGCGACATCAGTCCCTGCGGTGCGCGGAGGCGCGTCCAGGCGACCGGTGACGGGGCGCCCTTCTCGTTCATCACCGTGACGATGGCTTCGCCGGTGCCGAGCACTGTCAGCGTCTCCTCGAGGTCGTAGCCGGAGTTCGGGTAGGTCGAGACGGTGGCACGGAGCGCCTTCGCATCGTCGGGAGTGAAAGCGCGCAACTGGTGTTGCACGCGCGAGCCCAGTTGCGCGAGCACGTCGCCGGGGACATCCTTTGGCGTCTGCGTCACGAAGAAGATGCCGACGCCCTTCGAACGGATGAGACGGACGGTCTGGGTGATCTGGGCGAGGAAGTCTTTTGACGCGTCCTGGAACAGCAGGTGGGCCTCGTCGAAGAAGAAGACCAGTTTGGGCTTGTCCAGGTCACCGACCTCGGGCAGGTCGTTGAACAGGTCAGCCAGCAGCCACATGAGGAACGTCGAGTAGAGGGCCGGTTTGTCCTGCACTCCGGGCACTTCGAGCAGGCTGATGATGCCTTTGCCGTCGGCGGTGTTGCGGAGGAACTCTGCCGTGTCGATCTCGGGTTCGCCGAAGAACACGTCGGCGCCCTGGTCGGCAAAGATGATGAGCTCGCGCAGGATGACCCCGACGGTAGCGCTCGAGAGACCGCCGAGATCCTTGAGCTCGGTTTTGCCCTCATCGCTCGCGAGGAATGTGAGCACGGCGCGGAGGTCGGTCAGGTCGAGCAGCGGCAGCCCTGATCGGTCGGCGTAGTGGAAGACGAGGCCGAGGCTGGATTCCTGCGTGTCGTTGAGTCCGAGCACCTTGCTCAGCAGGATCGGTCCGAATCCGGCGATCGTCGCCCGGATGGGTACTCCCCTGCCGACACCGCCGAGTGAGAAGTACTCCAGCGGAAAGCTGTCAGGAGTCCAGTCCTGGCCGATCCCCCTGGTGCGGGCCAGCAGTTTCTCGTTGCCCTCACCCGGCTGAGCCATCCCCGACAGGTCGCCCTTGATGTCAGCGGCAAAGACCGGCACGCCGTGGGCGCTGAGCTGCTCGGCGAGCCCCTGCAGGGTGCGGGTCTTGCCGGTGCCGGTCGCTCCGGCGACGAGCCCGTGCCGGTTCATCATCGCGAGCGGGATGCGCACCTGAACGTCTGGGAGCGCGTCACCGTTGACCAGGGCGCCCATCTGCAGGGCAGGCCCCTCAAAGTTGTAGCCGGCGCGGATCTTCTCGACGTCGTCGGCGCCGAGGGGTCCAGGCACGGCGGATGCCGGTGGTGCGGCGGGTGCCGGTGGTACGGCATCCGCGGGGGTTGCCTGCGCTGCCGTTGCCTCGGCTTCTGCTGCCGCGGCTGCGTCCTCGAGCCGTTTCAGAGCCGCAGCCGCAGCAGCCTGGGCCTGCTCGGCTGCCGCGGCGAGGGCAGCGGCTTCGGCTCGTGCTGCGGCAAGGGGGTCTGATCGGGTGGCGTCGCTCATGGGTTGAGCCTAACCATCGGCACCTTTTCGCCAGAGGTTTCGACAGAGGGATTGCGTAGATCGCCCGACACCCTTCACAACTTCGGAGAAAGCTCCGTAAAGCTCGCATTTCCGGAACCGGCGACACAAATCCACGAAAATCTCCGAAGTTCGGAACACCGTCACCGCCGGATCAGGCGGGCAGCACTGTCCGCTCCAGGAACTCATTCACGAACACACGCTCGGGGTCGAGCCGTGCGGCGAGCGCCCGGAACTCCGGGAGCCGCGGATACACGCGTTCCAGCGCCGCGGCATCGGCGGAGAACAGCTTGCCCCAGTGCGGACGGGCAGCGAAGGGCGCGAGCGCCGCCTCAAGCACCGGCAGCAGCGCCTCGACGTCGGATTGTTTCCTGAGCCAGGTGAAATGCAGCCCAACGGCATCCGTGCCATAGGCGCCGCTCAGCCACAGGCTGTCTGCGGCAAACGTCCGCACTTCGCACACCTGCAGCAGCGGCGCGATCCGGTCGGCAAGACCCCGCACGGTGCGCAGCGCGGCGACGGCGTGCTGCCGCGGAACGAGGAACTCGCTCTGCAATTCTTCACCGTTCGACGGAGTGAAGTCCAGCCGGAAGTGCGGCAGGCGGTCCAGCCACGCTCCCGACACGCCCATCTGCGCGGTGCAGTTCACCGCTGAGATGCCGGGCAGCGGATGCCGGTCGGCCGGCGCCGCCGTCGCACCGAACAGGTCGGACGGTGCCGCCGCATCCACGCTCGCCCGCCGCTTCAGCCAGACCTGGTCGAGAACATCCGGATCCTGCCAGGTCGTGAAGAGGGACACACTGTAGGCCGAGAATGTGATCGCGTCGAAATTCGACTCCACCGCGGCGAACGGGAGTCGCTCGAACACGGACTGCTCGATGTCGAAGGTTGGCTCGATGTCGAGCGTGACCCGGGTGACGATCCCGAGAGCGCCGAGGCTGACGACGGCACCGTCGAAGTCCGGGTCGCCGCGGCGCAGTTGCAGCACCTCCCCCGAGGCCAGGACGAGTTCCAGGGCCGCGACGGAGGCTGCGAGTGACGGAATCCGGTTACCCGAACCGTGCGTCCCGGTGGCGATGGCACCGCCGACAGAGATGTGCGGAAGCGATGCGAGGTTCGGCAGCGCCCACCCGGATTCCTGCAGCTGTGCCGCGAGGTCCCCGTAACGGATGCCCGCGCCCACGGTCACCGTGCGGTCCTCCGCATCGAGGACCGGCTCGGCACGCAGCAGCTCGGTCGAGATCAGCAGGTCGGCCGAGTCGGCGATGGTGTTGAACGAGTGCCGGGTCCCCAACGCCCGCACCGCCGTTGCCCCGCGAAGCAGGTCCTGAACGTCGCTGACACTGGCCGGCGCTTCAATGCGGGCAGCGCGGTATGCGTGATTGCCTGACCAGTTCGTGCCGAGGACGTTCGTCATTGCTGCCTTTCGTTGCGCGGAGCCGCGGGTCGTAGTGGCGCCCTCTGGAACCGTACCGGGATGCTGGGCCGCGATGCCAATACGGACCGGAACACGGCACACCGGGTGAGACCGACCGGAACGGGCGACCAGGGGCCGCAGGCAGCGCGACCACTCGCTCACTACCGTTCCGTCAGGAGCACCGGCGGCTGCAGCCCCCACTCCCGGACGAGCTCGGTGCGCACGGTCACCCCGGAGCCCGGGCCGGTCGGCACGGCGAGCCGGCCGTCGTCGAGCACGAACGGTTCGGTGAGGTCTTCGGCGTAGTACCGGTCGGACGCACTGGTATCCCCCGGGAGGGTGAACCCGGGCAGCGCGGCGAGCGCCACGTTCATCGCCCGGCCGATGCCAGTTTCGAGCATCCCGCCGCACCAGACGGGGATGCCGCGGGCACGGCAGGCGTCGTGGATCGCGACCGCAGGCAGGTAGCCGCCGACCCGTCCGGGCTTGATGTTGACGATCGAGGTGGCGCCGCGGTCGATCGCGTCGATCGCGACACCGACCGAGACGATGGACTCGTCGAGGCACACCGGCGTCTCGATCGCCTGGGCGAGCACCACGTGCGAGGCGATGTCCTCCTCGTCGAACGGCTGCTCAATGAG
Source organism: Mycetocola miduiensis (assembly GCF_900115155.1). Classification (GTDB taxonomy): domain Bacteria; phylum Actinomycetota; class Actinomycetes; order Actinomycetales; family Microbacteriaceae; genus Mycetocola_A; species Mycetocola_A miduiensis. Next base: position 218,929 of record NZ_FOVM01000001.1, read on the forward strand.
AAGCAGCCCGGAATCGTCGAGGCGGCTGAGGTGCGCGATGTCCTCCCGCGTGTACGCGGTGTTCGCGTCAACCTGCAGGGCGGCATCCGGTCCGAGCAGGTCACGCACCCTGCGGACCGGTTCAAAATCCCAGCCCGGCTTGATCTTCAGTTTGATGCGGCGGTAGCCAGCGTCGACGTACCCCTGCACTTCGGTGAGCAGTTCATCGATCGACGGGCTGATGCCGACGGAGACGCCGCAGTCAACCTCGGTGCGGACGGCGCCCAGGTAGTGGGCGAAGCTGATTCCGGATGCCCTCAGCTCGGCATCGAGGACGGCGGCTTCAAGCGCCGCCTTTGCCATGCGGTGTCCGACGACCGGGGCGAACAGCCGCTCGAGGTCGGCCGCCCTGACGTGGGGGGCGCGAAAGAGCAGCGGGGCGAGATGGTGTTCGATCACGTGCGCACAACCCTCGACATACTCGGAGCTGTACCCGGGCGTTTTCCCGGCCACGCACTCGCCCCAGCCCTCGCCGACGTCGGTGACGAGGTGCACGAGCAGAACAACCCGCTCGGTTTCACGGCCGAAACTCGTCTCGAAGGGGCGGACGAGTGGCATCCCGACACGGTGGAGGGTGATCGATTCGACCTTCATGGCCTGACCTTAGCGTGTCACCGCTGGGGTCACCCTACGTGAACAGGTAGCCGCCGTTCACGAACTCGACCGAGAGGCCCTCCTCGAAAGCGGGCACGAAGACGGCGCGGGATGCCTCCCGGAACTCGGCTGCGGCATCCGGGTTGTTCCACCGCAGGGTCTCGAAGTCCTCGTGGAGCTCAAAACGGATGCCGTGGTCGTGGGCAGCGGGCTCCGCGCCGGTGTTCGCGCCGGGCGCTGGCTCTTTTTCACCCGCGCCGGGCGAAGACGCCCGCGCGAGCACCCGCGAGATAGCCGAGTCGACACCCGGCGAGTCCAGCTGCCAGCTCACCTCGAATCGGTCGCTCGCATCGGCGCCCGAAATGGAATCGTCGAGGCGGCCGTAGAAGTCGGGAAGGTACGCGCGCACCGTCGCGCCGAGCTTCTCCAGGTTGAGGTGGGCGTTGCGGCGGATGAGCGGGTCGAACGTCCAGCGCACCTCGCGCACGTCGTGATCGAGGGCGAGCGCACGCTGGGCCAGTTTGAGGGCGAAGCCGACGCCGCCGCGGGCGGCCGGGGTCACAGCGGTCACGTGCGAGTGCACGTGCAGCCCGCCATCCCAGCCCAGCACGCCGACGAGGGCGCCGACCGTCGCTCCCTCCCGTTCAGCAAGCAGCACGGTGTTCCCCGCGTGGGCGATGGCCTGAACGAACGACGGGTCGGCACCTGCTCCACGGCCCCAGGTCTCATCGAGCAGCCGGGAGATCTCGGCAAAGTCCTTCAACGCCCGTGCCGGCCGGATGCCGACGCCGCAGTCGCGCGCGGCGGCATCCGCCTGCTCGCGGGCCGACGTCACGCCACCGATTCCTTACGGTCGGGGATGGCCGGCGATTTCTTCCGTATCGGTTCACCTGAGATCTTGGCAGCGAACGGTGCCCAGAGGATGAGCACGACCCCCGCGCCGAGCAGGGCACCGCCGATGGTGTCGGTGAGCCAGTGCACGCCGAGGTAGGTGCGGGAGAACATCATCAGGGCGACCCAGACCGCGCCCGCGATCCAGACCCAAAGCCTCGGGAAAATGATGCCGAGGGCGACCGCCATGGTCGCCGCGTTCGCCGCATGGCCTGAGGGGAAGGACCCGTGATCGCTCAGGACGAGCATCTCCTCGGGGCGGGCGCGGTCGACCAGGTTCTTCAGAAGCTGCACGACGGCGACGCTGGCGAGCGACGCCAGCGCGAAGAACAACGCCGACCACGGCCGTTTCATGATCAGCAAAACAATCACGACGACGATCGGCAGAATGAACGTGGCGAAAACACCTCCGCCGAGCCAGTTCATGCCATACGAGAGCCATTCGAGGATGGGAAGCCGATCGTCATCGAAGACCTCTTCGCTCCACTCGGAGTCGAGCGCGAACGGCAGTTCGTTGGCGCGCTGCATGATGAGAACGGCGAGGATAACGCCGAGTGCGAGCGCGATTCCTCCCGAAATCCACGGCCAATGGTTGGCGACGCGTTTAGCGGACGGATCGGCCTGTGTTGAGGGATCGACGCGTTGTTGAGACATTGGTTAATAATGCACCGGCTCGCGAAGAAACGGTCATTGACAGCCGACATTGACAGCGGCGTACCCGGTGTGATCTGTACCGGGTCGATGGCGGCATATGTTCTGGCACCGAGGATCGAGTGTCAAGCCCCGCGGGGTTCAATGCCATCCCGTCGCATACTGACTGTGCCAGCAGCACCCACCCCGGGCTGTTGTCTCTCGCCTGATGCCCCCTGAGCGAAAAAAACAGTCGAGCAAAGGAAGATTCACGATGATTGAGACCAGCTCTATCGACGCCGTCATCGGCGCAACCGCGTACGACAACGACGGAGACAAGATCGGCAAGGTCGGCCAGGTATACGTCGACCCCGACGACGGCCGCCCAGTCTGGGCCAGCGTCAACACCGGTTTCTTCGGCACAAGCGAGTCGTTCGTGCCCCTCGAGAACGCAACCCCGGACGGCGACACCCTTCGCGTCCCGTATGACAAGGCGTTCGTCAAGGATGCTCCGCGCATCGACGTGGACGGCGAGCTCTCCACGGTCGACCAGGAGAAGCTCTACGAGTACTACGGCATGAGCTCCAGCTATGCCGGGGCCGATTACCGCGACACCGACACCGCCGACTACACAGACACCAGCAGGAGGGACACCGTCGGCGGCCCAGGACAGGACACCTCCGGTCCGAACACCGACTCCGCCATGACCCGCTCCGAGCAGCAGCTGAACGTCGGCACCCAGAAAGTCCAGACGGGCAAGGCACGGCTCCGCAAGTACGTCGTCACCGAGCAGCAGAACGTCACGGTTCCGGTGCAGCGCGAGGAGGTCCGGCTCGAGCGCGAGCCGATCACGGATGCCAACGTCGGCGACGCCATGTCGGGCCCTGACCTCAGCAACGAGGAGCACGAAGTCACGCTCACAGAGGAGCGCGTGGTCATCGAGAAGGAGACCGTTCCTGTCGAACGCGTCCGCCTCGACAAGGACACGGTCACCGAGCAGCAGAGCGTGTCGGAAGAGGTCGCTCACGAAGAGATCGAACTCGAGGGAGACACCACGGTTCGCGGAACGGATCGCGACCGCGTCTGAGTACCTCTGACCGAGACAATACAGCGGTCGGCCGGCTTTTCGCCGGCCGACCGCTTCTTGTCTGTGAACGGGGATGCGTTGAGACCGGATGCCGCGGCATCCGATCCTCTCACGGTGTCAGCAGCAGCGTCCCTGCGGGTTGCGGTCCTGCTCGTCGTCGCGTTCACGCCAGAACACACGTTCAGGCATCGGCGGCGTATCGGGGTGCGTGACTGCATGGTGGGCGAGGTATACCTCGTACGCGTTGTCGCCCATCACCGCCTTCACGTAGCGCCCGGCGGCGGTGAGGCCGGCCTGGAGAACGTTCATTCGTGCCTCGCTTTCACCCGGCGACGCTCGACGGGGAGAGCATCCCACTCTTTCTGGATACGTTTCTCGGCCTTGCTGGACCAGATCCCGGAACCGGCGAAGATCCTCGACGGCACGATCGGGTCCTCGGTGTTGATACCTCCACCGTTCTGGAACGCTCGGATGGTGCGGTACACCGCGATCCCGATCACGATGACGGTGAGGGTGACGAAGAGGATCGACAGCGTGCCCTGGACGAACGTGTTGCGCACGACCGCTTCCATGGCCGCCCTCGTCGGCGCGGTGCCGAAGCTCTCTTCCCCTTGCTCGAGCGCGTTGCGGAACGCGGCGTTCTGCGCCCAGTACCCGACGGCCGGGACCGGCGAGAAGATCTTGTACAGCGACGCGGTGACCGTGACCACGGTTGCGAACGCGAGCGGCAGGGCGACGACCCATAGGTACTTGAAGTACCCGCGGTCGGCGACGATGGCGAGGCAGACAGCGAGGGCGATTGCGGCGAGCAACTGGTTCGCGATCCCGAAGAGCGGGAACAGCGTATTGATCCCGCCGAGTGGGTCGGTGACCCCCATGATGAGGATCGCTCCCCAGGCTGCGACCATGATGGCCGTGCAGATCCAGGCACCGACCGTCCAGCTGGCATCCCGGAACCGGGGAATGACATTTCCGAGCGTGTCCTGGAGCATGAACCGGGCGACCCGGGTACCTGCGTCGACGGCGGTGAGGATGAACAGCGCCTCGAACATGATCGCGAAGTGGTACCAGAAGCTCATCATCGCGGTGCCGCCGATGAACGACTGCATGATGTGCGCAAGCCCGACGGCGAGAGTCGGCGCGCCACCGGTGCGCGAGACGATGCTTTCCTCACCAACGTTCTTCGCCGTTTCGGCGAGCAGCTCAGGGGTGAGGTTCACGCCGGTGAGGCCTAGCGAGTTGACGAACGCGACGGCGCCTTCGATCGTCCCGCCGGTGTTCGCGGCGGAGACGTTCATTGCGAAGTACAGGCCGCGGTCGATCGAGATTGCAGCGACGAGGGCCATGATCGCGACGAAGCTTTCCATCAGCATTCCGCCGTAGCCGATGAACCGGGCCTGGCGTTCCTTCTCGAGGAGCTTTGGAGTGGTTCCGGATGCGATCAGCGCGTGGAACCCGCTCAGCGCGCCACACGCGATGGTGACGAAGAGGAACGGGAACAGAGACCCAGGAACGACGGGGCCACCCGCCGGGTTTCCGGCGAATTCGCTGAATGCGGGGACGCTGATCTCGGGCCGCACGAAGATGATGGCGGCGGCGAGCATGAAGATCGTGCCGATCTTCATGAAGGTGGAGAGGTAGTCGCGCGGGGCGAGGAGCAGCCACACCGGGAGGATCGCCGCGATGAAGCCGTAGATGATGATGCCCCATGCGATGGTCGTGCGGTCGAGCGTGAATGCCGCTGCACCCCATTCGGTGTCTGCGACCATGCCACCGCCGATGATGGCGGCCATGAGCAGGACGAAACCGATGATCGACACTTCGGTGATCTTGCCTGGGCGCAGGAAGCGCAGGTACACGCCCATGAACAGGGCGATCGGGATGGTCATCGCGACGCTGAAGACACCCCAGGGGCTCTCGCCGAGGGCGTTGACCACGACAAGGGCGAGGATGGCCACGATGATGACCATGATGACGAGCGTCGCCAGGATGGCGGCTGTTCCGCCGACCCGGCCGAGCTGGTCACGGGCCATCTGGCCGAGCGAACGGCCGCCCCGGCGGGTGGAGAAGAAGAGCACGAGGTAGTCCTGCACCGCGCCGGCGAGGATGACGCCGACGATGATCCAGAGCGTGCCGGGCAGGTAACCCATCTGTGCGGCGAGGACGGGGCCGACCAGCGGACCCGCTCCGGCGATCGCGGCGAAGTGGTGACCGAAGAGCACGCGCCGGTCGGTGGGGACGTAGTCCTTGCCGTTGGCGTTGTACTCGGCCGGTGTCGCCCGCCGGTCGTCTGGCCTGGTAATCGCCCGTTCGATGAACTTCGAGTAGAAGCGGTAGGCGATGAGGTAGGTGCAGACAGCGGCGAAGACGAACCAGATCGCGTTCACGGTTTCGCCGCGAACCACAGCGAGCATGACCCAGGCCACACCGCCGAGCAGGGCGATCGCCGCCCAGATGGCGATCTTCGCGGGAGTCCAGTGGCGCTCCTCTGCCTCCCGCTCGTCGTCGGGGACAGCGACCGGGGGCAGGGTGGGATCCTGCTCGATCGTGGCCGCCGTGGTGCTGGCCGGAACGGCACTGTCTTTCTCGTGCCTGGCGTCGTAACTCATCGGAACCCCTCAGTCGCTTTTTACCCGCGCTGCGTGGCATCCGTTCCGCCACGTCGCGAGCTTGTGTTAGCTCCGATGCTACAGCCGCGGCGGCCCGAACGGGGGCCACTGATCGGCTGGAGTGGCAGCGCCAAAGAGACCCGTGGTTGAGGGTTGCCCGTTACCCGACGAGCGCTGGCACCCGCTTCGGCTGCACGACCAGCCACAGGGCGCCGATCGACACGAGGGCCGTCGCGAACATCACCGACCCCATCGGCACAGCGGTGTCGATGCCGAGCCAGCCGACGATCGGTGAGATAACCCCGGCGAGTCCGAAGTTCAGGGCGCCGAGAACGGATGCCGCGGTGCCCGCCTCACGGGCGTGGTTCACCAGGGCGAGCACCTGAACGGCGGGGAAACCGAAGCCGGCAGCCGTGATGAAACAGAACAGCGGGATGAGTACGCCCAGGAACCCGACACCGGACTCCGCGAGCACCACGATGGCCAGGGCGGCGAGGGCCTGGACGGCGGTGGTCACGCCGAGGATCCATTGCGGGCCGTAGCGCCGCATCAGTCGTGACGAGATCTGCACGCCGAGGACGATGCCGAGCGAGTTGATCGCGAAGAGGTAACCGTACTGTTGCGGGTTGAGCCCGTACACGTCCTGGAACAGGAACGAGGAGGCCGACAGGTAGGCGAACAGTCCGGAGAAGCTCATCCCTCCGATCAGGGCGACGCCGACGAAAACCCGGTCGCTGAACACGGCACGGTAACGCTCACGAGCAGTCGAGTGGCCGGCGACCACGCGGCGCTCAGGAGGCAATGTCTCGACGATGAAGAGCGACACGGCGATGATCACGAGCACCCCGTACAAGGCGAGGAACACGAACAGGCCGCGCCAGTCGAGGAATCGCAGCAGTTGCGATCCGATCACCGGGGCGAAGATCGGGGCGAGGCCGTTCACGAGTGCGAGGCGCGACAGCATCCTGACCAGCGGTTTCCCGCCGAAGAGGTCACGCACCATCGCCATCGCCACGACACCGCCTGCCGCTGCGCCTGCACCCTGGAGCACCCGAAAGACGCCGAGCCAGACGATGTCCGGGGCGAATGCGGCGCCGACGCTCGCGGCGATGTGCACGCTTGTCGCTAGGAGCAGCGGAAGGCGACGCCCGACCTTGTCGCTCCACGGGCCCATGAACAACTGGCCGACTGCGAAGCCGATGGTCGTACCGGTGAGGGTGAGCTGGATGAGCGTCGCAGAGACGTTGAGCTCGTTCTCAAGCACGGGGAACGCCGGCAGGTACAGGTCGATGGTGAATGGACCCAGCGCCGTGAGCGCCCCGAGGATGACAATGTAGACGAGTCTCTGCCGGCGCGAGAGCGCGTCGCCTGGGTGCACAACGGTGGTCATGAAAGTTCAGTCCTTGGTACGAGCGGGAGAGCCGGGAATGCCCCGGCCGACTACCGGTGCCCTGAACGTAACCGCTTGGTCGGGGTGGTATTCCCGTTCGGCGACAGAAATCGAATCGATTCGACCTGGACGAAAAGGCAGTACCAGTGGCAGAGCCCGTGCACTCAACAGGTGGCAATCCGCGACTCGAACGCTCGACAGGAGAAATGCCCGTTTGCAGGACCAACCCTCCTGTTGACCGGCGTCAGGCTCCCGCGCGCGCGGCCACGCCGGCCGGATCGGCGAGAAGCGGCTCGAACACCAACTCGGCCGCCCCGATCAGCAGCAGATCCGGCCCGAGCGTCGCACGTACGATGCGCACGTCCTCGTACGACGCCGAAAGCGTCTGCCCGGCCACGAGCCTTTCAAGCAGATCCGCGTCAATCGCATGAAGCGAGCCGAGGAACCCGCCCAGAACCACGAGTTCCGGGTTGAGCACGTTGATTGCGTTCCGGATCGCGATGCTGAGGATGCCCAGCTGCCGCGACACCTCACGGCGCACCTCTGCGTCGTCCGACTCGAGCAGCGCCCGCTCCAGTTCCACCGGATCGGCAGACTTGAGGCCCAGCAGCTCGAGCAGGCGGCCCCGGTTGACCTCATCCTCGAGCACTCCCCCTGTGGAAGGCTCGGCGGGCCCATCGGGCGCGGTGACGAGGTTGTGCCCGAATTCGCCTGCGTAGCCGCCGGCGCCGCCGAGGGGCATCCCGTTGGCGATCACGCCGCCTCCGATGCCGCTCGCCCCGCCGTTGAGGTAGATCAGGTTGCTGACCTCGCGGCCCGCGCCGAAGATGTGCTCGGCGAGCGCTCCGAGGCTTGCATCGTTGGCCGCGAAACAGGCGTACCCGGTCGCTTCAGCAAGGAGAGTAGCCACGGGTTCATCAACCCAGCCGAGGTGCGGCGCCAGGCGCACGAGGCCGTCCGGTGTGCGCACCAACCCGGGAACAGCCACCCCGACACCGGCGACCACGACGGATGCCGGCAGCCCGGCCCGCAGTTCGGCGATCAGCCGGGCGGTCACCTGCACCGTTTCTGCCACCCCCAGCGGTTCTTCCAGTTCGTGCCTCACCTGTGTGATCACGTGCCCGTGCATGCGCACGACTCCGACGGTGATGGCATCCTGCTCTGGGTTCACCGCGAACGCCACGCAGTCCGGGTGCGGGCGAACCACGGGCGACGGCCTGCCGACACTGCGGGTTCCGGCTGGCTCGACCTCGATGACGAGGCGAAGCGCGGTGAGTTCGCCGACCAGCGCGGCAACGGTCGAGCGGTTGAGCCCGGTCTCCCGGGTCAGCGTCGATCGAGACACAGCTCCGCTGTGGTGAACGAGCCCGAGGATCCGAGACAGGTTGTATCGCCGAACCGTATCGAGGTTGGTTCCGCGATTGTTCATCGGTCAGCTCGGAGTTCTGTGGCTGCCGGCAGCTGAGGCGCACCAGTGCGCACGGTTCGTGGGCGAGCGTTCGAGGATTTCATAGTCCAGACGAACGATACCGAACTCTTTCTCTGCCGACTGTCGCCGGTTCGTCACCATGAGTCCGGCGTCGCGCCTTCTGGCACCGCCTCGGGGCGCTTGACCGTGCTGGACAGCTCAACGACCCTGTGCTCCCTGCCGGCGCGCAGCACGGCATCCATGATCTCGAGCACGTGGAACGCCAACTCGCCCGAGGCCCGGTGCGGGCGATCGGTCTCGATGGCTCGGGCCATATCGGCAAGGCCGTACCCTCGCCCAGCGTCACGGTAACCGACGGATGCTTCGACCGTCGTCCAGCCCGGCTCGTCGGCGGTGTACAGCGAGACGGGTTCGGAGAACTGGTTCGGGTCGGGTACGGCCAGGGTGCCTGAGGTGCCGTACACCTCGAACAGGGGCGTCTTCGTCGCCCACACGTCGAAGCTCATCGTCACGGTCGCCGTGACACCGTCGGCGTGCTCGAGCAGCGCGTTGATGTGCGTGTCGACCTCGACGGCAATGGCGGTCCCTGCCAGCGGCCCGGTCGCAATCGACCGCTCGCGCACGGATCGGCGCGATGTTCCTGACACCCGGAGTACCGGGCCGAACAGCGTGACCAGACTGGTCAGGTAATACGGACCCATGTCGAACAGCGGCCCACCACCCGGCTGATAATAGAACTGGGGCGCTGGATGCCACCGCTCATGGCCGGCCGCGCTCCAGTGCACCGCTGCGGCAACCGGTTCACCGATCGCGCCGTCGTCGAGGAGGCGGCGCGCCGTCTGTACGCCCGTCCCCAGGACCGTGTCCGGGGCACTTCCGACCCGCAGTCCGCGCTCCGCGGCGAGCGCGAGAAGGGGAGCGCCTTCGTCAGGGCTGAGCGCAAGTGGCTTCTCACCGTAGACGTGCTTGCCGGCCTTCAGCGCGCGGATGCCGATCTCTGCGTGCGCCGCAGGAATCGTCAGGTTGAGAACCATGTCGACGTCGGGATCCGCGATCAATTCATCGACGCCCAGGGCGCGCACACCCTGCTCGGCGGCGACGGCCGCTGCGCGCTCGGCGCTCAGGTCTGCGACTGCGACGAGGCGAATGCCGGGGAGCGCCGGGAACTGCTCGAAATACTGGGCGCTGATGTGCCCCACGCCGATCACGCCGACTCTCAACGGGCTGCCCACAGCAGTCCCCTTTCAACGATGGTCCGGACGTTTGGGTTGTCGAGCACCTCGAGGCGGTGCCCGGCGGTGCATACGAAAATTCGGCCGTTCCCCCATTGCCTGGTCCAGACGGCCGGTGTTGTGACCGGTCGGTTCCAGGCGTCGAAGTCCCGTGCGGCGACGGTCGTCGAGGCGAGCACATCGTTGTGGTCGTCGCTGAGAACCCAGTACTGCTCGGTTTCCAGTTCGAAGTCGCTGAGTCCGGCCACGATCGGGTGGTCGGCGCGCTCGGGCACGATGTTAATGGTGTGACGCAGGTAGTTGTCTGCCTGGGTCCCGTCCAGCTGGTCTTTGGGTGCCTTGGCCGCATGGTGCGCGAACTGCCCGCCGATCATGTGCAGGTAATCGGCGCTGTTGCGGTATGAGTCAGCGATCCCGCCGTGCCATCCGCCAAGGCCTGTCCCGCTCCGAACCGCAGCGATGAGCCCGGCCAGTTCGTCCGCCTCGATGGTGCTCATCGTGTTGGTCTGCACGATGAGGTCGACCGTCGCGAGATAGTCGGCATCCGCGTAAACCGCCGTCGAGTCCTCCACCCGGACCTCGAATCCGTTGGACTCGAGGAACGGAATCATGCTGTTCGTCGTCTCGATGGGCTGGTGTCCGTCCCAGCCTCCGCGGACGATGAGGGCCCTGCGCTGCACGGTCATCGTTGTCCTTTTCGTTCATTGGCGCACGGTGCGATTCTTGTCCCCGTCCCTGTAATATGTTTTAATAACCAACATATCACCAACGACGCTGAAAACGGAGCACGTTCATGTCACTTACCCCCACCCGCGAAGACAAATTCTCGTTCGGGCTCTGGACCATCGGATACAACGGAGCCGACCCTTTCGGCGGCCCCACCCGCGCACCCCTCGACGTGGTGCACGGCGTCGAGAAGCTCTCGGAACTCGGCGCATACGGCCTCACCTTCCACGATGACGACCTCTTCGCCTTCGGTTCGACAGACGCGGAGCGCCAGAAGCAGATCGACCGCCTCAAGCAGGCCCTCGCAGACACCGGCATCATCGTGCCGATGGTCACCACGAACCTCTTCTCGGCTCCCGTCTTCAAGGACGGCGGCTTCACCTCGAACGACCGCGCCGTGCGCCGCTTCGCTCTCCGCAAGGTGATGCGCAACGTCGATCTCGCCGCAGAGCTCGGCGCGAAGACCTTCGTTATGTGGGGCGGCCGCGAGGGCGCCGAGTACGACGCAGCCAAGGACATCCGCGGCGCACTCGAGCGCTACCGCGAGGCAGTCAACCTGCTCGGCGACTACGTCACCGACAAGGGCTACGACATCCGCTTCGCGATCGAGCCGAAGCCGAACGAGCCGCGCGGCGACATCCTGCTGCCGACCCTGGGCCACGCCATCGCCTTCATCCACACCCTGGAGCGCCCCGAACTCGTCGGCGTCAACCCCGAGGTCGGTCACGAGCAGATGGCCGGGCTCAACTTCACCGCCGGCATCGCCCAGGCGCTCGACGCGGGCAAGCTGTTCCACATCGACCTGAACGGCCAGCGCGGCATCAAGTACGACCAGGACCTCGTGTTCGGTCACGGCGACCTGCAGAATGCGTTCTCGCTCGTCGACCTGCTCGAAAACGGTGGCCCCAACGGCGGACCGGCGTACGACGGCCCGCGCCACTTCGATTACAAGCCCAGCCGCACCGAAGATGAGACCGGCGTCTGGGAGTCCGCTGCAGCGAACATGCGCACCTACCTTCTGCTTAAGGAGCGGGCAGCGGCGTTCCGTGCCGACCCCGAGGTGCAGGCGGCCCTCGCCGCCTCGCGCGTCGACGAGCTGTCCACCCCGACCCTGGGCGCGGGCGAAAGCTACGACGACTTCCTCGCCGACCGTTCGGCCTACGAGGAGTTCGACGCCAACGCCTACTTCAACGGCAAGGGCTTCGGCTTCGTCCGCCTCCAGCAGCTGGCGCTCGAGCACCTGCTCAACGCCCGCTGATCCCAGCAGCCTGCGCATAACTCCGCCAGAATTTCCTCAGTGGGTTGCCGCTAGCCGGTAACTCACTGAGGCAACGGATGCCGCCCCGCGGATTAGCGGAGTTATGCGCACTCCCACACCAGAACCCCGAAAGGTACCTCATGGCCCTCGTCGCCGGCGTCGACTCATCGACCCAGAGCTGCAAGATCGTGATCGTCGACGCCGACACCGGCGACATCGTGAGGAAGGGCCGTGCACCACACCCGGCGGGCACGGAGGTGGCGCCGTCGGCGTGGTGGGAGGCGCTCCAGTCAGCGATCTCCGCTGCCGGCGGGCTGGATGACGTCGTGGCGATCTCGGTCGCGGGGCAGCAGCACGGCATGGTCGTGCTGGACGAGGACGGCCGGGTGATCCGCGACGCCCTCCTGTGGAACGACACCCGCAGCGCACAGGCCGCGCGCGACCTTATCGACGAGGTCGGGGCGAACGAATACGCCGAGCGGCTCGGCGTCGTCCCTGTGGCCTCGTTCACGGCGGCGAAGCTCCGCTGGCTGCGCGACGCGGAACCCGAGAACGCAGCCCGCGTCGCCGCTGTCGCGCTCCCCCACGACTGGCTGACCTGGCGCCTCCGCGGCTTCGGCCCGGTCGACGACTCCGAGCTCGGCCCAGTTCTCGAGGAGCTGACAACCGACAGGTCCGACGCCTCGGGTACCGCATACTGGTCCGCCGTCACCGGTGAATACGACCTCGACCTGTTCGAACGCGCCCTCGGCCACTCGGCCGCCCTTCCCCGCGTGCTCGGCCCTGGGGAGCAGGCAGGTATCACGACGACTGGCACCCTCGTCGGCCCCGGCGCAGGCGACAACGCAGGCGCCGCGCTCGGCCTTGGGGCGGCATCCGGTGACGTCGTCCTCTCGATCGGGACGAGCGGCACCGTCTTCGCCGTGACCGAAACCCCTGCAACGGATGCCACAGGCACGGTTGCCGGGTTCGCCGACGCGTCAGGACTGTTCCTGCCCCTCATCGCGACACTCAATGCGGCGCGTATCGTCGACTCTCTCGCCGCGCTCCTCGGGGTCAGCCAGAACGAGCTCGGCGATCTCGCGCTCACAGCCGAACCCGGTTCCGGCGGCCTCGTGCTGCAGCCCTACTTCGAGGGCGAACGCACGCCGAACCTCCCGGACGCCACAGCAACGCTGTTCGGCATGACCCTCGGCTCGACGACGCGGCCGAACCTGGCCCGTGCCGCGATCGAAGGGCTGCTCTGTGGCCTTGCCGACGGGCTCGAGGCGGTGCGAGCGCAGGGCGTCGACGCCCACCGCATCCTTCTCATCGGGGGCGCCGCGCAAAACCCGGCGGTTCAGCGGATCGCCGCGCAGGTCTTCGACGTTCCGGTCGTCATTCCAACCCCGGGCGAGTACGTCGCCGTTGGGGCCGCGGCCCAGGCTGCCTGGGCGCTGACCGGCGACCGCCCCTCCTGGCCGCTGTCGGTCGTCGCTGAGCCCGCCGTCGACTATCGACCCGTCATCCGCGAGCAGTACCGGGCGCGCCGGGCCTGACCGGCGGCATCCGTTACTTCATCGTCCCCTGACTGACCGAACCCTGCAGCTGGCGCTGGAAGATCACATACGCGATCAGCACCGGCACGATCGTGATCACCACAGCGGCGAACAGCGCACCGAAGTCCACGGCATAACCCGCCGATGACGCGAAGGATGCCATGCCCTGCGAGAGAACGTAGTTGTCCTTGTTCGTGTTCAACGCCACCGGCAACAGGAACTGGTTCCAGAGGCCGAGGAAGTTGAAGATCGCGACGGATGCCATGCCCGGTTTCGCCATCGGCAGCATCACCTGGAAGAAGGTCCGCCACTCACCTGCGCCGTCGATGGCGGCCGCCTCGGCGATCTCGTCAGGCAGCCCCTTGAAGAAGGAATAGAGGAAGAACACCGTGAACGGCAGCGCGAAAGCGACGTAGGTGAGGATGAGCCCCGGCAGCGTGTTGAGCAGCCCGATGTTACGGAGTACGAAGAACAGCGGAACGATCGCGAGGAACACCGGAAAGGTGAGCCCGGCAAGCATGAGGTAGTAGATCGCGCGGCTGCCGAAGAACTTGTAGCGTGCAAGCACATACGCGCACATCGCGCCGAGAACCATGACGATGACGAGGGCGAACCCGACGACGATGACGGTGTTGAGGAAGTAGTTGCCGATTCCCTCCTGCGTCCACGCCGAGACGTAGTTGTCGAAATTCCAGTTCGCCGGCAGTGAGAACGGCGAGGCGAAGATCTCCCGGGTCGTCTTGAAGCTCGTCATGAGCGTCCAGAGAAGCGGGAGGATGACGATCAGCGACCAGATGATCAGGGCGGTGTGCGAGATCACCCCGACCGCTCTATCGCCCGGTGTGTTCTTCGGTTTGCGGGTGAAAACGGGTTTCACCGTGCCCTTCCGCGAACCTGCGGTGGTGATGGCTTGGGTTGTCATGCCCGACCTCCCTCGTCCTTGCCGCCGGTGAGGCGGTTCACGACGAAGACGATGGCCGCGAAGACCAGGGTGACGACGGCGAGGACGACACCCATCGCACTGGCCTGCCCGAACTCACCCTTGTTGAACGCGGTCCGGAACAGCTGCTGGCTCATCACGAGCGTCGAGTTGTTCGGGCCACCGCTCGGGTTCAACGCCTGCATGTAAACGAAGGCGTCGAGCGCGAGGATGCCCAGGTAGATGTACGCGGTCTGGATGTTGTCGCGGATCAGCGGGATCGTGATGGAGAATGCGGTGCGGGCACGCCCGGCGCCGTCGATGCGAGCGGCTTCATACGTCTCCGCAGGCACCCCCTTGATCGCGGCGACGAAGAGCACCATGTAGAAGCCGACGAAGCTCCAGACGATGACGAAGATGGTCGCTCCCATCGCCGTTCGCTCATCGCCGAGCCAGGGGAAGGACTCGAACATGTCGAGTCCGAAGAGTCCCAAGATGCCGTTGAGCAGCCCGCCGGGGGTGTAGATCTGGCTCCACAGGATGCCGATGATGATGGCGGGGATGACGTACGGGAAGAACGAGACGACACGGTAGAAGCTGGAGTTACGGAGCCCTCGAATGGGCCCGTGGCTCGGCCCACCGACGGTGACCATCGTGGCGAGGGCGAGCGAGAGCACAATCGTGACCAGCGGGACGACGATGGCCAGCAGGATATTGTTCCCCAGCGCCGTCATGAAGATGTCGTCGTTGAAGAGCCGAATGTAGTTCTCAATGCCGATGATGTTCATTTCGGGGCTGAACCCCGACCAGTCGGTCAGCGAGTAGAACACCGCCTGGATGAACGGCCAGATCACGAAGATCAGGAAGATTGCCAGCGGAAGCCCAAGGAAGACCAGCATGAACGTCACGTAGTCGACCGTGAGCTTGCGCCGGCGCCCCACGGCGGTCTTTCGACCGCCGGAGGGTGCCAGGGTTGATGCAATCGCAGGCCCTGGGTTTGCGCCGGCCGCGGTCATTTGACCTCGATTTTATTCACCGAATCGTCTTCCCTCACCTTGTCGGTGATGGTCTGGAGGGCCGCGGTCAGAGTGGCGACATCAGACTTGCCTTCGAGGAAGGTGTTCCACGGGACAAGCTGGTCCTGGTTCATGCCGTACAGGTCGACGAAGCCCCAGGTGAAGATGTTCTCACCGGCGGCATCGAGCATGTCGGTCTGCGAGACCAGGGCGGTGGAGCCGAAACCGTCGGCGGGAACGAGGCCCTTGACGATCGTCGGGGCGAGCTTCGTCTTCGCGAAGTTCGTCGCGGCATCCTTCGACAGCATCGTGCGGAGAAGCTCCTTGCCCCCGGCGACGTTCTTGCCCTGCGACGGGACGATGAACGGCTCGCCTGCCGTGGAGTGCAGCGCCTCGACCGGCATGGCGGAGTTTTCGGAGACGACCATCGCCGGGAAGCCCCTCATCTCAAAGCCCTCAGCGGTGTTGTCCTTCATCTCGTTCTCGATCCAGGAACCCGACGGGTACAGCAGTGCTTCCTGGTCGTTGCTCCATTGCGCCTGCGCCGCGGTGAACTGGGTTCCCGATCCGCCCGGCTTCATGTAGCCAGCCGCGATGATCTCGTGCATCGCTTCGAAGACGCTCTGCACTGCAGGCAGCGACCAGCAGCCTTCCTGCAGGTTCTCGAGGGCGAGCCGTACTTCGTCGCCGCCTTCCTTGATCGCCGACTCGATGGCGAGGGTCTGGTAGTACGTCGCTGCTTCCTTACCGAAGACGAACAGATACTTGCCTGCAGCTTTGGCTTTCGCACCGAGATCGAGCGCTTCGGCCCAGGTGGTCGGGGGCGTCCAGCCGTTCTCTTCGAACAGGCTCGACGAGTACCACACCGCGTACACGGTGAGCACGTAGTTGATCGCGGCGAGCTTGCCGTCGAAGGTACCCGGCTTGAGCACTCCGCCGTAGAGCGTGTCCGAGATCTTGTCGCCCTCGAGGTTGTCAGCGTCGATGACATCCTGAAGGTCCTCGAGCTGGTCGAGGATGGTGTTGAAGCCGATCGCCTGGGCACCGGAGTTGTCGATGAGGTCAGGCGGGTTTCCGCCAACAAAGCGCGGCTGGAGCTCCTGGGAGATCTGCGTCGACGACGCCACCTTGGCGGTTGAACCGTCGTGGTTCTTCTCGAGGATCTTCGCGGCGTACTCGACGTAGTCGACGCCGTAACCGCCGTCGAAGATGACGGCGTCGACGGTCGAATTGTCCGCCATGCCGAACGGGTTCGTTTTCGAAACCGTTCCCCCCGGCGCGGTGGTGGATGGGCCGCCCGTCGCACACGAGGCGAGCGTGGAGCCCAGCGGGATGAGAATCGCGGCGGCAACAGCGCCGCGGAGGACGTTCCTTCGGTCCATAGTGACGTTCTGGATGTTCATCATGGTGATTGTGTACCTTCCGTGTGGGTGGGACTCTTGGGGTCAGGCGGTGCGTCGGATCCGATCGCGATAGAGATTCTCGAGGGCTGAGTTGTGCTCGTCTCCCCCGGGGATGTTGGCCGAAATGTAGAGCGGCGGAACATTCCCGCGCTCCGAGATCCGGCTGGACACTTCGATGGTGAGCAGTTGTGCGATGAACGCTGAGGTGATCGAGGAGATCGCCCCCACTCCGACATCGTCGGGCAGTGACAGCGTGGTGTCGCCGAACGGCGCCCGGTTGTCGATGACGACGTCGGCGATCTCGCTCAGTCGCTTGCCGCTCGGATGCTTCGGCTCCACGGCGCTGGTGTGTTCGATGCTCGTAACCCCGATGACCTTGTGGCCGAGTTCCTTCGCCCGCAGCGCGACGCCCACGACGGAACCGTTGACGCCCGAGTTCGACGCAATGATAAAGACGTCTGCCGGGTTGATCGGCGAGACGGTGAACAGTTCATCGACGACGGACGGGTCCCGTTCGAGGCTCGACCCGCCGAGAGCCGACACGTCGCGGCTGCCGTGCAGCACGACATCCCTCAGGGCGAGGTTGTTGGTCGGAATCAGCCCACCGGCGCGGCCGGCGATCTCCATCGCGAAGGCCTGCGAGTGTCCTGTGCCGAATGCCTGGACGACTCCACCGTTGTCGAGGGCGTCGACGATCAGGTCGATCGCTTCGTCGTATGCCCCTGCTGATGCGGCCTGGGCGATCGCTTCGAGACGGCTGGTGGCCTGGGCGAGGAATTCCGGGACGAGGTCAGACATGTGAGGTGCTCCCGGAGACTGGTTGGGGCTGGATAGTCCGGCGTGATCCGCGCGCGGGGCGGCCGGGGCGCCGATGTTCGGAAACGGCCATCGCGGATGCCGCGAGCCGGGTGGCGATTTCGGTGAAGTCGAGTTGCGCGACGAGCAGGTAGAGCAGGTCGAGCACGAAGAGTTGCGAGTGCTTGGCGGACAGGTCGTCCGGCTGCAGGTAGAGCTCGGGTGCTGCGGTGATGACCGTGACGTCGGCGACCTCGCCGAGCGGGGAGTCGGCGTTGTTGGTGAGGGCGATCGTGAACGCCCCTGAGGATTTCGCCTGGGAGAGCATTTGGATGGTTTCTTCGGTTCGACCGGTGTTCGAGATGCCGAGCGCCATCGCACCCTCGTCGAGGATCGCGGCGCTCGTCAGGCCGCCGTGTACCTCGCCCCAGCAGTGGGCGTTGATTCCGATCCGGTACAGCCGGCTCTGCATCTCGGCGGCCATGCCAGCGCTTCCGCCGATCCCGTAGATGTCGAGGTGGCTGCACACGCTGATCCGCCGGGCGATCTCGGCGACCGTCTCGAGGTCGATACGGTCCGCCGTCGATTGGAGTGAGTGCATGTGCGAGTTCAGCAGCGTGCCAAGCACGTCCCGGGGTGAGTCGTCCGGGTCAAACGCGCGGCCGATGTCCGCCCGCCACGAATCGTGGGCGTTGCCGCGCCCAATGTCGCTGGCCACGCCGACGCGGAACTGGACGTAACCCGAGTATCCGATCAGCCGGCAGAACCGTGTGACGGTGGCGGCTGATGTCCCGGCTCGCTCGGCGAGTTCGGTGATCGAGAGTTCGAGCGGAGCTGTCGGATTCTCGAGGAGGAGTTCAGCGATTTTCACCATGACGCTCGACATCTGTGGCAGGTTGGCCTGGATGCGATGGGATGCACGGACACCGCCCTCGGTGGTGCCGGTCGCTGACGTCGTCGTCATAGCTGAAAATCCGTTTCACTGGCTTATCGCTTGACTGAAAACTATTCTTAGTGCTCACTGTGGTCAACGACGATTCACTACAAGTTGGTAACAATGCCTCTTCTCCTCGCTCTCGACGCCGGTGGAACATCCACCCGGGCCACGCTCCTCGACCCGACCGGTCGCTGCATTGCCTACGCCCGGGCCGGTGGCGGAAACCCCGTCTCATCGGGTCTGGAGCACGCGTCGTCCCAGCTCGGCCTTGCGGCAGAGGGCGCTGTGGCATCGACCGGTGCCGCGCCGTCGGACGTCGGACCTGTGCTTATGGCCATGGCCGGGATGAGTGTCAATGCCTCGACGGACTGGATCTCCGGCCCTCTGAAAAACCGTGGCTTCGACGGTCCAATCCGGCTGGAGTCCGACCTCCTCGCCACCTTTTTCTCCGGCACCTGGGAGCCAGACGGCTACGGCGTCGTAGCCGGAACCGGATCGGCGGGCATCCGTGTGCGTTCCGGTCTCGTCGAACGATCAGCCGACGGGCTGGGGTGGCTTCTCGGGGATGTCGGATCCGGTTTCTGGATCGGGCACCGGGTCGCCCGCGCTGTCGTCGCCGCCCTCGACGGACGCACGGGCCCGACGGCTCTCACCGCCCTGCTGCTCGAGGACCTCGGCATCCCGGCGACGGGAGAGCTCGTTCAAAGCGGCCGGCTCGAGTCACTGCGCCTTGCCACAGACGCGCTGTACCGCCTGCGTCCCGTCGAGCTGTCTCGCTTCGCACCACTGGCGTTCGCCGCCCGAGACGACGCGACGGCGAAGGCGATCCTGGCCGACGCCGCCGACGCGCTTGCCGACCTGTTCACCGCAATCGCGTCGCCCGCGGTGACCGGTCCGCTTGTTCTCGGCGGAAGCATCCTGGCGCAGGAGGGGGTGGTGGCGGAGTCGGTCGCGGCTGCGGCCGCGGGCAGGGTGACCCGGATGCACCAGGTCCCGGACGGGATGGTCGGCGCAATCGTGCTGAGCCTCCGGGCGGCAGGCGTCGATGTGGGACCCGAGGTGTTCGATCGGATCGTGACGAGTCTCGCCGCCCTCCGCTGACTCGCCGGTTCACCCGCTCCGGACGGCTTCACGCGGCACGGCGGCTGCTTCCGTCCGAACCGGGTGAGTCCGCGCCTACAGGCTCTGTGCGAGGTGAGCGCCGGCCTCCCGCAGCCAGTGCACGGTCTCGCCCATGGCGGCATCCGCGCTTCCGGCGAGCTCGGTCAGCGACACCGCAGCGGCGAACCCGGTCGGTTCCGCGCTGATCGCACCGGCGACGAGCATCGGCCTAACTCCGGCCTGTTCCGCCAGTGACCGAACGTATGACGGCACTTTGCCCGCGTCGGACTGTCCGTCGAAGCGGCCCTCGCCAGTGAGGACCACCGTTGCAGACGACACCGCTTCCGGTGCACGCATCACCGTGCCTACCGCGTCGGCACCGGAGGCGATCGCGGCGCCCCAGGCGATCAAGCCGAAGCCGGTGCCACCGGCGGCGCCTGCGCCTGGCGTCTCGGGGTCTGTGCCGAGGACGGCAGCCAGGCGGCGAAGCCCTTGGTCCAGTTCGGCGACTTGCGCTTCGCTGGCGCCTTTTTGCGGACCGAACACCGCGGCCGCCCCGCTGGGGCCGAGCAGCGGGTTCGTCACATCGCTGAGGATGATCGCCCCGCCGGCCGGGACCGCGCGGAGGTGTGACGTGTCGATCGACGCGACACTGGCGAGCCCGTGCCCACCCGGGGCGATCGGGCGATTGTCCTCGTCGAAGAATGTGGCGCCAAGCGCGGTGAGGGCTCCGGCGCCACCGTCGGTGGAGGAGCTCCCGCCGATGGCGAGGTAGAGCCGGTCGACGCCGGAATCGATGGCAGCGGCGATGGCCTGCCCGAAGCCGAGGGTGTGTGCATCCATAGGCTGCAGCGGATCGAGAAGGGTGATGCCGCTCGTTACGGCGAGCTCGATCACGCCGGAGTTGTCCGGCAGCAGGATCCAGCTGGCCTCGACCTGTCGCCCGTCCGGGCCGGCAACGGTCACCGGCATCCGCCTGGCGCCGGGCACGGCAAGTTCGAACGCGTCGAGGGTTCCTTCGCCGCCGTCTGCAAGCGGCATCCGGATCAGGCTGTCACCGGGGCGGACCGAGAGCCAGCCTTCGGCGAGCGCGGTCGTCACCTCTATGGCGGTCGCTGTGCCTTTGAAGGAGTCAGGCGCGATCGCCACTCGGAGGTCTGTCATGACTCCACAATGCCACGCTCGCACCGCCCAACCGGGCAATGAGGCGCGGATGCACGCTCAACAGGAGGAATCAGCACTTTTCAGTGCTGTTCACCTGTTGGGGGTGCACCGGGCCGTAAAGCCCCTAGAACCCCTGTGCGAGCCGGTAGTACGCGTTGTTCCAGCGAACCTCGCGGGCGAAACCGTCGAGGGTGGTGCCCTCGTCGATGACGAGAAGTTCGGTGCCGGCGATCTCGGCGAAGTCCCGGAACACGTCCACGCCCACCGCGGTGCTCATCACGGTGTGGTGCGCGGCGCCGGCGGTGAGCCAGGCAGCGGCGGAGGTCGCGAACGACGGCTGCGGCTTCCACACCGCGCGCCCGACCGGAAGGTTGGGCAGCGCTTCGGCAGGCTCGACAACCTCGACGACGTTCGCGACGAGGCGGAACCGGTCGCGCATGTCGCTCATCGCGACGACGACGGCGGGGCCGGGGTCGGCGTTGAAGACCAGCCGGACCGGGTCGTCCTTGCCACCGATGCCGAGCGGGTGGATCTCGAGAGTCGGCTTCGCGGAAGTGAGGCCCGGGCTGACCTCGAGCATGTGCGCGCCGAGGATCTGCTCCTCACCGGGAACCAGGTGGTAGGTGTAGTCCTCCATGAGCGACGCCCCGCCGGGCAGGCCGGACCCCATCACGGATGCCGCGCGCACGAGAATCGCGGTCTTCCAGTCTCCCTCGGCGCCGAACCCGTAACCTTCGGCCATCAGCCGCTGCACGGCCAGTCCTGGCAGCTGTTTGAGGGCGCCGAGGTCCTCGAACGACGTCGTAAACGCCCCGAATCCGCCCTCCTCGAGGAAGGAACGCAGCCCGATCTCGATCGCTGCACCGTCGCGGAGCGCCGAGTGGCGGTCGCCACCCTTCCTCAGCTCGGGCACGACGTCGTACAACTTTTCGTACTCGGCGACGAGGGCGTCGATGTCGCTCTCGGATGCTGCCGCGACGGCATCCGCCAGTTCGTTCACTCCCCAGGTGTTGACCTGCACACCGAAGCGCAGCTCAGCCTCGGTCTTGTCACCCTCGGTGACGGCGACGTAGCGCATGTTGTCGCCGAAGCGGGCGAGCTTGAGCTCGTGGGTGGCAGCCCAGCCAGCGGCGGCGCGCATCCAGGTGCCCACCTGTGCCGTGACGGCAGGGTTGGAGACATGGCCGACGACGGTCTTGCGGGAGACCCCGAGCCTGGTCTGGATGTAACCGAATTCACGGTCACCGTGCGCTGCCTGGTTGAGGTTCATGAAGTCGAAATCGATCTCACCCCAGGGCAGCGCGACGTTGGCCTGGGTGTGCAGGTGCAGCAGCGGCTTCCGCAGAGCGTCGAGGCCAGCGATCCACATCTTCGCGGGCGAGAAGGTGTGCATCCAGGCGATCAGGCCGATGACCCGGTCGTCCGCGTTGGCGTCGAGGGCCGCACGCCTGATCGACTCGGAGTCCTTCAGCACCGGCTTCCAGACAACCTTCACCGGCACATCGGATGCTGCACCAAGGGTCCGCGCGATCTCCTGCGACTGATCGGCCACCTGCCGGAGGGTCTCCTCGCCGTAGAGGTTCTGGCTTCCGGTGAGGAACCAGACTTCGTACGCGTCGAGTGAGGTGGTGAGTTTCGGCATGGATGTCTCCTTGGGAGTTGGATGGGGCTTGTCGGGGATCTCGATACGGCCGCGGGCGGCCTACTCGATCAGCGGGGCGATCAGCGGCCGGGGTCCTGCGAACTGGCAAGCGCCCCCTGCGGCGCCTGGCCGTAGACGTTCTGGTAACGGTCGAACAGGGAGTCGATGGCGGACTGCGGCATCGGCACCGGCTCGCCGAGCTGGCGGGAGATGTGCACGGTGCGGGCGACGTCCTCGACCATGACGGCCGCTTTGACGGCATCCTTCGCGTTGCTGCCGATGGTGAACGGGCCGTGGTTGGCCATGAGCACGGCGCGACTGCGGTGCCCGGTCAGGGTTTCGACGATCCCGCGGCCGATCGAGTCGTCGCCGATGATCGCGAACGGCCCGACGGGAATCGCGTCGCCGAACTCATCGGCCATGGCGGTGATGACACAGGGAATGGGTTCGTTGCGTGCCGCCCAGGCGACCGCGTAGGTGGAATGGGTGTGCACGACACCGCCGACCTCCGGCATATGCCGGTAAACGTATGCGTGCGCGGCCGTGTCGCTCGACGGTGACCGCTCCGCCCCTGGGGTACCGGGGATGACGGAGCCGTCGAGGTCGCAGAGGATCATGTTCTCGGGTGCCAGGTCGTCGTACGAGACACCGGAGGGTTTGATGACGAACAGGTCGGCGCCGGGCACACGGCCCGAGACGTTCCCGCCGGTCCAGACGACGAGTCCGTAGCGTACGAGCTCGCCGTGCAGTCGTGCGACGTCGGCGCGCACCCGTGCAATGGCGACCTCGATTTCAGGGGAGAATGTGCTCACGTGTGGGCCTCTCTTTTCAGCGGGAGCGCGGTAACGGCAGTGCGCTCGACGGCGAGCCCGTCGCGGTAGCGGTCGAGGTAGGTGGCGAATCCGGCGACGTCTGCGGCATCTGGATCAGTGCTCTCGAATGCTGCGTCACCGAATACCCGCTCGCGCAGGTACCCGTCGAGGCTCTGGCCTGATCCTGCTTCTGACAGGTATGAGGCCAGCACCGCAATACCCCAGGCCCCGCCTTCAGAGGCAGTCTTGGTAACCGATACGGGCGCATTCAGCGCCGCGGCGAGAAACCGCTGGGCTACCCCTGCGGTGCGGAACACGCCTCCGTGCGCGAACATCTGGTCCAAGGCGACGCCCTCCTCAGCCAGGACGCGCATACCGAGGCTCAGACTGCCGAACACGCCGTAGAGCTGAGCGCGCATGAAGTTAGCGAGCGTGAACCGGCTGTCGGGTGTGCGGACAAACAGAGGCCTGCCCTCGGTGAGCCCTGCGATCGGCTCACCGGACAGGTGGTTGTAGGCCAGCAGGCCTCCGGCGTCAGCTTCGCTCTCGAGCGCTTCGCGGAACAAAACGTCGAACACCGCGTCGGAGTCGACGGTGGCGCCGGCCGCGACTGAGAAGCGGCTGAAGAGGCCAACCCACGCGGCAAGCTCGCTCGCGCCGTTGTTGCAGTGCACCATCGCCACTGGATCCCCGGCCGGGGTGGTGACGACGTCGAGCTCGTGATGCACCTCGTCGAGTGGGCGCTCGAGCACCACCATCGCGAAGATGCTTGTGCCGGCGCTGACATTACCGGTACGTGGCGCCACGGAACACGTGGCTACCATGCCCGTCCCAGCATCGCCCTCTGGCGGACATAACGGGGTGCCGGGCTTCAGTGTGCCCGTCGGGTCCAGGAGCGAGGCGCCCTTGGCGGTGAGCCGTCCGGCTGACTCTCCTGCGACCAGAACCTTGGGCAGAAGATCGGCGATTCTCGGCGCCGGTGGTTTCTCGGAGGCCAAGCGGTCGTACCGGGCGAGAAGCTTGGCGTCGTAGTCTTTCGCCGGCGAATCGATAGGGAACATCCCCGACGCGTCGCCGATTCCGAGCACTTTCTCGCCGGTGAGCTGCCAATGCACGTACCCAGCCAGCGTCGTCATGAACCGCACGTCAGGGATGTGCTGCTCGTTGTCGATCACTGCCTGGTGAAAATGCGCGATCGACCATCGAAGCGGAATGTTCACTTTGAATAGTTCCGAGAGCTCTGCCGCGGCGGCGCCGGTGGTTGTGTTGCGCCACGTCCGGAATGGCACGAGCAACTCGTCCGACTCGTCGAAGGCGAGGTAGCCGTGCATCATCGCCGAGACCCCGATCGCACCGAAACGCTCCGGGAGAACGCCATAGCGGCGTTCGGTGTCGGCGACAAGGGCAGCATGAGCCGCCTGCAGACCAGACCACACGGACTCAAGCGAATATGTCCACACTCCGTCTATGAAGTCGTTCTCCCACTCGTAACTCCCCGTAGCGAGCACCGTTGCCGCGTCCTCGCCGATGAGGCAGGCCTTGATACGGGTGGAACCCAGTTCGATTCCGAGCGAGGTCTTCCCGCTCCGAAGCGCGTCCCGGATGGAGTCGTTCTCGGCTCGCCCGGGGGTGGGCACCTGCTGGTTCGTCACATGGTCCTTCAATCTCAGGTTGGAAAATCGGTGCGGGTGCGGAAAGCCGCGACCCCGCGGAGAGTTGCGTCTTCACCGCGAAGTTCGGTGGCGAGGCGTCGTCCGTGTTGCAGGAGAAGGCGGTCACTCAGCCCGACGAGCTGTTCAGGCTCGGTCGACTCGAGAATCACAGCCACACCGGCCGCCGCGATGCGCTCGATCAGCGCGCGACGCTTTCCCTGCTCGGCCGGAGACAGCCCGGAGAACGGCTCGGTAATCATGGCGACGCGCGGCGGGTTCGCCACCCAGCCCGCCAGGACCTCGTTCATGGCGGCGGTCGACGGCCGCGACCGCGCACCGGAGAGGGCGTCGATGAGCATCGATGGCGCCTGCCGGGGAAGGTACTCCCTACGGCGGTCGATGACCCCCATCCGGGCAAGCCGCGCCAGCTTCTCACCGGAGACACTCGTCGGGATGCCGCCGAGGAGACCGATGTCATATGTGGGCGGATGTTCGGAAATGAACAGCACCCGGGATGCGATGGCCCGCTCGACCGTAGACAGGTCGGCCGGCGCGCCGTCGAGCAGGATCGTTCCGCTCACCTCACCGCCGGAGGAAGCGCCGAAGACCCCGAGCACGAGGTCCTGCGCGTCTGCCAGTCCCACAATCTCCCCCGCTCGCACGGCCAGCGAAGCGTCCTCAACGAGCATCCGCTCACGGTGGACGGGGTGGGAGACGGAGATGTTCCGGAGCTCGAGAACGACAGGGCCGAACGGTCGATTCTCTGGCGCGTCGTCGGCGTTCTCCGTTACAGCCGGGCCGTCGCCAACGAGAAGCCCCAGCAGGCGATCCGTGTCCGCGGGACCCGCCGTGCCCACCACGTCGCCTGCTCGGAGAACCGCGACACAGTCGACAGCGCGGGGGCTGAACCGGAGATCGGCAAGCGTGTTCACCGCGACAAGAACAGGCGCAACTTCGGTCGCGTGGGCGAGAGCCGTGTGCCAGCGCAGCGCCTCAGCTGCGTCAAAGCGGCTCGAACGGTCATCGACGAGCACGACCTCGGGCGTCCGCCCAAGGATCCCAGCCAGTTCGACGATGCGCTGGTCGACGGCGTCGAGCTCGAAGACCGGCGTCGTCGGCGGAACAGCCAGCCCAACGCGGTCGATCAGCTCCATCGCACGCCGCTCCCGGCTCGATTTGTTCAGGAAAAACCCGCTGGTTGCACCGAGCAAAACGTTGTCGGCGACGGTCTGGAGTGGGATGAGAAGCGACTCGACGCCGAGGACGGGCACGCCGTCGACCGCGGGCGGGTCGCCGAGAACGGCGATCAGCCGGGCACCGTCCGGCAGCGCGCCGCTGAGGGGCATCCGTTTCTCTTCCATGGTAAGTACGCGGGTTGCCGGACAGGCCGGCGACCCGCGCTTCGTTACTTTCCGCCTGAACGACGCTTGTTGTAGACGTCGAAGGCGACGGCGAGGAGCAGGACGAGGCCCTTGACCGCCTGCTGCCACTCGATTCCGAGGCCGAGGATCGACATGCCGTTGTTGAGGACACCGATGATCAGACCACCGATGATCGCGCCGCCGATGGTGCCGACACCGCCCTGCACCGCGGCTCCACCGATGAACGCTGCCGAGATGGCTTCGAGCTCGAACCCGTCACCGGCTTTCGGCCCGGCGAGGTTGAGGCGGGCGGTGAAGATGAGCCCGGCGAGGGCGGCGAGCACTCCCATGTTCACGAAGAGCAGGAAGTCGGTCTTGCGGGTCTTGATGCCCGACAGCTCTGCAGCGTGGCGGTTTCCGCCGATCGCGTAGACGTGGCGGCCGAAGACGCTGCGGTTCATGATGATGCCGTAGATCAGGACGAGGACGGCGAGAACGATGAGCGTGACGGGGATGCCCTTGTAGCTGGCGAGAGCGTAGGCGAAGAATCCGATGGCGAGCGTGATGAGCACGAGCTTGGCGACGAACCAGACGATCGGCTCGACCTCCTGGCCGTACTTCTGGCGGGCCACGCGGGTGCGGAACTGACCGACGATGAGCGCGACGACCGCGATGGCAGCGACGATGAGGGTGAGCGGGTCGAGGTCGAGGTCGCCGAACACGTTGCTGAGGAAGCCGTTGCCGAGAGCGCGGTACTCGGTGGGGAACGAGCCGATGTTCGCGTTACCGAGCACGACGAGCGCGAGGCCGCGGAAGATGAGCATGCCGGCCAGCGTCACGATGAACGCCGGGATGCCGACGTAGGCGACCCAGAAACCCTGCCAGACGCCGACGAGCGCGCCGATTCCGAGCGACAGGATGATGGACAGCCACCACGGCAGGCCCCACGAGACCGCGAAGACACCCGAGCAGGCGCCGACGAATGCCGCGACCGATCCGACCGAGAGGTCGATGTGCCCGGCGATGATGATCATCACCATTCCGATGGCCAGCACGAGGATGTACCCGTTCTGGACGATGAGGTTCGAGATGTTCTGCGGACGCAGCAGGATGCCGTCGGTGACGATGGCGAAGAAGATCACCACGGCCAGGAGGGCGAGGAAGATGCCATTCTTGCCGAGGTCCGCGAGCAGGTGGCTGAGCCAGCTGGTGAACTTGTTCTCGGTCGGGTGGATTCCACCGCCTGCGGCGGTTTCCTCGGTCACCGGGGTCTGTGTGTTTGTCATTGTCGCGATTCTCCTTGGTGGCGGCGCTCTAGCGCGGCTTTTCCATGGTCATGAGTTTGAGGAGGGATTCCGGGCTGGCTTCCTCGATGGGGAGCTGGCCGGTGATGCGTCCCTCGCTGAGGGCGTAGATGCGGTCGCAGATGCCGAGGAGTTCGGGCAGCTCGCTCGAAATCACGATGATCCCCTTGCCCTCAGCCGCGAGGGCGTTGATGATCGCGTAGATCTCGTACTTGGCGCCGACGTCGATACCGCGGGTCGGCTCGTCGAGGATGAGGACATCCGGGTCGGAGTAGATCCACTTCGACAGCACGACCTTCTGCTGGTTGCCACCGGACAGCTTGCCGGTCTTGGCCAGCACGTTCGGAGCTTTGATGTTCATGCTCTTGCGGTAGCCGTCGGCGATCTTGTATTCCTCGTTGTCGTTGACGAGGCCGTTGCTCGACAGCTTGTCGAGCGAGGCAAGGGCGATGTTGCGCTTGATGTCCTCGAGCAGGTTGAGGCCGTAGTGCTTACGGTCCTCGGTCGCGTAGGCCAGGCCGTTCTTGATCGCCTCGGACACGGTGCGGGTTTTGATCTCGATGCCGTGTTTGAAGACCTTGCCCGAGATCCGGGTGCCGTAGGTGTGGCCGAAGAGGCTCATGGCGAACTCGGTGCGGCCGGCACCCATGAGGCCGGCGATGCCGACGATCTCACCGGCGTGGACGTTGAGGCTGACCTCGTCGACCATGACCCTGGTGGGGTCTTGCGGGTGGTGGGCCGTCCAGTCCTCGACCCGCAGGATCTCGGCGCCGATGTTCGGCGTGTGGTCGGGGTAGCGGTGTTCGAGGTCGCGACCGACCATGTCCTTGATGATGCGCTCTTCGGTGACATCCGTTTTCTGGATGGTCTCGATGGTCTTGCCGTCGCGGATCACGGTGACGGTGTCGGCGACTTTCTTGATCTCGTTGAGTTTGTGGCTGATGATGATCGACGTGATGCCCTGCCCCTTGAGGTGCAGGATCAGGTCGAGCAGGTGGTCGGAGTCCTCGTCGTTGAGGGCTGCGGTCGGCTCATCGAGGATGAGCAGCTTCACCCGCTTCGAGAGCGCTTTCGCGATCTCGACGAGCTGCTGCTTGCCGACGCCGATGTCGAGGATCTTGGTGGTCGGGTTCTCTTTCAGCCCGACGCGGGCGAGCAGCTTGGCCGCCTCATGGTTGGTCTTGTTCCAGTCGATCAGCCCGAGTGGTCCGGTCTGCTCGTTGTTGAGGAAGATGTTCTCGGCAATCGACAGGTACGGGCTGAGAGCCAGCTCCTGGTGAATGATGACGATTCCTTTGGCTTCCGAGTCGCGGATGTCCTTGAACTCCACTGTCTCATCCTCGAAGACGATGTCTCCGGTGTACGTGCCGTGAGGGTACACGCCAGAGAGGACCTTCATGAGCGTCGACTTGCCCGCCCCGTTCTCGCCGCAGATGGCGTGGACCGTCCCGCGCTCAACGTCGAGTGTGACATCCGACAGTGCCTTGACACCCGGGAACGTCTTGGTGATGTTGCGCATCTCGAGGATGTTTGTGGTCACTTCCGCACCTTCTCCATACCGAAAACCTGCTTCATTGCGTGACTGCCGGTGGGGGAGAATCTACTCCCCCACCGGCGTCAAGTTGGGAATCGGTTTTAGCCGATTTCCTCTTCGGTCCAGTAGCCGGACTCGACCAGGACCTCGTTGACGTTGTCCTTGACCACGATCTGCGACTCGAGGAGGTACGACGGGACGACGAACTTGCCGTTGTCGTAGTCCTTCTCGTTGTTCACTTCGGGCTCTTCATCGTTCAGAACGGCGATCGTCATCTCGACCGCAGCCGTTGCCAGCTTGCGGGTGTCCTTGAAGATCGTTGCGTACTGCTCACCGGTGTTGGCGATGGCCTTCACCGAGTCGATCTCAGCGTCCTGACCCGAAATGATGGGCCATTCGTCGCCGGTCGAGTAGCCGGCGTCGGTCAGTGCCGAGATGATGCCTCGCGAGATGCCGTCGTACGGCGACAGCACGGCGTTCACCTTGGAGCCGTCGGAGTAGCTCGACGTCAGGATGTTCTCCATGCGCTTCTGGGCGGTTTCGCCGTCCCAGCGGAGGGTTGCAGCCTGCTCGAAGTCGGTCTGTCCGCTCTTGACGACGAGCGTGCCCGCGTCGAGGAAGGGCTTCAGGGTGTCCTGCGCGCCGTCCCAGAAGAAGGTCGCGTTGTTGTCGTCGGGCGAACCGGCGAACATCTCGATGTTGAACGGACCAGCAGGGGCGCCGTCGACCGGAGCACCGTCGAGGTCGACCAGGCCGAGGCCGTTGAGTACCGAGTTGGCCTGCTGCACGCCGACCTTGTAGTTGTCGAACGACGCGTAATAGCTGACGTTCTCCGTGTCGCGGATGAGGCGGTCGTAGGCGATGACGGGGATCTCGGCGTCAGCGGCATCCTGGAGGACCTGCGTGAGCGTCGTTCCGTCGATCGATGCGATGATCAGGGCTTCTGCGCCTTTGGTGATCATGTTTTCGATCTGGGACACCTGCGTGGGGATGTCGTCCTCTGCGTACTGCAGGTCGACCTTGTAACCCTCGTCTTCGAGCTGCTTCTTGACGGCGTCGCCGTCCTGGATCCAGCGCTCGCTCGACTTTGTCGGCATGGCAACGCCGACGAGAGCGCCTCCGCCTTCGCCGCCTCCGCTGCCTGCGCCGCCCCCTGAGCAAGCTGCGAGCGACACGACCATTGCGCCGGCCGCAAGCGTAGCGATGAGAATTTTTTTCACTGTGTTTACCTCTCTGTAATCGGTGCCATGGACGTCGTTGTCGTCTGAGATTCAGACAGGGTGGTGGACCGCGAGAGCAGGCTGCGTCCATGAAAGCCATGCTCGAGTCGACTGCCGAAGCAAGCCGGGGCGGGTAACCGCAAAAGTGTGGGGGGACTCCTTCGTCACTGAACTTCGACACGGTCGAACTCGACGCTGTCGATTTCGGTGGCGTAATGTGACCGTTCACATTGTGTCTCACATGTTACGCAGAGAACCCACAATGATGTCAAGTCGGAATGTCTCGATTTGATAACCGAGCTTCGGATGCCCCGCGCCGCAAGCTCGCGCGGGTGAATGTGCCTCGCGCAGGCGTAACAACACCCGCGGGTGGCCACAACGCCCGCGCGAGCACCACATGCCTGAGGAAAGCACGTTAGAACGAGGGCGCGCCCGTGGACGCACGCACGATGAGCTCCGGCTGGATCCGGCCGGTGTACCCCTCCGTCGACTTCCCCATCGTCCCCAGCAGCTGGGCGACGCAGCGTCGCCCGAGTTCGGGAAAGTCCTGGCGCACGGTTGTCAGCGGGGGCCAGAAGTGCGCCGCCTCCGGGATGTCGTCGAACCCTACGATCGAGACGTCGTGCGGAACATCCTGGCCGGCGTCGCGGATCGCGTGCATCAAACCGAGCGCCATCTGGTCGTTCGACGAGAAGATCGCCGTGAAGTCGCGCACCCGCATGAGTTCCCGGCCCGCGTAGTAGCCGAATTCGGCAGACCAGTCGCCGAGGATCGGAGCGGTCGTGGGAACATCCTGGGCGTTCATCTCCTGCAGGAAACCGTGCATCCTCGCTTCCGCCTCGATCCAGTCCTGCGGACCGGCCAGGTGGTAGATGTTGCGGTGCCCCAGCCCGATCAGGTGGCGGGTGGCGAGCCGTGCGCCGGCGACCTGGTCGACGGCGACGGCGTGGTCGTCGTCACCGCCGGTCGTGTGCATGGTGACGAACGGGACCCGGAGGTCCAGATTGGAGATCGCGCGCAGCACGCGCACCTGCGGGGCGATGATGACGAGCCCCTCGATGGCCTGCGCGTTGAGGTGGTCGAGCGCGGTGACGATCGAATCTTCATCCGCCTTGGTGATGTTCGCGGTCGTCACGAAGTAACCGGCATCCTGCGCTGCGGTCTCGATGCTCTGGATGATGCTCGACGGGCCGTAATGCGACCGCTGGGAGGCGAGCACTCCGATGGTCCGGGAGTGGCTGGTGACGAGCGCCCGCGCAGCCCGGTTCGGCCGGTACTGCAGCTCGCTCATCACGTCGAGCACCCGCTGCTTCGTCGACTCTCGGATGCTGGAGTGGTTGTTGAGAACGCGTGAAACGGTCTGGTGGCTCACCCCGGCGAGGCGCGCGACATCACGGATGTTCGGCGCTCGGCCTCGATCGATGCTGTCGGCCATTGTCGAAACCCGCTCCCGTATGTGCACGGTCACATCCGCACTATTACGTCAATTATGCACGCCCCCAAGCGGATCGTGGGGGGAAATGTGACGACCATGTGACGGGCTCCGAGCCCTGTCACACGTTGTCACATGCGGAGACTTTGCTCATTCAAACAGAGCATGCCGCGAACGCTATACCCGCGCGTCGTCGATGCACCGCCCGGTTCCCACCCGTGAGGCGATGCTGAGCGCGACGCAGGAGATCACCGCGGCGAGGGCGAAGCACCCCGCGAACGGCCACGAACCGCCGATTCCGACCAGGGCCGCGAAAACGATACCGGTCGACGCGAGGGCAAGCGCCGCGCCGAGTGAATCCGAGATGGACAGGGCAGAGCTGTTGAAGCCCTGGTTGCTCGGGGTGGAGTATGAGAGCGTCATCACGCTCAGCCGCGGATACATGAGCCCCATCCCCGCGCCGCCAAGAAGCCATCCGCCGATGACCACCGCTGGGGAGAGTTCGGCTGCAGCCGTTGCCACGGCGAGGGCGATCGCCACGAGGACGAGGACTGTTCCGATCCGCATCGCGTTCACGTGGCTGAGGATGCCGTCGAGCCGCCCCTGCAGCCAGGATGCCGTTGCCCAGGTGAGGGCTGCACCGGTCAGCGCGAGCCCGGAGAGTGACGCCGAGAACCCGTAGCGGTCGGTCAGGAGATAGGGGATATACACCTCGGCGCCGAAGAACGCCGCTGCGATGAGACCGCGGAGCAGAATCACAGCGGGGAGCCCACGGGCGGCTCGGAGGGTGCCGACAGGAATCAGGGGTCGCACGGCGATGAGTGCGACCACGATGGCGAGAACGGCGACGACCCCAACGAGGGCGCCGTCGAGCTGGGAGGAGAGGTTGAGGCCGAGCACCGCTGCGGCAGCGAGGAGCGCCCAGGCGATCTTGCCGAAAGCCCAGCCGGGTCGCGTCGAGGGGTCCGGCTGCGGGCCGCCGCGCAGCATCCGGATCGCCGGCACGACCATGAGCATGGCGAGAAGCACGAGCACGACGACCCCGAGGAACACCCAGTGCCAGCTCGTGGCCTCGGCCACGATACCGGCCGCGAACGGCCCGATCAGCGAGGGGACCACCCAGGCTGCGGCGAACCCGGCGAAGATGCGGGCGTGAAGCGTCGGTGGGTAGATTCGGGCGACGACCACATACAGTGCGACGTTCATGGCGCCTGAACCGAGTCCCTGCACGAGGCGGCCGACGAGGAACATCGTCATGTCGGTCGCGAGGCCGGCGACGAGGAGCCCGACAATGAAGACTGCAACCGAGGTGAGCAGGGGCGCGATCGGGCCGTTGCGGTCTGACCAGTTGCCGGCGAAGACCATGCCGATGACGCCGGTGGCGAGCGGACCGGCGAACGCAAGCGCGTAGAGTGCAGCGCCGTCGAGGTCGTCGCTGACCAGCGGCATGATCGTCGTGACGGCGAGCGACTCGAACGCGGCGAGGAACACGAGTGCACAGGCGCCGATCGTCACCCACAGGTAGCGGGACGAGAAGATCCCGCGCGGGGCATCCGGTGCTTGGTTTCCGGATGCCGCGTCAAGCCTGGCGTCGGACGTCACCAGTCGAGCTTAACCCTCCCCAGGGCACGCGTCTCGCCTGCGCGTAACTCAGCCTGGCAGTGCAACCGGCCGGTCGGCGGGCCCGAGTTTGCGGGCCCGCCGACGGCCGTCGTGGACGCCGAGACTGAGTTATGCGCACTCAGCGCTTCTTGAGTGCCTTCCCGACCGCCCGGTCGACGTCGGCGAGCAGGTCATCGACCGACTCCAGGCCGACCGACAGCCGCACAACGTTGGCGGGAACGGCGAGTTCCGTGCCGGCGACGGAGGCGTGCGTCATCTCAGCCGGGTAGTTGACGAGCGACTCGACGCCGCCGAGGGACTCCGCCAGCTGGAACACCCGCGTCGACTCGGCGAACCGGCGTGCGATCCGTTCTCCGCCCGCGAAGCCGAGTGCGAGCATCCCGCCGAATCGCGACATCTGGCTCGCCGCAAGGGTGTGCCCCGGGTGCGACTCGAGGCCCGGGTAGTACACGGTCTCAATGGCCGAGTGCTCGGCGAAGTACACAGCGAGCGCTTCGGCGTTGTCAGAGTGACGCTGCATCCGCACATCGAGGGTCTTGATGCCGCGGCTGGTCAGGAAGGCGTCCATCGGCGCCGAGACGGCACCGGCGGCGAACTGCATGAACCGGACCTTTTCGTGGATGTCGTCGTCGTTGAGAACAAGGGCGCCGCCGATGACATCGGAGTGCCCGCCGAGGTACTTCGTGGTCGAGTGCACGACGACGTCGGCACCGAGAGCGAGGGGGTTCTGCAGCGCAGGCGAGGCGAAGGTGTTGTCCACGACGACGGTGAGTCCCGCGGCGTGTCCGATCTCGGCCAGCTCAGCGATGTCGGTGATCTTCATCAGCGGGTTCGAGGGCGTCTCCACCCACAGTACCCGGGTGTTCTCGGTGATCGCCGACTGCACGGAGCGCAGGTTCGACATGTCGACAACAGTGTGGGTGACACCCCATGCACCGAAGATGCGGTTGATCAGGCGGTAGGTTCCGCCGTATGCGTCATTGCCGAGCACGATGTGGTCGCCGGGCTTGAGGATGCCGCGCAGCAGTGCGTCTTCAGCGGCGAGCCCGGATGAAAACGAGATACCGTGCGTGCCACCCTCGAGCGCCGCGAGCTGCTCCTCGAGCGCGTTGCGGGTCGGGTTGCCTCCCCGGCCGTACTCGTAGCCGTTGCGCAGGCCGCCGATATGCGTCTGCACGAACGTCGACGACTGGTGGATCGGGGGGATCACGGCTCCGGTCGTCGGGTCGAAGTCCTGTCCGGCGTGGATCGCCCGGGTGGCGAATCCGCTGTTCTTCTTCTCGGCGCTCATGCTGTCTCCCTGCTCGTCGTCGTGTTCTGTGCTGCTGCAAATTGCGGAGATCCCGTGCAACACGCCGTGCGACGGGTCGCCCGGACGGCGTGTCTGCTGCAATCTCCTGAATATGGGTCAATCTCCTGAATTTGAGGTCATTCGCTGAGGAAGGTCAGCAGGTCCTGGCGCGTGAGAACCGCGACCGGGTTGCCGTCCTTGGCCACCATCAGGGCGTCGGATGCTTTCAGCGCCGCCCGCGCCGCCGTCAGGGACTCTCCGTACCCGATGACCGGCAGGGGAGGCTGGTTGACGGTTGCGATGGCATCCGTCACCTGCGCGTCCCCGGAGAAGACGCTGTCGAGCAGGGAACTTTCGGACACGGCCCCGACGACCTCACCCATCACGACCGGCGGTTCGGCGCTGATCACGGGCAGTTGGGAGACACCGTGTTCTGCCATGCGGCTGATGGCGTCATGCAGCGTGTCGGTCGGCCGGACGTGCAGGAACGGGGGAACTTCACCAGCCACGGCCCGCACGACATCACCGACCGTCTGGCCGTCGGTGGGTTCATCGGTGTAGCCGTAGGAGCGCATCCACTGTTCGTTGAAGATTTTGGCGAGGTAGCCGCGTCCGCCGTCCGGGAGGAGCACGACGACGACGTCATCGGGTCCCAGGTCGCGGGCTGCTTTGAGCGCCGCGACGACGGCCATGCCACTCGATCCGCCGACGAGGAGCCCTTCTTCGAGGGCGAGCCTGCGCGTCATCGCGAAGGATTCGGCATCCGTCACCGGGATCACCTCGTGCACGACACCCGGGTCGTACGCGCCCGGCCACATGTCTTCGCCGACGCCCTCGACCATGTACGGGCGACCAGTTCCGCCGGAGTAGACGGAGCCTTCGGGGTCGGCGCCGATGATGCGGATGGCGCCGTTCGACACCTCGCGCAGGTAGCGACCGGTGCCGGTGATCGTTCCGCCGGTGCCGACGCCGGTGACGAAGTGGGTGATGCGGCCATCGGTGTCGTTCCAGATTTCAGGACCGGTGGTCTCGTAGTGGCTGAGCGGACCGTTCTGGTTGAAGTACTGGTCGGGCTTGTAGCCGCCGGGAATCTCGGCGGCGAGCCGGTCGGAGACGCTGTAATACGACTCGGGGTCCTCCGGTGCGACGGAGGTCGGCGTGACCACGACCTCTGCACCGTACGCAGTCAGGACGTTCCGCTTCTCCTCGCCGACCTTGTCGGGCACAACGAAGATGCAGCGGTATCCGCGCTGCTGTGCAACGAGCGCGAGGCCGACGCCGGTGTTGCCGCTCGTCGGTTCGACGATCGTTCCACCCGGCTTCAACTGACCGGATGCCTCCGCCGCGTCGAGAATGCGCACCGCGATGCGGTCCTTCACGCTTCCGCCTGGGTTGAGGTATTCGACCTTGGCCAGCACGGTGGCGCTGATGCCGTCGGTCACCCGGTTGAGTTTGACCAGCGGGGTGTTTCCCACGAGATCGACAATGCTCTCTGCGTACTTCACATTCGTCCGTTCGGTGATGGGTGTGCGTCGGGCGCGGATGCCGGTGGCCCGGGAGCGGCTCGTGGCCGTCCGTTCGAGCCTAGCCGCTGGTCCCGTTCTGTTACAGGTTCGCGCCGGAGGCGAGTGGCGGGTGCGCGTGGACCCGCCGCAGCGGGACGGCGGCCATTCTGGGGGCGACGGCGGGGGCATCCGTTCACCGCCTGCTCTCAGCAAACAGGAATTCCGGGTTCTAAACTGAGTGGACACCCGGATTCTCTGTGCACTGCGCCATGTCCGGGTTCCCCCGACAAAACGAGAGGCCACAGTGACCCCGCGAAGCGATTCCCCCGGTAGCAAGAGCGGCAACCCTGCGAAGCAGCTGACGATCAAGGAACAGCGTGCCGAACAGCGCGCCCTCAAAGTCGAGGCGTTCAAGAAGGAGCAGGCGAAGAAGCGCCGCACCAAGCGGATCGGGATCATCACCGCCATCGTCGCCGGTGTCGCGATCGTCGCGTTCCTGGTGACCGCCCTGGTGATCGCGACACCGAGGTCCGCAAGCTACACCGCCGGTGGTTCGGGGGCCGAGATCGAAGGCGTGGAGACGTTCACCAACACCAACAAGCACGTCGAGACGGCTGTGCAGTACGCGCAGACCCCTCCCGCCGGTGGCGACCACAACCCGGCGTGGCTCAACTGCGGCGTCTACACCGAACCGCAGGCAAACGAGAACGCGGTGCACTCCCTTGAGCACGGCGCCATCTGGGTCACCTACGACCCGTCGATCTCCGCCGAGGAACTCGACCTGCTGAAGACGAAGCTGCCGTCCACGTTCGTGATCCTCTCCCCGTTCGAGGGACTGCCCTCCCCCATCGTCCTCTCCGGCTGGGATGTCCAGCTGCAGGTCGACGAGGCATCCGATGAGCGGATCGGCGAGTTCCTCGAGGAGTACTGGAAGAGCGGCGACGTTCCCGAGCCGAACGCCCCGTGCACGGGTGCCGTCGACGGACCGGGCAAGGCGTAAGTTGACCGACACCGCCTTCGAACCGGATGCCTCGGCATCCGAGGATTCGTCGGCTCCGGTTTCACGGCAGCGGTCTCCGCTCGCCCTTCTTCTGCTCGCCCTCGCGGCGATCGTCGTTGTCGGGATCATCGCCTTCTCCGTCGGCCGCCTGTCGACGCTGGGTGATCCGACGCCGACGACGCAAAGCGCGGAGGCCGGGTTCGCTCGCGACATGCAGACCCACCACAACCAGGGTGTGGAACTGGCGATGATCATCCGTGACCTCACGGACGACGAAGCAGTTCGGGTCCTGGCTTACGACATCGCGTTGACGCAGGGCGGGCAGTCGGGCCGGATGAGCGGCTGGCTCGACATCTGGGGTCTGCCTGCGCACTCCCCGGAGCCCGAGATGACGTGGATGATGCGTCCGACCCTCAAGGGCGAAGGCCACAACCACGGCTCGGAAGAGAGCGCCCACAAGCCGGGCGAGCCGATGCCTGGGCTCGCAACTCCCGAGCAGATCACGGAACTGAAGAGCCTGACCGGTGTCCCTGCCGAACGGATGTTCCTCGAACTCATGATCGCCCATCACATGGGTGCGATCGAGATGGCGAACGCGGTGCTCGACCGCAGCACGAACGACACGGTGCGGACCTTTGCGACTGGCGTGGTGGAGAGCCAGCAGTCGGAGATCGACCTCATGAACGACATGCTCGCGGAGCGTCCGGCCGCGTAGCTGCGGTCCAGAGTCATCGGATCCTGTGGCGTCCGCGGCGCATCGCTTCGGTGGTCGGAAACGCCCCACCGGGCTCATCGGGCAGCCCGACCAGAGGCAACCCCCGATCGGGTGCTCGCGGCCCCTCACCCCCTGCGCTAGCCTCGGCTCACGGCGACGGCGGACTGACCGCGGCCCGGAGGAGCGCCGTGGCACCGACCCAACGTCCGCACGTTTTCGTCACCATCGCCCTAGCTGTGTCGACACTCTTAAGCGGGTGCACGTTCGCCGGGACGCAGAAAACTCCGCCACTCCGACGCCAACGACCCCTGCGGCATCCGCGGCGCCGACACCGAAACCCACCGTCGCGCCACCGATCCTCGACGTCCATTCCGTCGTCGCTACCGGCCGACTGGTCGGCAGCGACAGCATCTCCGGCGACGTCGACGTGCGGGTCACCGGGAAGGGTACCTTCGAGCTGCGGTTGATCGATTTCCGGTCGGAGAACGCCGGCGAGGTCGAACTGCGCGTGTCACCGCACGTTGTGCCGCCCGGCTCGGAGTGCACGACGTCGATCATGACCATGTCGTACGGCAACCTGCCAGCTGGGATGCTGCAGTCCTTTCCGCTGCCGAAGGATTTCACCCACGGCGATCCGAGCTTCCTCGACACGGTCATCATCAGCCACTTCGACCCGGTCGCGAGCCAGAACGGATGCTACGTCCCGATTCTGTCGAGTGCGATCCTCACCTGGACGCTGCCCGACATGCGGCCAGGACTCATCGTCGCGGACACCGGAAAGACCGGCGGGGCGACGGGCGATGTAACGCTCATGGGCACCGATCCGCTGGCCTACACCGTTGCGCGCAACGACCTCGCCGTCGAGGTGGCCGCGCGATTCGGGATCACGGTGACGGACCTCTTCTACCTCAACCCGATTCGCACAACGCATATCCGGTACCCCCTCCTCCAGACCGGAGAAGTCCTCAACCTCAGCAAGGCCCACCGCTAACGACCGAAAACGCGCCGCTCAATCCACCAGCGGCCGACTGCCCAACTGCTCCTCAAACATCCGCGTGTACGTGCCATCCTGGGCGAGCAACTCCGCGTGCGTTCCCTGCTCGGCGATCCGCCCCGCCTCGATCACGAAGATCACGTCGGCCTGCACGATCGTCGACAGCCGGTGCGCAATCGCGATGGTGGTCCGCCCAGCGGATGCCGCCTCGAGCGCCCGCTGGACAACCCTCTCCGAGATCGTGTCGAGCGCACTCGTCGCCTCGTCGAGCACGAGCACCGGCGGATCCTTCAACAGAACGCGGGCGATCGCGATCCGCTGCTTCTCTCCCCCGGACAGCCGGTAGCCCCGCTCGCCGACGACCGTCTCGTACCCCTGCTCGAACGACAGGATCGTGTCGTGGATGTTCGCCGCACGCGCCGCCTGCTCGAGTTCGAGGTCGGTGGCATCCGGTTTGGCATACCGGAGATTGTCCGCGATCGTCGCGTGGAAGAGGTAGGTCTCCTGGCTGACGATGCCGATGTTGGAGACGAGCGATTCGGAGGTGAGGTCGCGGACGTCGGTCCCAGCGAACAGCACCCGCCCACCGGTCGCATCGTAGAACCGGGGCACGAGGTATGACACCGTGGTCTTCCCCGCCCCGCTCGGACCGACGAACGCCGCGAACTGTCCGGGTGATATCGAGAACGACACAAGGTCGAGGGTCGGGCGGGAGTCCTCGGACGCGTCGGGGTAGCGGAAGGACACCTCGTCGAATGCGACGCTGCCGAGGCGACCCCTGGCATCCGTCACCGGCGCGGCACCCGGACGGTCGGCGATCGCCGGCTTCAGGTCGAGGTATTCGAAGATGCGGGCGAAGAGAGCCCCGGATGTCTGCAGGTCCAGTCCCACCCGCATGAGTGCCATCAGCGGGAACAACAGCCGCGACTGGACGGTGGTGAAGGCGACGATCGCGCCTGCCGTGATGTCATCGGCGCCGCCTGCCATGAGCCAGCCGGCGACCAGGTAGACGATCGCGGGGATCGAGGAGAGGAAGATGTTCACCATGGCGAAGAACCACTGGCCGCTCATCGTCTGCTTGACCTGCAGGCCGACCTGTTCCGTGTTCGCCTCGGAGTAACGGTCGATCTCGGCGGGCTGCTGGTTGAAGCTCTTCGACAGCAGCACCCCGGAGACGCTCAGGGTCTCCTGTGTGATCGCCGTCATGTCCGACAGCGATTCCTGCGTCTTGGTCGCGATCCTGGCACGCACCTGCCCGACTCTGCGCTGGGCGATGACGAGGACCGGCATCAGCACGAGCGCGACGATCGTCAGCTGCCAGTTGATGAGCACCATCGCGACGAACGCCGCGAGCACCGTCACCGTGTTGCCGAGCACACTCGCGATGGTGTTGCTGAGTGCCCCGGCAACGCCACCGACGTCGTTCTGCAACCGCGACTGGATCACGCCGGTCTTCGTCCGGGTGAAGAACGAGAGCTCCATCGCCTGCAACCGCCGGAACAGCAACACCCGCAGCTGCCCCATCACCGTGTTGCCGACGGTCGCCGTGAGCCAGGTCTGCCAGACGCCCAGACCCGTCGCGAGCACGTAGATCAGGATCATCGCGCCGACGATCTGCACGAGGGCCGGAAGGTTGGGCCCTCCGCTCTCGGGGAACAGTCCTTCATCGAAAGCCCGCTCCACAAGAAGAGGCGGGATGACGCTCAGTGCGGCACCAATGAGCACCAGCGCGACGGTGAGGGCAATCTTCGCCCGGTGCGGTTTGAACAGGGCGGCGATGCGGCCGAAGAGGTGAGGAATTCGCGGTGCTTCGGCGTTGACGGCGCGCTGGGCGTCTTCATCGCCGCCGCCACGCATCCGGCCACCGCGGCCACCGCCGCCGCCCCCATGCATACTCATGGGTTCACCCTAACCCCGGCATCCGACCTCGAATAACGAGGCCCGGATGCCGGGGGCCGGCAGAAAACGGACGGGCGCCTACCCCTTCGTCGAACCGGCAAGCAGGCCACGGACGAAGTAACGCTGCAGGCTGAAGAACACAATGAGCGGGATGATCAGTGAGACGAATGCCGCGGCGGTCAGCCGTTGCCAGTCCTGCCCTCGGGTACCGGTGAGTTCGGCGAGCCTCTGCGTCAGCGGCGCGACATCCTGCGTACCGCCCGAGAAGATCAGCGCGACAAGCAGGTCGTTCCACACCCAGAGGAACTGGAAGATCGCGACCGAAGCGATCGCCGGCAGCGCCAGCGGAAGGACGATCCGGAAGAAGATCTGCCCGGGGCTGGCTCCGTCGACCCGAGCTGCTTCGATCACTTCGCCCGGAATCTCCGAGATGAAGTTGTGCAGCAGGAAGATGATGAGCGGCAGACCGAACATCGTGTGGGCGACCCACACCGGCAGGTAGTTCTGCTCGGGGATCATCGGCAGCACATCGTGGAGGTTGTTCTGCAGGGGGCGCAGGAACGTGGTGAACATCTGCAGCAGCGGCAGAAGCGCCATCTGGAGCGGGACGATCTGCAGGGCGAAGATGAGGATGAACACCCCGTTCGAGCCCCTGAACTTCATCCAGGCGAACGCATAGGCCGCCATGGCACCCAGGATGAGCGGGAAGATCGTCCCCGGAATCGCAATGGCCAGTGAGTTCACGAAGTATGACCCCAGCTGCGGTGACGACTGCGAGGCCGACAGAAGCACTTCCGAGTAGTTCCCGAAGGTGAAACCGGGGTTCTGGAAGATCGTCCACCACCCCGTCGACTGGATCAGTTCAGCCGGGCGGAAGGAGGAGACGAACAGGCCGAAGGTCGGGATGGTCCAGAGGACGGCGATGATGAGGGAGACAACCGTCGCCGTTCTGGAGGTCAGGCGACGCTTGACCCTCCGTGACTTGGTACCGACTTCGGCGTCGGCCCCCTTGGCGAGTTTGTTTCCGGTGGCGGTGTCGGTCGTGGTGGGCACGATCGGTGTGGTGCTCATCGGATCTCCCTCTGCTTCCGCATGACTCTGACGTTGTAAATGACGATCGGCAGGACGAGGATGAACAGCACCAGGGCAAGGGCCGAACCACGGCCGGGCTCAGCGGCGCGGAACGCCTGGGTGTACATCTCGTTGGCGATCACGCTGGTGTTGAAGTTTCCGGCTGTCATCGTTCGAACGATGTCGAAGACTTTCAGCGTGGCGATCGAGATGGTGGTGAGGACGACGACGAGCGACCCGCGGATGCCGGGGAGCGTCACGTTGGTGAACCTCTGCCACGGGTTGGTGCCGTCGATCTCCGCTGCCTCGAGCTGCTCCACAGGAACCGCCTTGATCGCCGCGGAAAGCACGACCATGGCGAAGCCGGTCTGAATCCAGATCATCACGACGATGAGGAGGAAGGTGTTGATCGGGGAGGTCTGCAGCCACTGCACCGGTTCACCCCCGAACCAGACGACGACCTGGTTGAGAAGGCCGATCTGCTGGGTGCCCGACTGGCGGTAGTCGTAGACGAACTTCCAGATGATGCCCGCTCCGACCATGGAGATCGCCATCGGCATGAAAACGAGCGCTTTGTAGATCTTCTCGCCGCGCGACTTGTCGATGAAGACGGCGTAAGCGAGACCGACGACCGTCGACACGGTCGGTACGAGGAGCACCCAGATGACGGTGTTGACGAGAGTGTTGATGATGGCCGGCTGGGTGAACATCCAGACGAAGTTGTCCAGGCCGTTGAAATCACCCCGGTTGTTGGTGAAGGCGAGGAGGCTCGTTCGGATGGCGGGGTAGATGAGGCCGAGGAAGACGAGGATGAGGGCGGGCGCCAGGAAAACGACCAGCTGCCAGTAGTCCTTGCCGCGCTTGGGCGCCTTGTCGAGGAAGAAGAACAGCAGGCCCACTATGGCGGCGAAGATCGCCAGCCCACCCACCACCTGGATGATTTTGCCGATGAGGTCAGCGGTCGTCATAGAACTACGCCTTTCGGAAGAAGGAGATCAAGGGCGGAGCCGCCGTTGGCGGCTCCGCCCTTGATGGGGTGGGATCAGCTAGCTGCTCGGCCAGCTGGATTCGATGGCATCTACCGTCTGCTGGGTGCTGTCACCAGAGACCCAGGCCACGATGCCCTTCCAGAAGGAATCCGAGCCAACGGCTGCCGGCATCAGGTCAGATCCGTCGAACCGGAAGACGGTGTTCTCGTCCTGCAGGATCTCGATGCTCTCCTTGAGCACGTCACTCGATGCGTTCTCCGGGTCGAGGCCCTTGTTGGCGCTGATCACGCCTCCGAGCGCGACGCGGTTGTTCGCCCAGGTGTCGCTGGAGAGGTAGGCGCGGACAGCGTCCACTTCTTCACCTTCGCTGAATGCGACAGGGAACTCGCCACCGCCGGTGACGGCCTTGTCTCCACCGGCCTCGGTCGACGGCAGCAGGAACGCGAAGACGTCACCGTCAGGGCTGACGTCGGTGCCCTCAGGCCAGAATCCCTCGTAGAAGGATGCCTGGTGGTGAAGCGAGCACTCGCCGTCAAGGATCGGCAGACCAGCGTCGCCGAACTCGGTGGAGATGACGCTGGACACATCACCGAGTCCGCCGTTGACCATGTCGGGGTTCTTGATGATGTCACCGACGGCGTCGAACGCTTCGACGATCTGCGGGTCGTTGAACGGGATTTCGTGGTTGATCCACTGGTCGTACACCTCTGGACCTGACTGGCGGAGGACGTAGTCCTCGATCCAGTCGGTTCCCGGCCAGCCGGTCGCGTCGCCTGACCCCAGACCGACACACCACGGCTTGTGGTCGCCTTCAGCTGCGATCTCTTCGCTGAGCGCTGTGAGTTCGTCGAGCGTCTCGGGGACCTCGTAGCCCTTCTCCTCGAACTCCGTCGG
Organism: Mycetocola miduiensis; assembly: GCF_900115155.1. Classification (GTDB taxonomy): domain Bacteria; phylum Actinomycetota; class Actinomycetes; order Actinomycetales; family Microbacteriaceae; genus Mycetocola_A; species Mycetocola_A miduiensis. The sequence continues at coordinate 262,625 of NZ_FOVM01000001.1, forward strand.
GGAATACCAGACGAAGCCCTTGACGCTGGCCATCAGAGGAGCCGCGTAGAAGGTTCCGTCGTAACTGCCGTACTGCTTCCAGTCTTCGCCCCAGAACTCGTCGGTGTTCTCCTCGACCGCCTGAGGTGCCGGCTTCAGCCAGCCGCCGGCCGCCAGACGGGCCAGAAGACCTGGCTGCGGAACGATGCCGATGTCGGGTGCGTTGCCAGCCTCGGCGAGCACAGCGATCTGGGCTTCGAATTCCTTCGTGCCCTGGTACGAGACCTCGATTCCGGTGCAGGTGGAGAAGTCCGCCCAGGACTCCACGAGCCGGTCGGCTTCGTCGTCCTGAATGGTGCCACCGATGGTCACCTCGGGGTTGTCGTCGAAAGTTCCGTACGCCTCGTAGTCGGCGCAATCGGTGTCGGCTACGTTCCCCGCCTCGACATCGCCTGTACAGGCGGTGAGTGCGAGACCGACGATGCCAGCTGCCGCCAACGGCAGAAGTATCCGGCGATGGGTCGTTAAGCTCATCTCTGTTCTCCTCATTGAGTGTGATTGACTCTGGGCCGAAGTCGGGAGCTTGCGGCCCGGTTGGTGCGGCCCGGGACCCCTTAGGGAACCGGTTCCATGCAAAAGTTACGGCACCGTCCGAAGATGCACAAGGTCGCTCGTATAACGAATGAATGGGCTATAGGCGCCCTCCTCCCGCCGGCGTGAGAACTGGAAGGTGAGTGGCGCTCATTCGCGGCCGCTTTATGGAACCGTTTCCCTATCGAGGGCGTATTCGGTACTCTTTGGACCAACAGCGCCGTCCGTGCCACGTCGACGACGCCAGCCCAGCGTCGGGAGGACACCATGGGGAGTGCGATCGCGGACGTCGCGGCACGTGCCGGCGTGTCCAAAGCGACGGCATCCCGTGCGCTCTCCGGTAAGGGCTACGTCGCCGAAGTGACTCGGCAGCGGGTTGTTCAGGCCGCGAAGGAGATCGGCTTCGTCGCCTCCCCCAATGCTGCGAGCCTCGTCACCGGGCACACGAAGAACATCGGCGTCGTCATCCCCTTCATCAACCGCTGGTTCTTCGGGGAGATTCTCGAAGGCGTTGAGGAAGCGCTGCTGAACCGCGGTTACGACATGACGCTCTACAACATCCACCCGGGCTCTGCCGACCGGGACCGCGTCTTCGACTTCTTCCTCGCCCGCAAAAGATTCGACGGTGTGATCGTGATCGGCGTCGAACCGACGCCGGAAGAGACAGCACGGCTACTCCGGCTGGACATTCCCCTGGTGAGCGTCGGCGCACCCGTCGCCGACGTGCGATCGCTGACGATCGACGATGAGGTCGCGGGCAGGCTGGCAACTGAGCACCTGATCGGGCTCGGGCATCGCCGGATTCTGCACATGGGCGGCACGGTGACGGGCGAGGGCGACACATCGGTGCACGGCAGGCGGATGCGCGGGTATGTCAGCGCGATGACGCAGGCTGGCCTTGAGCGAGAAATGAGCTTCGCGCAGACCGAGATGAGTGTTCCGGGCGGTTATGACGCAGGGGCGCACGAGCTGAGCAATTCGAGCTCCCGCCCGACCGCCGTCTTCGCAGCCTGCGACGAAATCGCCATCGGGGTGATCATCGCCGCCAGACGGCTCGGTCTCGCCGTGCCAGGCGATCTGTCCCTCGTCGGCATCGACGGCCATGAGTACGCCGAGATGTTCTCGCTGACGACGATCGAACAGCAACCCCGCGCCCAGGGACAGTCGGCGGTGACAGACCTGCTCGCCGCTGTTTCCGGTGAGTCGTTGGCTGCCGACGTCGTCGACGTGCCCGCCCGACTCGTCGTGCGCGCGAGCACGACATTCGCGCAGTTGAGCGCGGACGCCGTCTGAGATCCCCGGAGCCGGCATCCGGTTAAACGCCGAAGGGCGCCACCCCCGGAGGGGTGACGCCCACGTTCGACTACCGAATCGGTAGCGCGTTCCGTTTCAAGCTGAAGCCCCGGAGGGCATCAATTACTTGAGGGTAACGGTTGCGCCTGCCTCTTCGAGGGCAGCCTTTGCCTTCTCGGCGGTCTCTTTGTTTGCACCCTCGAGGACGGTGCCCGGAGCGCCATCGACGACGGCCTTGGCCTCGCCGAGACCCAGCGAGGTGAGCTCGCGCACGGCCTTGATGACCTGGATCTTCTTGTCTCCGACAGACTCGAGAACGACGTCGAAGGAGTCCTTCTCTTCGACCTCTTCGACCTCGCCACCGGCAGCAGCCGGTCCGGCAACAGCAACGGGTGCTGCGGCGGTGACCTCGAAGGTCTCCTCGAATGCCTTCACGAACTCGCTGAGTTCGATGAGCGTGAGTCCCTTGAACTGCTCAAGCAGCTCTTCAGTTGACAGCTTTGCCATGATTTTCTCCCTTAGATTTCTTTGGTCTACTCACCGCTGTCCCAGGTTTGAACCTAGGAAGCGGACTCCTGCTTCTCACGCAGCGCGTCGACCGTGCGAACGGCCTTCGACAGCGGTGCGTTGAACAGATATGCGGCTCCGAACAGCGAGGCCTTGAAGGCGCCGGCAAGCTTGCCGAGCAGAACTTCGCGGGACTCGAGGTCGGCGAGCTTGCCTACCTCTGCGGCGGTCAGGGGGTTACCGTCAAAGTAACCGCCCTTGATCACCAGGAGAGGGTTTGCCTTGGCAAAGGCGCGCAGGCTCTTCGCAACGGTGACAGGGTCACCGTGCACGAATGCGACGGCCGACGGACCGACGAGCTCTTCGTCAAACGACGAAATGCCCGCGTTGTTCGCGGCAATCTTGGTCAGCGTGTTCTTCACCACGGCGTAGGTTGCGTCTGCACTGATGTCTTTGCGCAGCGTCTTGAGCTGAGCAACAGTGAGGCCGCGGTACTCGGTCAGCAGAACGGCGGTCGAGCTCTGGAATTTCTCCGTGAGTTCGGCAACCGAGGCTTCCTTGTTCGCCATAGCCACTCCTTGATTAGTCTTCCTCGTACCGCGGAAGCGGCACGAGCCAAAGGGGCAGTCGGCTCAGAAATAAGAAAAGCTCCGGCGCAAGCGCACGGAGCAGTCAGAGAGAATCTCGAGAATGTTTCGTCCACCTGCGCGGGTTGTCTCAGTCGAGAACCTTCGATCGGATGCTCGCTTTTGCGCGCACGCCGAAAACCTGCGGTCTTTGGTTTTGTCCCAGCTTAGGGCATCCGTTGTCCTCGGCCAAATCGGGCGGCCGCGCGGTTCTCAGGCGAGCGGGCTGAGATGGATCTCTCGAAGAAGCGCGGCGGGGTCGTCGTACACCGCGATCGCGCCGGCCGACCGGAGTTCGGCCGATGAGGAGCCGCCGCAGAGCAAGCCGATGGTGCGTACTCCGGCGCGCGAGGCGGCGATGCAGTCCCAGACGGAGTCACCGACGAAGATGGCGTCCTCGGCTCGGACGTCGGCCCTGCTGAGGGCGACCTGCACGATCGACGGGTCGGGTTTCGCAACGTCGACGTCGTCGGCGTTCGTCGTGGCGTCGATCGAGTTGTCGGCGTCGAGGGCGGCGGTGAGCAGGGCGAGTTCGTCCTCAGGGGCGGACGTTGCAAGGACGACCGTCGTCCCGCGCTCGGCGAGCGCCTGGAGGAGTTCCCTCGCTCCATCGAGCGGACGCAGCCGGTATGCAAGCGGGGTGTAGAAGTGGGAGTGGAGAGCTTTTGCCCGGTCTCCGAGTTCGTCGGCGCGATCGCCGAGGAGCGCGCCGAGGAGCTTCGCGGAGTCCTGGCCGATGGCGCGGTGAATGCGCCACGCCTGCACCGGCACCCGGAGTTCGTAGAAGGCGTGACTCCACGCCTCGACGTGCAGATAGTTCGAGTCGACCAGAGTTCCGTCGACATCGAAGAGTACGGCTTTCGGCGTCTCAGTCATGGCATCCCGCTCCTGGCGTTTGCGCCAACTCTAGCCAACGGCAGCAAGACCCGGAACTCCGTTCGCCCGGGGACCGACTCGACGACAACGGCGCCGGCGTGAGCCTCGGCCACGCCGGCGACGATCGCCAGGCCGAGGCCGGTGCCGCCGGAGGCGCGCTGGCGAGACACGTCCCCGCGGACGAACCGTTCGAAGACCTGGCCGAGAACGTCGGGGTCGATGCCCGGACCGTTGTCGGTTACCGAGATCTGCGCCTGGTCGCCAACGACGGACAGCCTCGCCACCACCCGCGTTCCGGCCGGGGTGTGCACGCGCGCGTTTCCCAGCAGGTTGGCGACGACCTGCATCAGCCGTTGCGAATCTCCGATCACGGTGACTGGTGCGGTTTCGAGGTCGAGAACCCAGTCGTGGTCGGCCGCCGCCGCCCGGGCGTCGCTGACCGCCGAGTCAAGAAGGGCGGAGAGTTCGACCGGGTCCTTCGCCAGTTCGCGCCCTTCATCCAGCCGGGCAAGCAGGAGCAGGTCCTCGACGATGGCCGTCATCCGCACCGCCTCCGATTCGATCCGGCCGAGGGCGTACGTCGCATCCTCGGGGAGGTCCTCACCCGACCGCCGGGTGAGTTCGGCGTAGCCACGGATGGAGGTGAGCGGTGTGCGGAGTTCGTGGCTGGCATCTGACACGAACGTTCGCACCTTGTTCTCGGATGCCTGGCGTGCGGACAGCGCGGCGGCGACGTGCCCGAGCATCCTGTTGATCGAGGCGCCAACGCGCCCGACTTCGGTGTGCGGGTCGGCATCGTCGTCGGGGACCCGAACGCCGAGCGCAACCTCGCCGTGGTCGAGCGGGAGTTCCGACACATCCGACGCCGCTTTCGCGACCCGGTCGAGTGGCCGGAGGGCGAGCCGGACGATGACGTAAGCCGCGACTCCGGCAAGCACGAGCACGCCGAGCGCAATTCCGCTGATCACGGCGATGAGCTGGCCGAGGGTGAACTCGAGGTCGGCGAGCGGCAGCCCGACGATCATCGCGCCGTCGCTGGTTTCGACGGCAACGACCCGGTACGAGCCAAGGTCCCCGCCGAGGTCGATCGACTCCGGTTCTCCACCGAGGCCGACGGTCAGCAGAGTTGCCACCTGCCGAGTGGTCAGGGGCTGCAGGTCGCCGTCGGCGTCGAGGTAGCCCGCGTAACGCACCGCGCCCCCGGCGATGATGGCGCCCAGGGTGCCTGCGGATTGTCCGGGTACTCCGACGAACTCGGGGATCGGGGGTTCTGACGACGGCGCGAAAGCATCGCGGCCCGGCCGCTCCTCAGCGGCGCCGGACGATCGGGTCGTTGCCGCGGTCAACTGCGCATCGACCCGGTCGAGCAGCACCGTTCGGACGCTGACGACGCTCGCGAAGCCGATTATCACCGCAGCGAGCGCGAGCAGCGCGACCACGGCGACCACGAGGCGCTTTCGCAGGGTCCACCCTGACAGCGGGTTCACTCCTGCGCCTCGGGGACCTTCAGCAGGTAGCCGGCGCCACGCACCGTGTGGATCATCGGCGGGCGACCCGCGTCGATCTTCTTCCGCAGGTACGAGATGTAAATCTCGACGACGCTCGACTTGCCTTGGAATTCGTAGCTCCAGACCCGGTCGAGGATCTGCGCCTTCGAGAGCACCCGGCGAGGGTTCCGCATGAGGAATCGAAGAAGCTCGTATTCGGTCGCTGTCAGATCGATCGGCACACCGCCGCGGGACACCTCGTGGCTGTCTTCGTTGAGGGTCAGGTCGCCGAGCGAGATCACGGGCGAGGAGGATGCCCCTGTCAGCGTCGAACGCCGGATGAGGCCGCGCAGCCGAGCCACAACTTCCTCAAGGCTGAACGGCTTGGTGACGTAGTCGTCTCCGCCGGCGGTCAGCCCGGCGATCCGGTCGTCGAGCGCGTCCTTCGCCGTGAGGAAGAGGACGGGGACGTCGTCACCGTCGGCGCGCAACCGATGGAGAACGCTCATGCCGTCGATGTCCGGGAGCATGATGTCGAGGACGATGGCATCCGGCCGGAACTCGCGGGCGATGTCGAGCGCCTGCCGCCCCGTTTCCGCCGTCCGGATCTCCCACCCCTCATAGCGCAAGGCCATCTTCAACAGGTCGGTGAGGCTTCGCTCATCATCAACGACAAGAACGCGCACAGCGCTGCCGTCCGCTCTCTTGAGCGGCAGGGACGCGGCCGGACGGGACGACGATACGAATGAACTCACACTTCCAGTATCTTCTTTGACCTATGAAGGAGCTTTGAGAAACCTTTGCAGCTACTGCGCGAGTTGCAGGTTTTAGCCGTCCAGCTTCGCGAAGGTGTCGCGGGCGATGCCGAGTGCCGCGTTCGCGGCCGGGAGTCCGGCGTATATCGCCGTGTGCAGAATCGCCTCGCTGATCTCGGCGCGGGTCAGCCCGTTGGTCAGCGCCGCCCGGACGTGCATCGCGAGCTCGTGTTCGTGCCCACCGGTCACAAGCGACGCGATGGTGAGGAAGCTCCGTGTTCGCCGGTCGAGTCCTGGGCGGGTCCAGATCTCACCCCAGGCGTACCGGGTGATGAAGTCCTGGAAGTCGGCGGTCTCTGGGGTGATGGCGGCGTTTGCAGCATCAACGTGGGCATCGCCGAGAACGGCGCGGCGCACGGCCATGCCGGCGGCATAGGTGTCCGCAACGGTCCGGGAACCACGATTCGCGTCGGCTCCGACGTGCTCGAGAAGGAGTTCCGCGACGACGTCCGGGCGCTCGTACGCCGGCAGGTGCGCCACACCGGGAATTGTCACCTGGCGTGCGCCGGGGATCGCGTTCGCGAGGTCGACCAGCAGTTGGGGCGGCGTGGGCAGGTCGTGCTCTCCTGCGACACACAGCGTCCGCGAACGGATGCTCCGAACGGCATCCGTCACATCGAAATCGGCGAGCGCCTGGCAGGCGAGTGCGTAGGACTCGTCGTCTACATCCATCAGCGTCTCGAACGCCTTCGAACCGGCGGAGGGATCACGGTCGAGGAACCCGGGCGCGAACCACCGCTCGGAGCTGCCCTGCACCTGTGACGGCGTGCCGCTCGCGCGGATTCTTGCGGCGCGTTCGAGCCAGCCGTCGGCGGTTCCGATCTTCGCCCCTGAGCAGATCACGGCAAGGCTGCGCGGCCGATCCGGGTGTCGGATGGCCAGTTCCAGCCCGATCGCGCCGCCCAATGAGATGCCCGCGTAATGGAAGGAGCCACCACCGGCTGCGTCGACGGCTGCAAGGACGGATGCCGCGAGGTCGGCGACGGTGAAACCCTCGGTGGTGGCCGGGCTGATGCCGTGCCCGGGCAGGTCAAAGCGCAAGACGCGGTGCTGGGCGGACAGCGCGCTCACGACGCCGTCCCACAGGGCGGTCGTGGTTCCGAGCGACGGGCCGAGGACGATCAGGGGTGCCTCCGGGTCTCCTGTTGCTGCCGGTTCGACGAGGCAACGGAGGATGGGCTCGGTCATGACGGGGTTCCGCTTTCTGTGTTCTCGGCGCCTGCGGTGTTCCCTGCGCCTCCTGTGTTCTCGGCGCGGGCACGACGCTCGCGGTACTTCACCAGCACCCGGTCGATCCCACTGTCGGCCTGGCCGAGGTCACCCGAGTAGTCGAATGCCGCCCAGATCTTCTGGCGGAGTTCGTCGGATGCCCCCTCAGACGCCAGTGCACCCGACAGCACAACCTGCAACGGTCGGCAAGTGCTGACCGACTCGTGGGATGCCTTGGTGACGAGGTCGAACGCGACCCTCTTGCCGAGCGCCTCGGCGAGGATCGTCGTCACCCGTTCGCTGAAGACAAGGCCATCCGTGAGGTCGAGGTTGGCGCGCATCCGGTCGTCGTCGACGTCGAGTCGTTCGGCGAGCGATGCCGCACCGGTGACGGCTGAGATGCACAGGCGTTCGAGGTCTCTCAGCGCCTGCCACTCGGCGTGCCACGCTCCGCTTGGCCGCTGGTCCTCGGCGAGCATGCTGCCGTACAGCGTGGTGAGGAGGGCAGGCGCGCGTCGCGCCGCGGCGGTGACGAGAATAGCGGTGACCGGGTTGCGTTTATGCGGCATGGCGCTCGACCCGCCCTCGCCTTTTCCGAGCCGCTCGCTGACTTCGCCGATCTCCGTGCGGGACAGAACAGAGACGTCGATCGCGAACGCTCCGACGACACCGGTCGCCGCGGCGAGCACCGACGCGAGTTCGGAGATGACCAGGCGATCGGTGTGCCAGCTGACCGCGGGAGCCGACAGGCCGAGTCGGCCGGCGAAGGCGGCGATTACCTGGTCCACGACCGCGGAGGATGCGGCATCCGCTCGTCTGGCCGACGCGATGCCGGTGAGCACGGCGAGGTTTCCCACTGCTCCCCCGAGCTGCACGGGGAGGGCGGCGCGCACGTCAGCCAGACGCTCGGCGGCACGGAGCGTAGCGTCGAGCCATCCAGCAACGACGAGGCCGAAGCTCGTCGGTGAGGCCTGCTGTCCGAGGGTTCGCCCGGCCATTGCTGTCGCGCGGTGCGAATCGGCAAGCTCCGCCAGCGCTGCTGCGAGCACGTCCAGCTGTGCGAGCACTTCGGCGGCAACGCGGGAGGCGAGAAGCATGGCTGCGGTGTCGACGATGTCCTGGCTGGTCGCGCCGACGTGGATGTGGTCCGATGCCCCGGAACGGACCGCCTCAGCCGCGACACCCAGGTGCTTCGCCAGGGGAATGACGGGGTTTCCGCCTCCCCGGCCCTCCGCAGCGATGGCAGCCAGGTCGAGCGACCCGGCGTCGGCAAGCCGGTCGCAGACGTCGCGCATCTCCTCCGGCACGAGTCCCGCGTCGATGAGCGCCCGGGTGAGCGCCAGTTCGACGTCGACCATGGCCTGCAGCCAGGCGGAATCGCTGGTGATCTCAGCGGCACCCGTGCCGGCGCTGAGGGGGTCGAGCAGCCCGACGTCCCAGGCCGATGGTGGGATTTTCGAAGCCGGTCCTGCGTTCATGCGTGGAGCATCCGTTTCTGCGTCAGTTCTCGAAGTCGAGGAACACGGTTTCGCCGTCGCCCTGCAGGCGGATGTCGAACCGGTACGACGCCGGTCCGTCCGAGACGGACAGCAGGGTGGAGCGCCGGTCGGCCGGCACGGCAGCGAGCACGGCGTCGGTGCCGTGCGCATCGGTGTCTTCGGGGAAGAAGACCCGCGTGAACAGGTGGTGAGTCAGGCCGCGTGCGAAAACGGTGACCAGGACGGACGGGGCTCTGCCGACCGACGTTGGTCCGGGCTTCACGGTGGTGAACGAGTAGTGCCCGGCGAGGTTGACGCTCGCCCGGCCGAATCCGGTGAAGGTGTAGCCGTCGGGTTCGAGGCTCCCCTGTTCGCGGCTGAAGGTGCCGGTCGCGTCGGCCTGCCAGATCTCCAGAATGGCGTCGGGTACGACTGCGCCGTCCCCATCGAAGACCGTGCCGTGCAGGCGGATCGCGTCGGCGCGGTGCGGTGGAACGAGTTCCCAGCCCTTGTTATAGGGCAGGGCGTATCCGAAGAACGGACCCACCGTCTGTGACGGGGTCTGCTTGCCATCGCCCTGCCGTTCGGTGCCGATCTGTGACGTGTTCAGTTCGACGGGTCCGATAGCGCCCGGACCACTGGCGTCGGTGTTCGTCCTGGTGTCAGTCATGGTCTTCTTCGCCTTCCATCCAGGTGGACTTCGGACCGGTCAGGACGATGTCCCAGCGGTACCCGAGTGAGTATTCAGGCACGCTCAGGCTGTGGTCGTACGCTCCGATGAGTCGCTGCCGCGCGGCGGGGTCCGCGATGGACTGATAGATCGGGTCGAGCGCGAACAGCGGGTCGCTCGGAAAGTACATCTGGGTGACCAGCCGCTGGGTGAATGCGCTGCCGAACAGCGAGAAGTGGATGTGTGCCGGCCGCCAGGCGTTGACGTGGTTCCGCCACGGGTACGGCCCCGGCTTGATCGTCTGGAAGGTGTACTCGCCGTTCTCGCCGGTGATCGCCCGGCCGACGCCGGTGAAGTTCGGGTCGAGCGGGGCTGGGTGCTGGTCGCGCTTGTGCACATACCGACCGGCGGCATTCGCCTGCCAGATCTCCACCAGCTGGTTGCGGACCGGCCGGCCCTCGCCGTCGAGGACGTGGCCGCTTACGGTGATGCGTTCACCGATCGGCTCTGCCGCGTGGGCGATGGTGAGGTCGCTCTCGAGCAGGCTCACGTCGGTGTGCCCGAACGCCGGCGACACCCGTTCGATCTCTTCCGGGTCCACGCGCACGAGCTCATGCGTGGGGTGGCGCAGGAGCGAGCTGCGGTATGGCGCGTAATCGCGGCGCGGGTGGAGTTCGGGAGACCCGCCCGCCTCGACGCTCTTTCGCGCATCGGCTTCTATGGCGAGGATCTCCTCGGTGATCTCGTTCTGACTGTTCATTGTCATGCTGTGTCTTTCGCTGCAAAGGGAGGCGGCCGAACTGCTTCGCACAGGGAGGGTGCGTCCCCAGTCTGGAAGCGGCCGCGGCCGAGACAAAGGCAGTTTCCACTGAGTGGAAGCTGCCTCATAGCTGAACTTGTCCCCAGCGGCGGGCGGTTTTCCCGCTGCGGACGGTTCCCGGCTGCGTCAGGAGTCCGACCGGCGGTAGCCAAGCGCACGACTGACCCCGTGCGCCGCGGCCCGGACCGCCTGTTCGTGCGCCGGGTCTGGTTTGTGCGGCGCGAAGGGGCTCGTCCGCGTCACGATCGACACGGCGGCGACGACACGGCCAGTGCGATCGCGAATCGGGGCCGCGAGCGAGCTGGATCCGGCGGTCATCTCCTCCGACATCACCGCGACCCCCTCGGTACGGATGCCCGCGAGTCGCCTCCGCAACTCCTCCGGCGAGGTCACCGTACCGGGCAGGTATTTGTCCAGGGACCCGGAGAGGTACGCGTCGATCAGGTCGTTCGGAGCATAGGCGAGCAGCACAAGGCCGACCCCGGTCGAATGCAGCGGCAGCCGGCCGCCGACACGCGAGATCACCCGCACGGCGTGGTGTCCTGACAGCTTTTCGAGGTAGAGGGCATCCAGGCCGTCGAGGACGGCCAGGTGCACGTGCTCCCGGGACGACTCGTAGAGGTCTTCCAGGTACGGCAGGGCGATGGTGCGCAGGTTCCGCGCCGTCGGCGTCTGCACGCCGACCTCCCACAGTCGCATCCCGAGCGAGTACCGGCCGTCGTCCTGCCGGGTAAGTCCGCCCCAGGACACCCACTCGGCGACCATGCGGTGAGTCGTTGACAGCGGGAGTCCTGCGCGGTCGGCAATCGCCGTGAGCGAGAGGGAGGATGCGAGGGTCGGCGTGGTGAAGGCATCCAGAATCGCGAACAGCCGGCGTGCGACGCCGCGGTCGTCTGCCGGGGCGCCCTCGCCTCGCTCTTCGGTGTATCTGGCCCTGGCCGGCTTTCCTGACATCAACCTCACGCTACAACACTCGCGAGTTGCCGGGTTTTGCAGGGGTCCAGAAGCCCTCGAACCCCCGCAAAGTCGGCATCTCGCGACGATCTAGTCGCGCCAGGAGTGCTTGGGCGAGTAGTCGAGGATGCGACGAGCTTTGTCGATCGAGAGCAGGGTGTCGTGCTCGCCCACTTCCCTGGTCACCGGAACGTCGGGGAACACGGCAGCGAGGAGCTCCGCATTCGGGCGGTCGGACACCGTGTCCGCCGCGGCGATGATGAAGCGGTCGAAGCCGACGCTCTCCAGTTCGAGCGCCCGCAGCACGGCCTGGGCGCCGTCGCGCGCGTCGATGTACCCCCACAGGTTCCATTTGCGGGCTCTGGCATCGGCATCCCACGACGGAAACTGGGCGTAATCCTCCTCGTCCATGACGTTCGAGAAGCGAAGGGCAACGATCTTCAGGTCCGGATGCCAGCGCACGAGTTCGATGGCCATCTGCTCCTCGAGGTGCTTGACGAGCGAGTACGTGCTCTCGGGGCGGGCCGGGTACTCCTCGTCGACCGGAATGTATGGCGGGGGTACGTCGAACGGCAACCCGAGCACCGTCTCGCTCGACGCGTACACGACGTTGCGGATGCCCGCCCGGATCGCCGCCGCGAAGACGTTGTATGTGGCCTGCATGTTGTTGGAGAACGTCGCCACGTTGCTCGTCATGCCGGGAGCCGGGATAGCAGCGAGGTGCACGACCGCGTCGAACCCGTCCTGCCCGTCCACCCCGAGGAGCGCGTCGAGAGTTTGCCCGTAGTCGGTGAGGTCGACGCGGACGAAGCCGTCACCCCTTTCGCCGGCCGCATCGAGGGTGACCACCTCGTGTCCCGCCTCACGGAGCACCCGCACGACGGTTCGTCCCAGCTTGCCTGATCCTCCGGTGACTGCAATTCTCATGGCGCAAGTCTGGTCCATGCCGCAATCGAGGGGAATGGGATTGCGCCGGGCATGGTTGGCTTGAATCATGCAACTCGTCCTCTACACCTCGTCGTTCTGCTCGCCGTGCGCCCAGGCCCGGTCGGTGCTCGCGGATGCCGCCAGGCTTCTCCCGCAGGCGACGGTGACCGAGCGTGACGTGGCGAGGGAGAACGCGCTGGCCTACGACGACGAAATCCGGGTGACGCCGACCGTCATCGTCCTCACAGATGACGGCACCGAAGTGTTCCGCGCGACCGGCGTCCCGACACTCAACCAGGTTCTCACCGCGGCGGCGCAGGCGCTCTAACGCCGCGGCCCCGGACCCCGCTCACGAGGACGCGCCGACGACATCCGCTGGCGGGCGTGTCGCCGAGCTCGGGGCAGAATAGGGGGGTGCCATCCACCTACCTCGACCGCCTCGTCGCCGATTCGACGGATCGGGTGGCCTGGCTTCGCGCACGTTCGCGCGGGATCACCGCAACGGATGTCGCCCGACTGTCTGGCCCCGCGGCCATCGACGCCGTCGCAACCGAGAAGCTCGGCGGCGGACCCGGGTTCTCCGGCAACGCCTACACCGACCACGGACGCATCCGCGAGCCGGAGATCGCCCGCTGGGTCGCAGCCACACACGGGATCGCCCCGTCATCGGCGCTGTTCCATGCCGAGATCGAACGGCGGCACCTGGCAACCCCTGACGGCCTCTCGATGACGGCATCCGGCGCGCTGGTGCTCGCTGAGATCAAAACGACGACGAAAGCGTGGCGGTCCGTTCCGCGGAATTACCTTCGTCAGATCTGGTGGCAGCAGTACGTGCTCGGCGCCGAACGCACTCTCGTCGTCTGGGAGGAACACACCAACTTCGTGCCGGTGGACGACGAACCGCGCTGCCGCTGGGTCGATCGCGACGAGAAGGAAATCAGCAAACTCGTCGGCCTCGCCAACAATCTGATCGACGAACTGCACCGCCGCACGACCCGCCCGGTCTCGCGCTACCTCGTGAACGACGACCCGTACGACATCCCGTAGCTCAATTCGTTTGCGACGCGGAACGACGCCGTAACACGGACGACGCATTGTGCGGCTTGACTTGGGCCATGGCAACGGCGACGGGGGGCTCACATGCGTGAAGGTGTGTGGATGGCGTGGCAGACTCGGGATATGACGACGAACACGATCCCAGAGAGCAACGACGAGAACCTGACTGTGCCCGAGTCCATGCTCGCGTCCGTCATCGACGGCCCCGGAGACGCTGACGCCTTTCGCCTCGACACGGTGCCGGTGCCTGCCTCGTTCAACTCCGAGTTCGTCGTCAAGGTCGTCGCAGCGGGCATCAACCCCATCGACGCTAAGACTCGGGCTGGCAAGGGCACGGCGGCCGGGCTGACGTACCCGGCAGTCCTCGGCAACGACTTCAGCGGCATCGTCGTGAAGTCGCCATACGAGGCGCATCCGCTCTCGCCCGGCACCGAGGTGTATGGCATGGTTCCTGTGCCGCGGATGTCGGGGACATTCGCGCAGTACGTCGCGGTGCCCAGCCTGTCTGTCGCCCGCAAGCCGTCCACCCTCTCCCATGTCGAAGCCGCCGGCGTTCCGCTCGCTGCCCTCACCGCGTGGGGCATGGTCGTCGAAGTCGCGAAGGCACACCAGGGGCAGCGGATGCTGATCCACGCCGGAAGCGGCGGGGTGGGCCACTTCGCGGTGCAGTTCGCCCGGTATTTCGGCGCCCACGTGATTGCGACCGGATCCGGCCGCAATCAGGACTGGCTCGGCAAACTCGGCGCCGCGGAGGTCGTCGATTACACGACGACCCGGTTCGAGGACGTCGCTACGAACATCGACGTCGTCATCGACCTGATCGGCAACGTGCACGACGAGACCGGATCCCGGTCGCTGTCGGTCCTGAACCCCGGAGGGCTCATCGTGAACGCCCCGACGGGCAGCTGGCCGACGTTCCTCGACGAGGCCGCCGCTGCTGGGGTCAGGGCGACCACCTACAAGGTCGCGCCGGACGGCGACACGCTGTCGACGATCAGCCGGTTGCTCGAGTCGGGTGACGTGCGGGTGTTCGTCGACCAGGTCTTCGACCTGGCGGAGATTTCGGACGCGCACCGCGCCCTCGAGTCGGGGCACACGCGAGGCAAGATCGTCCTCACCGTGCCGAGCCGCTGAACAGTTACAGCGCCCGTTCCATGACGAAGTCGGAGTGCAGCTCGGGGCCGAGGCGGAAGGTTTTCTCGCCGACGATCGCGAAGCCGCTCTTCTCATAGAAGCGCACGGCCCGTGCGTTCTTCTGGTTCACGCCGAGCCAGATCCCTGCGGCGCCTGTGCCGCGGGCAGCGTCGAGGGTTGCCTGCATCAGGGGTGCCGCGATCCCGCGCCCGTGCGAGCCGGGCAGCACGTAGACCTTGCTGAGTTCAATCGTCGGGCGGATGCCGATCGCGGCGGCCACATCGTCGTCGCCCGGCTCCCCGGAGATGAGCATGGTGTACCCGCACAGGCCCGTTTCGTCCTCCGCGACCGTGATCAGGCGCCCCGGGTCGGCCAGGTAATCGCCGAAACGCGGGGCGGAGAGGTGGGTGGCGAGGAACTCGGCGATCGCCTCAGGCGCGGTTCCCGGCGGGCAGGCGAGCGGGAAGGTGACCCGGGCGAGCTCCGCAAGGGCATCGGCATCCGTACTCGCGGCCGGTCGCATGGTTGCTGTCACTCCTGTTGTCACGCCGCCCAGTTTATTGGCTGCCGGCACACCACCCGATCACCCGTTCCGGACCGGCTCACCGGGCGCAGCGGGTGACCCCGTCGGGAACGGGTGAGGTGACGACCCGCGGATACCATCCGCACCAAAGAGCCGGGCGCACGAAAAAGGCCCCGCGGAAACCGCGGGGCCCTCTTTCACAGAACTAGATGGAGTAGATGTCCATCGGGATGCCAGGACCGAACGTCGTCGAGACGGTGCCCTTGAGGATGTAACGACCCTTCGAGGACGACGGCTTGAGGCGGTTGATCTCCTCGAGCGCCGACTGGATGTTCTCGGTGAGCTGCTCGGGAGCGAACGAGGCCTTGCCGACGACGAAGTGCACGTTGGAGTGCTTGTCGACGCGGAACTCGATCTTTCCACCCTTGATCTCGGAGACGGCCTTCGCGACATCGGGGGTCACGGTGCCCGTCTTCGGGTTCGGCATGAGGCCGCGGGGTCCGAGGACCTTACCGAGACGACCGACCTTACCCATGAGCTCAGGGGTCGAGACGGCGGAGTCGAACGAGGTGTAGCCGCCGGCCACCTTCTCGATGAGCTCGTCGCCACCGACCTCGTCAGCGCCGGCCGCGATAGCGGCTTCTGCTGCCGGGCCCGTTGCGAAAACGATGACGCGGGCGGTCTTACCGGTGCCGTGAGGAAGGATCACGGTACCGCGGACCATCTGGTCAGCCTTGCGGGGGTCGACACCGAGCTTGAGTGCAACCTCAACGGTCGAGTCGAACTTGGTCGAGCCGGTCTCTTTCGCGAGGGAGACAGCTTCCTGTGCCGAGTAAACCTTGTCAGTGCCGATTTTCTCGGCGGCGGCCCGGTAGGCCTTTGACTTCTGTGCCATGTGAATTTCTCCAATTCGAGAATGTGGTCATCTGCGCCTGGCCGGCGCTGCCACGAAAAAGTTGTACGGAAAACGCGATGCGTCTTCCAGGGTGACGACGGATGCCGCGTGAAGCGGAGCATCCATTCGTCTGAGGCTTTACGCCTCGGTGGTGATTCCCATGGAACGGGCGGTTCCGGCGATGATCTTCGAGGCAGCCTCGATGTCGTTCGCGTTGAGGTCAGCCATCTTGATTTCGGCGATCTCTCGGACCTGGTCCTTGGTGAGCTTTGCGACCTTGACGGTGTGGGGGGTTCCTGACCCCTTGGCAACGCCTGCGGCCTTCTTGATGAGCTCAGCGGCCGGCGGGGTCTTGAGGATGAACGTGAATGAACGGTCCTCGTAGACGGTGATCTCCACCGGGATGACGTTTCCGCGCTGGGCTTCCGTCTGGGCGTTGTATGCCTTGCAGAATTCCATGATGTTCACGCCGTGCTGACCCAGGGCCGGGCCGATGGGCGGGGCGGGGTTGGCGGCGCCGGCCTTGATCTGAAGTTTGATCAGACCAGTAACCTTCTTCTTCGGTGCCATGTTTCTTCCTTCTTATTGGGTTTCGAGCTCCCGACGAATGACGGATGCTCTCCCGCCGACCCGGTTGGGCCGCGGTGGATTGGGAAATCTAAAGCTTGGTGACCTGGTCGAAGCTGAGCTCGACCGGGGTCTCGCGCTCGAACAGGGAGACGAGGACCGTGAGCTTGCCGCTCTCCGGCTTGATCTCGCTGATCGAACCCGGGAGGCCTGCGAACGAGCCTTCCTTGATGGTGATCGTCTCGCCGATCTCGAAGTCGACTTCGGCGGGGATGGCGCGAGCGGTCTGGCCGCCCTTTGCGCCGCCGGACTTCGCCGGAGCGGTGTCCTTGACCTCGACGAGGCTCTTCAGCATGTTGAACGCCTCTTCGGCGCGGAGCGGTGTCGGGTTGTGAGCGTTGCCGACGAACCCGGTCACACCGGGGGTGTGGCGAACGACGGACCAGGAATCCTCATTGAGGTCCATCCGGACGAGAACGTATCCGGGGATGCGCACGCGGGTGACCATCTTGCGCTGGCCGTTCTTGATCTCGACGACGTCTTCCATCGGCACTTCGACCTGGTAGATGAAGTCGGCGACGTCGAGCGAGCCTTTGCGCTGCTCGATGTTCGCCTTGACCTTGCGCTCGAATCCTGCGTACGAGTGAATGACGAACCACTTGCCTGGCAGGGTGCGAAGCTCCTTGCGGAACGCCTCGTACGGGTCGATGTCGGCGGGCTCAACGTCCGGCTCCTCGCCGGTGTACGGCTCAACCTCAGGCTCAGTGTCGGCGTCCTCTTCCAGCTCGACCTCGATCTCGTCGCCGATGGCGAGCGCTGCGGCTTCGACCTCGGCGGCTTCGTCGATCTCCAGGGCGTCATCGACGACCGCGTCGGCTTCGGGGTCGCTGACCTCGGCGAGGGCGTCGAGGACGGCGTCGAGGTCGACGACGTCATTCGAGTCTTCGACGTGCAGAGCCTCGTGCTCAGCGGGCTCGACCGAGTGCTCCTCGGCGGCCAGGACGTTGCCTTCCTGCGCTTCGTCATCCTCGCTGGACTGCTCAGCGGCAGTCGCCCAGTCGACGTCGTCCAGATTTCTCTCAGACACCTAAATCTCATTCCTTTTGCTTGTGGTGTGGCCGTGGAAGCCACCGTTCGCGTTGTCGATCTTTCGATCGGATCCCGGAGCCGTCAGGCGGCGGGCGTCCCGAAGACGAAGATGACGATCCAGCCGAACAACTGGTCAAGGCCGTACACCAGGGCCATCATGATCACGACGAAAACGAGCACAACGCCGGTGTAGCTGAACAGTTCTTTTCGGGTCGGGGTGACGACCTTCTTGAGTTCAGCGATCACCTGCTTCAGGAACAGGATGATCCCGGCAAAGGGTCCGCGCTTGGCTGCGCGTTCCTTCTTTGCTGCTGCGACGATCTCCTCGTTCGGTTCGTCGATCACGTTTCGGGCCACCTGGTTACACCTTTCGTGTGTCGGCACTTCATGAATTCACTACCGACGCGCAGGGCGGACAGGACTCGAACCTGCAACCTGCGGTTTTGGAGACCGCTGCTCTACCAATTGAGCCACCGCCCTAAGACCGGAAATTCTCCCGGTCAGGACGCTGAAACCTGACGTACTTCTCCTCGCTGGCATTTCGATTATCCGGGAAGGAACCAAGAAAATTGGCGCAGAAAAGCTTGGCAGACTTCAACTACCTCGATAAGTGTACAGGGCGATGCTGGCACCGCAAAGTTCGGCACCGAGACTCGAACTGGCCAGCCGGGCACGCGCGACATATGGTCGAAGCAGCGCTCCGAACTCGGCCAACCGAAAGGCAGCAGGCATGACCTCCACCGAATACGACCTCATCGTCCTTGGCGGAGGGTCCACGGGCGAAAATCTCGCCGACCGTGCCGTGCAGGGCGGGCTGACCGCTGTGATCGTCGAAAACGAACTGGTCGGCGGAGAGTGCTCCTATTGGGCGTGCATGCCGTCCAAGGCTTTGCTTCGCCCCGCCCAGGCGCTCCGGGCCGTCAAACGCGTTCCCGGTGCGGCAGCAGCCGTGACGGGCACACTGGACATTCCGGCCGTGCTCGCGCGTCGTGATTCCTTCACCTCGCACTGGTCCGACGACGGGCAGGTCAAATGGCTGACGGGCGCCGGCATCGACCTCGTGCGCGGCCACGGCCGGATCACGGCGCCAAGGGAAGTCACCGTGACCGCGCGGGACGGCGCCACCACCGTCCTGACGGCGAGGCATGCGGTCTCCGTTGCCACCGGCTCGCGGGCAGCCGTGCCCAACATCGACGGGCTCCGCGACGCGACTCCATGGACGAGCAGGGAGGCGACGAGCACCCAGACGGTTCCCAAGAGCCTTGTCATCCTCGGTGGCGGCGTCGTGGCCGCGGAGATGGCGACGGCGTTCGCCGGGTTCGGCACCGCCGTGACCGTGATCGCTCGGAGCGGCCTCCTGGGCGGCATGGAACCGTTCGCTGGCGAGGCCGTCGCGAAGGCGCTCCGGAAGAAGGGGGTGACCGTGCTGCTTCACACAGACACGACGAAAGCGACCCGCTCCGCCTCGGGAGTCACGGTCGAGACCGGCGACGGTCAGTCGATCACCGCCGACGAGGTGCTCGTTGCGACCGGGCGAAACCCGCGCACCGCCGACATCGGCCTCGAGTCGATCGGCCTCACCCCTGGCGGCTGGCTCAACACCGATGACACCATGCTCGTCCGGGGCTTCGACTGGCTCTATGCCGCCGGCGACGTCACCCACCGTGCCCTCCTCACCCACCAGGGCAAGTACCAGGCCCGGGCAGCCGGGGACGTGATCGCCGCCCGCGCTACAGGCAAAACGGTCTCCGATGAACGCTGGGGCACGCACGTCGCAACGGCAGACCATGATGCCGTCCCGCAGGTGACCTTCACCGAACCGGAGGTCGCGTCGGTGGGACTGACGGATGCCGCCGCCCGGCAGGCCGGCTTCGAGGTGCGCTCCGTCGATTACCAGATCGGCGACATCGCGGGGGCGAGCCTCCGGGAGAGCGGGTACCGGGGCCAGGCGCGCATGGTGGTGGATGAAGAGCGGAAGGTCCTCCTCGGGGTGACTTTCGTCGGCCCGGACGTCAGCGAACTTCTCCAGGCGGCGACCATCGCCATCGTCGGGGAAGTGCCGATCGACCGACTGTGGCATGCGGTTCCCGCGTACCCCACGGTGAACGAAATCTGGCTGCGACTGCTCGAGGAATACGGTCGCCCGGAGGCGTGACGCTTCTTGCAGCTGCAACGTCCAGGCCGATGCGGATATGCAGCCGTCACGCCTGGTTCTCGGCCAGATACTGATGAACGAGCGACTCCGCCATGGCGCCCTCCCCCGCAGCGGACACGTACTCGGTCGGCGGTCGCCCCCTTGACGATCCGCATACCGGGAACGAGCATCTTTCGAGACGGTGACCGTCACCGCCGAATCGTCCAAGGGAACTCTTATGACTGACATCTTCGTCAACCTCCCCATCACCGACCTGGAGCGCACGAAAGCGTTCTACACGGCCCTCGGCTGGGAGATCAACGAGAACTTCACCGACGAGAACGCCGCCTGCATTGTCGTCGACAAGAACATCTACCTCATGCTCCTCACCCGCGACTTCCTGAGCACCTTCACCGACAAGCCGATCATCGACCCTGGGACCCACGTGCAGGCGATGACGGCGTTCAGCAAAGAGAGCCGCGAAGCAGTCGACGCCGCTCTCGACACGGGCGTCGCAGCCGGCGGCACGGAGCCGCGCCCGGCGCAGGATTACGGCTTCATGTACTCGCGTGACCTCGAAGACCCGGACGGCAACATCCTCGAATTCGTCTACATGGACCCGGTCGCCGCCGAGAAGGGACCAGACGCCCATCTGGCGGAGCAGGGCACCCAGTCCTGACAGTCTGTCGGCGAACGACGGGCACCGCTCGTCGTTCGCCGACGGCATCCGCTCGGGGCGCGCGGTCAAGCGATACCCTTCTATGGTGAGCACACCACCGAAGATTTCCACCAAGATTTCCGCCATCGCCGAGTCAGCAACACTGAAGGTGGATGCCAAGGCGAAAGCCCTGCAGGCGCAGGGCCGTCCCGTGATCAGCTACGCCGCCGGCGAGCCCGACTTCGCCACCCCCGCGCACATCGTCGAGGCTGCCATCGCCGCCGCGAGCGACACGAAGAACCACCGGTACACGCCCGCAGCGGGGCTGCCGGACCTGCGGGAGGCGATCGCGGCGAAGACGCTGCGGGACTCAGGCCTTGAGGCATCCGCCGGCCAGGTGCTCGTGACCAACGGCGGCAAGCAATCGGTCTACGAAGCGTTCCAGGTTCTCTTGAACCCGGGCGACGAAGTGATCGTTCCAACGCCGTATTGGACCACCTACCCCGAGGTCATCGCGCTCGCGGACGGTGTCGCTGTCGACGTCTTCGCGGATGCCTCCCAGGACTACAAGGTCACCGTCGAGCAGCTCGAAGCGGTCCGCACCGACCGGACCAAGGTGCTGCTCTTCGTGTCGCCGTCGAACCCGACAGGCGCCGTGTACTCCCCGGAAGAGACCGCAGCGATCGGCCGCTGGGCTCTCGAGAACAACCTCTGGGTGATCACCGACGAGATCTACCAGAACCTCACCTACGCCGGTGCGAAAGCCGTCTCCATCGTCGAGGCCGTCCCTGAGCTCGCGGAGCAAACCCTGCTGGTGAACGGCGTCGCGAAAACGTACGCAATGACCGGCTGGAGGGTTGGCTGGACCGTCGGACCGGCATCCGTCATCAAAGCGCTCTCGAACCTGCAGTCGCACCTCTCCGGGAACGTCAACAACATCGCGCAGCGGGCGGCGATCGCCGCGCTGACCGGGCCCCAGGACGGCGTCGACGCGATGCGCGAGGCATTCGACCGTCGTCGCGCGCTCATCGTCTCGGAGCTGAACAAGATCGAGGGCTTCCGCACGCCGACCCCCGAGGGCGCCTTCTACGTGTACCCGGATGTCTCGGCGCTGCTCGGCCGTGAGTGGGGCGGCGTCACGCCGACGACGTCGCTTGAACTCGCCGACCTGATCCTCGACCAGGCCGAGGTCGCGACGGTGCCCGGAGAGGCGTTCGGGCCATCCGGTTACCTGCGGTTCAGCTATGCGCTCGGTGACGAACCGCTTCTCGAAGGGGTGCAGCGGCTGCAGAAGCTGTTCGGCTGAGCCCGGCGCGCCAGTTCACCCACTCCGGACGGAACCACCCGGCACACCGCGTGAGCCCGACCGCAACGGGTGAACTCGTGGCGGCGGGGGCCTACAGCGAGACGCCGACGAACACCGGTTCCGGCTGCAGCACGACACCGAACTCAGCGGCGACCCGGGCCTGCACGAACCGCGCGAGGGCAGCGATCTCGTCTGCCGTCGCCCCGCCCGTGTTGGTGAGCGCGAGGGTGTGCTTCGTCGAGATCCCGGCACGTGAACCGGGCAACCGGAATCCGCGACGGATGCCTGCCCGCTCGATCAACCAGGCGGCACTGAGTTTCACCTGCGCATCGTGTTCGAACGACGGGGAGCCGGCCGGAGCAGGCACCGTGCCATCCCACTCCCCCAGCGGGATGACGAGCGCTGGGTCGGAACTTTCGGTGATCGGCCAGCGCGGAGCATCCGCCGGCAGGCTCCGTGCGAAGGCCTCGGAGACGATCGGGTTCGTGAAGAACGAGCCGGCGCTGGAGGTGTCGGGGTCGGCTGGGTCGAGCACCATGCCCTTCGACGACCGCAGTTCGAGCACAGAATGGCGGACATCGGCGATCGGTAGCCGCGTTCCGAGCTCGACGCCCAGGGCGTTTGCGAGCTGAGCGTAAGCGATCGGCGCACTGAGCCCGGCATCGTCGGCGAGGTCGAGTTCGATGGCGACGACGACGCCGTCCCGCTCGGGAACCGACCCGCCGTGGCGCTTCAGCACCGAGGTCCGGTAGCCGAGCGCAAGCTCCTCCGCCTGCACCCGGACGACCTCGTGCAGGTCACGGTCGAGCAGATCGACCGAGACGAGGACACTTTCAAGCTCCTGCCCGTACGCGCCGATGTTCTGGATCGGTGCTGCACCGCTCGAACCGGGGATACCGCTGAGCGCTTCGATCCCGCTCCAGCCGTTGCCGACGGCGAAGGCGACGAGGTCGTCCCAGGACTCCCCTGCCTCGACGCGGAGCCGGACTCGCCCCGGCACGGATTCCAGCCGTTCGATGCCGCGGGTGGCGACCTGGACGACGGTGCCGTCGAAACCTTCGTCGGCGGCGAGCATGTTGGAGCCCCCGCCGAGGATGAGCGGGTCTTCCCCGTTTGCCCAGTCCTCGAGCACCGTGCCTACCAGGGACTCGCGGGTGGTCGCCTGGACGAGCCGTTCCGCAGGGCCGCCGACACGAAGGGTCGTCAGTTCGGAGAGAAGCGTCGTCATCGCCTAACCGAGCTTCACGACGGCCTGGGCTTTGCCCAGCACTGTCGCCCCGTCGAAGGTGACCGTGAGGTCGACCCGGGCTGTGGTCTCGGTGAGGGCGCCGATCTTCGCCGTCACGGTGACGGCCGCGCCGGACTCGGGGTCGACGACGACCGGGCGGGTGAACTTCACCTGGTAGTCGACGATCCCCGCCGGGTCGCCAACCCAGTCGACGACCGGCTGCACGGCGAATCCCATGGTCAGCATGCCGTGGGCGAGCACCCCGGGCAGCCCCACGGATGCCGCGACGTCGTCACGGTAGTGGATCGGATTGAAGTCGCCGGATGCTCCCGCATACCGTACGAGGGAATCGCGGGTGAGCGAAAACTCCCGCTCGGCGACGACATCACCGACGGTCAGCGAATCCAGCTGCGGCGCGCTCATTCGCCACCCCGAACGACGAGAGTGGAAACCGCGGTGACGACGTGGGCACCCGAGGCGTCGAGCATCTCGGAGGATGCGGTCACCATGGCGTGCGGGCCGAGCGTCTTCACGCTCGTCACGGTGAGGGTCGCGGTGAGTTCATCACCGGCGACGATCG
This sequence comes from Mycetocola miduiensis, assembly GCF_900115155.1. GTDB lineage: Bacteria > Actinomycetota > Actinomycetes > Actinomycetales > Microbacteriaceae > Mycetocola_A > Mycetocola_A miduiensis. Next base: position 286,027 of record NZ_FOVM01000001.1, read on the forward strand.
GCCGTGAGTAGGTGAATCGCTGGTCGCCGTGGACGACCCGGGAGAAGTCGATGCCCGCATCAGGCTCGCCGAGCAGCTGGGCGAGCGTGTGCTCCTGGATCACGACGGGGAAGGTGGGTGGCGCGACGACGTCCGCGTGACCGGCCGCCCTGGCGGCATCCGGGTCGAGGGAGATCGGGGAGGTGGCGAAAACGGCGCGAGCGAACTCACGCACTTTCTCACGACCGACCAGATAGGGCGGGGCCGGCGCGAAGACACGGCCCTGGAGTTCGGGGTTCACTGACACGGAATCCAGCCTACCCGGCGCCTCCAAGACGCCGGATAGCGCTGGCACGCCGGGGAGCGCTGCGCTACTTGCGTCCACCGCCCAGCAGCCCACCGAGGAGATCGCCGATACCGCCGGAGCTACCGCCCTTCGAGCTGCCTCCGCCGAGGATCCCGCCGAGAATGTCACCGATCCCGCCGCCCGAGCCTGAGTCGGACCCTCCACCGATGATGCCGCCAAGCACGCCGCCGAGTCCACCCTCTGGTTCCTTCGGCGCCGATTTCGGCTGCATCGGTTCGGTGGGTTGCACCGACTCGGTCGTCGGTTTGCGCTCCTGGAACTTCTTGGCGAGGTAGCTGAGCACGATGGGGGCGAGGATCGGCAGGAGCTTTCCGATCACCGGGCCGAGACCCTGACCGCTCACCGCGGCGGGCTGGGCGCCGAGCGTCTGGACGACCCGCTCTTTGTTCGGACCGAAAATGTGCGACACGATCTTCTCACCGTCGTCGGTGTCGACCTCGTCGAGGTTGACTCCGCCGTCGACAAGGGTCGGCGGATGCTTCCTCACAGCCTTCTCAATGGACGCCGCCCCGCCGGGGTCCTTCGCATTGGCTTCGAGCCCGCCGACCAGCGCGGGGAGAGCCTGCTCGACCGCGGCTCTGGCGGTCTGTTCGTCGACGCCGAGTTTCGCGGCGACGTCACCGATCGGGATCTGGCTCATCAGTTCATCCAGGGATGCCATGTGCTTCCTTCCGGTTGCGGCCGCGGGCAGCGGCGCTTCCGACAGGCTACCGAGGCGGATTCGCCGACGGGTAGGGGTAGCGCGGGCGTCCCGTTCTCAGGATGAGGGGGACCGGATGGCCTTGACGATCAGCTGCGCGGCCACGGCGGCGAGGAAGCCCGCGAAGAGGAGGTTCGCGAGCTGCGGGGTGATCGCCGCGGCCACGAGGGCACCGAGAGCCGTTGTCGTGCACGCGGCGACGCCGAGAACGGCGGCGGCCGGAAGGTCGACGTTCTTCCGCATCACGTTGCCGATCGTGCCCGACAACGCGGTGGGGATCATCATCAAGAGGCTCGTGCCCTTGGCGACGAGGTCGCTCGCTCCGAACAGCACGATGAGCATCGGCACGACCACCGCTCCGCCACCGATCCCCAGCAGGCCGGAGAGCACACCGGTGACCAGGCCGAGCGCGATCAGCCCGATTACGGAACCGGCCGTGAACTCGATCGACGCATCCCGCGATGGAATCACAAGGAACAGGCTGACGATCACCACGAGGAGGAAGGCGATGAAGCCCCAGCGCAGCGCGCGCCGCGGCAGCCGGCTGAGCAGGTGGCTTCCGATCTGCGCCCCGACGATGGCGCCGGCCGCGAGCAGGGCCGCAGCGGCCCAGTCGACATAGCCCCCGGCGGCGTAACTGAGAACGCCGACGATCGACATCGGCACGATCGCCGCGAGCGAAGTCCCGGCCGCGACCCGCGGGTCGAACGAGACAAGAAGCATCAGGGCAGGAACGATGAGGATGCCGCCCCCGACACCGAACAACCCTGACAGGAAGCCAGCGGCAAGACCGATGAGAACCAACCGGACCCAGCGTCCTCTGGTGTGTTGCTGTGGCATCCTTCTCCTCGTTTCGGCGCGAGGTTCCGACGCTATCACCGCGCAGGATGCCGGTAGCGTGATGGCATGCGAATTCGGGATGCCCATGGCGAGGACTGGGATGCCATCTGGCCGTTCCTTCACGAGATCGTCGCCGACGGCGAGACGTACTGCTGGCCGGCCGCGACGTCCGAAGAGGACGCCAGGGCCTGGTGGATGGAGAAAGCCGGCGGCCGGGTGTTCGTCGCCGAGGGAGACGACGGCAGCGTCCTCGGCACAGCCGAAATGCATCCGAACCAGCCGGCCGCTGGGTCGCATGTCGCGAACGCCGGTTTCATGGTCGCCCCGTCCGCCGGTGGCCGCGGGATCGGCCGGGCACTCGCCGTGCACGTACTCGAGAAGGCCGCCAGCGACGGCTTCCGGGCGATGCAGTTCAACGCCGTGGTCGAGACGAACGTCGGCGCGATCGCCCTGTGGCAGTCGCTCGGGTTTCGTATTCTCGCGACGGTGCCCGAAGCCTTCGACTCCCCGTCTCACGGGCTGGTCGGACTCCACATCATGCACCGGATGCTGTAACGCCCGTTCTCCTGATCGTTCCTGTTTCGGTACGGGGCCGTCACGACACAGCCGAGGCTGGCAGAATTGATTCCGGTGGCGACTTCCGCCGCCGAAGAAAGAGGTCACGATGAAGGTCATTGCCGATACCGAAGTCTGTGTCGCTGCCGGCGTCTGCGTCGCCATCGCCCCGGCCGTCTTCGACCAGGATGACGAGGTCGGCAAGGTCATCCTGCTCAACCCGACCCCGGGCGCCGAAGACTACGACGCGGTCCGCGACGCCGTTCTCAGCTGCCCGTCCGCTGCCCTCCGCCTGCTCGAGGACGAGTGACGGACGCACCCTCGCGCATCGTCCTCGTCGGAGCCTCCGCTGCCGGTCTGACGAGCGCCGCCGCGCTGCGGCGGAATGGGTACGACCGCGACATCACACTCGTCGATGCTGAGGCGCACTCCCCATACGACCGCCCTCCGCTCTCCAAGCACCTGCTGTCGGGCGAGTGGGAACCCGAACGGTTGCTGCTGAAGACGCACGACGAACTCGCCGACCTTGCCGTCGGCATCCGTTCCGGGGTGCGGGCGACGTCACTGGATGTATCGGGACAGCGTGTGTGGCTCTCTGATGGAACAGACCTGAGCTTTGACCGGCTCGTGCTCGCAACCGGTGTGCGGCCTCGAGTGCTGCCTGGCGTGGGTGGGCTGCGGGGCGTCCACACGCTCCGGACGGTCGACGACGCCCTCGCGCTGCGGGCGGAATTACAGCCGGGCCGGCGGCTTGTTGTCGTCGGTGGGGGGTTTCTGGGCACGGAGGTCGCCGCCACAGCGGTGGGCCTCGGCGTCGACGTGACCATCGTGAGCGCGGCACCGACCCCGCTCGAACGCAGCCTCGGCACGGATGTCGGCGGTCAGGTCGCCGAACTGCACCGCGCTCATGGCGTCGCGCTGCGGATGGGGCCGGAGTCGGCGGTGGTCTCGCTCGTCGACACCGGCGGGATCGTGACGGGTGTCGAGCTGGCGGATGGCACGCGGCTGGTCACGGATGTCGTGTTCGTCGCGATCGGCGCCCAACCGGACCTCGACTGGTTGCGTTCAAGCGGCATCCCGCTGGGGGACGGCATCGAGTGTGCGCCTGACCTGTCTGCTGCACCCGGCGTTTATGCGGCCGGTGATGCCGCCCGCTGGTGCAACCCGGTTTTCGATGAGTACATGCGGGTCGAGCACCGCACCAATGCGACCGAGCAGGGAATGCACGTCGCGCGTCGCCTGATCGATGGTGAGCCGACGCCGTTCGCTTCGGTGCCGTACTTCTGGACCGACCAGTACGAACTCAAGCTCCAGGTCCACGGCTGGCTGCGGGGATACGACGAGGTCAGAGTCGTTGAAGGCTCGTTCGACGAGAAGCGGATGGTGGCGTTGTTCCGGCGGGGGGATCGTCTCGTCGGTGTGATGGGCATCGGGGCGGCGAAGGTTGTGCGGCAGTGGCGGCAGCATATCCTCGATGGTGCGGCGTGGGAGTCGGTGGTTCCGGAGTAGGTCCGCTGCCGGTGGCATCGTGCGGGTGACGGCGGCGGGTGGCATCGTGCACCGGCGCCCATGGGCGCCCGACCACACCCTCGGCACACGATGCCATCCGCCGCCTGTGTTGTGCACCCATAGCCGGGGCGTCGCTTCGCTCGCCATCGGCTGGGCCCAAAGGGCTACTCCCCTCGCGTCGAGCCACCTTTTGGGACCGATCGATCGCACGAAGCACCGTTTGGGACCACTCGATCCTGCGAACGCCCGCTCAGACGCCGGCGGCCCCACGTTCAGCGCCATAGTGCGCCGCAAGGCGCCGGAAACCCTCATCGAGCGACACCGCCGGGGTCCACTCCAGGTCGGCGCGCGTGCGCCTCTGGTCGAACCAGTGCGCAGTCGACAACTGTTCGGCAAGGAACCGGGTCATCGGCGGCTCGTCAACGCCGGGCTTCACCCGCCAGACCGCCTCGATCAGGGAACCAGCGGTTCGAGCGACGGATGCCGGCACCCGCCACCGCGGGGACTCCACCCCTGCAGCCGCACAGATCCCGGCAAGCAGCTCGGCAACCGGCCGCGGCTCGCCGTTGGTCAGAACGTAGGAATTGCCGTGGACGGAATCCACCCGGGCGAGCGCCGCCGCGATAGCCGAAGCGGCATTGTCGATATAGATCGTGTCGATGAGCGCAGCGCCGTTATCGAGCAGCGGGAGCCGTCCCTGCCGTGCCCGCTCAACAACACGCTCAACGAGTTGGGTGTCGCCTGGACCCCAGACGAGGTGCGGGCGCACCGCAACCACCCTGAATGAATCCGAGTCCGCGGCGAGGGCGAGCAGTTCGGCTTCGGCCTTCGTTCTGGCATAGTCGCCCCGCGCGCGAAGCGGATCCGCCGGCAACGCGTCGTCCCCGACGATCGAGGTGCCAGCGTGCGCCACCGACGGCGACGAGACGTAGACGAAACGCGCGATCCCAGCGGTGCGAGCCGCGTCAAGCAGGTTCCGGGTGCCACCGACGTTCACCCGGTCGAAATCGGCCGGGTCCCCCGCGAGGGACACCTTCGCGGCGAGGTGCACGACCGCGTCCTGCCCGGAGACCGCCCGGGCGACAGCATCCGGGTCGGCCACCGAGCCGAGCGAGTCCGACGCACCGGCAACCCCGGACGGACGGCGTTGAAAACACCGCACCTCATGCCCGGCAGAAAGAAGTTCGGCAGCGACAGCCCGGCCGAGCAGACCGCTCGCGCCGGTGACCAGGACCTTCACGGGGCGACCATCCGCCCGCCCGCAAGGATGCCCTCAGCCCACGCCGACAACGCCGACCGGTTGATCTTCGAATTGTGACGGATGTCGGTCGGCAGGCGCGGCACGACGAGAACCGCGGCAAGCGGCACGTCGACCGCGGCACGAACGGCAGCCGCAAGCTCAGGAGGCGCCAGCGCGACGCGTCGGGCGCCCGGCGTGGTTTCCACCACCGCGACGACCTGCTGAACGCCCCGCGGGCCGACGCCCACGATCGCGGCACGCTGCACCGACCCAACGACCTCGGCCTGAAGTTCGGGCTTCACCGGGGTGACGACGCCGTCGGCGGTGACGAGAACGTGCGGCATCCGGCCTTCGACCCAGAGGCGACCGGCGGCGTCGAGGTGCCCGACGTCCCCCGTGCGGTGCCAGCGTTCCCCAGGAACTCCGCCGCGGCGGCTGGCACGGTGCGTGAGCCACAACCGGTCGTAGTGGTCCTCAACATGCGGCGCTGAGACCAGGATCTCACCGGTGACAAGCGCGGCATCCGTGAGTTCGCCGGTCGCGGCGCCGTCCGCATCGAGCGGTGAGATACGCACCCGGGTTTGGCCAGACGGTGTTCCGACGCAGACACCGCCCGTCCCGGACGTCGACGCGGCCTCCCGGATGCCGTCGAGCGTGATGTCGGTCATGAGCAGGCCCTCGGTCATGCCATACGGAGTGTGTGCCGTCGCCGACGGCATCAGCGCCGCGATGGCAGCGAGCATCGGTTCGGATACCGGGGCACCGGCGGAGAGGAACTGCTCGACACCGGCGAGGGCATCATGGTCGGCGGCGCTGAGCGCGGCGGATGTCGCAACGACGTTCGCGACGGCGGCAGGCGACAGGAACACAACGGTGGCATCCACCGCTTTCACCGCTGCCGCAACGGCGGTCGCGGTGAGTGTCTTCGGAGAGGTGACGTCCATGTCGGGAGTGACGGACCGGGCGCCGAGCGCTGGACCGAGCAGCGCGAACGGGGCGAAGCCGGCGACGAGACCGGTCCCCACCCCGACACCGTATTGGGCGGCCAGGGCGTCGCGCACGGCGGAAAGCTGCCCGTGCGTGTAAACGACTCCCTTGGCCGGACCGGTTGACCCTGACGTGAACAGGACCGCGGCGACGTCGTCTGCCGTCGGCGGTTCAGGCAGTTCTTCGTCGGACCCGAGCGACGCCAGCTGCGCAAGCGAGAAGGAGACGCCGAGTGCCCGGCGCGCCGGCCCCGCGAGCGTGGTCGTTGAGATCTTCTGCCCGGGCCAGCCGAGCGCCCGCGCGGCGGTGAGTCCGGGCAGCGCCCCGATGACGTGGTCGGCGCAGGCGCCACGAACCGCACGGGTCAGGCCCTTCAGCCCGAGGCCCGCGTCAGCGACGACGACGATCGCGCCGATCCGCAGGCAGGCGTAGAGCACGGCGACGAGGTCGGCGCTGGGCGGGATGAGCAGCGACACCCGGTCGCCCTTTTTCACACCGATCGAAACCAGCCCGGACGCGATCTGCCGCACCCGCTTCGACAGCAGCCGCCATGAGACGACACGCGGAGCCGGACCACTCGGTGGAACCATGTCGATTACGGCGGACTCGTCACTGTCCCGCAGGTCGTCGAGGTAACGCCAGAGCGGCGGGCGGGCGGGCTCAGCAGCCGCTGATCGAGGCCTTTCGGCGCTGCGGATGCTGTCGCCCAGCCAGGTGAGGACGGCAGCGGCGTAGTCCACGTCTTCGGCCACAAGGTGCCCGGCGTCTTCGAACCGGTGAACGTCGGCGTGCGGCATCCGGTCGATCAGGTCATCGAGGTACCGGTCGCTGAAGATCGGGTCTCGGGGTCCCCAGAGCATGAGCGCTGGAACCCGCAGGGTCGCGACGCTCTCGGCGATCCGGTCGAGTTCAGCGCGGCTCTCATGTTCGAGGTCGACGGGGATGTCGGCGACGAAACCGCCGATACCGCCGCGTCGCCCGGCACCGCGATACGGCGCGCGGTAACCGTCCTTGATCGACGCGGGCAGCGGGGGGTGCGCCAGCGCGAGAGTCGTTTCGAGGAACGCAGGGGTGGTCACCGTCGCGCCGCCGAGCACACCCGGCTGGAGTGCGAGACGCAGCGGCACGGGAATCGGCCTGCCCTCCGGCTGGTGCACGGCGGTGTTCAGCAGCATCACGCCGGCGAGAAGATCGGGGTGGTCGACGGCCCAACCGAGCGAGACGACTCCGCCCCAATCGTGGCCGAGCGTCAGAACGGGGCCGTCCAGGGCGAGTGCGTCGGTCAGCTCGCCGAGATCTCGGACCCGCCGGGCAAGCGAGCGGCGCGTTCCGGTGCGTTCCGAGAACCCCATGTCCAGCTGGTCGATGGCAATCACCCGCCATGCGTCACCGCCGGCCGCCGCGGCATCCGTCGCCTGAGAGACGAGCTTTCGCCACAGGTACGACCAGGTCGGGTTGCCGTGAACGCAGAGGATGGTGCCGACGGGCTTCACACCGAGGTCGGCGAGACGGCCGGCGTTGTCGAGCACATGCCAGCTTCGATCGACGGATGCGTCCGCCTCTCTCGCATGGACGACCCGGGAGAACGCGGGGTCGAGACCGTGAAGATCAGCGGGGGGCAGGCTCGCCGGTGCCCGAGTCCCCGGGGTAAGGGCGCCGCCCGCCTGGGGCAGACGCACAGTCACCAGGCGAGTTCCATCATCGCGGTGTTCAGCCCTGAGCCGACGCCCATCAGCAGGACACGATCGCCGGAGCGCAGGCTCGCCGATTCACGCTGGAGGGTGATCGGAATCGACGCGGGCCCCACGTTGCCGAGCTTCGGGTACGTCAGCGGCACCCGTTTACGGTCGATACCGACGGCCTTGATGATCGCATCCGTGTGGATGTCCGAGACCTGGTGCATGATATAGCGGTCCATGTTCGACCAGGTCCAGTCACCGCGGGCTTCCCTCCACGCCGAGACGACGAGCTGCATGCCGCCCTTCAGCAGAGCTTTGGCGTCGGTGAACATGCCGTCGACGCTGCCGACGCAGAGTTCGTTGAACTGGGTGGCCGCACGCGTCACGCCGCCGAGAATGCGGTGGCCTCCCGGGTTCGCGTCCGCCCGGCCGAGCACGGCGGCTGCCGCACCCGAGCCGAGGGTGAGGCTGGCGAACTCGCTCATGAACTCTTTGCGGCCGATGCCTTCACGGCCGAGGCGCTCGATCGTATTGTTCTGGATGTCGTCGGCGTCTTCGCCGTCGATGATCATCGCGTACTCGATCTGACCCGAATCGATCAGCTGCGCCGCAAGGCTCATTCCGTTGACGAAGCCGAGGCACGCGTTGGCGATGTCGAAGTTGATCGCCGATGACGGCAGGCCGAGACCGTGGTGCAGCTTGACGGCAACAGAGGGTTCGAGGTGTTTACGGGTCACCGAGGTGTTGATGAGCAGGCCGATCTGGCGGGCTGAGACTCCGGCTTCGGCGAGCGCGCGATTGCCCGCGTCGACGGCAGCGGTGTCGAAGGACTGGTTTTCGCCCCAGTTGCGGCGTTCGTGGACCCCGGCGACGCGCTGCAGCAGTCCGGTCGGCAGCTTGAGCCGCTTGAGCACCGGCCTCAGTCGGGAGTCGATCTCCTCCGAGGTCGTAATCCGGGAGGCGAGGGTGGCGGCGACGGACAGCAGCGCAACGTTGCGATGCGTGGTCGTTGCGTTTCCATCCAAGGGAACTCCCTGTCGAAGCTAAGTCGGGCTACGTCGTGCCAACCGATTTTACGTTGCCTTCAGGCCGATCGTTGACCGGGTTGCTTTCTGCCGGACGAAACGGAAGTTTCCAGCGGGGTGGCCCCTGCACCCGAGTTCCTCCGCGCCGCCGCGTCCAGAGCGACCGTCGCAGCCCGACGTCCCTCTGCGATGAGTCGAGGCACGTCCGACATCGCCCACTGCGCCATCCCCTCCATCTCGGGCTCGATCAGCACGACGGACGGGTCACGTCTGAGTTCGGCGGTGAGACCGAGCGTGCGCATCATCCGAACGTTCTCCCACTTGGCGTGCAACCGCACCACGATCACACACGCTCCGCCGAGCGCGCGGGCTGCGTCGACCGGCACATTGTCGAGCATGCCGCCATCGGCCAGCAGCGCACCGCCGCGGCGCACGGGCGGAAGCAGCCCCGGGACGGCTATCGTCGACCTCAGCGCAACACTCAACGGTCCTTCGTCGATCGTCACCGTCCGGCGCGTTCGGAGGTCGGTGGCGACCGCAGCGAATCGACGAGGTAGCTGCTCGATCAGCGGATCGGCGCCGAGAACGCGACGCACTCCCTCTGCCAGCGCCGCGCTGTCGAGCAGGCCCCAACGCGGAGCGGCGGAGAATCGAGCTATCGCGCGCCAATGAAACTCGAGCGCTGCACGCTCGATACCCGCAGGTTCGATACCCGCGGCGACCAGAGCGCCCGAACTGGTGCCGGTGGCGATACCCGGGCGGATGCCTCGTTCGGCAAGCACTTGGAGAACGCCGACGTGCGCCGCGCCGAAGGCGCCACCACCACCGAGGGTGAGCCCCAGCGTGCGGTCCTCGCTCACGTTGCCTTCCCTCCGGGTATTCCTGGCGGAAATGTAGCCGGTGCGGGTGGGCGATTACTGAAAGACAGAAGAGAAAAGCCCCGAGGTGGCGAGACCTCGGGGCTACATGGGAAAAGGCTTGAGGGCCTATCCCCGTAGCAGGAGCGGGATTCGAACCCGCGACCTCACGATTATGAGTCGTGCGCTCTCACCAACTGAGCTACCCTGCCGCGAAACTTCGCCCGGGCTGACCGAGAAAGTAACGAGCCCCGAGTCGGGTTTGAACCGACGACCTCTTCCTTACCAAGGAAGTGCTCTACCACTGAGCTACCGGAGCGTGACCATCACAAAATGGCACCAGTAGAGAATAGCATCACTGGAGCGGCCGCTCGTACCGCCTGCGCGGATCCATGCCCCGACATACGATGGAGCGAAGGATGATCGATGACTGAGAACGTGAACGCCCCAGCAATCGACATTCTGCTCGGCAACCGGTATCGACTCGTCGATCTGATCGGATCCGGCGGGATGGCGTCGGTTTACCGCGCCCGCGACGAGACCCTCGGGCGTGACGTCGCTGTCAAACTCTTTCGGGTGGCGTCAACGAACGCCGCCGATTTCGAGCGGCAGCAGGGCGAGATCGGCATGCTGGCGACCCTGTCGCACCCGGGCCTCGTGACGCTGTTCGACGCTGGCAACGACGAGAGCGATCCACTTCTCCCCCGCTCGTACCTCGTCATGGAGCTCATCCCGGGCCTCGACCTGCGGAACACCCTGGACAGCGGGCCGCTCTCGAGCGATGACGTACGACACATCGGAGCCGACCTCGCAGACGCGCTTCATTACATTCATGAGCAGGGCGTGGTGCACCGCGACGTCAAACCCGCCAATATTCTCCTCGCCCACTCGCCGGGGAACGACACCCGCCCGCACCCGAAGCTCACCGACTTCGGCATTGCACGACTGGTCGACGGCGCACGTCTGACCGCAACCTCCTTCACCCTGGGGTCGGCCGGCTACCTCAGCCCCGAACAGGCACGGGGCGAGCACGTAGGCCCGCCGTCCGACGTGTATTCGCTCGGACTCGTCCTGCTCGAGTGCGTGACCGGCCAGCGCGTGTTCACCGGCAAGGGCCAGGAGGCGGCATTCGCTCCGCTCACCCGCAACCCGGAGATCCCCGACGACCTCGACCCGATCCTGGCGGAGACTCTTCGGGCAATGACCTCCCGGACGCCCGACGCCCGGCCGAGCGCCCACGAAGTCGCCCTCGCACTCCGCGGCATCGCGCCCATCCACGGCTTCCAGCGAAGCGCCGCACCAGAGGCGGATACCACAGCAGCCATGATGATGGCACCGGATGCTCCAAAAGACGAAACCAGCCTTCTGCCCGTTCCCGAAGCTGTGACCGCTGTCCTGGAACAGGGACCCCCACCGCTCCCCAACGCTGCGGCCCGTTCTCACACTGCAACCCGTCTTCACACGGCAGCCAGCCCGCACACCGCAGACGCCGAGACGGCCGACATACCGCGACGCCAGCGAAGCTCTCCCGCGCAAAAAACGGAGAAGGCATCCGCTCGCCGCTGGCCAGCTCTTCTGCTTGCGGCCGTACTGTGCGCCGCCCTCCTGGCGCTCTCCGTCTCTTTCGGCGTGTTCGACGCCCCAGCCAACCCCACTCCCAGCGTGGAATACCCGGCAGTGCCCGGACCGATCGGCGAGCACCTCAAAGACCTTCAGGAAAGCGTGGAACCGTGAGAAAGAAACTCCTGTCCGCGTTCGCCGGGGCCGCCCTTGTGCTCTCGCTCACCGCGGGATGCCAGACGGCGCCGCCCGACATCACCTCGGACCAGGCCGCGGCCTTCCAGTCCCGTGTTCTCGCCATCACTGGCGCCGTTGCCGATGGCGGCTATGCGGCAGCGCTCGAGGCACTGACGGCACTCGAAACCGAACTCGACGCCGCGGCCGCCGCAGGCAGCGTCTCCTTCGCCCGGCACCAGCGCATCGAGGCGGCGATGACCGCCGTACGCGCGGATGTCCAGGCCGCCATCGACGCGCAAGCCGTTCCGGAGCCGGAACCCGCCCCAATCCCCTCCCCCGCGCCGGCACCCAAGAAGACCACCGCTCCCGTTCCGGAGGAGACCACCCCCGCTCCGGAGACCGACGCTGAGAAGAAGGCCAGGGAAAAGGCCGAGGACGAGGCCGAGGACGAGGCCAGGAAGGCCGAAGAAGAGAAGAAGAAGGCCGAGGAGAAGGCCGCCGAGGACGCGCGGGAGGCCGAGGAGAAAGCCGCGGAGGACGCCAAGAAAAAGGCAGAAAGGGACGGGAAGAAGCCCGAAGCTCCAGCGCCCAAGAGCGCGCCGACGGACGCACCAGCGCAGGCTGAGGTCTCCCCGTCGAACGATTAACAGGGAATCGCACGATTTTCAGGATCGAAAGCCGCACGCTCTCCTGACAGCCGTGCGATCTCCTGCAAACCCTTCGCCGATCATCCGCCCACTGCGACCGTCGCCGGCGTTGCCGAGAGGAGCGCGCCCGTCCGGGTCGAGGGTGCGACCCCGTTGACGACGAAGTCTCCGACCGCCTGCTGGCGGTAGATCGCCGGATTGTGGGATGCCACGGTGCGGGCGTTCCGCCAGTGCCGATCGAGACGCCGGGACTCGGCGGTGGCTGACGCTCCCCCGACCTCGAAGATGCGGGACGCCACCCGGAGCACGAGGTCGATCACCGTCGCTTGCACCCCGAAGACGTGCGCTTCAGCGCGTGCGAAGTCGGCATCCGTCGCGATCCCCGTGAGTTGCCTGTCGCTGACGGCCTGCACCGTCGCTGCCGCGGCCAGGACGCTGGCCGCCACGGTCTGCACCGTCCCGAAGCTCTCGCCGACGATCTGCAGGGCGACGGGATCCTGGCTGGGTGCGACGGCCGGGTTGAACAGATTCCGGGTCCGGGATGCCACGAATTCGGTGATCTCGGCGAGCGCCGCCTGCGCGATCCCGGCGAGTGTCGCCAGGTGCACCAACTGGTAGACGGCGTGCAGGATCGTGCGGACAGAATCGTCGGCGTGTTGCGGGTGGACGAACCGCGGGTCAACCGCCACGTCGTCGAACTGGGTGGTCCCCGACCCGGTGAGCCGCTGGCCGAAGCCGTCCCAATCGTCGAACACCGTGACGCCAGGGGCCCGGGCACTCACCTGAACGACAGCGCGCACCGGCTCTGCCTGCTCAGGATCGTCGAGAGCGGCGCTGACGAGGATCCAGTCTGCATAGAGCGACCCGGTCGTGTAGTACTTGGTGCCGTTCAGCCGCCAGCCTTTCGATGTGTTCTGCACCGTCGTCGACAGGTTGCGGAACGTTCCGGTGCGCTCGCTCTCGGCGTTGCCGACCAGGGCACCGTTTGCCAGCTGGTCGAACCAGAACGCCCGGTACTTCTCGTCCGGGTGCGCGAGAACATATTCGGTGAATCCAATGTGGCCTCGCAGAGCCTGCGGCAGGTTTGAGTCGGCCGCCGCCAGTTCGATGAGCAGTGCCACGAGCTCGTCGACGGTCGCACCGAACCCACCGAATTCGCGAGGCACCCGAAGACGGCCGAACCCGGCATTCCGCAGAAGTTCGATCTCTGCGACCGGAAGTGTCCGCTCAATCTCCCTCTCGATCGCCCCCGCTCCGATCGCATCGAAAACCGGCGAAAAGTGCTCGAAAAGGGCCTCATTCCGCGCGGCCGGTGAAGTGAAGTTTCTTTCGTGGGTCATCTTCAATCTCCTCAAGAGCCGCATCTTTGGCGACTGCATCCTCATTCAAGTGAAGAAGCTGCACAAGGCGAGGTTTGTTTCGTTCTGTGTCGGGAGGCATGGTGCGGCACCGATGACCGCCCATAAGCTCCCACCAATCCCCCGGCAGAGAAAGGCATGTCACCATGCGCAAACATCCCACGAAGACAGTCCCGCTGATCGCTGCAGGCATCGTCGCGATGGTCGCCCTCTCCGGCTGCTCCGCTGGAGGATCAATCGAACCAGCAGCGAACGCGAAGCAGCTCACGGGCGGAACCGTCTCGTACGGACACCAGCAGGAACCGGCGTGCGTCTTCGGCGGCTGGATCGAGCAGGCGTACCTCTCGTACCAGGTGCTCGACAACCTCGTGTCCCTCGACAAGGACCACAACATCGTTCCGTGGCTCGCCGAAACATGGCAGGCATCCGACGACCAGCTCAGCTGGACGTTCACGCTCAAGGAGGGCGTCTCGTTCACCGACGGAACACCGGTGAACGCCGAGGTGATCGCATACAACTTCGACTACTGGGCCGCTGGCGGCAACAGCACGGCAGCCGTCTGGCTCGGCGGGTACTACGAATCGGCCGAAGCCGTCGATGACCTGACGGTGAAGGTGAACCTCGCCAAGCCGTACCCCCTGTTCGCCGAGAACCTCACCCAGTCATACTTCGGGGTCCAGTCGCAGCAGGCGCTCGAGACGCGGACCGACGAGGAGAACTGCGCTGCCCCGATCGGCTCCGGCGCTTTCACCGTCGGCGAGTGGAACCGCGGCGAGAACATCATCCTTCACCGCAACGACGACTACACGTCGCCGCCCGCTAACGCCAAGCACGACGGCCCGGCTTACGTCGAAGAGGTGGACTGGAAGTTCATCTCCGACGCCACCACACGGGTGTCAGCACTGCGGGCCGGCGAAGCCGACGCGATCTACGACGTACCGGCCATCGAATGGAAGGGTGTCGGCGAGCAGGGCTACGAGCAACTCAAGTACGTCACCCCCGGTCGCCCGCAACAGATCAGCTTCAACACCGCCAAGGGCATCTTCACCGACGAGAACCTCCGCAAGGCCTTCGTCTACAGCCTCGATCGCAAGAGCATCGTCGACACTATCGGCAAGGGAGTGATCCCCTACGAAGGAAACGGCGCCGTCAGCCAGACGACACCGGGGTACAGCGAGAAGGCAGCGGATGCCTACAGCTTCGATCTCGAGAAGGCCAACGAACTCCTCGACGCTGCGGGCTGGACCGAGCGCGACGACGACGGGTACCGGGTGAAGGACGGAAAGACCCTCGACGTTCAGTTCCCATACTCCGGTGGGACGATCATCAACGCGGACGGCGCTTCGATCCTCCAGGGCGTTCAGCAGCAGGCGAAGGCGGCTGGCTTCAAGGTGAACCTGATCCCGATCCCGCCGAGCGCTGCAGCATCCGGAAAGTACTCCGGCGTCGACGGCTACGACATCTCGGTCGGCTACTGGACGAGTGTGAACGCGGGAATCCAGTACATCAACTGGCGCCAGAACCTTCCGGAGAGCCCGAACAACTGGAACTCCGCGTTCTACAACGACCCTGAACTCGAGGATCTCATCGTCCGGGCGAACTCCGCCATCGACCTCGACGAGCAGAACGCGCTCTACGCCGAGGCGCAGGAGTACATCGCCGACCGCGCCCTGTCGGTCGGGCTGTACGACCGGCTCTCGACGCTCGCGGTGAACCCGAGCCTCAAGGGCGTCTGGCAGGAAAGCTCGCAGGGAGGACCGGTGTTCCATGACGCATACTTTGTCGGCTAAACACACGGATGCTCCGCCAGCGACTCGGCGGCGGCTCACCGTCAGTCCCCGCGCGCGCTCGATCGTCGAGAAACTCGTCGGTGCGGGAATCGTGCTCTGGGGCGCGGCGACCGCCGCCTTCCTCGCCCAGGTCGCCCTGCCCGGCGACCGCGCCACCACCATCCTCAACGTCCGCTCCGGCCAGACCCAGCTCCGCACTCCGGAGGAACTCGCCCCGATCAATGCAGAGTATGGGCTGCAGGACCCGGTCCTCGTGCAGTACCTGGACTATCTCGGCGGGCTGCTGCGCGGAGACCTCGGTATCTCCTACCAGCAGCACCGGCCAGTGTGGGGAATCATCTCCGAGCAGGTCGGCGCGACGCTTGCCCTCACCGCGGTCACCCTTGTGCTCGCCTGGGTCATCATGGTCTTCTGGGTGACCCTGACCGCCGGTCGCGGCCCCAGGATCCGGGCCTTCGGTTCCGGCGTCGACACGGTGACCGCCGGTCTCCCGCCATACTGGCTCGGCATCCTCCTGCTGCTCGTCTTCGCACTCGGGCTGGGCTGGTTCCCGGTGATCGGCGGCACCGGTGTGAACGGGATCGTTCTCCCCGCGCTCACCCTGGCGATCCCGCTGGCCGGGTTCATGGGCCAGGCGACACGCACCGAGTTCGAACGTTCCCTCGACGCGCCGTTCGTTCTCACGGCGCGGATGCGGGGAATGGGGGATGTCGGCATCCGCCTTCGCCACGTCCTGCGCCACGCCGTCCTTCCCGCCGTAACGCTGTCCGGCTGGGCGATCGGCGCGACCATCTCCGGTGCCGTCATCGTCGAGTCGCTGTTCACCCGGCCGGGGATCGGCAGTGTGCTCATCACCGCCGTCGACTCGCAGGATCTCCCTGTTGTCACCGGCGTGGTCGTCCTCGTCGCCGCCACCTATGTGGTCGCGAATCTCCTCGTGGATCTCGCCTACACCCTCATCGATCCAAGGATGAAGAACTCATGACCGACCTCAGACAACAGGCCGTGGCAACGGCCCCGGTGCGCCGACACGTCTCAGCCGGTTTCGTCGCCTCAGCGATCACCCTCGGCCTCTTCGTCGTCGCCGCGGTCGCCCCGAACGCCCTCACGCCGCACGACCCGTTCGCCATGGACTTCACCCAGGCGTTGCAGTCGCCATCGCTTGTGCACTGGTTCGGCACCGACGAGTCGGGCAGGGACCTCTTCAGCCGGGTGATCTACGGCACGCGGGAATCCCTCGCCATCGGCGCGGGTGCCGCAGGGCTCGCGATCCTCGTCGCCCTCGTGCTCGGGTCCGTCGCCGCGCTCGCCGGCCGCATCCCGGCCGGGATCGTCAACCGGGTGATCGAGGTGCTGTTCGCATTCCCCACCCTGCTGCTCGCGCTGCTCCTCGTGTCAATCCTTGGCTCGTCGCCGCTCACACTCGTGATCGCAGTCGGCCTGGGCTCAGCACCGGGCTACGCCCGCATGGTGCGCGGCCAGGTCCTGTCGTCGAAAAACTCCGGCTACGTCGAAGCCGCCCGCGCGCTCGGCCACTCGCGGTCGACGATCCTCCGGCAGCACATCCTCCCCAACGCTCTCCGCCCGCTCATCGCCATCTTCACGATGGGCGTCGGGCAGTCGATCGTCTGGGCATCCGGCATGGCCTTCATCGGCCTCGGCGTCGCTCCCCCGTCACCGGAGTGGGGCGCCCTGCTGGACGCCGGCCGGGCCTACATCACCCAGGCCAGCTGGCTCACCGTCCTGCCCGGTTTCGTCATCGTGGTTCTCGCCCTTGCGGCGACCACCCTCGGCAAACACATCCAATCGTTCCTCGAGAAAGGTGAGAAAGCATGACGATCCTTGATCTGAATGCCAAACACATCGCAGATCTTTCGGCTAAGCGCCCTGTGCGGCTGAGCGTCGAGAACCTCAACGTGGGGTTCGAACGCAACGGTTCTCTCCGTCCGGTCGTGAAGAACGTGTCGTTCGATCTCGAAGCCGGGCAGTGCGTGGCGATCGTCGGCGAGTCTGGCTCAGGAAAGAGTGTTACCGCTCGCACCCTCGTCGGTCTGACCGGCGCGAACGCTGTCGTCGACGCGGGCAGCATCCGTCTCGGCGACGATGACCTCACGGCGCTCTCCTCCAAGCGCTGGCGGTCGATCCGCGGGCGCCGCATCGGTTTCATCCTGCAGGACGCCCTCGTCTCACTCGACCCGCTTCGCCCGGTCGGCAAGGAGATCGAGGAGGCGCTTGCGCTGCACGGCTGGGGCAACCGGGCGAGCCGCAAGCGCAAAGTGCTCGATCTGCTGGCGAGCGTCGGCGTGCCGTCCCCCAGGAACCGTGCGCGGCAGCGGCCAGACGAACTCTCCGGCGGACTCCGCCAGCGGGCACTGATCGCGTCGGCTCTCGCACTCGACCCCGAAATCGTGATCGCTGACGAACCCACCACAGCGCTCGATGTCACCGTCCAGGCCCAGGTGCTGCTGCTGCTCGAGGAGATGAAGCAGCGTGGGGTGTCGATCATCCTGATCAGCCACGACCTGTCCGTGGTCGCCCACCTCGCCGACCAGATCCTCGTGATGAGCGGGGGTGAGGTTGTGGAGCAGGGAACGGCACATCAGATCCTCACCGACCCGCAGCATCCGTACACGCGAAGCCTCATCAACGCTGTGCCGTCCCGCAAGACCCGCGGCTCCCGCCTGGCGCCCGCGCCGGCGGCCGCGCCCGTGCACACAGCGGCACACGCCAACGACGAGCACGCCTCGTTCGACGGGCCGGTACTCGAGGCATCCGGGCTGGTGAAGCACTTCACCGCCCCCGACGGATCGCGTACAACGGCGGTGGACGACGTGTCGTTCACGCTCGGTCGGGGCGAGACGCTCGGCATCGTCGGCGAGTCCGGCTCGGGCAAGTCGACGACGGCGCGGATCGCGCTCGCGCTCGAGGAGGCGGATGCCGGCACGGTCCGGCTGCTCGGCCAGGACTGGTCTGCGGTGCCTGAAACCCGGCGTCGCCGGCTGCGCAAGCAGATTTCGGTCGTCTACCAGGACCCGCTGAGCTCGTTCGACCCGCGCTGGAACACTGAACGGATCCTCCTCGACAGCCTCCCGGCCGGCGCTTTCACTACGGCAGCGTCGAAGCGGGAACGGGTCCTGGCCCTGCTCGCGCAGGTCGGCCTGCCCGACACCGTGTTGCACCGGTTCCCGCTGCAACTCTCCGGCGGGCAACGCCAGCGGGTCGCGATCGCACGAGCGCTCGCTCCGTCACCGTCGATCGTCGTGCTGGATGAAGCGGTGTCGGCTCTCGACGTTTCGATCCAGGCGCAGATCCTCGACCTGCTCGTCGACCTGCAGAAGCAGTTCGGTCTCAGCTACCTCTTCATCTCGCACGACCTCGGCGTGATCAGCCACCTGAGCGACCGGGTGCTCGTCATGAAGGACGGGGCCGTTGTCGAGAGCGGCACCGCCGATCAGGTCTTCACCGCCCCCGCCCACCCGTATACGCAGGAACTGCTCGGCGCCCTGCCGTCACTCGACGAGCACCGCGCGGTGTCCCTCTGGCCCGGCGCAGCATCCGTTCATTCAGCAACCGAAGGATCCACACCATGACCACGCGCCGCAAACCGCTCCACTTCAACGCCTTCGTGATGAACACGAATTCGCACATCAACCACGGCCAGTGGCGTCGGCCGGATGCCCACCAGACTGAGTTCAACGATGTGAACACCTGGATCGACCTCGCCCGGCTGCTCGAAGATGCGAAGTTCGATGCAATGTTCTTCGCGGATGTCTCGGGACTGTACGGCGATTCGGATGCCGACTACGAGGTGTACGTGCGGCACGGCCTCCAAATCCCGAGCAACGACCCGACGGTGCTGCTCGGCGCCCTGGCGGTTGTCACCGAGAACATCGGGCTCGCGCTGACTTCGAACGTGATGCAGAACCATCCGTTCAACTTTGCGCGGCAGGTTTCGACGCTCGACCACATCTCGAACGGCCGGATCGCGTGGAACGTCGTCACCGGTATGCAGGACAACGGGGCACGCAACTACGGCCTGCCGAAGCTCACCGATCACGCCGAGAGGTACCGCTGGGCTGAGGAGTACATCGATGTGACCTACAAGCTGTGGGAGGGCTCCTGGGACGACGGCGCCCTGCTGAAGGACAAGGAGAACGGCTACTTCTCCGACCCGAGCAAGGTGCACAAGATCTACCACGAGGGACCCCGGTACCGGGTCGAGGGCCCGCACTTGCCATCGCCGTCCCCGCAGCGGACGCCGTTGCTCTTCCAGGCGGGGTCATCCGGCTCCGGGCTCGCGTTCGCGGCACGCAATGCTGAGGCGGTGTTCATCATCTCGGCGAACCCGGAAGCTGCCCGGGTGCAGATTGCCGAAACCCGCCGCCTCGCCGTCGAGGCGGGACGCAACGCCGACGACATCAAGTTCTTCCCCGGCCTGAGCTTCATCATCGGTGACACCGAGGAGGAGGCACAGGAGAAGGCGCGCGAGTACGACAGGTATGTGAGCGTCGAGGGGTTCCTCGCGCACTCCGCGCAGGTCGACAGTGACGGACGCGTCTACGACCCCGAGACGCCGATCAAGGATGTCGAAACCAACACGACGAAGGGATTCCTCGAGTGGGCGGCCCTCAACATCCCGGACCGCGAACCGACCCTCGGGGACCTCGTCCGCCAGCGGGCCAACGTGAACCGCGTCGTCGGGACACCCGAGCAGATCGCTGACCAGCTGGAGAAGTGGCAGGATGCCGGAGTCGACGGCATCAACGTCATCAACTGGGTGATCCCCGGCTCGTTCGCTGAGTTCGCCGACAAGGTTCTTCCAGTGCTGCGGGGGCGCGGGCTGGCACAGAAGCAGTACGCGCCTGGCACGCTGCGTGAGAAGCTGTTCGGCACGCCGAGGGTGAACGAACGCCACCCGGCTGCCGCGTACCGCGGCGCGTTCACGGCGGGACCGACGACGTGGGATGAGGCCGACGAGCTTCGGCGTGCCGCGGCGTCGGCAGAGACTCAGACTTCGGCCGTCTGAGGGGGGTGAAGGCCGGCCCGGGTGCGTTGCGCGCCCGGGCCGGCCTTCGACATCCGGCCGCGCCCGCCGCTTCATCCGCTCCGGACCGAAACACCCGGCGCACCGAGTGACACCGACCGCAACGGGTGAATCCGCGGGCGCAGGAGCGGCGCCATCACGGAAGTGCGGCGCCGACCTGCCGCAATGTCACTGCAAGCGTTTCCAGATATTGCCCACTTGAACGCTGAATTACACCCTCGATCAGGCGAACTTTTGCGCGACCGTTACCTTCGTTCCCCGGTTGCGTAGGCAAGCGCTTCCACAGCACTCGGCGAATGGCTTAGAGTGGCGGCATGAACTCGCGTAACAGCACAGAGTGGTGGCGTTCGGCTGTCATCTATCAGATCTACCCCCGTTCCTTCGCGGATGCCAACGGCGACGGGCTGGGCGACCTGCCCGGCATCACCTCCCGGTTGTCGGCACTGAAGTCGCTCGGCATCGATGCGATCTGGCTCTCGCCCTTCATGACGAGCCCGCAGAAGGACGCCGGCTACGACGTTGCCGACTACTGCGACGTCGACCCGATCTTCGGAACGCTCGACGACTTCGACGCGATGACGTCGCATGCACACGCGTACGGCATCCGCGTCATCGTCGACCTCGTCCCCAACCACTCCTCTGATGCGCACCCGTGGTTCCAGGCGGCACTCGCAGCTGAGCCTGGCTCACCGGAGCGGGCCCGATACATGTTCCGCGACGGCCAGGGCGAGACCGGCGAGATCGCTCCTAACAATTGGCAGAGCGTCTTCGGCGGCCCGGCCTGGAGCCGCACGACCAACCCGGACGGCACCCCCGGGCAGTGGTACCTGCACATCTTCGACTCAAGCCAGCCGGACTTCGACTGGACCAACGAAGAGGTGCGCGAGATGTTCCGCGGCGTGCTGCGGTTCTGGCTCGACCGTGGTGTCGACGGCTTCCGCGTAGATGTCGCCCACGGCATGATCAAGGCAGACGGCCTGCCCGACTACACCCCGCCCGTCGAGGGCGGCAGCATGGGCGGCGGCACCCCGCTCGGCCTCGAACCGGGCATCGACGACTTCGAAGACATCGACGGCGGCGCTCCGTACTGGGGCCAGGAAGGCGTGCACGAGATCTACCGCGACTGGCACCTCCTCCTCGAGGAGTACGAGGGCGACCGTGTGCTCTGTGCAGAGGCGTGGGTCGACCCGCTGTCGAAGATGGCGAAGTGGGTGCGCCCAGACGAGATGCAGCAGGCCTTCAACTTCCCGTACCTCGAGACGCCGTGGGAGGCATCCGCCCTGCGTGCTGTCATCGACGAGTCACTCGAGGCGTTCGGTGCCGTCGGTGCGCCGAGCACCTGGGTTCTGTCGAACCACGACGTCGTCCGGCACGCCTCGCGGCTCGCCCTCACGGCCGAGAACCCGCAGGGCCACGGCATCGGACCGAAAAGCCCCGGCCAGCCGATCCGCGAGACCGGCCTGCGCCGTGCCCGCGCGGCAACGGGGCTCATGCTGGCCCTGCCCGGTGGCGCCTATCTGTACCAGGGCGAAGAACTCGGCCTGCCTGAGGTCATCGACCTTCCCGACGACGCACGCCAGGACCCGACCTGGTTCCGGACCAACGGTGAACGCTACGGTCGTGACGGATGCCGCGTGCCGATTCCATGGGAGGCCGGCACCCCCGCGTACGGCTTCAACACGACCGGTGCTGCCTGGCTTCCGCAGCCGGACGACTGGGACAGGTACGCCCGCGACGCCCAGGTCGGCGTTCCGGGTTCGACGCTCGAGTTCTACCGCGAAGCCCTGCGGCTCCGCCGCGAGCACACCCTCGGGCTCGGCAGTGTGACCTGGCTCGAAGGATTCGCCGACTCCGTCGTTGCCTTCAGCAATGGCCCGGTCACCGTGATCGCAAACACGGGCGACACCGCCGTGCGCCTCCCGGCAGCGTTCGCCGGCACGGACCTGCTGCTGGCATCCGGAGGTTTCGACGGAACATCCGTCCGCGCCGACTCCACCATCTGGGTGCGAACCCCGTAGGTTCGGTCGCGGTGAGGGCGGGGAGCTTCGGCTTCTCGCCCTTTTCCGTTGGGCAGAGAGTCCGCCGCCCGACGCCCTTGGCCGCGCACGAGGCACGGTGCTTAGCTGGGTGCATGAAGGCAGAGGATGCCGCGGCGAGCGGCCGGCACGCGGACGAACCGCACGGGAATGGCATCGCTTCACGACTGAACTGGCTTCGGGCGGGTGTGCTCGGCGCCAACGACGGCATCGTCTCCGTCGCGGCGATCGTCGTCGGTGTCGCCGGTGCGACAAGCGCGTTTTTCCCGATCCTCACGGCGGGGATGGCCGGCCTCGTCGGCGGCGCGATCTCGATGGCGCTCGGCGAGTACGTCTCGGTGTCGAGCCAGCGCGACAGTGAACGCGCGCTCGTCGCCAAGGAAAAGCGGGAGCTCCGCGAAATGCCCGAGGAAGAACTAGACGAACTCACCGGTCTGCTCCGCGCACGGGGACTGACCGATGCCACTGCTCGCCAGGTCGCCGTCGAGCTCACCGACCGCGATCCCCTCGCCGCTCACCTTTCGCTCGAGCTCAACATCGACGAAGAGGACATCGCCAACCCGTGGCATGCGGCTATCGCATCCGCTATTGCCTTCACCATCGGCGCGATCCTGCCGATGCTCGCCATCCTGCTGCCGCCGGAGGACATCCGCATCCCGCTCACCTTCGTGGCGGTCCTGCTCGCGCTCGCGCTCACCGGTGCGCTCGGCGCCCGGCTCGGCGGGAGCCCGATGCTGCGCCCCACGATCCGGGTCGTGGTCGGTGGCGCACTCGCGCTGGCCGCGACGTTCGTCATCGGTTCGCTGCTCGGCACGACGGTGGCCTGACGCTCAACCGGGCGAAAGGAGCGGATGCCACGCTCGACAGGGCGGACGGGCTGGTTTGCTTCAGCGACCCCTGATCACGGTGAGGAGGCCATGCAGCTCAGCTGCCGGGGTTGACGATCTCCCCGGCGTTGGCTGTAATCCACCGCAGGAGCGGGAGCAACTGTGATGCGAGTTCGTGGCCGAGCGGGGTCAGACTGTATTCCACTCGCGGCGGGATGGTGGGATGTGCGTCCCGGAGCACGAAGCCGTCTGTTTCTAGGGTGCGAAGTGTTTGCGCGAGCATCTTCTCGCTGATGCCCTCGATGCTGCGGCGCAACTCGCCCCACCGCAGGGTGTCACCGGACAGCGCGACCAGGATGAGCACTCCCCATTTGCTCGTCACATGGTCGAGCACAACCCGACTCGAGCAGTTCGCGGCGAAGACGTTGGCTCCGGACCCTGAGGATCCCACGAGCTCCGCGAGCCGATCCGCAACCTGTTTGTCGTCCATGTCGATAGAGCTTACCTAAAAGTGGGTACCTCCCTGTGGGAAGTTCCGGCGGCATCCGGTGGTTCCACCGAAGGACCGGTCCACAGAACCGGACCAGCGAAAGGAAACCCATGACCATCGTCGTCACCGGAGCAACCGGATCCCTCGGCCGTCTCATCATCGATCACCTTCTCAGCCGCGGCACCCAGCCGCAGCAGATTGTCGGGGTGGGCCGGAACACCGCCAAACTTGCTGAACTCGACGCCCTCGGCGTTTCGACGGCAGTCGTCGACTACGCCGATCGCGCCAGCCTCGACGCCGCTTTCGCCGGCGCAGACACCCTCATGCTCGTCTCCGGCAGCGAGGTCGGCCGCCGCGTGGAACAGCACTCCAATGCCATCGACGCCGCGAAGGCTGCGGGCATCTCGCGCATCGTCTACACGAGCGCACCGCAGGCAGACACCACCGCCCTGATCCTGGCTCCCGAGCACAAGGCGACCGAGGAACTGCTGCAGGCGTCAGGCATCCCCTTCACCCTCCTCCGCAATGGCTGGTACACCGAGAACTACGAGAGCACTATCGCACAGGCGCGCGCCACGGGCGTCTACCTCGCCAGCTCGGGCGACGGTCGGATCGCCAGCGCGTCACGCACCGATTACGCCGAGACCGCGGCCATCGTACTGACCAGCGACGGGCACGAGGGCGCCGTCTACGAGCTGTCGGGGGACGTCGCCTGGGATGGCGACGAAATGGCTTCCGCGTTGAGCCACGTCGTTGGACGGGACGTCGTTTTCAGCTCGGTGAGTCCCGAAGAACACGTCGCTGCTCTCACCGGTGCAGGACTCGACGAGCAGACCGCCGGATTCCTCGTCGCCCTCGATGGGAACACCCGTGACGGTCTCCTCGCGACAATGACGGGCGACATGAAGCGGCTTCTCGGCCGCCCGACCACCCCGTTGCGCGAGGGGCTTGCCGCGATCGCGTAACGCCCAACAGGGCATCATGACCGCCGTCCACGCTCGACAGGAACGGTGGGCCGTTTACCGAGCCCACATCCTGTCGAGCGTGGGCAGCCAGGATCAGGATGCAGCCGGGCGGCGAACCAGTCGGGCCAGGAAGTACAGCACGGCTCCCACGGCGAGCAGGATGCCGCCGAACAGCCAGACGTGGCCGCTTTGCTGGGTGAGCAGCAGCACGCAGGATGCCACACCGAGGATCGGCACGATCGTCCACACCCGGAAGTGCTTGTGTTCGACCTTGTCGCGGCGCAGCACGAGGACCGCCACATTTGTGGAGATGAAGACGAACAGCAGCAGGAGCACCACCGTCTCGGCGAGCGTGCTGAGGTCGCCGACCAGCGTGAGCAGCATCGCGACGGCCGTGGTGGCGATGATGGCGACCCACGGCGTCCGGCGCTGGGGAAGCACCCTGCTGAGGGGCGCAGGCAGCAGGCCGTGCTCCGCCATGCCGAAGGCAAGCCGGCTGGACATGATCATGGTCAGCAGCGCCCCGTTCGCGACGGCGACGAGAGCGATGAGGCTGAACAGCCATTCGGGCACACCGACGCCGGATGCCGCGACGACCGCCAGCAAAGGACCGGACGACTCAGACAGTTCCGCGGCCGGCAGGGCGATGGCGCTCGCCAGCGCGACCAGGATGTAGACCACTCCCGCCGTCGCGAGCGAGCCGAACAGCGCCAGCGGATACACCCGGCTCGGGTTACGGATCTCCTCGGCCACGTTGGCCGAGGTCTCGAACCCGACGAACGAGTAGTACGCGATGATGGCCGCGCCGAGTGTGGCGACCGCGGGCACTGACCCCTCAGGGAACTGGCCGATCCGTGAGACGTCTCCGCCGCCGTTGCCGAGCATCACCGCGACGACGACGATCACGATGACGAGGCCGCTGAGTTCGATGATGGTCATCACGACGTTGCTTTTCAGCGATTCGCTGATGCCCCGCGCGTTGAGGCAGGCGATGAGTGCGAGGAAGACGATGGCAGCGGGAACCGGGGGCACGTCGATGAACGTGTTCAAATACTCCCCCGCGAAGGCGAGCGACAGGCCGGCGGCGCTCGTCACGCCGGCGGCGAGCATGCTGAATCCGACGAGGAACGACACGATCGGGAGCTTGAAGGCCCGTTCGGCGAACACGGCGGCGCCGCCCGCCCGCGGGTACTTGGTCACAAGTTCGGCGTAGGAACCGGCGGTGAGCAGCGCGAGCAACAGGGCGAGCGCGAGAGGTGCCCAGAGCGCACCACCCACCTCGCCGGAGAGCACACCCATCAGGGCGTAGATTCCTGCCCCGAGGACGTCGCCGAGGATGAACAGGAAGAGCAGGGGGCCTGTGATCTTCCGGTTCAGTTTTGTCGGTGGGGCATCCGTTGTGGATGCTTCTGGTGTTGTTGCTGCTGTGGTCATGCGATTCCTCCGGCTGTAACCCTAGGGAGACAGCGGCGGGGCGCCCATTTTGGAGGGAGGGGTTGCGGAGGCAGGCCCGGGTAGGGCATGGCGGTCAGCCGAGGATGGATGCCTCAGCGCCGGCGTCGAGGAGCAGGTCGTGCAGGACGTCGAAGAGAGCCGGGTCGGCGGCCAGGGTGAAGTCCGCACTGGCGGCGGAGCCGTGCAGCCCGGCAACGCGGGCACCGGCCTCCTGGGCGATCAGGGCGCCCGCAGCGTGATCCCACGGGTTGAGGCCGCGTTCGTAGTAGCCGTCGAGCCGGCCGCACGCGACGGAGCAGAGGTCGAGTTCGGCCGATCCCATCCGGCGGATGTCTCGCACCTGTCCGATCAGGTGCTGCACGATTCCTGCCTGCCAGATCCGGCGGTCGGCGTTGTACGCGAACCCGGTACCCAGGAGGGCGAGCGACACGGGAACCGCGGAGTTGGAACGGATAGTTCGCCCGTTGAGCGTTGCGCCTTCGCCGAGCGCTGCCGAGAAGGTTTCTCCGGCGGCAGGATTGGTGACGGTCGCGGCGAGCGCTTTCCAGGTGTGCGGGTCGGGGTCGCCTTCGACGACCGCGATGCTCACAGCGTAGTTCGGGATGTCATAGAGATAGTTGACGGTTCCGTCGATTGGGTCGACCACCCAGGTCAGTCCGCTCGTCGACGACGATGCTTCGGACTCTTCTCCGAAGAATCCGTCGTCGGGGCGGGCGTCCGCCAGCATGCTCCGGATGAGAGCTTCCGATTCGTGATCGGCGAGGGTGACGACATCCTCAGCCGACGATTTCGTTGCCGCGACGGTGACACCTTCGGTGCGGCGGCTAAGAATCAGCTCGCCGGCCTTGAGCGCGATTTCGGTGGCCAGGTCCTGCAACTCGGTTGTCATGCAATCAACGCTAGACCACTCGCCTGAACCGACTAGGCCCCGGGTTCGCCCTCCTCCAGCGGCGCGTCGGGCGGGCACGCCGCGCTCGCGACAGCCCCGGCCCACAGGCCGTCCGCGGCGATCCGTGCGCGGATCCGGGTCAGCATGGACTCGAGAACGTCCTGCTCTTCAGGGGTCAGTGGGTCGAACACCGCCTCGCGGACGAACGTCACGTGGCCTGGCGCGGCGGCGCGGATCGCCGCCCAGCCGGCATCAGTGAGTACGACATCCTGCCCGCGCCCATCGAGGTCCGAATGGACCCGCTCGACCACGCCCTTCGACTCCATTCGCCGAACCAGGTGCGACAAGCGGCTCCGCTCCCAGCCGAGGTCCGAGGCCAGGTCACCGGCTCTTTTGCGCGCGCTGGAGCACTCCGAGAGCACCGCGAGAACCGAGTACTCGACGATGGACATTTCGGAATCTCGCTGAAGCTGGCGGTCGAGGGCTGCCGGGAATTCCCAGATGAACTCGCGGAGGGCCAACCAGATCTCCCGTTCCCGTTCGTCCAGCCAGCGGGTGGGCCGGGAGTCGTCTCCATTCACGGCACGGCACCCTTCATTTAGTTGACATGACAATCAAACTGCGGCAAACTCATTCCGTCAGACTAATTGACACATCAACCATAGGAAAGGTCTTCAATGACTAAGATCGCCATCGTCACCGGGAGCACCCGTCCAGGCCGCAACAATAGCGGCGTTGCCGAGTGGGTACTCGCACAGGCGCAGCAGCGCTCGGATGCCGAATTCGAACTGGTCGACATTGCCGACTTCAACCTTCCGCTCCTCGACGAGGCGTACCCGGCCGCGTACCAGAACTACACGAACGACCACACCAAGGCATGGTCTGAGAAGATCGCCGAATTCGACGGCTTCGTCTTCGTCACCGCTGAGTACAACCACTCGGTCGCCCCGGCGCTCGCCAACGCGTTGTCCTACCTGAACGCCGAGTTCGCCAACAAGGCTGCAGGCATCGTCGGCTACGGTTCGGCCATGGGCGTTCGTGCCGTCGAGCACCTGCGTGGAATCCTCTCGGAGCTGCAGGTCGCTCACGTTCAGAAGACCGGCATGTTCAGCCTCTTCACCGACTTCGAGAACTTCAGCACCTTCGCTCCGACCGAGCTGTCGGCCGTAACGCTGGCACCGGTTCTCGACCAGCTCGTGCCGTGGACAAAGGCTCTCGAGGCCGTCCGCGCCGAGGCTCTCGTCGCGGCGTAGTTCGCTTTTCCTTCTACAGGGTGTCCCGCCGATGGCGGGGCACCCTGTAGCCGTTAACGGACAGATGCATGCAAAGTCAAGCCACCCTCCGATCGGCGGACGTTACATAGTCTGAGGATACGGAACGGCCATTCGGTCGAAAAGACTTCTGCCGTGCACTGAGGGATTCAACACTAATGTCGAGTACAGCAAACGAAACAATCACGCGCGAAACCGCCACCGTCTTTCCTGCACCCGCCGAACCGACCCACTTCGCCCGGATGGGTGGGGTGTACGCCTGGGTCATCGTGACTCTCGGCATTTTCATGCTCGCGGGAACACTCAGCGGGATGGAGCGAGGCACCGAGGCCGCGGACACCGGAGTCCCACGGACAGAAACAGTCACCACGGTCGTCGTGGACACCACGCGCTGACGAAAGCAGTGCCCACAGACAAACGAAGGA
Source organism: Mycetocola miduiensis (assembly GCF_900115155.1). Lineage (GTDB taxonomy): Bacteria > Actinomycetota > Actinomycetes > Actinomycetales > Microbacteriaceae > Mycetocola_A > Mycetocola_A miduiensis. The sequence goes on from NZ_FOVM01000001.1 coordinate 314,699, forward strand.
CCCCGGCCGCATCGGCCGGGGTCCTTCGTTGTGATGTGCAGGACTGACGCTAGGCCTGGCTGATGGCATCCGCCTTCTTCCAGCGCCGCGCTGCAACGAAGGACCGCACGCCCAGAGCGATGTAGATCAGCAATAGCACGAAGGTGATCGCGCTGACAACGACGGCGAGGGGCCGTTCGGCGGTCCCAGCGAAGACCTCACCGATCTTGAGGACGTTCATGAACGTGCCGACCAGGCCCAGGAGGGCAACGACAAGAGCGACGTGGACGCCCAGCATCGGCTTTTTCCGGGCGATGAGCCCGCAGATCACAAGCACGACACCGAGGAAGGCCGGAATCAGTGCCGTCACGCTGGCGAACGCGGAGGCCACGTAGCTGATCACTCCCAGCACGACCAGGACTCCGCCGGCGATCAAGGTATTGCGGGGCATATTCTCTTCACTTTCTCTCCTGGCCGAGGCGACAAAAAAGCCCCGACCGATGGCCGGGGCCGAATCTTGCGACTCTCAAGCCTGTACGCATTGCTCACTGTGCCCGTATTTCCGGGATTCCAGCATACCGTGGGCGCGCTTTCAGCGCGGGCCTGCCGGCTTCGCCGTCGTTAACGCACGACCCGGAATCGCAGATGCGTTTCACTGGCGAAGGCCGTTGTCTCGATCCGTTCCAGGTCGACGCGTTCGCCGAGCCCGCCGAAGAGCGAGATACCGTCGCCGAGCAGCACCGGCACAACGTCCAGGACGATCTCGTCGACCAGGCCGAGCTTGAGGCATTGCCGCGAGATGCTGCCGCCCAGAAGGCTCACACTCTTATCTCCGGCCGCTGCCCGGGCGGTTTCGACGGCGTGCTCAATGTCGTTGACGACAAATGTGTAAGTGATGTCGTCCCGAACGATCGGCTCGTGAGCGTGGTGGGTCATCAGGTACACCGGAGCTTTGAGCATGCCGCCATACGGAATCTCGCCGTCATCGATGGTCTGGGACTTGTTGGCGCCGCCGACGATGGCGCCGATCTCGTCCATGACGCTAGCGACGCTTGCCCCGTCTTCGTCGACGGACGGGAAGTCGAACATCCAGTCGACGCCCCCATCGGGGTCAGCCATGAAGCCATCGAGTGTCACCGTTGCGTGGATGAAAACTTTCCCCATGACAAGCACTCCTTACCCGGACGGGGGCGTGTTCGGCAGAACGACCTCTTCCTGCGCACCCGGTCTGACGCGGGGCGGCAAGGCACTCAGTCTGTCAGGCGCCGCCTCCTCCGGGAAGGGCTCGTGCTGGCGTGATCAACAGAAAAGCCCCGGCCGATGGCCGGGGCTGAAATCTGCCGCAGTTCGCGGAATTCCTTCGTACGTGGCGAGTGAGGGATTCGAACCCCCGAATGCTGAGCAGTCTGATTTACAGTCAGATCCCTTTGGCCGCTTGGGTAACTCGCCAGACGCACCCGACCGACTTGTACAGACAACCGAAGGCGCTTGAAAATAGTACTCCGTGACGGGCGATTTCCGCGAATCGACGGGTGCCTCAGGCCACCGGCGGCAATTGCAGCAGCGCGCCGTCCTGCCGACACGTGTGCGCGGCGACGAGCATGGCGTCGTCGAGCAGGCGCCCCCACTCGGCATCGCCTGCCGGCACCCCCGCGGTGGCGAGAGTGTGCACAGCGGCAGCGAGCGTGGCATCCCCTGCGCCCATCGTGTCGACGACCGGTCCGGGCAGGTCCGCGATGGGTCGTGAGGCGGTGCCCGTCGGCGTCGAAACGGATGCCCCGTTGCGTCCCGCCGTCGCAAGCACGTTCGCCGCACCGCCCTGCCTCAACCGCTCCACAAGCTGCGGCAGCTCGATGCCGTACAGCAGGTGGGCGTCCTCATCACCGACTTTGCAGAGGAGCGAGGTCGACGCCAGCCGTTCGAAGTTCGAGACGAATCGCCCAGCGTCGTGCAGCATCCCGGCGCGAGGATTCGGGTCAAGCACCAGACGTCGCCCGGGGTTCGCCACGGCGTCCTCGAGGGCTGCCGCCTGCTCGTCGTCGTCGAACGGGAAGCAGCTGACCACGACGAGGCGGGCATCCGCGATGGCCAGGCGCTCCTCGTCGCCGAACACGACCCGGCGAGCGCGAGCAGCCTCGTTGAAGGTGTAGCGAGGTTCACCCTCGGCGCGATCGCTGATCGCTCGCGATGAACCGAGCAGCCCGGGCGTCGCGAGAAACTCGACACCATATTGGTCGAGGAAGGCCCGGATGCGTTGTCCGTCGGCATCGTCGCCGATCATCGCGATGAGGGTGGTCGGCACGCCCAGTCGCGCGAGGCCGACGGCGACATTGAGTGCGGCGCCGCCGACGAAGTCGCGGCTGCCAGAGGCATCCCGCATCTCGTCGATGAGCGCGTCGCCGATCACGACGACCCGTTCCTCTTCCCTGTGCATGCGCTCCCCTTCTCGTCCGCTATCGAGCGTCCCACACCAGCGCGACCGACGCCACCAGGACGGCCGCATGCGCTCCGGCGCGTCGCTAAGCTGGCCACCGGCAACAACTTCCACCCAAGGGGTCCTAATGTCGGGCATCGATGAGGTCGCGCGTCGCGCGGGCGTCTCAACGGCGACGGTGTCGCGGGCGCTCAGCGGCCGGGGCTACGTGTCGGATGCCACCAGGCTGAAGGTCGCGGAAGCGGCCGCCGAGCTCGACTACGTCGTGTCGTCAAACGCGTCCAGCCTGGCTTCGGGCCGCACCCGTAACGTCGGCGTCGTGGTGCCGTCGCTCAACCACTGGTTCTTCGCATCGGTCATCGAGGGCGCGGAGAGCGCTCTTCTCCGTCAGGGCTACGACCTCACCCTCTACAACCTCACCGGCGGCGGTGACGAGCGCAAGAGCGTTTTCGACCACTTCCTGTTGCGACAGCGGGTCGATGCGGTCATCGCCATCGGCCTCGAACTCACCGAAGAGGAGGTCTCGAGCCTGCACGCGATGGGCAAACCGCTCATCGGTGTCGGCGGGCCGATCGCCGGCGTGTTCAGCCTCATCATGGACGATGTCGCGGTGACGCGGCTCGCCACCGAGCACCTGCTCGGGCTCGGCCACACCCGCATCGCACACATCGGTGGCGACAAGGAGTTCGACCTCGACTTCCACCTGCCCACGAGCCGGCGCAGTGGTTACGAGGCCGCGTTGCGGGATGCCGGGGTGCCACTCGACGAGGCCCTGTTCCGCCCCGCGGACTTCACGTTGCCCGGCGGCTACGAGGCCGCGAAACAACTGCTCGGGAGCCCACACAACCGGCCAACCGCGATCGTGGCATCCTCAGACGAGATGGCGATTGGATCGATCCTCGCCGCTCGCGATCTCGGCCTCTCCGTGCCGCAGGATGTCTCGGTTGTCGGCATCGACGACCACCAGCTGGCAGCGTTCTTCGGGCTGACGACGGTGGCGCAGTTCCCGCGCCGTCAGGGGGAGCACGCCGTCGAGGCGCTGATGCAGCTGCTCGAACCGGCGGCGGACGCTCCGCAGAGCGCCGACGTGCCGCTGCCGTACGAGCTCATCGTGCGGTCGTCGACGGCGCGTGCGCCGCAATAGCGCGCCTGCACCCTGCGCGAATTCACTCGGTGCGGACGGATTCACGCCGCGCGCCGGATGCATCCGTCCGGTTAGCGTGAATTCGTCGCCACTCCGAGGCCCCGCCCGTCGAGCCGCGGAAAGCCGTAGGCTGGGGCCATGGCTGATTCATCGTTTGACGTGGTTTCGAAGGTCGACAAGATGGAGGCGGACAACGCCATCCACCAGGCGCACAAGGAGCTCGAGCAGCGCTACGACTTCAAGGGCACCGGGGCATCCATCGCGCAGTCCGGCGACAAGATCCTCATGAAGGCGAACAGCGAGGAGCGTGTGAAGGCGGTCCTCGACGTGTTCCAGACCAAGCTCATCAAGCGCGGAATCTCGCTCAAGAGCCTGGACGCCGGCGAGCCGTTCGCGAGCGGCAAGGAGTACCGCATCGAAGCCGAACTCAAGGACGGCATCACGCAGGAGAACGCGAAGAAGATCAACAAGATCATCCGCGACGAGGGCCCGAAGGGCGTCAAGAGCCAGATCCAGGGCGACGAACTGCGCGTGCAGTCGAAGAGCCGCGACGACCTCCAGGAGACGATCGCCCTGCTCAAGGGCAAGGACCTCGAGATCGACCTGCAGTTCATCAACTTCCGTTAGAGGGCCGGGCCGATCGGGCCGAGCCAGTCGCTCGCCCCGTAGCGGCGCAGGTCGATGTCGACGACGAGGAACCGGGAGGCCAGCCGCGGCTCCACGCCTGCCCAACTCGCCGCCCCAGCGCTAGGCTTCCGCCAGGAACATCAGTGGACGGAGTCGACATGAGCGTGCTCGTACTCGGGGCCGGGCCGGTCGGCGCTGGCGTCACACAGTCGTTTCAGCGCAGGGGTCAGGAGGTCACGGTTGGCACCCGCTCCGGAACATCCCTTCCCGGTGCCACGGCCGTCCGGCTCGACGCCTCGGACGCCGAAGCGCTCACCCGCGCTGCCGCCGGGTCCTCCACGATCGTCGTCTGCACGAACCCGCCGTACCATCGCTGGCGTACGGAGTGGCCGCCGATCGTCAATGCGGTGATCCGTGCGGCTTCGGCCACCGACGCGAGGGTGGTGATGTTCGGCAACCTGTACTCGTACGGCAAGGCGCAGATGCCGATGACCGAACGCTCCCCCGAGCATCCAGCCGAGTCGAAAGGCGAAGTGCGACGCGACTTGTGGGCCCGACTCCGTGAGGCCACGGAGAGGGGCGACGTGCAGGCGGTGGAGGTTCGAGCGAGCGACTACTTCGGCCCGGGGGCGACCGCCGACGCGCACCTCGGCACCCGCTTCTTCCAGCCGATCCTCGCGGGCAAACGGTCCTGGGCCATCGGCGACCCGGCTCTGCCGCACAGCTGGGCGTACCTGCCCGACATCGCCGACACGGTGGTCGCTGCCGCGGGATACACCGGCAACTGGGGGCGCATTTGGCACGTTCCCGCGGCATCGGGGTCGAGCCGCACCGCGATCTGCCGCGAGATCAACGAACGGTATGGCGTTCGCGGGTCGGTGTCCGGGCTGCCGTCGGCGCTGCTCCGCGGCGTTGGCGTGTTCAATCCGGTGCTCCGCGAGGTGGCCAAGTCGAGCTACCAGTTCCGGATGCCGTTCCTCTCGGATGCAGCCGAGACCGAGCGCGACCTCGGGGTGAGCGCCACACCGTGGGAGACGGCCCTCGACGCAACGGTCGCCTTCTACCGCGCCTGACCCCCCTCCCTTCCCGCGAGTTGCTACGTTTGCCGGGGTCCGCGGCCACGACGCTACAAACGACTGTTCGTGCCCCTTGCTCCGTCACTAATGGCTGTTCGCGCTCTGGGCTCGGCCATCAATGGCTGAAGTTCGAGCGAGACTTCAGCCATTACCGTCTGAGCAAGCGGATGCCGCTACCGCCGCCGAAGCACCAGTCGACCAAGGAGGCCGACGGCCAGCACGGCCACGCCCACCGCGATCCCGAGCGGGGGCAGGGTGACGACGAGCAGAAGGCATCCGGCCATGCCGAGCACCTGCAGCCATCGCGGAAAGCTGCGCGCAGCATCCTCCTGCCGCAGCGCCGCGAGGTTGGCGATGAAGTAGTACAGCAGCACCCCGAACGACGAGAACGCGATCGCGCCGCGCAGGTCGACGAGGAGAACGACGACGATCACAATCGCCCCGAGCGCGAGCTCCGCGCGATGGGGCACCGAATAACGCGGATGCACCGCCGCAAGCACGCGCGGAAGGTCCCCTTCGCGCGCCATGGCGAGGCTCGTGCGTCCGATGCCGGCGATCAGGGCGAGCAGCGCTCCGAGTGACGCGGATGCGGCGCCGATCTGCACGATGGGCGCCGCCCAGTCCCAGCGCCCGGCGACCACGACATCGACGAGAGGCGCGGCAGACGACGCGAGCTTGTTCGGGCCGAGCGTTGTCAGCGTGACGACCGCGACAACGGCATAGATTACGACGACCGCCCCGAGCGCCACGACGATGGCACGGGGAATGGTGCGTTTCGGGTCCCGGACTTCCTCCCCCATCGTCGCGATACGGGCGTAGCCGGCGAAGGCGAAGAACAGCAGCCCGGCCGACTGCAGGATGCCGTAAACGCCGGCATCGAGAATGTGCGTGACTGCTGAAATCCCGGCGTCCGGAGCCGCTTCCCAGCCTGCGACCCCGCTGGCGACGACAACCGCGAGCACGAGGAGCGACACGACGACGAGGATTCTCGTCAGGAAGGCGGTGCGGGTGACCCCGAAGTAGTTCACGAGCACCAGGCAGGCGACGGCGATCGCGGCGACCGGCTTTCCCCAGCCAGCCGGAGCGGCATACGCGGCGAAGGTGAGCACCATCGCCGCGCAGCTCGCGGTTTTGCCGATGACGAAGCTCCACCCGGCGGCGAATCCCCACCATTCGCCAAGACGTTCGCGGCCGTAAAGATAGGTGCCCCCTGACGACGGGTACTGGGCGGCGAGCTGCGCCGATGCCGTCGCGTTGCAGTAGGCGATGATTGCGGCGACGACGAGGCCTACGAGCAGGCCCCAGCCAGCAGCCGCTGCGGCGGGGGCGAAGGCGGCGAAGACGCCGGCCCCGATCATGGAGCCGAGGCCGATGAAGATGGCGTCGCCGAGCCCGAGGCGCCGGGAGAGTCGAGGTTGTTGCGTCACGGCCATCACTCAACCACATCGGGGTAAACGACGCGTGTTCCGCGAATTGCCGGGTTTGGGGGGGTTGGCCCGCGGCAAACCACCCCAAACCCAACAACTCGCAAGGGTATTACACCGGCAGCTCGTCGAGCGCGTCGTCCTCGGTGCCGTCCGAGACGCCACGGGAGAGCGTCTCGCCCCGGAAGAACGCCGGGCGACGGATCGCCTGGATGATCATGATCACGATGCCAGACAGGATGACCACCATGCCGAGGATGAAGACGAGTCCAACCCCGCCGACGTTCGATCCGCTGCCGTAGTCCGGGTTCATGCTGTCGATGATCGTGGTGAAGAACAGCACGGCGAGGATGAGTCCTCCGATGAGGGGGAACAGCAGCTGGAAGAAGAAGTTCCGTGCCGAGGCGAGGAACTGCTTCCGGAAGTACCAGACCACGGCGAACGCCGTGATGCCGTAGTAGAAGCAGATCATCATGCCAAGCGCCGTGATCGTGTCCCAGAGCACGTCTTCGGAGACGAACCGCATGATGGCGTAGAACGCGGATGCCACGACGGCCGACACGATCGTTGCGTAGCCGGGGGTGAGGAAGCGCGGGCTGACCGTCGCGAACTTCGGCGGCAGCGCCCCGTAGTGGCCCATGGCGAGCAGCGTCCGGGCGGGAGAGACGAACGTGGACTGCAGTGAAGCGGCCGAGCTCGACAACACCGCGATCGAGACGAGGATGGCGAGCGGTCCGAGGACGGGTCCGGCGAGGGCGAAGAACACGTTGCCCTGAATGTCTTCATTGCCCAGTCCGAACTCACCGGTTCCGATGCCCGCGAAGCTGATCGACGCCGTCGCGATGAGCAGGTACAGCACGACGATGATGATCACGGTGAGGGTGGCCGCGCGACCCGGCGTCGAACGCGAACCCTTGGTTTCCTCATTCATCGTCAGCGTGACATCCCAGCCCCAGAAGATGAAGATCGACAAGGAAAGGCCGGCGGCGAACGCACTGAACGACTCAACCGCGAACGGGTTGAACCACTCCAGGGTGACCGGTGTCGCGTCGAAGGCGGTTCCGTTGGCGACGTGGATGAACGCAACGACACCGAACAGCACGAGAACGAGCAGCTGGAAGCCGACAAGCACGTACTGCACCTTCTGGGTGGTCTGCATGTCGCGGTAAGAGATCGCCGTCGCGCCGAGCACGAACGCCAGGCAGGTGATGACGTTGATGAACGGGTTGAGCGCGAGATCTGCGAGTCCTTCGTTGTTGAAGATCTGCGCGAGCATCAGATAGAAGAAATCCACGGCGATGCCGGCGAGGTTCGACAGCACGAGGATGGTGGCGGCGATCAACCCCCAGCCGGCCATCCAGCCGATCCACGGCCCGAACGCCCGGGTGGCCCAGGTGAACGACGTTCCGCTGTCGGGCATGGCCCGGTTGAGTTCGCGATAGCCGAACGCGACCAGGAGCATCGGGATGAACCCGACGAGGATGATGGCGGGGACCTGCAGACCCACTTCTGACACGGTCGGCCCGAGCGCCGCCGTCATCGTGTAAGCGGGGGCGATGCACGAGATGCCGATAACGATGGCACCGATCAGGCCGACCGAGCCGGCGCTCAGCCCCTTCTTGGAGAGCCCGGTGGTGGGCTTCGTTGTTGTCATGGGGTCAATCCTCAATAGTCAGAACGGAGTCGCGGGGAACCACGACCATGGGGACGGGCAGTTCGCGCAGCATCTTTGCCGCCGTACTGCCCAGGAAGATGTGGCGGGGTTTTGCCAGACGGCTGGAACCGACGAAAACGAGCTCTTCCGCCTCCCAGTCGACCTGCGCAACGGCCTCCTCTATGCGGTTGCCGGATGCCGTCAGCACGCTAACGTCGATATCCTGCGGCAGATGCTCAGCCGCGTAGGCGAGCACCTGCTCGGCATGCGTTGCCGCACGTTCGGCGACCTCCGGCGGGGTGGTCATGTCATCCATATCGAGGGTGACGAGGGAGATCAGGCGCAGCGGAACGTGCGCAGCGCGGGCGACCAGCACGGCGGCGTCCAGCAGTTCGCCCGCACCGGCCCTGGTTCCGAGGGCGCAGGTGACCCGCGAGACCTCGTTCAGCCCGACGGTCGATCCGGAACCTTCGGGCGCGAGGGCAACCGGAACGACAGCCGAGTGCAGAAGCGCGCTCGCCACGCTGCCTACTGTGGCGCGGCCGAGCAGCCCGCCCCGAGCTGCTCCGACGATGATCATTGAACCCTCAAGGTCGCGGCTGACATCGAGGAGGCCGCGCGCGAAGGATTCGGCGTAGACGATGTGCCCCTCGGATGCGACGTCCCTCGGCACGACGGCGGCGGCATCCCTCAACCAACCCTGCGCGGTTTCGTGGAGGAAGCGCTCATAGCCCGCATCCGATGGAACGAGTGTGGGTCGTGCTTCACTGCGAAGCACGGTCACGATCTCGAGTTGGGCGCCCATGGACCGGGCAAGCCGCACGCCGAGCGCGAGGGCGTCGGCGCCGGCGGGGGTATCGGTGTAGCCCACGATGTAACGCATCTGGCTCATCGCTCCTTCGCGATTTCGGGTGGTGCAGGGAACAGCGGGTCAGGGTGGGGCGTTGTCAGGCGGAGTGCTTCGAGACGATGGCCGCAGCGGTCTCGCGGCCGACGCGGATAGCCCCGTCGACGTGCTGGTAGCCCTCGGCGGCCAGGTCGCTGCACGACCAGTGGATCGGACCGACCGGCGTGCGCAGGTCGGCGCCGTACCGGGACAGCCCGCCCATGTCGAAGCTCGCCGCGTAAGCGCCTCGGGTCCATTCCTCGGCTGCCCAGTCGCTCTCGTAATAGACGACGGGATCGAGGGCCTGCTCACCGAAGTAGTGCGACAGCGAGATCAGGATGGCCTGTTTGCGTTCCTCAGCGGTGAGGCCGAACATCGCGTCGGCCTTGCGGTCGGAAACGAAACCGACGAGGGTGCCGCGAGGGTCCGCGTGGTTGGTGTTGTCGTAAGCCTCGTGGACGATCTCGTACGGGCTGAACGAGGTGCCAGACAGCCCGGCATCACGCCAGAACGGCGTCGCGTAAACAGCGTGCACCTTGATGACGAAACCGAGGGACAGGTGCTGGTGCATCTGCTGCTGGCGGCGAGGAAGCGGCGGCTGAAAGTCGATCCGCGAGTACAGGTTCGGCGGAACGGCGACGATCGCGTGGCGGGCCCGCACCGTCATACCATCCGCGATGGCGGTGACGCCGAACTCGTTCCAGTCGAGCCGGCGCACCGGCTGGCTGAGGAACACGTCGCCACCGAGTTTCTCGGCGAGCAGCAACGGAACCTGCTGCAGTCCACCGATCACCCGCTTGTCGAGGATGAAGTCGGCGTCGACGAGGTGAGAGAAGCTACCGGCGGATGCCGCCATCAGGATCGCCTGCAGCGCGGAGAACGAGTGCGCCGGCTTGGTGATCATGGCTTCGGCGACGAAGAGTGCGATGTTGTCGCGTGCTTCAACGTCGTCGGTCTGGCTCTCGAGCCACTCGAGCCAGGTCACCGAGTCGAGCTCCTCCGCCATCGGGTGCGCCCACGGTTCGCGGGCGCCGATGTCGGCGACGAGGGCGTCGAGCACGTTGATGAGGCGTTCCATCTCGCGCTGCGTCGAAGCCTCCACGGGGAACAGTTCCCCGGTGAACCTGGTCAGTTCACCGACCGCGTTGATGTAAACACTGTCGCCCTCGCGGTACCTCGGATAGGTTTCGAGCCCGAGGTCGGCGAGCGTCTCGATCAGCGCATCCTGGTCGGGGGATACCCACTGGCCGCCGATCTCGAGGGTGGCGCCGTCGATCTGGTTCGTCCATAGCCGCCCGCCCACCCGGTCGCGCGCTTCCAGGACGGCGACGCTGAGCCCGGCCTCGCGCAGTTTCGTGGCCGCGGTGAGCCCGGATGCCCCGGCGCCCACGATGACGACGTCGCGTTGCAGGTCGTTCATGGGGTTCTCCGTGTCTCTCACAGGGCACTCATCACGTGCTTGATTCGGGTGTAATCCTCAAGCCCGTACGACGAGAGGTCCTTGCCGTACCCCGACATCTTGAACCCGCCGTGCGGCATCTCGGCGGCAAGCAGGATGTGGGTGTTGATCCAGACGGCGCCGAAGTCGAGATCACGCGACACCCGCAGCGCCGTGCCGTGGTCGCTCGTCCAGACGCTCGACGCCAGGGCGTACGGCACGTCGTTCGCCATTTCGATCGCCTGCTCTTCGGTTGAGAAGGTCTGAACCGTCAGCACAGGGCCGAAGGTCTCCTCCTGAACGCACGCGTCGATCTGGTTGACCCCGGTGATGACTGTGGGCGCGTAGTAGAAGCCCTTGTCGCCGACCCGGTGGCCGCCGGTGACGACCTTCGCGTGGGCGGGCAGGCTCTCGATCACCGTCGACACCTTCTCGAAGTGCGAGGCGTTGTTGAGCGGCCCGTAGTACGCGTCGGGGTCTTCGGCGTCGCCTGTCTTCGTGGCTTCGGCGGCTTTGACGAGTTCAGCGACGAATTCGTCGTGGATCGACTCGTGGACGAGTACCCGGGTCACCGCAGTGCAGTCCTGGCCGGCGTTGAAGTACCCGGCCCCTGCGACACCCTCAGCGGTCGCGGCGATGTCCGCGTCGGCGAAGACGATCGCCGGCGCCTTTCCGCCGAGTTCGAGGTGCGCCCGGTGCAGGTTCTTCGCCGCGGATGCCGCGACCGCCATGCCCGCCCGGACCGACCCGGTGATCGACACCAGGCCTGGGACGGGATGCTCAGTCATCAGCTGGCCGGTTGACGCGTTCCCGAGGATCACGTTGAGCACGCCGTCCGGCAGGATGCCCTGGGTCAGGCGGGCGAGGACGAGGGTGGACTCCGGCGTCGTGTCGCTCGGTTTGAGCACAACCGTGTTGCCGGCCGCGAGCGCGGGAGCGATCTTCCAGATCGCCATCATGAGCGGGTAGTTCCACGGGGTGACCTGGGCGACGACCCCGATCGGTTCGCGGCGAATCCAGGAGGTGTGCCCTTCGAGGTACTCCCCCGCGCTCTTACCCTCGAGCACCCGCGCGGCCCCGGCGAAGAACCGCAGGTGATCGGCGCCGGTGATCACCTCTTCGACGCGGATCGCCTCGCGGGGCTGCCCGGTGTTGCGGTGCTGCGCTTCGACGAGCTCGTCTGCGTTCGCCTCCATGGCATCCGCGATCTGCAGCAGCATGCCCTGGCGCTGGCTCGGTGTCGTGCGTTTCCACGTGGTGAAGGCTGTCCGTGCCGCACCGAACGCCGCATCGACGTCGACATCGGTGGAGACGGGTGAAACGGTGACGACATCGCCCGTCGCCGGGCTGACCACGTCGATCGTCTCGGAGCCGGCGGCGTCGACGAACGAGCCGTTGATGTAGTTCTGGAGTGACGTCATTGTTCTGTCTTCCATCCTCGTGCTGCGGCGCTGGCCTTAGCTGGCCGGAGTCATGGTGTACTTCGTCGACAGGTATTCGTGGATTCCCTCGAGCCCGCCTTCCCGGCCGATGCCGGACTGCTTGACCCCGCCGAACGGGGCGGCGGCGTTGGAGATGACGCCAACGTTGAGCCCCATCATGCCGGTCTGCAGTTTGTCGATCATCCGCTGACCACGGGCGAGGTCTTGCGTGAAGACGTAGCTGACGAGGCCGTACTCGGTGTCGTTGGCGAGCCGGACGGCATCCGCTTCGTCGGTGAACGGGACGATCGCGAGGACCGGTCCGAAGATCTCCTCACGGAGGATTTTGGATCCCTGCTGCACATCGGTGATCACGGTCGGCTCGTAGAACGTTCCTTCGCGGTCGACGGCCTTGCCGCCAGTGAGGAGTGTCGCGCCCTTGGCGACGGCGTCCTCGACGAGTTCGCTGGCTTTCTTCACGGCGCGGTCGTCGATGAGCGGACCGATGGTGACGCCCTCCTCGGTACCGCGACCGAGCGTGAAGCCCTTGACCCGGTCGGTGACCCGGCGGGCGAATTCGTCGGCGATCGACGCGTGAACGATGAACCGGTTAGCCGCGGTGCAGGCCTGGCCGATGTTACGGAACTTGGCGGCGAGCGCCCCGTCGACGGCCGCATCCAGGTCGGCGTCGTCGAAGACGACGAATGGGGCGTTGCCACCCAGCTCCATCGAGGTGCGGAGGACGTTCTTCGCCGACTGCTGGATCAGTTTCTGGCCGACCGGGGTGGAGCCGGTGAAGCTCAGCTTGCGCAGCCGGGGGTCGTCGAGCAGCGGTTCGGTGACGGCGCCGGACGACGAGGTGGTGAGCACGTTGACGACACCGGCGGGGACACCCGCTTCTTCGAGCAGTTTCGCGAAGTACAGGGTGGTCAGCGGCGTGAGCGAGGCCGGCTTGATGATGACCGTGCAGCCAGCGGCGAGCGCCGGCGCGATCTTGCGGGTCGCCATGGCGAGCGGGAAGTTCCATGGGGTGATGAGGTAGCACGGTCCGACCGGGTGCTGTGACACGATCATGCGCCCGGTGCCCTCGGGGTTGGTGCCGTACCGGCCGGTGATGCGCACCGCTTCTTCGCTGAACCAGCGCAGGAACTCGCCGCCGTACGTTACTTCACCGTTTGACTCGGCGAGGGGCTTGCCCATCTCCAGTGTCATCAGCAGGGCGAATTCGTCGCGTCGCTCCTGCATGAGGTCGAAAGCCTTGCGAAGGATGTTCGACCGGGTGCGCGGAGCGGTTGCCGCCCATTCGTCCTGCACGGCGACGGCCGCGTCGAGTGCCGCTGTGGCGTCGGCGGCTGAGGCGTCAGCGATCGACGCGAGCACATCGCCCGTCGACGGGTCGAACACATCGATGGTTTTCTCGGTCTGGCGCCATTCGCCGCCGATGAAGAGACCGGTAGGGACCTTCGCGAGCAGTTCTGCCTCTGCGGTTGTGGGGAGGTCGGTCTGGGTGGTCATGCGTTCTCCAATGTGTTGAGGACGATATCGATGCCCTCGGTGAGCAGTTCAACAGGAATCGAGAGGGGCGGCAGGAAACGAATGACGTTACCGTACGTTCCGCAGGTGAGGACGATGACCCCTTCGGCGTGGCAGGCCTTCGCGACGCGGCCGGTCAACGCGGCATCCGGTTCGTTCGTCTCGGGGTCGACGAACTCGACGGCGATCATGGCGCCCCGGCCGCGGATGTCGCCGATCCGCGGGTCGGCGGCCTGGGCTGCGGTGAACCGTTCGAAGAGCGTGCTGCCGATGCGGCGGGCGGCGGCGGCGAGGTCCTCATCGACGTAGGTTTCGATGGCGGCGAGTGCGGCCGCGCAGGCCAGCGGGTTGCCGCCGTAGGTTCCACCGAGGCCGCCGGCGTGGGTGGCGTCGAGGATCTCTGCCCGGCCGGTGATCGCCGACAGCGGCAGCCCACCGGCGATACCTTTGGCTGTCACGATGATGTCGGGCACGATGCCTTCGTGTTCGCTGGCGAACATGTCGCCGGTGCGAGCGAAGCCGGTCTGCACCTCGTCGGCGATGAAGACGACGCCGTTCGCTCGAGCCCACTCCACAAGTGCCGGAAGGAAGCCGTCGGCGGGGACGATGAATCCGCCCTCACCCTGGATCGGTTCGACGATGATGGCGGCGAGGTTCGATGCCCCGATCTGCTTCTCGATCATCGAGATGGCGCGCTTTGCGGCCTCCGGTCCGCTCAGGCCGTCGCGGAACGGGTACGACATCGGGGCGCGGTAGATCTCGGAGGCGAACGGCCCGAAACCGCTCTTGTACGGCATCGACTTGGCTGTGAGTGCCATGGTCAGGTTGGTGCGGCCGTGGTAGGCGTGGTCGAAGGCGACGACGGCCTGCTTGCCGGTGTAGCTGCGGGCGACCTTGACGGCGTTCTCGACGGCTTCGGCGCCAGAGTTGAAGAGCGCGCTGCGTTTCTCGTGGTCCCCTGGGGTGAGCTCGTTGAGCTTCTCGGCCACCTCGACGTAGGAGTCGTACGGCGTGATCATGAAGCAGGTGTGGGTGAAAGCGGCGACTTGCGCCTGCACGGCGTCGACCACGCGAGGCGCACTGTTTCCGACGCCGGTCACGGCGATGCCTGAGCCGAGGTCGATGAACGAGTTGTCGTCCACGTCAACGACGACTCCACCGCCCGCCGCCTGCGCGAACACGGGCATGGTGGTTCCGACAGCGGACGCCACGGCGCTGTTCTTGCGGGCCATCAGCGCTTGCGAGCGCGGCCCGGGAATTGCGGTCACGATCCGGCGCTCTTGTGCGAGTGCCGGGCCGCCGATTGCGGTCGTGGTGAGGGTCATCGTCGTCGTTCTCCTTCGAAGTGCCTGGTGTCAGACTAGGAGGTCGGCCGGGCCGCGGAAACTGCCGGAGTGGCCACCGCGATCGCCGCCTTCCGCCAATCTGGCAAATCGCGTACGTTGGGCAGATGCACCCTTCTCTTCGCCGGCTTCTCGACATGCGCGAGCTCGACCTCAGCCTGCTGGCCGGAGGCACCCCGGACCGGCTGGCGGCCCCAATCTCCTGGATCCACAGCTCCGACCTGGCCGACCCGACGCCGTTTCTCGATGCCGGTCAAATGGTGTTGACCACCGGGACACAGTTCGACCGGGAGTCAACGAGCCAGACCGATTACGATCGTTACGTCGAACGGCTCGCGTCGCATGGGATCGTCGGGATCGGCTTCGGCACTGAGGTGGTGCAGGGCACGCCACCCGAGCTTGTGACGGCGTGCGAACGGCTTGGCCTGCCTCTATTCGAGGTGCCGTATCGAGTGCCGTTCATTGCCGTGATCCGGGCGGCGGCGGACCTCCTGGCCGAGGCCGCGCATGCGAGGGACACATGGGCGCTCAACGCTCAGCGAGCGATCTCGTTCGCAGCGCTTAAACCGGACGCCACGGCGGCGATCCTCAAGGAACTCTCCCGCCAGATGCGCCGATTCGTCGCGCTTGTCGACGCACGCGGAACGTTCGCGCTCGCTTTCGACGAAGCATCCGCAATGCCTGCGCTTGCGACGGAGCCCGCCCACCAGCGGATCCTGCATGAGGCGGAGCGGCTGATCGGGCGCAGCCAGCGGTCGAGTTCGACGATGAGCGATGAGTCCGGGCAGGTGAACCTGCAGACTCTCGGCCGGCGCGACGCGTTGCGTGGGGTGCTGGTGATCGCGGGGATGACACCCCTCGATGGCGCCGACCAGACCGTCGTCACGAGCGTCGTCGCCCTGACCGGGCTTGCTCTTGAGCAGAACCGGGAGTTGAGCCGGGCGCGCGGCCTTTTACGCAGCGGTTTGCTGCAGTCGCTGCTCGAGGGCAACATTGCGCTCGTGCGGCGGATCGTGCGTCAGATGGGCGGGGAACTGCCCGCGGAGCCGATCCGCTTTGTGGCGTTCGACCCACCGGCGCTTGCCCGTGATGCGCTATTGAACGACCTCGAGGCGCGAGACGTAGCCGGCAACGTGTTCTTCGCGGCGAGCGAGGGCCGGGTTCTCGTCGGCGTGTCCGAGGAGGACGCCCGCGCCGTCGCCGAGGGACTGGCCCGCATGGCTGGGGTGGCTGCTGGCATGTCGGAGCCTGCGCTCTGGAGTGAGACGGGGACGGCGACGAAACAGGCCGTGCAGGCTCTCGAGCGGGCTCTCGCAAGCGACGCTGAGGCATCCGTCGTCGTCTTCTCGGACGTGGCCGAGCGAGGACTCGCCGCCCTCCTCCCCCATGCGGATGCCGTCGAGATCGCTCGCGCGCTGCTCAGACCGGTGCGCGATCACGACGCGGAGAACGGCACCGACCTCATCGGAGACGTCAAGGTTTGGCTGGAGCACCATGGGCAGTGGGATCCGGCCGCGCGGGCGCTCGGCATCCACCGTCACACGCTGAAGAACCGGGTTGCGCTCGTCGAGAAGCTCATCGGCCGACCCCTTGCGACGGTGGACGCGCGCACGAATCTGTGGCTCGCGCTGCGGGTCGAGTAGTAGCGCCCCTTCTCGGGCAGGAATGGCTGAGTTTCACGGAAGAGTCCAGCCATAAGCGACTGAGCCCGATCGCTCCAGCTATAGCCATACAAGCGCCGCGCGCCGAGCCGAGCCGAGCCGAGCAGCGGATGCTACGCGTGCGGGCGAAACGGAGGCTGCTGCTGCGCAGGCGGCTGGCCCGCGCCCGGAGCGGACGGCTGGCCAAAGCCCTGGGGATGGCTCGGCGGCGCGCCATACCCCTGCGGAGCACCGTAGCCCTGAGAGTGCGCGGCATACGATCGCGCCGCGTGCTGCTTCGGCGGCAGCATTCGCGCGATGAGCACTCCGAGCGCGAAGAAGGCTCCGTAGTGCAACCCAGTCGAAATCGACCCGAGGATGCCGGAGCTCACGATCATCTGGAACAGGTACTGGCCACCGGAGATGACCGCCCAGATGAAGTTGAGCACGAGCAACGCGGCCGTACCGATCGCTGCGGCGGACGCCAGCTTCTTGAGCAGGTCGACGCCCGAGACGGCCCGCGCCAGCGGTGCGACATACAGCGCACTCGCGCCGGCACCCACAACGAAGACGACAGCGATGAAGACGCTCCAGATCAGTGAAAGCAGCAGCTCGCCGCGGAACGCGAAGATCGAGCTCCCGAGAATCGACAGGAGATTGGAGACGATCGCGATGCTCACCACGAGAGTTCCACCGAACAGAATCTGCCGTGTCACCGCCGTGTCGAGCGGCGGACGCTGCTGGGGGTACCCGGCAGGAGCACCCTGCTGCGTGGGCGGGCCGTAAGGATTCTGCGGGTTAGCTGGGTTGGCCATTCCCCCACCTTATCGGCCACGTCCCACCGATCCGTGGCCTAGTTGACCGGGGCTTCTGCGCGTGAAATGGCGATCATCTCGTCGCGCGGAACAACCTTGACCCTGGCCCGGCCGTGGGGCTCTCCCAGCGCGATCTCGTGCTGGTCGAGGTTGTGCCAGCCTTCGAGGTCGGTGTACTTGACACCGCGAGAGTCGAGAAGGTCGATCACCGCCTGCTCGGACGGGGCTTCCGGGTTCCACCAGCTGCCTTCACCGTTGATGACGTGCCTGATCGTCTCCATGGCATCCGATTTGGTGTGCCCGATCAGACCGACCGGGCCGCGCTTGATCCACCCGGTTGCGTAAACCCCCGGCACGACGTCGTTGCTGCCCTTGTGGAGGGCGACACCCTCGCGGTTCGGAATGACACCGTGCCTCTTGTCGAAGGGGATGCCGTCGAGCGGCGACCCGAAATAGCCGACAGCCCGGTAGATCGCCTGGATGGGAACCTCACGGATCTCGCCGGTTCCGACCACGCCGCCCTCGGCATCCGGTCGGGTCCGCTCGTAACGGAAAGCGGCGACGTGGCCGTTGTCATCTCCGACGACCTCGAGGGGCCGCGCGTAGAAGTGCAGGTGCAGTCGGCGCGACGCGTTGCCGACGGGGCGCTCGCGCCACTTCTGCAGGACCTTGTCGATGACCATGACCTGCTTGTTGCTGGCGATGGCGGTCTTCGACGCTTCGTCGTACTCGAAGTCCTCGTCATAGAGGATCATGTCGACGTCGTTCAACTCGCCGAGCTCGCGCAATTCGAGCGGCGTGAACTTCACCTGGGCGGGCCCGCGGCGCCCGAACACGTGCACATCGGTCACCGGCGATGCCTTGAGCCCCTCGTAAACGTTTTGGGGTATTTCGGTGGAGAGCAGGTCTTCGGCCGGCTTTGCGAGCATGCGCGACACGTCGAGGGCGACGTTGCCATTTCCGATCACCGCAACCGAGGTGGCGGTGAGCGGCCATTCCCGCGGCACGTCGGGGTGCCCGTCGAACCAGCTCACGAAGTCTGCGGCCCCGTAGGAACCCTCGAGGTCGATGCCCGGGATGTTCAGGTCCGCGTCGCGCACCGCTCCGGTTGCGAAGATGACGGCGTGATAGTGCCGCTTGAGGTCGTCGAGCGTGATGTCCTTGCCGAAGTCGACGTTGCCGAAGACGCGGATGTCACCGCGGTCGAGCACCTCACGGAGCGCGTTGATGATGCCTTTGATGCGCGGGTGGTCAGGCGCGACTCCATAACGGACGAGACCGTACGGCGCCGGGAGGCGGTCGAACAGGTCGATCGACACGTCGAACTTGCGTTCTGCTTTGAGGAGGATGTCCGCCGCATAGATTCCTGCGGGGCCGGCGCCGACAATCGCGACTCTCAATTTGGTCATCTGCGTCTGGTTCCTTTACTTGCTGCGGTCGACGATCGTCTCCGCGAATCGTGTCAGTGCCTGCTTCACGGGTCCGTCAGGCAAAGGGTCGAGCGCCGCAACTGCTTCGTGCGCCCATCGGTGTGCCTCGGTGAGGGTGCGGGTGGTCACCGGATGCTGGCGGAGTTCCGTGATCGCGGCGGTGAAGTCAGCGGATGCCGCACCTTCGGTCCCCGCTGCAGCTTCCGCTTCGATGCGGGCCAGGAGGGCTGCTGCGTCCTGGTCGGTCTCGGCGAGGACGCGGAGGTGGATCAGCGGGAGGGTGGCGACACCGGCGCGGAGATCGGTGCCGGGGACCTTGCCGGTCTCTTCAGGCTGGGGTGACAGGTCGATGACGTCGTCGATGAGCTGGAAGGCGACACCGATCTTCTCGCCGTATTCGATGACCGCGGGCTCGAACGCTTCGTCGGCGCCGGAGAAGATGACACCGGCCTGTGCGGCCGCGGCGATAAGCGACCCGGTCTTGTCCGCGAGCACCTGCAGGTAGTGCGCTTCGGCGTCCTCGCCGTCCTGCGGACCGACCGTTTCGTGCAGCTGGCCGAGGACCAGCCGCTCGAAGGTGTTCGCCTGGAGACGAATAGCGCGTTCGCCGAGACCGGCCATCAGCTGGCTGGCCCTGGCGAACAGAAGGTCGCCGGTCAGGATTGCGGCGGAGTTGCCGAAGACGGCATGGGCGCTCGGTACACCGCGCCTTCGGTCGGCGTCGTCCATGACATCGTCGTGGTAGAGCGAACCCAGGTGGGTGATCTCGATGGCCTCGGCTGCGGTGATCACGTCGACGGTGTTTCCAGCGCCGAGCTGCGCGGTGAGCAGGATCAGCATCGGGCGGACCCGCTTGCCCCCGGCTTCGAGCAGGTAGCGGGTGGATGTGTCGGCGACGGTGTCGGCGAAGATCAGTTCCGTATCCAGACCGATCTCGATCTGCTCAAGACCCGCGTCGACGGCGGCGAGGAGCTGCCTGGTTTTCGGGGAGGCGAAAATGCGGTCGGTCTGGCCCAGGTGGCTGGAGAGGCTCGTGGCACGCCGCATGGCACTCGGATTCACGTGGTCTAGCCTACCCGTGCCGGAGCTGGCAAGTACTTCTCCTCGATCCCCCACGGCGAACCGTAGCCGCGCGGGGCATCCGCTGCCAGCAAGTCGAGGAACGGACGAGCGTCGAAGGCCTCCGGGCCAAGGACGCCGAACCCACCCCAAACGCCGGTCGCAAGCAGCTCGAGCGCGATCACCGGGTTGATGGCGGTCTGCCACACGACGGCCTGCGACCCGTACTCGGCCATCGACTGTTCGTTATCGACGACGTGGTACAGGTACGAGGAACGCGGACGACCGTCCTTCCCGGTGCCACGCACCCACACACCGGCGCAGGTCTTGCCGTGCATCCGGTCACCGAGGGTGGCCGGGTCAGGAAGGGCGGCGGCGACCACGTCGCGCGGCGACACCTGCACACCCTTGACCGTCAGAGGCTCGGTCTTATCGAGCCCGAGGGTGTGCAGCACTTTGAGCACATTGATGAACTCGTCGCCCAGCCCGTACTTGAAGGTGACTCGTTTCGCTTTCGTCCAGCGCGGCATCAGCAGCACTTCCTCGTGCTCAACGTTCACGCATTCGACCGGCCCGATGCCTTCGGGGAAGTCGAACACCTCGGGTTCACTGAACGGCGGGGTCGTGAACCAGCCTCGCTCCTTTTCGAAGATGATCGGCGGGTTCAGGCACTCCTCGATCGTCGTCCAGATCGAGAATGACGGGGCGAAATCGTACCCGTCGACGGTGAGGTTGGCGCCGTCGCGGACGCCGAGCTCGTCGATCTCAGAGAACAGTTCGTCTTCGGCGTAGCGCGCGAAAACGTCGGAGAGTCCGGGTTCCACGCCGATGCCCACGAGCGCGAGCCGACCGGCATCCGCCCACATGGACGCCTGGGCGAACTGCTCGTCACCGAGTTTCACGCCGGGGAGTTCGTACGGTTTCTCAGGATGCGGATGCGACAGGCTCATGGCCATGTCGAGGTAGACGGCGCCTCCGGCGAAGCAGCCGTCGAAGATCGGCATAACGAAGCGGGGGTCGACGGCGTTGAGCACATGGGTGATCTGGTGTTCGCGGATGAGGGCGGCGACCGCGTCGGCACTGGATGCATCGACCTGCGCAGCAGCCAGGCGCTCGTCGCCGATGTCGGTGACGAGCGCCTGGGGCCTCACCGGGTCGTAGTCGGCGAGAACGAGTTTCTCGAAGAAGTCGCGGCGGACGGCGATCCGGGCCGCGGCGGATCCGACGCCCCCGGTGCCGACGATCAGGATGCGCACGCCCTGCGGTTCCATCAGCTCAGTCCGCCGTCGATGGAACGGCCGTAGGCCTCCGGCGTGTCAGGGACGAGGACGGCGGTGTCGCGGTTGAGGCTCTCGCCGCGGAAGAACGGCTTCGACCCGGGGAACATCCACCAGATGGTCATCAGGACGACCCCGAGGGCGAGCGCACCGACCCCGACGACGAAGGTGCCGCCGATTCCGAGGAGCACGGTGTAGCCATAGTCGACGTCGTACATGTCGATGCAGGACTGGATGAACGCGTACCCGAGCATGACCGCGCCGAGCAGCGGGAAGAAGCCTTTGAAGAAGAAGTCCCTAGCCGAAGTGAACAGGTCCTTGCGGAAGTACCAGACGCAGGCGAAACCGGTGATGCCGTAGTAGAAGGCGATCGCCAGGCCGAGCGAGAGAATCGAGTCGGCGAGGATGTTCTCGGAAATGATCGTCATTCCGACGTAGTAGACGATCGCGACGATGCCCATCACCAAGGTCGAGAACGAGGGTGTGTGGTAGCGGGGGTGCACCGTCGCGAACCGCCGCGGAAGCGCCTTGTACGCGGCCATCGCGAGGGTTCCGCGCGCGGTGGGAAGGATGGTGGTCTGGGTTGACGACACGGCAGAGACGAGCACCGCGACGACGAGAACCCATGCCCATGGCCCGAGGATCACATCCTTCAGGGCAAGGAACACGTCGTCGGCGTTGCCTTCGTTTCCGAGGCCGGTGCCCTCCTCACCGAGCCCGGCGTACGACATGGCGGCGACGGCGACGCTCACGTATGTGACGAGGAGGGTGACGGTGGTCACCAGCGCGGCGCGGCCCGGAATGCGCTTGGGATCCTTCGTCTCCTCGTTGAGCGCCAGGCAGGTGTCCCAACCCCAGTAGATGAAGAGGGCGAGCAGCACCGCCTCGATGAAGCCGGAGTAGTCGGCGAACGCGAACGGGTTGAACCAGTCGAGCGAGACCGGCGTGGCGTTCGGGGCTGTGCCGTTGGCCACGTGGACGAAGGCGACGATGACGAAGAGGGCGAGGGCCAGGTACTGAATGGCGAGGAGGATGTTCTGCATCCGCTCGCCGAATTCGACGCCGCGGTAGCTCACCCAGGTCATCAGGGCGATGAAGACAACCCCGGTCGCGGTGACGAGGACGTCGTTCTCGGCGAGTGATCCGTCGCCGATGAGCAACCAGAGGTACTGCCCTCCGATTTGGGCCAGGTTCGCCAGCACGACCATGCCGGCAACGGCAACACCCCAGCCGCCCATCCAGCCGACCACGGGGCCGAACGCTTTGGTTCCCCACGTGAAGGTGGTGCCGCAGTCGGGCACGGCGCGGTTGAGTTCCCGGTACGCGAACGCGATGAAGAGCATCGGGATGAAGGCCACGATGAACGCGATCGGTGCTTGCGCGCCGACGGCGAGGACAACGAACCCGAGGGTTGCGACGAGCGAGTAGACCGGCGCGGTCGAGGCCAGCCCGATCACCACCGAGCCCCACAGGCCGAGCGTGCCGGCCGCGAGGCCCTTGCCTTCGCCGCCGGGGGTGGCCGGACGCGTAGCATCCGTCGACTGCCTTGTCATGAGCGAAAGTTACTGCCGCGCCGTTTCGGATGTCAATGCCCTTGAATCGAGGGGTTTCGCCGTCATTGACGGATACCGCCAACCAGCGGATTATGGAACCCCTTGGGGGAGGGCGCGGACAGGAAGCGGGAATGCACATGATGCTGAGAGGGCTGGCTACCGTCAGTTTCTTCGCGGACGACATCGATGCGGCACGGGAGTGGTATTCGAAGCTGCTCGGCATTCAGCCGTACTTCGTGCGGCCCGAGTCGGGCCCGGCGGCCTACATCGAATACCGGATCGGCGACTACGAGCATGAGCTGGGCATCATCGACCGGCGCTTCTCCCCGCATCCTTCGGCAACCGAACCGGGCGGCGCTGTGGTGTTCTGGCACGTGTCCGACGTCGAAGACACCGTGGCGAAACTTCTCGCGCTCGGGGCGACGGAGCACGAAGCGATCACTCCCCGGGATGCTGGATTCGTGACGGCATCGGTCGTCGATCCCTTCGGGAACATCCTCGGCGTCATGCATAATCCGCACTACCAGGAGATCCTCGAACTCCGCAGCGGTTCCATGCTGGGTGAGTGATGGCGGCGCTCGAGCAGCAAATTCTCCGTTTCGACGGGCCTGACGCTTTCCGGGAATGGATAGAGGAGAACCAGAATTCGTCGCCAGGGATCTGGCTCGTGATGGCGAAGAAGGGCTCAGGACAGACCACCGTGACCTATGCGGAAGCGCTCGACGTGGCGCTCGCCTACGGCTGGATCGACGGGCAGGCCCGTCGGGTCGACGAGGCCACCTACGTGCAGCGGTTCACGCCGCGTCGGGCCCGGAGCCCGTGGTCGTTGCGGAATGTGCGCACCGCCGAGGAGATGATCGCCGACGGGCGGATGAATCCGCGCGGGCTGGCGGAGGTGGAGAGGGCCCGTGCCGACGGCCGATGGGAACGCGCCTATTCCGGTCCGAAGACTGCAGAACCCCACCCGGATTTCCTTGCTGCGCTCTCCGCCAACCCGGCGGCCCACTCGTTCTTCGAGACGCTGAACAGCCAGAACCGGTACGCGATCTACTATCGGATCCAGGATGCCAAACGGCCGGAGACGCGGGCCCGGCGGATCGAGACGTTCGTCGACCGCCTGGCGCGGGGCGAGAAGTTCTACGAGTGAGCGGAGCGGAACAGCGCAGCGAGATACCAGAATCGGTCGTCGGCCGGGCAGGATCGAGCCCGTCGGGAACGCTTTTCGGTATCTCGCGCGACGAACTCGTCGTCCGGCTGCTGGCCGGAGGATGCGTCTTCGCCGACGAGGAGGTGGCGCTGCTCGGCGAGACCGCGGCATCCCGTGTAGAACTCGACGCCTTCGTCACCCGGCGCCTCGCCGGTGATCCGCTCGAGTACATCGTCGGGCCTCGCGCCGGTCGTCGAGCATTCCACCGATGTCGACGCGAGTGTTGTGACGGGGACGCGTCGCTGATCGCGGGATGCCTTCGCAACGGCCTCCTCACACGCTCCGGAGGCGGTCACCCGGTGCGCCGAGTGCGTCCGTCCGGCGTGAGTGAAGCCACCACGGCAACTGTTCAGCGCCTCCAGTGCGTCGGCCGGGTCACCGACGCCGGCAGCACCGTTGCGTCGTCGCCCCGTGCAGCGTTGACCTGGAACTGGGTGAGGAAGAGCGCGTCTTCAAGGTTGGCACCGCCGAGCTCCGCATCGCGGAAGTCGGCGCCGAGGACGTCGGCGTTCGAGAGATCGGTCGAACGGAGATCGGCGGCGATCAGCCAGGTGCCTCGAAGGTTGGCCCCGCGGAGGTCCTGCCCCGCCAGTTGTGCGCCCATGAAATCGGAGCCTGGCTGGACCTGCCGGACTTCGGGTGACGTCCTGGTTGCCGCCCGGACGAGCTCACTGGCCTGGCGAAGCAGCGCAGACACGGCGTCCCGGTGCGCATCGAGGTCGAGTGAACGGATGTCGTCGGCGGGTGCGGCAGCGAGCGCCTCGGTCCCCCGGTAGGCACGGTCGAGGTCGCCCTTGATGGGCGCCGTCTCGGGCCGGTTGGAAGCATCCGCGAGGTACCACAGCATCTCCTGAAGTTGACGGACGAGGGGGAACACCGCGAATATCGACTGCCGGATGTCGGGGTCGTCGCGCCAGCTGACACCACCGAATGTGTGCTGGGTCACCTTCTGCCCGGCGCCGAAGCAATCGAAAACCGTGCAGCCCTTGAACCCGCGCTCGCGCAGCTCGGGGTGGATGACGCAGCGGTAGTCATCGTCGAGGTTGACGCACGGCTCGCCGGCATCTTTGGTGAAGGCGAAGTCGGCAGACCGCTCAAAGGCAAGTGCGACGCAGCAGAGCCCGACGCAGCGGGAGCAGTCCGCGCGCAGGTCCCCCCCTGCTGTCGACCGGGGTCAACGGAATGAGATCCATCGCGCGCCTCCTTGCCCTGCTTTCAGTCTGCGGCACCGTCGCGTTGCTGGTCACCCGGCCCGCCGCCGAGTGGCGAGGATGCGTGCAGCAGCCCACCATCGACCGGCAGGACGTGTCCGGTGATCCACGCGGCGTCGGAGGATGCCAGGAAGGCGACGGCTGCTGCGATGTCCGCCGGCTCTCCGACCCGGCCGAGGGGATAGAACGGTCGGAGCCGGTCGGCCCCTCCGGGTTGCGGGTCCCACACCCGGGTACGGGTGGTCGCCGGCTCGACGGTGTTCACCCGGATCCCGTCAGGTGCAAGAGACGCGGCGAGGTTTCTCATCAGTGCCGAGAGGCCTGCTTTCGCCGTGGAATAGGGTTCACTGCCGAAGGCGATCTGTGCGTTGACGGACCCGACGGTGACGATGGCTGGATCATGCGTACTCGCCTTCAGGTGAGCCACGGCCGCGCGACAGCACCGCATGGCCCCGAGAAGATTGAGGTTCAGCATCTCTTCCCAGGTCGTATCGTCCGTGTCCTCGAAGCTCGGATGCCCGACATCGCCACCGGCGACGTTGACCAGGACGTCCAGGCGTCCGAAATGCAAGACGGATTCGGATACCGCGTTGTTGACGGATTCTGTGCTGGTCACGTCAAGCTGAAGCGGCAGGTGTGTCTCCGGCCGCGGGAGTTCGCCGGCCACGCTCCGCGCGGCATCCCCGTCGAGGTCGGCGACGACGACACGGGCTCCTTCTTGTGCCAGCCGGATTGCGCACGCCCGGCCGATCCCGTTGCCCGCCCCTGTGACCAGGACGACTCGGTCCTCCATGCGGGATGACACAAACTCCAGCGTCTTCATCGCGCCATCGTCTCACGCCCAGGGTAGTTCCGGGGCGGGAATCCAAGAGGGGGACCGGAGGGCCCGGCTCACACGCGCGGCTTGGTTCCGCGGTGCAGGGCGACGATTCCGCCGGTGAGGTTCTTGTACTTGACCTCGGTCCACCCGGCGCCCCGCATCCATGAGGCGAGTTCGGCCTGCGCCGGCCACGCCTGAATGGAGTCGTTGAGGTAGTCGTAGGCGTCGGGGTTCGAGCTCGAGAACTTCACGAGCAGCGGCGTGATCCGCTGCAGGTAGAAGTCGTAGAGCCCTTTCATCACTCGGTTAGGCGGCGTGGAGAACTCGCAGATCACAACCTGTCCGCCGGGCTTCGTTACGCGGAACATCTCGGCGATCGCCTTCTTCGGCTCGACGACATTGCGCAGCCCGAACGAGATGGTTGTCGCATCGAACTCGTTGTCGGAGAACGGAAGATTCGTGGCATCCGCTTCGACGAATTGCATGTTGCGGACGCGGCCGTACTTCTTGCGACCCACCTCAATCATGCCCGGGGAGAAGTCCGCGGCGATGACCGTCGCGCCCGACTTCGCGAGAAACGCGCTCGACGTTCCCGTGCCTGCGGCGATGTCGAGGATCCGGTCACCGGGGTGCGGGTCGATAGCCCGGGTGGTCGCCACGCGCCAGAGCACGTCGTTACCGACGCTCATGACGGTGTTCGTGCGGTCGTAATGCGTCGAGACCTGATCGAACATGGCGGAAACCTGCGACGGCTGCTTGGAGAGATCTGCCTTGTTCATGCCCCCAGTCTACGTCCGGGCCTCCCCGCACGGCCGAACCGCAAGAACCGGGCGTACGCTG
Organism: Mycetocola miduiensis; assembly: GCF_900115155.1. GTDB lineage: Bacteria > Actinomycetota > Actinomycetes > Actinomycetales > Microbacteriaceae > Mycetocola_A > Mycetocola_A miduiensis. The sequence goes on from NZ_FOVM01000001.1 coordinate 341,510, forward strand.
GACAGGTGACTTCACCCGGCACACTTCCGTCCACGCAGCACCTCGTCGTTGAAACCCAACAGGTTGACGACGTCCGCTCGCTCATCGCCCTCGTCGACCCGCAGCGGCCGTTGCTGTGGCTCCGCAAAGGGCGCGGCCTGGCGGGTGTCGGTGAGGCTCTCCGACTGGAATTCTCCGGCCCGACGCGCATGCAGGATGCCGCTGCCGCCTGGCGCGAGATCGCCGCCGCCGCGACGGTCAGCGACCCGTTACGAATGGCGGGCACCGGCCTCGTCGCGTTCGGCACGTTCGCGTTCGCCGACCACTCGGCGCAGTCCAGTGTGCTGATCGTGCCACAGTTGCTCATCGGCCGGCGTGACGGGGTGACCTGGGTCACGCGCATCCGTGCCGACGACACCCACGAAGCGGATGTCCCGGCGAATCCGCGATCGACGGCGTTCGGCCCCGAGTATCGAATTCCGCTCACCGCAGGCGCCGAGTCAGCCGACGGATTCCTGGAGCATGTGACGCAGGCCGTGGAACGCATCCTCGACGGCGAGTTGAGCAAGGTGGTCCTGTCGCGCGACCTCACCGGACGCATACCTGCGGATGCCGACCTTCGCCGGGTCGTCTCCGACCTCGCGCTCGGCTACCCCGACTGCTGGACGTTCGCGGTCGATGGCCTCGTCGGCTCCAGCCCTGAGACGCTCGTCGGGGTGCAGGACGGGTCGGTCACCGCTCGCGTGCTCGCCGGCACCGCCTCACGTGGTGCGGACGCTGAAGCGGACCAGCGGGCCGCCGTGAACCTCGTCACGAGCGCCAAAGACCAGGACGAGCACCAGTTCGCCGTGCAAAGTGTTCTCGCATCGCTCCGGCCGCACACGTCTCACGTCCTCACGAGCGAGATGCCGTTCACGCTCAAGCTGCCGAACCTGTGGCACCTGGCCACCGACATCGAGGGTACCCTCACCGACGACGCAACCTCGCTCGACCTGATCGACGCGCTTCACCCCACCGCCGCCGTTGCCGGGTCGCCGACCCCCGCCGCCGTGGCGCTGATCGACCAACTCGAACCCTTCGACCGCGGTCGTTACGCGGGCCCGATTGGCTGGGTCGGTGCGGACGGCGGCGGGGAATGGGCGATCGCGCTCCGCTGCGCACAGGTGGAGCCGGGCGGAGACGTCACCGCATACGCCGGCTGCGGCATCGTCGGCGAATCCGTACCGGAGAAGGAACTCACCGAAACGCGGATGAAGTTCCGGCCGATCGTCGACGCGTTCGGCTGAGAGCCCTCCCGCTGATCGAGTAGTGACGAGTGACTCAGGTCGCGGCGAGCCGCGCCTTCTGCTCTTCGACGTTGAAGTCGGCCGGCGGCCACTGCGGATCGATCTCGGTGAGGGCGTCGAGGAGCAGGCGTTGCACCGCCACCCGCGCGTACCACTTCTTATTCGCCGGAACGACGTGCCACGGCGCCACCTCGGTCGACGTCCGCTCGAACACGGCCTGGTACGCCTCCTGGTACGCGGGCCAATACTGACGCTCATCGATGTCCCCCGGATTGAACTTCCAGTGCTTGTCGGGACGATCGAGCCGCTGGAGGAGACGCGCCTTCTGCTCGTCAGCACTGATGTGCAGCATCACCTTGACGATGCGGATGCCACGGTCGACCAGGTCCCGTTCGAACCGGACGATCGCGCCGAAGCGTCGTTCGATCTCCGTCTCATCGGCGAGGCCACGCACGCGGGCGATCAGGACATCCTCGTAGTGCGACCGGTCGAACACGCCGATCATCCCCGGTCCGGGGACGGCACGTTTGATGCGCCAGAGGAAGTCGTGGGATAGTTCTTCCTTCGTCGGGGCCTTGAACGCGGTCAGCGCGACACCCTGCGGGTCGACCGCGCCCACGACATGCCGCACGATGCCGCCCTTCCCGGCGGTATCCATGGCCTGCAACACGAGGAGAACCGCATCCGTCGCATCCCCTTTGGACGCGGCGAACAGGCGTTCCTGCATATCGCTGAGCACATCGGCGGCGGTTTTCAACTCGCCCATGCCCGCCTTTTTCCTGCCGCTGAAGCCCGGGGTCCCGTTCGGATCGACATCCGCAAGGACAAAGCCGGGGCCGGTTCGCAGCAAAGAGGCCGGCTCGGCGGCCCAGCCCGATCGGGGAACGTCTATGTCAGAAGTCATCTGCACAGTGTGGCCGCGAAAACCGGGCCACTCAATGGCTTGCGGTTGAGGCCACAGCGCTCAACGTTCGAGCGGAACCTCGATCAGCACCCCGGATGTCACGGGTGCGGTGAGAGCCTGGTCGAGCTCTCCGCGGGTACTCGCCTTCAGGTAGGTCCAGCCGAAAGCTGCGGCGATGGCGGAGAAATCCGCCTGCTGCGGCGTGTACAGCACCCGGTCGAAGTCGGCGCTCTCGGTCGAGTCGGCCACCTCGAGGCCGTCGAAGATCGTACCCCCACCGTCGTTTCCGACGATGACCTGGATTCGGGGCATCCCCTCGCCCATACCGCCGAGCAGCGCACCGACATCGTGAAGCAGCGTGAGGTCGCCGAGCAGCACGCGGGTGACCCCGGCGCCGTCGGCCTGGCTGGCGACAGCGATGCCGAGCGCCGTAGAAACGGTCCCGTCGATGCCGGCGAGACCGCGGTTCGAGTGCACCCGGATCTTTTTGCCGGGCACAGCAGCGTCGATGTCGCGGATAAGCCGGGATGCACCGAGAACGAGTCGGTCGTGTGGCCAGGTCGCCCCCCACACCGCGAGCGCAAGCATCCGCCTGTCGATCCGGGCACGGATCGCCTGGAATTCGGACCTCACGTAACCGAGCCGGGTGGCCGGGTCATGGGACTGAGCAGCCTCGAGGTCCGGGGCGACGTCGTGGGACTTCTCGTCGGAGATCCGTCGCGATTCCTGCACCCATGAGCTGATCCAGGCCCGGTCGATGCTGCCGTCGACGACGTTTGCCGCTCCGACGATGTGGGTGGCACGTCGGCCGGGGTTGTAGACCTCGGCGCCGGTGGGTGCCACCACGATCACCTCGACGCCGTCCCTGCCGAGCAGTGCGGGGACCTGCCTGCTGAGGGTGGGGTGGCCGAAGACGACGGCGCGTTCGACGCGACCGCCGAACTCCGGGTCCGACAGCAGTTCGCGGTACGCGACGACAAGGTTCCTGCCGTACCGGGCGCCGCTGGACACCTCGGCGAGAAGCGGCCAGCCGCCGGCATGGGCGAGCGCTTCGGCGACCGGCCCGGCACCGTGCCCGGCGATCACAACAGTGCGTTTTCCACGTTCGAGCAGGATGCCGGGGCGGGTCATCCGAGCGGCGCTTGCTTCAGGCCGCGACACTGGCTCGACCCGGTCCAGTGCGGGGAGCGGAGTGGACAACGGTTCACGGAGGGCCAGGTTGAGGTGCACAGGTCCAGCGCCCGCGGGTCCGACCCCGACAGCGGCGTCGACGGCCACGCGGGCAAGAGACCGGGCGGATGCCTCGTCACCGGCGACCCCCGTCGGCGCCGGAACGTCTCGAGTCAGCCTCGCGGCGGATCCGAAGATGCCCGCCTGGTGGGTGGTCTGGTTGGAGCGGATGCCGCGCAGTTCGTCCGGACGATCGGCTGTCAGGAGGAGCAGGGGAACCGCGGAGTGGTGTGCCTCGAGGACGGCCGGGTGAAGGTTCGCAACCGCCGTACCGCTCGTGACGATCACCGCCGCTGGGACGCCGCTTTCGATGGCGAGCCCGAGGGCAAGGAATCCCGCGACCCTCTCATCGATCCGGACGTGGAGCCGGATCGACCCGGCACGCTCCAGGGCAGCAGCGGCAAGCGCGAGCGCTTGCGACCGGGATCCGGGGCACACCACGACGTCCTGCACGCCGAGGTGCACGAACTCTTCGAGAAGCGCGACCGAGTATCTGGTTGCCGGAGAAGGGTCAGGCATCCGTTCGGCCCGACTCGTCGGGCGTGTGCCCGGCCGAGCCATCGGGGCTGTCGTCCGGTGTCGGTGTGGCCTTGCCGGTCACGTCAGGGTTGGGGCCATCGGAATCGAGAGAAGCGAGTTCCTCTTCGAGCCGGCGGATGCGTTCGTCCTGCTCCCGGTCGCGGCCGAGGGTTCCGATGAAGGCGGGGTCGTCGTCGGGGGCGAGCCGCGGTTTCGATTCGTGGCCCGTGCGAGCGCGACCGATGACGAACCAGAGGATGACGCCGAGGACCGGCAGGAGAAGGATGATCGCGATCCAGGCCGGCTTCTTCAAACCACGAACCCGGTTCGCTGGGATCAGGGCGCAGTCAATCACCGAATAGATCGTCGCAACGACGAGAACGACCGCCAGAATGATCCACCAACGCATACCCCCATCGTAGCCCCGAGATCTGGGAACTTCCCGCGTGACGGCGGTCGGATCCCCGCCGTCCTCCCAGACGCCCCCGCTTACACTGGAAGAGTGAAACGCATCCCTCCCGTCGTGTACTACACCGTGCTCCGTCTGCTCACTTTCGCCGTGCCCCTGACGATTCTGCTGCTGCTCGGGATTGAGCCGTGGATCGCGACGGTTCTCGCTGCGCTGATCGGCCTGAGCGTCTCGTACATCTTCCTGCAACGTCCGCGTGAGGCGGTCTCCCGGGACCTCTACCAGCTACGGCACGGCTCGAAAGAAGCCGCCGAAGACGAAAGCGCCGAAGATGCGGTGTCGGATGCCGCAGCATCCGACACCGCCACCCGCACCGAGCGCTGACCTACTTCCAGAACGCCACGAAAAGCGCCGCACCGAAGAGGAGCTGCACGAGTCCGGTCAACTTGAGCGCAAGCACGAACTCCCGTGCTGTCCTCGCCGTCGCGACGATGACGGCGGCAGGCAGCGCGGCGAGCAGGCCGAACATCGCGAACCACGCCAGCGGGTAGAAGGTCGCGAGCCAGGCGGCGATGCCGAACGGCACCAACAGGCACACGATGTAAAGCACGCGGCTGGCAGTGTTGCCGATCAGCACGGTGAGCGTCCGTTTTCCGGCCTCTCGATCCTGGGCGATATCACGGATGTTGTTGACGATGAGCGTGGCGACCGCGATGAGCCCGACGCCGATCGCTCCGAGCCAGGCCTCCTGGTTGAGCACGAACGACTGGACGTAAGCGGTTCCCAGGGTGGCGACGAGGCCGAAGAAGACGAAGACGAACAGTTCGCCGAGCGCGTTGTACCCGTATGGCCTGCGGCCGCCGGTGTAGAACCAGGCGGCGAGGATGGCGGCGGCGCCCACAGCGAGAAGCCACCACAATCCGGTGATGACGGTGAGGATGAGTCCAGCAACCGCGGCGAGGCCGAAGAAGACCATGGCGACGATCAGGACCGTTTTCGGGCGAGCCTTGCCGCTGCCGACGAGCCGGAACGGGCCGACCCGGTGTTCGTCAGTGCCGCGGATGCCGTCTGAATAGTCGTTCGAGTAGTTGACGCCGATCTGCAGACAAACCGAGACGATGAGGCAGAGCAGCGCGCGAACCCAGTGGTACTCGCCCGGGTCGTTGGCCACCATGGCAGCTCCGGTGCCGACGAGGACCGGCGATACCGACATCGAGAGGGTGAAGACACGGGCACCGGCGACCCAGTCACCGAATGTTGCCGGACGGATGCTCTCGTACCGCTTGGCCGCGGGGTTTCCGCTGCGTCCCCGCCCTTTGGGCCGCGCACCGCTCGGCGATTGCGGGGGCGTGAGTCGTTGTGCTTTAGCTGCCACCGGGCAACCTCCCTCTGTTGGTAGGCAGCTTACCGGGCGACCCAGCCTCCTTGTTCGCTCACGGCAAACAAGACGGGACTGGACATTTTTCCTTCGTTGGTTAACATAATTTTCAGAAGTTGAGTCACATCCGCTCAACTCTCAAGTGCACACAGAAGAGACAAAGGAGGACACACCAATGGCACTCAACTTTGACCCGTTCCGCGAGCTCGACCGCGCAACCGAGGCTCTGCTCGGGACCCGTCAGGGACCACGTTTGATGCCAATGGACCTGTACCGCGAGAACGACCACTACGTTCTCTCCGCCGATCTACCCGGCATCGACCCGGGATCCGTCGATATCGACGTGGACGGCCAGTTGCTGACCATCCGCGCGGAGCGCACCCTGACCACTGCTGAAAACGCAAAGTGGATCGCCCGCGAGCGGATGTCCGGCTCGTTCCTGCGCCAGCTGAACCTGGGCCAGGGAGTCGACATCGAGAACATCGCCGCCAACTACACCAACGGCGTTCTCAGCGTCACCATCCCTGTGAGCGAACGAGCGAAGCCGCGCAAGATCGAAGTCGCGGCAGGCAACGAACAGGAAACCCTCACCGTCAAGGAGGGGCAGAAGTCCGTGGACGCCTGACTCTCCACGGAAGGGGCCGGCCGGGGCATCGCCTCGGCCGGCTTCTTGCGTGCAGGCCGCTGGTCGAGCCTCGCTGATCAGACCCGGGGTGCCGCTGGGCCGACGGCCGGGACATCTCCGGATTCGCCCTGGAGCGCGACCGCGACGATCGCAACGATCGCCAACCGGTCCGGTTTACCGGACGGCAGCAGCGGCAACTCATCCAGACGGACGATGTGCGCTGGGCGCGCCGGCTTTCCCAGGGACTCGGCGACGGCATCCGCTATCTCCGACAGCGACGGATGCCCGCTCGCCGTCACGACGACGGGAACCTCGCCCCAGTCGCGGTGTGGGCCGGCGACCACCACTGACTCGGTCAGGTCGGGCAGCCCGCGGACGACGTGCTCGACCCGGTCGAGCGACACGTTGACGCCGCCAGAGTTGATCACATTGTCGGCGCGCCCGGTGACCCGGAGCACGCCGTCGCTGAATTCGCCAAGGTCGCCGGTGCGGTACCAGCGAAACCCGTCGGCGACGGGAAAGATGCGTTCGGTGAGTTCTTCGTCGCCGAGGTAGCCTTCGGCGAGCATCGGGCCGGCAAGCTCGACCTCGCCGTCGACCACCCGCACGTGCACCCCGGGCAGCGGGACGCCGTTGTAGACGCAGCCACCGGCGGTCTCGCTGGATCCGTAGGTGCGGAAGATCGGCAGCCCGAGCTGCTCGGTGCGCCGGAGCAACTGCGGCGGGGTCGCCTGCCCGCCGACGAGGATGCCGTCGAATCGGCGGAGCGCCATCAGCCCGGCACGGCTATCGAGCAGCCGCGCGAGTTGCAGCGGCACGAGAGACGTGTAGTGCAGTTCGCCGCTGAGCGTCCGGGATGCCTCGACGAAGGCGGCGGGGTCGAACCGGCCGGGCGGAAGCACGACAGGGACCGTGCCCGCGGCGATCGAACGCACGAGCACCTGGAGTCCGGCGATGTAGTGGGCGGGGAGGGCGAGCAGCCACTGGCCCTGGCCGTCAAGGGCCGTTGCGCTGGCCGCCGCGCTCGCGAGAAGGGCGTTGCAGGTGAGAGCGACCCGCTTGGGTACACCGGTCGATCCCGAGGTTTCGATGACGACGCCGACCGGCTGAGGAACCTCCTCGGGTTCTCCCGCGGAGGGCTCTTCTTCCGGGACGGGGGTGACGGCGGGACCGGAGAGGTCCAGGGCGCGCCGCAACTCGACCATGAGGTCGAGTGGCCTCGTCGCCGGCACCCGTACGAGCATCCGCGTCATGATTTCAGTGTAGGCGCGGCACCGGGCAGGCTGCTGTCGGTCTTGCGACTGCTTCGACGCTCAGGAGCGCAACGTGCTATGAAGCGCGGGATGTGACGACCGTTTACGCCCCCTGAACGACGCGTCTGAGAGCCCTCCGCTCAGAACTGCCAGGGGAACGGCGACCAATCCGGGTCGCGCTTCTCGAGGAACGAATCCCGGCCCTCGACGGCTTCGTCGGTGCCGTAGGCGAGACGCGTGGCCTCCCCCGCAAACACCTGCTGGCCCATCAGGCCGTCGTCGACGGCGTTGAACGCGAACTTCAGCATGCGGATAGCGGTCGGCGACTTGGTCAGGATCGTGCGGGCCCACTCGAGAGCTGTCGATTCCAGTTCGGCGTGCGGCACAACGGCGTTCACGGCACCCATCTCGTACGCCCGCTGCGCGGAATACTCCTCGGCGAGGAAGAAGATTTCGCGGGCGAACTTCTGTCCGATCTGCCGAGCGAAGTAGGCACTGCCGTAACCGGCGTCGAATGAGCCGACGTCGGCATCCGTCTGCTTGAACTTGCCGTGCTCGCGACTGGCGATGGTCAGGTCGCAGACGACGTGCAGCGAGTGGCCACCGCCGGCCGCCCAGCCGGGGACGACAGCGATGACCACCTTCGGCATGAACCGGATGAGACGCTGCACCTCGAGGATGTGCAGGCGCCCGCTGCGTGCGGTATCGACTCCGGATGCTTCCTCGCTTGCGGAATACTGGTACCCGTCACGGCCGCGGATGCGCTGGTCGCCGCCCGAGCAGAACGCCCAGCCGCCGTCTTTCGGGCTTGGCCCGTTGCCGGTGAGCAGTACGACGCCGATGCGGGGGTTCGTGCGGGCGTCCTCGAGAGCCCGGTACAGCTCGTCGACCGTGTGCGGGCGAAACGCGTTACGGACCTCGGGTCGGTTGAACGCAACCCGGGCGATCCGCCCAGTGGTGTCGTGGTGGTAGGTGATGTCGGTCAGGGGCCCTATTCCGGCCACCTCTGCCCACGCGCTTTCGTCGAAAATCTCAGACACGGTCATGAATTCAGCCTAGGGCGCGGATACCTTGGGACCGACAGGAGCTTGCCATCGCCGAACAGGACCGATCGACAAATGTGACGGTGAACAGGAGAAATCGCCCGGTCGGGCCGGTTCTCACCTGCTGAACGCGCGGTGCACGCGGAGGATGGGCCGGTTCGGGGCTCAGCACGGCAGAATGAGTTCATGTCAGACTTCCCGCCGCTCAACCGGACAGTGCCCGACCTCGCCGACGTGCTCGCGTCGGCGCGAGTGGTGGCTCTTCCCCTCGCAACGCGGTTTCGTGGCATCGAGGAGCGCGAGGCGCTGCTGCTCGAAGGTGAGAACGGCTGGGCCGAGTTTTCTCCGTTCGTCGAATACGACGACGACGAAAGCGCGACCTGGCTGCGGGCAGCCATTGAGTTCGCGTGGGGCGACCTGCCGACCCCGCTGCGGCAGAACATCCCGGTCAATGCGACGGTTCCCGCCGTCCACGTCGACCGGGTCGCGTCAATCCTCGGACGGTTCGACGGATGCCGCACCGCGAAGGTCAAGGTCGCCGAACGCGGGCAGACCCTCGTGGAGGACATCGCCCGGGTGCGCGCCGTCCGCGATGAGATGGGCCCCGAGGGACGAATCCGCGTCGACGCCAACGGCGGCTGGAACGTCGACGAAGCCGAGCACGCGATCCACGCCCTCGCTGAATTCGACCTCGAGTACGTCGAGCAGCCGTGTGAAACGGTGCCCGAGCTTGTCGAGATCCGTCGCAGGACCAAATACATGGGCGTGCCGATCGCCGCGGATGAAAGCGTCCGCAAGGCCGCGGATCCGCTTGCGGTCGCCGACGCCGGCGCCGCTGACATCCTGGTGCTGAAGGCGCAGCCGCTTGGCGGCATCCGCCGGTCGCTTGACATCATTGCGGACGCCGGACTCCCGGTGGTCGTCTCGAGCGCTTTGGACACTTCGGTCGGTTTGTCGATGGGTGCGTGGCTCGCTTCAGCAGTGCCCGAGCTCGAGTACGACTGCGGGCTCGGTACGGCCTCGCTGCTGTCCGCTGACGTGACGGATGACCCGCTGCGGGCCGTGAACGGATCGATCGACGTGCGCCGGGTCGTTCCGTCGCCGCGTCTGCTCGACGGCTATGCGGCATCCGCTGCGCGGCGCGACTGGTGGCTGGAGCGGCTGAGGCGCTGTTACGCCCTGCTCTGACCGCGAGTTGCCCAGTTTGACGGGTGTCGCGTGCTCGCAACCCGGCATACCGGGCAACTCGCGATCACAGGAGCGGGCTATAGGCCCGAGTACGCGTGCAGGCCCTTGAAGAAGAGGTTCACCACCGAGAAGTTGAACATCACCGCGGTGAAACCGATGATCGCCAGCCACGCCGACCGGGATCCGCGCCAGCCCCTGGTTGCCCGCGCGTGGATGTAGCCCGCGTAGACGACCCAGATGATGAAAGTCCAGACCTCTTTGGTGTCCCAGCCCCAGTACCGTCCCCAGGCCCGCTCCGCCCAGATCGCTCCCGCCATAAGGGTGAACGTCCAGAGGATGAACCCGACGATGTTCGTGCGGTAGGCGAGGTTCTCGAGACGCTCAGCGGTCGGCAGGGTCGCGAGGAACTTCAGCTTCAGCTTTTGTAGGTCCCCGTCGCCGGCTTCCCGCCGGTTCTGCACGAGCTGCAGCACCGATAGCGCGAAGCCGAGCGCGAAGAACGCGGTGCCGGCCGACGCGACGAAGACGTGGATAACAAGCCAGGCCGACTGCAGAGCCGGCGGGAGCGGAACGATCTCGACGTAGAAGTCGACGGCCGCGATACCGAGCAGCACGAGCACCAGCCCTGTGATGAACGTGCCGAGGAAGCGCAGGTCGACCCTGAGCAGCACGACGAGGTACACCGCGATGATGAGCAGCGTTCCGGTGAGTCCGAACTCGTACATATTCGCCCACGGCACGCGCCCTGCTGCGACACCGCGGGTGACGACAGCGGTCAGGTGCAACAGGAAAGCGAGAACGGTGAGCGCGAGCGCCACACGGAGAACCGGCGACTGCCGGGCCTGGACCTGCGGCGCGTCGGTGTCAGCCCTGACCAGGGTGCTCACGGGGCGCCCGGAGGAGCCGACTGCCTGAGCTGCTTCCGCCGACGATGACGCGGATGCCACCTGGCCCGCGGCAGCCTCGTTGACCACCGCGGTCACGTCGGCTGACCGACGCGCAAGGTCGAGCGCGAATGCGATGAAGGCGAGCATGTACATCGCCATGGCCGACCAGAGGGACAGCACGGAAAGTTCGTTCAGATCCACGATCTAAGGGTACCTCTCGGTTTTGCGGGGGACTTCTCGAGATGCCGCTCGTTTGCCGGAACGACCGGCGACCAGGGTGAAGATCGCTCGCCAGCCGAGCAGGAGAACGGCGACGGAGATCGTTGCGATAAGAACAAAAGGTACGGCGGTTCCCTGTCCGGATGCCGTGCGAAGCAGCATCCCGCCGGCGACCGTCACGATCCAGATGCCGACACCGGGCCAGAGGATGCCGAACGGGCGCTTCCATGCGCGCGTCACCAGCCAGCCGAAGCCGAGCGCGACGACGAACGGCCACCAGGTGGTCAGCAGCCCGAGAATGCTGGAGGTCGCGTTGTGGTTGCCACGCCCGACGAGAACGAACAGCAAGGTCGCCGCCAGGTCGATCCCGAGGGCGAGCACTGCCCAGGCGCGCGCAGTCATCGCTGCAGGCCGAGTGCGGTGCCGTGGCGGTAGGCGAGCGCGTCGACAGCCTCCCCTAGGCCCGGGTCCTCGCCGCGGGCGAGACCGGCATATTCGATACGGACAGTGCCATCGGCGTTGTCCGTCGCCTTGATCCAGACCCGCCGGCGCGGCACGAACAGCGACGTCAGCAGCCCACCGAGGATGAGGATCGCGAAGGTGAGCACCCAGCCCTGGGTCGGGTCCCGGTGCACATCGAACGATGCGAAGCGGGCGACTGAGCTGCTGAAGTCCGCGGTCGTGGCGTTCGCGTCTGCCGGTACCGCGGCGTCCGGATCCGCGTTCTCGAAAGTGATGGAGCCTCGGCCGCCCGGAAGCTCCTGGCTCTGCCCTGGCATGAGTTCGATCGAGTCCACACCGGTCTCTCCCCCGGTCAGCTGCGTCATGTCATCCACGTTGAGCTCGTACACCGATTTCGGCGCGCCATCGTTGATGCCGAGATCGCCCGTGTACACGTTGAGCGTAAGCACCGGGAACACGAGGTCCGGGTAGGTGGAGGTGTATGCGCCGGTCTCCAGCTCGTAAGCGGTCGGATAGAGGAACCCGATCATGCCGATCTGCTCATCGAGTCCGTCGGGGATCTTGATCACCCCGAGGGAGGTGAGGTTGCTGTCCTGCGGGAGGAACGGAACAGAGTCGGTCCAGACGACGGTGCCGTTGGGGTCACGGACGGTGACCTTCGGCGCGTATCCGTTTCCGAGGAGGTAGACGTCGGTGCCCTCGAAACGGAGCGGGTCGTTGACCTTGATCGCCCGGTCTTCGGTGTCGCCGTTCGGCAACCGTGTGGTGACGTGGGCGGTGAAGTCGATCGGCTGGCCGTAGGCGTCGAGGTTCTTCTGTTCGTACGTCACGTCGAATTTGTCCAGCGACAGCGAGTACGGCGCGAGGTCGTCGGGGTTGTAGAACCGGCCGGGGTTGAACGAGTTGTAGTCGAGGAGTGTGTTGACGAAGGTCTGCCCCTCGACGACAACCCGCTGGCCGGCGTAACCCATCCCGCCGCCGATCGCGACGGTGAACAGCATGCCGACGAGTGCGGAGTGGAAGACGAGGTTGCCCGTCTCCCGGAGGTAACCACGCTCGGCCGAAACCGACACGTCGCCGTCCCTGCCCTGGTAGAGCTCGGTCCGGTAGCCGGACTTCTTCAGCAGCGCATGCGCCGACTCGATCGCCGTACCGGCGTTGCCACCCTCGAGGGTCACCTCGGTGTGCGCGGCCAGTCGTTGGAGCCGGGCGGGGGTGCGCGGAGGACGCGACCGCATCGCCTGGAAGTGGTGTTTGGTGCGCGGAACCACACAGCCGATCAGTGAGACGAACAGCAGCAGGTAGATGCTCGAGAACCAGACCGACCCGTACACGTCGAACATCTGGATGCTGTCGAGCACCGGCGCAAGGTCGGGGTTATCGCTGAAGTACTGGATGACGCCGTTCGGGTCCGAACTGCGCTGCGGAACGAGCGACCCAGGCACGGCGGCGATCGCGAGGAGCAGCAACAACAGCAGCGCCGTGCGCATGCTCGTCAGCTGCCGCCAGATGAAGCGCAGCGTTCCGACGAAGCCGAGGTTCGTCTGGACGACGTCGGGGTTCGGACTGTCCTGCTGCGGGCGGGCTCCCGCATCGACATAATCAGATGGTCGTGACATAACCGTCGATCAACACTCCGACTCGTGACATAAGCATTCCCCAGACACCGGACACCATCAGCACGCCAATAAAGACGAGCAGGATGCCGCCGGCAACGTTGATCGCGCGGATATGCCGTTTAAGGAATGCAACGGATCCGGTGACCCAGTTCAGGCCCGCGGCAACGAGCAGGAACGGGATGCCGAGGCCGAGGCAGTAGACGAGGCCGAGGATCGCTCCGCGTCCTGTAGAACCCGAGTTCAGGCTGAGCGCCTGGATCGCGATGAGTGTGGGGCCGAGGCATGGCGCCCAACCGATCGCGAACACGAGGCCGAGGATCGGTGCGCCGGCAAGCCCCGTCGCCGGGCGGAACGACGACTTCACGGTGCGTTGCAGGAACGAGAATTGGCCGACGAACACGAGTCCCATCACGATGACGACGACGCCGAGCACGCGGGTGATGACATCCTCCCACTGCACGACGAAGGCGCCGATGGTCCCGGCGAAGGCCCCGATCAGCACGAACACGAGGCTGAAACCGAGCACGAACAGCACCGCTCCGAGCATCACCCGGGAGCGGGCGGGGGCCTGTTTGGTGCGCGGTCCGTTCGACATGCCGCTGACGTAACCGAGGTAGCCGGGCACGAGGGGAAGCACGCATGGCGACGCGAAGGAGACCAGCCCTGCGAGCAGGGCGATGGGGATAGCCGCGAACAACTGGCCGTTGATGACGATCTCACCGGGATTCATGACGGCGCTCTACTCTTCGATCGCGTCGCTGATGAGCGTGCCCAGGATGGATGCTTCTTTCAGCTGCCCGAGGATGCGGGCAGAAACCCGGCCCTCCTTGTCGAGGATGATCGTCGTCGGCACTGCCTTCGGCGGAACTGTCCCGGTGAAGGCGAGCTTCACGGCGCCGTCCTGCACGTCCATGATCGACGGGTAGGTGATGCCGTAGCTCTCGTTGAACGAGAGAGCGGTGTCGGGCTGGTCGTAGACGTTGACGCCGATGAACTGCGCTCCCTTGCCGTCGTACTCGGCGCTGAGTTCCTGGAGGTCTGGCGCTTCAGCGCGGCAGGGGGCGCACGCGGCGTACCAAAAGTTCACGACGAGGACGTCGCCGGCGAAGTCCTCGGAGGAGAGCGCTTCGCCGTATTCGGTCGTTCCAGCGAAGCTGATTGCCTCGCCGCGCTCGCCCTCCGGGATCTCGGTGACGGATCCGTCACCGGCGATGTATCCCTTATTGCTGCCCTCTTTGTACTGTTCAGCGAGCGGATCGCTGGCGCAGCCCGTGAGAAGAAGCGCGGCGGCGATGGTGATCGCGGCCACGCGCATCCGTCGGCTCATACTGCCCCCACGTCCGTGGCGCCTACGGCAAGAGCGCCGGCAGGGTCGGTGTACCCAACCTCGACGAAGACACCGTCGCGGTGTTCGAACGTCGTGATGCTCGACAGGGCGCAGCGCCGATCGCGGGGGTCATGCGGCAAACGGCCGTGGCCGAGCGCTGAGTGCACCATCCAGATCGGCAGCTGGTGGCTGACGAGGACGACGTCTCCGGACGGCGTTGTCTCCCAGGCGTCACGGACCGCGTCGAGCATGCGAGCCACGATCGACACGTACGGCTCGCCCCAGCTGGGCTTGCGCGGGTTGCGCAGCGCGACCCAGTTGGCGGGGTTCCGCAGCGCCAGGCGCATGACGGTGCCCTCGAAGTGGTTGGTGGGTTCGATGATCCGCTCGTCGGTTTCGATCTCCACGCCGAAGCGTTCGGAGATCGACACAGCGGACTCCTGCGCACGCTGCAGCGGGGATGCCACGAGGCGGGTGATCTCACGGCCCCGGTCGGCGAGGTCGTCGGCTGCTGCGGCCGCCATCTTCTCGCCCAGTTCGGAGAGCCGGTAACCCGGGAGGCGTCCATAGAGGACGCGCAAGGGGTTATGCACCTCGCCGTGTCGGACGAGATGGATCTGACTGGCTACCACACGCCCCAGTCTACGTACCGTAGAACTCGGAAAGTACCGAGAGCCCGCGCCCAGCAGATCTCGCAGGAATCCGTCAGATAAGAACGCTCGCGTAAGCTTGACCCTCGTGACCACACGCGTATTGATCAAGAACCTCGCCGACCTCCCCGAGGGTCCCGTCTCCGTCTCCGGATGGGTCGAGACCGTCCGCGACCAGAAGAAGGTGCAGTTCATCGTGCTTCGCGATGAGTCCGGGGCGGCGCAGCTGGTCAATCCGGCCGTTCGCGAACTGAACGACGAGGACGAAGCATCCGCGTCGAAGCTCGCCACCACCGAGGCGATCTCGGCTCTCGCCCACGGTTCGTTCATCACCGTGACCGGCACGCTGAAGCACGACGAGCGCGTCAAGCTCGGTGGGCTCGAGATCAAACTCGACTCGCTCACCATCGCAGGAGAGGCGCTCCCCGAGACGCCGATCGCGGCGGACTCCAGCCTCGACAAGCGCATGGACTGGCGCTTCCTCGACCTGCGCAACCCGAAGCAGAACCTCATCTTCCGCATCCAGACCACGTTCGAGCACGCGCTCCGCACCTACTGGATCGACAACGACTTCATCGAACTGCACACGCCGAAGCTCATGGCCTCGGCCAGCGAGTCACGCGCCGAGCTGTTCGAGATCGAATACTTCGACACCAAGGCATACCTCGCGCAGAGCCCGCAGTTCTTCAAACAGATGGCGCAGCCGGCCGGCTTCGGCAAGGTCTTCGAGGTCGGACCGGCGTTCCGCGCGGACCCGTCGTTCACCTCGCGTCACGCCACCGAGTTCACTTCCATCGACTCAGAGGTGAGCTGGATCGACTCGCACGAAGACGTCATGCAGCTGCATGAGGACCTCATCGTCGCCGGGTTCAGCGCCGTCAAGGAGAAGCACGGCGACGAGATCAAGGCGCTGTTCGACGTCGAGGTGACTGTTCCGTCCACCCCGTTCCCCCGCATCCCGTTGGCGGAAGCCAAGCGCATCGTCGCTGAGCGCGGCTATGAGGTTCCCCGCGCGGATGACGACATGGACCCGGAGGGCGAGCGCCAGATCTCCGCATATGTCGCCGAGACGTTCGGCCACGAGTTCGTCTTCCTGACCGACTACGCGTCGAGCATCCGGCCGTTCTACCACATGCGCCACGACGACGACGCGTCGGTCACCAGGAGCTACGACCTCATCTTCAATGGCGTCGAGATCTCCACCGGTGCCCAGCGTGAACACCGCGTCGACGTGCTCATCGAACAGGCGAAGGAGAAGGGCCTCGACCCCGAGGAACTCGACTTCTACCTCGACTTCTTCCGCTACGGCGTACCGCCGCACGGCGGCTTCGGCATGGGCCTGGCCCGGGTGCTGATGCTCATGCTGCACGAGACGTCGATCCGCGAGGTCACCTACCTCTTCCGCGGCCCGACTCGCCTACTGCCGTAGAGCGCCCAGCCTCGGTGATCGAGTAGGCCGCTCGCGGCCGTATCGAGATCCGCCTCGCAAAAAACACCCGCTCCGGTCCGATTCACCCGTCATAACGGATGGTTCGGACCGGAGCGGGTGTTTTCGTTGGCCGGAACCCGGTTAGAGTTCGATGTCGACGGCGACGCGGTCCTCGCGCACCTCGCCGATGTACTTGCCGACCCGCTGGTGTTCGGGGTGCACCGAGTAGCGCTCGAGCGCCTCGGCGTCGTCGAAGTCGGCGATGAGCACGACATCCCAGTTGACTTCGGGGAACAACACGTTCTCGCCGACCTGGAGCGACAGGATCTCGGGGATCAGCGCGGGCAGTTCGTTCATCTGCCGGGCGATCTCGGCCGCGTGTTCGGATTTTGTGACGGCATCCGTCGCAGCGAGTTTCCAGCAGACGATGTGGCGGATCATGTGAGCTCCAGGAGTGCGGTGGCCAGGCGGACCGGGTCGATCCGCCAGTAGTTGTGGACCCGTCCATTGATCAGCAGGACGGGGATCTCTTCGGCGTACTTCGCGTTCAGCGCCGCGTCGTCGAGGATCGAGACCTCGTCGAGGGTGAGGGCTGGGGCATCCGGTCGCGACTGAAGCTCATCCATCACCCGGGTGACGACAGCGCGCGCGTCATCGCAGAGATGACAGCCCGGTTTGCCGATGAGGGTGAGGGATGCCGTTTCCACCGTCCCAGCCTAACTACTCGAAGTGGGCGACGATCGCGTCGAGCACACGGTGCCAGTGCCCGACCATCATGTGGCGCTCCTCGCGGTCGGCGAGCTCTTCGTGGTGGATGCCGACGGTCGTTCCCTCTCCCGCTTTCGTCAGGGTGAGTTCCAGGGTGGTGTCATGCGGCCAGTCCTCGGGCTGCCAGGTCAGGCGAACCTGCTTTTTCTCGGTGTACCCACGGATCGTTCCCCGCACGCCGTCCTCAGTACGGTAGCGGACGCCCTTCTTCGATGGCAGCTCGGTGATCTCGCCGAGCCACAGGGGCAGGCCCGCGCCGAGAAGGTAGGTCCAGACATCCGTGACGGGCGCTGTGACGGTCTTGCGAACTCCGACGTCCCAGCCCGCATCCGTTTTCGGATCGGTGGTCTTCTTCGATTCGCTCATATACCCGAGCTTAATGCTTACAATTCTCGAACGAGACCGATGGCGCTGGAGGCACAATGACCCTGTCGCACGTGAATCCGTCGACCATGCATCAGAACCCCTACTTCTCACAGGCGACCCTCGTCGACGGCGGCCGGCTCCTGTTCATCGGGGAGCAGAACGGGGTGGATGCCTCGGGCGAGATCGTCGCGGGAGGGGCGGTCGCGCAGGCGGTCCAGGCCGTCGAGCAGGTGAAAGCGATCCTGGCGGAGGTCGGCGCTGACACGTCGGCGGTCGCCAAGCTGACCGTCTACTTCTCCAGGGACGTGGAGGTGAACGACATCATCGGGCCCGCGATGCAGAGCTGGGGAGCGAACCCCACCGCGATCACCGTGCTGCAGATCCATGCGCTCGGCCGCGCCGGTGCTCTTGTGGGCATCGAGGCCGTGGTCAGCCTCCCGCCGCTCGATGTCGCCGCTGACCACACCCTGCCGAGCTCGGTGGTCGGATAGCGCGTCACCAGCGGTAGAACGTCACGGCGCCCCACTCGTCGACACCTGTGCATCCCCAAAAACCACCCCGTCGGTGCCCTCGCGCACCAGCCCGGCAATTGCGATGGCCGTGTCGCGTGTCCACACGCTTACGCGGGCAGGTCCTTCACGCTCGAAGGGGCCAGGCCGTGGTTGAGAAGGTCGGTATAGAGACGGAGGTGGTCTTCGACCATCCGCTTCGCGCTGAACCGCGCCTCGACGTCTGCCCGGCAGGCCGCGCGGTCGATCCGGTCCGCCTCCGGAAGCAGCCCCGGGAGTTCGTCGGCCAAGCCGAGGTAGCCGTTGAGGTTTGGCCGCACGATCTCGGGCACCGAGCCTAGAGGCGTTGCGACGACCGGCGTTCCCGCGGCAAGGGACTCGACCATGGCGAGCCCGAAGGGCTCCGACCACTCAATGGGATTCAGAAGCGCGAACGCGTCTCCCAGGAACTCATATTTCTCGGCGTCTGACACCTCCCCGATATAAACGTGCTCGCGCGTCAACAGGGGTCGAACCTCGGCGTCGAAATAGGCGCGTTCCGCCGGTTCGCGCATCTTGGCCGCGATCTGCAGAGGAACACCGGCCTCGCGGGCGATCCGGAGTGCCTGCGCTACGCCTTTCTCGGGGGTCATGCGGCCAAGAAAGGCCGCGAACCCGCCGGTGCCGGCCCCGACCGGGATGCGTTCGAGGTCTATTCCGTGGTGGATCACGCGGGCGATCGAACAGCCGAAAGCGTAACTCGCCTGATTGCGTGAGACGGCCACAAGTGACGCGTCAGCGGCCATGGCCCTGAAGATCGGCAACGTGTCCCTAATGAAGGGTCCGTGATTGGTTACCACGACGGGCACGGCTTCCGGGCGGCCGAGATAGAGCGGCCCCGCCAGCGTGTGATCGTGAATGACGTCGACGTCATGCAAGGCTTCGTAGGCTGTCACCGCGTGGGTGAGCGCCGAGATCATCTCGTTCAGTGAGCCATAGTCGGAGACCCTCATGCCCGGCGCGTGCGGCACAGGACATGTGCTGTCAGACGCTGCCGCCAGCAGCACGTCGTGCCCCGCGTCTTGCAGACCCCGCGCGAGCAGGTCGACCACCATCTCCGTCCCGCCATACGCGGGCGGCGGAACCGGTATCCACGGCGGAGCGATGAGCCCTACGTACATCACGTACCCCTTCCTCGCGACGAGCGCACAGCCTTCCGACTGTGTCCTTCGCTGGGGTCTCTCGGTCCTGCCTGACGCTCCTGCTGCTAGTCAATCCTGTCGATCGGATCGGTGTTCAGGGGCTAGGCAAGTCCGTAGCATCGAGTGTAACCTCCGTGAGTTACCGGCGCCAGAGGGCTGCCGTTCGATCCCGGGAACGCCAAAAAGCGCCAGTCCACAAGGCCTGACGCTTAACTGGTGCGTTGCGACTTACTTCTTGTTGCGACGCTGGTGACGAGTCTTACGAAGCAACTTGCGGTGCTTCTTCTTCGCCATACGCTTGCGGCGCTTCTTGATTACAGAACCCACTAATTACCTCACAAAGGTTGGCCGTGGCCGCGGATGCCACGGCCGGCAGAAAAAAATGCCTCGGAACAGTCTAGCTGATCCCCAGCGACGCAAGCTCCCACGCCGTTCTCATGCGGTGTCAGCGACATGCGTCGCGACGACGTGGGCGACCGCGGACTCAGGAACGCGAAACGACCGCCCGAAACGGATGGCCGGCAACTCGCCTGCGTGAACCATGCGATAGACCGTCATCTTCGACACCCGCATCATGTCGGCAACTTCGGCAACGGTCAGAAAACGAACGTCTTCCAATCCGTTGACCATGGTGTCTCCTGACGGGCGTGCATCTGATGATGGCTCAATCGTGGCCCACTCTAGCCCCCACGAGCTCCCGATGTCGAGGCTCGGTCTACTTGCCCAGTTTCTTGCTCACGGCCTGGACGGCTGTGGAAACGCGGTGGGTGGTGTCTGCGACCGCGTGCCCGATGGCATCCGCCATCTGCTTCGCCTGGCCGGTCAGGGCGTGCTCTCCGAGCCCGACGGCCTCGGCGATGTCGAAGTCGACACTGAGAAAGGGGATGAGCCAGTCTTCGACGGTTTCCAGGGGGCTGTACTCGAGGCGGTAGTAGCGGTGCTGCCCTTCTTCGCGCACGACGACGAGGCCCGCCTCACGCAAAACCTTGAGGTGCTTCGACACCGTCGGCTGGCTGAGGCCGAGTGCGGTGACGATTTCGGAGACGCTCGTCCCGCCGTGCGAGATGGTCGAATCGCTCTCGTATCGGTCGAGGAGGATCTGCAGAATGTCACGCCGAGTGGCGTCTGCAATCACGTCAAAAATGTCAGCCATGCCCCAAGGCTAGTGACTCTCAGCACGGAGTACCATGACAACGGTCCCAACCAAGCCAAGAACGGGGGAACCGTGGCAGGCAACATCACCGACGCACGGCCCCACATCCTCGTCCGCTCCGGATTGGGCCGGGTGCGGGAGCTGATCGACAACTTCACCGGCGAGTCTCCGTCGCGCTTCGCGATCCTGATCTTCTCAGCGCTGATCCTCGTCTTCACCCTGTTGTTCTCACTCCCGATCGCGTCATCCTCCCGAACCTGGACCCCGTTGGCGGACTCCTTCTTCACCGCCGTTTCCGTCATCTGTGTCACCGGCCTTTCGACCGTCGACATGGCGACGCACTGGTCGGTCGTCGGGCACATCCTCGTCTACGTCGGCGTGCAGATCGGTGCTGTCGGCGTCCTGACCCTGGCATCGATCCTCGGAATGGTGATCTCGCGGCGCCTTGGCCTGCGGGCGAAGCTCATGGCGGCGAGCGACTCCAACCCGATGCGCGGGCACCGCGGCCCCGTCGCTGAGGGCCAGGCCGTGCGGCTCGGCGAAATCGGCAGCATGCTGGCCACGGTGGCGCTGAGCCTTGTCGTCATCGAAGCGGCTATCGCGATCCTGTTGTTTCCCCGAATGCTCATCGACGGCATCCCGCTTGGCAATGCCGTCTGGCACAGCCTGTATTACTCGGCGATGGCGTTCACCAATACCGGGTTCACGCCGAACGCCGAAGGGCTGGGCACGTTCGCGAACGACTACTGGTTCCTGTCCATCCTCATGCTCGGTGTCTTCCTCGGCGCCCTCGGCTTCCCCGTCATCTATGCGCTCAAGCGCCACATGTTCCACACGCGGTTCTGGTCGCTGCACGTCAAGCTCACCGTTCTCACCACGCTCGTCCTGCTGGTCCTCGGTGCAGGCGTCTTCGCCCTTCTCGAGTTCGATAATCCGAGGACGTTCGGGAATCTCAACGCCAGCGACACGGTCTTCCAGTCGTTCTTCCTATCGATGATGACAAGGTCGGGCGGTTTTGCGTCGATCGAGATCTCCGATCTGAACGGCTCAAGCCTGCTCGTCGCTGACATGCTCATGTTCATCGGCGGCGGCTCAGCGTCAACCGGTGGTGGCATCAAAGTGACGACGCTCGCAGTCATCTTCCTCGCCGCCATGGCCGAGGCCAAGGGCAGCCCAGACATGGAAGCCTTCGGGCGCCGCGTTCCACCCGACGTGCTGAGGGTCGCCCTGAGCGTCGTGCTGTGGGGCGCAACCATCGTCGCCCTCTCGTGCATCACGCTCCTGCAGATGACGAAAGCGCCTCTTGACCACGTGCTCTTCGACGTAATTTCGGCGTTCGGCACGGTCGGGCTGTCCACCGGCCTCACCGGTGACCTCGAGAACCCGGCGAAGTATGTGTTGGCCATGACAATGTTCCTCGGCCGAGTTGGTACAGTGACACTCGCCGCGGCGGTCGCCGCGACCACGAGCTCCAAGCTCTACCGCAGACCCGAAGAAAGGCCCATTGTTGGTTGACCGGATCAAGCACGATGCCCCCGTCCTCATCATCGGGCTCGGTCGCTTCGGAGCAGCGTGCGCCGGCGAACTCGACCGGCTCGACCGTGAGGTTCTCGCGATCGACGAGGGCGCCGAACTCGTGCAGAAGTGGTCGGAGCGGATCACGCACACCGTCCAGGCCGACGCCCGCAATATCGAGGCGCTCAAGCAGGTAGGCGCGCAGGACTTCTCGATCGCCGTTGTCGCCGTCGGATCGTCGATCGAGGCGAGCGTGCTCATCACCGCGAACCTCGTCGACCTGAAGATTCCGCAGATCTGGGCCAAGGCCGTTTCGCAGTCCCACGGCAAGATCCTCGCCCGGGTCGGCGCCAACCACGTCATCTACCCGGAGGCTGAGGCGGGAGAACGCGTCGCCCACCTGGTGAGCGGGCGGATGCTCGACTTCATTCAGTTCGACGACGACTTCGCCCTCGTGAAGATGTACCCGCCGAAACCGATCCGCGGCCTCCCCCTCGGCAAGAGCGGCGTCCGTTCCAAGTACCGGATCACGGTCGTCGGTGTGAAGTCGCCTGGTAAGCCGTTCACCTACGCCACAGCGGAGACCATCGTCACCGACCACGACCTCATCATCGTGTCAGGCACGACGGGCGACATCGAGAAGTTCGCCGCCCTCACGAGCTAGCGGCGGATGCCTCCCCGCGCCTGTTCACTCGTTCCGGACGAAAGCATCCGGCGCGCCGGGTGAAGCCGACCGAAGCGGGTGAAATCAGTTCAGCGCGGAGACGAACCACGACGTGATGGTCGTCGGATGCGTGATCGCCGTGCCGACGACGACGGCGAACGCCCCCGCGTCTGCGGCCATCCGGGCCTGCTCCGGGGTGTGGATCCGACCCTCAGCGACGACCGGCAGGTCCAGACTCGCGACCAGCTGGGCGAGCAGCTCGAGGTCGGGCCCTTCCGTCTTCTCCCGCTCGGGCGTGTAACCGGCCAGGGTGGTTCCGATGATGTCCGCACCAGCGTCGGCTGCAGCGACGCCGTCGTCGAAGCTACCCACGTCGGCCATCACGAGGGCGTCGGTACGCGAATGGATGGCGTCGATGGTCTGCTGCAGGGTGAGCCCGTCCGGCCGGGATCGGCGAGTTCCGTCGATGGCGACGATCTCCGACCCGGCCGCGACCACGGCGATGGCGTCGTCGAGGGTAGGCGTGATGAAGACTCCACCGGACCCGACCTTCACGAGGCCGATCTGGGGCACGCCAACCGACTGATGAATCAACCGGATGTCATCCAGCCCCTGCGCGCGAATCGCGGCGGCTCCGCCGGCGACGGCAGCCTGCGCCATCAGCGACATCGCCCTGGAATCGCGGAGCGGCTCGCCTGGATATGCCTGGCACGAGACGATCAGCCGGCCCCTGAGGGCCTCCAGAAAGGCAGGATGGGTCATTTGTCGCCGCTCTCTCGCGTTACCGCCATCTGGAAGCTGTACCGATCCCCGCGGTAGATGGTCCGCGCGTATTCGATGGGAAGGCCACGTCGGTCGGTTGCGATCCGGTCGATCTCGAGGGCGGCAGAGCCCGCGGGGAC
Organism: Mycetocola miduiensis; assembly: GCF_900115155.1. Classification (GTDB taxonomy): domain Bacteria; phylum Actinomycetota; class Actinomycetes; order Actinomycetales; family Microbacteriaceae; genus Mycetocola_A; species Mycetocola_A miduiensis. The sequence continues at coordinate 364,975 of NZ_FOVM01000001.1, forward strand.
ACCGAGCAGGGTGCTGGATTCCGCGTCAAGGATCGCAGCCTGGATCTCCTGCTCCGCACGGTAGATCTCGTACCCGCGCTCGCTGAGCTGGACATACAGGGAGACTCGAGCATCGAAATCCTCGATCGGCAGGACGTCGCCGGGAAGGTACACCGTCTCGATCGCCATTGGGTTGCCGTCTGCGAGACGTAACCGGCGGATCCTGGTGCATTCCGCGCCGGGGCTGAGCCGTAACCGACTCGCCGTCTTCGAAGAGGCGTCGGTGCGGGAAATCTCGAGCACACGGGACGAGGGAACGTGCCCCCTGCTCACCATGTCTTCGGTGAAGGATGTCAGCTTCGGTGCTTTCGCGAACAGATTAGGCGATCCGACGTAGGTGCCCGAACCGTGGACGTTGTAGAGCAGCCCTTCATCGGCCAGGCGCGCGATAGCGGCACGAACCGTCATTCGGCTCACTCCATGGATTTCCATCAGTTCGCGCTCAGAAGGGAGGGCATCGTTCGGTTGCAATGAATCGGTGATCATGGCCCGGATGCCGGCCGCGACGATCTCATATTTGTGTCGGCGGGCGCTGTCGACGGTCATCCCTTCACAGCTCCTGCCGAGAGTCCACTGACCAGGTAACGCTGGGCGAAAACCGCGAAAAGAAGCGGTGGAAGGGTAGACAGGAACGAGGCCGCCGAGATGTCGCCCCAGCGAATCCCCGTGCTCGTAACGAAGTTGCTTGCCCCGAGCGTCACGGGCGTGGCATTCGAGGATGAGAGCACGAGGGCGAACAGGTAGTCGTTCCACGAGAAGATGAAAACAAGCACCGCTACAGCGACGACCGTGGAGGCAAGCATCGGCAACACGATCGAGTACAAAGTTCTGAAGATGCCCGCACCGTCGACCGACCCGGCCTCTTCGACTTCCGTCGGAATGTCACGGAGCCCGGCGGCGAGCAGGATGATCGCGAGCGGCAGGTTGAGGAAGGTGTTCGCGAGGATCAGCCCGGGAATCGAGTCCTGCAGCCCGAGGTTGGAGAACAGGATGAAGAAGGGAACGACGAAGAAAATCGCCGGGAGGAGACGTAAGCCTGACGCTGAATCGATGATCCATCGACCGCCGAAACCGAGCCGCACGATGGCGTAGGTGGCGGGAACGGCGATCACAAGGACCAAGATTACGGTGCCGATCGCGATCGCCGCCGAGTTCACGAAGAACTTCGGGAAGTCGTAGCCGGAAGCGTAGAGGACGTTCGCGTAGTGGTCGAGCGTCGCATTTTGGGGCAACCCGATCGGGTTACGCGCGATCTCACCATCCGGTTTCATGCTGACCAGAATCGCGTTCAGCAGCGGAATGTTGATCGCGATGGCAATCGCGCCGATCAAGAGTGTGAAGAGCCACCGACTGGGTCGACGGTCGCGGCTGCGCCGAACGGATGCGAGCGCGTCGTGGTGCGTATCAGGTTCGGTGATGGTGGTCATATCACTTGCCCTCCATTCCGGTAGACGCGATTCGTTTGACGATGAACGGCACGAAGGGCAGCAGGCAGATGAGAACGACCAGCGAGGCGGCTGCTGCCTTGCCAAAATCACCCTGCTCGAAGGCGACCTTATAGATGTAGATGCTCAAGGTTGTCGTAGTGGTACCCGGCCCACCAGCTGTGAGGACGTAGATGACGTCGAACGTCCTGATGGCGTCGATGGCTCGAAGGAAGAACGCAGCGAACAGTACGGGCTTGAGCACAGGAAGCACGATGTGCCAGAGCTGGCGGAAGAAATGTGCACCGTCCACCGACGAGGCCTCGAGCAGCTCCCGGGGGAAGGATTGCAGGCCAGCGTAGATGATGAGGAACGTGAACGGCGTCCATTGAAGGATGTCGAGGACGACGAGCAGAGGGATCACGGATGACGGCGAGAAGAGCGAGACGCTGAGACCAACGCTCTGGAGGAGGGCGGGTATCGCGCCGATGTCCTCATTGAGGAGCAGCCGGAACATGATCCCGAGCAGTGCGGGAGCGATCATGATCGGTAGCAGCGTAAGGGTGAAGAAGAGCTTCTTGCCCGGGAATTTGCGATCGAAGAGCAGCGCCAGACCGAAGCCCAGAACCATCTCGCAGGCAACGACGACGGCGGCGAAGAGCGCCGTGAACCCCGCCGCATTGAGGAACGCTGGCTTGGCGAAGATGCTGACGAAGTTGTCGACGCCGTTGAAGGCTTCGGTCGGATCGAGAAGCGACTTCGATGTGAAGGCCGTCGCGATGCCGGATGCCAACGGGTAAGCGACGAACACAAGAGCGAAGACGACGAGCGGAACGCTGAGCAGCAAGGCCGCCGCGTTCTTCTTCCGGTGAGCAAGGGTCTGGGCCATCTGGCTTCCCAATCGGTGTGGTTCAGAGCTTGAGGGAGGGGCCCGCCGAAGCGGCGGGCCCCTCTGTCGGGGGAATACGCTCCGGCTAGTCGAGAAGCTCCTGAAGCGACTCGTTGGCGTTCTTCACGGCTTCGTCGACCGGCGTCTGACCCACCCACGCGCCGCTCAGGGCCTCGGCGATCGCGCTGTACGCCTGGAACGTCTTCGGGAACACCGGCTCGGAGTATCCGTAATCGCTGATCGACTCCGATACCTTGCCGAATGCCGGGTTGAGCGACTCGTTGGCCGAGAGGACGTCGGGCATCGCCGGGATGCCCCCGGCTTCCGCGTACGCCGTCATCGCGTCTGTGGTGGCGAGGTAGCTCAGGAGCGTCTTCGCGGCAGCCTTGTTCTTGCTGTACTTATTCAGCGAAACCGACAGCGCGTGGACGTGGGTCTGGCCGCCCGGCACGGGGGCGATGGCGATCTTGCCGGCGACATCCGGCGACTGTTCCGGGTCGTTCAGCGCTGCGAATGCCGCAGACCACTGCATGGCAAATGCGACGTTGCCCGACTGGAGCGCAGCCTGGGTCTCAGGGAATTCGGCCTGGGCACTGTCCGGGGACGTCCACTTGTTTGTGTAGATGTCTGCGTAGAGCTGCACGGCCTTCTTACCTTCCTCGCTGTCGAGCGTCGCTGTGCCGTCTTCGGCCCAGTTTCCGCCGTAGCCCCACAGCACATCGTTCCAGATCATCGTGTTGTAGAGGAGGTTCTTGGCCTGCAGGATCGTGCCGTACTGGGTGGGTGAGTCCGGGTTGGTCGAGGTGGAGAAGTATGCGGACATCGCCTTGAAATCGTCGAGATCCCACTCCTGAGGATCTGCCGGTTCACGCTCCTCACCGAGCACATCGGCGCTGATGGCCTTGTATTCCTCGACCGCGGCTGGGTCGTTCAGCAGCCCGTCGATCAGGTCCTGGCGGTACAGGAGAAAGTGGTTGCTGACGTCGAGCGGCAACGCGTACAGCTTGTCGTTGTAGGTGAGCCCTTCGGTCGCGACAGGAAAGTAGTTCGATGTGTCGATGTCATCGAGTGGCTCCAACGACGGCGAGAACTGGCCGACGTTGTAGGAGGCGGTCCAGTAGATATCGACTTCGCTGGACTTAGAGGACATCAACGCCGTCTCCTTCGAGAAGGTGTCCTGTCGCGACAGGAGGACGAGATCAACGGTGATGTCGTCTTCCTTGCCCTGCCCTGCGTTGTATGCGTCGACAACCTTCTTCATGGCGTCGCCCTCGGGGCCGGGCCAGGCGACCATCTTGACTGTCCCTGTCCCGTCACCGTCGTCGCCGTTGCTTCCTCCGCCGGCGCATCCCGCCAGCATGGTTGCCGACACAAGGAGCGCCCCGATGGCGCCGATTTTCTTGCTGAGCATAAGTATCTCCAAAATTGGTATAGACCAGTTGTGGAGGTCACGCTAACAAAGGTCGGTAAAGGGTGTCAATGATTGATTTTTCGAGGATGCAAGAGCAGACTGTTACGGACCAGTAGCCCTCGACTGGATGAGGCGCGGCACCGTCGACGGCGCGGTTACCCCTGGATCGCGGTTAATACCGTCCCGCACGCGGTGGGCGCACCGGGTCGGCGTCAGGCGCCCGCCGCGAGTTGCTTCGCGCGCGCGAGCGCAGCATCCGTCGCCTCGTCGAAGGTGCGCTTCAGGTTCGCCTGCTGCAGCACCGCAACGGCCCGCTCCGTGGTCCCTTTCGGGCTGGTGACCTGGATACGCAGCTGCTCGGGCGTCTGATCGGACTGGGCGAGCAACTCGGAGGCACCTTGGAACGTTCCGTTCACGAGGACGGCGGCCTGCTCAGCAGTGAATCCCTTGGAGATCGCGGTCTTCGTCAGCTCCTCTATCAGCAGGAAGACGTAGGCGGGGCCCGAACCCGAGATTGTGCTCAGAGCGTCGAGCTGGCTTTCGGGCACCTCGACGACGGTACCGACTGTTTCGAAGACGGTGCGGGCGAGTGCAAGGTCTTCGTCGCTCGAGCGTGTGCCCGCTGACAGCCCGGTGACCCCTCGGCCGACCAGGGCCGGCGTGTTGGGCATCGACCGCAGCACAGGGATGGTGTCGGGCAGGAGCGACTCAAACGTGTCGACCGTCACGCCGGCGGCGACGCTGATGACGATCGTGCCGGGGGCGAGGGCGCCGGCGATCTCGCGCAGCAGGTCAGGCACCATCGCGGGTTTCACCGCGACGAGGACGATCCGGGCACCCTCGACGGCGGTGCGGTTCGCGTCTGGCATGTCCTCAAGGGCGAGGGATGTGACGCCGGGTAGTTTCGCGAGTTCGGTCGCCTTGGCGCGAGTCCGGTTGGTGACGCGGATGCCTCCGGTGATTTTCACTCCCGGCTGCAACAGGCCGGAGAGGATCGCGGACCCCATCGAGCCAGTACCGAGAATCGCAATGGTGGGGATCGTTTCGTCGTCGCTCACCTTGCCAGTGTATGGGGAGGGCGGTTGCTGGCCAGGGGCTCCAGTCGCGCGAACTGCTCCGAAACCCGCCGCCGAGGTACGTTTGCGCGACCGGAACCCACAGTCGACAGCAGCCGTCCGCACATGGCACGGTAGGGTGCACAGCTCAGGGGTTCCCTCCCACGTAAGGATGATGACGTCCATGCCGGTACTCTCCGACCCTTCCCTCCAGCTCTACACGGTGCGGGATGCCCTCGCCGCCGACTTCGACGGAACGATGAAACGTATCGCCGACATCGGCTACAGACGTGTGGAGCCGTTCAATTTCGTCGACACCGCCGACGCACTCGTAAGAACCCTCGGCGAGACGGGCCTCACCGCGCCGTCCACCCACGTTGGGCTCCTCGGGATGGAGGACCAACGGCCGGCATTCGAGGCAGCCGTCCGACTCGGCATCGGGATCGTCGTCGACCCGCACGTCGAACCGGCGAAGTGGAGCATGGTCGACGACGTCGCCGCTACAGCTGAGAAGCTCAACGCGGCCGCCCGCCTCGCGGCGGACTTCGGCCTGCGCGTCGGCTACCACAATCACCATTTCGAGCTGGAGAACCGGATCGGCGGGCGCCCTGCGCTCGAGTACCTCGCCGACAACCTCGACCCCGCCGTCGTGCTTGAGGTCGACACCTACTGGGCCCTGGCGGGCGGCGCAGAGCCGGTCGAGTTGCTCCGACGGCTCGGCTCGCGCATCGTCGCCATCCATATCAAGGACGGCGACGGCAGCCTCGACCCGAAAGCCCAGGTCGCCGTGGGCTCAGGAACCCTGCCGATCCCCTCGATCGTCGACGCGGTCGAGCACCTGGAGATCGGGGTCGTCGAACTCGATGACTTCGACGGCGACGTGTTCGATGCGGTGCGCGACAGCTACGCCTTCCTCACCGGCAACGGAAACGCCCGATGAGCGGCACCGGGCCCGTCGGCATCGGAATCGTTGGCGCCGGCGTGATCAGCGAAACGTACCTCAAAAATCTCACGTCCTTCCCGGATGTCACCGTGCACGCAATCGGCGACCTGTTGGAGGACTCCGCGAGAAAACGCGCCGAACAGTTCGGGATCGCGTCGAGCGGCGACGTCGCGAGCGTGATCTCTCACCCCGATGTGGAGATCGTCGTCAACCTCACGATCCCGACCGCGCATGTCCCTGTCGCCCTCAAGGCTGTCGCCGCCGGTAAGCACGTTCTCAGCGAGAAGCCGTTCTCGCTCGATCGCCAGAGCGGGGAACTGCTCCTCGCGGCGGCAGCGGATGCCGGCGTGCGCGTTGGGTGCGCCCCCGACACATTCCTCGGGGCCGGGCTCCAGGCCGCATTCCGCGCCATCCAGGACGGTCGGATCGGGACCCCGCTGACCGCGCTGACCCTGATGCAGTCCCCCGGCCCCGAGTCGTGGCATCCGAATCCCGCGTTCCTCTTCCAGGAGGGCGCCGGCCCGCTCTTCGACATCGGGCCGTACTACCTCACCGCTCTGGTGCAGACCTTCGGGTCGATCGCCCGGGTCGCGGCGTCGGGCTCAACGGCGCACCCCCGGCGCACCATCGGCTCGGGCCCGAAAGCCGGTGAGCAGTTCGATGTGACCGTGCCATCGCATGTCGGCGCGCTGCTGGAATTCGCCGCAGGCGGCTCAGGGCAGAGCATTTGGAGCTTCGACTCCGCGCTGAGCCGTCACGGTTTCGTCGAGATCGCCGGCACGGAAGGAACCCTCGTACTCCCAGACCCCAACTTCTTCGACGGCGATGTGCTGATCCACCGCCGTGGTTCCGACGGCGCCGAAGTCCTCACCTCGACGGTGGCGACGTCAACGCGGGGAACCGGCGTGTTGGAGCTGGCCCGGGCTATCCGGGAGGACCGGCCGCACCGGGCATCCGGCGAGCTCGCCTTCCACGTCGTCGACGCCATGGTCTCGATTGCTGAATCCGTCGACACCGGAGAGTTCGTCCGCGTCGAAAGCTCCGCCCCGACAACCCCGCCGCTTCCGGCGGACTGGGACCCCCTTGCCCGAACGGTGTGAGCAGGCAGACCGCTATTGCGTTTCGAGGCGCCGGCGCTCAGCCTCGGCTTGCAGCTTCTCGATTCGGGCCTGCTTCTCGTAGAACTCGATCTCGCGCTCGACGCGCCGAAGCTGCTCCTCGGTCGATTCTTCCCTTCGATGGTCAACGCGAGTCGGCTCCGGATGCTGCACCGTTCGGACGCGAAAGGAGCCGACGGTCGCGGTGTACTCGCGGCCGACAAGAAACCACAGAAAGCTGCCGATGAAGGGCAGGAAGACGACGAGCAGGACCCACACCAGTTTGGGCAGATGCTTCACCTGATCTTCGGATCGAGTGATGATGTCGACGAGCGCACCGATGACGAGCACAAGGGTCAGGGCCGATACGACGACGTACATGCGGCACAGTCTATTGACACACCATCCTCCGCGGGCAAGTAAGTTAGCAGGGACGCCGTCGAGCGCGATGCGGCCCCTCCATGCATCATTCCTCCCGCCGCTCAGCGTGCTCCCACGTTCACCTGACATCTGGATACTCATGACTCCTGCCACCACCCGCCTCTCGATCGACGGCGGCCAGACCGGCACCCGGCTGCGACTCAGCGACAGCGGCGGCATTCTCACCGAAACCGAAGGGCCCGGCGTCCTGACCGACCGCCCGGTCGTCGACCAGCTCACCGAGCTCGCCGAGCAGCTGGCGACAGCCACCGGGCACCGCATCGACGAACTCGCCGTCGGCACGTCAGGCCTCACCCCGGCCGCGGCGAACCCCAAAGCCCTGCTCGCGGCGACGCGGGATCTGGGGGTCCGACGCGTGGCGCTCGCTCACGACTCGATCACCGGCTACCTTGCCGCCAACGGCACCGAACCGGGCGTCATGCTCGCGGTGGGCACCGGCGTCGTGGTCCTCGCACTGTCGGAGTCGAGCGTTGCGAAGGTCGACGGGTGGGGTTCCCTGCTCGGCGACGCGGGAAGCGGGTACTGGATCGGGCGGGCTGGGCTCGATGCCGCACTGCGCGCATTCGACGGACGCGCGCCGCACACGAGCCTCGAAGCACGGGCAGTCGAACGCTTCGGCCCGCTCGACGAGGTCTACATGGTGGTGCAGGCGAGTCCGAAGCGGGTCTCGCTGATCGCCTCCTTCTGCCGGGACGTCGTGGATGCCGCTACGGCGGGCGACGAGACCGCCAACGGCATCATCACCGCGGCAGCCGGCGAGCTCGCTCACTCAGCGGCGAGCGCCCTATCGAGTGTCGGCTGGCAGGCAGGCCAGCCAGCCCGGGTCGGCGCCGTCGGTGCACTCGCGACCCGCGCAGCGCCGGTGCGGAACGCCTTGGCGGCGGCACTTGCCGCCCGTGCACCCGGGGCAACCCTGGCAGAGCCGCTCGGCCGCCCACTCGACGGCGTGCAGGCGCTCCTCGACCTCGCCGCCCTGCACCCGCTGAGCCCTTTTGTCTACCGCGCGCGGGTCGCCTCGAACAGTTACTAAACTTCCTCGCAAGAGTCCCCGCATCAGAAGGAGACCGACTGTGAGCGCATCCGGAGGAAGCAAGGCGATTCTCGCGGCGTTCCTGGCCAACGTCGGTATCGCAGTCACCAAGTTCATCGCGTTTCTGTTCTCGGGTTCGTCGTCGATGCTTGCTGAGAGCGTGCACTCGCTCGCTGACGCCGGCAATCAGCTCCTGCTCATTTTCGGCGGGCGCCAGGCGAAGCGGGCAGCAGACAAGGAGCATCCGTTCGGTTACGGACGGGAACGCTACGTCTACGCTTTCGTGGTCGCGATCATCCTGTTCTCGATCGGTGGTGTGTTCTCGATCTACGAGGGCATCGAGAAACTGCAGAACCCGCACCCGATCGAGGTGCCGTGGCTGCCCCTCGTCGTGCTGGCCATCGCGATGGGGCTCGAGTCCTTCTCGTTGCGCACCGCCGTCCGCGAATCCAACCTGGTTCGTGGCAAGCAGTCCTGGGTCAGCTTCATCCGCCGGGCGAAAGCTCCGGAACTGCCCGTCGTCCTGCTCGAGGATGTTGCCGCATTGCTTGGCCTGGCGTTCGCCTTCATCGGTGTCTCGGTCAGTGTGATCACCGGTGACGGAACCTGGGATGCCATCGGCACACTCTTCATCGGCACCCTCCTCATCCTCGTGGCGGTTGTGCTCGGCATTGAGACGAAGAGTCTCCTCGTCGGCGAGGGCGCAACCGACACGGACACCGCAGCGATCACCGCCGCTATCGAAGGCGGTGGTGAGATCGAGAAGCTCATCCACATGAAGACGCTTTACCTCGGCCCTGACGAACTTCTCGTCGCCGCCAAGCTCGGCTTTGCAACCGACCTGCCGCTGGGCGTCGTCTCCGGCTACATCGACGTGATCGAGCAACGCATCCGGGCCGCCGTTCCGGCAGCGCGCGTGATCTACCTCGAACCGGACGTCTACCGGCGCCCAGCCCCGGATGCCCCGGCAACGGAACAGATCGTTCTGGGGAGCGAAGACTGACCGGAACGAGCCCCGTCCCCGCCTCCCTGCAGAAAGACTCGTACTTCTCCCGGCTGCATGATAGGCATGAGACATGACGCCGCAGTTGAGTATCACCGGGGATCCTGACGCTGACGAGCTGCTCTCAGCGGATCCGCTGGCCCTTCTGATCGGCATGCTGCTCGACCAGCAGGTTCCGATGGAGACGGCGTTCGCCGGGCCGGCGAAGATCCGCGACCGGCTGGGTTCGTTCGACGCGGCGACGATTGCGGACCAGGACCCCGAGGCGTTCGTCGAGCTGTGCCGCACCCCGCCCGCAGTCCACCGGTATCCCGGGAACATGGCCGCGCGCATCCAGGCGCTGTGCCGCAGCCTCGTCGACAACTGGGACGGCGACGCATCCGCCCTCTGGACACGCGGCGACCCGGACGGGCACGAGGTATATCGGCGGCTCACCGCCCTCCCCGGCTTCGGCGAGCAGAAAGCGCGCATCTTCGTGGCGCTTCTGGGCAAGCAGTACGGCTTCACCGGATCCGGCTGGCAAGACGCGGCGGGATCGTACGGCGACGATGGAAGCTACCGGTCCGTCGCCGACATAGTCGACGCCGAGTCGCTCTCCCGCGTGCGGGAGACCAAACGTGCGGCTAAGGCCGCCGCGAAGAAAGCGACCTGAACACCAAACAGAGAGCGGGGACGCAATGGCCACACGGATGCTGGTCGGTGTCAAGAATGTCGACACCGGCAGGATGGCGGTGCGCTGGGCAGCCGAGCGAGCGAGTTCACGCGGCCTCGGGCTCCACCTGGTTCACATCGTCGACGAGGGGATGCGTCGAGCCGGCAGCACAGGGCTGCTGGATGCCGCTCGATCCGACGTGGACCAGATGCTCGCGTCGGCGGTGGAATTGGCACGGTCGGTGGCACCGGAGCTCGATGTGACAACGGAAACCCGGGTGGGGGACCCTCAGGCGGACCTCATCACTCTCTCGCAGGATGCCGACATGGTCGTCGTGGGCAGCGACTCGACCAGCAAGGACACGTCGCGCAGGCACGGCAACCGAGGCTTCCGCATCGCGGCGGCAAGCACCACGCCGGTGGCGGTCATTCCGGCCATCGACGTCGCCGGCCGCGAAGGGGTCGTCGCCGGGGTCGACGGTTCACGGATCTCCGATCGTGCCCTCGTGTTCGCCGCGGAGGAGGCCGACCGGCTCGGCCAGCCCCTCATCGCCGTGAATGCCTGGCCGAACCCGGTCGTCTACGGCTACGACCTGGCCTTCCCCGTCGAGTACGTCGAGGATCTGACCGAGATCGGCAACCAGACTCTAGACCGTGCGCTGGACAACGTGATGGGAGCGCATCCGAACGTTCCGGTACACCGGATCGTCACCGAAGGGGACCCGATCACGGTCCTCTCCGAGGTGGCGGAGGATGCCTCGCTCATCGTGGTCGGAAGTCACGGCCGGGGCGCGGTCGCCCGCTTCCTGCTCGGTTCCGTGAGTCACGGCATCCTCGCCCGGCTCTCCGGGCCGACGGTTGTGGTCCGCTGATCTCTCAGTCCGGGCGGTCGGCGGAGCGGAAGAAGGTCGTGAGCAACGCGGCACAGGCATCCGTTTCGACACCGGCCACGACCTCGACCCGGTGGTTGAGCCGACGATCCCGCAGAACGTCGTAGACGCTGCCCGCAGCGCCCGCCTTCTCATCCCACGCGCCGAAGACGACCCGGGGAATCCTCGCCGAGAGGATCGCTCCCGCGCACATGACGCACGGCTCAAGGGTGACGTAGAGGGTCACATCCGTCAGGTGCCAGTTCCCGGATGCCGCCGCTGCGGCCCGGATCGCCTCCACCTCCGCGTGGGCGGTCGGGTCCTTGCGTGCCTCACGCTCGTTGCGTCCGGTCGAGAGTAGACGGCCGTCGGTGCCGACGATGACCGCACCGACCGGGACATCTGATGTCGTCAACGCTGCTCGCGCTTCATCGAGGGCGCGGAGCATCCAGGTCTGATCGCTGGAATCGACGGGCAACGGCATGATCCTCCATCTTTGCGTCTCCAGCCTAGGCGGGCCGTCCATCCAAAGATCAGCCACCGTGGCTCGTCCTGCGAACGGTTTGACACAGCGTGTGCAGTCCCTGGCTTCGTCGACAGTGGATCCGGCCCTCACGCGGTAGGTTTAGACAATGCGAGTGCACGTAGCGGACCACCCACTGATCACCCACAAGCTCACCGTGTTGCGGGACCGGACGACACCCTCGCCGGTGTTCCGCGCCCTCACGGAGGAACTCGTCACGCTGCTTGCCTACGAGGCGACACGCAACGTGCGGACCGAGCCGGTCGAGATCGAGACCCCGGTCACCACAACGATGGGCCTTGCCATCAGCCAGCCGCGGCCCCTCGTCGTCCCGATTCTGCGCGCCGGGCTCGGCATGCTCGAGGGCATGGTGAAGCTTCTGCCGACCGCCGAAGTCGGCTTTCTCGGCATGGTGCGCAACGAAGAGACCCTTGAGCCGGCCACGTATGCGGAGCGCCTGCCCGACGATCTCTCCGACCGCCAGTGTTTCGTGCTCGACCCGATGCTCGCCACCGGTGGATCGCTCGGCGCGGCCATCGAGTTCCTGTTCGCGCGCGGAGCCGTCGACGTGACGGCCATCTGCCTGCTCGCTGCGCCCGAAGGGATCGCCGCCCTGGAGAAGGCCACAGAGGGACGCGACGTGACCATTGTGCTCGGCGCCATGGACGAACGCCTCAACGAGCACGGATACATCGTTCCGGGGCTCGGTGACGCGGGCGACCGCCTCTACGGTCTGGTCTAGAACGTCCTCTTCCACGCGGGCGGCATCCTGCATCGTCCGGTGCGAGGTTTTACTCGGTCGGTCATGGTCGCGTTTCGGCGACGACTCGCGCCACTGACGACCGAGCAGCGGCCCATCCAGCCATTTGAGACCGAGCCGCGACCGCTCCAGGGGGCACACGATCCCGTCGATCGCGCCCCAAAACGCCCCGCAGTTCCTTGCGCATCGGCAGATGCCGCGGCAAAGGGTCCGAAGATTCTTCTTCCCGACGGCATTTGTGACGCAAGATCTTGCATTTCACGCGATTTATCGTCATCCGGTGCAAAGATTTGACACACTTCGACGCGGTGCTGTTAACTTCTCGACATGACTGATAAAGCCTTCCCCTTGAGCTCCATCGAGCCTCGTGGAACTGCCGGCAAGATGATGGCCGGCAGCGCAGTCATGTGTTGTCGAATGTGTCGCTAACCGCGTAATCCGTCGCCACGCGCCCGCCGACCGATCTCGTCGTCGCTCGCGTCCCGGATGCCACACTCCGCATCCGTTCCGGCCACGCACAGGCCACATTCCGAACCGCCGCCACATCCGGCAAACGCCGAACCCGCACTCTGCGGGGCCGCGGTTCGACGCACCTCATCATCCAAAGGAACATCCTGATGTCACTCGCACACGCAACCTCATTTGCCCCCTCAACCACCCCATCGTCTTCGCCGTCGACCACTCCCCGGCTCCGGGCCGTTCCGGCGGGAACCGAAGCACGCGGCTTCGTTCTCTACGTCGGTATCGACGACGCCAAGGCGGCCGCCGCCGGCACGAGCCTCGGCGCGATCGTCCAGGCCCTCAAGGCACTGGCTGCGGACCTCGCACCCGAGTCCGAGACCTACGCCGCCGTCGCCCTCGCCCCTGAGGGCGCTGGGGGCCGCGATGTCGATGTCGTCCGGCTCGCCCTGCAGGACCCATCCGCGCTCGCGAAACACCGCCAGGCCGAAGAGGAAGAGGAGCTCGACCGGGCCCACTCCGGTGTCGTCATCGACATCTCGCGCAAGCGCCTCGTGCTGGACAACGAAGCGGTCAGCCTCACCTACAAGGAGTTCGAGCTGCTGCAGTACCTCGTGCTCCGTGAAGGCCGCACGATCGACCGCGCCGAGCTCATCTCGTCGCTGTGGAAAGCCGGAGACGAAGACGAAGTACCCAACGAGCGGACCATCGACGTGCACGTGCGCCGCCTGCGCGCGAAGCTCGCTCGGTACGAGGACATCGTGCGCACGGTGCGCGGCGTCGGCTACCGGTTCGACCGTCACGCCGACGTCGTGATCCGCCACTCGTCGACCCCGTCGCCCGACTTCGTTTAGCCCATCGCGGACGCCCCACAGGAGACAAGGGCAAGAACCCGCCTGTTTCTCCTGTTGGGCGTTGCCCGGCAGCATCATGCCCTGTTGTGCGCGCGAACCCCGCTCGCCGCGGGCCTCAGGCCGCGAGTTCCGCGAGCCGGGCGGCCAGGTACGGCGCAGTTCGGCTTTCCGGATGCTCCGCCACCGTCGCGGGGACGCCGGCCGCCAGGATGCGCCCACCGGCGTCACCACCTGACGGCCCCATGTCGATGATCCAGTCCGCGGTCGCGGCAACATCCATGTCGTGCTCCACGAGGACGACGGTATTTCCGGCGTCGACCAGCCGGTTGAGCTGCGTCATGAGAAGCCGGACGTCGGCGGGATGCAGCCCGGTGGTCGGCTCGTCAAGCAGGTAGAGCGTGTGGCCGCGCCTGGCCCGCTGCAGCTCGGTGGCGAGCTTGATCCGCTGGGCCTCCCCGCCTGAGAGCTCCGTTGCCGACTGGCCGAGGCGCAGGTATCCGAGTCCCACGTCGCCCAATGTCGTGAGGCTGCGCGCCGCCGAGGGGACGTCGGCAAGGAACGTCGTCGCATCGTCCACCGTCATGCCGAGCACTTCGGCGATGTTCTTTCCCCGATAAAGGATCTCAAGGGTCTCGGCGTTGTACCGCGCACCGTTGCAGACGGGGCACGGCGCGTAGCTGCCGGGCAGGAACAGCAGTTCGACCGTGACGAACCCTTCCCCGAGGCAGGTGTCACAACGCCCGCCCGCGACATTGAAGGAGAACCGGCCTGCGTCGTAACCGCGACCGGCGGCATCCGGAGTCGCCGCGAACGTCGCCCGCACCGCATCGAACAACCCGGTGTACGTGGCGAGGTTCGATCGAGGTGTGCGGCCGATCGGCTTCTGGTCGACCCGCACCAGACGGTCGATCCGATCGAGCCCGGTTACTCCGGCGACGGATGCTGCGGCGTCGACGGCATCGGTGTTGTCGATCTCGGCGTCTGCCGCATCTGACACAGGCTCTGCCGCCCCCGGACGATGCCCACCGAGGGCCGCCCGAACGGTGTCGGCAAGGACCCGGCTGACGAGCGTCGACTTGCCGGACCCGGAAACCCCGGTCACCACCGTGAGCACGCCGACGGGAACGGAGACGTCAAGGTCGCGGAGGTTGTGCCTGGTCACCCCGGAGAGCTCGAGCCAGTCCTCGATGGGGCGGGGTTCCGGTTGCACCGCCTGGATCCCCTGCTCGCGGGAGAGGAACGGTCGGGTGACGGATGCTTCGACCTCGGCGAGCCCCGAAACCGGGCCGCTGTAGAGCACCGAACCGCCACCGGAACCCGCCCGGGGGCCCACGTCAACCAGCCAGTCGGCGTGGCGGACCACATCCATATTGTGTTCAACGACGAAGACGGTGTTACCCGATGCCTTGAGCTGCTCGAGTACGACGAGCAACGGTTCAGCGTCGGCCGGGTGCAGCCCCGCCGACGGCTCATCGAGCACGTAGACCACGCCGAACAGACCGGATCGCAGCTGGGTGGCGATGCGCAGCCGCTGCATCTCCCCCGGCGAGAGCGTCGGCGTCTTGCGCGCGAGGCTGAGGTAACCGAGGCCGAGCCCACTGAGCACCTCGATCCGGGCAAGGAGGTCCGCGGCGATCGTCACGGCGACCTCGGTTACCTCACCGGATGACGCTGACGATACCGCCGCCGTCGCGGTACTCAGCCGCGCCGTCGGCCGGAGGACGTCGGCGAGGCCGGAGAGCGGCATCCGGTTGAGATCCGCGATCGTATGGCCGGCGAAGGTGACCGCGAGCGCCGCCGGGGTGTGGCCGCTGCCGCCGCAGAGGTCGCACGGGCCGGTGTCGACGAAGCGCAGCGCCCGTGCCCTCGCCGTTTCGCTCTTCGAATCTGCGAGGGTGTGCAGGATGTAGCTTTTCGCGCTCCAGAACCGGCCCTTGTACGGCTTCGCGACCCGGTCCCGCTGTGGTGTCACCTCGACGACCGGCTGTTCGTCGGTGGACACGAGCCACTCACGGGTGGCGCGGGGAAGATCGCGCCACGGGATGTCGATGTCGTGGCCGAGTTCCGCGACGACGTCCCGCAGGTTCTTACCTTGCCAGGCGCCGGGCCACGCGGTGATCGCTCCGTCACGGATGCTCAGTGACGGGTCGTGCACTGCTGACGACTCCGTCACGGTGTGTGCGATGCCGAGACCGTGGCAGCGTGGGCAGGCGCCGATCGCTGTGTTGGGCGAGAAGGCATCCGAATCCAGACGCGGGGCACCGGGCGGGTACGTGCCGGCGCGGGAGAACAGCATGCGCATCGAGTTCGACAGGGTGGTGAGCGTCCCCACCGTCGAGCGGGCACTCGGTGCGCCTCGGCGTTGCTGAAGCGCGACGGCGGGAGGCAGCCCGGTGATCGAGTCGACGTGTGGCGTGTGCCCCTGGGCGATGAGCCGCCGGGCATACGGTGCGACGGATTCGAGGAACCGGCGCTGGGCTTCGGCGAAGATCGTGCCGAACGCAAGCGACGATTTGCCCGACCCTGACACCCCGGTGAAGGCGACGATGCAGCCGCGGGGCACATCGACATCGACGTTCCGGAGGTTGTTCTCGCGCGCGCCCCTCACCCGGACGAAACCGTCGTCGGGCAGATTCACGGGAACGGGGGCGGGGTCCTGCAACGAAGTCGACACCGTCCCGATGTTATGCCGCGAGTCTGCGTGGACGCCCGGCCTTGCGACTCGAGCGGTTCTCTGCCAGACGTCAGGCGAAGCCCCATTCCGGGTCAAGTCGGTACCCGGCCATTGGACCTACCCCAAAGAGACGGTCCTGGCCGAGTAGTACGCCCTCAGGACGCGAACCCATTCGTGGAAGCTGATCCTCGCCAGCCGCTGGGTCGGTCGGCTCCGGTTAGCCGGGCTGACGCCGTCGATTGCGACCAAGGACGACGCCGAGACCGGCGAGCAGCATAGCCAGGCTCACGGTGGCTGCCTCCGCTGTCCCGCCCGAACCGGTGGAGGCGAGCGTGCCGTTTTCACGGACCGCTGGTGCGTGGGCGGCGGCAGGTGCAGTCGCCGCCGGAACCGGCGCGGAAGGTGCAATCGCCACCGGGGCGGGCGCGACCTGTACGGCAACCTCGACCGGTGCGATTGTGGTGCCCACCCCTTCGATGAGGGCGACCAGGTGGTGGGATCCGGCGGGGACGTCGTGCGGGATCCTTGCCGCGAGCCTCACTGTTCCGTTGGTCCCGACGATGCCGTTCGCGAGCACGATCACGGTCGAGTGCAGCTCGATCGAGACGAATGCACCCACCGGCAGCTGATCCGCCCAGAATATGACGTCGTCGCCGACGGTGAGCGTTCGGCCGGCGAGCGATGTGCCGGAGCCGTCGGTGAAGTGCGGCGTGAAGACGAACGGGGTCGTCGTGGCGACGTCGCTCCAGACCCCTGATCCGGCGGCGTTCACTGCCGCCACCCGGAAACGGTGCTCCCTGCCGTTCTCGAGGCCCGAAACGGTGGTCGTCGTACCGTCTACCTGTTGCGGATCCCCCCATGAGCCGTCAACGTCGGCGACCTCGATGAGGTAGCCCTCAATGGAGGCTCCACCGTCGGACGCGGGAGCAGACCAGCTCAGGAGGACCGAACCGTTTGCAGGCACAGCCGACACGGCGCGCGGCTCGCCCGGCGATCGCCGGGGTGTCACCGTAACCGGGGTCCCGGGGGCGCCGCGCCCGGCGGCGTTCACTGCGATGACCCTGAAACCGACCGCGGTCCCGTTCTCGAGGCCATCGACCCGCAACGACACGTCGGAGGTCGATCCGACGTCGCTCCAGCTCGCACCGCGGTCCTGCGTGGCCTGCACAATATAACGGGCGACGGCTGCGCCACCGTCGGCGACCGGTGCGACCCATGCGAGGTCTGCGTGTCCGGCGCCCGGCGTCGCGAGGAGCCCGGTAGGTGCTCCGGCGACGGTCCGCGGGGTGCTCGACACCGCACCCGAGGCGACGCTGGCCCCGGCGACGTTCTGCGCCGCGACCCGAAATTGCACCGTCAACCCGTTCGAGAGCCCGGACACCGTCGTCGTAGTGCCCGACGCCGTGCCGACCAACTGCCACGTCTCACCGTCTGCCGAGGACTCGACGCGGTAGCTACTGATCCGAGCCCCGCCGTCCCAGACCGGTGCCGTCCAGGAAAGCGTCACTGCCCCGTCTGCTGGGACGGCGACGAGCGCGGTCGGTGCGTCTGGGACCGTCCTCGGGGTAGTCGTGACGACGCGCGCGATGGTTCCGTCGCCTGCGGCGTTCGACGCTCGGACTCGGAACGTAGCGTCCTCACCGTTCGGTAGACCGGTGATCGACGTCGTCAGACCGTCTGTCGTGGCGATGACTGCCCAGGCAACGCCGTCCTGCTGCTCGACGACATACCCGGTTACCCGGGCACCGCCGTCATCAGCAGGGGGCGACCAGGTCAGCGTGACAGAACCGACGCCCGGCTCGGCGGCCAGCGTCCCTGGTGCACCGGGAACCCCACGGGGCGTGGTCGTCGTTGTGGCGCTGGACGCCCCGGTCCCCGCGTCATTCGATGCGACGACGCGGAACTCATACTCGGTGCCGTTCACCAGGCCGGTGACCGTGGCGGTGCTGCCCCGGAGAGTGTCGACCGTAACCCAGGTCCCGCCGTCCGTGCGCTGCTCCACGTCGTATCCGGTAATGGTGTTCCCGCCGTCCCACTGCGGCGCGGTCCAGCTCAGCTGCGCACGCCCATCGCCTGGCGTCGCGGCGAGACCGGTCGGCGCACCGGGGACGTTACGTGGGGTCGCCCACATGGGAGTGCTCGGCCCGGATCGCCCCGCGAGGTTCTGTGCCGACACCCGATAGGAGTACGCCGTGCCGTTCGCGAGACCGGTGTCCGTCGTGGTCCGGTCAGACGAGGACTGGTTGGCGATGTCCTCCCAAACGCCGTCGACCGTCCTGCGCTCAATGATGTACCCCAGGATCACCGAGCCGCCATTGAATGACGGCGCGCCCCAACGGATCGTGATGCCCTGGTCGGTCGGCTTCGCGGCCAGAAGATCCGGGGCGTCCGGGACGGTGAAAGGAGTGGCGGTGACGACCGCGCTCGATGCGCTCTCGCCCCGGGCGTTCGCGGCACGGACCCGGAACGCGGTCGCCGTGCCGTTGGTCAATCCGTCTACCGTGGCGCTCGTGGCCGAGTCATCCGCCGTGGCGCCGATCGACCAGGTTGACGATTCCGACGGGTCACCGGTCGACACTTCCACGACGTAGCCAGTGACCGCGGCGCCGTTCGGGTCCGCAGTGGCCCAGCGGACGACCACGGCGCCGTCCTGTGCCGTCGTGGTCCCGATCGCGGGGGCTGCGGGGACGCCGAAGGTCGAAGTGGTCACGATCGCGCTCGGTGCGCCGGTACCGCGTGCGTTCGTCGCGAGCACCCGGAACGAGACCGATATGCCGTTCACGAGCCCATCGATTGTAAGCGCCGTCTTCGAGGTCGGCGCGCTGCTCGTCCACGTGGTGCCGTCCGTGCTGCTCTGCACCGTGTAGGTGGTCACCGCGCGACCGCCGTCTGAAGTCGGTGCCGCCCAAGTAACAGCCACCGCGCCGTCGCCAGGTACGGCCGCGACGTCATCGGGGGAACCGGGGACGCCGTACGGGGTTGCCGTGATGATCGCGCTTGACATGCCCGCACCGGCGGCGTTGTGTGCCGTGACCCGAAACGAATACCGGGTCCCGTTCGTGAGCTCGTTGAGGGTCTGGGTCGTCGCAGGGGTGACCATGACCGTCGACCAGTGCGCGCCGTCGTCGCTGCGTTCGACCGTGTATGTTACGGCGTCGCCGTTGGGCTCGGCTGCTGACCAGGTCAGGATCGACGCGGTGTCGCCCGAGGACGCGGCAAGATCGGATACCGCACCGGGAATGCCACGCGGGGTGACCATCACGCCGGAACTCGTCGTAGCGCCGATGCCGTTGGTCGCAGCTACGGTCACCTGGTATGCGGTGCCGTTGGTGAGACCGGTGAGAACAGTCGACGTGGGCGTCGTACTCGACGCCTCGCGGACGACCGTACCGTCAAGAGAAACCGAAACGCTGTACGACGAGACAGGTGACCCGTTCGGTTCTGCCGCCGTCCAGGACACCGACACACTTCCATCGGCCGGTGTCGCGCTGACGACAGGGGCCCCCGGCTGGGCCGCGAACCTCAGAGGCATCGACGAACTCGGGCTGCCCGCCCCAAGTCCGTTGATCGCGGTCACGCGGAACCACACGACGGTGCCGTCTGTCGGACCGGTTACGACCGCCGAGACACCACCCTGGGTGGCCGCTGCCAGGCTCCATGTCCCCGAGTCGGTGGTTGATTCAACGAGGTACTGGGTCACCGCGGATCCATTGTCGGCCGCTGGGGACCACACCAGCGTCTGCTGGCCGTTGCCAGGCGTCGCGGAGGTGATCGTTGGAGCCCCCGGGCGCCCCGCGGGGGTCACGGTGTTCGCGACGGTGGCCGCGCCGGTGCCGGCCGCAGATACCGCTGCCACCGAGAACGAATATGCCGTGCCGGTGGTCAGTCCGGTGATGGTCGCCGAGAGACCAGTCGCGGTGCTTGAACCGCCAGCCCATGAGATCGCGTAGCTCGTGACCGGGTCGTCGCCAGAACTCGCCGGAGCTGCCCATGCCAGCGCGATGGAGGTCGTCGAGGCGATGCTCGCGCTCGCACCGGTCGGGGCGCTCGGGACCGAACGTGCGGCAATAGTGATCGAGTCGTTTGCCGAGGCTGTGTTGACCGAGGTCTGCTGCGTGACGGAGAAACCGAACGTCCCGGCAGCCGTCGGCACGCCGGAGATGAGGCCGGAATCCGAGAGTGTCAGCCCCGGTGGCAGGGCGCCCGAGGACACGGCGTACGGGCCGGTCGCGGTTCCCTGCTGCGTGTACTGGAATGAGTAGCCGACTCCGACCTTCCCCGCGGCTGAACTACTGGCGCGGTTGGTGATCTCCGCTGGGCTGGGAGGTGGCGGGTCGTACTCGCCTCCGCCTCCTCCGCCGCCGCAGGTGGGCGTCTCGGTCATGGTCGCGGCGCAGGACGGGTCGATCGCTGCGATGCTCGCCTGCGCACCGAGATTCCCGAGGAGTGTCAGCACGGCGACCATCGCGAGGGCGAGCCGTCGGCGTCGCGTGGTCCGGGTCGAAAGCTCTGCAGCCGGGGCACGACGGGGGCGGGACGGGAGCATTAGCGTTTCCATCGGTCTCACGGCTGTGCGTGAAGTCGCGACAAGCTCGCATCATGATATTGCGCAACCTACCCAGCGGCCGGCTCCCCATTTCGGGGCATCGCCCAAGCGATCCCTCGACGGCACCATCGTCGCAGCTGCTACGACGGGATCTTGTCGGCGAGGATGTCGATCTTTTCGACCTGCGGCTCGGAGAAGAGGACGCCGGTGTTGGGCCCGAGCGCCTGACCCACACCGCCGGCGAGGTGGGCGTCTCGGGATTCGTCGTCGGGGAACACGTCGAACACGCCAAAGGCCGAGGGGCCGAACCGGATGGCGAACCACGCGATGGTGCCTGGCTCGTTCATCACGATCGACCGCGCTTCGGTGAGGAAGTTGGCGAGGTCGGTTTCCTTGCCTGGCAGTGCCTCAAGCCGTACGAGGAGAGCTTTGGTCAACATTGGGTCGGACTCCTTTGTCTTGTGGGCACCGCTGCGGCCGGTTGATCGCGAGTAGACGCCACCACGAGCATTTGTCACCGCCATGCTCTCGAGAGCGCAGGTCGCCTGCATCCCGTAAACGGGTGCACCTGGCAGGCCGACAGCAAGCGGGAATCAGCGCTGGAGAAAACTCCCAGAAAAATAACGTTTGGATAACTAGACGCTGTTACCTTTCCGTTATATATTCGTAAGAGCGTTAGTTGTTTGCTGTGGCAGCTACCGCGGAATGTGATTGCAGGACACTCTTGGTGCAAGGGGAGGGCCGGTCGTAAGCCTCTACGACCGGCCCTCAATCTGTTAACCGGCAGCCTTCGCTGCGGCGCGTTAGCCTGAGAAGATGAGCCCCGACAACCCGGATGCCGCGCCGCCTCCGCCCCGGCTGTTCTCGCGGGGCACCCTGATCGGTGTCGCGTGCTTTGGAGCTGGACTCCTGATTGTCGCCGGCGGTATCCTTCTGGCCGCTCAATGGTTCTTCGCCGGCGATGTCGTGGCCTTATTCGTGGGTCTGCTCCTCGTTTTCGTCGGGATCGCGACGAATATCACCGGCCTCGTCCTGCTCTACCGCGGCGCGACCCGGCCCACCCCTGGCACGGAACCGGCAACCGGAACGGAACCCCCTAGGCTAGATCGTCAGGGAGGCCCCAATGACGGATCGTGAACTGGCGGTAACTGCGTGGGAGTCGCTGTTTCGCGCGCAGGTCGGGGTCATCCGCGTGCTCGCCTCCGAGTTCCCGACGCGCACGATGTCGCTCAATGAGTACGACGTGCTCTTCAACCTCTCACTGCAGCCGGAACACCGCGCCCGGCTTCGCGACATCAACCAGCTCGTGTTGCTGAGCCAGCCCAGCGTCAGCCGTCTCATCGACCGGCTGGTCGCTCGCGGATTCGTGTCGAAGCATCCTGACCCCACCGACAAACGCGGGACGATCGTCGCGATAACGGATGCCGGCTTCGCCCAGTACCGCGACGTCGCGCGCCTGCACATGGGCACCATCACCGACCTCATGGGTTCTGCGCTCAGCGACGCCGAACTGCGCCAGCTCGCAACCCTGACGGCGAAGCTGAGGGGCTCGAACCCCGATTCGCAGCCGGATCCACCAGACGATTGGCTCCGCGACAACCCGGAATAACGAAATAGACGCCAGATAAGGACGAGTCCCAGTCTCCATCCTTACCTCGCGGTTATCTCCTTACCTCGTGCTCTCGCGCCGCCCCGGCAGCCGCACGGCGATGTCCGATTTCCGCTAGCTCGACGGCATCCGCTGTGTCAGGCTGAACGCATGGACTTCACCGAGCGTTACCGCGTCATCCAGGCGAAGGATTCCCGCTTCGACGGGCAATTCATCACCGCGGTGCGCTCGACCGGAATCTACTGCCGCCCCTCCTGCCCGGCGCGGACGCCGAAACCGGAGAACGTCACCTTCTACGCGACGAGCGCCGCCGCGCACGAGGCCGGATACCGGGCATGCAAACGGTGTCTGCCCGAAGCCGTGCCCGGCACGCCCGCGTGGAACCTGCGCAACGACCTCGCCTCCCGCGCGATGCGGCTGATCGGCGACGGCGTCGTCGAACGCGAGGGCGTCCCGGGGCTCGCCGGACGGCTGGGCTACTCGTCCCGCCACCTGACCCGGGTTCTCCACGAGGAACTCGGCGCGGGCCCGCTCGCCCTCTCCCGGGCGCATCGGGCGCAGACCGCGAGGACCCTGCTCACGTCGACCGACCTGCCCGTCGCCGACATCGCTTTCGCGGCCGGGTTCGCAAGCATCCGCCAGTTCAACGACACCATCTCCGACGTGTTCGAACTCACACCCGTTCAGATCCGCGCGCGAGGCTCGCGACGTTTGTCGGCCCCCGGTGCGCTGTCGCTCTCGCTGCCGTTCCGGGCGCCATTCGATGCGGCCGGGGTGTTCGGCTGGCTGGGCCCGCGCGCGGTGGCCGGCGTGGAGGTCGCCACGACTGACTCGTACTCCCGCACCCTCCAATTGCCGGGCGGCCCCGTCCGCTTCACCGTGCGCTTCGACGGGCGGGTGCTGCGGCTCGATGCCCAGCTCACCCACCTCGGCGACCTTCCCGTGCTGACCTCCCGGGTGCGACGCTTGTTCGACCTTGACGCGGATCCCGTCGCCGTCGACTCGGCCCTCAGCTCCGACCCAGCGCTGGCGCCGCGTGTGGCCGCCATCCCCGGCATCCGTCTGCCCGGTGCCATCGATGCGGAAGAGATGCTGTTTCGCGCGATCATCGGGCAGCAGATCACGGTCGCTGCCGCCCGCACCCAGCTGAACCGGCTTGCCGCCGCGTGCAGCACCAAGTTGGAACCGGCCGGTGACAGTCCGGAACTCGCCCGCCTGTTCCCCACCGCCGCACAGATCGCCGCGACCGGGCGCGATGTGCTCGTCGGTCCCCGGGCGAAGATCGACACGGTGATGCGGGTCGCGAACGCCCTCGCCTCGGGCGAACTCAGCCTGAGCCTCGGAGACGACCCGGCCGACCAGCACGCCAGGCTTACGGCGATCGCCGGCATCGGCGACTGGACCGCCGGCTACGTGGGGATGCGTGTGCTCGGCAACCCGGACGTCTTCCTGTCCGGTGATGTCGCCGTCCGCACCGGCGCGCGTAGGCTCGGCCTTCCGGGTGAGCCCCGACCTCTGACCGCCTACGCCGCGGGCCTCGCACCTTGGCGGTCCTACCTGTGCCTGCACCTCTGGCGCGCGGCCGGCCTCCCGGCAGCGCCCGCTCTTCCCGCTTCGCCAGCTGAACTGCAGGCATCGATCCCCCAGGAGATCCCATGACCAATCCCATGACCAGCATCACGCGCGCCATCCACGAGACGGTCGACACGCCAGACGGCCCGTTCGGCATCCTGGCGCGACCGGACGGCACCGTCATCGCATCCGGCTGGACGGCATCCGTCGACACGCTCCTCGCCCGCCTCGCCCCCGGCCTTCGCCCGGACGCGATCGAGCCTGGTCACGTTACTGCGACAAACGCGGTCACTGCCTACTACGAGGGCGACGTCGCGGCGATCGACTCGGTTCCGGTCGCCCAGCACGGCGGGGACTTCCGGATGCGCGGGTGGGCGGAGTTGCGTCGCATCCGTCCCGGGCACCCCCAGAGTTACACCGAGTTCGCGGCAGCGATCGGCAACCCCCGGGCGGTGCGGGCAGCTGCGAGTGTGTGCGCCTCGAACGCTCCTGCCCTGTTCGTTCCCTGCCACCGCGTTCTCCGCAACGACGGCACTCTCGGCGGCTTCGCCTGGGGCGTCGAGGTCAAGCGATCGCTCCTCGCCCGCGAGGCCGCTGCCGCAAACTGACGGATGCCTCGCGCACAGCCACACGAGCGTGCGAGCGGCGCGGGGGAAGGAAAAGAGCACGACGAAGGACGCGAGTGGCGAAGCATCCTTATCTCGGCGCTATCTCCTTGTGCCGCGCCGATTCAACCGGGTCAGCCCTCCTGGCGCGTCTTCTTCGCCTCGAGCACGGACTTGGCCTCGGCCTCGATCGCCGCTTCGATCCTGGCGGTCCCCCGCAGCGGCAGCTGCACGGCGTACTCCGCTTTGATCCCTGCCCGCAGTTCGCGCATCCGCTCGATCTCCGAGTCGACCTCGGCACCGTACAGTATCGCCATGTTGCTGAGATAGAGCCAGAGCAGGAAGACGATGATGCCACCGAGGGTTCCGTAGACCCTGTCGTAATTGCCGAAGTTGGAGACGTAGAAGAAGAAGCCCAACGTCGTCGCTGCCCAAACGACCAGGGCCGTCAGCGACCCGATGGTAAGCCAGCGGAATTTGTGCTGCTTCACATTGGGCGTCGCGTAGTAGAGCATGGCGAGGATCAGCATGGCCAGGACTGCAAGCAAAGGCCACTTGACGATGTTCCACACGAGAAGCGTCGTCTCGCCGATTCCGATGTAGTTCCCGATCGCCTCGGCGATGTCGCCGCTCAGTGCAAGGATCAACGCCATCGCGGTCAGCATGACGAGCGAGATGATCGTGACAAGCAGGATCACCGGCTGGAACTTCAGGTAGGGCCGGCCTTCCCTCACGCCGTAGATCCGGTTCATGCCACGCGAGAACGCTCCGACGAATCCGGATGCCGACCAGATCGCACCGACAAGGCCGACGACGAACCCGAGACCGGCAGCCGGCGTCGCCGTGAGATCCTCGATCGGGCCTCTGATCGCTTTCACGGTGTCCTCAGGGGCGATCGAGGAGAAAACGGCGAGCAACTGATCGGTCACGTTGGATGCCTGGTTGATGAGCGAGAGCAAGGAGACGATGGCGAGGAGGGCGGGGAACAGCGCGAGGACCGCAAAATAGGTGAGGCCGGCAGCGACGTCGGTGACCTGATCCTTGCCGAACTCCCGGAATGCCCGGCGATACACGGGCAGAAGGTCCTTGAATTTCACCTTCGGGGGCGTGCGCACTTCGGCATCCGATGGCGCCTGCACAGCGAGTTCGATGTCAGATGGAGCCCCCGCCAGCGCAGTCTCCTTCTCCTCCTTCGCCTCTTCGTCGCTCTCGTTGTCTGTTCTATCGCGGGTCATAGCCGCCGCGGTCCTGCCCGTGGTCACCCGTCGCGATGGCGACAATCGAGGCGACGATGATGGCGACGAAGCCGGCGGCCACTCCGAGGAACATCCCCAGCGACACGCGACGACGAATCTCCGCCATTGTCGACGCCAGATCTTCCCGGATCTCCTCGAGGTTGAGGATCCGAACCTGCTCGCCCATACTGCTGTCGCGTTCGCGGCGGTCAGTGGGCAGCGTCATCACGACGCCATTCTCATCAGCCATGTCCTTCACCTTAATCCTCAGCCGTGGAATGAGGGGAGGGCTTGCCCCCGCCAGATCGAGCTGCCATGCCCACGCAACCCCTGCGCCGGCCGGTAAACCGCCTTCTATCCTGAGATCGTGAGCAGAATCTCCGTCGTGATCCCCGTCTACAACGACGCAGGGATGCTGCAGACGTGCCTGACCGCACTGGCTCGGCAGACCCGCCCGGCCGACGAAATCATCGTCGTCGACAACGCCAGCACGGATGACTCGGCGCAGGTCGCGCACGCGGCCGGCGCTCGCGTGGTGTTCCAGCCGAAGCGCGGCATCCCCTCGGCCACGAGCGCGGGATTCGACGCCGCACGAGGCGAGATCCTCGCGCGGCTGGACGCCGACTCCATCCCACCGACGGACTGGCTGGCGCGGGCGGTGGCCGCACTCGATGCGCACCCGGAAGCATCCGCCATCACCGGGACCGCCGATTTCTACGGCGGGAACGCCTTCCAGCGCTGGTTCGGCCGATCCTGCTACCTTCCCGCCTACTTCCGGGCGATGGGGATGCTGCTCGGCCACCCGCCGCTGTTCGGCTCGAACTACGCCCTCCGCGCCGATGCATGGCTTGAGTTGCGGGAGTCGGCCCACCTCGACCGGGACGATGTGCACGACGACCTCGATCTGAGCTTCCAGTTCCGTCCGGGCATGACTGTGCATTTCGACCGCGGCCTCCTGGTCCGGGTGTCCGCCCGCCCGTTCGGAGTCGGCGGGTTCGTGCACCGGGTGCGCCTCGGCGTCATCACGGTCGCCGTGAATGTTCTCCGGGAGTCACCGGCCACCCGGAGGCGGCGCCGCGCGCTCTGGACCTGACCTTCGCCCTGTCCCTCTCGCCCTGACACGGAGCCAAGCGGACCGGCGATCAATCCGTCTTGGGGTAGTGACCCGTCTTCAGCAGCCCCGCAAGATGGACGGCATTCGACACCGCAGCTGACAGAGCGGATGCCGTGACCTCCGGTGTGCTGTCGAGGTCCTTGTAATCGGTGGTGTGCATGGCCTCGCCATTCCAGTACGAGACGCCCTGGGCGGGGATGGTGTACCCGTAGTCGTTGAGCGCCTGGAACAGGTCCGCGCTGATCTTGTGAGCACCGTCCTCGTTGCCGACCACGGCGACGAGGGCGACTTTGTCGTACAGGACCGGCCGACCGTCGGCATCCGTCTCCGAGAGCTCCGCGTCGAGACGCTCCACGACCCGCGACGCAACGCTGGACATGTGTCCCGCCCAGGTCGGCGTGCTCACCAGGAGAATGTCCGCAGCGAGAACCTGCTCGCGGATCGACGGCCAGGCGTCCCCCTCGCCCATGTCGGTTTGAACCCCGGGCTTGACGTCGTGGTCGACAACGCGCACTTTGCTCCCGTCGACCCCATGGCTCTTGAGCGCTTCGAGGAACTGGTCGGCCAGCAGGTCGCTGCTGGAGGGGTCCGGCGAGGGGGTCAGGGTGCAGACGAGGGCGATCGCGGTCAGTGCTGAAGATTCCATCCGGCCAGTGAAGCCGGGTTGCGATGACCGGGTCAAGGCCTTGCGGTTGGGGCGCTGCGGCGGCGCTTGACCCGCTCGGCCCACACCGGCAGACTGGCCCCCGACGAACCGGCCCCTGAAAGACTGGCCACCGAGAGAAGGAGATGCGATGAGCGACCCACGTGAAGAGAATGCCCCGGACGAAGCACTCATCGGCCCGGGCAGCACCGCGACCGGCGGCGGTACGTCACAGGACGCACAGGAGAATATCGGCGAGGAAAGCACGGTACCACCGCTAGATCCGGACGGCACAGGCTCGACCCAACTGGCAGACGAACGATCCACGCAGGATGATCTGTGACCAGCTGGCTTCTCAGATCGGCACCGGATGTCAAGGCCCTTGAGCGCCATATTCGCCCCGCCTACCCTTGAAGAGTTCGGCCGCGGATTGTCGCGGATCGCCTCCAACAGAAAGCGAGGGACCATATGGGACTCGGAGACAAGATTGGCAACGCCGCTGAAGAAGCTGCTGGGAAAGCCAAAGAAGGTATCGGCGACGCAACCGACAACGATCGACTTCGCGCCGAGGGCCAGGGAGACCAGGCCAAGGCAAACCTCAAGCAGGCCGGCGAGAACGTGAAGGACGCGTTCAAGTAACGCGGGTCCTCACCCCCGTGGCCCGGCTCCGCTGCCTTTGCGGAGACCGGGCCACTTTCCGTTAACGATCCCGCAGCCGAAGCTAATCAGCGCTCGTTGATCGAGGTCACGACCATGGGTCCTTTGCGCAGGAACCGGGCGCGAGCGAACAGGTAGGCGCCATACGCGATGAACCCGCTAGCCATCGGCACGAGCAGCGCATCGCCGAATGGCAAGGTCCCCACCCATTTGAGAGCCCCGTCGAGACCACGCGCCGGGCCGGGATCCGTGAACGCGGCCGCGGCCAGGAACAGGGCACCGGTGATGACGAGTGCCAGCCCCTTGGCGACGTGGCCCACGACACCGAGCGCATCGACGAACCACGACACGCCACCATCGACCGGCTTCAGCTCTTCGCGGAAGTTCCGGGTCACACCCCGGAAGACGAGGGTTCCGCCCACGGTCCCGACGAGCACACCGACCGCAACAAGCCCGACCACGCCACCCGGGGTGCCGAGCAGGGTTCTGCTGAGGTCCTGCCAGGTCTCTGAGGCATCCGACCGACCGCCGAACGCATAAAAGCCGACGACGACGCCGATCGCCGCGTAGCCGAGCGCCTTCGCGATGTTCGTCATCCGGCGCATGAGGACCAGACGGCGTTTGTCCGACTCGACCTGGGCCGCTTCGGTCCACTGCAGAACGGCGAGGCCGAACAAGGCAAGCGTCGCGGCCCAGAGCAGGATGCCGCCTCCCGGGGTGGCTGCGACGGCCCGAAGCGCCCCGGACTGGTCCGCCTGGCCCTTGCTCCCCCAGGCCACACCGATCGCGATGGCGCCGATGAGAACATGGATGGAGCCGTTCGCGATCAGGCCGGCGCGGCCGAAGCCTCGCACCTTGGGGTCCCGGTTGGCGCGCCGGGTCGCGGCTTTCACCTCGTCGCGTCGGCGGCCCGATTCCTGTGGCACCGCCTGCGCCCCGGCCATCACCGACCATCCCGGGCTGTATGCGGGAACGGATCGGGTGCGGCAGTCACGCCTTCATCCTAGGAACGATCCGAGGCAGCCCGCGCCACCGCGAGGCATCCGGCTCGAGAAATCCGAGCCGTTCTCACTGGTAGGTGCGAACGATGACCCATTCCGATTCGATGTTCACCGCGTCGACCACCACCGATTCCCCGTTGTCGTCGGTCGCCTGGAACCTCCAGCCGATTCGAACCGACGGTGAATGCGTCAGAAGCGGGTGCGCGTATTCCGGTTCTCCGAATAGTGCCGTCGGTGTGTCAGACACCCGCCAGCGACGGTCACGCCAGTACATCCGCAACGGCAGGATGCCGTCGGTCCAGATCGTTGCAGTTCGATCCGTCAGAGTGTTCATGATGCCTTCTTCGTAGATATGTTCGAATGTTAACGAAGCATAGACCGATTCACGGGACACGCCAAGCGGCAGTTTGGACCGCTCAGCGGTCCTGCGGGAACCACCCCGACCCCGGCGGGCGTATCTTGCGTATGGTGGAGGTCTATGCGACTTCTTCTCATCCGCCACGGTCAGACTCCCGCGAACGTTCTCGGCCTGCTCGATACCGCGCACCCCGGTCCAGGGCTGACCGAACTCGGTCGACGTCAGGCTGAAGCGGTTCCCGGCGCCCTCCGGAACGAGGCGATCGAGGGCATCTTCGTCTCCACGCTGTTGCGCACCCAGCTCACCGCAGAGCCACTGGCCGAGGAGCGCGGCCTGGCGCGGCGGATCACCGAGGGCCTGCACGAGATCGAGGCGGGCGAGCTGGAGGGGCTCAGCAGCTACGCCGACCAGATCCGTTACATGGAGGTCGCGTTCTCGTGGGCAGCGGGCGAACTGGATGTGACGATGCCAGGCGGGCCGGACGGTCACGAGTTCTTCGGCCGCTTCGACAACGCGATCGAGGCGATCGAGCGCGAACACGACGGCACCGTTGCCGTCGTCAGCCACGGCGCTGCCATCCGGACCTGGACGGCGGGGCGGACGGGCAACGTCGACGTTCAGCACGCGGCGGCGAACGCCCTGGCGAACACCGGAATCGTCATCGCGAACGGAAGCATGGCCGACGGGTGGGTCGTTGAGGAATGGGACGGTACGCCGATCGGCGGCCCGCAGCTGCTGGATGTCTCGGCCGACGACCCGACGGGTGAGTCGCTGGCCTGAACGGTCGACGGCGGTCGACGTGACGTCGACGCTTGCTGCGCACGATTCAGCCTCACTCTCGACGTGCGACCGGGTCGCCGCAGACATCCGCGACCGTGGCGCCGACGCGCCGCCGATTGGCGGAGTTATGCACACTCGCCGACCCAGGCCCCGGTCAGGCCCGGAGCGGCCGCCCTCCGGTGTCGATCCTGCCCTCGGCGAGAAGCCACCGGAGCCCGTCGGCGATCGCCTCGGCTGACGTGTACCGCGGCGCATACCCGAGGTCTGACTGCGCGGCCGCAATGCTCATCGACGGGCTGCGGGTGATGTGGTCGCGGGATGCCGCCGCGTGCTCCGGTTCGAGCAGCGTCAAAAACTCCTCCAACGGACCATAGGAGAGCCGGGCATCCTGGCCGAACCATCCCGCGGCCGTTTCGGCAATCCCGCGAAGCGTCATCGCCCGCTCCGAAACGACGTGGTAACTCTTACCGGCCGCCATCGCCGGCCGCCCGATTGCCCGCTGGAAGCACTGCGCGACATCGTCGGCGTGAACGTGATGCACCGTCTCGAGTCCGAGGTTCGGGAGCACGAGCTCCGACCCCGCGGCGAGCGCCTCCCACACGCGGAGGTCGAAATTTCCCTCCGCGTTCACCATCGGCCAGCCCTGGCCGGTGATGTGCCCCGGGTGCAGGACGGTGCACGGAAGTCCACCCTCCCGGCTCGACTCGGCGAGAAGCAGCTTTTCGATCGCCGCCTTACCGATTCCGTACTCGCCGAACGGCTCGCGCTCATCGGACTCCCGCGTGGGGACAGCGACGGCCGGACCGTGAACCCAGATCGTCCCGCAACTGGCCAGCAACTGCACCCGGCCACGAAGCGCCTCCACCAGCTGGGCGGCTGACTCCGGAGTGAAGCACATCATGTCGATGACGAGGTCGGGGTTCAGGTCGGCGATCGCGCCAGGGAACGTGCCGTCGGCGTCACCCGACTCCCTGTCGAGGTCCACCCGCTCCACCTGCTGCCACGCCGGATCGTCCCGATATGGCGGCCGGATGCCTCGACTTACGGCGACGACGTCGTGCCCGGCGCTGACCAGCCGGGGTACGAGGTAACTCCCGACGTGGCCGGTTGCTCCGATGATGACGGTCCGTGGCATCCGGCACCTTCTTCCCTGACGTGGTGTGTGCTGCGAGTTTACGTCAGGCGAGGGACGGAAATTCCGGTTGGAGGGAGCAGCGCGCCATTGACGCGAAACCCGCACGCGCTCGCTGCTCGCCGCTGCTGGCAAGCCCCTTGTCACCGGATTCGGCCGTGCGTACTGTGAACGCTCGACGAGAAGGGAAGGCGCGACAATGACCACATCGACCCGCAAGAAGTCCGGCGGCCGAGCGACGCGGAAGTCCGGCAGTGGGGCGACCCTCACCCGCGACGTTGCCCCCGGCATCCACCGTCTTGAACACGCCTATACGAATTGTTACCTTGTGGAGCACGAAGGAGCGGTGACTCTCGTCGACGCGGCGTTCCCGTCGACCTGGCCACACCTGTTGTCGGCGCTGTCCGAAATCGGCCGGTCGCCGTCGGATGTTTCTGCGCTGGTTCTCACGCACGCACACTTCGACCACGTGGGATTCGCGGCCCGTGCGGTGCGTGAGCTGCAGGTGCCGGTCTGGGTTCACGCGGCCGACCGCGAGCTCGCCGCGCATCCGTACCGCTACCAGCGCGAACGCACGCCGTTCCTCTACCCGCTCAAGTACCCGCGGTCCACCCGGGTGCTCGCCGCCATGACTGCCGCTGGCGCATTGACGGTGAAGGGGGTGAGTGACGTCAGGATGTTGCCCTCATCGGGTGTCATCGACGTCCCCGGCCACCCGACCGTCGTCTTCACGCCCGGCCACACCCGTGGGCACTGTGCCCTGCATCTCCCCGACCGGGATGCACTCCTGACCGGCGATGCCCTGGTGACGCTCGACCCGTACAAGGGAGCGAGGGGTGCGCAGATCATTGCCGGTGCTGCGACGGCGAACTCCGAGCAGGCGATGGAGTCGCTCGTTCCGCTCGCTGAGACCGGCGCGATGATCGTGTTGCCCGGGCACGGCGAGCCCTGGCTGGCCGGCATTCGCGCGGCGGTGCAGTCTGCAAAGGCGACCGGGGCGACCTGACCCGCGGTCAGATGTGCTTGCGCACCTCCGCGAGGAAGTCCTTCGGCTCGTCAACCCAGAAGCGCACAACGTCGACGGTCTCGGTGCCGGACGGCAGCCGGATCTGCCTCGTGCGTTCAAGGGCGACCTCAATGTTGGTTTCGTTCTGCATGCGCATCCACAGGGTGCGCCTGCCCTCGTCGTCGACGGTGACGCGCGGCGCCTTCGCTTCGTCCGATTGTTTGGCGAGGCTCACGGACTCGACATCATCCCACGGGAGCGGAACATCCGTCTCAGCACCGTTGCGGACGCGGATGCCCTCGGGCCCGACCGCGTGCGGCCTCGTTATGAAGCCCAGCGCGAGCCCGATCATCCAGGTGAGCCCCCAAATGCCGAGGGCGAGGAACGCGATGCGGACGACCGGCCAGCGATGGACGATGAGGTCGATAATCGGGATCTCGAAGGCGGAGAGCCCGATGAAGATCATCAGGATCGTCCAGACCTGCCGGTGATACGTGAACCCGACAGCGCCTGCCGGCACCCGCGGCCGCCGGAAGACGAACCGGTAGAGGCTTTGCCAGATCCCGATCTCCATCGTGATCGCACGCCGGGCGACGTATTTCGTGCTCTCCCACAGCGACCGGCGGTGGGATGCAACGGTGCCAGTACTCACGACGCGTCCTCTTCTGTTACGGTGTCGGACCCTGTTACGGTGTCGGGCCCCGCAGCGGCGGCGGGCCCCGCAGCGGCGGCGGGCCCCGCAGCGGCATCGGCGGCAATCAGGGCGCGCAGGCGGGTTGCTATGGCATCGAGTCCACGGGTGAGGCCGGCGCGATCGGCCGGGTCGACGGCATCCATCAGGTCCTGCGACAACTGCGCGTGGTCGCGTGCCATGGTCTTCATCGTCTTTTCGCCGACGTCGGTGAGTGAGACGATCGTCGCCCTTCGGTCGGACGGATGCGGCGAGCGCTTCACGTAACCGGAGGCCTCGAGAGCGTCGACGAGGCCGGTGATATTGCGGGCGCTCACCTCCATCGCGCTGGCGAGGGCCTGTTGGGTGGACGGGCCGGTGCCGGCCAGCACCCACAGCAGGTGCGTGCGTGACACGGTGAGGCCGGTGCCGTCGAACGCCCGGGCCATGTCGTCTCGGAACAGTTCGCCGATTTCGAGCAGCAGGTCGAGGGGGTTGGGCGCGGGAGACATATTCGTACCCTACTACATTGTTACCGTACTTCACGGTTTCGCGCGGCCCTCCACGCGCGGTACACCTGCGGCCCGCCTACCCTCCCGACGAGCCGCCAAGAAGCCGCAACAGGCTGGCAAGCTGAGCCCGTTGCTGGCTGGTCAGGACCTCGAGTTCCTCGGCCTCTGACCGAACCAGTGCGATCATGGCTGCGTCGACCCGGGATGCCCCCTCATGCGTCAGGCGGGCGAGGTTGCTCCGGCCGTCTCGCGGGTTGGCTTTCCGCTCGATCAGGCCGCGCGCAGCGAGGTTCTCGAGCCGATTCGACATCGCGGCGGTACCGATCATCGTCGCCCGCGACAGCTCCATCGGGCTCATCTCATGAGGAGGCTCTGCGCGTCGCAGGGCAGCGAGGACATCGAACTCCCAGCTGCTGAGGTCCGCGCTGCGGAATGCAGCGGCACGGAGCGTGTTGAGTCGGAGCGCAACACGCCGAAGGCGGGACATGACATCCAGCGGGGTGAAGTCCACATCGGGCAGCCGGTCTGCCCAAGCATCCACCAGAAGGTCTACTTCGTCGTCGTCACTCATGATGATCTCAGGGTACCGGCGCGGCGCGGCCGGGTCATGCCCACGACATCGTGGCTACACGCTCCCCTGAATCCTCGAGCAGGAACCGACCATGAGCCGCGTTCAGCGACCGGGTCGGTCACTGGACCGGCAGAAGCCGGGCGAGCTCCTCACCCCATTGTCTCGCACGTTCAGCTTCGCCGTCAGCCAACGGGCCGGAGTACCCGTGAACGCCGAACGTCTCGGGATGAGCGACGGGTCGGAACCCCAGCGCAACGAGGCGCTTCATCGCCTTCCTCGCCGCAGACCCGGGCAGCCGTGGGCTGACGACCCGTGTGTCGAAGGTCGCCACGGGTATCGCGCGGCCCGGCGATGGCTGCGCCTCGATCCATTCCCTGATGCCCCGATCCGGGATGCGCTCAGCGCCCTGTTTTCGCGCCGCCTCCCGAGTCGCGGCTGTCGACATGGAGAACGCGTGTGTCGGGCCGGCAACGACGACAAGGTCGACATCCGCCTCGATTCCCGCAGGCGCCGACGCCGCGTCCACCACTTCGGTGTGTCCACCGCCGAGCCCAACCGCGACCTCACGGGCAAGCTGCTCGGTGTTTCCCCAGATCGACTCGACGATCACCAGTGCTTTCATGTCGCCTCCTTGGGCGACGAGCCTACGCGCGGGACTGCACGGTGACATCCCCCTGTGCTCACTCCGGTGAACCCATGACGGCGTCCCCCGAGTTCTCAACAGGCGACGGCACCGAACCAGGTTAACCGAAAAGGCGCGCAACTCGCTCCGATGACCGGCGAGCGATTCCATGCCCGGAGGCGGCGCCGAGCGCAACTACGGAGCCCGGGCAGGCGTGAAGAATCGTGTGGACTTTTCACCACCGGAAGTGCTTAAGTGGGCATGCATCGCATCCAACGGAAAGCCCGCCATCCCGAAAGGAACTCCGTGAAGAGATTCACCCTGCCGAACACCGACATCGAGGCCCCGAACGTCATCCTCGGCTTGATGCGCATCCAAGACAAGACGGATGACGAGGTGCGCGAACTGGTGCGCACCGCCCGTGACGCCGGCATCGACTTCGTTGACCACGCGGACGTGTACGGGAACGATCTGCATGGCTGTGAGCGCCGTTTTGCGGAGGCGATGCAGCTCACCGCCTCCGACCGCGATGCGATCACCATCCAGACGAAGGCCGGGATCGTCGGGGATGGCCCCTACTTCGATTTCTCTTATGAGCACCTCATCGAATCGGTGAACGGATCGCTCGACGCCCTTCAGACCGACCGCATCGACATCCTGTTGCTGCACCGGCCCGACGCGCTCGTCGAGCCGGAAGAGGTTGCTCGGGCCTTCGATGAGCTCGAGACCGCCGGGAAGGTGCGCGCCTTCGGCGTCTCCAACCACACGCCACGGCAGATCGATCTGCTGAAGCGTTTTGTGCGGCAGCCGATCGTCGCGAACCAGGTGCAACTCTCGATCACCCACTCACCGGTCGTCTCGCAGGGCGTCGCGGCGAACATGCTCGGCGAGCAGCAGTCGGTGACGCTCGACGGAGGCGGCATCGTTGACTATTGCCGCCTTCACGACATCACACTGCAGGCATGGTCACCGTTCCAGGCGGGATTCTTCACCGGGGTGTTCCTCGGGTCTCCGGAATATCCCGAGCTCAATGCCGTGATCGACCGGCTTGCCGCTCAGTACGACGTGCCGCCAATCGCCATCGCGACGGCATGGATCACCCGCCACCCGGCACAGATGCAGGTTGTGCTGGGCACGACGAGCCCTGAGCGGGTCGCGGGAGCGGCCCTCGGCTCCGACCTCCCGCTCACTCGGGCCGAATGGTACGAGTTGTTCAGGGCAGCTGGACACCTCGTTCCCTGAGACGCGCGTCATTCGGGGGCTGGCACCAACCACGCAACTGGACGATCATGGTCCCGACGGGGCCGTCCGGAGCAAACCCCCTGAGAAGACACCCGCCAGTCGAACAGGAGGCATCATGTCATTCTCATTCACCGTCGAGCCGGCTCAGTTCAGCAAGTCGCAACTGAACGGCATCCGCCTGGCCCTGGGAATCGCCGGGCTGGCCGCTGTCGCGATCGGCATCGCCATCTTCGTCTGGGCGAATGCGACGCTCCTCGTCGTCGCCTGGCTGTTCGGCCTGTACTTTGTCATCGCCGGACTCGCGAGGGTCGCCCGGAGCTTCACCGTTCCCGCGGAGAGCGTTGGCTGGCGCGTTCTCAGCATCATTCTCGGCCTGCTCGTGCTCGCCGCCGGGGTTTATCTCATGATCAATCCCAGCTTCGGGGTCGAAATACTCGCCTACGTTATCGGTATCGCCTGGATTGTGGAAGGAGTAGCAACCCTCGCGGACTCGTCGAGCAGAGCGTCGAGAGGTGCCGCCATCTTCTACGCCATCATCAGCATTCTCGGTGGTGTGCTGATCTTCTTCGTTCCCACGGCAGCGATCGTGATCCTGCTCAAGATCGCGGCGATCGTGCTCATCATCGCCGGGCTCGTCCAGATCTTCCAGGCGTTGACTCTGGGACGGAGGGCACGAGCCGCGCAGACCGCCTGAGGTGGGCAGTCGCCTGCCCACCAGTGTGGGCCACTCTCATCGTCCGACCCGCGTCACCTGGTGGTGCCACGTTCAGACACACCCTGCGGGCGGATCGGTTACGACCCTCTGCGGGCGATCGCGGCGGCTCGGACCGTATTGCGCACCACAGTGCTGGAATCCGTCCACGGAGCAGGCACACGACCGCGCGCCACATCCGCATCGAGGCGCCGGATAAGCCCTTCGAACCCGAGCGCCACGTTGGCGGCAGCGACGCTGGGGTGGGGCCAATGCCCCCGGCCGGGAGAGTGCCGCGCTCAAGCGAGCGTAAGGAAGAGCTTCTCCAGCTCGTCAACGGTGATTGAGTCGGCCGTGTCGCCAGGCGAGCTGATGCAGTCTTTCATCGCCGATGAGACGATTGTAAAGCCCGCGCGATCGAGTGCTTTTGATACGGCGGCAAGTTGGGTGACCACGTCGCGACACTCGGCACCCGCTTCCACGGCGGTAATCACTGACGCCAGCTGGCCTTGGGCGCGGCGCAAGCGGTTCAGAATCTTCTTTTGGCTGTCTACGGCGGTTTCCATGGGGGCTTCGGTTGGTGTCGACATAGCGGTCCTAGGCGTGTGCGAGAGATGGATTGGTGGTGGCTGTGGTGCCGGTCGCGGACATCCCGGCGAGCCAGGTGCGGTATCCGCCGTCCAGGTTGCGCACATCGCGGCCAAGCTGGGTGAGCAGTCGTGCTGCGGTGTGGCCGCGTTGTCCGACCTGGCAGTGAACAACGAGTGGTGTGTCCGGCAATTCAGAGATCCTGGCGCGGATCTCGTCGAGGGGGAGAGACACGGCGCCGGGTATCGCGCCGCGACTGAACTCATCGGCCGTGCGCACGTCGACAAGGGTCTCACCGGCACCCATGGCGTCGTCGACCTCGTGCCACTGAATGCTCTGCGTTGATCCTGTCGCCACGTTGTCGGCCACGTAGCCGACCATGTTGACGGCGTCCTTTGCTGAGCCGTACTGCGGCGCGTAGGCCAGTTCGAGTCTCGATAGCTGCGAGGCGGTCAGTCCGCCGGTCATCGCCGTGGCGATGACGTCAATGCGCTTGTCCACCCCCGCGCCACCGACAATCTGGGCACCGAGGATGGCATCGGTTTCTGGGTCGATAAGCAGTTTCATCGACATCTGCTCGGCACCCGGGTAGTACCCGGCGTGCGAGGACGGATGCGTGTGCACCACCCGGTGCGGACGCCCGTATGCCGCTAGACGGGTCTCGCTCCAGCCGACCATCGCGACGGTGAGCCCGAAAAGGCCGACGATCGCTGTGCCCAGTGCCGGAGCGCTGGGTTCAGCGATCCCAGCGATGGCGTCAGCGGCGGTTCGGCCATGTCGATTCGCGAGTCCTGCCATGGTGACGAGCGTCGCGGCCCCGTCGATGGCATCCGTCTTCTCGACTGCATCGCCGACCGCGTAGATCGAAGGATCGCTGGTGCGCTGATATTCGTCGACGGTGATGCCGCCGGTTGCCCCGACGGTGATGCCTGCGGAGCGCGCGAGGTGCGAGTTGGGGCGAACGCCGCGAGCTTCGATGATGAGGTCGGTCCTGATGAAGGATCCGTCGTCGAGCTGCACCCGACTCGCGCCGACGTCGACAACGGTGCTGTTGACGTGGACATCGACACCGTGATCGAGGAGGGCTTCGAGAACGGGGCCGGCCATCTCGGGGTCGAGAGGGGAGAGGGGCCGAGGGCCACGTTGCACGAGGGTGACGTGCACTCCGCGAGCCACGAGGTTCTCGACGGCTTCGAGGCCTATGAACCCCGCTCCGACGACGACCGCGCGAGCATCGGCGCCGACGTCTTCGAGCACTGCCGTGATGGCATCGACGTCATCGACGGTGCGAAGACTGCGTACGGGAACGCCTCGACCCGAAAGGGGTAGGCCCGTCGTCGCACCGGCGGCAAGGATGAGGAAATCGTAGCTTTCCGTCGTGGTCGTGCCGTCCAGGACGTTGCTCACCCGCACGGTCTTCGCCTTGCGATTGATCTGGATGACCTCCTCATTGACACGCACATCGAGGCGGAACCGAGCGGCAAGGGACTTGGGTGTCTGAAGCAGGAGGCTGTCGCGGTCCTCAATGATCCCGCCGACGTAGTAGGGCAAGCCGCAGTTGGCGAAGGAGACGTAGGGGCCCCGCTCGAAGACGACGATTTCGGCAGCCTCATCGAGGCGACGCAGGCGTGTCGCCGCGGACATTCCGCCGGCGACGCCGCCGATGATGATGGTTTTCATGCAGTTCCTATCCGATTTCGACGTGGTCAGCGTGAGAAGAGACGAGAGAAGAAACCGCCCGTGCTCGGCTCGCGGTCGTGACCCTGACAGCGGTCGGTCCGCGAGACCCCGCGCATCACATCGTCAACATGCTGGCCGCAGCCTGCCCACGTCGTCTTTCCACAGGTCTTGCAGGTCACAGCTCGGCACATAAGGTTCGTTTCTCCTATCGGTAGGGCATACCCCGGGGGGTATCTGATACCTCATCGTAACGATACCCCCGGGGGTATATCAAATTGCTCAAGTTTTCCAACGCTCATCGGATAATTTCGCTGCGACGATTTTCGAGTGAGAGCGAAGAGTGGCGACTCCTTTTCGGGACCTGCGTGCTTCGTCCTCGCATGCCCCTCGCCCGCGACAAACGTCCAGAGCCCCGGTGGCGCTCGTGGTCCGGAGAATGCCTTTGTTCGAGCAAAGCGGCCAAAGCCGCCGGGGAAAACGATCTGACTGCGTCTACGAGGCTCCGAGCCGTGGGCGCACTAGGAATCGTGTGCCCGCGCAGCATCGGCGATTACTGCGCCCCGGAAGCGGAGCCCGTCCCGCCGGGGTTCCCTCGCGAGACGGCGATCACCGTAGCGGCCCCACCGTCTCGCAACCTAAGTGCTTCCAAACTCATCGGTTTCGACCACTCGAGTTTCGAGACAGTTGGTGCTGCGATGGTTGCCGTCCCGTATGGGGAACGGCTACCGGACAACCTGGATACCCGGTCAAATACTAGGGATCAGTCACGGTTCTGAGGCAGTCATATGCTTTCAGTGAGCTGGCGGATCAGGGAGGCATGGTCGCGAACCGCTCAATGCGAAGCGGACGTCCAGTACCGGTATCTTCGGGTCGTGAGTCAGCCCCTTACCCCGCGGTGACCAACGCGTGGGCACCCGTGGACTTGCCCGGGCAGGCGGGTGTACTTTGCAGCTATGGAAGGCTTCACGCGCCCTTCCGAAGACGACCGCGAGCTCGATCAATTGCGTCGGAGGGCGTACGGTCGCAATCCGGACATCGGTGTCGATCCTCTGGCTCTCGCGAGGTTACGCGAACTCGAGGCGGCCCATCGCGGTGACGTCTCGCGTCGGGTGAATGTTTCCACGGCCTTAGATGCAGCCTGTGCGAATGTCGCGCCGACGCCGGCTCCCGCCACCACAGCCTCGGCAGAAGATCAGGTAGCGGCGGAGCCGTCCGGATCGGCGACTTTCGAGCCGCCGCCGGTGGAGGAAGCGTCGTCGTGGTCGTCGTCGTGGTCGCGGCTGTTCTGGCGACGCGCGACAGCAACGCGGAGGAGTCGCATCGCGTGGTCGTCGGCGGCCTGGTCATGGCGGTCGGGATCGCCTCGACGGTCCTCTTCGTGTCCACACGTCCGGACGCTACCCTGCACCTGACCGCGGCCGACGCCGACCGCCAGGTTCGCCGACTGGTAATCGCGGAAGTGCCCGGGTTCGGAATTGACGCCTCAACCCTCC
This sequence comes from Mycetocola miduiensis, assembly GCF_900115155.1. GTDB lineage: Bacteria > Actinomycetota > Actinomycetes > Actinomycetales > Microbacteriaceae > Mycetocola_A > Mycetocola_A miduiensis. The sequence continues at coordinate 405,424 of NZ_FOVM01000001.1, forward strand.
GCGCCTACGGGTCATACCTCGGCCTCGAGATCTGGTCCGCGGTCAACGCGTTCGACTCGCCGTGTCTCGTGGCGGTGCTCCGGGAAAGCAACAACGTCTCAGAATGGCGCTGCGCGCCGCCTGCGGCAGACCTCATCATGGACGTCTCGTCGTCCGGCGACGGGTTCGAAGGTTTCGAGGGACGGCCCGGCGAGGGCCTTGTCCGGTTCATGTTTCGTGGCGACAGGGTGGATGCCTACGTTCACATCACGCCGGAGGCCGGCTGATGAACGCCTCCCCGCCTCCGTCAGACGCTGAACGCGAACGGGAGGCTCTCCGCAGGAGGGCACACTCGCGGCATCCCGATGTACCGGACGACCCCGCAGAGCAGGCACGGCTGACGGAGCCTGAGGGGGCACGTACCGCCGACTCGCCCGCCGGCGCCGACGCCGGGACCCGCGACGCTCCTGCTGCGGCGGGCGGTGCGTCGATCGCTGACTCCACCAGGACCGAATCCGGAGCTGGTCGGCCGGACACTGCAGGCGACATCGCGACTCCGGAGGGGTCCGGTGAGGACGCGCCGCGGTCGCTGTGGCATCGTCTCACTGCTACACGCCGCCGTAGCGCGCTTGTGGCCGGCGCGCTCGTGGCCGGCGCCCTCGTGGCCATTCCTGCCATCGCGAACACTGTGGCGTCGCTCGTCGGACCGCGTCCCGATGTCACCTTGAGTCCAGTCGCGGACGAGGCAGACGCTCTCGTGCGCTCGTTGCTGGCTTATCGTTTCGGATCGAGATTCGAGAGTTCCAGCATCCGCGGCTACGAGCCCTACCGGGGATTCGAGCCGTGGTACTTCGAGGAGAAGCAGGGCTTCCAGTGCTTCGCGATCGTCGATCGTTCGATTCAATCGGTCGACGGCGCCAATTGTGTCCCGCCTGGTGTCGATCTCTTTGCAGACATCGACGCGTGGTCCGATCTGGGAAGCGACTACCTGGAAGGTTTCCCGGACGGGAGCATCATCCGGTTCCGTTACCGAGGAAACTCTGTGGACGTCTTCGTCTATCCGGCGTCAGGAGCCGACTAAGGCAAGGACCCCGGACGTTCTATAGAAGGTCTCGAGCTCTCGCCGGCCAGCCGCCGCTCCGTCGAGTCGACCAGAGCGGCCGCTTGGCTCGAAAAGCGCCGCACACGTAAATTTCACGAACAAAAAAAGCCCCGGAGAGACGACCGAAATCGGCGTCTTTCCGGGGCATACCGTGCGCCCGAAGGGATTCGAACCCCCAACCTTCTGATCCGTAGTCAGATGCTCTATCCGTTGAGCTACGGGCGCATGGGCTTGGCCCGACAAAACGTAGTCGCTCGCAGGCCGTATTAGAGACTACATGACCGCGCCGCCAGGCGCCAATCGAGCCATCAGCCGGGGCCCGATGCGCGGGCCAGGGGGTATAGTTGATATTTGTCAACGATCTATCCCGGAGTCCAATGCCACGAACCGCAAGCCCCACCACGGCGAAAAACACCAAGCGCCCCAAGCGCCCCGCCTCCGCCGACGGCACCATGTCTCAGCGGCAGGTACTCGAGGCACTATCCGGGCTTCTCCTGGGCATGTTCGTGTCGATCCTTGCCGGAACGGTGGTCGCGACATCCCTGCCCGTCATCATCTCTGACCTTGGCGGCGACCAGTCGGCATACACCTGGGTCGTGACCTCGACCCTCCTGGCGACGACCGTGTCGACCCCGCTCTGGGGCAAGTTCGCTGACCTCTTCGATCGCAAGCTGTTGATCCAGCTGGCTCTCGGCCTCTTCGTCGTCGGGTCTGCCGCTGCCGGCTTCTCGCAGGACACCAACACACTTATCTTCTTCCGCGTGCTCCAGGGTCTCGGCGGCGGCGGCCTCGCCGCACTCAGCCAGATCATCATGGCCGACATCATCAGCCCACGCGACCGCGGCAAGTACGCCGGCCTCTTCGGCGCCGTCATGGCGGTCGGCACGGTCGGCGGGCCGCTCCTCGGCGGACTGGTGACGGATGCCTTCGGCTGGCGCTGGAACTTCTTCATCGCGTTGCCGATCGCGATCGTCGCGATTTTCCTGCTCCAGTCCACCCTGCACCTGCCCAAGCACCCGAAGCGTGTCGTGCGCATCGACTATCTCGGTGCGATCCTTATCGCGGGCGGCGTTTCGCTGCTGCTCATCTGGGTGTCGCTTGCCGGCAAGCAGTTCGAGTGGCTCTCGGTGCCGAGCGTCGTGATGGTCGTCGCATCGGTCCTGCTCCTCGTAGCTGCCGTTTTCGTTGAACTCAAATCGCCTGAACCGATCATCCCCCTCGGGATGTTCCGCAACCGCACGTTCACGCTCTCGGTCATCGCGAGCATCTCGGTCGGTGTGTCTATGTTCGGAACATCCGTCTTCCTCGCCCAGTACATGCAGCTCGCTCGCGGAGCCACTCCGACAGAGTCCGGTCTGCTCACCATCCCGATGATGGCCGGCCTGCTGATCTCCTCGACGGTGTTCGGTGGCCTGATCAGTCGACGGGGCAAGTGGAAGGCGATCATGGTGTCCGGCGCGATCCTCACCGTGGCTGGGTCCCTGCTGCTCGGCACTCTGCACTACGACACCAACCTGATCCTCGTCGGCATCTATATGGCGCTGCTCGGCGCCGGGCTCGGCATGCTCATGCAGAACCTCGTCCTCGTCGTGCAGAACGCCATCGAGGTGAAAAACCTGGGAGTGGCAACGAGCGCGATCACGTTCTTCCGCAGCCTCGGCGGCACGATCGGCGTCTCGGTCCTCGGCTCCATCCTCGGAACGGTCGTCGCCCAGAGCATCAAGGATGGCATCGCCGGCCTTCAGCCGAAAGACCAGCTTCTGGCCGGCACTTACCTGGGCAGCGGCACGATTCCCCAGATCTCCCAGCTGCCCGACGTACTGAAAACCGTCGTCGAAAGCGCTTACGGATCCGGTGTCGGCTTCGTCTTCCTCTGCGCGGTGCCCCTGACGATCGTGACACTTGTGGCTGTCATCTTCCTTCCCAACGTTCCGCTTGGCACCCTCAATGCCGTCCAGCTCAAAACCCAGAACGGCCGCCCGGGCGCCGATAAGGCCCGGGAGCGCCACGACGCCAACGACATGCTCATTGACGTCTCCACCGCCAGCGTCGCCCTGCCCGCGGTGGGGCTGGCCAATCCGACAGAGGCGCCCCCTGCCGTGGGCGCGAACTCCGCCGAGTCCGCACAACGGAGAAGCAGCGAATGACCTCCCAACCGACAGGCAGCAGCCCAGCATCCGACGACCGGCACGCATCCGCAATCCTCGCCGTCGAAGATTCGATCAGCACCCTGTCACGCAAGCTGCATCTCATCGTGCGGAACGCGGCGACAGCGGTCGACCCCTCACTCCAGCCCGTGAGTTACCGGCTGCTGCGGACGATCCAGCGCTGCGGATCCGTTCAGGCAAGCGTGGCGGCTGACATGCTCGCCATCGACAGAAGCGTCGTCAGCCGTCAGGTCCGGCAGCTGGAAGAGCTCGGCCTGGTCGAGACACGCACCGACCCCGACGACGGGCGAGCAAGGATCCTCGTTCTCACCGAAGAAGGGGCCAGCCGGATGCGGTCGGTCAACCCGACGAACCGCACGATCATGCATGGGCTGCTCTCGTCCTGGCCGGCGGAGGAGCTCGAAAGCTTCGCAGCCCAGGTGGAGCGCCTCAACGACGCCGCAGAGATCGCGACCGGTCCCGTTCCCCAGCCCTGAGTCGGCTCCCGCCACGCGGGTCTTTGTGCGCGGCGCTGGTGTTTTTTCACCCGCGCCTGTCAATAACACCCGCACGAACCGCCGGCACGGGACGCACGGTTACCGCAGATGTCGCTCGTCAAGTGCTGTTCGGATGCTTCATGGCGGCGATCATACGCCCGCGAGCAACGGGCGGGCAGCCCGCGTCAGGCGGCAGGCGTTGGGCAGTGAACCTGCGTCTTCACTCCGGTGCGGTCGACTTCGTGTAACGACATGGCCTGGCCGCAGAGCGGACAGGCGGACTCGGACGCCGGGGGCAGCGGCTCCTCGTCGTACGGCCCAAGCGGCGGCGGCCCGATGTACGGACGCAGCCGATTGTTCAGCCAGTTGGTGAAGCCACCGGCATCCGCGATGCTCTGCCGCGTCTTTTTAGTTCGTGCCATAACTATTAGTGTATAGGATGAATGGGAGAGGAGGCTGGCAATGACCCAACCCGCAGCGATCGACACGGAAACCGAAAACCTGCTCGCCCTGGAGAATCAGGTCTGCTTTGCACTCGCCGTCGCGAGCCGCAGCGTCCTTGCCTTGTACCGCCCGATCCTCGAGCCCCTCGGCCTCACCCACCCGCAGTACCTCGTGATGCTCGCCCTCTGGGAGCACAGCCCACGCTCGGTGAAGGAGATCGGCGCGGCACTGCAGCTCGAACCCGCCACGCTCTCCCCGCTCCTCAAACGCCTTGAAGCAACGGGCTACATCCGGCGCGAGCGCAGCACGGTCGACGAGCGCGTTCTCGACATCACCCTCACGGATGCCGGCCACCGCCTCCGCGACCGGGCTGAAAGCATCCCGACGAAGATCGTCTCGGAGCTCGGCATGTCTGTCGACGAGCTGACGAGAATGCGCGAGACGCTTCACGCGGTGATCGCGGCTGCGTCACCGGCCTGAGCACTCCCCCTCAGCTCGCACCTCGCGTGCGATAGAATGGATCCCAGCGAAGGGGAGTAGTTCCCACCGCCGCTTTCAATCCAGAAACGGCGACGCGGTCTGTCGACACACTGGTCTCACGACCCGGCAGCCCACCCGCACAGGCGGGCGAGCGAGACCTTCGGCCACATATTCACGATGGCCGAAGTCTCGAAAAGTTTCCCGGGATCTTCGGCCCACGCAGCAGGAGAATCCCGTGACCGAATCCCCCACCATTCGCACGCCCAGCGCCGCTGAGATCAAACGCTGGCGCCGATACCTCGCCGACGAACGCGCGGAGGCATCCGTTTACGGTGAACTCGCGAGCCGCCGGACCGGTGAGGAACGCGTCATCCTTCTCGGTCTCGTCGACGCCGAGCGCCGGCACGAAGCCCACTGGATCCAGTTGCTCGGCGACCACGCGAACGACCCCACCCGCACCGCCCTGCGCACCCGGCTGCTCGCGTTTCTCGCGCGGCGTTTCGGATCGGTCTTCGTGCTCGCCCTCATGCAGCGCACCGAATCCCGTTCGCCATATGAAGCGGATGCCGACGCCACCGACGCGATGGCGGCCGACGAGCGCCTGCATGAGGAGATCGTGCGGGGCCTCGCCGCCAGGGGACGCAACAGTATGTCCGGCATGTTCCGGGCCGCCGTGTTCGGGGCGAACGACGGGCTGGTGTCGAACCTGGCACTGGTGCTCGGCATGGCCGCCACCGGCGTCGGCACCGGAGTCGTGCTCGCCGCCGGCGTCGCCGGGCTTCTCGCCGGAGCGCTGTCGATGGCCGCAGGCGAGTTCGTCTCGGTGCGATCCCAGCGAGAACTGCTCGAGTCGACCACGCCCGACCCATCGGCCCGCAGCGTCCTCCCCCAGCTGGACGTGGACGCCAACGAACTCCAGCTCGTCTACCGCGTTCGTGGGATGGCGCCGCAACAGGCCGCCGAGCACGCGCACGAGGTACTCAACGGACTGGACTGTGCGCACGTTGGCATCGACACCGGAAGCGTTTCGGTACAGAAGGACCAACACGAAGAGATCGGCTCAGCGCGCGGCGCCGCGATCTCGAGCTTCTTCTTCTTCGCGTCCGGCGCGATCGTGCCCGTGCTCCCCTACCTATTTGGCCTGAGCGGTCTCGTTGCGGTGGCCGTGGCATCCGTTCTCGTCGGGGTCGCACTGCTCATGACCGGCGCCGTCGTCGGGGTCCTCTCCGGGGCGTCACCGCTCAAGCGGGCCCTGCGCCAGCTGGCTATCGGGTACGGTGCCGCTGCCATCACTTACCTGCTCGGTCTGATGTTCGGCACGACGGTCGCCTAACGCGACTCAGGAACGCCCGCGACCGCGGTTACGACCCTTGCCGAGCTTCTTCGGCGCGCGGTGCGGCCTGGGGGTGAACGGCTTCGCCTTTTCTTTGGGCTTCGGTTTGCGTTCCTTCGGCGGCGCTTTTTCCGGCTCTTCCTGGGGGGAGCGTGAACTGCGGGCGGTCCTGCCTCGAACGACGCCGATGAACTCCTCGACGTCGGGGGTGGTGTGCTCCTCGAGCCAGGCGAGGCCGATCTGTGACTCGGCGACATCCGTCACCGGGCGGGCGATCACATCCTTGCGCCCATACAGCCTGGCCACCGATTGCGGCACGATCAGGATGCCCACTCCCGCGGCGACGAGTTCGGCGGCGTCATCACCGGTGCGGATGCTCGGAAGCGGCCGGCGCGTCCCCTCACGGATCTCGTCGGCTACGTCGCGCCACTCCGGCACCGAGTCCGGGTCCTGCAGCAGGTGCTCAGCGGCGAGCTCGGCGACGGTCACCGATTCGACGAGCGACAGTTCGTGTTCCTTCGGCAGCATCACGACCGGGGTCTCCCGGTAGAGCGGGATCACGTTCAGCCCGGCGTCGTCGACCGGCAGCCGGACGAAACTGACGTCGGCCTCGCCATCATGCAGGACACGAACCTGCTCGGCTTCCGGGGTGGGCGCGAAACCCAGCGGCAGGTCGGGGCGCCGTTCGGCCCACACCTTCGACCATTTGGCGAGGGTCACCCCGGGCACGAACGCAATCGTGAAGAGGCGGTCAGGCGTCGATTCGGCGTCCATGATGCCTCCTTCATGCCGCTCGAGGAAAGAACGGTCGATTCACAGGGTATTACGGATGCCACCGCTCGCGTGTGGCCAGGCGTTCCCCCGGCTACGCTTGCGTTATGGCTTCCAACAAGACACCCCAGACGATGAAGCCGGAGACGGCAGCGAAAAAGCTCAACGTCTACCTGCCGGCAACGCCCGATGAATTCCAGAACCAGCCCGTGACCCGCGAACAACTGAACGAGCTTCTCGCGTCGCCGCCTGAGTGGCTCGTCGAACTACGCAAGAACGGTCCGCACCCGCGCCAGGAAGTCGCTCGCAAGCTCGGTATCTCCGTGTCAGGCCTCGCTCGCGCCGAGATGACGGATGCCGCCCTCACCACTGCAGAGATCACCGCACTTCTCGAGGCCCCGCCGGCCTGGCTCGTCACCGAGCGCGCCACCCACGCCGAAGTGATGGCCGAGAACTCACGCATCAACGAGCGAAATGCCGGGCTGCGCGTGCTCGCGGAGGAAAAGGCCCGCAAGGAGCAGAAGCAGCGCGAGCGGGAACAGCAGGAGTAGCAGCGACGCAGGACGGCCCGCGGCGTTTTCGCGTCGCGGGCTTCTGTTCTTCGCGTCTCTTCATGCGTTCCGGCCGGAAGCATCCGGCGTGCCGCGTGATCCCGTCCGGAGTGAATGAACCCGCGACGGGTGAATCCGCGGGTGGCGCTGGCGAACGTCAGCGCGTGAGGTCGAGCTCGCGCTCTCGCTTGCGGGCGCGGTTCCGCTGAACGGTGCGCACGACCCACCAGGTGACGAGCACCGCGACGCCCGCGATCACCACGTACTTGAGCACGTCGGCGTACTGGAGCACGACGCCCCAGTTCTCGCCGAGGAGGAAGCCAGCGACCACGAAGATGCTGTTCCAGATGAGGGAACCGGCGGCGGTGAGCAGCCCGAATACCAGCATGTTCATCTTCTCGATGCCCGCCGGGATCGAAATGAGGCTGCGGAAGATGGGCAGCATCCGCCCGAAGAAGACGGCTTTCTTACCGTGGCGGCCGAACCACGCGACGGTTCTGACGATGTCGTCAGGGTCGACGAAGGGGATGCGGGCGGCGAGCCAGACGGTGCGGTCGTGACCGAGCCAGCGACCAAGACCGTAGAGGACGAAAGCGCCGACGATCGAACCGAGCGTCGTCCAGAGGATCGCCTCGGCAATCGTGAACGAACCCTGGCTGGCGGTGAACCCGGCCAGCGGCAGGATGACCTCGCTCGGGATGGGCGGGAACACATTCTCGAGGAAGACGATGAGGCCGGCCCCGATCGGGCCGAGCGCTTCCATGACTTGAATCGCCCACTGAGCGATCCCGTCGGCGACACCCGCCGATGTCGAGTCCGCTGAGGCGGCGACGAGGGCGGCGGTTTGGGGCAGTGGGATCATGGGTTGTCTCCACAGTGGTTGGGACTGCGGCAACGACAACTCCGACGATGCCAGGGCGGACCCGGTCAGTCTGCCATACCGACTCGGGGGTTTCCCTGAGAAACGTGTGATCCAGCTGGCGACACTCGAGGGGAGTCACTCCCGGCGGCGGCTCGCCTCACGAATCTGCCAGGTGATCGCCCCGGTGATCAGCACCGCGACGAGCGCAGAGAAACCGACGCCGAACAGGATGCCTGCTGTGGCCATTTCGCCGCTCAACAGAAGTATCAGTCCAAGCGCGAAGAGGAAAACGGCGAGGAGGGTGAGAGCCCGAAAATAGGGATTGCTCGCGGCTTTCGGTGCCGCGGCGCCGAACGTGGCCTGAATTTCGTCGCGTGGGAGACGCGGGATCTCCTCAGTCATGGCTCACACTCCCGTAGTGTCTGGCAGACCCTCAACCTAGTCGCCAACGAGCCTCGCGGGTGAGCCCCCGATCGGGCTCGCAACGGAGCGATTTCTCGTCACACGGTGGCGGGTTCGCCGTGCTGCGCCGATACCCGCGCAGCATCCATGATTTTCAATGTCCGGAGTCCAGAGAGCCCATCGGGTTGCGGGATCATGGAAGGGCGAATGCCCGGCGTCGGTTTACCTGAGTGCCGAACCGCATCGAGGAACGTCCTCAGTAGTAGCTCATCGAGGTCAGCGCCAATGCCCAAATAGATCTGGCCGTCTGGTCCGGATCCTCCTACGTGGCTGGCGAACGGCGCTATCTCTGCGGATCCATGCGATCCGGTCACTTGAAAAGTGAGGCCGCCCCATGTGGGTGCTGTGTCAGGCTCGCTCCAGGAGCAGTCGATGCTGGCAACGAGTCCACTTCCGTACTCAATGCTCACCAGGCCGCCGGTTTCGACAGCAACCCTCTTGTCGGCGTGGAGCACCTGGTTTGCGACTGCGTAGACCTTCACGGCTGGCTCGCCTTCAGTGAGCACGTCGATTAGGTCTGCGCAATGAACGACGTGGTCGACCAGCGCTCCTCCTCCTGCCGCTACCGGATCGACGAACCATTCGCGGGAATCCAACGGGACCTTTCCATTGTTGGTTCCGCTGACCGAAAGCGGGATGCCCAGACTCCCGGAATCTACCAACTGCTTCAGCTCACGGAACGCGGGAGAGAACCGCACGGGGTAGGCAAGCATGAGAATAGAACCGGCCCTTTCACATGCCGCGATCATCGCTTCACCGTCTGCGACTTCTGTCGCGAGCGGCTTTTCGCACAGAATGTGAACGCCAGCGTGCGCCGCCCGCTCCACGAGCTCTCGATGGCGCGAGTTTTCGCTCGTGATTATTACTGCGTCTGGCTCCCAAGCAAACAGGTCCTCGTAAGTCTCCGCGTACTCGACGCCGTTTCTTCGTGCGAACGCGCGACCTCGGAGTTCCCGGGTGGGGGCGGACTTGTGGTCGGGATCGGACGCTAACAGTTCCACGCCGTTCATCTTTTGCAGGGCGCGGATGTAAGCGGATGCGTGGACGTGGGCGAAGGAGGCGATCGCGACTTTGAGGGGGCGCCCTGATGGAGTCATCGCACTGCCATTTCTGCTTGAGACGCGTCGTGGAGTTGCGTGACCACGCCACTTGAGATGGCCCGCGAGACTGCCTCAGCGAGCCGCACCGCTTCCACCCCGTCTTCACACGTCACCCGCGGGTCGAGGGTCGGCCGAAGCTGAAGAAAAGCTTCGAGCTCGGAAAGGTATGGATTGTGTTGAGCTGCTGCCAACGCGCGGCGGACGAGCCGTGGGCTTCCACCGGCATCGGGAATGTCAATCGATAGCTCAGAGATCTGGCGGGAGTCGTGGCGGATCACTCCAAGGTCTCCGGCGATGGAGAACGAGCTGAAGAATTGGGTTCCGATCGGTCCCCACGTCGCTGTTACTTGCGAGATCGCTCCGCTGGCGTGGGTCAAGGTGGCGTGGACGGTGCAGATGCCGGATGCGTCGCCGGGAACGGGCCTGCTCCGGACCGCGTAGACACTATCGACGGCACCGCACATCCACCGGGCTTGATCGAGATCGTGAATCATCAGGTCGAAGACGATTCCGCCAGAGCGCGCATCATCTGAGAGCCAGCTGCCAGGGAATGGCGCAGCGGTGCTGCGGTGAAATCGAGCTACCGCCACCTGCCCGATCCGGCCTTTTTGGATGGCTCGGTGAGCGGCAATGTTTGGTTTGGTGAACCGTACGACGTGGGCGGGGAACACAGTTCTGCCATATAGTTCCGCGGCTGTTTGCACGGCGAGGGCAGAACTGGTCGACAGAGCCAAAGGTTTTTCGCAAACCACATCGTGCCCTGCCTCGATCGCAGTGACAGCGAATTCGGCGTGCGTGTCGCTGGGGGTAACGATGTCTACGAAGTCAACGCGTGAAAGGAGTTGCTCCATGGAACTGGCAGTCCTGACACCGTGACGTCCCGCCAACTCTGCGGCTCCCTCGTGGGCGAAGACAATCACCGACGCGCCGAGCTGGCCCCATGCGGCCATGTGCGCGCGCCCCATTCTGCCGGCGCCGATCAATCCAACGAGGCGAGGCTTCGCCCCGGCGTCCGCCAGCGGGCCGTTCGTTCTACTCATGACTAGGCACTTTCTGCGTTCTCCCCGTGAGAGGCGTCGTTTGGGCGGCTGGTGTTTGGCGAATCGTTGGAGAGTTATCAGCCCGAACTTCTGAAATGTCTGGCACCGGTACCCCTTCGATGCCGAACAACTGGCGCGAGCTTTCATGGAAGCCGAGGGCCAATGCCCCACGCAGAATGCTCTCCGCGCCCACGGTCGAGGCGAGCACGTCCGGCTTGAGGTCGAGAAGAATGAGTCGGCGGACTTCCGTTCGTACCGCTGTTATGAATTCCCCGGATAGGTCGGAAGCGGGCAACTCTCCACCGATAACGATCACATCCGGGTCGAAGACGAGTGAGACTGTCGCGATCCGCGTGGCTATCTCGGTGACGAACCTGGCCCACTCGGCGTGCGCGTCTGAATCTCCGCGTTTGACCATTGAAAGGATGGCGGCGGTTGATTCAGCGCCGGTCCACGTCAGGTTGCCCTTGACAGAATTGGTGGTCCACCGGAACCCCCGAAGGCTGGCAAGTTCACCGGCGCTACGGTGTGCTCCCTGATGGATCTTTCCGTCGATTGTCAACGCGAACGCTATTCGCGTGCCGATGTGGAAGTAAAGGATGTTTCCAGCAAGCTGAGCGCTTCCGAAATGGTGTTCGGCGTAGGCGGCAAGTTTGGTGTCGTTTTCCAGGAAGACGTGGCACCCGAGCTCATTTCCCAGATGTCGGGCCAGATCCGTGTTGTTCCACTCGGGCACGAAATAGCTCTGTGCCACCTTCCCGTCGAGCCCGATGGTGCCCGACACGGCAACGCATGCTGCTCGAAGCTTCGACGCCGGGGTCCCTGCGTCGGCTAACGCGTCTCGGACAGTGCTGACCACGGTGTCGACTCGCTGTGATGCCGTCGGCGATCCGGAGATTTCGCGACTTGCGCGACCCACCACCCTTCCGCGCAGGTCCGCTAACATCACCGTCACGTTGGACGGGCCTGAGTCGATTCCCGCGACCAATGCGTTCAGCGACTGGAACTGGAATCGCCGAGCTGGTCGGCCTCCGTTGGCTCGGCTTGAGCCAGCCGGAACTTCGGTGAGCGTTCCGCCTTCTTCCAGTTCGTTGATCACCGCGTCAATGGTTGGGCGAGATAGCCCGGTCCGCTGGACGAGGTCACTGATCGTCAGCGGCTCCTCGGAAGCACGGAAAACATGGATGCATGTCAGTGCATTCGCATGCCGGATGTCCGCGGAACTTGGTGGAGCGTCCATATCACCGCCTCAATTTCTCGCCCTACGGCGGCCTCGTGTAGGACACAACGTAGCATTCACAGGGAGGTTTCGTAACCCCGTCTTCGCTAACCCTCCTGCTTGTACGTTTGGCGACGAAAAAGCAGGATCGTACGTCGAAACAGAATTTTCTCGATTAGGTATAGACGTTTCATAACCACCCTGCAATACTCTGAGGAAATGATCTGTCCAAAGGAGGACCAGTGAGCACCACACCAAAGAAACTGAGATACGCCGGCGTCGCGGCCACAGCGGGGCTCGCTGTCCTGCTGTCCGGTTGCGCTAGTGGCAACCCCGCGGCCGGAGGGAAGACGGAGATCGTCTTTTCCTATCTGTGGGGAGGCGCCGAAGGCGATGCGCTCGCTGAGCTCGTCGACGATTTCAACGAGTCCCAGGACGACATCGTTGTCAAGGGCGTCTCATCGCCGGACGTGCAGAAGCAGCTCACGCAGATGAGCAGCAGCAAGGGAGCGTTCGACATCTCCGATAATTTCGGATACGCGACAGCCTCTCTTGCGTCCAAGGGCGTCCTCGAACCGCTCGACGAATACATCGAGCGTGACGACTATGACCTCTCCGACTTCATCAAGCCTGCGATGGATCAAGCCGTCTATGACGGTAAGACCTATGCCATTCCTCTGGGCGTGCACACTCACCAGTTGATGTACAACAAGACTTTGCTCGCGGAGGCCGGCATCACTGAACCTCCAACCACAATCGAAGAGTGGGCGGAGATGATCCCGAAGCTCACAAAGAAGGATGAGGCGGGGAACATCACCCAGCTCGGCTACGGGCAGGTCGACGCACCGCGATCATTCGTCTCGCTTGCCTTCATGATGGGCGGAAGTTTCTGGGGCGAAGGCGACGAGGCCCCCGCACCGAACAACGATGGAACTCAGGCTGCACTCGACTTCTACTATGACACCGTCATCGAGCCCAACGGTGCGGACCGGGTGCAAACTTTCATGTCCGGTTTCGGAGAGTTGTACTCTCCCGAGCACCCGTTCTATAAGGGCCAGATTGCGACGCACATCGACGGCGCGAACCAGGTGACGATGATCGAGCAGCTCGCGCCGGATCTCGACTACGGAGTCGTACCCATCCCTCACCCGGAGGCTCACCCCGAGCGGGCTGGTACGTCGGAGATTACGAACTCCACCTACTTCATCCCTTCCAACTCGAAGCACAAAGATGAGGCTTGGGAGTTCATGAAATATCTACTCGACAATGAGCCACTGGGAAACTTCACGAAGGCGATCTCCAACCTGCCAGCCCGACAGTCGCTGGCCAGCGACCCGATCTACTCGGAGCTCCCTGAGCAATACCAGGTGTTCGCGGACTCCCTTTCGAGCGAAAATCTGGCCTCTATCCCGGCCGTTCCATGGGCGGCCGAATACCGCGCCGATCTCAAGCTCGAGCTCGATAAGGTCAACACCGGGCAGAGCACCCCTGAAGAAGTACTCAAGGCGCTCGAAGAACGAGCAGGAAACTACGGCAAGTGAGTATCCAAGCCCGCCTGCCCCTTCGGCCTTCGTCATCGACGAAGGCCGAAGGGGCCGCGCCTCAGCAGGGGTCCGGTCGTCGGCGCACCGCACGACGTGACCAGAAATACGGGCTTCTTTTCGCCTCCCCGTGGCTGATCGGATTCGTCGCATTCATCGGCCTACCGATCATCGCGTCGGCCTTCTACAGCTTCACGAGCTTCAATCTCTTCCAGTCACCAGAGTTCGTCGGATTCGCGAATTACTCCCAGCTACTAGCGGACGACCGCTTCTATAAAGCTGTCTTCAATACGTTCTTCCTTGCTTTGTTCGGAGTGCCTCTCGGACTCGCCCTCGCTTTGGCCCTCGCACTCCTACTCAATGTGAACGTGAAGGGCCAGCCTCTCTACCGGGCGGTCATCTACTTGCCCACCATTATTCCGACGATCGTCGTCGTCTACGTCTGGCGGTGGCTCCTGAACGCCCAGTACGGGTTTATCAATGAAGCCATCTCGACGATCGGATTGCACCGACCACTGTGGTTGGACGATCCGATGTGGACGAAGCCCGCGATTTTGATCATCGGCTTCTGGACTATTGGCGGGACCGCGGTCATCTATCTGGCAGCCCTCAAAGAAGTTCCAGCCGAGCTGCACGAAGCAGCGAAAGTTGACGGGGCTGGCCCCTTCCTTCGCTTCAGACACATCGTCTGGCCAGCCATCACCCCGGTGACCCTTTTCCAGGTGGTCGTTTCGCTCATCGCTTATCTGCAGATGTTCACCCAGCCGTACCTCTTGGCCCAGGAAGGACGCAACGATGTTGGCGCCGGACCGAACGATTCGATGCTGACCTACGCGATGTATGTCTATCAGAATGCGTTCGTCTATTTGAAAATGGGCTACGCCTCCGCGCTGGCTTGGGTGCTCTTCATCCTCATCCTCGTCCTCACCTTCATCATCCTCAAGTCGTCGAAGCGGTGGGTCCACTATGGCAATTGACACTGTGCGCCGGGGGCCAAGCGCCCGCAAGGCCAGCCGCAGCCTGCTCGCTTACGCAGGCATTCTGGCGGTCGTCGGAATCTTCATATTCCCCTTCCTCACCATGATTACGACCTCGTTCAAATTACCGACGGACGTCTTCACATTGCCGCCGGCTCTGCTCCCCGAGACGTGGACGTTTGAGAACTTCGGTTTGGCCCTGGAGGCGATGCCCATCGATCGGTACCTGTGGAACACAATCGTGGTGGCAAGCCTGAGCGTGATCGGGACTTTGGTTTCCTGCCCGTTGGTCGCCTATGCGCTCGCCAAATTCGAATGGCGGGGCCGCGGGGTCGTGTTCTTCATCGTGCTCGCAACGATGATGCTCCCCCCACAGGTGACGATGATCCCGCTGTACTTGGTGTTCGACACTGTTGGGCTCACGGGTACGATTTGGCCGTTGGTTCTCCCCACGTTCTTCGGGACACCCTTCTTCATTTTCTTGATGCGCCAATTCATGATGAACGTCCCCGACGATCTGATCGCAGCCGCCCGGCTCGATGGAGCATCTGAGTTCCGCATCTACTGGAGCATCGTCCTACCGCTCGCGAAACCCGCTCTCGCGACGATCGGCATCTTTCAGTTCATGTGGGCCTGGACAGACTTCCTAAACCCGTTGATTTATCTGAACGATGAGGCCAACTACACGCTGTCGCTTGGCCTCTACAACTTCTTCTCGGAGAACGGAATCGCCTGGGGCCCGCTAATGGCGGCCAGCGTTGTGTTCACGGTTCCTGCACTGATTGTGTTCCTGATCGGCCAGCGCTTTTTCCTCAGCGGTCTCGCGACCAGCGGGCTCAAGTAGTCGCGCGTCAAAAACGGAAGGCAGTAAAACTCATGAAAGTTGCGGTCATCGGAGGCGGCGCGATTGGCACCGTCCATGCGAAAGCGTATGTCGCGGCAGGCGCCCAACTGGTGGGGGTCGTCGAGCCCGTAACCGCGGTGGGAGAACGTTTCTCCACCGCATTCGGAGTACCCGTTTTCGACACCCTGGATTCCCTGCTTGCGGGTGATAATCCGCCTGAGGCAATCAGTATTTGCACCCCGCCGTTCACCCACCGCCAGCTCGCGGAAGTCGCAATGAAAGCTGGCGTTCACGTGCTCTGCGAAAAGCCAATGGCGCACACAATCGAAGATGCTCGAGCCCTCCACCGTTCCGCCGAAGCATCGAACGTGACATTCGCGACGGCGTATTGTCACCGATTCCAGCCGGAACTCGAACTTATTCACTCTCATATCGAAACCGGTGAAATCGGAACAGTCCGGACATTCTTCAACGCCTTTTCCGGGCATCAGGACGACATCGAAACACGATGGTTCGGTCGGAAAGAGCTCGCCGGAGGAGGGGCACTGATCGATGCCGGAATTCATTCAATCGACATCTTTCGTTACCTGTGTGGCGAAGTCGATTCTGCGACGGGCACGCTTGCCACAGTGCTCGACGGAACAGGACTCGAAGTCGAGCACACAGCCGCCATGACTTTGCGCTCGGTCACCCATGTCATTGGAACCATCGAGTGCTCCTGGAAGTCACCGACCGGGCAATCGATTGTTCGAGTTGAAGGTTCCGAAGGCTCACTGACCTTCGACTATGCCCGCCAGGGGCAGGTCGCAAAGCAATCCCGAAGCGGTGAGGTGGAAATCCTCCAGGTGAGCCCAGGAAACCGGTTCGAGCGCGAAATCGCGGATTTCATCCGCTCGGTCACAGTCGGAATGCGCCCAAGAACGGGCTCTCTCGACGGGCTCGTGGGCGTTGCGGTCCTCGACGAGGTCTACAGCCAGAGTGACAACCGTTCTCTGGGCAGCTCGATCCTCAATGAGGTAGCGTGACCGCCCCTGGCCCCAGCGTCGGAATAGTCGGAGCGGGGAACATGGCGCGCGCGCATGCCGCGGCCTGGGAGGCAATCGGGGCAGAACTCTATTTCTATGCCCCGTCGGGCAGCGCAGCAGTCGCGGATGATTTCGGTGGCACGGAATGCTCCTCTTTGGCGGCGCTTTACGCGGCCGCAGAACTTGTGGACATCTGCGCTCCGACGCCACACCACCTGAACCTTGCCCGATCGGCCGTCGAAGCCCATCGCCACGTTCTCTGTGAGAAGCCGCTCTCCCGAAGCGCTACCGAGGGCCGACAGATGCTCGCCCTCGCTGCCGCCCACCGACGACTGCTGATGCCCGCTCACGTTGTGCGCTATTTCCCCCAGTATGCGGCCGCGCACCAGGCAGTTGAAGACGGACGCCTCGGTGCGATGGCTGTGCTTCGCTTCCACCGAAGTGGAGCGACCCCGCAACGGCCCTGGTTCACCGACGACAACGCCTCCGGCGGGCTCATCCTCGATCAGTTGGTCCACGACATAGACCAGGCCGTGTGGATGGCCGGACCGGTGGCGACCGTCTACGCCTCGGAAAACCGGAGCGAGAGGAGTGGTGCACAGGCGCAGACTGCCCATGTCATCCTCACCCACCGCTCCGGGGCGGTTTCCCATTGCCGCGGCCACTGGGGTGCCGAGGGAACGGCGTTCTCATTCGGCTTCGATATCGCCGGCACGCTGGGAACGCTGACGTACGATTCCCGCAAGAACACCGGCTTCGAAATGAGCACGACGCGTGGGGCCTCGCCTACGGAGGATGGTTTCATGCCCGATCTCGGCTACTTCACCAATCCATACGAAGTGCAGGCACGGGATTTCCTGCAAGCGGCACAGACGGGTTCATCCCCGAGAACCAGTGCGGAGGAGGGCCTGTACGCCGTTCAACTCGCCCTCGCGGCTATCCGCTCGGTCGCAGAGCACCGGGCCATCGACGTCGACGACGAAGGAGACCACTCATGACCACCGGACGCCTCAAGGTCGGAATCATGTCATTCGCGCACCCGCATGCCGGGAACTACATCAGTGCTCTCCTTTCTCGTGGCGATGTCGACATCCTCGCATCAGATCCCGGGGCAGCCACCGCACCGTCGGGCGAGATACGAGGCGCCGAATACGCCGCTCAGCACGGAGCACCATACGTCGACTCGTACGAAGAACTTTTTCGTTGGCAACCTGACGCGGTCATCGTGTGTAGCGAGAATGCGCACCACCGTGTCGACGCAGAAGCCGGGGCGAGGGCTGGCGCTCACGTGCTGTGCGAGAAGCCCCTCGCGACCACGGTGGCAGACGCACGTGCCATCGTTGACGCATGTGAGGAGGCTGGTGTTCTCCTCATGACCGCGTTTCCGATGCGCTTCACTCCGATGTTCGAAGCCGCCCGCGCTGCGATCCGGGACGGCCGGATCGGTGAGATCGTCGGGGCTACCGGAACGAACAACGGAAAGCTCCCGGTCGGAGGGCGCTCCTGGTTCGTCGACAGTGAACTCGCCGGCGGCGGAGCTCTCGTCGATCTCACGGTTCACATCGCGGATCTCCTCGATGCTGTCCTCGCCCCTGAGGTTCCCGAGCTTGTGTACGCGGCAACGAACCGGATCCTGCATTCAGAGAACAGCGCAGTCACGAACGAGACGGGAGGCTTGGTCAACGTCACGTATTCGGACGGCACCATCGCAACGATCGATTGCTCGTGGAGCCAGCCAGATTCTGCGGCCAGTTGGGGCGGCCTGACCCTGCAACTGATCGGGACGGAAGGTTCGATAGACATCGACCCCTTCGCCCTCCGTGTCGAAGGGGTCGACGAAGCGAACGCCAACGGATTCTGGCTGGGGTACGGTGCCAACAACAGTGTGCCGCTAATCAACGAATTCATCACTGCTATTCGCGACGGACGACAGCCCGAGCCCAGCGGCCAAGCAGGACTCCGCGCGGTAGAGATTGTCGCTGCAGCACAAGAGTCGGCGGCGACAAGGAGCGCAGTCAGCTTCGGCGAAGCACCATCCGACTAGGAACAAGGAAGAGAAGCAAGCCGGCGACACCGGGCTGGATCGTGGCGTTCACCTATCTGCGGGACCAAAGGGTGCCCGAACATCATCGTCCGTTCAGATCTCGCGCCGAGTGCGGGCGTTGACCCGTACAGCCCCGAGTACCTCTACTTTGTCACGCTCCATGAACTGGGTCATGCGCTTGGGCTCGCGCATCCCACGAACCTTCTCCAGAGCACGGACCTGATGCGTTACGGCTGGAATCGAGCCAACGGAATAACCCCAGTGTTGTCGCACTACGACGTCGATCCCTCGCCTATCTCTTCTCCTGGGCTCTCAACGGGATGCCGCCGTTAGCGCCGGGACGCAGCACCCTTGATAGCACTTTCGACTGCTCGGCAGCTTGACACGGTGAGCGACTGACCACGTTCGCCGTGTGACGAAAGCGAAAAACCCCCGCTTGTCAGCGAGGGTTTCGGTGGCGGAGACGGCGGGATTTGAACCCGCGGTCCCCTTACGAGGACTCCACCTTAGCAGGGTGGTGCACTAGGCCGAACTATGCGACGTCTCCATGCGCGACCGACTGGCGGATGCACGGGCTTAATCATAACCGGCAAATCGCCAGCGACCGAATTGAGCGTTCAGTTGGCGACGGAACAGGTCTCGTCGAGGGCGGTCTGCCCCTGCAACCCCTCGATCACATCCGTTGTCGGAGTTGGAGCCGGCGTCGCACCCGGGGTCGTGCCCGGCGTGGAGCCTGGCGTCGTACCCGGTGCCGTAGAGGGCGTTGAAGGCGGGGTTGAAGGCGGGGTTGTCGGCGCGGTTGTCGGCGCCGGCGCGTCGGGGTTCTGCTCGACGCCCTCGCGCTCCGCAGTGGGATCGGGTAGGAACGGCTGGTCTGCGGCGATCCGTTCGAACAGTTCATCCGCGAGGTCCTGTAGCGGGATGACCCGGTTCGGGTTGTCGGGATCGTACATAACCGGGTACTGGATGAGATTCAGCTTGTCGAGGTCGATCGTCTGGAACGTGCGCGCCATGGCGACCATCTGGGTGGGGTTGGTCAGCGACGTGGACAGGTATACGTGCTCCGACGCCACCCGGGCAAGCGAGTAGAGCTTGGTCACATCCGTCAACGTGTCATCACTCTTGATCTTGCGGATCAGTGAGGAGATGTACTGCTGCTGGTTCGCGATCCGGGCGAGGTCGCTGCCGTCGCCGACGCCGTGACGGTTCCGGAGAAAGGCGAGCGCGGTCGCACCGGAGATGACACTGGTTCCCGCGGGCAGGTCGAGGCCGGAGAGGGGGTCCTTGATCGGGCCGGAGAGGCAGACCGGGACGCCGCCGACGGCATCCGTCATCTGGACGACGGAACCGAACGACATTTGCGCCGCATATTCGATGTCGAGTCCGGTCAAGTCCGAGACGGTCGCGACGACGCAGGCGAGACCGCCGCGTTCGAAGGCCGCGTTGAGCTGCAGCAGGCGCCGGGCTTCGTGGGTCTCTCCCGTTTCCGGGTCCGTGCAAGTCGGATGCGGGATGAGAAGGTCGCGCGGGAAGCTGACGACGACCGCCGTCGAGTGGTCTTCGGAAACATGCAGGAGCATGTTGACGTCGTTGAGCGTGACTTCCCGTTCCCCGAACGCGTTTCCCTGGGCCGGGTCGTTGTCTGCACCGACGACGAGGAGGTTGAACCCGCCTTCGAACGCGTCGATGTTCGGCACCGGTGGAAGCTCGGTGCTGTCCGGCCGGCTGATGTCGATGGCGTTGGAGTTCACGTTCGACGTGATGTCCCAGACCGCCCAGACGGCGACGGATGCTCCGCTCGCGAGAACGACGGCGAGGACGACCGCGACGCCGCGGAGCAGCGTCGACCAGGCGCTGTGGCGCGGCTGGCGCCCATGCTTGATCACCGTCCCAGCCGGTCTCGACCCGCTCACACAGCCACTCTAGAGCGATCAGCCCGCAGTGGAATCCCCCGAAAGGATTACTCGTTGCCCTTCGAGCAGGTGTAGTCGCCGGCCGTCTGGCCCTGCACCGACTTGTCGAGGACAACACCCGGTGCGCTTGCTTCGGTGGTCGGTGCCGTGGTGGGCGCTGTCGTGTCCTCTGGCGCAGGGGTCGTTCCCTCTGGCGTGGGGCTCGGCTGTGCCGGCTCCTGCGTTTCGTTCTCGGGCGCGTTGGGGTCGAGAACCGATCCTGGACCGGTCTCACCGCTGAGCGAGAGGGGCTCGTCGGTGGAGAGGGCGTCGAACAGTTCCTCAGCCGGCCCCTTGAGCGGGAGCACACCTTCGTAGCCGTTGATGTCGCCGTACTCGGTCGGGTACTGCGCGAAGACCACCTGGTCGAGCGGGATGTCCTTCATCGCCATGGCAATGGAAACCATCGTGTTGATGTTGGACAGGCTCGTCGATAGCGTCATGTTGCTCGCGGCCGCCTTGGCGATGCCGAAGAGCTTCGACGGGTTCGTCAGCGTCTCGCTGCTCTTCAGCGTGCGGACGAGTGAGGAGAGGAACACCTGCTGGTTGCTGATGCGGCCGAGGTCCGAACCGTCACCGACACCGTGACGGGTGCGCAGAAACTGGAGAGCCGACATGCCTTCGAGGGTGTGTGTTCCAGCGTCGAGGTAGGTCTGGGTGTAGTCATCCGCGATCGGTTCTGCGACACAGACATCCACGCCACCGACAGCGGTGGACAGTTCGATGACTCCGTTGAACTGTACTTCTGCGGCGAACGGGATGCTCAGGCCGGTCAGTTTTTCGACGGTGAGGACGGTGCAGGCGAGGCCACCGTATGAGAGCGTCGTGTTGATCTTCTGCGCCGACATGGCGTTGTACGTTCCGCCGTCCTCCTTCGGGCAGGCGGGAATCGGAACGAACATGTCGCGGGGAAAACTGACAACGGTCGCAGACGAATGGTCCTCGGAGATGTGCAGGAGCATGGTTACGTCGTTGAGGACGGCGGTTTCTTTTTTAGGATCACCGAAGAGGTTGGCATCCTGACCCTGCCGGCTGTCGCTGCCGACCAGGAGGAGGTTTACCCCACCTTCGATGGCGTCGATGTCTGGGGCGGATACTCCGGGGGTCTCATTCGCGAGGGTGACCGGCGGAGCGACGCTCGACGCGATGTCCCACACGGCGTACGCAGCGATGGCGGATCCGCTGACCAGGACCACAGCGAGCACCGCAGCGACGAACCTGGCGATCACTCCCGCTGTGCTCGAGCGACGGAGCTGACCGTGCCGCACGGTCGACGAGGAACGCCGGTGGCGGCGGACAGGTTCGCTCATGCAACGTTCCTTTCGGGGCGGGCAGGAGTGGGGTTACGGCGGAGGGCGTGGGATTCGAACCCACGAGACATTTCTGCCCACCAGTTTTCAAGACTGGCTCCATCGGCCGCTCGGACAGCCCTCCATGCATACTGTCCAGAACAGCAGGCAACGCTCGATTGTAGCCGATGGGGACCCATCAAGACTGACAGGAAGGCCTGACAGGACACTGAACGCCGGGTCAGAGCGAGCGAAGAACCGGGACGAGCCCGTCCTCGTCAACGCTGCCGGTGACTTCGGTCGCCACGGCCTTCACTTCGTCAGGGGCTTGCCCCATCGCCACGGCGCGGCCCGCCCGTCCGGCCCACTCGAACATCTCGATGTCGTTGCGCCCATCCCCGACGGCGACGAGTCGCTCCTCCGGGATGTCGAGCCATTCGCGCACCCGCTCCAGCGCCGTCGACTTGTTCACACCGAGCGGCGCGATGTCGAGCCACGCTGTCCAGCCGATGGCGTAGGTGACCGAGTGCAGCCCCATCTTCTCGACGACCTCGAGGAAGTCGACTTCGTCGTGTTCGGGAGAGACGACGACCACGCGGGTGACGGGTTCGGAGAGCAGGTGCTCGAACTCGACCTCCTCGGCGTTCTCGAGGTTCCAGTCGGTCATTCCCTGGGTGTACCGACGGTATCCGCTCGGGTACTCGACCATGTACCGGCCGTCGGCGAGGTGCGACCGGATTCGGGTCAGCACCTCTCGAGGGTTGAAGGTCTCGATCAGGTGCCGGCGGTACCCGGTGGGTTCCGCATCGTCACGGCGCATCACGAGGGCGCCGTTGGCGCAGACAACGTACTCCGGGCTGATGTCCAGCTGCTGCAGGACGTGATGCGTGGTCTCCCAGCTTCGCCCGGTCGCGAGCATGAGGTGATGACCGCGAACGGATGCCGCTTGTGCGGCCTCGACGACGGCATCCGACATCGTGCCGTCTTCGTGCAGCAGCGTGCCGTCGATATCGAGGGCGACGAGCAGCCCGGTGCCGGTCACAGCGGGGTAATGACGTCGAGCCCGCCGAGGTAGGGGCGCAACGCCTCGGGGACAAGAACGGAGCCGTCGGCCTGCTGGTGGGTTTCGAGCAGGGCGACCAGCCAGCGCGTGGTCGCGAGGGTGCCGTTGAGGGTGGCGACAGGCGTTGTTTTGCCGTCCTCCCCCGCCCGGTAGCGAGTGTTCAGCCGCCTGGCCTGGTACGTGGTGCAGTTCGAGGTGGAGGTGAGCTCGCGGTACGCATCCTGCGTCGGAACCCAGGCTTCGACGTCGTACTTGCGGGCAGCGCTCGAGCCGAGATCGCCTGCGGCGGTGTCGATCACGCGGTAACTGAGGCCGAGGGCCTGCAGCATGCTCTCCTGCCAGCCGAGCAGACGGAGGTGTTCCGCCTCAGCATCCTCCGGTGTCGTGTAGACGAACATCTCGAGTTTGTTGAACTGGTGCACACGGATGATGCCGCGGGTGTCCCGGCCGTATGAGCCGGCCTCCCTGCGGTAACAGGTGGACCATCCCGCGTACCGGATCGGGGCATCCGCGACGTCGATGATCTCGTCGGCGTGGTAGCCGGCGAGCGCCACCTCGCTCGTACCGGTGAGGTAGAGGTCGTCCGCCGGGAGGTAGTAGACCTCGTCGGCGTGTGCCCCGAGGAACCCGGTGCCTGCCATGATCTCCGGCTTCACGAGCGTCGGGGTGATCAGCGGGATGAAACCCTCGGCGAGTGCGCGGTCGAGCGCCATGTTCATGACCGCGAGTTCGAGCCGCGCACCGATGCCGCGCAGGTAGTAGAAACGCGAACCGGAGACCTTGGTTCCGCGCTGCATGTCGATCGCACCGAGGAGTTCGCCGAGTTCGAGGTGGTCCTTGGGTTCGAAGTCGAAAGAGGGCTTCTCGCCCACCTCGCGCAGGATGATGAAGTCGTCTTCGCCGCCGGCCGGGACCCCGTCGAGGATAGGGTTCTGGATGGCGCCGACGATCTCGGTGAAGCGCGTTTCGGCATCCGTCACCTGCTGCTGGGCCTGTTTGACGCGGTCGGAGAGTCCCTTGGCCTCGGCGACGAGGGCGGCTTTCTCGTCTTTTGCGGCCTTCGCCACCCGCTTGCCGAACGCATTCTGCTCGGCGCGGAGCTCCTCAAACGACGTGATCGCGGCACGGCGGTCACGGTCTGCGTCGAGGGCCTGGTCGACGAGGTCGACCGGCGATCGCCTCGCCTCCTGCGAACGCCTGATGAGGTCTGGATTTTCGCGGAGGAGCACTGGATCAATCACGCGAGCAAGTCTAACCGCGCACGGTACGGTTGCAGGTATGAGCGAGTCCGGCCTCAAGCGGGCAGCGGTTGTGTACAACCCCATTCGGGTCGCCGGGGCAACGCTGCGGACGCTCATCGAGCCTGCAGCGGCCGAGGCCGGCTGGGGTGAAACGCTCTGGTTCGAGACGACAATCGACGACCCGGGCAAGGACGTGACCCGCGAGGCGGTACGTGCCGGTGCGGACATGGTCTTCGCCGCCGGCGGTGACGGCACCGTTCGTTCCGTCGCCGAGGGCCTTCGCGATTCCACGGCGGCTCTCGCCCTGCTCCCGTCCGGGACCGCCAACCTGCTCGCACGAAACCTCAACCTCCCCGTCGGCAACGTGCCCGACGCCATTGCGATCGCGTTCTCCGGTCGCACCCGCCACATCGACCTCGGCATCGCCACGCTCAGCCGGGTCGACGGCACCATCGAAGAGCACGGATTCCTCGTCATGGCCGGCATGGGCATCGATGCCGACATCATGGCGAACACCAGCGAGACCCTCAAGCGAACCGTCGGATGGCTCGCTTACGTGGATGCCGGCATCCGCGTGATCCCGAGTGCCGGGCCGTTCCGCATCCGTTACCAGCTCGATGACAAGCCGAGCCACAGCGTCCACGTCTCCACGATCCTCTTCGGCAATTGCGGGACGCTCACGGGCGGGCTGGAGATGATGCCGGATGCCGTCGTCGACGACGGACTGCTCGACGTTGCGGTGCTGCAGTCGAAAGGCACGCTGGGGTGGATCGATATTTGGCGCAAACTGCGCTGGGAGAACGGGTTCCTGCGCCGGTCGAGCATCGGGCGGCGCATCATCCGGGCGACCTCGGGCAACGCATCCACGATCACCTACCTGCGCTCGAGCGGCATCACCGTGTCGCTCGACAAACCCCGCGATGTGGAACTCGACGGCGATGGCTTCGGCGTGATCGCGGGTGTGCGGTTCACCGCGGATGCCGGGGCGCTCGCCGTGCGCGTGAGGTAGCGCCGTTCGTTGCTCGGTCGGTAATGGCCGCACAGCTCGCTGCTTGGTCGGCAATGGCTGGGTTTCGGCCGAAACTTCAGCCACTAACGACCGAGGTCCGCCGGTGGCGGCTCGGGGCATCCCTCCACAGGCCGGGAGCTCACAGCGACCGAAAGGTTTCGTTGCTTGGTCAGGAATGGCTGAACCGTACGCTGCTCGGTCGGCAATGGCTGGATTTCGACTGAGACTTCAGCCACAAGCGACCGCACGGCGCGAAAAGTGAGCGCGCGGCGCCGCTTCGGTCCTGTGGACAGGGTGCGCAGCATCCGTGCCGTTGCGGCATTCTCGAGCGGTGACTTTCCGTAAACCGTTGCCTCGGCCCCTACCGCGGGCGTTCGCCGTGGCTGATGCGTACGCTCACGGCTTTACTCGGGCTCAAATGCGGAATCGCTCGCTGGTTGCACCGTTCACCGGAACGCGGGTCGGTGCAGCAGAAGCGATACCGATCGAGCTGAGTTGCCGTGCGCTGGCCACGCGGATGCCGCCCGGTGCCGCATTCAGTCACTTCACCGCTGCGATCCTCCATGGGATGCCGCTCCCGCTGTCCGCGCTTGCCACGGTGGTCGACGTGACAGTTCCCCGTCCGGCCCGGGCGACTCGTCGCCGTGGGACACGCGGGCACTCTGCCGTGCTCCCGGCATCCGACGTGGAGGTGGTCGCCGGCGTTCCCGTCACCACCGCCGAGCGCACGTGGTGCGACCTCGCGGCGTTGCTCGAGGTACCGGACCTGGTCGCTATCGCAGATTTTCTGCTCTGGCACGAGGCGCCGTTGTCGACACCGGAACGGCTGGCGGCCGCGGTTGAGGCGTATCCGTCGCGAATCGGGCGTCCCGCACTGCGGCGAGCGCTCTCGCTGGCGAGCGACCATTCCCGTTCCCGTCCCGAATCGCTCGTGCGGGTCGACCTGGCACTCAGTCACCTGCCGACCCCTGAAGCCAACTATGAGGTGTACCTTCCGATCGCCCACCGCACGGTGTATTTCGACCTCGCGTACCCGGAGTACAAGCTCGAGCTCGAGTACCACGGAGACCAGCACCGCACCGACGTCCGGCAGTGGCGGAGTGACGTCCGTCGCGCGAACGACATCGGCGACGAGGGATGGCAGACGCTGCAGTTCACCGGCGACGATCTCACCGACCTGCCTGCGCTGCGGCGTCGGGTCGAGCGACGCCTCCGTTCGCTCGGTTGGAGCGGCTAAGCGCCGCGGCGCTCGCTTCTCGGCCACAAATGGCTGGAGCGGCCGCTGCTCGGTCGTCAGTGGCGACACTTCGGCCAGAAGTCCAGCCATTTTCGACGAAGCAACGAGCGGATGCTGCGCCCGGGCCGCCGTAAGCAGGACGCGCTAGATGACACCCTGCGCGAGCATGGCATCCGCAACCTTGACGAAAGCGGCCGTGTTCGCGCCAACGACGTAGTCGCCTGGGCGACCATACTTCTCGGCTGCCTCATACGCTGCGGAGTGCACGCCGCGCATGATGTGGTGCAGCCGGTCTTCGCTGTCGCTGAAGCTCCAGCGCTGACGCGACGCGTTCTGGCTCATCTCGAGCGCGCTCGTGGCGACACCACCGGCGTTTGCCGCCTTACCCGGCCCGAAGAGCACGTCCGACTGCTGGAACGCGTGAACCGCATCCGGGAAGCACGGCATGTTCGCGCCTTCGGCGACGGCTTCGACGCCGTTCTTGATCAGAGCCTTCGCGTCGGCGAGGGTGAGTTCGTTCTGCGTCGCACTTGGCAGTGCGATCTGGCCGGGAACATCCCAGACGCTGCCGCCCGAGATGAAACGGGCCGACGGGCGCCGCTCCGCGTATTCCGAGATCCGCAGCCGCTCGACCTCTTTGATCTGCTTGAGCAGTTCGAGGTCCACACCCTTCTCATCGACGATGTACCCGGACGAGTCGGATGCCGTGATCGCACGTCCACCGAGCTGGTGCACCTTCTCGATGGCGTAGGTGGCCACGTTTCCTGAACCCGAGACGATGGCGGTCTTGCCGTCGATCGACGCACCCTTCATCGCCAGCATTTCTTCAGTGAAGAAGACAGCGCCGTAGCCGGTCGCTTCAGTGCGAACCTCAGCGCCACCCCAGCCGGTTCCCTTACCGGTGAACATCCCGGACTCGTGCCGGTTGGTGATCTTGCGGTACTGGCCGAAGAGGTAGCCGATCTCGCGAGCGCCGACACCGATGTCGCCAGCGGGCACGTCGGTGTGCTCACCGAGGTGCCGGTACAGCTCGTTCATGAAGCTCTGGCAGAAACGCATGATCTCTGCTTCGCTCTTGCCGTGCGGGTCGAAGTCGCTGCCACCCTTGGCGCCACCGATGCCCTGCGCTGTGAGCGCGTTCTTGAAGATCTGCTCGAAACCGAGGAACTTCATGATCGACAGGTTCACCGTCGGGTGGAAACGCAGGCCGCCTTTGTACGGGCCGAGCGCCGAGTTGAACTGCACCCGGAAACCACGGTTGACCTGAACGCGGTTGTTGTCGTCGGTCCACGGAACACGGAACAGGACCTGGCGCTCCGGCTCAACCAGCCGCTCGAGGATTCCTGCTTCGCCGTACTCCGGGTGCTCCGCGAGCGCCGGCGCAATCGACTCGAGGACCTCATGAAGCGCCTGGTGGAACTCCGGCTCGCCCGGGTTGCGCGAAACGGCTGTCTCGTAAACGGTGTGGACGAGTTCGGACGGCGTGAACGAAGAGGGCACTGAAGAAACTTTCTGGGAGCGGGAAAATCGCGAACGACGCTGAACGCAGGAAACGCGGGCACTTGATTCGAGGGGTCATCGTGGCACGACGCGCAGAAAGGCCGTTGTGGGGCCGCAGACAGTCTGACTTGCGAGGAAGGCATCCGTCAATTTCAGGACAGCGGATGCCGCGACTCCCAGCGCGCCGCGGCAACGAAGACCGAGGCGAGAATCAAAGCCAGTCCGGCGAAGCTGAGGATGCCCACCGGCTTCAGCTGCCAACCGCCCCACGACCCCGGACTGATCCCCTCCTGGAACCAGCCCCACGACATGGATACGACGCCGTCCTCATCCTCGTAGATCTCGTAGGCACTCTCCGGCATCGGCCCACCCGATGAAAGATTTTGGACGATCATCATCCTGCGGAAGAAGCCGGCGTCCACCTCGATCGAGTCGGACATGCCGGCCTCGTCGAGTTGCCGACGCTCCTCGGCGGAGAGGGTCACTGCCGCCGTCGCCGCGTCGCTGCGGAGCAGAGCGTCCCCGACGGCAACAGCCAACCCACCGACGAGGAGGAGCGCGCCGAGCGCCGCGGTCAGCCCTGCGAGCCCCCACCGCCGGAGAGGCACCACCATCAGTCCGCCTGGTTCACGCTCGGGGCGAGGTCTGCCCCGTCGCCGAGAGGCCGGCGCTGCGGCCGCCACCGCCAGGCAGCGAAAAAGAACACGCCGAGAAGCGTCAGCAGTCCGGCCATCGCAAGGAGCGGGGAGAGCCCCCACGCGAGCTGGGCGGCCAGGATGTTCTCTTCCATCTCCGCCTGCGTGGCTCCGGACCCGTATGCCGCCCCGCCGAAGACCTGCCTGACCGACCAGCGAAACGCTCCGATTCCGCCGGCGACGAGCGCAACGCCGACAATCGTGAGTGCGATCAGGTAGGGGTTTCGCCAGGGCGACGCAGGGGCAGCCGGATGCTCGGATTCCTCGGAGGGATGCTCGCCAGCGGTTGCGTCGACCGGCCCGAACATGTCGTCCGCCCAGGCAGTTGGCGACGGCTCAGCGGCGGCTCGCCCCTCGACCGGCGGGACGCGTCGCACGATCGGTTGAGGCACGGGGGTGATCGGTTCGGGGACGGGACGGACGCGCGAATCAGCGTCGGCAGCAGGGTCCTGCGAGGCCGGGTCGAAGCCGCGCTGAAATTCCGGGCTGTAGCGGGGATCGAAACCTGCGCGGTCCATCCGATGCTCCTTCGACGATACGGATGTCTGGAGCCTAGCGAACCGCGGCAGTCGCGGCGAGTGGTCAGGCCTCGGGTTCGCCGGTGATCAGCCCACGCAGCCAGTCGCGCGCTTCGACGAACACGTCGTCGGAGTACTTCGGGTCGAAGGTGATCGACGCCTTGTCCGCCCGGGGGTAGGACCCGAGGAACATCACTCCTGGACTGAACCGGCGCACACCGAGCAGCGCATCGGCGACCCGTTCGTCGCGGATGTGGCCGTCAGCGTCGATGATGAAGCGATACCGGCCGAGCTCGTCACCGATCGGACGCGACTCGATGAGGCTCATGTTCACGCCGCGGGTCGAGAACTGTTCGAGCAACTCGAGCAGGGCGCCGGCACGGTCGACCGGGAGTTCGGCGATCAGGCTGGTCTTGTCCGCACCCGTCGGCTCCGGCAGAGCCGTCGTCTTGCTGACCAGGAGGAACCGCGTGACGGCATTGGGATTGTCACCGATGTTTTCCGCTAGGACGTCGACGTCGTAGTGGGCGACGATCCCGGGCGGTGCGATCGCGGCATCCGCGAGGTTATTCTCGAAAAGAGCGGATGCTGCGGCCACGTTGCTCGTCGCTGGGATGTGCCCGTGCTCCGGCAGTGTGGCGTCCATCCAGTTGTGGCACTGCGCATACGCGACCGGGTGTGCGTTGACGACCTTGACATCGGCGAGGGTGGTCCCGCGGCGCGCGACGAGGACGAAGTTCACCGGCACGAGGTATTCGCCGACGATCCGGAGGCCCGGCATGGTGGCGAGGGCGTCCTGGGCGACTGAGACTCCGCCCTCGATCGAGTTCTCAATTGCGATAACCGCGGCGTCGCTGCGACCCTCGATCACATCGTCGAGGGCTTCACCCACGTTGTTCACCGACCGCCAGTTCTGACCGACCGCCTCAGGAACCTGGGCGAGTGCCGCCTCGGTGAAGGTGCCGCGAGGCCCCAGGTAACTGTAGGTACGGAGCGAGGGGCGGGAGTCGGCCATGGGATTGAGCCTAGTCGTCACGCCCGAAAGGGGAGTGTAGTCGCGGCCTCGCTGCCGATAGAGTTAGCGGAGTGTACCCGCCAAAAGGCTTAATGGTGGGAGCGACATTCGGGCGTCGTTGGACTGAGGGTGGAACTCGGTGGGTTTGTGGGGGCTAACGAGGGGAACGGTTTCGCACCGTATCGCCCCGGTTCTGCATGCCTTCGGGGGCGCGGCCACTGTGCTCGCTGTCGGGGTTGCCCTCCTCGGGGCGCTGCCTGAACTTCAGATTTCCGACGACACGCCGTCGCTCATTGTCGCCACAGAAGACGTGCCGTCGACCGGCACGGAGTTCGCTGTGCAATTCGCCGGTCGCGTGTCTGCCGCTGCAGAGACCCTTGCCACCCTCCCGGCAGCCCAGGTTGCCGCACTATGGAGGGAGCTTCCCCTGAGTTTCGTGAGCGATCTGATCAAGCAACGACCGGATGTCGTCGGCAACCTCGAAGGGGCACGGTACGCCGACCGCGACCGCGCCAACATCAGCCAGCTGGCCACGGCGCGGCAGAACGCTCTCTCCGCCGAGCAACTGGCACTCTCCCAGCTTCGCTCAGCAGCCTCGCCGGAGTCGTCCGCGCTGACAGTGGCCGAGGCATCCGCTCGGGTCCAGGCGATCGACGTGCTGCTCGGGCTCTTAGGCGAGACCCCATCACACGACGCACGCCGCTACCTGCTCAGCCTCGACTCCTCGGTCGACGGCCCTCCCCTTGCCGCGATCTCAGTCGGGAACCTCGACTCGGCGCTCTTCACTACCTACTTCGTTCCCGGGATGAACAGCAGCGTGCTCGAGGCCGAAGACTACCTACGCGGCGTGACGCGCATCCAGCAGGCCTCCGATGCGAGCGCCGCGGTGTTGTGGCTCGGTTACGAAAGCCCCGGCCCCGTCGAAACAGTGTCGACGGCGCGGGCGGAGGCGGGGGCTGTTCTGCTCGGTGCCGCACTTGACGGCTACAACGCCTACCGCGACGCCTTCAGCGTACAGTCCGAGTTGACCGTCGTCGCTCACTCTTACGGCTCGACAACGGCAGCGATCGCACTCGCCGGCGGCGACCACGCGGTGGATGCGTTCGTGATGATCGGGTCTGCCGGCGTTCCCTCTCACATCCGCGTCAGCGACCTCCATGTTCCCGCTGGACGCGTCTATGCCTCCGAAGCAACGGCTGACGGCTTGGCGGCGAAGGGCCAGTTCTGGTCCGGACGCACCAACCCGGCCTCAGCGGAATGGGGTGCCCAGCTCTTCAGCAGCAACGGAGCCACCCTCGCCGACGGCACCATCCTCGCCGCAGTCCGCGCCCACGACGCCGTCGGCGCCAATGACGAAGCCGACCATGAGAAATACCTGGGCGATGGAACGCAAAGCCTTTACGGCATCCGCAAAATCGTCACCGGCCAGTCATACGATATCGCCCCAGCCGCACCAGCGCCGTCGCCGGACTCTACTATCCTCGCCTCGGCCGCGAAGTAAATCCCCGACCGATCACGGTGGCCGGATGCCACAATGGGTGCATGACCGACCGTGCAGGAACACCAGCAGCTGAGTCCGACCTCGTCGACATCCCCGCTCTTCTCACCGCGTACTTCGAGTTGAAGCCCGATGTGTCGATCCCCGAGCAACGGGTGGTGTTCGGTACGTCCGGACACCGCGGCTCGTCGCTCAACACCTCCTTCAATGAGCACCACATCGCCGCCACGACTCAGGCGATCGTCGAATACCGCGCCGACCAGGGCATCACCGGGCCGCTCTTCATCGGCTCAGACAGCCACGCGCTGAGCCATCCCGCCCAGACCACCGCCCTGAAGGTGCTCGTCGGCAACGACGTGCGCGTGCTCGTCGACGAGTTCGACGACTACGTGCCAACGCCTGCGCTGAGCCACGCGATCCTCAGCTGGAACAACTCCGGTGTTGAGGAGCAGGCCGACGGCATCGTCGTCACGCCGAGCCACAACCCTCCTGGTGACGGCGGGTTCAAATACAACCCGCCGCATGGCGGACCGGCAGACAGCGACGCGACGAGCTGGATCGCCAACCGTGCCAACGAGATCATCGAAGCCGGCCTGATCGACGTCAACATGTTCGAGCCGAGCGCCGTCGAGACCTACGACTTCCGCAGCAAGTATGTGGAAGACCTCGGCAACATCATCGACATGGACGCCATCCGCGACTCCGGCATCCGGATCGGCGCCGACCCGCTCGGTGGGGCGAGTGTGAGCTACTGGCAGGCGATCGCCGACCGTTACGACCTCAACCTCACCGTCGTGAACCCGCACGTCGACCCGACCTGGCGTTTCATGACGCTCGACTGGGACGGCAAGATCCGGATGGACCCGTCGTCACCTTGGGCCATGGCATCCGTTCTTGCCCACCGGAACGACTACGACATCCTCACCGGCAACGACGCGGATGCCGACCGGCACGGCATCGTCACGCCAGACGGCGGCCTGATGAACCCCAACCACTTCCTCGCCGTCTCGATCGACTACCTGTACCGCAACCGGTCAGGGTGGGGTCAGGATGCCGCAATCGGCAAAACCCTCGTCTCCAGTTCGATTATCGACCGGGTGGCCGAGTCCCTCCGGCGACGACTCGAAGAGGTCCCTGTCGGTTTCAAGTGGTTCGTGCCCGGGCTCATCGACGGCTCCGTCGCGTTCGGTGGCGAGGAAAGCGCGGGGGCGAGCTTCCTTCGCAAGGATGGAACTGTGTGGACCACCGACAAGGACGGCATCCTGCTCTGCCTTCTAGCCGCGGAGATTCGCGCGGTCACCGGCAAGACGCCATCGCAGCTGTACCGCGAGCTGACCGAAAAATTCGGCGACCCGGTCTACGAACGCGTTGACGCCGCGGCGACCCCGGCGCAGAAGTCGGCGCTCGGAAAGCTCGACGGCGAGGCGATTTCAGCTACCGAGCTGGCCGGCGACCCGATCGTCGCCAAGCTCAGCAAGGCACCGGGCAACGGAGCAGCCATCGGCGGCGTGAAGGTCGTCACCGAGAACGCCTGGTTCGCGGCGCGGCCGAGCGGCACCGAAGACGTCTACAAAATCTACGCCGAGTCGTTCAAAGGACCCGAGCATCTCAAGCAGGTCCAGGCCGAAGCGAAGCGCATCGTGGACGCCGCACTGGGCGGTTAATCCTGCTCGGTGCCGGCCTGGGTCTCACCTACGGCGCGCAGGCGGCCTTGTACGCGGAGTCGTTCCCGGCATCGGTGCGCTTCGGGCCGCTGGAAGACCGGCGACGCTGAGACGACACAGCCGGTTTCAGCACGCTGAACCTGACCCGGATGGGGTCCGCCGGGAGGCGGGCCCCCTTCTTGCTGAACCCGGGCAGCGAGAACCGCACTCGGTTCGGAGCTCACAGGCCGAGCTTCGCGAGCTCCTCGCCCATGCGTTCGGCGATTTCGGCGTGC
This sequence comes from Mycetocola miduiensis, assembly GCF_900115155.1. GTDB lineage: Bacteria > Actinomycetota > Actinomycetes > Actinomycetales > Microbacteriaceae > Mycetocola_A > Mycetocola_A miduiensis. The sequence goes on from NZ_FOVM01000001.1 coordinate 438,798, forward strand.
CCGGTGTCGTTCGGGTGGATCCCATCTGGCGCGATCCACTCAGGGTGGCCTTCGAGCCAGCGTGATGCACCGGGGATGTAGTCGGCGCCGACGTCGGCCGCGGCATCCCGCACCCAGCCGATGATCGTGTCGACGGATGCCGGTCGCCTTTCGGTGTGCCAGAACGGCTCAACGACGATGAGGCGGGCGTCTGGAAGCTCATTGGCGAACGTGCTCAGGTCATCTCGAATCGCCGACTCGACCTTCGCGGCCTCCTCCGGCGGGGCGAAGTTGTCATTGAGCCCCATGGTGACGACAACGATGTCGGGGTCCTCGGCGACGATGAGCTCCACCAGGTCGTCGCGGAGGAGGTCGCGGTTGACCACAAAGCCGAGACCGTCCACGCTCGGGTTGATTTCAGCCCAGCCCCTGTCTTCGCTGAGTTGCGTCGACCAGCGAAGTTCCGGGTCGCTGACGCCGGTCCCCCGCGTGTAGGAGTCGCCGTAGAAGGCAGCGACCGTCTGCCCAGGCGGATGTGACGCACCGAGCCCGTCACCGGGCCCTGCCGGAGTGCAGGCGGTCAGCGTGGTCGCCGCCAGGGCCAGCCCGACCGCCGTCAGGATGCGCGCCGCCCGGGATTTCATCTCTTCGCTCCTGGTCCGTTCGGGATGGGCGCCGCACCGTTAGGCGGGGATGCTCCAGAACCACGCGGTGCCGCCGGGGTGCTCGACGGTGAGGGCGTTGTCGAGGTCGCGGTAGTCGCCGTCGAGGTTGTGGCTCGCGAAGGCGATCTTCGTTTCGCCGTCGACGACCTCCACACTCGACACGAGCATCACATGGTCGGGGATGTCGTTGAGGTTCCAGTCGAAGATGCCGATGTCTCCGACCTTCACCTGGTCGCGCTGGTCGAGGCTGAGCTTCGTCAGGCCGAGGCTCGCGTCGCTGGCCAACCAGCTGTCCATCGCCGGGACGTACCCCCAGGCCGGGCTCCAGTCCGCCAGCGTCGCCGCGGCGTTCTTATTGAACCAGGTCTCGTTCTGGGTCCAGCCGCGCTGGATCAGGGTCTGACTGACGAAGTTGGCGCAGTCGCCGCCGACCGGGTTGAGGTCGCCCCACTCGTCCGAGTTGTAGTCGTTCCAGTGCTTCAGCGCGTACTGCATCTGCGCGTCGACGCCGGTGACCACCGAATACGCGTGGGTCAGCGGGGATGCCTGTTCGATGACCTCGTCGCCGCTGGAGACGACGATGGCGGCATCCGCCGGCTGGAAGTGCAGGGCGGCAGGCGCGACCGCAGTGACCGAGCCGTCGTCCGTGACGGTCACATCGGTGGCGGGGACGCCCCCGACCGTGACGCCAGTGACACCATCGAGCCCGGTGCCGGTGAGAGTGAGGGTGGTTCCGCCGGTGACGGATCCGCTCACCGGCGAGACGGCGGTCACGGCAATTTCCTCGGCGGCGGTGGGAGTGCTGGTGCTGCCGGCCTGCGGTCGCGATTCCGGCGACTGGGCGGGGGTCGAGCATCCGGCCCACAGCAGCGCCGAGCTGGCCACGATGACCACAGCCGCGATGCGGCGGGTCCTGACCCTGGGGCGTTGCGGTCTGCGGGTACTACTCGGCACGGCACATCCTCTTGAGAACAGGGGTAAAACCCCATGGTAGGCGACGGATGTGAACTGTTCCTGATGACTCGCTTGACAATGATCCGCTGCGGACCATAGCGTGTGCCCGGATTCCTGAGAGCGTTTACCGGCTCTTGAAAACGTTCTGTGAAGGAGCAGTGAGAGCTGATGGCGCACAATTTCCCGTCGACATTTATCTGGGGGTCGGCGACCGCTGCCGCACAGATCGAGGGTGCAGGGCACGAGGACGGCAAAGAGGACTCGATCTGGGATGCCTTCGCGCGCGTGCCGGGGGCAGTCGCGAACGGCGACGACCTCGAGGTTGCCGTCGACCACTACCATCGCTACGCCTCAGACGTCGCGATCATGAAGAGGCTCGGCCTCGATTCGTACCGTTTTTCGACGAGCTGGGCACGGGTTATCCCCGGCGACAGGGAACCGAACCCTGCCGGACTCGACTTCTACTCCCGCCTTGTCGACGAGCTTCTCGGAGCAGGCATCCTGCCCTGGTTGACCCTGTACCACTGGGACCTTCCGCAGGCCCTCGAAGAACGGGGCGGTTGGGCGAACCGCGACACTGCGATGCGCTTCGCCGACTACGCCGAAACGGTGTACGGCGCCCTCGGAGACCGGGTGAAGAACTGGACGACGTTCAATGAACCGTTCTGCTCGTCGCTGCTCGGCTATGCCGCCGGTGTGCACGCACCAGGCCGGCAGGATCCGGCCGCCGCTGTGGCCGCCATCCACCACCAGCACCTCGGCCACGGTCTTGCCGTGAACCGACTGCGGGACCTCGGCGCCGAGCAGATCGGCATCACGCTGAACCTCTCCAACGCCATCCCGCTCGACGCGAACGACCCGGTCGATGTCGAGGCCGCCCGCCGGTTCGACGTGCTGCAGAACCGGGTCTTCCTCGACCCGATCGTCACGGGCACCTACCCTGAGGACGCACTCACCGACCTCGAACAGTTCGGACTGAGCGAACTCATTCAGCCCGGCGACATGGAGATCATCGGCACGAAGATCGACTTCCTCGGCGTCAACCACTACCACGACGACCAGGTCTCCGGGCATCCGGACGACTCGGGAACCGACGGTCACTCAGGGGCCACTGAGCGGGAGATCGCATCCTGCTGGATCGGATCCGAATACATCACCTTCCCGAGCCGGGGGTTGCCCCGCACCGCCATGGACTGGGAGGTGAACCCATCCGGCCTGCACGAACTGCTCGTGCGGCTGGGCCGCGAATACCCCACCATTCCACCGCTGTTCGTCACCGAGAACGGCTCCGCCTATGACGATGTCGTCTCGGAGGACGGCCAGGTTCACGACACGGAGCGAACGAAATACCTCGTCGACCACGTGCAGGCGGTGTCGGATGCTCTTGCTGACGGCGCTGACGTCCGCGGGTACTTCGTGTGGTCGTTGCTCGACAATTTCGAGTGGTCGTGGGGCTACGACAAGCGTTTCGGCATCGTCCGGGTCGACTACGACACGCAGGAACGCACGATCAAGGATTCGGGTCTCACGTACACGGGGATCATCGCCGACGCGAAGGCATAGCCCGCGAGTTGCCGGGTTTGCGGGGGTGCGCACGCCCTGGCACCCCGCAAAGTTGACGAATCGCGTGGTCGCAAGCTGCCGACGGGAGGACAATAGAGGAATACCCGGAGGCTCCGCGCGCTTGAATGGAGTGGACGCCGACGGGCGCCGGTGCGAGCAAGAAGGCGTCGTGCCCCTTCGTACCCCGAGACAGAATCGTGAGTTGTGCATGCCCCTCCCCGCAGGAACGACGACGGAGTTAGCACGCCCGCTGACCGATGATGACGTGCTGCTTCTGCGCCGCGACTTTCCCGCGCTGCAGCAGCAGGTGAACGGGCACGAGCTCGTCTACCTCGACTCCGGCGCAACCTCGCAGAAGCCGATCAGCGTCCTCGACGCCGAACGGTCGTTCTACGAGCGCGAGAATTCGGCCGTGCACCGTGGAGCCCACACCCTCGCCGCGAACGCCACCGAGTTGTTCGAGAACGCGCGCACGACCGTCGCCCGGTTCGTCGGCGCCCGCGAGAACGAGATCGTCTGGACGTCGAACGCCACCGAGGGCCTGAACCTGATCGCGTACGGCATGTCGAACGCAAGCGTCGGTCGAGGTGGGGCGGATGCCGCACGTTTCGTCCTCACGGAGGGCGACGAGATCCTCACCACCGAGGGCGAACACCACGCCAACCTCGTGCCATGGCAGGAACTCGCCGCCCGCACCGGCGCGACACTCCGCCACATCCCGGTCGACGACGACGGCACTCTCCGGATGGAGGAGGCCGAGCGGCTGATCACCGACAGGACCAAACTGGTCACGTTCACCCATGTGTCCAACGTGACCGGAGTGATCAACCCCGTCGAGGAACTCGTGCGGATGGCTCACGCCGTCGGTGCGCTCGTCGTTCTCGACGCCTGCCAGTCCGCACCGCACCGAGTGCTCGACCTCGCCGCGCTCGACGTCGACTTCGCCGTCTTCTCGGGTCACAAGATGCTTGCTCCGACCGGAATCGGCGTGCTCTACGGTCGCGCCGAGCTCCTCGATGCGCTACCGCCGTTCCTCACCGGCGGCTCGATGATCACGACCGTCACCCTTGAGGCATCCGGCTACCTGCCGGCCCCGCAGCGTTTCGAAGCCGGCACCCAGAAGGTGTCGCAGGCCATCGCCCTCGCCGCGGCCATCGACTATCTCTCTGCCGTCGGGATGGACCGGATCGAGCGATGGGAGACCGAGCTCGGCGCTCGCCTCGTCGACGGCTTCAGCGCGATTCCCGGCGTGCGGGTGCTCGGCCCAGCGGCCGGCGTGCACCGTGCCGGCCTCGCGAGTGTTGACGTCGAAGGCGTTCACGCGCACGACGTCGGCCAGTTCCTCGACGACCGCGGCATCGCTGTGCGGGTGGGGCACCACTGTGCCCAGCCGTTGCACCGCCGCTTCGGGGTCACCGCGTCAACCCGGGCAAGCGCATACCTGTACAACACGACCGCCGACGTGGATGCCGCGATCGATGGCATGGCCGCCGTTCGCGAATTCTTCGGGGTGACCTCATGAGCGGGCTTGCCGGCCTGTACCAGCAGGTGATCCTCGACCACTCGCGCGAAAAGCACGGGTTCGGGCTCGAACCGACAGCGGACGCATCGAGCCACCAGCTGAACCCCACCTGCGGCGATCAACTCACCCTGCAACTGCACGCGAGCGATGGCGTGATCAGCTCGGTGACCTGGGAAGGGGCCGGATGCTCCATCTCGATGGCATCCGCTTCGCTTCTTTCCGACCTCGCACCCGGGCTGAGCCTGGACGACGCCCGGGAACGGATCGCCCTGTTCCGGGAACTCATGCACTCCCGTGGCGCCGGCATCGACGACGAGGACGAACTGCTCGGCGATGCGATCGTGCTGGAGGGCGTCTCGAAGTACGTCGCCCGGGTGAAATGCGCGATGCTCGCCTGGGTGGCGCTGGAGGCGGACCTGGCGCAGCTGGACGCCTCCCGCTGATCGAGTAGCGACGCGCCGACGCGACGCCACCCCGGCCGCTGATCGAGTAGCGCCGGAGCGAAGTGACGCCGCTCGATACGCTCCTTCGTCGCTACTCGACCAGCGGAGAAGAACGGGCTACTCGACCGACGAGCCGACCTTCGGCACAACCTCCTCCGCCAGGAACTCGAGGTGTTCGAGGTCACTGAGGTCGAGGATCTGCAGGTACACCGTTTCGACGCCGTCGTCCTGGAGCGCCCCGAGGCGGTCCACGATTTCGGAGGCGGTCCCGGCGAGCCCGTTCGCGCGCAGCTCGGCCGGTTCGCGACCGATCGCCTCGGCCCGGCGCACATACTCCGCCTCATTCGCGCCACCGGCGGCAACGAAAGCCGCCGAATAGACCAGCTCGTCCGGGTTCCGGCCGATGGCCTCACACGCGGCCCGCACCCCCGCGAACTTGGAGGGTATCTCGTCGAACGGAATGAACGGCAGGTTGAACTCCGTCGCGAACCGGGCGGCGAGGGCTGGCGTCCGCTTCGGCCCTCCACCGCCGACGATGATCGGCAACGGCGACTGCACTGGTTTCGGCAGTGCTGGCGAGTTGGTGAGCGTGTAGTGCTCGCCTTTGAAGGAATAGGTGTCGCCGACCGGTGTGCCGAACAGTCCCGTCACGATCTCAAGCTGCTCTTCGAGCATCCCGAATCGTTTCGGCGGGAACGGTATGCCGTACGCAGCATGTTCCTCCCGGTACCAGCCGGTTCCGATCCCGAGCTCGACGCGGCCTCCCGACATCGCGTCGACCTGGGCGACCTGAATGGCCAGGATGCCCGGCGGCCGGTAGGTCACACTCGACACAAGCGTTCCGAGACGGATGCTCGTCGTCTCGCGGGCAAGGCCGGCGAGCGTTGTCCACGCGTCGGTCGGTCCGGGCAGCCCGGAGAAGTGGTCACCCATGAGCATGTAGTGATCACTGCGGAAGAAGGCGTCGAAGCCGAGCCGCTCCGCGGTCTGGGCGACCGCGAGAAGATCGTCGTAGCTCGCACCCTGCTGGGGCTCGGTGAATATGCGGAACTTCATGGGTTAGGTCCCTCCTGGGGTTCTGGTACTGCTGGCCATTCGACCGGGATGCCGGCCAACCGCGTCTGCATGACGGCAATCGCTTCGGGGTTCTCGTCGATGAGCACGAACTGGCGCCCGAGGGCGGCAGCCACAGCACCGGTTGTGCCGCTCCCCGCGAAGAAGTCGAGCACCCGGTCGCCTTCACGGCTCGAGGCCTGGATGATCCGGCGCAGAACCCCCACGGGCTTCTGCGTCGGGTACCCGGTCTTCTCTTTGCCGGTGGGCGACACGATCGTGTGCCACCACACGTCGGTCGGTAGCTTGCCGCGCTCGACTTTCTCCGGGGTGACCAGGCCAGGGGCCATATATGGTTCGCGGTCGACGGCATCCGAGTTGAAGTAGTAGCGCTTGGGGTTCTTCACGTAGACGAGGATCGTGTCGTGCTTGGTTGGCCAGCGGCTTCGGGATTTGGCGCCGTAGTCGTATGCCCAGATGAGTTCGTTGAGGAATGCATCCCGCCCGAAGATCGCATCGAGCAGCACTTTCGCGTAGTGAGCCTCGCGATAGTCGAGGTGAAGGTACAGGGTGCCGTCGTCGGCGAGCAACCGCCAGGCTTCGACGAGCCTCGGCTCGAGAAACGCCCAGTAGTCGTCGAACGCGTCATCGTAGCGCTTGAGCGCCCCGCGGATCCGCTCGTAGCTCTGCCCTTTGAACCCGACGGTTCCTCCGGTGCCTGGCTCGGCCCGCACACTGCTGGTCTCATGCCGTTGCTGCTGCCGCCCGGTATTGAAGGGCGGATCGATGTAGACGAGCGTGAAGGATTCGTCGGGCAGCGTCGGGAGGATCTCGAGGTTGTCGCCGAAGTAGACCACGTTGCCTGCCGGGGCAGCGCCCGGCACATCCACTGTGATCGACATGGTTCCGTCAAGGATGTCGCCTGTGCCGTCTCCCGGGATCGGGGCGGGCGCCGGGATGCGCGTTTCGCGGTCCCGTTCCATCTGGGCGACGTGCCGCGTGGGGGCGAAGACCTCGTCGATCACGCCGAGGGCGCCGCCGGTGCGCGTGCCGCTCGGACGTTTCCTCTTGCGCGCCTTCGGCGTGTAGTTCTCCGGAAGCTTCTCCTCCGGCGGGAACTCGTCGCTCACGGCACCCGATTCAGCCACGCGTCCGAGGCGAACTTGGAGTCTGCGAGGTCCTGGGCAGCGGTATATTCCGCGGGCGTTATATCTCCGGTTTCGGCCTTCGTGATGCTCACGAATGTTTCCTTCATCCGGTCGATGATCTCCGCACGGCTGAGCCCGGTCTGGCTGCGCAGCGGGTCGACGCGCTTTGCTGCCGACTTGGTGCCCTTGTCGCTGAGCTTCTCCCGGCCGATGCGCAACACCCGTGCCATGAGGTCGCCGTCCATGTCGTAGCTCATCGTCACGTGATGGAGCACGGCCCCGTTCCCGAGGCGCTTCTGGGCGGCGCCGCCGATCTTTCCGGCGGTGCTGGTGATGTCATTGAGGGGCTGGTATCGCGCGTCGATGCCGAGGGACTGCAGCGCGGTGAGCACCCAGTCATCGAGGTACGCGTAGCTGTCGGCGAAGGTCATTCCCTGCACGAGCTCGGCCGGCACGTAGAGCGAGTAGGTGATCACCTGGCCCCGCTTCATGAGCATGGCCCCGCCGCCGGAGATCCGGCGAACGACCTCGAAACCGTTCTCACGCGCCTGCTCCAGGTCGACCTCGTTCTTGAGCGACTGGAAACTGCCGATCACCACGGCGGATTCGTCCCACTCCCAGATCCGCAACGTCGGCCCGCGCCGGCCGGCGCCGACCTCCGCGGTGAGAACCTCGTCGAGCGCCAGGTGAAGCCGTGGAGGAACCGCCTCCGAGTGGATCAACTGCCAGTCGAAGTCCTTCCAGTCCGCCGCGCCTGCGAGCGAGCGGCGAATCGCGGTTCCGACCGCCTCAGGGCTGAAGCCGAGCAGCGTCGAACCGTCGGGGAGCCCACGGTGGATCGCCGACGCCAGCGACGCGGCATCCGTCTCTGCCGGAAGCCCGTCGACCGCCTGGTTGATCGCGTCGAGCGCGGAATCCGGCTCGAGAAAGAAGTCGCCGGCAAGCCGGAAGTTCGCTATTCGGCCGTCGACGACGTCGAGGTCGACGACAACCAGCTTTCCGCCTGGAACCTTGTACTCACCATGCATGCGTTCAGCCTAGTCTCGGCTGTCCCCGGCGGTGCCGGGCCGACCAGGAGCAGAATGGGTGCATGACGACCCTCTTCCTGGCCCGGCACGGCGAAACCGTATGGCACGCAGAACACCGATATGCAGGGATTGCAGACGTCGGACTCACCGAAACGGGTTATCGCCAGGCCGAGCTGCTTGCGCTGTGGTCCGCCGACGCCCGACTGGATGCCGTGTACTCGTCGACGCTGAGCCGCGCGATGCTGACGGCGGAGCCGAGCGCACGGGCCATCGGCGAAATCGTCGAAATCGTCGAAACCGACCCTGACCTGCGTGAAGTCGCCTTCGGCGTGGGTGAAGGTCGCACGCTCGACGAGCTGCGGCCCGAACATGCAGAGGCCTTGGACGCGTTCGTGGCCCGCCCGGCCGAAGCCGTCCTGCCAGGCGGCGAGCGCGGGCTCGACGGGATCACCCGCTACCTCCGGGCTTTCGATCGAATCGAAGCAGCCTTTCCTCATGGCCGGGTGCTCGTATCGTGCCACGGCACGGCGCTCCGGCTCACCCTCTGCGCCCTGCTCGGGATCGACCCCAATCGCTACCGCGAGGTGATGCCGGTGGTGCAGAACTGTTCTCTCACGACGATCGAATACACCGAGGGTCGTGCCCGGCTGTACGCGTTCAACGTTCCAGCCGACGCGGCGGCGCACCGGTACTGAGCCGACGGCATCCGCCCGCCACGAGCTCAGGCCTTCGCCGCGGTGTGCTTATCCAGCCACTCCACCAGGTCGTCGATGATCTCGTCACGGTTGATCTCGTTATAGATCTCATGGCGGCAGCCCGGGTAGATGCGCAGGGTCACGTCGCTGAGCTTCGCCCGCTTCACGTATGCGTTGCGAAGCAGCGTCAGGCCGCGGGTGCCGCCGAGCGGATCGTCCGACCCGCCCTGGATGAGCATCGGGATGTCGCGGGGCATCGTTCTCGGCGGACGCCCGAGGTACGTCAACGCCTGCACCGGCGTCCACGCCGGGGTCACCGCGATGTCGAAGTTCTGCTCGTCCGCGGTGAACGCCGCCCAGACTGCCTCGTCACGGCTGAGCCACTCCAGCCCGGTGGCCGTCGGCGACTTCCATTTCTTGTTGTAATTGCCGCTGCCGACCACGCCAAGGACGGAGAGTGATGACCCACTGAGCACAACGGCGTCGTAGATGCTCGTACGGTTGATGATCTTCTGCGCCATAAACGATCCCCAGCTGTGCGCGAGAAGCACGAATGGAGTATCGGGGTAGTCGGCTCGGAGTCGCTCACCGACCAGCTGCACCGACGCGAGCGCCGCCTTCGTCGGCTTCTCGCCGAGCTTGCCCATGCCGAGGTGGTTCAGGCCGGTCTGGCCGTGGCCGCGGTGATCATCGGCGACGACGGTGTATCCGGCGGCGGTGAGGTTCGCGGCGAGCGCCGCATAACGGCGGGCGTGCTCCCCGACGCCGTGGCTCAGGTGGATGACCGCCTTCGGGTTGTCCGCAGACCACACGTAGTAGTAGATCGTGACCCCGTCCGCGTCTGTGAGAGTCCGCGTTTCGGGCTGCGCGGCATCCGCACTTCTCTGATCGTCTTCGGCCATTTTCTCAGCGTAGTGAACCGGCGGCAACGGAGCACCCTCAGAAGGATAGTTAGCCCTGCTAACTAGATCTTTACCTTTGCTAACTAAACTGATAAACTTGGCTTTCGTGGCTAAAACAATCGCGGAACAGGCAGCAGACCTGCGCATGGGAACCTTTCGGCTCGCTCGACGACTTCGCAATGAACGCGCGAACGACGAACTGAGCGACGGGCAGTTCTCAGTGCTCGGCGGCCTGTACACCCACGGACCCCACACGCTGAGCGGCCTGGCCGAACGCGACCACGTCTCAGCGCCGTCGATGAACCGCACGGTGAATTGCCTTGAAGAAGAGGGCTACCTCACCCGCATCACCGACCCTCGAGACAAACGCCGCGTGACCATCGAACTGACGGATGCCGGCACGGCGGTCGTGAAGGAAACCGTCAAGAAGAGGGACGCCTGGCTTCACCACCAGCTGCGGGCCCTTGACCCCGCCGACCGAGAAACCCTGGCGAAAGCCGCAGACCTGATGAGGAGACTCGCCACCCAGTGAGTGCAATGTTCCGTTCTCTCTCGAGCCACAACTACCGGTTGTGGTTCATCGGCGCGCTCGTGTCGAACATCGGCGCGTGGATGCAGACGACCGCCCAGAGCTGGGTGGTGCTCACCGTCCTGACCGACAACGATGCCGTTGCCGTCGGCATCACCATGGCCCTGCAATTCGGGCCGCAACTGCTTCTCGTACCGTTCACCGGCCTCGTCGCCGACCGATTCGACCGGCGCACCATCCTGATGGTGACTCAGACGTCGCTCATGCTGCTCGGCATCGGCCTCGGCCTGCTACTCCTCCTCGGCCACGCCGAACTCTGGCACCTCTACGTCTTCGCACTCCTGCTCGGCATCGTCAATGCCTTCGACGGGCCTGCGCGACAGACCTTCGTCTCTGACCTCGTCGACGAGCACAACATGTCGAACGCCGTCGCGCTCAACTCCGCATCCTTCAACGCCGCCCGGATGATCGGACCAGCCCTCGCCGGCCTGCTCATCGTGATCATCGGCTCGGGCTGGGTGTTCATCGCCAACGCCGTCACCTTCCTCGCCGTGCTCTTCGCGCTGTCAAAGCTGCGCACGAGCCAGTTGCGGACGCACCCTCGCGCTCCGCGGCAGAGGGGCCAGTTTGCCGAGGGGTTCCGCTACGTGCGGTCGCGCCCCGATCTCCTCGTCATCTTCATCATCGTCTTCATCATGGGTGCGTTCGGCATGAACTTTCCGATCTTCGCGTCCACGATGGCGGTCGAGCTCGGTGGAGACGCCGGCAGCTACGGCCTGCTCTCATCGATTCTCGCGATCGGTTCACTCACCGGCGCCCTGCTCGCAGCCCGGCGTGACCGGGCCCGCATGCGCGTCATCATCGCGGCCGTCGGCTTGTTTGCCGTTGCCGCGTTCGTGGCATCCGTCATGCCGACGTTCTGGACCTTCGGCGCCGCGCTCATCTTCATCGGTTTCGCAACGGTCACCATGCTCACCACGGCCAACGCGTTCGTGCAGACGACGTCGGATCCGGCCGTGCGCGGGCGGGTGATGGCGCTCTACATGGCCGTGCTGATGGGTGGAACGCCGTTCGGCGCCCCTATCGTCGGCGGGATCGCCAACGCCTGGGGACCCCGCTGGGCGTTGGCTGCGGCCGGGTTCGCTGCACTTCTGGCCTGCGTGTTCGCGTTGACCTGGGCGGTTCTGGCCCGCAACCTGCGGTTGCAGCTTCACCCCGACTCCCGCTGGCGACTCGTTGTCACTCACGCCGGCAAGATGCTCCCCGTCTCAGCCCTCGTGCCCGAGGACTTCTCGGAGGAGATCGCGTTCACCTCGCCGATCTCGCTGCCTGCGCTCTCGGGACAGAAGCCGCGCACGCGGCCGGGCGATGTCGGTCGCTCGCGCGCGTCGAGCGGCCATGCGCGGGTGAAATAGAACCCGCGCTCAGCCGAATCACCCGCGCAAGTGGCTACGTGCCGCGCAGCGCAGGATGCCGGCGACGTGCTGGGCGCGAACGGCATCCTGATGGACGCCTTCTACACGGATGTCCGCAGTGACCTGGCAGCATGGCGCGAGTCCCGCGGTCTTCCGGCCGACCCGATGGCCGCGTATGCGGCATCCGGGTGCCAGCGGAGAATCGCCGAGGAGCGCGTCGGCGGGCAGCAGGCTGGCTGGGGCGCCCGACGACTGGAGCGCGGGGAAGCACTCGCGCGGGTGTTTCAGCCGTACGCGGGTGAAAAGTCGCCCGCGCAGGGCCGAAATACCCGCGCGATGCCCCAGTGAGAAGCGCCAGGGCGGCGTCGCGGCTTCCACTGATCGGCAAGGCGGATCACCAGGCCTTCACTGGTCGAGGCGAGATCATCAGGCCTTCCACTGATCGAAGGGAGTTCACCAGCCAAGGCTTTCGATAACCGGTGCGATGGCAGCGGCGAAGCCCGCCCGGTCGCGGCGAAGACGGGAACTCACGAGGTATCGCGTCGGTGTCACCGGCCACAGACCGGATGTCGCGAACGGCAAGACCTCGAGTTGCAGTCGAAATGGGAGTGCCCGAGTTCCCTTGCAGCGCTCCGTCGTGATCACTAATTCACTCATGGTCAGATCCGAGTCTCGAGCTTCGCCGAGTTCGGCCCGAGCACGAAGCCGCACGTCACGCTGGTAGGCAGCAACATCCAGCCAATGGTGAGTAAGAAAATCCTGCAGCTTCTGCCCCGGCGGAAGGCCTGGACCGCTGGTGCCGACGGGATTGCTGGATGCGCCCGAGCCGCCAAAGCCGCCGGAGCGGAACGACACCCCTTCATACGCAGCAACATCAGCCAGCCACCACCGATTCCATTCCGACGCGAGATCGTGGACGTGCCGCCGCGGAATCCCCTCGAGGGTCTCGATGTGGCCGAGTACAGGTAGGTTGCGTTCGTCGAATCGATGGAGCCCCAGGAGCTCCCGCACAATCAGCAGCGGGGCCAGTGTGCTGTCATCCTCCTCGTAAACTGCCCAGGAGTCGGCAGCTGCCCCGTCATACATTCGCGTTCACGGCGGGAGACCGTGCGCTCACGCCGACGATGAAAGGCATCCGTCACCCGACACGATCAAGGAACGCGAGGACCCGCTCAGTGAGCAGCGCCGCCGCAGCCTCGTCGTACGACGGCAAACTGCTGTCGGCAAACAGGTGCTGATCTCCCGGGTAGAGGTACAGTTCGCCATCGTCCGCCGACTCGACCAGCTCACGGGCAGCATCGATATCGCCCGAATCCACGAACTCCGGGTCACCGTCCATGCTGTGGATCTGCACCGGCACGGCTTTCGGCCAGGAGCTTCCGAACTCCGTGACGGGCACGCACCCATGCAAAAAGAGCGCCGCCCGCGACCCTTCCCGCGTCTGGGCGAGCAGCTGCGCCGGCATCACACCGAGCGAGAAGCCGCCGTATACCAGGTCGTTCGGCAACCCCTCAGCCGCCGCGCGACCTCGCTCCAGGACTGTGGCGAATCCCATCGACCGCACGTACGCCATGCCGTCGTCGAGTTCCTCGAAGGTGTGGCCGTCGTAGAGATCGGGCAGGTGGACCACGTGCCCGGCATCCGTCAACGTGTCGCCGAACGCCCTCACCCCGTCGGTCAGGCCCTGGGCGTGGTGGAACAGCAGGATCTCAGCCATCGTCGACCTTTCGAGTCGTGCCCGTTCGGGCTCACTCTGACCGATTATGGACTGCCTGACCGAAGGCCGGAAGGGGCACGGGATGCCGGCTAAGCGTTCGAGGAGACGAGCACGAGGCCACACCACCGAGGACCGCGATGGTGACCGCTGGGGGCGCCGTCCCATTTGCGGCGGTCCCAAGCACTACGGCGAGGACCATCACACAGCGCGATAGCATTTCAGGCGAAGCGAGGAGCAGCGAATGGCTACGACGTCGACCGTAGATGCGGAGTCGCGTCGGGAGCGCCTGCTCGAAATCCTCGACACCGACGGCATCATCCGTCTGGAAGCGGCCGCCGAGCGGCTCGGCGTCTCACCGATGACGGTGCGGCGCGACCTGGCCGACCTGGAAAACGATGGGCGACTTCGCCGGGTTCGGGGCGGCGCAGTGCCGTCGCTTCGCCCCCGGTCGTTCGTCGAGCGGATGTCGACGCGCGCAGAGGCGAAGCTCGTCATCGCCGAGAAGGCTGGCGCCCTCGTGCCGGCTTCGGGAGCCGCCGCGTTCGACGCATCCTCAACCGTCGGCACCCTGCTGTCCCGGCTGGACGGAGCATCCGATCTCTCGATCGCGACGAATTCCTTCGAGAACTTCCAGGCGGCGCGGCGGCTGCAGGGCGTGACAGCGCTCCTCGTCGGTGGCGAAGCGGAGGAGCGGACAGACAGCTTCGTCGGCTTGCTCGCGTGCCAGGCCGCGGGGTCGCTCCACTATTCGCGGTTCTTCACCTCGTGCGCGGCTGCCGATCCGGTTCGCGGAACAAGCGAAGTGACCCTCGCCGAGACGCAGGTGAAGCTGGCGTTCGTCGCGGCGGCGGACGAAACCGTGCTGCTCATCGACTCGACGAAACTCGGACAGCGCGCACTCGCGCGGGCGCTGGACTGGGACCGGATTTCGCTCATGGTGACGGAGCTTGACCCGGGAGACGAGCGCCTGGACGCCTACCGGGATCTCACCGAACTGCTCTGACCGCGTTCACAGCCACTCTTTGTCCCACCGGAGTTCTTGACGCAGACACCCCTCGGTGTTACTTTCTGTAATAGTGCACACAAACTAACAGAGAGAGGCGCTTCGTGACCGAGAAGACCGTGGCGGACTTGATCGCGCGCAGCAACAGGCTCGGAGCTGACCCGAAGAACACCAACTACGCCGGAGGGAACACCTCAGCCAAAGGTGTCGGAACGGATCCTGCCACCGGCGGCGACGTAGAGCTCCTCTGGGTGAAAGGCTCAGGTGGCGACCTCGGCACCCTCACTGAGTCGGGCCTCGCCGTGCTGCGGCTCGACCGGATGCGCGCCCTACAGAACGTGTACCCCGGCGTCGATCGCGAAGACGAGATGGTCGCCTCCTTCGATTACACCCTGCACGGTAAGGGTGGTGCCGCACCGTCGATCGACACCGCGATGCACGGCCTCGTCGACGCCGCGCACGTCGATCACCTTCACCCCGACTCGGGAATCGCGATCGCGACCGCCGCAGACGGTGAAGAGCTCACGAAAACAATCTTCGGCGACAAAGTCGTCTGGGTTCCGTGGCGTCGCCCCGGCTTCCAGCTCGGTCTGGACATCGCCGCCATCAAGCGCGCGAACCCGGATGCCATCGGCTGCATCCTCGGCGGGCACGGCATCACCGCGTGGGGCGACACCAGCGTCCAGAGCGAGAAGAACTCTCTCTGGATCATCGACACCGCCGCCGAGTACATCGCTGCACACTCGCGCCCCGAACCGTTCGGGCCTGCACTCGACGGCTACGGAGCCCTTGCCGAGGCGGAACGCCGGGCCAAGGCTGCCGCCCTCGCCCCGACCCTCCGCGGACTGGTTTCCACCGACAAGCCGCAGGTCGGCCACTTCACCGACGACCCTGCCGTGCTCGACTTCCTGGCCAGCGCCGAGCACCCGCGCCTCGCCGCCCTCGGCACGAGCTGCCCCGACCACTTCCTCCGCACCAAGGTGAAGCCGCTTCTCGTCGACCTGCCAGCATCCGCGTCGGTGGAAGAGACGATCGAGCGACTGCGGACCCTGCACGAGGAGTACCGCGCCGACTACATCGCCTACTACGAGCGCAACGCGACAGCCGGTTCCCCCGCAATGCGGGGCGCCGACCCCCTCATCGTGCTCGTGCCCGGTGTGGGCATGTTCAGTTACGGAGCGAACAAGCAGACCGCCCGCGTCGCCGGGGAGTTCTACTTCAACGCCATTTCCGTCATGCGCGGGGCCGAGGGACTGTCGACGTATGCGCCGATCGATGAAGTGGAGAAGTTCCGCATCGAGTACTGGGCGCTCGAAGAGGCCAAGCTGCAGCGCATGCCGAAGCCGAAACCGCTCGCCGCGCGCATCGCCCTCGTGACGGGCGCGGCATCCGGAATCGGCAAGGCCATCGCCACCCGGCTCGCCGCCGAGGGAGCGTGCGTCGTCATCGCCGACCTCTCGCTCGAGAAGGCGCAGGAGGCCGCGGCTGAGATCGGCAACACGGATATCGCGATCGGCGTCGCCGCGGATGTCTCCAGCGTGAAGGCGGTTCAGTTTGCGATCGACGCCGCCGTGCTCGCGTTCGGCGGTCTCGACCTCGTCGTGAACAACGCGGGGCTTTCGCTGTCGAAGTCGCTGCTCGAAACCTCCGAAGCCGACTGGGATTTGCAGCACGACGTCATGGCGAAGGGCTCGTTCCTCGTCTCGAAAGCCGCCGCTCGCGTGCTCATCGACCAGGAACTCGGCGGGGACATCATCTACATCTCGTCGAAGAACTCCGTCTTCGCCGGGCCGAACAACATCGCGTATTCGGCGACGAAAGCCGACCAGGCGCACCAGGTGCGGTTGCTCGCGGCCGAGCTCGGTGAATACGGCGTGAAGGTGAACGGCATCAACCCCGACGGCGTCGTGCGCGGCTCGGGTATTTTCGCCTCTGGGTGGGGTGCGAACCGCGCCAAAACCTACGGCATCGACGAGCAGGACCTCGGCAAGTTCTATGCCCAGCGCACGATTCTCAAGCGCGAGGTCGTGCCCGAGAACGTCGCCAACGCGGTGTTCGTGCTCTGCACGAGTGACCTCTCACACACGACCGGCCTGCACATCCCTGTCGACGCGGGCGTGGCGGCCGCGTTCCTGCGATGAGCGACCCGGGCGTAGTCGTCCGCTCCGGACTGGATCGCGCGGTACGCCGCGTGATCTGGTCCGCAACGGGTGAGTTCGTGCGCGGGTTTGCACTGTGAGTGCCGCGACCGGCGCCGTCGCAGCCGTTGACCTCGGTGCGCCAGGGTCGCGACGTCGTTCGAACCCGTGAGGTTCGAGCCGCGCCGCCGGAACTGGGTCGCCCAGAGCGGCGTCGCCCAGAGCGGCGTCGCCCAGAACAGAGTCGCCCAGAGCGGCGTCGCCCAGAACAGAGTCGCGGGGCCAGCGGGGGTGATTTAGGCTCCCGCCATGGACCAACGCATCAGTTTCATCACCCTCGCGGTGGCCGACGTCGGCGCGAGCCGCTCTTTCTTCATCGACGGTCTGGGCTGGCACGAGAGCCTCTTCGCGCCAGGCGAGGTGCTCATGATCAAGGTCGCCGACCGGGTGGTTCTGTCACTGTGGGACCGCACCGAGTTCGAAAAAGAGGTGGGACCGATCGGCGCCGGCCCCGCACCGATCACACTCGCACACAATGTCGACCGGCCCGCCCGCGTCGACGAAGTGCTCCGGGAGGCGGTTGCGGCAGGCGCAACGCTCCGCTCGCCCGGCACACGACGCGAGTGGGGCGGCTACAGCGGCTATTTCCTCGACCCGGACGGCTACGCGTGGGAGGTGGCGTTCAACCCGGGCGAGATTGGGCGGGACCTCCTTCCCGAGGGCGGCTCCTGACCTCGCGCCGCGACGCCGGTGCTCCGCGCCAGGTGCCGACGAGCGCAGCGACAGCGGCGATCGGTAGGCTCGAACCATGACTGCTCCGATCATCGTCAGTGTTCCAGGCAAGGCCCTCCGTAAAGCCGTCGGCGAGATCGACGGCGTCGAGTTCGTCCAGTGGGACATGGAGGGGCCACCCCCGGTGGCTGAGATCGACATCGCGGTCCAGCCATACATGGGCGGCACTGCGAAGCTCGTGAACCTCGAGGGCGCTTCGGTGCGACTCGTGCAGAGCCAGTCCATCGGATACGACGGAGTCGACGACGCGCTCCCCCAGGGGAAGGTCTTCGCCAACGCGTCGACCGTCCATGAAACCTCTACCGCCGAACTCACCCTCGCGCTCATCCTCGCTGCGCAGCGAGGCATCCCGGACTTCGTGCGCTCTGCCGGAGAGGGCCGCTGGGCACCCACCCGATACGAGAGCCTCGCCGACCGCACAGTGCTGCTGCTCGGCCACGGCGGTGTCGGCAAGGCGATCGAGGAACGACTGATTCCGTTCGAGACGAACATCGTCCGCGTCGCCAGCCGAGCGCGAACCGACGAGCGTGGCCCGATCCACGGTCTTGACGAGCTGCCGGCCCTGCTGCCTGAGGCGGACATCGTCGTTGTCGGCGTCCCACTCACCGAGAGCACGACCGGGTTGGTCGACGAACAGTTCCTCGCCGCCCTGCACGACGACGCCCTTGTGGTCAACATCGCGCGTGGCGCTGTCGCAGACACGGATGCCATCCTGCGGCACGCCCAGTCCGGCCGGCTGCGGTTCGCCCTCGACGTCACCGAGCCGGAACCGCTGCCCGACGGGCATCCGCTCTTCGCCCTTCCCAATGTGCTGATCAGCCCGCACGTCGGTGGCGCGTCGACAGCGATGATGCCGCGAATGGCCCGGCTGTTGCGAACGCAGATCGAGCGGATGCAGCAGGGCGACGAGCCGGTGAACGTGGTGCTCCGCACGTAACCCCGCAGCACCCCTGCTGCGCATAACTCCGCCAAAGCGCGGACCTCCGCCGCCCGCTGTCACCGACCACTGCGCATAACTCCGCCAAACGGGCGCCGTGTGCCGCCCGTACCGCCGGGAACCCGCGGCACACCGCTCCCGGCAGTCGCACCGCCGCCCGAAGAGGCGGAGTTGTGCACACCCTGTGCCAGCCGCCCAACGACGTGTATCGTATGGTCTGACCACAGCGAAGGAGGCGCAGCATGACGAACGAACCCCGCGCGTGGCAGGTCGTCCTCGAATCGATCGAGCGGGAGCTGCTCGACGGACGGTTGCGTCCCGGCGACCACCTCCCCGGCGAACGCGCCTTGTCGACCGAGCTCGGGGTCGGCCGCTCCAGCGTGCGCGAGGCGCTCCGAGTACTCGAGGTCCTCGGACTCATCCGCACCGCGACCGGCTCCGGACCCAACGCAGGCGCGATCATCGTCGCCCTGCCAGGCGGAGGCATGTCGGCCCTCATGCGCCTTCAGGTGGCTGCGACCGGATTCGCGGTGGCCGACATCGTGAAAACCCGCCTCGTTCTTGAAACAGCCGTCGCCGCCGACCTTGCCGAAGCATCCCCGCGCCCGCGGCTCACGGCATCCGCCGACCTGCTCGACGTGATGGAGTCGCGCACGTTCGGCGAGGCGGAGTTCCTCGCGCTCGACGCTCAATTCCACCTGACGCTCGCCGAAGCATCCGGCAACCAGGTCATCGCGGCCACGATGGCCGGGCTGCGGAGCTCGATCGAGAACTACGTAAGGCAGGGCGCCGCGAGCCTGCCGTCCTGGACCGACACCTCGACCCGTCTGATGCGCGAACACCGCGACATCCTCGCCGCCATCGAGTCCGGCGATGCGGCGAGCGCCCGCGCCACCGTCCACGCCCACATCTCCGGCTACTACGCCGAAACCCAGCTGCCTACCTCTCCCCAAGTGCCCGAGACACCGAGAAGGGTTGCGGATGTCGCTCTCCCAGGCGCGTGAGCGACCTTTTTCGGCATCTCGAGCCCGCCACCAGCACAGAAAGACACCTCATGGTCGACAGACGATTTCCCCGCGTGCACGACCTGGCCCCGCTTCTGCAGTTCAAGAAGCCGGAGTTTCATGCCCGCACCCGCCGCCTCGCCGCGGCGACGAGCATCGCCGAGCTGCGGACCATCGCCAAACGCGTCACCCCGAAGGCGCCGTTCGACTACACCGACGGCGCCGCCGAAGGCGAGATCTCGCTGACCCGTGCCCGCCAGGCGTTCCAGGACATCGAGTTCCACCCGTCCGTCCTGCGCAATGTGTCGCAGGTCGACACCACCCGGGATGTCCTGGGCAAGTCCAGCGCAATGCCATTCGGCATCGCCCCGACCGGCTTCACCCGCATGATGCAGACCGAGGGCGAGCGCGCGGGAGCGACCGCCGCCGAAGCGGCCGGCATCCCCTTCACCCTCTCGACGATGGGCACGACGTCGATCGAGGATGTCGCCGCGGCGGCTCCCGGCGGACGCAACTGGTTCCAGCTCTACATGTGGACCGACCGCGACCGTTCCCTCGCCCTCGTCGACCGCGCCCAGGCCGCTGGCTACGACACCCTCATGGTCACCGTCGACACCCCGGTCGCCGGCGCCCGCCTGCGCGACGTGAGAAACGGGTTCTCGATCCCGCCGGCCCTCACCCCGAAGACCGTGATCAACGCGCTGCCGCGGCCGGCCTGGTGGATCAACTTCCTCACCACCGAACCGCTCGCCTTCGCGAGCCTCGACCGCTGGTCTGGCACGGTCGCCGCCCTCATCGACACCATGTTCGACCCGACGGTCGGCCCCGACGAGGTGCGGTTCATCCGCGAGCAGTGGAAAGGCAAGCTCGTCGTGAAGGGCATCCAGTCCGTCGCCGACGCCCGCCTCGCCGTTGAGCTCGGCGCCGACGCGATCATCCTGTCGAACCACGGCGGTCGCCAGCTCGACCGTGCGCCGATTCCGTTCCACCTGTTGCCGGCCGTCGTGCGCGAAGTCGGGCAGGAGGTCGAAGTCCACCTCGACACCGGAATCATGAACGGCGCCGACATCGTGGCATCCGTCGCGCTCGGCGCACAGTTCACCCTGATCGGCCGCGCCTACCTGTACGGGCTGATGGCCGGCGGGCGGCAGGGCGTCGACCGCACGATCGAGATCCTGTCGGGCGAGATCCGCCGCACGATGAAGCTGCTCGGTGTCGCAAGCCTCGACGAGCTCGAACCCCGCCACGTCACCCAGTTGGCACGCCTCGTCCCCCTGGCGCAGCCCGCAGCGGATGCCGTGGCCGCCCAGCGGTAAGCAGCTGGATTTCGCCGCCCGGTTTATCCCCGCGACAGCCGCCGCGAGACCCGACCGGGCAGCGCACCGATGCCCCACAGGGTGACGCGAAGCATGGCTTCGAGCACGATCCCGCCGGTCATTTTCGACTCACCGTAACGCCGCTCGACGAAGGTGATCGGCACCTCAACGATTCTGAGCCCGGCCCGCTGGGCGTGGAACAGCAGGTCGACCTGGAACCCGTAACCCTGGCTGTGGACATCCTCCATCCGGATGCTCCGCAGCGCGTCCGCGGTCAGCACCCGGTATCCGCCGGTCACGTCGCGCTGCGGCAACCCGAGCACGATCCGGGCATAGGCGCTGCCGCCCCGCGACAGAACTTCGCGGTATGCCGGCCAGTTCTCGACGCCTCCGCCTGAGACCCAGCGCGACCCGAGTACGACGTCTGCACCGGCATCCGCCGCTGCGAGCAGGGCAGAAAGTTGCTCTGGCTGGTGCGACCCGTCGGCATCCATCTCGACGAGGCGCGTGTAGCCGCGCTCGAGCCCCCACCGAAACGCCGCAACGTACGCGCGCCCGAGGCCGGCCTTGCCGGAGCGGTGCAGAACGAACACGGCTGGGTCGGACGCCGCGAGGCCGTCGGCGATACCCCCGGTGCCGTCCGGCGAGTTGTCATCGACCACCAGCACGTCGACGTCGGGCGTTGCGGCACGCAGCCGCGCGACGACGGCAGCGAGGTTCTCGCGTTCGTTGTAGGTCGGGATGATGACGAGCGTTGTGGCCACGGCATCCTTCCCTCATATGGTGCCGTACGCGGCGCGCCCTGCGGCGCCCACGACCCCAGGCATTCGACATCCCAGACTACCGAACGCTGCTTCCGCTTCGTCCCGGCACCCTTCCCGGAGCGCTTGCCTCCCTTGACCGGCTCCGTCAGACGTGTCTAGTTTTTCGGAACAAGAACCGTGTTCCTCAGCTTCTCCGGGAGGACATCGCATGAGCGTCAAAACTCAGCGGGGAAAGCAGGACCCGCTCGCGATACGACCCGGCGAACCGGCCACCCGGCCCAGGCACCGGCACCGTTGGGGTCGCGTCCTGGGCGTCGTCGCGCTTGCCGTTCTGGCCCTGGTTCTGACCGGCGTGGTCACGAACGCCGTGCTGGAGCAGACCGAGCGGCGAACGGTCGCTGCTTACGGAGAACGAGTCGCTGTGACCGGCGGCGATGTGAATGTCTACCGGCACGGCGACAGCGGGCCGACGATCGTCATGCTCACCGGATACGGCACCGCCGCGCCGGCTCTCGATTTCGCCCCGCTCATTCGAGAGCTCGACGGTTACCAGGTCGTTGTGGTCGAAGGATTCGGCTATGGCTACAGCGACACGACCGCTCCCCCGCGCACGGTCGAAAACATCTCCTCCGAACTGCATGAGGCCCTGGCATCCGTCGACGTGGACCAGCCGTACGTCCTCCTCGGCCATTCGATCGCCGGGATCTACGACCTGTACTACGCGAATCAGTACAGCGACGAGGTGGCGGCCGTGATCGGCATCGACGCCTCAGTACCCGGGCAGATCAACGGACTCGCCGGGCAGGGTAACCCGTTGCCACGACTCGTCTCGGCAACGGGGCTGCTCCGCCTTGCCACCGCCCTTGCACCGTCACTGGCCGAACCGCAGAGCACCGCATATACGGCGAGGGAGCTGGAGCAGATCCGCATGCTGACGAACTGGAACTGGGCGAACCCTGCGATCCTCGACGAGGCGAATCAGGGAGAACGGAACTTGTCCGTTGTCGAGGACATGACGTATCCACACGACATCCCCGTCCTGTCCTTTATCAAGAAGGAGGGCAGCCAGGCAGGCTGGCGCGAGTTGCACGAGAAGCAGCTCGAGAACCAGGACCGGGGTGAACTCGTCGAGCTCGACGGCGGCCACTACCTGCACTGGACCCAGGCAGAGGAGCTTGCCCGGCGGATCGACCAATTCCTCAGCGACGCCGCACTGAACGGATGACGGCTACCGAACGCCGCTCATCAGCCTGAGCACTGGTCGGGCGGCGATCGCCAGGGCAACACCGAGAACGATCGCGATGCCGCCGAGCACTCCGAAGTAGAGGGTCTCTGGCACCGTCAGGTACCACTCGGCGAGCCGGCCGGAGACCGCTGTGCCGAGCGCCACCGAGAGGAAGAACAGCGCGACCATCTGGGTCGTGAAGGCTTCGGGCGCGAGCTTGGTCGACACAGACAGCCCCACTGGCGAGAGCAGGAGTTCCGCGATGGTGAAAACGAGAAGGATGCCGAGCATCGCCAGGAGCGGTGTCGAATGGGCTCCGCCTCCTGCGAAAGGGAGGAAGAGCAGGAAGCCGATCCCCATGATCGTCGTCCCCGCCGCGAACTTCAGTGGGGTCGAAGGCTGCTTCGCTCCCCACCTCGTCCACAGTGCGGCAAAGACGCCCGACAAGAGGATGATGAAGATCGGGTTGATCGACTGGACCCAGGGGACCGGCATCTCCCAGCCGAGCAGGTTGCGGTCGAGTCGCTCGTCGGAGTAAATCGTCACCACGGTGAACTGCTGCTGATACAGCGACCAGAAGGCCGCGCTCGCGATGAACAGCGGGATGAACGCGAATACGCGCCGGCGCTCGACGGTGGTGACCTGGCTACTCGACAGGATCACGACGAAGTAGGCGACCGCCGCAACGATGGTCACGCCGATCACGATGATGACAAGGTTGTCGGCGGTGATGACTCCGAAGGCCACAAGCACGACGATGACGACCACGACCAGCGCGCCGATCGCTCCGAACAGTGGCCAGCGGGATCGCGGGAGCGGATCGGGAACGCGCCTTGCGACATCCGGCAGCCGCTTGCGCCCGAACGAGTACTGGGTCAGTCCGATGGCCATACCAATCGCGGCGAGGGCGAAGCCGAAGTGGAACCCGAGCGACTGCTGCAGGAGTCCGGTGAGGATGGGGCCGAGGAACGCCCCGAGGTTGATGCCGAGATAGAAGATCGAGAAGCCGGCGTCGCGGCGGGGATCCTTCTCCGCGTAGAGCGTGCCGACGACGGAGGTGGCGTTGGCCTTGAGCCCGCCACTGCCCACCGCGACCAGAATGAGGCCGGTCGCGACGCCGGGCACGCCAGGGATGAGGGCGAGCGCGATGTGACCACACATGATCACGATCGCGCTGTAGAAGAGCACGCGTTCCGAGCCGAGGATGCGGTCGGCGACCCACGCCCCGACGATGGTGGAGAGGTAGACCGACCCGCCGTACGCCCCAACGATCCCGGCGGCTGTCGACTGGGGGATGCCGAGACCGCCTTCTGCGGCCGAGTAATACAGGTAGAGCAGTAAGATGCCCTGCATCCCGTAGAAGGAGAATCGCTCCCACATCTCCACACCGAAGATGCTGGCAAGCGAGCGGGGCTGCCCGAAGAAACTGTGGTCTTCGCGCGCCAATGACGGCTGTGTGGCCTGGCTCATGGGCACGACGGTACTCCGCCGGGCGGGGGTTCGGCTAGCGGGTACGGAGTTCCTGCAGCACCTCGGCGAACTGGTCGATCATCCAGTCCAGGTCGGACTCGTCGATGACGATCGGCGGGGCGAAACGGATGGTGGAGCCGTGGGTGTCTTTCGCCAGGACGCCTCGTTCCATCAGTCGCTCGCAGACCTCACGGCCGGTAGCGAGAGCAGGGTCGATGTCGACCCCGGCCCACAGGCCCGCGCCGTGCACGTCGAGGACGCCGCTGCCGACGAGGACGCCGAGCCGCTCGTGCATCCGGGCCCCGAGGACTCGCGCACGCTTCTGGTACTCGCCGCTCTCGAGCAGCCGCACCACCGCATGCCCGACAGCGGATGCCAGCGGGTTGCCGCCGAAGGTGGATCCGTGCTGGCCCGGCTGGAGCACTCCGAGGATGTCGTCGTTGCCGACAACCGCGGAGACAGGCACGATTCCCCCGCCGAGCGCTTTGCCGAGCAGATACAGGTCGGGCACGACGTCGACGAGGTCGCAGGCGAAGGTGGCGCCGGTGCGGCCGAGGCCGGACTGGATTTCGTCGGCGATCATCAGCACATTCTGGGCGGTGCAGAGCGCCCGGACCGCTGGCAGGTACTCAGCCGGTGGCACGAGAACCCCGGATTCGCCCTGGATCGGTTCGACCAGCACGGCGACCGTGTTTTCGTCGATGGCGGCGGCCAGGGCGTCGGTGTTCCCGTACGGAACCGTGCGAAAGCCCGGTGTGAAGGGCCCGAAGTCGGCGCGGGCGTCGTCATCGTCCGAGAAGCTGATGATCGTGGTCGTGCGACCGTGGAAGTTGCCGGCCATGACGATGATGTTTGCTGAGTCGCGAGCGACGCCCTTGACCCGGTAGCCCCAGGCGCGGGCGACCTTGATCGCCGACTCGACGGCTTCGGCGCCTGTGTTCATGGGGAGCACCATGTTCTTGCCGCACAGTTCGGCGAGGGCCTGGGCGAACGGGCCGAGCTGGTCGTTGTGGAACGCGCGGCTCGTGAGGGTGACCCTGTCGAGCTGTGCGCGTGCGGCGTCGAGGAGTACCGGGTTCGAGTGGCCGAAGTTGACGGCCGAGTATGCGGCGAGGCAGTCGAGGTAACGTTTGCCCGTCACGTCGGTGACCCAGGCGCCCTCAGCGGATGCGACGACGATCGGTAGCGGGTGGTAATTGTGGGCGACGACCGCCTCTTCGGCCGCGATGGCCCGCTCAGCCTCCTCGGACACACCGACCAGCTCTTCCGGCGTCGCATCCGTCTCCCGCACACTCATCGCCGAAGCTCCAACGTGCAGCACTTCACTCCGCCGCCACCGAGCAACAGCTCGGACAGGTCGACACCGATGGGGTTGTACCCGCGCTCACGCAACTGTCGCTCGAACCCCGTGGCGCGAGCCGCGATCACCACGTTGTAGCCGTCGGAGATCGAGTTGAGGCCGAGAATGGAGGCGTCTTCTTCGCTGACGATGATGGCATCCGGGTAGCGGTCCTCGAGGATCGCGAGGGACTTCGCATCGAAGGCACTCGGCAGATAGGCGATGTTCGCGTTCTCGTCGCCGGTCAGCGGGTCGAGTACGGCGACCGCCGTGTCGAGGTGGTAGAAGCTCGGGTTGACGAGGCTCAGCGTGACCACTTCGCGACCGAACAATGCGGCTACCTCGGAGTGGCTGCGTGACTCGCTGCGGAAGCCGGTGCCGGCGAGGATCGTGTTACCGACGAGGAGGAAGTCGCCCTCGCCCTCGTTGATGTTCTCAGGTACCCGCACATCGAAGTTCCGCTCCCGGAACCAGTCCATGTATGCGGGCCCTTCGGCCTGGCGTTCGGGGTAGGTGAAGCTCGCCCCGTAGGCGATGTTGTCGATGATAAACCCGCCGTTTGCGGAGTAGACCATGTCGGGCAGGCCGGGGATCGGGTCGACCAGCTCAACCGTGTGGCCGAGACGGAGATACGTGTCGTACAGCGTCTGCCACTGCGCGAGCGCGCGCGCGGTGTCGGTGGGCTTCGTCGGCTCCATCCACGGGTTGATCTTGTACGACACGGTGAAAAACTCCGGTCGGCACATGAGATAGGTGCGTGGGCTGGGCGTCCTGGTGGGTGAAGCCACCAGCGCCTCGGTGTCGATGTTCGTCATGCGCGTCTCCATATGAAGGGGAGCGGCGGACACTGTCCTCGAGTCCCTGCCGCGATCGAATCGCGGGGGCACGCCGTGCTCCCAGTCTCGCACGCACCCCAGCGGACGCGTCCGCCGTCAGGCGCAGAAATCCTGCGTTGATCCGGCCCCAAACGCACGAAAACTCATATACTGCGGCTATGGACAATCTGGACCGCGGGATCATCGACCTTCTGCGACAGAACGCGCGAGCGGGCTACGGCGACATCGGGCAAGAGATCGGGCTGAGCGCTTCGGCCATCAAACGCCGTGTCGACCGTCTGGTGGCTGACGGCGTCATCCGGGGCTTCACCATCAAGGTCGACCCCGCCGTCGATGGCCTGCACACGGAGGCGTATGTCGAACTGTTCTGCCGCGGAACGGTTGCCCCGGACGAACTGCTCAAAATCCTCTCTGCCGTGCCTGAGGTGGTCGATGCAGGCACAGTGACCGGCGGAGCCGACGCGATCGTGCACATGCGCTCCCGCGACATCCCGAGCCTTGAAGCCGCGCTGGAACGGGTTCGGAACGCGCCGAACGTCGATCACACGCGAAGCGCCATCGTGCTGTCCCGGCTCATCCACCGCACCTTGGACTGACCAACAGGCACAACAAAGCCACGCCCTGCGAAACCGGATGGTTTTACAGGGCGTGGCTTATCTATTGAGTTATGCCGGGGATTTCCCGAAGGGTGGTTGTTTAGAGGCGCTTCTTGCCCGAAAGCGACCGGACCAAGAAGAGGATGACCGCGAGGACCAGCAGAATGACTCCAACCCACAACAGGAACTGGAGCGACTGCACAAACCCACCGGTAACCAGAAGGATGATTGCAATGACTGCGATGACGATCAAAAGAGTGTTATTCATGTCTTGGACGCTATCAGCAGCGGACTTTCGGTGGTTTCAAAGCTGGGGGGCCTTGCAGTGGGACCTCTCAGGCTGGTATGAAGCGGTCGCATCCGCCCTCCCGTGATTCCGGCGGGACCTGACGAGTAGCGCTCCCGCTGCCTCCTGGCCTACTTTCGCAGGAACGCCAGCAGCGCCGCGTTCACGTCGTCGGCGTGGGTCCAGAGCAGGCCGTGCGGCGCACCCTCGATCTCGAGATAGTCGGCGTCGGGAAGAAGCTTCGAGAGCGGACGGCCGGTGGAGTCGATCGGAAGGATCCGATCCGCGGTGCCGTGCACGATCAGCGCCGGTACGTCGATTTTCGGGACGTCACCGCGGAAGTCGGTGTACCAGGTCGGCACGACGGCGGCGACGGCGAACCACGACGCCGATGTTGCCACGTTCCAGCTACCGCGCACGGCCGCTTCGCTCATGCGGGAGCCCTTGTTCTCGTCGAGGTTGTAGAAGTTGGGAAGGAATCCGTCGAACCACGCGAACCGGTCAGCGACAGTGTTCGCCGAGATCTCGTCGAACGCAGCCTTCGGGACGCCGTCCGGGTTGTCGTCCGCGTGCAGCAGGTATGGTCCGAGCGAGGCGAGGAAGGCAGCCTTCGCCACCCGCCGGGAACCATACGTACCGAGATACCGGGTCACTTCGCCGCTGCCCATGGAGAAGCCGACGAGCACGGCGTCACGCAGGTCGAGTGTTTCGAGCAGGGTGTTGAGGTCGGCGGCGAACGTGTCGGTGTCATAGCCGATGGTTGGCTTCGACGACTGCCCGAACCCCCGACGGTCATAGGTGATCACGCGGTATCCGGCATCCAGGAGCGCCCTCGACTGCTTCTCCCACGCGTTGCCGTCGAGCGGGTACCCGTGGATCAGCACGACCGGCTGCCCTGAGCCGTGGTCCTCGTAGTACAGGTCGATGCTGGTGGAGTTCTCCTGACCAACGGAGATGAATGTCATGAGAATCTTCCTTCTGTCTCGGTATGCGGTGCAAGCCGGATGGGAACCGTCGAGCCCGATCAAACCACGGTTACCCGCCAGCAGCCAGTACCACATGCTTCATTCCCTGCTTTCGGCCAGCGGGCGAATGAGAGACTGACAGACGGCGGATCCGTTCCCGCCACCGGAAGGAACCAGCCGCTATGGCCGACGTCCCGCGAGAGTTGAACGACCTTCGCAAACTCACCGACGAGTTCACCAGTTTCATGCTCTCCTACAAGTTCGGCATCGACGAGGTGATGACGAAGCTCAACATTCTCAAGGAAGAGTTCCATCACCGGCACGACTACAGCCCGATCGAGCACATCAGCTCACGGCTGAAGTCTCCCGAGAGCATCATGGAGAAGGCGACCCGCAAGGGATGCGAACTGACGCTCGACGGCATCCGTTCCGAGCTTCACGACATCGCCGGCATCCGCGTGACCTGCAGCTTCGTCTCGGACACCTACAAGGTCGCCGACATGATCGCTGCGCAGCAGGATGTCACCGTCCTCGAGGTACGCGACTACATCCGCACCCCGAAAAGCAACGGCTACCAGAGCCTGCACATGATCATCGAGGTGCCGGTCTTCATGTCCGACCACGTCGAACGGGTCAAGGTGGAGGTGCAGATCCGGACCATCGCCATGGATTTCTGGGCCAGCCTCGAGCACAAGATCTACTACAAATACAACCGCGCCGTTCCGGAGACCCTGCGGGACGAGCTGCGGCAGGCGGCCCAGGCGGCCAGCCGGCTCGACGTCAAGATGGAACGGCTGCACGATGAGGTCATCGCACTCAGCGACGTGGCCGGGACGGATGACGGCGAGATCGAACCGGCCGACATCGGCCGACCCGAACTGCCGGATGCCCTGATTCGGATGCTCAGTGCGTCTCGGATCGAACGAGCGTGACCGACATGACCCCACAGTTCGTGATCGACTCGACGTCGTCGACTCCGCCGTTCGAACAACTGCGGTTGCAGGTGATCGACTGGGCGCGGACCGGACAGCTCGTGCCAGGAGACAAGCTGCCAACGGTCCGCGCGCTCGCCGAAGAACTCGGCCTGGCGGCGAACACGGTCGCTCGCGCATACCGGGAGCTGGAGCACGACGAAGTGATCGAAACCCGGGGGCGGAAGGGGTCGTTCCTCGCGGCCTCAGGAGACGTCGGGCAGCAGCAGGCGCAACTCGCCGCTGTGGCCTATGCCGATCGGGTGAAAGCGCTGGGACTGGACGCGGACGAGGCACTGTCGATCGTGGCGGCCGCCCTCGGCATCCGTTCTTCTTGAGGCCCGCCGGTTCATAACTCCGCCAGAATCTCGTTACCGCGGCCGTCAGCCCGCTTTCGGCCGGGCGTGCGGGCAATCAGCAGGAGTTATGCACGTCGAGGGAGCCTCAACAGGTGCCTGACTCAACGGGCGGTCGGTCACGACTCGGTCACAGGCGGATTGCGGATGCCGACAAACGACACGAGGCCGCCGAGAATCAGAGCGATCGCGGTTGCGAACATCGCCCGGTGGAACCCGGCCAGGTCGAGGACGCCACCGAGGATAAGACCGGCGCAGGCGACGGCGACGAGACCGGCGACCCGTGCGACCGCGTTGTTCACCGCGGACCCGATTCCCGCCTGGCTCGAGTCGATGGCACCAAGAATCGCGCTCGTGAGCGGCGCCACAGTGATCGACAGCCCGATGCCGAAGACCACGAGTCCCGGCAGCAACTGAAGCCAGTAGTCGACCTCTGCGCTGACCGAAAGCATGAGCAGGAAGCCGGCGCCGGCCACGATCGGCCCGATCGTCATGAACAAGCGCGGCCCCAGTCTTCCTGCGAGCGCGCCGATCCGGGTCGACAGCAGCAGCATGACGATGGTGGGCGGTAGCGTGGCGAGGCCCGCGAGGGTCGCCGGCCAGCCCGCCACCTGCTGCAGGTAGATGGCGATGATGAAAAAGCCGAGACCCAGCGCGCCGTAGATGAAGACGGTGGCAATGTTTCCTGCCGAGAAGTTGCGAGAGTGGAACAGCGAGAGCGGCATCATCGGGTCGCGGGTCCTGCTCTCCCACCAGAGGAACACCCCGAACGCGACTACGCCGACAACGAGCGGCACCCAGACGACCGGGCTCGACCATCCGTAGCGGCCCTGTTCGATGAGGGCAAACACCGGGCCACCGAGGCCGATGGCGGCGAGAATCGCCCCGACCACGTCGACGCGTGGGCGGTTCAGATGTGCCGGCTGCTTCTCCATCTTGAGCAGCAGCCACAGGGTGACGGCGATGGGGACGACATTGATCCCGAACACCCACCGCCACGACATGGTGTCGACCATGAGCCCGCCGAGGAGTGGACCGACGATCAGGGCAGTGCCGGTCCAGGCCGTCCAGGTGCCGATTGCCTTGGCCTGCGCCTGCCCGACAAACGTCGAAATGATGATGGCGAGTGAGCTCGGAACGAGCAGCGCGGCCGCCGCACCCTGCGCCGCCCGCATCACGATGAGGAACTCGGCGCTGGGCGCGAACGCACAGAGGAGTGAGGTCACCCCGAATCCGATCAGGCCGATGGCGAGGATGCGGATGCGGCCGAAAGCATCCGACAGCGAACCCGCCAGCAGGATGAGCGCGCCGAGGGTGAGCAGGTACGAGTCGACGACCCACTGCTGCACCGGCAGGCCGCCTCCGAACTCGCGCGTGATCGCCGGCAAGGCCACGTTGATGATGGTGCCGTCGAGGAACGCGACGAACGACGCGAGAATCGCGACGAGCAACACGGTGCGCTGCGTGGCCGTATCGGTGCGAGGGACGGATGCCATGACACCCAGTATGCTCCGCTGGCCGGGTCATGCGGCAGCCCCCGTCGGCGGCGTCGCCCGACGTCGTGCCCTCTACAGGACCTGTTCACTCCACGGGTCAGGGTTTCCGAACCGGTGCGCGGTGATCGACACGGCCTGCTCGTGCAGGAACGGGAGCAGTTCGATCCGCCCCGACTGCGTCACCGCGCCCGAGTAGATCGCCAGGTCGGGGTTGCCCTTCGCCGCGCCCGCGAGCGCCTGGTGCAGTCCCTTTCGAGAGCCGTCGCTCCCGACCAGGCGCACCCGCGGCGCGTCTCCGGTCGCGGTGCGTGCGATCCATTCCTCGTCGGTTTCGACGAAGACCGGAACGTTCAGGTCGCCGAAGACGTCGCGAATGCGGGCGGGCAGCCCGGATGCCACGCTCAGCGTGAACGAGGACCGCGCACGGACTGCGGCGAGCGCGATGCGCAACACCTCACCGAGGTCGGCATCGGCCGTCGCCCGGATCGCGACGGGCACCGGACGGTAACGGAAAAGGTTCCGCTCGACCCCGATGCCGGATGCGTCCTTCGTCTCACCGTACTCGTTGCCCCACGCGATGGCATCCGACAACGCCGAGCGGCGCAACACGTCGAACTCCTCGTATTCGAGCGACGGCTGGGCTGACTCGATGATCCGGGTGACCCGGCGGTCGAGCCCGCGCAGGTGCAGCGTCTTGCTGCTCGACCCGGTGTCCGGGATCCATGACCCGAGCGTCAGCAGGTAGTTGGGTCCACCCGCCTTGGCTCCGGCGCCAACGGCAGATCGCTTCCAGCCGCCGAACGGCTGGCGTTGCACGATGGCGCCGGTGATGCCGCGGTTCACGTACAGGTTGCCGGCTTCGACGGTGTCGAGCCACTCGGCGAGATCCTCAGGATCCTGCGTGTGCAGTCCGGCGGTGAGGCCGTAGTCGATGGCATTCGTGAGGCGGATGGCCTCGGTCAAGTTCGCGGCGTGCATCACACCGAGAACGGGGCCGAAGAACTCGGTGAGGTGAAAGTACGAACCGGCGGCGACACCGGCTCGGATACCTGGCGACCAGAGGCGCCCGGTGTCATCGAGCTTCGCAGGCTCGACCAGCCATTTCTCTCCGACCGCAAGCTCGGTGAGGGCGTGGAGCAGCTTGCCGTTCGCCGGTTCGATGATCGGCCCCATCTGGCTGGTGGCATCCTCCGGGTAGCCGACCCGCAGCGATGTCGCGGCGTCGACGAGCTGACGGTGGAACCGCTCGCTTCTCGCAACCGATCCGACCAGGATGACGAGGCTCGCCGCCGAGCACTTCTGGCCGGCGTGGCCGAATGCGCTTTTCACGACATCGGCGACGGCGAGGTCGAGGTCGGCGCTCGGCGTGACGATGATCGCGTTCTTTCCGCTGGTCTCCGCGAGGAGCGGCAGATCGGGGCGCCAGGACCGGAACAGGTCGGCGGTCTCCCACGCGCCGGTGAGGATGACCCGATCGACGCTCGGGTGCGAGATGAGCTGCTTGCCCAGCTCGCGTTCGTCGAGCGACACGAGGGTGAGAAGTTCCTGCGGGATACCGGCCTCCCAGAGCGCCTCGGCCAGGACGGCGGCGGAGCGGCGGGCCTGGTGGGCAGGCTTGAGGATCACGCCGGAGCCGGCGGCGAGGGCGGCGAGTACGCCTCCGGCAGGGATCGCCACGGGGAAGTTCCACGGCGGTGTCACCACAGTGAGCTGCGACGGCACAAACCGGGCCCCGCGGACGGCGTCGAGTTCACGCGCCTTGGCCGCGTAGTAGTGCGCGAAGTCGATCGCCTCGCTCACCTCGGGGTCCGCCTCTGCGATGGTCTTTCCGGTTTCGGATGCCATCACCTCGATCAGGCGGTCACGGTTCGCGGCGAGCGCGAGCCCCGCCTTGTCGAGCAGGGCCGCGCGGTCGGCGGCGGGCAGCGCACCCCAGGCGGCGCCGCGGTTGCGCACGCCGTCCACAATGAAGTCGAGCGTTGCGGCATCCGACACGGTGCACTCGGCGATGGTCCGGTTGCCGAGTTCGCTGCCGGGAACTCGGGCGAGGATGCGACCTGCCCAGGCCCGGTTGGCGGGGAGCGACGGGTCGGTGTCGCGGGTGTTCACGAAACCGGGCGCGCCGAGGCCGGTGGCCGGGATCGTGTTGAGCGTTGTGGTGTCGAAGATGCGGACGGTGTCGAACGGGGACTCCTGCTTCGAACCGCGCGACAGGCCGAGGACCTGCTGGGTCATGCCGAGGTCTTCGGACTCGGCTTTGGTGAAACTGTCGGAGGCCGTCGGGGCCACGGGTTCACCCGCCGGTGCGAGGGTCCACTCGTTTTCGCGGTTCTGGGTCCGCCGCGGCGTCGGAATCTCGTGCGGCGTTGATTCGAGTTGAGCGACAGAGGCGAGGAAGCGTTTCTTCTCGCGGTTGAACAGCTGCTTGTTCTCGTGCAGTTCGAACACGGCAGACATGAAGTTCTCCTGCGACGCGTTTTCTTCGAGCCGCCGGATCAGGTACGAGATGGCGACGTCGAACTCCTTGGGGTTCACCACCGGCGTGTAGAGCAGCAGGTTGCCGACGTCACGCTTGACGGCGGCGGCCTGGCCGGTGGCCATCCCGAGAAGCATCTCGAACTCGACGCCGTCGGTCACTCCTCGGTTCTGGGCGAGCAGCCAGGCGAAGGCGAGGTCGAACAGGTTGTGGCCGGCGACACCGACGCGCACGTTGCGTGTCCGCTCCGGGGTGAGCGACCACATCAGCACCCGTTTGTAGTTCGCGTCGGTGTCCTGCTTCGAGTCGTACGGCGCGGTCGGCCAGTCGTGGATAGCGGCGTCGACGCCCTCCATGGCGAGGTTGGCGCCCTTCACGAGGCGAACCTTGATCGGCGCGCCACCGGATGCCACGCGCTCGGCGGCCCAGTCCTGCAGCGTCTGCATCGCGGCAAGGGCGTCCGGGAGGTAAGCCTGCAGCACGATTCCGGCCTCAAGCTTCTTCAGCTGCGGCTGGTCGAGGATCCGGGTGAACGCAGCGACGGTGAGGTCGAGGTCGCGGTACTCCTCCATGTCGAGGTTGATGAACTTCTCGGTTCCGGCACCTGCGGCGAGTTCGTAGAGCGGCGTGAGCCTCGAGACCACGCGGTCGACGGCGTCGTCGAACGACCACATCGACAGTTGCGAGGCGATCGCCGACACCTTGATCGAGACGTAGTCGACATCCGGCCGGGCGAGCAGCTCGTGGGTGCCTGCGAGGCGCCTGGCCGCCTCGCGATCGCCGAGGACCGCTTCGCCGAGCAAGTTGAGGTTCAGGCGCGAGCCCTCCTCCTTGAGGTGGGCGATGGCTGGGCCGAGTTTGGCCGGGGTGGCGTCGACGACGAGGTGCCCGACCATCTCGCGGAGCACGCGCCTGGCGGCGGGAATGACGATCCATGGGATGACCGGTCCGAGGATGCCGCCAGCCGTGATCGCCGCCTTGAGGTACCAGGGCAGGAAGGCGGGGGTGAGCTTTGCGACCCGCTGCAGGTTGTAGCCCGCGACGAACAGATCCTCCGGTCGCATGACACCGTCGACGAAGCCGACGGTGAACGCGAGTCCGTTCGGGTCCTTCAGCACCTCAGCGAGGCGCTGGGCGGCGGGATCGACGGGTGCACCCGCGCTCTCGTCTACCCATTTGCGGGCGAGCGTGACGGCATCCGTTGCGAGCTGGGTGGCGCTCAAATCGGCGCCGGCCGAGGTGTGAGGCATGTTCACGAGACTATTCCCTCTCCGGGTACTCTGCAGTGAGCGCGGCGGCGGTTGCGCCGACTCCCGGTCTCAGTGTGCGCCACCGCGTCGGTTCACAAAAGCGAACGTTTATGAACGATATTCGTCAGTTTTGCCCACGAGTATGATTGCAACATGCTCGACATGAGAAGGTTGCGGCTGCTGCGCGAAGTGCAACTGCGCGGCACCCTCGCCGAAGTGGCGGAGGCGCTCTCATACAGCCCGTCGTCGGTGTCGCAGCAGTTGGCACAACTCGAACGAGAGGCCGGCGTCAAGCTACTGCAGAAGAGCGGCCGGCGGGTGCTGCTGACCCCGCAGGGTGAACTGCTGGCCACACGCGCGTCTGAGCTCCTCGACGGGCTCGAACGCGCGGAGGCGGAACTGGCCACGTCGCTCGACGCGGTCACCGGAACGGTGCGGGTGGCCGTTTTCCAGTCGGCCGCTCACGCGGTGGTTCCCGAGGCGTTGTCGCTTCTGCGGATGGAGCATCCGCAGTTGCGGGTGGAGATAGTGGAGCGGGAACCGGAAGCCGGGCTGTTCGACCTGGCCGCTCGGGACTTCGACCTCGTGCTCGCCGAACAGTACCCCGGTCACACCCGGCCGCATCTGACCGACCTTGACCGGGAGTTCCTCGCGACGGACGTGCTGCGACTGGCGCTGCCGCCGACCTCCGATGCGGCATCCCTCACGGATGCCTCCGCGCTGCCGTTCGTGATGGAGCCGGAGGGCACCGTGGCCCGGTTGTGGGCGACGCAACTGTGCCGGGCGGCGGGGTTCGAGCCGGATGTGCGGTTCGAGACCGCCGACCTGATCGCGCACATTCGCCTGATCGAGTCAGGAAACGCGGTCGGTATGCTGCCCGACCTGGTCTGGTCAGGCCGTGACCCCGGCCTGCGGCTGGTCGACCTGCCCGGGACACCATCGCGCACGGTCTTCACCTCGGCTCGGCGGGTGAGCGCAGCCCGGCCCGCGGTCACCGCGGTGCGGGCGGCGCTGGCGCGGGCGACGGGTTTCCTGGTGCGGCCGGCCTGAGCTCCGACCACCGCGCATAACTCCGCCAGAATCGAGCGCAAAGCCGGGCGCGGCCCGCAACGGCCAGAGCCGGAGCCGGGACAGGGCCAGGGTTGGCGGAGTTCTGCACACCCTCGCCCCGAGCCAGGGCCACGGCGTCGTGGCAGAATCGCAGCATGACGACACCCCAGACCTTCGACGCCATCATCGTTGGCGGAGGCCACAACGGCCTCGTCGCAGCGGCCTACCTCGGCAAGGCCGGCAAAAAGGTGCTGCTCCTTGAACGACTGGATGCCGTCGGCGGCGCCGCCGTGTCGGCGCAGGCCTTCGAGGGGGTCGAGGCCTGGCTCTCGCGCTACTCCTACCTCGTCAGCCTGCTGCCCGCGCGGATCATCGAGGACCTCGGGCTCGACATCACACTCGTCCGCCGCCGATACTCCTCTTATACGCCCGACCCTGCGGACCCGACTCGCGGGCTGCTCGTCGACAACGACGACGCCCGAGCGACCGAGGCATCCTTCGTCCGGCTCGGGGCCCCGGCCGACGAGTTCGAACTCTTCGAGCTCTTCTACGAGCACTGCCGCCGGCTCACCAAGGTTTTGTGGCCGACGATGACCGAGCCACTGCCGACCCGCTCGGAAGCGAAACGCATGGTGACGGATGCCGGCGGAGCGAGCGAGTGGACGGCGATGATCGAGACCCCCATCGGCGATGTCATCCGCCACCTGCACACCGACCTCGTCCGCGGAGTCCTCCTGACCGACGCGCTCATCGGCACGTTCGCCCGCGCCGACGACACAGACCTTCAGCAGAACATCTGCTTTCTCTACCACCTGATCGGCGGCGGCACGGGCGACTGGGATGTTCCGGTCGGCGGTATGGGAGCGGTGTCGGCTGAACTCGCCCGGGCGGCACGCGACGCGGGAGCCGAGTTGACGACGAACGCCGAAGTGACCGCGATCGATCCGGCTGGCACGGTGCGGTATTCGGTCGACGGCGCCGAGGTCGAGGCATCCGCCACCTGGATCCTCGCCAATGTCGCCCCGGCAACGCTCGACAAACTCGTCAACGCCGGATCGACGGTGTCGTATGGCCGCGAGCAGCTCGCCGCCGGCGAGCCGTCAGCCGGCGTCTTCGAAGCGCAGCCGTTCGGCACCGTCGCCGAGACGAACCGGAATCACACTCGCGAAGGCGCCCAGGTGAAAGTGAACCTCCTCCTCACGCGCCTGCCGCGCCTGCTCGACGAGTCGGTCAGCCCCGAGGCCGCCTTCGTCGGGACCTTCCACATCAATGAGACGTTCACGCAGCTCGACGACGCCTACCTCGCCGCCGCGGAGGGTGACATCCCGAACCCGCTGCCGTGTGAGATCTACTGTCACTCGCTCGCCGACCCGACCATCCTCGCGCCCGAACTGCGGGAGGCCGGCGCCCAGACGCTCACCGTGTTCGGGCTTCACGTGCCGTCGCGCCTCGTCACCGCTGAGAACAACGACGAGATGCGCTCGAAGCTTCAGGCCGCAGTGCTCGCGTCGCTCAACTCGGTGCTCGCTGAGCCGATCGAGGACGTCCTGATGACGGATGCCGCCGGTCGGCCGTGTGTCGAAACCAAGACCACGTTCGACATTGAACGGGACGTCGGCATGCCCAAGGGCAACATCTTCCACGGCGGCCTGGACTGGCCCTTCCTCGAGGACGACGCTCCGGCGAGGATCCCGGCTGAGCGCTGGGGGGTGGCGACGGCGCATCCGCGGATTGTGCTGTGCGGTTCAGGCGCGCGGCGCGGGGGTGCGGTTTCTGGCCTTGGGGGCCACAACGCGGCGATGGCGGTTCTGGAGAGCGAGTAGCCCACGGCTCGGTCACTCATGGCTGCTCCGATCCTCGCTCGGTCGATAACGGCGAGAGTTTTCGCCGAAACGTGACCGTTGTCGACCGAGCAGCCTCGAACCGCCGGCGTCAGTGCCTGCGGTGGTCCTGGATTGTGATCCGCGGCCCGCGCCGGGGTTTGGCGATGCCGCTCAACAGAATCAACCTCAGCACGCGCTGGCGCTGCCCGGCCCACGGTGACAGCAGGTCGAGCATGCCGTCGTCGTCCACCGGCGAACCTGTCAGGGCCATGCCGACGGTCGAGGCGAGGTGGTAGTCGCCGACGCTGACGGCATCCGGGTTGCCGTGTGCCCTGCTCGTCACTTCCGCGGCCGTCCAGACACCGATTCCAGGAAGACTGCGCAGGCGGGCGGATGCCTCGGCCGCCTCATCGAGGATGTCCCCCGCCCCGGTGACGGTGCGCTCCAACGCCGCTGCGACCCGTGACGCGCGTACCGCAGACTCCGATCGCTGTGGACCGACGCCGGCCGTGTGCCACTCCCAGCTCGGGATGAGCCGCCAGGTGTCGGCATCCGGAGCGACGACCATGCCCTCAGGGGCCGGGCCGGGCGCTCGGGTTCCGTGACGGCGCACGAGCAAGCGCCAGGCGGCCCAGGCTTCGACGACCGTGACCTTCTGCTCGAGGATCGATGGCACGAGCATCTCGAAGACGAGCCGGTTGCGGCCGAGCCGGAGGCCCGGGTTGCGGCGGCGCACCTCGGTGAGCAGCGGGCTCCGAGAAAGGTCGATATCGCTCCAGTCATCGCGCGCGCCGAGCAGCTCGGGGACGCCGTCGATGGCCCATTCGGCGCCGGGTCCCCACGCGGCAGCCGCGACGCCGTCGGCATCCTGTTCGAGATTGAGCGTCGCCGGCCCGGCGGGCGTGCGCATCGTGATCCATGCGCCCGTTGCAGTGCGCCGGAAGCACGGCCCGTCACCGCCGCGACTGAGCGGGCTGAGGATTTTGTGGAGTTGGAGCGGATGGTGCGGGGCGTATCGCGCGCGACGGAACGGCATCCCGGAGTGGGGTGCGTTGTCGGCCGTTTCGCTTGGGGCGATGCGGGTTTCGGCGAGTGCGTCCATTACCTTCACACTACGTCAGCGCCGCCGACATTTCCCTGCGTACCCCACTGTGATCGGCACCGCGAGCGTGCTTAACATGTGCTCATGACAACGACGTCTGGTGCGAAGCGGCGAGGTCCCTTTCCGGTTCGGGCACCATCCGGAACCCAGCGACCGGGTCGGTTGCCGGCGAGGTTTCACTGGACCGACCCCGGAGCCGTGCCGCAAATGGCGGCCGGCCTTCGTATTGCGCACGAGGAGTGGGAGGCCTGCGGAGCAGACGGGTGCGCGAAGGTGCTCGCCCGTTACGCCGTGTGGCTCGGCGAACACCGCACCGAGATCGAGAAGCTCCTGATCGAGGAGACCGGCAAACGAAACGCGCAGCAAAGTAGTCAGCGCGGATCGACCGGAACAGCACCCGGCCACTCGCTCGGCGCGGGCGCCGCCGTTGACGGGAGGGCCACATCCTTGCCCCAACGCGCCTGCCACTCCGGCAACCGGAGGTCAGCCGGAACCGGCCCGATCGCGTCGATGAGCTCCGCGACCGAGACGGTTCCGCCGCTCTTCTTGAGGAACCGCGCGCGGATGACCGCCTGGGCGTAGATCTCACCGTCGACGACGATGCGCTGGTCGACGAAGACCGCCTTCTCGTCGTACCCGGACACCCGGGTCTCGATGACGAATTTCTGCCACAGGTTCAGCGACTTCCGAAACGTGATCGTTTCGGAGGCGACGACCGGGAACCAGCCGCGGCCCCTGAGGATGTCCCAGATGCCGTTGCGGATGAGCAGGTCGAACCGGCCGAGGTCGAGAACCGAGAGATAGACGCCGTTGTTCATATGGCGGTTCAGGTCGAGATCGGTCGGCAGTGTGCGCATCGCCAGCCGGCCGACGTCGTAGTGTCCGATCGGGATGCCCCGCCGCCCGGCGCGTGGTGAACGCCAGAACAGAAGCAGGGTACGGAAAATCATGTGCATTCGACGGATGCTACGCGGTCACCCGCTGGGGCGGCATCCGCGCTGTAGAGGAAGGACAAGGCGCCGTGACCGGACCGGGGCGGCCATGCACCCGGTCCACAACATCCCGGGTCCTGCGGCGCGCCGACCTCAGCCGGGCAGGTGCCTCTCGTCCGGGCCGTTGTAGGCGGACAGCGGACGGATGAGCGCGTTCGAGGCGGCCTGCTCCATGATGTGGGCGGTCCAGCCGACGATCCGCGACGCGACGAACAGCGGTGTGAACGTCAGCGTGTCGAATCCCATGAGGTTGTACGCAGGGCCGGAGGGGTAGTCCAGGTTCGGCTTGATGTTCTTGCGCGAGCCCATGGCCTGCTCGAGCGTTTCGTAGAGTTCGAGCATGTCCGGGCGGTTGTAGTGCTCGGCGAGGGTGTCGAGCGCGGCCTTCATCGTGGGCACGCGCGAGTCACCGTTCTTGTACACCCGGTGCCCGAAGCCCATGATCTTGCGCTTGTTAGCGAGGGCGTCGTCGAGCCAGGCCTCGGCTCTGTCCGCGGTGCCGATCTCGTCGAATGCATGCATGACCGCTTCGTTGGCACCGCCATGCAGCGGACCCTTGAGGGCACCGATGCCGCCGACAACCGCGGAGTAGAGGTCGCTGAGCGTGGACGTGATGACCCGGGCGGTGAAGGTCGAGGCGTTGAACGAATGCTCGGCGTAGAGGATCATCGACACGGTGAAAGCGTCGACGACGACCTGGTCGGGCACCTCCTCGAAAGTCATCCAGAGGAAGTTCTCCGAATAACCAAGGTCCTTACGCGGCGGTACGAGGTCCTCGCCGCGGCGGCGGCGCTGGTCGTAGGCGACGATCGCCGGGAGCTGGGCGTAGAGCCGTGCCGCCTTGTTGAGGCTCGACGCGACGGTCGCCAGGTCGGCGTCTGGGTCGGATGCACCGATGGCACTGACAGCGGTCCGGATGACATCCATCGGGTGCGCGGTCGTCGGGATGAGGTCGATGACCGCTTTGACGTTGTCGCCGAGCGCACGCTGGCCACGTTCGACACGCTCGAACTCGGCCAGCTCGGCGTCCGTCGGCAGTTCGCCGTACCAGAGGAGGTAGGCCACCTGCTCAAAACTACAGTTGGCGGCGAGCTCCTGCACGGGGTAGCCGCGATAGAGCAGGGAGTTCGTTTCCGGGTTGACCTTGGACACCGCCGTGTAGTCGACGACGACGCCCGCAAGGCCCTTCTTGATGTCGGTATCTGTCATGTGGGTGCTCCTTTGCTCCGTTGCGGGCGGTGGTCTCAGTCCACCCTATGTACTCGCGGGTCGACCGCCTATGCCGTCTTCTCCGTGCGACCGTTTACCGAGCGACCGTGAAGTTGAACACCGACGTGTCGAAGTGGTTGTAGCCCTCGTAGTCGATCAGTTCATACAGGTCGGCCCTGTGCTGCATTTCGTCGAGCTTCGACGTGAGTGCACCCTCCTCGGTGATCGTGTCGAGTGCCCGCCCTGCCGCACCCATCGCGATGCGGAGCAGTGACACCGGCCAGATGACGATGTTGATTCCGACGTCGGCAAGCTGGGCTGTCGTGAACAGCTCGCTCTTGCCGAACTCGGTCATGTTGGCGAGGATCGGGACATCGACCGCCTTGCGGATCACCTCGAACTCGCTGAGGTCCCGCATCGCCTCCGGAAAGATAGCGTCCGCGCCGGCGTCGACGAGCTTCTTGGCCCGGTCAACGGCGGCGTCGAGTCCGTCGACGGCACGGATGTCGGTGCGCGCCATGATCAGGAAGTTGTCGTCCCGGCGAGCATCAGCGGCCGACCGGATGCGCTTGAGGGCGGTCGACTCGTCGACGACCTGCTTGCCGTCGAGGTGCCCGCAGCGCTTCGGGTTGACCTGGTCCTCGATGTGCATGCCTGCCAGCCCGGCATCCTCCAGTTCCTGGATGGTGCGGGCGACGTTCATCGGTTCACCGAAACCGGTGTCCGCGTCGACGAGGGCAGGAAGTTCGGTCATCCGGGCGATCTGCTTCGCCCGGCCGGCGACCTCGGTGAGGGTGGTGAGGCCGATGTCGGGCAGGCCGAGGTCTGCACTGAGCACGGCGCCGGAGATGTAAACACCGTCGAAGCCCTTCTGCTCGATCAACCGGGCCGACAGCGGGTTGAACGCGCCGGGGAACCGGAGCAGTTCACCGCTCGCCAGCCGCTCGCGGAAGATCCGCCTCTTGTCTTCGGGGGTCGTGGTCGAGTACAGCATTTAGAACAGTCCTTTCGGCGATGGCACCGAGGCCAGAACCCCTGCGGCGGCCTGGATGGTGAGTCCGCCGAGTTCATCGGCGGTGAGTTCGGGCAGACGCTGCACGAGCTCGAGGAACCGCTCGATCTCCTCCGGTTCGA
This sequence comes from Mycetocola miduiensis, assembly GCF_900115155.1. Classification (GTDB taxonomy): domain Bacteria; phylum Actinomycetota; class Actinomycetes; order Actinomycetales; family Microbacteriaceae; genus Mycetocola_A; species Mycetocola_A miduiensis. The sequence continues at coordinate 480,941 of NZ_FOVM01000001.1, forward strand.
GAACGTCAGCGGCGAGCGTACGGAACTTTCCGATGTAGTCCTCGCGCGCGAAAGGCCGTGCACCCAGCGGGTGAGCGTCAGCGACGGCGATCTCGTCGACGAGAGTCGAACCATCCGTCATCACGATCTCCACCCGACCACCGAACGCCTTCTCGGCCGGGTCGAGCGAGTGGTACCGACGGGTCCATTCCTCGTCCTCCTGCGTCGTGACCCGGGACCACAGCGCGACGGTGTCTTCGCGGCCGGCTCGCTCCGGAGAGTAGGAGTCTACGTGGTGCCAGCGTCCGTCCTGCAGTGCGACGGTGAAAATGTACGGGATGGAGTGGTCGAGGGTCTCCCGCGAGGCCGTCGGGTCGTACTTCTGCGGGTCGTTCGCGCCGGAGCCGATGACGTAGTGCGTGTGGTGCGAGGTGTGGATGACGATGTGGTCGATCCCGCCCGGCTCGAGGATCTCGGGATGCTCGGAGTGCAGTTTGCGGGCGAGGTCGATCCAAGCCTGGGCCTGGTACTCAGCCGAGTGCTCCTTCGTGTAGCTGTCGAGGATCGCGAGCTTGGGCTCCCCCTGCTCGGGAAGCGGCACGTCGTACGCGGCATCCGGGCCGTCGAGCAGCCAGGCGACCACCCCATCCTCACCCTCATAGATCGGTTCGGGCGAGGTCTGGCCCCGCATGGCCCGGTCGACCGCTTCGACGGCCATCTTGCCGGCGAACGCCGGGGCGTGGGCCTTCCAGGTGGAGATCTGCCCCTTGCGGGACTGCCGGGTGGCTGTCGTCGTGTGGAGCGCCTGGCCGACGGCCTGGAAGATCGTCTCGACGTCGAGGCCCAGCAGGGTGCCGATCCCGGCGGCGGCCGATGGGCCGAGGTGGGCGACATGGTCGATCTTGTGTTTGTGCAGGCTGATCGCCTTGACCAGGTCGATCTGGATCTCGTAGCCGGTGGCGATTCCGCGGACGAGGTCACGGCCGGTCGCGCCGACGTGCTGGGCGACGGCGAGGATCGGCGGGATGTTGTCGCCCGGGTGGGAGTAATCGGCGGCGAGGAACGTGTCGTGGTAGTCGAGCTCTCGCACGGCCACACCGTTCGCCCACGCGGCCCATTCGGGACTGACGCGGCGGGCGGCATCCGATCCGAACACCGTCGAACCGTCGCCGCCGGTGGTGACCGGGTGCGCGAGGGCCTGGGCGCGGGCAGAGATAACCGGTGCCCGGGTGAGGGATGCCGCGGCGACGGCTGCGTTGTCGATCACCCGGTTGATGATCATGTCGGTGACCTCGGCAGACACCTCCACCGGGTCGGCGGCGACCTCTGCGATCGCCCACGCGAGCTGCCCGGTACGTTCGAGGTTCTCGTCGCTTCGGTGGACCCTCAGGTGGTGGCTCTTCATGGTGTTCCCTTCGTGGAGGACGAGACGAGGACGTCGGGAGTGCCGGCGGCATCGAGGAGGTTGGTGAGACTTTTGCGCAGATGCACCGCGGTGGCCTGGGCGGCGAGCATCTCGTCACGGTCGAGGATGGCCTGGACGATGAGCAGGTGCTCGGATACGGACTCGGCGAGGCGGCTGGGGTTGTCCTGCGCCAGCCGGCGGATCCGGGCGAGGTGGATACGGAGTCCGGCGAGCGAGGAGAGGAGGAACGGATTGGCGACGGCGTCATCGATCGCGGCGTCGAGGCGCGCGACGAGATCGTAGTACCCGCTCGCCCCGTTCACGAGGCCCGCCGGCGCTGAGAGGAAGTCGTCGCGCAGCTGCTCGAAGGTTCGCGTGTCCCGGCGCCGCGCGGCAAGACGTGCTGCCTGCGTCTCAAGCGCCTCGCGGAGTTCGAACAGTTCGGGAAGGTTGGCCGGCGAGACGTCGGTGACGACGCCGGCCCGGCCGCGCTGGGTGTCGACAAGGCCTTCGGCTGCGAGGCGGGTGATCGCCTCGCGGAGCGGGGTTCTGGAGATGCCCAGGCGCTCCGACTGCTCGGTTTCACCGAGCACGGTGCCGGGGGTGAGACGCCACGAAAGGATGTCTTCCTTCAGGACGTCGTAGGCCCGGTCGCTTGCTCGCACTCCTCCAGCTTACGCTGCTTCACAGGCTGGGTATACAGAGAGTCAGAGAATGGTACGATTTGCGTCGGTTCACCCGCTCTGCGTATACCGGCACTCAATGCCGCGGCGGCTGGTGATTCAGCGCGACGTTGGAAACGTTCGCCGGGACCGTCGCCAGGGTCGACGGCATCCACCGCGGTTTGCGGTCCTTGTCGATCACTTGCGCACGGATGCCCTCGATCCAGTCGGGCTGGTCCGCCAGCCACGACGAGACCCGGTACTCCTGCTCGAGCGAGGCACGGAGAGTGTCAAGCTGACGGGCGGAGCGGAGCGCGGCGAGCGACACGGTCAGGCCCAGCGGCGAGAGCCGGGTGAGGTCGTTGGCAGCCTGGCCGGCGTCACGGTCGGATTCGGAGCCGAGACGTTCGAGGATGTCCGCAACGGAGTCCGCCGAATAGCACCGGTCGATCCAGTCCCTGCGCGCCAGCAGTTCAGACGGCGGCGGCGTCTCATCAAAGAGAAGGATGATCTCCGCCGGGCTGCCCGGGTCCGCCCGTTCACCGAGGGCCTGGTAGAGGTGCGGGAGCCGGTCTGAGGGGACGTAATAGTCCGCGAAACCGCATGCGAGAGCATCCGACGCCGTCATTGTCGCCGCGTTGAGAGCGAGATAGGTGCCGAGTTCGCCCGGCGCCCGGGCAAGGAGGTAGGTTGCGCCCACGTCTGGGTTGAAACCAATCCGGGTTTCGGGCATGGCTACCCGGCTCCTCTCGGTGACGATACGGATGCTCGCGTGCGCAGACGCACCCACCCCGCCGCCCATGGTGATGCCGTCCATGATCGAAATGAACGGCTTGGGGTACTCGTCGATGAGAGCGCAGAGTTCGTATTCGTCATACCAGAACCGGCGGGTGAGGTCGTTGCGGCCGGCGAGCGCGTTCGCATGCAGCGCGCGAATGTCGCCGCCAGCGCTCAGGCCACGGTCGCCGATGCCGTCGAGGAGGACGAGCGAGACTTCGGGGTCGTCGCGCCACCGGTCGAGGGCATCCCGGATGCCGAGGACCATCCCATGGGTAATCGCGTTGAGGGCTTCGGGGCGATTCAGGGTGAGACGGCCGACGCCGTCGGCGACACTCGTCAGCAGCTCGTCTTCGCCCGCTCTCTCCACCCTCCGAGCTTAAGCCCGCGGTTCCACTCACCTCGGACGGGCTCACCCGGTGCGCCGGGTGTTCTGGGCCCGCAACAGGTGATTCGGTGGCCGGCGGAGGCCGCTACAAGAAAATGTCGGGGAACAGATCCTTCTCGTCGACTCCCGGGGAGTACTGAGCGAAGTCAGTGACTCCGGCGTCGATCAGCACGTCCTCGACGATGAGGGACTGACCCGTGTATTCGCGAGCCGGTTTGGTGAGGACCTCGTAAGCGGCATCCGCGTAGATCTCCGGTGTCCTGCTCCTGGCCAGGAGCGCTTCGCCGCCCAGGATGTTGCCGACCGCGGCGGTCTTGATCGTCGTGCGCGGCCAGAGTGTGTTGGCGGCGATGCCGTCGCGGGCGAACTCGGCGGCAAAGCCGAGGGTCGCGAGCGACATGCCGTACTTCGCGAGGGTGTAGCCGGTGTGGGCGCCGAGCCACTTCGGGTCGAGGTTGATCGGCGGGCTGAGCGAGAGGATGTGGGCGTTCTCGGCCTCCTTGAGGTGCGGGAGTGCCGCGCGGGACAGCATGAAGGTGCCGCGCATGTTGACGTCCTGCATGAGGTCGAACCGTTTCGGTTCCAGGTCGAGCGTGCGGGCGAGGCTGATCACGCTGGCGTTGTTGACGACGATGTCGATGCCACCGAACGCCGAAACCGCCTGTGCGACGGCGCTGGCGATGTCCTCGTCGTTGCGCACATCGCCGACGACGGCGAGCGCGTGGCCGCCAGCTTCGTGGATGGCCTCGGCGGCGGTGTGGATCGTGCCCTCGAGCCGGGGATCCGGGGTGTCTGTTTTGGCGAGCAGAACGACGTTGGCGCCGTCGTGTGCGGCGCGAAGCGCGATGGCGAGACCGATGCCGCGGCTTCCGCCCGACATGAGGAGGGTCTTTCCGGCGAGTGGTGCGGTCATGGAGTCACTTTCGTTGGAAGGGCTGAGGGGGTGCGGATGCCGCGGGCTGGCTTTCGTGGTCGCCCGTTGCGGACCGGGACACCCGGCGTGCCGGGTGCTTCCGTCCGCAGCGCGTGAACGCGCGGGCAGTGCTAGCGGCGGGCGGACCGGGCGAGGAACGCGCCGATCCGCGCCTGGGCGTCCGCGGTTTCGAACGCTGCTCCGATGGTGCGCGCTTCGTCGTCGAGCGCGGTGGTGTAGTCGCGACCGACGCCGCCCCGGAGGAGCCGCCTCGCCTCGCCGAATGCTGCGGTCGCCCCGGACAGCCAGCCGGCGGCGATCTCGCGAGCGCGGTCATCCGTCTCACCGTCGGCGACGACCTCGGATACGAGGCCCCAGTCGAGCGCCTCGTCGGCGGTGAGCGACCGGCTCGTCAGGGTGAGCTGAAGCGCGCGACGCATGCCAACAGCCTCCGGCAGGAGCGTCGAAACACCGCAGTCGGGGGTGAGGCCGATGTCGGCGTACTTGGACACGAACTTCGCCGAGGTTGCAGCGACGATGTAGTCGGCGACGAGCATGAACCCGAGACCTCCGCCGGCGACCGCACCGTTCACCGCCGCCACGATGGGCTTCGGCATCGCCGAGAGCGAGCGGTGCCCCTCGTGGATGATGTCGGCGAAGTCCCCGATCGAGTTCATGCTGCCACCCATCGCTGACATCTCGGCGACGTCTCCGCCTGCGCAGAACGCGGGCCCGACCGCATCAAGCAGCACCGCTCCGACATCGGAGCGTTCGGCGACTTCAGCGGCGATGTCCCGCCACGCCTGCGCGGCCTCGGCGTTGATCGCGTTCAGCCGCTCCGGGCGGTTGAGGGTGATCCGGGCGAGTCCGTTTTCGACGGTGAGAAGGATGCTGTCGGTCATGCGGTCACTTTCCTTGCGGGCGGGTGGTGTGTCGGGGCGGGATCACTCAGTGCGGACGAACTCACCCGGCGTACCGGGTGATCCCGACCGGAACGGGTGATTCCAACGGAGGAGGAGACGGAGGAGGGGACGGGCCGCTACTTGGGCGCCATCCGGATGGCGCCGTCGAGGCGGATGGTTTCACCGTTGAGGTACGGGTTCTCGAGGATGTGCTGCACGAGCGACGCGTACTCGTCCGGCCGGCCGAGCCGGGACGGGAACGGAACCTGCTCCCCGAGCGAATCCTGGGCGGCCTGGGGCAGGCTCTTGAGCATCGGCGTCTCCATGATCCCGGGGGCGATCGTGTTGACCCGGATGCCGTAACGGGCGAACTCCCGCGCGAGCGGCAACGTCATCGCGTGCACTCCGCCCTTCGACGCGGCATAGGCAGGCTGGCCGATCTGCCCGTCGAACGCCGCAACGGATGCCGTGTTGACGATCACGCCACGCTCCCCCTCGGCATCCGGCTCAGACTCCGCCATCGCATTGGCGGCGAGACGCACGACGTTGAACGTGCCGATCAGGTTGATTTCGAGCACCCGGGTGAAGGTTGCGAGGGGCAGCGTCCCGTCCCGTCCGAGGACTTTCCCCGGCGTTGCGACTCCGGCGCAATTGACGACGATACGGAGCGGTGCGAGCGCGACCGCGGCGTCGACGGCCGCCTGTACGTCGTCCTCGTTCGAAACGTCAGCCGCAACGAACCGGGCGTTCCCGCCCAGCCGCGCCGCGGCATCCGCGCCGGGCGATGAGGGCAGGTCGACGATCACCACCGAAACACCAGCAGCGGCCAGCCGGGTGGCGGTGGCGTTGCCGAGTCCTGAGGCACCCCCGGTGATGAGGGCGGATGCTCCGTCAAGCTTCATTGCTGGATCCTCTCGGTACTGTGCGGGTGTGCTGAGCGGGCGTGCTGCGAGCCTAGAGGGCGGCCGGCTGGCGCTCCACTCCGGTTGTCGGCGGCGGCTGTTCCTGCCACCGTTGCTGTGCGGCGCGGTTGTGCCGGTTCTACAACGCCCGGTGGAACCGGATCAGATCCGCTCGAGAATGGTGGCGTTGGCCATGCCGCCGCCCTCACACATCGTCTGCAGGCCGTAACGCCCACCGCCGGTGCGGAGGGCGTTGACGAGGGTGGCGAGGAGCCGGGTCCCGGACGCGCCGAGCGGGTGGCCGAGCGCGATGGCGCCGCCCCACGGGTTCAGCAGGGTGGCGTCCACGTCGAACTCCCGCTGCCAGGCAAGCGGTACCGAGGCGAAGGCCTCGTTCACCTCGAACACGTCGATGTCGTCGATTCGGATGCCTGTGCGGTCGAGCACCCGTCGCGTCGCCGGGAGGATGCCGGTGAGCATCTCGATCGGGTCGCTGCCCACCTGGGCGAAGCCCACGAACCGGGCGAGCGGGGTCAGCCCGAGCTCCTCGGCCTTCGCTTCGCTCATGATCAACGCCGCGGATGCTCCGTCGGTGAGCGGCGACGAGTTGCCCGCCGTGATGTTCCAGCCGATTTCGGGGAACCGCTCTGTGTACGCGTCATCCCGGAACGCCGGCGGGAGGCTGGCCAGGCCGTCAGCCGTTGTGCCCCGCCTCACCGTCTCATCAATACTGAACCGGGTCGTGCTCCCGTCAGCCGCAGTCACGGTGACCGGAACCACCTCCGGCAGGAACAGTCCGCGGTCGATGGCGGATGCCGCCCGCGCGTGGGATTCAGCGGCGTACGCGTCGAGCTCCGCCCGGCTGATTTTCCAGCGGGACGCGATCAGTTCAGCGGAGATCCCCTGGTGGACGAGCCCGTCCGGGTACCGGCTCCGAAGCATGGGCCCTGAAGCATCCTCGCCGAGCCTGGCGTACCCGATTGGCTGGCGGCTCATCTGCTCGACACCGCACGCGACCACGATGTCACTCGTTCCGCTGAGGATGGACTGCGCGGCGAACTGGGCCGACTGCTGGCTCGACCCGCACTGGCGGTCGATGGTGGTACCGGGGACGCTCTCGGGGAACCCGGCGGCGAGCACAGCGTTGCGGGCGATGTTCGACGATTGCCGACCGGCCTGGGTGACGCAGCCAGCGATCACGTCATCGATCGAAGCAGGGTCGACGCCGGTGCGCTCCATGAGTTGCTGGAGAGTCTGCGCGAGCAGGTCGACAGGGTGGATTTCACTGAGCCCCCCACCCGGTTTGCCGCGCCCGGATGCGGTGCGAATGGCGTCGATGATGACAGCGCGGTTCATGGTGCTCCGATCGTTCCGTTCGAGCGTACGACGGATGCCGCGCACCGGGCCAGCGGCAGCCGAGCTCGTAGGAGATGACTAGGAGATGACTAGGCTGCCTTCTTCTTCAGAAGGTCGAGGGCGACGTCGACGATCATGTCTTCCTGGCCGCCGACCATCTTGCGCCGCCCGAGCTCGATCAGGATCTCAATCGTCGGGATGCCGTACTTGGCGGATGCGGTCTCCGCGTGGAGCAGGAACGACGAGTAGACGTTGGCGTAGCCGAGGCCGAGGGTCTCGCGGTCGACCTGAACGGGGCGGACTTGCAGAGGCCGGACGATGTCGTCTGCCGCGTTCATCAGGGCCATCACGTCGGTTCCGTGGTTCCAGCCAAGCTTCTCGGCGACGGCGATGAAGACCTCGAGCGGCGCGTTGCCTGCGCCGGCGCCCATGCCGGTGAGGCTCGCGTCGACCCGGTTCGCCCCCGCCTTCACGGCGGCGATCGAGTTGGCGACGCCCAGCGAGAGGTTGTGGTGGGCGTGGATCCCGATCTCGGTCTCCGGGTTGAGGACGTCGCGGAGCGCGTTCACGCGGTCGGTGACGTCATCCATGGTCTGCGCGCCCGACGAGTCGACGACGTAGACGCACTGGGCTCCGTAGCCCTCCATGAGCTTGCCCTGCTCGGCGAGTTTCGCCGGGGTGGTCAGCGCGCTCATCATCAGGAAGCCCGTGGTGTTGAGTCCGAGCTCACGAGCCGTCGCGATGTGCTGCGCCGAGACATCCGCTTCAGTGCAGTGCGTGGCGACGCGGACGTAGCTGACGCCGGCCGATGCCGCCCGCTTGAGGTCCGAGATGGTGCCGATGCCGGGGATGAGCAGCGTCGCGATGTCGATGTTCGACGCGGCTTCGGCGGCAGCCTCGATCAGTTCGACGTCGGAGTGGCGCGAGAACCCGTAGGTGACGCTTGAACCGTTGAGTCCGTCACCGTGGGCGACCTCGACGCTGTCCACGCCGGCGGCGTCGAGCGCCGTGACAATGTCGAGGACGTTCTTCTTGCTGTACTGGTGGCGGACGGCGTGGCTGCCGTCGCGGAGAGTGACGTCGGAGATGAACAGCTTCTCGGGAACGAGGGAATCGGTCATGGCTATGCCACCTCCATTGTCAGCGCGCGCGTGGCGATCGTTTCGGCGGTGCGGAGCGCAGCCGAGGTCATGATGTCGAGGTTGCCCGCGTACGACGGCAGGTAGTGGGCGGCACCTTCCACTTCGAGGAAGACACTGGTCTTGAGGCCGGTGAAGTCGCCGACACCCGGAACGTTCACCGGTTCGGTGATCTCGTCGAACTGAACCCGCTGCTTGAGCCGGTAACCGGAGACGTATGCGTTGACCTTCGCGACCATGTCGTCGACGGATGCTTCGATCGCGTCGCGGTCGGCGGCATCCGTGAGCACGTAAACCGTGTCGCGCATCATCATCGGCGGTTCAGCCGGGTTGAGGACGATGAGCGCCTTGCTGGCGGCGGCACCTCCGACGCTCTGCAGCGCTTCGGCGGTGGTCTCGGTGAATTCGTCGATGTTGGCGCGCGTGCCAGGACCTGCGGACTTGCTCGCGATCGAGGCGACGATCTCGGCGTAGTGCACCGGGGTCACCGCGGAGACGGCGGAGACGATCGGGATCGTGGCCTGGCCGCCGCAGGTGACCATGTTGACGTTCAGCGCGTCGAGGTTCTGCTCGAGGTTCACCACCGGAACGCAGTACGGGCCGATCGCCGCCGGGGTGAGGTCGATCAGGCGGATGCCCGGCTTAGCTTCGCGCAGTTTCTCGGCGTTGTAGCGGTGCGCACCGGCGGAGGTGGCGTCGAAGACGATCTCGATCTCGTCGAACTCCGGCGAGGCGATGAGGCCGTCGACACCGGTGGAGATCGCGGTGACGCCGAGACGGGCCGCTCGGGCCAGGCCGTCAGACTCGGGGTCGATGCCGACCATGGCCGAAATGGAGAGAATGCCGCTGCCGCGGAGGATCTTGATCATCAGGTCGGTACCGATGTTGCCGGAACCGATGATCGCTGCGGAAACGCCCTGTGGCATGCTCCGCTCCTTTCACTACGTCGTAATACCCACGTTTCGGACGGTGGTGTTCGAAACTTCGGCACTTGTCCTAAGTATCGAACACGATCATGGAGGCATTGTCAATGTGAGCGCATTTGCGGCGCCCCGCTTTCCCCGCTATTGATAAGGCATGCCCCGACTTACCCCAGCAGTGCTGCGGACACTCGACATCCTCGAGTTGTTTCTCGATGACAGTGCTCCGCTCAGCGCGCCAGACGTGGTCAGGAAGACCGGCTTGCCCCGCACCTCGGTCCACGAACTCCTGGCCACCCTCGTCGCGCGGGAGTACCTGCAGAAGGACGAGGTCACCGGTACTTTCCGGCTGGGCGTACGGCTCCTGCAGCTCGGCAACGCCTACTCGGCCCGGTTCGACATGCTCTCGGCCGCCAATGATGTCGCGCGCGACCTCGCGTCACGAAGCGGTGAGACGGTGAGTGTGGCGCTGCTCGAAGGCGGCGACGTGTTCTACCTGGCGAAGATCGAAAGCCGTGACAACCTCCGCCTGCCGTCGAGCATCGGCCAGCGGCTGCCCGCGAATGTCACCGGATTGGGCAAGGCACTGCTCGCATACGCCTCCCCGCAGTCGCTTGCGGCCCGGTTCCCCGAGCCGGACTCCCTGCCGCGGATGACCGAGAAGAGCATCGGGACCCTGGCCGAATTGGAACCCGAACTCGCGCGCATCCGCGAACGGGGTGTCGCTTTCGAGAACGAGGAGTCAACGCCGAATATCCGGTGCGCGGCGGCACCGGTGCGTGACAGCTCAGGGGCCGTCGTCGCGGCGATCAGCATCTCGCTGCCGGTGAGCCGCTGGGACCAGCATCCTGAAGGTCACTGGGTCGACCTGGTCCTCGAGGGAGCGTCCCGGTTTTCTTCCCTGCTAGGGTTCCCCGCCTGAGCCTTGCCACTGGTTCGCGGGCGCGGCCGCTGACAGGATGATCGTCATGACAGTTCGGCTGAAACGCGTTTACGACACCCCTGACGTGGTCGACGGTCTGCGGGTGCTGGTCGACCGACTGTGGCCACGCGGCGTCACGAAGGAGCGTGCGGCGGTCGATCTCTGGCTGAAGGAGGTCGCGCCAAGCGCGGACCTGCGCACAGAGTGGCACCACAATCCTGGCAGGTTTGACGAGTTCGCAGAGCGCTATCGGGTTGAACTCGAGCCGAATCCGGCCACCGCTGAACTCCGCCAGCTGATCGCGCAGCATCCCACCGTGACGCTGCTCTACGGCGCACGAGACCCGGAGGCCAACCACGCGCGGGTGCTCAAGGACTTCCTCACCTCGCCATGATCTGCCCACAACCCCACAGGATCGACCCCCGGATTATGGCCGAAGTGTCCTGTCGAGCGTTTGTGCCGACGAAAGCATTCTGTTGAGCGTGCTTCGCCCGGGCCTCGTACAGCTCGCCGCGGCTAAAATCGAGACGTGGCCATTTCGAAGATCCTTCTTTACTACGTCTTTACGCCACTTGCCGACCCGGATGCCGTGCGACTCTGGCAACGCGACCTCGCTGAGTCGCTCAATCTGCGCGGGCGGATCCTGCTCTCGAAGGACGGACTGAACGGCACTCTCGGCGGCGAGCTCGGCGCCGTGAAGAAGTACCTCCGCAAGACACGCGAATACCCCGCCTTCAAGAACCTCGACGTCAAGTGGTCAGAGGGCACCGGCCTCGATGAGAGCGGTGCCAGCCTCGACTTTCCCCGGCTCGTCGTCAAGGTGCGTGACGAGATCGTGTCCTTCGGGGCTCCTGGCGAGCTGGAGGTAAATGAGAACGGCGTGGTCGGCGGCGGCACGAAACTGCAGCCGAGCGAACTGCACGAGCTCGTAGCTGAGCGCGGTGACGATGTCGTCTTCTTCGACGGACGCAACGCGTTCGAGGCGGAGATCGGTCACTTCAAGGACGCGATCGTGCCGGATGTGTCGAATACCCGCGAGTTCGTGGCCGAACTCGACAGCGGAAAATACGACCACCTCAAGGACAAACCGGTCGTCACGTACTGCACGGGCGGCATCCGCTGCGAGGTGCTGTCCGGGCTGATGAAGAGCCGGGGTTTCGGCGAGGTCTACCAGCTTGACGGCGGCGTGGTCCGTTACGGGGAGACCTACGGTGACGACGGACTGTGGGAGGGCTCGCTGTACGTCTTCGATAACCGCATGTCGATAGACTTCTCAGACCATGCAGCTGTTGTCGGCTCCTGCGCGGTGTGCGGCACACCGTCGCGGCACATGCAGAACTGTGCGGATGCCTCCTGCCGCACCCAGCTCGTGCTCTGCGCCGACCACGCGGCCGCGGCGCCCCTCTGCGAGACGCACGCGGCTCTCGCGGGTTAGCCGTCTGTGCGGCCGTCGATCTGTTCGTTGAGGATCTCGTCGGCGGCGTCCGGGTCGGCGTCGGCGGCGTTGTAGTGCTCCTTGAGAACCTCGTTGTCGCCTTCGTAGTCCTGGCCGCGCAGCTCGGGTGAAGAGACGATGTCTTCGCTGAAGCCCTGCTCGACGAACTGGGCGTCGACGACCTCGGGTGTAGCGGCGAGGCCCTCGGGCAGGGCGTTCTTCGGTGAGCCGTTCTCGATGTCACTCATAGGTGTTCCCTTTCGTTGCGTTCCTTCGACGCTAGGCGGCGGCGCGGGTGGGCGGCAAGGGCCTTGACCTGAGGGCGGGCGGCGGGATTGTGCACCGGTGGCTGAACGCTGCATCCCCCATTCTGCCCGCGGCGTGCCCCTAGGCTGGTCGCATGATGACGACGTTCCGCGCCTGGTGGGTATCGAAGGAGACGGATGCCTCAGGCACCGCCATGCAGACGGCATCCGTTCGCGAGCTTCGCGACAGCGACCTCGGAGCAGGCGACACCCTAATCTCTGTGCAGTATTCGAGCATCAACTACAAGGACGGACTTGCCCTGTGCGGGCGCCCTGGCGTGGTGAGGTCCTGGCCGCTCATCCCCGGCATCGACCTCGCCGGCACCGTCGAGGCCTCGGATTCCGGGGCCTGGTCCCCCGGCGACAGGGTTGTGCTGACGGGGGCTGGGCTCGGTGAGAGCTCACACGGCGGTCTCTCGCAGCGCGCCCGCGTGGACGGGTCCGCTCTGGTTCGCGTACCGGATGCCCTCGGCCCGTTGCGCACGGCGGCGATCGGCACGGCCGGGTTCACGGCGATGCTCTCGGTGCTCGCGGTGGAACGCCACGGCGTTTCACCCGCCGATGGACCTGTGCTCGTCACCGGTGCTGCCGGAGGCGTCGGCTCAGTCGCCGTCGCGGTTCTCAGCAGACTCGGCTTTGAGGTGGTTGCGTCGACCGGTCGCGCCGACAGCGAGGGTGAATACCTCTCGGCGCTCGGCGCTTCGCAGATCCTCGATCGTGCCGCGCTCTTGGAGCCGGGCAAGCCGATGCAGTCCCAGCGCTACGCCGCCGTCGTCGACTCCGTCGGAAGCCACACCCTCGTCAACGCCATCGCCCAACTCAAGGACGGCGGGGTGGCGACCGCGTGCGGCCTGGCGCAGGGCAGCGACCTGCCGGGCACCGTGCTGCCGTTCATCCTCCGCGGCGTGAGCCTGGCCGGCATCAACTCGGTATACGCGCCCCTGCCGTTGCGGCAGGAAGCGTGGGCGCGGCTCGAACGCGACCTTGACCTCGATCTGCTCGACGGGATGACTGAGGTGATCCCGCTCGCTGCTGCGAAAGACAGCGCTGAGCGCATCCTCGCCGGAGGCATTCGCGGCCGCACGGTCGTCGACGTCAATGCCTGAATCGCTGCCCGACCGGCCAGCTCGCGGGTAATTCGGGCTCGCGCGGGTGAATGGGCACCCGCGCAGCGCAAAAATACCCGCGTCGGGCGCACCCTGGCCGAGGCTCAGACCGTGTCGGTGGGCGCGCTGTCGTCCGCGGCAGGAGTCGACTTCGGGGCCTTCTGTGCCCGGGGCCGACGCACGGGCGCCCGAGTTTTGGCCGCCGCCGCTGCCGTCTCCACCGTGACAACAGCCGTGGCATCAGTGGTGATATCTGTGGCGGGGGGCGCTGCATCGGCGGCGGGCGCGTCGGCATCCGTCTTCGGTGTTGAAACGCGCTTCGGTTTCGGCGTGACCTGCGGAGTCGTCTTGCGGACCCGCGGCGACTTCTTCACCGGCTTCGCATCGAGCTGCAGCTTGGAAACGAGCTCCATGCCGTGCTTCGTCGTGATGATCAGGCGCGAGAACTCCTCGTCGGTCGTATCGATCACGACGGAGGGCTTGGTTCCCTTGAGCACGAGAAAATCCTTGCCGCCATGAAACTTCCATTGCCCCACCGCCAGGGTGAGGGGAATGGCGGTCCCAGGAGCCCGGATGCCACGCACCCAGATCCACGGATCATCCGTCAGCGTGGCCGAGCGGATCGACGAGCGCGGCACCACGATGTTCTCCCGCCGAAGCGAAAGCGTCTTCTCGGCGGTCGACAGGATGACTTCAAGACGGTCGGAGTGCAGCAGGAGTCGAGCCATTCCCCTAGTCTGCCGGTGACCTGCGACAAATCCGCCCGTGAAACCTCACAAAGAGGTAACGTCCAGCTTGTCCGGCCCCCGCGAGGCCGGTGCTCAGGCCGGTTTTGCGGAAGCAGCCGCCCGGGCGGCTGCGGGGAGAGCCTCGATGATGCGGGAAAGTATCCTCTCGTCGTGGGCGGCCGACACGAACCACGCCTCGAAGACGCTCGGCGGAAGCGACACGCCGCCGTGGAGCATCGCGTGGAAGAACGGCGCATAGCGCCACGATTCCTGCGCCTGCGCCTCGGCGTAATTGCGCGGCCGCTCCTCGGCGAAGACGAAACTGAACAGGTTGCCTGCCCGCTGCACGACGTGAGCGACTCCCTCACGACTCAGGGCGTCCGACACCGCCTCGGACAGCACAGCGGATGCCTCGTCCAGGCGCTCGTACACGGCGGGGGTCGCGCGTTCGAGCGTAGCGAGCCCAGCCGCCACGGCCACCGGGTTACCCGAGAGCGTGCCGGCCTGGTACACCGGCCCCTGCGGGGCGAGGTAGTCCATGATGTCGGCGCGTCCGCCGAGCGCCGCGAGCGGCATCCCTCCGCCGATGACCTTGCCGAAGGTGAACAGGTCCGGCGTGTAGAGAGGACCGTCGGCCAGCGAGAGGCCCCAGTAGCCCGAGGAACTCACGCGGAACCCGGTGAGTACCTCGTCGAGGATGACGAGGGCGCCGTGCTCGTGGGCGAGTTCGTGCAGGGCTGCATTGAAGCCGCGGTCGGGCGCGAGCACACCCATGTTGGCGGCGGCCGCCTCGGTGATGACGGCGGCGATCTGGTCGCCACGCTCGGCGAACACCGCGCGCAGCGCGTCGAGGTCGTTGTACGGCAAGACCAGGGTCTGCGCTGCGATTGCCGCGGGTACACCGGCCGATGCAGGCATGGCGAGGGTGGCCAGTCCGGAGCCGGCTTCGGCGAGGAGACCGTCGGAGTGCCCGTGGTAGTGCCCGGCGAACTTCACGAGGAGGTCACGGCCGGTGAAACCGCGAGCCAGGCGGATGGCCGTCATCGTCGCCTCCGTGCCGGTGGATACCAGACGGAGCTTCTCGATCGGGGACACGCCGAGGGCAGAGACCCGCTCTTTGACCAGTTCGGCGAGTTCGGTCTCAGCAGGAGTGGATGCGCCGAAGGAGAGACCACGGGCTGCTGCGTCCTGCACGGCGCGCACCACGTCGCGGTGGGCATGGCCGAGGATCGCCGGGCCCCAGGAACCGACGAGGTCCACGTATTCGGTGCCGTCGGCATCCGTCACCATGGCCCCCGATGCCTTCACGAGGAAGCGGGGAGTTCCGCCGACGGAACCGAAAGCGCGCACCGGCGAGTTCACACCGCCGGGGATGGAGAGCTTGGCGCGGGTGAACAGGTCGTCGTTGCTCATCGCAGCCATCCTGCCAGTTCAGTCGCCCAGTAGGTGAGGACCGCATCGGCCCCCGCCCGGCGGATGCCGACGACGGATTCCTCGATCGCACGCCTCCGGTCGATCCAGCCGTTCTGCGCCGCCGCTTCGATCATCGCGTACTCCCCGGAGACCTGGTATGCCCAGACCGGAATATCGCTCATCGCGGCGACGTCGGCGAGGACGTCGAGGTAGCTTCCCGCTGGCTTCACCATGACGATGTCCGCGCCTTCGGACATGTCGAGGGTTGCCTCGCGCATGCCCTCACGCCGGTTTCCCGGGTTGAGCTGGTAGGTGCGCCGGTCTCCGCTGAGTTGAGAGTCGACCGCTTCACGGAACGGGCCGTAGAACGCGGAGGCGTACTTGGCAGAGTAGGCGAGGATCGCGGTGTCGAGGAAGCCGGCTTCGTCGAGGGCGGTGCGGACAGCGTCCACCTGCCCGTCCATCATGCCGCTGAGACCCAATATGCTCGACCCGGCATCCGCCTGGACCAGTGCCATGTCTACGTAGCGCTCGAGGGTGGCGTCGTTGTCGACACGACCGGAGTCGTCGAGGACCCCGCAATGTCCGTGGTCGGTGAACTCGTCGAGGCACAGGTCGGTCTGAACGACGAGGGCATCGCCGACCTCGGCCACCAGGGCCGCTGTCGCCACGTTGAGGATGCCGTTCGGGTCAGTCGCCTGCGATCCGGTGGCATCACGTGTTTCCGGCACCCCGAACAGCATCACGCCGCCGACGCCAGCCTCTGCGGCATCCGTCGCCGCCCTTTTGAGGGAGTCGAGGGTGTGTTGCGAAACACCCGGCATCGAGCTGATCGGCACGGCCTCATTGACACCCTCGCGAACGAAGAGCGGGAGGACGAGTTCCGCCGGATGCACCCGGGTCTCGGATACGAGGCGGCGCATGGCGGGAGTCTGGCGGAGTCTGCGGGGACGAATCACGGGTACGTTCACCTGTCCAGCCTACGCGTCGGCGGCTGAACCCTCTCCGAGTGCCTCGGCAGCGGCGAGGGGGTCGCCTCAGTCGTCGACCGCCGAGTCGACCGCGACGTTCACGGCGCGCGGGGCGTCGCCGGCTTCGACAAGTGCCACCATCGTGTCAAGCAGCGCGGCGACCGTCTGGTGCCGGGAGACGACATGGACCGCAAGGCCGAAATCGGCGGCATCCTGTGCCGTCCTCGGCCCGATCGCTGCGACGAGCGTCGATTCAGGGAGTTCACCGAATTGCTCGACGACCTGCTGTGCGACGCTGCCACTGGTGACCAGGATGCCGTTGATACGGCCCGAGCGGACGTCCTCGATGACCTTTTCGGACACCGGCTCGCCGATGGTGCGGTAGGCCACGACCGATTCGACGTCATGCCCGGCCGAGATGAGGCCCTCGGTCAGCAGGGGCTTTGCGATCTCGGAGCGCAGGGTGAGGAACCGTTTGGGTTGGGGCTCCAGGCGGGTGAGCTCGGAGACCATGCCCCGAGCCGAGTTGTCCTTCGCGGGCACGAGGTCGACGCGGTAGCCGACGGCCTGGAGTGCGGCGGCCGTCGTCTCACCGACGGCGGCGACTCGCGTGCGTTCCGGGATGCGCACACCCTGGGAATACATGACGTCGACCGTTGTCGCACTCGTCACGGTGAGCCAGTCGAAAGCGCCATCCGCGAGCGCACCGAGCGCTGTGGTCAGCCGCTCCGGGTCGTCGGTCGGTGCGAAGTTGATCATCGGTGCCACAACCGGGGTTGCCCCTCGGGCGCGGAGGTCCGCGGCGACGCTGTCACCCCACGGTCCACCGCGAGGCACAAGAATGCGCCAGCCTTTCAGCGGCTTCGATGATGCGGGTGTGGACATGATGACTGCCTTCAGCTCTGCCTGAGGGGCGCGAGGGTGGCCGCGCCCTGGGCCAGCAAGTCGTCGGCCAGGGCACTGCCGACAGCTTCCGCCGTCCCTATGATCTCGTGTACGGCTGAGGTCGCGAAATCGGCCTGCCGGTTGAGCCTGAGCGTACCCGATCCATCCGGTGCATAAACCGCCGCCGCGAGACTGACCCGCTCTGGGGTAATGACGGCACTGGCGCCGATCGGGGCAGCGCAGCCGGCCTCGAGCCGCGAGAGCACTGCACGTTCCGCCGTTGCTGCCGCGCGGGTCTCCTGGTGTTCGATCGCCTCGAGGGCGGCCAACACGTCGGCGTTTCCGTCGCGATCGTCGTAGATTTCCGTGCGTACTTCGATCGCGAGCGCCCCTTGGGCGGGGGCCGTCGGCCAGACGTCGAGCTCGAGATACTCGGTGACGACGTCGAGCTGGCCGAGACGGCCGAGGCCCGCCGCCGCGAGGACGACCGCGTCGAGCTCGCCCGAGGTGACGAAGCCGAGCCGGGTTCCGACGTTGCCGCGAATGTCGATCACCTGCAGGTCGGGACGGAGCGCAGCCAGCTGCGCCGCGCGGCGGGGTGAGCCCGTGCCCACCCGGGCGCCGCTGGGCAGTGTCTCGATGGTGAGGCCGTCCCGCGCGCACAGCGTGTCGCGGGCATCTGCCCGCACTGGAACCGCGCCGACCCGGAGACCGGCGTACGCGACGGTCGGCAGGTCCTTCATCGAGTGCACGACGAGGTCGCATTCCCCGCGAAGGAGGAACTCGCGAAGCGCTGAAGCGAACACCCCGGTGCCGCCGAGGCTCGACAGGGACTCCCGCGAAACGTCCCCGTGCGTGGTCACCGGAACGAGTTCGGTGTCCACACCGGTCGCCGCCGTGATGGCGCTGGCGATGTCTCCGGTCTGAGCCATGGCGAGGGCGCTGCCCCGTGTGCCGATCCGCAGGGTCATGGCTGCAGTCCGGCGAGGGCTGGCTTGAAGCCCAGGCGCACGTTTTCGCAGCATCCGGGGCGGCACACGTCGTACCAGGGACCGAGGTCGGTCATCGCCGGGCGGTCTTTCACCTGCACACCGTCGCGGCGCTCGAGCACGAGGTCGATGAGGCCAGAGACGTAAGCGGCGTGCGTTCCTGGCGTTGGAACGCGAACGGAGTAGAGCTTGTTCTCCTCGGCCGACTCGGTGGCCTCGTTGTCGAGGTCCCAGAGCACTTCCATGTGGTCGCTCACGAAGCCAAGCGGCACGATGACGACGGCACGTTTGCCACGGGCAGGCAACTGGGCGATGACATCGTTGATGTCCGGTTCGAGCCATGGCATGCTCGGCGGGCCTGAACGGGACTGGTAGACGAGCTGCCAGGCGAGTTCACCCTCGAGGGCCAGTTCGCGCTTCACCGACTCGATGACGACCTCGGCGACGGCATTGTGCTGTGCCGCGTACGCGCCGCCCTCGCCGAAACCGCGTTCAGCGGGGCCGGACCTGGCGGCATCCGTCGACGGAATCGAGTGGGTGGAGAAGAGGATCTCAACCTCGGAGAACAGGTCGATGCCGGGGTTGTCGCGCTGGATCTGCGTGAGACCGTCGCGCACACCGTCGATGAACGGCGTGACGAATCCGGGGTGGTCGAAGAACTGGCGCACCTTGTCGATCGCGATGTGCCCGAACAGACTGGTCTCGTCGAGCGCGATCGCGAAATCCTCGCGGTACTGGCGGCAACTCGAGTAGGACGAGTACGCGCTCGTCGCGATGGCGATGAGCTTGGTGTAGCCGCGCTGGTCGGCTTCGACGAGGGCGTCGCGGAGGTACGGGTCCCAGTTGCGGTTGCCCCAGAGCACGGGCAGGTCGATGCCGCGCTTTGCCAGTTCGGCCTCGAGCGCAGCCTTGAGTTGACGGTTCTGGTCGTTGATCGGGCTCACACCGCCGAAGTGGCGGTAGTGGTGGGCGACCTCTTCCAGGCGCTCCTCGGGGATGCCACGGCCGCGGGTGACGTTGCGCAGGAACGGGATGACGTCGTCCTGGCCTTCAGGGCCGCCGAATCCGGCGAGCAGAATCGCGTCGTATGCGACCGGCTCGACAATGTGCGGTTCGCCGGATGCCGCGGCATCCGTCGCGCCGAGGACGGCCTCGCTCACTGCAGGACCTCCGGGATCTCGGCGGTGGCGATGCGGCGGCCCGTATAGAACGGGACCTCCTCGCGGACGTGCCTGCGGGCATCCGTCGCACGGAGGTCACGCATCAGGTCGACGAGTTCGAGGAGGTCATCGGACTCGATCGGGAGGATCCACTCGTAGTCACCGAGTGCGAATGCCGAAACAGTGTTCGCGATGGCGCCGCGGAACGCTGCACCCTTACGACCGTGGTCGGCGAGCATCTTGCTGCGTTCCTCGTCCGGGAGGAGGTACCACTCGTAGCTGCGCACGAAGGGGTAGACGGTGAGCCAGTCTTTCGGCTCGATGCCGCGGAGGAAGCCAGGCACGTGGCGCTTGTTGAACTCCGCTTCGCGGTGCACGCCCATCGCGTTCCAGGTCGGAAGAAGCGGCCTCAGGATGCTGGTGCGGCGGAGCACGCGGAGGGCCCGCTGGAGCGAATCAGCAGTGTCGCCGTGCAGCCAGATCATGAGGTCGGCATCAGAGCGGAGGCCTGAAACGTCGTAGAAGCCGCGGACGGTCACACCGTCGGCCTGGATACGGGACACGGCACCGTCGAGCTCGAAGACGGCGTGGTCGCTGAGGGGTGCTCGATGTTCGGGTTCGCGGCGAAGAACGGCCCACAGCGTGAAGCCGGTCGGGTTCTCTTCGGGTTCGGGATTGTGCAGGGGGGATGGTGCCTCGGCAGAGGCCGGGTGAGTCATACCTAACATCATCACTCTTTCTCTCGAAGACCCCAAATCTTCAGTATTCCCACGCACACAAAACAGGAGATAGCGCGGTTATCAGGACGGGATCGCCACAAGCATCCTGAAAACCGTGCGATCTCCTGTAAAACCGGTGAACCTACCGAACGGCGATCGCCCGGACGATCCCCCAGACCGCGGTGCCGGCAACAGCGGCGACGGCGGCGATCCCGCCGATGAACGCCGCAGGGTTGTCCTTCTGCAATTTCGCAGCGGCCACGCGACCACGCGCAACGGCGCGGGACACTTTGCGGGGGACGTTGAGCTTGTCCTCGATGGCGTTGAGGGTGGACACAAGCTCGGCGCGCGCCTGCTCCGGCGTCGGCCGAGCAGAGTATGCGGGATTAATAGCGGTCATATTCACCCTCTCCCTTCACGGCGCGGATGTCTTTCTTCACGCTCTCGATCGGATTCGGGTCGGAGCTGAGCTTCTTGAAGAAGTTCACTCCGATGAGCGCGAGCACGGCCGCGATCAGTACGAAGACGACGAAAACGATCAGCGCGGCGAGCCACGCAGGCATGACGAGTGACAGAGCCAGGATTCCGACGGCGACGAGCGTGCCGATGGCGAAGAACACGAAGATCAGCGCGAGCACCATGAAGATCGCGCCCTTGCCCGCATACGAGCCGAGATGCTGCGCCTTGGTCTTGAGCTGGTCGATCTCGGCTTGGATCAGGGCGGTCACCAGGCCGGGTAGATTCCCGATCAGGGTCGCCAGTGATTCTCGGTTCTTGTCACTCACGGTGCGGTCCGTCATGACTGGACTCTCCAGACGCTAATTGGTGGTGCTCGAGGTCGATGTGCTCGTCTGCCCCGGAATCGGGGGCGTGTAAGAGGATGCGTCGGTCGTCGTGGAGGTGGACGTGGTCCGTGACGGCTCGGAGCCAGTCTTACGGCCAGACGTTCCCTCGCCGTTGATGGCGCCGGTGACCTTCTTCACTCCGGCGTAGAGCGCCTTCGGAAGATCGCTCGCCCGAGACTTCGCGAAGTCCTCGACGAGCTCGACCTTCTCCTGGACGGCGTCGGTCTCCCAGACCTTGAGCCAGTTCTTCTTGATCTGCTCGTAGCGCGCACGTCCGGCACGGGATCCGAGCACGTATCCGGTGGCCAGTCCGGCTACAAAAATCAGTTTGCCCCTCATGTTCACTCCGTTTCGTCGGCGGTTCCAGCTTCACAAGCGTAGACCCTAAGCGCCCGTTTCGTCCGGGCTGGTTTTGTCTATGCCGGGTCTGGTATGCCCGTCGCCGAGCGCCCCGGACTCCAGGTAGGAGGTGGCGACGAGGTGCCGGATGCGCGCGGACGCCGCGAACGCGTCAGGCACGACGGAGGCAAGGCCGGTGCCGGAGAGCCATGCACCCGTGACGTCGACGTCGCCGACCGCGATCGCAGCGGCTCGCAGCGACTCGGCGCGCTCGCGCTGGCCAACGGCTGCGCCCGGCAACGTTCCCTGCCACACCGTCCGGGTGAACCCGGCGACGATCGGCTCATCGAGGGCCACGCCGAGAATCTCCGAGGCGTCGTGAAGGGCGATAGCGCGCACGTCGGCGTCGCCGAGACCGAGCGTCGGGTTCTCGGCACCCTGCCGGCCGTACGAGAGCCGGATCACGTGGCGGTGCGGATGCAGAACCCCGGCCTCCGTTCGCAACC
This sequence comes from Mycetocola miduiensis, assembly GCF_900115155.1. Lineage (GTDB taxonomy): Bacteria > Actinomycetota > Actinomycetes > Actinomycetales > Microbacteriaceae > Mycetocola_A > Mycetocola_A miduiensis. The sequence goes on from NZ_FOVM01000001.1 coordinate 502,607, forward strand.
ACTCCCACTTGGCTGTGGAGTGGGTCAGTGCCTTTGCGAGAACCCCGGACCGCTCAGACTCGGCCACGAGCACCCCGGTGCCGCGAGGCGCCGCATCAAGCTCCTCGGTGTCGAGTACCAAAGTGACCAGTTCGACCGTGGGCGCCTCGGTCGGTTCGGCCGCAGCGATGTCGGGAGAGAACGGCGCAAGCAGACGGAGCGCCTCCGCTTCGGGTGTGGCCACGATCAGGTAGTCGGCGTCGAGGACCCGTTCGTCGTCGAGGGTGACCTGCCACCGGGCGGCATCGTCTGCCGAATCTCCTGAAGCCCGCGCAATCCTGTTCGCGCCGACACCGAGCAGCAGCTCGCCCTCGCGGCTGCGAAGCTCGTCGACGAGCGCACCGACGAGCGTCGACATGCCGCCACGGAGCCCCTCCACTGCCGCCCCGGCCGGGGCATCCGAGCGAAGCAGGGCCACGGCGCCCGAAAGTGATCCCGACACTGTCAGCGCCCGGTTCAACCCGGGCGCAGCACGGGTGACGTCAAGGTCGTACGGGTCTGCGGAGTAGACGCCGCGAGTGACGGGGGCGACGAGCGACTCGAGGACCGCCCGGCCCATTCGGCGCTCCACGAGTTCACCGAGGTTGTGTACCCGCCCGATGGTGAGCACAGGAAGGAGGCGATCGAGGTACGCGCGGATCGCGCCGCGCCAGCCGATCACCCGCCGCACGTCGTCGGCGAGGGGGTTCGACGGAATGCCGAGCAGCCCGGCTTTCGGCAGCGGAACCGATCGGCCGTCGGGCAGGCGCACCCAGGCACCGGCGGCGGCGGGACGCACGACGGCGTCGGCCAGCCCGAGGCTGTCAACCAGTGCCCGGACCGTTCCACCCCGCGTGGCATAGCTTTCGGCGCCGATATCGACCCGGATGCCCGCAATGGTTCGGGTCGCGACGTTGCCGCCCGGCGTCGACGCACGTTCGACGACCGTCACCCGGATGCCGACCCGCGCGCAGTCAAGCGCTGCGACAAGTCCGGCCGCCCCGCCGCCGATCACCACCACATGCCGCGGTTCGATCACTGGGCGTGCACGAATTCCACGAGTCGGGTGAGCACCGCGGGATCGGTTTCGGGCGGGACGCCGTGCCCGAGGTTGAGGACGTGGGACGGTGCATTCGCACCACGTGCCAGCACATCGCGCACGTGCGCCTCGAGAATCGGCCACGGCGCGGAAAGGAGCGCCGGGTCGACGTTGCCCTGCACGGGAACGACGCCCCCGAGTCGCCGGGACGCCTCGTCGAGCGGAACGCGGTAGTCGACGCCGACCACATCCGCGCCGATGTCGTGCATTGCCTTGAGCAGTTCGCCGGTCCCGACGCCGAAGTGCACGATCGGCACGGTGTGAACCACAGCGTTTGCGCCGGGTTCGACCGGCTCGGTGGTGTAACTCAGGTCGCGTACGTGCTCGAGCGCGCGGGCGGATGCCGGGGCCACATGGCGCACGTAGTCGTCGAGTGAGAGCGCGCCGGCCCACGAGTCGAACAACTGCGCAGCCGACGCTCCTGCGAGCACCTGCGCCCGCAGGAACCGGCCGGTGACCTCGGCGACCCACTCCATCAGCCGCGACCAGGCTTCCGGTTCGGCGTGCATGAGGGTGCGGGCGTGGATGTGGTCCTTCGACGGGCCGCCTTCAACGAGGTACGCGGCGAGGGTGAACGGGGCGCCGGCGAATCCGATCAGCGGCGTTCGCCCCAGTTCGGCGACCGTGAGCCGCACTGCTTCGATGACCGGATCGAGCGACTCGTCGAGGACAGACGGGTCGAGGGCGACGAGCTCGTCGATGTCCGAGGCGGTCCGCACCGCCTTGCCGAGGACAGGTCCCTTGCCTGGCACGATTTCGACATCCACGCCCACCTGTTTGAGCGGCACGACGATGTCGCTGAAGAAGATTCCTGCGTCGACGCCGTGCCGACGGACCGGCTGCAGGGTGATCTCGCTCGCGAGCTCGGGCTTGAGGCAGGCGTCGAGCATGGCGTTCCCGACCCGTAGTTCTCGGTATTCAGGGAGCGATCGGCCAGCCTGGCGCATGAACCACACCGGCGTGACGTCCGGTCGGGTGCCGCCATAGGCGGTGATCAGCCGCGAGTCGTGGGTGAGTCCGGCTTCGAGGGGGTGGTTCTGAGAAAGCTGCACGCTCTCATTGTGTCAAAACCGCCGCCGAACGTGCGCAGCGAGCGGGAACCAGGCTCAGCGCCCGGCAACAACGACCGAGACGCCTGCCTCGACGAGCGCTTCGGCGAGCGCCCCCTCCACCGGAGCGTCGGTGACGAGGATGTCGACCGAATCCAGCGGGCAGATCCGAGCGAACGTCGATTTGCCCATTTTCGTGCTGTCGGCCACGACGATGACTCGCCTGGCCACCTTCGCGAACTCGCGGCTCACTTCGGCTTCGCCCTCGTGCAGGGTCGTCAGTCCGAACTGCGCGCTGATCCCGTCGACCCCGAGGATCGCCACGTCGAGGGTGAGGTCAGACAGAGTATCGGAGACGAGCGAACCGACGAGTTCATACGACTGCGGCCTGGCCACTCCGCCGGTGACGACGATCTTCACGTGGGAACGCACCGAGAGCTCGTATGCGATGTTCAGGGCGTTGGTCACGATCGTCACCGCGACGTCCCCGTCTTCGCGGACCAGGTGATCGCTGCGGCCGAGGACCCGCGCAACCTCGCTCGTGGTCGTCCCGCCGTTCAGGCCGACCGAATCCCCGACGCCGACGAAGGACGCTGCAGCCTTCGCGATGACGACCTTCGCCTCGGCCTGCCGGGCGATCTTGTACTGAAGCGGTAACTCGTATCCTGCTCCGAGGGCGGCAGCGCCGCCGTGGGTGCGGGTGACGAGTCTCTGCTCAGCGAGCGTCGTGAGGTCGCGTCTCGCGGTCGCAGACGAGATGTGAAGCGCCGCCGCGATGTCGGCGATGGACACATTGCCGCGCTCGCTCACGAGCTCAAGCAGCGCGTTCAGTCGCTGTTGCTGAGTCACGATTCGTAAGGTCCTTACGACGGCGGCATGGACGGGGAGACCAGTCCCATCCTAGGGCGCCGCACAACCCCGGTCCCGGCCAACCTGGCCTGCGAGGGCACCCACGGCGACGATGTACTGTTCATTCCATGTCAGCGAAGCGCATCCTCGTCACCGGCTCGACGGGCTACGTGGGCGGTCGGCTCGTGCCACGCTTGCTGGCGGCCGGCCGAGAAGTGCGCGTCCTCGTCCGCACGCCCGAGAAACTGCTCGACGTTCCGTGGGCCGGCCAGGTCGAGATCGTCCAGGGAACGCTGCAGGACCGGGATGCCATGGCGCGCGCCTGTGAAGGAATCGACGTCCTCTACTACCTGGTCCATTCGATGACCGGCCGAGGCGACTTCGAACTCGAGGAACGCAAAGCGGCCGAGAGCGTGGCTACCGCGGCACGAGACGCCGGTGTCTCACGGATCGTCTACCTCGGCGGCCTGCACCCTGACTCGCCCGATCTGTCCCGCCACCTGCGATCACGGGTCCTCGTCGGCACCACGCTGCTCGAATCGGGCGTGCCGACCGCCGCCTTCCAGGCCGGGGTCGTGATCGGATCAGGGTCGACCTCGTTCGAAATGATCCGGCACCTCACCGAGGTGCTTCCGTATATGCCCGCGCCGAAGTGGGTGCGCAACCGGATCCAGCCCATCGCCATCCGTGACGTGCTCCACTACCTCCTCGCCGCCGTGGACCTGCCGCCAGAGATCAACCGGACCTTCGACATCGGTGGCCCAGACATCCTGCGCTACGGGCAGATGATGAACGGTTACGCGATCGAAGCGGGGCTCCCCCAACGCGCCATCGCGGCCCTGCCGGTGCTCACCCCATGGCTCGCATCACAGTGGGTGAACCTCGTCACCCCGATCCCGCGGTCGATCGCCGTGCCGATCGTCGAGTCCCTCCAGTTCGACTGCGTCATGCGGGAGCACGACATCGACACGGTCATCGCTCCGCCGGAGGGCGGCCTCACCGGTTATCACGGCGCCGTGCGGCTCGCCCTGGCCAAGATGCGCGATGGCGACGTCGAGACGAGCTGGCAGAACGCGTCGGTCGACGGCGCGCCGAGCGACCCACTGCCGAGCGACCCGGACTGGGCCGGGCACACCGTCTTCACCGATGTCAAGGTTCGCGAGACGGATGCCTCGACGGCGCAACTCTGGACGGTCATCGAAGGCATCGGCGGCGACAACGGCTGGTACTCGTTCCCTCTGGCGTGGGCGCTCCGGGGCTGGCTCGACAAGCTCGTCGGTGGTGTCGGGCTCCGCCGGGGTCGACGGCACGCGCAGGACCTCCAGACCGGGGATGCCCTGGACTTCTGGCGGGTAGAGGCCATCGAGCACGAACGCCGGCTCCGGCTCCGAGCCGAGATGCGGGTGCCGGGCAAGGCCTGGCTAGAGATGGAGATCGAACCGCGCGAGGAGGGCGGATCCCGTTACCGCCAGCGCGCGGTGTTCTTCCCGATGGGCCTATCCGGGAGACTCTACTGGTTCGCGATCCTGCCCTTCCACGGCATCATCTTCAACGGCATGGCGAACCGGATCACCCTCGAGGCGGAGTCGCGGTCAGCCTGACCTGGGTCGGGCTACTTCTCGGGCTCCGCGACCGCACTGAGGTCGGTGAGGAATCGGATGACAATGTCGCGCTCGTCGTGAGTCAACCGCGCGGCGGCTTCGAACCGGCGCGCGTGCACCTTGCCGACGCTTTCGCGGGCGTCGGACCGCGTCGCATCGGTCACGGTGATCATCAGGGCGCGGCGGTCGGTGGGATGCGGTGAACGGGTCACGTGGCCGGCGCGCTCGAGTCGATCGAGCAGTTTCGTCGTCGATGCCGTCGAGATCCGCAGCGTTTCGGCGAGCATTCCCGGCGTCACAACGGCGCCGGCGTTACGGGACGCCATGAGAAAGCGGAGGGCCTTCATATCGGTGGCGTTGAGCTTCATGTGCCTCTGCGAAGCCTCGCTCATCGACTGCTCCGCCTCCCGCCAGGTGCGGAGCGCTGCGAGAACGCGCACGACCGAGTCGACGTCGGCGTCGTCCATCCCAGAGCGCCCCACCAGCTCCTGGGTGGGGTCGATGACGCGCGGATCAAGTAACCAGGCCGACGAATCGGGAGGTGTTCGATCGGAGGTCATTCCACTATTCTACGAGAAAGCGCCGTGCTAATCTATTTACTCGCCTAGCTAGATAAATCGGAGGATCATGATCGTCCAGGAAATGACCGAGCGTGTCGTCCTTCTCGACGCCTCCGGGACCCCGGTCGGCTCTGACCTCAAGTCGACGGTCCACACCGCGGACACCCCGCTGCACCTGGCATTCTCGTGCCATGTCGTCAACGCAGCCGGCGAGGTACTCGTCACCCGCCGTTCGCTGGGAAAGAAGACCTGGCCAGGCGTGTGGACCAACTCATTCTGCGGGCACCCTGGGCCTGACGAAGCATCCGCCGACTCCGTCGTCCGCCGCGCCGCGCACGAGCTCGGGCTCGACCTTCATACCCTCGATCTCGTACTTCCGGACTTCCGCTATCGCGCGGTCGACGCATCCGGCATCGTCGAGAACGAGATCTGCCCGGTCTACGTCGCCCGAGTCGACACGGAGCCTGCCCCCAACCCCCACGAGGTGATGGACGTGGCCTGGGTCGACCCGCTCGCCCTGGGCGAAGCCGTCGCGCTGACGCCGTGGGCCTTCAGCCCGTGGCTCGTGCTTCAGGCGGAGCAGCTCGAGCTGCTCGGCGGAAATCCCGCACGATCGGCTCCGCGATGACCGGTGTGCTCACAGACTTCGCCGGGACCGGCGTGCACGAGGCGGTTCAGGACCGCCTCGACGCGTTCTTCACCGACCGCATCAGCCTGGCGACCGCCTACGGCGACAACTACCGGTTGCTCTGGGAAGCTGCCAGGTCCGCGAGCCAGGGCGGCAAAATGTTCCGCCCCGCCCTCGTCGTCGGCGTCTACCGCGATTTCGGCGGCACCGACGACGACTCCGCCCTCCGCATCGCCACCGCGTTCGAGCTGCTGCACACGGCGTTCCTCCTGCACGACGACGTGATCGACCGCGACCTGGTCCGTCGTGGTGTTCCCAACCTCGCCGGGTCCTTCGCCGCGGATGCCTCCGCGAGGGGTGCCACGGACGCCGCGGCACAGACCTGGGGCCAGGCATCCGCGATCCTCGCCGGCGACCTCCTCATCCAAGCCGCCCAAGGGTTCCTCGCCCGGCTCAGCGCTCCGAGCGCCGTGCGCGACGCACTGCTCGACCTCTTCGACCGGAGCATCTTCGTCACCGCCGCCGGCGAACTGGCCGACGTGGCGTTCAGCGCCGGCGTCCGGCTGCCGTCACTCGTCGACGTCATGGCGATGACCGAGCAGAAGACCGCGAGCTACTCATTTGAGGCACCGCTCAAGGCCGGCGCCATCCTCGCCGGGGTCGACGCCGACGTGCTCACGATCCTCGGTGAGTTCGGCCGCCTCGTCGGTGTCGCGTTCCAGCTCCGTGACGACCAGCTCGGGGTCTTCGGCGATGAGAAGGTAACGGGAAAGAGCGTGCTCAACGACCTGCGGAACCGCAAGGAGACCCCGCTCATCGCCCATGCCCGATCGACCCCGCGGTGGGCGCAGATCGAGGAGGCCCTCTACGACCTCGAGACGTTCGACGCCGACGGATCCACCGTGAGGGCCGCCCTCGAGGAATGCGGTGCACGCACCTTCGTCGACGCGCTGATCGACGACCACGTGTCGCGTGCCGAGAGCCTCCTCGACAACTCCCATCTGCCATCCGTTCTGGTGGGGCACCTGCGCGACGTCGCCAGGCACGCCGTGGTGCGGGCGGCATGAGGCCACGAAAGCCCGTCGCATCGAGCGACCTCTCCCTGTACACGCGAGTCGCCCACCGGAGTTCTTCACGCGTCATCCGCGATTACTCCACCTCTTTCGGCCTCGCCTCACGACTGCTGTCCGGAGACGTCCGAAAGCGCGTCGAGGACATCTACGCGCTTGTCCGGGTCGCAGACGAAGTCGTTGACGGCGCCGCCGAGCAGGCGGGGCTCGGGGTGGACCGGCAACGTGCGCTTCTCGACGCCCTCGAAGCCGAGACGGCCTCAGCCCTCGGGGACGGCTACAGCACCAACCTCGTCGTCCACGCGTTCGCGATCACCGCACGCGAAAGCGGCTTCGGAGTCGATCTCACCGCCCCCTTCTTCGCGTCGATGCGACGGGATCTCAGCGCCGTGAACTTCACCGAGGCGGAACTCCGCGAGTACATCTACGGCTCCGCCGAGGTCGTCGGGCTGATGTGCCTTCGCGTGTTCCTCCGCGGTCGGACCATCGAGGACGCACAGCGGCTCCGCCTGGAGGAGGGGGCGCGACGGTTGGGCGCCGCTTTCCAGAAGATCAATTTCCTTCGCGACCTGGCGACCGACTGGTCGACGCTCGGCAGAAGCTACTTTCCCGGCATCGACCCCGGCCAGCTCACCGAGCAACAGAAGCTCGCGCTCGTCGCTGACATCGAGGCGGACCTCGACGCAGCGGGATCCGTTCTCCCCGAGCTGCCCGCGAACTGCCGCCGCGCGGTCGCCGCCGCCCATGGCATGTTCAGCATCCTGACCGAACGGCTGAAGTCGACCCCGGCCCGGGACCTGCTGGCCGCTCGGGTCCGGGTGCCCACCCGGACGAAACTTGCCGTCCTCGCCCGCACCCTGATGCCGGCGCGACCCCTGTGACCGGCGTGAGAGCCCGGTCGGCCATCGTGATCGGAGGAGGCATCGCCGGTCTGGCCACTGCTGGGCTTCTGGCAAAGGACGGCTTCACGGTGACGCTGCTCGAAGCCCGCTCGGGAATCGGCGGGCGGGCGGGGAGCTGGGAAAAGGATGGCTTCCGATTCGACACCGGCCCGAGCTGGTACCTCATGCCGCAAGTCTTCGACCACTTCTTCCGCCTGATGGGCAGCTCAGCCGACCACGAGCTCGACCTGTCGAAGCTCGACCCCGGGTACCGCGTGTTCTTCGAAAAGCACGACGAGCCGATCGACATCGCCGCCGACCGTGAAACCAACCTCGACACCTTCGAACGGATCGAACCGGGTGGGCGCGCCGCACTCTCCCGCTACCTGGCATCCGCCCGCGACACGTATGAGATCGCGGTCCGGCGCTTTCTCTACAGCACCTTCCAGTCGTACCGCACCGCGCTCACGCGTGATGTCGTCGGCCGCAGCGGGCGTCTCGCGCGACTTCTGCTGCAGCCACTGGACACGCTCACCTCGCGGTCATTCGCCGACCCGCGCCTTCGCCAGATCCTTGGCTACCCGGCCGTCTTCCTCGGTTCGTCACCGTTCGCCGCCCCCAGCCTCTATCACCTGATGAGCCACCTCGACCTCGAAGACGGGGTCTACTACCCGCGCGGTGGTTTCTTCGAGGTGATCAGGAGCATCGAGGGCCTCGCGACGGCGGCCGGCGTCACGGTGACGACGGATGCCACGGTGACCGCCATCACGACGGACGGCGCGAAACGGGCGCGCGCGACCGGTGTCCGCTACACCGACGCCATGGGCATCGGCCAGCACCTCGAAGCGGATGTCGTCGTGTCAGCGGCCGACCTGCACCACACCGAGACCACGCTCCTGCCGCCGGCACTGCAGAGTTACCCCGAAAGCTGGTGGGACAACCGCGTCCCCGGTCCGGGAGCCGTGCTCCTGATGCTCGGCGTCGAGGGCGGATTGCCCGAACTCGCCCACCACAGCCTGTTCTTCACCAAGGACTGGCACGACAACTTCGACCGGATCTTCGGCGAGACGACGTCGATACCGGATCCGGCGTCGATCTACGTCTGTCGGCCGAGCGCGACCGATGACACCGTCGCCCCCGCCGGCCACGAGAACCTCTTCGTCCTCGTTCCGGTCCCTGCCGACCCGGGAATCGGCTCCGGTGGCGAAGACCGCAGTGGTGCACCTGTCGTCGAAGAACTCGCCGACACCGTGATCGCGCAGATTGCGACGTGGGCTGGCATCCCGGACCTTGCCGAGCGAGTGGTGGTGCGTAAGACGGTCGGACCGCAGGATTTTAGGGATGACCTCAATTCCTGGCGCGGAACATCCCTCGGCCCTGCGCACACCCTGCGGCAGAGCGCCTTCCTGCGGGGAAAGAACGCGTCGTCCAAGGTCGACGGCCTTTACTACGCCGGGGGCACGACGGTGCCAGGGATCGGGCTGCCCATGTGCCTGATCAGCGCTGAGCTCGTGCTCAAGCGCATCCGCGGCGACCTCAGCACCGGTCCACTTCCCGAGCCGCTATGAGCGTCGTGTACTTTCTCGTGCTGCTCGCCTCGATCGGCTGTATGGTGCTGCTCGATCGGCGCTTCTCGCTGTTCTTCTGGCGCGACGCCCGCCGCGCCGCGATCGTCCTCGCGGTCGGAGTCGTCTTCTTCGTGCTCTGGGACCTGCTCGGAATCGGGCTCGGCATCTTCTACCGGGGCGAAACCGCGTTCATGACGGGAATCGTCGTCGCGCCGGAACTTCCGCTCGAGGAACTCTTTTTCCTCGCGTTCCTCTGCTACCTGACGATGGTGCTCCTCACCGGCGCCGACGCCCTCTTCCGCGCCCGGGCGGTGAGACGATGACCTATGTCACTCTCAGCCTCGTCTTCCTCGCAATCGCTGCCGCGGTGCTTACCGTCGCACTGGCCACCGCGCGCGACCGGCGGAGCCTCCTCTCCCGCTGGTGGTTGCCGGCCCTCGCCACGGCAATCGCCCTCACCGTGCTCACCGCCGTGTTCGACAACGTCATGATCGCGACGGGGCTCATGGTGTACGAACCGGTCCACCTCGCCGGTATCCTGATCGGCGCTGCGCCGCTCGAGGACTTCGCCTACCCGGCCGCCGCGCTCCTCCTGTTGCCCGCTGTCTGGCTGCTCCTCGGCCGATTGGGCGGAAAGGGCGCCGATGCCGACGAATAGCCCCACCCGGGTCGCCGGGCAGCTGCTGCTGTCGTCACGGCCGCTCAGCTGGATCAATACGGCCTTCCCGTTCGCCGCGGCCTATCTGCTGACCGCCGGCGTGGTCGACCTCGCCCTCGTCGTCGGAACGGTCTTCTTCCTCGTGCCGTACAACCTGGCGATGTACGGGATCAACGACGTCTTCGACTACGAGTCGGACCTGGCCAATCCGCGCAAGGGCGGCGTCGAGGGCGCCGTGCTCGACCGCAGCCTGCACCGGTGGACCCTCCTCGCCGCCGCCACCACCTGCATCCCCTTCGTCCTCGTGCTCGTCCTGCTCGGCGGCCCCGGGTCGTGGCTCGTCTTGGCCATCAGCCTGTTCGCCGTTGTCGCCTACTCGGCGCCCGGGTTGCGGTTCAAGGAGCGGCCGTTCCTGGACTCGGTGACCTCGAGCACGCACTTCGTCAGCCCCGCCGTGTACGGGCTCGTCCTCGCCGGTGCCACTCCGACGCCTGAGCTGTACGCCTTGCTCGGCGCATTCTTCCTCTGGGGCATGGCCAGCCACGCTTTCGGCGCCGTGCAGGACATCCTCCCCGACCGCGAGGGCGGCATCGCCTCCATCGCCACGGTGCTCGGAGCGGCGAAGACCGTGCGGTTCGCGCTCGGCGCCTGGACGGCTGCCGGGTTGCTGATGCTCTTCACCGAATGGCCGGGCCCGCTCGGAGCACTCCTCCCGCTCCCGTACATCGTCGCCGCGCTGCCATACCGCTCTCTCAGCGACGCCGATTCGGAGCGTGCCAACCGCGGCTGGAAACATTTTCTCTGGCTGAACTTCCTCGTCGGCTTCCTCGTCACCATGCTGCTGATCGCGTGGTCCTTCCTCCGCTCATAACTCAGCCTGCAGCTGCGCCCGTGCTCCACTGTGCCGCCGATCCGGCGGCCAGCCAACGTTCCAGGCTGAATTGTGCGCCCTGAGCGGACGGAACCCGTGCTGCTCAGAGCACCTGGATTCAGAATGTATCCTTGACTGGTGCTCATGTGTCTGACGGCGAGTCACAAAAACGCCTCCTTCGACCTCCTCGAGCGTCTCTCCGGGGGCGCCGAGTTCGTTGCCGAACGCATCACCGGCCATTCCGAATGCGTCAGCGGAGCCGTCGTCATCTCGACCTGCAACCGTTTCGAGGCGTACATCGACCTCGACGAGCCGGTCACGGCAGGCCACCAGGTGGGCGTCGAAGCCGCAACCGCCGCGGTCAGCGCCGCCTCAGGCATCCCGGCCGAAGAGCTGCGCGCGACCTGGAGCGTCCACACCGACGAGGACGCGGCCAGGCACCTCTTCGCCGTGTCATCCGGCCTCGAATCCGTCATCGTCGGCGAGGGTGAGATCGCGGGTCAGGTGCGTCGGTCGCTTGAGACCGCCCGGAAAGCCGGCACCACCACCAGCGACCTGGAACGACTGTTCCAGCGCGCGTCGCAGACCTCCCGCGGCGTGAAGAACAACACCCCGCTGGGACGAGCCGGCCGTTCGATCGTGCGCCTCGCCCTCGACCTGGCTGAGAGCCGCATCGTCGACTGGTCGGCCGTCCGCGTGCTGCTCATCGGCACCGGCGCCTATGCGGGCGCAAGCCTCGCCGCGCTCCGCGACCGCGGCGTCACCGATGTCCGGGTGTACTCCCCTTCCGGCCGCGCTGCCGGTTTCGCCGCGAGCCACGCGATCCGGGCGGTTGAAGCGGATGCTTTCCCGCGTGAAGCCGCGGAGGCGACCATCGTCGTCACCTGCACGACGGCATCCGGCTTCGTCCTCGACGCCGCCCTGCTGACCGCCGGCCGCCGCGCGTCTCAGGAGTCCCTCCCGATCTTCGAACACGACGGCACCCCCGGTTGCCCGGTTCACTCGGACGCCGGCCAGCTGGTCATCGACCTCGGACTGCCCCGCAACGTCGACCCCGACGTCGCCGGTGTGCACGGGGTGGACCTTCTCGACCTCGAGACGATCCGCATCCACGCACCGCTCGAGGAGCTGCAGGCGACGGACCATGCGCACGACATCGTCGACCGCGCCGCCCGCAAGTTCGCCGCCGTCACCGACGAGCAGAGCCTCGCTCCCGCCGTCGTCGCCCTGCGCCGGCATGCCCAGGAGCTGCTGGAGTCAGAGATCGAACGGGTTGCCCCTCGCGACCCGGACGGTGTTGCCCAGCAGGCACTGCGGCACATGATGGGCCGGCTTCTGCACACTCCGACCGTGCGTGCCCGTGACTTCGCTCGCGCCGGAGACGCCCAGCGCTACATCGATGCCCTCGATGCACTGTTCGGTCTCGCCGTGCAGTCGGAAGCGGTCGTCGACCTTGAGGAAGACGAAGTGGCATCCTGAGCTGACGCTCGTCCCGGCTCGCGCCGGAGTTCCCCTCGCCCGTCACGCACGGCAGCAAACGGAAAACGCCCGCACCACGAAAGCGTGGCGCGGGCGTTCTGGAAAAGACGATCTAGTAGGTCTCGAAGCCTGTCGATCCCGCAGAGCCGAGGATTGCGAAAAAGGCGATGATCGCGATGATGTAGCCGATCGTGGAGAGAGCACCGATCACGATACCGATGATGGCGAGAACCTTGCCCTGCTCACCGGTGCGCTTGATCTGGTTGAGCGAGATGATACCGAGGACGATGGAGATGAGAGCGAAACCGAGGATCGAGCTCACCAGGGTGATGATCGCGAGTACGTTCCACTTCTGCGACTGCTGGCCGTAGCCCTGGCCACCGTACTGGGGAGCGCCGTACTGCGGTGCGTTGTACTGCGGTGCGCCGTACTGCGGAGCCTGCTGCGGGTTCTGACCGTAGGGCTGATTCGAGCCGGCCGGGGGTACTGGCGGAATGTTGTTGTCAGTCATAGTGCTCCTTTGTAAGCCGGCTTCCATGCTGGCAGTCGGCGTAGGTGAGTGTCAATTGCGGTGACGGCGCATGGGATGGGCAGAACTGCCCTCTTCGCGGGGGTGATGACCGCGGCCGTTGCTCACCCTTTCGTTGCCGCCCACCTTATGCCTCTAATGGAAGGAGGGGAAGAGCAAAGGCCGCCCCGGATCCGGGACGGCCTGTGCTCTGCTGCGGTTCGGACGCTTACGCGCCCTTCAGCCGCTCGGCGAGGTACAGGTAGAGCTTGTCGACAGGAACACGTTCCTGGGCCATCGTGTCGCGGTCACGCACGGTGACGGCGTGGTCCTCGAGCGAATCGAAGTCCACGGTGACGCAGTACGGAGTGCCGACCTCGTCCTGACGGCGGTAGCGGCGGCCGATGGCGCCGGCGTCATCGAAGTCGATGTTCCACGACTCACGCAGCTCGGCCGCGATCTTCTTCGCGATCGGCGACAAGGCCTCATTGCGGCTGAGCGGAAGAACAGCAGCCTTCACGGGTGCAAGGCGCGGGTCGAGCTTCAGCACCGTGCGCTTGTCTGTGCCGCCCTTCGCATTCGGTACTTCCTCTTCGTGGTACGCGTCGACCAGGAACGCCATGAGCGAGCGGGTCAGTCCGGCCGCCGGCTCGATGACGTACGGAACCCAGCGTTCGTTCTTGCCCTGGTCGAAGAACGAGAGGTCCTTGCCCGAGTGCTCGGCGTGGGTGGTGAGGTCGAAGTCGGTGCGGTTCGCGACACCTTCGAGCTCGCCCCAGTCCCCACCGACGAAGCCGAACTTGTACTCGATATCGACGGTGCGTTTCGAATAGTGCGAGAGCTTCTCCTGCGGGTGTTCGAACAGACGCAGGTTCTCGGGGTCGATACCGAGGTCGGTGTACCAGTTGTACCGGTAGTCGATCCAGTACTGGTGCCACTCTTCATCGGAGCCGGGCTCGACGAAGAACTCGAGTTCCATCTGCTCGAACTCGCGGGTGCGGAAGATGAAGTTTCCGGGCGTGATCTCGTTGCGGAAGCTCTTGCCGATCTGGCCGACACCGAACGGCGGCTTGATGCGGGCGGCCTGTAGCACGTTGGCGAAGTTCACGAAGATGCCCTGAGCCGTCTCGGGGCGCAGGTAATGCATACCCGACTCGTCCTCAACAGGGCCGAGGTAGGTCTTGAGCATCATGTTGAAGTCGCGGGGAGGCGTCCACTCGCCACGGGTTCCGCAGTTCGGGCAGGCGATGTCGAGCATCCCGTTCTCCGGGGGGCGGCCCTTCTTCTCCTCGAATGCTTCGAGCAGGTGGTCCTCGCGGAACCGCTTGTGGCAGCTGAGGCATTCGACGAGCGGGTCGGTGAAGACTCCGACGTGGCCGGATGCTTCCCACACCTTCTTGGGGAGGATCACGCTGGAGTCCAGGCCGACCACATCGTCACGACGGGTGACCATGTGCTTCCACCACTGGCGCTTGATGTTCTCCTTCAGCTCCACTCCGAGGGGCCCGTAATCCCAGGCGGATCTCGAACCTCCGTAGATCTCACCGGCCTGGAAGACGAAGCCGCGGTGGCGGGCGAGGGCGATGACTGAGTCGAGACGGCTGGATGCGGCCACTATGGCTCCTGATGCAAAAAAGAGGCCCGTGCCGGCTGCACGGACGCTCCTCCAGCTTAGCCGCGCCTCCTGAGCGCGGTCGCCGCCGAGAGATTCGGGCCGCCACGTCGCCCCGGCTGTCATCCGCGCCGGCATCCGCAACCACCGAATCCGCTCAGCCCGCACCCCGGCAGGCGAACGTAGACTGACGGAATGCCTGCGCCGCACACGTCCGAGTTCCGATCTCGTGAGCGTGTCACGGTCGTTGCGGAGAGCGGCATCCGTACAGCGCAGAGCTTCATCCTTCTCCACGGGATCGGCATGGGCCGGCGCTACTGGGGCGCGCTCACCGACACTCTTGGGCAGCACGGGCGGGTGTACGCACTCGATCTGCCTGGCTTCGGCGACGCCCCGGAGCCCGAGTCACCACTCGACATGCACGAGTTGGGCGACCTCATCGCGGAGCTCGTTGAACGCCTCCACATCGCGAACCCGGTTCTCGTCGGGCACTCGATGGGAGCCCAGGTGGCTGTCGAAGCGGCCGCGCGGCATCCGGAGCTCTTCGACCGCGTCGTTCTGATCAGCCCCACCGTGAACCCGGAGGAGCGTGTCGCCCGGATACAGGCACTGCGACTCGTGCAGGACCTCTGGGGCACACAGCTTCGGGTGATCGGGTACGGGCTGGTCTACTACCTCAAAGCCGGGCCGCGCTGGTACTTCAAGACCCTCCGCATGATGATGGACCACCGCGTGGAGGAGACAATGCCGCAGGTGACAGCCGACACGCTCGTCGTGAGGGGCACCGAGGATTTTCTCTGCACGAAGGAGTGGGTCGACCGGATCGTCGCGACGATCCCGAGCGCCCGGCTCGTGCAGGTTCCTGGAACCGGACACGAGGTGATGATGACCAACGGGAAGACGGTTGGCGGCCTCATCGCCGACCATACGGAGGGAAAACGGTGAGCACGCTGCTGCACAAGGTCAGGGTTTGGGCCGTCGACTATGTTGATGCCGGCGTCGTTCACGCCCGGTCGACGCTGGCCTGGACCGTCCCGCCCTCGTTCAGCGTTGGTGAGCCCGGCAAGCCGACGATCGTGCTGATTCCTGGCGTGTACGAGCGGTGGAACTTCCTGCGGCCGATTGCCGAGCGGCTCAACGCCGCCGGATATCCGGTCAGCGTCGTGCACGGCCTGGGCTACAACCGCCGCCCGATCGTGGAAACGTCTGAGCGGCTCGCGCGCGCACTGTCGCGGGTGTCGGCGAACCCGGCCGGCCGGCTGATCGTCGCCCACAGTAAGGGCGGACTCGTCGGAAAGCACATGCTGGTCTCGTCTTCGGACGAGCTGCATCTGCTGGGCCTCGTCGCCATCTGCACACCGTTTGCCGGCTCGCGGTACGCCCGCTACGTGCTCGGCCAGACCCTGAGGGCGTTCATCCCGACGCACGAGACGATCGTCAGCCTCGGCAAGAACTCAAGCGTTAATGCCAGGATCGTCTCCATCTTCGGCGGGTTCGACCCGCACGTGCCCGACGGCAGTGTGCTTGTCGGCGCCACCAACGTGAAGCTCCCCGTCGACGGACACTTCGCCATCCTTCACCAGCCGCAGACGCTGGACGCGGTGACGGATGCCGTCGACCTCCTGGTGCGTTCGTCGGAGGCGTCAGCAGTGCTGCGTGCCGCCCCGGTGGCGTAGTAGGGAGCCACCGGCGGGGCAGTACCGAGCGCCGCACCCACAGTGAGTGTTGCTGGGCGCTTCTGGTCGAATTTCCGCGCCGAAGTCCGGCCAAAAGCGACCGAGCAACGAATCCATGCAGCCAAAAGCGACCGAGCTAGTGAATGTACTCCACGAGGTCGAGGCCCAGGGTGTGGAGGGAGTCGTACACAGCGAGCCTCGTCGAGAGGTCGGTGTCGGCGAAGGACACGGCGACCGCATAGGCGACCCCCGCCCGCGGCCCACGGACCACGCCGGCGTCGGCACGCACACCGGGGTCGACGCCGGTCTTGTTGAACATCTGGATGCCGTGGTCCCCCGAGCGGTGCGACAGCGGGTCCATGCCAAAGGCGGATGCCACCATCGACAGGTCGGCGTTGAGCGAGAGCCAGCCGGCCACCCGCTGGCTTGTAGCCGCGTCGACGATTTCGCCCCTGGCGAGAGCGGAGAACAGCCAGGCGACTTCTTTCATCGAGCCGACCGACAGGTGCGGGGCGTCGTCAGGGCCGCGCTGGTCACGGACCCGGTCGAGGAGGGCGGTTCGCTTCAGCCCGATCGACTCGGCCCGCCTGCGCACCGAGTCGAGTCCGATCAGCCGCAGCAGCACATTGGTCGCGAGGTTGTCGCTCGTTGCGCCGATCAGCGCAGCGAGGTCAGCCACGGGGAGCGAAGGCGCCTGAAGGTGCTGCCAGATTCCGGAATCACCGACCGAATCGTTGGACTCCCGGTCCATGATGGTGAGCGCCGCGAACTCCGTGTCGGACAACCGGGCGGCAACCTCGATTAGCAGGAGCACTTTGCCGATCGAGGCGGTCGGCATGACGACGTAGTCATCGACGCTCAACAACTCCGCGCCCGTCGACAGGTCCGTGACGCGTGCCGAGACCTGCACGCCGTTCCGGGCGAGGAATCCGAGCGCCTTCAGGCTCCGCGCGAACGTTTCAGCGGGCTCGGCCGACCGGTGCCTGGCGCGTCGACGCTCCCGTTGCCGCGTACGGCTGTACGACTGCGGTGCAGCTGGATGTTGCGTCGACGGTACCACTGGATTTGATCTCCGTAGAGTGAGCGGTTCGATCGCGGAAGCTCGCGCCGATCACAGATTGCCTTGGTCCGGCCGGAAAAATGGATGCCCGCCCCTCGCGGGAAGCACGGACGATCGCCGTGGCCGTAACTCCAAGTATCGCAGACCTGCCGCGGTCGGAGGAGGCGGCTACCAGATGGTGACCCGCTGCGACGGGTCCAGCCAGAGGGCATCCGCCGGGGTGACGTCGAAGGTCTGGTAGAACTCGTCGATATTCCGCACGATCTGGTTGCAGCGGAACTCGTTCGGCGAGTGGGGGTCGATCGCGAGGAGCCGGATGACCTCGGCGTCGCGGGCTTTCTGCTGCCAGGCCTGCGCCCAGGAGAGGAAGAACCGCTCGGCGCCGGTGAGCCCGTCGATCACCGGCGGCTCCTCACCGGCGAGCGAGATCAGGTAGGCCTTCCACGCGATCGACAGGCCACCGAGGTCGCCGATGTTCTCACCGATGGTGAGTGCTCCGTTGACGTGGTGGTCGGCGACCTGGGCCGGTGCAAGGGCATTGAACTGGGCGATCAGCGACGCTGTTCGCTTCTCGAACGCCTTGCGGTCCTTCGCGGTCCACCAGTCGGTGAGCTTTCCATTGCCGTCGTACTTGGAGCCCTGGTCGTCGAATCCGTGCCCGATCTCGTGCCCGATGACCGCACCGATCGCGCCGTAGTTCGCGGCGGCATCCCGGCCCTGCTCGAAGAAAGGGAACTGCAGGATGGCGGCGGGGAACACGATCTCGTTGAAGCCGGGGTTGTAGTAGGCGTTGATCGTCTGCGGAGTCATGAACCACTCTTCGCGGTCGAGCGGCTTGCCGATCTTGCCGAGCTCGCGGTTGAACTCGAACAGACTGGCGCGGCGGACGTTGCCGAGAAGATCGGTGCGTTGCACGTCGAGGCTCTCGTAGTCGCGCCACTTCGAGGGGAAACCGATTTTCGGCGTGAACTTCTCGAGCTTCTCGAGTGCCCGTTTGCGGGTGTCGTTACCCATCCAGGTCAGCGTGCTGATCGACCCGCGGTACGCCTCGACCAGGTTGTCGACGAGCACATCCATCGAGGCTTTCGCCTCGGCAGGGAAGTGTCGGTCGACGTAGATCTTGCCGACCGCTTCACCGAGCACGCTCTCGACGAGCGAGACACCCCGCTTCCAGCGGTCGCGAATCTCAGGCGTCCCCGAGAGGGTGCGGCCGTAGAAACCGAAATTGGCCGCCACGAAGTCGCGCGAGAGGTACGGTGCCGCACCATGGATGACCTTCCACGCGAGCCAGTCCTTCCACGCCTCAAGCTTCGACGACACCAGCAGCGGAGCGAGCCCGGCGAAGAAGCTCGGCTGACGGACGACGACCTCGTCGAATGCCCCCTCTGGCGCACCGAGGGCCTGCAGCCAGGCGTCGATCAGCGCACGATCCCCGTCACGGCCGGAGAACAGCGCGGCGGCCTCGTCCCAGGTGTGCAGGTTGTAGGTCGCTTCGCTGTCGCGGGAACGCACGTTGTCCCAGTGCACGGCAGCGATCGCGGTCTCGATGTCGAAAACGTGCTGCGCACGGGCGGCGGCACTCCGGAACTGCGAGCCCCCTGGCACGCCTTCTGCCACGAGCTCGAACATCTGCTCAATGTGGGAGACGTACGCCGTGCGGATCGAGGCGAACTTGTCGTCGCGGTAGTAGCTCTCGTCTGGCAGCGAGATCCCGCCCTGCTCGAGGAGCACGAGGTAGCGCTCCGGGTTGCCGGGGTCGTTGTCGACGTAGAGCTGGAAGAACCCGCTCACCCCCGCGCGGTCCAGTTGGGCCGTTGTACGCACGAGCTGCTGGATCGAGCCGATGTTCTCGATGGCGGCTAGCTGTCCGGCAATCGGCGTCGCACCGAGCGCTTCGACCAGGCCTTCGTCCATGAAGCTGGCGTAGAGGTCGCCGACCTTGCGCTGCTCCGGATCGGCGTTCGCGTCGACCGCGGCGTCCTGCGCCTCGAGGATGATCGCCTGGACTGCCTTTTCGGCCTCCTCGGCGAGCATGTGGAAGGAGCCCCAGCGGGCTTTGTCCGCCGGGATCTCGGTCCGGGCTAGCCACTTGCCGTTGACGTGCCGGTACAGGTCGTCCTGCGGCCGCACCGCTGGGTCGAGTTCGTCGAGGGAGATTCCGGAGGGAAGAGCCGCGTTCGTCATAGGTCCACCCTAGGAGACTGATGCACGTTACGGGCGGACGATTTCCGACTGCGGTCACCCCCGTCACGGATCATCCGACGGCGACATCCCGCCGCCGGAAGAAGATGAGCGCGGCGGCACCGGCAATGATCGCCAGCCCTGCCATCACGAATCCCCCCGCCCAGTCCGTGTCTGCGCCGGACGGCACCGGTGTGTGGCTGAATGGTGACAGATCCGCCGTCCAGTCGGGCAGCCCCACGAGGGCACCGAACATGCCGAGGAATGCCGACAGCGCCAGCAACCCCCAGCCGAGCCCCGCCGTGAGCCGCGGCACGACCGACCAGACGAGGGCCACGCCGGTGAGGAACAGCAGAGCCGCAGGCAACTGGGCGACCGCTGCCGCGACCGAGTCCTCAATGCTCTCCTCCGGGGCACCCACCGCGAGTGCGGCGAGAACGGATGCCGTCCCGCCGGCCGCGAGGACCAGTACGACCGCGATCGCCCCGATCCCCATGTACGCGCCGGCCCAGGAGTACCGCGACACCGGCGTCGAGAGCACAAGTTCACCGTCGACGTGTGACTCCTCCTGGCGCAGCCGCACGATGGCCTGGATGGCGCACCCGGCGGCAACGACGCCGATGAGGGTGAAGATGACCGAGATGAACGCCTCGGTGAGGGTGTTCCCGCCCCGGGAGATCCGGGCGAGTTGGTCTGCGACGGGGCTGTCCGCGAGGTCGGATGTCGCGACGGCCGTCCCGAGGGATCCCCCGAAGACTCCGAACGCAGCCGCCCCGACGCACCAGGCCACGATCGACGGCCACTGCAGCCGCCAGGCCAGGCCGACAGAGTTGGCGAGAGATGGACGGGCCGTCGTCCTGCCGGTGTTGGTCGCCAGCACGCTCGCCCCGGTGTCCCTGTGCCTCGTGAGGAGTACGGCGACTCCGACGAGCAGAGCGGCGGTCGCGAGGCTCAGCAACAGCGGTGTCAGATCGTTCTCGGTGAACGGGCGCGTCTTTTGCGCCCAGCCGATCGGTGACAGCCAAGCCGGCCAGGCGCTGTCGACGCTCAGCCCGTCTGCTGACACCGTCCCGAAAGCGTCGGCGATCCCCCGCAACAGGTAGGTGAGGAGGACGACACCGACGGCGAGGCCGTTCGCGGCGCGCGAACTCGGCATCAGCTCGGATGTCACGCCGCCAACCGTCAGGAAGACGACGCCGACGGCAGCGAGCGCGAGGCCGCTGACGATTGAGCCGGATGCGTCCTGCCCGGCGACGATCAGGCACCCGGCCACCACGATCGCGAGCACCGCGTTCACCAGGAGGCCGTAGATGAGGGTCGCCAGCGCCGGGAACGTCCGGGCGGCGGGGGTCGATGCGACGAGGTCGGCGCGGCCGCTCTCCTCCTCCGCCCGCAGGTGGCGGACGGCGAGGAAGGTGTTCATCAGACCGACCAGCACACCGGTGAACGCCAGAACCGTGAAGATGAGCACCGCAGCAGCACCCGTGCCCTGCGGCACGCCACGGATGAACATGATGGCCGGATTCGCTGAGGCAAGCCGGACGAGTACCGTTCGCTCATCGACATCCCCGAACGTGTCCTCCAGGGCAAGCGCCGAGAACAGGATGAGAGCCCCGATCGACACCAGCCAGACCGGTGTCTGGATTCGGTCACGCCTCATCCGGTGCCGGACGAGGATCGCCAGGGTGCTCATCGGCTGACCCGGGTGTGGCGGGCGGCGCGCCGGGTCTGGCGGGCGGTATCGGTCGACGGGTCGCCGTAGTGGCTGAGGAACAGTTCCTCGAGCGAGGGCGGGGTCACGGTGAGGCCACGGACGTGGAGCTGCGCGAGCGTCGGCAGCACGTCGACGAGCTCGTCGCTGTCGGCGGTGAACCGTGCCCGCTGCCCGTCGATCACGAGGTCGTGGCTGCCGGGGATGTCGCGCAGTTCCGCTTCGGCGAGCCCCTCGGCCACGAAGGCGACCTCCGTGCGGGTGAGGTGCCGCAGGTCGGCCAGCGTGCCAGACTCGACGATCCGGCCGGCCCGGATGATGCTGACCCGGTCGCAGAGTTGCTCGACCTCGCTGAGGATGTGGCTCGAGAGGAGTACGGTGGCGCCGTCAGCCACCACAGCGGCGAGTTCCCGGCGGAACACGGCTTCCATGAGCGGGTCAAGCCCTGCGGTGGGCTCGTCGAGCAGGTAGATGCTGGCCCGGGTGGAGAGCGCGGCAATGAGTGCGACCTTCTGCCGGTTGCCGGTCGAATAGGTGTGGCCCTTGCGGCTCGGGTCGAACTGGAAGACCTCGGTGAGGTGCTCCCGCCGGGCATGGTATTCGGCCGGATCGTCGATGCCCCGCAGCCTGCTGAGCAGGTCGATCGCCTCACCGCCGGTGAGGGTTGGCCAGAGCGCGACCCCGCCGGGGACGTAGGCCATTTTGCGGTGGAGCGCGACGGCATCCGTCCAGGGGTTCCTGCCGAGAACGGACACACTGCCGGATGTCGCCCTGGCCAGGCCGAGGAGAATACGGATCGTCGTGGACTTGCCGGCGCCGTTCGGGCCGAGGAAGCCGTGGATTTCGCCCGTCGTCACGCTGAGATCGAGGCCGTCGAGGGCCCGGGTCTTGCCGTAGTACTTCCGCAGTTGCTGCGCTGAGATCACGGTGCTCATGCTGCGGACAATACGCTCGATCAGAAGTGTTGTTAAGCGGGTCAGGCGCCGTGTCGCAAAGGCGCTCGTCAGTCGTCGACGCAGAGGCAGAACGGATGCCCCGCCGGGTCGAGATAGACCCGGAAATCGTCTTCGCGGTAGCCGGCATCCGTGGCTCCGAGCGCCAGCACTTTCTGCTCCGCTGCATCGAGATCGACGACGGTGACATCGAGATGCGACTGCTGCGGCACGACCTGGCCAGGCCACTGGGGCGGGTTGTACCCGTCGACCAACTGAAAGGCGACACGGGGGCCGCCGTCCGCGCTCTTCAGCGCCACCCAGTCGGGTTCGTCGATGATGCGGCCCATACCGAGCAGCTCCTCGTAGAACGAGGCGAGCTCGTCGGGGTTAGGGCAGTCGAGGACCACACTTCGCAATTCTCCGATCACGATGCGAGACTACGGGCGTCGCCGCTCGCTGCGGAAGCCCTCGGAAGATCTCGACCGGCCGCGCAGATAGGCTCGATCAGTGACCACAGTGAACCGTGACATCCTTCGACTCGCGGTCCCCACCCTCGGCGCACTCGTCGCCGAACCACTGTTCCTCCTGGCCGATTCGGCCATGGTCGGACACCTCGGCGTCACCCCGCTCGCCGGACTCGGCATCGCCGGAGTGATCATCCAGACGATCATCGGCCTCATGGTCTTTCTGGCATACGCGACCACACCGGCGGTTGCCCGGCGGCTGGGTGCCGGCGATGAGCCGGGCGCGGTCTCCGTCGGCATTGACGGGTTGTGGCTCGCGCTCGGCCTCGGCGCGGTGCTTGCGGTCTCCGGCTGGTTCGCGACGCCGGTCCTCGTCGCACCGTTCGGTGCGTCGCCGGATGTGACGGAGCAGGCATCCGTCTACCTCTCGATTTCGATGGCCGGGCTGCCGGCGATGCTGCTCGTTTTCGCGGCGACCGGCCTGCTGCGCGGGCTGCAGGACACACGAACGCCGCTTTTTGTCGCGACCGCCGGCTTCGCGGTGAACATCGCGCTCAACTTCGTGTTCATTTATCTGCTGGAGTTCGGCATCGCGGGCGCTGCCATCGGGACGGTCCTCGCGCAATGGGGCATGGCCATGGCCTACCTGGCTGTGGTGATGCACCACGCCCGCCGAACCGGCGCGTCACTCCGGCCGCATCGGGAAGGCATCTCCGGGTCGGCGCTCTCGGGCGGCTGGCTGTTCGTGCGCACGGTGAGCCTGCGGGTTGCGATCCTCCTGGCCGCGTTCGTCGCAACGGGACTCGGCACGACCGAACTCGCCGGGTTCCAGATCGTGATGACCATCTTCACGTTCACCGCGTTCGCGCTCGACGCCCTCGCCATCGCCGCGCAGGCCCTCATCGGCAAGAGCCTCGGGGCCGCAGACACCACCCTGGTGCGCTCGATCCTCGCCCGATGTCTGCAGTGGGGAGTCGGCGCCGGCCTGGTCCTCGGGCTCATCGTGATCGCTACGTCCGGGGTCGCCGGGCTGCTGTTCACCGGCGACCCCGAACTGGCCCGATTCCTCATGCCGAGCCTCGTCGTGCTGGGCATCAGCACCCCGCTGGCCGGCTTCGTGTTCGTTCTCGACGGCGTGTTGATCGGCGCCGGTGACGCGCGGTATCTCGCACTCACCGGCATCCTGAACGTCGCGGTCTTCGTGCCCCTGGCCCTCTGGGTGCTCGTCGCCGCGCCGTCGGATGCCACGGGGCTCGCCCTGCTCACCGCCGCGTTCACACTGGGGTATCTGGCCGCCCGCGCCACGACGCTCGGGCTTCGAGCCCGCACGACGGCGTGGATGCGAACCGGAGCGTAACCCGCACGCGCTCGCCCTGAGCGGTCGCCGTCAACACACACTCAACAGGAAAAGAGGGCTCGTTTCGCCCCTGGCACCCTATTGAGGGCGCACCGGCTGGCAGACTCGGAGAATGTCGCCCCGGATCGTCGTCGCGCACGGCTACCTCGCCTCGCCGAAAAAGCACTGGTTCCCATGGCTCGTCGACCAGTACGCCCCTGGCGTCGTCCAGATACCGGCGCTGCCGAACTCGACGCGCCCGCAACCAGGTCAGTGGCTCGATACCATGCGGGATGCCGTCGGCGAGGTGAACGACGACACCATCCTCATCGGGCACAGCCTGGGCTCGATCACCACGCTCCGGATGCTCGCCCAGTGGCCGCGACCGTGGACGCTTCGCGGCCTCATCCTGGTGGCAGGCTTTGCGCAGCCGCTGCCGAACCTTCCGAAGCTCGACCCGTTCACCACGGCACCGCTGGATGTGGAGGTGATTCTCGACGGCGCCCGGCAGAGGCACGTGCTCGGGTCAGACAATGACACCACCGTCGCGCCGCCCATCACCGCTGCCCTGGCTCAGGGCCTGGAGGCGCCGCTGACGGTCATCCCGGGTGGCGGGCACTTCGTCGAACGACAGGGTTGCCGGTCACTTCCGGAGCTATTACCGGTTCTCGACCGGATGCTATCGGCCGACCTTCACACCGGGCGCTAAAAAAGTCCTCGCGAAAGTGAGGTTAGGCATGCCATACTTAGGCAATGCTAACTACGACGGAAGCTCGTCCGCGGACGATCCCGAACTTCCGGCCATACGCCGTGTCTGTTGCCGGAGTGCAACGACTCAGCCCCACGTTCGTGCGGGTCACGTTCACCGGCGCTGAGCTGTCCCACTTCGGCACGCACGGCCTCGACCAGCGCATCAAGATCGTTCTGCCTCTTCCTGGCGTCGGCATCACTCCGCTCGACGAAACCGACTGGTTCGGCGGCTGGCGCGCTCTGCCGGACGAACTCCGCAACCCGATCCGCACGTACACGGTCCGCGCCGTGCGCCCCGGGCGCAGCGAGGTCGACGTCGATTTCGTGCTTCACGGTGACGGTGGGCCCGCCTCACGCTGGGTGCAAAACGCCCGCATCGGCGACGAGCTCTGCGTCGTCGGGCCGGACTCCCGCGGCGAAGACCCCAGCGTCGGCATCGAGTGGAAGCCCGGCGCGGCGAAACGCATCCTGCTCGCCGGCGACGAAACCGCCACCCCCGCCATCTGCTCCATCCTCGCTTCCCTGCCGCGGAGCGCACGAGGCTGCGCCTTCCTCGAGGTTCCACACGAAGCGGATGCCGTCGCCACGGGCGCGCCGGACGGCGTCGAGGTCACCTGGCTGGCCCGCGGCGATCAACCCCACGGCTCGGCGCTCGAACCCGCCGTCCGTTCCTGGACCGCAAGTTACATCACCGACGCCCACCACGGCGCCGACGTTTCTGACGTGGACATCGACCACGAGATTCTCTGGGAGGTTCCGGAGCCGTCGACACGCGGCAGCGAGCTGTACGCCTGGCTTGCCGGTGAGGCAAGCGTGATCAAGACCCTCCGCCGATTCCTCGTCTCAGAAACCGGACTCGACCGCCACCAGGTCGCCTTCATGGGCTACTGGCGCACCGGCCGGGCCGAGAACTAAACCCCGCCGCCCGACTTCCCTCGCGAGCACCCGAACATTCCGATTACCTCTACCCGCCCGAACCAGCCGCGCCCCGCGGCATCCGCTGCATCCACCGAAGGGATTCCCAGATGCACACTCCTCCCTCTTTGCGACGTCGCGCCACCTCACTCCGCCGCGGCGCCACCTCACTCCGCCGCGGCGCCACCATGCTGGCCGTCGTGGCGACGAGCGCCGTGCTGCTGTCAGGCTGCGCCACCACGGCATCGAGCGAGACGGACGCCACCGCAACCGACAGCGGAGCGTTCCCTGTGACGATCGAAAGCGCCCTCGGCGACGCCGTGATTCCCAGTGAACCGAAGAGCGTCGTGACGATCGGCTGGGGTTCGGCAGACACTGCGATCGCCCTCGGCACCACACCGGTCGGCGTCGAGGCCGCAACGTGGGGCGGCGACGAGGACCAGTACTTCCCGTGGGTCCGCGATGCCATCGAGAAGAAGGGCGACGACCTCCCGACGACGTTCAACGTGTACCCGGAGATCGACGTGGAAGCGGTGCTCGAGCTCGCCCCAGACCTGATCCTCGCGCCCCAGTCGGGAATCTCGGAGGACGAGTTTGCGACCCTCAGCGAGATCGCTCCCGTCGTCGCCTACCCCGACTCCGCCTGGCGGACCACCTGGGACGACCAGATCGAGATCATCGGCAAGGCGCTCGGCAAGAGCGACGAGGCAGCCGAGCTCATCACCGGTATCGACGAGGACATCGCCGCCGCAGCAGCGGAGCATCCCGAATTCGCCGGCCTGAGCTTCGCCTACGTCTACGCCGCAGAGCCGGGCGCCCTCGCGCTGTACCAGGCCGGCGACCCCCGCGTCGACCTGATCACGGGCCTCGGCATGACGATCGACGAGAGCGTCGGCGAGGTTCCGCTCACCGACGGCAGCTTCAGTTCGACGGTCGGGCTGGAACGCGCCGACCTGCTCGATGACGTCGACGTGCTCTTCACCTGGTTCAACGACGAAGAGAACCAGAAGCTCATCGAGGCGCAGCCGCTGTTCGCGCAGATCCCCGCTGTTGAGCGTGGGTCGTACGTGCCGAGCGTCGACAACCAGTTGGGCATGGCGTCGAGCATGATCACGCCGCTCAGCGTTCCGTGGGCTCTCGACAAGTACATTCCGTTCATCGAGGATGCCGTCACCAAGGCTGCGAAGTAACGGCGGCTCCGTTCGCCGCCATACGCAGAGATGACCGCAACGGCCCTGTCGACGGGCGCCGGGTTCACCCCCGGCGCTCGTCGGCGTACGCCCAGGCTTCTGGTCGGCTTGGGGATCACGACGCTGCTGCTCGTCGTTCTTATCCTGCTCAGCCTCGCGGTCGGCAACAAATACATCCCCCTGCCAGACGTCTGGAACGCCCTCTTCGAGCCCGGTGACAGCTATGCGGATGCCGTGATCGCGAGCCGGGTTCCCCGCACCGTGCTCGGGCTGCTCGTCGGTGCGGCGCTGGCCGTCGCCGGAGGCGTTATGCAGGGACTCACCCGTAATCCGCTCGCCGACCCGGGGCTCTTCGGCGTCAACACCGGAGCGGCCGCCGCGATCGTCACCGCCACGGCGCTCGGCGTGAGCGGCGCCACGAGTGTGTGGGTCGCCCTGCCCGGTGCGTTTCTCGCGGTGATCGTCGTGTACCTGCTCGGCTCCGGTCGCGGCAGGGCCACCCCCGTGCGGCTCGTCCTCGCGGGCGTGGTCGTGTCGTCGGTGCTTGCCGCCTATATCCAGGCGGTGTCGCTGAGTTTGCCGAAGGTCTTCGACGCTTACCGGTTCTGGGTGATCGGCTCGCTCGCCGGGCGGGATCCGCAGCTGATCTTCGAGGTCCTTCCCTTCATCCTCGTCGGCTTGCTGCTCGCCCTCGCCCTGTGCGGTTTGCTCAACGCCCTCGCCCTCGGCGACGACACGGCCCGGGCCCTCGGTGCCCACGTCGGCCGCACCCGCATCCTTGGCGCCGTCGCCACGACCCTGCTCTGCGCGGCGGCCACCGCTGCGGTCGGGCCGATTCTCTTCGTCGGGCTCGCCGTGCCGCACATCGTCCGCACTCTCACCGGCGCCGACCACCGCTGGCTGCTCCCGTACTGCCTCGTCGCCGGCCCAGCGCTTATCCTCGCCGCAGACATCCTCGGTCGCATTCTCGTCAGTCCGGCGGAACTCATGGTCGGCGTGGTCACCGCCTTCGTGGGCGGACCCATCCTCATCCTCGCCGTTCGCCGGATGAAGGCGACCGCGTGACGGGGAGCGTGGCGACTGCCGTCCGCCCACACCCGCCGACCCTGCGGATCGGTGGCTGGCTGAGTCTGCCGCTGCGGGCGCGTTCGCTCGTGGTCGGCGGCAGCCTGCTCGTGGTAATTCTCGTCGTCGCTGTGCTCACGCTCACCCTCGGCGAACTTGGGATCGCCCTCGGGAACATCGTGCCCACCGTGCAGGGCGCCGGTACGAGGCGCGACGAGATCGTGCTCCTGGCCTTCCGCGGGCCGCGGCTCGTCGTCGGACTCGCCGCGGGCGCTGCCCTCGCCGTTTCGGGCGCCCTCTTCCAAACCGTGACCCGTAACCCGCTCGGCAGCCCGGACGTCATCGGCATCACGTCCGGCGCCTCGGCCGGTGCCGCCGCGTTCGGGCTGCTCTGGCCTGGCATCCTCCCGCTGCCCGCCGGCGCCCTGGTCGGTGCGTTCGTCGCCATGGCGCTCGTCTTCATCGGCACCGGCAGCGGCTTCTCCTCCCCGGCACGGATGCTCCTGGTCGGCATCGGCGTGTCGGCCATGTCGCTCGCGTTCGTGCAGTGGGTACTCGTCCGGGCCGGGCGCGAGCAGGCGACCGTGCTCGCGTCGTATCTCAACGGAAGCCTTGCGGCGCGTGACTGGGACCACGCGACCACTATCGTGACCGCGGTCGTCGTGCTCGTGCCGTGCGCGCTGCTCCTCAGCCGTCGGCTGCAGCTGATCGAGATGGGTGACGAGCAAGCGGATGCCCTCGGCGCCCGAAGCGCGACCACCAGGACGCTCACCATCCTGGTGGCGATCGGACTTGCCACAGCGGCGGTGAGCGTGGCAGGACCGATCGCGTTCATCGCCCTCGTCGCACCCCAGATCGCCCGACGGGTCACCCGCAGTGCCGGACCGAACATTCTCGCGAGTGCACTCATGGGTGCTTTCCTGCTCGGCCTGGCCGACCTCGTCACCCAACAACTGCCGATCGACGTGACCCTGCCGGTCGGCGTGGTGACCGCGCTGCTCGGTGGAATCTACCTCGGCTTTTTGCTCATCGCCCAGTGGAATAAGGGGAGTCTCTGATGGCCCGAACAGGAACCAGCCCGATGGCATCCGACGCCCCCCACGCAGGCGCCAGCCGCCTTGCCGCGCGCAACCTGCGCCTCGCGTACGACAAGCGCGTCGTCGTCGACGACCTCTCGATCGACCTGCCTGACGGCGGGTTCACGATCATCGTCGGGCCGAATGCCTGCGGAAAGTCGACACTGCTCAAGGCGCTCAGCCGCACACTCAAGCCGGAGTCCGGGACCGTCCTGCTCGGCGGACAACCGATCGACTCGTACCGCAGCAAGGCCGTGGCACGGCAACTGGCGATGCTGCCGCAGAGCCCGATCGCACCCGAGGCGATCGCCGTGCGGGACCTCGTGGCCCGTGGGCGGTACCCGCACCAGGGATTGTTCCAGCAGTGGTCGCACGAGGACGAGCTCGCGGTGACGGATGCCCTCTCGTCGACCGGGTGCGCCGACCTGTCTGAGCGATTCGTCTCGGAACTCTCCGGGGGTCAGCGGCAGCGCGTCTGGATCGCGATGATCCTCGCCCAGCAGACCGACCTGGTTCTGCTCGACGAGCCGACCACCTTCCTCGACATCGCCCACCAGTATGAGGTCCTCGAGTTGTGCGCGCGGCTGCACGCCGAGGGTCGCACGCTCGTCGCCGTCCTGCACGACCTCAACCAGGCCGCACGGTACGCCACTCACCTCGTGGTGATGAAGGACGGCCGCGTCGTGGCATCCGGGATGCCGGGTGACATCCTCACCGCCGACCTCGTCGAGAGCGTCTTCGGGCTGCCCTGCGTGATCATCCCGGACCCGGTGACCGGTACGCCGATGGTCGTGCCGCGGGCCGCGCCGCTCGCGGGGTAGCCCACCCGCGCCGAGTTCACCTGTTCCGGACTGGCACACGCGGTGCACCGGATGCTTCCGTCCGGAGCGCATGAAGTAGCGGGCGGCGCGGGGCCGGGTGTGCGGCATCCACCGATCGGTTGATGGCCGATTCAGCCGGATCACCGCTACCGGGCCCTGCACGATGGCGGCACGCTGGAACCATGAACCAGCACGCCCCATCCTCCGACACCATCGTCGAGGTCGAAAACCTCGGCAAACGCTACGGCAGCCTCGTCGCTGTCGACGACGTGAGCTTCAACATCTGCCGTGGCGAAACTTTTGCCCTCCTCGGCCCGAACGGCGCAGGCAAGTCCACAACCATCGAAATCCTCGAAGGCTACCGCGACCGCACCAGCGGGACCGTGCGCGTGCTCGGCGTCGATCCGCAGAAGGGCGGCGTCGCATGGAAGGCACAGCTCGGCATCGTGCTGCAGTCCAGCGCAGAGGCAGCGCAGGTCACCGTCCGCGAGCAGGTGGAGCAGTTCGCCGCCTACTACGACCACCCCAGGGACGTGGAGGAGGTGATTGCCGCCGTCGGCCTCACCGAGAAGGCGAAAACCCGCATCGGCAAACTGTCCGGCGGCCAGCGCCGTCGCGTCGACGTCGCCCTCGGTGTCATCGGGCGACCACAGTTGTTGTTCCTCGACGAGCCGACCACGGGGTTCGACCCCGAGGCACGTCGCCATTTCTGGGAGCTCATCCGCTCGCTCAAGGCAGACGGAACCACCATCCTCCTCACGACCCACTACCTCGACGAAGCCGCCCAACTGGCCGACCGGGTCGCTGTCATCGCCGCCGGCAAGCTTGTCGAGATCGGGCCGGTCGACACCATCGGAGGAGCCGAGGCTCGGGTCCCGATCGTCCGCTGGCGCGATCACGCCGGTCTCCATGAGGAACGCACCCTCGAACCCGCCGCCCTCGCCGCCCGGCTGCTCGACGCGGCCGCGGGCGAGCCCCGCGACCTGGAAATCGTCCGACCTAGCCTCGAAGACGTCTACCTCGGCCTTGTCGGGGCCGCAGACCGCAACCCAGCCTCCGCCAGAACAACAACAGGAGAACCAGCACATGTCTGAGCAGACCCTTAACCGGCCGACCGTTCCGACGGGCGTCCCCGCCCTCTCGCGCGGGCGCGGCATCCGCCTGGGCCTCAAGCGCATCGGCTACGAGGTGCGCGTGTACTTCCGGCTCGGCGACCAGGTGTTCTTCACGTTCCTCTTTCCCGTCGTCATGCTCTCGATCTTCAGCGCGGCATTCAGCGCGAGCGGCAACGTCGGCACCAACGCAGACGGCAGCGGCGGAATCAGCCAGGGCGCATACTTCCTTCCCGGGATGATCGCTGCAGGCATCCTGCTCTCCGGTGTACAGAACCTCGCCACCGATATCGCCAACGAGAAGAGCGACGGCACCCTCAAACGCCTGGGCGGCTCCCCGCTACCGGTGATCAGCTACTTCACCGGCAAGATGGGCCAGGTCTTCGTGACCTCGATCGCGCAAGTGGCGCTGTTGCTCGTCGTCGCGCGCGTGGTGTTCTCGATCGAACTCCCGACGGAGCCCGAGAAGTGGGTGACCTTCGCGTGGCTCTACCTGCTCGGCATCGTCACCTCGGCCGTGCTCGGCATCGCGCTATCCGCCGTACCGCGGTCGGGCAAGAGCGCGACAGCGGTGGTCATTCCGATCGTGCTGGTGCTGCAGTTCATCTCGGGCGTCTACCTGATGTTCACGATGTTGCCTGAGTGGCTCCAGAACATCGCCAGCCTTTTCCCGCTCAAGTGGCTGGCGCAGGGAATGCGATCGGTGTTCCTGCCTGAGAGCTTCGCTGCCCTCGAGCAGAACGGCGCGTGGGAACTCGGCGCGGTCGCGATCAACCTCCTCATCTGGTGCGTCCTCGGACTGGTGCTCTCCCGCCTCAGCTTCCGCTGGATCCGGAAGGACGGCTGAGGGAAGCGCCGCGGTTTCACCCGCTGCGGGCAAGAACACCCGGCACACCGGATGGTCTTGTCCGCAACGGGTGTTTTCGCCTCGTGAGCACGTGAACCCAAAGCCCCTGAATAGGCCGAAGATTCGAAATAGGAGAGAGTAGTCCCGTGACCAGTCCGAAGTGGTGGGATGTCGCGGTGGCGGCGACGATCCTCATTGTCGCCACGACCGTGGGGATCGCCGGCGACGGCCCCGAGCGGTGGGGCGCCTGGGTCGCCCTGGCACTGCTCGGCGTCACCTACTACGGCTTCGGTCGCCGGCTCGTCGGCGCAGCGGACCGGAACCCGCCGCCCCGCTCGATGGCACCGAGCATCGTCCTGCAGGTGGCCCTCAGCCTCATCCTCGCCGTCGGCGCCGCATTCCAGCCGAACATGCTCACCGCGCAGGTCATTGTCTTCCCTCTTCTCTGGGTGACTTCGCTGAGCACGAAGCAAGCGGTGCTCGCCAACATCGGGGCGGCATCGGTCATCACGGTCGGTTTCATCGTCGGCATCGGCGGAGGCATCGATGGAATCATCCAGGGCCTCTTCGTCGGCGGGCTGTCGCTCGCGTTCAGTGTCGCCTTCGGCCTGTGGATCACGAACATCGCCGAGTACGGCGAAGAGCGCCAGCGCCTGCTCGACGAACTGAAGGCGGCTCAAGGCGAACTGGACCTGCTGAGCCGGGATGCCGGAGCGACCGCCGAACGGGAACGCATCGCCCGCGACATCCACGACACGATCGCGCAGAGCCTGACGAGCATCGTGATGCTCGCGCAGCGCGCCAGGCTGGAGCAGCCCACCACGGACGCCGCCCTTGAGCTGATCGAGACAACCGCCCGTGAAGCGCTCAGTGAAGCCCGCTCCCTCGTTGCCGTGAACGCCGGGCTTCCGCACCGGGACGGTTCCCTCGCCGACACTCTCGCCAGACTCGGCGAGCGCTTCACCCGTGAGACAGGCGTCACTGTCACGACGGATGCCGCGCACACCGAACTGCCCCGTGACCTCGAGGTCGTGCTCCTGAGGTGCGCCCAGGAGGGGCTCGCGAACGTGCGGAAACACGCCGACGCGCGCGCGGCATCCGTCACCGTCGCCCAGACACCGGGCAGCGTCAGCCTCCGCATCACCGACGACGGGCGCGGGCTCGGCGGCTTCCAGCCCAGCGATGAATACGGCTTCGGGCTGAGCGGCATGCGCGACCGGGTCGGGCTGGTCGGCGGAACGCTCACCGTGACGGATGCCTCGACCGGCTCAGGAACCGAACTCACCATCACCATCCCCCTCGTGAAGGACGCAGCACCGTGACCGCACTCCCCATCCGGGTGATCGTTGCCGACGATCACCCGATCGTCCGCTCCGGGATTGCGTCCCTGCTCTCCCTCGCCGACGACATCGAGGTCGTCGCCGAGGCAGCGAACGGGGCGGAAGCCGTGGCTCTTGCCCAGGAACACCGGCCGGACATCGTGCTCATGGACCTCCGGATGCCCGTCGCCGGCGGTGCTGAATTGGACGGCGCTGAGTTGGACGGCGCTGCGGCGACCGCGCGCATCATCGAGACCGTGCCGGGCACTCGCGTACTCATCCTCACCACCTACGAGACCGATGACCACATCCTCGGCGCGATCGAAGCAGGGGCGAGCGGTTACCTGCTCAAGGCCGCGCCACAGGAGGAGATCCTCGCCGGGGTGCGGAGTGTTGTCGGCGGCCAGACAGTGCTCGCCCCGGCCATCGCGGCGAAACTCGTGGCGCGGATGCGGCAGGATAAGCTTCCCGCCCGCCCGAAGCTCAGCACGCGAGAACTCGAAGTGCTGCGGCTCGTCGCGGCGGGCGACAGCAACCCGGTCATCGCTAAACGCCTGTTCATCAGCGAGGCCACCGTGAAGACGCACCTGCTGCACGTGTTCGAGAAGCTCGGCGTCTCTGACCGCACACGTGCCGTCACCCTCGCGCTCGAGCTCGGCGTGCTCTAGCTCGGATCAAGGACGCGCGAGGGCAAAAGGGTCGCAAAATCCGCGCGTTCGGGCTGTTCTCGGTGCTTAAATGGCTTTTCGCGCAATCCGGGGTGCGCTGGTTAGCATGAGGGCATGCGCGCCCTCCAGTTCCGCGAGCCGATCGACACCGAGCGGCTGGCCCTGCGCCTTCAGACGGATGCCGACATCGACGCGGTCTACTCGTGGCAGTCGCGGGCGGATGTCTGCCGGTACCTCCTCTACGAGCCTCGCGATCGCAAGACGGTCGCCGCGAGGCTGGCCGAGGATTCTCGGCGCACGCGGCTCGAGGCGAACGGCGATTACCTGCAACTCGCGGTGGAACGCCGGGCGGACGGCCGGGTGATCGGTCAGATGTATTTCACCGTCGACAACGCCGAGTACTCGACACTCGAGATCGGCTGGGTCTTCCATCCTGACGTGGCCGGGCAGGGTTACGCGGCCGAAGCGGCCCGGGCGCTCCTCGCCCTCGGCTTCGAAACGATGGGGGCGCACCGCATCCTGGCGTCGCTCACGCCCGAGAACACGGCATCCGTCCGGCTCTGCCTGCGCCTCGGCATGCGTGAAGAGGCGCACTTCGTCGAGGACATGTTCATCAAGGGTCGCTGGGAAGACACCGGCGTCTACGCCATCCTCGACCGGGAATGGTCAGCGAACCGCGGCTGAGGCCGCCGGTGCCCGCAGGCTGGCCAGGACCAGGGCGGCGCCGACGGCCAGCGCGGCGGGGACGGTGCCGAACACCAGGGTGGGCTCGAACACGGTGGTGATGACGAGGACCGCCAGCGCTCCGCCCAGTGCGATGCGGGCGCCGGATACCGGCAAGAACATCGACACGACCAGCAGAGCGGATGCCGCGGCCAGCAGCGCGGACGGCCCGGCCATCACGTCAGCCCAGGCGCCTGCGGGCGGCTGACCGTCGCCGGGCCGCGGCGCTCCAGCCACGAGCGAAGCGACGACCACGAACGCAGTGCCGGCTATGCCGATCCCCGCGAGCAGTCGCCGTTCCAGGAACATCAGGAGAATCAGCGCCGCAGCGAAAAGGATCAGCCCGGTGAAGAAGCCGAGGACCAGGCCAGGCACGAGGTAGCCGATGCCGTCGGCGCAGTAGTACGCGCCAGGGTCGTCATCCCCCATCGCCAGAAAGCTGCAGTAGAGATGCATGCGGTCCCGCAGAAAGGCGATCGCCGCCATGGACAGCGGGATGACGAGGACCATGCCGGTAAGGACTGTCACGCCCATCGCCAGCCAGGCCCGCGCACCGTTGCTCATGAGCTCATGAGCTCATGAGCTCATGAGCTCAATCTAGCCGGATGTTGTAGGCCGAAGCAGAAGGGATCGACGTCGAAGGCGCCCGAATGCCGGGGTCAACGCGCAGGGGGTCACACCGTTCACAGCCGGGGTTGAGATGATGAAGCCATGGGTACAGCTCCTCGCACGGCCGTGATCGGCGCCGGCACCCGACTCAAGAGCTGGCTTGCTAACCCCCGGCTCCTTCTCGCCATCAAGACCTCCATCGCCGTGGGCCTCGCCTGGGTGATCGCCCATCTGGTCCCCGGCGTCGCCGATGAGTATCCGTACTACGCACCGCTGGGGGCGCTGATCAGCGTGTCCCCGACGCTCATGAGCTCGGTTCGACGGGGTGCCCAGACACTCGCGGCACTCGCCATCGGCATCCTGCTGGCCGGTGCGATCATCATCTTCTGGGAACCGAACGTGTTCACGATCTCGGTGGCCGTCGGGGCCGGCGTGCTCATCGCCGGAAGCCGCTGGCTCACCGCGGGTGGCGAATATGTGGCGGTGGCCGCGCTCTTCGTACTCATCATCGGCGGGCAGAACGCTGACGCTTACTCGATCGGCTACCTCGTGCAGATGAGCGTCGGCATCGCCGTAGGCCTCATCGTGAACGTGACCATCCTCCCCCCGTTGAACTTCAGCGGCGCGGCGATCCAGCTCATCGAGTTCCGGTCGCAGCTGTCGTCACACCTGCACGACATCGGCAAGGCGCTCGTCGAGAGCTGGCCGCCCGAACACGAAGACTGGGCCAGCCGCAGCGGAACCCTCGTCGACACCGCAGACCGAGTGCGCGAGGCGGTCGCGGAGGCCGACGAAAGCCGCAAGCTCAACCCACGGGCGAAGCTGCATCGCCGGAACCTCGAGAAGGACTACGAGGACCTTTCTTCCCTCGAAACGATCACGTTCCACGTGCGGGACCTCACCCAGGTCCTCGCCGCGGCGATCTGGGAGAGCCCGTTCCCCGCCGAGCTTCCGCAGAAGCTCCGGGAGCCACTGAGCGACACGATTCACGCGGTCGCCGATGCGCTGACCCTGCGCAACGCCGATGAAGACGTCGGCGAAGCGGTCGAGGTGGCCGAGGAGGCGCTCCGGATCCTGCTCGAGCGCCTGGACCAGCAACGCGACGTCGACCCGTCCGCACTCAGCCCGGCGGCGACCGCCGCGATGGACCTCCGCCGCATCCTCGCCACGCTGCAGGAGGCAACCGCTACCGCCCACGCGTGATCAGGCGGGTGCGGGCCCCGTCGTGCTTCCCCGCCGAAAGCGCACGTCGAAGCTGACGGGGTCTGGTGTACGCCCGGCGAGCAACTCGACGATGGCCCGACCTGCCGCTGCCCCTTTGTCCTGCGATGGCTGCCACACCGTGGTCAGCGAGCGCTCGAGACCGTCGACGCGGATGCCATCGAACCCGACGACGCTCAGGTCCTCCGGCACGCGGATGCCGAGTTCCTCGGCCGCAGCGAGCACTCCAGCAGCGAGAAGGTCGCTCTGGGCGAGGATCGCGGTCGGACGATCCGCCGCCGGCACGTCCAGCAGCGCCAGTGCCGCCTCACGGCCCGCATCGCTCCTGCTCGCCCCAGCGATCCAGCCGCCGACCCCCGGATAGACATCCCGAGCGCCGGCGATTCGCTCAAGGGCTGTGGTCACTGTGCCACCCGCTTCGCGCTCGGCCGTGAGGGGACCGACCCTGCGATCCCGGCCGAGGGCGAGCGTGACGAGCGCGACCCGCGTGTGACCTAACTCCCTGACGTGCTCGGCAAGCAGCCTGGCACCCCCGCGGTTGTCGACGCTGATCGTGTGCACGTCCGCGTCCGGCGGTCCCTCGATCTGGACAATCGGGATGTTGCGGCGCCGCATCCCCTCGAGCGTGCCGAGCGCGTCGGCATTGCACCCCACCAGGACGACCGCGTCGACCGGCGCATCGGTGACGTTGACGTATCCGCTGCCCGGATCGTGGTCAGGCAGCAGCAGGAGCCCGGCTCCGATCGCGCTGATCTCCTCGGCCAGCCCGTCGAGGGTCTGGATGAGCACCGGGTCGCGGAACGAGACCCCGATCCGGGCGGGAATCAAAGCGCCGATGATGCCACTGCGCCCGCGGCGGAGCGACTGGGCGAGCGGATCGGGCCCGCCGTAGCCCAGCTCGGCGGCGGCCGCGAGAACTCTCGCGCGGGTGTCGTCAGACACCGGCCCGTGGCCGCTGAAGGCGAGTGAGGCCGTCGAAGCAGACACCCCGGCACGCGCCGCGACAGCGGCCAACGTCGGGCGGCCTTCAGCGCGGTTTCCCGCGGATGCCCCCTTATCGCGCTTCATACGCTCCCTCGGTGATCGGCACCGTTCTTGACCGGTGCTGGCGTCTCGGCTAGCTTAGGCGAGAACGACTCGAATCGATTCGATCCCTCGTTTCTCCTCCAACAAACCACGAATTGATATGGCTTCCTCCGTGCACATCGAATCCGCGCTTCGCCCCCGTCGGGAACTCGTCGCCTGGCGGAACGCCATCTTCGTCATCTTCACGCTCTCGGGCTTGAGCATCGCCACCTGGGCGGCCCGGCTCCCCGAGATAAAAGCCAACCTCGACGTCTCGACCGGGTCGATCGGCATCCTGATCCTCGGCATGAGCGCCGGGTCGATCCTCGGCCTGATGGCATCGGCGTGGCTGATGGTGCGACTGGGAGCCCGGTCGGGCATGGTGTTGTCGCTCGGCTTCGTCGCCGTCGGCCTCGTCCTCATCGGCATCGGTGCCGGCGTCGTGTTCTCACCCGCCGTCGTCTTTGTCGGGCTCGCGCTGTTCGGATTCGGCAACGGCAGCGTCGACGTCATGATGAACGTCGAGGGGGCCGCTGCCGAGACCGAACTGGGCAAGACCGTCCTGCCGCTGATGCACGCGTGCTTCAGCCTCGGAACGGTGATCGGCGCTGGGATCGGCGCCGCAGCATCCGCCTTGGCAATCGGTATCGTCTGGCACGCAGGGGGCATAGCCGTCCTCATCGCCGTCGCCGTGATAACCGCTGTGCGCTTCGTTCCGGTCCGCGAGGAGCTCGGCGATGACACCCCAACCCATTCGCACAAGGCGGATTGGGTGACCCGGCTGCGTGCCAACCTTTCTGTCTGGGCGGATCTGCGCCTCATCCTCATCGGCGTCATCATGCTCGGCATGGCGTTCGCCGAGGGCAGCGCCAACGACTGGCTCGCGCTCGCGGTCGTCGAGGGTCACGGGCAGTCGGCGGCGACCGGCGCCATCGTCTTCGGTGTGTTCGTCTCGGCGATGACCGTCGGTCGGGTGGCCGGGGGCCCGCTCATCGACCGCTTCGGCCGGGTGCGCGTGCTCCAGGTGTCTGCGGTGTCTGCCGCGCTCGGGCTCGTCGTCTTCATCCTCGGGCCGAACCTGTGGATTATCATCGTCGGGACCGTGTTCTGGGGGCTCGGCAGTGCACTCGGCTTCCCGCTCGGCATGTCGGCGGCCGCAGAGGGCAAGAATGCGGCCGCACGGGTGAGCGCTGTCGCGATGATCGGCTACCTGGCGTTCCTCGTCGGCCCGCCACTCATCGGGCTGCTCGGTGATGCGATCGGGCTACTCAATGCCCTTTTCTTTGTGCTCATCCTCGTGGTCTTCTCCGGGCTGGCCTCACCCGCTGCGCGAGAGCAAAGAGCGAAGCCGTAGCCGTTCATCCGGCGCAGATGTCGAGAAAGATTGTCCAAAACCGGCATCCGTGACGGACGAACCCAATGACGGACCGCTCATGATCCCGGGCTACACTCGTCGAGTGCGTTTGGTGATTGCGAAGTGTTCCGTTGACTATGCCGGTCGGCTCTCGGCGCACCTTCCCCTCGCGACGCGGCTGCTCATGCTCAAGAACGACGGCAGCCTGCTGGTGCACTCCGACGGCGGCAGCTACAAGCCTCTCAACTGGATGAGCCCTCCCTGCACGCTGAGTCTGGTCGAGCCGGACGAGGACCAGGCGGATGCCGGCATCACTCAGCTCTGGAAGGTCACCCACGCAAAGACCGGCGACCAGCTGATCGTGTCGGTTTACGAAGTCTTCTCCGACACCGCACACGAATTCGGCGTCGACCCCGGCCTGCAGAAGGATGGCGTCGAAGCGCACCTGCAGAAGCTCCTCGCGGAGCAGATCGACCTGCTCGGAGACGGCCACACCCTTGTCCGCCGCGAATACATGACCGCCATTGGACCGGTAGATATCCTCGCGCGGGACTCGTCGGGGGCCTCGGTGGCGGTCGAGTTGAAGCGCCGCGGCGACATCGACGGCGTTGAGCAGCTGACCCGCTACCTGGAGCTCATGAACCGCGACCCGCACCTTGCCCCAGTCCGGGGAGTTTTCGCGGCCCAGGAGATCAAACCACAGGCCCGAACGCTCGCGGAAGACCGCGGAATCCGCTGTTTAGTGCTGGATTATGACTCGATGCGAGGCCTTGACAACGCCGACGGCCGACTGTTCTGATGTATCTCCCGCTCGCGGGAAATGTCGTTTCGACCGCGGAACTGCTTACTATGGAGTCCTCATGTCTATTTCATCTCCCGAACTCGCGGGCACAGGCTCTCTAGCCGTCATTCGCACCTGGTCAACCATCCTCTTCGACCTCGATGGCACCATTACCGATTCGGCACCTGGAATCATGGCGCGACTGGGTAAGATGTTCGCTTCTCTCGGGCGCCCCGTTCCGTCCGACGATGAGCTCGTGCACTGGGTCGGCCCGCCGATGCTCGAGTCCCTTGAACTCCGCGCAGGCATGACCCCGACCGAGGCGCTTGAGGCGCTCATGGTCTACCGGGGCATCTCTGAAGAAGACGGGCCGTGGAGCGGCTCGGCCGTTTACCCGGGCATGGCCGGGCTGATCAAGCAGGTCGCGGCGACAGGCATCCCCACGGCTATCGCGAGCAGCAAGCCTGAGTCCCAGATCCACGCCGTTCTCGGCCACTTCGGCCTGAGCGACTACTTCACGGTGATCTGCGGGGCATCTGAGGACGAGACGCGGAGCGCCAAAGCGGATGTCGTCGAGGAGGCACTCGTACGGTTCAACGCCGAGGGGATCGACACCACGCACGTCGTACTCGTCGGCGACCGTCACCACGACGTCGAGGGCGCTGCCGTTCACGGCATCCCGACCATCATGGTCGAGTGGGGCTACGGCTCACCCGCTGAGGCAACCCACGCGATGGCGGTCGTGCACTCGACCGACCAGCTCGCCAAGCTGCTCCTGGGCTAAGAACCCGCGCCGGCAAACCCTCTCGGCATCCTCCCACCGCCGC
Organism: Mycetocola miduiensis; assembly: GCF_900115155.1. Taxonomy (GTDB): domain Bacteria; phylum Actinomycetota; class Actinomycetes; order Actinomycetales; family Microbacteriaceae; genus Mycetocola_A; species Mycetocola_A miduiensis. Next base: position 542,764 of record NZ_FOVM01000001.1, read on the forward strand.
CACCTAGGCTCGCATCATGACAGACGGACTGTGGTGGGTGCCGTCCCTCATCGTCTTCGGCACCGCTGGCATCGCCGTAGCGGTTGGCATCCGGCTCGGCGCAGCCCGGCGCCGACGATTGGGCGCTGCCCGCCAGGACGCCCTTGCCGCTCTCCAGCAGCAGGCAGGCATCACACTGGTGCGCACGGACGACCTCGTGCATTCCGCCGAGGACGAGGTGGCCTTCGCGGCCGCCGAATTCGGGGATGCCGCCGTGAAGGACTTCGCACGCACCGTGGCATCCGCGCGCGAACAGTTGCGCGAGGCGTTCCACCTGCACCAGAAGCTCGGTGACGAAACCCCCGACAGCGAGTCGCAACGACGCCGATGGAGCGAGCGGATCGTCGAGCTGTGTACCGAGATCGACCATCGCATCGGCGAGCACACCGCGAACCTTGACGCGCGGCGGTCGCTAGAACGCAACGCTCCAGACCGGCTCAGCGAACTCCGTGAGGCGATCACAGCGACCGAAGGCCAGGTCCCCGAGATCGAGTCGACGCTCGGACGCCTCGCCTCCACCTACGCCCCATCGACTTTCGCTTCGGTGGCGGATGCTCCGACGCGCGCTCGCGACGCCCTCGCCGAGGCGCGTGCGGCCCTCGCGCAGGCAGAGTTGCGCGTGTCGGCCAGGGCGGCATCCTCGGAGTATCTGGATGACGCGTCACAGCACCTGCTCACTGCACGGCACGCGCTCGACGGGGTGACACGGACCGCATCCGGGCTGGACTCCGCAAGCGTCGAGCTGACCGCGTCGATCGGTCGCATCCAAAGCTCCGTCGAGGACGCATGGAGCCAGCGCGACACCGCGGATGTCCCCGACGCGGTCAACGCGATCTCGGCTGGCATCGCCATCGCGTCCGGGGCGCTCACCCGCGTGAGCGACCACTCGACCCTGCCTGACCCGCTTGCCAGGCTCGACCTGCTCAGTGAGGCTGAGTTCCGCCTCGACTCCGCGCTGTCGACCGCACGAAGTCGCAAGCAGCGCATCGATTCTGCCCGCGAAGCGCTTCGCGGTGCGTTGTTCTCGGCTCGCAGTCATCTCGGCGTCGCATCGACCTTCATCGCCGCGAACCGCTCACGGGTGGGGCCGGATGCCCGCACCCGGCTCGCCGAGGCGGAGCGCCAGCTCGCCCTGGCGGAAGCAGCGGACGACCCCGTCGACGCGCTCGACATCGCGCGCCGGGTGTCACGCCTCGCTCAGGATGCCGATGCCCTCGCCCGCTATGACGCCGGGCCACGTAACGCCCCGCCCAAACACTGACGCGGCATCCGGCTCACGCATGAATGCGGCGTGATTTCGCCCTCGGACGAGGGTAAACAGGTGAGAACATCTCATTAAATAGCGGTTTCACGCATTTTTTCACCCCCAATTCGGGATTCGCTTCACGCTCGATTTTTGCGCGCGACTTTTCGCTGTTCCCAAACGGGGTACGTGGGCCCGGACTCTCGCGGCCGGGCGTACTGGGGAAAAACCGCGAGTTTCCGGCTTCTAACCGAGCGTAACATCGCGTCGCCCCTCCGACGACACGCCCGGGATTCAGGAGTCGGTCCCCCGTTCGACGGACCGGCGTGCTCAGAAACGCCGCTCCATTAGCCCGTTGATACGCATGGTTATAGTTCGAATCGTACGTTGAACGACGACCCGAAAGACGTTGAACGGACATCGTGACCATATCCATGGTCGAAGTTGAATGATGACCGGGGTCCAGCCTTGAATCGTGTAGAACGCAATCGACTCGTCGTCGACAATTTGCCCCTCGTGGGCTACCTCGTCTCCGAGGTGTGTGCTGCAGCCAGCCATCTCTCTCGCGACGATCTCGCCTCTGCAGGCGCCATCGCGCTGATCACCTCGGCGGACTCCTTCAACCCGGACCTCGGCGTGCCGTTCGGTGCGTTCGCACGCAAGCGCATCCTCGGTGCGTTCGCCGATGACATGCGCTCAAGCGACTGGGCGACCCGCGGGGCGCGTCGTCGCATCAAAGAGACTACGGCCGTTCAGGACTCCCTCACCGCCGCCCTCGGGCGCAAACCCAGCGTCGACGAGATGGCTTCAGCACTCGGCGTCGATCGCGAAAGCGTTCTCGCCGGCCTTGCCGATGCTGCGCGCACGGTGACAACGCTCGACGGCCTCACCACCGAGTACCTCGCCGCCGACATCCCGCTCCCCGAGGAGTCTCTTCTCGTCGCCGAACGCCTGACTTACCTGCGAGCAGCGGTCGCCGCACTGCCGGCGAGCATGCGGTACATCATCGAGCAGATCTACTTCGAAGACCGAGCGGTCAAGGACCTCGCCGCCGAGCTCGGCATCACCCACTCTGCTGTGTCGCAGCAGCGGGCAGAAGCTGTCCGCCTGATGCGCGACGGCATGGCGACGCATTACTCCGATGTGCCGAGTCCTGAGATCGTTCCCGAATCCCGCATCTCCCCGGTGCGGCGGATGGCGTATCTTTCCGGAGTTTCCGAGCAGATCCTGCAGGCGACCCGCCCGCCTGCCGTCGTGCTCGGCTGAGGGAGCATCCCTCCAAATTTCTTCTAACGGATGCTTACGCCCGTGACGTCGCGGCCGATAGCTGTTGGTGAACACACCGGACCATGGATGGGCCGGGTCACCACCCAATCACGGAGGAAAACACCATGGGTATGCAGATCAACACCAACGTTTCGGCACTTAACTCGTACCGGAACCTCTCCAACACGCAGAACGACCTCTCGAAGTCACTGGAGAAGCTCTCCAGCGGCCTCCGCATCAACCGCGCAGCGGATGACGCAGCCGGCCTCGCGATCTCCGAGGGCCTGCGCTCGCAGGTCGGCGGGCTCAAGATGGCTGCCCGCAACGCCCAGGACGGCATCTCGGTCATCCAGACCGCTGAAGGCGCACTGACTGAAACGCACTCCATCCTGCAGCGTCTTCGCGACCTTGCAGTCCAGGCTGGTAACGACTCGAACAACACTGAGTCGCGCGAGGCGATCTCGACGGAAGCCGACCAGCTCGTGTCTGAGCTGGACCGTCTGTCCACGTCAACGAACTTCAACGGCATCCAGCTGCTCGATGGCACCAAGTCGTCGCTGAGCTTCCAGATCGGTGCAGACGGAGGAGACGACAACCAGATCGCTGTCGACCTCACCTCGGCAAACGTCAGCTCCATCGCAGCGGAACTGAAGAACGGTACGCTGGCCGCCGTTGGCACGTCGTTCGCCTTCGATGACACCACTTCAGGTGCTATTGACGGCATGGCTGCCTTCTCCTTCGCTTCAGGTGTTGGTACACCAGTTGAGAAGACTGTGACGGTTGACCTCAGCGCTGCGACGATCACGAGTGGCGACGAGCTCGTGGCCGCGCTCAACGCGGACACGAACTTCTCCACGAACTTCACCGCTACCGTGGTCAAGGACGCCAACGGCGTCGCGACCGGCTTCAACGTTCGTGCAAACGACGGTTCCACCGTGGACGCAGCGACCTCGACTGCCGACAACGTGACCACCATCACGGCAGGTGCAGCTGTTACGGGTGGACTCGACTTCAGCTCCGCAGCATCCGCGAAGCTGTCGATCGAGAAGCTTGACGAGAAGATCGAGGCAGTCTCGACCGCTCGCGCCAACCTCGGTGCTGTGCAGAACCGATTCGAGTCGACCATCAACAGCCTCAACGTGTCGAGCGAGAACCTGACCGCCGCTGAGTCCCGCATCCGCGACACCGACATGGCGTCCGAGATGGTCAACTACACCCGTGCGAACATCCTGTCGCAGGCCGGTACCGCCATGCTCGCGCAGGCGAACCAGTCCAACCAGGGCGTTCTGCAGCTCCTCGGCTAAACCGGGTCCTAAACAACGCCCGGCGGCAGCCGAGCAGAAACTGGACCTTCTGCATCGGCCGCCGCCGGGCGTTTCCGGCACCCAACATCAACGACGGGATCACGAATGGGACTCGCACTCGACGGGCTCGCGAGCGGCCTCGACACCACCGCCCTCATCAACTCGCTCATGCAACTCGAGGCGATCCCCCAGTCGCTCCTCAAGACCAAGGTCGCGGGCACCCAGTCCGTCATCACTGCCCTGCAGTCCCTCAACTCAAAGATCGCGGCGCTCGGCACCCTCGCCACAACTGCATCAAAGCCCGATGCTCTCGCGGTGTTCTCGGCGACCAGCACGTCGGACAAAGTCTCTGTAACCGTGGCGAAGGGCGCGACCGCTGGCAATATCGACGTTGTCGTCGACAAGCTCGCGCAACCCCAGACCACCGTGTCTGCGGCCCTGACGGCTTGGCCGGAGAATACCCTGACTCTCACCAACACTGACGGCGTCGACACCGTCATCACCGCCGCATCGACCTCGCTCGATGACATGGTCAAGGCCGTCAACGCCGCCAATGCCGGCGTCACGGCCACGAAGGTCGCCTCCGGCAAGGATGCCGTCACCGGCGAACCGCAATACCGGCTGCAGTTCTCGGCGTCTGAGACAGGAGCCGCCAACGCGTTCACTCTTTCAGGTACCAGCGCCGCGATGAGCACAATCTCCTCCGCGCAGGACGCTGAAGTGACCCTGTGGAAGGGCACTCCCGCCGAGCAGGTCGTCACCTCGTCCACCAATACGTTCACGGACATCCTTTCCGGCGTCTCGATCACGGCCAAGGCCGCATCAAGCGACGCGGCAAGCATTTCCGTCACTCGTGACGCTGGAGCCGCGACGAAGACAGCCAGGGACTTCGTCGGTTCGCTCAACGAAGTGTTCGCCCTCATCTCCACCAAATCGGTCGTCACCACAACGACGACAAACGGCGTCACATCGGTCAACGGGGGTGTCTTCACCGGCGACAGCACCGTGCGGAGCGCCAAACAGTCACTCCTGAGCGCAGCCTCAGCACCGGTCAATGGATTGTCCCCTTCCGAGATCGGCATCAGCATCACGAAGACCGGGGTGATCGAGTTCGACGCTGACGTATTCGCGAAGGCACTTTCGGACGACCCGACCAAGGTCGAATCGATGATGCAGGCCCTCGCAACCCGTGTCGCCGAAGCAGCCACGCAAGCCTCCGACAAGTACGACGGCACCCTCACGTCGAAGATAACCGGCCAGGAGTCCCTCACGAAAAACCTAAGCGGTCAAATCGAGGAGTGGGACACCCGTCTCGAGAACCGCCGGGCCACCCTCTCGCGCATCTACTCTGCCATGGAAGTCAGGCTCAGCGCGCTCAACGCGCAGTCGTCGTACCTCACCTCACAACTCGCATCACTGAGCACAGGAACCATGAAATGACATTGACCAACGACTTTGCAGCCCAGCGCGCGAAGTACAACCGCGACGCCATTCTGTCCGCCACTCCCGGAACGCTCCTCACCATGCTCTACGACCGCCTGCTCCTCGATCTCGGCCGTGCCGAGGCTGCACAGGAGCGCGAGGACTGGGACGTCGCCCGCGAGAACCTGCTGCACGCCCAGGACATCGTCGCTGAGTTGTCGTCGTCGCTGAAAGTTGACGCCTGGGACGGTGCCTCCGCCCTGTTCGGCCTGTACACCTACGTCTCAGGGCTACTGGTCACGGCCAACATCCACCGCAACATCACCCATACCCGCGAGTGCATCAGCGTTCTCGAGCCACTTCGCGAGGTCTGGTACGTGGCCGCCGCCGACGTACCAGCTGAGCGCCCGAGAATGGCATCGAGCGGGATGCTCGGCATTGGCTGACCAGCCCGACTCGGCCTGGCCCGCCCTCCTCGACGAGATGGAGGCCGACCTCCACAGGAGTTTCGACCCGGAGGAGTCGCTCCCCTGGACGCCGCCCGCCGATGCAGGCCCACTTCCCGAGCACCTGTTCGACCGCGCCCGTCGCGTTTACGACGCCCAACAGCGCGCCATCGCCGCACTGACCGACGAGCAGGCATCCGTCGCCAGGCACCTCTCCGCACTTCGGACCGTCCCATCCACGGCGGCCTCCGGTCGATCCGTTTACCTCGACGTCGTCGGTTAGACATCAACTCACCGGCATCCGCTTCTTACCAAAACGGATATCGCGCCGATAGCTAAGGGTGAGCACGGATTGCTCACCCCTCAGGCCACGGATCGGCCGCGCTGTTTCTTCTTCACGAATCGGGTAATCGTGTTCGAATCCGTGTCCTCCGCTGCGCTCTCCAGCGCCCTCGACGGGCTCTCCATGCGCCAGCGCGCCATCGCCAACAACATCGCCAACGTGAACACACCCGGCTACACCGCCCAGCGGGTGTCATTCGAGGATGCCCTCGCCGCGTCCGTGCGCAACGGGAGCGGCGCCACGACCGCGGTTGTCCAGCGATCGCTTGAACCCACAGATCTCCAGGGCAACAACGTGAACCTCGACACGGAAACGCTGTCGAACATCGACACCGTGCTGCGCTACCAGTTCGCGGCGCGTGCCGTCGAGGGAACCTTCACGAGCGTCCGCTCCGCAATGAGGACCAGCTGATGACATTCGACGCAATCGGCATCGCCGGCTCGGCGCTTACCGTGCACCGCAAGTGGCTCGACGCCGTCTCCGACAACCTCGCCAACGCCAACACCGTGACCGGCACAGACGGCGACGCCTTCCAGGCCCGATACGTTCTCGCGCAGGCGGGCGAGGGAACATCCGGCGTGTATGTCGCCGGTGCCGCATATGGCGACCCCGAGGGCAGGATGGTGCACCAGCCGGACCACCCGCTGGCGGACGCCGACGGCTACGTGCGCTACCCGGATATCGACATGGCGTCCCAGATGGGACAGCTCATCATGGCGCAGCGCGGCTACCAGGCCAATGCTGCCGTCGTCGACCGGGCCAAGGAAACCTACCAAGCTGCAATTCAGATCGGACGTTCCTGATGCCCATCGACTCCCTCTCAGCACTCCAGGGTGTTGCAGGATCCGGCTACCTCGCGAACACGAAGCCTGCCACGACCGACGGCTCCGCCTTCGCCTCCGTCCTCGGCGGCGCCATCGACAACGTCCAGGGCCTCCAGTCGGCGTCGAGCGAACTCGCCGTGAAGGCCGTTACCGGCGACCTCAACGACATCCACACGGCCACCATCGCCTCCACGCGCGCACAGGTGACCCTCGAGCTCGTCGCCGCCGTGCGCAACAAGGGCGTTGACGCGTTCAACGAGATCATGAGGATGCAGGCTTAATGCCCCAGCAGATCACCTCCGCTTTCGGCCGGCTCATGGCAGCCGTCCGGAGCTTCAGCCTTGCCCAGCGGACCATCGCCATTCTCGGTGTCGCCGTGCTCGCGCTCGGCATTTTCGCGTTGTCGGCGTGGCTCATGAAGCCCGCGTACACCCCGCTCTTCTCCGGCCTCAGCGCATCGGATGCCTCGACCATCGTCGAGCAGCTCCAGACCAACGGCGTCGACTACGAGCTCGCCAACGGCGGCGCCACGATTCTCGTGCCCGAGCAGAATGTCTACGCCGAGCGCCTCACTGCCGCTGCAGCCGGGCTGCCGTCGTCGAGCACCGGCGGTTACTCGCTGCTCGACGAGATGGGCGTCACGTCCTCTGAGTTCCAGCAGTCTGTCACCTACAAGCGCGCGCTCGAAGGCGAACTGGCGTCGACCATTTCGGCGCTCGAGGGCGTCACGACGGCGTCCGTCCGGCTGGCCATCCCCGAGGAAACCGTCTTCGTCTCTGAGAAGAGCAACCCGACGGCATCCGTTTTCGTGGAGACGAAGAACGGCGTCACACTGTCTGCCGAGCAGGTCCAGGCGATCACCCACCTGACCTCGGCGTCGGTGGACGGCATGAACGCGGTGGATGTCGCTGTCATCGACGCCAAGGGCACCGTGCTCTCGGCCGTTGGCGTCGGTGCCACAGGGACCGCGGCGCAGCAGACGACGGACTACGAACAGCGGGTGCGCTCATCGGTGCAGGCCATGCTCGACCGGATCGTCGGCCCGGGCAACTCGACCGTCATCGTTGCCGCCGGGGTCAATCTCGAGTCCGCTGAACGAGTCGAGGAGTCATTCACGACCCCAGAGAACGCACCGATTCTCACCGAGTCGTCATCGACCGAGAACTACACCGGCGGAGCGGGCGGAGCGGCTGGAGTGCTCGGCCCTGACAACATCGCCGTGCCAGGCGGCGCGACCGGCAACGGAAACTACACCTCCGAATCGGCGACGAAGAACCACGCGATCGACAAGGTGACCGAGTCCCGCGTCATCCCGGCCGGTTCCATCGAGCGCCAGACCGTCTCGGTTGCACTCAGCGCCGACGTGGCCAAGGGCATCAACGTCAATGACATCTCGGCGCTCGTCTCCTCCGCAGCCGGCATCGACACAGTCCGCGGCGACGAAGTGACGGTCGAAGTCGTCAACTTCACGACCTCCGCGGCGGACGAGGCCGCCGCGGCAATCGCTGCCACCGAGAAGGCCGCTGCCGACGAGCGAACCAACGAGCTGATCCGCACCGGCATCATCGCGGCCGCCCTTCTCATCGCGACGGCGATCGTCCTCCTCATCATCCGCGCTCGGCGCATCCGGGAAGAAGCCGAGTCGGCCCTTTCCTCACTGGAGGCCGGAGAGTTCAGGGACCTTGTGATGACAGATGCAACAGAGGTGCTGACCCCCCTCCCCGACTCACTTTCGGTATCCGCTGGGCCCACGCCAATCGACCGCACTCGCGCCGAGATCGGCTCGCTCGCCGAACGGAACCCCGAGAAGACCGCAGCCTTCCTCCGAGGCCTCATGGATGAGAAGCAGCCCGTATGACGCCCGCAACCACCGAACTGACCGGCACCCAGAAGGTCGCCGTTGTGCTCATGAACATGGAGCAGCAACAGGCCGTCCTCGTGATGAAGCAGTTCTCTGACGCCGAGGCCGAAGAGATCACCGCCGAGATCGTGCGGATGAAACGGGTGGAGTCCTCGGTCGCAGAACAGACGCTGGCCGAATTCCACGAGCTCACCGTCCTGGACCGGGTCAACGCACGCGGCGGGAGCGACGTGGCCACTGGCCTTCTCGAGGCGTCCTTCGGATCCGAGCGCGCAGCCGGGGTCATGAACCGGGTAACGGCATCCATGGCTGGGCGTTCTTTCGAGTTCCTCAACACCGCAGAGCCGTCTCAGATCGTCAGCCTGCTCGAGGGCGAGCTCCCCCAGACCATCGCCCTGGTCCTCGCCCACCTCAGTCCAGGGCTCGCGTCGGCCACGATGGGCGGACTCTCCGATTCGCTCCGCACCGATGTCGCCGAGTGCATCGCCGCTATGGGTCCCGCTGCACCCGAGGCCGTCCGGATTGTCGCCGGAGCGCTCCGGGTGCGCTCGAGCGGTGTCGTTGCCACCCGCGCCTCGGCCGACATCGTCGGCGGCGTCCGGCCCCTCCTCGACATCATCAACCAAAGCGACGTCGCGACGGAGCGTGCCTTGCTTGCCGGGCTCGAGGAACGCGACCCCGAACTCGCGGAGGAGATCCGCGCCCTCATGCTGACCTTCGCCGACATCGTGAAGCTTGAGCAACGCGACGTCCAGATGGTGCTCCGAGGCACCGATCCGACCAGCCTCGCCCTCGCCATGAAGGGAGCACCAGCTGCCGTCATCGAGACGATCCGCGCCAACCTGTCGGAGCGTAACCGCGAGTTGCTCGATGACGAGACCGCGAACATGGGGCCCGTACGTGTTTCGCAGGTGGACGAGGCACGTGCCGACATCGTTCGTGCGATCCGTGACATGGAAGCGGACGGCCGGATCGTGCTGTCTCGGGCGGACGACGACCTGTATGTTGACTGAACTCGCCTTTTCAGCAGTCTCGCTCCCGAGCCTCAGCCACCCGGATGCCGAGCGAACCGAGAGGCAGGCACGCACACGCGGCCATGCCGCCGGGTACGCCGCCGGCTTGCGGGCTGCTGAGAAAGAGCTGCGCGAAAGGCAAACCGTTCTCGAGGCAGAACATGCAGAGCTGCTGCGTGCCGGACGCGTCCGTATCGAGCGGGCGCTCGAAGCTCTCGCCGCGGCGACGCGAGCCGCCGATGCCCGGGCGCTGCCGGTTCTGCGGGAGTCGGAGGCGACCCTCGCGGCCGCCGCCATCGACCTTGCCGAGGCGATTATCGGCCACGAACTCTCCGATGGCGACCGGGCGGCCCGGGCGGCTCTCGGCCGCGCCCTCGGCGCTGTCCCGTCCACCGACCTGACGAGCATCCGGATGAACCCGAGCGACCTTGCGCTAATCGATCCGGACCTTCGGGACGGGGCCGGGGTCGACCTCGTCGCGGATGCCACCCTTCACCCAGGCGACGCGCTCGCGCTCCTGCCAGACGGCTACGTCGACGCCCGAATTGGTACCGCACTCGACCGTGCGCGCGCCGCGCTCCTCGGAAGTTCCTCGTGAGCGAGCCGTGGCGCCCGCGCGCCGAGCACTTCGGGTCAGCGTTGCTCGCCGCCCGTCCTGAACGCGTCGGCACCGTCACATCCGTCGTCGGGCTCGCTGTCGAACTCCGCGGGCTCGACAGCGCCGTCGGCGATCTGGTCACGCTCGGCGACGACGTGAACGCGGAAGTCGTCGCAACCAGCCGGGACGGCATCCGATGCATGCCGCTCGGCCGGATGACAGGCATCAAGGTCGGCGCTCCTGCCCGGTCGCACGGTCGCCCTCTCCTCGTGCCGACGGGATCCGGTTTGCTCGGCCGGGTGCTCGACGGGCTCGGTCGCCCGATCGACGGCAAAGGTTTGTTGCAGGTGGAGCGGAGAGTGTCGCTCGACCGAGAAGCGCCGTCGTCCATGGAACGCGCCCGCATCGACACGCCGCTGCAACTCGGCGTGCGGGTGCTCGATGCCCTCACCACCGTCGGCAAGGGCCAGCGCATGGGCCTCTTCGCCGGGTCCGGTGTCGGAAAGTCGTCGCTTCTGTCGATGATCGCCCGCGGAACCGACGCAGCCGTCTCCGTAATCGCCCTGGTCGGCGAGCGCGGCCGCGAGGTGCGCGAATTCCTCGAGGACGACCTCGGCCAGGAGGGCCTGGCGCGCTCAGTCGTCGTCGTCTCCACCTCGGACGACCCCGCCCTCCTGCGCCTCCGCGCCGCATTCACCGCCACACGCATCGCCGAATCCTTCCGTGAACGGGGCGAAGACGTGATGCTGATGATGGACTCACTCACCCGCGTCGCCATGGCGCAGCGCGAGATCGGCCTCTCGGCCGGCGAACCTCCGGCCACCCGCGGCTACCCGCCATCAACCTTCTCGGTACTGGCACGACTCCTCGAACGCGCCGGAACGGATGCCGTCGGCTCGGTGACTGGGATGTACACGGTCCTCGTCGACGGTGACGACCACAACGAACCGATCGCGGATGCCGCCAGGTCGATCCTCGACGGGCACGTAGTTCTGGATCGAAAACTAGCCGTGACCGGTCACTTTCCTTCGGTGCAGGCCCTCGAGTCGATCTCCCGCGTCGCATCTCGGGTCAACCCGCCGGAGCACACCAGGCAGGCGGCGTTCTTCCGCCGGGTGCTCGCGGCCCGCAAGGGTGCGCAGGACCTCATCGACGTCGGCGCCTACCAGCGGGGCACCAACCCGCTCGTCGACGCCGCTCTCGACAACGACGGGGCGATCCAGTCCTTCCTGCAGCAGCGGATGGACGAACAGACTCCCGCGCACGACACCTGGGACCACCTGATCAGGCTCAACCGACTTCTTGGAGGATCAGCATGACTCGAACGTTTTCACTGGCCGGCTTGCTGCGACTGCGCCGGATTCGCGAAGACCAGGCTGCGGGCAGCCTCGCCGCGGCCAACGCGCGTGTTCGCGAGAACGCCGAGCGGACCGCCCGGGTGCGCAGCTCGCTCGACGAGAACGGAACCGTCGTCTCGAACACGGCCGCGCTCCACGCGGTGAGCACGGCGCGCGCCTCCTCGCGCAGCATGCTCGCCGAGTTGAACGCCCTCGCCGTGCTCCGGCAATCCGCAGCCGACGAGTCCGCTGCCGAATTCGCGGCGGCCCGCTCACAGTCCGTCCGCATTGAGAAGCTCGAGCTGCGGCACGGCGAACGCGTGGCACAGCAGGACCTGCACGCCGAACAGATCGTGCTCGACGAGATCGCATCCCGCTCCTGGTTCCAGGCGAAGGGTGAAGCGACAGCATGAGCATTCTCGAAGCGACCGGCCGCATTGCCGAAATCCAGTCCACCCTCGTCGGGCTGACGCCGGGCGCCAGGGCGAGCAACGCCAAACCCACCGCCCCCACTCCGGCCTCCACCGACTTCGCAAAAGCCCTCTCGACCATCACCGGAACGACCAAAGCGGATGCTGTCAGCACCCCGCTCCCGACGGGCGACGCCACCGGTACCGATGTCGTCGCAACGGCAAAGAAGTACCTCGGCGTGCCGTACGTCTTCGGCGGCGAGGATTCCACCGGCATGGACTGCTCCGGCCTCGTGCAGCGGGTATACGCCGACCTCGGCATCGACCTGCCCCGGGTCGTTCCCGACCAGGCCAAGGTCGGCACCGAAGTCGGCTCACTCGCCAATGCCCAGCCGGGCGACCTCATCGTCGCCAAAGGCAGCGGTCACATCCTCATCTACGCCGGGAACAACCAAGTGATCCACGCGCCGCGACCGGGCACCAGCGTGACGCTCACCGAGAACTGGCGGAAGGACTCCGACATCGAGACGATCCGCCGCCTCGTTCCGTCTACGGCGGCCGCTCCGGCCGCGGCATCCGCCGGAAACATCGACTCGTTTCTCGCTGCCACACAGCGGGCTGCATTGACCGGAGGCTCCTGGTGACCCTCATCTCGGCTCCATCGTCAGCTCGGACGGCGTCGACCGGGCTACCCGCGGCGGGTAACCCGGCAGAAGCGGGAGCCTTCGCTTCGGTTCTCAAAGGCGTTCTCCAGGCGGATGCATCCGCCGATGCACCGGTGAACCCCGACGCGGCCACCGGTGACCAGGGCCCCTCGGCGAGCGCGCCGGCCCTGGCGCTCATGGCCTTGCCCGCCGGCGAGTCCGTTCCGAATGCCGAAAGTGGTTCGGCGGGGACCGGGGTTGCCGGAACAACGGATGCCGACCCGTCGGTGAACGCTTCCGTCGTTGTCGCGGGCACGGCAACCGCGCCGACAATGGCACCGGAGTTGGCAGCACCCGCCGCCCACGCGTGGCCTGCCACTGGGATAACACCCCCGGCAGTTCAGGATGCTCAGGCGGCGAGTCCCGCTCTCACCGCCGCGCAGCCCGCGTCGCCGGGCGCTGACGACCCAGCACTCGCGGACAACCCGGCGGGAGAGGGCGTTCCGCTCGACCCGGCGCTTGCGGCGACAACGCCATCCGAACCGATTGCGAGCGCAGCACCGGCTGCGCTGTCCCCCTCCGCGCAGCCGATGTCCGTGCAGAACCCATCGGCACCCGAAACGGCGGCGGCCACGCCCGACGCCGGCTCCCCGGCACCGCAACGGACTACAGCATCGGGACCAATAGCGGGAACACCGGCTCCGAACGGCACGCGTGGAGATGCCCCCGGCGCGACGTCTGCGCCGGCGTCGGCCGCGAACGGTCAGGACGGCCTCCCGACAGCGACCCCATCCAGTCCTGTGGCGTCCCACCCAGGCGAAGCGCCGGCATCCCTACGTGCGCCAGCTCTCGCCGGAAGCCAGCCAGCCGCCGCCGAACCGGTAGCGCAGGCACCAGCGCCCGTCGTCTCAGCGCCAACGGCCACCGCTCCGGCCGCTCCAACAGCTGCGCCGTCTGCGCCAGCACCCGCAGCGCCTCCTGCTCCCGCTCAGCCGTTGAACACCCAGTTGGCGCAGCCGCTGTTCAGCCTCGCCGGCGCCCGGCCCGGCGAGCACGTGATGACCGTGCAGGTGACCCCGGAGAACCTTGGCCCGGTCACCGTCCGCGCCGTCATCAGCGCGGACGACATCCGAATCGAGCTGTTCTCGCCGTCCGACGGCGGCAGGGATGCCCTCCGACAGATCCTGACCGACCTGCGCCGTGACCTCGCCGGTGGCGGCTTCTCGGCCTCACTCGACCTGTCGTCGAAGGACGCGCAGGACAGCAGGGACGAGCGGGCACCGGTCCGCGAACCCCTGAGGGACGACGCCGCGGTTCCCGCCCCGGTTCCCGAGCTGCGCTCCACGCACTCGGCGACCGCAACGTCCACCCTCGACATCACCGTCTAAAGAGAAGGAGAACGCCTGTGCCCATCGACGCGATAGCGCCAACCGATACCGCCGGCCTGTATGCGACCAGGGCCACGTCGGCTCCGAAGCAGGAGATGGACGGTGAATTGTTCCTCTCGCTGCTGGTCACCCAGCTGCAGAACCAGGACCCGAGCTCACCCATGGATACCAACCAGATGATCTCCCAGACGACCCAGCTGGCGATGATGGAGCAGGTCACCGCCCAGACCAAGACCGGCACCGAGAATTTCTCCCTTCAGATGCGCATGGCCGCCGCGGCGCTCATCGGTCAGGACGTCAGTTACACCGATGCTGACGGAACGACCGTCACCGGTGTCGCATCCGCCGTGTCCTACTCGGGGCCCGTCCCCCAGGTGACCATCGACGGTGTGACCGTCGCGCTTGACGCCATCGCCGGCGTGACCACACGCCCAACCGCCTCTTAACCACGACCAAAGGACTTTCTCATGCTCCGCTCTCTCTACTCCGGCATCTCCGGCCTCCGCTCACACCAGACCATGCTCGACGTCACCGGCAACAACATCGCCAATGTCAACACGGCGGGCTTCAAGGGCTCATCCGTGCAGTTCCAGGACACCCTCTCGCAGCTCGCGCAGGGTGCTGGCGGACCGCAGGCAGACGTCGGCGGAACGAACCCCGCTCAGGTCGGGCTCGGAGTCCAGGTCGCCGGCATCTCAACCAACTTCGCCCAGGGCTCGGCGCAGAGCACCGGCCGGGCCACCGACCTGATGATCTCGGGCGACGGCTTCTTCGTCACCAAACTCGGTGGCGAAACCCTCTACACGCGCGCGGGAGCGTTCGATTTCGACCCGCAGGGCAGGCTCGTCGACCCGAGCGGTGCCCTCGTCCAGGGCTGGGGCGCCGTCAACGGCCAGATCCAGGACGGCGGGGCCGTCGGTACCGTCACGCTGCCGCTCGGTGCGATCTCACCTGCGATCCCCACGACATCCGCGACCATGGGCGGCAACCTGCCCGACGACGCTGCCCTCGGCGCCGAACTGGTGCGTGACCTGCAGGTCTTCGACCAAACCGGCGAATCCCAGAACCTGTCGCTCGCCTTCACCCGCACCGCGACCGGCTGGGACGTCAACGACGGCACCGGGGTTGCCGGCACGATCACCTTCGCGAACGGAGCGCTCACCAGCGCCACGACGATCGGTGTCAACGGCGGAGGCGTGACCCTCGACGTCAGCAAGCTCACCGGATTCGCTGCGTTGAGCACTGCGGCGATCTCCGGGCAGGACGGCCGCAAGGCAGGCACGCTCGAGTCGTTCACGATGTCGAAGGACGGCACCCTCGTCGGGTCGTTCAGCAACGGCGCATCGCAGGCGGTCGGCCGCGTCTCGCTCGCCACGTTCGTCAACCCCGGCGGTCTTGAGAAGGCTGGATCCTCCAGCTACCGCGCCACGTTCAACTCGGGCACCGCTGAGCTCGGCACACCGGGCACCGCAGGGTTCGGCGCCATCGTGGCTGGTGCCCTGGAGATGTCGAACGTCGACCTCTCGCAGGAATTCACCAACCTCATCGTGGCCCAGCGCGGCTTCCAGGCGAACGCCCGCATCATCACCACCTCAGACGAGGTCCTCCAGGAGCTGACCAACCTCAAGAGGTAGCTCGTTCGGACGGATGGTGCGACATGCCGGTTCGGGCGAAGCCTGGACGGTGTCGCCCAAAGGATCCGCTTGGGTTGCGAGGCGATGCGGTGGGACGGGCATGTGGAATTGGCCGTCCCACCCGCCGCAACCGCTAACTCCACGGGCATTGTGGCCGACAGTATCCCCTGGAGGCTCATCCGAGCCCGCAAGCAGGGAAAGCCGATGATCGTAGTAACACGCCTGAACAACACTCAGTTCGCGATCAACCCCGACCTCATCGAGCGCATCCACGAGAACCCGGATACGACCCTGGTCACCGTGGACGGCGCCAAGTACATCGTCACCGAGTCGATGGCCGAAGTGATCGACATGATCGCGTCGTTCCGCGCCCGCGTGCTCATCCTGGCAAGTGAACCCCGCCGTGACGAACCAGCAAGGCCTGTCCGCATCCACCCAAGGGACAACTGATGGATCCAGCAACACTGATCGGGCTCGTCGTCGCGTTCGCCGCCCTTTATGCGATGCTCACGCTAGAGGGCGTCCACGTAGAGGCGATTCTCCTCCCGGCACCCATGATCCTCGTATTCGGGGCGACCATCGCCGTCGGAATCG
This sequence comes from Mycetocola miduiensis, assembly GCF_900115155.1. Classification (GTDB taxonomy): domain Bacteria; phylum Actinomycetota; class Actinomycetes; order Actinomycetales; family Microbacteriaceae; genus Mycetocola_A; species Mycetocola_A miduiensis. The sequence continues at coordinate 559,130 of NZ_FOVM01000001.1, forward strand.
CGGGTGGCACCCTCAAGGACTTCCTGCGGGCCGTCAAGGCGCTGCCCCGCGCGTTCAAGGGCAAGACCACTCCTCCACGGGATGTCATCGAGCAGGTAGTCGGCTTCGCGGAACGGGCGCGCAAAGATGGGCTGCTCGCGCTCGACCAGGAAGCAGAAAACGTCGACGACGACTTCCTCCGCCGCGCCCTGCAGAACATCGCCGACGGAACCGACGGCGAAGAGCTCAGGACCCTGCTCGAGGACGAAATTCACACGCGTGCGAAGGCAGACCGCGCCGCCGCCAGGTTCTTCACGAGCCTCGGCGGGTACGCCCCGACCATCGGCATCATCGGAACCGTCGTCTCGCTCGTTCACGTTCTCGAGAACCTCTCCAGTCCGGACAAACTCGGACCGATGATCGCCGCCGCTTTCGTCGCGACGCTCTGGGGCCTGCTCTCCGCCAACTTCATCTGGCTGCCGATCGGCTCGAGGCTCGCCAGGCTGTGCGATCTTGAGGTCGAGCGGATGACGCTGCTGATGGAAGGCGTTCTCGCCGTGCAGGCGGGCAGCCAGCCGCGGCTGCTCGGAGAGCGACTTCGGGCGATGGCCCCGGCGTACACCGTCCCGGAAGCGGCATGAGGTCGAGGGGTTCCCGCCGGAGCTTCGAGCCGGAGGAAGCCCACCACGTGGACGAACGCTGGATGGCGTCGTACATGGACATGGTGACGGTACTCATGTGCATGTTCATCGTGCTGTTCGCCATGTCAACAGTGGACCAGCAAAAGTTCGAAGAGCTCCGCAATTCACTGGCAGCAGGTTTCGGCGCGACCAAGAGCGAGTTCGCTGATACGGCGGATGGCGTCGTCGTCCCCCCGGAGCAGGTCGATGAGGACGGCGAAGGCTTCACGGATCTCGACATCGCGCAGATGGAACTCGACAACCTCACCGCCTTACGGGACAAGATCCAGACCAACCTGGCCGCACAGGGACTGCTCGCCACGGTCGAATTCGACATCGGCGAACGCGGGCTGACCGTCCGCCTGGTCAGCACCGAGACCTTCTTCGAGGCCAACAGCGACACACTCAGCACGAATGTGATCGCGGTCCTGGATGCCGTCGCGCCGCCGCTCGCCGAGTCTCCGTACAAGATATCGGTGGAGGGGCACGCGGACTACCGCGATCCGGGCGGGCAGTTCCCGACGAACTGGGAGCTGTCATCCGGTCGTTCGGTGCAGGTGCTCCGGCACCTGGTCGAGCAGCGCGCGATCCCCGCCGAACGGGTCGCCTCGGTTGGTTACGGCTCGGCGCATCCCCTTTCGACGGGTGCGACAGCGGACGAACTCGCCCTGAACCGCAGGGTCGACGTCGTCGCGCTCTCAGGCCAGCCCGAGTCGATTCGCCAGCTCATCCCCGGCCTGATCGCCGAATCGGCCGCGCCCGTCGTCGAACCAGCGGCGCCAACTTCTGAACCAGCGGCGCCAACTTCTGAACCAGCGGCACCAGCTTCCGATCATTAGCACATCCCGCTAACCTCGGCCCGACACCGGCCGATAGTTCAGGATGTGACGGTCCAGAAACAAGCATTAATCAGTGTGCCCGCGAAGCCGGTCAGTGTCTACGACTTCCGCCGCCCGACGACGCTTGCCCGTGAGCACTCCCGCGTCCTCGAACTGGCCTGTGAGACGTTCGCCCGTCAGTGGGGGACCCAGCTCACCGCCCAGGTGCGGGCATGGTCGCAAGTCTCCTTCGACCAGGTGCAGATGCAGACCTACGACACGTACGCGGCCTCGCTCCCAGCGACGACGGCGATGGTGCTGTGCACGCTCTCCGGACCTTCCCCCAAAGCCGTCATCCAGTTCCCGACCAGTGCTGCGCTCGGTTGGATCGACCGGATGCTCGGCGGCACGCGCGGAACGACGACTCCCGAGCGACGGTTCACCGCCGTCGAGCAGGCTCTGGTCCGTCAGCTGATGGACGACGCCCTCGACGACCTCCGCTACTCGTTCGGCGCGCTGCTCGGCGCTCCGATCGCTGTGGACTCCATTCACTACAACTCGCAGTTCGCTCAAGCCGCTGCGACGAACGAACTGATGATCGTCGCCTCCTTCACCATCCAGGTCGGCGAGCACAGCGCACCGGCCACCGTCGCCATCCCCGCCGAAGCATTGCTCGGCCAGCTCGGCGAAACTGCGCCGGTCGACACCCCTGCCGAGTTCTCGTCGATGATCAGAGGTCAGCTCACCCAGGTGCCCGTTGACGTCTCCGTTCGGCTCGCATCAGCCGACGTCCGCCCAGGAGTGATCCTCGGGCTCGCTGTCGGCGACATTCTTCCCCTTCCCCACCCCAAACACCGGCCGCTGGATGTCACCGTCGGCGGTCAGCCGCTGGCGCGCGCAGCCATGGGAGCACACGGCTCCCGGCTCGCCTGTGTCGTTGTCGAAACCCAGGAGAACAGCCGATGACCATGTCCCAGACCACCCTCCGTTCGGCCGCGGATGCAGCAGCCGCGCTGCTCCCAACGATGTCGGCGCTTCGCGCTGTCCAGGGCTATGACCGGGAGTCGATCGGCGATCGCGCCGCGAAGGCAACGGTTGCGACTCTGGTCGGCTCGCCGTCGGCCGACCTTGCCCTGGTCGTTCTCGACCAGAACGCGATCGCAGCAGCTGCTGGTGACGACTCCCCGCTCGTCTCGGCTCTCGACATCGTGCGTCCCGCCCTCGAGGCGGCATCCGCTGCCCTGGGCACCGGTGTGCTGGGGATGTCGCGAACCGAGGACGCGTCGGCACTCTTTTCCGATGAGGACACGGTGGTGTTCGCACTCATCGGGGACACCGGCACCGCGGGCTGGTTCGCTGTGCGGGTCCGCGAACACGGAACCATCGGTTTCAGCACTCGGTCTGCCGACTCGGTGGTCGGAAAGCTCAGCAGGATCAATAACGTTGAGATGGCGCTCACCGTGGAGATCGGGCGCACCCGCATGTCGGTGCGTGACGTCCTCGCCCTCGAACCCGGCGGCATCATCGAACTGGACAGGTCAGCAGGGGCACCCGCCGACGTGCTGCTCAACGGCCGGCTCATTGCCTACGGTGAGGTCGTCGTCGTCGACCAGGACTACGCGGTGCGCATCACGCAAATCCTCGATGTTGCGGATGGCCTCGACTAGATGGACACACTGTTCGTTGCGCTTCGCGTTCTGCTCTCCCTCGCCGCTGTGCTCGCGCTGCTCTGGTACGCCCAGAAGCGGATCACCCGCGGCAAAGCGAAGGGCAAGACCGCCGAGCTCGTGACCGTCGTCGGTCGACAGGGGATCGGCCTCAAGGCATCCGTTGTCGTCGTCGACGTCGACGGCACGCGCTTCCTCCTGGGAGTCACCGAAAACGCCGTCAATGTTCTGCACAGCTCGGACAGCCCAGCCACGGACATTCCAGCCGGCGCCGGGTCCCGAGTCCGACGGGTCATGGCACAGGACGAATCGCCCTCGGATGCTTTCGCCGCGACCCTCGCCGGCGTCACTAGCATCGACACGGCATCCGCCACAACGCAGGCGCTCCGGCCGCGACGCCATGCGCAGGCCGCACAGGCCGCGCAGGCCGCGCAGGCCAGCGGCTCGATCCTCTCGCCGACGACGTGGAAGCAGACCGCTGCCGCCCTCCGGCAGATCCGCTGATGACCGCACGCTCGACGCCGACAGTGCCTCGGCACATCGCGCGCCGAGTCGTAGCTGCTCTGCTTGTTCTCGCCCTCGTCGTCCTCTTTCTCCTGATCACGCCGACCGCCGCGCACGCCGTACCCGTCGACCCGACGCCACCGATCGACCCTGCCAGTCCCGCCGATCCCGGCAACGTTTCGGTTGACATCAACGGCATCAACGGAACGCCGTCGGCCGCCGTCCTGACGCTCGTCGGCATCACCCTGCTGTCTGTCGCCCCCGCGCTGCTGTTGATGATGACATCGTTCACAAAGATCTTCGTCGTTCTGGCGATGACCAGGAACGCGCTCTCCTTGCCGTCCATCCCGCCCAACCAGGTGCTCGCGGGCCTCGCCCTGTTCCTGTCGCTGTTCATCATGGCCCCTGTGCTCACCGACATTCACGCCATCGGCGTCCAGCCCTATCTCGACGGCACGCTGACCTTCACCGACGCGCTCAACGTGGGCTCAGGGCCGCTCCGCGAGTTCATGCTCGCCAACACGCGCGAGGAAGACCTCGCCCTGATGACCAGGGCAGCCGACCAGCCGAACCCGGAGAGTCCTGAGGCCGTTCCTCTCACGACTCTCATTCCCGCATTCATGATCTCCGAGTTGCGGGCCGCGTTCATCATTGGCTTCGTCATCTTCGTGCCGTTCCTCGTGATCGACCTCGTCGTCGCAGCCGCCCTCATGTCGATGGGCATGATGATGCTCCCGCCTGTGATGATCTCGCTTCCGTTCAAGATCTTGCTCTTCGTCCTCGTCGACGGCTGGGGCCTGATCATCACCTCCCTCATCTCGAGTTACGGGGTCCGCTGATGGACTCCAATGCCGTTCTCGACGTCGCCCTGCAGGGGCTTATCATCGCCGCCAAGCTCTCCGCCCCTGTGCTGGTCACCGCGCTGGTGGTCGGGTTCGCCATCTCGCTCCTGCAGTCGATCACCCAGATCCAGGAGGTCACGCTTTCCTTCGTCCCCAAGGCGATCGCAGTCGCACTGGCCCTGCTCGTCGCCGGTCACTGGATGATCTCTGAGATCGTCTCGTTCACCCACCGGATGTTCGACATGATCCCGTCGCTTTTGAACGGGGGATGAGATGTCGATTTCTCTCGACTTCGCGTGGATCGAAGCCGTCCTGCTCGCGAGCGTCCGCATGGTGGCGTTCCTCGTGATCGCTCCCCCGTTCTCCTACGGCGCCATCCCTGTGCGGATCAAGGGGATGCTCGGGGTCGCCCTCGCGCTTGCCGTCTCGCCCCGCCTCACCCCGGGCTACGAGTCCTTCGCAACGGCCGATTTCCTCATCGCCCTTGTCGCCGAGATCCTCATCGGCGCGGTCCTCGGATTCCTCGTGATGCTCGTCTTCGCCGCCGTCCAGTCGGCCGGAAACCTTATCGACATGTTCGGCGGTTTCCAAATGGCGCAGGGATTCGACCCACAGTCGATGATCAACGGTGCCCAGTTCTCCCGGCTGTTCCACATGACCGCGCTCGCCCTCTTGTTCGCATCCGGCGGCTACCAGCTCATCTTCGGCGGGCTGGTGCGCACCTTCAGCGCCCTGCCGCTGGGCGGCATGATCGACTTCACCGCCCCCGCAGAGGCGATGACCCACGGTGTCACCCAGATGTTCCTCGCCTCCGTGCAGATCGCCGGGCCGTTGCTCGTCGTCCTCTTCCTCGCGGATGCCGGGCTCGGACTGCTCAGCCGTGTCGCCCCCGCCCTCAACGCGTTCGCACTCGGGTTCCCGCTCAAGATCTTTTTGACGCTCACCCTCGTCACCGTGACCTTCGTCGCGCTCCCACAGGTCGTCTCTTCCCTCACCAACGACGCCTTCGAGCAGATGATGGGGGTGCGCTGATGGCCGAATCGGACTCATCGGAACGTACAGAGCAAGCAACAGACAAGCGGATGAAAGAGGTCCGGTCAAAGGGCCAACTGTCGAAGTCGCAGGACCTGACCGCCTGGCTGGGTATCGGCGCCGCCGCCCTGATGATGCCGGCCACGATCGCCATCGCCGCGGACGCCGGGACGATGCAGCTGTTCCAGATCGGGGCCATCGCGTCGAACCCGGATCCGGGCGAGGCACTGGGCGCGCTCGGCCTGGGCCTCGGATCCCTCCTGTCGAGTCTCGCCCCGATCCTCGCCGTCGTCGGCATCGTGGTCCTGGTCGGGTCGGTCGCTCAGGGCGTGCACGTCAAAAAGTTCACTGGCAAGTACGAACAGTTCAACCTGGTATCCGGCATGAAACGTGTCTTCGGAATGCAGGCGGTGTGGCAGGGCGTGAAGGCGCTGCTGAAGACGGTCGTCGTCGGCCTCGTCCTGTACCTCGTGATCCAGGGCCTGATGCCGCTGCTCATGGGAGCAGGCAACCTATCCGTGTCGGCGGTCCTCGAGGCCGCTGCGGCCGGCACCGGGTCACTCCTCCAGACCGCCGTCGCCGCCGGTCTCGTGCTCGCCGCGATCGACGTCTTCGTCGTTCTCCGCCGCAACCGCAAGCGAACACGGATGACGAAGAAAGAGGTGCGCGACGAGAACAAAAGCACCGACGGAGACCCCCTCGTCAAATCGCAGCGCCGCTCCCGACAGCTCGCCATGAGTCGCAACCGGATGATCGCATCCGTCGCCGGCTCGGACGTCGTTCTCGTCAACCCCACCCACGTCGCCGTCGCGCTCAGCTATGAACCCGGCAAGTCCGCGCCCCGCGTCGTCGCCAAAGGCTCCGGCATCATTGCTGCCCGCATCCGAGCCGAAGCCGAAGCGAAAGGCGTCCCCATGGTGCAGGACATCCCGCTCGCCCGGGCACTGCACGCCGCCTGCGAACTCGGACAGGAGATCCCCGTGGATCTCTACAACGCCGTCGCGCAAGTTCTCATGTTCGTGATGTCGCTTCGCCGCCGCGGTGCAACCCGGGGCATGCACACCATGACTTCACCCGTTCTCAGCCCAGGAGGCGCTTGACGTGAACCGAAACCTCTCCAAGATCGCCGTTCCGCTCGGCGTCGTCGGCATCCTCATGCTGCTCATCGTCCCCGTCCCCGCCGGGCTGCTCGACGTGCTCATCATCATCAACATTCTCTTCGCGCTCGTCATCCTGCTCACCACGATGTTCGTACGCAAACCGCTCGACTTCTCGGTGTTCCCCTCCCTGCTGCTCGTCGCGACGCTGTTCCGGCTGGGCCTGAACGTGGCATCCACCCGGCTCGTCCTCGGTGACGGGTACGCCGGGCAGGTGATCGAAGCGTTCGGCCACGTCGCCGTCGGCGGATCCATCGTGATCGGCGCCGTCGTCTTCCTCATCCTCGTCGTCATCCAGTTCGTCGTCGTCACCAAGGGCGCGGAGCGGGTCGCCGAAGTCGGCGCGCGCTTCACCCTCGACGCCATGCCTGGCAAGCAGATGGCGATCGACGCCGACCTCAACGCCGGCCTCATCACCGACATCCAGGCCCGCGAGCGCCGCGCTGAGGTCTCGGCTGAAGCCGACTTCTACGGAGCGATGGACGGCGCCTCGAAGTTCGTCAAGGGTGACGCGATCGCCGGCATCATCATCATCATCATCAACGTCGTCGGCGGCATCGCGATCGGCATGCTGCAGAACGGCATGGAGATCGGTGAAGCCGTCAGCACGTACACGCTCCTCACCATCGGCGACGGCCTGGTCACCCAGATTCCAGCGTTGCTGATGGCGGTGTCTACTGGCATGATCGTGACGCGATCGAATGCCGAATCCGACATGGGGTCGACCGCATCCGCCCAGCTGTCCCAGTCGAGAAACGCCCTGATGATCGCCGGAGGCGCGGCGATCGCGATGGCGCTGATTCCCGGCATGCCGGTGCTCCCGTTCATCGGGGTTGGGCTCTTCCTGCTCTTCGCAGCGCAGCGGATCAAGACCTCCGAAGCCGCGAAGAAGGCATCGGAGGAGCTGGCCGAAAGCGAAGACAACGCTCCCCGCTCGGAGACGACGGAGGAACTGATGGAGCGGATGCGTGTGCACGCGCTCGAGATCCTGCTCGCGCCCGACCTGGTCAGCATGGTATCCGGGTCCTCCGACGACCTGCTTGCCCGGGTGAGGGCGCTGCGCCGCACCATCGCCATGGACCTCGGCGTCATCGTCCCACCGGTACGGACCCGGGACAGCGTCGACCTGCCATCGTCGACCTACGTCATCCGGATCGCGGGCGTCGAAGCCGGCCGGGGCCTCGCACCGACCGGTAAGGTGCTCGCCCTCGGCGACGCCCTCGACACGTTGCCCGGGCAGTCGACGGTGGAGCCGGTCTTCGGGCTGGTCGGCAAATGGGTGCCGCAGGAGATGCGGCACAGCGCGGAAATGACGGGCGCGACGGTGATCGACCGGGTCTCGGTCGTTGTCACGCACCTGTCGTCGATCATCACCGGCAACGCGGCCCGGCTGCTGACCCGTGAAGACGTGCGGCTTCTCACAGACGGCATCAAACAGGTCAACCCGTCGGCCGTCGACGAGCTCACCCCGTCACTGCTGAGCCTCGCCGAAATCCAGCGCGTGCTGCAGGGGCTGCTCGCCGAACAGATCCCCATCAACGACCTGTCGCGAATCTACGAGGCGCTCTCACTGCGGGCGAAGGTCTCCACCGATCCGGAAGGACTGATCGAAGCCGCCCGCCAGTCGCTCGGCCCTGCCCTGTCGAGCCAGTACCTCGACGGACGCACACTGCGGGTGATCATGATCGACCCCACGCTCGAGCAGTCCATGCTCGAAGCCATGCGGCCGTCCGAATTCGGCACCCAGATCCTGCTCGATGCGACCAGGATCGAATCGCTGTTCGCCTCGCTGAGGGGTGCAGTGGCACGGGCGGAAGCAAATGGGCATTCCGCGGTCCTGGTCTGCGCACCCGCGCTCCGCCCCGCGATCAAGCGCCTTGTGTCTGGCCAGTCGCATGGTCTTCCTGTGCTGTCCTATCAGGAGGCAGGCGCCGCGAACGTCGACATCGAGACCGTGGGGGTGATCGGCGATGCCCAATCGATTCCGGCGTCCTGACCTTGAAGCACCGCAGGTGCAGCAGCCCGCACCGGCGGTACCACCCGGAATGGCCGCGCTTCTCGATTCGATCGACGGCGAGGAACGCGAGCTGCACACGGATGGCAGCGGAACGGCGCCCGCCCCTGGTGCCCGGGCGTTCGCCCAGGTGCTCGACGACCTCACGGCAAATCTCGCGCCGGAGCCCCCGGTTCTGCCCCGGCGCCTTCTGCGCCGGGCATATGTCCCTCGCCCGTTGGGCGCGCCCGGTGACCTGATTCTCGTGATCGGTGCTTCCGTCGACGCGCTCTCAGTGGTCCGCTCGATGGCGGCGGCGTCGACCACGCGCGAGATCGCGGTGGCCGGTTCGATCGAGCTGGCCGGAGCGGTCAGGGTCGACGACCGTCGCACCGCAGTTCGCGCCCGTGCGATCGGAGTGCACACCGCCAGCCCGGTCTTCGTCGCGTTCGGGCTCGACCGCGACTCGGTCACACGCTCTGGCTGGGACAAGCTCGTGCAGAGCATCTCGCCCGACCAGGTGTGGGTCGCCGTCGATGCCGGCCGGAAGCCGGACGACACGGCGCTCTGGGTCAACACCGTCGCGTCCCGCATCCCGGTCGATGCGGTGGCCGTCGAAGGCAGCGCGCTCACCGCGAGCCCGGAGACGGTCGAGGAACTGAACCTGCCCATCGGTTGGGTGGACGGCCTCGCGCCTGGGACGGCCCGGTCGCCCCGACCGGTATGGGATAGTTGAGCGGATGCTAGTTCTCACACGCAAACCCGGCGAGCGTATCCTCATCGGCGACGACATCGTCGTGACTTTCCTCGAATCCCGTGGCGACAGCATCCGGATCGGTATCGACGCACCGTCGGGCGTCAAGATCCAGCGCGACGAGATCGTCCAGGCCGTCACCGAGGCCAACCGCGCAGCGGTAGAGGTGGACTCCTCCGCCGAAGACCGCATCAAGGCGGCGCTGGGCTACCTGCCCCCGACCGCCGGCTGACCGCGCGCGCTTTCACGCACTTCGGACGTACACCCCCGGCGCACCGCGTGACGCCGTCCGCACCGCGTGATCGGGCGACGCGAGGCCGTCGTTGCGGCTATCGGGCGGCGGACGCCAGTTCGGCCTTCAGCGGCCAGTCCTGACCTTCGAGAATGATCTGGGCGCATCCGCCCGTCACCCGGTTGAGAACGATCGGGGCCATGAGGTTGACCGTCGTCGCTTCGTTCTCTCCCGGGTTGATCACGACGAGGACGGACGCGTCCTCTGCGGCCTTCAGGCCGAGCAGTTCGCACTGCTCGTCAGTGATCGTCGGCTGGTAGCGCCGAAGGTGGAGCCCGGCGTCGAGGACGAACAGCCGGGGACCGCCCTCGGCCGTCGATGTCAGCGAATACAGCCCCGGTGCGCCGTCGGTCTCGACCAGGGAGAAGTCCACCAGCGGTTCAAGCCCGGGCGGAGGGACGAGGAAGCGGAGCGCGCTCACCGGAGGAAGTCCATCAGGGTTGGCTGCAGGACGCGAGCCGTGACCGCGAGGGCGGTCTGGTACGACACCTGCTGGACCTGGAGGTCGAGGATGATCTTCGCGAGGTCGACATCCTCCACTTCGGAGCGCTGTGCTTCGAGTGACACGGACTTTTCCACGTTGACCTCCATGGCCCGCTGGATTTCGGCGTGACGGGCGCCGACTGTGGCGTGCTGGCCAAGAATTGCCTGCTGGTGTCCGTCGACCGCAGCAAGGTGGCTGCCAATATTGGCGCCGCCGCGCAGGTCGCTGACGATGGTTGAGACGAGCGCGAACACGGAATCGCTTCCGACTCCGAAGACGGCGGCGCCGTCGGCGTCGACCCGTACGGTTGTGCCCGATCCGACCCGACGCTCCACACTGGCACCGGCCGCACCAGTGTGAGCGAACGTTGCAGTGAATGCCTTACCGACGTCGGAGTTGCCCGCGAAGACGGAGCGGCCGAGGTAGGTGGTGTTCGCCTCGCTGAGCAGTTCGGACTGCAGACTCTCGAGCTCAACAGCGATCGCCTCTTTGGCCGCCGGCGACAAAGCGCCATCGTTGGCGCCCTTCACCGTCAGGTCGCGGATCTTGTGCATCAGAACCGTCGCATTCGAGAGAGCGGAGTCGACGGTGGTCAGCCAGGCGTCGCCATCGCTGATGTTTCGGCCGTACTGCTCGTTGGCGCGCTGATCAGCACGGATCGAGAGGGCGGTCGCCGTGCCGGTCGGATCATCCGACGGTCGACCGATGAGCTTCTGACTGGATGCCTGCTCCTGCAGCTTCGCCATCTGGCTCATGTTCGACTGCAGGTTGGTGAGCGCAGAGCGCATCATCGTCTGGCTTGTCACGCGTGCGATCACGGCCTACCTCCCGACAATTCCGGTGCGATTGATCAGCGTATCGAGCATTTCGTCGACGGCGGTCATCACCCGGGCTGCACCCTGGTACGCGGACTGGAACATGACCAGGTTGACGTTCTCCTCGTCCAGGTCGACGGAGGCGTTGGCCAGTTGCGCATTCGACGCGGATGACGCGGCCAATTCGGCGAGAGCGGCCTGCTGCAGTTCGGTGCGGGCGATCACGCCGGTGCGGGTGACGAAACCCGCCCAGACGGCGTCCGGCGAAGCCGCCGTGGTGCCGATCTGGGAGATGGCATCGGCGGTCGATCCGTCGAGTCCGCCGGCGCCGGGGGAAGCTGCGGCGATACCGCTCGCGTCTTGCGGAACCACCGACAGCCCGCGAGCAGCGGGGCCGGTTGCGCTGATGGTGAAGAAGTCGAGACCGACAGTGCCGGTCGCGGTGGCGCCGGTGCGGTGAATGGCGTTGACCTGGGTCGCAAGCGCGGTGGCGAGGTCGTTGTATGACTGGGCCGCCTCGGCGATAGCTCCGCCCGTTCTCGTGGCGTCGCTGGGGGCGAGCACAGAGACCGCTCCGGCGATTTCTCCTCCGGCCAGTGCCACCGCGCTGCCGGGGCGATGCGCCCACTCGAGCCGCACCGGGGCGTCCGCAGCACCGTCCAGGCGGTAGGAACCAACCACGCTCACCGGCCGGACCGTGTCGCCCGAGACAATCGCGTTGCCGGCGAGGAGAACGTCGATCGTGCCGTCCGGGCGTTCGGCTACTGTCGCCCCCGTCAGGGCGGCAATGGTCGTCGTGAGCGAGTTGCGCTGGTCGACGAGTTCGTTGACTGATCCGCCTGCGGCGAGGGTGGTGCGGATGCTCACGTTCAGGTTCGCGACCTGTGCCGCGGCCGAGTTGAGTTCCTCGGCCATTCCACTGAGCTCGCTGCGCGCGTGGGACCACTGTGCGTCCATCTCGCCGTAACCGCGCTCGATCTGGGAGACGAGTACACCGGCCTGCTCGAGGACGATGCCGGCGGCCGCCGATGTCCCTGCGCTGTTGGACAGGCCCTGCCACGATGCCCAGAACTCCTGTAGCTGCGCAGAGAGCCCGTTCTCACCCGGTTCGCGGAGCGAAGACTCGACGTCGCCGAGGACGTTGGCCCGAACGGCGGAATATCCGGCGAGGCCAGCCGATGACCGTACCCGCGCGTCGAGGTAGACGTTTCCGAGCCTCGCGATCGAATCGACAGAGACCCCGCCGCCCGGCCGGGGGGTTGAGGTCGCCAGTGGCCCGACTGAGCCGAGAGCGCCGATGGCGCTCGTGGTGACCCGCTGCCGGGTGTAGCCGACGGTGTTTGCGTTGGCGATATTCTGGCCGACGACGTCGAGCCCCTGCCGTGCGGCAATCAGTCCGGTGTATGCGGTGTTCAAGCCGCTGAAAGTGCTCATTGCTTCCGTCACAGGTCCTTGTCGAAAAGGCGGGCGGCGCTGGACTGGGCGTCGGCGGCACCGCTCGCGTTGTAAACGCCTGATTCAGCGGATGCCTGTGCGAGTGTCTCCTGGGTCGACCGGGAAGCTGCGCGGAGCATGCGCTCGTTGGTGTCGCGGAGAACAGTGATGTCGGCCGTCAGCTGCGTCAGGGCGGCCAGGTGGTTCGCGAAGATATCCGACCATGGGCCAGCCGGCGCGTGGTCGATGAGGTGGCGGAGGGTGGCATCCTCGCTGGTTCCCCAGGTCAGGGCGACGGTGGACACTTCAACACTGCGGGCGAGCCCGACATCGCGGAGGCTAGCCACCACCTGTTCTATCTCGTTCGTGGCGTGGTGCAGCCACCTGGTCTTCCCGGTTGTCAGTAGGAGGTGCTCGACCTCGAGTTTGAAGACGAGCAGCTCGAGGAGCTCTCGTTCTCGCCAGATCAGCGCAGAGAGCTCGTTGGCGCCCATGTCATCCAACTTCCGGGATCCGTCGGGTAGTGCACTCGCTGCGCGGGGCAGGAGTGCGATGTCGGCTTCGCTCATGCGTGAGCACTCCTCGTCGTTGGTCATTTCCAACTATCGGCGAGGGTGAGGACCATGTTAGGGCGTATGCCCGCGACATCGGCGCTATTTTCCGGTGACCATTTCGGCGAAGCCGGGCGGCGGATCCGGCGGTTCGGTGGACGTGCTCGCTGCCGACCATGTCCCAACCTACCGGTGGAGAACCTAGAGCTTGACGCCCTTGGCAGCCATGAACGGCTCCGGGTTGGTGAAGTCGCCGCCGATGCGGATCTTGAGGTCGAGGTGGCAGCCGCTCACGACACCCGTAGCACCGACGTTCGCGACGACTGTGCCCGGCTCAACGAGCTGGCCCTGTGACACCTTGAAGGAGCCGGTCTGGACGTGCCCGTAGATGGACTCGACTCCGCCGCCGTGGTCGACGATCACACGCTGTCCATAAGCACCGCCCGAGCCGGTGAAGGTGACCCGGCCGGCAGAAACTGCCTTGATCGGGGTGCCGCAGCTTGCGCTGAAGTCGACACCGTCGTGGAACGAATTCGAGCAGCCCGCACTGTTACAGATCAGCCCGCGAGGACCGTACCTCGATGAAATCGCGCCTGCGAGAGGCCGGATCCAGGTGCCGTCGCCGCCAACGAACGCTGCGTAGTCGGTGGACGTGGAAGTGGACGTGGACGACTTGGCGCGGCTGGCCGCGAGCTTGGCGGCCTCTGCTGCCGCCTTCGCTGCTGCTGCCGCCTGGAGCTCTTCTGCCGACGTGGCTGAGTAGCTGTCGCGCGCAAGCGCGGGGCGGGTCCAGGTCGGAACAGTGAGCGACTGGGCACCAGTGGCGTGGACCGGAGCGGCCGTTACGGCGTCCTCGGTGGAGAAGGCGTATGCCGGAAGCGCGACCGTGCCGAAGATGGAGGGCACGGCGATCGCGACGATCAGGAGAGACCGGATCGACTTCCACCTGGACTGCTTGGGAACGGACCGTACCGAAGCTGGCACGGGCGTTGCCGCCATCCGTGCGGCCAGGCGAGCGCGCGATGGCGCCGGGACAGAACTCGTCGGCACTGCGGTGGTTGCGGGCTGTGCGGTCGGTTCGGCATCGACCATGACGACGGGTTGCGCCACCTCAGCCGGCTCGTCACGGTCGTCGGTCTCGGTCGGCTCGGCGGTGTCAGCGGTCGCGGAAGCGGCCGGCTGCTCGACGGGGACGACAGCTGAATTGTCCGCCGGAGCGCCGGTTGCGGCGGCCGAGCGGGCAGCAGCACGCAGGCTCCTGCGGGTCGGGAGGGCGGTCGTCACGTCGAGCGCAGAGTCACCGCCGGTGCCGTTGTCGGGCTCGCGGCTGGTCTCGTCACTCATCAATAATCTCCGTGCGTGGCAGCGATCGGCCCCGCGGCATCCGTTTTGTGGATACTCCGCGCGGTCGTCCTGACGCCTAACGTTCTCGGGCGGGCAGCGGCCAAATTGAGCCGCGCCGGACTTTCGGGTACATCCGAGGGTACTGGATCATTCCTGAGAGGACCATCCCAGTTCGGGTGACTTGGTCGGCGACGAGCGGGTACGGTCGACTTCCATGGCCGTATTACTGCGCGAACCGTCGCTCGAGGACGCCGCTGATCTGGGCCGGGTCCACCAGCAATGCTGGGTCGAAACGTATGAAGACCTCGTTCCTCGAGAGTTCTGGGAGCACTCCACAGAAGCCCGCCGGATCGGTATGTGGGAACGGATGCTCCGCCGACAGGAACCTCAACGCCGCCTGGTCGTTGCCGAGGTCGACGGCTCCATCGTCGGGTTCGCCCTCGCTGGGGTCGCCGTGTCGAGGGAACACCCCGATGTGCCGCCGGCCGAGGCGCTCGAGGTTCGCATGCTGTATCTGAAACGCTCATTCCACGGCAGCGGAATTGGGCAGCAATTGCTCGACGCGGTGCTTTTCGCCGGCGAGGCGGCCCAGCTCTGGGTGGCCGAACAAAATCCTCGGGCACAGGCCTTCTACCGCCGCAACGGCTTCACCCCCGATGGCAGCCGGGATAAGCGACCACACCAGGGAGCCGACCTGACAGCGATCCGGATGCTGCGCCCAGCGTCTCCGGTCGGCTGAGTCGGATACCGCCGCCACAACCCGTTTCACCCTGATGCAAGACCACGAACGAATCCGGCGGCAACCCAGACGCACGGGTACGTCGCAGGGAATGCCCACAGGAACGAATTGAGCCCCATCAGCGCGGCGCAGGCAGCGTGGAATGCAAGCCCCGCCAGGAGCATGCCGGCTGCGAGAGGCGGCGGCAGCACGAGCACAAGAACGAAGGCGCACTCGAAGGCGATTGTGCCCCAGCTCGCCAGCTTCGACAGGGTCGGATGCCGTACCAGCCACTGCCCGAGCGCCGGAGTGCCGTGGTCGATTGTCGAGAGGATGCCCGCGAGCCCGGTGCCATCGCGCCACACCGGTGACACGAGTTTGGCGATCCCCGAGGTCGAGTAGGCGAGCACCGACTGCGCGGCGATGAAACCGACGCCGAGGGCAAGTCGGGCGTCGCCGGGAAATGCTGGTGCGACGAGGACGGTGGAGATGAGGACGATGCTCGCCATCTGCTCAGCGCCATCGCCGCCGGAGCGCCGGAACCACCGCAGCGCGACGAACGCGATCGTGAGGACGCACAGCGCAGCCCACCCGAGCACAGTCTCGACCCCGCTGGCGAGAACAACCAGCGCTGTGGTCAGTTGGGCGAGCACGAGCACGGCCAGCGTGTGCCGACCACTGACGAGCGCCCGCACTCGCGACATTCGGTGGGCGGGGGTGAAGAGCACGCCACCTGGCTGGAACTGCTCGCGGACCGACCACTGTTCAACGGCGCCGACAAACACTCCGATGGCCACAAGGCGGCACGCGACGTCGAGCGCCCACCCGGCGGCGCTCACAAGCGGGGGTGCTCGAAAGAGATGAAGGCCACATCAAGCCGTCGCCCGGGCCGGGCCGTCTGTGTGCGCACGAGGACGAACTGCCGGGCGTCGCCGGGGGACGTGTCCTGCACCGGTGGCGGGGCCGCCACAACCCAACCGAGTATCTCGAGGTAGGCAGCGTGCAGCTGGATCGACGTCGACGAGCCAGCCTCGGGGCGGGCGGCAGCGCGTATGAGTGCGTTTCCGGTGTCGGTCACCGTCTTGCGGACGAAGCGGTCGGGGTTCCAGAAGGCGCGGAGCCACGGGGCCGGTGGACGTCTTTCGAGCTCACGCCACTGCCCAGGGCTGCCTGCCGACCAGTCGCGGATCAGGATGTGCAGGTCGTGACGGCCGGGCCGCGGGGCGAAGAACGTCCAGCGCGGCAGCAGCGCGAGTACGTCCCGGCGGGCGGTGTTGTCCCACCACTCCCACCGGAACTGGTTCGGGATGCTCGCGAGCAGCCACAGGGTGAAGACGATCGTGAGCGCGCCGAGAAGCGCCCCGTCAGGCAGGGTCACGCCGACGCTATTCCGAGAGGTTTCTCACGGCCTCGGCCCGCAGCTCGATGAGCTGACCAAGCGTCACCCGGGTCTCGAGCGAACTCGCGAGGTCGCGGATCTGGGCCAGTACCTCACGATCACGGTCCGAGAATTCGATTCCGCCATGACGGGCTTCCCACATCGCCTCGGCCCGGTCAGCGTGGGCTTCGGCTTCGTCATCATCCGATGCGATGGAGTCCAGTCCGACGCCGCGCTGTTGGGCTGCGGTGATCATCAGGTCAAGACTTGCCAGTTCTTTCGGCGTGAGGGAGGAACGTGCTTCCCCAGATTTCATTGCGACCTCCGACGGTTCGTATGTCAGGCCGGGCAAGCATGAGCCCGGAGCGCTGCGATCAGCGTGGCAGGTGCCCGGCGCGCCACGCAACGGGTCGGAGGGCCCTCTTTTGTCACTCTGGTTTTCACGAGCAACACCCGAAACATCCGGTGCGAGCGTCACCGGTCCTCGGCCACGAGAACCGCGCCGATGCCGCCGACGAGACGCTCGCCGACGGTCTGGGAGATCTCGAAGGCAGCGAAGCTTCCCGGCTGGAGATCACGCACCTCGATCTCCGCCGTGAGGGAGCGCTCTTCGCCCGCCTCGAGGTCCACCCCGAATTCCAGCGAACGCTCGCCGACGGCGTCTTCGACGCGGAGCAACGCGACGAAGTCGGTGAACGCCTGGCCGGTCACACCGTCCTGCCCGACCAGCGGCATGGGATTCTCGGCCGGTGCAAGGCGGATCGTGAAACCGGCAGCATCCGGAAACGGGTTCGCCACGAGAAATGGCAGAACGGCGGTGGCACCGGCCGGAACAGCGACGACCGAGAGGTTCCGCTGCGCCCAGTGGCGGTCGTTCACCGGGTCAGGTACCGGCGGTGCTGGGTCAAGCGGATGCGACACCCGTGCGAGAAGGCAGATATGGTTCGGGGCATCCGGCGGCATCTGCCGTGTCATGAGCGCCGTGGTGCCAGCGCCGCCCCGCGGCTCCACGGCCACCTGGCGGAATCCGATGAGATTCTCGGGCCGCAGAACGAACCCGAGCGTGGGGTCCGACCACCAGACCGTCACCTGCGCGAGCGACGACGCATTCGATCCGCCGCTGTTGCGTACATCCACCGCGACTTCGAGCACCTGCCCCGGCTGGTACGTCGATGTTCGGATGCCGTCGCAGAGGTACCACGTGACCGTTCCAGGCAGCGGCCGGTCCTCCCCGGTATCGCCGGGAGACCAGTACGGGATCGCCAGGTAGGGCCTGGCGTCGGCCACGTGTTCTCTGGGCATGGCGTCGCATCCTCTCGCGTCAGACCTCGTTGTAGCCGAGCGCGACCACGTCGACGGGCTGGTCGGTTATCGACCCGCCCGTCTGCCAGCACGGATGCCGCCACCCGCGGTCGGCATCGAGGTCGTAATTGTCTGCGTCGTCCACCCCGGTTACAACCTGCCGCCAGAGCGGAATGCTCACCGACTTCGCCGAGAACTGCCCGCCTCCACCAAGGCCGGAGAGGATCGCCTGTGGCGCCGATCCCGTGTGGAACGGCGCAGAACCGGACGGCTGCTCCACCCCAGTGGCCGGGTACAGGTCGAACCGGTCACCGTCGTATGGAAGCTGCGGCCAGCTCCCCTCCTCGGTCGGCGGCATCACGGTGAACTGGCGGTAACGCCAGGTCTTGAGGAAGGCATCCGGGTAGAGGACCCCGTGCAGCGCAAGGAACTCGGCGGCCTTCTGGAACCCTTCCCACATCGTCGACTGCAGGGTGAACAGGTCGGCCGCGAGCTGAGTCGATTCGGCGCGCTGCGCGAGCGACTCCGCGTCGCCGACGCTCAACTGGGCGGTGCCCCAATCGGTGTCGTGCTCTCCTCCGACATAGACGCCATTCGAGAACGCGGCCGACCAGTTCGCCTCCATGTCGTCCCACAGCGAGCACGGGTCACCATTGGCGACCTCGATGATGCAGACAAACCATCCCCCGAGCAGGAACAGGATGCTTTGGCCGAGCGCCTCCCAGAATGCTCCACATTTCACTTCGGTTGAGTCAGGCGGTTCCTGATGAGCGGGGCCGTCGTCACCGGCCGACAAGATATGCACACCGCCGCCGCTCCCGGGAACGCCCGGTTCTCCGCCCGACTCGGTGAGCACCGACTGATCGGGGAGCTTCGGCGTGTACGGCGCGGTCGGGTCGGCGAAGACGGCTGCGGCGATCGCATCGGACAACGGCGGCGGCGCAGCCGGCGTCTGGATCATCTCGAGTGCCCGAAGGTGCGCGATCATCCGCCCAAACCCGATCCCGATGTCCGGGGTCGTCTCGAGAGAATCCAGAGGGTAGACCTCGGCGAGCGCTTCGGACAGGAGATTCGCGACATCCGCGTCGATGCCTCCCGGCATGGCGGCCTCGAGTCGGTCGGCAAGGACGCCGAACCGGGGAACGTCCGGGCGGTTCGCGGCGATCCATGACCCCACAGCGTTGCGTCCAAGGCGGTCACGCAGCCGATGTGCCCTGCGCGGACCCCCGACGGATTGCCCGATATACATCGAGCCAGAGACCTGGGCGCCGTAGCCGGCACAGGCGCCGAGGCCGAACGCCTCCGTCTCCGGTGTGCCTGCCAGACGCATCAGAGCCCGGACGAGGGCGTCGGTGCGTCGTCCGAGGAGCACGTCGTTCCAGTTCCAGGCATCGATGCTGCGATCTTCCTGGCGTGGATGCGGAGGCAGGTGGTCGTGAGTCGCAACGCGGGAACGAAGTTGCTGCAATTGCGCCATGAGCTGCTGCACCTCTGGGGCGAAGTTCCGAACCTCATCCCCCGCCGCATTCAACTCCGCAACGGAGGAAGTGTCTGGCGCCCTGTCGAGGATCGATTGCAGCGACATCCGGTACCGCCCAATGGCGGTGTACAGCGCGAGTCCTTTCGTCCACACGCCCGCGATGTCTCCGAGCAGTTCCGCCTCCCGCTCACCGACCGTCGCGAACCAGGTCAGCGGGGTGAGGAGACAGCCGAGACTGGCATGCGCATCCGCGGCCGTCATCACCGCCAGGTGACGATCCCGCGTTTGCGCCTCAGCCGGGTCGGCGATGCTCTCTGCCGAGAGCGCGTTCTTGAATTCGAGAAGGGAGCCCATCAGACTGCGATATTCGAGCACGATTCTGGCCCTCCACTCCGTCGGCGGGAATGAGGCGGCCGGTTCCGAGTAGCGTGCCCAACCGCCCTGGCGTCACAGCGTAAGACCCGCGCCCGGCCGCCGCAAGGGTGAGGAACGTGTGCCTGGCACTGGGTCCGCCGGCACCAGGCCCCGGCCATTTCCACTGGTCCTTGCGGCGTGCCGAACCCATGCAGTGCCGCCGTACGGCACGATATTAGGCAGGCGTCAGCCGCGAGCCGCCTGGTTCGAGCGAGGGTGTGGGGACATGCGTAAAAAGAAACAGACTGCTGAGATCGATCATGCCGACATCAAGCCGGACTTCGCGCTGCAACGCGGCGCGGGCGCCCCCGGGTTCAGCATCGCTTCGTTCCGCATCGGCCTCGTGGGCGGACTCGGTGTCCTCACCGCCCTGACCATCGGCAGCATCCTCGGCCAGCTGGGCACCGTCCTCATCTACATCGGACTCGCCCTGTTCCTTGCCCTCGGCCTCGACCCCCTCGTCACCTGGCTGGAGAAGCGGATCCAGCGCGGCGTCGCCATCGCCCTCGTCGTCCTCGCGGTGCTTGGCGTTTTCGCCGGGCTGCTCTTCGCCGTGATTCCGGTGCTCGTCGAGCAGGCAACGAACCTCGTGGATGACTTTCCCCGTGTGCAGAGGGAGATCCAGGGGAGCGATTTCATCAAGGGGCTCGAAGAATCCTTCGGCGGTTCGCTCAGCATCAGCGACGCTCTCGCGAGCGCCATCGAATTCGTCAGCGACCCGAAGAACCTCGTCGCGATCGGCGGTGGACTTGCGGCGGTCGGCGCCGGTGTTGCCAGCGGCGTGACCGGGGCCGTCATCGTGCTCATCCTGACCCTGTACTTCCTCGCTTCCCTGCGCTCGATGAAGGGTGTCGCCTACCGCTTCGTTCCCCAGTACCGCCGGGTCGGATTCGCGACGATCACCGAGGAGATCACCGGAGCGGTGGGGCGCTATGTCGTCGGCCAACTCAGCCTCGCCCTGTGCAACGGAGTTCTCAGCCTCATCTTCCTGTCGATCATCGGGGCGCCGCTTCCGTTCCTCCTGGCGATGATCGCCTTCCTCGGCTCGCTCATCCCCCTCGTCGGCACCCTGACCGCATCAGTCATCAACACCCTGATCTGCCTGTTCGTCTCGCCGGTGACCGCGCTGATCGCCGGAATCTACTATCTCATCTACATGCAGATCGAGGCATACGTGCTGAGCCCGCGCATCATGAACCGCGCCGTTGCCGTTCCCGGGGCGCTGGTCGTCATCGCCGCCGTCGCCGGCGGTGCGATCGGGGGTGTGCTGGGGGCGCTCGTCGCGATCCCGGTTGCGGCATCCGCCATCATCATCGTGCAGAAGGTGGTCTTCCCCCTGCAGGACTCGAAGCGGTCGCCGAGCGGGGCGTGACCGGGCTCGTCTTCTGCTCCCCTTGACCTCGGGCAGTCACCGGAGAACACTCGACGGAAAAAACCCCAACCCGTCGGAGCGAGACCCGTGACTACCACCGATTTTCCCAGCCTGCATCCTGACGCTGTCGCCGACCTCAGGCAGTCCGTCACCGGCACCGTCGTTCTTCCTGAAGACCCCGAGTACGAAAGTGCGAGCGCCGTCTACGGCACGATCTACGGTCAGGTCAGCGCCCCAGCGCTCGTCGTACAGGTGGCGGACGCGGACGACGTCGGAGTCGCGATCGCATTCGCCCGGTCACATGATCTCGTGCTCTCTGTCCGGAGCGGCGGTCACAGCGGAAGCGGATTCAGTACGAACGTCGGCGGGCTCGTGATCGATGTGAGGCGACTGAACGAGATCGAGATCGTGGATCGGAAGCGCCACCTGGTCCGGATCGGGGCCGGAGCAGTCTGGGGCGACGTTGCGACGACGTTGGGAGCCGCCGGCCTCGCGCTCAGCTCCGGCGATACGGCGACCGTGGGTGTCGGTGGCCTGACCCTCGGGGGCGGAATCGGCTGGCTGGTTCGAAAGTACGGTCTCGCCTTCGACAGTCTTCTCGAGGCAACGGTCGTCACCGCCGGAAGCGAGAGGCTCCGAGCGAGCGCCGACGAGAACGCCGATCTGTTCTGGGCTCTTCGCGGCGGAGGCGGGAACTTCGGTGTCGTGACCGACCTCACCTTCGGAGCCCACGTGCTGCCCGGCATCGTCGCCGGGACGCTCCAGTTCGGCGACGGAGACCTCGCCACCCTCCTGACCTGCTGGCGCGATGTCATGCGAGCGGCGCCCGAGGAGCTCAACACCACTTTTCTGGCGATGCCCGACTTCCCGGAGATGCCGGGAGGAGTGCAGGTCCTCGCCTGTTACGGAGGAAACGATGAGGCCGCAGCGACGGCCGCTCTAGCTCCGCTGCGCGCGCTTCCCGGGCTACGGAGCGACGATATAACGCTTAAGGCATATGCGGATATTCTGGAAGAAGCACACCCGCCGGAGGGCATCACGATCGTTGGCCACAACGCTTTCGCCCGGGTTCTCGACGACGAGCTGATCGCCTCACTGGCATCCATGTACCGGCAACTCGGCGGCTCGGTCCTCATGATCCGAAGCCTTACCGGAGCGTTCAGCAGGATTCCCAAGGACGCGACGGCCTTCGGCTATCGGGACAGCGAAGTGCTTCTCATCTCGGTGGCATTCCTCCCGACGGATGCCCCGGTCGAGGCGGCCGAGCGGGTGCACCAGCTCTGGGCGACGGTCGAACCGCACCTTCAGGGAACGTATACCGGTTTCTCGAACGCCCCTGACGGGGAGGATCCGGCGCTTCTGTACCCGCCGGACATTCTCGCCAAGCTCGTAGAGGTCAAGCGGAGGTTCGATCCGGAGAACCTGTTCAGCCGTAACCACAACATCCGGCCGTCATAGACGTTCTCAACGCCCCGCACGGGGTCCGGGCCTCAGTCGTCGTCGCCCCACCCTGCCGGGCCCCGCGCAGTCCCGCTTTCGACTGCGGGCTCGCGGCGAAGAACCCTACTGGTAATCGGTACATCCGCCACGGGGAAGTCGGCTGTCGGACGTGCCCGTGAACCGGTGGGCTCGGTCGTTGCATCGACCGGCTCGCGGAGCGCCGTTGAAGCGGATCCGCCTTTCGTGCCGACCGCTTTCACGACGAGCACAGCGATGCCTGTCGTGACCGGAATGGCCAGAACGAGCCCGATCGACCCGACCAGTGTGCGGACGATCTCCTCGGCCAGTTCGCCGCTGCTGATTGTCTCGACGAACGGGCGTTCCTGAAGCGAGAGCAGGATGAGCAGTGGAAGCGCCGCGCCGGCGTAGGCGAACACGATCGTGTACACCGTCGAGGCGATGTGATCGCGTCCGACCCTCATGGCGCCCGCGAACAGGCGCCTGGCGCTCGACTCGGGGGCCAGTTCATGCATCTCCCATACGGCCGATGACTGTGTGATCGTCACGTCGTTGAGCACTCCCAAACCTGAGATGATCAGGCCGCAGACGAGGATTCCGGAGAGCGAGATCGATCCGGTCGCATACGAGAGGGTGTAGTCGGCCTCATCGTTCAGCCCCGTGAGATGGGCTGCGCCGGTCGCCCAAGCCGCGATGAGGGAGGTGGTGACGAGGCCGAAAATCGTTCCAAGCAGGGCCGTTGATGTCCGTGCCGAGAAACCATGAGCGAAATAGAGGACCCCGATCATGATCACGCTCGAACCCACGAGCCCCAGCAAGATCGGCGGCGCCCCTTGAACAAGCCCGGGGATGATGAAATGGGCAACGACGGCATAGGCACCGGCCAGACCGAGAAGGGCACGCAAGCCCCGCCACCGTGCGACAAGCACAACGACAAACGCGTACACAGCGGCGAGGAGGGCCATCGGGACCGTCCGCACGAAGTCCATGAAGGAGTAGCGGGACTGAGCGCCCTCACCGGCGGCGCCGAGGTCGAGGTAACGGATGCGGTCACCGACTTTCACGTCGGCTTCCCGGTCCACCTCAGGAGGCACCTCAACGGCGACGGTGGCGCCGCCACTGTCGGGTGCGAGATGGACCGTCGCACATTCCTGGTCGACGCTGGCCTCGGTGGACGGGTACAGGCACGGCGCAAGGCTGGTGCGCTCGACGGTTCCAACCTGGAAACTTGCACCTTGCGCAGCCGAGTACGGGTTGCCGATCTCCACGTCAGTCGGAGTTCCGGACGGCCAGAGCAGGAACATTCCCAGAATCGTCACCAGGGTGATCGGAATCAGAATGGCGGCGAGGAGCCGGTTGGCGCGACGGCGCGTGGCAGCCGCCTCAGGCGAAGCGTCGACGTGCTCGTGAGAGTGGCTATGGCCCATGGTGTCCTTCGATGTCAGTGCCGGAGGCGTCGAGCCCGTGCGGATCTCGCTGCATCGGTGGCGACCATCACGATAAGGCCACCGGCGAGAAAGATGATCAGGGCGAAGGGAAGCGACTGGATGCCGTTCCGGTCGAGCAGGAGGCCGCCGAGCAATGCTCCGCCGCCGATGCCGACGTTGAACGCGGTGGTTTGCAGAGCGGCCGCGAAGTCGCGGGTCCGGAACGAGGCGGTGTGGAGCATCCGGGTCTGAAGCATCGCGGGGACCCCGCCGAACGCGACACCCCAGACGACGAAAGCGACGACGACCACCACAGCGTTGGCCGACCAGAGCGCGAGCACGAGAACCGAGACCATGACGGCGATCAGGGCGATCGCAAAGCCGCGTTTGGGGAACCGATCAGATGCCAAGCCGGCGAGCACGAGCCCGATCGCACCCGCGCCGCCGAAGAGGAAGAGGAGGAACGGCACCGACGCCTCCTGGAACCGTGCTGCATCGATCAGCCATGGTGCGATGTAGGTGTAATAGGTGTTCTGCCCGGTGAGAATGACCATGATGACGAGGCAGAGCAGCAGCACCCCGCGCATGCTGCGGTCCTTGTGCATCGGCAGCCGGATCTCACCCGTTTTAACGGGCACATGATGGTTCACCGGCGGAAGGAACTTCAGCACGGCGAGAGCCAGAAGCACGACGATAACGGCGATGATGCCGAACGCCACGCGCCAGCCCAGAGCGTGCCCGAGAGCCGTTCCGACGGGGACGCCGAGGACGAATGCGGCGGAGCCGCCACCCGAGGTGATCGCGACCGCCTTGCCAAGCTGGTGTTTCGGCACGAGGTGAGCCGAGTACGCGGCGACGACCGCCCAGAACAGCCCGTGGGCGAGACCGCCGAGAATGCGGGCGCCGACGAGGATCTCGTAGGTCGGGGCGATAGCGGCGAGCACATTCGCGAGGGCGACGACGAGCAGGACCACGAAGACGAGCCCTTTGCGCGAATACTTTCGGGTAAGCGCGGCGAGCGGCGTCGTCGCGACCACAACGGTGCCGGCGAAGACGGTGACGAGCAACCCGGCTGTCGACAGGCTGACATCCAATTCGGCGGCCATCTCGGGCAGGAGGCCGGTGGGGAGGAACTCGCTGGTCACCGAGACGAAAATTGCACCCGCGAGGGTGAGGAGGCCGATCCACGGGAACGCAGCGGATGCGCCCGGAGCGGTCGTGGGGTTCGTTGAGTTCGTGTGAGTAGACACAGGCGTCGCCGATCAGGGAAGTGGGCATGATGCGCGGATCCGAACTCCTATGGGCGGCGCGCTAGGCGATACAGCCTAATCGACTCCGAGCCCAGGATGGTGATCCTGCCGGCCGGGCAGACCCACAAAGCTGAGTCACGGCACGGGCGCGGTGGCATCAAGCAGGCGCTCGAGCGGACGTGGTGCCGGGTTCTCGCCCAACGCCTCGACGAGGGCGCGGGCATACCGGCTCTTGCGGCCGCCGATCGAGCCGAGGAACCTCCGCAATTGCGCATCCACGGCTCTGCTTCTCTGGGCAGGCTGGTTCTGAAACGTGCGGAAGGCTCGCAGGTCGCCCTGTGCGTCGAGAACCTGTTCGACGGCATCCGTTCCGAGCGCCCGGATGAGCTCATCCTCAAGGTCGGCGCTGCACACCGAGAATCCCAGGTTCTCCATGTCGTTGCGGCTCAGGGCCTGCCCAAGCCCAGCGTGTTCCAGGGCGCGACGGAAGAAGCCCTCTTCTCCCACGTCGCACAGGCCGGCGAGGTCGAGCCCGAGACCCGCCGGGCCCAGAAGTTCCACGAAGCTGCGGATGTTCATGGCGCCGCCCAGAGGGATGATCGCCACCCGCTCCTCCTCGAAGTCGCGATGCCGGGCTTCGGCGAGCGCCTCGATAGCCATCCGGTCGCTCTCGCCTTCGACCAGCACTGCGCGTCGGACGGTGCCGGCGAGTTCGCGGACAGCCTCCTGCGCATCCGCGTCCCTTCGCGCGTAGCTCGAGACCGCGGCTCGAAACCGCGCCATGTCGCCCATCGCCCATTGTTGCGCGCTGGTGCCGCTGGCGACAGAGGCGGATGCCGTCGCGAACGTTTTGCAGGAGATGGCACGCTTATCAGGACCAAACGGCCAAAAGCATCCTGAAACCCTGCAATCTCCTTCTAACCGTGCGACCAAGAACTTCTTCTGCACAACTCAGGCAGGCGACGAAGTCCTGTGCCGAGGGTGTGGCCGAGCGCCCATGGGCGACGGTGCAGGACTTCGCCGCGCGCCGTCCCCCTCAAGCCCCCGCAGGCGGATCGGCCAGCAACTCCACCCGATCATCGAGGTAGGACGCGAGGTCGACGGCATCCGCGTCGCCAGCGGTCGCATTCCAGCGCACCCGCGGCTGGTCGCCGTCGAGGAACAGGCGACCGGGCGACGTCCGAAGCTTTTCGGCGTCGATCACCACCGGTGCCGCATCGAAGTTGACCGTCTCGCCATACGGGAATCGCCCGCGGGATGCCGCGGCTCGGTAAGCGCGACGCTGCTCCGCCGACTGCGACTGGTATGCCGGGCGCCCCGGCTCCAAAGCTCGGGTAGTGTGCCCCGTCTCATAGAGGGAGCCGTCCGCTCCGAGCAAAAACACCCCGAGCCGCCAGACGCGGCCCATCGACCGAAGCACGGCGGGACGTGAAACGAGCAGCACCCGGTGTTCGGGGACGTACTCGGCGAGCGCCTCCGTGCGCGCGCCAGAAGCACCGAGCCGTTCAACGGCACGATCGAGAAGAGCGTGAACCTCCGCAGCGATCCGTTGGTTGTCTGCGGCTGTCGGCATCCGTCACCGTCCTGACGCGAGCAGTACGAGAGAGCTGCCGCGAGCCTCGCGAGGTCCGAACCAACTCATGGGACCCAGCCTACCGAGGCGCCCGAAGGGCCAGCCTGGTCTGGGTCTGGGCGGCACCCGCCTCGGTCTTCAGCCTGCGCAGCAGCGCATCGAAGAGGCCGGTGTCGTCGACGATGATGTGGAGCAGGTAGTCGTACGGCCCCGTGACGTGCACGGCATCCCGCACCTGCGGCAGCTTCTCGACAAAGGCGAGGAATGCGTCCGAATCGCCGTCCGGGCGCAGCCGCACATCGATGAACGCCTCAAGGCCGGTGCCTCGCGAAGGAGCGTCTGGGTAGTCATCGGCAAGGACCGCCCGGTAGCCGATGATGACGCCCGACCGCTCAAGCTTCCGTACCCGCGCAGCGGCAGCGTTCGTGCTCAGCCCGACCAGGGTGCCGAGTTCACTGAAGGAGATCCTGCCATTGGTGCTGAGGTGACGGAGAATTTCGTCGTCGATGCCATCCATGCCGTGAATATATCCGACCAGCGGTGGGATGGGCAGTGGGTTCTGGTGCGCGGAGGATCCTGACGGTATGTCCCTGTTCTTGATCGGCACTCTGGCGGGCCTCGGGGTTGCAATGCCCCTCGGCGCGATCGGCGTGCTGCTGATCCGGGAGGGCATCGTTTCCGGCTTCCGGATCGCTGCCGTCGGAGCCATCGCTGTCGCCACGGTCGACGCGGCCTACTGTGCTGTCGCGGTCACGCTCGGGTTTCTCGCCGAATCCTGGATCGACGCGCTCGGCGCCGCACCCGCCCTGGTCTCCGGGGTCGTACTCGTCGCACTGGGCAGCGCCGGACTGGCGCGGGCCCGCGACGCGGCGACGCCGACGGATGCTTCGAGTCCCCGCTCCTCCATCGGTGTGTTCGCGCGCTTCGCTGGCCTCACAGCGATCAACCCGGCGACGCTCCTGTACTTTCTCGCCCTCGCCGCGACCCTCACGTCGACGTTCCGGCTCGAAGGATCCAGCGCGGCGTTCGTCGCTGGCGTCGGTGTCGCATCGATGGGCTGGCAGTTGGGCCTTGCCGGTACCGGCGCGCTCCTCGCCAGACGACTGCGGCCTTCCGGGCAACGGATGCTCAGCACCGCGGGCTCGGCCATGGTCCTCGCGTTGGGCATCGCGGCACTGGTCGCTGCTGCGGTCCACCACGCCGGGACCTGACCGAACGGCTCACCCGCGCCTGGCCTCTTTCTCCATCCATCCTCGTCAACCCACCAGGGCCCGCAACGTCTCGGCGTTCCTCACCGCGTTGCCGTTCCCGTCGTTGTTGAAGTAGACGTAGACATCCGTTCCTGAGTTTCTCCACTCGCGGATCCGATCCGCCCACCAACGCAGGTCGTCGTCGGAGTACGAACCGCCGTAGAGGTGGTCGTGGTCCGGGCCGTGCATACGGACATACGCGATCGACGAGGTCACCCGAAGAATGCACGGCAGATTCGCGCCGCTCATCACGCAATACGCTGCGCCGTGCGCTTCAAGCAGCCGGAACACCGCATCGTCGTGCCAACTCGGATGCCGGAACTCCACTGCCACCGGGATCCAGTCCGGCAACCGCCGAAGAAAGTAGTCGAGCCGCGCATCGTCGCGCACCATACCCGGCGGCAACTGCACGAGGAGTACCGCCCGTTTGTCGCCCAGCTCGTGCCAGCCGCGGGCGACGCGGTCGATCCAGGCATCCGGGTCGTACAGTTTCTTGCCGTGCGTGAGCCCGCGCGGCGCCTTCACCGAGAGCCGGAACCCCGGCGGGAGCCGCCTGCGCCAACTCGCGAACGAGGCGTCCTTCGGCCACCTGTAGAAGCTGGCGTTCAGCTCGACGGTATCGAACCGGTCGACGTAGTGCGCCAACCGGTGCCATCGGGCGAGCCCCTCCGGGTAGAGAACGTGCTCCCAGTGGTTGTAGCTCCACCCCGACGTGCCGATCGAGATGCTTCCCATTTGCCCACCGTATAAGTCGGGGCCGGATCAGCCACAACCCCCTTGCGGCATGAAGGAGCCACGGCGACGCTTGCCTGCACGACGAATGAAGAGGAACTACCGAGCGGAGGATTCCCATGCGAGCGATGGTGTACCGCGGACCGTACAAGGTTCGGGTCGACGAGAAGGACATCCCGCCCATCGAGCATCCCAATGACGCGATCATCCGCGTGACGCTCGCCGCGATTTGCGGATCCGACCTGCACCTGTACCACGGCATGATGCCCGACACCCGGGTAGGAATGACGTTCGGTCACGAGTTCATCGGCGTCGTCGAGGAGGTCGGCTCCTCGGTCCAGAACCTCAAACGAGGCGACCGCGTGATGGTCCCGTTCAACATCTACTGCGGCTCCTGCTATTTCTGTGCCAGGGGCCTGTACTCCAACTGCCACAACGTGAATCCGAACGCCACCGCGGTTGGCGGCATCTACGGCTATTCGCACACGTGCGGCGGATATGACGGTGGGCAGTCCGAGTACGTTCGGGTGCCGTTCGCGGATGTCGGCCCGGCCCTGATCCCCGAATGGATGGACGACGAGGATGCGCTCCTCTGCACCGACGCCCTTGCCACCGGCTATTTCGGTGCGCAGCTCGGTGACATCCATGAAGGAGACACTGTCGCGGTCTTCGGCGCCGGGCCCGTCGGTTTGTTCGCTGCGAAGTCGGCCTGGCTGATGGGTGCTGGGCGGGTTCTGGTGATCGACCATCTCGACTACCGGCTTGAGAAGGCCCGCACATTCGCGCACGCTGAAACCTTCAACTTCGCGGAGTACGACGACATCGTCCGAGAGATGAAGAAGACAACCGACTACCTCGGAGCGGACGCCGTGATCGATGCTGTCGGCGCCGAAGCGGACGGCAACCTGACCCAACACCTCACCTCAGCCAAGTTCAAGCTGCAGGGCGGATCACCCGTCGCCCTGAACTGGGCGATCGACTCGGTCCGCAAGGGTGGGACGGTATCCGTGATGGGCGCATACGGTCCGCTGTTCAGCGCCGTGAAGTTCGGTGACGCCATGAACAAAGGCCTCACCCTGCACATGAACCAGTGCCCGGTGAAACGGCAGTGGCCGCGCCTGTTCGAACACATTCAGAACGGGTACCTCAAGCCGAGCGACATCGTCACTCACCGCATCCCCCTCGAGCACATCGCCGAGGGATATCACATCTTCTCGGCCAAGCTCGATAACTGCATCAAGCCGGTCATCGTGCCGAGCCAGAGCGCCTAGAAGGGAACGGACATGCCGTACACCGCCGAGCAACCGAAACGACGCGAGTCGAACGACGACCTCCGGGCACGCATCCCCGGTTGGGGTGCCGACCTTGACCCGAAAAACCGTCCAGCCGTACCGAGGGAACGTTTCGATCCCGCTGCGACCGGTGCGCACTGGGACTTTCCTGACCGTCAGCCGGAGAAATGGCCCCGCGAGCGGTCGGTCGAACACAAGATGCTTACCCCGGTCTTCGGAACGACGGTGCCACCGAGGGGAGTGTCCGGGGTCCTCCGAAAGTACGCTTACCGGGAGTACAGCGAAGGCCAGGCTGCTCACTGGCTGATTCTGCTGGCAGCCGACCGCGTTGACGCCGTGGAGAGTCACCTACTGTCTTTCGCGAGCCTGCGCCCGGACAACCCGATCACTGAAACCGGAGTCCTCAGTGAGCTCACCCGGCACGGGTATTCCTCGCGGGTTGGCAGGAACCGCGCCGACGTGAAGCATCAATGGATGGATCCGATCCTCGTCGCGGGTCCGTGGGTCCTGGCCGCCGGCCTGCTCTACACCACCGTGAGGGCTCTCGCCCGGCGACGCTGACGTGCACGCAGTCGAGGTTCGCCGCAGAAGGCGACGTCGGCCATACGCTGGGCACATGACGGATGCCGCCATGATCGGCCCGGTGGAACCACCGGACCTGCATGTCATGACGTACAACATCCGTCGACGCGTGGCACACGTGACCCAGCACAGCCCTGACCTGTGGACCCGCCGCCGACCCCTCCTGAAGACACTGCTCCAACGGGAGATGCCGACGATCCTCGCCACCCAGGAGGGGCTTCCCGATCAGCTTGAGTTCGTCGCCCAGGCGCTCGGCTCCGATTACAAGCGAATTGGCCGTGGCCGCAACGCCGACGGCAGCGGCGAGCAGTGTGCGATCTTCTTCGACACCCGTCGGCTCACCCTTCACGACTGGAAGCAGCGGGCGCTCTCGGACAACCCTTACGTCGCCGGCTCCCGGTCCTGGGGCAACAGGCTGCCGCGGATCGTTGTGTCCGCCGACCTCACCGACAAGGCCACCGGCATCCGCTTCTCGGTCTTCAACGCGCACTTTGACCATTTCTCCCGCACGTCACGCGCTCGATCGGCGACAATGCTCAACGATCTGGTCAAGGCGACGGATGCGCCGGCGATCGTCCTCGGCGACATGAACGCCGGCGTGCGGTCGGCCCCGTACCGGATCCTCACCAGCGGTCCGCTCCGGGATGCCTGGACGACCGCGAACGAACGCCTCTCGCCCGCATGGGGCACCTTCTCGGGTTACCGTCGGCCGAAGTACGGCGGCAAGCGCATCGATTGGCTGCTCGTTACCGGGACGATAACCGTCAAGGCCATCGGGATCAACGCGTCGCGGTTTCGCGGTACGGCGGCCTCGGATCATGAGCCGGTGCAAGCACGCCTCACCCTCTGAGAGCGGTGCCTCTTCGGGGGGGACGGGATATTCTGTGGCCATGATCGAGACGTTCCTGCGGGCTCCTCGAGGGCGTGCCGAACTGGCCGCAGACGGGGTCCGGGTCGTGGGCGTGCTCAGCATCATTGTGGCGTTCGTCGGCTGGTCAGCAGTCGACGTCGCGGTCTTCGCGCTTGGACTGCTCGGGCTTGTTGTTCCGCGCTTCCTCGGCATCCGTCCAGCACTCGACGCAGTCTTCGGGATCTCCGTCCTCGTCGCGGCATGGAGCGCCCTGCTCAACCTCTATGAAGCCATCTCTTACTGGGACACCGTGGTCCATTTCGCCCTGAACGGACTGACGGCTGCTGTTCTCTACGTCCTCGCCATCAGGGCAGGGATCGTCCCTGACCCCGCCACGAGTGCTGTCCGCCTGCGGTCGATCGTCATCCTGACGACGGTGCTCGGGCTCGCGGCCGGCGTGATCTGGGAGCTGGCCGAGTGGGTGGGAAACACCTACATCGACGACACGATCTTCGTCGACTACACCGACACGATCGGCGACCTCGCCGCCGGCGGACTCGGCTCGCTGCTCGTCGGTTTCGCCGGCGGCTACCTCTCCGCCGAGAGCCGGTTCATCGGAGCAACACCGGCCAGTCGCGCCGCGGCTTGACCTCGCCGGTTCGTGAATGCCGCTTGCAACTGCGGAGTTTTCGCGAGAATCGCGGCGTGCGGTTTCCGGCGGCACGATTCAGCAAGAATCTCCGAAGTTGAACACCGCGCCCTACGCCAGGGT
Organism: Mycetocola miduiensis; assembly: GCF_900115155.1. Lineage (GTDB taxonomy): Bacteria > Actinomycetota > Actinomycetes > Actinomycetales > Microbacteriaceae > Mycetocola_A > Mycetocola_A miduiensis. The sequence continues at coordinate 591,326 of NZ_FOVM01000001.1, forward strand.
GCCGAGCACGAGTCCTCCAGCGCTCGCGGCGACCGAGAGCACGAGCATCCCCACGCTGCCGACGAACGCCGCGCCGTATCGGCGCGCCGCAATCAGCCGTACCGACTCGACGCTCGCTGTGCTGAATGTCGTGTAGCCGCCGAGGAACCCCGAGCCGACGATCGTCACGGCCTCCGGCGGCAACGCCGCCGAGAGGGCCAGCCCCGTGGCGAGCCCGAGCAGGAACGAGCCTGAGATGTTGATCACGAGGGTTCCGAGCGGGTACGACGTCGCACGGGATTGCATCACCCCGTCGAGCATGAACCTCGCCGCGGCGCCGACCCCGCCGGCGAGCGCCACGGCGAGAAAGAGGACGGGCGTCATGCGGCGTCCTCACGACCACGGCTGGACCCGGCAATCGCCAGTCCCGCTGCAGCGGCGGCAAGCCCGAGCACGAGCGATCCGCCGGCGTAGAGGATGCCCGCCGCCACGTCCCCGTTGCGAAGCAACAGGTCGGTGCCGGTGGCGAGCGCGCTGTATGTGGTAAACCCGCCCAAAAACCCGGTGCCGGCGAAGAGACGGATGCTCAGCGCCCGGTTGGCTCGCGATCCCCGGTCGACGATGCTCCCCAGCAGGCCGCCCAAAGCGAACGCGCCGCCGACGTTGATGAGGAAGATGACGAGCGGAAAGGAGCCGAGCGACGGCACAGCGAGAACGAGGCCCTCCCGAGCGGCGGTGCCGAGGGATCCGCCGAGCAGGACGAGGCCGATGAGGGCCGGGCGGAGGTGCGGCGGTCGAACCGCTCTGGCGGGTGAGACGTCGCTCACTCCCCGGCCACCCACGGCGGCGGGGCGGAGGTGCGCGTGCTCGGGTTGGGCACGACGACGAGCGGCCGGTGCTGCCGGTGCGCCAGCTGGGCGGCGACGGAACCTGTGAAGAACTCCTGCAGCGTGCCGCGGAAGCCAGGTGCACGAGTCCCGACGACGATCATCAGCGCGTCGACACGATCGGCGAGCGCCGCCAGCTCGCGGCTCGGGTCGCCAACGAGGGGCTGAACGCTCCAGCGGACGCCGGTTGGTTCGAGGATCTTCGCGATCCGCTCGCGCAGCGACTCGTCAAACGTCTCAATGCGAAGGTCAGCAATGTCCGGGTCGATCGGCATCGACGAAAACCGGCCGTCCTGGAACCGTTCCACCACATACCGGCTGGGGTCGACTCGGGCGCAGACGAGCATCGCATTGAACCGCGACGCGAACTCGGCAGCCTTCCCGAGCACAGTGTCCAACTGGCGCGGCACGACACCGACGAGGACCACATTTGGGTCTGGCATCGGAGTTCCCCTCTCTGAACCGTTTGGCACCCGAGACGGGAACCGAACAGGCCCCACCATCGCAGCAGAATCTTGCGATGACAGAAGTGTTCCAGAAATCTCCCGTCGGCGAAAGCAGACCCTGCACGGAGTCGGCTGGCCGCCGCCGCAGGCTGGCTAGTTACAGCATGCCGAGGCGGACTCCGCGGCGTTTGCCGTTGAGCACACACCCGTCTCTGGCAGGACCAGGCGCACCTGGCGCGCGGCCCCGTGGTTGCCGGCCAGTTCATCCGCGATCGAACGGACCTGTTCGTATCCGGTGAGCAAGAGGAACGTCGGTGCTCGGCCGTAGCTCTTCATGCCGGCGAGAAAGAAGTTCGGCTCGGGATGAGCGAGTTCGGCCACGCCGTGCGGATGGACGGTGCCGCAGCCGTGCAGGTTCGGATCGATCAACGGCGCGAGTGCCCGAGGTGCTTCTACGATTTCGTCGAGTGACAGCCGGATTTCCCGCAGCATGTCGAGGTTAGGCCGGAATCCGGTGGCGTTGACGACCTGGTCGACCTCTATCGAAACCGCTTCGCCTCGCCGCCGGCCATCGACGACGACGCGGTCGCCTGCGGCAGGGCGGAGATCATCGATCTCGAAAGAGTCGAGCAGCGAGATCCGCCCCTGTCGGACAAGGTCGTGGGTCGAATTCCCCAGCTGGCCACGGGCCTCAAGTTCATCGTTCTCCGATCCAAAGACGCGCACAGGGTCCGCGCCTCGGATGGTCCAGGTAACGGTCGTTCCGCTGGCCTCCAGCGCCAGCACCGAGAGTTTGAGAAGCGTGTTGGCGGCCGAGTGGCCCGCCCCGACGACAAGGGTGTGTTTGCCGGCGAATCGTGCGCGGTCAGCGCCAAGCACGTCCGGGAGGGCGGGGAGAATATTGTTTCGCACACTGTCAGGGTCGGTTGGGCTGATGCCGCCTGCGGTCAGTCCATTGGGTGTGCCGTATGTCCCGGACGCGTCGATGACGGCGCGGGCGAGCTGCAGGGCGACGCGGCCGCCACGGCGAATCCGGAGCAGAAAGGGCGTGGAGCTGCGGCCTATTGAGCGGGTGCGGTCCATTCCCTGCCGCGTTACATCTGTGACCGTGCTGTCGTACTGGATCCGTGAGGCCAGCTCCGGGGCCGCCGCCAACGGCACCAGGTACTCCTCAACAAGTTCCCGTCCGAACGGAAGTGTCTTCGCGGCTGGCGCCTGCCACCCGGCTTTGTCGAGAAGCCTCCCGGCGGCCTCGTCCACGAGGTACTCCCACGGCGAGAAAAGTTTGGTGTGTCCCCAGGCGCGAACGGATGCTCCTGCGGTCTCGCCGGCTTCCAGAACGAGAACGTCGATGCCGCGTTCGAGCAGCTGCGCGGCGGCAGCCAGGCCGACCGGCCCAGCGCCGATGACGACAACCGGGAGCCCGTCCAGCTTTCGCGTCGAGGGAACGGTGAGGGTGGGCAGCTCTGCAATGGTCATGGCCGGCTCACGCCTTCGCGGGGAGGATTTCAGACAGCAACTGTTCGATCCGCGCCTTGATGTCGTCGCGGATCGGGCGAACGGCGTCGATGCCCTGGCCGGCGGGGTCGTCGAGTTCCCAGTCCTCGTAGCGCTTCCCGGGGAAGATCGGGCAGGTATCACCACAGCCCATGGTGATGACGACATCGGAGTCCCTGACCGCGTCTGTCGTCAGGATCTTGGGGGTGTTGCCCGCGATGTCGATGCCTTCTTCCGCCATGGCCTGGACGGCGACGGGGTTGATCGCATCCTTTGGCTCAGACCCGGCGGACAGTACCTCGACCTGCCCATTCGACAGCGCTGCCATATAGCCGGCGGCCATCTGCGAACGGCCTGCGTTGTGCACGCAGACAAAGAGGACGGAGGGCTTCTCGCTCATCGGGACTGCTCGACTTTCTCGCCTCAGGGACAGGCGCGTGGTACATTGATGCGTATCGATCTATAGTGATTTATACAACAGTGTGATCAATACATCGACCGTTGTCAATCTATTGGGGAGATCTTTTCCATGTCGCCAACCGAGGTCCTGTCGGTCACGGACATCAGCGCGTGCTGCACGCCGATCACGCGCGAACCGATGGATGCCGCAGGTGCGGAGCTGCTCGCGAAGTCACTCAAGGCACTGGCGGACCCGGCGCGGCTTCGCCTGCTGTCCCTCGTCGCCTCCCATGAGGATTCCGAAGCGTGCGTCTGCGACCTCACCGAACCACTCGGCCTCAGCCAGCCCACCGTCTCCCACCACCTCAAGGTCCTCGTCGACGCCGGCTACCTCGAGCGCGAGAAGCGGGGAACCTGGGCGTACTACAGCCTGACACCCGACGCGCTCACGTCTGTGTCCGGACTGATCAGCGGCCTCTGACAGCCAGCCGGAGGCATCCGCATCTGGCTCTGCTTGCATTCCCATTGCGGGTGTGTAAGCTCGACCCTCGTGTTCGGAAAAGTCAGGTCGGCGAGCGAAATTTCCACGCTCGCGGCGTTGGTCGAGCCGGAGTGGCCCGATACAGAGAGCGTTCATGGCGAGCGCTCGGATGTTTCTCCCCGTCCATCCTCTGGGACGGACTATGGCATCGCCCCCAATCGGGTACTCGTTCTCGGAGATGCGGATTCCACCTTCGAGGCGATCCTCGGCGAGTTGGCCCACCACGGTGTTGATGCGGTCAGGGCGCACGAGATCTCGGCATGCGCCGCGTCGCTGCACGAGAACAAGGCGACCGGCGTTGTCCTGATGATCGATGCTGCGGGCCTGTCCGCCCGCGCCGCCCGCAAGGAGCTCGCACAGACCCTGTTCGGCACCCTCCGCCGACTGCTTCCGCTGCTGGCGCAGCCCGCCCAGGTGCTCGTCCTCGCCCGCGGTACGGACGTCGCCCAGAAAACGCGCATGGACCGCGAGATCCAGTCGGTGATCGGCAGGATCAGCGGACAGGCGACGAATGAATACGGTGTGAACCTCACCATCAACGCCGTCGACATCGCCGGCGACGTGGACACGGCCCTCATTGCCCGGCGCGCAGCTGAGCTGTTCGACGCACGCGAAGAAGTGACCACGGGCGAGCTGCTGGACTACACCGAAATCGAGGGGCAGACCATCGGCTGCGCCCTCGCCCTCCGCTTCGTGTACTAAGTCCCTCAGCGGAGAAGGCTGGGTCGTACCGCGTGATCGTGGATTCGTCTGACATCCCTGTGGCCGCCGTGGAACCGCTTCGCGGCGAGCTGGTGAACACGATTCAGTCCGCGGGAATTATCGGCTGGCGGGTCGTGTTGGATTAGGGATACCCGCGCCGAGAGGACCTCATGACCACGATCGACCTGACCACCGACTCATTCAACTCAGCCGTCGAAGACAACGACATCCTCTTCGTCGACTTTTGGGCTGCCTGGTGTGGCCCGTGCCGCGCCTTCGCACCCACGTTCCAGTCAGCATCCGAAAAGCACCCGGACATCACGTTCGGCAAGGTCGACACCGAAGCGGAGCAGCAACTCTCGGCAGCCGCCGGCATCACCTCGATTCCGACCCTGATGGTCTTCCGGGACCAGATCCTCGTCTTTTCGCAGCCGGGCGCTCTGAACCCGCCGCAGCTCGATCAGGTCATCACGGCCGTGAAAGGCCTCGACATGGACGCGGTGCGCAAGACGCTCGCCGAAGCGGAACAGGCGCAATAGGCCCCTCGGCTCAAATCGACGGCTCCGCGAGCATCCGTTTCGCCGCGGTGCCCAACGCATCGGCCACTCGGCCGAGGGCCGTCATCTGCAGGGCCCACTGCTGCCAATAAAGAGTCACACTGACAGCTTGCCCCGCCGCCAGCTCGACCAGCTCCCCGCGCGACACCAACTCGCGGGACTGCTGGTCGGGCAGCATTGCCCACCCGAAACCCAGTCGGACCGCCTCAGCGAAGTCGGCGGAGACGGGAACGAAGTGTTGCGGCGGTGCCAGCGTCGCTCCTGAGGCAGCACGCAGGAAGCGATGCTGGATGTCGTCCTTCTGGTCGAAATTGACGACCGGCGCGAGCCCGAGGGTGTCGGCGTCGACGCCGCTCGCGAACCACCGTTCCACGAATGAGGGCGAGGCCATCGCCCGGTAGTGCATGACGCCGAGACGGGTCGAGGTACACCCTTGAACCGGCCGCTCTTCGGTGGTGATCGCGGCCATCACCGTCCCGTCGCGAAGGAGCGCAGCTGAGTGATCCTGATCCTCCCGGTGGATGTCGAATGTGATCTCGTTCGCGAGTGGGGCGAGCGCCGCCATCACCCAGGTAGCGAGGGAGTCGCCGTTGATGGCCATGGATACAGCCGGCCAGCGTTGCGTTGCTCGCTGCGCCGCACTCGCTTCGGCTTCTGCCGCGAGCGCCTCGATTTGGCGAGCCAACCGCAGATAACTGATGCCGGCGGGCGTAACGACGATCGGTTTGCTGCGCTGGAGGAGCACGCCGCCCACCGCGTTCTCGAGAGCGCGGATCCGCTGGCTGATCGCCGACGGGGTCACGTGCAGCGCTCGTGCCGCCGCTTCGAAGGTTCCTTCGTCGACTGCGGCGGCCAGCGCCTGCAATTGTGCAATATCCATAATTAGCCACTCTAATCAGAGACAATAAAAAGTAGCTGGTCTCATGGCAGTTTGCCCCGTAGCGTGGAGCGGTGCTCTCCCCTCTGCTGGCCGGCCTCGGCCTTGGTTTGTCCCTCATTGTCGCGATCGGCGCCCAGAACGCTTTCGTACTGCGCCAGGGACTCCGGCGTGAACATGTCGCGGTGGTCGTGCTTCTCTGCGCACTCTCGGATGCCGTCCTGATCGCCCTGGGAGTCTGGGGGCTCGGCACCCTCATCGAACAGGCGGGCTGGCTGCTCGCGGTGGTGCGGATCGCGGGAGCCGCCTTTCTGGTCTGGTACGGCATCCGTTCAGCAGTGAGGTCTTTCCGCCCCGGGACGCTTGGCGCGGAATCGGGTGGATCCCCCATCCCGTTTCGCACGGCCGTGATCACCGTGCTCGCCCTCACGTGGCTGAACCCGCACGTCTACCTCGACACGGTCGTTCTGCTGGGCTCGATCGGCGCGTCATACGGGGACGATCAATGGTGGTTCGCCGTCGGGGCGATGCTCGGCAGTGTCCTGTGGTTTTCGGCACTCGGGTTCGGCTCCCGACTGCTTGAGCCTCTCTTCGCGAGGCCGATCGCCTGGCGCATCCTCGATGCCGCAATAGCCCTCGTGATGCTTGCTCTCGCCGCCAGCCTCCTTATCGGCTTATGACCGGTGCGGCGAGCACAGCCTGGGAATAGAGTCGTCGTCACAGGCTCATTCAGGAGGTTCGGCCATGGACGAAACAACCGGCGGCAAGAAGTACGACGGGTTCTCCGACGAAGAACGCGATGCCATGAAGGAGCGCGCCAAGGAGCTCAAGGCAGAGGCCCGTCGCGGAGAGAAGGAGACAAAGGTACGGGAGAAGGGCGAGGCCGACCTGCGCGCCAAGATCGCCGAGATGCCTGAGTCCGATCGCGCCATAGCCGAGCGGCTGCACGCGATGATCACCGAGGTTGCCCCGGATCTGATGCCGAAGACCTGGTATGGCCAGCCGGCCTGGGCGAGGGACGGCGAGGTCGTCTGCTTCTTCCAGAGCTCGGCTAAGTTCAAGACGCGCTACTCAACGTTCGGTTTCAGCGAGACGGCGAATCTCGACGAGGGAAGCATGTGGGAGACGTCGTTCGCCCTGACACAGTTGTCGGACGAGGACGAGAACAGGCTCGCCGCGCTGGTGAAGAAAGCCGTGCGCTGACGATTTCTCGAGGACAGTGTGCCTCAGGCGCCTTTTCGGCGACCCCCGATGAAGTAGGCGATGGGGCCCACCCAGTTCACCGCGATGATCACGGCCCACAGACCCTTAGGACCGTTGATCTGAGAAGCGGATCTCTTGGAGAGATCCCGCCACGCCGTTCCCGCCAAAATCATCTGCACCGTTCCCGTCACGAAGACGGCGGCCTTCTGGCCCGGTTCCATGTTTTTCCAGGTCAGCTGCTTCTTATTCGACTTCTTCGTCACGTCAGTTGCTCCTTTTCCTGGCGACGATGTTCGTTCGTCTCCAAGACTCCTGGCATCGCTTCCTGAGCGCAACCCGTGCCCACGGCCGGGGGCCCCCGTGCGATGCCTCGACGTGCGGGGATATTCAACAAAAAAAGCCTCCGATACCTCGGAGGCCTTTTCATGATTTCACCACTGTGCGCGAGGGGGGACTTGAACCCCCACGCCCTTTCGAGCACTGGCACCTGAAGCCAGCGCGTCTGCCAATTCCGCCACTCGCGCAGTGTTGCGACACCTGCGTGTCAACTCAGCGAGATTAGCATGGCGCCGAGCGAATCGCCATTCGAGCGCGGGTGGGGCTGCGATCTCGATACATAGGGCATGCGTTCTTGATCAGGAAGCTGGAGTGCAGCTTGAGCCGCACTCTCAGCCCCGCCTACTAGCATGTGCTTTAGCCATTTGACACGATCGGGAGACCTGTGGGCATTCTGGACAACTTCGAGAAGGGTCTCGAACGTGCCGTGAACGGCGCGTTCGCCAAGACCTTCCGTTCGGGGCTGCAACCGGTCGAAATCACCTCTGCGCTCAAGCGTGAACTCGACACCAAAGCAGCAGTGGTGAGCCGCGACCGGATCCTCGCACCGAACCAGTTCGTCGTTGCCATGTCGCCCAACGATCACGAGCGCATGACAGGCATCGGCCCCGCTCTCATCGATGAGCTCACCAGCATCGTCCAGAAGCACGCGACCCACCAGGGCTACACGTTCGCCGGCGGAATCAGCATCCGTTTGAAGTCCGACGGCAGCCTGTCCGACGGGATGCTGCAAATCGATTCGGTCAACGTGAAGGGCCAGGTTTCGTGGACCCCGGTCCTCGACGTGGGCGGCAAGCGTTACCCGATCACCAAGGCGCGCACCGTGATCGGTCGCGGAAGCGACGCCGACATCACCATCGACGACTCCGGAACGAGCCGGAAACACGTCGAAATCCTCTGGGACGGCGAGCGCGCCCAGGCACGCGACCTCGGCTCAACCAACGGCTCCACCCTCGACGGCATGCCGTTCACACAGGTCGCGCTGACGCCTGACTCGGTCGTTCAGATCGGTCGAACCCGTATTGTGTTCCGAGTGCTGGCACAATCTTCCACCCCGAGTTCACCCGACTCCGTCGACGACTCCACCCGCGCTTACGGCGCGGAGGGAGGATTCTGGGGGCCCGCGTCGTGAGTGAACTCACCCTTCTGGTGCTCCGCATCGGATTCCTTCTTCTGTTGTGGCTTTTCGTCTTCGCCGTCGTCTACGCGCTCCGCTCGGATATCTTCGGCCCGGGCCCACGCAAGCCCCAGCCAGCGCAGGCCGGCCAGGCCCAGCAACGGGCGCCGCGCGCCGCGGCCGCACCTCCGGTTCTGCCGAACAACCCAGCGCCTCCTGTGGTTCCCCCCAGCAACCGCAGGCATGAAAAGGCGACCATCCACAACGTCAGCCGGCTCGTGATCACCGCAGGCCCAAAAGAGGGACTTGAGGTGTCGCTCGGTCGCGACCCGCTGACGATCGGACGGGCGCCCGACTCCGGGCTCGTCATCCGCGACGACTACACCTCCACTCACCACGCCAAACTGTTGCTCTGGAACGAGGACTGGATGATCCAGGACCTCGACTCCACCAACGGCACGTTCCTCGGAGGAAAACGCATCAGTTCACCGACGCAGATCACTCTCGGTACTCCGATCAAGGTCGGCGCGACCAGTTTTGAACTGCGGCGGTAGACGGTGACCAAAGCAGGCGACTCTGCGGCGATCTCGCACGTCGGGAAGATCCGCTCGAACAATCAGGATTCCGGTTATGCCGGAACCCACTTGTTCGTCGTTGCCGACGGCATGGGCGGCCACGCGGGAGGCGACGTTGCCAGCGCCATCGCCCTTCAACGCATCATGCAGGCGGATGCCGAGTTCACCAGTGCTCAGGACGCCGAAGCAGCCCTGCAAACGGCGATCAGCTCCGCCAACGCCGAGCTCGCCGAAACGGTCTTCGAACACCCCGAACTCGGGGGAATGGGCACGACGGTGGATGCCATCGTCGCGGTCGGCGACGAGGTCGCCATCGCGCACATCGGCGACTCCCGCATCTACCTGCTCCGTGACGGCGAACTGAGCCAGATCACCACCGACCACACCTTCGTCCAGCGCCTCGTTGACTCCGGCCGGATCACGGAGGAAGAAGCGATGGTGCATCCACGTCGCTCCGTGCTCATGCGTGTGCTCGGCGACGTCGACTCGAACCCCGAGATCGACACCATGGTCATGCGCACGCACCCAGGCGACCGCTGGCTGCTCTGCTCGGACGGCCTCTCCGGCGTCGTCGATAAAGACGCGATCCAGGTCACCCTTGCACAGGACCTCCCGGCACGACAGGTCGGCGAACAGCTCATCCGCAAGGCCCTCGACGGCGGAGCGCCCGACAACGTCACCGTCGTAATCTACGACGTCGGCGCCGAACGCTCCGCAACCGCCCAGACCCCGGTCACCGTCGGTTCGGCCTCTCGCCCCCTGGCATTCCAGAACGACCCGCCCAAGCGCACCGGCCTTCTGCCATCGCTCCGGCTTCACGGTCGCAGCACGCCTTCGGGCCCCAGCCACTTCGAACCGGCATCCGATGACTACCTCGACGAACTGATCGAAGAGGATGCCCGTCGCGCGAAACGCCGCCGGCTCACCTGGCTGGTGGGTTCGATCGTCCTGGTTCTCGCCATCGCGCTCGGCCTCCTGCTCGGCTATGCCTGGACGCAGACCCGATACTTCGTCGGCGCCGATGACAACACCGTCGTGATCTACCAGGGGATTCAGCAGGACATCGGGCCGTTCAGCTTGTCTTCAGAGCACAATGACACCGGAATCCCGATCTCCATGCTTTCCACTTATGACCGCCAACAGGTGGAGCGGACTATCAGCGCCTCCTCACTCGAAGAAGCACAGGAAATCGTCTCCCGGCTCCGCACCACCACGTCAAAGGACGATGGATGATGACGGAGAACTCGAGAACCCGCGCTACCGCCGCTGTCCGCGGCCGGATCGTTGAAGTCCCGGCAAGCCAGGAGGACTTCAAAGCCGACACAGCCGTGATCCGCACCATGCGCAAACTGCGGCTGCCACTCAAGCTCCGAAACCGCGAGCTCACGCTGCTGATGTTCGCATGCGCCATCAACTCCGTCGCCATCCTGCTCGTCCAGCTCGGTGCGCTCGGCACGGTCGACCTTGACCTGATCTACCTCGGTGCTGGTCTCTCCGCGCTCGTGTTCGGACTGCACATCTGCCTGCGCTACGTCGCGCCACAGGCCGATCCGCTGCTGCTTCCGATCGCCACTGTGCTCAACGGGCTCGGCGTCGCGATGATCTACCGCGTCGACCTGGCAACCGGCGCGAGCGGCTGGTCCGCGGCATCGACACGACAGATCACCTGGAGCGCGATCGCCGTGCTCGCCGCCATCGCGATCATCGTCCTGATCAAGAACCACCGCGTGTTGTTCCGCTACACCTACCTGTTCGGGGCTTTCGCCTTCGTGTTGCTGCTTCTTCCCCTCGTGCCCGGCATCGGCCGCGAGGTCAGTGGCGCCCGCGTCTGGATCGGCATCGGCGACCTCGTCAGTTTCCAGCCCGGTGAGATCGCGAAGATCGCCCTGGCCATCTTCTTCGCCGGCTACCTCGTTCGCACGCGCGACAGCCTGTCGATGGTCGGCAAGAAATTTCTCGGGATGCAGTTCCCGCGGCTGCGCGACCTCGGGCCGATCATCGTCGTCTGGGCCCTCTCGATGGCCATCATCGTGTTCCAGCACGACATGGGAACCGCGCTGCTGTTCTTCGGCCTGTTCACCGTCATGCTCTACGTCTCGACTGGGCGGCTCAGCTGGATCCTCATCGGTTTCGCCCTGTTCGGAGTCGGGGCTTTCTTCGCCAGCCAGACCCTCACCTATGTGCACGGCCGGTTCCAGAACTGGCTGGATGCTTTCAGCACGCAGGTCTACGACGCACAGGGCGGCAGCTATCAGCTGGTCCAGGGAATCTTCGGCCTCGCCCACGGGGGGCTCATCGGTACCGGTCTCGGCCAGGGCCGCCCGCACCTGACCCCGCTGTCGCAGAGCGATTACATTATGGCGAGCCTCGGCGAGGAACTAGGCCTTGCCGGTCTTTTCGCCATCCTCGGCCTCTACCTGCTGTTCGTGTCGCGGGGGATCCGCATCGGCTTCCGCGGGCAGGATGACTTCGGCAAGCTCCTGGCCGTCGGTCTCGCCTTCACCATCGCCCTCCAGGTCTTCATCATGGTCGGCGGCGTCACCCGCGTCATCCCACTGACCGGGCTGACCACGCCATTCCTCGCTGCGGGTGGATCATCACTCGTCGCCAACTGGATCATCGTCGCCCTCCTTCTTCGCGTGAGCGACAGCATCCGCACAGGACCGACACAGGAGGTCCCCTCATGAATCGCGAACTGAAGCGCGTCAGTGCGCTCGTCCTCGTCATGTTCTTCGCCTTGTTCGGGTCGACCACGGTCATTCAGGCGGTGCAGGCGGATGCTCTCCGTCTCGACCCCCGGAACACACGCGCCCTCTACGACAGCTACGACACCGAACGCGGGCCGATCCTCGCCGGCAGCACGGTCATCGCCCAGTCGGTGCCCACCGGAGACGAGTACGTGTTCCAGCGCGAATACCCGCAGGGCCAGTTGTACGCGCCGGTCACCGGTTACTTCAGCCCCACCCAGGGGTCCGCCGGTATCGAGCAGTACATGAACGACTACCTCTCTGGCACGTCGAACTCACAATTCCTTGACACTATCAACCGGATCGTCGCCGGCCAGGCCCCGAAGGGTGCCGCCGTCGAAGTGAGCATCGACCCGGCGGTGCAGCAGGCAGCATTCGACGCGCTCGGCGACCGACAGGGCGCTGTTGTCGCGATCGAGCCGTCCACGGGCCGGATCCTCGCGATGGTGTCGACGCCGACCTACGACCCGAACGTGCTCGCCTCCCATGACTCCCAGGCCGTCATCTCCGCCTTCGGTGCGCTTGAGGACGATCCGCTCAAACCCCTCAGCAACCGCGCGTCGAGCGGGAACATGAACCCGCCTGGCTCGTCGTTCAAGGTCGTGGTCGCCGCTGCAGCGGTCGCAAGCGGAAAATACACCGCCGACTCGACCTTCCCGAACCCGGTCAGCCTCCAGCTCCCCGGCAGTAGCGCGACGGTGTACAACTGGAACCGTCTCAGCTGCGGCCCAGGCGAGACCGTGACCCTGGCCGAAGCGATCCGGCTGAGCTGCAACGTCCCCCTCGCCCAGCTGGGCATGGAACTGGGCGACGACGCCATCCGGGAGACCGCTGAAAAGTTCGGATTCAACTCGAGGATGACGCTGCCGATGCCCGCTGGCATCAGCGTCTACCCGAAAAATCTCGATGACGCCCAGACCGGGCTGACCGCCTTTGGCCAGTATGAAGTCCGGGCCACGCCGCTTCAGATGGCACTCGTCTCGGCTGGAATCGCCAACGAGGGGACCGTCATGCAGCCGACCCTCGTCGACCGGGTGACGGGCAGGAACCTCGAGGTTCTCAAGAGCTTTGAACCACAGGTGATGAACGACGCCGTGACCAGCGAAACGGCGGCATCTGTCACCGACATGATGCTCGACAGTGTGGCTAGCGGTCAATCGAACGGTGCAAGAATAGAGGGGGTCGACGTGGCAGGGAAGACTGGCACAGCGCAGAACGGTGAAGACGAACCATATTCACTGTGGTTTACCGGATTCGCCCCAGCCAAAAACCCAGAGGTCGCGGTCGCGGTTGTCGTCGAGAACGACGGAAATCTGGGTCGTCACAGCTCGGGAAATATCGTCGCCGCGCCAATTGCCAAGAAAGTCCTAGAGGCGGTGCTGAACAGATGAGACCCACAGCAGGGGTCACCTTCGGGGGACGCTACGAACTGGAGTCCAGGATCGCCATCGGCGGCATGGGCGAAGTGTGGAAGGCCACCGACCTCGTCATCGGTCGAACCGTTGCCATCAAGATCCTCAAAGACGAGTACCTTGGCGATCCGAACTTCCTCGAGCGGTTCCGCTCCGAAGCCCGGCACGCTGCGCTCGTGAACCACGAGGGCATCGCCAACGTCTTCGACTACGGGGAGGAGGACGGCAGCGCCTTCCTGGTGATGGAACTCGTCCCAGGCGAAGCACTCTCCACCATGCTCGAGCGGGAGCACGTGCTGTCGACCGACAAGGTCCTCGACATCACCGCCCAGACCGCACTCGCCCTCCAGGCCGCTCACGCAGCCGGTCTCGTGCACCGCGACATCAAACCGGGCAACCTGCTGATCACGCCCGACGGCCGCGTCAAGATCACAGACTTCGGTATCGCGCGCATCGCCGACCAGGTGCCGTTGACCGCCACCGGCCAGGTCATGGGCACTGTCCAATACCTCTCACCGGAGCAGGCATCCGGTCACCCGGCGTCGCCGTCGACGGACATATACTCACTGGGCATCGTCGCGTACGAGTGCCTTGCCGGCAAACGTCCTTTTACGGGCGAGTCGCAGGTCGCGATCGCGATGGCGCAGATCAACGAGGCGCCGCCGCCACTGCCGGTAACGGTCCCTGAACCGGTGCGCAACCTCGTGCTCTCGATGATCGCCAAGAACCCGGCCGACCGTCCGGCGTCTGCCGCCCATGTCGCACGTGCAGCACAGGCACTTCGCCGCGGAGACACTGCCGCGGCGGCCGCTGCCGTGCCGGCGATCGCCGCAGGGGCTGCACTCACCGGCGCGACGACGGTGATGGGAACAGGAGGGGATGCGACGACGCAGCTCCTCGGGACCGCGGCCGTTCCGACGACCACCGCAGAAGTGCCGACCACCGAAGAAACCAAGAAGAAGAAGCGCAGCGCGTGGACCTGGCCACTGATCGCGCTCATCGCAATCCTCGCCATCGTCCTGACCGGAACCGTCATCGCCCTGGTCAACCAGGAAGAGGACGCGAACCCTTCGGCGACATCGAGTACGCCGACGCCGGTCGAAACGACGCCGGAGGCGACACCATCGGCAGAACCCACACCGACGCCGACCAACGAATTCATCACGGTAAGCGCATCGGACTTCATCGGCGACACCTACGACGAGGCGGCGGCGAAGCTGAGAACCCTCGGCCTCGCGTCTGAGCGGTCGACCGGGAACGCAGCGACTTCTGAGGACCAGGTCGGCATCGTGTACGCCATCAACCCTGAAGGCAACCTCCAGAAGGGCCAGATCGTCACCGTCACGGTGTACGGGCCGATGGCAGAGATCCCCACTCCGACGGCTCCTCCCACCCTGTCCGGTGAAGGCTGTGACGCGGCGGGCCAGTGCGTCAACGTCGCGGCCGGCTCAACGGTCACCGTGAACTGGCCTGCGTACTCGCAGTGCCCGGCCGGGATGCAGATGCTCGGTTACCGGATCACGGCAACCGGCGGAACACCGACCACCGAGGGCGGCAACGTCAACACCAACCGGGGCGAGGTCGTCGTCGGAGACACCGCCGGCACCCTGAGCGTCACCTACAGCGCCTACTGCGGATCTTCGGCTTCGGGCGAATCCCCGGCAGCCACCGCCCAGATCCGGACCGTCGAAGAATGAGCATTCGTCAACGACTAAGATATTCCTGACCCGTTTGTGGTCGAAATTAAGGAGTTAATGAGTGGCTGACGAACAACGCCTGCTCGCGGGGCGGTATCTCGTCGGTGACCTGATCGGGCGCGGTGGCATGGCCAACGTATTCCGCGGCACGGATACCAAACTCGGCCGCACCGTCGCCATCAAGATCCTCAAACCAGACCTGGCGAACGATCCGGCCTTCCGGACTCGCTTCCGCCAGGAAGCACAGGCGGCGTCACGGATGGCGCACCCCACCATCGTGCGCGTCTTCGACGCCGGCGAAGAAACCGTGAAGCAGGGCGATCGTGTTTCACGTGAACCCTTCATCGTCATGGAATACGTCCACGGGCGCACCCTCAAGACGGTGATCGCGGAGGGCCCTATGGAGTCGGCGCGCGCTGTCGCGATTGCCGAAGGCATCCTCACCGCCCTCGAGTATTCGCATCGGGCCGGCGTCGTCCACCGCGACATCAAGCCCGGCAACGTGATGATCACGCCGGACGAGCAAGTCAAGGTGATGGACTTCGGCATTGCCAGGGCTGTCTCCGACTCGTCGTCAACCGTCGCCCAGACCACGGCGATACTGGGCACGGCCTCGTACTTCTCGCCGGAGCAGGCGAAGGGTGAGGTCGTTGACGCCAGAACCGACCTCTACTCGACCGCCGTCGTGCTGTTCGAGATGCTGACCGGACGCGCACCGTTCCGCGGCGACACCGCCGTGGCCGTTGCGTACCAGCACGTCAGCGAAACCGCCGTCCGGCCCTCATCGGTCAACCGAAAAGTCTCCCCGGCGCTCGACCACGTCGTGATGCGGGGGCTTGCGAAGGACCGATTCGAGCGCTACCAGACCGCCGCGGACTTCCGAGATGATCTCGCCGTTGCCGCGGCGGGCAAGATTCCGGCTCACCACAACGATGACGCCGGCACCGCGCTCTTCGGCCCCTCTCCCACTGCGGCGTCGCGGACTGAGCAGGCGCTCCGCCAGCTGACCAGTGACGACACCGTCACCCGGACCCAGCGTCGGCCACCGGTGGTGTGGATCTGGGCGGGCATCGCATCAATTGCCGTCGTGCTGGTCGCCGTCATGATCTGGGTCATGTCACTGAGCCAGGCACCCGTCCTGCAGACCGAGTCCCGGCCGATTCCCGACCTCGTCGGCGTGAGCGAGGAGAGCGCGATCAACACGTTGACCGACCTCGACCTCGTGGCCAGCGTGGTGACGGAAGAGAGCGCGACGGTCGACGAAGGACTGGTCATCCGCACCGACCCCAACAAAGACAGCCGGGTGCTACCAAAGGATGTCGTCCGGCTCTACGTCTCCCTGGGCGCCGCGAGGGTCACCGTCCCCGATGTCACCAACAAGACCACGGAACAGGCGCAAGCCGACCTGGCCGCCGTTGGACTGGCATCCGGTTCGATCTCGAAGCAAAACTCTCCCGATCGCGCCGCGGGCTCGGTGATCAGCACCAATCCCGCTGCCGCAACGGAGGTCGCAGAGGGCTCGACGATAAACCTCGTCGTCTCCAGCGGCCTGGTCACCATTAAGGACGTGCGCGCCCAGAGCCTCGAGGTCGCCACCGACCTGATGCAGGACCCGGCGATCGGCCTGACCGTTCTGCCAGTTCCTGACCCGGCGTGCGCGGCCCTTCCCGGTAACCCGGTCACGGCCCAGTCGCTTGCCCCTGGTGATGTGCCGCAGCGTTCCATGATCGAACTGACCTATTGCTCGGGCTAGTTCACCAGAGCACGAGGAACGGCGGC
This sequence comes from Mycetocola miduiensis, assembly GCF_900115155.1. Taxonomy (GTDB): domain Bacteria; phylum Actinomycetota; class Actinomycetes; order Actinomycetales; family Microbacteriaceae; genus Mycetocola_A; species Mycetocola_A miduiensis. Next base: position 608,077 of record NZ_FOVM01000001.1, read on the forward strand.
CGCGACATCTGTCCCGACCGCCGTTCCTTTGTCGTCAGCTTCTAAATCGGCCGTCGAACTAGCGCAACGGCTCGTCGGTGCGAGTCCCGTCGTAGACGGGCTCGTCGTCCAGAAGGGGCGATGCGCCACTGTCCGGGGAGACATACCCCGTGGTGAACGTGGTTTCGGATGAGTCGCCAGCGTTGCCCTTGACGTTGTTCGCTTGGCTGGTTGCGTCGTCTTTGACGTTGGAGATGGCATCAGCGGCGGCGCCCTTGACGGACTCAGCGGCATCCTTCGCCGGCTCCTTCAGGTCCTCAGCGACGCCCTTCGCGGTCTCCTTGAGGTCATCGACGAGCGGGGCGGCCTTCTCCTTCGCGGTCTGCGCGAGTTCCTTCTCCTTCTCGGATGCCGGAATGAGGGATGCGGCGAGCAGACCGGCTCCGAACGCGATCAGGCCGACGGCAATCGGGTTGCCCTTCGCCTTGTCGACGGCCCGGTGCGAGACGTCTCCGACACTGGATGCTTTGTCGCCGACGTTCGATGCGGCGTCGCTGACGTGGGACTTGGCGTCCTCCGCCGCACCCATGACACTGTCCTTGACCTTCCTGGCCATACCTTTCACCTTCTCCGTCTGCCGCTGAGCGATGCTCGAGGGGCTCACCTTGTCGGCCAGGGCGTCCACGTCGTAGCTGAGGTTGCTCCTGGTCTCTTCGATTTCCTGTCGGATTGCTTCAGGATCGTTTGTCATCTTTAGTCCTCACTCGTTTTGAATGCCTCGGGAACTTCTTTCAGCGTCTCCACCGTCTTGGGGACACCCTGGATCTCTTCGATTTCCTTCTTGCCGCGCATGGCGAGAATCGCGGCAACGATGCCCCAGATGACGGCGACAATGATGGCGGACCAGACCAGGCCGGTCAGGAACCCAAGACCCCACCACAACGCGACCGAAACGAAGACGAGCGCCAGCAATCCGGCGACGCCAGCGCCGCCGAACATGCCGGCGCCCTTACCCGCTTTCTTCGCCGACGCGGAGATCTCGGCCTTGGCCAGTTCGACCTCCTGGCGGAAGAGCGTGGATATGTCCTTCGTAACCTCGCCGAGAAGCTGGCCGAGAGACTCGCGCCGGTCGTCAGGTTCGGGTACGTAAGGCTGACTCATCGAACGTCACCACTTGTCTGGTAATCCGGAGAACCCGTCGGAGCACTGTATCCAGGTGTGGTGGTGTATCCGTTCTCACCGTATGCGGTCGTTCCGCTGTACGTAGCACCGGTGGCGATCGTCGGGTCTTCGCCGATGTAGTCCGTGCGGCCTGCCCGGTAGCTAGTGTCCTGGTCAGACGAGTCGTTTCCGCTCGTCAGCGATTTCGCGAGTCGACCGACAACGATTCCGGTACCGGCGGCGATGGCAATGAAGACGCCTGGGCGACGGCGTGCGAAACGCTTGACCTCATTGAGCAGGTCACCGGGGTCGCGCGATTCCAGCCATCCCGCGACGTCACCGGCGCGTGATGCCGCCTGGGAGACGAGGTTGGACGCCATCCCTTCGGTCTCTGACGAGTCCGCCATAGAGCGGAGCTGGTCACTGACTGTGCGGATGCCGTCCGCCGCGCGGTCCTTCTGTGTGGAAACCTGACCGGTCACCTGGGTGCGAACCTGCCCGACCAGGTTCTTGGCCTGATATCCGACTTCGTTCTTCACGTTGGCAGCCTCGTCTGCTGCGGTGCCGGCAATATGCGATCCAGCGCCACGCACGCGGTCGGTGGTCGACGTGTCGGCGGCGCTTGATGAGGTTTCTGTCATGATTCTTCCTCCTCGGAGGAGACCGGCCAACCGGGTCAGGAATGACACGGCAGCACGGCCTCGAGTCGTGTGAAGAAATCTTCGCCCGACCCACTGCCAACGCCAAGCTTCGGCCTAAGGCTTGACACCCCGCGAACAGGGGAGTATCGCGTGCGCCCGATACCGCGGGCTTCTCGCCCGAGAAACCGCCAGTCCGCAGTCACTCAGCGTCATCGACCCCGCAATATTCGCTGTGCGAGGAATGCTAGACGTGCACGAGGGGAGACAGCCCCTTGGCCGTCTCAGCGGCGCCTGGCAGTCCGGATGCTGCAAGCCAATTGCCGAGCATGAGGTAGCCACCCTCGGTGAGCACGCTCTCGGGGTGAAACTGAACCCCATAGATTGGTGCGTCCCTGTGTCGGAGACCCATGATGACGCCGCCGCTGGTGCGGCTCGTGACGACGAGGTCATCAGGCACCGTTCCGTCGACAACAGCGAGGGAGTGATACCTGGTCGCCGTGAATGGCTGCGGTACACCGGCATAGAAGGCGCTGGCATCGTGCTCGACGATACTCGTCTTGCCGTGCATCAGCTCGTCGGCGTTGGTCACGGTTGCACCGAACGCCTCAGCGATCGCCTGGTGGCCGAGGCAGACGCCGAGCAGTGGGGTGTCCGCCGCAAGAGCGGCTTTCACCATCGCTACCGAAACGCCGGCATCAGCGGGTTTTCCCGGGCCGGGCGACACGAGGACCGCGTCGTACTCGGCGAGCCGCGCTGCGGCATCCGCTTCGGAAAAGGTGTCGTTCCGAAGTACGTCGGTCTCAGCGCCCAACTGGAGAAGATAACCGTTGAGTGTATAGACGAAGCTGTCGTAGTTGTCGATCACCAATACGCGCGTCACGTGGGCCTCTCATTCTTCAACGGTTACTTCCTGGGTGTCAACGAACGACTGGACCCAGGGGAACACCCAGGTTCCCAACACATACAAAACTACAGCGATGAGAACGAACACGAGCAGCACCCGAACCCAGACCGGGCCGGGCAAGGCTCGCCACAACGCTCCGTACACGTCAGTTCTCCTGGGTCAGCGATGCGGGTGTCCCTGCGCTGCGGGGTGTCCACGATTCGAACGCACCATAAGCGATGATACGCTCCGCGGTTGAGAAAGCCGGGTTGCAGCTTGTCAGGGTGATGATGGAGTCGGATGCTTCGACCGCGTCGACTTGCGGCACCGGATTCAGGACCCCGACCCCGGACGGTGCCACGTACTCGAGTGTCCGGAAGCGGTAGGTGTACCAGCCCTCACGAATCTCCACGACGATCGCGTCACCGACGTGAAGCTCACCGATCAGATTCAGAGGTTTACCGTGAGTGTTGCGATGCCCGGCGATGGCAAAGTTGCCCAGCTCGCCCGGCATCTGGGTGTCGGGGTAATGCCCGAGACCAAGGGGGTTAAGCGTGCGGGAGGCGGACACGCCGCCGGCGAGCTTGGCCGCGTAGTCGCCTCCGAAGCGTGGCACCCGCAAGATGCCGAACACCTTGCCGTCGCCGGGCTGAGGGAGAACAACCGGATCCATCAGTTCCGCTGACGACTGTTCCTGCACGGGAAGGCTGGCCCGCCAGCTTTCGCTCAACTGTGAGGCTGCACGGTCCTGGGAGGCACGAAGGACTGCGTCGTTGACCCATAACTGCCAGACGAGGAACAGCAGGACGAGGACGCCGCCGGTGACGAGCAGTTCGCCGAGCACCCCGAGCCCGGTTACCCGTGCGTGTTTTCGCCCCCTGCGGGACCGCGAGCGATCGGACGGCGGGCTGGCGGGCATTTCGTCAGTCTATCCGTGTGCCGTTGTGTGACCGGAGACTTCTGCACAGGGTTATCCACATGCTGGGGATAATTACACCCGTGTAATTGTCCACAGTGTTAATAACCCTGTTAATAACTCTGGTCTGGGCTTTTCTAAATCCGCGACAACCGAGGTGTGGAGAATCCCGGGCGTGTGTGGATCGACCTGTGGAAACTAGCGCCAGCGGGTTGTCATCAGGAAGCCGATGAATGCGATACCGAAGCCGACAACGATGTTCCAGGACTCGAGCGCGGGGACGGGCAACGCGCCCTGGCTCACGTAGAACACAATGATCCAGGCCAGGCCGAGGAGCATGAAGCCGAACATGACTGGCTTGAACCACACGGGGTTGGGTGCCTGCTCACCGGAGCGCTGAGTGCTCGGGGCGGCCTGGGTGCTCTTCGTCTTGTCGCGTGCCATATGGGCGATTCTAGTCGGTTAGAGAATGAAAGTGCTCACGAACGGGACGAGACTCAGTGCCACGAGAACCACGCAGAGCGCGACGATCAGGACGATCTGCCTGCTCTTGTGTTTGAGGTGTCGCGTTTCGTAGTAGATCAGCCCAGCCAGTGCACCACCGACAAGCCCGCCGACGTGCGCCTGCCAGGCCACGTTGATTCCGGGGATGAAGCCGATCACGAGGTTGATTCCGACTAGGACGAGCAGCCCGTTCATGTTGCCGCCGCGCTTGCGCTGGATGACGAGGAACGCTCCCATCAGGCCGAAGATGGCACCGGATGCTCCGACCACCGGAACGAAATCTCCGGCGAGGAACGATACTCCGAGCGACCCGGCGAAACCGGAAATGAGATAAAGCGTGAGGAATCTCGCTCGCCCCAGCATCGGCTCGAGCGCCTGGCCGAAGAGCCACAGCGAGTACATGTTCAGGGCGATGTGGAATATGAAGCCCTGGGAATGAGCGAACACCGTGGTGAGCATCCGCCAGGGCTCGAAGTCATATCCCGGATAAAAACCAGACGGGAGCGAGTACACGCCGGCGTACAGGAGCTGCTGCGTCACCCCGAGTCCCGGGATGAGCTGCAGCAGGAACACGAACGCCGTAACGGCGATCAGGATGTATGTGACGAGGGGACGGTCTCCGCTCCGGCTGAAGAACCCTGTCCGAGCGCGCGGCGTCGTCTTGCGCTGCTCCCTCATGCACTCCGGGCAGATCACTCCGACAGCGCCCGGGGTCTGGCATTCACCACAGATCGTGCGCCCGCACCGCTGGCAGAGAACAAAGCTCTGCCGATCGGGATGCCGGTAACAGAAATTACCTGAGCGAACAGGCGGCACGGACGACTGGCTCATCGGACATGTCTCAGAGGAGAGCCGGTTGTTGTTCGCTGTTTAGGCGTCGGCAACCGTGACGCTCTCGATGACGATGTCGTCGAGGGGGCGGTCACGGGCGTCACGAGGAACCTCAGCGAGCTTGTCGACGACCTTGCGGCTGGCTTCATCTTCGACAGCACCGAAGATAGTGTGCTTGCCCTGGAGCCAGCTCGTGTTGCCGACGGTGATGAAGAACTGCGACCCGTTGGTGCCCTTGCCTGCGATTTTTCCGGCGTTTGCCATCGCGAGCATGTACGGCTCGTTGAAGTTGAGTTCCGGGTTGATCTCGTCGTCGAACTTGTATCCGGGGCCACCGGTACCGTTGCCGAGCGGGTCTCCGCCCTGGATCATGAAGCCGGGGATGATGCGGTGGAAGATGACGCCGTTGTAGAGCGGCGTGTTCTTCTTGGTCTCACCGGTGCGCTCGTCGGTCCAGTCCGCCTCGCCCGTGGCGAGTCCTACGAAGTTCTTGACCGTCTTGGGGGCGTGGTCTCCGAAGAGGTTGACCTTGATATCGCCGTAGTTGGTGTGGAGGGTTGCGACAGCGGTGTGCTTTGACATGTTTTCAATTCTTACACAACCATCGACCCCGTCCGGGTGGTGTTCGGGGCATTCGGTGGCAAGATGGAGTTCTGTCGCGTCAAAAACGAGATCAATGGAGGTCAGCGGTGAGTCTGTCACGCAAGCGCAAGAAAGAACTCAAGCGACTCAAGGGTGAGGCCAATGAGTTGTGGCGAGCCCAACAGGAGATTCTTGACCACGCCAACCATGTCGCCCGTGAGGCGAGCAGGCAGTTGGGTGCATATGGCCGTGAACAGGTCGTTCCCTCCGTCGTGAGCACGTACGAGCACAAGGTCCAGCCGGTCGTCGACCGCGGATACGCTGCGTCTCGCGGCGTTGTCGAGGGTGCAAAGCGTGGCCTCGACAAGACGGTCCTCCCGGTTCTCGGTGGGGTCGTCGGTACAGCGTTGTCCATCGGAGACATCGCGAAGGACCACCGGGTCCGTGCGGCCCTCGAGCGCTTCCAGCCGAAGCCGCCGCCCAAGAAGTCCAATGTCGGCAGCGTCATCGCCGTCGGCGCAGGCGTTCTCGCTGCTGCCGGCGTGGCGTATGCCGTCTGGCAGACCTTCCGGGCAGACGACGAGCTCTGGGTCGCGGATGAAGAGCCGGCACTGCCCAACCTCTGAATTCCTGCTTCTGAAAATGGCCGGTCCCGTTTGGGACCGGCCATTTTCTGTTGAGGGCAAGCCCTGTTTGCGATCCGGGCTGGGGTGCGGACCGCCTCAATGTAACTGTGCCGAGAGGTTACAGCATGCCGAGGGCCACGTCGACGAGAGCCACGTGGTTGAGGGACGGGATCGCTGCCAGAGGATGCCATGCGGCCTGATCAGTCGATCCGCCGATCTCGTGGGTGAGCTCGCCGCCGGTCACGTGGGCCCGGTAAATGATCCGCAGGCCGTGCAGCGCTTCTGTCGCACCCGGCGTAAGGCGGTCCTCCGGCTGCGCCACGAATGAGGAGATACCGAGAAGGTCAGCCAGCTCGGCTGTATAGCCGGTCTCCTCGAAGATCTCGCGAACGGCGGCGTCCGCTGGGTCTTCGCCCGGATCAATGCCACCACCGGGCAACGTCCAGCCGCTGCGGCCGTGTTCACGCCAGTGGGCGAGGAGGATGCGATCGCCATCGATGATAACTCCGTACGCAGCCACTCGAATATCCATGAGGTCACCATACTCATGCGGCTGCTTCGGTGCCTGGTACGAAAAAGGCCCACCTCATGATGAGGAAGGCGTATTTTTTGTGGAGCCTAGGGGAATCGAACCCCTGACCTCCTGCTTGCAAAGCATGATGATAGAGCGCGTTTTCCCTGATCAGGGGCAGTGTGGGAATTAGTCGAGGCGCACCTAGGGCGCACCGTTTCGCTGACCGTTTGCCACGCCTCGCAGAGCGGCGATCAAATCGGCGCGCTTCCCGGGCTGGTTCATCGATTTCGGCCCCGGATGCCAAGTCTCGACCACGTTCAGTACAGGTCGCCGCAACGATCGTTCTATGTTCGCTTGCCAGCCGCGCTGAGCAAACCGGCCGGACAGCACGACCGTCTCGAGCCGTGGAAGCAGTCGCATCAGCTCAAGTAGAGAGGCCGCTCCCTCGGCCACTTCGGCGACCTTCGGCTTCACGGATGCCGGTCCGAGATACCACCGGACTATGTTCCAGGCGAGGAAGCCGCTGTGCAATCCCGCCGCCTCCCTTGCCCGCCAGAGATTCTCCGCGGTCACGTCATCGTTGTCGACGGAGATGAACCCGGATCCTGGGCGCCGACTCCCGCTAACAGCATTGGTCATCGGTCCGGGAGCTTCAAGTACGAACAGCGTGCGAGCTTCAACGCCGGCCTCGGCGGGATCGAAGCTCGGAACGATGCGGCCTGGCATTCGGGCCTCCACCGACATCGCCCACTCCCGGAGAGGCTGGACACGGTCGACCTCGTCCAGCATTGCGAGACGCTCGTCACGAGTCTGGGAGGAGCGAAAGCCGCGAGGGGAGCTAAGGAACATGCTCATCAGCGTATCCACCGAAGCGTCCTTCTATTAAGAGGACAGCAGGAGCTATTAGGAGGAAGAGGAGGAGGCTCTGTCAAGAGGAACATCGGGAGGCTGCCTGTTGCCCGGTTCGCCTCTAGAGCACACCGTCGGTAAGCGCGTCCATCTTGGCCATGAGAGGCGCAAGTCCCGCCGGGGCTAGATGGCCGTACTGGTCGAGCGTGATCGACGGTCTGGCGTGGCCCATGGCGCGAGATACCGACAGCAAGTCAGCTCCCGCCTCCGAAAGCGCGATGGCCGCGAAGGTGTGGCGAAGTCCATGGACGTTGATGCGCTCGACGGGTTGTCGGCGATCCTGGTTCGCTCGAGCCACGGCACGGGTCACAGCGTCCGAGACGTAACTCTTGCCGATCGGCTGACCAGGCGTCCGCGGACTCGGGAACATCCAATCGGTCTGGAGGCGCCCGCCGACCTGATACTCAAGAAGGGGCAACACCGCTTTTGGAACTGGGAGTACGCGACGACTCGCCCTGGTCTTCGTTGTGTCGGTCTCACCGCCAGAGTTCTTGACGCTGAGGTGGCCACGCGCCAGGTCGCCAACGAGCAGCGTGCGGGCTTCGCCCGACCGTAGCCCCATGAGGCCGAGAACCGACAAAAGAGCCTTCTCCCTGTCGCTTGCCGCAGCTCCGATCACGGCGATCAGCTCCGCGGACGACCAATGCGGGAGCTCCTTGTGCCCGAGTGAGACGACGATACCGTCGGTGGGGTCACGGTCGACCAAAGTGTCACGGATCCCCCGCTTGATTGCAGCACGTAGGATCTCAAGCTGCTTCTTCCGGCTCGAGCGGGCAACATCATTCCGCTGCGACCAGATCTCGATCTCCGTGGTGTCGATCGTGGACACCAGTCGATCACCGAAGTGGTTTCGGACGCCTTGGGCGTGGTGACGATCGGCCTCGAGGGTCTTCGGTGCTCGGTCAGCTTTGGCAGCTACGTGGCGGTCGAGGAGCGTACCGACGGTGAGCGAATCCCGACGGATGCGTTGCGCCTTCGGGTTCTGCATCTGGTTCGCATCGTCGAGAAGCGCCTGAGCCTTCTGATGCTCTTTGTATGACTGCTTGCGCTGCGAGGCGTCGCGGCCTGTTCCTTCGCGCCAGCGTCGCTGCCAGCGATCACGGCCCGCCTGCCGGCGTCTAGCAATTTCGTCTTTGGGGAGGTTCTTCCAAAGGTCATAGACGGTCATCGCTCAGACTCGGTTCGGCGGGCGATCTCGGCCCGCAGCTCGTCGGTTGAGAACACAGCGAGCACCTGACGGGTCAGAGACTCCCGCGCAGCGATGGCAGCCGTGGTGTTGAGGTCGGGGGCAGCCACGGTGCTCTTCGCTTCGGCGAGGAGTTCGGCTGCCCTGTCGCGGCCGAGACCACTTAGGACGGCCGGCGCGATTCCCAAAGCGGAGGCAAGTAGGGCGAGCGTCTGGTCGGGCGGGACGGTCACCTTGGGTTCCCCGTCGCGGTACCGGATCCCGGAGAGCGCAATCCGGGTGGCTCCCAGGCTCAGGCCGGTAGCGGCAGCCAGGTCGGCCGCAGTCAGACCGGACTTCTTGTACGTAGCGTTGAGGATTAAGGACTCTGCGGGGAGTTGCATCGAGTCGCTCGATGGCTGCGGTGGCTCACTGCCAGAGGTGAAGTCGTGCAAAGCCATGTTGGGCCCTCCTGTTGTTCTCCGTGATTAGATGGTCGCTGATTTACCTAATACAGACTGCCACAGATTTACTACCATATGCTACAAAATGTAGTAAATTGGTACCGTGACTATTACTACGCAACTAAGGCAAGCCAAGGGTGAGTGCACGCTTCTTACCGTCAAGGACGCAGCCGAGCTGACTGGACTCACCGAGTGGTGGGTGCGTCAGCTCATCGCGAAGGGAGAGATCCGTGCAATGAACGTCGGGTCTTACGGGAAGTCAGCGCGGTGGCGCATTGACCCGGAGGACCTTAGCGCCTGGCTGGTTAGCCGGGAGAACCGACCGCGCGACCTGATGGCGGCGTGAAGAGCGCGCTTGCCCCATGCCTCACCGTCCGTTGCCCACTGGCGCGACGGAACTGAGGCACACCGCTGAGGAGGCGATATGCGCCGATGGCGTTGACCATGTTGAAACGGTGCATCAGCGGTTATCTACGTCTGCAATGGGCGCTCTGACAATCAGGGAAGCGTTGACCGGTCTCGGCTCAAATGCGCGGAGACGCGTGCACACGTAAGTCACGCAGCCAGCCCGAGCGTCTCTCCGGTCAACATTCGACACCACCCGTGCGCGTGCCTGTGCGCATGTACGTCATGAACGCGAGTGGTGCACCAGTTCAGTCCGAAACGCGCGCGCAGCCGCGTGCACGTGTGCGTCAGCTGATCGGCCGCGGCTCGTGCGGTTGAGATTGGCTCAGAGGTTCTTGCTCTCCGCGATCTTTGCGACGGCGAGCCCAAGCTGGTGGATTGCGAACCCCATCTCTTCGAAGGCGCGGTCTCGGAAGTCGGACAGCTCGGCGTCGTTCATCACACGCACGGCGGAGTCGGCATGATCTGCCGCGTTCTCAGCAAACTGCTGTGCGGTCTTCGGAAAGTCGTGCCTGGCGCTCATCATGTTTCTCCTCGATCGGTGCGGTATCTAACATCGCTGGCTCAACTGTAGGAGGAGCAACGAGCCCGCACAGTTCTCCTTGGGCGAGTCGGTTGAGCCTTCCGCGGCGCCAAGTGAGCGACGTAGGGACCTTTGGGTATGCGTGTTGGACGGCGTATCTGACTCTGAATCAGATCGCCTTCTGCCCGTGCCCTCAGTGATGGCGCGCGACCCTCGCTCCAGACGGGCAACGTGCGGGCAAATGTGTGTGCATCCTGGCGATACGGTGAGGTTGGTCGCCTGCTACTGCCCCCGTGGCAGGCGGCAATCCATCATCAAATGAGGGCAACCCGGCCCACGTACGCGACGCGGCATTCTGGGCACATCCAGTAAGGGTGCTGCTCGGTACCAGCCACCTCGAGGCGCACCAAGCAGCGCGGGCAATTCGGCGCGTCGTTCTCCATCGCTGGGCTTCTCGGCCGCCTCACGGCCTACTCCATGTACACCCAAGTGTCGAGATTTGCAGTAAACGTACCTAGGCATATAAATCCGGCGTTCGTGAAGAGTTGGCGGCTCGGCTCGTTCAAGGGGTGAATCCGGGCGAACACACCGCAGTCGATCCCGGATGCCTTTTTTGTGTCTGCAAGAGCATTGAGGGCGATTCCGAGCGTCTTGGTACCGAGTCCTCGTCGCTGATAGTCGACGTTGATCGCGAGAGCACGAATGATGAACTGTTCTCCGGACTCATCGAATCCGAAGTGACAAGCACTAGCTACGCAGTCGGTCTCGGGATCGAGCGCCAGCAGGGCTACCTCTGAGGGGGGCACGGGGAGCATCTGTCCTCGAAACCAAGACTGAACCTCGAGCTCCCATGGGCGAGGGTGGTATCTACCGCGATGAGGGTCGTAGGTTCGTCCGGCCGGAGTAGTACATACGAAACGTTCAAGGGCGGAGAGATGGGTTCTATCGCCCTTCACCCACTCCAGATGGTTAGCGTTGGTCACGCTTGGCGAGCCACTGCGCCATCGCTTCGTGCTCCGCCTCGTCGAGTGGCCGGGCGGCACCTAGCCGATACGCAGCTGCATAACCCTCACGCTCGGTGTCAGTTAGGCCGTCGTTGCCAACCGGAGCGTGTACCCGGTCGACGGGCCGTTCTAGTGTCAGCGGGGGAACCATGTAGAGAGTCTATACGGGCGACCTGGGGCAACCGGTAGCCCCCGCGCGGGGAGTATCTGATTGTTAATCAGGCTGATTGAGCACTCGTTCCGTAACGTTCTGGCGGTTCTTCGCGCCGTCGAGTGAGCTTGTGTGGGCAGTTGTGTGCACAGATGGCTCTGCATACCGGATACCGGTGGACGAAGGCAAGTACATGTCATATATCACGGCTCGCGAACTGGCGGATAAGGCATCAACGGCAGCGAAGCGAGTGAACGGAATTGCTGACGATCCGGGTGTTGTCGATCTAGCCAGGGCCGTCGACTTCCTTGCCCAATCTGTGTCGGAACTCGCGTCGCAGCTCCACCGAGACAGCTAGCCTCAGCCAGAACGGTGAGCAACTACGCCTTGACGCCGCTGCGCAGGCTGTGCGGACTTCGAATCCGTGTTTGTAGCAGGAGGTTCGTCTGGGCCAACGCCTGAGGCGGTCGCGGAGCGCATCGTCGTCTGCGGGCAGCGGCTCGTAGTCGAGGCGCTCCGAGAGTAGTGCGCGCATCTTCGCTGCCCGCTCTGCTTCTCCGCGAGGTCGGTCTCGTAGGTCTCGAACTGCAGCGCCGTGTTAGAAAAACAACGCCCACACCTCGCCATCCGAGTTCGCCGACCCCTGAAAAAGAGCCGCGATATTCGTCATGGTCCCGCGGGTCGCGCCTTTCAGTAGGCAGCGTCCGGCCGGTGCGATCGCTAAGAGCGCACGGCTTTCGCATGCGGAATCTTTCCAAAGAGTCATTACCGAAAGGACGTGGTTGTCAGACGCTCGTCCAGAGGATGTCACTGAGGACCACGACCAATCGATCAGACCTTCGAGATTCGGTCGAGCACTCCTCATCTCGGGCCGCTCGATGAACAGCGTGCTGCGACCGATCGGCGCCAGCCTTTCCGTTGCCCTCCTCAGCGGCCTTGCCGCATCCGTGATCAATGTCGCGAAGCGCGTGATCGACCAACGGTGTCCAAGACGCAGCGAAGCGGAGCCGAGGCATCGTTGGCGGGCACCCTTCGAGGCCCCAGATGGGGCGTCGAAGGGCAAGGAGCGTAGCGACGCAGTAAGGACCCGAGGAGCGCAGTGACGAGCGGCGAGAAGCCCAACAGACCGAGCGAAGCGATGGTCCTGTGGGCTGCGAGAAATCGTCGGCTACGCCGACCACCAAGCAAGATTCCATGCAGCGAAGCGGAATGGAAACGCAGGGTGGTGCCAATTTTCCTTATGCCCTTCTTCCTTTTTCCCTCGAATCCGGAGCTTTAGCGGAGGATCGAGTCATATTGCTGATGTGATCAGCGGAAAAGGATGGTTCCAACGTGTCTGGACCCACTGCTGAAACCGCAGGTTCCAATGCGAAGTGGTGGGTCCAGTGCCATCATTTTTCGCTGGTAAGTCGGGGTTTGCTTGGACCCACGGTTTAGAACGAAGTGGCACCGTGGGTCCAAGCATCGAGCGAAGCGACGGAGCGCGTATTGATACCCCTTGACATCATGCTCGCCTGACACCGACGCAGACGCGGGTACGCGGCTGCCTTCGCCTCACGACAGCGCAGGTCGGAGCATCGCGGAGACCTCTTCACTATCCGGAAGGGCGCATTCACGCCAGAAGGTTCCGCACGTGAAATCGGATTCTGGTCCCTGAGGTGCAGCCGGAAACGTTGTTCTGCCGAAGTTGCGGGGCTTGATTAAGACCCCTGTTTCGAGCACGTCCGCAACGTGGCTCCAACCGCCCGTTGCTGTCCCGAAGTGCCTGATACCGCCTTTGAAAGCCGCCCTGGACCCGCGCCGGGATCGAGCGCGCGCGCCATGAAGACTGAACGGTTCCGGCGAATATTCGAGTCCTGCTCTCGAGCAGAGAGAAGGAAGCGTTCAAGAGCGCTATCTAGATGCCACCGGGCACCGCATGACCGTAAGCTGACCAGCAGATGCCCACACCACGGCCCCGCTGCGGTCGACCTGTAGGGCCTGATGCCCGGAGTCCAGTGAGTGACCACGAGCCGACCGTTAGACGGCCACCTCCTGGTCTAATCGCGGCCAGACTTGAGCGCCATCCTCTGTGGGCAGCCAGTGTCCACGAGCTGGTCCGGAAGAGGCCATGATCTGGTCCTATATGGGCAAATTCTGGCCAGCATCGGTCCAAATTCTGGCCAGCATCGGTTCAAATTGCGGTCCTGCGATTGAGCAGTATTGAATTATTGATGACTGAACAGCGGAAAGCTGTAAGGGCAAATCGACGAATGCCCCTCGGCACTGGTAGCGGTGGACGTTGCATGCCGTGAAGCCTCCGAAACGAACTTCTTCCGTCCACTTCTTCGTATCTGCACATGCCCTCTGGGGACCAACATTTTTTGTTGATTTTGCGATGACCGTTTGCGCTCGTGTACGACAACATTCGCCCCACTGCCCTCGCTTCAAGGTCTTCGGGCGCCCTCGCGATCGCTTCGATAAGCCCTTACCCTGCTGGATGTGACCGATTCCACACCCAGCCCCGACAACGCCGATGGACTAATCGGCACCCCAGTTTCGGATGAGGCCGTCAGGCGCCTCGCGGACGCGATTGCCCATCTGGCCGCGGACGGACCTTATCTGGTGGACGCCGTGACGGAGTTCGCGCTCACCCTCAGGCCTGTTTCGCGGGATGGGCGACTGAGCAAACAGCAGGAGGAGTTCTTGATTGAATCGGGTAGCTTCACTGCCGAGGAGCTGGCAGACGCGAAGAGAGACGTCGACAAAGGCTCGCTGCAACTCGGTGCGATCGACGCTTTCTTGTCGAACCTCTGTGCCACGATGTCCCTTGAAGACGCCGCCGGCTTCCTGGGATGGGATGAAGGAGCCGTAACGACGGCCGTCTCCGAGGGGCGCCTGTACGGAGTCGAGATTTCCGGCCGACTCCGTTTCCCCAGCTGGCAATTCAACTTGGGATCCCCCGACAAACTCCTTCCGGGGCTCGCCGAAGTCATCAAGGTACTAACCCCGCGATGGGGTTGGCACAGCGTGGCTGGCTTCATGTCAACACCCCAGGAGGATTTAGTCGCAAAAGGCCGCAAGACGCCGGCCGTGTTCCTCCGCGATGGAGGCGACGTGAGCGAAGTGCGCGCGATTGTCGAGTCCGACGATTGGTGGTGATGAACGTGTTCGGGCGGCAGCCGCACTTGTCGCGGCGGCTGACGGACGGACGCGCGTTCTGTCCCTCTAGGAAGCGGGATAGACCCGTACGAACCGCTTGCGAACCCGCCGTCGACGCGGTCTCGAGCGCCAGCAACGTTCCCGTTCGGGTTCGTAACCGTGCGTGAAACGCGCCCACCCTTACTGGGTGTGCGAAAGGCGTCCTTCATAGTCCGGAATGTCCGTGGTCGCTGTCAAGCTGGGACACGACAGTGCATTCACCGGCGAGGGGACTGACGAGTGAGCGAGATCACAGGAGAGCTTGCTCGGGTCTCTGACGCGTTCGAGCGGCCGACGCTGACGCTCCTGCACCAGCGGCAGGCACCTGCGGTCGTCGCTGTGCTGAATACCTGTTTCTCGCGCGAGACGCGGATGGTGCCGACGGCGAGGCTGCACATTCTGGTCGACAGCCTGCTCGCCGAGATGACCACCTCGGGCGCTGATGATGTGCCCACGGGGTCTGGCCGGGAGGTTTGCATGCGGTGGACGAAGTCCCAGTGGCTCATCAAGTCCACAACTCAGGATGGCAACGAGGTCTACTCGCTGACGTCGCATGCGCAGCAGGCGCTCGACTTCATCGCGAATCTCCGTCAAGAGCGAACGGGCCTGAGCGAGCACCGTATCTCGAACATCCTCGCAACGGCCAGGCGGATCAATCTCGAGAGCAACCCTGACCGCGAGTCGCGCGTCGCCATTCTGGATGCGGAGATCATCGAGCGGACGGTGGAGCGCGACAGGCTGAACGCCGGCGGCGAGATCAAGGCGATAAATGAAGACCGCATGGCGGAGGGATTCGCTGAGTTGCTTTCGCTCGTTGCGCAGCTGCCATCGGATTTCAAGCGCGTCGAAGAGGCTTTCCGTACAGTGCGCAGCGAGATCCTGGAGGACTTTCGTTCAGAGCGCCGGGTCCCGGGAGAGGTCATCGACCGGTATCTGGAACGCATCGACCAGCTGCACGCCTCCACACCGGAGGGGCGGGCATTCGACGGGGCCTTCGTGCTCCTGCGCGATGACGAGCTTCTGGGTCAGCTCCGCCAGGATGTGAACGTCCTGATTGACCAGGGTGAGTCGTTCCTCGTGGATAGCGACCGTGTGGAGTTGCGCGGCATCGTGCCTTTGATGAGGCAGGGCCTCGACTCTGTGCTGGATCAGCGGAGCCGGGTCACGGAGGTGTTGCGGACCTACATCACCACAAGAGACGCAGCCAAGGACCGAGAGCTCGACCGTGTTTTGAGGTCGCTGGAGGGCGCAGTGTCCACGTGGCTATCGACAGCAGGGCCGCGGGAAAGCGTACCGGTCAGCCTGCTGCCAGGACAGGTGGAAATCGAGCACCTGCGGGAGCGGTATTACGACCCCTCCGACGACGTGCCTCTTCCCGATCTTCCGGAGGCTGATGACGAGCAGCCCGAAGGGCTCTCGATGGAAGAGCTTCGTCAACGAGGTGGTCCCCGGATGGCGGAGCTTCACGCTGCGCTGGAGGAGGCACAGCACCGGGCAGGAGAGTGGAGTCTGGGCGAGCTGTTTGCTGAACTGCCCAAAGAGTTACGCCGGCCGGTGGACGTGCTGGGCCTGCTTCACCTGGCGACCAACAATGACGACCTCGCCCCGACACCCGAGACTGAGACTTATTTCGCTATCCGCCCCGATGGGACCACGCGGATGTTCAATGTGCCGGTGCTTGCACCAGGCAGCTCCCCGGAGGAGGAAGAACTGTGAGCTTTATCGAGCAGACCCGCGGCGACGTCGTGGAACCCGAATGGGGTGACCCGGCTGTGCCTGTTGCCGAGGGAATAGTCGAGGACATCCGCGACGAAGTCGCGAGCACGGCTGTTGAGGACGTTGAGCCAGCCTCCACAAACTCATACTTCGACGGTGACGAGGGCGGGCTCTACCTCGAGGAGCGTCGCGCCCTTGTCGTGCTGCTGAAGAATCGGTTCATCACATCCGAGAGCCACCCGAAGGAGTGGAATACGCTCATCGCCTCGCGGCAGGCGATCAGCAAGCGACTTAACGACCTCTTCCTCGAGCTGAAGTTCGACGCAAAGCGCGAAGTCGCCTACAAGCGCCCTGTCAGCTCCGACACCGGTGGGCGCGATTTCCCCACCCTCGTGCACGACACGATCTGGCAGCGTGAGGAGACTGCGCTGCTGGTTTTCCTCCGGGTCCAAGCCCGGAACGACGAGATTCGTGGCGAGGTGCAGTCCCCCATCAGCGAGGCAGACATGCTGGAGTTCCTCCGCGACAACAGACCGGAGTCTGCCACCAACCAGGTCTCGGACGACAAGAGGGCGGGCAGGGCGATCAAGGCCCTCACGAGCGCGGGGCTTCTCATGAAAACCAACGAAGACGGCGTGTTCCGGATCTCGTCAGCGATCGAGACGATGCTTCCGGCGCCCGTTTTGAACAACCTGCTGACGTGGATCAACGTACGCAATGAATCCGGCCCCCAGATCGGCCCCGAGATCGGCCCCGAGGCTGAAGCCGAACCGACCGAAGAGGAATCCTCGTGACCTTGCTCCAGCAGATCTCGGCGATGATCGAGACCAACGAGCCGCAGTGGCGGGCAGAGCAGCTTCAGGTCGTGAACTGGGGCGGCTTCCACGGGCACGCGAGCGTACGTTTTGCCCCCGAGGTGACCGTTATCAGTGGGTTGTCTGGCGCAGGGAAAAGCTCGCTGCTGGACGCGTACCTCGCGCTGATGATGCCTCCGAACGTGCCGTTCAACGGCGCGTCTAACGACTCCGGATCAGGCCGCGCCCGCTCGGCCGAGCAGCGAAACCTGCTGAGCTATCTCCGCGGCAAACTCGACGACACGCTCGAAGAAGGCGAAGTCGTCGACCGCGTGATGCGGGGCCGCGGGACGCCCACCTGGGGCGCTGTGGCGATGACGTTCGTCAGCGAGACCGGTGAGCGCCACACGGCGGCGCGGGCATACTTCGTTCCTGCGCGTGCCGCGCGCTCAGCCGACATCAACGTCATGCGTTTGATGACGGTCCCCGGCGAATTGGACCTGCGCGAACTGAAGCCGTTCGCGACCATGGGCGAGTTTCACTTCCCGCCGCGCCAGCTGAAGGCCTCATGGCCAGATATGGCCACTTTCGACTCGTACAACTCCTTCGCGCAGGCGCTCTTTGTCAAGCTCGGCATCGGCACGGGTGGTGACGGCACGAACGCGCTGCGTCTCTTGGCACGCATCCAGGCCAGCGAGGACATCTCCACGGTCGACAAGCTGTACAAGGACCTCGTGATCGATCGGCCCGACTCGTATGAGAAGGCCGACTCCGCGATCGAGCACTTCGACCGGCTGGAAGACGTCTACCAGGAGATGGTGACGGCTCAGGAACGCGCTGAGTTGCTTGAGCCGATCACAAGCGCCTACGAGGCGCTGGTCCGGGCGCAGGACGCGATCGACAATGACAACGAGCTCGGTGCGCTGGATGCTGAATCCTCCCCAGCCGGGCTCTGGCGTATGCGCCGGCATAGCGGGATCCTCGCCCGCGCCATAGAGAAGAACCGCTCCGCTGCGTTTGATGACCGCGCGACGCTGAACGAACTCCACGCAACGGAGCAGCGACTCACGAGCCAGCTCGCAGCGACGAAGAAGGCGCACAGCGAGGCAGGCGGTGATCTGCTGATCGACCTCGGCAACTTGATCGAGGCTGCCGGGACTCAGGTAAAGACACGCGAGGAACGCCGGGCTCGACTGGTGAAGGACACCATGTCGCTGACAGCGACGATCACATCCCGCGAGGAGTTTGAGAGCCTCCAGGAAAAGGGTCGTGAGTTCCTCACCGAGCATGAAAACGCAGCGGAACGGTTGAGTACTCGGCGCGACGAGGTCCGCGAGGGCAGCTGGCCGATCAGGGATCGCCTGAAAGATATCCGCCTGGAGCTGGACTCCCTTGATAACCGCTCGGGGCGGGTCGACCAGCACCTCCACGACATGCGTGAGGCGGTCGCCGAGGCCTCAGGGCTCGATCTGTCAGATCTCCCGTTCGTGGCTGAGTTGATTGACGTCATGCCTGAGGAGGAGCACTGGCGAACCGCCATCGAGACCTCTTTGTACAGCGGCGCCCGGCTCATGCTGGTCCCGCTGGAGCACCTGGAGCGCTTCTCCCGGAATATCGACACCCTGCACCTGAAGGGGCGTCTCAACTTTGAGGGAGTTGCCCGGTCGAAGACCCAGCAGCAGTCGATCCTCGAGCCAGACCGCGTTGCAGGGAAGCTTCGCTTCAAGGACTCGCCGTACCAGAGCTGGGTCACCGACTACGTGCAGCATCCCTCACGCAACGCACTCTGCGTCGCGGGTCCTGGGCAGCTGGATGGCAACGACCTGCGGATCACTCTTGCGGGCCAGACCCGGCGAGGGCGGCGAGGCAGCCATGGCCGCCAGTCTTCGCGCAACGTCATCGGCTTCGACAACGCCGACCTCAAGGTTGAACTTGCACAGGAGCGGCAGATCCTCGAGGCGCAGCTGAAGACAATCGAAGATGAGGCTGCCCGGATTGGCGCAGGAATCGCGTCCCTCAGTTCGAGGAAAGAAGCGTACGGACGCGTCCTGAGCGAGATATGGCCGGATCTCGACGTTGCCGCCGCGGTGGCGGAAATGCAGGATCTGTCGCGACGTCGCGACGAGATTCGCGACAACAACGACGTCTTGGGCGAGCTCGACCGCCAGATATCAGAGCTCAGCGACGAGCTGGAACGCGTGCAGGGGCAGCGTCACCTGTTGAATCGTGCGATCAGCGACCTCAACGATGTTCACCTGAAGTATTGCGAGCGTGAAGACGAGATCAATCCCGTTCTTGCCCGCGTGGACGATGCCGGAGTCCTACTTCGCGACGAGTTGGCGCGCGATCTGGACGCCCTGTGGGCGAAGGTGATCGTAGACGAAGCTGAACTCCCGGAGTCCTTCGAGCGGCAGCTCAGCCGCCTGCGCACCGAACTGAAACGCCGGAACGATGAAGCCCAGGTCGAGGTGATGCGTTTGACGCAGCAGCTTGAGGCGATCTTCAAGCGGTACAACAAGGATTACGACGACGACCCGAATCGCGGCGAGACGGTTTCCTTCTACGACGATTACGCAGCCATTCTCGATGGCATCGTGCAGTCAGGTTTGCGCGAGCGGCGCGACGAGTGGCGGCGCCGGTTGCTGGTATGGAGTGGCGAGCACTTGCAGCAGCTGGCCACTGGTCTGAGCTCGGCTATCGAGGAGATCGAGGACCGCCTCGAACCCATCAACCTGATCCTCAAAGACCTGCCGTTCGGCGCCACGAGCGACCGGCTCCACATCCACTTGCGCCGACTCACACGCGACCTGGTGGTGCAGTTCCGCAAGGAACTGCACCAGCATGCCCGGATGGCGACCACAGGGTTCAGCGACGAGGAACTGGAGAAGCGCTTCAAGGACCTGCGGCGATTCATGGCCCAGATCCGGCGCAAGGACGATGTGCGGCTTCCTCGGGAGCTTGTCGACGTGGCAAATCGCGACCGTCTTCTCGATGTCCGCCAGCACGTCGAGATCAGCGCTGAGCGTCGGGACCTCGCTGGGGCCACCCTGAGCGTCTACACGTCGCTCCAAGGGAAGAGCGGTGGCGAGATGCAGGAGCTGATCGCCTTCATCGTCGGTAGTGCACTGCGGTTCCAGCTCGGGGACCAGCAACGCTCGCGTCCGAGGTTCGCCCCGGTCTTCCTCGACGAGGGATTCATTAAGGCGGACGGGCAGTTCACGGCGCGCGCTGTTGAGGCGTGGCGCGGCCTGGGCTTTCAGCTGATCATCGGTGCCCCTGTCGACAAGGCACCTTCTCTTGAGCCCCACGCAGAGGTCATCGTGGAGATCGCCAAGAACCTCACCACGAACCGGTCCTACGTCCTCGAGATGCGTGGGCTCGATGACGGGAGCACCACAGTATGAAGCAACCCGCTGACATTGTCGCTGCGATCGAGAGCCGCCTGACGAAGACGTGGGCGCAGACGCTCACCCTTGAGAGCGACAAAGCGGCGTGGCCGCATCGATTCCCGCTGTCGGGGGGCTCTTCACGCGCCATCGGAGATGACTTCACCACCGTGGTCCGTGTTGTCGCGGACTGGCGCGACTGGGCGCAGGGATTCAACGCCGAGCTCGTGGACCGTGCCAAGCGTATTGGTGTCGTCACCCACTCGATTCCCTCGCACCTGTTCGTCCCTTCGATCGACGAGGCTGCACGGATTTTGGGCGCCGAGTGGCAGAGCCGTCTTGAGAGGGGTCGTGACCGGCTGACCGAGCTGCGCCTGCGGTTCCCGGAGCTGGTGGGGCTCTCCGGCCTTCTGAAAGCAGTCGACGGCTTCACCGACGTCGACTTCGACTTACTGCTGCGGGCAGGCGCGTGGTTCGCCGAGAACTCTGCGGACGGTCTCACGCCACGGCAGGTGCCGCTGGAGGGCTTCCACGCGAAATGGCTGGACACCAGACAGCATCTGGTAGCGACCCTCGCCGGAAAGCCGGACCTCGCTCTTGCCCGTAATCATCCGCCGAGGATCCACTTCAGCTATCTCGACCCTGATTACCTCGCGCGAGGAGGACGCAAGCACGACAGCGCCAGCGTTGGAGATAGCTTCGCGCCGGCGTATGCCCCGCAGGTTGTGATCATCTCCGAAAATAAGGACACCGCCGTCAACTTCCCCGAGCTTCCTGGTGCCATCAGCGTCGAAGGGGTGGGCCGAGGAGGCGGGACGATCGCATCCTTCGGCTGGCTCGTGAACGCCTCGGCCATCATCTACTGGGGCGACATGGACGCAGACGGGCTGGAGATATTGGACGGCTTCCGCGCAGCTGGTGTCCCGGCGCGCTCGATGTTCATGGACACTGAGTCGTTCGATTTCTGGGAGCGGTACGGGACCAACGTCAACAAGCACGGCGTTGTGCTGACAGCGCGGGAGCCTCGTCCCGTGCCGTATCTCACTGACGACGAGCGCAAGCTTTACCTCGGTCTGGTGCACCCGTCATGGTCACGGAACCGCCGCATCGAGCAGGAGAGGATTCCTCTCGCAGTTGCCCGCGCCAAGGCTGTCGTGGCAAGTGGCGGCTGAAGGGTTACCTGTCCTCGTCGGCTCCTGGGATACGCGCAATCAACGCAGCGAGCGTCTCACGCAGCGTCTGATTGGTAACCCGTTCCTCAACGAGCTGCCTCTCCAGATCGGCCCGTGCCTGTCCAGCAGCCTGCAACTCTGCCGTCGCACGCGTTTCATCGGCTCGAGCTGCTTCGAGCGCCGCCTCAAGCGCCGTGCGTTCGTTCGCGTGAGCCTCGGCTGCAACGATCGCAGCCTGATCCGCAGCGTCGAGATTCTCCCCAAGCTCGGTGATCTCCTCCTCCTGCAGCATTACCTGCGCCCGCCATTCCCGCTCGACAGCCGCGTGCGATGCAGCGGCCAGCGTCGACGCCTCCCCCCACATCAGGCCGGCGACTCGATGCAACTGTTCCACGAGCGCCGCGGGAAGCGCACCGATCGTCGCGCCTGACGAAGCTTGCACCTCTCGCCATCCACGGAGATAGCGGGTGGCGTCAGCGTTGTTGACGCCGGCGCGCTCCCGGACGGTTGCGACAGTAGGCTTTCCTCCGTCGCGCTCGATGCTGTCGGCAGCTGCGTGGACTCGCGCTTCGGTGCTGGTCTCGCTCATGGTCCTCAATTCGGTAGTAACATGGTCGCCACCGACACGCTACCACTAGTGTCATTATCACCGCTACTCGTAATTACTACTACTGGTACTACTACCGGGGTCGCTATCGAAGAGCCGCGGCGGGCACCAGAAGCGCGGACGTCGCGGTCGAGCCAGTAGCAACAGGGGTTTCCCTCCTGCGGGCCACCGGCGCATACTGCCACCATGGACGACGACGACGACGACGCCTCGTTCGAGGCTCCGAACTGCCCGCAGTGCCTTGTGCGGCTCGACCTGGCAGGGACGATTGAGCATCCGTACTGGCTGTGTCCTGTCTGTCGCTCGGCGCATCTCAGCTATGTGGCGATCGGCTGATACTAGGCGTTCTCAGTCCGTCGTAACCATCTGTGGTAGTCCAGGAGGCCGGGTGATGGTCGGAGCGTCAACCTAGTCGGGCTCGAAGTGGCGGCCGAATATCCGCCCGACGGTGGCGGATCTACCCGCCAAAGCAGATGCGCCACCTTGTTGAGCGCGGGGTCTCGGCTATGCGGCATTAATGAAGGCTCGTGCGGCGGCGAGCACTTCTCGTGCGCGGCCTTCGGCGAGAACCTCAGCCGGGGTCTCGTCATTCAGCCGTGGGTTCATTCCCATGAACCAGGCTCGAGCGACAGGCGCGGCGTCCGTCGTCGTGAGCAGGGTCATGATCTGAAGCGTGTCGCGGAGGCGCTGCTCTGATGCTTGCGGAGGCTGAACGTCACCGCTCACCCAACGGGCGACCGTCCGCGTGTCCCGCCCGACGATGACGCTGAGGAGCGCCTGGCCCAGCTGCTCTTGCAGCGCAGCGGCGACATCGGTGACGCTGAGCTCAACTGACCGTGCGTGGGCGTTTATCTGCACCCGCGGCCCCGAGACTCGTGTCGCTGAATCGGTCATGATTCCACCTCCGGTGGTCTTGCTGTCATCCTAGAGTGCGGTCTCTTGTCGGGCAATATGTCGGGTGCAATGCCCAGCCTGGTCAGCCTACTGCCGTCCCGGGCTTCGTGTCGTAAAGCTTTTGCATTCCGCCGGCAGCATGCCGCCATTTCCGCTCTCGAGGAGATGGACGCGAGCGCTTGGGACGGTGCGCTTGGTGCCGTATTTCTGTCGGACGTTGGAGGCTGCCAAGGCTTCGAGCGCATCGGCGATCGCGGACCAGGATTTGGCCAGCGGCGCATCTGTGCGTATTTGGTCGACGCAAGAACGAAGCAACTCGTTGGTGCAATCGCGCGCGGCGCTCAGTGCATGAGTTCTTCGAGTGAGGCGGGCCGGTGTGTGCTCAGGCAGTTGAGCTCGCCGGTGGCGGTGCTGAGGGCTTGCTCGCTGTTGCGCTAGTTATTTGCCTCCTCTTACGTGCTTAGGGGCGCTGTTTTTCAGCGACAAACAGCAAATGCACCGCCGATTGAAAATTCGGCGGTGCATGCTCGTCGGTGAGAATGGCGGGTGAGGACGTGTTTCTGGTTTTGCCTGCACCGCCGATTGATTTGCCAATTTCCATCGGCGGTGCACGGTTTTGGGTGTTTTCTCTTGATTTTTCAATAAAAAGATAGAGAAACCAGAGAGATGCACCTTATGCACCGCCAGTTTCGAGAATCTATACACACACATGCGCGCACACACGCACACATAGAAAAGTTGAAATCTCGCGGTGCATACGGTGCATTGGGTTATTTAGCCTGATGGGGCGGCGAAAACCGTGTTTTGCGTCGCGGTGCAATCGGCGGTGCACGTTCTTGTCGGCAGTGCCATATGTGCATCGGATTTGGAGTCTCATCAGGTACTTTAGCGTCGTTGATCGAGCGCATTACCGCACCGCTGATCGTTGTGGATCGGCGGTGCACGGTTTTCACCCCTGGAAAGACGTGCTTCAGCATGCTTTTCCGTTCCTCGTCGACCTAATCCATGGACACCAGTCGAGATCCTCCAGCTTCCCGATCGCGGCACCACCTTGGGGAGTTTCGGCTCCCGATGGCATGCGACATCATCGAAGCATGGGGAGTCGGCGAGTATTCGAGATAGCGAATGACGCCGGTGTCGACGTGCAGACGGCTCTCGCCGCACTGGCGAGGCTCGGATCCGACGTGACCGAGCCGACAAAGCGACTCGACCCCGGCCTAACGCGGAAGCTTGGCGGTGCACTTGGCGTGCCCTCGATCACACCTGAGGCTGTACTGGAGTCGCCGTGGCAGCCGCCGGTTCGCCGGGCTCCTGCTCGACCGGTAGTCGACCGAACCAAACGGACACTCTCGCGACCGCAACGGACGCTCCGGCCGATGCCGAAAAACGTTCTCGGCCTGGAGCACACGAACGCGGTTCTGCAGATGATCCCAAGCCTGTACGACCTGCTGCTCCGCTGTGGCAGTTCACCTGCCGCGGGCGGTGTCGTCGTCATCTACCACGATGCACGTCTGCGACCCGAGTACGGCTTATCCACCTTGAGCCGCAAGCCTTGGATGCCGCCAACCGCGAGCGGGGTCACCAGAGATGCGCTCCTCGGTCCGCTTCGTGCGCTCGATCGCCAGTACCGGGACCACGCGCTCATGCCCCCGAACATGTTCATTGCCGTCGACGTGCCGAACAGACGCGCTTGGTTCAGCCGGTCCTTCCAGACGCGGCCGAAGGGGCCGTTCCTGGACGCGACCACCTCGGAGCCGATCCCTGAGGTGCTAGCGGGTCCGCCCGCCCGGCTGGCAGACAGGGCGCAGATTTTCTATCCAGAGCACGTTCCGGCGCTCGCGCGCGACCTCAGCGCGCCCCAAGACAGCCCGGAAGAAGCGTTCCTGCTGCATGAAGAGCTGCTTCAGCTCGCCGTCGACAGTCTCGACAGCGACGAGCAGCTCGACCCGCTGCCCGTGCACCTCAACGGGCTGTGGGTCTTCGCCCGGCCGATCATCATGCGGCGGCCCGACGGCAGCGAGCGACACGTCCGCGCAGTCTGGTACCGGCAGGGTGAGGTCGTCTGGCGGATGCGCACCTTCGCTGCCGGAATCGGCAACGACCCCAAGGAAGTCGGTGAGCGACTGGCCGGACGGCTGCCGTTCGTGCCGGTCTGGGACGAAAGCCGCCCAGAGTCGAAACTCCTGGCGGCCGTCTGGGCTTTGATGGCGCAAGGCGGAATCACGGAGTCCGATCATCAAACTTCGGATCGCGGCCCTTCGGCCGAGAATCCGGAGCGCGGCGACTTGACCATCGTGCGGGTGAAGGCGGGCACCGATCACGCGCAGGTCTATCGGAACGACGACCCGAGCAATTTCATCGACCGACCTGCATGGAGCGTCCGCGGGCACTGGCGACACCAGCCGTACCCGTCGCTGGGGCGTGACGAGGCGGGCAATGTCATCACGAAGATGAAGTGGATCGCGTCCTATTCGAAGGGTGACGCGCGTGATTTCGCCCCCAGGGACAAGGTGATCGTCGTCCGTCCGTAACGGCCACCAGAGCCCTTCTGCACTGCTCGTAAACCGGACTGTCATCAAGGAGGATGAAGGGGACCCTAACCGGGAACCCTAAGCGGGAACGCCCTCCGGGACGCGGCAATCGAAGCGGATGGCCTACCGGGCCAGGCCTTCGATTGAGTAACGGCGTTCAATTCCTGCCGTGACTCGGCCCCATTCGCTCCCCGCGACGCGCTCCTGGTGCAGCTTGAAGACACGCTCGTCCTCGAAACGCTCCTCAACGGACCAGACCAAAGGGTCCCCAGCCGCGGTAACTTCGAACGAGACACACCCGGGCTCGGCGCGCGTGCGCTCGATGTGTTCAGCGAGGTGAAAAGTTACGATCCGCGCCTCATCCTCGGACTTGCAAATGAGTTGGCCGGTGAGGTGTATTTCGCTCATGTACCCACCATATGACGCAACTCGGTGTCCAATAGACGGACGTCTACGGACACAGAATTGTGGCCGCACTTCTAAACTTTGCGGAGTGTTGGCGACTTATCACTTCGGAACCTTGAACAGGCCGTTAACGAGAGCGGCGGCGCGTACCGCCCGGTCTTCAGCCTGCGGTGCACCGACGAGCGCGCCACAGCAACCAGATACCGACGATCAAGGTGGCAGGTGATAGAAGAACCAGCGTCAAATAGACGGGGAACACGCGAACAGCATCAAGTCTTCTGTCGCACTGCGCGCGTTCTAGAGAACAGAAGACAGAATGACCAAAAGCGGGACGAGAGTCGCCACCCACTTTTTCCTAAGTTCGCCATGTTCGCGACATTTACACCATGACAACCCCAATCGCCCAGCCGGCAACGAGGACCAGGAAGCTTCCGACCGTCACGAGCAGCGCTGCCGTGATCACGAAGCTGGATGTTTCCAGGCAACCTCTGACGCAATCGAAGGAGAAGAGGTACGCCCGCGCCTACGCTCCAGCACGTGGGCGACAGGCGTCCGGGGGAAAGATTGCGAACTCCCTGAGATGAATTAACCTCCATGCCGCCGGCGGGGCACGCCTGCATGGAGGAGATTGTGATGAATAGCGTCATTTGAGCGGAAACCTCGCATGCCCAGCAGCGGGAAACTCACCTCCCGCCGAAAACGAACCTGCTTATTAACCGAACCGGTGGATCCACGCTAAGTCGTTACGGCATGACGCCGAAGGCCTTGGCGAGGCGGTCGATCTTTTCGGCACGGCCGAGCCTCGGCAGGTCGCTGCCGTCCCGGATGACGCGGCCGCGTGATTCGAAGTCATCGAGGAAGTCCCGCGCCCACATCGCATCAGATTGGGTGGGGCTGATGGCCTCGTTGATCACCGTGAGCTGATCCAGCTCGAGGCAGAGCTTCCCGGTTAGCCCAAGGGCAACAGCATGTTCTGCTTTCTGGCGCAGAACCGGATGGCTGCTTCCGACCGTGGGGCCGTCGATAGGGCCTGGCAAGTTGCCGATTCTACTGGCGATGACGAGCCGTGAACGGGGGTACGCCATCGCGAGATCATCGGCACTTGTGCCCGTGTCGCGGCGATAGTCGCCGCTGCCGAAGCCGAGCCTGAATGCGCCCCGGGCTCGCGCGATCGACGGCGATTCCTCGATGCCGAGCGCGGACTCGACAAGGGCAAGGATAGGCACGATTCCGCCGAGACGGTCGAATGTCTCCGTGACGTGGCTCGCCGATTCGGTCTTAGCGAGCATCACGCCTGCCAACCCAGGAACACCCTTGAGCCCGTCGACATCATCAGACCAGAAGTCGCTCGAACGGTCGTTGATACGCACCCACCCCGACCCGCCGGCGGTAAGCCAGTCGATCACCGAGGCTCGAGCGTCCGTCTTCAGTTTTGGATCGACGGCATCTTCGATGTCGAGAATGATCTGGTCGGCGCGGGAGCAGGCGGCCGCGTCAAAATCGCTGGTCCGGATGCCTGAGACGAGCAGCCATGAACGCGCGATCTCGGGTGCGATAGCGCTTTCGGTCATAGTCCTTCTACTTTTCGAGGTCGATCGGGCAGTACGCGTGCACAATCCGTGACGTGAACAGCGGAATCATTTTTCCGATCACGCTGTCACAAAAATGCTCGGATTACCTGTGCATCGTGAAGTTCTCTGCCATGACGCTGGAAGCGGCCGTTCCCGAAGCCGGGCTAGCTACTTCTCGAGCACCACGGTGGGAACACTGGGGTCACTAGTGCCCGCATCCGCACGTGATCGCTTGATGTAACCAACCGTCACTAGCTCGGAACTGTGCCCAGCGAGAAGGGTTGCGACGACCTGAGCCGACCGACTCGCAGACGATTCCACGCCCACAAGCACGGCCCGCGTGCCCTCCTTCACCGGCTGGCCGACAGTCAGGAGTCCCAAATCAAGCTCTATGGATGCCCGCGGAACCCCGAGTCGCCTTGCGACCATATGCGCCAGCACGGTGTCATTCTCGCCCGCCCAACTCAGCACCAAACTCGCGTTGTGCTCTGCCAGCAGCGTCGCCAACGTGTCACCGATGGTCTCGGCGCAAATCGGGTCGAGGCCGAGATCGACATCCACCCTGCCATCCTCGCCAACCACAGTGAGCGCGACAATCGCCTCTGCCAGGCCGATGGTTGATTCGCGATCGTCGCGTGCCATACCGGAACTCATTTCTTTAGTTTCTCGTTGGGGTCTCGCAGAAGCGTTTCCATCAACCACAGCAGAAGCGACGTGATCACCACAAGGATAAGGACCACCGCATACGCCTTGGGGATCTGGAACTGGCTGGACGCCTGTTGCGCCATAAAGCCCAGGCCCGCGTTCGCACCCAACATTTCAGCGAGCACGACCGACACCGTAGCCATCGATACTCCGAGCCGCAGGCCTGACAAGATCATGGGGCGGGATGCTCCAGCACGGATGTGCCAGTCGGTTGCCTGCGCCGACGCCCCGAAGGCCTGTCCGACCTTCAGGTATCGCACTGGTACCGCGCTCAGGCCCTTCATCGTGTTGTAGGCGATCGGGAAGAACGCACTGGCGGCGGCGAACAGGATCTTGGACGGTAGCCCCACTCCGGCCCAGATGAGGAACAGTGGGTAAACCAGCGAGATCGGAAAGATGTACCCCCAGGCGAGGAGCTTCTCGAAGATGGCCGACCGCAGAGGTTTACGACTCAACACGAACCCGACTAACAGACCAGCCACCGCCGCGATGCCGAACCCGGCGATCATTTCGAATACGGTTATGCCCGCCGCGGCCCAGACCTCCGACTCGCGCAAGAGCTCGATCGATTCGGATAGAACTGCACCAAGTTGGGGCAGGATGATCGGCGAAATGGAGCCCGTGGCGTTCGCCAGAATCCACCCGCCGAAGACCACGACAACAAAGAGGATGCGCAGGCTCCAAACGATGGTCCTTCGTGGGCCCGCAGAAGTTGAGGGCCTCATTTGGCCTCACTCGCTGTCGTGGGCTGAATACGGTGAAACAACTCGGCGCGCAGGTCGTCGAACCTGGCCGTCGTCATGAATTCGAGGCTGCGTGGCCACGGTTCGTCGACGACGATTTCCTTGCTGATCTCCCCCGGGCCGGCCTTCATCACGACGATGCGGTCCGCCCAGAATATCGCCTCTTCCAAACTGTGCGTGATCAGGACGACGCTCTGACCCGCATCGTGCAGAATCTGGGTCAACTCCTGGCCTAACGAGCGTCGGGTCTGTTCATCCAGGGCACCGAACGGCTCGTCCATGAGCAGGAACTTGGGTTTCAGGGCGAGCGCTCGTGCCACGGCGACGCGTTGCTGCATACCTCCGGAGAGTTCGCCCGGGTACTTGTCGGCCTTGTCGGCGAGCCCCACGAACCCCAATTCGGCTCTCGCCTTCTCCAGCGCGACCTTCTTGTCTTCCCCTGCGAAGCGCAGGCCCATCGCGACGTTGTCGACGACCTTCTTCCACGGGAAGAGGCTGTAGTCCTGGAATACGAAAGCGGCCTGCCGCGGATCCGGCCGTGCCATCTCAATTCCGTCCAAATAGATCCCACCCGAGGAGGGTGAAAGCATGCCACCCATCGCATGAAGCAGTGTGGACTTGCCGCAGCCGCTGGGGCCGATGACCGTCACGAATTCGCCTTGCTTGATTTCCAGGTTGACACCGGTGATCGCAGGCTCGGCAGCATTGACGTTGTAGCGGATCTC
This sequence comes from Mycetocola miduiensis, assembly GCF_900115155.1. GTDB lineage: Bacteria > Actinomycetota > Actinomycetes > Actinomycetales > Microbacteriaceae > Mycetocola_A > Mycetocola_A miduiensis. Next base: position 637,764 of record NZ_FOVM01000001.1, read on the forward strand.
GAGGTTTTCGACGTTTAGGTGACTTATCATTTTGGTTTCCTTCGTCTCGCGGACAGTCCGATTGGGCAGCATCATGACCTCACCGTGCTCTTCCACTTGGTCAAGCGGGCTTCGCCGAGCTCCCACAGGGTTCCGAGCAGGATTACCGCCACGGCGGAAATGATGATCAGAACCATGGCGCTGTCGATATTGAAATTGTTGGTGTAAACCTTCACCAAGTAGCCGATGCCGATGTTCGACACGAACATCTGGGCAATGAGAACGCCGATGAATGCGTTACGGACGCCGTGCCAAAGGCCAGCGAAGATCGCGGGCGCCGCCCCGGGAAGAATGACATGCACGAAGGAGTGCCATTTGGACCCGCCAAACGCCGAGGCCACGCGGAAGAATCGCGGCTCGATGGAGTCAACCCCGGCGACAACGTTGACGGTGATCTGCAGGAAACCGAGTACTGCGCCGAAGGCGATGGCAGATCCATTTCCGAGCCCGAAGAACAGCACGAAGAGCGGCAGGAAGATCGTCTTGGGAATGCCGAGCAGGTAGATGACGATCGACATGTACGCCTCGCGGATGGTGGCGTTGAGCGCGAGCGCCAGACCGAGCGGCATGCCGATGGCGACGGCGATGATGAAGGCTATGACGAGCACGTAGAGCGTGTCACTGAGCGCCTGATAGGTGTCGGTGTTGCCGGCGAACATCTCGCCGAAGGCAGCAAGAATCGCCGTCGGCTTGGACGCACTTCTCTCGTCGATCGCTCCGATATTCGCCAGCACTTCCCAGAGAACGAAGAAGCCGATCACCAGGAGGGTGCGGTAGAGGGCCGCCTTGCGTGCGAGGGCGGATGGGTCGAGTCGCGCAGCCGGGAGCTTGCGCGGAGCTTTGACCATGGTCTTCGTATCCAATGATTGCCTCTTGTCTGCGTCGTGACTGCGACATCGGGGCCGCGCGCCAGTGCATGGCCGCCGGCCCCGAAGCCGCGCTTTCAGGGTCTACTTGAGGAGGTCCTGCCAGTAGGTGTACTCGATGGCTAACGGGTTCTCGTTGGTGCGGTCTCCGGTGCTGAATGCGGCACCTTCGGAAAGCCCGTCGAGCTCCTCATCGCTGATGCGGCCATCGGCGGACATGCGGGGGAGCTCAAGCTCTGCGAGACGCTTGGCAACCTCCGGGCTATACTTGCCCTCTTCGACGAGCACGCTCTCAAACAGCTCTGGCTCAGCCTGGAGCTTTTCGACCATTTCGTAGTACTTCTCGAAGAACACTCGCACGGCTTCTGGATTCTCGGCCGCAAACTTGTCCATCACCGAGAAGGACTCGAGCACTGTCGGACCCACATAGTCGGAGGAATCGCCCAAGATCCGGCCGCTTCCCTCTTCTTCCAGGGAGATGGCAGTGTCAGACATCCAGATAATGGCATCTACCGCGCCCGAGCGGAATCCGGCGACCATTGATCCGACGTCACCGAACGCAGTGGTGCTGTAGTCGCCTTCGTTCCAACCAAGGTCTTCTGCGATCTTGTGGACGGAAAAATCGGAAGGTGCGCCGGCTCCTGTGATGCCGAAGTTCGCGCCTTTCAGTTCTTCGATCGTTGTCGCATCGGTGTTATTGTTCGCGACGACGTACATCGCCCACGGCGAGAAGTTGGACCCGACGATCGTTTGTTCGATGCCCTGATCGCGGAGGGCTGCCTCAGTGGTGCCACCACCGAGCGCAATGTCCGCCTCACCCGAGGCGAGAATCTGGCCCAGCGTCGGAGTCGTACCAGCGACGAATTCGACGTTGATCCCGGCATCTTCCCAAGTGCCTAGGAACTCGTGGTATTGAACTGGCGCGAAAAAGTAGGCGTTGTCTACAGCAGTCACAACGCGAACTGTTACCTCCTCACCGGATTCGCCGGAGGCGGTCGCAGTGTCGCTGGATGCGCAACCTGTCATACCGAACCCGAGTGCCACAATCGACAAGCCCGCGAGAACTCGACCCTTCACTTTCCGTGCGTTTGAATGATTCATTGCATTTCTCCTTATGAGTATGTACTGCTCTGTTCCAGCCGAAGGCTGAGTGGGCGAGGCAAACAGGAAGTGCGTTTAGCTCCCGCTAAAAAGGCGATTGAGCCCGACATCCTCGGCCCACACCCGCTGGTGCGCTTCGAGAAGGTATGGGCGCAATTCGCTCACTCGTTCACGAGCGTTTGCGAAGTCTGTGAGGAAGGTCGGCATGACATCTGCCAGTTGTGCGCGCAACGCCGCCTCGTCGATCTTGGTACTGCGGCCGTTCCTGATAACCACGTCGCCGTCGACGATCACCGTCTCGACCCCCCTGCCGGATTCCGAGTAGACAAGCTGTCTGACCGCGCTGTTGAGGGGTAGCCACGACGGGTCGTTCAGGTCTACGAGATAGCAGTCGGCGCGGAAACCTACAGCAAGCTCGCCCAGTGAGTCGGACTTGCCGATTGCCCGAGCGCCACCTCGCGTCGCCGCGTCGAAGACTTGGTATGCCTGCTCTGGCAGGGGATCCGGGTGCGTGATCGCATTGAGCGTGGCCGTGAGCTTCATCGCCTGGAACATGTTCTGGCTGTCGCTGCACGACGGGTTGTCGCAGCCGAGCGCGTAGCTGATACCCATCCGCTGCACAGCCTCGATCGGCGGGATTCCACTCTTCAGCTTGAGGTTGCTGAGCAGGTTGAACACCACCTTGGTGTCGGTCTCGGCGAGTTTTTTCAGCTCATGCTCGAGTAGCCAGACGCTGTGGGCGAGGTTCACCCGCGGCCCGAGCATGCCGAGCGTTCCGAGCCAGTTGATGAGTGAACCGTCGTGTTCGCCGTAATGGATGCGCGCTTCCAGAGCCATGCTCTTCGACTCATAGATGTGCGTGAAGATGGGGAGGTCGTATCTCTCGGAAAGAGCGACTGTGCGCTTGAGCAGCCCGTCCGTGCATGACTCCGGGGCGGTGGGGGCCAGCGCCCAGGTAACCCTGCCATTCGCGGAGCCCTCTGCGAAGTACTTCTCCTCGAGGTAGTCGAGCAGGTCAAAATCGAGGTCCGGTTCCGCAAAAGATTTGACACGTGAATGGTATTCCTCCGGAATCACCTCTTCCCAGAATGGCCGGGTACCGATGCCGGTTTTATCGGCATATTGGGGGCCGACGACTGCGCGGATCCCGATCGATTCATACGCTTCGACGACCGTTTCGAGTTGCTCTGGCTCGAACGGGAAAAGCGTGACCATATCTTGCACGGTCGTTATGCCGCCACGCAGGCATTCGAGAGCGCCCAAAATGGTGCGCACGCGGACCTCTTCGGTGCTGCGCGCAGGAAAGGACGGGGGCAACGCGAGGAGTGCCCACCATTCGAGCGGCTCTTCCTCCATGGTGCCTTTGGCCAGCACGTCGTGGGAGTGGTAATGGGCGTTGATGAACCCAGGAAGGACCAGGCGGTCGGTTGCGTCGACGATCTCGACGGAGTCGGAGGGCGTGAGCTCCTCTCCTACACCGGGTCCCATCTTGACGATGATGCCGTTCTCCGCAACGAGGTCCTGGGTGATGAGGCCTGCCTCAGGACCCGGACCTGCGAAGTACTGACCGTTCCGAATTACCAGCACCCTGGATGACGATTGGACCACACTGCCTCCTCGTTAAGTTCCGTAGAATAGAAAGTGTTTTCACTATAGGGGTTAACTTCCTGCAAAGACACAACTATCTGCTTCGCAGCCGAATCGTAATGTGAACGTCAAATTCCGGACACCAAACCGTCACGCGTCGCCCTCGCGTCAGCGACCCACCGCCGTAGAACGGAAATTGTCGGCAGGAATTGGGCAAGAATGTGTGTAGCGGCACTCGGATTCGTCATCCGCGCCGCCATCAACTGAAGAGGAAGGGCCAGACATGCAAGTCGTGTTCCGGGCACTAGATGTGCTGCGTTGCGTCGCCAAATCAGTGAGCCCGCTGTCGCTGAACGACATCAGCAGCCGTCTGGAACTGCCACCGTCAACAGTGCACCGTCTCCTGTCGGCCCTCACCGACGAAGAGTACGTGATCCGCGACCCGCTCAGCCGCCGCTACATCGCAGGACCAGCCCTTGCCGAGTTCACCAAGCACGCGAGCTCGAACAAGCTTCCGGATCTGGCGGCGCCCGTACTTCAGCGCCTGAGCCACCAGTTTGCGGAAACCGTCTATGTCACGTCCTTGACCACCGACCGGGCGGTCTGCGTCGGCCTCATCGAAAGCAGCCGCCCACTGAGGCTGAATATGAGCGTCGGCGACCGCTTCCCTTGGCATGCCTCGGCATCCGCACGTTCCATCCTCGCCTTCCTTCCGCAAACTCTGATCGAGCAGCTTCTCGCCGAGCAGCCCATGGACCAGTTCACGGTGAACACTCCTCGCACCAAGGAAGAGGTCTACGCGCACCTCTCCGATGTGCGGGTGTCCGGCTACGACGTCTGCGACGACGAACTGGACAGCGGAGTTTGGGCGGCCGCGGCGCCCATCCTCACGGATAAGACCGAAGTGCACGGTTCGCTCGGCATCGGTGCTCCCGGTGAGCGTTTCAAAACGAAGTCGTTGCGCGAAGCCGCGATTAACGCCGTTGTGGAGGGTGCCGCGGAGATCGCCGCGAATCTGGGCTGATCCTCACCGTTTTCGAACCTGTGATGGGCGTACCGCGTGGTTCCTAGCGATGCAGGTCGATTGTGGTTCCGAAACCGCGCTCGATGGCACGATGCGCCACGAGCCGGGCCGACACCGTGTCGGCCGCCCCAAAGCCAACGCTCTTGAACACCGTAGGACCATCACCGGACGCAGGGCCTAACTCTCCTGCCAGCAAAGTACCGAGCTCCAGCACGTCATCACGCCTGATGTGTCCGGCATCGATGGCGCCCGCGATGTCGCCGGCGCCGTCAACTCCGCCTCCGAAGGTATCAACGACAACTCGGCTGGCCCGCCCGACCGTCACCGGCGCGATCTCCGATTCAGTGGGTGAATGGCTACCCACCCCGCATATCAGGGTGCGATCCCCGATCCAGCCGTCCTCGATGATCGGCACCCTGGACGTGGTGGCCGCGACCACGATGTCCGAGCCGCGGCAGGTGGATTCAGCTGAGTCCGCCGGCACCACGGTTACGCGTCGGTCTGGGTAGCTCTGGCCCAGCTCGTCCTCGAGCATCTCAGCGAATCTCTGGCGCCGAAGCGGGTCGCGCGAGAAAACCTTCACGGTCTCGACTTCGCCACAGGCGTGCACCATGGCGAGCACCTGGGCCCGGCCCTGTATGCCAGCACCAATGAGACCGACTGTCTTCGATCGGGGCGGCGCCAGTCGCGATGCGGCGAGCCCCGACATGGCACCTGTACGCAGATCGGTGATGATGCCGCCATCCATCACGATCTCCAGGCCGAGTTCAGGATCGAGCAGCGTGATAACCGCTGAAGACTGGGGGATCGAACCGATGGGCTCCCCGAGTGCGTACCAGACTTTGAGTCCGAAAAGCCGCGAATTCACGGAGCCGGGCATCACCAAGATCTCTGCGGGTACCACCGGAAGCTTCAACGCGGTGCGCGGTGGCGATGCGGTGCGGCTTTGCACATGGGCAAGGGCCGCCTCCTCCACTGCCTCGAAGGCGGCAGCCATGTCGAAGACCTTGGAGACGTCGGACGCGGTGAGGATCAACATGGATACCCTTCACGAACTAACGGGCGGGCGCTACTCACCATAGTGTTTGGCCTCCATCGATCACCAGCGAGGCACCGACGACGAAGGATGCCTCGTCGGATGTGAGGTAGATTACCGCGCCGACCACCTCATCCGTCTCGCCATAGCGTCCAGCGGGTATCGTCGCTACCCGCTTGCTCTTGAATTGGGGGTCTTCCGCGTACTCACGATTGAGGTTGGTCACGAAGGTTCCCGGAGCAATACTGTTCACCCGAACTCCCAACGGGGCGAGTTCAAGGGCCATCGAACGTGTGAGCATGGCGATACCGCCCTTCGACGATGCATAAGCGAGACTTCCAGGCCACGATTGCGTTTGCCGGGTAGACGATACGTTGACGATGGCACCCGAACCGGCGGCGACCATGCGGCGCGATGCCGCCTGGCCCATCAGGAAGTAACCGGTGAGGTTCGTGTCGATCACCCGGCGCCATTCCGCCTCAGGCATTTCCAAAAAGCTCGCGGTGCTCATAATCCCGGCGTTGTTCACCAGGATGTCGATCCCACCGAAGATTTCCACCGTGCGTGCCACCACAGATTCCGCGTCGCCTCCCACCGAGACATCGCCGCTGACTGTTTCGGCAACGCCGCCGCTCTCCATGATTTCGTTTCTCAGCTCCAGCGCCGCACCCACACGGCGCGTGTGCAATGCTACCTGCGCGCCTTCACGGGCGAGGCCCAGGGCGATCGCCGAACCGAGCCCCCCGTTGGCGCCGGTCACTAAGGCCCGCTTGCCGTCAAGCCTCATCGCAAAGCCTCCATCGCAGGCAGCTTGGGCGTACCGAGCGGCAGATCCATCAGGGAACCGAGGTCGAGGCCGTCGGCGGCGATCCCCAAAGTCTGCAAGCACCACCACAGGATGCTCTGGTTGGTGCTCACGACGGGTTTGTTTGCGTCGCGTTCCAACTGGGCAATCATGGCAAGGGTCGCAAGATTGGTGGATGCGATGACGATCGCGTCAGCATCGGCTGACTCGAGGGCCCTCGCCATCGAGTACGCGGTGCTCGCTGGTTGCCGGTTCGTAATGAACCATTCGCGGGCGTCGGTCGATTCACGACTGAAATCCCGATGGACTGCTGAGACGACGACCAAACCTGCTTCGCGCATCGTGCTTTCGAAGGCCTGACCCGACTCCTCTTTATAGGGCGTCAGTACCGCGATTCGTCGTACAGTCATCGCTTCAAGGGCGGCCAGCATGGCGTTCGTGGCGGTGACAACGGGCAACCCACATTCCTCGGCTATGAGCTCTGACAGCGTTTCGCGCACACCGCTGCCGCCGTTGAAGCTCGTCTCGGCACACGCGTAGACCACAGCGTCAAGGCCGAGCTCCGTGATCGACTTCGCGAGTTCCACACCCTGGCGCCGCATCGCCTCATGGTCGGTGGTAGTCATTCGAAGCGTGTGGAAGCTCACCCCGGAAAGTTCGAGGGCATACAACTCCGGCTCAATGAGCACGTTGTCCGCCGGCAGGATCAAACCGATCCTGCCGCGCCAGCCGTTTGTCATAATTTCCAACATATGGTCTCCGCCGTTCTTTGTTCTACGTAATGGTTCGTATCGAAAATGATCTACGGACAGGTCACGGACCTCCTCCGGTGGAGGAGTGGGTAACCCGGCCCTCCAGAACCGTCATCAGCACTCGGTGTGTGAATTCGAACCCATCGAACGGAGTGTTTCGCGATTTGCTGAGCAAATCGGACGACTGCAGCACCCAAGGCCTTCCACCCTGCACAACACAGAACGTGGCCGCCGACCCGACTGCAATTTCCGGCTGCTGCCAGTCGGCGATGCCGCCGATTCGGGCGGGTGCGGTCGACATGACTCTCATCACTCCGTGCCAGTCGACCAAACCATCAACGGCGAACACGTCGGCCACGATGGGCAATGCCGTCTCAATGCCCGTCATGCCGAATGCGGCTGACGACCAAGGAAGATTCTTCTTCTCGGCGGGGTGGGGAGCATGATCGGTCGCCACCACGTCGATCGTCCCGTCGAGGAGCGCCGACCTCAACGCCTCGATGTCGTCTCTCGAACGCAAGGGCGGGTTCACCTTCAGCGCGGCGCCTCGGCGCACAGCATCCTGGTCGCTCAGCGAGAGGTGATGTGGAGTCACCTCGGCGCTGACCGGCGCACCAAGAGACTTGGCCCAGCGGATGAGATCAACGGTACGCCTGGTCGACACGTGGCAAACGTGCAGCCTGCCGCCGGTGGCCCTCGCGATGGCGATATCCCGGGCAACGATCGCCTCTTCTCCCACGCCCGGCCACCCGCGGCAACCTGCTTCTTCGGCCACCTCAGCGTTGATGATTCCATCGCGCACGATCGATGCGCTCTGCGCGTGCTGCGCGAAGACGCCGCCGTGCTCGGCCAGCAGTGACAGGAGTTCGTAGACGAGGCCATCATCGGTGAGACAGTGCCCGTCGTCGGAGAAAACCGTGACGCCGGCCTTGCGCAGCGACACCACGTCGACGAGCTCTTCACCGGCCAGCCGAAGCGTCGCCGCTGCGATGGGGTGCACCCTGGTGCTAACCTCGCGTGCCCTGACCCTCAGCTCCTCGATGAGGTCGACGCTGTCGGTAACCGGACTCGTGTTCGCCATCGGGAACACATCCGTATAGCCGCCCGCCGCCGCCGCGCGAGTTCCACTGGCCACTGTCTCAGCGTCCTCTCCCCCAGGCTCCCGCAGGTGCGTATGCAGGTCGACGAACCCGGGCAAGGCCACCAACATTGCATCCTGTGTCGCATCGCCAGGTGCTATTTGCACGATCCTGCCCTGCTCGACGTGAAGGTCGACGAGGGGTCCATCGCCCAGGATCCGCACCCCTTCGACGACGAACGATCCCTCCGTACCGGTCGGGGGCATGTTCATTGCTGGCTCTCTTTCATTCATCATTCGCCGCCACAATCAGGCCAGGTCGAGGGCGTAGAGTGCCCTGAGCAGCACCTGTGTGCCCAGGGCGAGCTCCTGGTAAGACGTCCACTCGTCGGGAACATGGCTGAGTCCCCCTTGGCTCGGCACGAAGATCATTCCAGCCGAGGTGACCTTGCTGATCTGCTGGGTGTCGTGGCTCGCACCGCTCGGCATGATGCGGTACGGCACACCGTGTGCCCTGGCCTGGGCTGCAATGAGGTCGACCAGGCGCGTTGGGAGGATGGCCGGCGAGGTATCTCCGATGATCTGGATGTCAATGTCGACGTCTCGTTCCTTGGCGATGACCTGAAACCGCGAGAGCAAGTCGCGTGCCGTGGTGCGCTGGCGGTCACCGTCGATGTCGCGTACATCGACGCTGAATATGACGCGACCCGGGATCGTCGTGATCGAGCTTGGCTCCACGTCTAGTTTGCCCACCGTGATGCGGGTTCCTCTGTGCTGCGAATTCTGGGCGATCTGCTCACACAAAAGCACACATTCGGCGGCCGCCACGAGTGCGTCCCTCCGCAGGTGCATGGGAGTCGCTCCGGTATGGGACGCTGTGCCCACAAGTTCGACCATCACCCTGCTGCTGCCGGAGATGACGTCGACAATGCCAATCGGCGTTCGCGAAGTCTCGAGAACGTTGCCCTGCTCGACATGGAGCTCGATGAACCCGTGCCAATCTTCGGAGGCCCAGGCCGCTGTGTCGATGCGATCGGGGCGCAAGCCGACCGAAGCCATGGCCTCGGCCATGGTGATCCCCCCGTTGTCGTATAAACCGGCGATCCCCGCGGACGTGGCAACTCCTGATGCAGCGCGGCTTCCATTGCACGCCTGTCCGAAACGTGCACCCTCCTCGGCCGCAAAGGCCACAAACCGCCACGGGCGCCGGTGAGGCAGCCCGGATTCTACAACGGACCGCGCCACTTCCACCGCGGCGGCAACACCAGCGATCCCGTCGAACCGCCCGCCCGACGGTACGGAGTCGAGATGTGACCCGGTTCCGACCGCGTCGGATGAACCTTCCGCGACGCCCGGTAGCTCGGCGATCGAGTTGCCCGCAGCGTCCACCGTCACGGTGAGGCCAAGCTCGCACATCCGGTTCCGGAACACGTCGTGGGCCCTACGCTCGAGCGGACTGTAGGCAAGCCTCGTCACCCCAGGGCCGGCCTCAGTGATCTCCGCAATGCGCTCTATGAATTGTTCCAGTCGATTTGCGTCAATGAGCGCGACCGCTCCCTCAACCCCGATAGATGGCTTCGAGGTCATGCCGCGTCTCCACCCTCATGGGCGGCGGCGACCATTCCGGCATCAGAGAACTCGGCCGCAATGCGGCTGTCTGCAGCGAGCATCGTCGCATCGGCCGGGCGTGAGATCAGGGCTCGCCACACGACCACGACGACATCGTGCCCCGCGAGTGATTCGAGCAGATCGGGTGCGTCCAGGTGAACGCTCACCACGGCCACTCGCTCGCCCGCGTGGAGCGTTCCCGTTTGCAGGAATTCCGCTTCTGTTGCGGCACGCGGGTTAGCAACACAAAACGGTATGCCGGTCTCGAGCGCAACCGCTGTGCCCAAGATCTGGGCGGCATCCCCGAAGGCGATGATGCGATCGGCTGTCGCGGGAATGCTCGCGCCCATAAGGGTGGCGACTCGTCGAAGGATGGCAGGACGTGTTACCCAGCCATCGCTCCGGTGGGCCGCAGCCTGCAGGGGCAGGGCGGCCGCGATGTCGTTGGCGAGCTCCTGTTTCCAGAATTCGGGGTTCTGGACGAAGGCACCGGAAGCGAGTGCTCCTGGGCTCAAGGCAGCATCGATAGCAGTCGCCGACCTTCTAACCACGGCGTTCACCGGGGAACGAGAAGTGGTCTTCGATATTCCATTCTACGCAAACAATGTCCATTCTACGGATTATAGTCATATTGATGCTGGATAAGTACAGCAACCTGATTCGAGCGTGTGTGCCCGCCCCAGGCGAGTCCGGCACACGGGCAGGTGCGGTGTGACGCTCGTCACAGGTCAAGAAGTTGCCCGCGTTGTTTGATCACTTCAAAGTCGAGGCGTCCGATAGGCCAAATGGCCACAACGCCTCCCTTCAATAAGGAGCCAGAATGCCAATCACCGCCTCGAAAAACGTGGCAGCACCACAGGTATCTACCGGGCCCATTCCCGAGCCGGGGACGCACGCTGCGGCCGCCGTAGGTTTCCGTATTGAACGGGATTCACTGGGCGCGCTCGAGGTACCAGCGGATGCATACTGGGGCGTACACACGAAGCGTGCGATAGACAATTTCCCTATTGCCAAGCGGCCCATCTCGGTCTACCCGGACTTGATCGTTGCCCTCGCCTCGGTGAAGCAGGCCTGCGCCAGGGCTAACAAAGAGATTGGCACACTGTCCGCGCAGAAGGCCGACTGGATCGACGGCGCATGCCAAGACATCATCGATGGCAAGTTCCACGACGAGTTCGTGGTCGGCGTGATCCAGGGTGGCGCTGGCACGTCGACGAATATGAACGCCAACGAGGTGATCTGCAACGTCGCGCTCGAGCGCGCCGGCTACGCGAAAGGGCGCTACGACATCCTCAGCCCGATCGACGACGTCAACCGCAGCCAGTCGACGAACGACACGTACCCGACCGCGATCAAGATTGCGCTCACACTTTCGCTTCAGCACCTGTTGCGCGAACTCAAGGCACTGCAGGGTGCGTTCAGGGCGAAGTCCGTCGAGTTTGGCCAGGTGCTGAAGGTGGGGCGCACCCAGCTGCAGGATGCCGTTCCGATGACTCTGGGCCAGGAGTTCCATGGGTTCGCGACAACCCTCGCCGAAGACTACGACCGCCTCACCGAGGCCGTTCAGCTTCTGGCAGAGGTCAATCTGGGCGCCACCGCGATCGGCACAGGCATCACGGCCAGCCCTCGGTACGCCGCGACCGCCATCCGTTGGATCAATGAAATCACCGGTCTCAAGCTCGAGACCGCGCCCGACCTGATCGAATCGACGAGTGACGCCGGTGGGTTCATGTCGTTCAGCGCGAACCTTAAACGCAGCGCCATCAAACTATCGAAGATCTGCAATGACCTGCGCCTGCTCTCTTCCGGCCCGCAAGCCGGTTTCGGCGAGATCAACCTGCCACCCAAACAGGCCGGATCGAGCATCATGCCCGGCAAGGTCAATCCGGTGATACCAGAAGTCGTCAACCAGGTCGCGTTTGCCGTCGCCGGGTCGGACGTCACGGTCACCATGGCGGCCGAAGGCGGACAGCTGCAGCTCAACGCATTCGAGCCGGTCATCGCGCATTCTCTGCTGCAGAGCCTCGCGTGGATGACCCAGGCGATGTGGACGCTTCGAGTCAATTGCATCGAAGGCATCACCGCCAACGAGGACCACCTTGAAGCCATGGTCGGCTCAAGCGTCGGCGTCATCACCGCGCTAATCCCGCACATCGGCTATTCGGCGGCCGCAGCGCTGGCAAAGACAGCGCTACTCACGGGCCGCAACGTGGCGGATCTCGTCGTCGAATCCCAGCTCATGAGTCGCGAGGACGTCATGCGTGAGCTAGAGCCGGCACGTCTCTCGGGAATGGAGGCCGGCTTGGCGACCGCACCGTCGGTTCCTATCATCGAATAGCGGACGCTGTCGTGCCGTTGGGGCAAGTTTGCTGTTTCACGGACGCTCAGCGGGAACCCGCTATGGGAACCTCCGTTGGGCAATTGAATTCGCTACGTTCCGGCGCCAGCCCGCCCGTGACCTTCGGTGGTTCTGTTCGATTCAAGAATCGCGCTCTTGCGTGTTCCCCAGCGGATGAAAAGCGCGAAAGCCAGGACTATCCCAGCTACGGCGAGGACCTGAATGACGACCCAGAAGTTCCACCAGAACAAAGAATCGAACTCCATATCAATCACCCCTCGAGTGGCAGACAACTAGCTGTCCTAGTGGGACCGTATCCCACGGTGGTCTTCCCGGCAACAGGCCGTCGACTGAGAGGCCGCGAGGGATCGAGAAGGGACGCCTAATGGTACGTCCTGTGGGACATAAGCGAAGGGCCATGAGGCAGCACTAATCTGATGGATGGATCGGCCGGCGAGAGGAACTCTGTGACACGACCACCGCGAACCATAGTTCTCCGTCCGCTCCCTGCTACTCGGATCGCAAATATGATCCCAGCGGCCGGGAGCATCTTTATGGCGGCGCTCCTTGTTCGAGACGTGGATCTTCCTGGTGGGAACGACACTATGGTGCTTATCCCCGTCATCGCAGTCAGTGTTTTCCTTGCTGTTCGAGCATGGCGATACTCGATCTTGCTGACGCCGGATCGGATTGTCGTGAGAGGTTTCTTGCGGGATAGGACAGTCGAACACAGCCTGGTTACTGAGGTCACCGACTCCGCTTGTATTCCCACACCAATGCCGAACGCCCCGAGCAATATGCCCACGACCGTGTTCGAGGAACACACGCTCTGCTGCTCTAGTAAAACCCCACCGTATCCACGCGGTTGATCAATGGCCCGCCGTCGAGGAACCGCGTGGCGTTACGAGCAGGGTGCGCTCACCATGACGGCACCTCTCCGAGGCGGGGCGGGTCGGCGCCCTCTCTTGCGACGGTGACGCCCGCGCATGCGAGTGCGCCGCCGACGGCGTCGGCCATCGTCTCCTCGTCGATCCGGAGACCTTCCCGGCCGGCCGTTGCGAGGAGCCGCCAGATCAGCGCGGCCATGAACGAGTCGCCCGCCCCGATCGTGTCGCGTACGTCAACGCGTGCCGCCGGCGCAGCGAGCTCGCCGCCCTCGAACACGGCGTGCGCCCCGTCCGCGCCGCGCGTCAGCACGGTCAGGCGCGCGCCGCCGGCCCGCCATGCCCGCAGGGTCTCCCGGGGGTCGCGATCCGGATACAGCAGCTCGGCATCCTCGTCGCTTGCCTTCACGACGTCGCTCCGGGAGATGTACCACTCGATAGCGGCGCGACGATCCCGGGGGTCGCCGATCAAATCGGGCCGGATGTTGGGGTCGAACGAGCGGACGACTCCCGCTCCCGCGTCGTCGAACGCGGTCCGCACGCTGCTCGCGCCCGGTTCGAGCAACGCCGCGATCGATCCGGCGTGGATCCAGCGGACGTCCTGGGCGGCCTCGCCGACCGGGGCTAGGGACGCGTCGAGGTCGAACTCGTACTCGGCCGCGCCGTTCGGGTCGATCTCCGCCCGCGCCGTGCTCGTCGGAGCGTCGACCACCGACACCGCGGTGATCTCCACGCCGCTCCCGCGCAAGTGGTCCAGAATCGCTCGCCCGTGTTCGTCGCTTCCGATCCGTGTGTGCAGCGCGACGGGGACGCCGAGGCGCGCCACGCCGACCGCGACGTTGAGCGGGCTCCCGCCGGGGCGGTGGGACGGATCCGCCCCGGCGGTGCGGACGATGTCGACGAGGGACTCGCCGACGACGAGCACGTCGGTCATCGATCGGTGCGGGCTTCGAGCCGTACCGGGTTCTCGAGCGAGGCGGCCACCGTCCGCCACGAGTCGGCGAAACGGCCGTACGCGGCGCGGATGGTCACGTCCGTCGGCAGCTCCGGGCACTCGTTCTCGCCGTTCGTGCCCCAGTTGCTCCAGCCCGACTCACGGCGCTGGACGATCTGGAACCGGCCGACCGGCTTCGACGTCCACCACGTCATGGCGTACCCGGTGCCCGCGTTGATCGCCGCGGTCTTGTTGGAGGGCCCGACGAAGACCGTGGCCTCCTCCGTCGTTGGCACCTCGACGCCCAGGGGCTCGTCCGTCGTCTTCCACTCCCGCGCGGGGGAGTCCGCGGCACGGTGGGCCTCGGCGCGCACCTCGGACAGGTGCTCCCGGATCTCGTCGTGCGTGAGGAACGACTCCCACGCGCTGAACAGCCGCCAGTACCAGTCCCAGTTGGCGGATTCGATGTCGCCGCCGATCGCCTGGTGGTACGCGTGCAGTGACGGGGAGGACTCCTCCGAGATCCCGCTCGTGATTTGGTGGACGCGGTCCGCGAGAATTCCCGCGTAAGGGTCGCCCTCGCGATAGGTCGTGCCCGCCCAGGAGGCGAAGTGGTCAAAGAGCACGTCGCCGGGCCCTGCCTCGAACTCGTCACCGACCGTGAACTTGTTCACGGCGGCGCGGCCGTCCACCTCCGTCGCGAAGTCCGAGATGTCGTAGTGCCGCTCGAACCACGCGGACCCGGCCGTGAACTGCCAGTCGATCGTGAACCACTTGCCGCGCAGCTCTGGCAGGAGCCCGTCGGGGATGCGGCCGGTCAGCCGGTACTTGTGCAGGAGCGGGCCGCGCTCCAGGACCTCGACGTCCGCGATGACGTGCTCGGGCGGGTTGATGAGCCCGTTCTCCGGCGTGAAGAACGGAGCGTAGAAGCCGCCGATGCAGTTGTCCCCGCCCGGGATGAGGTCGACGCCCTGCTCCTTGGCGAGCAGGTGCCGGATGCCCCACTTGGAACTTGTCGTACCCTTGCCCGTGCCCCGGCACAGCTCGATCTCAAAGGGGCCGGTGTTAAGCCGCACGACGGCGTCCTGCTCGAGGGCCGGCACCTCGGTGATTGTGGCGCCGTTCGTCTCGGGTGCCCCTTCGACCACCGTGAGGACGAAAGGCCCCGTGCCATCCGGGATGTCGAGGATCGTGACCAGCCCGCCGGAGGCGAGTCGCTGCGCCGGCGCGAGCGGACCGTCCCCGAGGCGCACGGAGATGACGGAGTCCGTATCAACCGCGTCGAGGAACACCGGCTCGCTTCTGCGCGGCATGCCGGTCGGGTTCGCGAGTCGGTACTCCGCGAGCACAGTTTGGTCGTCGTTCATGGGTTTTCGCCTCTCGATCAGGAATGGGATGGGATGGGATGGCTCAGGTGATGTGGAGATCGTCGGGGCAGCCGCAGCTGCCGCGACGGATCAGGGCGACGGGCAGGACGACGCACTGGGGCGGCACGTCCGAGTCCACCATCGCCATGAGGAGGCCGACCGCCTCCTGCGCGATCCGCTCGAAGGGCTGGCCGATCGTGGAGAGTCCGGGAGCTGTGAAGGCGGCTTCCGGGATGCCGTCGAACGAGACGACGGCGAGGTCCTCGGGAACGCGCAGTCCCGAGTCCGCCGCGGCGCGGAGCACGCCGATTGCGAGCTCGTCCGCGACCGTGAACACTGCGGACGGGCGGTCGTCCGTCGCGAGGATCTCGCGACCGGCCGCGTACCCCGCGCTCCGGGCGAAACGGACGGAGCTCGTCTGGCGGACAATGACGTCGTCGCGTCCGACTACCGCCTCGAGCGCGCCCTTCATGCGCTCGTCGGACTGGGCCGACGGGCCGACCACGACCGTCACGTTCCGGTGGCCGTGCTCGAGGAGGTGGGCCACGGCCTCGCGTCCGCCGGCGCGATTGTCCACCTCGATCGCGCTGTGCTGGTTGCCCACCGGCGAGCGGTCCACGAACACGGAGGGCAGTCCCGACCGGTCGAGGAGGTCAATGATGTCGGGCGACCGGCTGGAGCTGACGATTAGGATGCCGTCCACCCGTCCGTTGAGGAACGTGCTGAGGTAGGCGAGCTCCCGGGCGGGATCCTCCGCGGAGTTGCCGAGCAGCAGCGTCATTCCCTGCGCGTAGGCCGCCTCCTCGATGGCGCGCGCCAGCTCCGCGAAGTACGGGTTACTGCTGTCGGGCACCACGATCCCGAGGACCGCCGTGCGCTGCAGCTTCAGCGCGCGGGCGAGACCGTTCGGGCGGTACCCGAGCTCGCGCACCGCAGCCTCCACCTTCGCCCGCGACTCCGCGGAGACGACTCGTGGCCCCCCGTTCATGACGTAGCTCACGACGGCGGTACTCACCCCGGCGAGACGCGCGACGTCATTTCGATTGACCATGTAATCCCTCCCTACTGGAACCGGACGGCGGACGCGCCCTCGATCTGCGTCTGCATGTAGGTCCGGGCGTGGCGGGCGAGGTCGTCCGAGTCGCGCCAGAGATTCCGCCAGATCGCGAGCGTGTTCGACAGCACGGGATCCACGACGGTCGAGGAGAAGGACTCGAACGTGATCGGCCCAGTGTAGCCCGAACTCGACAGGGCCGCGAAGAAGCTGCGGAAGTCGATCGTGCCCGACCCGAGGTAGCCGCGATGGCTCTCCCCCACGTGCACGTAGCCCAGGCGGTCGCCGCACACAGCGATCGGGGAGGCCATGTCCGGCTCCTCGATGTTCATGTGGTACGTGTCGAGGTGGACATAGACGTTGTCGCGGTCCACGGAGCCAAGGTAGTCCATAGCCTGGCGCGCGGTGTTCAGAAGGTTCGACTCGTAGCGGTTGACGACCTCAAGACCGAGCCGGACGCCGGAGGCAGCGCCCGTGTCCGCAAGTCGCTGAATGCTCTCCACGCTGTTTGCGTAGGAGCGCCGGGACGCGGGCCCTGGGTGCTTGCTCATGCTCCCGTAGATGACTCCGCACAGGTAGTCGCCGCCGAGGTCCCGGACTACCGCGGCGGCGCGGTGCAGCAGGTCCTCGCCGCGCCGCCGGATCTCCTCGTCTTCGCTGGAGATGTCCGTCGCGGGCGAGAGCCCGAGCGAGGCAACCATCGAGAGCCCGTGCCGGTCCAGGGATCTCCTCGTCGCGTCGACGTCGATCGCATAAGGATCGAGCAGCGCCAGCTCGATGAGGTCGTAGCCGGCCTCGGCCGTGCGCCGGATCGCGTCGTCGGCCGTCTCCGGCGTCCATTCGCCGGTCCACACGAGGGCATGGATGCCGTAGCGATGAGAGGTCGAAGCGACGAGGGAGTCAGAGGTCATGGACGATCTTCTTTCGATAGGGCGCCTACGTGGGCGGGCGCTGAGGTGGCGCCGGTCATGATCGCGACCGCCTCTGCTGGCGTGTGCGACTCGGGCGAGATCGTGGCGATCCTCCGCCCGAGGCGCTGGATGTGGATCCGGTCGGCGACCTGGAACACGTTGGGCATGTTATGGCTGATGAGGATGACGCCCAGTCCTGCCTCGCGCAGACCTGTCACGACATCGAGCACCTGCGCGGTCTCGCGCACGCCGAGCGCAGCCGTCGGCTCATCGAGCACGACGATGCGGCTGCCGAACGCGACGGCGCGTGCGATCGCTACCGCCTGACGCTGGCCGCCGGACAGCGTCTCTACGACCTGGGTGATGTCCTGGAGGGTGCGGATGCCGAGCTTGGACACGTTCTCGGCCGCCAGCTGGCGCATCCGCTTGTGGTCGAGCATCCGGAGGACGCCGCCGAGTGGCCCTCGGCGGCGGATCTCGCGGCCGAGGAACATGTTGGAGGCGATGTCGAGGTCGGGCGCGAGCGAGAGCGTCTGGTAGACGGTCTCGATGCCGGCGGCGTGCGCGTCCTGTGGGCGGCGGAAATGGACTTCACTCCCTGCGACCTCGAGGTTCCCGACATCAGGGATCTCTGCTCCCGTCAGACATTTTATGAGAGTCGACTTCCCGGCGCCGTTGTCGCCGATCACGGCCAGGATCTCCCCCGCGTTCAGATCCAAGTCCACACCGTCGAGGGCGACGACCGCACCGTACGTCTTAACAATTCCCCGCGCACGCAGGATCGGCTCGGCGGTCATCCCTTCACCCCCGCCCGGCGGATCCACTGGTCGAGGGCGACCGCGAAGAGGATCAGGATGCCGATCGCGAGAGTCTGGTACAGCACGTCCACGCGAGCGAGCGAGAGGCCGTTGCGGAAGACCGCGACGGTGATCGCCCCGAGGAAAGTGCCGAGCAGCGCGCCGCGGCCGCCGAAGAGGCTCGTGCCGCCGATGACGACCGCTGTGATGGAGTCGAGATTGACGTCGACGGCCGCGCTGGTCGTCGCGGCGTTGTTGCGGCCGATGAGGATCCACGCGGACAGGGTCACGAGGACGCCCGCGACCGCATACACGCTCATCAGCACGCGCCGCGTGTTGATGCCGGACAGCCGGGCGGCGAGGGGGTCGCTGCCGACGGCGTACACGTGACGGCCCCACCCGGTCTGATGCAGCACGAAGCCCATCCCGACATACATCAGCAGCATGAGGATTACGCCGACCGTGAAATTGAACGGCCCGACGCTGAACGCCACCGCCGTCCAGAGGAGGAATCCGCCGAGCTTCTCGCCCTGAATCGCGACGCCGTTGCTCATGAGGAGCGCGAGAGCCAGGAAGATGCTCAGCGTGCCGAGCGTCGTGATGAACGGTGGCAGCCGGAGCACCGAGACCAGCACGCCGTTCAGGAGGCCGGCGAGGAGCCCGACCAGGATTCCGATTGCGAAGGCGATGGGCCCTGGCAGGCCGGTTAGGCCCACCAGGGATCCCATCACCATCGAGACGAGGATCATCAGCGCACCGACCGAGAGGTCGATGCCGCCCGTCAGGATCACCAGCGTCTGGGCGACCGCAAGCGACCCGACGACCGCAACCTGCTGGAGGATCAGAGAGATGTTCCCCGGGCTGAGGAAGCGCTCATTCGCCAGCTGGAATACGAGCATCGCAATGACTAGCGCGATCATCGGGCTGATCTCGGGATGCAGGTGCAGGATGCGATGCACCCTCTGGAGCGGGGTTAGCGGGCGGGTCTTGAACGCCTCGGCCGCGGACAGTTCGGTGTTTATCGTGGTCGCCATCATCAACCTCAGGAGGTGCAGGCGTTCATCGCTTCGGCGCCGGTGACACTCTCCAGGCCGGCGACCGGCTGGTCGGTGACGAGCTCGACACCGGTGTCTATGAAGCCGTCGGCGTTGTCCGTCGTGGGCTTGGTGCCGGAGCGGACGTACTCGACTGCCGCCTTGACGCCCTCGGCGCCCATCTTGCCCGGGAACTGCTGCGAACCGGCGCCGAACTTACCGTCGATGATCGTGTTGATGTCCTCGCATGCGCCGTTGATCGACGTCAGGAGGGCGTCGACGTTCGCCGCCTTCAGCGCCTGATAGGCGCCTAGGCCCGGGGCCGTGTTCGAGGTGTAGACGACGTTGATGTTCGGGTTGAGCGAGAGACACTTCTCCATCGCCGTGCGGCCGCCGTCCTGCGCGCCATCGCTGTACTCGTGGCACGCAATCTCGTACTCGCCACCGGAGTAGGTGCCGGTCTTCGCCTCGTCGCCGATCTTTTCGGGGTCACCGAGGGCGATGCCCATGCCGTCAAGGAAGCCCTGGTCGCGCTGGTAGTCGACCGAGACGACCTTGTCCGCGAACAGGTCAAGCATCGCGATGACCGCCTTCTCGCCCTCAAGCGAGGCCGCGGCCCACTTTCCGATGGCTTGGCCGGCGGCGAAGTTGTCGGTGGCGTAGGTCGCGGTCGCGAGGTTCGCGGGGCTGAATGGGGTGTCCAGGGCGAGCACGAGGACACCGGCATCCTGCGCCTTCTTGATCGCGTCATTGACCGCGGGGCCGTTGTTCGCGATGAGGATCGCGGCGTCGCCGCGAGCGGTGGCGTTCTCGATGGCCTGGATTTGGCCGTCGCTGTCGGTCTGATCCTTACCCGCCGCGACCGTGATCTCGACGTTCTGGCTCTCGGCCTCTTTCTTCGCGCCGTCGACCATGGCGACCCAGAACGGGTCACTGGGGTCCTTCGTGATGATAGTCACGTGGATCGTTTCCTCGCTTACCGAGGACCCGGACTGAGCCGAGCACCCGGAGAGCAGTAGGCCCAATCCGGCGAAGGCCGCCGCGGCCACCAGGGGCCCACGGCGTGACAGGTTTCGATGCATCCCAACTCCTTTGGTGAGTGACGCCAAGCTGGCGTGTCGTTCGAGTATCTACAGCAGTAGCTACAGCAGTAGAGTGGCATCACCAGGAGGGATCTGTCAAGCGCAGGGCATCCCTGGAGTCTGAGCCTGTCGACCGCGGGCGCAGCAGGCAGTACACCGCCGCCCACCATGGACGGCACCGACATCAACTCGTCCGACGCGACGGTCTACGACACCACCCACGGCGACGGCATCTACCTCCAATTCTCCGGCCCGAACGCGCACATCGAGTTCGCCAGCCAGCAGGATGCGCTCGGAGTCGCTCATGCACCGCAGGCGCGCGAGCGCGTCCCAGGGTTCTCGAGTCGCACCGAGTGAGGGGTCGCACGGGCAAAGAAAAACCCGGCGCAGTGTGACACTGCGCCGGATTTTAGCCAAGTCTGCCCTTTCGCTCTCCCTAGTAAGGGACCGAAAGAGGCCGCTGATCAGGCTTTTGTGTTGCGGGGTAGGATCAACCTACGACCTCAACGTCGCCGTGTCGAATCACCATATGGCGCGCTTCCACGAGCTGCGGTCTGACACCGACATTTGCACAGCGCCGATCCGGTTGAAAGCGATCCAGTAAGGATCCACATCAGCAGCGCTCGGGTTCCCCGACCGTACAGGAGTCATCGCCATGCTGGAAGCGATTCACGGAGAGCGGTGTCATGCAGAACAGGGACCCTGATCGGTGCCGGTCCACGACCGGACACGTTCGCTCAGCTATTGAGCCTTAGCCGAAGACACCACCGAGCGACAAAGCGACGAGAACGACGCCGACTATCAGCATCCCGGTCGACCAGATACGAAGTCGGGTCGGAGACGCGCGCTTTGCCCTTTCCTTCTCCGACACGACATTTTCGACGTCGTAACGGACGGGCGCTAAGCGGCGAGCAAAAATGATGAAGGCGGCACCGCCAGCGACGAGCAGAATGCCCGCTATAAGCATTACAGGCATTAAGTTCATGCCGCTTGGTTCCCATTCTTCCCGGCGCCGGCATAGCTTTCCGGTGGCTTCTTGCCTCGTTCAATCCTTAAGACTCGTCGCGGGCGCGGTCGGCTAGCTCTCCGCCCACACACGATTTTCGCGGCTTCTTGGGGGCGAAGCCGACCGCACAATGCGGGTCCAGTCGCATCCCCGGGGAACCGCTCAGACGACCCGAAAGCCGGAGCTCAAACGAACACTTCCAGCCATAGCGCGGCTGCGAGGATCCACCGAGACTGGGGAAAGTCCCGTATGCCCCGCCCGTTGAAGAATCGCGCTCAGGCACCTCGGATGCGACAACCATTCGGCGCCCCGAAGGACCGCTTCCGGCGTTGGACCCTGGACAGGTGTATCGAGTCTGTCGCCGGTCGGGAGTACACTTTCAACAATCGAACACATATACGAATGTTCGAAGGAAGAAGTACTCATGCCGACGATCATCGACAAGCCGGTCACGGTGGACTTCAGCGCGGGCGGTGACCCGGCGGCGTTCTTCCTCGACCGGTTCGAGCACACTATCATCGGGCAACCGCAGGCAATCTTCACTCGCACCAGGTGGTGGGAGCAGGGTTCAGCTCCGAAACGAATCGACACGGAACTGTGGCGGGTTGACGCCGTCAAGGCCGGCTTGGCAGCCGGAGGCGAGGAACAGCACAGGTACGACCTTCGGCGAGACGCCGACGGCACCTGGGTGCTCGCCCTCGACTGGGGATGAGCTTCCCGCATCTGCACGTCCACTCCGCGTACTCGATGCACTACGGCGTCACCATGCCGGAGGAACTCGCTGAACAGACTGCAGCGCAAGGGTCCGACTTCCTCGCCGTCACTGACCGTGACGGCCTTTACGGAGCCATCAAACACATCCGTGCGTGCATCGCCGCCGGCATCCGCCCGGGCCTCGGCGCCGACCTCGCCATCCACGATGACGAGCACCGGCCGCTCGGCCGAGTTGTCGTCCTCGCGCACGGCCACACCAACGGCCGGGGGTACGCCGCGCTCTGCCGGTTGGTGTCCGCCGCCCACCAGAACGGGTCCAAGAAGCCATCCGTGTCTCGGGAACGACTCGCGTTCCTCGCCGGAATGAACTCGCTCACCGTGCTCCTCGGACCCACATCCGACGTCGGCCAGGCCATTGAACGCCGCGACGGAACAGAGGCTCGGCAGCGCCTCACGGCTTGGACCCGGGCGATGCCCGCCGGTTCAGTGACGTTGGAGGTCATCTGCCACCTCGCGGAACCAGGAAACCCAGGATCGGTAACCCCGGCGACTCGGATGCTATCGCTCGCCGAAAACGCCCTGCTACCCGCTGTCCTCACGAACGCGGTCCGGTACGGCACCCCCGATGAGGCGCTGACCGCCGATATCGCTGACGCTGCCAGGATGCTTACTCCGCTGGCAGAGCTGGAGGATCTGCAAACCAACGGACAGGCGTGGCTGAAATCAGGCCAGGCGATGCGCCAAGTCGCACGGATGGTCGTCGACGCGGGCCCCCGCGAACCGGGTGCGGTCGACCAGCTGATCCGGGACACCGAGCAGCTCGCCGAGAAGTGCGCCCTCGACGGTGCCACCGACATCGGGTTGGGGAGACCGCGGATGCCGGAAGCATCCGTCATCGGGGTCACAGGTGACCCACTCACCGAGCTGTGGGCCCGTGGCCGCAACGGTGTCGACGAACGATACGCCGGCAGCACGCTGCTTCCTGACGCGCATCGCGCGCTCGAGCATGAGATGAGAACCGTTGAGCAGCTCGGGATGGCCGGGTACTTCCTCACAGTCGCGCACGCGTGCGACCTCATCCGGAATCAAGGCATCCGGATCCAGGCGCGCGGGTCCGGGGTCGGCAGCGTACTCAACTACGTCCTGCACACCTCCTCGGTTGAACCGATCAGCAACGGCCTGATCTGGGAACGATTCCTCTCCCCCGAACGAGTCAACCTGCCCGACATCGACATCGACGTCGAGTCCGCCAAACGGCACGACATCTACCGGATGCTTTTCAAGGAATTCGGGTCGGAACGAGTGACGCTCCTGTCGATGACGAATGCGTACCGCGGCCGCGGCGCAGTCCGGGATGCCGGGCTCGCTCTCGGGATGGACGACGCCGACATCAAAGAGATCGCCGGGCAGATGTGGCGGTTCAACGCCCGCCAGTTCCGCCAAGCGCTCAAACAGAACCCGGAACTCGCCGGACTCGCCACGGCAGTGCAGGAAGATCAGCAACTGGACATGCTCGTCGACCTGACGCAGCGACTCGACCGGCTGCCGCGACACATCGCCGTGCACCCCTGCGGCGTGATCCTCTCCGACCGGTCCCTGCTGGACCGCACCGCGGTCCAGGCATCCGGGATGGGGTTGCCCATGTCGATGTACGACAAGCACGACATGGATCCGCTCGGCTTGATCAAGCTCGACGTGCTCGGGGTGCGGATGCAATCCGCGATGGCACACGCCGTCGCCGAACACCGCCGGCTCACCGGTGAAACGATCGACCTGAACAGAGTGCCTCTCGACGACGAACCCACATTCGAGCTCCTCCGCTCCACCCGCACCCTCGGAGTGTTCCAACTCGAATCCCCCGGCCAGATGGAACTCGTCGGAAAACTTCAACCGGAGGTGTTCAACGACCTCACCGTCGAAATCTCGTTGTTCCGCCCCGGCCCGATGCAGAACAACATGCCGCTCCAGTTCCTCCAAGCCCGCCACGGCGAAGTCGCCCCCGACTACATCCACGAGAGGTTCAAGCCGTTCCTCCAAGAAACGATGGGCGTCATCGTCTTCCACGAGCAGGTCATGCGGATGTTCGACGAGCTCACCGGGTGTGGTCTTGGCAAAGCGGACGTGCTCCGCCGACGCCTCGAAAAACCCGACGAGCTCCCCGCGATCGAGTCCTACGTCCGCGAGCACGCCAACCTCCGCGGATTCTCCGACGCCGTCGTCAACCGGGCGTGGACGGTCCTCGCCGGGTTCGGAGCGTTCGGATTCGCGAAGGCACACGGCGCGGCCTTCGCCCTCCCCACCTACCAGTCCGCGTGGCTGAAAACACACCACCCCACGGTGTTCTTCGCCGGTCTACTCACCCACGACCCCGGCATGTGGCCGAAAGACCTCATCCTCGCCGAAGCTCGGAGCCTCGGTATCCCCATCCTCGGATTCGACGTGCAGACATCAGGTCTTGAGTACCGGGTTGAGGAGACGGCCGACGGGATCCAGGGAATCCGGATGGCGCTGGTCGAGCTGAACGGCAGCAGCGAAGCCGAACGCGCACGGATCGCGAAGCACCAACCATTCGACTCGCTCCAGGACTTCCGCGACCGGGTCCGCCCGAAACGCCGGACCTTCGAAGCGCTCGCCCGCGTCGGCGCACTCGACAGCTTCATCGGCTACGACCGGGACCGCCGACACGAACTCCTCGCCCACATCCAGTCACTCCAAGGATCCGCCCTACACATCGGCGACGACCAGCTCGCCCTCAACATCGAACTGCCCCCGCTCGGCTACGAAGGAAACCGATTCAAAGCAGTCACCTCGCTCGAGCTCCGCGGCCGCACCCAAACCGACCTCGAACTTCGCGACCTCAATGTCGCCGTATCGAACCACCAGATGTCGCGCTTCCACGACCTGTTCCGCGAACTCGGAGTGACCCCGGCGGCGAAGCTCATCGACCTGCCCGGCGGCACCGACGTGCTCATCGCCGGCGTCCGACGAGCAACGAACACACCACCGACCCGGAACGGCATCGGCCGGGTCGTGTTCCTCTCCCTTGACGACGGGTCCGGACCGGTCGCAAACGCGGTCGTCTTCGGCGATGCTCAGCAGAGGATCGGCGGAAAAGTGTTCCGCACCAGCTACATGCTGATCCGTGGGAAGACTCGACGATCCGGCGCGCGCGGAGTATCCGTCCCCGTGGACGACATGTGGGATCTCTTCGACGTGCAACGCAAGGTCAAGGCGAGACTGAAGGCAGAACAGCGAGACGCAGATGCCCACGCTTCAGCGGGTGTCCACCACGTCGAACCTGTGGCGGGTTGGCACCTTCGCGCAGTGTGAGGTGAAGTCGGCGAACCGGCTTTAAGACGCATCGGGACATCCCCGGCGCAATGAGAACAACGCACGGGGACTCGCAGCGGGGTAGCCGCCAGAGCACAGGCTGCGCCCGATGAATTTGCCCCGCGTCGAGCCAAGCGTCGCGGCACTAAGGTAATCACACGGCTGTAGTTATACACACTGTTAATAAGGGTGTTAATAACATTCCACACTGTTAATAAGGCTGTTAACAACTTTCGACCGGGGGATTTTCACTTGCTCGGCACGTGGACAGATCCGGGCCGCGCGCTAGTGACGCTCCATTGTCGTGCCGCGTGCAAAGGCCTTAAAGAGTGTCTCGTGAAGCGGCCCCCGGTCGTGTCCTGCCGGCTCCACGAGCGGTGACCGCTCAGGGGCGCACCCCGGGCGCACCGGTAGGAATTATCCTCGACGATCCGCACGATCCCGGGCACACAAGGCGCAACGAACCAAACACGTATTACTACCGTGTGCTACCAATCAACTACTGGAAAAGGCGAGATGGCAGGAGCGTCCTAAGCAAATCAAAAAGGCCACTTCCCGTGGGAAATAGCCTTGGACCGGGGATTCTGTTGAGGACCGGGTCTAATCGCGCGGACGTTGATGCGGAAAGTGGAATGTGGAGCCTAGGGGAATCGAACCCCTGACCTCCTGCTTGCAAAGCAGGCGCTCTACCAATTGAGCTAAGGCCCCGTTACGGGAGAATTTTATGAAA
Organism: Mycetocola miduiensis; assembly: GCF_900115155.1. Lineage (GTDB taxonomy): Bacteria > Actinomycetota > Actinomycetes > Actinomycetales > Microbacteriaceae > Mycetocola_A > Mycetocola_A miduiensis. The sequence continues at coordinate 663,841 of NZ_FOVM01000001.1, forward strand.
AACGTCTCCCGAGTGGGGATACCAGGACTTGAACCTGGGACCTCTTCGTTATCAGCGAAGCGCTCTAACCGCCTGAGCTATATCCCCGTTTGGGCAGCTTTGAGACTACCTGAATTTCGCCATATGTTCTAATCGAGGGGGCCTGGGGCCCCCTCGACCAGCACGGCTAGTTGTTTGTGAACCCGACCAGCAGCCCACCGGTGATTTTCACGCTGAGGTTGTAGAGAGCCGCACAGAGCGCACCGAGCGCGGTCACAACGACGAGGTTGAGGATCGCAACGACGACAGCGAAGCCCATCACGCGACCGAGGTTGAAGATCGCGGTGAGATCCTGGCCTGCTCCGGCAACCTCGGTAAACAGCGAGTTGACCTGATCGAAGATCTTCGTCTGATCGAGGACCGTGTAGATCAAGAAGAACACGACAATGGTCACGATGGCGAGAGCCACCGCGAGGAGGAACGACAGCTTCACTGCCGACCAGAAGTCGATGTAGACCAGTTTCAGCCGTACCTGCTTGGTCGACGTGCGCTTGCTCGACTTGTTCGCGAGCTTCTCGGCAACGCTACTCATACTTCTTCTTCCTTCTCAGACTCGCCTGCGGGCGCGGCAACTTCGTTCACGGTGAGAACTTCGGCTGGTTCTGCGTCAGCGGCGACAAGATTTCGGTCACTGTTCCTGGCCAGGGCAATAATGCGGTCGTCGTCAGCGAATCGTGCGAAGACGACGCCCATGGTGTCCCTGCCCTTGGCGGGAACTTCGGCCACGGCAGACCTTACCACCTTGCCTGTGGCAAGAACCACAAGCACTTCGTCGTCTTCACTCACGATGAGCGCCCCGGCCAGGTGCCCGCGGTCTTCGTTGTATTTGCCGACCTTGATGCCCAGTCCGCCGCGGTTCTGGACCCGGTACTGCTCGATGGCGGTGCGCTTGGCGTACCCGCCTTCGGTCGCGATGAAGACGAAGGCCTCAGACTCCGGGTCAGCCGGAAGGACCGATGCCGACAGCAGCTCGTCGTCATCGCGGAAGTGCATTCCGATGACTCCCGAAGTGGAACGGCCCATCGGGCGCAGCACGTCATCGCCGGCGGTGAAGCGGATGGACATGCCGCGACGCGATACGAGGAACAGGTCGCTGTCATCTTCGACGAGGAGGGCGCCAACCAGTTCGTCACCCTCACGCAGGTTGATCGCGATGATACCGCCGGTCCGGTTGGTGTCGTATTCGCTGAGCGCGGTCTTCTTCACGAGTCCGTTGCGGGTAGCGAGCACGAGATAGGTGGCTGCCTGATAATCCGGGATGTCAAGAATCTCTGCGATCTCTTCATCCGGCTGCATGGCGAGGAGGTTGGCGACGTGCTGCCCCTTGGCATCCCGCCCCGCTTCCTGCACTTCGTACGCCTTGGCACGATAGACCCTGCCCTTGTTGCTGAAGAACAGCAGCCAGTGGTGGGTTGTCGTGACGAAGAAGTGATCTACGACGTCGTCTGCACGCAGCTGGGCTCCCTTGACGCCCTTGCCGCCGCGGTGCTGCTGGCGGTAGTTGTCGCTTCGGGTGCGCTTGATGTATCCGCCACGGGTCACGGAGATGACCATCTCTTCCTCAGGAATGAGGTCTTCGATGGACATGTCACCGTCGTACCCGAACATGATCTCCGTGCGCCGGTCATCTCCGTAGCGTTCCACGATCTCGGTGAGCTCGTCACTGACGATGGTGCGCTGGCGCTCCGGGCTCGCAAGGATCGCCTTGAACTCGGTGATCTCGCGTTCGATCTCGTCGTGCTCGTCGATGATCTTCTGGCGTTCGAGGGCAGCAAGGCGGCGCAGCTGCATCTCGAGGATGGCGCGTGCCTGCAGTTCGTCGATGTCGAGCAGGTCAATCAACCCGTCACGGGCCTCATCGACGGTTCCCGAGCGGCGGATGAGTGCGATGACTTCGTCAAGCGCGTCGAGGGCCTTGAGGTAACCACGGAGAATGTGCGCGCGTTCCTCTGCCTTCATCAGGCGGTGAGTCGTGCGGCGGATGATCACATCGATCTGGTGCGCTGTCCAGGCCGTGATGAACCCGTCGAGCGCCAGAGTGCGCGGGATGCCGTCGACGATCGCAAGCATGTTCGCGCCGAAGTTCTCCTGGAGCGACGTGTGCTTGTAGAGGTTGTTGAGAACGACCTTGGCAACGGCATCGCGCTTGAGAACGATGACGAGGCGCTGGCCGGTGCGGCCGGAGGTCTCGTCACGGATGTCGGCGATGCCGGAGATCTTGCCGTCCTTGACCATGTCAGCGATTTTCACAGCCAGGTTGTCAGGGTTTACCTGGTACGGCAGCTCGGTGACGACGAGGCAGGTGCGGCCCTGGATCTCTTCGACATTGACGACAGCGCGCATGGTGATGGAGCCGCGGCCGGTGCGGTAGGCATCCTGGATCCCCTTGACTCCGAGGATCTGGGCGCCGGTCGGGAAGTCGGGACCCTTGATGCGCTGAATAAGAGCTTCAAGCAGCTCTTCCCGCGGGGCGTCAGGATTGGCGAGGTGCCACAGGGCGCCTGCCGAAACCTCGCGCAGGTTGTGTGGCGGGATGTTCGTCGCCATTCCGACCGCGATGCCGACGGAACCGTTTACCAGGAGGTTCGGGAAGCGGGCCGGGAGCACGGCGGGCTCCTGGGTGCGTCCGTCGTAGTTGTCCTGGAAGTCGACGGTGTCTTCGTCGATGTCCCGGACCATTTCCATGGCCAGCGGGGCCATCTTGGTCTCGGTGTACCGCGGTGCGGCTGCGCCGTCGTTTCCGGGTGAACCGAAGTTGCCCTGACCGAGGGCGAGCGGGTAGCGCAGGCTCCACGGCTGGACCAGGCGCACGAGAGCGTCGTAGATGGCCGAGTCGCCGTGGGGGTGGAACTGACCCATGACGTCCCCGACCACACGCGCGCACTTGGAGAATGCCTTGTCCGGTCGGTAACCGCCGTCATACATCGCGTAGATCACGCGGCGGTGGACGGGTTTCATACCGTCGCGCACCTCGGGAAGCGCGCGGCCTACGATGACGCTCATCGCGTAGTCAAGATAGGACCGCTGCATTTCGAGCTGCAGGTCGACCTGGCTAATCCGGCCGTGGATGCCGTGGTCCTCCGGCGGATCTACGACGATCTCCTCGGCGCCTTCGGGGGTGGTGTCGTCGTTAGATGTCAAGGAACCGCACGTCCTTCGCGTTCTTTTGGATGAAGTTACGGCGCGACTCGACGTCCTCGCCCATCAGGGTGGAAAAGATCTCGTCGGCAGCTGCTGCGTCGTCGAGGTTGACCTGCATCAGCGTGCGGGTCTCGGGTGCCATGGTGGTTTCCCACAGCTCCTTGTAGTCCATCTCACCGAGGCCCTTGTACCGCTGGATGCCGTTCTCCCTCGGAATCCGGCGGCCTGCTGCCTGCCCGGCGGCAAGCTGGGCGTCACGTTCGGCATCGCTGTAGACATACTCGTGGGGCGCGTTCGACCACTTGAGTTTGAACAGTGGCGGCTGTGCCAGATACACGTAGCCGAAATCAATGAGCGGGCGCATGTACCGGAACAACAGCGTGAGCAGCAGGGTGGTGATGTGCTGACCGTCGACGTCAGCATCGGCCATCAGCACGATCTTGTGGTACCGGGCCTTCTCCGGGTTGAAGTCCTCGCCGATGCCGGCGCCGAACGCCGTGATCATCGCCTGGACCTCGGCGTTGCCGAGCGCACGGTCCAGCCGCGCCTTCTCGACGTTTAGGATCTTCCCCCGAAGCGGAAGGATCGCCTGGGTTTCGGGGTTTCTGCCCTGCACGGCGGATCCGCCAGCCGAGTCACCCTCGACAATGAAGATTTCAGAGAGCGACGGGTCCTTGGACTGGCAGTCCTTGAGCTTGCCGGGCATGCCGCCACCCTCGAGGAGTCCCTTGCGGCGCGCCGTTTCGCGGGCTTTTCGGGCGGCCATCCGCGCGGTCGCTGCCTGGAACGCCTTGCGGATGATCTCTTTCGCCTGGATCGGGTTGCGCCCGAACCAGTCGCCGAGCTGGTCGCCGACTACCTTCTGGACGAAAGCCTTCGCTTCGGTGTTTCCGAGCTTTGTTTTCGTCTGGCCTTCGAATTGCGGCTCGGTCAGCTTCACCGAGATGACGGCGGTGAGGCCCTCGCGAACGTCATCACCGGAGAGGTTGTCGTCCTTCTCCTTCAGTAGTCCCTTTTCACGGGCGTACCGGTTGACGAGGGTTGTCAGCGCAGCACGGAACCCCTCCTCGTGGGTGCCACCTTCATGGGTGTTGATGGTGTTGGCGTAGGTGTGCACGCTCTCGGTGTACGCGGTCGTCCACTGCATGGCGACTTCGAGGGCGATCTTGCGGTTGTCGTCCTCGGTCTCGAACGAGATGATTTCGTCGTTGACGAGATCTGCCTTACGTGCGTGGTTGAGGTACTCCACGTAGTCGACGAGCCCTCGCTCATAGAGGAAGACGTCGGACTGGTGGCCGAGTTCCGGCTCCTTGCCATCAGCGCCGGCGGAGACCTCGACCAGGTGGTCGGGCCGCTCGTCACTCAGGGCAATTCGGAGTCCCTTGTTGAGGAACGCCATCTGCTGGAACCGGGTGCGAAGCGTGTCGTAGTCGAACTCGATCGTCTCGAAGATATCGGGGCTCGGCCAGAACGTCACCGTGGTGCCGGTCTCGTCGGACTCCTCGCCCCTGGCGAGCGGCGCATCCGCCACTCCATCGTGGAATGTCGCCCGCCAGACGAAACCCTGGCGCCGGACCTCGACATCGAGGCGGCTCGAAAGCGCGTTGACTACAGAGCTGCCGACTCCGTGGAGACCGCCGGAGACCGCGTATCCGCCTCCACCGAACTTTCCGCCGGCGTGAAGGATTGTCAGGACGACTTCGACCGTCGATTTGCCTTCGACGGGGTGGATGTCAACCGGAATTCCGCGGCCGTTGTCGGCGACACGTACGGCGCCGTCAGCAAGGATGGTGACCTCGATATTGTCGCAGTAGCCGGCCAGGGCCTCATCGACGGCGTTGTCGACGATCTCGTAGACCAAGTGGTGCAAACCGCGCGGACCGGTGGAACCGATGTACATTCCTGGACGTTTGCGTACGGCTTCGAGACCTTCGAGAACCTGAATCTGGCTTGCGCCGTAGTCGCTGTTATCTGCGGACCTGTTCGGTTCTGATGACATATGAAATTAGGCTCCAAACCGTTTTCGTGCTCGACATGTAATTCTATCAAGATCGAGAGTGCTTCGGGGCGGATATGCCCATCTGAGCCACTTTTACCGGACAGGCGACCAGATTTGTCTGGTTAACCATAGGTATCGCGCACGCCACGCCCCTGAACCGATCTGGGACCGCGTTTGAAGGTTGGGACGTTGGGTCCCAGAAAACGGATGCTCTCGATTCCTGCTTCCGGGTACCTCACGGCGATGTGCGTCATGATGTCAACGCGCATCAACCGGAGCTGTGTCGCCCATGCCGTCGATTCGCATTGCACGCTGAGCACACCCTGTTCGATCCCGACCGGCGTTGAGTGGTTCGCCGTCTCTTCACCGGCGAGCTCTTTCCAGTTGGCGACGAGGTCGGATTGGGCGAGCGGCGAATCCCACCCGAGCTGGCTCGTGAGGGCACCCAGCACATCGCCGACCCCCTTCGGATCGCGACCGTGGCCGAATGGAACACTCTCGGCCGGGTCGATCTTGCGGTTGCGTTTGGATCGGGTGAAGTGCTTGTGGCCGCCGAAGAGTTCCTTGAATCGGATATAGACCCGGGCGGATTCGGAGAGCGGTTCGTTTCCCTGGTTCGGCTCAGCCACGGGCAACCTCCTCCGCCGTTTCGAGGATGCGGCCGGCGGAGATGTGCACCGTATGCGCGGTGAGGCCCTCCGGGACGTCGTCGAGAACGGCGGCCGTGATGAGGACCTGCTCAAATCCGCCGACGGCGGCGGCCAGCCGGGCCCGACGGTTCAGGTCCAGTTCGGCGAACACGTCGTCGAGAATGAGGACCGGGTCACCGGAGTTGGAGCCCCGACGAAGCAACTCTGCGGATGCGAGCTTGAGCGCGAGCGCGAACGACCAGGTTTCGCCGTGACTGGCGTAGCCCTTCACCGGCAGTGAATTCAGCTCGAACAGCACGTCGTCCCGGTGCGGTCCGACGAGGGTCAATCCGCGATCGAGCTCACTGCGGCGCTGCAGGGCGAGCGCCGCGCGGAACCGTTCTGCCGTCGCGGCGGTTTGTTCTTCGGAGGCTGCCGAGCTTCCGCTCGTCGACGGCGCATCCGCGTCGGTGTCGACCCCATCGATGCTGAGAAGTGCGGAAAGGGCAGGACCGTGATCGTCGCCGACGACGGAAGCGTAGGCATCCCGGATCGGCTGTTCAAGCGCTGCCACCAGTGCCACGCGCTCGTCGATGATTTCGGAACCCAGTGACACCAATTTGTCGTCCCAGATTTCAAGCGTGGTCAGCTGATTTGCCTTCAGACCAGACACCCGGGCCGACTTCAAAAGGGAGTTGCGCTGTTTCAGGGTGCGCTCGTAGTCGCTGAGCACCCCGGCGAGGCGGGGAGTGTGCAGCACGAGCAGTTGGTCGAGAAAGCGGCGCCGGCCGGACGGGTCGCCGCGGATGATGCCGAGGTCTTCGGGGGCGAAGAGTACGCTGGAGAAGTACCGGGGCAACTCGCGCGGCTTGATCTGGCCGCGATTGATCTGGGCTCGGTTCGCGCCCGTGCGGTTGATCTGGACCTCGGCGAGGAGATCGCGACCGTTGTGCTGCAGCCGGGCTCGAATGATTGCAGCGTCTTCACCGGCTCGAATCAGAGCGACGTCGGTCGAGACGCGATGGGAGCCGAGCGTTGAGAGGTAACCAAGCGCTTCGACGAGGTTGGTTTTGCCCTGGCCGTTGCGTCCGACGAAAAGGTTGGCTCCCGGCACCATCGCCACATCAGCGACCGCATAGTTGCGGTAATTGCTGAGGTTGAGGTGGGTGACGATCACCGGTAAAGCCTACCGATGACGCCTGACAGCCTGCGTCAGTTGTCGGACAGCCTGCGTCAGTCGTCGGATTTCTTGACCGAGTGGCCGCCGAACTGGTTGCGCAGTGCGGCAACGGCCTTCATGGCTGGCGAGTCGTCCTGGCGCGATACGAAACGGGCGAAAATGGATGCTGAAATCGTCGGCACGGGGACGGCATTCGCGACGGCTTCCTCAATCGTCCAGCGGCCCTCGCCCGAATCCTCGACATAGCCCTCAATCTCGGAGAGATCATCATCTTCGTCGAGTGCACGAACCAGCAGTTCGAGCAACCAGGAACGTACAACGGTGCCGCGTTGCCAGGCTTTAAAGGTTCCGGGGACGTCGCGGATGATGTCTTCGCGCTTCTCGAGCAGTTCAAAACCCTCGGCATACGCTTGCATAAGCGCGTATTCGATGCCGTTGTGCACCATTTTCGCGTAGTGGCCGGCGCCGACTTCTCCGACGTGCACAAATCCTTCTTCGCGCGGTCCTTCCGGTCGAAGGGCATCGAAGACCGGCATGAGCCGCTCAACCTGCGCTGTTGAACCGCCGACCATGAGGCCGTAACCGTTCTCCAGCCCCCACACACCACCGGACACACCGACGTCGATGTAGTCGATGCCCTTGGCAGCGAGGAGCTCGGCGTTCTTGAAGTCTTCGGTGAACCGGCTGTTGCCGCCATCGATGACCAGGTCGCCTGCGTCGAGACGGTCGCTGAGGTCAGCGACGACGGACGACGTGATTTTTCCGGCGGGAACCATCACCCAGATCGTGCGGGGCGATGGCAGTGCCGCGATGAGCTCCTCCACGGTAGCGACGTCGCAGACATCCGGATTCTGGTCGAAACCAGTGACTTCGATCCCTGCGTTCCGCAGCCGGGTTCGCATGTTGCCGCCCATTTTGCCGAGTCCGATGAGGCCGATGTGCATGCGAGAAGTCCTTCGGGTTTGGTGTGTGGGTTAGCGCAGGAGCAGGTTCGGCTGCAGCAGGTACTTGAAGCTGTCAGCTCCTGGCTGGTCTTTCGATGACTGGCTGGTAATCAGCATCGGGCCAGGCTTGTTCGTGTTCTCGCTCTTCGTGAACGAGAACCGCACATATTCGCTGCGCACGGCGGTGAGGCCGTCGATGAGGAACTGCGGTTTGAGGCTCAGGACGATGTCGTCGCCGGTGAGGAGGGCGTCGATCGCTTCGGATGCCTGTGCCTGCTCGGATCCGACCGCCTCCATGGTGAGACCGTCGATTGTGAAGGTGAAGCGAAGTGCTGCTTCTCGCTCGAGGACGAGGGATACCCGGCGGACTGCTTCGATCAACTCGGCCGTGTTGATGACGGCATAGTTCTCGCTCGTGTCAGGGAACAGTCGGCGAACCGGGGGAAAGGAACCCTTGATCAGCAGCGACGTAACGGTTTTCTTGTCAGCCGTGAAAGCGATCAGCTCGCGGTCGTCCTTGCTGGTGAACGCGACGGAAATCGTCGACGAGTGGCCGAAAGTCTTGCCGACCTCCTGAAGGGTGCGGGCCGGAACCAGTGCAACGAGGCTGTCTGGGGCGGTGTTGTCGCCGTTGTCCCAGTCGATCTCGCGAACCGCGACCCGGTAGCGGTCGGTGGCGACCAGGCTCAGCCGGTTGTCGGTCACTTCGAGCTGCACGCCGGTAATCACGGGGGTGACATCATCTCGTGATGCAGCGACCGCGACCTGAGATACAGCTGCTGCGAAATCTTCACCGGGCACGAGGCCGGTCTCGCCGGAGATCTGCGGGATGCTCGGATATTCCTCAACAGGCATCGACAACAGCGTGAAGTTCGCAGACCCGCATGAAACGACGATGCGGTTCTCGTTGGTGGTGAACTGCACCGGTGCGTTCGGAAGCCGGCTCGCAATGTCAGCGAGCAGGCGGCCTGAGACGAGGACAGTTCCGGGTTCGTCTACCTGGGCGTTGATCTGGGTCTGCGCTGAGACTTCGTAGTCGAAGCTCGAGAGGGTCAGTCCATCGTTGGTGGCCTCGATGAGCACGCCGCTCAGAATCGGAAGGGTCGTTCTCTGAGGCAACAGCTTCACCGCGAATGAGACTGCTTCACTGAAGACATCGCGATTGACGCTAAACCGCACGGTTGGATCCCCTGTCGTTTCAAGGTACGAGTGGTTCCCCATGTTAGTCGGGTCGGAGAAGCACTGTCATTCACGTCTTCGCGCGAGGTTCACGAGCCCAAGGCGACCGACCGAAAAGGTTATTGGCCAGAGAGAAAGTTAAAGATTAGTTAATGGTCTTAACCGCTGTGGAAACTGTGGATAACTTCCGACACGCTAGCGATTTCATGGGAACTACAACTGTGTGAGTTGTTGGTCGTGTGTGCAATCGCTGTCAGCTACATTCCATGCGATTACTGGCATCCGAGGCGGTTCTGCACATTCCGGAGAGATCCGTTCACAGAATCGGAGGAGTTTTCAGGCGAGTTTCCACAGGGTTATCCACATTGTGTACGACGCCTCAGTTTCCACAGCGTTAACCGCCTGTGAGCACTGCTTTAACGAGGAAAACGATGGCCCTGTTTGATCCGGCTGGTCAATTCGGTGACCTGGTTATAAATCGACCGGCGCTCCTGCATGAGGTCGGAAATCTTCTTATTCGCGTACATGACAGTCGTGTGATCGCGGTTTCCGAAGAGCTGTCCGATCTTCGGAAGCGACAAATTCGTCAGTTCACGGCAGAGGTACATGGCGATTTGTCGAGCCGTTGCTATGGCCTGCGAGCGGCTCGAACCGTACAGGTCGTCCACGCTGAGCTTGAAATAGGCGGCGGTGATGTTGATGATGTCGACCGGCGAGATGACGTTGTCGTCGTCGAGTGTGATGAGGTCCTTGAGGACGGTCTGGACCAGGGTCATGTCCACCGGAGTGCGGTTGAGACTTGCGAACGCTGTAACGCGGATGAGGGTTCCCTCGAGTTCGCGGATGTTGCTCGACACCTTCGAGGCAATGAACTCGAGCACTTCGTCCGGGATCTGCAGTTTTTCGCTCTGTGCTTTTTTACGGAGGATCGCAATCCGGGTCTCAAGGTCGGGGACCTGGACGTCGGTGATGAGGCCCCATTCGAATCGCGAGCGCATCCGGTCTTCAAACCCGGTGAGCGCTTTCGGCGGCAGGTCGCTCGTGATCGCGACCTGCTTGTTGTGGTCGTGCAGGGTGTTGAAGGTGTGGAAGAACGCTTCCTGCGTCTCCGCCTTGCCCTGCAGGAACTGGATGTCGTCGATCAGCAGAATGTCGATGTCTCGGTACCGCGCCTGGAATACGGCTCCACGGTTGTTGGCGATCGAGTTGATGAAGTCGTTGGTGAATTCCTCGCTCGAGACATATCGAACGCGGATGCCCGGGTAGAGGCTCATGGCGTAATGGCCGATGGCGTGAAGAAGGTGGGTCTTGCCCAGCCCCGAGTCGCCATAGATGAAGAGGGGATTGTACGCCTTCGCGGGCGCTTCGGCTACGGCAACGGCGGCTGCGTGCGAGAACCGGTTGGACTGGCCGATGACGAAGTTGTCGAAGGAGTACTTGGAGTTGAGGCGCGTGTCGTTCTGACGCGCCGGCAGCGCCGTGTCAGCCATCGAGAGGTGGGACGTCTGGTTATTGACATAACTCGGCTGCGGGGCGTTCATCGGAGCCTGGGGAAGCGGCTCATATTCTTCGTCGATGATCTCCGGGTTCACGACGACGGCGAACGTCGACGCACCGTGAGTCTCCTGAAGGGTGCCGATCGCCTTGAGCAGCGGAGCACGCATCCGCATGTTGAGCTGACCTGCGGTGAACTCGTTCGGCACCTCGAGATAGAGCGTGCCGGCCATGATGCCCTTGGGCACCACCAGGTTGAGGAAGCCATGCAGGGGAGGTGTGATGCGCTCGTCTGTTGCGAGCTCATCGAGCACGGTCTGCCACGTTTGCGTGATTGACTCTTGCTCGTTTGCCATATTTCCCCAAAAAGTTATTCACAAAGTTATCCACGGATGCTCTCACACCCCCGGATCTATTGGTAACCGGATGGTGGGGGCTGGGGATAACTGAGCCCTCACGCTAGCCAATCGGACGGTCTACCCCAAATTTACCGCAGAAAAACGCCCGCGTGTCAGTGCTGGTGTAGCTGGGAAACCTGTGGATAATCGATCGTTTGACGGGATTCAGTTTGACCATCCGACGCTCAAGCCGTAGGTTTAATCAGTTGACTTGTGCCCTTGGGCGCCAATTCTTTCCTCTGCCATGCGACTCGCCGCAGCGGAGATCCAAACGTGGAGTAAGTGATTATGAGCAAGAGAACGTTCCAGCCGAACAACCGCCGTCGCGCCAAGGTGCACGGTTTCCGTTTGCGCATGCGCACCCGCGCCGGCCGTGCCATCCTCGGTGCACGCCGTCGTAAGGGCCGCACCGAACTTTCCGCGTAGCACCCTGGCTTCGGCAACCCGTCGTTCTCGTGCTCGCTAAAGCTCAACGCATCACGAGCGCAGATGACTACAAACGGGTCGTCCGCAGAGGTCGACGGATGTCTGGCGCGAACAGCGTGACGTACCAACTGATGAACCCGAACGGCGGATCCCCGCGGTTCGGGTTCATTGTTGCAAAATCCGTGGGCAATGCCGTGGTCCGTAACCGGGTTCGTCGACGCCTCAAGGCTGCGGCCTGGTCAATGGCTCCTGGCCTTCCAGCGGGTGCCGAGACGGTGTTTCGGGCTCTTCCGCTGTCGGCAACGGCAGATTTTGCGGTGCTGTCGGCCGAGGTCGAACGCTCCGCCGCGCGGTTGGCTGAGAAGTCATGACCGGTGTCACCGCGAACCAGAGTCAGGACTTGGCAGTGGGGCAGAGCATCCTGTTGCTGCCTCGCAATGCTGCGGTGGCAGCGCTGATCGCCTACCGCACAGCGATCTCGCCGCTGTACGGCGAGGTCTGCCGGTACTATCCCTCTTGTTCGGCTTATGCGATGCACGCGATTGCGCAGCATGGAGCTGTGATCGGATCGGGACTTGCCCTCCGACGGATTGCACGTTGTCACCCCTGGGCTGCCGGCGGTGTCGATGATGCTCCTCTCAAGAAAAACTTCAGATACACCGTGACCCCGCGCGGGTTCGTTGTTCCAGCAAGCCACCGAAAGGGCTAATCCCACATGGATCTCTTGTCGCTCATCCTCTGGCCGCTGAAGTGGGCCGTCGAGCTCATTCTCGTCGGCTGGCACTCACTGTTCAGTGCGCTGGGCCTCCCGCCGGAGGAGGGACTGACCTGGGTCCTGTCGATCGTCGGCCTGGTGCTCGTCGTCCGTGCGCTACTGATCCCGCTCTTCGTTAAGCAGATCAAGAACCAGCGACGGATGATGGAAGTCGCCCCGCAGCTGAAGAAGATCCAGGACAAGTACAAGGGCAAGAAAGACCAGTTCAGTCGTGAGGCCATGAGCCGCGAGACGATGGAGCTGTACAAGAAGACAGGGACGAACCCGCTCGGATCCTGTCTCCCGCTTCTGGTGCAGATGCCGATCTTCTTCGCCCTGTTCTCGGTTCTCAACGACTCACAGACCGGTAAGTCTGGTGTCGGACCGCTGAACGAGGAGCTCTCGGAACAGTTCGGATCGTCGTCGCTGTTCGGTTTTGCTCCCCTTCACATGAGCTTCTCCTCGGCGATGAATGCGCCTGGTGGCCCCGAAGTCGGTGTCATGATCGTTGCGGCCATCATGGTGGTGCTGATGACGGCGTCGCAGTTCATCACTCAACTGCAGATCGTCTCGAAGAACATCTCGGATGAGACGAAGGCAAGCCCGATGTTCAAGCAGCAGCGGATCCTGCTCTACATCCTTCCGTTCGTCTTCCTCTTCTCCGGATTCGCGTTCCCGCTCGGCGTCATGTTCTACTGGCTGGTCTCGAACATCTGGACCATGGTTCAGCAGTTCATCATCATCCGGAACATGCCGATGCCCGGGACCGAAGCAGCCAAGGAGCGCGAAGAGCGCCTGGCCCGCAAGGGCAAGCTCAAGCCCGCCGAGTCCGCCGCTGGCGACACGCTCGTTGTCGAGGAAAAGAAGCCATCGCAGCGCCAGCAGCCGGTAGGTAAGAACCGCGCCAAGAAGGCCGCCCCGAAGAACCCGGCCGTTGCTGCGCCGAAGAATCCGGCGACGACCGGCCCGAAGAATCCTTCGGCACCAGCGTCGAAGAACCCGGCCACCGCCCCCAAGAGCACCGCACCTGCGGCAACTTCCGGAACTCCCCAGGCCCCGGCGGCCAAGGCCCAGCCCGAGGCCGGAACGGCTTCCAAGAACGATGGAAAGTAGCGCCATGAGCGACGTGATTGATAACCAGGCAGACGTTGAGGTCGTTCGGAACGACTCCCCCACCGTGACGCAGCTTGAAGAAGAGGGTGACGTAGCCGCGGACTACATCGAGGAGTTCCTCGACATCTGTGACCTCGACGGCGACATCGACATTGATGTGCGCAATGGCCGCGCGTACGTGGCGGTCACAGCCAGCGAGGGCAGCAACATCCGTGTTCTGTCGAAGCCGGATGTTGTCAGCGCGCTTCAGGAGCTCACGCGCCTCGCCGTTCAGAGCAAGACGGGTGCGTTCTCACGCCTCATCCTCGACATCGGTGGCTCCCGTGACGCCCGTCAGGCAGAGCTGGCCGTTCTTGTGGACAGTGCGATCGCACAGCTCGAGGCTGGCGCGGCATCCGCGGCACTTCCGGCAATGTCCAGCTATGAGCGCAAACTGGTTCACGATGTTGTGTCTGACCGGGGATTTGTCTCCACGTCCCACGGCGAGGGGCGGGATCGCCACACGGTGATCACCCGCGGATAACCGCGAAGGTTTCACGTGAAACGCGTCGCTCCTCGCGACCGGGCTGAGACGTTTCCGTGGTCGCGGATGCCACCTGCAAACAGCCGGACCGTGCAGCCAACGAATAGGGTAAAAGCAACATGAGTGACTCTACGCTTGAGATCGAGCCCGCCGCGGCAGCCACCCTCCTTGGGGACCGCGTCGAACTGACTCGGCGGTTCACACAGAATCTGGCCACGCATGGAGAAGAACTCGGTCTGATCGGGCCGCTCGAGCTGCCACGGCTTTGGACTCGGCACGTTCTCAACAGCGCACTGGTGGCACCCCTGCTGCGACCCGGCCTCGTCGGCGACGTCGGGTCAGGGGCCGGTCTTCCAGGCCTGGTGTTGGCGATCGCTCGTCCCGATGTGCAGTTTGTGCTGATCGAACCGATGGAACGCCGAGTTGCTTGGCTGAATGATCAGGTTAGCGACCTTGAACTGGACAATGTGACCGTTTTGCGAGAGCGCGCTGAAGATGTGAAGCTCGCGAATCGACTGGACCAGGTGACTGCCAGGGCTGTCAGCGCATTCCGCAAACTTCTTCCGCTGACCGCTCCCCTGCTTCGCGACGGTGGTGAGCTGGTCCTGATGAAGGGGGCCGGCGCGCAGGCGGAGATCGAGGCCGCCCAGAAGGAAATGCGCAAATACAAGGTTTCTGATGCGCGCGTACAGGTTCTCGGAGAAGGACTCACGGAAGACGTGACCCGCGTCATCCTTGGGACCGTTCGCGCCTAGAGAGCCGGGGGCTGATCACCGCGACTCGGTATCATCCTGAGCCTGCCTGCTCACGAGTTTCACGTGAAACGCGGGCGTAAGCCTCCACGCACAGCGGTCGACTGACACTCCTCCACCAGCTAACTCGTGCCACTGGCTCAACCCAACTTCGGTCTGCCCGTCTCTCGCGAGGTTGTGGGCGATCACTATTGAGTCGAGCGGCAGCGTCATGTGAACGAGTACGGCTGTGGACGTCTCGCGGTCAAGCAGGTGTCGCGTCCAGCACTGGTAGGCCGTGCTGGGCGTGGCTCCACCGCCCGAACCTCTTTCGTGGCCGATTGGTGCCTGGTGCATGTTTCACGTGAAACAGTCCAGGTGATCTCGGTACGCGTCGTCGCGTCGACCCTCGCTACCGAATCAGCTGGTGAGGCGGCTCGAGTACGTGTGTGGGGCACGCTACGTAGAGTTGCGGGATATTCACTATGTTTCACGTGAAACACAAGCCGCGCGGGTCTCCGGCTAGCCGTGGTGTCGGACATTGCGCCACCACAAGCGTTTCACGTGAAACATGTCGGGGCCTCGACACTGAGTGCACGCACTGAGGGGCGGTTGTATGAATAGTTGGGGCGTCGGAAGACCTGCGGAGCCGGGCATGTTTCACGTGAAACAACAGTTCGCGACATTATCAAGGCCGCCTACTTCGGCGTAGCCGACGAGCAATCCGGGCTCGTTGCATTCCCGCCACGCGGCGCGTTGGCGGGCCGCAGGGGGAGGGTCAGGTACGGTTGAAACAACGAGAGAACGGAGACCGTTTCACGTGAAACATCCCCAATCTGAACGAGAGTCGGTGAGTGCAACGTCAGTCGCAGAAGAGACATCCCCGCTCATGCGGGAGATCCTCGATTTGACCCACCGGCGCAAGAATCTCGCTCAATCGACCGTTCCCCTCCCCGGAACCACGCGAGTTTTCACCATTTCCAACCAGAAGGGTGGTGTTGGCAAGACAACCACGACGGTGAACATCGCGGCAGCACTCGCGAAGTCGGGCGCGCGTGTTCTTGTTATCGATCTCGACCCCCAGGGCAACGCATCCACGGCGCTTGGTGTTGACCACCACGCTGAGATCCCGAGCGTCTACGACGTGCTCATTGATGAATTTCCTCTCGCCGAGGTCATTCAGAAGAGTCCGGAGTTCGACACCCTCTTTTGTGCGCCCTCTACGATCCACCTGGCCGGCGCCGAGATCGAACTGGTGTCACAGGTGGCCCGTGAGCACAGGCTGCGCACCGCGTTGGAACAGTTCATCGCCGACGCCGAGGACCCGTTCCATTACGTCTTCATTGACTGCCCGCCATCCCTCGGACTGCTCACAATCAACGCATTCGTGGCCGCTAAAGAGGTTCTGATACCGATTCAGGCCGAATATTACGCCCTGGAAGGCCTCAGTCAGCTGCTCAACAGCATCCAGTTGATCCAAAAACACCTGAATCCGCCCCTGCGGCTCTCCACGATCCTCCTCACGATGTTCGACGGGCGTACAAACCTCGCGCACCAGGTGGCGGATGACGTCCGTGCCCACTTCCCCGTCGAGGTGCTGAACACGGTGATCCCGCGAGCCGTCCGAATCTCTGAGGCACCGAGCTTCGGTCAGACCGTGATCACTCACGACCCGAGCGGGGTCGGATCAATCTCATATCTCGAGGCCGCCGCCGAAATCGCTGCCCGGCACGCCAAATCGGCTAAGACACACAGCAACACAGCAACACTCACTGAAGGAGCAACACACTAATGGCTGCGAAACGTACCGGTCTCGGCCGCGGAATCGGTTCACTCATCCCCACAGCGACGCAGGAGATGACCGACAACGGGCGACCGGTCGACGTTTTCTTCCCGGACAACTCCAGCAGTCGTGCGAACAACGAACGCCTCGTCGAGGTTCCGGGTGCGCGGCTCGTCAACCTCGACCCGAATGACATCCTTCCCAACGCCGTGCAGCCTCGCACCCACTTCGACGCAGACCACCTCGCGGAACTCGTGCACAGCATCCGCGAGGTCGGGGTCCTCCAGCCGATCGTTGTGCGTCAGCACGCGACCGAAAACGGCAAGTACGAGCTCATCATGGGTGAGCGCCGGCTCCGGGCGACCAAAGAGGTCGGCCTCGACAGCATACCCGCGGTCATCAAGGACACCGCGAACGAGGACATGCTCCGCGACGCGCTTCTGGAAAACCTGCACCGGTCCAACCTCAACCCGCTCGAAGAGGCATCCGCCTACCAGCAACTACTCTCGGACTTCGGCATCACCCAGGACCAGCTCGCGCAGAGAATTGGCCGGTCACGGCCACAAATTACGAATACCATCCGGCTTCTCAAGCTGCCGGAATCGGTGCAGAAGCGCGTCGCGGCGGGCGTACTCACTGCCGGCCACGCCCGCGCCGTACTCTCCGTCGGGCACCCCGAGGGGATGCAGCGTCTCGCCGACAAGATCGTGAACGAGGACCTTTCCGTGCGCGCCGCAGAAGCCGCCGCCGCGCAGGGCCTCGCTCCGAAGAAGCCCAGGCCCGCTTCGGGTCCCCGCCACGGCCACCTCGACGAGATCGGTGAACGCCTTGGCGACCGACTCAACACCCGTGTCAAGGTCACGCTTGGTGCCAAAAAAGGCCAGGTCACGATAGATTTCGCGACAATTGGCGACCTGAACAGGATCCTCGGTGAAATCGGGGAACCGGTCTACGGAGCCTAAATCGCCTGCGGCGGCCGGGAGTTACTCCCCGGCCGCCGTGACAGCCAGTGCGCTGTACGCAGACGACAGCGTCAGTCCCGCGGCCTCAATTGCCTGAGGCACGAGTGACGTCTCGGTCAGCCCTGGCAACATGTTCGCCTCGAGGAACCACACCACTCCCTCGGCGTCGACGATGACGTCCACCCGGGAGAGATGACGCAGGCCGAGCAGCCTGTGAACCTGTACAGCCACCTCGGCGGCGCGCACGGCGACCTCTTCAGACACCCTCGCGGGTGCGTAGAACGTCGTTTCTCCGGCGTTGTAGCGCGCCTCGAAGCTGTACACGTCAGACAGGGGAACGATCTCGACCGCAGGAAGCGCCACAGGACCGTGACCGGAGTCCATCACCGTGATCGCGAGCTCAGTGCCGTCGATCTTCTTCTCGATGAGGGCCACGTCGGAGTAGGTGTACGCGTCGACCATGGCGCGAGGAAGGTCAGCAGCGTCCGTGACGATCGTCACACCCTGCGCGGAGCCGCCCTGGGCCGGCTTCACGACAGCGGGAGCACCGATGCCGTGAAGGATCTCGGCCAGCACGCCGTTGGCACCCAACTCGCGGAAGGTCTGATTGGGCAGGGCCAGCCAGTCGGGCGTGGCGATACCGGCACGTGAAACCAGCGCCTTCGCGGTGGGCTTGAACCACGCCAGTCCGGCGCCTTCGGGGTGTGACCCGACGTAGCGGATGCCGCGGGCTCGTAAGAGCGCCTGCAGAGCGCCGTCTTCGCCGCTGGCGCCGTGCAGGGCCGGCCAGACGACATCTGGGGTGTTCTCGGTGAGTGCCGCCAGCAGGGAGGCATCCGGGTCGCGCAACGTCACAGTGTGGCCGGCGGCCTGCAGCTCCTCTGCCACGCGGCGTCCCGAGCGGAGCGAGACATCACGTTCGTGGGAGATCCCGCCGGCGAGCACCACGATGTTGAGCTTCTTGAATGTAGTCATGATCAGGCCTTTTCTCTGGTCTGTGTGCGGGATATCAGGACATATTGGGGGGAGGTGCCGTGAACTTCCCGCGTGCTTTCGAACTCGTCAGGCGCCCCGTTCCAGCGAAAGTGTTAAGCAGGTCGAGCTCGCCGTTGATGACCGTGGCGAGGCGTCGGATGCCGACACGGATGCTCTCAGGCGCCGGGTAGCAGAAGGACAACCGCATGTTCTGGTGCCCGTCGCCATCAGCAAAGAACGCCGTGCCCGGGGTGTAGGCAACGAGTTCTTTGACGGCACGCGGCAGCATGGCCTTCGAGTCCAGCCCCTCCGGCAGAGTGAGCCACACGTAGAAGCCACCTGTCGGGTTCGTCCAGGTGAGGTCGGGCAGGTATTCCCCGAGCGCAGAGAGCATCGTTTCTTTGCGCTCCTTGTAGACCCCGCGGAAGGTATTGATCTGGGCCTTCCAGTCGGCCTGGTCCAGATACTGCGAGATCACCAGCTGGCTGAACGACGACGGACAGAGGATCGCCGCCTCGTTGGCCAGAATCAACTTCTCGCGGATGGCGTGAGGCGCGAGGGCCCAGCCGACACGGAAGCCCGGTGCGAGCGTCTTGGAGAATGTCCCCAGATAGACGACGCCGTCCTGTTCGAGCGAGCGCAACGCCGCCGGTGGCTTCTGATCGAAGTAGAGCAACCCGTACGGGTTGTCTTCAAGCACGAGGATGTCATTCTCCCGCGCAATCTGAAGGATCTCGCTCCGCCGTGCTTCCGAGAGCGTGACGCCGGCAGGGTTGTGGAAGGTGGGAATCGTGTACAGGAACTTGATCTTCTTGCCGTCGGCCTTGAGCCGCGCAATCTGCTCGCGCAGCGCCTCGGGGATGAGCCCATCGTCGTCCATCGCGACATGGTTCACCTCGGCCTGGTAGCTCTTGAAGATGACCATCGCGGTGACGTAGCTCGGTCCCTCGGCGAGGACGACGTCACCCGGGTCGATGAAGAGTTTGCTGAACAGTTCGAGGGCGTGCTGGCTCCCTGTCGTGATGACGACGTCCGAAGCGCTGCCCTGGATGCCCTCGAGAGCCATCACGTCAAGCGTCTGCTCCCGGAGCTTCTCAACACCCTGCCCCGAGCCGTACTGCAGGGCGACAGGGCCCTGTTCTCGCATGACGCGACTCATGGCATCCGTCACCAGGTCCTCGGGAAGGGCGGAGACGAACGGCATCCCACCGGCCAGCGAGACGACCTCTGGGCGGCTGGCGACGGCGAACAGTGCACGGACCTCGCTGGCGGCCAACCCGGCCGTGCGGGCGGCGTAGGCGCCGTACCACGGGTCGAGGTTGTTTCCGGATGCTTGGCGGTGGACTGGTTCTGACACTGTTCTTCCGTTCCTGGTTCCTAATCGATGTTATCGGGGTTGAGTGATGCCAATTGCGCGCGTGTGGCTCCTGTTTTCGGTGGGTAAAAAAAAGACCCGCCCGGCGTGTGCCGGGCGGGTCGAGTTTCGAGGGTCGCCGGACTACGCCAGGAAGGCGGCCAGGTCGGCTTCGAGTGCTGCTTTGGGCTTCGCGCCGATGATGGTCTGCGCGACCTCTCCACCCTTGAACACCTTGAGGGCGGGGATGGAGGTGATCTGGTACTGCATCGCCAGGCCGGGGTTCTCGTCGACGTTCACCTTGACGATGTCGAGCTTGTCGAGGTTCTCAGTCGCGATCTGGTCGAGGATCGGCGAAACCATGCGGCAGGGGCCACACCACTCGGCCCAGAAGTCGACGAGGACCGGTCGGGCGCTCTGCAGAACCTCTTTGTCGAAGGTGCTTTCGGATACGGCGCGTGCTGACATGAAGTGTTCTCCTTTGTGGATGGGTCGAAGTCTAGACGGATGCCGCGACGGCTGACGCGATTTCCGGGTTGTGCTGGGCTTCCTGCTCGAGGCTTGCGAGGAAGTGTTCGGCGTCGAGTGCGGCAACGGTTCCGGATGCGGCGGCCGTCACGGCCTGACGGTAGGTCGGGTCGATGACGTCACCTGCGGCGAAAACGCCGGGCAGGTTTGTGCGGGAGGACCGGCCGTCGACGGCGATGGTGCCGTCCTTGGTGAGTTCGAGCTGACCGTGGAAGAGGTGCGTACGCGGGTCGTTGCCGATCGCGACGAACAGGCCGCCGAGTTCGAGGTGGCTTTCGCTTCCGTCAACTGTGGATCTCAGAGTGACACCGTCGACGGCGTTCTCTCCGGAGATGCCGACAACTTCGGAATTCCAGATGAATTCGATCTTGTCGTTGGCGAATGCGCGCTCCTGCATGATCTTGGACGCGCGGAGGGTGTCCTTGCGGTGGATGACGTAGACCTTCGACGCGAAGCGGGTGAGGAAGGTTGCCTCTTCCATTGCGGAGTCGCCACCGCCGACGACGGCGATCGTCTTCTGCTTGAAGAAGAAGCCGTCACAGGTTGCGCACCACGAGATCCCTCGGCCGGAGAGGCGTTCTTCGTCCTCGAGACCGAGTTTGCGATAGGCGCTGCCGGTCGCCACGATGACGGATGCCGCCTCGAAGTCGCCCGAGTACCCGGTCTTCACGGTCTTCACGTCGCCTTCGAGCGATACCTCAGTGACGTCGTCGAGGATGACCTCGGTTCCGAAGCGTTCTGCCTGCTCCTGGAACTTGGTCATGAGTTCGGGGCCCTGGATTCCCTCGGGGAAACCGGGGTAGTTTTCGACCTCAGTCGTGTTCATCAACTCACCACCGGCTTCAACGCTCGAGGCGAGAAGCAGCGGGTTGAGGTTCGCCCGCGCCGCATAGATGGCAGCGGTGTAGCCGGCAGGACCCGACCCGATGATGATGACGTTGCGCACAGAAGCTCCTTGGAAAATGTCAGTCGCTGAATGGAACACATCTTAGTTCGACGATATTCCGCTCACCTGTACGGCGCTCCGCCGCTGCCTACCGGCCGCGCCAAACGGCGTTCGCGCGGGTGAAATGGTCAGCAGCGGGTGTATTCTCACCCGCGCGGTGCAGATTGACCCGCGCGGGGGTGCGCGCCCGCGTCCTAACGGCGGCGGAGGCGGCGGGTGATCGGGGTGATCGCCTCACGCAGCTCCGGAGAGCGAACGGCGAGCAGCGCGCCGACGTAGACGGCTGACATGACGAGGCCGACGAGAACCATCGTCAGGAGGGCTCCGAGAACGGATGCCAGGGCCCATCCACCGCTGTAACCACCGAGCAGCCCGACCAGGCCAGCACCGACCAGCACGGCGGGGACTGCAGCGGCTGAGTAGATGACGAGACTGCGCACGATGCGGGGGATCTCAAGGCCTGAAATGCGCCTGCGCAGAAGGATGCCGGCCGTGAGCATCTGAACGATGATCGAGATCGACATCGAGATGGCGAGTCCGAGGCCGATGAACCGCAGCGGCAGCAGCGAACAGGCCAGTGCCAGGACGATGTAGACGGAGACCTGGACAAGCGTGAAGAAGAACGGGGTGCGGGTATCGCCGAGAGCGTAGAACGTGCGCTGGAAGACGAACAGAACGGCGAACGGCACGAGGCCGATCAGGTACGCGATAAGTACGAAACCCATCGCGGCTGTGTCGGCGAACGCTCCGGTGAACAGGCTCGCGAACGGGAACGCCAGGACCATGAGCCCTGCGGTGGCCAGCACGATGATCAGAGTGATCTGGCGGATCGCGGAGGAGACATCCGTCTTCAGCTCTTCGGTGCGGTTCTCGCGTACGTGTTCTGCGAGGCGGGTGAAGTACGCGGTCGCAACTGAAAGGGTGATGACAGAGTGCGGCAGCATGAAGATGAGCCAGGCGTTCTGCAGGGTGGCGGTTGACGGTCCGTTGCCGGATGCGATGAGGGCGACGTTGCTCTGGATGAGCCCGGCAACCGTCGTCAGCGCAAGCATGGCGAAGGACCAGCCGGCCAGCTTGCCCGTCGCCCGCAGGCCGATGCCCCGCCAGCCGAAATCGGGACGGTAGCTCAGCCCGATCCGCTTCCAGAAGAAGAACAGGACGAGCGCCTGCGTGGCCACACCGAGCGTCGCCGTTCCGGCCAGCAGGGTGATCATGTCGGGCGTCCACTCGGTGACCAGCCGTTCGCCGTTGGGGTCGGCGCCGAAGAAGACGATGAAGAGGACCAGGCCGACCATGGCGACGACGTTGTTGACGACGGGTGCCCAGGTGAATGGCCCGAAGAGCTTGTGCGCGTTGAGGATCTCGCCGAGCACCGTGTACAGGCCATAGAAGAAGATCTGGGGCAGGCACCAGTACGCGAAGGTGATCGCGAGCGCCCGGGCGTCAGGATCGAGCCGCACGGAGTAGAGATGCACCAGGAACGGGGCGAGGACGACCGCCAGAGCCGTCGCCACGAACAGCACGACGAGGGTGATGGTCAGGAGCTTGTTGACGTACGCCCGCCCGCCGTCGGCGTGCACGATCGAACGGACGATCGACGGCACGAGAATTGCGCTCAGCACGCCCCCGGCGATGATGATGTACAGGGTGTTAGGAAGCTGATTGGCCACACCGAACGCGTCGGCACTCTGGCTGCTGACCAGACCGATCGTCGCAGCCAGCAGCATGGCCTTCACGAAGCCGAGGATGCGCGACACCATCGTCCCGGAGGCCAGGAACATGCTGGCGCGTCCGATGCTGCCGCTTTCAGTCGTTTTCGTCATCGCTCCCCCGCGTCCGCGTGGGCCGCGGGTGTGGCATCCGTGTCGGTTGTGGCGTCCGTGTCGGCGTTGGCATCCATGTCGGTTCCGGCATACGTGTCGGCTGGGATGCGACGTTCGGCCCGGCGCTTGTGAACGGTGCGGATGAGGCCACCGATGAACAGAAGGGCGACGAGCGCGACGAGCACGGCTGCGCCGATGCCCTCCCAGTCCGCCCGTACGGTGACCGGGACGAGTGAGCTCTCACCGATCACGGCGCTTTGCGGCGAATAGAGTTGTAGGCGCACGGTGACCTCACCGTTGCCCAGCCGGGCCTCGACGGGCACCCGAACCGATTCGCGCGCGTTCGCGGCGATGGTCTGGGTAACGCTTGAATCAACGCTGAGCTTGAGACTCGAACTGGATGCCTGCAGCACCACGGTCACGGGCAGGTCGTATTCATTCCGCACGGAGAATGGAAGCGAGGACTGGTTGCTGACCATGAGAATGGGGCTGGTCTCCGCAATTGAGACCGAGTCGAGCGTTCTCGTTGTTGCGGTGTCGTGGGCGGTGATGGCGCGGGCCCAGCCTTCAGAGTCCGAGCGCCAGGCCACAGCGAGCAGGGCGAGAATTTCGGCGCGTTCCCGGCCGGTCAGCAGTGCCGGTTCGTCGAGCATTGTAGAGAACGCCGCAAGGCTTGCCTCGCGGGTGTGCAGGCGCTTCACGAGGGCGATGCGATCAGGCCCTTGCGGCAGGTCGGTGATGATGACGGCTTCGGCTTCCTCGGCGGCCGCTGCGCTCAACGCGGATGCGGCGACCGTCGGCATGGCCATCAGGGCTGTGATCGCGTCACTCAGGCGGGAGCCGGTGGGTGGCCATCCCCGATCGAGAGTGAGCATCAGGGTGCGCTGCGGGGCATTTGGCTCGGCCGCGATCACCATGAGGTGGCCGGCGAGGGTAGCGAGGGCATCCAGTTGCTCGTCGCTGGTGATTGCAGTTGCTGCCTGCCGCAGTGCGTCGGAGGCGGCGGCATCCGAGACGAGGACCGACGCGTCACCGTTGGTCCCGGCTGCACCCAGCGTGTAACCCCCTTCGGAGGTTACGTTGGTCGACGAAACAACCGTGGTGGTCGCACCGGATGCCGAAAAGACCGGAAAATCAGCGGCCTGCACGGTGCCGTCGTCGGGCCAGACGATGCCGGCGGAGGTGTACTGCCACTCGGTCAACTCAGCGAGGGTGGGCAAAGTGGGCTCGGCCGGCCCGGGAGTGGGTGAGGGGGTGGTGGTCGGTGCGATCGTCGGAGCGGGGTTTGCCGGCTCGTCGGGGTCCGTTGGCTCAGCATCGGGGACGGCCTCCTCGACGAAATTCTCCGGCTCCATGCTGTACAGAAGCGACGTGGGATTCAGCAGGCCGGGCAGGCCTGCCTGCGCCTGCACAGAGGCGTCCGCATCCGCGAACTGGAGCGGGAACGTTTCGTTGGTGGCGCGGCTGAGGCGGTCCAACCAGTTGACGGCTGACGCCGGCGCCGCGTTGCCGAGTGCGCGGATCGAGGCGATGATCATCGGGTCGATCCCCAGAGCGACCGGCCGGTCGATCAAGCCGTCGAGCTGCCGGGTGAGAACGCCGGACGGCGAGGTGTAGAGGGCCAGGGCGTCGGCGCCGAGGAGTCCGGTGGTGCTGGGCGGTGCCGTGATCGGAGCGGCAACCGCGACGCCGAGAGGGTTGTCCGTTGCGCCATCCGGCCGGTGGACGATCGTTTCGGAGTCTCCGACGACCGTGTCGGCGCTCGTGTAGCTTGCATCGATCGGATAGGCACCGGGCTCGGCTGGCAGGCCGAGCAGTTCGGCGCTCACCGTGATCGGCGTGATCGTGTGGCGGCCCCCCGGTTCGAGCACAGGGATCGGGATACTGGTCAGGACGCGATCGCTCGCCACGTCGCCCGCACCGGACAGCCATTCGGTCAGCGCTTTGCGCGAGTCGATGGGTTGGGTGCCGGACGTGATGTCCAGGGTGCCGGCGGGCAGGTCTGACGTCGTGGAGTTGTCGATGGTCACCGTCAGCGTCATCGCTTCCGCCCCGCTGAGGAAGCTCGCCGACTGGTTGATCTCAACGGTGACGTCCTCGACGGAAGCCGCTGCGGGCGCTACGGCGGGGGCGGCACGGCCAGCCTCATTCGCCGTCGTTCCGGAGGGTGAGCTGTCAAGCGCTACGGCGCCTGTTCCGACACCAAGGGACACCAAGCCGACTGCAGTGGCTACGAGCGCACGCAGTGTCTTCGTTAGTCGGTTCTTGGTCATAGGCTTTCGCTGGCTCTGGGCCTCGCCAGCATGAGACCTGATTCTACGTGGGGACGCTGGATGGATGCCGCCAGCCACTCCGTCCGCGGTCCGTGCTCCTACTCCGCTCGCTTGAGGGAGCGAAACAACCGAAGCGTGCCAGCACGACCCTGCCCGGCCCTCAGACGAGATCCCACGGGTCACGCCCGCCTGGTCCCTCTGCAATCAGCCGGTCCTTCTTCCATCGCACCCAGCCGTGGATCTGCCTCTCGCGGTAATAGGCCTCGTCGATCCGGTCGAAGTACTCGAAGTACACGAGGGTTAGTGGTCGACGCCGTGAGGTGTACTTCGCGCCAAGCCCTGAGTCGTGCTGGTCCATCCGGTGCGAAAGGTCCCAGGTGCTGCCGGTGTACAGGGTTCCGTCGGAGCAGCGAAGCATATACATGTACGGCATGAGTCGAGGATGCCGAGCCGCCGCCGGAGGTGTGACGGTGTTGAGGGATCCGTGGAGCGAGGAGGCCGCGCCGCAGGTTGTGAAGGAAGCCGTGCGGGCTTGCGAGTGCGTAGCACTTGAAGCCCTACAGCCCGATCTCGCCGATCATCGTCCACACCGTTCGCGTGAGGTCCGGGTGTTCGAGCGCGATCTCACGGAGCAGGTCGTACTCGAGCCTCGCGACGTTGTGGCGGTGGGTGTCGGCATCCGGGCGGTTGCTGCGCGCGGCATACCGGGCCATCGTGTACTGGGTGGTCAGTCCGCGGGCGTCGAGGGCATCGGCCCGCAACTCGTAGACGACGAGCTCATCGACCGTCGGCAGGTCGTGGATGAAGTCGTACGGGTCTTCGCCCGCGCGGCAGCGGTGCTCGATGATCACATCGAGTTCGTCGCGTGCGTACCGGCGCAAGCGGTCAAGGTCGAACGGCGTTGTGGTCATGTCGGCCCCTTCCCGTCTCGCTTCATGGCCTGGTTCACTCGATGGCCTGGTGCGCCCAACGACCCGTTGATGCGCCCAACGACCCGTTAAAGGGTACGCCTTCTTCCCTGGGCAGCGGCAGAGCGGGCAGCGCGCGTGCGGAATTCATGGAAAACGGGCACCTGCGTGCGACGATGGGCTATGGAAAACTCACGGTTGAGCACAGCAACGTTGGAGCATTTCCGCGCGGTCCTCGAAGAGCAGCGTGCCGAACTGCTGCAACAGCGGGCGAACCACGAGGTCTCGCTGGCCGAAGTGCGCGTGGCGCGCGACGGAGAGTCTGACGACGAGCACGACCCGGAAGGCCCGACGATCGCGTCGGAGTGGTCAAGGCTCACCGGTCTCCAGGAGGAGGCCGCCCGCCAGCTCACCGTCCTCGACAAAGCACTCGCCCGCGTCGACGACGGCAGCTTCGGGATCTGCGCCCGCTGCGGCAAGCCGATCGGTCGCGCCAGACTCGACGCACGACCGGCCGCAGAACTCTGCATCGACTGCGCCCGGCTCGCCGAAAAGCGCTAACTCGACTACGGCGCGTACGCTCGGCGTATGACCTCCGCGCTCCCCGCCGTCCCGGATCTTCCCGAGGTGTGCGTCTGCTACATCCTCCGTGAAACCGGTCAGGGCGGTTACGAGGTTCTGCTCGGCGAGAAGAAGAAGGGACTCGGCCTCGGAAAGATGGTCGGACCGGGAGGAAAGCTCGAGATCGGTGAGTCGCCCGAGCAGGCTGTCGTGCGTGAAGTACTCGAGGAATCGGGTCTGAGGGTGCGCGAGGAGGACCTCGTCTCGCTAGGGCGTATCCGTTACGAGTTCCCCGACCGACCCGCCTGGAGTCAGGTTTCGTGGGTGTTCGCGGTGCACGCCTGGGAGGGCGACATCGTGGAGTCCGATGAGCTCCTGTTGCACTGGCACCCGGTCGACGACATCCCATTCGACCGCATGTGGGACGACGCTAAACACTGGCTCCCCGCAGCGCTCGACGGCGAGTACTGCGAGCGTCACTTCGTATTCGGCCCAGACCTGTCGACGGTCGTGGCCGGCGACCTGCCCGCTACGCCTGCACGGCGAGGCTGAACGGCAGCACAGCGGATGCCCCGGCGCCGCGAAGCAGACGGCCGGCGACAGTGATCGTCCAGCGACTGTCGACCAGGTCATCGACCAGCAGAATGGGGCGGCCGCGGTAACCATCGAGAACGGTTACCAACTCGGGGTCGAGGCCGAATCGGTCCCAGACGCTGGCAAGCCGGTACGCGCTGTTGCCGCCGGGTTCGCCTGACGGGCCTCCGTTTTTGAGGCTGAGCGGGCCGAGGTAGGGCAGCCGGCCCACCTCAGACAGGGCGCGGGCCACGGAGTCCACCAGCTGGGGGCGGCGCCTGGACGGCATGCTGACCACCGCGGCCGGGCGTTCGTCCCACCCCCACTCGGCCAGCACCCGGATGCAGGCCTGGATCAGCGCAGGGCTCGCCGGCGCATCCGGTGTTCCGGGCGAGAAAAGGTCGCGGAGGGTTCCGCCCCAGCCGAGGTCGGTCAGCCGGGCGAGGGCGCGGCCTGCCTCAACGCGGTCCGCTGGACCGATCTTGCCCTTCACGGGCACGCTGAGCTTGTCGGCCCCCGTCGGCCATTGCGCCCGCGGCTCGATGGTGACGCCGACGCGGCTGAGCGACTTCTGCGCCTGCCCGGATGCCTCCTCCCGCACGTCGCTCGGGTACCAGGCCGGCTGCCCCGCTGCGGCTGCACAGTTGTCGCAGCGACCGCAGGGAACAGCGGTGTCGTCGTCGAGGGCGCGCTGGAGAAATTCCATGCGGCATCCGGTCGTGCGTTCGTATTCGAGCATGGCGTTTTGCTCGTTGACGCGTGCGGCGGCGATGCGTTCGTAGCGTTCGGCGTCGTAAACCCAGGGTTGACCAGTGGCGATCCAGCCGCCGGTGACTCGCTGCACGGCGCCGTCCACGTCGAGCACTTTGAGGAGCAGTTCGAGTGGGGTTCGTTTGAGGTTGACCCGGGCTTCGAGGGCAGGCGTCGACAGCGGCACCCCTTCGAACGCGAGTTCGTCGATCACGGCGAGGGCCTTTTGCTCGTTCGGCATGGACGACGTGGCGAAGTACTGCCAGATTGCTTCGTCTTCGGTGCCTGGAAGGAGCAGAACGTCGGCGCTGGCCTGTTTGCCGGCGATTCTCGCCGCGCGGCCGGCCCGGCCGACCTGCTGGTAGTACGCGACCGGGGAGGAGGGAGCTCCGAGGTGGATCACAAAACCAAGATCAGGTTTGTCGAAACCCATGCCGAGCGCGCTGGTAGCGACGAGCGCCTTGACCTCATTGTTCTTGAGCGCTTGTTCCAGTCCTTCGCGATCACCGGCATCCGTTCGCCCGGTGTAGGCCTGCACCTCATGGCCCGCTTCGCGCAGAAGCCGGGCGGTGTCTTCGGCGGCGGAGACAGTGAGCGCATAGATGATGCCCGAGCCGGTCAGCTCGCCGAGGTGGCTGAGCAGCCAGCCGAGGCGCGCCCCGGCGTCTGGCAGCCGCAGAACACCGAGTCGGAGGGATGCTCGCGCCAGCGGGCCACGGATCGTCACGACTGGTTCGCCGCCGGCGTGCTCGAGCTGCTCGGCGACATCCGTCACGACGCGGGAGTTGGCGGTTGCGGTCGTCGCCAGGACGGGCACGCCGTGCGGCATCTCAGCGATCAGGTCGCGGAGGCGGCGGTAGTCCGGGCGGAAGTCGTGGCCCCAGTCGGAGATACAGTGGGCTTCGTCGACCACGAGCAGGCCGGTCCGCGGGATGAGCTTGGGCAGCTGCTCCTCACGGAAGCGCGGGTTGTTGAGCCGCTCGGGTGAGACGAGGAGCACGTCGACCTCGTCTGCATCCAGCTTTTGCAGCACGTCGCCCCATTCGTGTGGGTTGGCGGAGTTGATGGCGACAGCGCGAACGCCGGCGCGGGCGGCGGCTTCGACCTGGTCGCGCATGAGGGCGAGCAGAGGAGAGACGAGCAGCGTCGGCCCTGCGCCCTGCCGACGGAGGAGCAGCGTCGCGACGAAGTAGACGGCGGACTTGCCCCAGCCGGTGCGCTGGACGACGAGGGCCCGCTGCCGGTCGGCGACAAGGGTCTCAATCGCCTCGAACTGTCCGTCGTGAAAGTCAGCGTCGGGTGAGCCGACGAGGGTGCGCAGGATCTCGAGGGCGTTCGCGCGCGTGTCGATGCCGGTGTTCGTCATGCTCCCAGCTTGGCAGGTGCTGCTGACAGCCCCGGCGGCCGGATGCTTGGGAGCATGGCCCGCGCGGGAGAAATTACATCGCGCGGGCGCAATTTCACCCGCGCGATGCAAAAAGACCCGCGCGGGGCCGTCGCGACCGCGGAGATAACTGGGTCTTACACACGAGGCAACGAGGTGGAAAAGTGGCACTACGTCGCCGTCGACAGCACGCAGCGGGAGAGGTGGACCCATGACGCAGCCTGAGGTCCCGCCGTGCCTGTGACAACCCCTGCAGAGGTGGAGGAGCGGCTCAACTCCATCCTCGATCGGTACCGCCCCGAGCTGGTGGACGGAACCATCTATGGCATCCCAGCGCTCGTGTGGCCCGGTGCAACCGGCCACGACTACTTCGCCGCGCTCAAACAGGGCACGAACAAAGTTGGGCTCTACCTCATCATCGCGGACCGATACCCGGAAGACCTCGAACTGGCCTCGGATGCCTTCCGATCCCGGCGCACAGGGCGAGCGACCTTCTCGTTCGCGTCGCTCGACGACACGATGGAGGCCGAACTCATCGGCCTCCTCGACCGGTTGATGGAGCGGTACCGGTCCGAGCACGCGTAGTCACGCCGCCCGCGCGGGAGAAACTGCGTCGCGCGGGCGCAATTTAACCCGCGTGATGCAAAAAGACCCGCGCGACCGTGCAGGAAGGGGCGACCCGCCCCGCGGCATCCGCTCGTCAGCCGTCGACGATCTGCTTTCCCAAGGGGAGAAGAGCGACGGGCACCATTTTGAAGTTGGCCCAGCCGAATGGGATGCCGATGATGGTGATGAAGAGGGCGACGCCGCTGAGAATGTGCCCGAGGGCAAGCCACCACCCGGCGAGGACCACCCACACCACGTTTCCCAGAACCGAACCGATGCCTGCCGTCGGTTTGTCGACGACCTCTTTGCCGAAGGGCCACAGCGCGTAGAGCCCGATCCGTGCGGCAGCGATGCCCCACGGGATAGTGACAATGAGGATGAACATGGCGGCTGCGGCGAGCATGTAGCCGAGAAACAGCCAGAATCCCGACAGAACCACCCAGATGATGTTCAACAGAGTTTTCA
Organism: Mycetocola miduiensis; assembly: GCF_900115155.1. Classification (GTDB taxonomy): domain Bacteria; phylum Actinomycetota; class Actinomycetes; order Actinomycetales; family Microbacteriaceae; genus Mycetocola_A; species Mycetocola_A miduiensis. The sequence continues at coordinate 694,282 of NZ_FOVM01000001.1, forward strand.
TGATCCATCCAGTCTGGCACCCCAGCTGTGCCGGCGCTTCGTGGGCACAACTCAGTCTGAACGGGCCCCAAGCCAGCCGAAATCCTCGGGTCAACGGTCTCACGGCAGCTGCAGGCTGAATTATGCGCACCCCCGGACGGTGCAAGACTGGGGACCGTGACTTCTGAGCTCGTGCAGCGCCTCCGATCTGACCTCGACTCCGCCCGGTTCACGGTGACGACGCTCACCGGCCTGTGGGGCGATGAAGCGGATGCCGCTTTGCACCGCAACGAGAGGGTCCCGGCTCTGCGTGCGCTCGCGCGACGACGTGAGGAGACCGGGGCCGAGGCATCCGCCACCCTCGCCCGGCTGTTCGTGCTCGGCCTGCCTGTGCAGCGTGAAGAGTTGGAAGCAGCCCTGCCGACCCTCGGAGCCGACGGGGCAGCCCAGCTCGAACTCGTCGCCGTCGACGACACGGAGGTGCGTCCGCTCGTCGACCTGCGCCCGTACAGTTTCGTCGACGCGGCCGGCGCAGGCAGCTGGTGGATCGTTTCCGACCTCGGCGAACTGGCCCTCGGTCGGCCGCTCGGTGAGGAACATGTGCTCGGTGTCGGCGGCGCGTCGATGACGCTCAGTGGCCTGATGATGCAGACCCCGGTCGGCAGCGTGCTCGACCTCGGAACCGGATGCGGCATCCAGGCGATGCACGCCGCCCGGCATGCCGTGTCCGTCATCGCCACCGACATCTCCAAGCGGGCACTCGTTATCGCGCGACTCAACGCCGAACTCAATGGCATCCACAACATCGAATTCCGGCACGGCAACCTCTTCGAACCCGTGCGCGGGGAACGATTCGACCAGATCGTCTCGAACCCACCGTTCGTCATCACGCCGCGCAGCGAGGGTGTTCCCGCCTATGAGTACCGCGACGGCGGCATGGAGGGTGACGCGCTCGTCGAAGCCGTCCTCCGGGGAGCGGCCGCCCACCTGCACCCGGGCGGGGTCGCCCAGCTGCTCGGCAACTGGGAGTACCGCGTCGGTCAGGACGCTTTCCGCCGGGTCGGCGGCTGGGTCGACGGCACCGGACTCGACGCCTGGATCATCGAACGTGACGTTCAGGATCCCGCCCAATACGCCGAAACCTGGATCCGCGACGGCGGCACCCGCTCAGGCACGCCGGAGTTCGAACACCTCTACACGGCGTGGCTCGACGACTTCGCCGCCCGCCGCGTCACCTCGGTCGGCTTCGGTTACATCACTCTTCGGATGCCGCTGGCCGGGTCCCCGACGCTGCGTCGTCTCGAGCGGATGCACGGCGCCCTCGGCTCCAACGAGACCGGGCTCGGCATCCACCTCGCGGCGGCACTCGCGGGCCATGACTGGCAGGTTGTGCGGTCGAATGAGGAACTCGGCCTCGCCCAACTCGCTGTCGCGCTGGATGTGACGGAGGAACGTCACTACTGGCCGGGCGCGGAGCATCCGACAGCCCTCATGCTGCGCCAGGGCGGAGGTTTCGGCCGCACCGTCCGCATGGACACGGGGCTCGCCGCCCTCGTAGGGGCAAGTGACGGCGACCTGTCGGTCGCTGCGGTGGTCGCCGCGATCGCCCAGTTGCTCGACGCCGACTACCTCGAGTTGCTCGATGAGCTGCTGCCGCGCGTGCGGGCTCTCGTCGACGACGGCTTTTTGCTGCCCCCGGCCTAAGCCGTCGCGCTCCGGCCTAAGCCGCCTGAGGCCGGAGAAATAGGGCAACTGCCCGATACTCGGCCCCCTCCTTAGAGAACACGATGAATACATCATCACAACCTGAGGAGAGTTGAGATCATGCAGATTTCCGGAGAATACGGGACCGAACTACTTCTTCGCTACACGGAGGAGCAGCTGAGCCGTGACCTGGAGCGTCGCCGCATCGGAAACGAACGACAGGCGGAAACCCCGGCGAAGAAGCGCCACCCGCGCGGAACAATGCGTGCCCGGTTGGCTGCCCTTCTCGCGGGCGAGGGGATGCCGGTTGGTCGGCAGGACGTCGGGGTGTCCGCGGTCCACGCGGCCCACCGGTGACTCCCACCTCACCCGCGTGGGCGCCGTCCGCGTCAGTGGCGGTTACCGACGGTGTTGTGACCGAAACCCGCTCGACCGCTGTCAGGGGTCCGTGGGACCATGAGGGTATGAGGTCACCGGCGGCGAGCCCATCGATGATCGGGCGCGAGTCCGAACTGGCCCAGCTGCGGGCGGCGCTCGACGACACCCTGAACGGACGCCCACGTGGCGTCGTCGTTTCGGGAGAAGCGGGCATCGGCAAAACGCGGCTCCTTGAAGAATTCCTTGCCCAGGCGTCGGTCGAAGCAATCGTCGTCGCCGGGCAATGCGTCGACCTGGGAACGGTCGGAGCACCGTACGCCCCGATCAAGGGCGTGCTTCGGGGGCTCGTTGAACAGATCGGTGCGGATGCTGTCCTCGACGCGGGCGGCCCGGGCCGCGACGCACTGACCGCGCTGCTTCCAGAACTGGGTGAAACCCCGTTCGACCGTACGGAGTCGGGCTCCAACCGCCTGCATGAGACGGTCGCCGTCCTGCTCGAGACGGTGTCCCAGCGCTCTCCCGTCGTCGTCGTCATCGAAGACCTGCACTGGGCTGACGACGCGACCCTCAACCTGCTGCGATTCCTCCTTCGCGCGCTGACACGGGGCCGGCTCCTCGTCATCCTGAGCTTCCGGACCGAAGACGTGCCACGAGGGCATCCGCTTCGTGGGCTCATCTCCGAGCTGGAACGGTCACGCAGTGTCTCGCGGATCGACATTCCACGGCTCGATCGCACCGACGTGCGCCAACAGGTGCAGGAAATCCTGGGAACGATTCCCGACGACGAAGCGTTCGACAACCTTTTCGCACGGAGCGAGGGCATCCCGTTCTTTGTCGAAGAACTCGTCGGGTTCGACGAGACCTGTGAAGGAGACCTTCCGTGGACCCTTCGCGAACTGCTGCTCGCCCGCTATGAGCGGCTGAGCGACGAGACACAGCACTTCCTCCGGATGCTGTCGGCCGGCGGGGTGCGCGTTGACCATGACCTTCTCGTGCAGGTGTACTCCGCAGACGCAGACATCCTCGACCGGGCCGCTCGAGAGGCAGTCTTCGCGAACATCCTGATGGCCGACTCTCGCGGTTACGCCTTTCGCCATGCTCTCGTGCGCGAGGCGATCCACTCCGAGCTGTTGCCTGGGGAACGCTCCCGGTTCCACACCCGATACGCCGAAGCTCTCGAGGCCATACCTGGCGACCGGCGTCTGGCGGTGGAGATCTCCTATCACTGGCTCGCCGCCCACGACGCTCCGCGCGCATTCCGTGCGTCCCTTTCGGCGATGAGCGAGGCGCGGGCGACCTACGCCTACGGGACGGCAGCCCAGATGGGCGAACGGGCCCTTGAGCTCTGGGACCAGGTCCAGGATGCGGAGTCCGTCGCGAACCGTAAGAAGGTCGACCTGATCGCGCAGACGGCATCCGTGCTGCGCAACGCCGGCGAGGGGGAACGCTCGCTTGCCATGGTCAACCTCGCACTCGAGGAGTGCCCCCGCGACGACACCTACCGTTATGCCCGCCTGCTGCGAGACAAGGCCATGCACCTGGGCAACCTCGGTAAACCTGGAACAATCGAGTTGATCCGCGAGGCGCTCGAACTTATTCCGCGCGGGTCGAGCGGAGTTGTCGGGACCGCAGGCCTGAGCGGGTCTGCCTTGACGGCATCCGAGTTACGCTCAGCCATGCTCGCGGGACTCGCCGGTCGACTGATGATTGACGGCCAGTTCACCGAGGCTGAGACCATCGCGGCCGAAGGGCTCGAGGAGGCTCTGTCGGCAGGCTCCGACCGGAACGCATCGATAGCGTCGAACATCCTCGGCGCGTCACTGATCGACACCGGGCGGATCGAGGAAGGACTTGCTCGCTGGGAGGACGCACAACGTTTCGCTGAGAACGACCCCACTGCGATGCTCCGCTACCGCGTGAACGCGTCAGACGGCGAATACCTCCTCGGCCACTACGCCGAAGCGCTGCGCATCGCCGAAGCGGGAGTCGCCCGCGCCCATGAGCTCGGCGTCGAACGCAGTTCGGGAATCGTTCTCCAGGCGAACGCGATCGACCCTCTCATCGCGCTCGGCGACTGGGAGCGCGCTGACCGGCACATCAACCGGGCGCTTACCCTGCTGTCCTCGAGCACCTTCGACGCCTACCTGCAGCGGGCGCGGCTCTTCTTGATGATCTGGCGGGGAGACATCGACGGGGCGACGAAGGCGTACCGCAGCATGCGGGCACCGTTCCTTGCCCTCGCTGAGGTCGAGCTGCAGGTGAAACTGGGCCATGCCCGCACCGCAGCGGAACTGGCCCTCGCCCGCCACGACCCGAAGCAGGCCTGGGTCGACGTTGCCGTGCTGTTTGATCCCGACCGCCGCCCGTACCCCGGCTACGACCTGCCACTCCTCGCGACGGCGGCTCGCACGCTTGCCGAACTTCGAGCCTTGCCAGAGCCGCTCGATGCTCTTAGGAGTGGCGCTATTGCGACCGTGGCTGCCGATGCTGCTGCCGCCGAAGCGCACATCCGGGAGCTGACCGCCAGCCTGGCGTTCTGGCCGACCAGCAGGCTCTGGTCGACGCTGATCAATGCCGAGCTCTCCGGTCCAACCGGAACCGGCAACGACCCCGAGGCCTGGCAGCGCGCCGTCGACGACACGGGCACCGACCCTGCATCACCCGCACACCTCCGCCCCTACGTTCTGCTCCGCCTCGGCCGCGCACAGACGGAATCGGGCGACCGAACCGCAGCGGCGGCATCCCTGCTGGATTCGATCGCCGAAGCCGATCTTCTCGGTGCCGGCCTCATCCGGACTGAGGCCGAAAAGGTGGCATCGCGAGCCGGCATCGCCCTCGACGACACATTCGCGCGTCCTGCAATGGATGCCGCGGAACTCACCGCCCGCGAACGGCAGGTCCTCGAACTGATCGCCCAGGGCATGAGTAACCGGCAGATCGGAGAACAGCTGTTCATCAGCTCGAAGACAGCGAGCGTGCACGTGTCAGCGATCCTCCGCAAACTCGGGGCGGCCACCCGAACAGAGGCTGCGTTCCTCGCCAGACAACTCGTGTGAAACGAGACAGCTCGTGTGAAACGCGGCTCGTTTGAAACGCCTCGCTGACCTACCATGAAGGTTCAGGCCCGTTGCCCTCAGGGGAGGTTGCCATGGTTCAGGTTCGTATCGTCGGTGTGGCGCTGGATTCGCGCGGACAACCCCTCATCCTGTTGAAACCGCTCAGCGAAACAGGCAGTGAACGGATGCTCCCCATCTGGATCGGCGCACAGGAAGCGACGTCGATCCTCATCGCTGTGGAGGGTGCCGAGGCACCTCGGCCGCTGTCGCACGACCTGATGAAGACGCTTCTCGAAACAGTCGGCGCCACCGTCGAACGCGTGGATGTTACGAAAATCGAAGACGGAACGTTCTATGCGGAGATAACCCTCCACACGAAAGACGGTGCACTGGCCATCGATTCCCGGCCCTCAGACGCCATCGCTCTTGCAGCCCGGATGGATGCGCCCATCTGGGTAAACGACGAGGTGCTCGAAGAGGCAGGCATCGTCGATGAGGGCGAGAAGACAGATCCAGTCGAACAGGAAGAACGGGTAGACGAGTTCCGCAAATTCCTCGACGAGGTCGACCCGGACGACTTCCAGGGCTGAGCACGCACGACCGCTCTCCGGACGATGCCTGCTGAGGCTTCCCGGGGTATCCGGGTCGGGCTTCGCGCGTCGAACGACACGAGATCGTCGGGGATCCGGAGGCCCAGGTCGCTGGCCGCGCGCCAGACACCCTCAGCGAGCGCGTTGTTTGGTTGCGTCGGCGCGGAGACACGGCCGACCGACGAGCCACAGAATAGCCCCGCAGAGCGTCGCATAGTAGCCAGTCAACATCGCTTGCCAATGGTCTTGTGGCTCTATGGCTTCGGCTTTATAGTCCCCCTGTGGCAACGACGCCATACTCGGCGCTCGGCTTCCTGCGGAAGTGGAACCTTAATAAGGGGTGTGCGATGAAACACAGCGGTTCTTGTGATCGGGGCTATCCGCCCGGGGAATCCCGATGACCACCGAGGTTCGGCGCGACAACCCTGCGCCTGCCCCGATGTCGAGACGGCAGAAACGAAAGGCCGCGTTCCGGTCGAAGTACAACCGGCGCGAAGCCATTGCCGGATACCTCTTCATCGCCCCGTGGATCGTCGGCTTCCTCGTCTTCACCCTCGGAGCGATGGTCTACAGCCTCGTGATCTCGTTCAGTAACTACAACCTCGCGACGAACACTGCAACGCCGGTGGGCTTCTCGAACTACGAGCAACTGTTCGAGGACCCCAAAGTCGGCCTCTCCCTGACGAACACGCTCGTCTACGCGCTTATGGCAGTACCGCTCGAATGCGCCTTCGCCTTGTTCCTCGCGATGCTGCTCGCTCGGGTGGGCAGGGGTGCCGGGTTCTTCCGCACCGTCTACTACCTGCCGAAGATGACGCCGACGGTCGCGACGGCATCCGTATTTCTCCTGATCCTGAACGGCAACTCCGGGGCGATCAACAAAGGCCTGGAAGTGATCGGGATCCAGGGACCGCAATGGCTTGTCGACCCGGCATGGGTAAAGCCGTCCATTGTGCTGATGACTCTCTGGACCGTCAGCGGCACCATGGTCATCTTCCTCGCGGCTCTCAAGAATGTGCCGCGCGATCTCTACGAGGTTGCCGCTCTTGACGGCGCGGGGCCGGTGCGGCAATTCTTCAGCATCACGATCCCGATGATCTCGAGTGCCCTCTTCTTCAACGTCATCGTTCTCACGATCGCGGCACTACAGGTGTTCGACCAGGCGTATTTGTTGTTCTGGCGTGATCAATCGAATGCGTCGCCGGAGTCGTCGCTCTTCTACGCCGTGTATTTGTTCCAGCAGGCGTTCCGTCAATTCAACTTCGGATTCGCTGCTGCAATGGCCTGGCTGCTCTTCATGATCATCATGGTGATCACTTTCATTCAAATGAAGTTCGGCAACCGATTCGTGTATTACGAGGGGGGTGACCACTGATGAGCGTCACCGAGTCTTCACCCGAGGCCATCCGACTGAAGGGACAGGTGATCGGCGAACAGTCCGTCACTGGGCCGCCGCAACGTGAGCAGCTGCCGTCGCGCAAACCCGACCGCTGGTACAAGCCGAAAAGTATCCTCGGCAAGATCGTGCTGTGGATAGCGCTCATCTTCTTCGCGATTCTCTTCATGTATCCGTTTGTATGGCTGCTGTCGGCAAGCCTCAAACCGCGCGGCCAGGTCTTCGACAACGCGCTCTGGCCGCAGACCATCATCCCCGAGAACTACGTCGAAGTCTGGAATCAGCTGCCGCTGCTCAACTGGATGTTCAACAGCATCGCGATCGCGCTGCTGGCGGCCTTCGCGGTGGCGTTATCGAGCTCGGTGGTCGCGTTCGGCTTCGCCTATTTCAAGTTCCCAGCCCGCAACCTGCTGTTCGGGCTTGTGCTCGCGACAATGATGCTGCCGGGTGCTGTCACGATGCTCCCCCAGTACCTGATCTGGAAGGAGCTGGGGTTCATCGGCACGTGGGTGCCTCTGTGGGGTGCCAACTTGTTCGGGTCGGCGTTCTACATCTTCCTCCAGCGTCAGTTCTTCCTCGGGTTGCCGCGTGAGCTGTTCGAGGCGGCCCGAATCGACGGAGCAAGCTATTGGGGGCTGTTCCGCCGGATCGCGATGCCGCTGTCGATCCCGTCGTTCATCATCGTGTTCGTGTTCGAGTTCCAGGCGAGCTGGAACAACCTCCAGGCATCGTTGATCTACCTCAATGCAGGCACAGTCGAAGGGTTTACCGCTCCGCTCGGCATCGCCTACGCGATGACGAAGTACAGCCCGACCGCGGGTGGGCAGGGCGATTACCAGTACGTCATGGTTGCGTCGTTGATCATCACGCTCCCGATGCTGCTGATCTTCGCCTTCGGCCAGCGCTACTTCATCGAGGGTGTGGCCACGCAGGGCCGCAAGGGGTAGCACGTCGCTGCCGCAAGGGATAGCACGTCGCTGGAGGGCCGGGTCTCCCGCCGGGTCTCTTGCATGCGCGGATGCAACGTGCCGCGTTTTCACCCGGTTCGACCGTATTCATTCGGTGCGCCGCGTGTTCTGGTCCGGAGTGTGTGAGTTGGCGGTTGTGCCCCGGCGCGGATTGGCTCCGAGTGCGGCGGGCGCAATGGGCGTCGGTGCGACGCGCGAACGCTGGGGGCGTAGCGCGAGGTGACGGCGTTTTCACCGGGTTCGGACGTGATCATCCCGTGTGCCGGGTGTTTTGGTCCGGCGTGAGTGAATCGGTCGCTATGCACCGGCCGCGACGCTCAAGACCGGGCGGCCCCGCAAGGGACCGCCCGGTCTCTGCTGACGTGCGTTTACTTCGGCACTGCCTTGTCGTAGGCCCGCATCGCCGCTTCCTGAGCGTCGCCGAGCGCTTCCGCGGCCGACTTGTCACCGAGGAGCGTGGATGTAACCGCATTCTTCAGCTCGTCCTGGATTACCTGACCAGCCGGGGAGGCGCCGAATGAAGCACCTTCGCCAACGATTTCGTAATAGGTAGCGATGGTTTGATCGAAGCCCGCGTTACCGCTCTCCTCGACGTACTCGTCACGGATGGCCTCGTCGACAGCGGGTGATCCGGTGAAAAGGCCGGTGTTAATGGCGCCCGGCGTTTTCGAAACAGTCTCGGCTCGCGCAGCGCCCGCGGCCATCCAGGCGTCCTGCGATGTGAGCTCGATTGCCCACGCGCACGCCGCATCCGCATTCTTAGCTCCAGCAGGGATGACGAAGGACGTCCCGCTCGCGACCGTGAAAGGCTCACCGTCCATGTTTTTGAACGGCACCGCCTCGATGTCGACAGTGTCGGCGAACTCAGCAAGAACGTTCACGTACCACTGCTGGTTGATCTCCGCGCCGACCTGGTCGGCTACGTACTGGTTATTTTCGCCGAAGAAGTCGAAGGAGTCGGTGAAGCTCTTGTATTTCGAGTAGCCACCCTGCGCGTCGAACAACAGCTTGAGGTACTCGATGGCCTCGACATTCGTCGGGTCATCGAGCGTGGGGCTGCCATCGTCATCCATCAGTGACCCGCCGTGCCCAAGCAACCACAACCCGGCCTGGTTCACGCCCTGCGAATCGAAACCGATAACGCTCGGGTTTCCGCCGCTCTCCTCATACATTTTGCTGACCGCTGCGAGGAGCACTTCGGGTTGGGATGTGTCGATCTGGTCAGCGGTGACACCGGCCGCGTCCATAACCCGCTTGTTGAGAATGATTGCCGGCGGCTGGTAGAACTGCGGCACGGCCCAAACCTTGTCGTCCCAGGTGACGTCCTCGAGTACAGCGTCGTAGTACTGCTCGGCCGGGTCGACGCCGTGCGTAGCGAAGCATTCATCGAGGGGAATGATGAGGTCTTGGGCCGCGTAGGTGGCGACATACTGGCGGTCCATCTGCACCACGTCGGGTACGTTGCCGCTGGCCGTCCGAGCGGAAAACTTCTGCGCGTCGAATCCGGTAACGTCCAGGGTGACGTCGACGTCAGGCAACTCCTTTTCGACGTATTCGAGCCGAGAAAGTCCGACCTCATCGGCGTTGTCGAAACCCCAGGAGGCGAGGGCACCGGTAGGACTGTCACTGAACGATGTGTCCTCGGTGGTTGCAGCGCCGCCACCGCAAGCGGTGAGCGCGAGGAGGGAGGCCGTCGCTGTGAAGGCAAGGAGCACGTTCTGCCTCGTTTTCATGTACTTTCCCTTCGATCAGAGATCAAGTTCGGCGTCGTCGCCGGTCTGTGAACGAGATGTCCCGAAGAAGCTGGAATCCTTTCCACACGCTGCAAGGTAGTGCAGCCCCTTCCCTCAAACAAGGGGTTGTCATGACATCAGGGCCGGGCCGCGGCAAAACCGGTATGGGACCGGTGTGGGCATCGAAATCGACCGCGACGACTGCTCTGGGTCGTTACCATGTCAACCCCTGTTCTCGAGATGGGAAGCGACTTAGCGTGCATCGTGAAGTCGTGGGAGTGCTGCGGTGCCGAGAGGGGTGATCCTATGAAGAACCGCAGAGCGTCCAGACCAATGCCGGGCCGTGGCATCCAGGGTTCACGCGCGCAGGTCGTGGTCGGTTGGATTCTCGCCGGAGCATCCGTGGTGTCGTCGACCGCAGCACTCGCGATGTCTGCCGCAACCCTCCGACGCGTCGTTCGCTCCGGCCCGGAATCGACGGTATTCGCGACCGAGGCTGCCGAATACAACCCGGTCCGCATCTCCGCGGTCGGCGACGGACCGCGGGTTCCCCGTGTGCCACCGCTTCACGCGGTAGCGCCCGTGGCACCGGAGGATCCGGACGCTCCGCCCACTCCTCCGCTCGGCAATCCGGTCGTCGGACGCTGAGCTGGGCGCGTCAGTTCGGTGCATCCTCAACAGGATGCCCGCCGCCGCTGACAGCGGCTACGAGCGACCGCACGCCGCCCTCTGGCGAGGAGAGCACGGGCACCGGGACCTTCGTGTCGCCGAGCGCCGCCGCCATGGAGGCCTGGGCGAGAACGATCACGTCTGCGCGCCCGGCGAATTCAAGGATCGCGTCGGTCACGAGCCGGTCGTGCTCGGCCTGGTCGCCTCGCGCTCGTGCGTCCGCCGCTCCGTCGATCACTGTCACATCGACCTCAACGTCCGCGCCGGTTGCGGCGCTTTCGAGGAGTCGTCCGGTCGGACCGATTGTCGCCTCGAGAGTGGCGAGGACCTCGATCCGGCCGGTGCGCGCTTCCTCCCGGGCCACTCGTCGCGCGATCCTGACGGCCTCCTCGGCCATCGGGGTATCCACTCTCAGCACGGGCACCGGGACGGATGCCGTCTCAGCCGCCTCGGCAATCGAGCTGCAGGTGACGAGGATGGCGTCGACGTCCAGCGCGGCCAGTTCCTGAATGCGGGCGACGACCGCCGCCGTCAGCTCGGGGGTCACGCCGTCCCGAACCGCCGTCGAGAGCAGCGTGGGGTCGATGATGTCGACCACGTCGATGCCGGGGGATGCCTCGGCCAGGGCGGCCGAGAAGGTGTCGGCGAGGGCGGGGACGGTGTGCAGTAGTCCGACACGGGTCATGATTCACTCCAGGGGTGTGCGTAACGGTCGACGGTGGCGATGAGGCGTTCGAGGCGGGGAAGGGACTTTTCGCGGAGCGCTGTCGCCACGTTTCGGGCGCCAACGACATCGCTCCACAGTGCGCGTCCGGCGAGGAACCCGCTCGCTCCGCCGTGGCAGGCGGCTTCGACGGCGGGCCGAAAGTTCCGCTGCTCGACACCCTGCGACAGCACCACCCATGGCCCGGTGATGGAGCGGCCGAGGCGGATGCTCGCGTCCCGCTGTTCGGCAGGAGTGCCGAACCCTGCGAGGGGCACCTGGACTTCATACAGCGACTGTCCGACGGCCGAGAGTTCTTCAGCACATTCGAGAATCGCCTCCTCACGGTCCCAGGTGCCGGCATCCGCTTCATCCCTGGTGGCGCGGACGACGGGTTCGAGTACCGACAGCAGCCCCCGCTCGGCGGACGCGACGACGAAGTCACGCGCGAGTTGAACGCGTTCCTCGCGCCGGACGTCGCGGCGCCAGATGATCAGCAGTTTCAGGGCGACCACCCCGTGCAGGTCGAAGTCGGGCTCGAGCACCACCGGGTCGAGCCCGGTTTCCTCGACCGGTGACCCGTGGTCCTGGGTGAGGGCGTCCGCGGCGAGGATGAGCCCGGCGGTCGGCCCGAGCCGATCTCGGATGTCGTCGAAACCGTATTCGCGGTCGAGGAGAAAGCCGGACGCCAGCGGCCCGAGAACATCCGCGACGTTTCGTTTGAAGTCAATGAGAACGCGGTCCGGCGGCCGGCCGGCGCCTGCAGCGTCGAACATCGTGCGCAGGCTCTCGCGCTGGTCCATCGCGACCATCGCCAGGGCGCCGGACGGCCGGGCGATGCTGTCAAGTGTGGGCGGCGTCATGATTGGCGGGTGTCGATGGGGGAACGGCGGACGTTGCTGCCTCGACGAAGGCGCGGAAGAGATCATTCGCCCGCGGGTGGGGGCGTGAGGGAATCGGAAGAGATGGAAGGGCGGCGTCGGGCGGTACGGCGCCGAGGCGGACGGCGGCGAGGAGGGCAGCACCGGAAGCGACCGGTTCGTGGGATTCCACAACGGTGAGCGGGCGTGTCAGCAGTTGCGACTTCAGCCGGTTCCAGGCAGCGTTGCGGGCCCAGGCGCCACCGACGATTCCCAGTCCGGTCGGCGCGGAACCGATAATCCGGGATTGGCTCTCGTCCATCCAGCGCAGGTGGAGGCTCAGGCCGACGAGAACAGCGCGAAGAGAGTCGAGCGTCGTCTCGGTCGGGCCGACGACGAAATCACGGGCGGCCGGGTCGGGCCGTGGAGTCTGGCGCCCGCGCGGATAAGGCAGCAGGAAGGCGTTGCCTGGCCCTTCGAGCTCGAGGGCACGGAACAGCACGTCGGCATCCTTCTCGGGATGCGAGGCGATCCAACGCGCGATGACCGCCCCACCGCTTGCCCCGGCGAGGAGGCACTCATGATCGCCGGTCACCGTGCGGGTGACGCTCATCCCGTCGGCCAGTGCGGCAGCGCGATCGATGGGATCCCCGGCCACACGCAGAAGCGCCTCGGTGGTGCCGATCGAATCGGCCGCCTCTCCGTCCTTCCGTACGCCCGCCGCCCATGCGGCGACCGCGTGGTCATGACCGGCGAGATAGACGGGTGTTTTCGGCGCGAGACCGGCGGCCTCAGCGGCGCCGGGCACGAGCATCCCCACCGGTTCACCCGGACGCAGGATTCGAGGCATCTGTTCGGCGGACATCCCCGCGAGAGCGAGCAGGTCGTCGTCGAACGTCGGCTCCAACGGACTGCCGGCCGGAGGGAGCCGGTACCCCATGGTCCGGCCCGCGAGCGTGTGGTCGGTGGCGAGTTCGCGGGTGAGCATCACGCCGATGAAGTCCGCCATGCCCGCCCACCGGAAGAGTTTGTCCCAACGGTTGGGTTCCTGGAACCGCAGTCGGTACAACGCCGCGAGTGGAGCCTTGGGCGTGGCCGGGACGCCCGTGGCAAGCGAGAGTTTCTCTCGTTCGGCCGGGCCGAGGTCGTCGAACAGTGCAGCGGACGTACCCGCCGACGTCCAGCGCACGATCGACCCGACGGGGCGGCCAGCTTTGTCGAGGACGACACCGCTCTCGGGCATCGACGCAATGCCGACGGCCACGGGGTGCCGGAACTGCGATGATGCCAGGCCGCGGATGGCGGAGAGCACAGCGCCACCGAGTTCGCCCGGCCGGTCCGGGGTGCGAAAGGAGCGGATGCCCAGTTCCCGGGCGACACCGGAACGATCCGCAAACTCCAGGAGCACGACCTTCGTGTTCGTGCTTCCGATGTCGACACCGACGGAGGTGACCGGGTCACCGTCCCGGCCGCCCATGGCCGGAGGAGCCGCGGTGCTCATGCGTCAATTCTGTTCGTTGCTGAACATACCGGTCAAGATCACCGGCGCACGCTCGACAGGAGGGCATGCCGGAACACCGCCGTTTGCTCCTGTTGGGTGTGGGTGCAGCCCGATTCATCCTGTTGAGCGTCGACCGTCCGTTCAGCCCTCGGCTGCGCCGCCTTCGGCCAGGAAGGCGAGCCGCTGAAGCGTCTCGGTGTTGCGGGCGTGAAGCATGGGCTGGCGAAGCGGTGCGGGGATGTAGCGGCCTGGGCCGCGCACGGCGTCCTCACCGATGCGGACGACGCATCCGTCACGGCGGGGTTTCACATCGAGGGTGACGTGAGCTTCGCCGATCGGCCAGCCGCGGGCTCTGATCTTCATGTGGCGCGGAGGATCCCACTCAAGCACCGAGGTCGAGTCATTGATCAGGAACGGCCAGACCCCGAAGGAGTGAAAGATGCGCGCGCCCTCGGCTGGCCACGCGTCGTCGACGTCTCGCATGCGGGATGCGCCGACCACCCAGCTCGGGTAGAGCCATCCGTTCGCCAGCACCGCGAACACCTCATCGGGTGTTGCCTCGATAAAGCGGTAGTTGACGGACATGGCTCTCCTAGAGGTTGGGAACGGGCGCGAGCGAGGGCGGTGTGGTCATGCCGAAAACGTCGTGCAGGGCAAGGAGCGCGGCGTTCCAGCCGGGTAGGCCGTGCACCCCGGGACCCGGCGGGGTTGACGAGGAGCAGAGGTAAACGCCGGCGAGCGGGGTCCGCCATGGCTGCAGAGACGCCACCGGGCGGGCGAGAAGCTGCAGGAGGTCCACATCGCCGGCGGAGATGTCGCCTCCGACATAGTTCGGGTTGTACGCCGCGTAATCGACGGCGGTTTTCGATGCCGAGGCGAGGATGAGGTCGCGGAATCCTGGCGCGAAGCGCTCGATCTGCCGAGTGATCGCGTCGGTGCGGTCGACGTCGGATCCGGCTGGGACGTGCGTGTACGCCCAAAGCGTGTGTTTGCCCTCCGGCGCCCGGGTCGGATCGAAACTGCTCGGTTGCGAGACGAGGACGTACGGATTCTCCGGATGCCTGCCGCGCGCGACGTCACGCTCCGCACGTGCGATGTCAGCACGGGTTCCGCCGAGGTGCAGGGTGCCGGTCTGCGCAAGTTCTGGATTCGTCCATGGCACCGGCCCTGACAGGGCGAAGTCCACCTTAGCGACGGCATTGCCGTAGGCGAACCGTGACAGCTTGCGACGGTAGCCGGCGGGGAGCCGGTTGCCCGCAATCCGGTCCAGCCCGCGCGCACTCGTGTCGAACAGCACCGCCCGGCTCGGCGGCAGCTCGCGGAGGCTTGTGACGTTGTGGTCGGTGACGATTTCACCGCCGTGCGCGACGACATCCGCTGCCATCACGTCGACGATTCCCTGGCTTCCGCCAACTGGGATGGGCCAGCCATAGGCATGTGCATAGCTGGCGAGCACGAGTCCGGCAGCGGTCGGCGCGAGGCCGGGAAGCGGCCGGATCGCATGAGCGAGCACGCCGGTGAGCAGGGCGGGCGCCGTGTCGCTACGCCACCGCACGTTCCACAATGGGCTGCCCTGCTCCAGGGCGCGCAACCCGAAGCGGGAGAGCGTGAGCGGATGCTTCGGCACGCGAAACAAGGACGTGGAGGTGAACTGGCCGATGGCATCCGCATGCTCGGCCAGCGGGCCGAACAAGTGTTGCCAGGCGAGCCCGTCGACGCCGAGGCCGTCGGCGGTACGCTCGAGCGAGCGCCAGGCAAGGCCCGCCCGACCACCATCGAGGGGGTGGCCGTAGGCGAGTTCGGGGGTGACGAAGTCGAGGCGGTCGGCGAGCCCGAACCGTTGGAAGAAACCGGATGCGTAGGCCATCGGGTGGACGGCGGAGCAGATGTCGTGGCGGAAGCCCGGAAGTGTCACTTCCGCCGTCCGCGAGCCTCCCCCGATCGTGTTCTCTCGCTCGTAGACGCGGACTGAAACTCCGGCGCGAGCGAGCGTGACGGCTGCGGCGAGGCCGTTCGGTCCCGACCCGATCACGATTGCGTCTGGCGAAGTCATTGGTCGCCAGTATGTCACCGGCGCTGTTTGTCGAGCGACCCCCTTGACGGCGTTCCGACGCCCCGAAATGGGGCGTCGGTAACCAAGGCGACGCGTGCCGTTCAGAGACCGTTCGGAATTCTCTGGTCAAATTGGGCGTTAACGGAAATAAGGTGTTACAGAAAGCGCACCACCGCCAAACCCGATTGGACGGATTGTGACCACGCGAACGGCTGAGTACCCCAGGCCGGATCACTTCATACTTCACATCAGCGATACACACCTCCTGGCAGGAGGCAACAGGCTTTACGGCCAGGTAGACAGTGAGACACACCTCAGGCAGGTTTTCACCGAGCTAGAGGCCTCCGGTGGCCACCCCGAAGCCATCGTTTTCACCGGGGACCTCGCCGATCGCGGCGAACCCGAGGCGTACGAACGCCTTCGCCGCATCGTCGACCCAGCGGCCAGCCGACTCGGCGCCCGAGTCATCTGGGTGATGGGTAACCACGACGACCGTGAGGCGTTCCGGGCCGGACTCTTCAACGAAGTGCCCACCCAGCGCCCCGTCGACCGGGTGTACGACCTCAACGGGCTGCGGATCATCACCCTCGACACCACCGTTCCCGGCCATCACTACGGTGAGGTCACGGGCGACCAGCTCGACTGGCTCGCCGAGGAACTCTCTGTTCCCGCTCCGGACGGCACCATCCTCGCCATGCACCACCCGCCGGTCCCGAGCGTGCTCGACCTGGCCGCGAGCGTGGAACTGCGTGACCAGAAAGACCTCGCCGAAGTACTTGAAGGCACGGATGTGCGCAGCATCCTCGCCGGTCACTTGCACTATTCGTCGACGGCGACGTTCGCGAACATCCCGGTGTCCGTGGCATCCGCCACCTGTTACACGCAGGACCTGACCGTTCCGGTGGGCGGCACGCGCGGCCGCGATGGCGCCAGGGCGTTCAACCTCGTGCATGTCTACCCGAACACGGTGCTGCACTCGGTCGTGCCGCTCGGCAGCTTCCCCACGCTCGACTACATCGACGCCGACGAGAGCGCCCGACGGCTGAGCGCCCTCGGCGTACGTTTTGTCGAGTCCAGTGGTTTCATGCAGCTCGACATCGACCCGCTGGTTGCGTCGCAATCACCGCCGACGGAGTCGATCCCGGTCCTCACCTGATTGATCGAGTAGCCCGCTTGCGGCCGTTCGAGATCCGGATCACTCACTCCGGACAGATGCACGCGGTGCACCGCATGCATCCGTCCAATGTGCGTGAAAACGCCGGGGGTTCGCGCTAGCCGACATCCGTTGCTGAGGCAGCCTCGGTCGAGTGCACCGCGACCTCGGTCTCCCAGGGGGCCGGGAACGGGAAGTAATGCTCGAGGAACCTCGTCACTGCAGCGGTGCGCTCGTCGACCGAGATCTCGGGCTTCGAGCCGTCGTTGAGGCAGAACATG
Source organism: Mycetocola miduiensis (assembly GCF_900115155.1). Taxonomy (GTDB): domain Bacteria; phylum Actinomycetota; class Actinomycetes; order Actinomycetales; family Microbacteriaceae; genus Mycetocola_A; species Mycetocola_A miduiensis. The sequence continues at coordinate 711,306 of NZ_FOVM01000001.1, forward strand.
TCCTGGTCACGGCGTTTCAGCAACCGTTCCATCGACTTCAGCGCCGACTTCAGCGTCGTCTCGATGTACTTCACGCGCGCGTTGGTCTGCACGACAGCACGCCCGGTCATGAGCGCGTAGTAGTGGTACAGCGAGTTGGTCACCGAAATGTCGGTGGCTGACCGGAACCGGCTGGCCGCGGTGCGCTTGAAGTCCTCGGGGAACTCACGCTCCATTTCGTGGAGCACGCTCTTGCGCATCGGCGCTGCCGAGTGCTCGAGGTGCCGTGTGGTGACCTTGCCAAAACGCTCGCGCAAAAGGCTCCGGTTCACCCGTGCGGCGTTTTCGAAGCCACTGCGGGTGGGATCGCTGTCGCCGAGCCCGATCCGGGTGGCTGCTTCGACGAACTTCGTGATGCCGCCCGGGGAGAAGAACACCTCGGGTTTGATCGGCCGCCCGATGAACATGTCGTCGTTCGAGTAGAGGAAATGCTCAGCGAGCCCGTCGATGTGGTGCAACTGCGCTTCGACCGCGTGTGAGTTGTGGATCGGCAGCACGCTGAGGTCGGCGAAGTGGTCTTCGCTGCGGACGAGGGTGACCGACGGATGCTCGGCGAGCCACTCGGGCCTGGGCGAGTCGGTCACGATGAAGATCCGGCGCACCCATGGCGCGAACATGTAGACGCTGCGCAGGGCGTACTTGAGCTCGTTGATCTGGCGGAACCGGGCCTCGGAATCGTCGCCGTCACCGACGACGTAACTCTGCATGCGCTTCGCACGGGCACGCTGGAACTCGGCGCTCGAACCGTCGACCCAGGAGAACACCATGTCGATGTCGAAGCTCACGTCGCTCGCCAGTTCGGCGAACATGTTCTGCAGCGTCGGCCAGGTCACGCCGAACATCTCGACCGTGTCTTCGAGGGCCTCGGAGCGCGGCAGGTTCCGGCGCATCAGGGCGTTCTCGACCGGCGTGACGATCTCATCTTCATCGAACCGCCACAGTTCGAGCTGCACGGCGGTCTCTGGGCCGTACCGCAGGCGGCCGATCGGCTCGATCCGCGGGCGGTAGAGGCGGAAGACGGACGCCTTCCGGAAGCTCGTCAGCGCACCGTCCGCGAGCAGCGCCGATGGGGCATCCGTTTTCTTGGAGCGACGCCCGTTGCGGATCTCAGCGGGGTCGAGCCGCTTGGCGTAGAACGGTTCGTTGGCGTACGCGTCGGCGAACGCGGCGCTCAGTTGCTTGCGGCACTTGCGGTCAACGGCGAGGACGAGGTTGTCCCCGCTCCCGCGCACGAGAAGGTAGGGGATCTCATTCCGTTCGAGGACACCGCGAAGAGAGAGCAGGTCCGTGATCATCGACTCACGCGGGGTGAGGTGGCCGTTGATCAGTGTGTACTCACCTTTGCGAAGCACGACGTCGTCGCGTGAAAAGCGATTCGCGCGGATGCCGCTCGAGAGAAGGACGAGTTCTGGAGCCTCGCTGATGATTGGCATCGATGCAGTGATCGGGTCGTCGCGGCGGAATGCGTCTGCTGACGCTTCGATTTTCGTTGCGTGATGCTTGTTAACTGGGGTCATATCGCCACCCTTCCCGAATGGTCGCCATGAGGGCGAAGAATGCGCTGCCAGGGAGCGCTTGCGGCACGACGGAGAACACCGCTGCATACCCATTCTACGGGCGACGGCTTAGAGGAGGGGTGGGTTGCGTTTTCTGTGAGTGGCCAAGCGAAAACTGAAACGGCCCCGGCCCGCCGAAGCGGACCGAGGCCATCGATTGGCCGCTCTACTGCTTACTTGACGAGCGCGAAGCCGGCGGTCCAGGAGATCTTCTCTCCGGCGGCGAGGGTCAGCTGCAGGAAACCGAGGGATTCGAGCTCGCGGGCACGCTTGAGCGAACCGGCGTCGACGGCGTTCAGTCCGCCGCCTTCGATGATCGAAGCGAACGTGGCCTTGGCGTCGGCGTCGTCACCGGCGACGAGCACGGTGGTCTTGGCGTCGTTCCCGACCGATCCGGTCGCCAGGGTTGCGGCGAAGTTGGTGTTGAGAGCCTTGAGAACCTTGGCGCCGGGAACCTTGGCGGCGAACTGTGCGGCAGCGGAGCTGTCGGCCGGAACGACGAGGTCGTCGAAGGTCGAGAAATCGAGCGGGTTGGTGAGGTCGACGAGCACCTTGCCGTCGAGCTGTCCTGCGTAGGTGTCGAGAACTTCGGCAACGGCCGGGTAAGGGAGGGCGAGGATGACGACGTCACCCGTGATCGGGTCGCCGACGACACCGGCGTTGACCTGCGCGTTGACCTCTGCTTTTTCGGCCGCGCGGGCAAGGACCTGCACACTGTTGCCGCCGGCCAGGGCGATCCCTGCGATAGCCGAGCCCATGTTGCCTGCTCCGACGATGGTGACGTTCGTCATGGTGATCTCCTCAGTTCTCCGGGCGCCCGCCCGATTGGTTGTCGATACAAGCAACGCTAGCAATCCTTGGTTGTAGCGTCAAGTATTTGGTAGAGTATTTCTCATGAACGATGTGCGCTGGCTCAATTCGGACGAACTTCAGGCCTGGAAGAAGTTCGTCGCCGTGGTCGAACTGCTGCCCGGGGTGCTGGATTCGCAGCTTCAGCGCGACGCCGAGCTCAGCCACTTCGAATACTTCGTGCTTGCAATGCTCTCCGAGGCACCCGACCGGACCCTCCGGATGACGGGGCTCGCGTCGGCGACAAACGCCACGCTTCCTCGTCTCTCCCATGTTGTCGCGCGGTTGGAGAAGCGCGGTTTCATCGAGCGGACCCCGTGCCTCGAGGATCGCCGCGCGACGAACGCGCGGCTGACGGATGTCGGCTTCGAGAAAGTCGTCGACACGGCACCTGGCCACGTCACCACGGTGCGTGAGAACGTGGTCGATCCGCTCACTGCAGCGGACGTCGACGACCTCGATCGGATCATGACCCGCATCCTCTCCACCATCGACCCCGAGCACCGGTTCAACCCGGGTGCGCTCGGCGAGACCCAGCCGACCGACTGACGCGCGCTCCATCAGGTACGCAGCCGAGGGCATCCGCTCTGCCCGCCGACCGGCGCGCATAACTCAGCCAGAACCAGACCGTAAACCGCGATCCGGCACCGCCGGGCCCGGTTTTCGGTAGGACCGGCGGAGCTATGCGCACCGGTTAGCCGTTCGGCCCCCGATGCGTCAAGGCCATGCCGCTCCCCAACCGCCGCGCGTAAAGTGGCGGGCTGGAAAGGAGCATCATGACAGACACACTTTCAGGCAAGAAGGTCGCCTTCCTCCTCACGGACGGTTTTGAAGACTCGGAGTTGACGAGCCCGTGGCAGGCGGTGACGGATGCCGGCGCCAGCGCCGTTCTCGTGGCCCCGGAGTTGGGAACACTCACCGGTGAGAACGGTCACACGCAGGACGCGGACGTTCGGGCCGCCGACGCAGCGTCAAGCCAGTTCGATGCCCTGGTGCTGCCAGGCGGAGTTGTGAACGCCGACCACCTGCGGATGGACGCGGACGCCGTCAACCTCGCCCGCTCGTTCTTCGAGGACCACAAACCGGTCGGCGTCATCTGCCACGGTGGGTGGCTGCTGATTGAAGCCGATGTGGTTCGTGACCGTGAGCTGACCAGTTACCCGAGTCTCAAGACAGATTTGATCAACGCCGGCGCCAACTGGGTCGACGAGGAGGTTGTCGTGGACAACGGTCTCGTCTCAAGCCGTACTCCGGAGGACCTGCCCGCGTTCAACGCGAAGCTCGTCGAGGAGATCGCCGAGGGCGAGCACGAGCGCCAGACCGCATAGCGCCCGCTCGTAACCGCGCGGATGCGTCTCGCGCGGGTCTTTCTGCGTCGCGCCGGTAGAAAAACACCAGCGCCCCGCGGTTTGGCCCGCGCGAGCGGCCTGCGCTCTACCGCCCGTGCACCTTGGTGATCGACATGACGAGGATCACCCGGTCCGCCTTGTCGGGCGGGGCCTCCTGCGTCGCGTTGCCGTACCGCTTGCCGAGCCGCACATAGAAGTCCCCGGTCGGGTCCTCCCGTACCTCTGACAGTTCGCCGCGCACCTCGATGTAGCTCAGCGGGTTCTGCGGATCGAAGACGGCAAGCGCCATCGACGGGTTCTTCTGCAGGTTCCGGAACTTCGCCCGCTTCTTCGTGTGGGTGAACAGCAGGTGCTCGCCGTCATACTCGAACCACATCGGGTTCACCTGGGCGGTGTTGTTGGGTCGGACGGTCGCAAGGCTGCCGAAGTTGGGTTCGGTGAGCAAGTGCACGAGGTGTGCCGGGATCTCTGCGGTCATTGTTCCATCTAAGCGGACTTGTCCACAGGCATCCGTTTCTCCACAGAAATGCGGATGCCGTGCCACAGGCCGGGCGGGACGGCCACGCTTGTCGGCATGATCGAAATCAGCGCCGACGCGTCGGCAAAAGTCCCGCTCGTCTCAGACGAGCTCATTGAACAACGTGTGCGGGCGCTCGTCGGGCGCGCCAGCAGCCGGCAGGTATGGATGCTGTTTCTCGACGACAGAAGCATCCAGATGCCGCTGGTCCTCCCCGTGGCTGACTATCCGGAGTCCCCGGGCGACGGTCATGCCGAGTCGTTCGCCGCGAGCGTGCGCGACATCGTCGAGGCCGTAAGCGCGGCCCAGGTGATCTTCGTCTGGGAGCGCTACGGCAGCGACAGTCTCACCAGGTCAGACTGTGCCTGGGCGGAACAATTGCACCGCGCCTGCGCCACTGAGGGTGTTGCCGTGCGGGCGCAACTGCTCAGCCACAAACGCGGGGTGCGCTGGATCGCCGCCGAGGACTACTTGGTGGCGTGACCGCGTGAAGAGACCTAGAGGTCCACCGCTTTGTTCTCGCCGACGTCCGGTTCGGTGTGAGTGACGATTGCTTTGGCGATCTTGAACGCCGTCACCACGCCCGGTTCGTTCGACGCCCAGTATTCGGCGGATTCGGCGCTCAGCTTGATAAGCGCAACCGTCGGGTCGTCCTTTCCCTCTGGGAACCACGCTTCAACGACAGGGGTCCAGAGCTCGTCGACCTTGGCCCGGTCGTGCACGATGCTCGCGGTCCCGGCGACCGACAGGTAGCCCTTGCCTGATTCGAAAGCGGCGTTCACCTGGTTGTTTGCGCGGATGTCGTCGACTTTCGAGCTGGGATCCTGGGTGAAGAACCACAGGTCCCCGTCGAACTCGACCTGCTGGGCGGCGAGCGGGCGGCTGTGCAGGTGGCCGGTTGCGGTGATGGTGGTGACCAGGGCGATTTTCGCCGACTTCACCAGAGCGGCGATGGTCTTCATGTCCTCGTCGTCGGCCGGAATGAAGGTGTCGGTCGGGACGGTTGTGTTGGCGGGGGTTGCGATCTCGTCGTCGCTGAACGTCATGGCTCTCCTTGGTTCGTGTGCGCGCGTTTTTGTTGTGGATGCGCGGTTTGTGGATGCACGGTTTGCGGTGCAGGGCGAGAACGCGAGGCGTCGAGTGCGACGCATCGACATCGTCTTCGCGTCACCGTGGGCTGAGCAGCTTTTGCAAATCCGTCTTGCTCATTCGGGAGAAGCCGGAAAGTCCCGCCGACCTGGCCTGCTGCCTGAGCTGAAGCAGCGTCGGTTCGGCTGATTTGCGCCGGCCTCTTCTTGCGGTGCCTGCCGTCGGCGCAGAAGTGGCGGCAGGCGCCGTCAGCTTCGACACAATTGCGTTTCTGGTTCCACGCGCCGGCGCCGTGGCCGTGCCTGAGGCGGTACTCGCAGCAGTGGGGCTCGCAGCGGTGGTGCTCGGGCTGCTTGCGGCTGTCGTTGCGCTCCGAGTGGGAAAAGACCGGACGACAGGCTTGTCGGATTGACCTGGCTTCGGTTTGGGGGCTTTGTCTTTGCTGATGGCCTTGCTCTTCTTGCCGCCCATGCTCGCTTTCGCGTCCTTTGCCTTCGCCGGCTTGTCGGCCTTGGAGGCCTTGATCTTCACAGCTTTCGAGGGCTTCTTGACGTCTTTTGCCTTTTTGGAAGCCGCTGCGGACTTTGCGGGCTTGGTGGGCTTCTTGATCGCGCCGGACTTCTGCGCTGTGGCGGTCCGCTTCGGCGACCCGCTGAGGCCCTTGTCAAGTTTTGCCTTCAGGCCGGCAGCGTCCTTGCGTGCACCCTTATCCGACTTCTTTGCCGCCTTCGTCGCGGCCTTGATCGCGTCGAGAGCATTCTTGAGGGCGTTCTTCGCGGCCTTGTCGTTCTTGGTCAGCTGTGCCATGACATGTCCCTTCCGGGCGGTCCGGAGCCCGTTGCCATCGATGATGGCACTGTTGAGTACTCGCGGCTACCTCTTTCCACCCGGAGGATTCTGTGAGAGGTGGCGGGTATGTCAGGAACGACTCGGGCGCTCTCGGTTGCCTCCGCAGGCCGGTGGCCACCCATTGAAGCGGACTCCGCACGGGTCTAACGTCGGCTTGTGATGGAGTGGTTCGCCGCTGAGGACTATGAGCTCGCCCGCCAAGTTCTCCAGCGCGGCATAGCGGCGCTGTACCTCATCGCGTTCATAGCGGCGGCGAACCAGTTCCCGGCGCTGCTCGGCGAGCGGGGACTCTTGCCCGCACCGTGGTTCCTGCGCCGCGTCAGCTTCAAGCAGTCGCCGAGCCTGTTCCATCGTGGCTACAGCGACGACCGTCTCCTCGCGGTCGCGGCGGTCGGCGCCGGCATCTCCGCGACACTCGTGGTCGGCCTGCCGCAGTCCGGGCCGCCATGGCTGCCGATGATCGCGTTTCTCGTCGTGTGGGCCCTGTACCTCTCGATCGTGAACATCGGCCAGACGTTCTACGGTTTCGGCTGGGAGAGCCTGCTCCTCGAGGCCGGCTTCGTCGTCGCGTTCCTCGGCTCAGACCAGGTCGCGCCGCCGCTTCTGGTTATCCTGTTCCTGCGGTGGCTGGTGTTCCGACTCGAGTTCGGCGCCGGCATGATCAAAATGCGCGGGGGTCGCGAATGGCGTGACCTGACCGCCCTCATGTACCACCACGAGACGCAACCGATGCCGAACCCGGTCAGCTGGTTCGTGCACCACCTGCCGAAATGGTTCCACCGCGGTGAAGTGATCGGCAGCCACTTCGCTCAGCTCGTGGTGCCGTTTTTTCTATTCACACCGCAGCCCGTGGCATCCGTTGCGGCGACGATCATCATCCTCACCCAGTTGTGGCTGGTGTTCACGGGCAACTTCGCGTGGCTCAACTGGATCACGATCGTGCTGGCATTCTGCGCGATCGACGATGAAACACTCAGGGCTGTGCTGTCGTTCGACGGCCTCAGCACCGAGTATCCGCCGACACCGCTCTGGTTCGACGTGGTGGTGATCGCGGTGATCGTATTCCTGCTCGTGCTCAGCTGGCAGCCCCTCGTGAACCTTTTCGCCCGGCACCAGCTGATGAACGCGAGCTTCAACCGGTATCACCTGGTCAACGCGTACGGTGCGTTCGGCACGGTGACGAAGGTGCGGATCGAGGTCATCGTCGAGGGGTGCGCCGATGAGAACCCCGGGCCGGCATCAGAGTGGATTCCATACGAGTTCAAGGGGAAACCGGGGAACGTGAGGCGCATGCCGCCTCAGGTCGCGCCGTACCACCTGCGGCTGGACTGGTTGATGTGGTTCCTCGCGCTCGGTTCGCCTGACTCCCGGTGGTTCCAGATGTTTGTCGTAAAGCTTCTCGAAGGCGACCGGCGCACGCTACGGCTGATGGACGTGAACCCGTTCCCGGATGCTCCGCCCCTCTGGATCCGCGCCCGCGCGTTCCGGTACCGCTACTCGACCTGGGCCGAACACCGGGCTACCGGCGCCTGGTGGGTACGCACCCCGGTCGGCACACTCCTGGAGCCGGTGTCGCTGCCGCGCTGAGGCATTCTTGCGCGGGTTCACGCGTTCCGGTCACGCTCACGTGGCGCACCGCGTGAGCGTGACCGGAACGAGTGATGCGGGGCGTTACTCGGCGGGGCTGTCGTCCGACGACTGGCCAGCGTTGCCGTTGCCTTCGCCCATGCCTGTGCCGTCGCCGATTCCCTCGTCGGCGCCAAAGCCGGCGTCGTCGACCGAGTCCCCCGTCTGGTCGTCGTCGAGTGGGCTGTTGTCGAAGCCGAAGTCGCCGTTGTCGTTTGATGCCATGTCGTTGGATGTCATGTGGGGAGGCTACGGGGTGGAATGTCGGTGGAGCGAGGCCTTGACGGGGCGGCCAGCGCCGTGGCATCCGGCTGGCGCGGGTGAAATGGTGGTGCGCTACTGAATTTCCTCCCGCGCGCGGCCGGAATACCCGCCCGACCGCCCGAGGCGGGCCGACCGGTGGCCAGCGGGCCACCGTGCAGTCGACAATGGGGGTATGACGAACACCGCCGAGGCCGGCCACCACTCCCAGAGCGAGATCGAGCGCAAGTATGACGTCGAGGAGGGGGCGAGCGTCCCAGACCTCAGCGCCGTCGACGGGATCGCGTCGGTCAGAACCCTGGAGCCCGTGCACCTCGAGGCCGTGTACTACGACACCGACAACCTCGATCTGGCTGTGCGACGCATTGTCGTCCGCCGTCGAACGGGCGGCGGAGACGCCGGCTGGCACATCAAGAAGCCCGCGGCCGAGGGACGCACCGAACTGCACTGGCCGCTCGGCGACGACACGGGCACCGTGCCAGACGCGATCCTCGAACAGGTGCGCGCGTGGGTGCGCAACCGCGACCTCACCCCGCTGGCTCGCATCGCAACAACACGCACCGCGATCCACCTGCAGGATGCCGACGGCAATGGCGTCGTCGAGATCGCCGACGACGAGGTCACCGCCACGGACCTCCGCAACGGCGAAGAACGGAGTTGGCGGGAGTGGGAGGTCGAACTCCTCGACGCTGCCCCAGACACAGAGGAAGGCCGCACAGCCCTCCTCGACCAGATCGCAGGCCTCATCGCCGAGGCGGGCGCTCACCCCTCATCGAGCGTCGCCAAGATCGCTCGGGCGCTCGGCGCCGATTCGCTCACCGAGGTAACTCCGAAGGATGCCACCCCGGCGGTAAACCCCTCCGCGACCGACGCTGACGGCAGCACGGCATCCGTTGTGATCGTCGGGGCGATCGGAGATCTTGTAAACGCGCTCGAACAGGCCGACCCGGCCGCCCGTGCCGACGAACCTGACGCAGTGCACCGGATGCGCACGATCGTGCGGCGCCTGCGTAGTGTGCTCGCCGCCTACCGCGCACTGTTCGACCGCGACGTGACGAACGACCTCCGGGACCGGCTGAAAACGATCGGCGACGCGCTCGGATACGCCCGCGACCTCGAAGTGCAGGCGATCCGCGCCGAGGGGCTGCTCGAGACGCTAGGCCAGCCCGAGAACGACGCCCGAACCCGCCTCGTCGACGGCACTCGCGAGCGCTACGGCAAGGCCCACCGCCATCTCAAGAGCGTGCTGTCGTCTCCCGAGTATTTTCGCCTGCTCGATGACCTCGATGCGTTCGTCGCCGATCCCCCACTGACCGATGCCGCCGCGAAGAGCGCGAAGAAAGTCGTGAAGAAGGTGCTGGCCCGTGAGATCCGGCGGGTGGAGAAGCGGTCGGATGCCGTCGCCGCGTCAGACGGTGACCTTGAGTCCCAGCTGCACGCGGTCCGCAGGGCGGGCCGTCGCCTGCGCTACGCCGCGGAAGCAGCCGAGGTTGCGGGGGTGGGGCGGTCTGCTGCCGTCGCGGCCGCGGGCGAACGGGTGCAGGACACACTCGGCGAGCACCGGGACTGCATCCTGTTCAGCGGTCACCTCTCACGCACCGCTGGCAGGGCCGAAGCAGCCGGCGAGAAAACGGCCGTCTACACGACGCTGTCGGAATTGAGCGCCCGGAGCGGGACCGCAGCGCTCGCCGAGTCCACGAGCGCCCTGGCTGAGGTGCGTAACCTCCACTGAGCCGCCGGGCGCCCGCCTGTAGAGTGGATGCCGGTGAGCCGGGAAGTCTGGTCGGCATTGTCTTCTGTCGACCCGTCCAGCAAGGAGCCCCCGTGGCGAACACCCCACCGAAACCGTCCCCCAGCCTCTTCGGCCGTGGAAGCTATTCCGAAGCCGTGCGGATCGGCGACATTCTCCGCAAGGAGACCGTCGGCGGACTGTTGCTCGTCGCCGCGGCAGCGATTGCCGTCATCTGGGCCAATTCGCCGGCATCTGATGCGTATTTCGCGATCCGCGACTTCACCATCGGCTATGAACCGTGGCACCTCGAGCTGAGTCTCGGAACGTGGGCGTCTGACGGACTTCTCGCCATCTTCTTCTTCCTCGTCGGACTGGAACTGAAACGAGAGTTCGTCGCCGGAGACCTCAGTCAGTTCAGCAAGGCCGTCATCCCCGTCGCAGCGGCGGTGGGCGGGGTCGTTGTCCCGGCCGTGATCTACGTCGCGATCAATCTCAACGACCCGGAGGGCATCCGCGGCTGGGCCATTCCGACGGCGACCGACATCGCCTTCGCCGTCGCCGTCCTCGCCATCATCGGCTCTCATCTGCCGAGCGCCCTGCGGATTTTCCTGCTCACCCTCGCGGTCGTCGACGACCTGATCGCGATCAGCATCATCGCCGTGTTCTACACGAACGAGATCTCCGTGCTCCCACTCGTGCTGTTCCTTCTTCCGGTCGCGGTGTACGCGTTCGTTGCGCACCGGTACCGCCGGTTCTTCGGGCTGCACGCGAGTGCGGCCTGGCTGATCCTCCTGCCCCTCGGGGTGATCGCGTGGGGGCTGCTCCACGCCTCCGGTGTGCACGCCACCATCGCCGGAGTGGTGCTCGGATTCGCCGTGCCCGTTCTTCGCAGCACGGCAAGCGGTGGCCCAGCAGCCGGCCCGGGTCTCGCGGAGATCTTCGAACACCGCTTCCGCCCGATCTCCGCCGGTTTCGCGGTCCCCGTGTTCGCATTCTTCGCGGCCGGTGTCGCCATCGGTGGCTGGGACGGCTTCACCTCGTCCCTCGTCGACCCGGTCACGATCGGCATCATCGTCGCGCTTGTGCTCGGCAAACCGATCGGCATCGTTGCGACCACCTGGGGAATGGCCCGGTTCACCCGAGCGCGGCTCGACGCCTCCCTCGCTTGGATCGACCTCGTCGGCATCGGGCTGCTTGCCGGCATCGGCTTCACTGTGTCGTTGCTCGTCGCCGAACTGAGCTTTGGCCTCGGCGATGTACAGAACGACCACGCCAAGGTCGGCATCCTGTTGGCGTCCGTGCTCGCCGCGGTGCTGGCATCCGCTCTGCTGATCAGCCGCAACCGCCGGTACCGCCGAATCGAACAGGAAGAACGAAGGGATGCCAACAACGACGGCATCCCGGACGTCTACCAGCGCTGACCGATCAGCTGATGCCGGCGTTGCCTTCGAGGTCGATCTCGTCCGGGTCGACCTCGATGTCGCCGACATCGTCCGGGCCGCCGGTGCCCGGCAGTAGGTTCACGTTCTCTGGGTCGATGTCCTGATCGTCAAGTGCCTGGGACTGCGGGGAGTCCTGGAGTTGTTCGGTCTCACGCCCGCTCGATGGGCTGTATGACATGTCCTTGTCGGTCTGCTCGGTGTCGTTGAGGTTGCCGCCGGTGTTTGCCTGCGTCACCGGGTCGCCGCTCGGGGCGTTGCCGGGGTTCAGTGTCTCGTCGCTCATGGGTCCGAGGCTACGGTCCCAAACTGCGGCTGAGAAACCCCTTGCATTCGGGAGGGCCGTTCGTAACTGCGGAGAAAATCGCTCGCGGTGGCTGTTTCGGCCCGAAAGCGGGGTTTCTCGGTAGAAACTCCGCAGTTGCAAACGCGGGTGTGCCCGCTCATCGTGCAAAAGGGGCCAGACGCAGTGCGTCCGGCCCCTTTCTGCTGCGCGATTACTACTTGTCGTCGTTGCCGTTGTGTCCCGAGTCGTCGTTGCCGTTGTGGCCCGAGTTGGCGTCGTCGTCGACCCGCACCACGGTGAAGGCGGCGTCGAGTTCGACCTCGACCTCGGTGCCGTCCTCGCGGGTGATCTTCACCTCGAAAGCGTGGTCGCCGTCGTCGCTTCGCTCGACCTCGGTGACCGTGCCGGGTTCGGCAGCGAGGGCGGCCGCTTCGGCGCTGGCGTGCTCATCGGCGGTCACCGCGCCGTTGTCGTCAGTGCCCTTGTCGGCGTCGGCGTCGACGCGCACAACGGTGAAGGTGTCGTCGAGCCTCACGTCGACTTCGCTGCCGTTGTCGAGGGTGACCTCGACCTCGTAGCCGCCGTGTTCGGCTTCCGCCTCGGTCACGCGGCCTTCACCGGTCTCGGCGAGTGCAGCTTTCGATGCCATGTCGAGTGTCGTGCCGGCGAGCGGGGTGTCGTCGTCGTTCGAGCTGTTGGCGGCGACGGCAGCGCCGGTTCCTCCGAGCACGAGTACAGCGGCGAGAGCAGATCCGATGATCACTGTTTTCTTCTTCACGAGAGCCTCCTTGTGGCGTTTGTTCCACAGTGCCCGGCACCCGCTGAAGCCAGCCTGAAGCCTCCTGAAGAGAGTTTCAGGAAGGCGAAACGGATGCCGCAGGCAGCCGCAGTTCGACTCGTGCACCGCCCGCTGCGCCCTCTGTGGCGACGACGGAACCGCCGTGTGCGTGAGCGATCTCGCGCACGATGGAGAGCCCGAGCCCGCTGCCGCCGGACTCGCGGGCGCGAGCCTCGTCGAGCCTCACGAATCGTTCGAAGACGCGGTCCCGGGCATCCTCGGGGATGCCGTTGCCGTCATCCGAGACGGCGAGGAGCACCTGCCCATTCGACTCGGACAGCGCGAACGACACCTGGCCCGCAGCATGCCGGGCGGCGTTGTCGGCCAAGTTCCGCAGGGCCTGCCCGAGCAGGCCGACGTCGCCGAGGACCCGGGCAGGCCCGACGGAAGCGGTGTCGATGGTGAGGGACGTTGTGTCTTTCAATCGTCGCGCTTCGGTGAGCACGAGATCGTCGAGGTCGACGGCGGTGCGGCTCACCGCCAGGGCATTCTCGTCGGCCTTGGCGAGCACGAGCATCCCCTGCACGAGCCGCTCCAACCGAGCGCCCTCGTCGAGCACGACGTCACTGAGCTCACCGACTCCGACCTGGTCGGGGTGCGCCTGGGCGACCTCGGCGTACTGCCTCATCGACGCGAGCGGTGATTTCAGCTCGTGCGAGGCATCCGAGATGAAGCGCCGCTGGGTCTTCTGCGACGCATCGAGCCGGTCGAGCATCCGGTTCATTGTTGTCGCGAGTCGTCCGATCTCGTCACGGGACCCGGGGTCGGCGATGCGTCGGTGGAGGTTCGCGGATGTCACGTCGTCGACTTCGAGGCGCATCCGATCCACAGGGCGCAGCGCCCGGCCGACGACGAACCAGGTGATCAGGGCGACGAACAACAACAGGATCGGCAGTGCGACGGTGAGCAACCGGGTCACTGTTGCGGTGGTCTCGCCGATGGAGGCGATGCTGCGACCGGTGACGATCGACAGGTCGCCGGATGTGTCGGCGACAGTGAGGAACTCGCCTGGTTCGCCGGGCAGGCGGAGTGACTGCACCTGATTCGGCGGCGGGGCGGTGATCGTTCCGATCGCGGTGGCGTTGTCGCTCGCGGCGACGACCGTGCCGGCGTCGTCGATCACCTGGAAGAACGCCTCGTCATCGTCGTAGTTGGAGAGGAACTCTTCGGTGGTCTGGGTGACCGGGTCGTCGTCGGCTCCGTCGTCATTGCCTGAGTCATCATCTCCTGAGCTATCGGAGCCCGAGTCGTCGCTGTGGCCCCGGCCGCTGTTGTCACCGTCATCACTGCCAGAGCCATCGCCGCCAGAGTCGTCGTTGCCGGAGTCGTCGCCGTCGGAGTCATCCGAGTCGTCCTCGGGTACGGCAGGCGGCACGGTTTCCTGCGAAACCGGGTCCTGCGGCACGGCGCCTTGCGAAACCGAGTCGAGTCCCGAGATCTCGACCCGGTTCACGAGGTCGTTGAGGCCCTGTTCCGCTGTTGCCTGCACTCCGTCGCGCAGTGAGTCCTGCAGCAGGACCACGAAGCCGGCGGCGCCGATCAGGAGCGCAACGGCGACGACGGCGGTCGCGGCGAGAACAATCCTGGTTCGCAACGAGACCCGGCGTCGGGTGCCTGCGATCGGTTCCTTAGCCACCGTTGGACGCCAATCGATACCCGGCGCCACGGAGCGTCTCAATCGCTTCGCGGCCGAACGGCCGGTCGAGCTTGTTGCGCAGGTGCCGCACGTAGACCTCGACGATGTTCGGGTCGCCCTCGAAGTCGAAGTCCCAGACGTTGTCGAGTACCTCCCGCTTCGACACGACGCTGCCGAGGTTCCGCATCAGGTACTCGAGTACCGCGAACTCCCGGCTGGTCAGGTCGATCGGTGTTTCACCCCGCCAGACCCTCCGGGCAGCAGGATCCACGCGGATGTCGCCGGCCTCGAGCACGACAGGACGTTCGGCGGCACCGCGACGCACGAGGGCACGCACCCGCGCCAGCAGGATCGCGAAGGAGAACGGCTTCGTCAGGTAGTCGTCGGCGCCGGTGTCGAGCGCTTCGACCTGGTCCCATTCGCCGTCCTTGGCGGTGAGCATGAGGATGGGCGTCCAGTCCTTCTCGGCGCGCAGGGTTTCGCAGACCCGGTACCCGCTGATCCCCGGCAGCATGATGTCGAGCAGGATGGCCGCGTACTGGTTCTCGCGCGCGAGCCACAACCCGTCGGTGCCGGTCGGAGCGACGTCCACGGCAAACCCTTCGGCCTCGAGTCCGCGGCGCAAACCGTCGGCGAGCCGCGTTTCGTCTTCGACCACGAGCAGCCGCATGCCGATCACCTCCCCGCTCATTCTGCCCGAGCCGCGCTGAAGCGGGGCTGAAGAGGCTGGCACAGCCCTTCCCGGTCGGTCCACCTCGCGCCGGACAGTTCTCGTGCGCCACAATCGGCGCATATCGCCCCGGGTGTTCGGGACGTGCTGTCTCCAACTTCGGAGATTCTCGCTGAATCGGCCCTCTCCGGCCGGACACAGCTCGCGAACGAGTGAATATCCGAAGTTGGAAACACGGGTCGGCGTTAGCGGCGGAAGTCTGGCCTTCTGCCTGCGACCCAACCGCCGCTGGCTTCGAGCACGCCTCCCAGATTTCCTCGGTATCGTCGGATACGCAGAATTCCCCACCCGAAAGCGAGCGGATGCCAGACAGCCCGATCTCGGCGACGCCTTA
This sequence comes from Mycetocola miduiensis, assembly GCF_900115155.1. Classification (GTDB taxonomy): domain Bacteria; phylum Actinomycetota; class Actinomycetes; order Actinomycetales; family Microbacteriaceae; genus Mycetocola_A; species Mycetocola_A miduiensis. The sequence continues at coordinate 726,436 of NZ_FOVM01000001.1, forward strand.
CGAGGTCCTCGGCGTGAGCCCGACAGCCGGCCAGGACGAATTGCGGCGCGCCTACCGCCGCCTGATGCGCGAGACTCACCCGGACACCGGCGGAGATGCCGTCCGGTTCACCGCCGTGCAACTCGCCTGGGAACGGATCGGAACCGTTGAGGGGCGCGCCGCCTACGACCGCGGTCGCTCGACAGGTGCGACCGCTCCCGAGGAACACCACACCTGGGCAGCATCCGCCGCCAAGCCGCGGCCGGACTCACGTCCGCGGGCTCGCTCGTACGGGCATCCGGGCGGCTGGCGGAGGGAGCGATACCTCCGGCTCATGCGGGAGTGGACCGGCCGCGGCGTCGACGCCGACCCCTATGACCCCGCGCTCGTCCGCACCGCGCCGCGTGAACTCCGCCACCTTCTCGCCGACGCGCTCGCCGAGGAGTCCACCGCCCGCAACCTCGCTGAGCTCGGCCTCGGCTTCACCGTCTGGCATGACGTCGCCACCGGGGCACCCGACGAGAAGATCGACCACATCGTTCTCGGGCCGACCGGGCTGTTCGCCCTGCTCTCGGAGGACTGGGGCAGCGAGGTGAAGATCAAGCGCGGCGAACTCATCGGCGAAGCCATCGACGGAGAACGGCCCATGCATGGACTCGCGGCGCGGGCCAAAGTCGTCAGTCGGTCGCTGCGCGTGAAGTTCACCGGACTGGCGATCGTGCTCCCCGACGACGCCCTCGAGGCCCCGTACGTTCAGCTCGGCAGCAGCCGGGGCGCAGCGACGCTCGCCATCCGTGCGTCGTTCCTCCCCGGATTCCTCCGGGCCGGGCTCCCCGACCTTGCCAGGGCGGGCGGCAACGAACTCTTCGACCTGCGCACCCGACTGCAGAACGGCATCCGCTTCGTGGAGTGACCCGGATGATAGCGGCTTGTCGCGAGCCCGTTCTGGGGATGCAATCGCGCCAAGGCGGCTCAGTACTGTCGAATGACAGCTACAAAGGGAGTCCAGTGACCGTCACCGCCACGAGCATGCGACAGCGCAAGGCTGCACAGGCCGTCATCGAAGAGCTCCTCGCTGACCCCTCGCACCTCGTCGAGCGTGGCCCGCTGGCCCGCATTTTCGGCCGTTCACCGCTCAGCAGCAGCGGGGCCGCCTGGTTCCGGGGCGCCCAGGGAGAGATCGCGGTCGGGCGGATGCTTGACACGCTGCCGGCGGACTGGAGCGTCTTCCACGCACTCCCGGTCGGCACGAAAGAAGCCGACATCGACCACCTCGTCGTCGGATCAGGCGGTGTCTTCAGCATCAACACGAAGCACCACCGCGGAAAGCCGGTCTGGGTTGCGAACCGGACCCTGATGGTGGCAGGACAGCGCCAGCCGCACATCCGCAACGCCGAACACGAAGCCGCCCGCGTGACCAAGCTCGTGCACGCCAGGCTGGGCCTGACCGGACGGGTCCGTCCGGTCGTCGCGATCCACGGTGCCGCCTCGATCGTCGTCAAAGAGCAGCCGGATCTCGTCACCGTTCTCGACGCTCGCCGCTTGCGGCGCTGGCTGCTCAAACGTCCGGTGCAGTTCGGACCCGAAGACCTCACCCGCATCGTCGGGCTGGTCGATGACCCTGCCACCTGGCGCACCGGGGCATCCGCCCCATGCGAGCAACTGTTGGCTCGCTTCGATGAGCTTCGCGGCGAGGTCCGCACCGCCACAACCCGGCGCTCGCTCTGGAGCTTCGGCAGCCTGGCAGTCGCCGGCGCCGGGCTGATTTTCGTCGCTCCCCTGCTGCTGACGGCGATGTTCACGTCACTCGCTACGAGCCTGATGCCGTAACCCGCTGGTCAACGAGCGAGGGGCCGCGCCGGATCGGCGCAGACCCGCTCGCCCGGAGGATGTCGCGGTGTGCGAGGAACGCGACATCTCTTTCCCCCCAACAGACGAACCCTTGTGAGGGTCGCCATATCGCGTGTGTGCGTTGGCGCACGTTGCGCTCGGCGGAAACGCTGCACTACGACGCTAGTCGGGGCGCGCTCGCGTTTCTAGGCGATGATTTCTTGCACGAGGGTGCGGACGATGTTGTACGCGGTGCCAAGCGTGAGGCCGGATGCCTGGGCTCTCGCTTTCACCGGAAGGGGGTTTGAGCGTTCGCCACGACATCCACGAGAGCGGCGCGTTGGACGGAGCCAAGCAACGTACCGTCGCGATCACTCGTCATCATCGAACCCCTGTGTTCCGGGGTAGCCACCTTTGCCCGCTACGGGTATGGCATTTACGGCTCCCCCATTCGGGGGCTAACGTGAGTGTCACGCGAGAGAGAGGGACCGACATGGATTCCACAATTCCTGAGCCGGTTGCCCGGTTGGTGGCTGCTGCCAACTCCGGAGACACCCAGGGCTTTCTCGACACCTTCGCCCCGGATGGCACCGTCAACGACCAGGGCCGCGTGTTCACCGGTCGCGATGAGATCCAACGCTGGTCGGATGCCGAGTTCATCGGCATGCACGTCACTCTCGACGTCACCGCCGACATCACAACCGGCGAGTACACCACGTTCACGGCAACGGTCGGTGGTGACAGCTTCACCGGGCAGAGTCACTTCAGCTTCACGGTGGAAGACGACCTTGTGGAGCAGATGACGATCACCGCCTGAGCGCGTCGCTACTCGTCTGCAATTGCGGAGATACTGGCTGAAACCATCCGTTTTCGCCTGGAAAGAGAAGCAACGGGCGGAATCTCCGCTCCTGCGAATGCCGTAGCGGACAGTCAGTCGGCGGATGCCTCAGAAGCAGCTCGCTTCTTGATGAGCGACCACACGTTCCGGTCCTCGACGCGTTCGTAGCGAACCTCATCGACGAGCATCTGCATGAAAGCAAGGCCACGACCGGATTCGGCGAGGTCGTCTGGCATGGTCGCGGTACGCATCCGGAATCCGCCTGCCTCGGCTGTGTCACTGAACTGCGCTCGCAGCTCGGTGGAGTCAGCTGACACCGACAGGGCGCAAGTGACGCCGTCGCCCGTGTCGGCGTGCTGAATGACGTTCGATGCAAGCTCGACTAAAGCGGTTTCGAACGCCATCCGGTCCATCTCATCGATATCCGGGTGCAGAGCCCAGGTCTCGTGGAGGAAGTCGTGGACGGCGTCGACGTCAGTGGGCGGCGAAGAGAAGAAGAACGAGTTCTCATGTTTCGTCATGGAAGGCGTCCTCCGCAGTGTCGTAGGTCTTCAAAACCCGGTCGAGGTTCGACAACTGCAGCACCATAACGACCTGTTTCGTCGGTGCGGCGATGCGCAGGTCGCCGCCCGCCTGGCGGGTGGTCTTCAGGCATCCGATGAGGGATCCGAGACCGGAGGAGTCCATGAAGTCGATGCCGGAGAGGTCGACCACGATCTTCGACCGGCCGGCATCGACGAGTCCTGTGATCACCTGACGGAGGGCGGGAGCCGACACCATGTTGAGGCGCCCGTCGCCGCGGACAATCGCGATTGTGTCTCCGACATTCTCGCTGTGAAACTTCATTTATGCCTTCCTTTTCTTGCGGAATAGCCGCGATACGAGACCGCCCGGAATAGGACGCTCAAGATGATCAGATCGAAGACTGCCCAGAAGATGTTCACGCCGGTGCCGAGCGGCTCGGCTCCGTTGACGAAGATCCGGACAAGGCCGATGAGGATCGCGAGTAGCAGCAGGACCATAACCACCAGCTGAGGCCGGATCAGGTGCCAGGGCCGCCCGGTCGTCTCCTGCCGGGTCTTCGGAGTGACCGCGAACCCGAGCGGTGTGCCGAGCACGACGTTCTGGAACGCTGTCGTGCACGCTTTGATCCAAACCGGGAACAGGGCCAGGCTGTACTGCTGCCCCCGCCAGGTCGGCACCCCGCGCCCGGCGACGAGGAACAGCAGCTGGTTCACGAGAATGAACGGCACGAACCGCACGAAGAAGTCGAATGCATTCGTATCCACCGGGAGGATGCCGAGAACGAGGAACACGATCGGTGCGGCGAAGTAGACGAGCGCGGCGTAGCCGCTCAGGTACGTCCACATTGTGGCGAAGTACATCAGCCGCTGAGGCAGCGTCATTCCCCACTGCACGAGCGGGTTCTCGCGCAGCAGGACCTGCATAGTGCCCTGCGCCCAGCGCAGTCGCTGGGTGAGCATCGAGCCGACGTCTTCGGGGGCAAGGCCGTCGGCAAGCAGTTCGTGGTGGTAAACGCTCTTCCAGCCGAGGCCGTGAAGCCTCATAGACGTCGCCATGTCTTCCGTCACTGAGATGGTCGCGAGCGGCATCACCGGCTGCGCCTCGTCCGGGCGGTCGATCGCGATGGAGCGGAGCACGGCCTGAACTGCCTCTAGCGCGTTGAATGGCGACAGTTCCTTCGTCGCCAGCGCCGAAACGGTGTTCTGCAGGTCGATCTGGTACTCCAGGTTCGTCGCGCCTGGCACCGGCGCAGCGAGGGCGTAGATCTCCTTGAGGTCCTCCTCCATCGCCGCGAGGTCGACGGCGACGATCGACTCAGCGGCCCGGTCGACGCGCTGATGCAGAGCGTAGGTGACCTCGGCGAACGGTTCCTTGCGCGCCAACTGGCCTCGGGCATCCGTGATCGCGGCGGCGACCTCATCGAGCGCCGCCCGGACGGCGGGCTCGGCAGCCGACGGATGCGAGCGTGCCTTCCGCACGACACGGGACGCCAGCCGCAGCGACGAGGTAACCGACCGGTCGAGTTCGTCGACGTAGCCGAGGACTCCAAGCATCATCAGCGCCTCGCGACGCAGCACAGCGTTGGAGCCGCAGAAGAATGCCGCGTTCCAGCCGTCCTTGCCCTGCTGGATCGGCCCATAGAACAGGGGCGCCTGGCTGCCGAGCGGGTCGCCCGTTGCGACGTTGCTGAACACCTGAGGCGTTTGCACGAGCGCAACCTTGTCGTCGGTGAAGTAGCCGAGCGTGTTGTCGAGGATCTCCGGGCGCGGAATCTGGTCGGCGTCGAGGATGAGGATGAACTCTCCATCGGTCATCGACAGGGCGTTGTTGACGTTGCCGGCCTTCGCGTGCCGAGGCAGGCCGTCCCACTCGTCTCCGCGTGTGATGTAGCCGATGCCGGCGGACTCTGCCGCCTCGCGCATCTCAGCCCTTGCGCCGTCGTCGAGGATCCAGGTCTTGTGCGGGAATCGGATCGCCTTCGCCGCCATCGCCGTCGTCATCACGAGGTCGATCGGTTCGTCGTAGGTGGTGATGAGCACGTCTGCCGTGGCGGATGCCGCGGGCGGCGGCGGTGCGAGGCGCGTCCTCGCCTGCCACATGGTCATGCCGAAGAGGAGCACGTCGATGAGGCTGTAGGTTTCGGCGATGATCAGCGGGATGGCGATCCACCAGGCATCCCAGTTGAGCGAGAACAACCAGCGCCAGGCGATGTAGTTCACGCCGAGGATCGCGGTGAGCACGACGATGAGGCGGAGCAGGAAGAGTCGCATCAGTTCCCCACCCGTCGGATGGCAACACCCGCAGCAAGCCGGGGATGATGACGTAGACCATGGGGTTGCAGGACGACGCTCCAGGCAACCCAGCCCTCCAGCGTCTGACTTTCAGGAGACACGGCTCAGCTCAGGCGTGTGATCACGACGAGGGTCACGTCGTCCGTGGCGTTTCCATGGGTCAGCGCTCGAATTCGTTCGGTGATGTCGCGCACGGACGTCGCTGTGCGGGCGAGTTCTCCGAGCCGGTCGAGCGAGGCGAGTGTCCCATCGAAGAGGTCGAGCAGCCCATCAGTGAACGAGAGCAGGACATCGCCGGCCAGAAGCGTCGTCGAGCCGGTCTGCCACGTGCCGGCCGGCGTGACTCCGACGGGGAGGCCGGTCGCCTGAAGCCGTTCGACCCGGCCATCGGCCCGCGCAATGATGGTCAAACCGTGGCCGGCGTCTGCATAGACGAGTTCTCCGGATGCGACGTCAAGCCGCGCATGGAACAGGGTGGCGAAGGTTTCGGTCGCATCGAAGTCGCTCGCCAGCTGCGCGTTGACCTGCGCGACTGCGAGGGCCGGGTCTGTGCCGGTTCGGGCTTGGAAGGCCGAACGGACGCCGGCGCCGACGATGGCGGCTCCCGCACCTTTGCCCATGACATCCGCGACGGTCACGTCGACACCGGTCCCGTGTTCGCTCCAGCTATAAAAATCGCCACTGACCTGGTGGAGCGGCACTGACAGCCCAGCGCTGTCCCACGCGGGAGCCCCGGGTTGGCTCTGCGGGAGCAGGCTGCGCTGGATGTCGGCGGCGCGGTCACGCTCGGCGGTCTCGCGGAGTTCACGTTCGACCCAGGTGCCGAGGTCGTCGAGAAGCTGTCTGTCGTCGTCGGTGAGGTCGCGTGGGGATGTATCCACCAGGCAGAGTGTGCCGACGTTGAGGCCTGGATCAATGCTCAGCGGCCGGCCGGCGTAGAAGCGAATGTGACGCGGCCCGGTGACGGTGTCGCGATTCGCGAACCGCGCGTCGGCGGTGGCATCCGGAACCACCAGAAGCTCCTGCTCCTGGATCGTGATGTCGCAGAAGGACTCGGAGCGGGGTGAGTTCGGTGAGTGCCCGGGCGTCTGGGGCGATTTGGTGAACTGTCTGTTTTCGTCGAGGAGGTTGATTTCGACCACAGGCACGTCAAAGAGCTGCCGCGCTATGCGCGTGATCCGGTCGAAGCGTTCCTCGGGAGGGGTATCGAGAAGGTCGAGCTCCTCGACCGCTGCGATCCGCATGCGTTCGCTCGCGCTCATGGCGGCTTCGACTGTCATGATCCCCCTCGAGTCAGCAGGCTTCTGCTGTCGGCTCGTAATAATCGTGCGTTGCAAGCGCTGTCCACCCTGACCCGCTGCGTGCTGCATCTGGCTCTCAGCCTAGGACACGGCGTGGCGTTCGGGGGACAACGATTGAGTGGCGGCATGCGCTCCCGGTCATTTCCACTGCGGCCGGACGCCGGCGCTCTACCGGAGCAGCGCGTCTGTTGCCAAACTGTCTGCATGGGCGTGCACCCTCGAGCACATCCACCGAGGAGCAGAGGCATGAAGGCAGTAGTCCAGGACCGGTACGGGGCGCCGGAGGTGCTCCGCATCGAGGAGCTAGATCGCCCCGCTGTTCGCGATCACGACGTGCTGATCCGGGTGCGGGCCGCCGGCGTTGACGCGGGCGTCTGGCACACGACCGCCGGCAAGCCGTACCTCATCCGACTGTTCGGCTTCGGCCTGCGGGCGCCGAAACAGCGGACCCCCGGGCGAGATGTCGCGGGTCAGGTGACGGAGGTCGGCGCCCAGGTGACGTGGTTCAAGCCGGGTGATGAGGTGTTCGGCACCACTCTCGAGGGAAGCTTCGCCGAGTTCACCCGCACCACCGAGGACCGCCTCGCGGTCAAGCCCGAGACGATCAGCTTCGAGCAGGCGGCGGCGTCTCCGATCTCAGGCTGCGCCGCACTTCATGCATTGCGCGATGCGGGTCGTTTGCGCGCCGGCGAGCGGGTGTTGGTTCTCGGCGCCGGTGGCGGAGTTGGATCCTTCGCTGTGCAGATCGCGGTCGCTCTCGGTGCCAAGGTCACCGGCGTAGCCAGTACGTCGAAGGTCGACTTCGTCCGCTCGCTCGGCGCTGAGAAGGTGATCGATTACGAGCGGGAGGACTTCGCAGACCGCCCCGAGAGGTACCACCTCATCGTCGACACCGCTGGACACAACTCGCTCTCACGCCTGCGTCGCGTCCTGGTCAGGTACGGCACTCTCGTCATCGTCGGTGGTGAGGGCGGCGGCATGCTGTTGGGTGGCTTCGGTCGTTCCCTCGCCGCTCCGCTGGCCTCCGTCTTCGTTCGGGAGAGGATGATCGGACTGATGTCCGAGGAGGACCAGCCCGCGCTAGAGACGCTTCGCGAGATGCTCGCCTCCGGCAGCATCACGCCGAGAATCGACCGGATGTTCCCTCTCGAGGAAGCAGGTGGGGCCATCGAGTATCTCCACTCGGGAAGCCCCCGCGGCAAAGTCGTCCTGACCGTATAGCCGGCTTGGCTCGTACGCAAAACAGGAAAACGCAGGATTAATAGGACGCCTGTGCGATTTCTCCCCTGAAAACAGTGCGATCTCCTGAAAACCGTCATCCCGGCCCACCTGTCCAGCGTGACGCGCCCGGGGTTCGAGCCGCCCGTCGTCACATTGGCCGGAGCATCCTTTGCAGCGTGTCAGCATTGAACTATGAGCTCTAGCCTTCCGATCCTCGATTTCTCCCGGCTGGATGCCGGCGCTGACGAAGCCGCCGCGTTCCGCGCCGACCTACTGCGCGCAACCCACGAGGTCGGGTTCTTCTACCTCGTCGGTCACGGCGTCGACCGTGAGCTGATCGACGATCTCCTCGCTGTTTCCCGGCGGTTCTTCGACCTGCCGACCGAAGAGAAACTGAAGCTCGAGAATGTGCACAGCCCACAGTTCCGCGGGTACACCCGGGTCGGCGGTGAACTCACCCACGGCGATGTGGACTGGCGTGAGCAGATCGATATCGGTCCGGAACGGGATGCCGTCGAACTGACCGAGGGGACGCCGGACTACTGGCGCCTCGAAGGCCCCAACCTGTGGCCGGAGGTGCTGCCGGAACTGCAGCAGGTCGCCGAGCGGTGGAACGACGAACTCAGACGGGTCTCACTGCGACTGCTGCGAGCCTGGGCGCTGTCGCTCGGTGCCCCGGAGGACTCGTTCGATGAAGCGTTCGCCGACAAGCCGTTCGCGTTGACGAAGATCGTGCGGTACCCCGGTGAGTCCGGTGCCGAGCGCAAGCAGGGTGTCGGGGCGCACCGCGACGGTGGCGTGCTCACCCTGCTGCTCGTCGAGCCGGGCAAGGAAGGACTGCAGGTCGAATACAACGGCGAGTGGATCGATGCGCCGTCCATCCCCGGTGCGTTCGTCGTGAACATCGGCGAGATGCTAGAGCTCGCCACCGGCGGCTACCTCAAGGCGACGCTGCACAAGGTGTTTTCGCCGCCGATCGGCTCCGACCGTATTTCGGTACCGTTCTTCTTCAACCCGGCCCTCGACACGGTGATGCCGAGGCTCGAACTGGACCCCGAACTCGCGGCAGCGGCTCGTGGTCTCTCGGTCGACCCGACGAACAGCCCGATCCTCGACACCTACGGCGATAACGCGCTCCGCTATCGGCTGCGTGCGCACCCGAATGTGGCTGAGATCCACCACCCGGATCTGCTGGGCGGCAGCGCGTCAGCTTGAGATAAGGAAAAAGCGCCGGGATAAGGATGCTGCAGCGACAGCATTCTTAAGGGTTCCGGATGCCTTCACGCCTTCATAGTCGCCCGGTCGGAACGCCTCCAGCCCCTTCGCGAATCGCCTGGACTTGCGCTGAGCCACGCATGGACCGGCCATAATCGATGAGGCCGGCGAATCCTGAAAGGCACTCCCCCATGACTCATTCTTCGCTCCCCTCCGTTGCTGTTGTCGGAACGATCAACCTGGACCTCGTTGCGAGCGTCGACCGGCTTCCTGGCGCTGGCGAGACCGTCGCTGGCGGTGTCTTGAGCCGGCACATGGGTGGCAAGGGGGCGAACCAGGCTGTGGCATCCGCTCGCCTTGGTGCGTCTGTTCGCATGATCGGCGCGGTCGGTGACGACAGCGATGGGCGATGGATGCGCGGTGAAATCGAGGCTGCCGGTGTGGATGTCTCCCGGGTTCGAACGGTTGATGCGGCGACCGGCACGGCGCTCATCGTGGTCGACAGGGCAGCAGAGAACCAGATCGCGGTGTGCCAGGGCGCTAACGACGAGGTCACGGTTGAGGACGCCGCGTTTGGTGCGGACGAGGTCGTTATCGCTCAACTCGAGATTTCGATGGCGATAGCGGCGAGACTCGCGGAGGTCGTGCCCGGCTATCTCGCCGTCAATGCGTCGCCGGCGCAGCCGATCCCGGCGGAGTTGCTGCGGCGCGTGGACCTGTTCATCGTTAACGAGACAGAGTATGAGCTCATGCCGGAGCTGGCCGAGGCGCGGTTGGTGGCTGTGACGTATGGGGCAGCAGGAGCAGCGCTCCTCGAGCAAGGTCGCGAGATCGCCCGGGCCGCTGGTGTCTGCGTCACGGCGGTCAACTCGGTGGGGGCCGGTGATGCGTTCTGTGCGGCGCTGGTGCTCGCGCTGCGTTCGGGGCAGTCGCCCGAGCATGCACTGCGGACCGCGTGTGCGGTCGGGGCGGCCGCCGTGTCGCATCCGTCGTCGCAGCCGCCGTTGGAGTCTCTTGCCGTGTATTCGTCGGCATCGCCCGACGGCTCGGTGTGAGCTTCCTCCGGTAAAAAGGCGCAATCAACACGACGGTCGTACCGACGTTTAAGTGGCGCCTATGCAAACGCCACCCGCCGCGCCACCCGCTCCACCAGCTGGCGCACTTCCCAGCTCTCACCGCGTTCGATGCCGTGTATCCCACCACCGAGCATCGGCGCAAGCCGGGTTATCCCGATCCGCCACGAGAGGGTCGGCACCTCTCCGAGCTTCGCCGGCGGCGCGTTCACCGCAGCCGGGTCCAGATCGACGAACAGCACCCCGGACAGGGCGGCAACGCCAACCGCATCCGCCAACTCCGTCAGTCGCGGATCGAGACGCGGCCGCTCACTGAGGGGCTCCACGAGAAAGAGACCCTGCGGCCCGACCACCAGATGCGAGGCATAGGCATCCGTTTCGCGGATCCGCACGTCATCCCAAATGGTGAACTCATCACTGAGCGACTTTAAGGCCCCGGCGATTTGCTCCTGCGCCAGCGCCCTGGCGAGCTCGACCTGGGCTGCGGCTGGCGCAACCATCACCGACTCAGGCGAATACGGCGATCGGAGAAAACTGTCTGGAGACTCGGGGAGACGGCCCAAGTCCTCGTGGAACGCCCGCAGGTCGGCAGCATGCGCGGCCCAAAGCCCGGCATAGATGTCCCGATTGCGCGCCCGGACGCGACGAACCTCGGCACGCGCAGGACTCGTGCCCAGCCGCAGCGTCGCCACAGCCCCGCCACAGAGGAACGCCACCCCGAAGAGAGCGATCGTGACGTGGCGCAGCACAGGGAACAGCGCGTCCGTCGGAATCGTGGGCAGATTTCCGGCGGCAGCCGCGATCGCGGCCAGGCCGGCAACGATCAGCACAAAGGTCACGAACAGTTGCAGGCAAACGACGCCCCACATGTGCAGAAAGCGGTCACGCTCGTGCGGGATGCGCGGCGGCTTCGCGGGCGGCGTCGGTGGCTGGGGCGACAGCATCCATTCGCGGGCGATATCGAGGTATCGGGAACGTGAATATCCGCCCGGATGCCCGTGGGCCGTCGCGAAAGTCGGCGTCGCTGTCGCGGTTGGCTCGTCGGCTGTCCGGCGCGACGACGCCCGTTCGCGGCGGGTCTCGCCCTTCGGAGGAGCGGATGCCCTTGGCAGGTTCAGTCGGTCGTACTCGCTTCGCCGGGCGGCATCGCCCAGAACGGCCCACGCCTCTTGCACCCTGCGGAAGCTCTCGGCCGAGCCACCGACATCCGGGTGACTGGCGCGGAGCGCGCGTCGATAGGCTCGCTTGAGGTCATCGAGATTTGAGGCGGGCGGCGCACCGAGAACGTCGTAATAGGTCTCGCGACTCATCCGCCCCCCTCGCTCGGTAAGCGACACCCCAATCTAGGGTGAGGTGATTCGGCAAGCGAGGCCCCAGTTGTGGGATGCCGACGAATGGGCGCTCATCTCGTCTGCAACGACTTCGCTACATCAGCCAGACACCGAGCACCAGCTCGAATCGTGAACGGGTGGAAGGAAAGGGGCGGGGGCAGCTAGAGAGGGAAACTGACGCCCGTGAGGGTTTCGGATGCCGCCCAGAGGCGGGCGGCGACGGCCGGATCGGAGGCGTTAGCGGAGCGGTCGACGAGGACGGGTGGGCCGGCGAAGCCGCCGCGCTTACTTGGCCCGGCGTATCCGGCGGGCGGCATCGGTGCCGTCGCAGCGAACAGCGTCGGGGCGGCGCCGTCGATCGACGGCTGGGCGAAGACGGCCACAACGGCCTTGGCGAAGAGGTTGAGAGCAACGTTGGTCGAACTCGAGTTGAGGTTCGTCGCCGCCATGCCGGGATGCGCCGCGGTGGCGAGAACGCTCGATCCGGCTGCCGTCAGGCGCCGCTGCAGCTCGAGGGTGAACAGCAGGTTCGCCAGCTTGGACTGTGCGTAACCGGCGGAACCGCCGCCATAACGGCGCGTGGTGAAATTGAGGTCGTCAAAGTCGATCCGGCCTGAGCGGTGCACACTGCTCGACACGATAACGATGCGTCCGATGATGTGCGGCAGGAGGAGGTTGGTCAAGGCGAAGTGGCCGAGGTGGTTGGTGCCGAACTGCAGCTCGAAGCCATCCTCGGTGCGGGTGAGCGGCGGCACCATGACGCCGGCGTTGTTGACCAGGATGTGGATGTCACCGGTCCAGGCCGCGGCAAATTTCTGAATCGACACGAGGTCGGCCAGGTCAAGTCTGCGAACCTCGGTCGACCCCGCGATCGTGGCCGCGGCATCCTGCCCCTTCTTCTCGTCGCGCACAGCGAGCACGACATGGGCTCCGTGCGCGGCGAACGCACGGGTGGCTTCGAGGCCGATCCCGCTGTTGCCGCCGGTGACGACGACCGTTTTGCCGGCGAGGTCGGGAATGTCCGCCTGGGTCCAGTCGTGGATGGTGGGGGCGAGCGTGCTGGTCATGATCGTGGTCCTTCGGATAAGTCACCATACGGTGTAAGGTGATGCCTGAAAAGTACCATACGGTGTAAGGTGGCGTCTGGAGGTAATTCAGAATTGTCTGCATAGACGAGACCGGAGGGCGTGGTGGCACAGTCGACACCGAAGGCGACGCGAGAGCCAGTGACGCGAGAAAGGGCGATCCGATTGGCAGTGGCGCTCGCCGACTCAGGAGGCATCGAGTCGCTGAGTATGCGCAAACTCGCGGGAGAGCTCGGCGTCGAAGCGATGTCCCTGTACTACCACGTGAAAAACAAGGACGAACTGCTCGACGGCATGGTCGGCCTCGTCGTCAGCGAGATGGCCGTGCCGGCTGCGGATGACGCGTGGAAACCAGCCATGCGCGAACGCTCCGAGTCCGCGCGGGAAGTGCTCAAGCGGCATCCGTGGGCCATCTCGCAGGTCGACGCACGGAACACGCGTGCAACCCTGCACTACCTCAATGCGACAATCGGGTGTCTCGTGGGAGCGGGATTCTCGATCCCGCTGGCGGCCCACGCCATGTCTCTGCTTGACAGTTATGTGCACGGCTTCGCGCTGCAGGAGTCGTCGCTGCCGCTTGACGAGGCGGGGGATATCGGGGCCGTGACCGAGGACATCCTGGCGCAGCAGGAGATGATGTCCGGTGCGTTCCCTTTCCTGGGGCGGATGGCGACCGAGCTCATCCTGCAGCCTGGGTATGCATACGGCAATGAGTTTGCGTTCGGGCTCGGGATAATCCTCGACGGGATCGAAGCGTCGCTGGAGGCGCGATAGGGGCTGGCTCGTCGCTCAAGCGCATACCGTTCTCGATGCAGGACCTCGACCGGGATGCCCGTACGTGGTGTACTACGGGGGAGCCGCCAGAAAGGACCGCCATGCGCCTGACCGCTGAGAACGTGTTCCAGCTCGAGAAATCCAGGGGAGCCAACGGGTACGTCGTTCGCGGCGACGGCCGCACCGCCGTGATCGACCCGGGGATGGCGTCCGCATTCGATGACCTGGTGGCCGAACTGCGCGACGCTGAGTCGCGAACCGGGCCGATCACGGACATTTTGCTCACGCACTACGACCCCGACCACGCTCAGGTGGTGAAGCGGCTGCAGCAGACGCTTCAGGTCCAGGTCTGGATCAGCACCGCGGATGCCGCGATCCTGCGTGGCGATGTCGCCCCGCCGACCCGGTTTCGTCGCTTCCTTCACCGGATGAGCTCGTCGGAGTACCCTGACGGGGTTGTGGAGGTCACCGGGACGCTCGAGATCTTCCCCGGGCTGCTGGCGTTCCCGACGCCAGGGCATACCCCCGGTCACCTCGGTTTTCGCTGGAACGATGTCCTGTTCACCGGGGATGCCGTTCGCGTCACGAGGCAGGGCAACCTCAAGCAGTTCCTCTGGCTGCTGACCAGCGATCGGCCGATGGCGCGAACGACGGAGCGATTGCTGCGGGAGCGGATCAAGGCCGAGGAGATCGAGTGGATCTGTGCAGGCCACAACCCGCCGACGCGCTGGGTGGGTGGCGCCGAGGAGTGGTGAAGTCTCAGCGCGTCGCCTCCTCGAGTAGCTCCAGGATGTGCCGGTAGTTCTCACCCGTCGCCCGGCTCATGCCGATCTCGCACGTGCGGTTGCAGGATGCATGCGCATCGAAGTCCCCGGATGTCACCTCGGCAGCCTCCGCGCGCGTGGCAGCAGCGGTGAGCTCCGGATGCAGCATTCCGCGGTCACCCGCGAAACCACAGCAACCCCAATTGACCGGCACGGCCGCGTCGACGGCGACAGCATCCGCCAGTTGTTGCAGGTGGACGTTCGAGCCGAGCCGTGTGCTTGAACAGGTGGGATGAAGCGCGAGCGTCTCCAGCATCCGTTCGGGTTTCAGGCTGGGCAGCAGCCGCTCGGCGGCGAAGTCGACGGCATCGAGAATCGTCAGCTGGATCGGAGCACCATCGATTTCGCGCACGTTCGTGAGAGCGTGCAGAAGTCCCTCGGAACACGAGGAGTTGTCGCAGACGATCGGCAGGCGTCCGCCGTCCGAGGCGGCCACGAGGCTGCGCGCCGTCTTCTCGATCATGGTGTCGTAACCGGTGCTGAGGCCCTTCGACTTCCACGGAGTCCCGCAACAGAGCGACTCGATCGACTCCGGGGTAACGATGTCGACGCCAGCGCGCTCGCAGAGACGTCGGAACGCCACCGCAGAGCCGAGACCCCCGGCGGCCGGGCCGAACATGGAACCGACACAAGCGGCGAAGAACACGACCGGTGTCGTTACGCGGGGTACCGCGGCCGGCTCGACGGGCTGCGGGTCGGCCCGCTTCGAGCCTCCAGCGGGCAGGTCCGAGCTCCACTGGGGCACGATGTCGCTACCCAACACCGCTCGCCCCAGCGCGCTCGCCGACCGGGCCACAGGGGCAGGCAGGGTCTTGGCTGTGCTGAGGGCGACGGATGCTCCGCGGCTCACGGCTCCCCAGTGTTTAGCGACAGCCGCGCCTCCCCCTTTCACGGCGGCCCCGGCATCCTGTTCCCGCAGCCGTCGCACCAGATCCCCGGTGTTGATGAGCACGGGGCAGGCGGTCTGGCACATGCCGTCCGCGGCACAGGTCTCGACGGAGGCGTACCCCTCCGCCTGAGCCAGCCGCTCATCCAGCGCGTGATCGCCGGAGGTGCGAGCGGCTGCGCGGGCGCGACGCACGACGATGCGCTGCCGCGGGGTGAGCGTCAGGTCCTTGCTCGGGCAAACCGGCTCGCAATAGCCGCACTCGACACAGCGGTCCACTTCGGATTCCACTTCGGGTGTGAGTTTGAGGTTCTGCAGGTGCGAATCGGGGGAGTCCGTCAGCAATACACCGGGGTTCAGGATGCCGTGCGGGTCGCACAGCCGCTTCACCTCGAGCATCACCGCGTAGAGCTCGGCACCGAACTGGCGCTCCACGAACGGCGCCATGATGCGGCCGGTGCCGTGCTCCGCCTTGAGCGTGCCGCCGGCCCGCAGCACCAGGGTGACGAGGTCCTCGGTGAACGCCCGTTGACGTTCGACGGCGTCAGCGTCGGTGAAGTCCTCGGTGAGCAGGAAGTGGATGTTTCCGTCCTTCGCGTGCCCGAAGATGACGGCGTCGTCGTAGCCGTACCGTTCGAACAGGACCTGAAGCGCGGCGCAGGTGTTGGCCAGCTCGGGAACGGGCACGGCGATGTCCTCGAGCAGCGCGGTGGTTCCCGGCGGTCGCACACCGGCGATCGCCGCGTAGAGCCCCTTGCGGAAGTGCCAGAGCCGGGCGCGTTCAGCGGCGTCCCTGGTCGGCTCGAGTGCGGGGGCGCCGGCGGATGCCAGGGCGTCGGCCGCCGTGTCGAGCTGTCGCTCAAGGTCGGCGTCGTCGGTGCCGTGATACTCGACCAGGAGCGCCGCATGTCCGTCGATCACGAGGGCGTCGAGCATGCCCGCCGCGGTCGGATCGTTCTGGATCACCCGGAGGGATGCCGCATCCATCAGCTCGAGCGTTGCTGCTCCGGTGTCGAGGAGGGTAGGGAGGATGCGTGTGGCTGCGTCGAGGCTCGGGAACAGCAGCAACGCCGTCGCAACCGCTGGTGCGATCGCGACGGTCTCGAAAACCGCCTCGGCGACGAAACCGAGCGTTCCTTCACTGCCGACGAGGAGGTGGGCGAGGATGTCGACCGGTGCGGCGAAGTCGAGGAACGAGTTGATCCCGTATCCCATGGTGTTCTTACCGCGGTACTGGCGCTCGATCTCCTGCACCAGGTCGGGACGGCCGGTGAGGAACTCGCGGAGCCGGACGAGGCCTGAATGCAGTTCCGGTTCAGCGCTCGCCAGCGTCGCGTCGGCATCCGGCGCCGTCGTGTCGATCACCGTGCCACTCGGCAAGACGAAGGTCAGCCCGCGGAGCGTTTGGTAGCTGTTGTGGTGCGTGCCGCACGCCATGCCGCTGGAGTTGTTCGCAATGACGCCGCCGATGGTCGCAGCGATTTCGCTCGCCGGATCCGGACCGAGCTTGCGCCGGTAACGGGCAAGCCGCGCGTTGACCTGCCGCACGGTCGCGCCCGGCTGAACCTGCACGAGGGTGCCGTCGTCGAGCGGTTCAATCGAGCGGAAGTGCCGCCGAGTGTCGATCAGGATGCCGTCACTCGAGGCCTGCCCCGAGAGGCTCGTTCCGCCGGAACGGACCGTGACATGGCGACCGGTGTTCCGGGCGAAGGCGAGAACCGCGGCCAGCTGAGTCGCGTCCTGCGGTGTCACGACAGCGCTCGGGGTGAGCAGGAAGTGTGAGGCGTCTACGCCGGCGACGATCCGGTCGAATTCCGCGACGCTGACCCGCGCGTCCCCGATCCCGGGTGTCGCAGCCAGTGCAGTAGCGAGGGCGTCGTCACCCGATGGAAGCACCGCGCGGGATTCGAGTTGGGGATTGATCATGGGGTGGAGCCTTCGTGCTGAGCCGCGGTGAGCGGAGGCGATACGGGAAGTACGGATGGGCGGGAGAACAGCAACACGAGGCTAGCCCCGGCGCACAGAACCAGGCAGAGAACCGCCGAGAGCAAAAACGTTTCCGCGCTCGTCGGCCCCAGCCCGTTCACGAGCACGGCGGCAGGCACGAGCGTGCCGCCCAGCGCCCCGGCCGCGACGAGCGGTCCCGTTGCGCGGGCTGCCGCACCGGAGGGGAGGCGGTCGAGCGCTTCGCCGAGCACCAGTGAATACACCGGCGCCATGGCGACGACCGCCGCGGCGAGGCCGAGAAGCCCGAACGGCGCCGGCGCGAGTACGGCGGATCCGAGGGCGGATGCTGCGACGGCGGTGCAGGCGACCAGCAGGACTCCCGGTCGAAGACCGCGATGCAGCAGGCCAGCGGCGAGAAATCGCCCCGCCGCCATGCAGATCCAGAACACGGAGGTGCCCAGCGCAGCCGTCTGGGCGTTCAGTCCGAGCACGGCGGCCGGGATGACGGCAGACCAGCCCGAGAACACGGTTTCGATGCCGACGTAGATGACCAGGGCGAGAGCGGCGAGGGCGAACGCGCGCACGCCCCCGGTCGACCAGCGGGGCCCGCCAAAGTTGGGGGAGTCGCGCACCGGGTCGGGCGCTGCCTCATCGCTGCTGAAGAGCGCGAAAGAGGCGGTGAGATGCAGGACGGCGACGAGCACGGGGATGAGCCACCAGCCACCAGCGGCCACCGCAACCAGGATCGGGGTGACCGCGGCGACAACCGCGACGGTGCCAGTCAACGCTGCGAGGGTTCGCGTGGCGGAGCCGGCCGTCGAACGTTTGGCGGCCACGCTCGCTGCCGCCTCGGTGAGACCGAACCCGACTCCCGCGACCGCTGCGACGAGAACCACGGCATTCCCGGCGGTCACGAGTATCAGCGCAATCAGAGAGGCCGCCTGCACGAGCGCTCCGAGAGCGGCGACCGTGCGCGCACGCAACCGAACGAGCAACGGGGCGGACAGAAGAACACCGATCAGAAGGCCCGTGAAGAGAGCGGGAACGGCAGTGAGCGCCGCTGAGCCGAGACGAAGCTCGAGGGACGGGATGAGCGCCGGGATCGCGGCTGCGGTGCCGCCCATTCCGGCGAAAGCCGCGAAAAGTCCGACCCGCGAACGGATGCCTGCCGAGTCGCTCACTGCTGTGTCGCTCACTGCTGGGCCGGGACGTCGCGGTGGATCGCGGCGTACGTGCTCCTCAGCGCCGCCATCGAGCTGTCGTAGTTGGACTGCGCGACCCCGATGAAGAGGCAGTCAACGACCATGAGCTGAGCGATCCGGCTGCCGAGCGCGCCGGATCGAAAGCCGGTCTCTCGGGCGGCCGTGGTCAACACGATGTCGGCGTGGCTGGCCAGCTCGGACCCGTCGTGGTTTGTGAGGGCGATCGTCGTCGCGCCGCCGGCCCGTGCGAGAGCCAAGAACCGGACGGTGTCGACAGTCGCGCCGCTGTGCGAGACGGCGAGGGCCACCGATCCGGATTCAAGTGTTGCTGCAGAGGTCCACGCCGCATGGGTGTCCGGCCAGTTGAGCGCTACGCGGCCGATTCGGATGAGCTTCTGCTGCAGGTCCTGTCCGACGAAGGAGCTCGCGCCAGCGCCGAAGATGTCAACGCGCCTCGCCCCGGCCACGGCGGCGACAGCGGCTGACAGCGAGTCGAGGTTCAACATCTTGGCGGTGTCGGCGATCGAGAGCGTCTCGGCCGTCGATACCTTGGCCACGATGTCTTCGATCGTGTCGTTCCTGTCGATGTCGCCAGACACCTCGGGCAGCGCCGCCGTTTCGAAGGTCTCCCTGGTGACCTCACGAAGCACATCCATCCGGAGCTGACGCAGGTGCTCGTAGCCCATGCGCTTTGAGAACCGCACGACCGACGTGGTGGACGTCTCGCACCGGGCGGCAAGATCCGCAATGGAGAGGGCGGCCGTCGCGCTGGGTTCAGCGAGGAAAAGGGCGGCGATGCGCTGCTCGGTCGGTCGGAGTTGAGGCATCGCAGCTCTCATCCGCACCAGGACGGCCTCGTGCTGGGCGTGAAGTGCCGGGATGTCGGTTGTTGGCATTGCCGCTCTCCTCGCTGATCGCAGTATTTTCGTGGCCGCTGGCCGTGGCGACCCCGTCGCATCGGCTGGATTTGTGTCGTCGAAGTAACAATAGAAGAAACTTTGGTACATAACCACTGTCTTTCGTGTACTTTTATGACCTACTGAGATCACAGATGCTCGCCGGCCCGGTTCCACACCGGGCAGTCTCACCGTCGAGGCATCACCAAGCACTGAGGAGTTCCCATGTATGGAGGCACTCGCGCTAAGCGAGCGGGCTTCGCAGCGATCGGGCTGGCGGCGACATTCGCGCTGGCGCTGACCGGCTGCAGCCCAACGTCCGACAAGGCCGCCGAGCCCGCCGCAAAGGGCGGCGGTTCGCTGGTCGTCGGCGTCACGAGCGACCCGGACACGCTGTTCCCCTGGAAGGCAACGCAGTTCCAGGCGGTCAACGTTCTGCAGAACCTGTACGGCACCCTGACCGAGTTCGACGAAGACCTGAAAGTGGTTCCCGGTCTCGCGGAGTCATGGGAGGTTTCCGAAGACGGACTGACCGTCACCCTGAACCTGCGCAAAGACGTCACCTTCGCCGACGGCAGCACGTTCGGCTCGGAAGACGTCAAATCGTCACTCGAGAAGATCAAGGACCCGGCTACAGCAGCTGTCTCGGCCTCATCGCTCGCTTCAGTGGCATCCGTCGAGGCGCCAGACGAAGCAACGGTCGTGCTGACACTGACCGCTCCAGACGCAGCCCTGCTCGCCAACCTCGCCGTCGTCAACATGGCGATGCTGTCGTCAGACGACACCGAAGAGGCGCTCAACAAGACGCCGAACGGCACCGGGCCCTTCGTGCTCGGGGAGCGCGTGGCCAGCCAGTCGATCACCCTCGACAAGAACGACGACTACTGGGGCGACACGGCGCTGCTTGACTCGGTTGAATTCCGCGTCATCCCGGATGAGTCGTCGATCGTTTCGGCGATGCAGTCCGGCAACGTGCAGATGGCGGTGTTCGACGACCCGCTGGTCGCCGACACGGCGAAGAGCAACCAGCTCACGGTCACCGAGACCCCGCAGCTGAGCTACCACGCGCTTCAGCTCAACGCCACGAAGGGCGCCCTGACCGACGTCAACGTTCGACTGGCGATGCAGTGTGCCATCGACCGCCAGCAGGTCCTCGACACGGCCGCCCTCGGTGAAGGTGAAGTGACCGGACCGATCACCTCGCCCGCGTACCGTTCAGACCCGGACGCTCGCCCATGCCCGGAGCGCGACCTCGACAAGGCAGCCGAATACCTCGACAAGGCCGGCATGGCCGGTGGCGTCACGGTGAAGGCGATCGTGTCGCAGGGCGAGTACGCCACGTCGACCAACGAAGCGCAGAACCTCAAGGCGCAGCTGGCCGAAGCGGACATCACCCTCGAGATCGAGGTACTCGAATCCGGTGCATACGTCGACCGCTGGGTCGCAGCCGACTTCGAAGCTGCTATCGCCCTCAACGGCGGACGCCCGGACCCGGACGGCATGTACGGCCGCTACTTCACCAGCACCGGCAACCTCAACAAGGTCGCCGGGTACAGCTCGCCTGAACTGGACGCGCTGTTCGCCGAAGGCCGTCAGACATCCGACCCCGACGCACGTGCCGAGATCTACGAGAAGGTCTCGAGCGAACTCGAAGACAACGCCGCGTGGATCTGGCTGTTCACGAGCTACACCTACACGGTGACCGCCGCCAACGTCGACGGTTTCGTGCCGATGGTGAACGGTTCGCTGCAGTACCTCCGCACCACCTCGCTCAACTAATCGAGAGCGGCGCGGGACGCATCGCGTCCCGCGCCGCCCCCACCCCCCGGAAGATCATGCTTCTCACAATCACTCGGCATCCGGTGCTGACCCGCATCCTCGGCGCGGCCGCAACCCTGCTCGGCGTCGCGATATTCGTCTTCATCATGTTGAGGGCCATCCCCGGCGACCAGATCACCGCCGGTCTCGGCACCGAGGCAGCCGCACTGACTCCTGATCAACGGGCAGCCCTCGAGGCCTACTACGGCCTCGACCAGCCGCTCCTCGTGCAGTTCTTCACCTGGCTCGGCAACATTTTCACCGGCAACCTCGGATTCTCGTCGCGGGCCCAGGAATCGGTCCTCGACCTCACACTTCAATCGCTGCCCGTGACGTTGGAACTTGCCCTGTTCTCCATCGTCCTCGCGCTCCTCATCGGCATCCCGCTCGGCATGATGTCGGCGTCCAAGCCCGATTCTCCCCGGGATGCCGTCGGCCAGGTGGTCGGTCTGGCCGGGCTCTCCGTGCCCGCATTCCTTCTCGCGACCGCCTTGCTGGCGATTCTCGCGTCATCCTTCGGCTTCAACCCGAACGGGCAGGCCTTCGCCCGCTTGTTCGAGAACCCGGCCCTCAACCTTCAGCAGATGCTGCTGCCCGCGATCGTGCTGGGCTTCGGCATCGCAGCGCCGATCATGCGCACAACGCGCACGGCGGTACTCGAGATCCGGTCCAACGACTTCATTCGGACCGCCCGGGCGAAAGGCATCCCGCCTCGCCGGCTGCAGGTCAAGCATGTCCTCGGTAACGCACTCGTGCCCATCGTCACCATGACCGGACTGCAGTTCGGCTACCTCCTCGGTGGCGCCGTCGTCGTGGAGCAGATCTTCTCGCTGCCGGGGATCGGCCGCCAGGTGCTCCTCGGCATCCAGCAGAAGGAGTACGCGCTCGTGCAGAGCACCGTCCTCGTCATCGCCCTGTCGTTCGTGCTCGTCAACCTGTTCACCGACCTTCTTTACCGAATCATCGACCCGAGGGTGCGTGCCGCATGAGTGACCTCACACAGGCAGCCCTGGCCCCCGGCGGTGGCCGCACCATGGAGCGCGCACGTGCGCTCGTCCGCAGCCGGAGCGGCCTCATCGGCCTCATTCTCATCGCCATGCTGACCGTCCTGAGCTTGTTCTCCGCTTTCGGCTGGCTCCCGTACGACCCGATAGCGCAGGACCCGCCGTCCAGGCTCCAACCGCCGTCGTCCACCCACTTCTTCGGCACCGATCAGTTCGGCCGGGATGTCTTCTCCCGGGTCGCAGCGGGAGTGGCGAACTCGGCGCTCATCGCGGTCGTGGCCGTCGCCGTCGCCGCGATCATCGGCACCCTGTGCGGCGTCATCGCTGGCTTCTATCGGGGCGTCTCCGACGGTGTGATCAGCGGTGTCACCAACGTGCTCTTCGCCTTTCCGCCGCTGCTCCTGGCCCTGTCACTCGCCTCGGTGTTCAACCGCAACTGGTTCACGATCGCCATGGCGATCGCCATCGTCTATGTGCCGATCTTCATCCGCGTTACCCGCGGTCCGGTCCTGTCGTTGCGCGAAATCGAATATGTGAAGGCCGCAACGAGCACCGGCCAGAGCCGCTCCCGTGTGATGTTCCGCCATGTGCTGCCCAACATCACCTCAATCATCATCGTGCAGGTGACCTTGTCGTTGTCCTGGGCGGTGCTGACCGAGGCTGCCCTGAGCTTTCTCGGTCTCGGCACCCCGCCGCCCGCGGCATCCCTTGGATCGATGATCTTCGACGCCCGCACTCTCGTCACCATCGCTCCGTGGACGATGATTGCCCCCGGCGTTGTCGTCGTTCTCCTCGTCGTAGGTCTCAACCTGCTCGGCGATGGACTGCGCGATGCACTCGATCCCCGAAACAGAGGCAAGAAATAAGCATGAGCAACGACTCAATCGGCGCACTCGCCACCGAAACAGCCGACCCCCGCTACGCCGAGATCGACCGGATGTCAGTGGCCGAGCTCGCCGCAACGATGAACGCAGCCGACGCCGACGTTCCGGCTGCGGTCGCCGCCGCGCTCCCGGCGATCGTGCCGGCGATCGAGGCGACGAGCCAGCGGATGGCACGTGGCGGGCGGCTGATCTATGTGGGCGCAGGCACGCCCGGCCGCATCGGCGTCCTCGACGCGTCCGAGTGCCCGCCCACGTTCAGCACGTCGCCCGAGCTCGTCTTCGCGATTATTGCCGGCGGTCCTTCGGCGATCGTGAACCCGAGCGAGGGTGCTGAAGACGACGACGTCGCAGGGGCAGCGGCGATCGACGCCGCCGGAACCGGCGAGAACGACACCGTCATCGGGATCGCCTCGAGTGGGCGGACGCCCTACGTGATCGCCGCAGTGGCCCGGGCTCGCGAGCTCGGCGCGCTGACTGTCGGATTGTCATGCAACCTTGATACGCCGCTCAGCGACGCCGCCGAATGCGGAATCGAGATCGCCGTAGGCCCCGAAGTGCTCGCCGGCTCAACCCGGCTGAAGGCGGGCACGGCACAGAAGCTCGTGCTCAACATGTTCTCGACAATTGTCATGGTGCAGCAGGGCAAGACCTACGGCAACTTCATGGTCGACCTCAACCCCAGCAACCACAAGCTGAGGGAGCGCGCGACCGGAATGGTCTCCGCCATCGCGCAGGTCGACCGGGATCGAGCCAGAACGACGCTCGAATCCGCCGGGTTCGATGTGAAGACGGCGGTTGTGATGCTCCGACTCGGACTCGACCGAGAGGCAGCAGCCGACCGGATCGACGCCGCACACGGGCGCCTGCGTGTGGCACTGGGGGAGTGATGATGCGCGTTCTCGGAATGATTTCAGGTACGTCGCACGACGGAATCGACGTCGCCGTCGTGGAGTTCGACGAAAACGACGGGCGTCTTGAGGGGCGGGTCGTGCACCGCGACTCGGTGCCGTATGAGCCGTCGCTGCGTGCACGGCTGATCGCCGCACTGCCGCCGGCAGCGACGACACTGTCGGAGATCTGCGAACTCGACACCCTCATCGGCCAGGCCTTCGCGGACGCCGCGGATGCGGCATCCGTTGCCGTCGGGTCGGTCGACCTCGTCACCTCACACGGGCAAACCGTGTATCACTGGGTTCGGGATGACCACGCCCTCGGCACCCTGCAGATCGGCCAGGCCGCGTGGATCGCCGAGAAACTGGGTGTCCCTGTGGTCTCTGATGTGCGCATCCGCGACATCACCGCGGGCGGACACGGGGCGCCGCTCGTCTCCTTCCTTGACGAACTGTTGCTCCGGGACCGTTCAGAAGCGTCCGCGGCGCTCAACCTCGGCGGCATCTCGAACATGACCGTCGTGGATGCCGGCGGCGTTCGTGTCGCGTACGACATCGGCCCCGCGAACGCGCTCGTCGACGCGCTCGTTGTTGAGAACGGCCTGAACGAGCTCGGCTACGACGATGGCGGCCGCATCGCGGCCTCGGGAACCGTACACCAGGAGTTGCTCGACGCGTTGCTGGCAGACGACTACTACGCGCTCCCGGCGCCCAAGAGCACGGGCAAGGAACACTTCCATCTCGGCTACGTCCACGACGCCGTTCGCACGTACGGGCAGGACATTTCCGTCCCCGATCTCGCCGCAACCCTGACCGAGCTGACGGTGCAGACCGTCGCCAGGGACGTGGCCGCGGCCGGCGTCGGCTATCTCGCGGTGTCGGGTGGCGGATGCCGCAACCCGCTGATTCTGGACGGACTGCGTGGCGCCCTGCCCGGCGTAGACGTTGTTCTCGCCGACGAGCTGGGCGCACCAGCGGACGACAAGGAAGCGATCGCCTTCGCCCTCATCGGCTGGTGCACGATCCACGGCGTGCCTGCGACGGTCCCCGCCGGTACCGGAGCTCGCGAGAGCAGAATCCTGGGCACCATCACGCCCGGCACAGGGGCCCTTGCACTTCCCGAGCCCGTGCGGGGCGGCATCCGTTCCCTCTCGCTGGTCACCGAAGGCTGACCTGCCGTGCCCATCCAATTGCGCCCAGCCACCACTGCCGACGTGGATGCGGTGGTTGCCGTGTTCCTCGCGTGCTGGCGTGAAAGCTATCGGGGGGTGCTTCCCGACTCGACGATCGACGCCATGAGCGACGAGAAGGCGCAACAGCTATGGGAGCGGGTGATGGGCTCCGGTGAGGGTGAGGTGCTGGTTGCCGAAAGCGCTGGCACAGTCCTGGGCGTCACCCGACTGGCCGCGAACGGTGCAGAGGGCGTCGTGCACTCGCTCTATGTCGCCCCGGATTCGCAAGGCCAGGGGTTGGGGCAACTACTGCTGAGCGCCGCCGCGAGTCGGCTCGCTGACCTCGGCGCCCGCAATGCGTCTCTGTGGGTGTTCGCCGCCAATGCGCCATCGCTGGCGTTCTACCGCCGCCACGGCTGGGAACCGGATGGCACGCAGCGAACCCAGGAACAATTCGGCGAGCTGGAACTCCGGGTCGTCCGACGATTAGCAGGAGCCAGCGAATGAACCGGCAGTCGACCCTCCAGGCGGTGGCAGACGACCTCGTCCAAACCGGCCCGGCCGGGGCGGTTCTCGGTCTCTCTTTCCAGGGCGCGCGCACGGTCGTGGCCAGCGGCTTCGCAACCCTCGGGAACGCTCGGCCGATGACGGTCGACACAGCTTTCGATCTCGCCTCCGTGAGCAAGGTCGTCGGAACAACCGCAGCCCTGATGCGGCTGGTCTCCGACGGCGCCCTGGCGCTCGATTCAACCGTTGCCTCGATCCTGCCGCGCTTCGCCGGGCACGACGGCACGACGGTTCGCGATCTCCTGCAGCATCAGGCCGGCCTGCGCGAGTGGCAGCCGCTCTATCTGTCGCCCCGCATCGGCGACGGCGCGACGGCGGTGCTCGAAACCATTGCTCCCCTGTACCCGCTCCGCTCCGGTCGGCACTACTCCGACCTGGGATTCCAGTACCTGGGTCTGATCATCGAAGCAGTGACCGGTCGATCGCTCGGCGACGCCCTGCATGAGCTTGTGTTTACTCCGCTGGGCATGCTCGAGACGTCGTTCGCTCCGCGTCCCACCGTCGGATCGCCGGTTGCCGCAAGCTCGATCGGTGATCGAGCGGAGCGAACCATGGTCGCGGCCGGCGAACCCTACCCTGTCCTCTGGTCGGATGCCGGGTTCACGTGGAGAGAGCATGAGCTCGTCGGCGAAGCCAACGACGGCAACTGCTTCCACGCCTTCGGTGGCGTCGCCGGTCACGCCGGTCTCTTCTCCACAGTGAACGATCTGCTCACCTTTGCCGAGGCGTTCAGCGGCCCGGGCGGCCCGAGCGCGTTGTGCACGACAGACGTCGCCTCAGAGTTCTTTTTGCCAAGTTCGGAGCCCGCCCAGGCCCTTGGATTTCGGCGGATGTCGATCGACATCCGCGGGACGCAGCATCCGTTGCTCTGGCATCCCGGATTCACCGGCTGCGTGGTCGGCTTCGTGCCGAGCGTTGGGCTCGGCATCACGCTCGCCAGCAACCGGCTGCTGACACCTGCGACCCCCGTCGCCGCCGCCGTGCTCTGGGAGCGACTGGTCGACGTGGCAACCGAATTGCACTCATCCACGACAGATACGAGGACACCATGACCACGCCGCCCCCTGTTCTCAGCATCCGCAACCTCTCGGTGAGTTTCCGCTCCGGTCGGGAACTTATTCCGGCCGTCAAGAACGTGTCGATCGATGTCGCCGCGGGTGAGACGGTTGCCGTGGTGGGGGAGTCCGGTTCGGGCAAGTCGACGACCGCAGCCGCGATCAACCGACTGCTGGCGGAGAACGGCGTGATCGTCGGCGGAGAAGTGCATTTCGAGGGCCGCGAACTCACGGCGCTGAGTGAGAACGAGATGATCACGCTGAGGGGTGCCGGTATCGGTCTGGTCCCGCAGGACCCGATGTCGAACCTTAACCCGCTCATGCGCGTCGGGGTGCAGATCGCCGAGGTGCTCGAGGTACACGGTTACGCCCACGGAGCCGCCGCCGACGCCAGGGTGGTTGAGCTTCTCGAGATGGTCGGGATTCCGGATGCCGCCCAGCGCGCGAGGCAGTACCCGCACGAGTTCTCCGGGGGCATGCGCCAGCGCGTCCTGATTGCGATGGGTCTCGCCTGCAAGCCGCGACTGCTCATCGCTGACGAACCGACGTCTGCGCTCGACGTGACCGTGCAGCGCCGCATCCTCGATCAGCTTGACCAGCTCACCGACGAGATGGGCGCCGCTGTGTTCCTCATCACTCACGACCTGGCGCTCGCCGCGGAACGCGCGGACCGGATCGTGGTGATGTTCAGGGGCGAGGTCGTTGAGGAGGGGCCGGCGGAGCAGCTGCTCGCCAACCCGCAGCACGCCTACACGCGACAGCTTCTGGCGGCGGCACCCAGCCTGTCGTCGCTTCGAAGCCCCCGTGCCGCTGTCGTGGCATCCGGGGCCGGTGAAGCGACGGATGCGCCCCTGGTCGAGGTGCGCGACTTGCGCAAGGAATTCAAGCTGCGCTCGCCGAAGGCTGGCCAGCCGACGACCTTCACCGCTGTTGATGGTGTGAGTTTTTCGATCCCACGTGGCCACACCGTTTCAATCGTTGGAGAGTCGGGATCAGGCAAGTCGACGACCGCGAATCTGGTGCTTGGTCTCGAGGACATCACCTCAGGAACCATCGCATTCGACGGTACGGATCTTGCGGGCCTCAACCGGCGCGAAATGTTCGCGTTCCGTCGGCGGGTGCAGCCGGTATTCCAGAACCCGTATGCGTCGCTTGACCCGCGTTACACGGTGGAGCAGTCGATCTCCGAGCCGCTGACCGTGCACAAGATCGGGAACGCGGCATCCCGTCGGGTTCGTGTCGCCGAGCTTCTCGATCAGGTCGCCCTCCCCAAAGAGATGTCCGAGCGGCTGCCGCACGAACTATCGGGCGGGCAACGGCAGCGTGTGGCGATCGCGCGGGCGCTTGCGTTGTCGCCCGAGCTGGTCGTTCTCGATGAGGCTGTCTCGGCGCTCGACGTGCTGGTGCAGGCTCAGATTCTCGAACTGCTCGCGGATCTGCAGGCCCAGCTGGGGCTTAGCTACCTCTTCATCAGCCATGACCTCGCTGTCGTACGGATGATTTCGGATCACGTGCACGTCATGCAGCGTGGGCGCATCGTCGAGAGTGGTACCCCTGAGCGGATCTTCGATGACCCGCAGAATGAGTACACGCAAGAGCTGCTGGATGCGATCCCGGGGGCGCGTCTCGCGAGTTGAACCGCGGGCCCCTTCGCCGTTGTTGTGGGTGGGTTCAGGGTTTTGGTCAGTCGCCTACCGTCCCGTCGGAGGTGAACACGAGGATTGAGCCCGGGTTCTCCAGTTCGCTGGCTGCGTCACCGTTGGTGCCGCGGGCGAGTTCAGCGCTGTCGGTGGCGACGTAGATCGTCTCGGAGATTTGGGCCGTCAATGTCGGCTGTGATCGGTCAGAACGGCGCGATGTCGCCCGGTTGCGACCCCTCCTGCTGGTGCGACTGATCCCGCGGCGCCGGTGTGACTGGTGCCGCCGTTTGGGGTGGCGCTCCTGTCGGCGGTGGCACCTGCGTGGGCGGGGTTGCGAAGGTCTCGGGTTGGGTTGTGTAGGTGCGTCCGCCGGGTGAGGTCCATTCGAGGACTCCGTTGCCGCGTTGTTGAACCTGCCAGGTGGTCTGGTGCTTGAGCCGGTGGTGTTTTCGGCAGAGATGGGCCAAATTGTCGCATTCGGTCGGGCCGCCGTGCGCATGATCGTTGGTGTGGTCGAGGTCGCAATGCCGGGCGGTGCGGTTACAGCCGGGGAACCGGCAGGTTCCGTCGCGGCAGCGCAGATACTGTTTCATCTTCTTCGTCGGCTTGTATTTGGTCCGGTCCAGAGCGACCGGGACCCCGCTGGTCGGGTCGGTGAGCATCCGGTACCAGACGTTCGACTGGCCGGCGAGCTCTCGGGCGGTGTCCGCGTCGATCGGACCGTACCCCTCGAGCGTCCCGGGTTCCTCGGACCTGCCGAGCAGGGTCATCGCCGGTATCGTCACCGTGACCGTCGGCCGGATCCTGCGGAACGCAGCACCCGAGCCGAAACCGGAACCGGAACCGAGGCCGGAACGCGATCGGCGAGCCTGCGTGGCATCAGCGTCAAGTGGCTCCGAACCCGTCGCATCGTCAATCGCCGAGGAGTCGGAGGCAGAGGAATCCGAGGCCGAGGAATCCGAGGCCGAGCCTGCACTGTTCGCGGGCAGTTCGCCGCATAGCGCTGCCGAGACGGCGTCGGTGAACACATCCGCGCTCAGCTGGGTCAGGGTGCGGGGATCGGCCGGGGTTTGCACCGCGAGGGCATGATCACGCACGGCGGTGTAAATCGACGTCGCTTCAGGGGCGGTGGTGTACAGGCTGAGCCACGCCATCCCGTCATCGGCGGGCTGGAAGTCCAACCGCCGGTCCTGCGCTGACTTCGCGACCCGGGCGGCGACCGAGTCCGGGTCGAGGTGCTCCCGGAGCAGCCGGGTTTTGGCCCGGAACTTCGACACCGTCAACGACCGGCCGAACGGCACCGCCTGCTCCTCCAACAGCAGCGCAGCTTCCGGGGAGAGGGTCGCGGTCTGGTCGACGAGCACCTTCGCATGCTTGTACGTGATCTCCCCGGCCCGGAGCGCGGTCATCGTCGCCGGGAGCCGGTGGATCAGCGCTTCGGCGTCGGTCAGCATCCCGATCACCGTGGTCTC
>NZ_FOVM01000012.1 GCF_900115155.1 Mycetocola miduiensis
GGCCTGGCTCCACGAATACAATCACCACAGACCCCACACCGCCATCGGAGGCCACCCACCCATTAGCCGGCTAACTAACCTGCCTGTGCAGTACATCTAGGTCGCGGCGGGTCAGGCGGACGCGTCGAGGTCGTTGCCGAGCGCGCGAAGCGCCCGGTCGGCGCCGCCGCCGAGGCCGAGGTCCGCGGACAGCCGGCGGGCAGCGTCTAGCGCCTCCGAGGACAGCGGGCGGATCCGGAAGTCCGGCTGCGGCAGGTCGAGCGTCCGGACGACCTCGACGACCGTCGGTGCGACCAGCAGGTAGTTCGAAGCGGCGAGGATCTTCGCCCGAACGGACTCGGACATACCTTTGCCCCGCTCTTGGGCGGCGGCGACGATCGCGTCGAGGTCGCCGAAGGTGTCGAGCAACCCTGCCGCTGTCTTCTCGCCGACCCCGGCGACCCCAGGAAGTCCGTCTGACGTGTCGCCGCGGAGGGCGGCGAAGTCCGCATATTGCTGAGCGGACACGCCGTATTTGTTCCTGACGACGTCCTCTGTGAGCACCTCCAGTTTGCTCATTCCTCGCGCCGTGTAAATCACGCGGATCTCGCGAGCGTCATCGACGAGCTGGAAGAGGTCGCGGTCGCCGGTGACGACGTCGACCGGGCCGGTCGCCTGCGAAGCGAAGCTGCCGATGACGTCGTCCGCTTCGTGGTCGGACGCCCCGACGACGGCGATGCCGAACGCATCGAGGACCTGCCGGATGAGGGGGATCTGTGCAACCAGGAGGTCGGGGACCTGCTCGACATCCGGCTCCCCGGTTCGCCTGGTGGCGACACGATGCTCTTTGTAGCTAGGGATGAGGTCGACCCGCCACTGCGGCCGCCAGTCGTCATCCCAGCAGGCGATGAGTTCGTCCGGTGAATAGTCCGTCACCAGCTTGGCGATGAAGTCGAGGAGACCGCGGACCGCGTTGACGGGCGTTCCGTCGGGAGAGCGCAGCGTGTCCGGGAGCCCGTGGAACGCCCGGAAGTACAGCGACGCGGTATCGAGAAGCATCAATCGCCCGTTCATGGCTTGATTGTGGCATGGCAGGGCAGGGCACTGTGGCGCTCTCTCGCAGCCATTCCTGCTCATCCGAGCAGGCACCTTCGCCGGGGGTGCTCATGAGAGCGGGCACGCCCCCTGTTCGCGGGTTCCGCATATGCTCGCGGAGAACAGCTATGTAACGCTTCTGTTTCGAGAGTCCCCGCAGCGCAGCGGCCCTCGTAACATTCGGTAACGTACCCATACCCGTGCGAGTCACGCCGGGCAGCATCCTGGAGGTTCCATTGACAATTCAGACCCGTAAGGTCGCTCTCGCAGGCCTTGCCAGCGCAGGCGTCATCGCCCTGCTCGCCGGCTGTGGACAGGCGCCCGCCAGCAACGGCGACTCGACGGAGGCGGCATCCGACTTCCTGCCATGCATCGTCTCCGACGCGGGTGGATTCGACGACAAGTCGTTCAACCAGTCCAGCTACGAGGGCATGGCTGAGGCCGCCGACGAACTCGGCGTCGAGATGAAAGAGGTCGAGTCGGACACTGAAGACGACTACGCACCGAACATCTCCAGCCTCGTCGACCAGGGCTGCAACCTCATTGCCACGATCGGCTTCGCGCTCGCCGAGGCAACCTCGGCGGCCGCCGAGGAGAACCCCGACGTGAAATTCATCATGCTCGACGACGGATCGATCGACGCCGAGAACGTCAAGCCGATCATCTACGACACCGCGCAGGCTGCCTTCCTCGCCGGCTACGCCGCGGCTGACTACTCGAAGACCGGCGTCGTCGGCACCTTCGGCGGCATGCAGTTCCCCACGGTCACCATCTTCATGGACGGCTTCGCCGACGGCGTCGCCTACTACAACGAGGCCAAGGGCAAGGACGTCAAGGTCGTCGGCTGGGATGTCGAAGGCCAGACCGGTTCATTCACCGGTGGCTTCGAAGCGAATGACACCGCGAAGCAGCTCGCTACGACTCTCATCGGACAGGATGCAGACGTGCTCCTCCCCGTCGGTGGACCGATCTTCCTCAGCGCCATCGAGGCAATCGCGGACTCCGGCAAAGAGGTCGCCATGATCGGTGTCGACGCCGACCTGTACGAGACCGCTGACTCCGGCCAGGAGCTGTTCCTCACCTCGATCCTCAAGCAGATGAAGTCCGGCGTCTACGACGTCGTTCTCGCTGCCGGGAACGACGAGTTCGACGCTACGCCGTACGTTGGCACCCTGGACAACGACGGCGTCGGAATCGCGCCGTTCCACGACTTCGAGGGCAAGGTCAGCGACACACTGCAGGGTGAGCTCGACGACATCAAGGCAGGCATCATCGACGGATCCATCGAGGTCGTCTCGCCGTCATCACCGGTCGCCAAGTAGCGCCACCCGCACGTCACACCCGCAAACGATCGGGGAGACCAGCTCCTGCTGGTCTCCCCGATCTGTTGGAACGTAGGATTTCCCCATGAAGCTCGAACTTCGCGGCATCACCAAACGATTCGGATCCCTGGTCGCCAACGAC
Organism: Mycetocola miduiensis; assembly: GCF_900115155.1. Taxonomy (GTDB): domain Bacteria; phylum Actinomycetota; class Actinomycetes; order Actinomycetales; family Microbacteriaceae; genus Mycetocola_A; species Mycetocola_A miduiensis. Next base: position 2,539 of record NZ_FOVM01000012.1, read on the forward strand.
GACATCGACCTCACCATCGAACCGGGCGAGATCCATTGCCTCCTCGGTGAGAACGGGGCGGGCAAGTCGACGCTGATGAACGTCCTCTACGGCCTGTACCAGGCGGAGGAGGGAGAGGTTCTGCTCGACGACGTCGTCCAGCGCTTCGCAGGCCCCGGTGACGCCATGCGCGCCGGCATCGGGATGGTGCACCAGCATTTCATGCTCATCCCGGTTTTCAGCGTGGCAGAGAATGTCATGCTCGGCCACGAGGAAACCGGATTCGGTGGACGGCTCAACCTTGACGCCGCTCGTGCGAAGGTGCGCGAGATCTCGGCTCGGTTCGGCTTCCACGTCGACCCGGACGCCCTCGTCGGCGACCTCCCCGTCGGAGTCCAGCAGCGCGTCGAAATCATCAAAGCCCTTTCGCGCGACGCCAAGGTCCTCGTCTTCGACGAGCCGACCGCTGTGCTGACCCCGCAGGAGACCGACGAGCTGATGACGATCATGCGCCAGCTCAAATCCGAAGGCACGTCGATCGTCTTCATCACCCACAAACTGCGTGAGGTCCGCGAAGTCGCCGACCGTATCACCGTCATCCGCCTCGGAAAAGTCGTCGGCGAAGCATCCCCGACCGCATCCAACTCGGAACTGGCCGCGCTCATGGTCGGCCGCTCCGTCGAGCTCACCGTCCAGAAGGAACCGGCACAGCCCGGCCCGGCCGGTCTCATCGTCCGGAACCTTGACGTGATCGACCACCTGGGCCTCAAGGTCGTCAACAACGTCAGCTTCGACGTGCGCGCCGGCGAGATCCTCGCGATCGCCGGGGTGCAGGGCAACGGGCAGACCGAGCTCACCGAAGCGATTCTCGGACTGCAGCCCCGCGTCACCGGCGAAATCAGCCTGAACGGGACATCGCTCACCGGCCTCAGCGTTCGCAAGATCCTCAACGCCGGCGTCGGGTTCGTGCCCGAAGACCGCACCGAGGACGGACTCGTCGGTCAATTCACGATCGCCGAGAACCTCATGCTCGACCGGTCGGACCGGCCGCCCTTCGTCAAGAACGGCAACCTTCAGCTCGGCTTCCTCGCCGAATTCGCGCAGGAAAAAAAGGACGAGTTCGACATCCGGTGCGAATCGATCTACTCACGGGCGGGCCAGCTCTCCGGCGGTAACCAGCAGAAAGTCGTCCTCGCGCGTGAGCTGAGCCGCGATCTCAAACTTTTCGTGGCGTCCCAGCCCACCCGCGGCATCGACGTCGGATCGATCGAATTCGTGCACAAGAGAATGGTGGCGACCAGGGATGCCGGCATCCCCGTCGTGGTCGTATCGACCGAACTCGACGAGGTCGTCGCCCTCGCAGACAGGATTGCAGTGATGTACAGAGGATCCATCGTCGGAATCGTCCCGGGGAACACCCCGAGGGACGTTCTCGGCCTCATGATGGCCGGCGAAGTTCCCAGCGGAGTTGCGGCGTGAGCGAGGCCACAGCGACGACGGCTCCGTCCGCCAACGAGCCGAAACGTGCCCCGGAGTACGAGGAACGCTCCCGGAGCAACGAGGTCCTCTCCGACATCCTCAACGGGAACTTCGTCATCTCGATCCTCGCAGTGCTATTCGCCCTCGTGATCGGCGCCATCCTGATCGCGGTGACGAACGAAGACGTGCAGACGGCATCCGGATACTTCTTCGCTGCTCCCGGCGACACGCTCGGCGCGATCTGGAATGCCGTGTCTGGCGCCTATGGTGCGCTGTTCCAGGGGTCGATCTACAACTTCCGTCGCGACGGTTTCCTTGACGGGATCAAACCGTTGACCGACACGCTCACCTTCGCGACGCCGCTGATCGCGGCCGCGCTCGGTATCGGCATCGCGTTCCGGGTGGGACTGTTCAACATCGGTGGCCGAGGGCAGATGCTCATCGCCGCAGCCTGCGCCGGCTGGGTGGGCTTCTCGTTCGAACTGCCCTGGGGCGTCCACCTCGCCCTCGCGCTCCTCGCCGGAGTCGTCGGGGGCGCCCTGTGGGGAGGCTTGGTCGGGTTGCTCAAGGCGCGCACCGGCGCGCACGAGGTCATCCTCACGATCATGCTCAACTATGTGGCGTTCTACCTCATCTCGTGGATGTTGCGGACGCCCGGGCTGCTGCAGGCGCCCGGCTCGGTCAACCCGAAGTCGCCCGCCATGCTCGAGACCGCGGTGATGCCCGAGATCCTCGGCCCCAAGTACAACCTCCACCTCGGCTTCCTTCTCGTCATCGCGGCAACGATCTTCGCCTGGTGGCTGCTCAACCGGTCAAGCCTCGGCTTCACGTTCCGTGCCGTGGGGGAGAACCCGAACGCCGCACGCGTCGCCGGCATCAACGTGAAGAACACCTACGTCTACGCGATGCTCATCTCCGGTGGCCTCGTCGGCCTCGCCGGTGTGATGCAGGTGCTCGGGACGGTCACCACCGGATTCTCCGCCGGGATCGACGCGGGCATCGGGTTCGACGCCATCACCGTCGCCCTGCTCGGCCGGAGTAAGCCATGGGGCATCTTCGCCGCCGGCGTCCTCTTCGGGGCGTTCAAGGCCGGCGGGTTCGCCATGCAGGCGGCTGAAGGCATCCCGATCGACATCGTCACCGTGGTGCAGTCGCTGATCGTGCTCTTCATCGCAGCCCCGCCGCTCATCCGGGCGGTCTTCTTCCTGCCCAAGCAGGGTGTCCGTCGCCGAACGGTGCCCAGCGTCTCGAAGGAGGTGACGGCGAAATGACCACCACGACCGCCCCCGAGTCCATCTCCGCGAGCCTCGAGTCCGCGACCATCAAGAGCTGGAAGGCCCCGATCGCCTACGCGATCTTCACACTCATCGCCATCCTCCTGTTCGTCGTCAACGGACGCGACGGGGTGAGCAGATTCCGGCTGTCGAACGAAGCGGATGTCATCCAGCTGGCGCCGATCGACAACCCGACCCGGCTGACCTGCATTCTGCTTGTCGTTCTCCTCATCGCCATCACGGTGTACGCCACCTGGCTGTCCAGCCGCGCCAAGCGGGTGCCGCTCTGGCTCACGATTCTCTTCGCGGTCGCGTTCATGTGGGCGTTCCTCACCTGGGCTGCGGCGGGCGAGACCATCCCGATCACCGGCCTCCTGCTCGGCACCGTCGCGCTGAGCGCGCCGCTCATCTTCGGTTCGCTCGGCGGCGTGATCTCCGAGCGTGTCGGCGTCGTCAACGTGGCCATCGAAGGCCAGCTGCTCGCCGGCGCGTTCCTGTCGGCGTTCGTGGCATCCGTGACCGGGAACCCCTGGGCCGGGCTGGTCGCTGCGATGGTGGCCGGGGTGCTCGTCAGCTTCATGCTCGCCGTGTTCTCGATCCGGTACATCGTCGACCAGGTCATCGTCGGTGTCGTGCTGAACGTTCTCGTTGCGGGGCTCACCAGCTTCCTGTACTCCACGGTGCTGACCAGCAACACGCCGCTGTTCAACTCGCCGCCGCGGTTCCCGCGCATCAGCATCCCGATCCTCAGCGAGATCCCGATCCTCGGGCCTGTGCTGTTCCGGCAGACGGTCATCATCTACATCATGTACATCGCCGTGTTCGTCGTCTGGTGGGGGCTGTTCCGCACCAAGTGGGGGCTCCGCCTTCGCGCGGTCGGCGAACACCCACAGGCGGCTGACACCGTCGGCATCCGGGTGAACCCCACCCGGTTCTGGAACGTCGCGATCGCCGGTGCCATCGCCGGGTTCGGTGGCGCGTACTTCACCCTGGGTTCGGTCGGCGGTTTCACCAAGGAGATGACGGCAGGGGCTGGCTTCATCGCCCTCGCGGCGGTGATCTTCGGACGCTGGGACCCGATCCGGGCGACGCTCGCAGCGCTGCTGTTCGGTTTCGCCACGAACCTGCAGAACGTGCTCGGCGCGATCGGTTCGGGTGTGCCGAGCGAATTCCTCCTGATGCTTCCGTACGTCGTGACCATCTTCGCCGTCGCCGGCCTGGTGGGATACGTCCGCGGCCCGGCGGCATCCGGCAAACCATATATAAAGGCGTGACGAACGATGAGTGATTCAATCGACTGGGGCGTGCTCCGCGAAGCGGCGACGGATGCCATGGCGAAGGCATACGTGCCATATTCGAAATTCCCCGTCGGGGTGGCGGCGATCGTCACCGACGGTCGGATTATCACCGGCTGCAACGTCGAGAACGCCAGTTACGGCCTGACCCTCTGCGCCGAGTGCGCTCTCGTGTCGACGCTGCACCTCACCGGCGGTGGCCAGCTCGTCGCGTTCACCTGCGTCGACGGCGAGGGCAACACGCTCATGCCGTGCGGCCGGTGCCGGCAGCTGCTGTTCGAACACGCCGTACCGGGGATGCTTCTGGAGACCGTGTCGGGCATCCGCACCATCGACGAAGTCCTGCCGGATGCGTTCGGCCCACGCACACTCAACGAATACGCCGGGGTACCGACCGATGACCGCATCTGAGACCGTGCTCGAGGCGTTCGACGCCGTCGACCTGATCCGCACCAAGCGTGACCGTGGCGAACTCTCCACCGATGAGATCAAATGGCTCGTCGACGCGTACACGCGGGAGTATGTGGGCAATGAGCAGATGGCCGCGCTGGCGATGGCCATCCTGCTGAACGGGATGACGCGCCGCGAGATCCGCGACCTGACGCTCGCCATGATCGCGTCCGGCGAGACCATGGACTTCTCCACCCTCGGCAAGACCACGGTCGACAAGCACTCGACCGGTGGGGTGGGCGACAAGATCACCCTTCCGCTGATGCCGCTCGTGGCATCCTTCGGTGTCGCGGTGCCGCAGCTCTCCGGCCGGGGACTCGGCCACACCGGCGGGACCCTCGACAAGCTCGAGTCGATCCCCGGCTGGCGTGCCGACCTCTCGAACGATGAGATGTTCTCGATCCTCCGGGACGTCGGCGGGGTGATCTGTGCCGCCGGCGCCGGGCTCGCTCCTGCGGACAAGCGGCTCTATGCCCTGCGCGACATCACGGGCACGGTGGAGGCGATTCCGCTCATTGCGTCGTCGATCATGTCCAAGAAGATCGCCGAGGGCACGAGTGCGCTCGTGCTCGATGTGAAGTTCGGCTCGGGCGCGTTCATGCAGGACTACGCGAAGGCCGAAGAGCTTGCCCGCACGATGGTGTCGCTCGGGCAGGACGCGGGTGTTCGCACGTCTGCGCTGCTCACGAACATGAGCGTGCCGCTTGGCCTCGCGATCGGAAACGCGAACGAAGTACGTGAGTCGGTTGAGGTGCTCGCCGGTGGCGGACCGGCCGACATCGTCGAACTCACCGGCGCGCTCGCCCGTGAGATGCTCACGCTCGCCGGCCAGCCCGATGCCGACGTCGAGGAGGCGCTCAGGGACGGTCGCGCGATGGACACCTGGCGCCGGTCGATCGCGGCCCAGGGTGGCGACCCGGATGCGGCCTTGCCTGTCGCGCGGGAGACCCACACGGTGACCGCGCCAGCGGATGGCGTGCTTGTGCGCCAGGATGCGCTGCCTTTCGGTATCGCGGCGTGGCGGTTGGGTGCCGGGAGGGCGCGGGCGCAGGACCCGGTACTGCACGCATCCGGGGTGGACCTGCACGCGAAGCCCGGCGATGTGGTGCGCGCTGGTCAGCCGCTGTTCACCCTGTCGGCGGATGACGCCGGCAAGTTCACGCGGGCGCTCGAGGCTGTGGAGGGCGCGTGGGAGCTCGCTGCCCCCGGTACCCCGTTCGAGCCTGAGCCCCTGGTGCGCGCCCGCATCGAGTAGTTGCGTCGCGGGTCCCGTGTGGTTGCGGCGGCGCATGCGGGTTCCGATTGGTTCCAAGGGCGGTTCAGAACGCCCCGAGTGTCCCTCCGGACCGATCGTTCCGAAGCGGGACTAGCGAGGGTCGTCGGGGCTCCCGATCGGTCCCAAAGCGTTGTCCACTAGTGCGGGAACGACCGTTTGGGACTAATCGATTCGGCCAATGACCCTGGGCCCGATCGAGGGAACGTCCCCTCGGGCGTAGCGTCGGGTCGCGGATGCCCGCGAGGCGTTGTCCGGGGATCCCGATCGGTCCCGAAGGGTTGTTCATGGGCCGGGGAACGACCTTTCGGGACTAATCGATTCAGGGAGCGACCCTTTGGGCCCGATCGAGTCGGGCTCCCCCTCGGGGGTGGGACGACTCATCGATCCGCGGCGCGCGCCGCGTCATCGGGCTATGCGACCGGCCATCCGCGCGAGCGCAGTCGACGCTCCGTGCGGGCGACAATATCGGGCAGGTCAACCAGATCGTCGCCGGTGAAGTAGATCATGCTCCACCCCGCATCGACGGCATCGTTACCCCGCCGCACATCTCGCCGCCACTGCCGGCGATCGAGGCGGTGATGGTCGCCCTGGTACTCGAGCCCCACTTTGTATTTCGGGTAGGCCAGGTCAATTGCGATTTCCCGGCGGCTGAGTGGGAGGTACACCTCGAAGTTGGGAACAGGTTCGGGTAGAACACTCGCCGTGAGGGCGAGGCGAACGATCGACTCGGGTCGCGAGCGTGAGCGAGGGCTCAGGGAGCCGAGCGCCAACTGCATTCGCGACCGCCCGCGTTGCGACGGGTAGCGCTGTGCTGCTTCGAGCAAACGTTCCATCGTGGTGAGCGGCTGCTCCCACCACAAGAGGCTGTCGCCAGCGGCGACAAGATCGCTGAAATTCAGGATGGCAGCCAGATCGCACCACGTCCGTTCCGGAGTCGTCAAACGGATGCCTTGCCGCTCGGTGACGTCGCTGGCGCCCAGCGTCGCGCAGTGCCCGACCGTGCCGCGGGCCTTGGTCGCGCGCACACCCGCCGGTGACATCACATGAAGCGGGCCGTCGTCGAATTCGATGGGCAGGGGCATACCGTGCAGGCGGGCGGCGGTGACATGACTGAAGATCGCACCCCGCGGCATCCGGGCTGAGAACGCGTGACACTGGTCGATCAGTTCCGGATCGATCCTCGGCGCGAAGCGGGCGCCGTGGAATGGCCGGACAAGCGCGGCGTTCCGGAGTTGGCTTCGCGACATCCCGTTCAGATAAGCCTCGCGCACGGAGAAGGCACGCGGCAGAGCGACGGGGAGCGGTCGTCGGAAGTCCATGCCCCGAGGATGCCGTTCGTCGATGCGGCATGGGACGCCGGACCCCGTTCTGTGGACAACCGTCGCACGGCCGGGCGCTGTGCAGAAAACGTCGATCGGTCCGAAAGAGTCGCTCGAATCGGAGACAATCGCCCTTAGTGCCCAATCGATGACGTGAAGAACCCTTTGGGCCCGCTCGATCCCTCGGCCGCCGCCGTTACCCGGGCTCGCCGATGCGCTTCACAGCGTCGACGACGAGGTCCCAGAACCGCGCCGTATCGATGCCGACCGCGACCTGGGTGGTGCACCCGTCCGGCGCGGGCGAACGGAAGTCCGCCACCGTCATCCCGGTGGTCAGCGCACCGACGAGCTCGACACTGATCGGCGCCCGCCGCACCGTGAAGATGCTCGGGTCGATCACATAGGCGACGGCACACGGGTCGTGCACCGGAGGCGCATCGAAGCCCTGCGCCGTGCGATACGCCGCCCCGAAGAAGTCCAGCAGTTCGACGACGAACCGCGCCGGCGTGGTCCCGAGTGCAGCGAACCGCTCGACGACATCCGGAGTTGCGAGCGCCTGGTGGGTGACATCGATCGGGATCTGGGTCAGCGGCCACGACTCGTTGAACACGATGTGCGCGGCCTCGGGGTCGACGACGATGTTGAACTCCGCCGTCGCAGACCAGTTGCCGCCATGCGTCCCGCCACCCATGAGCACCACCTCACGCACCCGTTCAACGATGCGCGGCTCCATCCGCGCCGCAAGCGCGATGTTGGTGAGCGCGCCGGTTGGCACGAGAGTGATCGCCCCCGGCTCGTTCGACATGATCGTCTCGATGATGAGGTTCACCGCATGGCGCTGGTCGAGGGCAAGCCGCGGCTCCGGCAGCCGGGGGCCGTCGAGCCCCGATTCGCCGTGGATCGCCGGCGCCGTCTCGATCGCACGCACGAACGGTCGCGCTGATCCCGCAGCGAACGGGATGCCGGTGATGCCGGCCACGCGGGCGACCGACAACGCGTTCCTGGTCACCTTCTCAAGCGTCTGGTTGCCCATCACTGTCGTCACGGCGACCAGTTCGATGTCGGGGTTTCCGTGCGCGAGCAGCAGGGCGATCGCGTCGTCGTGCCCCGGATCGCAGTCGAGGAGGATTCTGCGGCGCATTGCCAGATTCTATGAGCAGGGAAAGCCCGCCCAAGGCGCCGGGGGCCGACCGCAGGCCTACCGTCACAGTGCGAAGGAGCCGGTGCGACGGAAGGGTGCGAGCGGTAGTCTGAGCGGGTGACTTTTGAGAACCAGTTCCTGCTCCCCAACGGCGTCGACATCGCGGCCCTGCCGAAGATTTCGCTGCACGACCACCTCGACGGGGCGCTTCGTCCGCAGACGATTCTCGAACTGGCGGATGCCGTCGGCGTCGAGGTCCCCGAAACGGATGCCGATCGGCTCGGGCAGTGGTTCCTCACCCAGTGCGACGCGGGGAACCTCGTCGACTACCTCAAAACGTTCGACCTCACCACCGCCGTGATGCAGACCGAGGAGGGTCTGACCCGGGTCGCCCGTGAGTTCGTGCAGGACCTCGCCGCCGACGGTGTCCTCTACGGCGAGGTGCGTTGGGCACCCGAGCAGCATCTCGCCAGGGGCCTCACCCTCGACCAGACGGTCGAAGCCGTCCAGGTCGGCATCGAGCAGGGCATCGACGACGCGGAACGCGCCGGCCGCAGCATCCAGATCGGCCAGCTGGTCACCGCCATGCGCCACGCCGACCGCGCGCTGGAGATCGCCGAACTCGCCGTGCGCCACCTCGGCAACGGTGTCGTCGGCTTCGACATCGCCGGGGCAGAAGCCGGGTTCCCTGCCAGCCGTCACCGGGTCGCCTTTGACTTCCTCGCCCAGGAGCATGTCCCGGTCACCGTGCACGCGGGCGAGGCCGACGGGCTCGACTCGATCAAGAGCGCGCTGTTCGACGGACGCGCCCTCCGCCTCGGGCACGGCGTGCGGATCGCCGAAGACATCACCGTGGAGCGAAGCGACGACCAGGGAACCTATGTCTCGCTCGGCCCGACTGCCCAGTGGGTGAAAGACCGGGAGATCGCCCTCGAACTCAGCCCGTCGTCGAACCTGCAGACCGGCGCCATCGCCGCGTGGGGCACCGACCTCGCCGACCACCCGTTCGACCTGCTCTACCAGCTCGGCTTCAAGACGACGGTCAACGTCGACAACCGCACCATGAGCGGCACGTCGCTGACCCGCGAACTGAGCCTGCTGTCGGATGCTTTCGCGTACGACCTCGACGACCTCGAAGTGTTCCAGCAGAACGCGGCAAGCGCGGCCTTCCTGCCGTTGGAAGACCGTGAGGAACTGGCTGAGGCGATTTCGGCCGGCTTCGAAGATGCCGAGAGGTACCGCGCGTGACACCCGGTTTACCCGGGGCGACGAGATGAGCCGATACTCTGAGATCGCCCCCGACACACCTGAATCGAGTTCCACGATGTCCCTGCCGCAACTCCCGGATCCCGCCATCGAACTCGGTGCAATCGCGGGGGACTGGCGGGACGCCGTGCGGCTCGCCGGGGCGGCACTGGTCCGTAGCGGAGCGACGGAGGAGTCGTACACCGAACGGATGATCGAGGTCATCGACGAGTTCGGCGCTTACATCGTCATTGCTCCCGGACTCGCGCTCGCACACGCCCGCCCCGGTGACGACGTGCTCCACGAGGGACTCGCCGTGATCACCCTCGCCGAACCGATTGCTTTCGGACACCCGCACAATGACCCGGTCAGCGTCGTTCTCGGGCTCGCCGTCGCGAACCCGGAGACCCACGTCACGTCGGTCGCCGAACTCGCAAACGTTTTCAACGACGCGTCCGCTATCCCCGCTATCGCGTCAGCCGCAACGCCGGACGATGTCCGCCGGGTGCTTTTCGCCGAGCACTGAGATTCCAGCCAGGGAGGCTGCCATGAAAATCGTCGCAATCTGCGGTGCCGGTGTCGGAACATCCGGCATCCTCAAGGTGAACACCGAGCGGGTGCTCAAGAACCTGGACATCGAAGCGGAGGTGACCGCATCGGATGTCGCAGGCGTCGGCGTCGCCGCAGCCGACGCCCAGGTCATCCTCACCTCACCTGAGCTCGTCGACAAGATCGGCAAAACCTTCGCCGACATCGTCGTCATCGACAACTACTTCGACCTCGAAGAGCTCACCCGGAAGATCGAGAAGGCCCTCGGCTGAGACCTACGCCGTCGCCGTCTTCGCGATCCGGGCGAGGTCTTCCTTCACCGCGGTGAGAACGCAGGATGCCTCATCGCGGCGGTCGTTCGGACGGGACACGTCGAGATAGAACTTGATCTTCGGTTCCGTGCCGCTCGGGCGCGCCATGACGCGGGAGCCGTCGGCGAGCCGGAACCGGAGAGCATCCGTCGGCGGGAGGTCGTCCGAACCGTCGCGGAGATCGTCGATCCCCTCGACCGTGATGCCGCCGAGCGTTGTGGGCGGCTCGGCGCGGAGATACGCCATGATGTCGGCGATGTCCGAGAGGTTCGTGACCCGCAGCGACAGCTGGTCGCTCGCGAAGTACCCGAACTTCTCGGCGAACGCGTCGAGCACCCGCTCGATGGTGAGGTTCTGCGTCTTGAAGAAGGCGGTCATGGCGAGGAAGTCGATCGCGGCCGAGATGCCGTCCTTGTCTCGCACGGTGTTCGGGTTGACGAGGTAGCCGAGTGCCTCTTCGTAGCCGAAAATCAGGCCAGGCACACGCGACACCCATTTGAACCCGGTGAGGGTTTCGACGAAGTCCAGGTCGTATTCGCGGGCGACGGCGGCGAGCGCTGGGGAAGACACGATCGAGCAGGCGAGCACGCCGCCCGGTGTCTCCTGTTCGGCGTTGAGCACCGCGGCGCGCCAGCCGAGGAGGGCGCCGACCTCGTTTCCGCTGAGCTGCCGGTACCCTTCAGGACGGTTCACATCAGGGATGGCGATCGAGAGCCGGTCGGCGTCCGGGTCGTTTGCGACGATCAGTTCAGCGCCGTGCTCGCGGGCGAGGGCATAGGCCAGGTCGAGGGCGCCGGGCTCCTCGGGGTTGGGGAACGCGACGGTGGGGAACGCAGGATCCGGCTCCTGCTGCTCCGCGACGGAATGCGGCAGGGTGAGCCCGGCTTTCTGCGCGACCCGGGAAAAGGTTTCCCAGCCGACGCCGTGCATCGCCGTGTAGACGACGTTCAGATCGACCGGGTGGACGGGGATTCCGGCGACGGTCGCGTCGACATAGGCGTCGACGACGTCCTCCCCTGCGACCTCGTAACCGTCGCTCCTCGGCAGCTCGAGCACGTTGGCGGATGCGGCCACCCGGAGAATGTGCGCCTGGATCTCCGCATCGGACGGCGACACGATCTGCGACCCGAGGTCCTCGCCGCCGAGGTACACCTTGTAGCCGTTGTCGGCGGGCGGGTTGTGGCTCGCCGTGACCATGATGCCGGCGGACACGTCGAGGTGCCGCACGGCGAAGGCCAGGACCGGCGTCGGCAGCAGCCGCGGGAGGAGGATCGCACGGATGCCTGCGCCCGCCATCAGCTCGGCGGTGTCCGTCGCGAAGACGCGGGAGTTGCGGCGGCCGTCGTAGCCGATGACGACGCTCGGCGTCGCGTCGGGTTCGCGCTCGAGCAGGTACGAGGCGATCCCGGCGGCAGCCTGCGCGACAAGGACCCGGTTCATGCGGGCAGACCCGGCCTCGATGCGGCCGCGAAGCCCGGCGGTGCCGAACTCCAGCCGGGTGTCGAACCGGCTGTGCAGTTCGTCGAGCGCCGGCTCACTGCCGCCTTCGGCGTCGCGGAGCAGCATCTCCAGCTCAGCCCGCGTCTCGGCATCCGGGTCCTGGGCAAGCCACGCCGCCGCCTGGGTGAGGACGTGGTTGGTTCCGGCGTCGGTCATCACAGGGCACCCACGATCCGGGCGAGCAGGGCGCTGATCACCGGTTCGGCATCACGCCCGGCCTCGAGGACTTCGAGGTGGCTGAGCGGCGTCGACTGGATGCCGGCAGCGAGGTTGGTGATGAGGGAGAGCCCGAGGATCTCCATGCCGGCCTGGCGCGCGGCGATCGCCTCGAGCGCTGTGGACATGCCGACGATGTGGCCGCCGATGGTTTTCGCCATCTGCACCTCAGCCGGCGTCTCGTAGTGCGGCCCGCGGAACTGGCAGTACACGCCCTCGTCGAGGTCCGTCTCGATGCTGTGGGCGATGGCGCGGAGCCGTGCCGAGTAGAGGTCGGTGAGGTCGACGAATGTGGCGCCCTCGAGCGGGGAATCGCCGGTGAGGTTGATGTGGTCGCTGATGAGGACGGGGGTGCCTGGTGACCAGGACTCGCGGATGCCGCCCGCCCCGTTGGTGAGGATCATGACCTCCGCGCCCGCAGCGGCGGCGGTCCGGACGCTGTGCACAACCCGGCGGACGCCGTGGCCCTCGTAGTAATGGGTGCGGGCGCCGATCACGAGCGCGCGTTTGCCGTTCGGCAGCAGCACGGACCGGAGCGTGCCGACGTGCCCCTCGAGGGCGGGCCGGGAGAACCCTTCGATCTCGTGCGCCGGAATCGTCGCTGTCGTCTCCCCGATGAGCTCGGCTGCCTTGCCCCAGCCGGAGCCGAGCGTCAGCGCGATCTCGTGTCGCTCGACGCCGGTCCTCTCTGCGATCTGGTTCGCTGCGCGGAGCGCGACATCGAAGGGATCGGCGGTGGGGTCATCGAGCAGATTACGGGGTGCGTCAGACATTCCGTCATTCTATTCAGGCGGTCACGGTTCCCGCCCCCATTTGACTTTCGATGCCGCGTTCTGACGCATCCGAGCAGTGCGGCAAGGGTTGCGGCCGGATCCCTCGACATCGCGGTTCCTGGCATCCATCGCCGTTTTGGCGACCGTCTTGCAGGCTGCGACAATGGAGGAATGACCTACGAGTTCGAGCGCAAACAACGGATCGCTGTACTCGGAGGAGGCCCTGGCGGCTATGAGGCCGCCCTCGCGGGTGCACAGCTCGGCGCCGACGTCACACTGATCGAACGCACCGGGGTGGGCGGCGCTGCCGTCATCACCGACGTCGTGCCGTCGAAGAGTCTCATTTCCACCGCCGAAGCGACGAACGCCGTCCGCGGTGCGAGCGAACTCGGCGTGCAGTTCTTCAGCCGCACCGACAGCGGCAAGCCGGTCAAACCGGAGGTCACCGTCAACCTTGCCGCGGTGAACAAGCGGCTCCTGAGCCTCGCGCGGCACCAGTCCGAAGACATGCGGGCGAGCCTGGAGCAGGCGGGAGTGCGGATCGTGAACGGCGACGGACGCCTCGACGGGCGTGACGCCGTCATCGTGTCGACCGAGTCCGGTGGCCGTGGAACCGACTTCGACCGGGTCGAAGCCGACACGATCGTCGTCTCAGTCGGCGGCAGCCCCCGCCGGCTGCCGTCCGCGATGCCCGACGGCGAACGCATCCTCGACTGGACCCAGCTCTACAGCCTCACCGCCGTTCCCGAGCACCTCATCGTCGTCGGCTCGGGTGTGACCGGCGCCGAGTTCGCGTCCGCGTACCGCGCCCTGGGCTCGGAGGTCACCCTCATCTCCAGCCGTGACCAGGTCCTTCCAGGTGAGGATGCCGACGCTGCTGCAGTGATCGAGGGAGTGTTCAAGCGCAGCGGAATGACCGTGCTGTCGAAGTCCCGGGCGTCGAGCGTCACCCGGACCGAGAACGGAGTTCTCGCCACGCTGACGGATGGCCGGACCGTCGAAGGCAGCCACTGCCTCATGGCCGTCGGCGCCGTGCCGAACACCGCGGGGATCGGACTCGAAGACGCCGGCGTGCAGATGACCGAGGGTGGCCTCATCCGGGTCAACAGGGTGGCGCGCACGTCGATCCCGAACATTTACGCGGCCGGCGACTGCACGACCTTCATGCCGCTGGCATCCGTCGCGTCGATGCAGGGCCGTGCGGCGATCTTCCACGCCATGGGCGACGCGGTGAATCCGACGGAGCTGCGCAACGTGGCCGCGAATATCTTCACTCAGCCGGAGATCGCAACGGTCGGCTGGACCCAGAAGCAGATCGAAGAGGGCATCGCCCAGGGCGAGATCTACAAGCTGCCGCTCAAGTCAAACCCGCGCGCGAAGATGCTCGGCATAAAGGACGGCTTCGTGAAACTGTTCGCCAGGACCGGCTCCGGCACGGTCATCGGCGGCGTCATCGTCGCCCCCAAGGCCAGCGAGCTCATCTTCCCGCTCGCGATCGCCGTGGAACACCGACTCAACGTCGACGAGATCGCGCGTGCGTTCGCCGTGTACCCGTCGCTCACCGGAAGCATCACCGACGCGGCGAAGGCGATGCACATCGTCAAGTGACGGACGGCTGAGGGCCCGTGCGGGCGCGGACGGATGCTGCGCCACGCCCGAGAGGACGTGCGGGAGGCGGCGTGCCGCCGAAAGGATTCGCTCGGGAAGGGCCTGCCTACACCGAGGTGATGGTGAGCAGCTGGTGCCCGCTCGACACGGTCGCGCCGACCTCGACGTTGATGTCGCCGATGGTGCCGTCTTTGTGGGCGGTGATCGGCTGCTCCATCTTCATGGCCTCGAGCACGATGACGAGGTCACCCTTGACGACGTGCTGGCCGTCTTCGACGGCGAGCTTCACGATCGTCGCCTGCATCGGGGAGGCGACGGAGTTGCCGGTGGCCGAGCTCACGGTGCCGGAGCCGCCGCGGCGCTTCGGGGCTGGCCCGAGAGCCCTGCTGTTGCCGCCGGTGCCGGGCACGAGGCTCGTCGGCAGGCTTACTTCGATCCGCTTGCCCTCGACCTCGACGACCACACTGTGGCGGGTTTTCGAGCTCTTCGGCCCGTCGAGTTCGCCGTCCCACGGTTCGATGTCGTTGACAAACTCGGTCTCGATCCACCTGGTGTATACCCCGAAGCGGCCGTCCTCGGCGGTGAAGGCCGGGTCGCGCACGATCTTGCGGTGGAACGGGATCACGGTGGGCAGGCCGGAGACCTCGAACTCGTCGAGAGCTCGCCGTGACCGCTCGAGCGCCTGCTCACGGTCGGCACCGGTGACGATGATCTTGCCGAGCAGCGAGTCGAATGCGCCGGAGATCTCATCGCCGGCTGTGACGCCGGAGTCGAGGCGGATGCCGGGGCCTCCGAAGGTCTTGAAGACGTGAATCGGTCCCGGCTGCGGAAGGAAGCCACGCCCCGGGTCCTCTCCGTTGATACGGAACTCGATCGAGTGGCCCTGGGGGATCGGGTCTTCGTAGTCGAGGACGCCGCCCTCGGCGAGGCGGAACTGTTCACGGACGAGGTCTATCCCGGTGATCTCCTCTGAGACCGGGTGCTCGACCTGCAGGCGGGTGTTCACCTCGAGGAACGAGACGGTGCCGTCCTTGCCGATGAGGAACTCGCAGGTGCCGGCGCCGACGTAGCCGACCTCTTTGAGGATCGCCTTGGACGCGCTGTAGAGCAGGTCGTTCTGCTCATCGGTGAGGAATGGCGCAGGGGCTTCCTCGACGAGCTTCTGGTGGCGGCGCTGGAGTGAGCAGTCGCGGGTGGATACGACGACGACGTTGCCGTGGGCATCCGCGAGGCACTGCGTCTCGACGTGGCGGGGCTGGTCGAGGTACTTCTCGACGAAGCACTCGCCACGGCCGAACGCCGCGATGGCTTCACGGGTGGCCGAGTCGAAAGCCTCGGCGACCTCGTCCCGTTCGCGGGCGATCTTCAGTCCGCGGCCTCCTCCGCCGAAAGCGGCTTTGATCGCGACGGGAAGCCCGTGCGTGTCCACGAAGTCGAGTACCTCGTCTGCGCCTGAGACCGGGTTGAGTGTGCCGGGCGCAAGCGGAGCGCCGACCTTCTGGGCGACGTGTCTGGCGGAGACCTTGTCTCCGAGCTGCTCTATAGCCTCAGGTGATGGGCCGATCCAGATCAGTCCGGCGCCGATGACGGCGCGGGCGAAGTCCGCGTTCTCGGCGAGGAAGCCGTAGCCGGGGTGGATGGCGTCGGCACCGGAGCGACGTGCGACCGAGAGGATCTTGTCGATGACGAGGTAGGTGTCAGCGCTGGTCGAACCGTCGAGGGCGTACGCCTCATCCGCGAGCTTGGTGTGGAGGGAGTCACGATCCTGGTCGGCGTACACCGCGACCGACCCGATTCCGCTGTCGCGCGCTGCGCGGATCACTCGGACGGCGATTTCGCCCCGATTGGCTATGAGGACCTTGGATATACGCGACACAGTTCCTTAGCCTATTGCCCTCGGCCCCCCGCTTTTTGGTTGGTGCCCACAGAAATCGCCCGAAAAGCACTGCGGTTGCCTACAAATCGCCGCTCCGGTTCCACAGCGAGGTCCAGTCGTAGCCCAGTTGGCGCACGAGGGAGCGGAGCGTCGGCAGCGAGAGTCCGACGACGGTGGACGGGTCGCCCGAGATGCGTTCGATGAACGGCGCGCCGAGGCTGTCGATCGTGAAAGCCCCCGCCACTTTGAGCGGTTCGCCCGTTGCGATGTAGGCCGAAATCTCCTCGTCGGTGATGTCGCTTGCGAAGGTGACGTCAGCGGATGCCACGGCGCCGACGGCACCTGGCGCGCTGCCGTCGGAGCGGTGGTCGATCAGCCAGTGGCCCGAGTAGAGCCGGCCGGTCCTCCCGCGCTGAAGCCGCCAGCGTTCGAGCGCGGCCTCCGGTGTGTGCGGTTTGCCGTAGATCATCCCGTCGAGGACGAAGACGGAGTCCCCGCCGAGAATCAGCCCGTTGGTCCCGTCGAGGTCACGCCACACCGATTCGGCTTTCGCCCTGGCGAGGAGGGCGACGGTGTCTTCAGGGCCGAGTGCGATCCCCGCGGCGGACTCGGCGGCCGCCACAGCGGCATCCTCGTCGACGTGTGACGGCACGATGACCGGTTCGATTCCGCTCGATCTCAGCAGCGTGAGGCGTGCAGGTGAGATCGAGGCGAGGTAGAGCTGCATGAGGTCCCTTCGGCTGCTGCGTGAGCAGGTCTCTGCCATTCGTGGGACGATTTCAGTGTGAATGCGCAACCGAACAACCCAGCAGATGTCGAGCTCGAGATAACCAACGTAGCCCACGGCGGTGTCTTCGTCGCGCGGCTCGAGGGCCGCGTGGTCTTCGTCGCCGACACGGTGCCGGGGGAGCGGGTTCGCGCCAGGATCACCGAGTCGTCGAAGAAGAGTTTCTGGCGCGCGGAGACGGTCGAGGTACTGGATGCCTCCCCGCACCGCCAGTCCCACGTCTGGGCATCGGCGTCGGTCGACGTCACCCCGGCCGACCGTGCTGGCGGGGCCGAATTCGGTCACATCGAGCTGTCGCACCAGCGGGAACTCAAGCGGCAGGTGCTCGCCGACTCGCTGCAGCGGTTCGCGGGGGTCGAGAGCGACGTCCAGGTCGAAGCGGTGCCAGGAGACGACGAGCGTGACGGACTGGCCTGGCGCACGCGCGTGAGCCTGCACGTCGATAAGGAAGGCAACGTCGGGCCTTATGCCGCCCGCAGCCACCGGGTGATCCGGGTCGGCGACCTTCCCCTCGCGACCGACGAGGTGGCATCCGCCGCCCCTCTCGACCAGCAGTTCCGCGGTGCGGAATCGGTCGACATCGTGGCGCCGAGCAGCACCCAGAGCGCACGGATCGTCGTGCGGGAGCCGGTGAAGAAAGGCGTGAGCCCGGCGAACCGACGGGAGCAGACCATCATCGAACGTGTCGGTGACCGTGACTTCTTCCTCGATGAGGGCGGGTTCTGGCAGGTGCACCGGTCGGCGGCTGAACTGCTCACCGGCGTCGTCCAGTCGACCATCGACGAGGCACTTTTCGACCCGCGCGCCGCGAACCTCGACCTCTACGGCGGGGTGGGCCTTCTCGCCGCGGCGGTCGGCGACAAGTTCGGCAGCACCACACGCATCACGAGCGTCGAGTCGTCGGCGCGCGCAACGGACCACGCCGCGGAGAACCTCTCCGACTGGATCGGCGCGCAGAGCATCACCGCACGGGTCGACGCGTACCTGCGCGGCCTCGTCGCGACGTCGAGTGCAGCAGAGCGCGCGCGGCTCGCCGCCGGAACCGTCGTTCTCGACCCGCCCCGCTCCGGCGCAGGAAAAGAGGTCGTCGCGAGCCTCGCCGAACTGCGGCCAGCCCAACTCGTCTACGTGGCCTGCGACCCGGTCGCGTTGTCTCGCGACATCGGACTGTTCGCCGCGGAGGGGTACCAGCTGACGTCGCTGCGCGCCTTCGACCTGTTCCCGCACACGCACCACCTCGAATCGATTGCGCTCCTCACCCGATGAACGCGTCATCTCGTCCGAAAGCGGCCGCTGGCCCCATACGATTGGCCTTGTGGTGCGAATAGCGGTTATCGATGATCATGAGTCCGTGCGGATGGGCCTGACGGCCGTCTGCGAGTCCGCTGGGCACTCTGTTGTGCACAGCGTGTCAACGGTGCATGAATTCGTCACCGAAGCGGGCGGGGTTCCCTGCGACGTCGTCGTGCTCGACCTCAACCTCGGCGACGGCAGCAACATCACCGACAACGTCCGTGCCGTGCACAGCTCCGGCTCGGCCGTTCTGATCCACTCCATCGCCGATCGGGTCGCGTCGGTCCGCGAGGCGCTCGCCGCCGGGGCGGCAGGTGTCATCCCGAAGTCGGCGCCGACGGATGCCGTCGTGGCGGCGATCGAGACCGTCGCGAGCGGTGAGGCACTCAACAACCTCGAGTGGGCGAGCGCCATCGACGCAGACGGTGACTTTAGCCGCGCCCAGCTCGGACGCCGTGAACGCGACGTCCTGCACCTGTACGCCTCAGGCCTCCCGATGAAGGATGTCGCCGTGCAGCTCGGTATCGCGCCTTCGACGGTGAAGGAATACCTCGACCGGATCCGCGGCAAGTACGTGGAGATCGGCCGCCCGGCGCCGACGAAGGTCGACCTTCTGCGCCGCGCCGTCGAGGACGGCATCCTGCCCGAGCTCAACCCTGGCTCCGGTGATGACCACTGACCGGCAGCGGTCAGGGGCGATCTTCTCGCCCATTCCGCGTGGTCCCGTTCTCGACCACCTCGACCGGGTCGCGAAAGACGCGGCCCACACCCAACCTCGCTTCAGCGTGGCGCGGATCGAACGGCTGATAGCCCGCTCCATCAGCCTCATCGCGCTCGTTTTCGGGGCCCAAACCCTCAGCATCGCCCTCGGCGCCGGCGTCATCGTGCCGGGGCCGCTCGGCCTGGTGTACCTCGTCGGCCTTCACGGCCTTCTCCTCATCGTCATCATCGCCGGCGTAGATGCGAGGCTCCAACGGGTGGCGAACATCGCATTCGCGGTCTCGTACCTGGTTGCGGTCGCCTACTGGCCGATCGCGACGGATGGCGCATCGGCGGCATCCCGGGTGGAACCGTGGACCTGGTACCTGTGCGCGATAGCCTGCGGCTGCATCTCGCAAGCGGTCCGGCCGTGGCTTGCCACCGTCTACATCGTGGTGACACCGGCGGTATACGGCTTTGCGCGTGTCGTCGACACGAACGGGGCGATCGAGCACCTCGATATCGCCGTCCAGGATGCCCTCTACGGCACGATGATCGGGCTCGTCATCATGGTGCTCATCATCACGTTCCGCCGGGCGGCGCGAGCTGTCGACGAGGCGCGATCCGCCGCGTTTGCCCGCTATGACGAGGCGGTGAGGCAGCACGCCCTCGAAGTCGAACGAATCGAAGTCGACGGCCTCGTCCACGACACCGTGCTGGCCTCGCTGCAGGCGGCCGAGCGTGCGTCGACTCCCGAACAGGCCATGGCCGCCGTCGCCATGGCCAGCGATGCGATCAGCCGCCTCGCTGCCCTGGACCCACCGGCCGGGAACTCCTCCCAGATGATCACTATTGAGTGGCTCATCGACCTGCTCCGGCAGCATGCCGTGCACCTCGACACGCCGTTCGAGGTCACCGTCCGCGGCCCCGTCGGGCACAGCATCCCGTTCCGTGTCGCTGAGAGCCTGTACCTGGCCACTGCGCAGGCGATGACGAACAGCATCCAGCATGCCGGGGAGACGGGTTGGCGCAGCGTCGCCGTCGAGGTCGGAGACGACAGGATCGTCCATGTGTGCGTGCGCGACGACGGGGCGGGATTCGACCCGGCAGCGGTGCACACCGACCGGCTCGGCCTGCGGGTGTCGATCATCGAACGTGTCGTGGCGGTCGGCGGCACCGTCGAGCTTCGTTCGCGCCCTGGGGCTGGCACGAGCGTCAGCATCCGCTGGTGCGAGAAAGACGCGGCAAAAGACATCGCCGTGCTCGAGGCGTCGGGCGGGGGAACGGCGTCATGATCTCTCTCGACCGGTACACGATGATCGCACTCGCGGCCGCGTTCTCCTTCTACCACGTCGTTCGCGGCATGCTTACGCTGCCCCAGGCGGATTCGCCGTGGCCGAGCATCGTGGCGATGGTGCTCTACCTGGTGGCCACCCTCCTCGCGCTGTGGCCGTCGAGTCCGACGACAATGCCCCTGTGGCTCGCCGCTTTCTGCCTAGCGACGGCCGTCTCCGTTCCGCTTCTCGTCACCAGCCAGCTCGACCCGACAGCCAACAACGGGTACGCGACCTGGCACGTGTCGGCGATCGGCACGCTCATGACGATCACGGTCGTACGGCGACGGGAACTGTTCGGCTGGATCGGCGTAGGTTTCCTCACCGTCCAGTCGATCCTGTGGTGCGGGATCAGCACATCCATGGAGATCGGGGTGACCGGCAGCCTGACGTGGGTGTTCGTCGCCGGCGTCCTGACCCGTTCGCTCGCGAAGGTCGGGCATGACGCCGAGACCCTCACCGTCGCCGAGCAGGAGGCCGCGAAATGGCAGGCTGCCCAGGACGCCCACGAGCAGGAGCGACGGGCGAGGCTGGAGCAGACAGGCAGGCGGGCCCTCCCGATCCTCCGTGACATCATCCTCGCCGGCGGCGAACTGAGCGAGTCGCAGCGGATCGAATCCCGGGTCCTCGAAGCCGGGCTGCGTGACGAGATCAGGGGCAGGCGGCTTCTCAACGACCGGGTACGGAGCAGCGTGCTCGCCGCCCGCAGGCGCGGAACCACGGTGAGCATGCTCGACGAGGGCACCCTTGACTTCGTCCGGGATGCCGAACTCGATGCGATCCTCGGCGCTGTTGCCGACGCCATCGACCGCACGGAGGCGGATCGCCTGATCGTCCGCACAGCGCCGGCCGATTCCGACGTCGCCGTCACCGTCGTGGCGCTCAGCACATCCACGGATCCCGAGGAACCCGGCGACTCCGTGCGGCTGTGGCTTGAGATTCCGCGTTCGATGTCGGTGGACGCCGGCTGACGGCACCCGCGCTGATGGCATCCGTGCCGACAGTATCCGTGGTGACGGAATCCACGCCGACGGGTTAACGGCAGAAGGGCCGGCTTTGTCAGCCGGCCCTTCTGAATCCCCGGGTCAGGGCACTAACCCGAATAATGCTCTGACCCGCCCCCAAACGCCGCTACTACCCTAATTCGAGCGAATCGTCTGGTGGTGCAACCCTCTAAGAGAGACACCTTGCGCTCTCATTCTGGAGGGGAAGTACTTGTGGCCGCTAGTCGGCTCTTTGGGGGACCGTCAGGCGGAGAAGTTCCGCCACTGTCCTGGGCCGGCCATGAGGGGCGTGCGCAGGATACGGGTGCTGCGCTGCCAAGCGGAGGGGCCGTGCGACAGGACGGCGTCAGCGCCGGCAGATTCCTCGACGACAGCGGCGGTCAGGACGGCGGTGACCGCCGCTATCTCCGCAGGTGTCGGCGAACCGCGCAGAACCCTGACGTTGACGCCGTCGTCTGATTCCTCGGTGACGAACGGGCCCGGCCGCGCCGGCACGCCGCGCTTCGGACGCCGCTCGATCGATTCCTGCCCGGTCACAGCGGGATGTTCCCATGCTTCTTTGGCGGGAGGCTCGCCCGCTTGCCCTTGAGCGAGCGCAGCGCCTTGATCACAGCGACGCGTGTTGCGGCCGGTTCGATGACGCCGTCGAGTTCGCCGCGTTCGGCCGCGAGGAACGGGCTCGCCACGTTGTAGGTGTACTCGTTTGCGAGCTTCGTGCGCACGGCTGCGACGTCTTCGCCTGCTGCCTCGGCGCGCTTGATCTCACCGCGGTAGAGGATGTTGACCGCGCCCTGCCCGCCCATGACCGCGATCTCCGCTGTCGGCCAGGCCAGGTTGATGTCAGCACCGAGCTGCTTCGACCCCATCACGATGTACGCGCCGCCGTACGCCTTACGGAGGATCACGGTGACGAGCGGGACAGTGGCTTCGGCGTAGGCGTAGAGCAGTTTCGCGCCACGGCGGATGACACCCGTCCACTCCTGGTCGGTGCCCGGCAGGTAGCCGGGAACGTCGACGAGGGTGAGGATCGGGATGCTGAAGGCGTCGCAGAAACGCACGAAACGGGACGCCTTCTCGCCGGCTTCGATGTTGAGGGTGCCGGCCATCGCGTTCGGCTGGTTCGCGATGATGCCGACCGTGCGTCCCTCGACCCGGGCAAAACCGATGACAATATTCGGGGCGAACAACGGCTGTACCTCGAGGAAGTCACCCGAGTCGACGACGTGCTCGATGACCGTTGTCACGTCGTACGGCTGGTTGGGGGAGTCGGGGATGATCGTGTTCAGCTTGCGGTCGGCATCCGTCGTCTCCAGCTCGACGTCGCTCTCGTAGACGGGAAGCTCGGCGAGGTTGTTGTCCGGCAGGAAGCCGACCAGGGTGCGGGCGTAGTCGAGGGCATCCGACTCGTCGCTGGCGAGGTAGTGTGCGACACCGGAGCGGGTGTTGTGCGTGAGCGCTCCACCGAGCTCCTCCATGCCGACGTCTTCGCCGGTGACGGTCTTGATCACGTCGGGGCCGGTGACGAACATCTGGCTGGTCTTGTCGACCATGATGACGAAGTCGGTGAGGGCGGGCGAGTAGACGGCGCCGCCCGCTGCCGGGCCCATGATGATCGAGATCTGCGGGATGACGCCGGATGCCGCGGTGTTGCGGCGGAAGATCTCGCCGTACTTGCCGAGGGCGACGACGCCCTCCTGGATCCGGGCACCGCCGGAGTCGAGCATCCCGATGATCGGAACGCCGGTCTTGAGGGCGTGGTCCATGATCTTGATGATCTTCTCGCCCGCGACCTCGCCGAGCGACCCGCCGAAGATGGTGAAGTCCTGGGAGTACACGGCGACCTGGCGTCCATGGATCGTTCCGGTGCCAGTGACGACCGCGTCACCGTACGGGCGCGACTTCTCCATGCCGAAGGCGTGGGTGCGGTGCCGGACGAACTCGTCCAGTTCGACGAAGCTGCCCGGGTCGAGGAGCTCCGTGATCCGCTCGCGGGCGGTCATCTTGCCCTTGGCGTGCTGCTTGGCGACCGCAGCCTCACCGGACGCCGTGACGGCTTCGTGGTAGCGCTGCTTCAGATCGGCGAGTTTCCCGGCCGTCGTGTACAGGTCGGGCGCATCGGATTGAGTAGCTGCGTTCTCGGTCACCTCTTCACTCTAGTGTGCAGGGATATCGCCATACCGTTGGCGGATGCCTACAACGAGCCTCGCCCGGTCTTGGAGATTAGCGGCGCGTATCGTGGTGCCATGACATCCAGCTTGCCCCGTTCAGCCGCCGTCTCAACCCGCCTCGAGATCCTCGAGGAGACCCCGTCGACGAACGACGTTCTCGTCTCAGCCGCTGCGGATGCCGACGGCTGGCCCGACTTCTCGGTCGTCGTCACCGACACGCAGACGCATGGGCGCGGGCGCCTCGGACGGGTCTGGGTCAGCCCACCCGGCACCACCCTCGCCGTGTCCGTCCTCGTGCGCGCCGACGCGTCACTCCGCATCGACGCGCTCGGCTGGTTGCCGCTCGCCGCAGGGCTCGCGATGACCCGCGCCGTCCGGGAAGCGCTCCCCGGCCGCGACGACGTGTCGTTGAAATGGCCGAACGACGTCCTTGTCGGGGGCAGGAAGATCAGCGGCGTCCTCTCGGAGCTCGTCGTTGGAGCGGTGCCGAGCGTCGTCGTCGGCGCCGGCGTAAACCTGACCATGACCGAGGAGCAGCTGCCGGTTCCGACCGCAACCTCCCTCGTCCTCGCCGGGGCGGAGCATCCGGATCCCGACGCTGTGCTCTCGGCCTACCTTCGCGAGTTCCGCGGGCTGGTTGATTCGTTCCGCGCGGCCGGTGGGGATGCGCAGGCGAGCGGCCTCCAGGCCGCGGTGACCGAGGCCTGCGGCACCGTCGGTTCCCGGGTGAACGTCGAACTGCCCGGCGGGAACATCCTCGCGGGGATTGCCAGGGGAATCGATGCGTCCGGGCGCATCCTCGTGCAGGCGGACGGTTCTCCCGACCTCACCCCGGTGTCCGCCGGCGACGTCACCCACCTGCGCGCTCGCTGATCGCTGCGGCGGCCGCACCTCGGTCGACATTGGCTGAAGTCGGGCTCGTTTTTCGACCGTCAGCGACCGAGCAGCAAACCGTCCAGCCAATAGTGACCGAGCCGCAGAAGAACCGGAGCCGGGAAACGGCCGGGCAGCGGCGGTGCAGTCGGGGCAGCAGCCCGGCCGGTGATAGGAATGAAGCATGGCAGAGTATCCGAGCGCCGCAGCGAGCCTGCCCCCAGACGCCTCTCGACCCGTTGTCCCCACGGAACGCGTCATCGCCCGGCTCCGCCCTCACGCGCGCTCCCTGTTCTGGCCGGCCCTGGTGCTGATCGCACTGCCCGGCGCGACGATCTACGCGGTCGCTCTGTTTCCCGAACTGTGGCAGCACGTCCTGTTCGTGGTCGCCGCCATCCTGCTCTTTGTGCTGCTCGTCCTGTTCCCGTACATCGCCTGGCTCAACCACCGGTGCACCATTACGACGCGGCGGGTGATCGCCCGCCGCGGGTTCTTCGTCCGTGAACGCAGGGAGATCTTCCACAGCCGTGGCTACCATGTCACGCTCAAGCAGAGCTGGTTGCAGAGCGCATTGGGCTCAGGAGACATCCACATCAGCTCAGGTGTCGAGAAGTCGCTCGTCCTCCGCGATGTTCCCGGCGCTGCCGAGGTTCTGGAGACGCTGCACGAACTGATCGAGCGCAACCAGATCGTCCTGACCAGTCATGCCGGTTCGCCAGGGACGGCGACCGCCGCGTTCTGACCTGCCGGAACGGCATCCGGGCGAACGACGGATGCTCCGCGGTTCGGCGAGAACACCCAGTAACGGTAGAGGGTGAAACGGAACACGGCGCCGAGGGCGAGACCGACGACGTTCGCCGAGATGTTGTCGGCGAGCACCGAGGTGAACCCGAGCACATAGTGCGACACCCAGAGGCAGCCGAGGCCGATGCCCATGCCGGCGAGCGACACGGCGAAGAATTCCATGCCCTCGCGGGCGGTGTCCGAGCGGCGGTCGCTCGCGAAGGTCCAGTAGCGGTTGCCCAGCCAGTTGGTGACGATCGCGAGCAGGGTGGAGATGGCCTTGGCGAGAAGCGGGCCCGCGTCAAGGTTCTCCGGCGCGAGGAGCGTGAGCCGGAGCGCGTTGAACACCGTGAGGTCCACGAGCAGGCCGGCCGCTCCGACGAGCCCGAATTGCGACACCTGCACCAGGAGCCGACGCACCCGGCCGGGCGGCGCTGCTGCGGTCATGTCCTGCTCCGTTTTCGACAAGGGCCGGTTGATGTCGTACTTCGAGCAAGGCACCATGCGCGAAGATAGGCTGGGTAAGCAGTTTATGCGACCTCCCACCGGGGACCGCTGGGAGGTCCCTGCTCACGCAAGCAAAAATTTACCCGCTGGGAGGCGACGGCCGTGGTTCGTGTTGGTGTAATTGGCGGCGGACAGCTTGCCCGGATGATGATCCCCGCGGCAGTGAACCTCGGCATCGACCTTCGCGTACTCGCCGAAGCCGATGGGATGTCCGCACAGCTCGCCGCAACGGCTGTGGGGGACTACCACGACGTGGATGTCGTCCTCGCCTTCGCCAAAGAGGTCGACGTGGTCACCTTCGATCACGAACACGTTCCCCAGGATGTGCTCCGGGCGCTCGTCGACGCGGGCATCCCGGTGCACCCGGGTCCGGACGCTCTGCTTTACGCTCAGGACAAACTGCTGATGAGGCAGAAGCTCAGCGACCTCGGCCTCCCTGTGCCGGTGTGGGCCCGGGTGGAAACCGAGGCCGACCTGCAGGCGTTCCTCGACGCGAACGGCGGTCACGCCGTCGTGAAGACCCCCCGCGGCGGGTACGACGGCAAAGGTGTCCGGGTCGTCTCCGCCGCCCACGAAGCGAGCGACTGGTTCACCGTCCTGGCGGAGCATGGCGCAGGCGATGCCCTCCTCGTCGAAGAGCTCGTCGACTTCCGCAGGGAACTGGCCCAACTGTCCGCCCGCCGCCCGTCGGGTGAGCTCGTGCTCTGGCCCGTCGTCGAGTCCATCCAGCGCGACGGCGTGTGCGCCGAAGTGATCGCGCCCGCGCCGGGATTCGCCATCCGGATCGCGGATGTCGCCGCCCAGATCGCGACGGACGTTGCCACCGGGCTCGGCGTCACCGGTGTCTTCGCGGTGGAGCTCTTCGAAACCGCGGACGATCGGCTACTGGTGAACGAACTCGCCATGCGCCCGCACAACTCGGGGCACTGGACGCAGGATGGTTCGACCACGAGCCAGTTCGAACAACACCTCCGCGCTGTGCTCGACCTCCCGCTCGGCGCGACCGGATGCACCGAACCGCACACCGTCATGGTGAACATCCTCGGCGGACCCAGAGAAGGCGCGCTGTCCGACCGGTACCCCGGAGCGATGAGCGCCCACCCCACCGCGAAGATCCACAACTACGGCAAGGACCCCCGTCCCGGCCGCAAAGTGGGCCACGTCAACGCGAGCGGTACGGAACTCGACGTCGTCGCCTATGAAGCGCGCGCCGCAGCGGCGTTTCTTCAGGACTGACATTTAGCATGGACCTCATGCCATTCCACGATTCAGTGCGTCCCCGTGTCGGCGTTGTCATGGGCAGCGATTCCGACTGGTCGGTTATGGCTGCAGCGAGCGAGGTCCTCTCCGCGTTCGGAGTCGACCACGAGGTCGAGGTCGTGAGCGCCCACCGCACGCCCGAGAAGATGATCGCCTACGGACGGGATGCAGTCTCCCGCGGCCTTAAAGTAATCATCGCGGGCGCGGGCGGCGCAGCGCACCTGCCTGGCATGCTGGCATCCGTCACGACGCTTCCCGTGATCGGCGTTCCCGTTCCGCTCGCGAAACTCGATGGTCTCGACTCCTTGCTCTCGATCGTGCAGATGCCCGGTGGCATCCCCGTGGCGACCGTCTCGATCGGCGGCGCGAAGAACGCCGGACTGCTTGCGGTGCGGATCCTCGCGACGGCCGATGAGGAGCTCTCCGCGAAGCTTGCCGCCTATTCGACAGACCTCGCCGAGCAGGTTGAAGCGAAGAACCGGGCGCTCAAGCTCCAGCTATGAGCGCATCCCTCGAGAGTCCGATCCGCTACCCGGATGTGGGCGCCCCCCAACTGATGACGCGTCGAGCCTGGTGGCTGGTCGCGCTGAACTTTCTCATTCCCGGCTCCGCCCAGGTGCTCGCCGGCAACCGCAAACTAGGACGGATCGGTCTCGCCGCGACGCTCACGATGTGGGTTCTTGCTGCGTTCGCGATCGTGGCGTACCTGCTCTGGCGTTCCGCCATCCTGTCCGTCCTCACGAACTCGTTCGCCCTCACCGCCGCACAGGCCCTTCTGGCGGCGTATGCCGTGCTGTGGTTCGTGCTGACCGTCGACACGTTGCGACTCGTGCGGCTGGTTCGGGCGGCGCCCGGTTCGCGGTTCTGGATCGCTGCATTCGCGGTGTTCCTCCTGGTGGCATCCGTGGGCACCCCGACCATCGGGGCGTACTACGCCGGGGTGACCAGGGGAACCCTGCAGTCGATCTTCGGTTCGGGCGCGGCATCGGTGCCGCCGGTCGACGGCCGGTACAACGTCCTGCTTCTCGGCGGTGACGCCGGCCCCGACCGCGAGGGGCTCCGCCCGGACAGCATCTCCGTCGTGTCGATCGACGCAGAAACCGGCCGGGTCACGATGATCGGGCTGCCGAGGGACATGCGCAAGGTGCCGTTCTCCGCGGACTCGCCGATGGCCGAGCTGTATCCGAACGGATTCCGCAACTGCGACGTCAGTGCGTGCAAACTCAACGCTGTGTACACCGAAGCCGAGTTGCGCCACCAGGATCTCTATTCGGATGCCGCATCGACGGGGTCGACGCCGGGGATCGAAGCGACGAAGGAAGCGGCCGAGGGTATCACGGGGCTGGAGATCCAGTACTACGCCCTCGTCGATATGCAGGGTTTCGCCGACCTCATCGACGCCCTCGGCGGTGTGAAGGTGACGGTGAAGGAACGACTGCCGATCGGTGGTGACGAGAATCTGGTCGGCGTGGTGGAGTGGATCCAGCCCGGACCCCAGACCCTCGATGGTTACCACGCGCAGTGGTATGCCCGTTCGCGGCACTCGACGAATGACTTCGACCGGATGGAACGGCAGCGCGAGCTGCAGGCCGCAATTCTTCAGCAGTTCACACCGGCGAACGTGCTCACGAAGTTCCAGGCGATCGCGCAGGCCGGAACCCAGGTGGTGAAAACCGATGTCCCCCAGGACATGCTCGGCTACTTCACGAACCTCGCGATGAAATCCAAGGAACAGCCGATCAGCTCAGTCGAGCTGACGCCCGCGAACAACATCGACCAGGATGCCCCCGATTTCGATGACATCCGCGCGCTGATCCAGGCGGACCTCAACCCGCCGACCCCCACACCGGCCCCTGAGGGCTAGCCGGACGGCCCGGTCGCCGCTGAGCCTCCTCAGCGTTGACCGGCCCGGACTTACAGGTCCGCGTGGAGCGCCCAGACCCGCTCGGCGGAGTCTCGCCAACTGAACGCCCGCGCCCTGTCGTGTCCGACGATGCGCATCCGAGCGGCTTTCTGGGGGTCGCCGAGAACGGATGCCACGGCATCCGCCAGCCGTTCGGCGTACCCGTTCTTGCCCCGCTCCACGGCAACGCCTGCGCCGCCGGACACCTCCATGAGGGCGGGATCATCGGAGTGCACGACGGGGATGCCAAAGGAGAACGCCTCGACCATCGGGAGCCCGAACCCCTCCTGCAGGCTCGGGTAGACGAAGACGCTGGCCCGGGAGAGCACGACCGCGAGGTCGGCGTCGGAGAGGTAACCGAGCGCGCGAATGCGGCCCTCAGGAAGGCCGGCTTCGTCGGCGACGACGGCGAGGGACAGCTCGCCCCAGGTGTCCGGTCCAAGCACGAGGACCGGAAGGTCCGGTGCGCCGGGTTCGCCGAGCCCGCTGATGAGCTGGGTGATGCCCCGGCGCGGATCCAGCGACCCCACGGTGACGATGTACTCGTCTGGCAGGTCGAGTTTGCTCGCCCGCCAGTCGGCGTCCGCCGGAAGGGTGAGACCTGATGCGACAGCACCGGGGATGACGCGAACTCGATCGCCGAAGTCGACGATGTCAGCGAGCTGTTCGGCGACAGCGTGAGTCGGCACCACGATGGCATCCGCGTGCTTCTTCGCCCGCTTCATCATCGTTTTGTGCCAAGCGACGTTCGTCGGGGTGAGGGACTTCGAATGCGTCCACGGAAGGGTGTCGTGGATGGTCACGATCATCTGCGTCCCGTCGAACTCGCGTTCATGCCTGCGCAACGGAGCCAGGAGCGTGGGGGAGTGGATCATCCCCGAACCGAGCGTCGGTACGATGCCAAGCTGCCAGGCCCCGGCAAGCTCACGGCGGGGAAGTGTGGTCCTGTGCAGCGCTGCGAGGCCCGGAAGGGCTTCCTCAACGGCGGCGATCTTGTCGGGTGGGAGCGCCGAGACGATCCCCTCAACGGCGCACCCCTTAGGAGCGGTCTGGATCAGAGCCCTCGCGAGCTCCTCGGTGTAGCGGGCGATGCCGCTCGGCAGCGGTGTGACCATCTGATCGACGATGACCCTCAGCGTTGTTGTCACTAGTCCTCGCTCTTGCTGAGTCGAAGCGGGTCGCCCAATTCGAGGCATACGAACGGCCAAGCGATGAGATCCCGCAATGTATTTCCTTTGTGAGGTGCTGCTCGATTCTAATTGCTCGTCGTGCATCGCCCTCGCAGAGTGCCCGGACGTGGCGACTCGGGCTGCAGAATCCGGTCCGGGCCTCGACGGTACACTGGGGAATACTATGCGCGGAATTATTCTCGCCGGCGGGTCCGGCACACGTTTGTGGCCGATCACCAAGGGCATTTCGAAGCAACTGATGCCGATCTACGACAAGCCGATGATCTACTACCCGTTGTCGACGCTCATGATGGCGGGAATTAAAGAGATTCTGATCATCACGACGCCCGAGTACAACGAGCAGTTCAGGGCGTTGCTCGGAGACGGAAGCGAACTCGGGATCACGCTCGAGTACGCGGTGCAGCCCTCACCTGATGGGCTCGCGCAGGCCTTCATCATCGGCGAGGAATTCATCGGAGACGAAAGCGTCGCGCTCGTCCTCGGCGACAACATCTTCCACGGAACCGGTCTTGGGTCCGCTCTTCGCGACCACGGGCAGATCGACGGCGCGCTCATTTTCGCGTACCACGTCTCCAATCCGACCTCATACGGTGTTGTCGAGTTCGACGACAACTTCACCGCGCTCTCCATCGAGGAGAAGCCGGTGACGCCGAAAAGCAACTATGCGGTGCCCGGCTTGTACTTCTACGACAATTCCGTCGTCGAGGTCGCCAAGACCATCGAGCCGAGCGCCCGTGGGGAACTCGAGATCTCGACGATCAACGAGCGCTACCTCCAGTCGGGCAAACTCCAGGTCCAGGTGCTGGATCGCGGAACGGCGTGGCTCGACACGGGAACATTCGAATCCATGATGCAGGCTTCCGAATACGTGCGCGTGATCGAAGACCGGCAGGGCTTCAAGGTTGGCTGCATCGAAGAGATCGCCTGGCGCGCGGGCTGGATCGACGACGGGCAGCTGGCTCTTCTGGCCGCTCCGCTGGTGAAAAGCGGGTACGGATCGTACCTGGGCACCCTCCTTACGGCGACCAAG
Organism: Mycetocola miduiensis; assembly: GCF_900115155.1. Taxonomy (GTDB): domain Bacteria; phylum Actinomycetota; class Actinomycetes; order Actinomycetales; family Microbacteriaceae; genus Mycetocola_A; species Mycetocola_A miduiensis. Next base: position 33,661 of record NZ_FOVM01000012.1, read on the forward strand.
CGGCGGTTCTAGAGGCGGGAACGTCTCAACACGAGTCGCAGCCGGAGGTTGAGCCCCAAATGGATCGCTGCCCTCACGGGCGCCAGCCATCTCGCGGAGTACTTCCGATCGAGGTAGCGGAGTGCGCTGTCGTGATGGGCACGGAGCATTCTCGAGGGGTCAGACGAGGTCGACTGAGCGCCGTAGTGCGTCGCTGAGGCTCGTGGAAGGTAGTCATTCGTCCAGCCCGCTTTGGCAAGCCGGTAGCCGAGATCCACATCTTCGAAATACATGAAGTAGCTTTCGTCGAATCCGCCCACCTGTTCGAAGGCGGACCTGCGAACCATCATGCAGGAGCCGGAGAGCCAACCGGCGTGTCGAGCCTCATCATTCGTGATCGCTTCTGCCCGGTACCGACGCGACCACGGGTTCTCTGGCCACACCCGCGAGAAGATGGCATGGCCGATCCCTGTCCTCAGGGAGGGAAGAGCCCGCGCCGACGGATACGTCGTGCCGTCGGCATTGAGGATCCGAGGGCCGACAGCCGCGGTCTCGGGGTGGTCACGGAGCCAGATCGCCAATTCGCTCACCAGCCCGCGCCCGAAGGCGACATCCGGGTTCGAAATCAGGATTGTGTCGATCGACGGGTCCAGCCGCCGGACGGCAGCGTTCACCGCTCCTCCATAACCCAGGTTGGTTTCGAGGCTCAGGAATTCGGCGTTGTGCTCGCTGGCGATGCGCTCCGTCGCCTCTCCCTCAGGCGAAGCATTCTCAACGACACACACCGGAATGTCGACCTGTTCCGAGTCGCCCACTGAGCCCAGAAACGCCGAAAGCTGGTTGGCCGAATTAAAGGTCACGGTCACGATTGCCGTGGATTCGAGGGGCGTGTTGGACATCGGCACAAGTCTAGTCGCGCGGCATGCTGGCGGCTGTGTCGGGCGACCCCTCAGAATCGATCTTCCCAGCCTTGCTAAACTGTGCCGTTGGGTGATCCGGTCAGCGCGACCTTTCGTGCATCATCGCCCTCGATCAGTTAGGACATCCAAGACAGTGGTCAAAATTCTGCAGACGGCTCGACGATCATGGCGTTTGGTCCGCGATGAGGGGATTGTCACCTTTGCGGGACGGGTGTTCGCGAAATTGTCGTCGATGCTCATCCGCCAGACTGTCGAGAACAACGGGTCAGTCGGTGGCATGCTCGTCGACACCAAGGATGCCGCGCTGGTCGACTGGACGGAACCCGCTGAGCGGCTGCTGAACCCGGTCACCGTCACAGACCGGCCTCTGAACATCGCCTGGATCATGTCCCCGCCGGGCCGCGAGAGCGGTGGGCACCAAAACCTCTTCCGGTTCATCAAGTACGCGGAAAACGCGGGCCACAAGTGCTCGATCTATTTCTACTCGACGCAGAGCCTCGTCCCGAGCGTCCGCGAGACGAAAGCGATGGTGGCCGAGTCGACCGCGTACGCCAACGTGTCAGCGTCGATGCACAACTACGATCGGGCCGTCGGCGTCCCGGCCGACACCGACGCCCTGTTCGCGACCGGCTGGGAGACCGCGTATCCGGCCTTCCTCGACGCATCGAACGCCCGTCGGTTCTATTTCGTGCAGGACTACGAGCCCAGCTTCTACCCGCTCGGTTCTGAGGCGATCCTCGCCGAGAACACGTACAAATTCGGTTTCCACGGCATCACCGCAGGGGGCTGGCTGTCTCACAAGTTGAGCAGGGACTACGGGATGACATGCGATTCATTCGAATTCGGTGTCGACAAGACGCACTATTCGGTGACGAATCTGCGGAAGCGCAACGAGGTATTCTTCTACGCGCGACCGGTGACGGCCAGGCGCGCGTTCGAGTTGGGTGTCATCGCACTCACCGATTTCGCCCAGATGCGGCCTGACGTGACGATCAACCTCGCGGGGTGGGACGTCTCCAATTGGGACATCCCGTTCAAATACCGAAACCTGGCCAGCCTGGATCTGAAGCAACTCAACTCCGTCTACAACCGCTGCGCGGCCGGGCTCGTCCTCTCTCTGACCAATATGTCGCTCCTTCCCCTCGAATTGATGTCGAGCGGCGTCGCGCCTGTCGTCAACGACGGCCCCAACAATCGCATGGTGTCCGACAACCCATACATCGAATACGTGCAGCCGGCGCCGAAGGCGCTCGCCAGGAGGATGGCAGAGGTCATGGACCGGCCGGACGCGGTTGACCGTTCGGTCGCGATGTCGGCCTCTGTGCTCAACGTGAACTGGGAAGACTCAGGCGCTCAATTCAACGACGCACTCCGAAGGGCAATGCGTGGCTAAGGCGCTCGTCATTGGAGCAAACGGCTTCATCGGTTCCCATCTCGTCGACGCGCTCGTGTCTGCGGGGCACGAGGTGACGGCGTTCGACCGGTTCAGTTCCCAGGAACCGACATTCGACGCAGTGGGCGTCAGGCTGTTTCGAGGGGAGTTTCTGAGTCGCTCAGACCTCGAAGAAGCCGTCGCCGGCCAGGACATCGTTTTCCACTTCCTGTCGACGACGTCGCCTGCTACCGCTGAGAGCGATCCCACCCTCGACATTCGGACGAACATAGCGCAAACGGTCGAGTTGCTTGAGGCGTGCGCCGCCGCGAAGATCCAACACTTCTACTTCGCCTCAACAGGGGGCGCGATCTACGGCCCGCAAGGTAAGGAACGGTATTCGGAAGAGGACCGCGCCCTGCCCATCTCGCCATACGGAATCGGCAAGCTCGCCATCGAGCACTACCTGAGTTACTTCGAGGCCCGCTACGGCCTACAGTCGACGATCCTGCGTATCTCCAACCCATACGGGACGCGACAGCACCCCAACCGGAGGCAAGGGCTCATACCGATTGCACTACGGCAGATTGCTGCCGGTCAGCCTGTTCTCCAGTACGGCGACGGTTCGATGGTCCGCGACTATGTCTTCGTCGAGGACCTCGTGCACATGATCGTTCCGATGGTGGAACGCGACACGCGCCATCGGCTCTACAACCTCGGCAGCGGTGGCGGACAGAGCATCGCTGACATCCTCGAGTCGCTGCGCCGGGTGACCGGAGTGAGCTTCGCCGTCGAAGTGCGAGCCACGCCAAGCACATTTGTGGACAAGGTCGTTTTGGACACGTCACGGATGACCGAGGAATTCGGTACCCCTGAGCTCACTCGTCTCGATGAAGGTGTCGCGGCAACCTGGTCGGAGATTCTGGAGAACCCGTAGTGACTGAATCATCTGAAGGAACACGCCCATTGTTGACGGTCGCTGTGCTGACCTACAACGGCGAGACCTACCTGGAACGGATCCTCAGCCAGTTGCGGGCGCAGCTCCTGGACGGCGGCATCGAGATCCTCGTCGTCGACTCCGGATCGACCGATGACACGCTTGCGATCGTGAAGAAGTTCCCAGAGGTCCGGTTGCATCAGATCCCCAATGCCGAGTTCGGCCACGGGAGGACTCGAAACCTTGCGGCTCAATTGGCTCGGGGGGAGTTCGTCGCGTTCCTGACACACGACGCGATCCCTTTGACGCACACGTGGGCCCGCGAGATGCTCGCGCCATTCGCGATCTCTCCAAAGATCGTTGCCGTGATGGGAAAGCAGGTGCCCCGCACCGGATCCTTCCCCTTGATGAAGTATGAGATCAATGGGATGTTCTCCGGTTTCGGACCTGACTTCGGCACGTCGGTTTTCTACCACGATGAGTTCATCCAGGACGAGGGCGTCCTGAGTGCTGTGAGTTTCTACTCGGATGTGAACTCCGTCGCGCGCCGGGACTTCCTGGTGGAGACGATCCCATACCGGGACGTGCCGTATGCCGAGGACCAGCTCTTCGGGCGGGATCTCGTGACCGCCGGATACATCAAGGCGTACGCGCCCAGGGGAGCGGTCGAGCACTCCAACGACCTCACCCTGGCTGAGTTTCGCAAACGCATCTTCGACGAGACAGTCGGGCTGCGTGGCATCGGCACACCTATCCCTGAAATGACCGTTCGAACCCAATGGCGGCTGACGATGCGAGGGGTTCTGGGTGATACTGCCCGCATCCTGCGGGACGGCCAGTTCAGCTGGAAGAGGAAGCTGTACTGGCTCGCCGTCAACCCTGCATTTCAGGTGACGAAGTGGCACAGCTACCGGAAGTCAACGACCGTCGATCTGCTTGACCAGGACAGCCTGCGGGCTGGGTCGCTCGAGCACTCCCGCAAGCGGTAGAGATCGAGCCTGACGTCCGTGTGGGCGCGTCGCGCCCACACGGACGTCCCGGTCCCCGGTCGCCTGGAACCAGAGGTCAGGCGACCGGGTACTGGGACTCCTAGGAGCGAGGTTCTCCGAGCGGGAGAAGGTTCAGCGCACTGGGGCTCGCCTGAATCCACTTGTCCACTCCACCGAGCTCGACAAGTGCTGCCCAGCTGTTGAGCGGGTGACGCTTCCCGGCGTCTATCCAGTAGATCTTGCCGTCCGGCCCGCGAAGGAACTTCGTGAGCGTCTGCTCCGTGATCGACATCGCCGCACACGTGGCTGGGTCGAGTGGCGTTGCAGTCCAGCCGTACGACGCGAGGGTACCGGCGTCGGCCGGGAGCAGCTTGCCGTCCAGACCGACCAGCGATCGGCCGTTGCACGTCACCGCAGGGGATGGAAGGGACTTCGACTGCTCGAAGCTGTCCAGGGCGCCGTCTGGCATCGTCGTCACCGAAGCGCCGAGTCCCAGCGCCATGGTCACGTCGAACGACATGACCGTGAGCAGTCGGGTTGTACCGTCCACGAGATAGACGCGCGGTGATGAGCTTCGCTTGACGAGGCTTCCGGCATCCAGCAACGGGCGGCCGTCTGGCAGCACGCCGACGGTCTCGTCAGGAACGGTCCAGATTCCGGGGGTGACGTCAGGGGACTTCTCCGCCGACATGATGGCTTCCCAGCTCCAGGCCTTGCGCTTGACGCCATCGTCGATCAGGAACACCGAGGGGGATGAGACACCCTTGAGGAAGTGTTTCTTGCCCGCCGTGGCGACAACCGGAAGCGTCTCGAGCATCTTGGCCGGCGCTCCGACGAATTCGATTCCCGGGTACGAGGTGTTCGTGACCTTTAGCCGACCGCCCTGGGTCAGGACGAAGGTCTGGTGTGAGCTGTCGCGAACGAAGCCGGAGATCGTCCCGGCGCGGTTGAGCGCCCCTATGCTCTGTTCATCGAGCGGTACCTGGGGGAACGAGCTGGCGAGCCCGGTCTGTCCGGCGACGGTCGCCGACATGGGAGAGATCGTCGTGCCACTCCCGCTGATGAACCCCTGCCACGTCGATCCGCGCTTCTGCGCGAAGACAGAGTCCCGAACGACCGGCACTCCATACGGAAGGTAGGAGATAGCGCTCTCGAACAGGACCATGCTGCGGGACGGGGCATTCACCGCTGCGAGCGACGACTTGTCGGCGACCTCACGCTTCTTGCCCGCTTCGATGAAGAAGGTCTTCCCGTTCGTCGTTTCGTAGAGTCTGGTCATGGATTGTGAATCTCGGAACGCGGAGAGCTGACTATCGGTGAGCAGGATGGATGCTCCACAGTCGACGCCGTAGGCAGAAACATCTTCACACGTCATGAACTGGAATTTCGCTCCCACATCGAGGAAGAACACCTTTCCAGACGGTGAGCGCACGATCCGCTTCATGTCTGCGCCGGTGGTCTTCGAATCGAGGAACTGCTGTGACACGTATCCAACTGAGCCGAGCGGGTAAAGCGCGTCAAGCATTGAGTAGTCACGCACCGGATACTTCGCGTTTCCCGATACGAGATACACGGCCGGGTTGTCGCCAGTGCGAACGAGATTCGACGCCGCACTCGGGTCTCCGAACCAGTCCGTGAACATTCGCCAGAAGTTACGGTTGCCATAGGCAGAGCAGGAATCGCCTGTCCCGTAGAGGTTGTTCAGGGCCGCCGTGTTGGGCTGGTATGGGGTGTAGTAGTAGAGGGCGGCTGTCGCCTTGTTCTTGATCGTAATCGAGGCGGAGCCGCAGGCCGCGTTCGGGTGAAAACGTACCGGGGCGGATTTGCCCACCGGAAACCAAGTGAAGTACTCAGATGTGCCCGCCGGGTTCCCGTAGCGTTTCAGCTGCCACGCGGCCTTGTACACCTGATTGAAGAATCCGAAATATTGGGAGTCGCACACGGCAGTGTCTGGGCAGGCGTAGCCCATCGCGATGTTGTATCGAGCTTGCGACGGGCTCGTGTGCGAGAGCAGAGACTGCTCTTTCTCGAGGGTCACCAGCAGGACCTTTGGGTTTATCCCGCAGGCACGCCCTACTTTGAAAACGATCGTTGCAGCTGTTTCGTTCGCGGCACCACGGTAGCTATCGCACATGGCGTCCGCCCCGCGGTCGGGGGTGGACTGCTTATAGTCCCTCAGACACGTGTAGCCAGCCTTGCATCCTTGATGCTGCTTGTTGAGGAAGTCCTGAACCGCGGCGGCTCCCATGTCGGCCCCGTTGAAGAAGACGGCGTCACTGATGATGTTGGCTGGGTCGAAATCGGAGGCAGTCGCGGCATGAGCGCCCTGCGCGTCAGATGAGAACGGCGATGCCACAAATCCGACGCACAGGAGTAGCGTCGTCACAAGCAATGCAACACAGCGGGTAGTTCGAACGCGCATTTTTCCCTCAGTTCATGCGGTCATGCCGGGTCTGCTATCGCTCCACGACTGCAGACCTCGCCCTCCCTCAGGCGTTGACCTTCATGAATACTACCGGCGAAGAGCCGGTTGGCGAGGAGGCGCGGCTTTTATGCAGGACCGATCGCCTACAATTGGTGAGTTCTATTCACAACGGAAAGCAAGGTATGACCGGTTCGAGTGCAAGTGAGCGTGCCCGGAGTCTCGCGGCCCAGCCGCTAGAAGCGTTTGGACTGTCTGAGGGATTCGTTCGAGGCACGGCCCAGTCATATCGGGCTATTTGGGCCCACCGGGACCTGCTCTTCCTCCTGGTGAAGAGAGAGCTCCGGGCGCGTTACAAGAACAGCGCTCTGGGCATTTTGTGGAGCCTGGTGCGTCCACTGGCTCAACTACTGATCTACTACTTCGCAATCGGTCAGATCCTGGGCGTTGCCCGAAGTATTCCGAACTTCGCTATTTTTGTTTTCGTCGGATTGACCGCGTGGACCCTCTTCACCGAAATCGTCTCAAACGGTACGACCTCGATCGTCTCCAATTCTGGCCTCGTCAAGAAGGTGTACCTCCCGCGCGAGATCTTCCCTCTGAGCAGCGTCGGTGGCGCCCTGTTCAGCTTTGGCGTGCAATTCGTCATTCTGATCGGTGCAACAATCGTCCTCGGGCAGTTCCCGTGGAGTGCGAACCTGGCGACGGCTGTGCCTGCGTTCATCGTCATCCTGCTGTTCGGGACAGGCCTGGGCATTCTCCTTGGCGGCCTCAACGTCTACTTCCGCGACCTGGAGCACCTTACGGAGGTGGCCCTCGTCGTTCTCTTCTGGGCGTCGCCAATCGTGTACTCGTTCTCGTATGTTCACAACTTCCTCCAGGGAGGGCTTCTCGAGCAGGTCTACCTGCTCAACCCGATAACCCTTGGAATCCTCGGCATGCAGAAGGCGTTCTGGCTCTCTGGTTCTGTCGAGTCCACGGCTATGAACTGGCCCCCGGATCTCGATCTTCGTCTCTGGATCGCGGTTCTGGCCGGAGTGGTCTTCGTGTGGCTGTGCCAGCGAATCTTCTCCCGTGTCCAGGGCGACTTCGCACAGGAGCTGTAGACCATGATTTCTTCAAACCCCACCGTCGTCAGCGTTCAAGGCGTGTCCAAGCGATTCGTCATGCACAAGGACAAGTCGGTGAAAGAGCGCCTTGTGAACGTGGCCAGGTCACGACCCGCCGACGACTTCTGGGCTCTGCGCAACATCGACATCGACGTCCTTGCCGGTTCGACTGTGGGTCTCGTCGGCCACAACGGCTCAGGCAAGAGCACCCTGCTGAAGGTGGTCGGCGGCATCATCCAGCCCACCCAGGGCCAGGTGCTCCGACGGGGTCGCATGGCGGCCCTCCTCGAACTCGGCGCCGGGTTCCACCCCGACCTCACCGGGCGTGAGAACGTCTATCTCAACGCAGCGATTCTGGGGCTCTCGCGGGCGGAGACCGAAAGACACTTCGATGCCATCGTCGAGTTCTCAGGCATCGAAGACTTCATCGACACGCAAGTGAAGTTCTACAGCTCGGGTATGTATGTGCGTCTCGCGTTCTCTGTCGCCGTGCACGTCGACCCGGATCTGCTTCTCGTCGACGAGGTCCTCGCGGTCGGCGACGAGCCGTTCCAGCGCAAGTGCATGGACAAGATTGCCGAGTTCCAGAGCGAGGGCCGGACCATCGTCCTTGTGAGCCACTCGGCTGAGCAGGTCGGCGCACTCTGTGACCGTGTCGTGGTTCTGCACGCCGGTGAAATCCAGCACGATGGCGACCCGGCCAAGGGGTTACGCATCCTGCGCGCCGGCTACGAGGCAGATCGGCAGCATGCCGTGACCGTGGAAACCGAGACGAAAGTCCCCGCAGTCGCACCGTACTTCCTGCGGTCTGCTGAGACCCAGGTGAGTTCCACGGTGAGCGATGAGTTGACGATCCGCCTCGAGATCGAGATCAACGATCCTCAGCCCAGCTGGGGTATCGGCCTATCAATCGAAACATCCCTCGGTATGAAGCTGTACAGCATGACCACCTTCGATGGGGCCGTTCAGCTGCCGAATACGCCTGGCGTTCACAACCTCACCGTTGTCGTCCCCGACATCCGGCTGGGGGCAGGGCAGTACCTGATCAACGTTGGACTGGGCGATCAGGCGGGGAGGACCTTCCACAGAGTCGCAGGGGCGACATCGTTTGAGTCACCGCGCGATGATGTAGGGCATGGTCTCATTCGTTTGAGCCCACGCTTTCAGATAACCGAAGGAATGCATGGCTGAGCAAGCGAGATTACTGTACGACTCCATCAGTCCGAACACCGGCGATATCGCCATCGGCATTGCGAGCCAGCAGATCTTCGACAAGCTGGGGGTGTCTTCCTCCATTGTCGACCCGTTCTCGGACGCGCCTCGTGCGCCTCTCGTGATCGGTGGTGGAGAACTCATCCGCGAAACAGGCGACCCCTTCTACGACAGGTTTCGACGGAGAGGGAGACACATCCTCAACGCCGCAGGAGTGTGGACGACCGCGACGGATCTCGACTACCTGAACGAGTATGAGTTCGTGTCTGCCCGATCAAGCCGAGAGGTCGAAGTCCTGCACCGGTACGTGAAGGACGCTGAACTCCTGCCATGCGCCACAACGGCGCTCGAAAGCCCCCGATTCGAGATTCCGGGAGTCGAGGAGTCCGAGCCCGTCGTCGGCATTCACCTGGTGCCGCATGCTCTGCGGCTCATCGATCGTCTCGCGCCGATCATCAACGCGATACCGCACAAGAAGGTCTTCATCCCGTTCACCCATTACAACGGTGACCGGTCGTTCATGACGTCGTTGCCATTCGACTGGTCGAACTCCGTCGTTCTCGACGAATTGCAGCCGCTTGAGCTTCACTCGGTGATCGGCCAGATGAAGTACGTCGTGGTTTCCTCACTCCACGCCTCCATCTTTGCGTACAGCCAGAACGTCCCGTTCGCGTCGGTCTACCAGAAGAAAGCGCATTACTACTTCGACGACAGGCAGCTCGCCGACCACATGGTGTCGAACGAGTCGCAGCTGGCGACGCTCATCGAGCGTCTCGAGCATGAGGAATTCGACTTCACCGAGCGGGTCGCCGAAGACCGGGTGAAGATCAGCAGCGCTTTCGAGAAGTATCGTGACATCCTGGGCGCTTCACACACCGACGCCTCTGACGCCGACGACCCGGCTGACTCGCTGGCAGAGACCGGTTCGCATCCCAAGGACCGCATCCTCCTTCAGCAGGCCCAGCAGGTACTCGGCGACAGAGATCTGGTTCTGGCGTTCTCCGAACACCGTTTGGACGACGCTCGGAGGACGATCGAGATCCTCGAGGACGAGGTTCGGACGAGGCAAGCAGAGATCGATCTGTTCGAGAACAGCAGGACGCGGCGCATCCAGCGCCGGTACGCCAGGTTCCGCGCCACGCTGACCAAGTTGTTCGTTCGCAGCTAGCACCCACGGGAAGGTGCGTCACATGAAGCGACCATCGAGTGCGGCGCAACTGGCCGGCGCGTCGGTTATTGCCGGCCTCTCTGGGCTCGTCGTGACCTGGGCTGTCGCGCGCGTGTCTGGTCCTGAGGCGTACGCGGTCTTCGCGGTGTTCTGGTCGGCCATGTACCTCGTGATCGGCTGCCTGGCCGGCGTCCAGCAGGAAGTGACGCGGTCGGTCGCCGTGTCGGTACGGACGGATCGCTCGTTGCACACCTCGGGGTGGCGTTTCGCGACCGGAGTGTCGCTCGGCATCGTCGTGCTCGTGGCCGCCAGTCTCCCGTTGTGGGCGCCGTCCAGTTTCGGCAACCCATACCTTGCTCTCGCTTTGCCATTGCTGTTGGGCATCGGGATCTTCGTTTTCATGGCGACCGTGAGCGGAAGCCTGGCGGGGACCGGCTCCTGGGCAGGGGTCTCCTTCATCATCGGCATGGACGGCGTCCTGCGCCTCGTCACCGTAGCGGTTTCTCTGCTGTTCACGGATGACCCGGCGCTCCTGGCCTGGATGGTGGTCGCGCCGCTTCCGATCACGCTGGGAACGGCGATTGTCCTGTTCAGGCGCCCGCTCGGACAGGCGATGGTTCTTACCGACGGCTATCGGACGCTGTTGTGGAACATCGTCAGGACGATGACCGCCGCTGCTGGGTCGGCGATCCTCATCACCGGATTTCCTCTCCTTTTGGCGCTGGTCTCCGATCGGAGCCAGCAAAACGAGCTGGCCCCACTGATTCTGGCGATCACCTTGACCCGGGCGCCATTGCTGATGCCGTTGAGCGCTTTTCAGGGCTTCCTCGTCGTGCAGTTCGCGAAGAAACCAGACGGGCAGTGGAGACTGCTCCTGAGGCTGACGGCTGGCCTTGCCGTTTTCGGAGCACTCGCGGCGGTTCTCGCGAGGCTGACCGGGCCGGCAATCCTGGAGCTCTTCTTCGGATCCGAGTACGTTCTCGGCGGCGAACTGCTGGCTCTTCTCGTCGCGGCTGCGGCTGCGATCGCGTGTTTGTACATCACCGGACCGGCCGTCCTGGCCAGCGGAGCCCACGCCGGCTATGCCCTCGGCTGGCTTGGTGCAGTCTTCTGCGCACTGCTCGTGATGAGCGTCCCGGGTGGTGGCTTGAGTGAGCGCGCGGTCCTTGCGCTCACGCTTGGCCCGATGGTCGGGGTCGTGCTGCACATCGGCTTCCTCCTCGCTCGTCGCCGGAGCGCCAAAAGCGGCGTCGGAACCCTACCTGTCCCGGTCGCAGGCGTGGAGTGACCCGTCGCGGCCGACGGGTGTTCTCGATTCTCTACAGCTCATGTCCCGGACGCATGGGACCGAAATACCTGGCGTACTGAAGCGCCACCCAGGCAACGTTCTTTACGTGGGCAAGGAGCGAGTTCTGACCCAGGACCCGAGCGAGGGCCAGACGCTCGCCCGTGACGAGCCGGATGTGGCGACCGTACGGTTTCGCGCCACGGCTCGCCTGTGTTCCGTGTACACGGTACTTGGTTAGGAAATCGGGGAGGATGGCGACTGGGCCCCGTTGGGAAAGCTGAAGCAGGAAGAGGTAATCCTCCATCTGCCGCAGCGACAGGTCGTAACCGCCGATCAGGTTGTAGGCCTCCCGGCGAAACATCAGTGACGAATGGGCGAGGACGTTGCTCAGGAGGAAGTGTCGGCGGATGTCATCGCCGGCTGGCCCCCTGACGTCACCGGTCGGTGCGCCGGTCTCATCGATGCGTCGCACCCTCGCCCCCACCGCGACAGTGTCCGGATGCTCGTCGAGAAATCGGGCTTGCTTCGACAGCCTGTCGCCGGCCGCCAGATCGTCTGCGTCCAGCCGGGCAATGTACGGGTAGTTCGCGAGTCCGACTCCCGTCTTCATCCCAGCCGACGGACCCATCCTGTCTGCGTGGTGCGCGACCGTCACCCGCGAATCGCTCATCCAGTCCCTTGTGGCATCGGGCAGCACTCCGTCGTGCACGACGATCACCTGGACCGAGAACTCGTCGCCGGTCAGCACGGAGTGAACTGCATCGTCGAGCCAGCCGTTCACCTGCGCGGTCGGAATGATAACGCTGACGCCGGACATCTGTCGTTTGCTCCCTGGATGGTCTACGTGCCGCGCCCGAGTGCCAGCGACGTCCAACGGGTGATCTTACCAAGGCTTCCTGATCCGGCTGGCGCGGGTGAACCGGATAGAATCGACGGTCCGCCGAAACGGCGCCAATCGCGCTGTGTTTCTGTCCAACCCAAGATAGGTCGGTATTCCGATGAACCCGAACGATCAGGTTGTCACGCCTGCCCACGTGCTCTTCGTCGTGAACAACTACCCGCCAAGCGTCGGCGGTGTGGAGACCCACGTGCTTCACCTCGCCAGTGAGATAGCAGCCTCAGGTTCTCGCGCGACGATTGTGACGTTGGCCGAGGCGGCCAGTGATCGTGTGGAGGGGAACGTCCGGGTGGTCCGGCTGCGACGGCACTTCCCTGTGGCGGGCGTCATTTCGTTTCCCGCTCCCGGCGCGTCGAAGAGAATCGCCAAGGCCTTCGGGAACGATCAGGTCACCACGGTATCCACACACACCAGGTTTTTCCCCATGTCTGCGGTCGGTGCCCGGGTTGCCAAGCGGATCGCCGCACCGGTGATCCACACGGAGCATGGCTCGGACTTCGTGCGGTCGTCTTCCCCGATGGTGAGCATCGCCAGCCGCTTCGTCGACCTCACGGTCGGGCGCTGGGTCCTTCGAAACGCAGATGTGGTTCTCGGCGTCTCCGAACAGGTCGTCGCTTTCGTCGGAAAGCTTGCCGGCGTTCGCGCGAAGGTGTTCTACAACGCCATCGACATCACTAAATGGTCGAACGTCACGGTCGATCCAACGACGAACGAGGTGCCTCGCTTCTGTTTTCTTGGCCGGCTGGTCGCCGGGAAAGGATGGGACGACCTGCTTGAAGCTGCCACTCAGATCCGTCAACGGAAAAATCTTGACAGGTTCCGGATCGACATTATGGGGGATGGCCCCGATCGGTTACGGCTCGAGAGCAGGGTGGCGTCACTCGGGCTGGACGACGTCGTACGGGTCCACGGCCAAGTACCGCCACAGGAGGTGAGGGATCTTTTGTCCGGTGGAGTCCTTGTCAACCCGACAGTCCTGTCTGAAGGATTTCAGACAACACTGCTTGAGGCCATCGCCGTTGGAGGACAGATTGTCTCCTACCCGGTGCCGGGAATTGATCAGCTCATCGCGGACGGCGTGCCCGTGCGGAAAGTTCGGGCAGGAGACACGGCTGCTCTGGCCATCGCCATGGAGGCGGTAGCCCTTCGACCCCGGCCCGTTCTCGATCCATCCATCCTCACCAAGTGGTCGTGGGACGAGCGAGGCCGTGAGTATCTCCGCGTCGTCGCTGGCCTCAGATCCGGGAACCGATGACGGGGCTCGCGTAAACTGGCCAGAGCCCCGCCCTTTCCAACCCCAGGAGTGCACCATTCAAGGATCAATTGCTCGTCGAACGTGGCTGGTGGTGCCGCTGTACAACGAGGGCCAGGTGGTGCGGGAGGTCATTCTTCAAGCGAGAGCGGTTTTTCCTAACATCGTCTGCGTCGATGACGGAAGCAGCGACAACTCCGCCGACGAGGCAGCCGCAGCCGGGGCTGTCGTCGTGAAGCATCCGATCAACCTCGGTCAAGGCGCTGCACTCCAGACCGGTCTCGACTACGCAATGAGCGATCCGTCTGCGGAGTTCTTTGTGACCTTCGACTCCGACGGACAACATGGCCTCGACGACGCCCTCGCCATGGTGACGCGACTGTCCGAAGAACCGGTGGACGTGATCATCGGCTCCCGTTTTCTCGATGGGCGCACGAAGCCGGGAAGAATCAAGAAAGTCGTCCTCAAACTGGCCGTCATCTTCGAGAACGTCAGCACGGGCGTGCGGTTGACAGACGCTCACAACGGTCTTCGCGCATTGAACCGGAGGGCGGTGAGCGTGATCCGGATCGAACAGAACCGGATGGCACATGCGTCGGAGATCGTGGCAAAAATCGGCCAGAACAAGCTTCGCTATGCCGAACACCCTGTCCACATCATCTACACCGACTACTCGCGCGCCAAGGGCCAGTCGGTATGGAACCTCGTCAACATCCTCAACGATCTCATTTTCAAGTAGGGCCACGTCATGGACAATCAGATAATCATCAAGATCGTACTGATCGCGGCGCTCGCGGTGTTCGCGGTCTTCCTGATGCTGCCGGGCAGCGGCGCTCGCCACCTGGCCCTCCGGCGGCTGTCGATGATCGGCCTTTTCGCGATCGCCGTCGTCGCCGTCGTGTTCCCGCAACTCATCAACGACGTCGCCAATGCCGTCGGGGTTGGCCGCGGTACTGATCTGCTGCTCTACGGTCTCATTGTGGTCTTCATCGGTAATTCGCTCGCGGCTTCGCGGAGATACCGGCACACGGAGCGTGAAGTAACAAACCTCGCCCGAGCTCTCGCGCTTGCAGAAGCGCCCAAGCCGGGTTCTCACCAGGACTGAGCTCGGCCGGATCAGGAATCCGATGGGCGCGCGGCTGCTATGGCGCCATGGCTGGCGCGAGGCTGAAGACTGTCCCGATCAGGACGACAGAGTAGGCGAGGATGATCCACGTGGCCCATCGGTTCCGGATGCTGAGGGCAGCGACGAGCAATATCCCAGCAAGGATGGGCGCTCCGTAGCGAGGGGGGAGCGGGAAGTAACTTCCCGTGGCGAGATACAGCACAAACGCGAGCATCGGCGCAAAGAAGAACGCCGCCAGTGAGACCGCAAGTATCAGGTTGCTGCGATCCTCCCGCTTCCACATGCTCCAGAACGCGCCGATGACTCCGGCGACGCAGATCCAGCTCAGCGGGGCGATGATAAACGACGGGATGTCGTAAGCGTATGCATCCGAGCCGGCGATGTTCACGTTTGACGTCAACGTGCCAGGAAGGAAGTTGGCGACCTGAGAGATCAACTCGATCTTGGTCAGCGGGATGGAGACGCCCTGCTCAGCCACTTCGCCTGTCGACTGAAGGCTCCGGATGACGAGCCAGATCCCCTCGGCGAGCCCGGCGCCCACGAGCGCGGCGACGCCGAATCCTGGGAGCGCCAACGATGAACGTGATGCGAGGTCTGGGCGCATCGTTCGAACCCCCGCCCAATCGGTTCGCCTCCATTCAGCGATCCAGGTGATGAGCAGATAGAGGGCGGCGAGGCACACTCCGAGGATGTTGGTGATCTTTACGAGAACAGCGATCGCCGAGATCGCGACCAGCCACCACCCGGACCACTGCCCTCGCACCAGTTTCATTGCAGCAATGAGTATGAGGATGCCGAACGCCATCGATGGAGCATCCGTGCTCACGTACGTGTATGTCCACCACGCGAACGGCGATCCAATCACCGTGAGCCCGAGGGCCAGGGTCAGGAGTCTGGGCACGGACCAGAGCCGGAAGAGCCAGTAGAAGAGAATCATGGTTGCGCCGAGCCAGAGCGAGCCGGTTATCCGCCAGCCATCCAGCTGGTCTATCCCGGTCACCTCGTGGATGGCATCGCCAACGATTCGCGTGAGCGCGAAGTACATCGGTGTGTAGGCATCCGCCGAGGTGATTCCCTCGAACGGGAAGTTCTCGACGTCGTCGTAGTTCCCCCCGCACGGTGCCCCCATCGGTCCATACGGTTTGACGCCGTCGCACGCCATCCGCTCGAGAGCCTCTTCGCCGATCTCCTCACCCTGGTGGACGATCCCCTGTTCCGGAATCTTCTCGAGGTAGTCGACGTACACCCACTCGTCGACGGGAGACATGGCGTCAGTGTGAAGCCCCGTGACCGTCCATGACATGGCGAAGGACGCAAAGACGAGAAGGAGCGGTACCCAGATACGTCGAAGGATCGACGCAGCACTCGAAAGGCGGGCAGCCCGCATGGTCTGCTGTGTAGTGGACACGTATAGAGGCCTCTCGCCTGGGCGGACAACCCTTCCAGATTACGGGAGTTGCCCGCCACGCGAGGCCAGCGCGCTCGTGCGCGCCCGATCCGACCCGCTTCTCGTACACTCGGAGGGTGAAAACACTTGTTACAGGCGGTACCGGTTACATCGGGTCGCACGTCGTCAAGCTCCTCTCAGACCGCGGTGACGATGTCGTCATCGTGGATGACGTCCTGACCGGGGACCGCAACCGCGTACCAGGAACGCCGGTCGAAGAACTTGATTTGCATGACCCCTCGTCTGTTTCGAAAGTGGCTGCGTTGCTCGAGTCGCATGAAATCGACTCCGTCATCCACTTCGCGGGACGCAAACAAGTACTCGAATCCGTACACCGGCCCGCCTGGTACTACCAGCAGAACGTCGGCGGGCTGGCCAACCTCCTGATCGCGATGGAAACGGCCAAGGTCAAGCGCCTGGTCTTCTCCTCCTCCGCCGCGGTGTACGGGGCGACAGAGGGCGAAGCGATCACCGAGGACGACCGCGCTGCTCCCATCAACCCGTACGGTGAAACCAAGCTCATCGGCGAGCAGCTGATCGCCAGGGCCGCCGCCGCCTTTCCGCTCGACGCGGTCAGCCTGCGGTACTTCAACGTCGCGGGGGCCGGTACCCCCGAACTCGGAGACCGCGCGGTGCTCAACCTCGTGCCGATGGTTTTCGAGAAGATCGACCAGGGCGAACGACCCATCATCTTCGGCGACGACTACTCGACGCCAGACGGAACCTGCATTCGGGACTACATTCACGTTCAAGACCTCGCCGAGGCACACATCGCTGTCCTCGATCACCTCGCAAAGAACGCCGACACCGGACATCAGGTGTTCAACGTGGGAACCGGAAAGGGAACGAGCGTCAAAGACATGGTGTCGGCCATCCTTTCGGTGTCGAACTCATCTCTCGAACCGCAGATTTCGCCACGGCGCGAGGGGGACCCGGCCTGGGTAGTCGCGTCGCCCGACCGCATAGCATCCGCCGTCGGGTGGACATCGCGACTCGGCCTGCAGGAGATCGTCGAATCTGCCTGGCAGGCCCACGAGCTGCATCGAGCGGGGATTCGTTAATTGCTCGACCTGTCGGTCGCGATCTGCACCTATAACGGCGCCGCATACGTCGAAGAGCAGTTGCGCACCATTCTCAGCCAGTCGCGCCAGCCGACCGAAATCGTGGTCTCGGACGACGGCTCGACCGACAACACTGTGGCGCTGGTCACCGGACTGCTCGAGAACTCGGGCGTCCGCCACCGCATCCTTGAGAACGCGACAGCGCTCGGCGTGAGCAAGAACTTCGAGCACGCCGTGCTCGCGACAACAGGCGACATCGTAGTGTTGTCTGACCAGGACGACATCTGGCATCCGCAGCGGCTCGAGCGGGCGTGCGCCGAGTTCGACGCCCGCCCGGACCTGACCGTGCTCTTCTCCGACGCCAGGATGGTGGACGCCACGGGGGCTTCGCTCGGCTACGTTCTGTTCGACGCCCTGGAGATCAGTGCGGCGGACCGCAAGGCCATTCACGCGGGGAGCGGGTTCCCAACTCTTCTGCGCCGCAACGTCGCCACCGGAGCGACGATGGCTTTTCGACGCTCTCTGCTCGAGGTCGCGGCTCCATTCCCCGTCGAGTGGGTGCACGACGAATGGCTGGCGATCCTCGCAGCGGCGGTCGGGCAGATCGACCTCCTCGAGGAGCCGCTCATCGACTACCGGCAGCACGGGGCAAACCAGATCGGCGCCCGCGAGCCGAGCCTCGGCCACAAGATTCGCCGGGTTCTCGAACCGCGCGGGAACCGCAACCGGGATCTCGCCGTGCGCACCGGCATCCTCGTTGAGAAGCTTGCGTCGCTAGGCGGAGCGGTTAAACCTGCTGATCTCACCGCTGCCCGCGGCAAGCTTCGGATCGAACGGATGCGCGCAGACCTGCCGGCGAACCGGATGGCCAGAATCCTGCCTGTCCTCAGCGAAGCACGCAGCGGAGACTATGCGCGCTTCACCAGCCAGGGCAGCACGGAGATTCTTCGCGATCTCTTCCAGCCCCGATAGCGAGTCGCTGGGCTACTCGACGGGAACCGGCGGAACCGGCTCGCTGCCGCTGCGCAACCGGGTACGCCAGCTCATGTTCTGCGATGCTTTTACCGCGCATACGACGAGAAGGAGCCAGCCGCCCTCGACAAGGATCGAGCTTTCGGCAGCACTCGTCGCGATCAGGGCGACGAGAACAAGAGCCGGCCAGGTGTATGTGACGGTTCGGCGATTCGAGGCAAGCAGCCATGAGCGCACGAACGCCAGGACGAGCAACACGATGAAGGCGACGAGCCCCACGATTCCGACCTGCAGGTAGACATCGATGAACGCGTTCAGGCTCGACTCGTGCGAACGGACAAGGACATTGTTGATGTAGGTGTACGGCGGGACGTCCTGCCACAATCCCGACCAGCCCCATCCTTCCAAGCCGCGGATCGGCGCAAGGGTCAAGGCCTGGAACCAGAGCAGATAACGGTACTCGAACTCGCTGCCCGCGTTGAGCAGCGCGATGACCCTCGTCCGTGCGAGCCAGGTCGAGAACAGTGCAATGGCCGTGAGGGCGGCCAGTGCCCACTGCAACGCCCTCCGCAAGTCTGCTGGCGCCTGGCGCAGGCCGTAGAGGGCCAGCGCAGCGAGGCCGAGGACGATGGCGACAAGGAGAACGACCGGGGACTGGCTGAGCGCGAGGGACGCCGCGCCGATCGTGAGCGAATACACCACGACGCCTCTGGTCGCCGAGCGGGTTCGCCACTCGATGACGAAAGTGAGAATACCGAGGAGCGCCATGAAGCCGAGGGTGTTGCGTGTTTCGAAGATCCCCTGGATCGGCCCGCCCAAAGCGATGTTGCCCTCGACCCCCATGAAACCGAATGGCACGTCGAGGATCAGCCCGGACAGGACTTCGACGGCGAGCGACAGAGTCAGGAGGGCACGCAACACTGATCCTACGGAGCGCACGATCTGGATCATGTCCCTGGTCAGGGCGATCGTGAGCCCCAGGAACGCGAAGGCGATCTGGTACAGCGCACTGGAGAGCGTGATCCACTGGTGATCGGTCCAGAACGTCGAGAGGAGGCACCAGCCGACGAACACCAGGATGGAGATCGGCAGGAGGCCGTGCCATTCGATGGTGTCCCACCGGGCAATCACGACGAGCGCAGCCAACGGCACGAGAGCGGCGACCACCCCGATCAGTCCACTCCAACCGAGGACCGAACGGATCAGCGGCGTGGCGAACGCGACACCGAAGATGGTGAGGCTCAGCGCCGCAGCGGCGTGTGGGCTGCCCAGCCCGCGGAACAACGCCGCCAGCGCAGGATGGTTCTGGGCGGGCCGGGGAGCCGTCATCGGCCCGGTTCGGTGAGCCGAGGGGACGCGTCTGGCGCACCGGCACCGATCGTCGGATGCTGTTTCGTCTTGAGGCACAGGAGCACGACGAGAACCCAGCCCGACTCGATGAGGATCCTGCTCTCGGCGACCGACTGCACAAGGAGCACCACCATGACGAGGACAGGAAACAACGACAGCACCGAGTACTGCCGGTCGTCGCGGAGGTCGAACCGTGGCCGGTCGACGGCCGCGAACCAACTGCGCCACAGCGTGGAGGCGATCACGGCGGCGAAGAGGACAACGCCGATCACGCCGAGCTGCAGCCAGACGTCGAGCCAGGCGTTGTGGGCGTGCAACTGGAGCACCCCGCGACGGACGACGAGGTCGTCAAAGGGCTCGACCCACGGCACCCACGGGCTCGCATAACCCCAGCCGAACCAGGGCCGCTGGCTTGCGGTCCCGATGACGGTGTCCCAGATGTCGAGCCGCCCGGTCAGGTCTTCGCTCTTGCCCAGCAGCGCCAGCAAATGTTGATTGAAGAGCGAGACCGCGGCAAATGCAGCGAGAAACAGTCCGAGCCCACCGAGGTACACCGGTGTCCGGCGCGCGGGGCTCGGGGCATTTCGCACGAGCAGCGCGCCAGCGAGCACCACCGCGACGACCACGGCGGCGACGATCATCGTGCTCGAGCGGGTGAGAAGGAACTCGGCCGCGGCGAGCGACAGCCAGGTGATCGCCGACACCCGGCGGACGGTCCCCGCAGCCCATTGCAGCGCGAACACGATCAGGCCGAAGAGGGCGATGATGCCCAGCAGGTTGGAGTTTCCGAGGATGCCCTGGATCTTCCCTCCCTCGAAGAGGAGATTCCGCGACCAGTATGCGAGGAGGGGAGGTTCGCTGCCGAAGTCCACCCATAACGGCAGCACCCTGTCGCGTACGACGACAGCGACCCAGAGTTCGAACAGGATCGAGAGTGCGAGCACCCATTTGATCGCGTTCGCGAACAACCGCACGACCTCCGCCCACTCGAAGCAGAGGGCGAGGAAGACTCCAACGATGATGCAGAGCAGCATCCCGGTAAGGGTGAACAGGCTCGCACCCGGGTACGCGGACCAGGCCACCGACAGCACGGCGAACGCCGTGAAGGCGAGGAGCGCCTTCGGCGTCCTGCGACGGTTGTATGCCGGTCGGAGAACGATCAGGAGGACCAGGCAAGTCGCCGCTGTCAGGATGCTGACCGCCACGAAGCCCCACAGCCCGAGGAGGTGGCGGATGCCGTCGCCGGCAAGCGCGATGAACAAGGCGAGTGTCGCGATGCCCGATGCCCACAGCCTCGGCGTCGAGAGCGCGGTGGGCGGCGCGACGGTCGACGAGGTCATGCAGTCAGGCTATCGCGCCGTGCCTTCAGGCGCTCGACGCTCCGCCGATTGCGCCGAGAAAGCAACGACAGCGACCCAGCTTTTGCTCAATATGGTCTGCCTAGAGTGGACCGATGCGTTCCTCAGTGCCTGTTGTTCCCCGACCGCGAGGGCGGATCCCGTCGCTCGACGGCGTTCGGGGAATCGCGGCGGTTGTCGTCGTTCTCTACCACCATTCGCTCGTGGCTCGCCCCGCCCTCGAACAGCAGTCTGGCGTCTGGGAGTGGCTGACGCAGTCGCCCGCAAAACTGCTCATCGCAGGCTCGGAAGCCGTGCTCGTCTTTTTCGTGCTGAGCGGTCTCGTCGTCGCTCTCCCGGCACTGCAGGGACGGCTGCACTGGCTGTCGTACTACCCCAGCCGGCTGCTGCGCCTGTATCTGCCTGTTGGGGCTTCCCTTCTCCTCGCCGCGGTCTTTGTCGCGCTTGTTCCTCACTCGGGCGGGAAGGCCGCCGCCGGTAGCTGGTTGATCGAGCGAAACGCAGACAGCGCGCCGCTGTCGCTCCTGTTGGATGAAGCAACGCTCCTGCCTGCGACGTACACACTCAACAACGTGCTCTGGTCGCTGCGCTGGGAAGTGCTCTTCTCCCTGCTGCTCCCTCTTTTCGTCGTCGTCGCCCGCGCTGTGGCATCCCACGTCTGGCCGGCCGTCGTGGTCAGTTCCCTCGCCATGGTTCTCGGCCGCGTCGTCGGAGTGGATGCCCTCGTCTACCTGCCGACGTTCTTCCTCGGAACGCTGATGGCGGCGAACCTGGACCGGCTGCACGCCTGGGGCCGGATGGTCAATACCCGCAGCGGGGGTGGAGTCTGGTTCGGCATCGGAGTCGCCTCCGCCTGCCTGCTCATCCTCGGCTGGCTGGCGCGACCCGTGGTACCCGCCAGCTCAACTGGAAGCGCAGTGCTGTGGGGTCTTGCCGGCCTCGGCGCCGGCGGCCTGATCGTCGTTGCTCTGCTCTCTCCGCTGGCCAAGCGTCTGCTGGAGTCGTCGGTGCCGCGCTGGCTGGGACGGATGTCGTTCAGCCTCTACCTGGTGCACGTCCCGGTGCTGGCCGCCGCAGCGTTTCTCATCGGTGACGACCGGTGGTGGCTGGTTTCAGCCGTCGCAGTCCCGGCAAGTTTCGCCATCGCCGTGCTATTCCACGCCGCAGTCGAAAGACCAGCGCACGCGCTGGCGCGGTCGGTGGGAGTCCGCGTTCGGTCGCAGCCCGTTCGATCTCCCGTGCCCACATCCGTGTGACGGCGTCGTCTGAGTACTGCTCAGCGGTGCGCACCGCGTTCCTCCTGAGGGTTGCCACCCGCTCGGCCGGAAGGGCGAGAAGATTTTCGATGGCCGCGGTCAGGGCGGGGACGTCTCCCGCGGGAACGAGGAATCCGTTGTGCCCTGACCGGATGATGTCGGCGGGGCCGTAGGGGACGTCGTACGCGATCGGCACGCATCCGTTCGCCATGGCCTCGACGAGCACGAGCGGCAGACCCTCGCTCTTCGACGTGAGCAGCAGGAATGACGCTTCGGCAAGTTCCCGGCTTGCGCCCGCCCGGTAACCGTGGAGGGTGATTCTCGCCTGGCTGCCCGCCGCTTTCGCGACGGCGCGTTCCACTTTCGGACGGCCTGGCCCCTCGCCGAAAACATCGAGGCGGATCGCGTGGGGGACGGAAGATACCGCCTGCACAGCGTGTTCCACGCGTTTCCGCGAATCAAGCGACGCCAGGACGATGCCGCGATACGGGTCCCGGTCCGATGCCAGCGAATCGAGCGCGTCACGGGAGACATCCCTGCCGTTGGGAATCACCGTCAGGCGTGCGTGCGTGCCCAGGACGAGCCGGGCGTCTGCGAGTTGACGTTCGGTGAGGAACACGAATCGGTCGAATCCTTCGGGCGACCGGAAGACATCGGCGCGCGACGCGCGAACCTGAAGCGGGTCGGAAGAGCTCTGGCGATGCGAGGCATGGACGACATGAAACGTCAGAAGCCCTCGCCTTCGGTAGCCGGCGAGGAACCTCGCACTCGTTTTGCTGTCGACGATGAGGGTCGTCGGCCGGCCGTCCCTCAGCTGGTCGAGCCACCACCGGTAAAGCGACCTGGCGCTCGTCCATCGTCGACGTGGTTGTCCCTCCGCATCGCACCAGACGATCACGCGCCCGCCCGGCGTGCCTCGCTCGTGCACGTCACGGCGATCGGACACGGCCAGTGTTCCGTCACTTCGGTAATGGTCGACCTGAAGATCGGTCCCTCCGTCGCCGGCGCGGCGGATGCGCATCAGCTCACGCCCGTCCCGTCGCACCGACGTGTCTGCCTGGTCCACGGAAAGCGGCGTGAAGGTCGCTCTCCTGGCGGCATGCGCCTCATCGGGATCGTCCGGCGGCGTTTTCTCCCTGAGCCAGTCCCAGATGTTTAACAGCGTCATGCCGTCGGTGAGCTCGCCGGATGCGCGCAGCCGCTGCTCGAGGGCCGGGTAGTCCGGCCGCAAATCGAAGGTGACGACGTCGACCTGCACCTCACCAAGCCGGACGAAGGCGCGGGAACGATGCAGAAGCGCCCCGGTCATTCCCCCGAACTTGTCGTCGATTCCCCAGGTCACGGCGAGGTGGCATCCTGGCCGCAGGCGCACAGGCGGCATGTGATCCTCCTCCGGGTAACGGCCGGCCAACCGGCCGGCACGGGAACGATCCTCGCACCTCCAGTATCCGCTTGGGATCGACTTGCTGTTCCGCTGCAGCCGGTGTACCGGAGTGATCATCCGGTGCGCGGGGCGCGTTTCTCGGACTAGACGAACGCAGCTTTGCCGGTGATGGCCCGTCCGACGATCAGCGAATTCATTTCCCGGGTGCCCTCGTATGAGTACAGTGCTTCGGCGTCGGCGAAGAACCGTGCGGCTTCATAGTCGAGGACGATGCCGTTCCCGCCCATCGCCTCGCGGGCCCACGCCACGGTCTCCCGCATCCGTGACGTGCAGAACCCTTTCGCCAGCGCCGAGTGTTCGTCTCGCTGGGTGCCTTCATCGAGCATCTGGGAGACCCGCACGCACATGGCCATCGACGCGGTGATGTTGCCCAGGCATTTTGCGAGCAGGTCCTGCACGAGTTGGTGCTCGGCGATCTTCCGGCCGAACTGTTCCCGTTCCTTCGCGTACGCCACGGCCGCCTCATATGCCCCCACCGCGACGCCGACACTCGACCACGCCACGGCGGCCCTGGTCAGCCGCAACACTTTGGCGGTGTCACGGAACGATCGGGCGTTCGCGAGCCGCATGCGCTCGGGAACCACGACGTTGTCGAGGACGATATCGGCGTTCTGCACAGGACGCAGGGCGATTTTGCGGTCGATTTTCGTGGCGGTGTAGCCCGGGCTTGACGTCTCCACGAGGAATCCCTTGACCTGGTCGTCTGCGGAGTCCTTCGCCCAGATGATCGTGATGTCGCTGAAGGTGGCGTTGCCGATCCAGCGCTTCGAACCGTTGAGGACCCAGGAGTCCCCGTCCCTCGTCGCGGTCGTCCGGAGTCCCCGGGCGCTGTCGCTTCCCGAGAGCGGTTCGGTCAGGCCGAAAGCGCCGATGACCTCGCCTGACGCCATCTTCGGCAGCCAGGTATCGCGCTGCTCCTGCGAACCACACACACTGATCGACCCCATCGCGAGGCCCTCCTGCACGCCGACGAACGTGGCCATCGATGCGTCGACCCTGGCCATCTCCATCGACACCAGCCCCCGGAAAACGGCGGAGTTCTCGAACGGGCGGGTTTCCGCAAACGGGAACCGGGCGACATCCGTTTCGAGGAAGGATCCGATGAGCTCGTGCGGGAACTCAGCGCGCTCCCAGTAGTCATTGATGACGGGGCGGACGGTGCCCTCCATGTAGTCGCGGATCCGCATCAGGGCGTCCTGCTCCTGCCCGTTGAGGAGCGTCTCGAATCCGTAGAAATCGCTGGCGAGGGGTTCGAACGGCATGCGTGGCTCCATTGCGTCTTGGGCAGCGTAAAGAATCTCCTCAGAGCCTAGGTAACGGCCCGGGCGCCCGACAATACGGTTGGCCGAACGGACAACGGCGGGTGAACACCGCCTCGCTGCCGTTGTAGGGTGGCGATAATCCCGCACGCCCCGGCACCCCGTTAGGACGAGCCTGTGTTTGTTCCCATCGCCAACACACCCCGCAACTACGCCTGGGGTTCCGCTACCGACATTGCCGCCCTGCTCGGCGTGGCGCCGTCAGGGCAACCTGAGGCGGAATTATGGCTCGGGGCACACCCCGGTTCGCCGGCCAGGATCGTCACCCCCGGCGCCGTCGGCGGGTTCGAAACGCTCGCCGACTGGGTCGAGCACGACCCGGCATCCGCCGGCCTCGCCGAACCGCGGCTGCCGTTCCTGCTCAAGCTCCTCGCCGCGAACGCCCCGCTGTCTTTGCAGGCTCACCCGTCGGCCGCACAGGCCGCAGACGGGTTCGCCCGGGAGAACGCCGCCGGCCTGGCCCAGAACGATCCCATCCGAAATTACAAGGACGCGTTCCACAAACCGGAACTGATCTTCGCGCTGAGCGAGCGCTTCGAAGCGCTCTGCGGGTTCCGGCCCGTGGCTGATGCCGCCGCCGACGTCGACGCCCTGCTCGCCGTCCCCGGGCTGTCCGCCGAGACCCGCGCCGCGCTCAGCTCTTTTCGGTCGTCTCTCAACGGTCCCGATTCGGAGGTGCTCCGCCGGGTCGTCGGATCCCTCCTGGGGGAGGACGTTTCCGTGCTGGTAGCGGCGGTGACCGACGCCGCAGCGTCCGCTCCGCTGACGCCCGCCGTCGACACGGTGCGGATGCTCGCCGACCACTACCCGGGCGACCCGGGCATCGTCGTGTCACTCCTCGTTCACCGCGTCACCCTTCGGCGAGGTGAGGTGCTCTACCTGCCCGCAGGCAACATCCATGCGTACCTCCGCGGATTCGGTGTCGAGCTGATGGCCGCGAGCGACAATGTCCTCCGCGGCGGGCTCACGCCGAAGCACATCGACGTGGCAGAACTCCTCAGCGTCCTCGACTTCACGCCCCTGCCCGTGCCGTACCTCCGGCCGGAGCGAGCGGCGGACGGGGTCGAGCTCTACCGCCCGGGCGTACCCGACTTCGAGCTGAGTCACGTCGTCGCGTCCGGGGACGGATTGCCGACGGTCGATCTGCCTGGGGTAGCCATCGCCATCGCGACGGCCGGCGACCTGACGCTCGCCGGGGCATCCGGCACCATCGACCTGCGCCAGGGCGATGCCGTCTACATCACTGCGGATGAGGGCAGCATTGCCGTGCGGGGAACTGGCGAGCTCTTCGTCGCCAGCACGCGGCTGTAGCGACCCGTCAGCCCGCAGCCATCACCGCCTCGCCGGTGCAGCTGAACGTGCGGCGATAGGCATTCGGAGTGGTGTGGAGCACCTTCAAAAAGTGGTGACGCATCACGGCGGATGATCCGAAGCCGGACTCCGTCGCGATCTGCTCCAGCCCGACGTCGGTGCGCTCGAGCAACTGCTGGGCACGGATCAGGCGTTGCCGGTTCAACCAGGCCGCCGGTGTTGCGCCCATCTCCGCGCGGAACCGGCGGGCGAACGTGCGCTCAGACATGAGCGCTTTCGCTGCCAGCACGTCGACGGGCAGGTCCTCGGCGAGGTTCGCAAGCATCCATTCGGTCACGCCGGCGAACGAATCGCTCTGCCGCTCGGGGATCGGCGCCTGGATGAACTGCGCCTGCCCGCCGTCCCGCTGGGGAGGCACCACCATCCGCCTCGCGATCACATTCGCGGCTGCCGCACCGAGTTCAGTTCGAACAAGGTGCAGGCACGCGTCGATGCCTGCAGCCGTTCCTGCGCCGGTGATGACCCGGCGGTCCTCGACGAACAGGACGTCGGCGTCGACCGTTGTCGCGGGGTAGTTACGGGTGAGCCGGTCGGTGTACATCCAGTGCGTCGTGCTGCGCCTGCCGTCGAGGATCCCGGCCTCCGCAAGCGCGAAGGCGCCGGTGCAGACGCTGAGAATCCACGCTCCGCGCGCCTCCGCTTGTTGCAGGAGTTCGATGATGCGGGGGTCGAGGGTACCGACGGAGAAGGCGGGAACAGCGATGAGGTCGGCATCCCTCGCCTCGTCGAGTCCTTTGTCAATGACGAGGTCGAAGCCGAGCTTGGTGCGGATCGGACCGGGCTCAGCGGCCACGATGTGGAAGTCGAACGTCGGCCCGCCCATGTCCGATCGGTCGATGCCGAACACCTCGCAGAGCACCCCGAATTCGAACGGGGCCATCTCGGGCAGGGCGAGGACGGCGATTTTCTTCAACATGTCGGAGCCTTTCGCATTGGCAGGAATGTATCGAACTGTGGCAACTCTGCCACTGTTGGCAGTATCTGGCAATACCTAGATTTACTGCCATGATGTTGCTACTGATCCTCCTTCTGGCCTCGGTCGTGTACGCCACGATCGCCACCGTCGTCGAACTCCGACGCGACGGATTCCGCAGGCTCCCCGAGCGACGTTTCGGCCCCGCCGGCACCGAAAACTCTGACTCGTTCGGCAGATCCCTCATGGCGGGCATGCGCTGAGCGGCGGCCCCAATTCGGTGTGCCCTAGGCTCGATACCGGGCGGCTGTCGTCGCCCGGGATCGAGGAGGCATTATGACCTGGCTGGTCACCGGAGGCGCCGGATACATCGGCGCGCACGTCGTCCGCGCATTCGCCGAACAGGGAATCGACGTTGTCGTCCTTGATGACCTGTCGAGCGGGCATGCCGGATTCGTTCCCGAGGGCGTCCCCTTCGTCCGGGGGAACATCCTCGACCGGGAGATCGTCCGCTCGACCCTCGGGCAGCACGCGGTAACCGGCGTGGTTCACGTCGCCGGTTTCAAGTACGCCGGAGTTTCGGTCCAGCGGCCACTCCACACCTACGCGCAGAACGTGACAGGCACACTCGTGCTCCTCGAAGCGATGGCTGAACTCGACATCGACCGGATGGTGTTCTCATCGAGCGCCGCGGTGTACGGCACACCGGACACCGACCTGGTGACCGAGGAGACGCCCAAGAGCCCGGAGTCCCCGTACGGAGAATCAAAGCTCATCGGTGAATGGCTTCTCCGTGACCAGGAGGTCGCCGCCGGGCTCCGCCACACGTCCCTCCGTTATTTCAACGTCATCGGCTCCGGCTACCCCGACGTGTACGACACCAGTCCGCACAACCTGTTGCCGCTGGTCTTCGACGCGCTCCTTGCCGGCCGCACTCCCCGGATCAACGGAGCCGACTACCCGACGCCTGACGGCACGTGCGTGCGTGACTACATCCATGTCGGCGACCTCGCGCTTTCGCACGTCGCGGCCGCCAGGCGGCTCGACGCCGGTGACGACATCGAACCCGTCTACAACCTCGGCTCCGGCGAGGGTGTCTCGGTGGGGGAGATCATGGCTGCTGTGCGGGACGTCACCGGGATCGACTTCACCCCGGAGGTTGCCGACCGCCGCCCCGGCGATCCCGCTCGAATCGTCGCCTCCGGCGAACTCGCCGCGCGGGATCTCGACTGGCGGATGCGGCACACCCTTGTCGAAATGGTCGACTCGGCGTGGCGCGCACGCTTGGAGGCGAAGAGTCCTCGACCTTGATTCGGCGGTTCCCTAGCGAGGTCGCTCAGCGGCCGCGAAGGAAAAGATCGAACAGGCGACACGCCGGTAAACACGCGGTGAACCCTCCATTGGGGGTTGAGGGTTTACTATCTGCGACTTGACGAAAGCAAATTACACGGGTGTAATTATCTCTAGCGCCGCGTGGCGCACGGGCAACAAGTGGGGAGAGAGATATGTCACCTGAATATCGCTCTGGTGTTCCCGAAGACTGGTTCATCGATCCGGTCCAGCTGGGCGTACCTGGTGTTCGCAAGGCTGTCGACGACGATAATCCGCTCGCCTGGCAGTCCGATTCTCTCTGTGCGCAGACCGACCCGGAGGCCTTCTTCCCTGAGAAAGGCGGCTCGACCCGCGATGCGAAGCGCATCTGCACTAGTTGCGAGGTCCGCACGCAGTGCCTGGAGTACGCCCTCGAGAATGACGAGCGGTTCGGTATCTGGGGTGGCCTCTCCGAGCGTGAACGTCGCAAACTGAAAAAGCGCGCGGTTTAGCACCCTCTTCTGACTGGCATCATCCGCTCAACCGGCCGGTGAAACCGGCCAGGCTTCGGCGCGATATCGTGCCACGCCGAGCCGGTCTGGGACCGGGAGGCGCGCCCGACATAGTCTGGACGCGATGTCTCCCCGAGTAACAGCAATCCTTGTCGTGCATGACGGCACCGGCCCGGCCGGCCCCGCCGGCCTTCAGGGCACCCTCGACGCCCTCGCGGCACAGTCGCGCCAACCCGATGTCGTCGTCGCTGTGGCGTGCGACGCACCGGCCGCCACGACCCTCGCTCTCGAACAGGCGAACATTGATCGCATTGTGACGTCGGGAGAGCGGCTGAACTTCGGGCAGGCCCTTGCCGCCGGGATCCGCGTTCTCGAGCAGCCCAGCGGGCCGGACGAGTTTCTCTGGCTCCTCGCGCAGGACACGGCACCGGAGCCGGACGCGCTCGCGCGGCTGCTCGGGGCGATCGAGGTCGCTCCATCCGTCGCCATCGCCGGACCCAAGCTCAGGGATGCCGCTGACGGCTCGACGATTGTGTCGCTCGGCGAGTCTGTGACGCCATTCGGGGCGACCGTTCTCCTGGTCGAGAACGAACTCGACCAGGGCCAGCATGACTCGGTCAGCGACGTCCTCGGCGTCGCGCCTGCCGGGATGCTCGTCCGCCACACCGTCTGGGAACAGCTCGGCGGTTTCGACCCCGCGTTCGGCTCCGCCGATGACGCCCTCGACTTCTGCACGCGAGCGAGACTGGCTGGGCACCGGGTGACGGTCGTGCCGTCCGCCATCGTGCTCACCCAGGGTTCAGGCATCGCCGGGCCGAGCCGTTCGAACCGGCCCGCAGCCAAGCGCAAGCGGGCGCGGCAGGCCCGGGGTGCTCAGCTGTACCGTCGCCTCGTCTACGCTCCGGCGGCTGTCGTCTGGCTGCACTGGCTCTCCCTCGTCCCCCTCGGAATCCTGAGGGGGATCGGCCGGATCGTCAGCAAACAACCGGGCCTCGTCGGCTCCGAGATCGCGGCGGCCTTCCGTGTGGCGTTCAGCCCCATTCGCATCGTGCGGGCGAGAAAGAACCTTCGCCGGTCGAAGGTGGCCGGCTGGTCCTCGCTCTCGGCGCTGCGTATCCCGACCACCGAAGTGCGCAGGCGCCGGCGGCTCCGTCGTGAAGCCGGCGTGGCGGTGTACACCGTTGAGCGCAGCGACCTTCGGTTCTTCACTGGAGGAGGCGCCTGGCTCGTTCTCGCATCGGGTCTGGTCAGTGCCGCCCTCTTCTTCAGCCTGCTCGCGGCATCCGCCGTCGAAGGCGGCACCCTGCTACCACTCTCCGCTTCGGTGGGCGGCCTGTGGCAGCACATCGGTTACGGCTGGCGAGACATCGGACTGGGCTTCACCGGTGCCGCTGACCCGTTCTCCGCCGTGGTCGCCGTGCTCGGCACGATGACCTTCTGGAACCCGTCATACGCGCTCGTCCTGGTGATGCTGCTGGCGTTGCCGCTCGCAACACTCGGCGGCTGGTTCGCGGCCACCCGCCTCACCGAACGAAGCGGATACCGGTTGATCGCAGCCGTTCTCTGGACGGTTGCCCCGCCCTTCCTCTCAGCGCTTCTGGCAGGAAACCTGTCCGGGATCCTCGTCCACCTGTTGTTGCCGTGGTTGTTTTACACCGGGTGCGCCGCTGCACGCTCATGGGGTTCAGCCGCAGTGGCGTCAATGCTCCTCGCGGCGACCCTTGCGACAGCGCCGGCGCTGGCCCCCGCCCTCCTTGTGCTCTGGCTTCTCGCCCTCGCGTTCTCGGGTCGCCACGTCGCCAGGGTGTTCTGGCTCGTCGTCCCCAGTGCCGCGCTGTTCGCACCGCTCCTCTGGCAGCAGGGGATCGTTGCACAGAACTGGGTCCGGCTCCTCGCCGATCCCGGCGTGCCCGTGCAGACGGCATCGCCGACGGGATGGGAACTCGTCCTGGGCCTGCCTGCGGGCAACCCGGCCTGGGACTCGATGTCGGATGCCCTCGGGCTGTCCGGCGTTCCGGCGTACCTTCTCGTCCCCGTGCTTCTCGCGCCGCTCATCGTGATGGCGCTCCTCGCCCTGTTCCTCCCGGGCAGCGGACGGGCCGCCGTCCTGGTGGTCACGGCGCTGCTTGGCCTCGCGACGGCCGCTGCCGCCTCGCACCTGTTCCTCACGGTGACCGGCTCTGCCGTCGTGTCGATTTGGCCGGGATCCGCGTTGAGCCTGTACTGGCTCGGTCTCGTGGGCGCGGCGACCGTCGGGTTCGACAGCCTCCGTCGATCGGCGGCGCTACCAGCCCTCGTGATCGGGATCCTCGCGCTCGTCGTTGCCGTACCGATGGGTGCGAGCCTCGTGACGGGCGGCGGACAGGTCGCAGCGAGCAACGGCAGGACTCTTCCCGCGTACGTCGCGGCCGCGGCATCCGCTGACCCCTCGCTCCGGACGATGATCCTCACCCCCGAGCCTGACGGCGGGGTCTCCGCACGCGTCGTCAACGGCGTCGGGGACACTCTCGACAACCAGTCCACCGTGGTCACGACCGACACGTCGCTCACCGACAACGACACGAAAGTCGCCACGCTTGCCGGCAACCTCGTTTCGCAGGGCGGCCTCGACCTGAGCGCGCTGCTGGCGGATTACCGCCTGCAGTTCGTCCTTCTGGACTCCCCGCCCTCAACAGTCGGCGAGCCGGCATCGTCCCCGGCTCAGGAGATGGCCAACCGGGCGGCGGCATCCCTCAACGCCAACGCCGCGTTCGCACATGTCGGACCCACTGACCGGGGGACCCTCTGGCGTTTCGAGGGCGAACCCGTGCCGCCCGCGGCCGTCGGCGGCGACGTGCCGCTCGTTTCGACGCTCGTCCTTCTCACTCTTGGGCTCATTTTCGGCTTCACGTTGCTGCTGGCGATCCCGACGGCCGCGTCGCGGCGTGCAGCGGAGGCGCGGCCGAGAATCATCGGCCGTCGTTCCCCTGATCCCGCGCCGCGGCTGAGCCGCGCCGAGCGAGCGGAGCGGGATGCGGCCGCCGAGGCGGAGAAGGCTATCGAACTGGAACTCGCCGCTGAGTCCAACGAGATCGACGAACGGGAAGCCCACGCGGCCGCGCCGGAGCCGGGCTCCACCGAGACGGAGGCGGGCGACGGGGTCGAACCCCGGCAGTCCGATGCCTTTGCTCTCAGCCGCTCCGCGGGCAGCCCGGCCGCAGACGGCCAGGCAACCAGCCACAGGACATCCAGCCACAGTGCAGACAGTCAGGAAAGTCATGGCCGATAAGCGCCGTATCGCCGCTACGAGCGGCCGGGTTCTCACCGGCGTCGTCGGAGCCGCCGTGTTCCTCGGCGCCGGGCTGGTCGTCGGGCAGGATGCACTCCCGGTCCTCGCCGTGAATGCACCGAAGACGACGGTGACCCCAACAGCGTCCGACCAGTCCCGGCTCTGCGCTGGCCCGCTGCTGCGTCAGGGCGGGGATGCCTCCTTCGCCAGTTTCGCCGCGCCGGAGCTCACCACTGCCGCCAGTTCCGCCCCGGAGCAGACGGTCATTGCGGCGCCAGACAATCTCACCGGAGACCAATTCGGCACACCCACCGTGCTCAGCGTGTCCGGCGGCGAAGGAGAGGAGCGACCTCGGATCGCCGCCGCGCAGTCCCAGGTCGCCGGCCTCGACGACCTGACCGGGCTTGCGGCGACGGCGTGCGGCGAAGCCAGCGCAGACAGCTGGCTTGTCGCCGGGTCGACAGACGTGGGCAGGACGAGTGTGCTGTCTCTCAGCAACCCAAGCAGGGCTGACGCCGTCATCGACCTGTCGTTCTTCAGCGAGACCGGTGCGATCGACGCGCCAGGCGCCAGGGGAATTCTCGTCCCCGCCGGCCAGAACCGGGTGTTCGCTGTCGCGAGCTTCGCGCCAGGCGTCCGCACTCCGGTGATTCGGGTCCAGTCGAGCGGAGGGCACGTCGTCGCCGCGCTGCAGCAGAGTGTCACTCGGGGAATCACCCCTGGGGGAGTCGAGTTGTCCCTGCCGACCGCGCCCCCGTCGAGCACCCAGGTGCTGCCCGGCGTTGTTCTCGGCGGCGCAGGCCCGGCGCCGGACACCGGAATCTACGACGACAGCATCGGCGCGCTGCGCATCTTCGTGCCGGGAACCGACCCAGCCCAGATGAACATCAGTTTCGTCAGTGAACAGGGCACAGAGCCGCCCCAGCCCCTGAACTACTCCATTGAGGGCGGCGTCGTCCAGGAGATCAGCCTCACCGACATGACTGCGGGAAGCTACTCGGTCGTGATCTCGTCGGATCTGCCATTCGTTGCATCTGCCCGCACGACCGCCGTCGCCGGCGAATCCAGCGACTTCGCCTGGTTCGGAGCATCCGCACCCCTGGAAGACACGATCGAACTGGCCGTGGCACCGGGGGAGGGCGCGCGACTGCACCTGTTCAACCCGACGGGCGCCGACCTCGACGTCACCATGACGGACCAGGCAGGGGTGGTGACCCAGTTGGCCGTTCCGGCAGGGGGAGCAGCCGCTCCCACGGTCCCTTCCGGCCGGGCGTACAACGTCAGCGGAGTCGGTGGCGCCCACGCCCAGGTGAGCTTCGAATCCGCAGCCGGCCTGTCAGCATACCCGATTCAACCCACTAGTCCGCTGGCTACCCCGGTCACCGTTTACCCGCGGTGACCGCGCCGTCCGTGAGCGATCGGTCGAGCTAGAAGTGGAATCGGTCAGGCCCTAGATCCCACGGGTCCTTACCGATGAGCTCGGCGGTCGCTCTGAAGACGCAGCTCTCGATCATCATCCGCTGGTGCAGCTCGTCGTCGCGGTGCAGTTTGCTCATCCGTTGGATCGGTAACCGATACAGCACGATACGGCCCTCGGAGGAACTCGTCCACCAGCGTGGGACGGTGCCGTCGGGCAGGATGCCGAGGGGCATGGCCCCGACCTCGAATCGCACCTTGGCCAGGTCGTCCGGCCATGCACTGCGCAGAAAGTCCGCGGCGGCTGCGACGGTCATGTCGAAGCTGTCGATTCGGTTCTTCAGCGGGTCGAGGTGCGGACCGGTCGCCGGGCTCCGTTCCGAGCGCCCATGGCGGTCGTGCCGCACCGCTCGCCGGGCGTATGTGCTGCTCCGGGTGGTGCGTCTGGCCATGACGCCATTCTATTCGCCGTCGGCTCGGCGAGGTGCCCCGCGAACGGGCCGCCAGCTTGTATCGTGTGGAGAATGTTTGAGAGGCCATGTTCGAAAGTCGGATGCTCCCGCGACGCGGTCTCGACGCTTACGTACGACTACGCGGACTCGATGGCCGTCCTCGGCCCGCTGTCCCTGGCGCGTGAACCGCACACGTACGACCTGTGCTCGATCCACGCCGAGCGGATGAGCGCGCCGCAGGGCTGGCAGGTCATCCGTCACCAGCTCCTCCGGGACGCGGGACAGACCGCCTAGCTTCCCGGGGCCCGCTGACGCACGGCCAGCACGCCGGGAGGTCTGCGAGAATAGGGCCATGACGCTTACTCCGCCCGCAGCATCCGCCACATCGACCGCTCCGTCCACCGCTCCGGCGTTCCAGGTTCGCGACCTGTCGCTCGCTGAAGCGGGCCGCCACCAGATCCGGCTGGCTGAGAACGAGATGCCCGGTCTGATGGCCCTGCGCGACGAGTTCGGCGCGTCGAAGCCCCTGGCCGGCGCCCGTATCGCCGGGTCGCTGCACATGACGGTGCAGACCGCTGTGCTGATCGAAACCCTCGTCGCCCTCGGTGCCCAGGTCCGCTGGGCGAGCTGCAACATCTTCTCGACCCAGGACGAGGCCGCCGCGGCGATCGCCGTCGGCCCCACCGGCACCGTCGACGCCCCCGCCGGAGTACCGGTGTTCGCATGGAAGGGCGAAACCCTCGAAGAGTACTGGGCGTGCGCCGAGCAGATCTTCGACTGGACGGCCGAGGCGGACGCCGCTGGCGCCGACTGGTCCGGCCCGAACATGATCCTCGACGACGGCGGGGACGCCACCCTGCTCGTTCACAACGGACGGACCTACGAACTTGCCGGTGCGGTCCCGGAGGCCACTGCAGCGGACAGCGCAGAGGGCAAGGTCGTCCTCGACCTCCTCCGCCGTTCGCTCGCGGTCTCGCCCGACCGCTGGACCAAGATCGGCGCCGACATCCTCGGTGTCACCGAGGAGACGACCACAGGGGTTCACCGCCTGTACGAGCTCTTCAAGAACGGTGAACTGCTGTTCCCCGCCATCAACGTGAACGACTCGGTCACGAAGAGCAAATTCGACAACAAGTACGGCATCCGACACTCACTGCCGGACGGGCTGAACCGCGCCACCGACGTCCTCATCGGCGGCAAGGTCGCCTTCGTCGTCGGCTACGGCGATGTCGGAAAGGGTGCTGCTGAGGCCCTCCGCGGCCAGGGTGCGCGCGTCATCGTCTCCGAAGTTGACCCGATCTGCGCCCTCCAGGCGGCGATGGACGGCTACCAGGTCGCGAAGATCGAAAGCGTCGTCGAGCAGGTCGACATCTTCGTCACCGGCACAGGCAACCTCAACGTCATCACCACGGAACACATGCTCCGGATGAAGCACCAGGCCATCGTCGCCAACGTCGGACACTTCGACAACGAGGTGGACATGGCCGGGCTGGAGTCGCTCGAGGGCGCCGAACGCGTCGAGATCAAGCCGCAGGTGCACGAGTGGCGCCTGCCGACCGGCCGGTCGATCCTCGTCCTGAGCGAGGGGCGACTGATGAACCTTGGAAATGCCACGGGGCATCCGTCGTTCGTCATGAGCAACTCGTTCACCAACCAGGTCCTCGCGCAGATCGAGCTGTTCGCGCACAGGGAGAACTACCCGGTCGGCGTCTACGTGCTGCCGAAGCACCTCGACGAGAAGGTGGCCCGCCTGCACCTCGATGCCCTCGGCGTCGAACTGACGACGCTGTCTGAGGAACAGGCTGCGTACATCGGTGTCACGGTCGACGGCCCGTACAAGGTCGACCACTACCGCTACTAAGTCGGCTCCTCGAAACGGCGTCGCCTGGCTTCGGCCGGCGGCGCCGTTTCGCGCACCGGAGGGCGGGCGGATGGTTTCGGGTCGCGTCGGCGCGTCGGCGGGGGAGCCTCGGCGGGTCGGGAAACGGACCGGTTGAGTGAGCCGCCTAGCGGTCGGGGAACCCGTGCGGCCGCCCGGTGAGCACCGGTTGGATCCGAGCGAGCCGTTCTCGTTCGAGAAGGTGCGCGACGTACTCGCGGTCGCGACGGGCGGCGGCCACCGCGTAGAGGAAGGTCTCAGGGTCGACCAACGGCACGGGCGATACCCAGGCGGATGCCTCGGCGGCGAGGTCCTGCGCGAGTCGCGCCCGCGTCGCCGGCGTCAGCTTCGGTGCCTGCTTGAGGAACTGGGCGATCCGGCGTGACAGGCGGTCGGGCATCCGTGCCACGTCCGCCAGTTCCGCCCAGGAAGCCAGCGCTGGCGGCATGCCGAACACGGGCTCGGTGACCCGGGGAACGCGTTCCTGCTGGGCGTAGGTGCCTGCCAGCATGTCGCCGAGGCGTTTCGATCTCGTCGACAGCAGACCGGTCAGGGCTGCGACGCCGCCGAGGGTCATGTAGATCTCGAGGAAACCGGTCAGGGCGCGGATGAACGCGTGCCGGAAGCCGGATGCCCCACCGTCGTCCCGGACGATCCGCGCGCCGATCGCAAGTTTGCCGAGTGACCGGCCGTGGCTCAGCGTCTCGACGGCGGTGGGCACGACGACGCAGCAGAAAACAATGATGGAGGTCGAGAAGGCCGCGATCGCGGACTGGTCGATCACCCCCTGGCCGGCGAGGACAAAGAGGAGCCAGAAGAAGGCGCCGGCGAGCACGACGGTCTGGAGGAAGTCGAGAATTGCGCCAGCTGCCCGGAGGATGAAGCTCGTCGACTGGACGTCGAGGGCGACCGCCTCCCCGGTGAGGAGCTCGGAGGAGTCCGGCATGTTCGAGAGTGTGCCGCCGGGCTCTGCCATGAATAGTATCTAAGCAGATGGATCTTGATGCCTACAGCGCAGCCCACCGCGAAGAGTGGGCCCGCCTCGACGCGCTCGCGTCGAAGCGCTCGTTGTCGGGCGCCGAAGCCGACGAACTGATCGACCGCTACCAGGCCGGAGCGACGCAGTTGTCGGCGATCAAGACAACGGCGGGGTCGACCGTGCACGGTGACCGGCTGAGTGTCAGCCTGTCCAAGGCGCGGCTGAAATTCACCGCGGCGGGGTCGAACGTGCTCAGCCAGTTGCCACGGTTCTTCGTGCTCCAATTGCCGGCCGCCCTGTACCGGTTGCGCTGGCTCACCCTCGCTGTGGCCCTCGGCACCTTCCTGGTCGCAGCCCTCTGGGCGGCGTGGATCCTCGGCGACCCGCAGGTGCTCGCGAACCTGGGCAGCGCGGAGCAGTTGCAGAAGTTGGCTGAGGAAGACTTCGTCGACTATTACTCGGAGAACCCTGCGGCATCCTTCGCCGGGCAGGTGTGGACGAACAACGCCTGGATCGCCGCCCAGTGCATCGCGTTCGGCGTCACCGGCGTCTGGGTGCCGTACGTGGTGCTGGAGAACGCCAAGAACCTGGGTGTCACGGCCGCTGTGCTCTTCAGCTTCGGTCACGGCGACACCTTCTTTCTCTACATCGCCCCACACGGGATGCTCGAACTGACCGCGATCTTCGTCGCCGCGGCCGCCGGGCTGCGGATCTTCTGGGCGTGGGTGGCCCCTGGCAACCGCACGCGGGGCCAGGCGCTCGCCCAGGACGCGCGCGCCCTGTTCACCGTGGCCATCGGACTCGTGCTCGTCCTGCTCGTGGCGGGGATCCTGGAAGGATTCGTCACCCCGCAGCCGTGGCCATGGCCGGTGAAGATCGGGATCGGGGCCGCAGCCCTCGGTGCGTTCCTGTTCTACATGCTCGTCGTCGGCCGGCGCGCCTACCGGACCGGCGAGACCGGCGACCTGACCGCGTTCGAGGCTGGGGCGACGCGGATCTACGCGAACTGAGCTCCCGGGTGACACGCCCTCAGTTTTGAAGGGTTCAAAATAATGGCTAGGCTGGGGGCATGACGACGACCCGGCCAGGAACGGAACGCGACCTGCTGCGCTCCGCCGGCCTGCGTGCCACCGAACAGCGCGTCGCGGTGCTGCGCGCGCTGGAGAGCAACCCGCACGCCGACGCCCAGGGTGTCTTCGATGTGGTGCGCTCCGAGCTGCCCGACACGTCGCTGCAAGCGGTCTATGGCGTGCTCAGCGCGCTGACGGATGCCGGTCTCGCTCGGCGCATCGAACCGGCCGGCTCCCCGGCGCGGTACGAATTGCGCGTCGGTGACAATCATCATCACATCGTCTGTTCGCGCTGCGGCGCGATCGGGGACGTGGACTGTGCGGTCGGTGCCGCTCCGTGCCTGACCCCGGCCGAAACATCCGGATTCACCCTCACCACCGCCGAAGTGACCTACTGGGGCCTGTGCCCCGACTGCGCGACCGCGCCGCTCGGCTGAGCCTCACCTCTTCCGCGCCCCGCTGCCTGTGCAGCGTGGCGCTGCCTGAAATGCCCGAACTGCAACACGCCCCACCTGCACCATCAAGGAGATCCATGCCCGACAACTCGTACACCACCACCAACACCGGTACCCCGGTCGCGGCTGACTCGCAGTCGCTGACCGTCGGCGCCGACGGCGCCATCCCGCTGATCGACAGCTACCTGACCGAGAAGCTTGCCCACTTCAACCGTGAGCGTGTGCCGGAGCGTGTCGTGCACGCCAAGGGCGGTGGAGCGTTCGGAACGTTCGAGACCACCGAGGACGTGTCGCGGTTCACCCGTGCCGCGCTGTTCCAGCAGGGCGCGACGACCGAGATGCTCGCCCGTTTCTCGACCGTGGCCGGCGAGCAGGGTTCCCCTGACACCTGGCGCGACCCGCGCGGTTTCGCCCTCAAGTTCTACACGTCTGAGGGCAACTACGACCTCGTCGGAAACAACACCCCCGTCTTCTTCATCCGCGACGGCATCAAGTTCCCCGACTTCATCCACTCGCAGAAGCGCCTCCCGGGCTCGAACCTGCGCAACAACGACATGCAGTGGGACTTCTGGAGCCAGTCTCCTGAGAGCGCTCACCAGGTCACCTGGCTGATGGGCGACCGCGGCCTGCCGGCATCCTGGCGCAAGATGGACGGCTTCGGTTCGCACACCTACCAGTGGATCAACGCTGAAGGCGAGCGGTTCTGGGTGAAGTACCACTTCAAGACCAACCAGGGCATCGAGGTGCTCTCGGCAGACCAGGCGGCCGAGATCGCGGGCCAGGACGCCGACTTCCACCAGCACGACCTGTACACGAACATCGCGGAGGGCAACTTCCCCACCTGGACCCTGTCCGTCCAGGTCATGCCGTACGAGGACGCGAAGACCTACCGCTTCAACCCGTTCGACGTCACCAAGGTCTGGCCGCACGGCGACTACCCGCTGATCAAGGTCGGCACCATGACGCTCAACAGGAACGCGGAGAACTACTTCGCGCAGATCGAGCAGGCCACATTCTCGCCGGCGAACTTCGTTCCGGGAATCGCGGCAAGCCCCGACCGGATGCTGCAGGCCCGCATCTTCTCGTACGCGGACGCCCAGCGTTACCGCGTCGGCGTCAACCACGCCCAGCTCCCGGTGAACGCGGCGAAGACACAGGTGAACAGCTACTCGAAGGACGGCGCGGCGCGGATCGATTTCCCACCAGCCGACCGTCCCGTCTACGCACCGAACTCGTTCGGCGGCCCGCACGCCGACCCGGCACGCGCTGCCGAGTCGACCGGATGGCAGAACGACGGTGAGCTCCTGCGCACCTCGGCGACACTGCACCCGGAGGACGACGACTTCGGCCAGGCCGGAACCCTGTACCGCGACGTGATGGACGACGCCGCCAAGGCTCGTCTCCTCGCCCAGATCATCGGGCACGTCGGCGCCGTGGTGAACGACGAGATCCGCGCCCGGGCGATCGCCTACTGGTCGAACGTCGACATCGAGCTCGGTGCCAAGCTCGGTGCAGCGCTCGCGACGAGGCTCGCCGTCTAACCCGTCTAACCCGTCTAACCCGTCT
>NZ_FOVM01000006.1 GCF_900115155.1 Mycetocola miduiensis
GCCGCGCCTCGGACAGGGTCGAGCCGAGCACCCGCACCCCGTGCAAGCTCGCCTCGGACGCCCGCCGGGCTTCGTCGATCAGTTCCACCATCCACGCCTGCCGCCGCGCCTCAGCCCGCTGCAAGTCCGCGATCTCACCCACAATGTTCGAACACCCATCGGCCAGCGCCGCGGAATACGTCGTCGCCTCAATCGAGCACAGATTGAGCACCAGCGCCTTCCAGTTCTGCTCCAGCAACTGGGACCAGGTCACCGGGAACGGCTCACCGAACAGCAGCTCGGAAGCACCCGGTTCCGGTGCCTCCCCAGCGAGCTGCTCATGCTTTTCCATGGCAAGAGTCTGTCAGCGACCACTGACATTACGACCCCGAACCCGGCCGGGAAACCGCAGGTGTGGACAACTTTCCGAGAAACCCGGATGTGGAGGAATCGAAGCGGAAAAGTCCCAGATCAGGAATAGCCCAGCGGTGCTCCACGTTTGCCAACGAGGGTGCGCGGATCAGCGCGCCCCGCAACCGAAAGGCATCCGTTACATGGATTTGTTCTCTCCCGTCACCCTCGGAGACATCACCCTCCCGAACCGCGTCGTCATGGCCCCGCTCACCCGACTGCGCTCCGGCGCTGATGGTGTTCCCGGCGACCTTCTCGTCGAGCACTATGCCCAGCGCTCCGGCCTGGGACTGATCATTACGGAGGGCACGTTCCCGAGCAAGGAATCCCGTTCGTACGCGGGCCAGCCGGGTATTGTCACCGCTGAGCAGGTCGAGGGCTGGCGCCGCGTCGCCGACGCCGTTCACGCCAACGGTGGCCGCATCGTCATGCAGCTCATGAACGGTGGACGTGTCTCGCACACCGCCATCACCGGCACCGACCGCATCGTCGCCCCGTCAGCGATCGCCATCGAGGGCGACGTACACACCCCGGAAGGCAAGCTGCCGTTCCCGGTGCCGCACGCCCTCACACTCGACGAACTCGCCGCCGTGCGTGATGAATACGTCGCCGCCGCGCGGAACGCCATCGAGGCAGGACTCGACGGCGTCGAAGTCCACAGCGCCAACGGCTACCTGCTGCACCAGTTCCTCTCACCGGCCTCCAACCAGCGCGACGACCAGTACGGCGGATCACCCGAGAACCGCGCCCGCTTCGTGATCGAGGTGGCCGAAGCGGTCGCCGCCGCGGTCGGCGCCGGCCGGGTGGGCATCCGTCTGTCGCCCGCTCACAACATCCAGGATGCTCTCGAAACGGATGCCGCAGACGTCGCTGCCACCTACGGCACCCTCGTCGACGCACTCGCGCCGCTGGGCCTGTCGTACCTCAGCGTGCTGCACGCAGAACCGACCAGCGAGCTCGTGCAGGATCTGCGCAGCCGGTTCGGTGGCGGATTCGTGATCAATTCCGGTTTCGGCTCGATCACCACCCGCGACGAGGCCGTTGCCCTCGTTGACGACTCCCACGCGGATGCCGTCGCCGTCGGCCGCCTGGCTCTCGCGAACCCGGATCTGGTCGAGCGCTGGCAGGGCGAACACCCCGAGAACGAGCCGAACGCGGCCACGTTCTACGCGTCGGGCGCCGAGGGATACACGGACTACCCGCGCCTGGTCCTCTAGGGCACACGTTCGCGCGCCGCGACCGCCGAATACACGTGCTTCGGACGGGTTCACCCACAGCGCCTGGTGAACCCGTCCGGAGTGGGTGAAGATGCGACCCGCGGCATCCGGCACGACCCGAAGCATCCGTTGCGCGAACACGGGAGAATGAGACAAGGCTGGTTCGGCCAATATGGATTGTGGGCCCCCTCCCGCCGCGAGTACCGGTCCCATTCCAGAAAGAGATCTCATGAGAAGACACACCCGGCGATCATCCGTCGCGGTCGGCGCTGTCGCCATTGCCGTCGCCCTCACCGCCTGCGCGCCCGGCACCGGACAGAGCAGTGAGCCGAAACCGCAGAGCACAGAGATCAGCACCGACATCTCCGGCGTCGGTGACATCACGCTCACCGTCTGGGACCAGGAAGTACGCGGCGCTCAGAACGAGCAGATCGAGCAGCTCAACGCAGCCTTCGAGAAGAAATACCCGAACGTCACCATCGACCGGGTCTCGCAGGCGTTCGACGACCTCAACACGACCCTGCGGCTCGCGCTCACTGACAAGGACGCACCAGACGTGGTCCAGGCAAACAACGGTCGAAGCACCATGGGTGCTTTCGTCGCCGCCGACCAGTTACGTCCGCTCGATGATTACGCGGATGCCTACGGCTGGTTCGACAGGTACGCCGAGTCGATCCTGCAGTACTCCACGTACAGCGACGACGCCACCGTCTTCGGTGAAGGCGACCTATACGGTCTGCCTCAGGTCGGCGAGGTCGTCGGCGTCTTCTACTCCAAGAGCAAACTCGCGGGGCTCGGCGTCGACGTCCCGCGTGACTGGGCAGCGTTCGAAGAGGCCCTGGCTGCGGCCAAAGCAGCCGGTGAGGTCCCGATCCAGCTCGGCAACATCGAGCAGTGGCCAGCCGGCCACGTCTTCGGTCCGCTGCAGGGCGGTTACGTCGACGCGGACGAGATCACGAAGCTCGGCCTCGGCAACCCCGGCGCCAGCTGGACGACACCCGAAAACGAGAAAGCCGCGGCCGCGATGCACGGCTGGGTGACCAACGGGTACTTCAACG
Source organism: Mycetocola miduiensis (assembly GCF_900115155.1). Classification (GTDB taxonomy): domain Bacteria; phylum Actinomycetota; class Actinomycetes; order Actinomycetales; family Microbacteriaceae; genus Mycetocola_A; species Mycetocola_A miduiensis. The sequence continues at coordinate 2,666 of NZ_FOVM01000006.1, forward strand.
AGGGCGTAAACGGCACCGACTACGACGCCGCCTGGCAGGCACTCGCCGCCGGAAACGGCGTCTTCCTCCTCGGCGGGTCCTGGCTCGCCGCCGACCTCGCCGACGCAATGGGCGACGACCTCGGCTTCTTCGTTCCCGAAACCGCGGACGGAAGCCTCGCCACCACCGGTGGCACCGGCCTGCCATTCACAATCACCTCAGCCGCTGAGAACACGGATGTCGCCGCCGCGTACATCGACTTCGTCACCAATGACGCCGCGATGGAGATCCTCGCCGAGACCGGCAACCTCCCGGTGAACCGCACGGCCGAGCTCGCGCCGGCATCCGGTGTTCTCGCCGACGTCTATCAGGCGTTCGAGGACGTGACCCAGGAAGGTAGCCTGCTGCCGTACCTCGACTACGCCACCCCGACGTTCGGAGACACTCTCGGGCAGTCCCTGCAGGACCTGATCGACGGTCGCACCACCCCGAAACAGTTCACCGAAGCGCTCGAAGCCGACTATACGGAGTTCCTCACCTCGAATGGCTGACGTCGCGACGGTAGGCCGGGATTCCGCACAGCGTTCCGGCCGGGCTGCCTCGCAGCACCCCGGCCGGTCGCACCGTGCGTGGGTCCCGTACGCCTACCTCGCTCCAGCCCTGGTCCTGTACGGGCTGTTCCTGCTCGTTCCGCTCGCGCGCGCCGGCCAGTTCTCGTTGTTCGAATGGGACGGGCTCGGTGCTTCGACGTTCGTCGGGCTCGAGAACTACGCAACCGTTCTGCAGGACGAGCGGCTGCGATCCGCGTTCGGGCACGCCCTGGTGCTCGTCTTCTTCTACGCGATCCTGCCGCTCTGCATCGGACTGGTGCTCGCCGCCATCCTGGCCCGGGCACGAGTGAGGGGGCTGGGCTTCTTCCGCACCGTCATCTTCCTTCCGCAGGTGATCGCCATGGTGGTCGTTGCCGTCACCTGGCGCCAGATCTACGCCCCCGACGGTCCGTTGAACGGATTCCTGCGACTCGTCGGCCTGGATGCACTGACCACAGCCTGGCTCGGCGACTATACCTGGACCCTTCCCGCCGTCGGCCTGATCGGCACCTGGGTGTCGACGGGGCTCGTCACCGTGCTTCTCATGGCAGGGATGAGCCGCGTTCCACTGGAGCTTTACGAGGCGGCCCGGCTCGACGGCGCCGGGCCCGTTCGGGAGTTCTTCGCGCTCACCCTGCCGGCGATCCGCGGTGAGATCGCCGTCGCCCTGACGCTCACCATCGTCGCAGCGCTCAAGACTTTCGACCTCGTCTACGTCACAACAGGTGGCGGACCGGGCACATCCACAACGGTTCCGAGCTATGAGGTCTACCGTCGCGCGTTCGAACTGGGTCAGGTCGGCGAGGCGACGGCGATCGGCATCACGCTGACCATCGTCGTCTTCGCCATCACCGCGGCCGTCAACCGGATCGGGGACCGATCGTGAGGGTCTCTCGCCTCGAGGTGTCGGCGAACTACCTGATCCTGGCCGTGTTCGCGTTGATCGTCCTCGGCCCACTCGGGCTCATCCTCAGCCTGGCGCTCGGGCCCCAGAGCGCATCCGTCGGGCGTGAGGGGCGGGCTCTCCACTGGGAGAACTTCGCGGAAGCCTGGGAGATCGGCCGATTCGGCCAGTACATGCTCACATCCGTCACCGTTGCTGTCGTCGTCGTCGTCGCATCCGTTCTCGTGTCGATTCTCGCCGGTTATGCGCTGGGGACGATGCGCTTTAGAGGCGCCACGTTCTTCTTCTACCTGTTCCTGCTCGGGATCATGGTGCCCACCGAGGCGTTCATTGTGCCGCTGTATTTCGACCTGAGGCTGCTCGGACTGACCAACACGATCTGGGGTGTCGCCCTGCCGCAGATCGCGATGTCGATCGCGTTCGGAACGTACTGGATGCGCACCTACTTTCGCTCGGCAAGCCGTTCCCTGATGGACGCCGCTCGCCTGGACGGCGCAGGAAGCATGCGCATCCTGTGGCAGGTTCTCGTACCCAACGCCCGCCCAGCCATCACCACGCTGGTCCTGCTCGTGTTCATGTGGACGTGGAACGAGTTCCTCGTCCCGCTCGTGATGTCGCCGAGCGGGGAGGTGCGGACGGCGCCGCTCGGGCTCGCGTTCTTCCAGGGGCAGTACACCCAGGGCACCGCCCTGCTCGCTGCGGGCGCCGTGATGGTCGCGCTGCCGGTCGTGGTGCTCTACATCTTTCTGCAGCGTCACTTCCTCAAGGGAATGCTCGAGGGCGTCTCGGCGCACTGAGCGGATGCCGCGGCGCGGGTCCCGGCGACCTCATTCGTTGCGGACGGGCTCACGCGGTACGCCGGGTGTTCGGGTCCGGCGTGAGTGAGTAGGCGCCTGCTGCCAGTGCCTATGCCGCGCTACTAGGCTGGCGACACCATGCTGAGCTTTCCGCGAACCCACACCGGAGGCGGCCGCGACCGCAACCTGCCCGAACCATCCACAACAGGCGAGGATGAATTCCGCGTCGACGTGGAGCGCATCCGTTTCTCTCCGTACTTCACCCGACTGTCTGCCGTCACCCAGGTGATTCCGCAGGCCGGCTCAGGCACGATCGTGCACAACCGGCTCACGCACTCGCTCAAGGTTTCTGCGGTGGCTCGGTCGATCGCCGTCGGATTCCGCGACGCGTCCGAGAACGTGCGCGCGATCGTCGACGAGCTCGGCGGATGCGACCCCGTCGTCGTGCAGGCGGCTGCGGCTGCCCACGACCTCGGCCACCCGCCGTTCGGCCACCTCGGCGAGCAGGTGCTCGACCGCGTCGCCCGGGAACGGCTTGGGCTGCCTGACGGCTTCGAGGGTAACGCGCAGACCTTCCGCATCCTCACCGCCCTGGACAGCTGCGACGCCACCCCCCGCGGCCTCAACCTCACCAAGGCGGTGCGCGCTGCCGTGCTGAAGTACCCCTGGACCCGCGGCGAATGGCGCGCGATGCCCGCCCGACCGGCGGAGGAGCTGCCGCGCGGAGTCGGCACGGATGCGGCATCCGGAGCCCTGAAGTTCTCGGCATACTCGATCGAAGCCCGCGAAATGAAGGATGTGCTGTCGGCCTTCCCGGCGATCGGTCAGCACCAGCAAACCCTCGAATGCTCGGTCATGGACATCGCAGATGACATCGCGTACTCGGTTCACGACCTCGACGACTTCTACCGTGCTGGGGTGCTCCAGTACACGTCGGTGTCGGCCGAGTTGAACGGCTGGCTTACCGCGCAGTCCGAGCTTTCCGCCCTCGACCCGTCCGAACTCGCGGTTCGCAGGCCGGGCCACTCGCTCGAGGCCGCGTGGCGCAAAGTGCAGGCAAAGGATGCGTGGATCGCCGACGTTGACGCCTTCCGCAACTCGGTGGAACGCGTCACGACGGACCTTGTCGAAGGGCTGCTCACCATTCCGTACGACGGCGGTCTCGAGGCTGACCGAGCCGTCGCCGCGTTCACGCGGCGGTGGATCGACCGGCTGAAGGGCAGCATCCGGGTCGAACGTGACCCCAACATCCGCAGCGGGCACGTGCGGCTGAGCCGGCAGGCCTGGCACGATGTCGTCGTGCTGAAGTTCGTCCACACCCGCTTCGTGCTCGACCGCCCCGACCTCGCCGTCTACCAGCGAGGCCAGTCCCGTGTGCTCGAGGCGCTTGCCGACGGCTTCCACGCGTGGCTGAACGACCCGTCGGATGCCGCGCGTGCGCCCCGCAGGCTGCTCGACTCGGTCGAAGCGGCGACGGAGGAGTACCGCGCACTGCTCGATGAGGCACCCGAATTCTTCACTGCAGCCGGGGTCGGGACGGGCGCTTCGGATATCGCCCGGTTGGGGCAGAGCCGCGCGGTGGTGGACTACATCGCCTCCTTCACGGATGCCCAGGCCATCTCGGTCGCGACGCTCATCAGTGGGACCTCGGACAACCTGTGGGAGTCCGGGCGGAGCCTGTAGTTCCCCACTGGCGGGAACTTCGGAGATTTCGTCACTAAAGCCCAGAATCCCACTGATATGCCGGTCGCAGCATAATTCTCCGAAGTTGGGAACACGGCACCGGACGCAAGTGGTAGCCGGCGTTCCGCAGATGCACGTAACGTAGGTAGAGCGGCACTTCCGGAAGTCGGGAGCGGGGAGAAAGCCGCGCATCGAGAGGTTTTCTGTAGTGAGCGACGAATGTAAGCACGGCTTCGAACCAGGATTCTGTGACACGTGCTTCCCGAAGGCAGCGTTTGTACCCGAGGTCAAGGAACCCGCGAAGCGCGCCAGTCGCACCCGTGTTCCGGCCCGCACGCCCGGCACTCCCAAGGCGGGACCGGTCTCGGCGACACTCCCGACTTTCGACGCGGCCGGCCAGCGCCTCTACCACGTGACCCACATCAGCAACCTGCCCGAGATCTTCAGCACGGGCAGCCTGCTGGCGGATGCCGCCGCCCCGGTCACCGATATCTCCTCGGCCGAGAACCGCGAAGCGCGGAGGACCGTGTTCGTTGCCGGCCAGGAGGATTCGCCGGTGTCAGCCTTTGTTCCGTTCTTCCTCTCGCCCGATGCGATGCTGTGGCAAAGCATCCGCTCGGGGAAGTCCGATTCCCGGCTCTCTCGTGATGTTCCGGCCCTGTCGGCGAACGATTTCGTCGTGCTCGTGACGACGATCGGCGCCGTATCTGTCGAAGGTGTGGGTGCGCTCGCCAACGTCGTCGTGGCCGACGGCGATGCGGCCGGGTCGCTGACGCCGTTCGCCGCGAACAGCGCCAGTGCCGTGCGGATGCTCCGCAAGCTCCGCGCTGAGGAAGAGTACGAGTCGCTGCTCGAAGCAGAAGTTCTCGTGGCCGATGAAGTGCCCGTGGAGAAGATCGCGCTCATCGGCGTCGCGAACATCACGGTGCGCGAAACGGTCAAGCGGATGCTCGCCCCGACCCCGTATTCGACCAAGGTTGCCGCTTACACGCCCTGGTTCCAGGCCGCAGAGTAGTTCTTGCGCCGTAGTTCCTGACGCCGCCTGGTGCGACGACTAACGAATGCCGACGTAGAACCGCGACTCGTCGCTTCGGTGAAGCGCCCGGTAGTACTCGAAACGCCTGTCAGTGGCATCCCAGGCGACCGATTCGATGCGAAGAACGGGCACACCGGGTTCGAGCTGGAGGAGCTCGGCCTCCTCAGGTTCCGGTATCACCGCCTGCAACCAGCGGTCCGCGCCGGCCGGAGAGACACCGTAGTGTCGCCTGAGGTGATCGTACAACGAGTGATTCTCGAGGTTGGCTCGCAGTACACCGGGGAAGAGTGCGCGAGGAAGCGTCGTTTGAACGAGCAACCACGGTTTTCCGTCGACGGACCTCAGGCGCCGTAGCCGCACAACATCGCTTCCAGCGGGAATCCTGAGTGCCGCGGCCTCATCGGCGTCGGCGCGTCCTGCTTCCTGCTCGAGAACACGGGTCGATGACGTTCGACCGGACGCGGTCAGATCCGCTGAGGAGCCCAGGGTGGACCCGATGAAGCTCAGGTCGGGGGAGACGGGCGCAACGAAAGAACCCTTCGCCCGGATCTTGTAAATAAGGCCGCGACGTACGAGTTCCGCCAGGGCCTCGCGGACAACGGTACGTGATACGCCGAAACGGTCGATGAGTTCGGACTCCGACGGCAGCGCCTGATCGGGGCGCAGGAGGCCGTCGTTGATCGCCTCACGCAGAACTGTCGCGAGTTGCATCCAGAGCGGCTCGTCCGCGTCACGGTCGAGCCGATGATCCTTCAATGGTGTCGACATCGGCACCCCCTCGCTCTTCTACTGCGCCGCAGCGCTTCTGAGACTATCGCGCAGTTGACACGGTTAGTCCGGATACATATTCTTATCACTACTAACTGGTCATGACGAGTTGGGCATGACAAGTGCCACTCTGAGGGTCGGGGAACGTTGTGGCGGTACGACGGCGCAACCGACCGACGGACCGGACATCACATCCGCATAGACGCGAAAAATCAGGAGACAAACAATGTCGTTTAGTACCTTGCGACGGATCACCGTCGCTGCTGCAGCCATTGCTGCTTTGACCCTCACCGGCTGTTCCGCCGCCGGCAACGACGCTGCCGCTTCAGGAGGCAAGTCGGCCGAAGGCGTTTCCATCTCACTCAGCAACGGGTTCGTCAACGGCTGGCGCCTCACCCTCATCAACAAATTCGAAGAAGAAGCAAAGAAGCTCCAGAAAGACGGAATCGTCTCGGAATTCAACACTGTCAACGCCCCTGGCGAGAACAGTGCGACCGAGCAGGCGTCGCAAATTCGCAGCCTCGTACTGCAGAACCCGGACGTGCTCATGGTCATCCCGGCCTCGTCCACCGCCCTCGTCCCCGCCGTCGAAGAGGCCTGCGACGCCGGCATCACGGTGATCGTCCTGGACGCCGATATGGATGCTCCCTGCGCCACCATCGTTCGCAACGCTTACGACCAGTGGGGCGAGGTCTCCCTGCAGCCCGCTCTCGACGCGATCGACGGCACCGGCAACATCGTCATCAACCGCGGTGTGATCGGGTCGCAGCCTGAAGAAGAGTTCCACGCGCGCCAGCTGGAGATCCTCAAGGACTACCCCGACGTGACCGTTGCGGCTGAGGTCAACGGCTACTGCGACAGCAGCACCGCCCAGAAGGAAATCGTGGGTGTGCTCGGGTCCTTGCCTGACATCGCAGCAGTACCCGGCTGCATCGGAGGTATGGGCGTGGTGCAGGCATTCGAGTCTGCGGGCCGAGAACTCCCTGTTGTTGTCTTCGACACTGACGGCAAGTCACTCCAGTTCTGGAAGGACAAGGCCATCGAGAACGGTTCCTTCGCTGCCCTGACCGACCCAGGCCAGGCTGTCGCGGCCATCTACGTTGCGCTCGCAGTCCTCGATGGCAAGGACGTTCCGGATGAGATCGTTCTGCCGCTTCTCCAGATCGAGCAGGCCGACCTGGACTACTGGCTCGGCGAGCTGGACTCGGATGAGTACGCGGCCTACCCGTGGGACAAGGCGAGCGTCGAAGCAGCGATCGAAGCGGCTGCCGCCGGCGACGACGCTGAAGCGCCCGCGATCAACTAAATCCACGTGACCGACGAGCACAAGGAATCTCACATGTCAACGAGTGCACCGAACACCGCGGTCTCGTACCCGAGCCCGAACGTGGTCGCGCAACCGACGATCCGTGCAACTGCAGTCTCTAAGAGCTACGGCAATACGCACGCCCTGAACGGGGTCGATCTCGAAGTGCTGAGCGGTGAAATCCTTGGGCTCGTCGGTCACAACGGAGCGGGCAAGAGCACGTTGATGCGCCTGCTCGCGGGTCGGGAACGGCCGGATGCCGGAACCGTCCGCTTCCGTGACCTCCCGGTCGACCACTCATGGACGGGACCGGCGGCGGAGGCAGCCGGTGTCCGGATGGTTTACCAGGAACTTGCCCTCTGTTCGGACTTGACGGTCACCGAGAACGCGTGGTTGTCTGACCGCCGTAAGTCCAGCGGAGTCGGCTGGCGGAGGCGGGCAGAGCGTCGCATCATCGATGTGCTCGACACTGTCTTCCCGGGTCACGGTATCGCCGTTATCGAACGCGCAGGCGACCTGCCAATGGCTCAACGCCAGATGGTCGAGATCGCCCGGGCGCTGTGCACCGAAAACCTCCGGCTGCTCATCCTCGACGAGCCGACCGAGTCACTCGGCGTCGATGCCGCTGACCAGCTTTATGCGCACCTGGGAACACTTACCGAGCGTGGCGTCAGTGTTCTCCTGATCTCCCACAGGATGCATGAGGTCATCGCGCACAGCCACCGGATAGCCGTTATGAAGGACGGCCGGGTTGTCTCGGTCACCCAGGCAGAGGTCACCGAGGATGAACTGCTCGTGGCGATGGGCGGCGAGGTCCGGCCGGATGCGGCCACTCTCGACCGCGTCGTCTCGGCGGAATCGGCCGGCCCGTCCGCTGACACAGCCGACCGCTCCGGGACACGGGTCGCGGCCGTCGCCAACTCAGGTGCAACCCAATTCGAGGCCTATTCCGGCGAGATCATCGGCCTGGCCGGCCTGGCCGGGCAAGGTCAGGAAGAACTCCTGCAGAAACTGTGGGCCCCCGGTACCTTCAGCCGGGCAACGCAGGTTCCGCGCCACCGGGCGTATGTCCCCGGTGACCGCCAGACATCCGGCATCCTCCCCCTGTGGAGTGTCGCCGAGAACCTCACGATCGCAGCTTCACGGGCAATTAGCCGCTTCGGATTCGTGAACACCCGACTGAAGCGCGAACTGGCTGACCACTGGGTCAGCACACTCAAGGTTCGGGGAGGCGCGAAGGCTCCGATCACCGCGCTCAGCGGGGGGAACCAGCAGAAGGTGCTGATCGCTCGCGCTTTCGCAGCCAACGCCGAGCTCGTGCTTTTGGACGACCCGTTCCGGGGCGTCGACGTCGCCACGAAGAACGAGCTGTATGCGCTGATGAAAGCCGAAGCAGCGTTGGGCAGGAGCATCGTCTGGTACTCCACCGAAAACAAGGAAATGGCGCACTGCGACCGGGTTTACGTCTTCCGTGCCGGAAGGATCGTCTCCGAACTCCGCGGCTCCACCATCACCGAAGAACGCATCATCGCCGACTCGTTCGACGATCGGACGGGAGAAGTACGATGACGAGTTCCACCATTACCCCCACGCTGCCCGATGCACGCACGCGACTGAAAGTCACCGCTGTTCACGGCTCTCCCGCGTTGCTCTCGCTCATTGCCATGGTCGTGATCTTCGCGGTCGCCGTTGCCAACCAGCCGGGCATTCTCAGCGTTCCCGGCCTGACCCTGATGCTGATGTCTGCCGTGCCGCTCGTGCTGGCGACGCAGGCGCAGATGCTCATCATGTCCGTCGGAGACATTGATCTCGGCATCGGCTACCTCGTGGGATTCGTCACGGTGATCGCGGCGACGGTGCTTCAGAGTTCTCCGCTTCTCGGCATTCTGATCCTCGGCGTCATCGTCATCGCCTATGCGGCGCTCGGGGCCATCATCCAAAAACGCAACGTGCCGTCGATCATCGTGACGTTGGGAATGTCCTTCGTCTGGCTGGGACTCGGTCTTCAGTTCCTGCCGACGCCCGGGGGTGAGGCCCCGGCATGGTTGGCGGCGATCGGCCGGTGGCGGCCCGACTGGGTCCCGGCGCCGCTTGTCTTCATCCTCGTCGCAACCCTGCTGGGCTGGCTGATCGCGCGACGAAGCCGACTGGGCACACGCATGCGCGCCCTCGGGAGTAGCCCGGCGACATTGGAGAAGCTCGGCTGGTCTCTGACCCGCACTCGCGTGCTCACCTATGTGATCGCCGCAGCACTGATCATCGCCGCCGGTCTGATGCTCGCATCACAAACCCGGTCCGGCGACATCAATTCTGCATCCAACTTCACCCTGATGACGATCGCCGCGGTCATCCTCGGTGGAGGCAACTTCTCGGGCGGTCGTGCGCTTCCACTCGGTGCGACGCTCGGCGCGGTCACTCTCGGGCTGATCACCGTCCTGCTCAGCCTTATCAACCTCTCCTCCAGTCTGCAGTCAGCGGCACAGGGACTCATCGTTCTCGCCGTCCTCGCCGGCCGGGTCATCACGGAACGGGCCATTCGCTCATGACCACTACGCTTCCTGACACAACGTCACAAAACCTGCGTCGGCAGGTGAGCAGATCTCGTGCCACCTGGCCGGCCTGGGGCTGGTCACTCATCGGAGTGATCGGTGTCTGGCTGTGTATCATCGCCGTCAGTTCGGGCTCCCCCCTCCAGCCGCTGAATCAGGCACTCACTCTCGCCCCGTACCTCGTTCTCGTGGCTCTCGGGCAGATGCTGGTCATCACCCTGGGACCAGGAAACATCGACGTGTCGGTCGGCGCGATCATTTCGATGACCGCGTACGTTTCCGTCGCGATCTCGTCGAGCATGGGTCCCGCCGCCGGAATCGCTGCCGCCACCGGGGCAGGCGTCGCCGCGGCAGCGTGCAGCGTCATCGCCATTCTGGTCCTGAGGGTTCCGCCGATCATCGCGACCCTCGCGACCAGCTTGATCGTTGCGTCCGCGACGCTGCTGCTCGCAGACGCCAATCGCTCGGGCGCGGCGCCCGCCCTGCGCGACTTCGTCAATGCGAGGGTGGCCGGGATCCCCGTCATCGCCATTCTCGTCGCACTGGTCACCGTCGCAGTCGCGTTTGCCCTGCGCCGCACAACCTTCGGCCTCGCGGTCATCGCGACAGGCCAAAGCTTCAAAGCCGCCGGGAAAGCGGGCATTCGCGTGGCGTTCGTCACCGCGGTCGTCTATCTGCTGAGCGGTGCATTCGCCGGACTCGCAGGCGCTCTGCTTGCCGCGTTCATCTCGCCGAGCACCGTACTCGGGACTTCCTACATGCTCGACTCCATTGCCGTGGTCGTGATCGGTGGAACTCTCATCGCGGGCGGGCGGCCAGTGCCAATCGGTCTCTGGACCGGAGCGATGTTCTTCGTACTGCTCTCCGGTCTGCTGAACCTCGTCGGCTGGAGTGTCGGCGCGCAGAACATCCTGAAGGGTGTCCTGGTCGTCCTCGTCGTCGTGATCTCGAGCACCGCAACAAAGACAGGACGTTCCACCTGGCGCCGGCTTCTTGAGGGCCGGAGAACTTCTACCCCAATCACAAAGGAGAAAACACATGGCTGATCTCGACGACCTCCGCGAGGGAACCAACTTCGCCGGTCCCGCCACGACCGCATCCGGCTTCCACCTCAAGGGCCTCGGCGGTCAGGACTGGGGGATGCGCAGCCGACTCTCGCGTATCTTCGATCCGGCAGATGGCAAGACGGTCATGCTTGCGTTCGACCACGGCTACTTCCAAGGGCCCACCTCGGGTCTCGAACGCCTCGACCGCTCGATCGTTCCGCTCATCCCCCAAGCAGATGCACTCATGCTCACCAGGGGCGCCTTGCGCACGACGATCCCGGCAGAGAACGGTAAGGGAATCGTGTTGCGTGCCAGTGGCGGCCCGAGCGTGCTCAAAGACCTCTCAGATGAAGAGATCACCGTCAGCATCGACGACGCGGTCCGCCTGGACGCGGCCGCCCTGGCCGTTCAGGTATTCATCGGCGGTGAGAACGAGACGAAGTCGATCAAGAACATGAGCACACTTGTCGACCAGGGCCAGGCCGCCGGCATACCCGTCCTCGCAGTCACCGCGGTGGGCAAGGAGATGGTTCGTGACGCCCGGTACTTCCGCCTCGCCACGCGGATTCCCGCCGAGCTCGGTGCCAGCTTCGTCAAGACGTACTACGTCGAGGAGGGCTTCGAGTCCATCACCTCGTCGTGCCCGGTTCCGATCATCATCGCCGGCGGAAAAAAGGTCCCGGAGCGCGAAGCGTTGACGGTCGCTTACCGCGCCATTCAGGAGGGCGCCGCCGGTGTCGACATGGGCCGCAACGTCTTCCAGTCGGAGCACCCGTCGGCAATGCTCGCTGCCATTCGTTCAGTAGTGCACGATTCGCTGAAACCGGACGAGGCATTCGAACTCTTTGAGCAGCTCTCCCACTGACGCACCCGGCTGCGGGGTCCGCGCGATGGGCCCCGCAGTTGTAACGAAGGAAACGAAAATGCCATCACTGTCCACCTACCGAAGCCGGGTTGAGCCGGTCGACGTGGCCGTTATCGGCGCCGGAATCAACGGCCTCGCTGTTGCTCGAGAAGCCGCCGCCCGTGGGATGAGCGTGGCTCTCATCGACCAGGACGACGTGGGTGCACGCACCTCGGCGATTTCCACCCGGCTGGTGCACGGCGGCCTGAAGTACCTCGAGCGGTTCGAATTGAATCTCGTCTTCGAGTCCATTCGTGAACGCAACATCCTGCTCAAGCAAGCACCGCACCTCGTGCGGCCCTACCCGATGCTGATTCCTTTTTCCGCGGGGCAGAGCAGGCCCGGCTGGTTGCTTGCTTGCGGGTTGATGTTGCATGACGTGCTGTCGGCGGGTAAGAAGTTGCCGCTCAATCGGGTCGTTTTCCGCAAGCGAATCGAACGCTCCTGGCCAGGGCTCGCCGAGGGCGGCCTGAAATGGGGCGGACTTTTCCAGGACGCCCAGGTCTCACTCACAGAGCGACTTACTGTCGAACTCGCCACCGACGCTTACCGGAACGGCGCCGTCGTACTGACGCACGCCCGCGTAGAAAGCCTGATCCAGACTGACGGTCGCGTCACCGGTCTGCGTTATCGCGACCGCGACGACCGCAGTCTCAAAGAGATCGAGGCGCGAATCGTCGTCAACGCTGCCGGGCCCTGGGTGGATGACATTCTGGGGATGGCTGGAGCGCAGGATCGCAAGATCGGCCCGACGAAGGGCAGCCACGCCATCGTCGACCGCTTCCCAGGTGCGCCTGACACCTGCATCTTCTTCGAATCGCCCGCAGACTCCCGGCCGATGTTCGTCCTGCCCTGGGCCGGTCGGTACATGATCGGCACGACCGATCTGCCGTACGACGGCCGCCTCGATGTGATCGTCATGGATGCCGACGAAACGAAATACCTGCTCGACGCGGTCAACGACCTGATACCGCAGGCGGGTCTCACCCCCGATGATGTGCTGTGGTCCTACTCCGGGGTGCGGCCGCTGCCATACGTCGCCAACCTCGACGATCCCGCACAAGTCACCCGCGATCACCAGATCCTCAGCCACGAGGGTGAGCTCACTGGGCTCGTGACCATCATTGGCGGCAAGCTCACCACCCACCGGGCACTCGGAGAGCAGGTGGCGAAACTTCTCGCTCGCACTCTGGGGCTCGCATCGGCGGCGTCGCCGACCCGCACAGCACCACTGCCGGGGTCGCCTGGGAGCGAACCGTGGCCGGAGTTCCACGCCCGCTTCATCCGGAGTTCCCGCCTGCCGCACGCAGTCGCCACCCGTCTGGTCGACACCTACGGCACCGCTGCGAGCGCGATTGATGCGATCGCCACGTCCCAGCCGGAGCTCGCCGAGGTCCTCGACGAAGACAGCGGAGCAATCGGCGCCGAGATCATCTACGCCGCCAGGGAGGAAGGGGCGCACACGCTCGAAGACATCGTCCTTCGCCGTACGCTAATTGGTATCAATCGCGATGTCGGACTCTCAGCGGCACCCGTCGCCGCCGAGATCCTCGTCTCGCATGGCGACTGGTCGCGTGAGTATGCCGACGCGCAGGTTCACGCCTACAAGCAGGCCGTTCGGCGATTCAACCCGCGTGTCCTCGCCGACGACACCGCACAGCAATAACCAGCAAGGACCCCACTGTGGCAATGAAGCACTGTTTTGTCGGAATCGACGTCGGACTGACCGCGGCGAAGGCAGCCGCATTTGACGACACGGGCCGAGAACTCCGCACGTACTCGGCGCCCAATCCTCGTATCGCAGTCGCTGCGGATCGCCAGGAAGTCGACATGTACGCCCTGTGGGCGACGGTCTCCGGCGTGCTGACGAGCCTCACGACCTGGCTCGATTCAGAAGGATGGGCGCCCCAGGCGGTCGGCGTTACCGGACACGGCAACGGCCTGTACCTCGTTGACGAATTGCTCCAGCCGGTTCGCCGCGCAATCGCGTCGAACGACAGCCGTGCTGAAGGCATAGTGGCAGGCATTGCGCCTGCTGACCGCGCGAGTATGCAGATCGTCACGGGGTCGGTGCCGTGGGCGGGTCAACCGGGCGTGTTGTTGCGCTGGTTGCAGGAGCACGAGCCCGAGTCGCTCGATCGAACCCGGTGGGTCCTCTCCTGCAAGGATTGGCTGACGACGCGGCTCATCGGACGACCGAGTGCAGACTTCTCGGATGCGTCGGCCTGCGGGCTTGTCTCTCTTGCAGACCGCGATTACGAACCACGCGTCTTCGACATGCTCGGATTGCCGCGCGCGCAGATGGCACTGCTTCCCCCGCTTGCAGCATCCGACAGCATTGTCGGCGAGATCACGGCGATTGCCGCTTCTGAAACCGGGCTCCCCGTTGGAATTCCCGTCGTGGCGGGCTGCATGGATTGCGTCGCCAGTCCGCTGGGTGCCGGATCGGTGAGTGAGACGGATGTCACCATCATCGTAGGAACCTGGGCGATCAACTCGGTCGTCGTTCCGGTCGGCTCAACTCCACCAAACGTGACACTCAATGCGTTGCTGCCTGACAAGCAAGTGATGCTTGCGCAGGAAGTGGCACCGACCTCGGCGGCGAGCATCGAGTGGTTCTCGTCACTGATGTCGACGGTGTCCGTCGACGCAATCACTCCGCGGCAACTGCTCGCCGCTGCCGCCGACGTACCCGCCGGAGCAGACGGGCTTCTCTTTCTCCCGTTCATCCACGGTGCTCCAGAGCACCTCGGAGCGTCGGGCTCCCTGCTGGGAGCGAAAGGCAGCCACGGCTACCGGGAGATCGCTCGTGCTGTCGCGGAAGGCATCACCCAGTACCACCGGGTGCAGCTGGAGAAGTTGTGCGCGAGCGGCGCGCTGGTATCCGAAGAACCGTGGACGCTCGCGGGAGGCGGAGCAAAGAACCCGCTCTGGGCGCAGATGTTCGCCGACATCATCGGGCACCCGGTGCGCCGCCAGCTCGGCACCGAGCTTGGAGCGCGCGGAGTCGCGTCGCTCGCTGCCGCCGGTGCGGGTGCGGATCTGGAGGGCTGGCGAACAAATCCCGACCCCAAACTTGTCGTGCACCCGGGTGTTGACCGCCAGCAGTACAGGAAACAGTCGGCCCGGTTCGACGCGGTGCTCGCCGCCATGGGAAGCGTCTGGTCGGAGGTCCAGGCATGACCGCGTCGTCGCATCCGCTCGACGAGATCACGCGGGTTTCCCGCCGACTTGGGACGGATCCAGCGCTTGTTCTGCACGGTGGGGGCAACACGTCGATCAAGGGCACGGTGCGGGACGTCACCGGTGAGGACGTTGAGGTTGTCTGGGTCAAAGGGAGCGGTTGGGATCTCGGTTCGATCGAACCAGCGGGCTTTGCCCCCCTCCGGCGGGAGCGCCTCCTTCGGGTGCTCGATACCGAAACGCTGAGCGACGCACAGATGGTCAACGAGGTTCGCCAGGCCTCTCTCGACGCCTCCGCCCCGACGGCGTCGATCGAAGCGCTCCTGCATGCGTTCATTCCGCACAGGGTCGTTCTTCATTCGCACGCCGACGCTATCGTCGCTCTCACGAACCAGCCGTCCAGCGCTGGAACAGTCGCGGATGTTCTCGGTGACGGCGTTCTGGTCCTCCCTTACGTCATGCCCGGATTCGATCTGGCGCGCATGGTCGCGGGTACCGGTGATGCTCTCTCCGATGGAGCCACCGATGCAATTGTGCTGTCGAACCACGGGCTCTTCACATTTGCGGATGACACCGAAACGGCGCACCGGCGGCATCTTGAGCTCGTCCACCGCGCCTCCGCCGAACTCGGTGTAACCGAGTGGGGTGACCTGGGCGCGCCGCTGCCAACCCGCCCGGGTGATCTCCGGGAAATCGCGGCTCTGCGTCGGGACATCTCGGCGGCCGCCGATCGCCCTCTGATTCTTCGTCAATCGGAATCCTCCCGGGCCGCGGGTTTCGCCGCCCGATCGGATTTAGCTGCGGTGACCCGTCGCGGGACGGCCACCCCCGAGCACATCATCAGGACGAAACGGGTCCCCCTTGTGGGGCGAGACGTGGCAGATTACGTCTCCGACTACCGCCGGTACGTCGGCGAGAACCGCGAGCGTTTCGAGGCCCTCACCGAACTCGACCCAGCGCCTCGAGTCGTCCTGGACCCGGTCCTGGGCTTACTGACAGCGGGCACATCCACAGCAGACGCGCTCGCCGTCGCGGATATCGCTGTGCACACCATGGACATCATCGACGCCGCCGACCGCGCGTCCGCCTATCTCTCGCTGGACGAAGCGAAGAGCTTTGACATCGAATACTGGGAACTTGAGCAAGCTCGAATCCGCAAAAAGGGTGCGCCCGCCATGTTCGCGGGTGAAGTGGCTGTTGTCACCGGGGCCGCTTCGGGAATCGGCCGAGCTTCGGCCTTAGCGCTCCTCGACGCCGGGGCCGCCGTGGTTGGCATCGACCTCAACCCTGCCGTTCAGTCGATGTTCGATTCCCCCGCATGGTGCGGTGTTGTCGGGGATGTCAGCGACCAGGGCACTCTCGACACGGCCGTAGAGTTGGCCGTCAGATCGTTCGGCGGTATCGACATCCTTGTCGTCGCTGCCGGAATCTTCCCGGAAAGCGCGCCGCTCTCAGAGCTCGACGACACGTTATGGGAGCGCAGCATCCGGGTCAACGCGACCGCTGTTGCGCGCATCCTGCGTCAGACCCACCCCTACCTCGCGCTCTCGCCCAACGGAGGAAGGGTGGTGCTCGTCTCAACGAAAAATGTCGCCGCTCCCGGTCCGGGCGCTGCCGCCTACTCGGCGAGCAAAACTGCCGCCGCGCAGTTGGCCAGGGTGGCCGCGCTCGAGTGGGCCGCCGACGGCATCAGAGTGAACCACGTCGAACCCGATGCGGTGTTCGACACGGCAATCTGGACGCCGCAGCTCCTTGCTGAACGGGCGGCGCGTTACGGGATGACGATCGACGAATATAAGACCCGCAATCTTCTCGGCCGCGAAGTGACCAGCGCGAAGGTGGCGGAGGCGGTGACAGCGCTGTGCTCACCGGCTTTCTCCGCAACGACCGGCGTTCACCTGAGCGTTGACGGTGGGAACGATCGGGTGATCTGAAGCAGGGCCTGCGCTCAGTGGGCGACGCAGGAACCGGATGCGACGGCATCCGTCAACTCGGGGGCCTGCGTGATAACCGGCAGGACTTCTTCCATGGCCAGGGCGTACCCGATGTTCGCGGTCGCATCCGACTTGGCGAAGATGACTCCCGCGACCGCACCGTCGATGGTGAGGAGCGGGCCGCCCGAGTTGCCCTGCTGCACATTCGCGGCAAGCGTCGAGATCTCGCGCGCAACGGGGTTTCCGCCGTAGATGTCAACGACGAGAGTGGACCCGTTACCGAGAACCTCGGCCGCCTGCGCCGAGAACGGCCCACCGTACGGGTACCCCATGAACGCCGCCTGGGTACCCGGCCCGGGGGTGGGCGCGAAGGCGAGCGGGGCGGCGTCGAGGTCGTCCACCGCGACGACCGCGAGGTCGTCGACGGGGTCGAAGTACACGATCCGCCCGGCCTTCGGCAGTTCGCCGGGGACCTCGACGACGAGTTCGGTCACACCGGCGAGCACGTGCGCGTTGGTGACAATACGGTCGTCGGCGGCGACGAAGCCGCTGCCAACGCTTCCTGTGCCACAAGAGGGGGCATTGCCGGTGATCCGCACCACCGACGCTGCCGCCTGCGACAGGGCGGGGGAGTCCAGTGCGATATCCGGGATGGCCGGCGCCGTTGTCGGCACCCCCACGGCGTCGATGAGGCGTGGAAGACCATCGGTGACGATCGTCGACCGCAACTGCGCGAGAAAGGATGCCACGGGCCGCGGGGTGACGTCGTCGATCGTGCGCAGTACATTCGAGGATGCCATCGCCTGGGTGAGCAGGGGCGCGCCGAGCGACTGCGCGCCGAAGGACAGCAGCGACATGACGAGAAGCGTGACCGCGACGTTGGCGACGGCGCCGAGGACGCGGTCGATGGCATTCAGCGGCGTGCGGTGGAGCGGACGGCGGAAGGCATTGCCGATCGCGACCCCGATGCTGAACCCGATCGACACGAGCAGCAGGCCGGCGAGGAGCGCGAGCGGGATCCGCCAGACCGACAGGGCGGCCCAGGTCGAGACGAGAGGAAGCACGAAGAACGCGGCAATGGCCCCGGCGATCATTCCGACGATTCCGCCGACCACGCGCAGCAGGCCGCGTGAGTAGCCGTAGACCAGCGCAAGTACGAGGGCGACGATCAGGAGAACATCGAGCACGAGGGCCGCCGTTACCAGCACAGTCGGCCTCCTCGGTTCGCGGCATGGGTCTGCCGGAAACCCAGTCTAGGGCGGCATCCGGCGAGAATGCCGAGCGCCGGATGTCGCGAACTCAGGAGCCTTCCGGCCAGTCCTCCGGGGCGGGGGCTCCGCCCTCAACGACGGGCTTCCGGCTGCTCGACCCGGTCGGTCCAGCTGTCACGGGGGCGGTAGCCCAGTTCGAGCATGGTGTTAAGGAGGTCCCAGCGCCGATTGTGGTTGTCGGAAACGGCGTAGTAGATGCCATAGCTGGTGTCGGCTTCGATGGCGCACCGGAACACCTGCTCGGTGTCGTCCTCACTGAGCCACATGGCGCGCAGGATCTCCTTGTCAGTCTCTGTCGGGTCCGAGGAGAACCAGCCGACGCGGAGCGCAAGGAAGTCGATGCCGAACTCGTCGTGATAGAAACGTCCGAGCGCTTCGCCGAAAACCTTCGACACCCCGTACAGGGAGTCGACGCGCGGCAACTGATGGGAGTACACCGGCCACTCGCCGAGCCGGTCGTACATGCCCATCGCATGGTTCGACGACGCGAATACGAAGCGCCGCACCCCGGCTTCCCTGGCTGCCTCGAGCACGTTGCGGAACCCGACGATATTGGCATTCAACACGTCGTCCCACTCAGACTCCGGCGACGCCGCGCCGGCCAGGTGCAGCACGGTGTCCACACCCTCCATCAGGGGCAGCACTTCTGCATAGACCTCGAGGTCCGCCCGCCGCAGAGTTTTCTCCTGCTCGGGCGTTCGGGGTGTGCGCCCCTGGGTGACCAGCTCGTAATCGTTGCGGAGGCGTCCCTCAAGGAACTGTCCGATGCCGCCGCTTGCCCCGGTGATCAGGACCCGTCGTCTGGTGCGCTCCGTTCCTGTCATCGCGTGGCCTCTCTGTGTCAGCGTTCCGAGCCCGTGACATCCGGTTCGGGCGGGTTGCTCGACGCGAGAGCGTCACTGTCGAGAGCGTCCGTCAGCTGCGAAACCGTGGTGTCCTCGTTGTCGGTTCCCGGTTGAACCTCACCGTGGGGGTTGCTGAACAGGTGCTGGTCGTTCTCGGAGTCATCTTCATCGTCCGCCGCGGTATCCGACGTCTCGACATCCGCTTCATCGACGTCGAGAAAGGCGGCATCCTGCTCGACAGGCTCGACAGGCTCGCCGGCGACGGCGTCGTTGGCCACCGTCTGCTTGGCGAGGGCCTCCTCGTCCTTGGGATCTCCGACACCCCACACGCCGCCTTCAGACGTGACGCCCTCGGTAACCGCGTTCTCGTCCTGGATGTTGTCGCTCATGATTTCCCCTTTCGTCGGAACCTTCACCGTAGGCATCCGTCACAACGAGCGACAAGGGGCTTGCGGCCGACTGCCCGCTACTGCGATACCCGAGCGACGGGCACAAGTGTGACGTCTCGCAGGGTTCCCGCGTCCGCGGTCGCCGTCATCATGGTGCACAGCGGCTGGCGGCGGCGATCGGTCGGCGAACCCGGGTTGAGCAATCGAAGACCGCGCGTGGTGGTGTCCCACGGGATGTGGCTGTGGCCGAAAACCAGCACGTCGGCATCCGGGAACCGGGCCTCGCACCGCGCCTCACGCCCGGTGGCCGCACCCGTCTCGTGGATCATCGCGAAGCGGATGCCATCGATCGTCACCTCAGCGACCTCCGGCAGGCGCGCCCGCAGCAGGTCGCCGTCGTTGTTGCCGTACACGCCGACGAGCCGCGCGGACCGGGCCTCGAGTTCATCAAGAAGCGACTCTTCGACCCAGTCGCCGGCGTGGAAGACGACGTCGGCGGTCTCGACTGCCTGCCAGACCTCCTCGGGCATGGCGCGAGCCCGCTTCGGCACGTGGGTGTCGGCGAGCAGCAGCAGTCGGGTCGGCATGCTTGGATCCTCTCAGATCTCCATCAGAGGGGCTGGACGCCCCGAGGCAACAGGGCGGGCCCGGGCTGCAACAGCCCGGGCCCGATCAGCACTGTCAGATGTTGTCAATGCCTCTGCCGGCGTTCAGATCCGGGTCTTCTACCACTGCCTCCAGCGTGTCCTCCCGGTAGATCTCGGCCAGCGGGTCGTCGTCCATGCCGCGGTGCCCATCGGAAATGTAGTGCTCACCCGTCGCGTGGCGGTCGTCGAGGTGCTGTTCCTCGAGCACTTCTGCCTCACGGGCGGCGAGAGGCGACTCGTTGTCTGTGTTGTAGACCGGTGCGTCAGCAACGGCGTCGTTCGTCACCGTCTGGTGGCCCATTGTGTCGACCGTCTCGGGGTCGCCGCCGGTTACCGCTGAATCACTCATTCATCTTCCTTCCTTCAGTGTGAGGGATACCGCCGGGGCAGGCGGCCATCCGTTCACAAGGGTCTGCTCGCGCATGCTGCTCACAGGTTCTGGTCACAAGTTCTGCTCACAAGGTCTGCTCACAAGTGCCTGGGCGGTTCGCTCTGGTCGATCCTTCTGCCGTTCGCATCCACGCCGTCGGCGGCGGGGTCGTAGCGCCGCATGCGGCTGTGCTTGCCGGTAGGTTCGCCCGCGAGCGCGCCCTCGGATGCGGGCGGCATCGGCTCCCCGAGGGGCTGTTCGCTCATTCGGAGATCGTGGGGGTCGCGCGTGCCGTACACCTGGTTCGCTTCGGGGTGGAAGTCGGCGAGGTTGCGAGGGGCGTCGGCCCCGTCCCGGTCGCGATTCGCGTGCCGGGGCGTTTCGGAATCGCCGTGGGTGCTCTCGGTGTCCGCTGCGACGGCAGCCGTGTCATCGTCGTGACGCGAAGCATCCGTTGTTGTGGTCGGAATCGGCGTGACGCTCTGGCCGTCCGGCCCGAGGTCGTATTCGCGCTCCGGATACTCGTCCGGGCGTGCGGTTCCACCGTCGGTGTCGCGGTCGGAGAGACCGTAATAGCGGTACAACGCCTCTTCATTGTGCGGGCTGAGGGCTTCGTCCGTGTCGATCCGCGGCGCCTCTTTGACTGTTTCGCGGTCGACGTCGACGCGGACCACCTCGCCGTCCCACCGGGCATCCGCCAGGGGGATGAAGGTCTCCTTGTGCCCGAACAACCCGGTCCTGACCGTCACCCAGTTGGGTGCGCCGGTCTGCGAGTCGAGGAACACCTGGCCAACCGTGCCGAGCTTGTCGTCGTCGCGGCCAATCACCGGTGCGCCCTGGAGCCCTCCGATATCGCGTGAATCAAGCATGCTTACTCCTTCAACTTCGTCGAAAAGCGGATGTCGCGGGTTTAGCGGCCGAGTCCGGCGCGGTCGACGCGACGGTGGAAGCGCATGCCGGCCATTCCACCGACGATCGCGCCGCCGAGGCTGGCGGCAATACCGAGAATCGCCGTGATGATTCCGGCGGTGGTCAGCTCTTCGGCGCTCGTTGGGATCCGCGGGAACGTGTTCATCTCGGAGAGAACGTTGTTGCCGAAGATGAGACCGAGGATGGCGGCGACGATGGCGATGAGGATCGCCCACAGCCAGACGGCGAGTCCCTGCTTGGCGCCGTTGAAGCGGGCCATCCGGCCGGCAACGTATCCGCCGCAGTAGTACGCGACAAAGAGGATGACGACCAGGAGGATGGAGTACACAATGACACTGCCGAACGGCGTGCTGACGGTCTGGTCAACGGCTTCTTCAACACCGCCGCTGATCGCCGCGCCGATTCCGGCCGCAAGTGCGGTGAGAAGCACGACCATTCCGGTCGCGGCAAGCCAGCCGAAGAAGGCGGAGCCGAACTTCATTCCGCCGAACCGCTCCTTCTGGCGTTCGGTGACTTCCTCACGGTACGAGGCTTGGGGTTCTGCGGGGACCGAGCCGTGGGCCTCTGGGCCACCGGCGTTGTAGGCGCGGGTTCGGGCGTCGGAGTCGCTGTGGTCTGAAGTACTCATGATTGTTGTCCTTTCATGGTTACCAACAGTCAAGGGGTCCCGTTGTCCCCCATGCAAGGGGGTTGCGCTCCGTGGCATCAGCCAGAAACTGCCGGATTTCTGCCATCCGCTCCGAGCGGCGGCGGCGCCTTTGCAGCACCGGATTCAGGCCGCGAGACGGCGCCCGCAGCTGGCGACCTCTAATGTTGGAAACGTGAGGAAACGACCCGGCGTCCTGCTGCCACTAACCGTTGGAATCGTCGCGTTCCTCGGCTTCGGCTGGATCTGGGTGGCCGTGGAATCGGACATGTCGTTGCCGACCGGGACCCTCATGTGGGCGCTCTCCGAACTGGCCTTCTTGCTGGCCCTCGTCGTTCCCGCCGTCTGCCTGTTCTTTGTCATCCGGGCGCTGCACATCCGCAAGCTGCACGCTCGTGAAGCTATCGGTCCAGCAGGCACCGGTATCGCCAAGGCCAGCGATCTGCTGTGGGCGCTGTCGCACGGCATGCTTCCGCAGACCGAGTCGCCTGGGGTGATTCCCACGGATGCTACGGAGTCCGTTTTCGTCGCCGCGCCGATCGCGTTCGCCCGGCACAGCCAGCTGCAGCCGAGCGCTCGCCGCATGCTTGCTGCGGCCCGGGCCCGGGCAGGTTCGACGCCAGGAGGGGCGCCGGTTGCGACCGACCCGGTGGGCTCGGACTGGAGCCAGGCGGTCCCGTCATCCGTTGCAGCCAGTGACCGGCGCATCCTCGTTCTCCTGCCGGAGGAGCTCGTTGAGATCCCCTACTCCGACATCACCGAGGTGCATTCGGATTCGGGCCATGTCGTGCTGCGGCTCCGCAGCGGCCCGCCGGTGCTTCTCTCCGGGACGGCCGCCGAATCGCTCGCGGTGCTCGCGGTGTGGGGGAGTCTCGGCGAATCGGCGCTGCGGCGTCACCCTGCTCTCGCCGCCCTCCGCTCAAGAGGGTGAATCGTCCGCAGCGAACGCTCAACAGGAGCATCTGTGCTTTTTCGGGCGGCACGTCCTGTTGAGCATGCGAGTCGCCGCCCGAGCCCGGGCGCGCCCTGCATGGTTTGATGGAGCACATGGATGCCACGCCAGACACCTCCGCCTACATCGCCGACTTTTCCCGCTTCCTGGAGGCGAGCCCGTCGTCGTACCACGCGGCGGCCGAGGTCGCGCGGCGGCTCGACGCTGCAGGGTTCACCGCGCTTGCAGAGTCGCAGGCGTGGCCGACCGGGAGCGGCAAGCACTATGTGATCCGCGACGGTGCGATTGTGGCGTGGAGCCAGCCGGCGGCATCCGGCCCCACGACGCCGTTCCGGATTCTTGGTGCGCACACCGACTCGCCCGGGTTCAAGCTCAAGCCCAAACCCACTATCGGCTTGCACGGCTGGTTGCAGGCCGGGGTGGAGGTTTACGGCGGACCCTTGCTGAACTCGTGGCTCGACCGCGAACTCGAACTCGCCGGGCGGCTCGTCACCCGCGATGGCCGCGAGTACCTCGTACGCACCGGCCCGTTCATGCGCATCCCGCAGTTGGCCATCCACCTCGACCGCGAGCAGAACAACGGCCTGACCCTCGACAAGCAGCGGCACACCAAGCCGGTCTTCGGGGTCGGCGACGCCAGCTCGGCCGACCTCGTCGATCACCTCGCCTCGCTCGCCGGCATCGACGGGTGGGACGTCGCCGGTTATGACATCCTCACCGCAGACACCCAGTCGCCCGCACGGTTCGGCATCGACAACGACCTGTTTGCGGCCGGTCGCATGGACAACCTCTCCTCCGTCTATGCCGGCCTGACCGCCCTGCTCGATGCGCCGGACGCCCGCCACATCAGCGTGCTGGCGGCGTTCGACCATGAGGAGCTCGGTTCAGAGTCACGCTCGGGAGCGTCCGGTCCGATGCTCGACGACATCCTCACGAGGATCGGGGCGGGCCTCGGGGCATCCGCCTCGGAGAAGCTGCAAGCGTACGCCGAATCCTGGTGCGTGTCCGCTGACGCCGGGCACTCGGTTCACCCGAACTATTCCGAAAAGCACGACGGAGCGAACCAGCCCGTCATGGGATCGGGGGCGCTGCTCAAGATCAACGCCAACCAGCGCTACGCGACGGATGCGGTCGGTGCGGCCCTCTGGGAACGCGCGTGCGCATCGGCCGACGTGCCCTACCAGGAATTCGTGTCGAACAACACGGTGCCGTGTGGGTCGACGATCGGTCCGCTGACGGCGACGAGGCTCGGCATCCGGGTCGTGGACGTCGGTGTGCCGCTGCTGTCGATGCACTCGGCACGCGAACTGGCGCACGTGGACGATCTTGTCGGGCTGTCGCGGGCGGTTGGGGCGTTCTTCGCCGGGGTGTGAGCGGCGCCGGGTGCGCACAACTCCTCCAAAGCGCGGGCTCCGGCTCGGTGTTGCCCGTGCTGGCGCGGTGCGGTGGCGCTGGAGTGGTTGTTCTGGCGGAGTTATGCGCACGGGTGGACACGAGCGGCCGGCTTTGCCTCGAGCTCGGCCGTTCGGTGCGCTCTAGGCTGGTCGCATGACAACAGAAGCGGTCACAGGGCAGAGCACACCAGGCAGCTACGTCGAACCGGGCGAGGAATACACCCGCGACACGAACTACATCGAGGACCGCATCACGCGCGACGGCCGCGACGGCTGGCCCGTCGAAGCCGGCCGCTATCGGCTCGTTGCGGCGAGGGCGTGCCCGTGGGCGAACCGCACCGCGATCGTCCGCCGACTGCTGGGCCTCGAGAACGTGATCTCGCTCGGCATGCCCGGCCCGACGCACGACGCCCGCAGCTGGACCTTCGACCTCGACCCGGACGGGCTCGACCCCGTCCTCGGCATCCACTGGCTGCAGGATGCGTACTTCCGCCGGTTCGCCGACTACCCGCGGGGCATCACTGTTCCCGCGATCGTTGAGGTGGCATCCGGGAAGGTGGTCACGAACAACTTCCCGCAGATCACGCTCGACTTCGAGACCGAGTGGACTGAGCACCACCGTGACGGAGCCCCGGATCTGTACCCCGAGCACCTCCGGGCTGAGATCGACGAGGTCAATGACCTGATTTTCCGCGACGTGAACAACGGCGTCTACCGCGCAGGTTTCGCCGGCTCACAGGATGCCTACGAGAAGGCATACACGCGACTGTTCGACCGGCTCGACTGGCTCGAGGAACGACTCGCGAGCCAGCGTTACCTCGTCGGCGACACGATCACCGAGGCGGACATCCGCCTGTTCACGACCCTGGCCCGGTTCGACGCCGTCTACCACGGGCACTTCAAGTGCAACCGCAACAAGCTCAGCGAAATGCCCGTGCTCTGGGCGTATGCGCGCGACCTGTTCCAGACGCCCGGCTTCGGCGACACGACCGACTTCGTGCAGATCAAGCAGCACTATTACATCGTGCACTCCGACATCAACCCGACCGGGATTGTGCCCGCTGGTCCGGATGCTTCCGGCTGGCTCACCGCGCACGGTCGCGAATCGCTCGGTGGCCGCCCGTTCGGAGATGGCACCCCGCCCGGCCCGCCACTCGAGGGGGAGCGCGTGCCCGAGGGGCACGGGGCGTAGCCGAGGGGCCCCGGCGGGGCGGCCGCTCGAGTTCACGCGCTGCGGGCGGGTTCACGCGGTGCGGCGGATGTCATGGTCCAGAGCGGGTGACCTCGCGGGATGCGGCGAGTCTCAGACCCCACCCGGCAGCCTTGCACATATAAGTGGGCGCTGATACATTGTGGAGCATGGACACCGACCTGAACAAACTGCACGAGATGACTGACAGCCAGATCCCCGCTGTGACGCGCTCCGTTGGAGCCCGCGAGGTGGGCGGCGAGGACGCCCGCGTCGTCACCATGACTCAGACGTATCCGTCTGCCCAGGCGGATGTGTGGAACGCCATCACCACCCCGGACAGGATTTCGCGGTGGCTCGCCCCGATCACGGGCGAGTTCACGCTGGGTGGCCGCTACCAGATCGAGGGCAACGCCAGCGGTGAGGTGCTCGAATGCGCCGAACCCACGCGGCTTCACGTGACCTGGGAGTACGGCGGCGACGTCAGCTGGGTCACCGCGACGCTCAGCGGCGACGACTCCACCACGACCCTCGAGGTCGAGCACGTCGCCCACGTCGGCGACGAGGACTGGAAGATGTTCGGCCCGAGCGCGGTCGGCATCGGCTGGGACATGATGCTCCTCGGCCTGTCCCTCCACCTTGCATCCGGTGCGAGTCTCAACCCCGAAGAGGCGGCCGCGTGGAGTGCGTCGGCCGACGGCATCCGTTTCATGACACGCAGCAACGACGAATGGCAGGGCGCGAACATCGCCGCCGGTGAGAGCGAGGCGGATGCCACGGCAGCGGCCAAGCGCTGCCTCGACGCCTACATGGGAGTGGAAGCCGGTCCAGCCGTCTAGTGCACGCCTTCGACATTCTCGGGGATCCGGTGCGGCGCCGGATCCTCGAACTCCTCGCCGCCGGTGAACAACCCGCGGGTGCCATCGCCGCCGCGATCGCGGAGGAGTTCGGGATCAGCCAGCCCGCTGTCTCGCAACACCTCAAGGTGCTGAGAGACAGCGGGTTCGCAACGGTCCGTACCGACGGCCGCCGACGGATCTACGCCGTCGAAGCCGGACCGCTGCAGGAAGCCGACGAGTGGCTCGGCGCTTTCCGCGGGTTCTGGACGCAACGGCTGGATGCCCTCGGTACCGAACTCATGCGGGGCAAGCGCCAGCAATGAGGTTTAGTCGAAGAGTTCGGAGAGCCAGCTCTCCTTCTTCTTCTTGCGGTAGCCGTCGCGGCCGTCGTACCCGCGGTTGTCGTACCCACGGTTGTTGTCGTTCCAGTTCTGCTCGCCATACTGCGGTGTGCGGTAACCCTGCTGTGGTGGCTGCTGCTGGGGCATAGGAACGCTCGGCGCGGATGCCGGGGTGGCGGGGGCGTTCTTCGCCAGCTCGTTCTCGGCACGCTCGATGATCTTGTCGAGTTCGCCGCGATCGAGCCACACCCCACGGCATTCAGGGCAGTAGTCGATCTCGACGCCACTGCGTTCGCTCATGACGAGCGTGGCTGAGTCATTCGGGCACTTCATATGTCCTCCAAGGCGAAAGTTGTCCGCCTATCCTAGGGAGGCTCATCCGGCTGATCCTGAGAGTCGCAGCTGCGCCAGCCATGGACGGCTCTCCCAGATTCACCGGATCGGGGCTCCGTAGAATCGGCACATGAAACGACGCCTCGCCCCACTTCTCGCCATTCCACTCTTCCTAGTGCTGGCGGGGTGCAGCCAGGTCGGGGATGCCGCGAAGGGCATCGCGACTGAGGCCGCTTCGCAGGCGGGATCGGCCGCCGTTGCCGAGCTGCGCAAGCAGATCTGCACGCCCCTGCAGGACGGAACGATCAGCCAACAGGACAAGCAGGTCCTCTCAGGGCTGCTCGTCGCGGCCGAGGGGGCCGGCGTGCCTGTCGAGTACATCGCTCCGCTCAGGGACATCGCCGAGTCAGGCGACCAGGTGCCGGTCGAGTCGGTCACGGCACTGCAGGAGGCGTGCGGCGTTACGCCGACACCGACCCCCAGCAACGGCTAGGTCTCACGCGGGCTGAAGCGCTCCCTCAACGACCGCGAGAATTTCAGGGGCATCCGGAACCGTTGTCGGACGGAAGCGGTGGACCACGTCATCAGGAGTGATCACGAACTTCTCGAAGTTCCACTTCACTTTGCCTGCCTTGCCGGCGGCATCCGGAGTTTCCGTCAGCTCCTGATAGAGCGGGTGCGCGTTCTTGCCGTTGACCTTCGTCTTCTCGAAGAGGGGGAAGGTGACGCCGTGGTTGATGCGGCAGGTCTCGACGATCGCCTCACCCTCGCCCGGTTCCTGGAAGAACTGGTTGCTCGGGAACCCGAGGACGACGAAGCCACGCTCGCGATACTTCTGATACATCGCCTCGAGGGTGTCGTACTGAGGCGCGAGGCCGCACTTCGACGCGACGTTGACGACGAGCACGACCTGGTCCTGGTAGTCGGCCAGCGTCGTGGTCGCACCGGAGATCGTGGTCAGGGGAATGTCGCGGATGCTCATATCGCGAGCGTAGTGACGGATGCTGGTGGTTGGCTGCCCGCGCGTGCCACCTCCCGCGGCAAATCTAAGATGAGGGGCATGCCAGCCACTGTCATCCTCGTGCACGGCCTGCGGACGTCGGCCACACTGTGGCGGCACCAGGAAGAGTACCTCCGCCGCCTCGGCATCCCGACGGACGCTCTTGACCTTCCCGGGCACGGGACGCGGCTCGGCGAACGTTTCACGGTCGACGCCGCCCTGGAAAGCATCGGTGACGCTGTGACCGCGGCAGAAGCATCCGGCGAGAAGCCCTACCTGGTGGGCTTCTCGCTCGGCGGCTACCTCGGGATCGAATGGGTGGCGCGCAACCCTGGTCGAGTTGCCGGGTTGCTGGCCGCTGCCTGCGCCACCGTTCCGCATCCGGTGATCATGCACGGCTGGCGGGCGATCTCGAAGGTGATCTCGACGTTCCCCGATCGCGGTCGTTCGCTCAATGACGCGACCGTGCGGTTGTTCGTGCCACAGCCCGGCGCAACGGATGTGATCGCCGGCGGAGTCGCGCTCGACGTCATGGACGATGTGCTTCTGTCGCTGCTCACCATGCACCCGCTTGAGCGTCTCGCCGAGATAGATGAGCCCGTGCTCTTCGTCAACGGCCGCTTCGATCACGTCCGCGGCCACGCCGGCCGCTACCTCGCCGCCACCCGGAACGGCCGGCTGATCACCGTTCCCGGCGCCAGCCACATGGTCAGCGTTGTGCGGCCACACGCGTTCACGGATGCCCTGATGGAGGGCTACCGCGATGCGACATCGCACGGATGACGTTGTCGCCCGCCCGCTTCGCTAGCCAGGTTTGAGGGGGTCCCGCACTCGGCGGACCCCCTCAAACCCAGCAACTCGCGGGGCTATCGAGTGTCGCGGGTGGCGAATCGCTGCTGCAGGAGCACCGCGATCACGATGATCAGGCCCTTGGCGATCGCCTGCACCGACGTGTCCAGGTTGTTCTGCGTGAAGATGTTCGTCAGGGTCGAGAAGATCAGCACACCGAGAATGGTGCCGACGATCGTTCCGCGGCCACCGATGAGGAGCGTTCCACCGACGACGACCGCGGCGATGGCATCCAACTCGTAGAGGGTTCCGTGGGTGGAGGTGCCGGCCGTTGTGCGGCCGAGCATCATGATCGCCGCGATGCCGGCGGTGAGGCCAGACAGCATGTAGACCATCACGAGGTGGCGCTTCACCTTGATGCCGGCGAGGCGGGATGCTTCGGCGTTGCCACCGATGGCGACGGTCCGGCGACCGAAGGTTGTGCGGTTGAGGAGGATCCAGGCCGCGATGGCCACAATAACGAAGATCCAGATCAGCAGGGGAACGCCGAGGAGGCTTCCCCGGGTGAACTCGAGGAACCCGGTGTTGGTGACGATCTGTGTGCGCCGACCCGAAATGAGTTCGGCGAGGCCGCGCGCGCCGACGAGCATCGCCAGGGTGGCCATGAACGCCACCACGTTCCCGTAGGCGATCACCACGCCATTGACCAGGCCGGCTACAGCGCCAACGGCGAGTGCGACCACCACCATGAGGATCCAGGATGTCTGCGTGGCGGCCAGTTGCACGGCCGTGAGGCTCGCGACCACGGTGGCGAGACCCATGACCGACCCGACGGACAGGTCGATGCCTGCCGCCGTGATGACGAACGTCATGCCGATCGAGATCACCCCGATGATCGAGGCCAGACGGAGGATCGTGAGGACGTTGTCAATGTTGGCGAACCGTTCGCCTGCCGTGATCGTGCCGATGATGAACAACACGACGAGTGCGATGACGAGCCCGAGGTTGCGCCCGACCGATCCACCGAGGATCCGCTTGACGGCGCTGGGGCGTTCGGTCTGATGAGACGCACCCGGGAGCGGCGCGGCATCCGCGAGGATGGGGGACTTCTGCTCGCTCACGCGGCACTTCCTTTCATTACGAGGTCAAGCACACCGGATTCATCGATGTCGCTGGCGTTCTTCTCGGCAAGCACGTCTCCGTCTCCGATGACGAGCACACGATCGGAGAGGCCGAGTACCTCTTCGATCTCGCTCGAGACGATGACGATGGCCGTGCCTTCGGCGGCGAGGCGACGGATGAGGGCGTAGATTTCGGCACGCGCTCCAACGTCGACGCCGCGCGTCGGTTCGTCGAGGAGGAGCACGCGGGTTCCGTGGATGAGCCAGCGGGCGAGAAGGATCTTCTGCTGGTTACCGCCCGAGAGCGTGCGCGCGGGGCGTTCCGGGTCTGCAGGGCGCAGCTCAAGGGCTTCGATTTGTCCGCGGGTCGCATCCTTCTCGGCGCCCTCGTTGAGAAGTCCGCCGCGGGCAAACCGGCCAAAGGTCGACAGGGTGACGTTCTTATAGATCGGCTCGCCCAGGATGAGGCCCTGGCTCTTGCGTTCCTCCGGCGAAAATCCCATGCCGGATTCGACAGCTGCGGCGACCGATCCGGCGCGCAACACCTTGCCCTGCACGGAGACGGACCCGGATGTCGCCTTACGGGCCCCGTAGATCGTCTCGAGGATTTCGGATCGACCGGACCCGACGAGTCCGGCGAGGCCGACGATCTCGCCGGCACGCACCGTGAAGTCCAGGTCGGAGAAATGCCCGCGCAGGTGGAGGTGCGTCACCTCAAGAAGAATGGGGGCGTTCGCGGGCACCGGGACGGCATCCGGGAACACGTTCGCGACCTCGCGCCCGGTCATCAGTTTGATCAGGTCGCGGGTCGGTGTCTCGGACACGGCGAGGCCGCTCGCGGTGCTCCGTCCGTCTTTGATGACCGAGATGCGGTCGCCGATCTGGCGGATCTCTTCGAGCCGGTGCGAGATGTAGACGACGGCGATGCCTTGGCTGGTCAGCTCCCGGATGACGCGGAACAGGTTCGACACCTCACCCGAATCGAGCACGGCGCTCGGCTCGTCCATGATGATGAGCTTCGCCTCGTGGGAGAGCGCTCGCGCCATGCTCACGATCTGCTTGTTGGCGGCAGACAGCTGACCGACCTCGGTGGTCGGGGGGATGTCACCGTGCCCGAGCCTCGTGAGCAACTCACGGGTGAGCCGGTTCGCATGTGCGACTTTCAGCATCCCGCCGGTGGAGTGCTCGTGGCCGAGGAAGATGTTCTCGGCGATGGTGAGGCCGTCGACGACGTCGAGTTCCTGGTACATCGTCGCGATGCCGAGGGCGATGGCTGCGAGCGGGTCGGCGATGGTGTTGGTTTCTCCGCGCCACAGGATCTCGCCGGCGTCTGGCTGGTGCACGCCGGCGAGGGTTTTGATCAGGGTGGACTTTCCTGCGCCGTTCTGGCCGAGCACGCAGTGGACCTCTCCTGCACGGACAGAGAGGTGAACGCCCTTCAGGGCTTGTACGCCGGCGAAGGTCTTGGTTATCCCACGGACCTCGAGCAGAGGGGAGGCATGGTCATCATCGATCATGAAGGCAATCTAACACATATGACGATCAACAATAAGAAGTCGACGATTTTTGCTCCACTTCTGTTAGTGTGGCATCGTCAACGTCGACATCGGTCGGCGACCCGGCAACATTGCGCGTCGCGACCTCCTCCCGTTGGCACCTTGCGATTGACCTACATGGAGGAAATTTCACATGCTTTCACTACAGACGCGGCGCCGGATGCTCGTTGCCGCGGGCGCATCACTCGCCGCAGCTCTCGTGCTTACGGGATGCACTCCTGGCGACACCAGCAATGAGACAGAACCGACGGGCGCTTCGGCAGAAGAGAATGAGGCCGAGGGCGACACGGTCACCATCGGGTTCTCCGGCCCCGCCGCAGACCACGGCTGGCTCGGCGCCATCAACTCCGCAGCGCTCGCCGAAGCGGAGAAGTACCCGGACATCGACCTCAAGGTCGCCGAGGGCACGAACGACGCCAACCTGCAGATCAGCCAGGTCGAGACCTTCATCAACGACCAAGTCGACGCCATCGTGCTGCTCCCGACCGACGGTGCCGCGCTCACCGAGGTCGCCATCCAGGCCATGGAAGCCGGCATCCCGGTCATCAACGTCGACCGTGAGTTCTCGAGCACCTTCGCTTCACGTGTCACCATCCTCGGTGACAACTACGGCATGGGCGTTTCGGCCGGCACCTACATCTGTGAGGAACTGGGTGACAACCCGGATGCCGTCGTCGCCGAGATCGCAGGGATCGACTCGCTCCCGCTGACGCAGGACCGCAGCCAGGGCTTCGCTGACGCGCTCGAAGACTGCGGACTCGAGGTTTCGAACCGCGTCGCCGCTGACTTCACCGTCCAGGGTGGAGAGGCGGCAGCGTCGCAGCTCCTCTCCGCGGCGCCGAAGATCGATGCACTGTGGAACCACGATGACGACCAGGGTGTCGGCGTCCTCGCGGCCATCGACGCAGCGGGCCGTGACGAGTTCTTCATGGTCGGCGGTGCGGGTTCAGCCAACGCGATGCGTGAGATCCAGTCAGGTGACAGCGTGCTGAAGGCCACAGTCATCTACCCGTCCACGCAGGCGGCTGACGGCATCCGTCTCGCCCGCCTCGTCGCCCAGGGCAAGGCCATGAGCGATCTGGTCGAGATCGAGGTCCCGAACCGCATCGTTCTCAATGCGCCCGTTGTGACGAGCGAGAACGTCGACAAGTACCTGCCGACCGCTTTCGAGTCGTAGGCGAAGAAGGCGGGGTGCCGCTGGCACCCCGCCTTTGCCTGCTTCGATGGCCTGTACCACCGTCTTCGCGCCCCGCGCTGGACGTCGCAAGAAAGAGGAATCGTGCCAAACAAACCACCGCTCCGCATCGCCATGACCGGCTACGGATTCATGGGCGCCGCTCATTCGCAGGGCTGGAGGGTCGCACCGCGGTTCTTCGACCTGCCGGCCGAACCGGAGATGACGCTCCTCGTCGGCCGAAACGCCGAAGCCGCGTCGGCAGCCGCCGAGAAGTTCGGCTGGGCCGAGACGGCGACCGACTGGCGCGATGCCGTCGCCCGCGACGACATCGACGTGATCGACATCGTCACCCCTGGCGACTCCCACGTCGACATTGCCATCGCCGCGCTTGAGGCGGGCAAGCACGTGCTGTGCGAGAAACCGCTGGCCAATTCCGTCGAAGAGGCGCGGGCGATGGCGGATGCCGCGGCGCGCGCGGCAGAACGCGGCGTGTATGCGATGGTCGGATTCACCTACCGTCGGGTGCCCGCGGCGACCTTCGCCCGCGACCTCGTGGCATCCGGTGCGGTGGGCGAGGTGCGGCAGGTCCGCGCCATGTACCTGCAGGACTGGCTCGTCGATCCTGAGGTGCCGCTCGCCTGGCGCCTGCAGAAGCACCTGGCCGGGTCGGGGGCGCTCGGTGACATCGGCGCGCACGCGATCGACCTCGCCCAGTTCATCACCGGGCAGAAGCTCACGAGCGTGAGCGGCATGCTCGAGACGTTCGTCAAGCAACGGCCGAAGCTCGCGAGCTCGTCCGGGCTGGCCGGGACGGCATCCGACGAGATGGGCGACGTCACCGTCGACGACCTCGCGCTGTTCACCGGCCGGTTCGATGGGGGAGCGGTCGGTTCGTTCGAAGCGACCCGGATGTCGACGGGCCGTAAGAACGCCCTGCGGATCGAGGTCGCCGGCTCGAAAGGCGCCATCTCGTTCGACCTCGAAGACCTCAACTCGCTCGGTTTCTACGACGCCACGGCGCCGGCTGGGCGGCAGGGCTTCACCAAGATCATGGTCACGGAACCCGTGCACCCGTACATTGAAGCGTGGTGGCCCAGCGGCCATACCCTCGGTTACGAGCACGGTTTCACCCACCAGGCCCGCGACTTCGTGGTCGGTGTTGTCGGCGGCACTCAGCCGACTCCGTCGTTTGCCGACGGCCTGCAGGTCCAGCAGGTTCTCGACGCGGTCGAGCGCAGCGCCGAATCCGGCAGCGCCTGGATCCCGACGTCCGAGTCTGCCGGCTCGCCGGCATCCGTTTCCTCTCTCGTGTCACCCACCAAGGAGTAGATCATGCCTCGCCCCGTCACCCTGTTCACCGGCCAGTGGGCCGACCTGCCGTTCGAAGAAGTCGCGCGTCTCGCCTCCGGGTGGGGCTACGACGGACTCGAGATCGCCTGCTGGGGCGACCACCTCGACCCATGGCGCTGGGATGACGAAGAGTATGTCGCCGGCAAGCTCGCGCTGCTGGAAAAGTACAACCTCAAGGTCTGGACGATCTCTAATCACCTCAAGGGCCAGGCGGTCTGCGACGACCCGATCGACCAGCGGCACCGTGACATCCTGCCCGACGTCGTCTGGGGGGACGGCGACCCTGAAGGTGTTCGGCAGCGGGCGGCTGAGGAGCTGAAGAACACGGCGCGGCTCGCTGCCAAGCTCGGGGTGAAGACGGTGACCGGGTTCACCGGGTCGTCGATCTGGAAGTACGTGGCGATGTTCCCGCCGGCCTCGGAGGCGATGGTGGATGCCGGGTACCAGGACTTCGCCGACCGCTGGAACCCGATCCTCGACGTGTTCGACGAGGTTGGCGTTCGATTCGCGCACGAGGTGCACCCGTCTGAGATCGCGTATGACTATTGGACTACGGTGCGCACGCTCGAGGCGATCGGACACCGGGAGGCGTTCGGGTTGAACTGGGACCCGTCGCACATGGTGTGGCAGGACATCGACCCGGTGGGGTTTCTCTGGGACTTCAAGGACCGGATCTACCACGTGCACTGCAAAGACACGAAGAAGCGCCTCGGCAACGGGCGCAACGGGCGGCTCTCGTCGCACCTGCCGTGGGCGGATCCGCGCCGCGGCTGGGACTTCATCTCGACGGGCCACGGGGATGTTCCGTGGGAGGACGCGTTCCGCATGATGAACGCGATCGGTTACGCCGGTCCGCTCTCGGTGGAGTGGGAGGACGCCGGCATGGACCGCCTCGTCGGAGCTCCAGAAGCGCTGGAGTTCGTGCGCTCGTTCGCGTTCGACCCGCCTGCGGCGGCGTTCGACGCGGCATTCAGCACGAAGAACTAGGGCCGTTACTCGTTCATAACTCCGCCAGAAACCGCCCGGGAGGCCCGGTTCAGACCGAATCGGGCCGCTGGGGGTAGATCTGGCGGAGTTATGCGCGGTCACCGCGCGGCGGCATCCGCAAGGTCGACCACCATGGCTTCGACGCTCTCCGGCGAGAGCACATGGTGGATGGCGAGGATGCTGGCGCCGAGCACCGCGGCGTTGACGCCGACGCTCGACTGGCTGATCTGCAGGTGCTGGGTAGCCAGCGGCATCGATCGGGCGTAAACGACCTCGCGCACACCGGCGATGAGGTGTTCGCCGGCCTGGGCCATGGCGCCTCCGATGACGATGACGGACGGGTTGATCAGACTGATGCACGCGTTGAGGATCTCGCCGAGGTCCCGTCCCGCTTGACGAACGGTCTGGATGGCTTTCGGGTTTCCGCCACGGACGAGTTCGACGACATCCCGGCTCGTTTCGGCAGGGATCCCCTGCGCGGTGAGTGCCGCGGCGAGGGCCGGGCCCGACGCCACCGCCTCGATGCAGCCGACGTTGCCGCAGTGGCAGACCGTTTCATTGTCGCGAAAAACGCGGACGTGGCCGATGTCGCCTGCCACTCCCTGGGCGCCGCGCTGCAGCATTCCGCGCGAGATGACGCCGGCACCGATACCCGTCGCGACCTTGACGAAGATGAGGTGGTCGACCTGCGGCCAGGCCGCCGCTCGCTCACCGATGGCCATGATGTTCACGTCGTTGTCGACGAGCACCGGAACGTCGAAGTGTGACCCGAGCCAGGCGGGCACGTCGAAGTTGTCCCAGCCGGGCATGATCGGCGGGTTGATCGGGCGCCCGCTGGAGTGTTCCACGGGTCCTGGCAGGCCGACGCCGATCGCAAGGAGGTCATCGAGGGAGCGCCCGACGCGACCGATGAGCCTGTCGCCGGCCTTGATCACCCAGTTGAGGACCGTCTCGGGGCCTTCGGTGATGTCGATGATCCCGGAGTCCTCGCTGAGCGGCCGGCCGACGAGGTCGCTGACGGCGATGCGCACGTGGGTGGCGCCGATGTCGACACCGAGCACCACTTTGTTGCCGCCGGTGAGGGCGAACTGTGATGACGGGCGGCCGCCGGTCGACGGAGCGGTGTCGGCGGGGCCGATGAGTCCGAGTTGCATGAGCGAATCGATGCGGAGCCCGACGGTGGAGCGGGCGAGCCCGGTGATCCGGGCCAGTTCGGTGCGCGTCCGTGGGCGCCCGTCACGCAGGATCTGGAAAATATCGCTCGTCGCCGACGTTCCGAGGGCAGCAGGACTTATGTCGACCATAAGGCAATTCAAGCACACCGAACGGCCAAAAGTGTCGCAGCTTCGTCATATGTGCTCACGCAAGCCAGGCGAACGGGTCTCCTCGCAGCCGACTCGGATACCGTGTAATCATGCCTCAAATCACACTCCCCTCGGTGCTGACCCGCGCCGAGTGGCAGGCGCGTGAGGATGCCCACCAGCAGCATGCAGACGACCTCACCGCAAACTGGCGCGTGCGCGTGCAGCGAGGCGAGAAGCATCCGATCGAGGACTTCCTCTTCACCTACTACCCGTTCAAGCCGCGGTTGTTGCGGCGCTGGCACCCGGGAGCGGGCGTGCTGCTGGCGGATGCCGCTGCGGAGGGCCGCGTGGACTGGCGCTGGTACCGCCTCGACGGCGACGGACTCGTGGTCGACGCCGACGCGTTTCTCGCCGCTAACGGCTCGTCGGTCGACTTCATCGAGAAGCTGCTCAGCCGCACTGCCGCGCGGGTGAGCCAGTTCGGTTGCTTCGGCCTCCACGAGTGGGCGATGGTCTACCGGCAGGGCGAACACCGTCATACGGTTCCGCTGCGGCTCGGCCAGGCCGGTACGGATGCCGTCGTCGAGTCCCACCACATCGGCTGCTCCCACTTCGACGCGTTCCGTTTCTTCACCCCGGCCGCCGTTGTGCGCAACCGACTGCAGCCGACCCGCGAGACGTCGGCCGAGCTCGAGCAGCCCGGTTGCCTGCACGCCGGCATGGACGTCTACAAATGGGCGATCAAACTCGGCCCACTCGTGCCGGGTGAGGTGCTGCTCGACGCGTTCACGCTGGCCCGCGACATCCGCTGGCTCGACATGCGTGCATCACCGTACGACATGGCGCCATGGGGTGCCGAGCCGGTCGCGATCGAAACTGCCGCGGGCAAAGCAGAGTACGTGCGGCAGCAGCGCGCTTTCGCCGAACGTTCGAA
Source organism: Mycetocola miduiensis (assembly GCF_900115155.1). Classification (GTDB taxonomy): domain Bacteria; phylum Actinomycetota; class Actinomycetes; order Actinomycetales; family Microbacteriaceae; genus Mycetocola_A; species Mycetocola_A miduiensis. The sequence goes on from NZ_FOVM01000006.1 coordinate 39,709, forward strand.
CGCGCTCAGGGCGCGAGTCGTCGAGGCGATCCAGGTCGCGCGCGCGACCATCGGCTGACATCGCCGCGGCCGTGGAAGATCGACGGGTCGCCGGTCGGCGGCTTCTAGCCCCGTGTGTGGGTGTCTACCGGCGGCATCCGCTTCGGTACTACACTTCAGCAACATCCGTCACACGGAAGGACACAGCATGGTCCCCGACATCAACTACTGGGCGGTACTCCTCGCCACCCTCTCGAGCATGGTCGTCGGCTCGATCTGGTACACGCCGAAAGTGTTCGGCAACTACTGGATGAAGGCCGCCGACGTCACCCCGTCCGGCAACTCGAGGGACGCCATCCGGCCGATCATCCTCACGGTGATCGTGAGTTTCGTCACCGCCTGGGTGCTGGCGGGCGCATCTTTCATCGCCTGGGACTTCTACGGCGGCAGCTTTTTCGTGAATGCCCTGCTCACCGGCATCATCCTCTGGGCCGGTTTCACGGCGGCCCGCTTCATCACCCACGACGCCTTCGACCGCCGACCCACCGGGCTGACGGTGCTCAACGTCGCCCACGAGTTCGTGACCATCGTGATCATGGCCATCATCATCGGGGTCTGGCCGCCCGCCTGACCGGCTCCGGTCGGCGGACGCCACCGCCGCGGTGTGCATAACTCCGCCAGCTTCGGGATGCGACGGTGTGCGAGCCGCTGATCGGCGCGAGAACGCCCTCCGCGGTCGTGCGCTCTGGCTGAGTTATGCTCACCAGCCCGCCGAGACCCTGGCGGAGCACGGTCGGCTCAGGCCGGGGTCGGCAACGGCTTCGGCGCCCGGACCCGGGCCGCGATGGTCGCCAGGAGGATCGCAGCGACCGCGACGATGGCCGTGATCGCGGTCGGTACCGAGATCAGGTCGCCGAAGAGGCGCCCGACGGCAACCCAGGCGATGCCCCAGCACAGTGACGCGGCGGGGGCGAGACGGCCGCGGTCGAACAGGGCGAGGCCCACTCCGATCACTCCGGCAGCGCCGATCAGCACAACGCCCCACAGATCGGCCGAGATCCCGAACCCGGTGAACCCGGCCGCGGTGAGTACCGCCGCCACGTTCGCCACGGTCGCGATCGTCACCCAGCCGAGGTAGAGGCCGATGGTGCCGTCGGTCAGGATCCCGTCGATGAGGTTGCGCGGCCGCGACGCGAGTGTCAGGCGGAACGCCCAGATGAGTACGAGCAGAAGCAGCACAATGATCGGAACACTCGCCCAGAGCAGGTCGAACTGCACACTGAGGATCCACGCCGCATTGAGGATCAGCGACAGCGCGATGGGGTAGCCCAGCCGGCGGTGTCGCGTGGCATGCGCTTGGGCTGGCAGCAACTGCCAGATCGTGTAGCCGACGAGGCCGGCGTAGATGACCGACCAGATGGCGAAGGCCGGGCCGGCGGGCGCGACCGGCGTGGCATCCGCCGAGAGAGCACCGCCCGAGGCTTCGGCGATCGGTGTGCCGCCCGCTGCCCCTGAGCCGATGAACGCTCCAACGATGGCGAGGATGGCGCCGACCAGAACGACGATCTGGCGCAGTCGGTCGTTCCGGTTCACGGTCGTCCCCTATCCCGCCCGGTGTGCCAAGCGTGCGTCGACCCTAGCAACCCGCCACGTCGGCGCATATAGCTCCGCCAATCCGAAGCCGCACGGGAAGCGCGGCGCCTGCCGGCGCGGGCGCGCATAACTCCGTCAATCCGAAGCCGCACGGGAAGTGCCCCACCTGCCGGCGCGGGCCGGCAGGTGGGGCACAGTGGGATTGGCGGAGTTATGCGCAAAGGGGAGCGGACAGGGGGCGCCGCCGGGTTCGGGGAGCTACGCCGCGCGACCCATGTCGCTCTTCCTTGGCCCGCCACTCTGGGGTTTGCCGCTCTGGGGTTTGCTACTCCGGGCCCCGCCACTCTGGGGTTTGCCGCTCCGGGGCCCGCTACTCCGGGGCCCGCCACTGGGTTCTTCGTCACTAACGAGCGTGCGCGGCCCGGCCACGACGGCTCCGTTCGGGATGGTGCTGTCGCGGGCGATGCGCGCGCCTGCGCCGATTGTGGCTTTCGCGCCGATCCGGGTGTGGCTGCCGATCTCGGCTCCGACTCCGACAGTCGTGTCGGCGCCGACATGAACGTTGGCGCCGACGAAAACTCCGGCCGCGAGGTTTGCGCCGCGGTCGATCCAGCTTCCGGCGCCGATCCAGCAGTGGCCGGCGAGGTTGGCGCCGGGTTCGATGTACGCGGTGGGTTCGATATAGGTCGTCGGGTCGACGGTGGCAGTTTGCGCGACGAATCCTCGCCCGTTGCGGTGGCGACGGTACTTCGCGATCTCGCCAGCGCGAGACTCGATCTCCTCAAATACTTTGCTCATGATGCCTTTCGGCGCACACCACAGTGAGACGGATTGTGTGCGCTATCAGCATCAACCCCGCAGGTCAGTGGTCGATTCCTGCTCTCAGCGGCCTCTCAGTTCGTTGCTTCGAGCTCGAAGTACCTGCTCGGCGATGACGAGGTCCTCCCACGACATCCCTGAACTTTTGAACACCCGGGGTCGGCTGTGGTCGACGGATGCCTCCCCGGTCGCCAGGTCGCGGAGCGGCACGAGGGATTCGGCGGAAAGCACCCCTTCTGCCCGGGGTATCAGGACGTCACCGGCCTCACGCAGCGCGACGGCGACATCCTCGACCACCACCTGCGCGCGGGTCATCAGGGCGGAATCGAGTTCGCGGGCGCCCGGCTCGTGGGAGCCGACGGCGATCGTGCAGGAATCGGTGGGAACAGTCGACCCGTCGAAGAGCGGAGTGCGAGCCGTGGTCGCGCACACGATCAGCTGCGCGTCCCGCACCGCCTCGGGGGTGCCCAGGGTCGCGGTGAAACCCGCATCGGTGAGCCGATCGACGAGGTCCTGGGCCCTCCCGGCATGTCGCGCCACGATACTCACCCGGCCGAACGGACGAATCGCGTACATCGCCTCGACGTGTCCCTGGGCTTGGGGCCCCGAGCCGAAGACGACGAGGTGGTCGACCGTCTCGGGTGCGAGGTAACTCGCCGCGGCCGCCGAGACGGCCGGGGTCCGCAGTGTGGTCAGCGCGGTGCCGTCGAGCAGCGCGGCCGGCGTCAGGGTTTGGGCGTCCATCAGAAGATAGATGCCTTGGATCCGCTCCAGCCCCAGCGCCGCGTTGCCCGGCGCGACGGTGGCGACCTTCACGCCCACAGCATCCGCAGACTCCGACGGCATGAGCAGCAGCTGCCCGTTCGTGAGGTCGAGGATGCTGCGGGCCGGGTCGGTCGCCGGGTCAGGACCGGTCGCGAGGTGACGACGAAGAGCCTCAACAGCGGAGACGTAGTCGACGGCGGCGAAGACCTCCTCGGCGGAGATCCAGGGCAGCGCGGTCATCGGAGCACGAACCCTTCGCCGATCGGGTCGGCCGGGTCGAGGCTGAAGCTGTGCTCGCCCGTTCGGTACGCCATCCCCTCGACCTCGGCAATCACTCCCACGCCGCCGGGTACATCCGTGGCCGCGGATCGGACCCGGCCGAGAAACCGCGAATCGACGATCGAGTCGTGGGTGAGCACCTGGCCGGGACGGAGCCGGCCGTCAGCGGAGAGTTCGGCGACCCGCGCCGCAGTTCCCGACCCGCACGGGGAGCGGTCGACCCTGCCGTCGGCGAACACCGTCATGTTGCGCTGGTGTGGCCCGTCGGGGCCGTCGCCGAAGTCCTCGAAGAGGATGGTGCCGTACACGCCGCTCAGGCGGTCGTCGAGCGGATGCTGCGCGAGCGGTGAGTCGTTGAGCGTCCATTTGATCTCACGGCCGAGTTCGAGAAGGGTCGCGTAGTGCTCGAGGGTGACGCTGAGGCCGAGCTGGCGGACGTCGACGCTCGCGTACAGCGCCCCGCCGAACGTCAGCCCGGCGGCGACCGGGCCTCGAGACGTGGCGACCTCCACCGATTCGGCGACCCGGTAGGACGCGACGTTCTCGAAAACGACCGAGTCGATGCTTCCGCCGACGGTCCGGACGTGGGCCACCACCCGGCCGGAGGGTACGTCGATCGTCACCGGGGTGACTGCATCCGGTTCAGCCGCGACCAGACCGCTGCTGACGGCCCACGCGCCGAGCGCGATCGTGCCGTGCCCGCAGGCCGTCGAGTAGCCGTCATTGTGCCAGAACAGAACCCCGAAGTCGGCACCATCGTCGTCCGGCGGAACGACAAAGCCGCCGTACATGTCGGCGTGGCCCCGCGGCTCACGGCACAGAAGGCGGCGAATCGTTTCCAGGTCGGGGGAATTCTGCGCGAAGACCCGTCGTTCGGCGACGGTCGCACCCATAATGTCAGGGAAGCCGTCGACGACGATCCGGAACGGTTCTCCGGCGGTGTGGTAGTCGATCGACCGGAGAGACTCGGTGGTATGGCACATATCATGAGAGTACTGAGCGGTCTGACGAAAAGCGACCATGTGGAAAAGGCATGGGCTGGCTACCGATGAAATGGAGAGACATGACCACCCGAGCGATAGGCAAGATCGAGCAATCGGAGAGTCTGCGCGGCCGGATCGGGGAGTCCCTGTCTGCGGCGATCATCTCGGGTGAGCTCTCGCCCGGATCCCTCGTCTCGGTGCCCACCCTCGCGGCGCAATTCGAAGTGTCGGCGACCCCTGTGCGGGAGGCGATGCTCGACCTCGCCCAACGGGGATTTGTCGAGCCGGTACGCAATAAGGGGTTCCGTGTCACGACGGTGAGCCTTGAAGAGCTCCGCGACATCATCGAGGTGCGGCAGCTGCTCGAAGCGCCCGCGATGCGTTCACTCGTCGGTGAGCTGTCCGCCGACGACCTGGCGTTCTGGCGGGAGCAAGCCACCACAATCGCAGGTCACGCCGAACGGGGCGAGCTCACCTCGTTCATCGAGAGCGACCGGAATTTCCACCTCGGACTGATCGGTCTACACGGCAACAGCCGACTCGTCGCGATGGTGAGCGAACTGCGCTCCCAGACGCGCATGGTCAATCTTGCTGCGATGCGGGAGAGCCCGGAACTCGCCCAGTCCGCGCGCGAACACCACGAGATGCTCGACCTCCTCGAGTCCGGCAACGGCGCTGAACTCGAGGAACTCACCGTGCGGCACCTTTCGCACGTCGTCGCCTGGTGGGGTACGCCGAAAAGCTCCGATTAGGTGGTTGCGCGTTCTCCTTGACGCATGCGGGGTGGCATGTCATATTGTACTGGCGCCACACCAAGCAGCGTTGGGCTGACATTCCCAACGGCCACCCGGCTGTCACATCGAAGGAGATGCAGGCAATGAGAATCAAAAGACACAGCACCGTCTTGATCACAATCGCAGCAGCGGTTCTACTGACCACGTCCGGATGCAGCGGCGGGCTGCTCGGCGGCGGCGAATCGGAAGGCGAAAGCGCTGGCCCGATCAAACTGGCCATGGTCATCCCCATCTCGGGAAGCAGTGCGCCCACCGGTAAGTACATGGAGAACGGCGCTCAGCTCGCCATCAACGAGATCAACGAAGACGGCGGGATCCTCGACGGCCGGGAACTGGAGCTTGTCGTCGGTGACGAAGCGTGTGACCCCCAGCAGGGCGTCGCGAGCGCGAACAAGGCCGTCTCGGCCGGGGCCGTCGTCTCTGTCGGCGGCTACTGCTCAGGAGCCACCCTGCCGCAGCTGCCGATCTTCGAGAAGGCCGGGATCCCGATGATCATCCCCGCGGCGAACTCGCAGGACCTGGTCAACCAGAAGCTCAAGAACGTGTTCATGATCAACGGAACCGGCAAGCAGCAGTCCACCGCGGCGCTCGACTTCATCAAGAAGCAGGGTTTCACCACGGTCGCTTTGGTCGATGACAACACGAGTTACTCCAAGGACATCAACGTCGAGACCGCCAAGCAGATCGAAGAAGACGGCTCCGCAACGGTCGCCCTCAGCACCTCGGTCACGGCCGGTGAGAGTGACTACTCGGCCGTCGTCCGCGACATCATGAACGCCAACCCTGAGCTCGTCTACTGGACCGGCTACTACCAGGAGGGCGGGCTGATCATCAACCAGCTCAAGAAGGCTGGATTTGCCGGACAGATCATGGTCGCCGACGGCAGCGTCGACCCCTCTCTCTCGGAGATCGCCGGTGCCGGTGCCGAAGGCGTCTACGCAACGATGACCCAGACCCCCGACACGATCGAGGGAGCTGAAGACTGGATCGCGAACTACGAAGAGGAGTTCGGATCGGCTCCCGGCCCGTACTCGACCCAGTCCTACGACGCCGTCCGGCTCGCAGCCGAGGCGATCGAGCAGGCCGGTTCTACCGACGGAGACAAGATCATCGACGCGCTCGAGGCAATCGACGGCTTCACGATGTTCTCTGGCCCGCTCAAGTTCACGCCGGAGCACACCCTCTCCAGTGGCGGGTTCGTCATCCTCAAGATCCAGGATGGCACCTTCGTTCTCGAAGACGACCTGTCCTGATTGACGACGGATGCCGCGTCGCGCTCGCGTGACGCGGCATCCGCTCAATCTTCTGTGAAACGGATTCCCCATGATGCAACTCATCTGGGACGGGCTCTTCGTCGGTTCCTTCTACGCCTTGATCGCGCTGGGCTACAGCATGGTCTACGGCATCATCAAACTCCTCAACTTCGCCCACGGCGACCTGTACATGCTCGGCGCTTTCATCGCATTCGCCGTGCTGTCGTCGCTCGGCGGCATCCCAGCGTCGCTCTCGATCGGCGCCCTGCTCGTCGTGCTGCTGCTGAGCATGCTGCTCACCGGTACGGCCGGTGTGCTGATCGAACGGTTCGCCTACCGGCCGCTGCGCGGTGCGCCCAGGCTCGCGGTGCTGATCACCGCGGTGGGCGTCTCGTTCTCGCTCGAGTACGGCGTCGCCGCTCTCGCCGGACCGAACCCCAAGGCATTCCCGATCCGCCTCGAGGGTGAAGTGTTCAACCTCATCGGCGCCCGGGTGTCGCTGCCGCAGATCGTGCTGATGATCATCGCCGGTCTGCTCATGATCGGCCTCAACAGCTATATCCACAACACGTCGACCGGCCGGGCCATGCGGTCCATCGCCCTCGACCGGAATGCGTCGCTGCTGATGGGCATCAACGTCAACTCCGTTATCGCCCGCACCTTCTTCATCGGCTCGGCACTTGCCGGCGCCGCGGGAGTGATGGCTGGCGCGTACTACGGCAAGATCGACTTTTTGATGGGGTTCATCATCGGCCTCAAGGCTTTCACCGCCGCTGTCATCGGCGGCATCGGAAACATCAAGGGCGCCATGCTCGGTGGCCTCGTCCTCGGCTTCGTCGAGGCGTTCGGCGCCCAGTGGTTCGGCGGGCAGTGGCGTGACGTGTTCGCCTTCGCCGTGCTCATCCTGTTCCTCACGCTGCGGCCGACGGGCATCCTGGGCGAACGAGTGACGGAGCGTGTCTGATGACTGAGAACGTAGACACCACCCTCGCGCCGAAGAGAGTCCGGCCGCCGTCGAACTGGCTGTCCCGCCTGTTCGAAAGCAAGCAGCTCGGCTGGATCGCCCTCGCCCTCGCTGTTGCCATTCCGTTCATCAACGCCACGCCATATGTGCTGAACGTTTTGACCACGGCGGCGATCTTCGTGCTGCTCGCCTCCGGCCTCAATATCGTCGTCGGGTACTGCGGGCTTCTCGACCTTGGCTACATCGCGTTCATGGCGGTGGGAGCGTACACGGCTGGAATCGTCTCGAAAGCGTTCGAACTGCCGCTGCTGTTCACCGTCCCGGTCGTTCTCGTGATGACGATCCTCGCCGGCCTGATCATCGGGGCGCCGACGCTCCGGCTTCGCAGCGACTACCTCGCCATCGTCACGCTTGGGTTCGGTGAGATCACCCGCATCACAGCAAACAACCTGGCGATCACCGGTGGGCCTTCCGGCATCTTCGGCATCCCTGGCATCCTGAAGATCGGTGATTTCGACTTCCAGCAGCCGGCGGTGTTCTACTTCGTCACCGTCTTCGTCGTCGCGGGCATGGTGCTCGCCGCGGCCCGGCTCGGCAAGTCCCGGCTCGGCCGGGCATGGCGATTCGTCCGTGAAGACGAGGATGCCGCGGAGGCCATGGGCATTCACACCTACAAGGTGAAGCTCCTTGCGTACATCTTCGGGGCCATCTGGGGCGGCATCGGCGGTGTGCTGTTCGCCGGGCACTTCTCCGCGGTTGCACCGCAGAGCTTCATCTTCCTGCAGTCAGCCCTCGTCCTCATGGCCGTTGTGCTCGGCGGAATGGGAAACACCCGCGGTGTCGTGCTCGGCGCTCTCGTCATCAGCCTGCTCCCCGAGCTGCTGCGCGACCTGGCCGAGTACCGCTACCTGGCCTTCGGCATCCTGCTCGTGATCGTGATGGTGTTCCGTCCGCAGGGCTTCTGGCCTGCACGCGGTTACGAACCGGAGCGCGTGCCGACAGGCGACAAGGAACCGGCCGTGGCAGGAGGCACGAAATGAGCGCCGTCCTCGAGGTGAAAGACCTCCAGATCGCCTTCGGCGGGGTCAAAGCCGTCGACGGTCTCTCGTTCGACGTTCACGCGAAGCAGATCGTCGCGGTGATCGGCCCGAACGGCGCCGGCAAGACCAGCGCGTTCAACTGCATCACCGGTTTCTACAAACCGACCGCCGGATCGGTCCTGCTGAACGGCAACGCCATCACGGGCAAACGGCCGGCCGACATCGCCGCCGCCGGGGTGTCGCGCACGTTCCAGAACCTGCGCCTGTTCCCCGACCTCACCGTGCTCGACAACGTACGCGCCGGCATGCACCTCTACGGCGGGCAGAGCTGGGCGGATGCGATCTTCCACACTCCCCGATTCAAGCGGAGTGAGGCGTGGTACACCGAGGAAGCCCACCGCTGGCTCGACTTCGTCGGCTACACGGGGCCCCGCGGCGTTCCGATCCGGAACCTCGCCTACGGGCAGCAGAAGCAGGTGGAGATCGCCCGCGCGCTTGCACGCAAGTCCGACCTTCTCCTGCTCGACGAGCCTGCCGCTGGGCTCAACTACTCCGAGAAGCAACGACTGCTTGAACTATGCAACCGGATCCGTGAGCTCGGCACCGCCATCGTGCTGATCGAGCACGACATGGGCCTGGTCATGGAGGTCTCGGAGCGGGTCGTCGTGATGAACTTCGGCAAGGAGATCGCCGAAGGCACGCCGGCCCAGGTCAAGGCGAACCCTGCCGTGATCGAGGCGTACCTCGGCCGCGACGAAGACGAGGAGGTGCCCCATGGCGATGCTTGAGTTCCAGGACGTCGAAGTGTTCTACGGCAAGGTGCAAGCGCTCCGTGGGATCAGCCTCAACGTTGAAGAAGGCGAGATCGTCGCCCTGCTCGGCAACAACGGTGCAGGCAAGACGACCACCCTGTCGACGGCATCCGCCCTCGTGAGGCTGCACTCCGGAAGCGTTCGCTTTGCCGGCAAGGACATCAGCAAGGCTCATCCCTGGAATGTTGTCGACGCTGGACTCATCCACGTGCCGGAGGGTCGCCGCATCTTCAGCACGCTCAGCGTGCTGGAGAACCTGCAGCTGGGCGGTTACCTCGTCAAGGATCGCGCCACCGTCGCGAAGCGCATCGAGCGGGTCTACGAGTTGCTTCCGCTGCTCGCGCAGCGCCGGACCCAGCAGGGCGGAACACTCTCCGGTGGCGAGCAGCAGATGCTCGCGATCGGGCGTGGCCTCGTCGCCGGACCAAAGATGCTCATGCTCGACGAGCCGTCGATGGGTCTCGCGCCGCTGATCGTTGCGCAGGTGATGCGGGTGATCAGCGAGATCCGCGACCAGGGCACCGCCGTGCTGCTCGTCGAGCAGAACGCGCGGGCTGCGCTCAAGGTCACCGACCGCGCCTACGTGATCGACAACGGCGCCACGACCATCGAGGGCCGCGCGGCCGACCTGCTCACGGACTCCCGGATCGTCGACGCCTACCTCGGGAATGGATGACAGTGGTTTCCCCTCTCGTCCTCACCGCCGAGGATGAAGCGAAGCTCTCGGGCGAGCGAGGCCCCGGTGTGGCGATGGCCATGCGCATCGTCGTCGCGCTCGCACGGGTTGCCGAGGCGACGGAGCTCATCGACGTCGAGTCGGCCCACATCGACAGCTGCCTGTACCACGGGCAGGCAGGCCTCGACTTCGCCGAAACCCTGGCGCGGCTCGGCGCCCGGGTGTCGGTGCCGACGACGCTCAACGTCAGCTCCCTCGACCTGATGCATCCAGGTCTCGTGCGCCTCGACCCGGAAGAGGCGGCGGCCGCTCGCCGGCTGATGGATGCCTACGTGGCCCTCGGTGCCCGGCCCACCTGGACCTGTGCCCCTTACCAGGTCGATTCCCGCCCAGAGGCGGGCACCGACATCGCCTGGGCCGAGTCGAACGCGATCGTCTTCGCCAACTCGGTCCTGGGGGCGCGGACCGCCCGCTACGGCGATTTCCTCGATGCCTGTGCTGCGGTCACTGGCCGGGTCCCGCTGGCCGGACTCCACCTCCCGGCGGAGCGCGTCCCCACACTCGCCGTGGACTGTTCCGACCTGCCCGCGCATGTCCTCGAGAGTGAAGCGGCCTGGGCCGCACTCGGGTTCGTCCTTGGCCGGATCGCCGGCGAGGAGGTCAGCATCCTCACCGGCATCGACCCGGCTTCTGTCGACGAGGACCGGCTCAAGGCGCTCGGGGCGACAGCCGCGTCCAGCGGGGGAGTCGCGCTCTTCCACGTCGCCGGGTCGACCCCAGAAGCGAAAGCGGCCGGTTCCGCGTGGCCGCCGGACGGCATCCGTTCGATCCCTCTCACCCGCGAGATGCTCACGGCCGCGCGCGACGAGCTTAGCACTGCCGCGACGGATGCCCCGCTCGACGCGATCTCGCTCGGCACGCCGCATTTCTCGCTCACCGAATTCGAGAAACTCGCCGACCTGCTCTGTGAGCCGGGGAACTTCGCGTTGCCGGTCTGGATCTCGACATCTCGGTCCGTCCTCGCCGAAGCGCGGGAGCGCGGATTCCTCGAGCCGTGCGAGCGGGCGGGCGCACAGATCGTTGTCGACACGTGCACCTACCTCGTGCCGATCCTCGCGGACTCGGTCCGGACGACCATGACCACGTCCGGCAAGTGGGCCTGGTACGCGCCTGCCAACATGGGCATCAACACAGTGCTCGGCACACTCGCCGAGTGTGTTGCCTCCGCTCGCGCCGGGCGGGTGATCCGCGATGGAAGCGCCTGGTGACGGCCGCGCGGACGGCATCCCGTTGACCCCGGGCGACGCGGAGGGCGAGCTGCTCTGGCTCGACGAACCGCTGTCGTTCTGGGGCGGTACCGACCTCGCCACCGGGGTGATCACCGATGTGCACCACCCGCAATGCGGTGCCTCGCTCGCCGGCCGGGTGGTCGTGATGAGTGCATCACGCGGTTCGAGTTCGTCGTCGAGTGTGCTCGCCGAGCAAATCCGCTCCGGCGTCGGGCCGGCCGCGATGCTCCTCGCCAGCCGCGACGCCATCGTCGCGCTCGGTGCGCTGGCGGCCGCAGAGGTATACGGCGTGCAGATGCCCATCGTCCTCACGGATGCTAACGGCGTTCCGCGTGCGGGCCGGGTGCGGGTGAGCGCGACGGAGGAATCCGCGGTCATCCTCTGGGGCGCTTGCGGAACATCCGCCGCTGTGTAGTATGTAATACATTACAAGGGAGAGCATCGTGAGCAACGACGTGATTATCGTGGGGGCCGGCATCGTCGGCGCCGCGTGCGCACGAGCATTCGCTCTCGCCGGATTCTCGGTCCTCGTCCTCGAGCGCGGTACCACTGCCGGCGGCACGTCGTCGGCGTGTGAAGGCAACCTTCTCGTCTCAGACAAAGGCCCGGGACACGAACTCGTGCTCGCGCAGTTCGCCTCCCGGTTGTGGTCGTCCACGGCCGCCGACCTGCGCGCCGAGCTTGGCGACACGTTCCCATCGATCGAATTCGAGCGGAAGGGCGGGCTCGTCGTCGCGACGACCGCCGACGGCGCCGAGTCGCTCCTGGCCTTCGCCGCTGATCAGCGCGGTGCCAGGGTTGACGCCCGCGTCGTCGACGCCGCCGAAATGCTCGAGCTTGAACCAGACCTCAACCCCGCCGTCGCCGCCGGGGTGTTCTACCCCGACGACGCGCAGGTTCAGCCGACGATCGCGACCGAAGCGCTTATGGCATCCGCTCGCAGGAACGGAGCACGGCTGCTGGAGAACACCGAGGTCACCGGAGGGCTGTTCGACGATGCGGGAGCACTGATCGGCGTGTCGACGAACCGCGGGCCCCAGCGCGCGTCCCGCGTCCTGATTGCCGCCGGTCCCTGGTCGGGCGACGTCGCCCGCCGGATCGGCCTGTCGCTTCCGGTCCGCCCGCGCCGCGGCGAGCTGCTTGTCACCAGCCGGATGCGCCACCGCATCTTCCACAAGGTCTACGACGCGGACTATGTCGGGGCCGTCGGCTCCGACGACCGTGCCCTGCAGACCTCGAGCGTCGTCGAGTCGACCGCTGGAGGAACGGTTCTCATCGGCTCCTCCCGGCAGCAGGTGGAATTCGACTCCAGCCTGCGCGTCGACGTGCTCACCGAGGTGGCCGCCAAAGCGCTGCGCCTCTTCCCGTTCCTCGCCACGGCGGCGGTGATGCGCAGCTACGGCGGATTCCGACCGTTCATGCCCGATCACCTCCCGGCGATCGGTGAAGACCCTCGGATGCCTGGACTCTGGCACGCGTCAGGCCATGAGGGGGCCGGGATCGGGCTGAGCCTCGCCACGGCCGAACTCCTCCGCGACCTCTTTCTCGGCCGCACCCCTGAGGTCGACCCAAGCCCGTACTCTCCCGCCCGGGCAACACTCGCCCCGCACCTTGAACTGGTGGCCTGACCATGACCGCGCGACTGCTGCCCTTCTCCGACGACCCGATCCGGCCGTCGTCGCCCGCTTCGGTGTCGATCCAGTTCGACGGCGCACCGATCGAGGGTGTCTCCGGCCAGAGCATCGCCGGTGTGATCCTCGCCAGCGGGCCGCTCGGATTCCGCCGCACCTCCGTGTCGGGCAAATCACGCGGCGTGTTCTGCGGCATCGGCGTTTGCTTCGACTGCCTCGTCGAGGTCAACGGCGACCGTGACGTGCGGGCGTGCCAGCGCCGCGCCGTCGATGGTGACGTCGTCGTCACCCAGCACGACGCGCTCCCGGGGAGCATCGCATGAGCTCTGTCCTGATCCTTGGCGCCGGCCCGGCCGGGCTCGCCGCGGCACGCGCTGCTCGTCGCCGCGGCGCCTCCGTCACCCTCGTCGACTCCTCCGAACAGCTCGGCGGTCAGTTCTGGCGGCACCTCCCGGCGGAACGGCCTGCCGCTCGTGAACGCATCCTGCACCACGGTTGGGATACTTTCCGTGCGCTTCAGGCCCAATTGGTCGCCGACGACGGATGCCGCATCCTCACGTCAGCGTCCGTCTTCGCGATCGATGCGACTGCGTCGCCCTCCACGACCGGAACCGGCCCTGGCCGGGTGCACGTGATCGTCGGCCCGAGCGACGGCACCGGCCGCGAACGGATCGAACTGCTGCCCGACGCGATCGTCCTCGCCACCGGCGCCCACGACCGCACCCTCCCGTTCCCGGGCTGGGACCTGCCCGGCGTCTTCACCGGCGGTGCAGCACAGGCCCTCGCGAAGGGTGAGCGGCTCGCCGTTGGTGCCCACGTCGTCGTCGCCGGCGCCGGCCCATTCCTGCTGCCCGTCGCTGCGTCGCTCGCCGCAACCGGCTCGCGCGTTCTCGGAGTCTTCGAATCCTCGCGGCTGTCCTCACTCGTCCGGGGCTGGCTGCCACGACCCTGGCAACTGCTGCCCGCCGCGAAGAAGGGCGCCGAACTCGCCGGATACATCGGCGGCCAGCTGAAGAGCCGGATTCCGTACACCACGGGCGCATCCGTCATCGCCGCGCACGGAACAGACCGGGTCGAATCGGTCACCGTCGCGTCCCTCGATAAGAACTGGACCCCGGTCGCCGGCACCGAGCGCACCCTCGCCGTCGATGCCGTCTGCGTCAGCCACGGGTTCACCCCGCGACTCGAGCTCGCCATCGCTGCGGGCTGCCAGATCACCGACGAGCGATTCGTCGCGGTCGACGACGCCCAGGCGACGAGCGTTCCCGGTGTGTACGCCGCCGGTGAGATCACGGGTATCGGCGGCGTCGACCTCGCGCTCGCCGAAGGTGCTCTCGCGGGACACGCCGCCGCAGGGGGGAATCCTTTCGATCTGCCCGGGGAGGTCCGCAAACGGCGGATCTACGAGGGTTTCGCCCGCCGAATCGAAGCCGCCCATGGCATCCGCCCAGGCTGGCCCGACATGGTCACCGACGACACGATCGTCTGCCGCTGTGAGGAAGTGAGCTTCGGTGCGCTCTGCAGCACCGCCGAGAGCACCGCGTCGACCTCGCTGCGATCGCTCAAACTCACCACCCGCGCCGGGCTCGGCATCTGCCAGGGCCGGGTCTGCGGCCGGTCGCTCGAACAGCTGATCGCCCGCCGACTGCCGGGAAACACCCTCGGCGACACCGTGTCGACCGACCGCCGGCCGATTGCCGTTCCCCTCCGTCTCGGCGAACTCGCCGCAGCCGCCCGCCCAACCGATCCTTCTCCAACCACCCCCACACCGCTGGCCGATCCTCCGAAAGGGCCCACATCATGACCAAACAGAAATTCGACCTCGGTGGCGTCATCGTCGCCACCACGCTCGCCTTCAAAGAGGACGCCTCAGCGCCCGCCGGACTGGCCGTCGACTACGACCGGTTCGCTGAGCACTGCGACTTCTTGATCTCGAACGGATGCCGCGGCGTCGGCCCGAACGGATCGCTCGGCGAGTACTCCTCGCTCACAGACGAGGAGCGCCGCAAGGTCATCCAGGTGGCCGTGGAGACCGTCGGCGACCGCGGCCTCGTCGTCGCCGGAGTGCACGGTGTCGGCTGGCACCAGGCTAGGCAGTGGGCCGAGTACGCGAAGGAAGACGGTGCAGACGGTGTGCTGCTCCTTCCGCCGACCATCTACCGCGCCAACGACGACGAGGTTGTGGAGCACTACGCCCGGGTAGCCGAGGTCGGTCTGCCGATCATGGCGTACAACAACCCGTTCGACACCAAGGTGGACCTGACCCCCGCGCTGCTCAAGCGGATCGCTGAAATCCCCGAGGTCGTCGCCATTAAGGAGTTCTCCGCCGACATCCGTCGCGTGCTCGAGATCCAGGAGGTCTGCGACCTCGACGTCATCGCCGGAGCCGACGACCTGCTCTTCGAATCCCTCGTCGCCGGTGCGACCGGCTGGTTCGCCGGTTACCCCAACGCGTTCCCGCGGGAAGCCGTTGAGATCTACGACCAGGTGAAGGCCGGCAACATCGCCGAAGCCCTCGAACTGTACACGCAGCTCGTCGCCGTGTTCCGGTGGGACTCCAAGACCGAGTTCGTGCAGGCCATCAAGCTCTCCGTCGACATCGCCGGCAACAGCTACGGTGGACCCACACGTCCTCCGCGCGGACCGCTCAGCGCCGAGAACGAAGCCGCAGTGCGTGCAGACACCCAGAAAGCGCTGAACTACATCAAGAGCCGCTCGCGGGTTCACGCGTAACACCTCGGCACGGCCGGGAAGGAGCACAGGATGCGTTCAAAACGCATGTTTACCGCGGTGGACTCGCACACCGAGGGGATGCCGACGCGCGTCGTCACCGGCGGCGTCGGCGTCATCCCCGGCGCGACCATGAACGAGAAGCGGCTGTACTTCATGGAGCATCTTGACGACATCCGTCAATTGCTCATGAATGAGCCGCGCGGTCATGCGGCGATGAGCGGTGCAATCCTGCAGGCTCCGACCCGGCCTGACGCCGACTGGGGTGTCGTATACATCGAGGTGTCCGGTTGCCTGCCGATGTGCGGGCACGGCACCATCGGTGTCGCGACCGTGCTGGTGGAGACGGGCATGGTCGAGGTCACCGAACCGGTCACGACCATCCGACTGGACACCCCCGCGGGGCTCGTTATCGCCCGCGTTGCGGTGAGCGACGGGCACGCCGACTCCGTCACGATCGAAAACGTGCCCGCGTACAGTGTTCGGCTCGACGACACCGTCGAGGTGCCCGGTTATGGGCCGGTTCGGTACAGCCTCGCCTTCGGCGGCAACTTCTACGCCATGGTCGACCTCGACGACGTCGGCCTGCCGTTCGACCGGTCCAACCAGCAAGAGATCCTCACCGCAGGGCTCGCGATCATGGATGCCATCAACTCGACCAACCCCCCGCGGCATCCGGAGATCGATGGGGTCAACCACTGCCACCACGTCGAGTTCATCGCCAGCGGGTCGACCGCGGAGCACTCCCGGCACGCGATGGCGATCTACCCCGGCTGGTTCGACCGGTCGCCGTGCGGCACCGGAACATCCGCACGGATGGCCGAACTGTGGGCCCGCGGGGAGCTCGCCCTCGACACCGACTTCATCAACGAGTCGTTCATCGGCTCACGTTTCGTCGGACGGCTGATCGGCGAGACCACCGTTGACGGCATCCCCGCCGTGATCCCCACCGTGACCGGGCGGGCCTGGGTGACCGGAATCGGGTCGTACCTGCTCGACCCGTCAGACCCTTTTCCCACCGGATTCCAATTGTGAGGCCGACATGTCCCTGACCACTGAAGAACTCGACACGATCGCGCAGCGCGCAGCGGATGCCGCCCCTGAGTGGGCAGGCATGGAACCGCGGTTGCGCGCCCGGGCGCTCGTCGCCGTCGCTGATGCCCTCGAAGCGGCGCAGGCCGACCTCGTCACCGTTGCCCGTGAGGAGACCGGGCTCACCGACGCCCGCCTCGGCGGGGAACTGAAGCGCACCGCCGTGCAGTTGCGGCTCTTCGCCGACGTCATTCTCGACGGCGGCTACCTCGATGTGCGAATCGATGAGGCCGACGACTCCTTCGCGCTCGGTGTGCGTCCCGACCTGCGCCGCTACCGGGTGCCGGTCGGCCCGGTGCTCAACTTCGCTGCCAGCAACTTTCCATTCGCGTTCTCGGTCCTCGGTGGGGACACCGCTTCGGCGCTCGCGGCCGGAAACCCGGTCATCGTGAAGGCGCACTCCGGGCACCCCCGCCTGTCTGAGCTCACCGCCGAGGTCGCGAACAAGGCGCTCGCCAAGGCCGGCGCGCCGGACGGCATCCTGCAGCTCATCTCGGGCCAGGAAGCTGGAGTGACCATGCTGAAGGACCCGCGGATCGCCGCCGCGTCGTTCACCGGGTCGATCCGGGCCGGCCGGATGCTCGCCGACATCGCCGCCGCTCGGCCCGCGCCGATCCCGTTCTACGGCGAACTCGGCAGCGTCAACCCGGCGTTCGTCACCTCGGCGGCCCTCGCCGAGAACGCCGATGCGATCGCCGACGGTTTCGTCACGAGCGTCTCCGGGTCAGCGGGACAGCTGTGCACCAAACCCGGTTTCCTCTTCGTGCCCGCAGGGCAGGGATTCGCCGAGAAGGTGGCGTCACGCGGCAGTGACATCGGTGAACACCGGATGCTCAACCCCGGCATCGCCTCCGGGTACGGCGACCGCAGGGACACGATCCTCGGCACCGACGGCGTCACCGCGCTCGCCGAAGGCGCCTTGCGGATCGACGAGGACGGTCAGGGCTGGGCGACCCCAACCTTCGTTCGCGTGCCGATCCAGAATCTGGTCGAGCAGCGGGAACGTCTGCGCGATGAGGCCTTCGGTCCGCTCGCCATCGTGGTCGAGTACGACGACGAGTCTGAGCTGGTTCCGGTCGCCGAGTTGCTGTTCGACGGCAACCTCACCGGCACCGTGCACCTGGCCGACGGGGAGGACTCCGAGCCGGTTCGTTCGCTCGTGCAGTGGCTGACCAGCCACGTCGGGCGGGTGCTGTTCGGCGGCTGGCCGACCGGCGTCGCCGTTACCCCGGCGATGCAGCACGGCGGGCCGTACCCGGCGACGACGATGGACACCGGCACCTCCGTCGGTACCGCGGCGATCTCCCGGTTCCTGCGCTCGGTCAGCTACCAGAGCGCGCCGGAGGCCCTCCTGCCGGAGCCGCTGCGGGATGACAACCCGTGGGGTGTTCCGCAGCACCGGAGCCCGGCCGGGGAGTCCCTGAGCTGGGGAAGCGCCGCGCTGTCCTCCCGCTGACAGGGTGCCTCGCGCGGGTGTTTTGGTGTTGCGCGGGTGTTTTTTCACCCGCGCAACGCAATTCCACCCGCGCGGGCTGGTTCGGGCGCGGTTGTGGCCCCTCCGGTAGACGTGCGTTCGAGCCTCGCGCGGTGCACCGGCATCCGTCCTCGCTTGAGGGCGGTGCGGCGGCAACGAGCCCCGCGTCACCCGTCGATGCGCTCGAGAAGCTTCTTGAGCGCATCCCGGATGTCGTCGTAGTCGTTCTGCCCCGCCCGACTCTCGGCCGCGATGACGCCGCAGCGATGCACTTTGCGGAAGTCGCCGATCGGGAACTTGTAGTGACCCTTGGTGTCGTCCGGATGCTCGTCGTCGACTCCGAGGTACCAGTCCGAGTAATCGGACCAGCTGTGCTTGTCGAGAAAGGTGTTCTCCTGGTCAGCGGACGGGGCGTGCTCACTCCAGTCGTCGCGCTCGTCGTGCGTGACCTTTCCGTCGTCGATCAGCTTCTTCGCGTGGCGGAATGCCCGCTGGTTCAATTTCACGGCCATGGTGGCCTCCCTTCTTCGCCCAGCCAAGCCGTCGGCATCCGCCCGCGCAACGGGGTTGCGGCGCTTGCCACTCATAGTCAGCGCGGGTGTTTGTGCGCTGCGCGGGTGTATTTTGACTCGCGCGAGCCCGGAAGACCCGCGTTCAGCAGCCGGGTTGGCCGACCGGAGAGCGCTCGCCGTGGTGATCCTGCTCTCGGCTGTGCTCTACCACTTCGTGCACGGATTCCGGAAGTTCCGCCGGGCACCGTCCCTCGCCTGAGCGTTCCGCGTCTCGCGCGGGTGTTTTGGCTGCGCGCGGGTGCATTTCCACCCGCGCTCGACCACGAGACCCGCGCGAGGCATCCGGTCGGGGCGGCATCCGGTCAGCGGCGGTGCGAGGTCTCGATCGTGATGCCGCCGTTCGTGGTCCCGGCGGTGATGGTACGGTCGGCCCGACGGTCGCCGGGTACATCCTCGGTGTCCACGCCGCCGTTGGTCGTTTCGGCCTCGATGAAGTACTCGGTGCCGTCGTCGGGCACGACGATCCGGATGCCGCCGTTCGTGCTGTTGGCGGTCACCTCGTCCGGTGCGTCGGAGAACGAGAGAAGTACCGCGCCGTTGGTCGTCTCAGCCACCACGTCGGTCGACGCGGAATCCTGGAGTTCGATCTTGCCGTTCGTCGAGTGGAGCGAAAGGACGCCGCTCGATTCGTCGACCTCGACGCTGCCGTTCGTGGTCGACAGGTCCAGATCACCGGTGAGCCCGTCGGCACGGATGGCGCCGTTCTGCCCACCCACCGTGACGTCGAGGTCGGAGGGAACGGAAACCTCGATCCGCACCTGGCAGCGGTTGATCAGGAACCAGCCGCCGGGGCATCCGCCTCGAATCTCGGTCTGGCCGCCCGCCGTTGTGACATCCAGCGACGGTTTCCTGCCGGCGTAGGAGCCGTTCATGGTGGCGTGGATCTCGTCGTCGTCGTCGCTGGCCGACAGGTGAATGGATGCGTTCGTGGCGTTCACGAGGAGCATGGATGCGGCATCTGCGTCGACGCTGTCGGTTACGGGAGTTCCCCTGAACGCGTTGACGGCGCCAATCGAGCCGCCGATGATCAGGGCGAGAACAACCAAGGGGATGCCGATGACCAGCAGGAGCACAAGCCCCGTCGACATGCCGCGTCGCGGTGGCGCCTGGGGTGGATACGGGGGCTGCATCTGTGGTTGTGGAGGGAGCGTCATGTCGAGCCTCTTTCTCATGTGGTGCGCGAGGTCGGGTCGCTGTCGCCTCAAGGGTAGCGACCAGTCCGCCGCATGGGGAGGGGTCTCTACGATGGATGCATGGAGCTCGCCCGGTCGGAGCGGTTCCGCCCGCAGGCGGAGCAGATCCTTCGCGAGCAGCGCACCCGGCTGCGGAAGGCGGGCGTGCCTGGAGCTCTTGAGCTCGTCGGCGGCAGCAGCGTCGACGGCGCCATGACCAAGGGCGATGTGGACCTGCACCTGCGGGTGGAGCCGGCCCAGTTCGAGTCGGCGGTTGCCCGGCTGCTGGGGATGTTCGCCGTGGTTCACCCCGAGATCTGGTGTGCGACGCTCGCGACATTCGAGGTACCGGCGGATCTTCCGACCGGGCTGGCCGTCACGCCGATCGGCACCGAGCACGACGAGCGATTCTCGCGGATGTGGCGGTTGCTCGCAGCCGACCCCGGACTTGTCGCCGAGTACAACTCGGTCAAGACGGATGCCACGGCCGCCGAATACGAGAACCGGAAGTCGGAGTTCTTCGACGGTGTCCTGGACCGGTGGGCCGAGCATCCGTCGGGGAAATCGACGCTGTAGCTGCCATATGCCGACGTCCGGAGCTCGGTCCGGGCGTCACGAAAAAAGTCGAACACAGGGGTTGCCAGTTCACACCCACGGTTCTATATTCAATCAAAAGGTTGATAAAGGAGTTAGTTGGATATGGACGTCGTGACGGAAGCCGAAGACCGGCTGGATCGGGCGTTCATGGCGCTGGCGGACCCGGTACGGAGGGCGATCGTCGCGAGGCTCAGTCGCGGCCCGGCGACGGTGAACGACCTCGCCGAGCCGTTCGCGATCACGAAGCAGGCCGTGTCGAAGCACATCCAGGTGCTCGAGCAGGCCGGGCTGGTGAGCCGTTCGAAGGATGCCCAACGCCGGCCTGCCCACCTCGTGCCCGAGGCGCTTGAGCAGCTGACCGCCTGGATCGACACCTATCGGCTCACCACCGAATCAAGCTTCCGCCGGCTGGACGCTGTCCTCGCCGGTCTGGACACCGATGTCACCACCCACAACACAGAAAGGAAATGACATGACCAACCCCACAAAGATCACGCTCCCTGAAGGGCTGCCCTTCATCGAGATCGAGCGTGAATTCGATGCTCCGGTTGAGGCCGTCTTCCGGGCTCACACCGACCCCGAGCTCGTCAAGAACTGGCTCGGACCACGCGGCTACGAGATGGAAATCGACCGCTGGGACCTGGTTCCAGGCGGCGGGTACCGCTACGTGCACCGTGACGGCGACGACGAGTACTGGTTCAACGGAGTCGTGCACTCCGCGTCGATCGAGAACGGCATCGTGCAGACCTTCGAGTTCGAGGGTTTCCCCGGTGTGGTCAGCCTGGAGTCGCAGAAGCTCGAGGACCTCGGGAACGGGCGCAGCAGAGTGACCGGGCACAGCGTGTACCCCTCGTTGGAAGCCCGGGACGGCATGGCGCAGTCCGGCATGGAGCAGGGCGTCAACGACGGCTACGAGCGGCTCGACGAGCTGCTGGCGATGGTGTCGACCTGAACCTACCCCGCGTATCGAGTAGCGACGAAGGAGCGTATCGAGATCCATTTCGATCTCGATACGCTCCTTCGTCGTCTGTTGCTGAGCCTGTCGACGTACGATCAGCGAGAGATCAGTACGCGAACTGCCACATGTAACGTCGGCCCTCAAGCGCGTAGCCCCGAACAGCCGCGTAGTGTGCCGCCAGCCGGAACATCAGCGTGTAGAAGACCACCGGGGCGACGAACGCGCGCTGGTCGGCTGGGACGCCCGGCAGGTCCAGGTCGCGGCTGTCAACGTAGTGCGTCACGCCGCTGTACTGGTCGAGGAAGGCCTGGGCGCGTTCGGCCATCGGGCGGGTCTCGTCTTCGCCGAGGAAGACGATGCTCTTCGTTTCTGCGTCGAACACTTCAAATGGGCCCTGGAAGAACTCGTCAGCGTTGATGGTGGCCGCGTGCATCCACTGCATCTCCTGAAGAAAGCAGCTGGTGAAGGTGTTGCCCGGCCCAACGAGCGGCCCTGACGCGATGAGGTACGTGACAGGAACATCTTTCATGTCCTCGGCAATTCGTGCGGCCTGGGCCTCGAATCCGGAGACGGCCGCGTCGATCGCATCCGGAAGAGTACGCAGAGCGTCGAGCCGGCCCGCGACATCCGCTCCCTCACGAGAGAGAATGGCCAGTGCGATCAGCTGAAGGACGATCTGGTTGCCCTCGCCTGACTGCGTCACGAAGGCGGTTTCGACGGCCCGGGCAAGGTTGCCATCTTCCTTGAGGGTGACGGCTGCGACCGAGGCGCCCCGAGACGACGCCCATTCGGCAGCGCGCACGGTCTCCGGAGTGTTGCCGGTGCCCGAGAGCACAATGACGAGCGAGTCGGCTCCGACGCTGGCGGGCGCTCGGTAGAAAAACTCGTCGGAGTTGATGGCGACCGAGGGCGTCAGCGAGTCGCGATCCATCACGAACTGGGCCGCCTGAAGGCCGACGAACGAGCCACCGGCACCGACCCAAAAGACTCGCTTCGGGGCTTGTTTGAGTCCGGAGACGAACCCGTCAATCGAGTCCCACAGGCTCAGGGCGTGGGTCTGGGTGGCCGAAATGTTCTCGGGTGCCGGTGCGACGGTCGATGGTCCGACATAGGTTCCGTTGGTCATTGTTCTCCTAGCTAAGGGGTCTATGAGGTGGTGTGGAGGGGGAGTTGAAGGTTCGACCCGAATCCGAACGCGCCCAACTGGGTGCAGGTAGCGGACGCGGCTGATGCGGCATCCGCAAGGAACGACCCGGGGTCTTCTCCGCGGAGCAGTCCGACCAGCACCCGCGCGCTGAAGGTGTCGCCCGCACCAAGGGTGTCCACGACCGTCGTCGGTGTCGCCGAGGATGTCCAGGTCTCAGCCGCATTCGTGAGAATCGCGCCGCGATCGCCCCGGGTCACGAGGGTCCATTCGGCGCCCGCAGCGCAGCTGGTCTCGATTAGCTCGGCAATCTCCGTGTCGGTAAGGTCTCCGCCGGAGAACGACGCCAGGTAGCAGAGCGGCGCTACGGATGTGACGTGGCTCTGGTCCCGGCGAATCGAGAAGTCGTAGGAGAGTCGTGCCAGCCCGGAGAACGTGTCGAGGTGGCTGTCGAGCCCGCTGGAGGCTCCGATGTGTACGGCATCGAAACCCGACACGAAGTCGAGATCCTCGGAATCCGGCTGAAATTCCGAGACCCCTTTGTCAGAGCTGACAAAGACCCGATCGCCGTCAGCGTTGCCGACCACGCAGTAGGCGGTGCAGCCCTTCACGGTTCTCAGCCGCTGAATGTCGACGCCCTCAGCGGCCAGGGAGTTGCGGAGGAGCGCGCCGGCGGCGTCGTCGGCGATCGCACCGATGTACGCCGTGTCCGCGCCGAAACGCGCGGCGAAGACCGAGACGTTGACGCAGTTGCCGCCGGGGAACATCCGGGCATGCTCGGGGTAGCAGTCGACGACATTATCACCGACCGCGACGATACGGGGAGGCATCCCGCTATGAGGTTGGCACGCTGAAGCGCGACAGCCGGAACCTCTGCAGCAGCGGGCTGGCGATGCCGGTGAGAATTTCCTGAGCGACGAGTTCGCCGAGGATCAGCCCGAGCGTCGCGCCGCTGTGCGTGAACAGCACGTGCAGGCCGGGGATCTCGTCGACAGGCCCTGCGACGGGTTCACCATCACCGGGGATGGGCTTCGGTCCCACGCCGTAGCGATCCAGTTCAAGAGTGGGGTGGCCCGCCAGGACGGCGGATGCTTCGGCCAGCAGACCGGCGAGGGTGTCGTCGTTCACCTGGTACGAACCGTTTCCGAGGTCGACGACCTCTTCTTCCGACCAGCCCGAATCGAGGACCAGAGTGCCGTCCGGAGTCGGTCGAACCGCCACGCGAGGCGTGTTGAGCACGGCTTTCAGGTCGGTCTTCACCGGGTGGGTCGTGAGCAGCAGTGAGATCGGCGTCTGGTCTTCGACCCTCACTCCGAGCTCGTCGAGGGCGCCGGGCACCCACGGACCAGCGGCCAGGACCACCGCGTCTGCCTCGTGCACGTCGCCGCCAGCGGTTCGCGCGCCGCTGGCGCGCCCGTTCGTGACGTCAACACTGACACGGCCGACATTGTCGTGCACGGTCCCACCAGCCGCCCGGAACCCGGAAAGTAGGTGTTCGATCAGGGAAGGGAGGTCCACCCACCCCTCACCGGGGTTGAAGATCGCACCTTCCGAATTCACCGAAGATGGATCGACACCGGGTGTCCAACGCTCGATCTCGTCGGGCTGCAACCAGACCGAGTCGTAACCGATCGAACGTTCGTGCTGGTAGCGACTCGCGTAGCTCTCGCCTGGAGCGGCCCAGGTCAGGCCGCCCTCGAAACGGAGAAAGCGGTTGTCGCCGAGCTTCTGGCCGAGAGTGCGGTAGCGGTCGATGCCCGCCATCCGAAGCGCGTGGTACTCCGGTGAGCGCTCGCCGGCGGAGTTCAGCCATGACAGTGATCGTCCGGATGCACCGGAGGAGATCGCTGATTCGGTGAGGAGTGTCACGGATGCCCCCGCTCGGGCGAGGTGGGTGGCGGTCGATACGCCGAGCACTCCTCCTCCGATGACGACGACGCGAGCTGAGCTGGTAGGGGTTGTCATGATGTCCTTGCTGGTGAGAGAAGAGAGGAGCCGCTGGCGGCAACGGAGTGGATGTGTTCGATGAGTTCGATGACCTCGAGTG
Source organism: Mycetocola miduiensis (assembly GCF_900115155.1). GTDB lineage: Bacteria > Actinomycetota > Actinomycetes > Actinomycetales > Microbacteriaceae > Mycetocola_A > Mycetocola_A miduiensis. The sequence goes on from NZ_FOVM01000006.1 coordinate 64,372, forward strand.
AGTCGCGGGGATCGACCGGGAGGGATGCGCCGCGAAGCAGGGCATCCGCCAGCAACGCGTAGAAGTCGTCGTAGGAGCCGCGTCGTGCAGGTACGCCGGCGGTCGATTCTCCGACCCCGAGTTTTCCCCAGGCTGTTGGAGGCTCGACACCGTAGTCGGGATCCGCTGGCGAGGCACCCCGCAACAATGCTTCCTCCTGGAGGTCGAGACCCCATTTCGTGTAGCCCGACTGCGAGCCGAGTACGCGGAACCGGGGACCGGACTGGGCCGAGACCGAACTCATCCACAAATGTGTTCGAACTCCTGAGGAGTGACGGAGCGCGACGAATGCGTCATCGTCGGCGACATTGTGCGGATTGCGCACGTCGAGTTCGGCGGAGATCTCTTCGACCGCTCCGAACAACTGGAGCGCCTGGTCGAGAAGATGCGTCCCCAGATCGAAGAGGATGCCGCCGCCCTCGTCGGCCGTGGTCGTCGCCTTCCAAGCCTTGGACGGTGTCGGCTTCCACCACTCGAACCTCGATTCGAAGCGGTGAACCTCGCCGAGAGCACCCTGCTCGAGCAGTTCGCGCAGGGTGAGGAAGTCGGCGTCCCATCGCCGATTCTGGAAGACGGTTAGCGGCACGTTTTTCGCGGTCGCTTGATCGATGACCGCCCGCCCTTCGGCCGACGTTGCCGTAAACGGTTTGTCGACGACGACGGCGAGGCCAGCGTCGATTGCGCGCATCGCGATGTCCGCGTGAGTGTTGGGCGGGGAGCCGATCACGACGAGATCCAGTTCATCCGATCGGTCGAACAGTCCGTCGGCGGTGTCGACGATGCGCGCCTCTTGATGCTGGCTGGAGGCTGCATCCTTTCGTTCAGGGTCCGACGTCACGACGAGGTCCACCGAGAATTCCGGATTCGCCGCGAGGAGCGGGCCATGGAAGACACGACCCGACGTGCCGAATCCGATGATGGCGGTCCGGATCCCGGTCACTAGAGCACCTCAGAGAGGAAGAGGCGGAGCCTGGGACTCTGCGGCTTGTCGAAGAGGTCTTCAGGTCGCCCGGCTTCGACGACCTTGCCCGCGTCCATGAACACAACCTGGTCGGCGACGCGGCGGGCGAAGTTCATCTCGTGGGTCACGACGACCATGGTCATGCCCCGCTGGCCGAGAGAGGCCATGAGGTTGAGGACGCCCTTGACGAGTTCGGGGTCGAGCGCGCTGGTGACCTCGTCGAAGAGCATCACCTCCGGCTCCATGGCAAGGGCACGCGCGATCGCAACGCGCTGCTGCTGGCCACCGGACAAGTCGCGCGGCCGGTGGTGTGCGCGGTCTGCCAGCCCGACCTCGGCGAGACGATCCGCCGCGACGTCAAGCGACTGCTGCTTGCCCAGTCCTTTGACCGTGCGGAGGGCGAGCGCGACGTTTTCGAGCGCGGTGTGGTCGGGAAACAGGTTGAAGTGCTGGAACACCAGCCCGATCCGCCGGCGGAGGATGTCGGGCTTCACCTTCAGCGCACTTTCCCCGGCGAGGAGCACGTCTCCGCTCTTGGGCTCATGCAACCGGTTGATGCCGCGGAGCATGGTGGACTTACCCGAGCCGGACGGGCCGATCACGCAGGTTGTCGTGCCTGGTTCGACCTTCATGCTCACTCCGCGGATGACGTCGATGTCTCCGTAGGCCATGGTGAGGTCGACCAGCTCAAGCCCGGAGCCGTTGTAGACGACCGCGTCGGTGACGGGGATAGGTGATGTGTAGGTCATGTGTTGCTCCCGTAGGTGAGTGCGACCGGTGACTGCGGCTGAATCTCTTCGACTTCGTCGAGTCCGCTCTTGGGCGGCGTTGCCTTGCGGCGGCCGGTGCGGAACCGGTTGTCGAAGTAGTTGACGAGGTGCGTCAGCGGGATGGTGATGATCAGGTAGAAGAGGCCGGCCATGACGAGCGGCGACAGGTTGCCGGTCAGAACTGCGGCGTCCTGCCCGACCCGGAAGAGTTCACGTTCGCTGACGAGCAGGCCCAGGAAGTACACGAGGCTCGAGTCCTTGACGATTGCGATGAACTGGTTGACGAGAGCCGGCAGGACCCGTCGGATGCCTTGCGGGACGACGACGAGGCGCATGGCCTTTCCGTAGCTCATGCCGAGGGCTCGACAGGCCTCAAGCTGGCCGCGGTCGACGCTTTGGATGCCTGCACGGAAGATCTCACCGATGTAGGCGGAAGCGATCAAGCTCAGGGCGAGAATGCCGAGCGGATAGGGCGAGGGGCCGAACACGGTCTGGCTGAAACGTGCGAAGCCCTGGCCGATGAGAAGGATCGTGAGGATCGCTGGAAGGCCACGGAAGATATCCGTGTAGATTCGCGCCGGGATGCGCAGCCAGCGAGAGGTGGAGATGCCCATCACGGCGATGATCATGCCGAGGACGACTCCAATAATCGTGGCTGCGATGGAGATGATGAGGGTGTTGACGAGGCCGGTGCCGAGCAGTTGCGGCAGGACGACGATCATCGCCTCGACGTCGAAGAAGGTTTTGACGATGTTGTCGAACCAGTCCATGGTGATCTCTCAGAAGCTAGGGGGTGGTGCGGGTGTCCACGCGCTGCCGCGCGGACACCCGCAACGGTTTAGGATTCAGGCGTCGGGGTCGACGTCTGTTCGGCTTTCGGCAGGTACTGCTCGGGCATGGGGGAACCTGGGAACCACTTCTCGTACAGTTCCTTCCAGGTTCCGTCTTCCATCGCTTCGGCGAGTCCCTTGTTGAGGGCCTCCACAAGTTCTGTGTTTCCCTTCGCCACGGCGAAGCCGGCTGGGGCGTCGAACGAGGGGATGTCACTGACGCTGACGAGTCCGAACTGCTCGATGTATGCCTTGGCCGACTCGTAGTCGAGGAAGTGGGCGTCGACGGTGCCGGTGTTCAGCGCGGAGATTGCCGAGTTGTTGTCGGGGAACCGCACCAGCTCCGTGTCCTTGAAGTTCTTGACGGCGTAATTCTCCTGGAGCGTGCCCTGGACGACGCCCAGGCGCTTTCCGGCAAGGTCATCCTCCGTCTTCACGGCCGATTCCTTGGAACTGAGGATGGTGAGGTAGCCGGCGAGGTAACCGTCGCTGAAGTCGACCGTCTGCTTGCGCTCGTCGGTGATGCCGATCGCAGCAACCCCGACGTCGTACTGCTCGTTCGCCACGGCGGCGAGGAGGCTGGAGAAGTCCTGCCCGGTGAAGACGACATTGTCGATGCCGACGCGGTCGGCGACATCCTTGAACAGCTCGACGTCGAAGCCGGTGAACTCTCCACTGGCATCCGTGAAGGTGTACGGCTTGATGTCGCCGACGCTGGCCACGCGGACCTCGCCCGGGGTGATCAGGTTGTAGGGGTTGTCATCGGTGCTGCCGGCGGCTTGCTGGCTGCCTCCACCTGCTCCGCTGCAGGCAGAGAGAGTGAGGGCGACGGCTGCGGCGGCTGCGAGAATTGCGGCCCGGCGACGAGGAACTTGGTACTTCACGGCGAATCCAATCGGGGTGGTTGGCGTGCAGGCCGGCTGAGCGACGGCTCTGTTGCTCTGGGAAGGGAATTGGTGCTGATGGCTTGCCTTGAGTCCGGACTCATTTGCTATGGTGAGTCCGGACTCAATTGCATGAGTAGGAACTTACATCGGCCCCCGAGGGGTGTCAATAGCCTCTTTTGGAAAGGTTGCCATGACCGCAGCATCGAGGAGACGCGAAGTGACCGTCGCCGACGTCGCACGTGAGGCGGGCGTCGCGAAAGCCACGGCGTCTCGGGCGCTCGGCGGGTACGGAGCGGTGAGCGATGAAGCGCGCGATCGTGTTCTGGCGGCGGCAGAAGCACTGGGATATCGCCCAAACGAGCTCGCCCGCAGCATGAACACGGGCAAGTCGAAGACCATCGGGGTCGTCGTCGGCGACATCGAGAACGGCTATTTCGGCTTGGCGATGCGGGGGATTTCGGATGCCGCGAAGCGGGCCGGGTACGACATCATCCTGGTCAACACGTCCGAAGACGTCGAGGCTGAGATCGACGCGGTGCGCTTACTCCTCGACAAGCGCGTAGACGGGTTGATCGTCGCCCCCGCATCCGCATACCGAACGGAACACCTGCGCGAAGTGCACCAATCCGGCCACCCGCTCGTGTTGCTCGACCGGCGGATCGAAAGCTTGCCTGCCGTCTCGGTTGGCGTCGACATCGCTCCGGCTGCGCGTGCAGCGACGAGAGCTCTCGTCGCTGAGGGGCATCGGCGCATCGCATTTGTTTCCGCGCTGGGGACCGATGGTGAGCGTTACAGCGGATTGCCCCTCGGCGTTTCGTCGGTGACGGACCGCCTGGTGGGGATCCTTCAGGGACTGGAAGAGACAGGTATTCCGATTTCGCCAGAGCTGATCCGGTTCGAGGCACACGGCGCGGAGAAGACACATGCGGTGATCGCGGATCTGCTGGCGCTCAGCGAGCCGCCGACCGCGATCCTCCTTTCGGATAGCCTCGTCGCTCTCAACGTACTGCTCGCTTTCCGCGAGCTGGGAATAAAGGTCCCCCGCGACGTTTCCGTTGTTGCCTTCGACGACGTCGATTGGGCGGCCATCACCGATCCGCCGATGACGGTCGTGTCCCAGCCGATCTACGACGTCGGTGTCACCGCGGCGGAGGAACTGCTTCGACTGATGCGCGGAATGGCGCCGGATGCCACTACTCTTCGTCTGCCTGCGGCGCTGGTGGAGCGGGATTCGATCGGCCCGGTGGCGGTCAGTGCCCAGTAGGACGCAGCTCGATCGGCGGCTCGGGCCGCCGCCTCGAGCGCGGCGGGGGCGGCGGCGGCACTTCCTTGGCCGCGATCACCGCACTGAACGCGATGGTCTCCAGCCCGCGCTTCGTCGCGATCGCGCAGTGAGTGTCGTCGGCGCGGAGGAACCAGCCGAGGGCATCCGTCGCCTGCCCGTCAGGCAGCTGGTGTCGCACGACGACGCGGGTTCCTTCGCCGGCGGAGCGGAGGAACGCGACCGCCTCATCGCCTAACATGCGGATTTCGGAGTGTGGGGGAGCATCCGTCCAGCCTCTCATGAGCCGCCGTCGAACCCCCTAGCCGACCGATCGAGCGGCGGCGTACCCTGATGTCGCCATCAACCAACGACGAAGGGAACCCCATGCCTGACATCACGGTCACGACTCCCGGCGCACCCTGCTGGCTCGAGCTTACGACCTCAGATCCTGCTCGCTCGCAGGAGTTCTACAGCGCGCTCTTCGGATGGGACGCAGAAACCGGCGATGAGGTGTTGTACGGCGGGTACGTCAGCTTCAGCATCGCGCACCGGCGCGTGGCCGGCGCCATGAAGAAGCAGGACGATGCGCCGTACCCCGACACCTGGTCGGTGTACCTGCTCACGACGGATGCTGAGGCGACCGCCGAGGCGATCGCCGAAGCAGGTGGGATGAATATGTTCGAGGCGATGAACGTGCCGGAGATGGGCGTGATGGGCTTCGCCACCGACCCTGTCGGCGCGACGGTCGGGTATTGGCAGCCAGGCAAGCACACGGGGTTCCAGGTGGAGCGGGAGCACGGCGCTCCGGTCTGGTGCGAACTGCTGGCGACAGACTTCGACAAGGAGGTCGAGTTCTACGAGAAGGCCTTCGACTGGACCCTGAGCCCCGTGGACACCGGCGACGAGTTTCGGTACATGGTGTTCGAGAAAGACGGCAAGCAGTTCTGCGGCATTTACGACGCCGCCTCCATGCTCGGCGATGAGCCGGCCGGCTGGGCGGTGTATTTCGGTGCGACGGATGTCGACGCAACGGTCGCGAAAGCCGTCGAGCTCGGTGCGACGGTGAAGGACGAAGCCACGGACACGCCGTACGGCCGAATTGCGAGCCTCATCGACCCGACCGGGGCTGTGCTGCGAGTGATGTCGATCTGAGCACTCGCCGAACGGGGCGCTCCGCGTCCGGGCGGTTTCACTTAGTCCGGACGGATTCATGCGGAGCACCGGGGGTTTCCGTCCGCATCAGGTGATGTCGATCTGATTCTTCGCGTCAGCTGGCCCACTCGAGCAGGCGCTCGAGCTGCCAGGTGGTCACGATGCGCTCCGCCGGGATGCCGGCCGCCTCGGCGCGGGCGGCGCCCAGGTCGAGGAGGCCGAGTTGGCCCGGAGCGTGAGCGTCGCTGTCGATGCTGAATAGGCATCCGGCGTCGAGTGCGACCTGGATGAGATCGTCGGGCGGGTCCTGTCGTTCGGGCCGCGAGTTGATCTCCACGGCGACGTCGTTCTCGGCGCATGCCGCGAAGACGGTGGCCGCGTCGAAGGTCGACTGCGGGCGGGTGCCCCGGCTGCCCTGGATCAGCCGCCCGGTGCAGTGGCCGAGGACGTTGGATCGTGGATGCCTGATCGCTGCGAGCATCCGTTCGGTCATTGCGTTGGAATCCATCCGTAGCTTGGAGTGCACGCTCGCGACGACGAGGTCGAGCCGGCCGAGCACCTCGTCGGACTGGTCGAGTTCTCCGTCGATGAGGATGTCGACCTCGATGCCGGCGAGCATCCGGAAGTCGTCGAACTGGGCGTTGAGCTCGTCGAGTTCGACCAGCTGCTTCTCGAGGCGTTCGGTGCTGAGCCCGTTCGCGATCGTGAGCGACGGCGAGTGGTCGCTGGCGACGAGGTAGTCGTGGCCGATGCGCTGGGCGGTGCGCGCCATCGATGCGAGGTCGGTCGTGCCGTCGGACCAGGTGCTGTGACTGTGCAGGTCGCCTTTGAGTTTCGCCCGCAGCGAGGTACCGGCATCCGTGACCGGGCCGCCGATCTTCTCGCGCAGGTCGGCGAGATAACCGGGAACGTCACCATCGACGGCCTGTTCGATCACGGTGTACGTGGTAGAGCCGATGCCTTTCGTGCGTTTCAGGCTTCCGTCGGCGACCCGCGTGGCGATTTCGTCGTCGCTGAGCGGCGCGATCGCAACGATCGCTGAACGGAAAGCCTTCGTTTTGAACGGCGAGGCGAGGTCGCGCTCCAGGAGGAAGGCGATCTCGTCGAGGGCTTCGGTCGGCCTCATTGCATCTCCGCTCGGTCAGCCGGACAGGTCGGGGTCGTCAGGTTCCCAGCATGGCACCGACGCGGATCGCGGGCGAGCGGTTGCGGCGCGGCATCCGCTCGTCAGCGCGCCTCGAGGATCTGTTTGATGTTCGCGAGGTCCTTGTGGTTCGCGGCATACGCGGCGACGACCGCCTGCGGCCGGCGGACCACGACGGCCGTTTCGACGTCGATCATGGGAACTCCTTGCTGCGGCTACTGGTAGGTAACCAGGTCGGGGGCGGGCGAGACGGCAGTCATCGTCTGCTCGGGTGTCAGCATCGGGAGGTCTTCGTCGTAGAAGTTCTTCCACCCCCAGTAAACGTCGGTCGGGGCGTCGCGGTGCAGGTTCGCCCAGGTCGCCTGTTTGTCGCTCTGGCCGCCCTGCCCGTCGGCGTGAATGAGTACCGCGACTTCGGGCCGCGAGCGGTCAAGAGACGCGCGGTCAGAGATCATGGCCGTCCGGAACTGGTGCAGCACGAGCATCTTCTGCGGCAGGGACTTCTCGTTGGTCAGGTCGGCGAGCCAGCTGGTCACGGTGTTGATCTCGGCGGCGCTGACGGAGCCGATCTGTCGCAGTGGAACCTGGTCGGGTCCGAGCCGCCATTCCGGGTCGAGGGCGAGGCCGACATTCGGCAGTTCGAGCAGCGGCTGGTACATCTTCGCCTGGGTGAGGAAGTCGGTACGGCCCGGCTGCAGGTCGAGGACGACATACAGTCCCGCTGCGGCTGCGGCATCCACGAAGGGCCGGAGGCTGTCGACCGGCAGCTCGTTGGAGTAGTTGCCGTCCGCGCCCGCGCCAGCGGCGGCGACGGTCGCGATGATCTCGAACATGGGCACGACGGTTTTGTCGGTGAGGGCCTCGTAGGGAGCCGCGAGGTCCCTGGCGCGCTGGACCGAAGCTTCAGCGCCCTGTTCGCCGAGGACGCCGAGGACGCCCGTGCTCGGCGTGCCGTACAGGGCCACGAACTGGTGTTGCGGGAACAGGACCTGCCCGCCGCCCGGCAGCTGTGTGCCGCTTCGGGCCGTACGGATCTTCCAGTCCAGGGCCGGTTGGCCGGCGAACTCGGCGCCGATCGCCAAGGTTTTGGTTGTCTTCGACGCGTGCAGCGCCTCGATGACGGATGCCTGCGCTTGCGGGTTCGGGGACTCGGCGGGAAGCAGATGCACCGGAATGCCCGCTGCCCGCGCTGTCGCAATCGAGGCGAGCTGGGCGGCGCCGTCGACCGCGAGTGCGACCGTGTCTTCGAGCGGCGCGGCGCGTTTCGGGTGGGGGATGCTCGTCGACGGGCCGGTGCTGGCGTGGCTGTCGCCGGATTGGTCTGGCTTGGGTGCTTCGTGGGCGGCGATGATGGTCGCGAAACCGGCCGGGTCATCCGTGGCGGGTTTTGCGAGTTTGAGACCGGTCGCCTCGGAAATGTCCGCAGCTTTCGCCGGCACTTGTTCGACGGTGATCTCATCGTCGTGCACCGGTTCGACGTTGCCGATAACGAGTGCCGTGGTGGTGCCCAGTCGCTCCAGTTCGGCATCCAGCCCGGAGGCTGCGCTGTCCTCGGTCGCCGCCGGGCTGCTGGATTCTTCCTCCGGCGCAGCGGTCGTCGTGCTCGTGCTCGTGGGTTTACCGGTGTCGCCGACCAGTAGCGGAACGCCGAGGCCGATCGCGGTGCGGGCCGCCAGTTCCTGAGCGTTGGCGTCGCCGGTGGGGGCGATGACGACAACGGGGGACGAGTCGAACAGTTCCCGGCTCGTCGCGACGGATGCATCCCGGTCGTCGGGTGCGTCGATCACCGTGAGGGCGGCATCCGGACCGGATGTCTTCACCGCGCCACTCGACGGGCGATCCGGCGCGCTCGCGGTGCACGCCGTGAGCGCGAGGAGCCCCATCAGTGCCAAGGCGGTAGGCCGCGTGAGCCGGGTCAGGGTTGGCATGCCCCCACGGTATGTCACCCGGAGGAGGGGCGCGACATTGACTCGCCCAATTCACTAGACAGGCTCGCTAACTAGTGAGACTATCTACTCGTGACAAATTCTGCCTGGCCGGGCGACTGGATGCGAGCCGCGCTTGCCATGTGCGTCCTGCGGACGCTCACCGACGGCCCGACGTACGGGTATGCGATCGCCGGTGCTCTGGAGGATGCGGGCTTCGGGGTCATCAAAGGGGGGACGCTGTATCCGTTGCTGGCGCGACTGGAGGCTTCGGGCTGGGTCACCACCGAATGGCGGGCTGGCGAGGGTGGTCCCGGGCGAAAGTATTTCGCGCTCACCACCACCGGCCAGCACGAGCTGGAACACCAGAGCAGCGAGTGGGACAGCTTCACGCGTACCGTGCGGAAGCATTTGAACAATATTGAGGGGAAAGCGTGAACATCGGCGTGTACAAGGCGAACAGCGCGTGGCTCGAGGACCTGGCGGTTGAGTTGCGGCTCCGCGACGTCCGCGGGCGGGACATCGGGGATGCCGTGGCCAGCGCGCGTGAGTTCCTCACCGATGCAGAGGTGTCGGCCGAAGACACCTTTGGTACGCCGGGCGTTTCTGCTCGTTGTGGTTCTGCTCTTTGCGGTCCAGATTGTTGTCTCCGTCGTCTTTGGCGGAACAGCGGTTGCATCGATCCCAGCCCTCCCGGTGGCCGGCGTCGGGGGAGCCCTTCTCCTGGGAGCAGCTCTGTGGGCCCAGGTGCGGCTATCAGCCGACCCGATTGCGAACCCGCTGGCGGACGAGCAGACGACGACGAGGTCACGCCGGTTTCTCGATGTGCTTCCGGCCTGGATCCTTGTCGTGTTTGCGGGGGTTTTCGTCACAATCGACGTCCTGCTGCTCGGCGGCTCGTAACCAAAACCCACACGAGCGCGCCCCCTGGCGCGTCGATGCCGGGCAGAAGATAGACCTGGCGCGACCGAATTCGCAAGGGCGTTGCCGTTTTTTTCCTGTCTGCAAGAGTGAAGCCACTGACGCACGGGGGGTGAAGTCATGTACCGCATACGGTCTGATCTTCATGCGCCCGTTCGGCTGCTCCTCCTTTCACTCGGCCTTGCCGCTGTCTGGATGGTGATCAACTTCTTCGTCAGCACCAATTTCGCCCACGCTGACGAAGGCGATTCCCGCACGCTTCGCGGAGGTGTCGCGTCGATCGTTGGTGGTGTCCACCCCGGCCTTATCCGGACCCGGTGCCCCGGGGTCCGGCTGAAAACGGCAACACTGGGTTGCCGAGCAGCCCCGGCACGAGCGGCACATCGGCGGGTGGCCCGACAGGGCAGTCCTCCGCAGCCGATCTCTCATCGTCCTTCGCGTTGATGCTGGCGCAGAATCGACCGCCGTCCCAACCGCCGCTCCCGTCGGCTCGTCCATATCCGGGGATTATTCCATCGCAGGTGGCAGCCACGTCACCGGTGCGGTGAGAGTCCCGGTCAGCACCGGCGGCAATGCCGTGTCAGTGGTCGGGGACTCCTCGTCATCAGACGCAGCCACCTGACAAGGGGTTGACCGCCCCGCGACCTCGGACCGACAGTGTGGGCCATGAGTACCAGCACCGAACCGACGCAATCCGCCGAAGAGCCCGCTCGCCGCGACCCCGGCCCCCGTGCTCAACACCTCGACGCCGAATACGTTCTGCCGCTGCGCTGGCCCGAGTACCGCACCGACGACGTTCTCGAACTCACCGATTACCTCGACGAGATCGGCGCCGTCCTCGACGTGACCGTGGTCGACGGATCCCCGCCCGACATCTTCGCCGCGCACCGCGCTCTGTGGGCAGACCTCGTCCGGCACGTGAAACCCGACGGCCCGCCGACCGCCAACGGTAAGGTCGCCGGGGTGATGACCGGCATCCGCCTGGCTCGGCACCGGGCGGTGATCCTCGCCGACGACGACGTCCGCTACGACCAACGCGGCCTCAAGCGCATGGTCACCGAACTGCAAACTTCGGACCTCGTCCGACCCCAGAACTACTTCACCGCGCTGCCCTGGCATGCGCGCTGGGACACCGCCCGGAGCCTGATCAACCGTGCCGTAGCATCCGACTATCCCGGCACGATGGGTGTCAACCGCGACCTCGTCCTCGAGTTGGGCGGTTACGACGGCGACGTGCTGTTCGAGAACCTTCAACTCATCCGCACGATCGAGGCAGCGCACGGCCGGGAACGCCGGCTCGACGATCTCTTCGTCGGGCGGATACCCCCGAGCTCGGCGCACTTCTGGCGGCAGCGGGTGCGGCAGGCCTACGACGACTTCGCCCAACCCGCCCGGCTGCTTCTCGAACTCAGCCTCCTGCCGGTGCTGTTGGGGAGCATCCGTCACCCGGCACGCCTCGCGGCTGTTGCGGCCTCCGCGATCGTGCTCGCCGAAGTCGGCCGTCGGCGAGCGGGCGGCACCGCCGTGTTCCCGGCGACCAGTGCGCTGTGGGCGCCGGTCTGGATACTCGAACGCGCCGTCTGCGTCTGGCTTGCCGTCGGCTCACGGATGCTCGGGGGCGTGAAATACGGGAACGCACGACTACACACCGCGGCCCACTCGACTACCGCCATCCGGCAAAAGCTCTCTGCACCTCGTCAATAGTTGCGCCCGCCCGACAGCTGGCGCCACACACCCACCGTGCAACGATGGAGGTTCGAGGTCTGGAGGCAGGATGACTACCGAAACGATGCGGGCGGTCGAATACCAGGGTGCCGGGGGTCCGGAGGTCATCCGGATCGTGCAGCGTCCGCGGCCGGAACCGGGTCCAGGTGAGGTACTGATCAAGGTCGCCGCCGCGGGGCTGAACCGTGCCGACGTGCAACAGCGACGCGGTGTGTATCCGCCCCCGCCCGGCGCGTCCGACATTCCGGGCCTCGAAGTCAGCGGAACCGTCGCCGAGATCGGACCGAACGTGTCCGGGCTCGAGGTGGGAGCATCCGTCTGTGCGTTGCTCGCCGGCGGGGGGTACGCCGAATACGTGGTCGTCCCGGTGGGGCAGGTGCTGCCGGTGCGTGCGGGGGTCGAACTCGTTGACGCGGCGGCGCTGCCTGAAGTGACCTGCACGGTTTGGTCCAACCTGTTCATGAATGTGCGGGTCACGGCAGGCGACTGGGTCCTGATCCACGGCGGCGCAGGCGGTATCGGCACCATGGCGACCCAGCTTGTTGCGGCGTTCGGTGCTCACCCGGTGGTGACCGCGGGCAGCGCGGAGAAGCTCGAATACTGCCGAGGCTTCGGGGCGGTGGCCGGGATCGACTACCGCCGGGACGACTTCGTTGAGCGGATGCGAGAGATCTCCGGCGGGCACGGCGCCGACGTCATCCTCGACGTGGTCGGCGCGGAGTACCTCGACCGCAACATCCGTTCCCTCGCGTTCGGCGGACGACTCGTCGTCATCGGGCTACAGCGCGGGTCGAAAGCCGAACTGGACCTTGGCCTGCTGATGTCACGGCGCGCGAGCGTGCTCGGAACGACCCTGCGAGCCCGGCCGGCGGAGGAGAAGGCGCAGGTCGTCGCCCAGGTCGCCGAGCACGTGTGGCCGCTGATCGAAGCGGGAGTCGTGCGCACTGCGGTCGAAGCGCGGTACCCGCTGGAGGAGGTCGCCGAGGCCCACCGGCATTTCGACTCAGGTCGGCACACAGGAAAGATCCTGCTCACCATGTGATTCTTCGTTCATGTCAATGCCTTGAGTCGTGTCAGTGGCTGGGGGTTCAATTGTCCTGAGGGGATGCCACTGGGCATCAACCAGTGGGGAGGGTGCCATGAGCGCTTCGATGATATTTGCGGACTTTTCGGCGGCTGGTGGGCACGCCCCTGATCAACATTTCCACGCGGAATCCCTCGACGTTGAAGGGCTGTTGGCGCTGCTCGCCTATGAGAAGGCACATGGCAACCGCGTTGCGATCATGCAGGCGCTGACCGAGCGGCTCGCCGCCGTGCGGAGCGGTGTCGAACCGACGGGGCCGTTGGGGGCTCACCTGCCCCCGACGTTCGTTGCCTGAGTCGTGAAGGTCAGCTTTACTGCGCCGCTGTGGGAGTGGGACGCGAGGGCAGCATGGTATTTCGTCACCGTACCTGCTGAGCAAAGTGATGACGTCCGTGACCGTCCGCGGATGCCGCGTGGCTTCGGAGCGGTGAAGGTGCGGGCGACGGTCGGTGGTTCCACCTGGGACACCTCGGTTTTTCCCGACAGCTCGGCCGGCTCGTACATACTTCCGGTGAAGAAGGCGGTGCGCGAGGCGGAGGGGATCGGCGAGGGAGACCCGGTCGAGGTGCGGCTGCAGTTACTGGAGCTGTAGCCCCCGCGCCTGCACTTTGTTGGTCGGGTCACTCGGGGAGCGAGCGTTTCGCGAGTCCTCCACTCTGCTCAACAGGACGCCGTATGCAGGAGTAACGCTCAACAGGAGCAATGGGCTCCTCTCGCAAGAACCTTCCTGTCGGGCGTGCACGGCGTCGTTGTGCGCGAGGACCCACCTACCCGCCGCCCAGCGCCGACCTCTAACATCAGGCATGGAATTCACAACTGACAGGGTCGCACTCGTCACCGGTGCGTCATCGGGGATCGGCGCTGAGACGGCCCGGCACCTCGCCGGCCTCGGCTTCACCGTTTACGCCGCAGCTCGACGTGTCGACCGGATGTCTGAACTCGCGGCACGTGGCATCCGCACCGTTTCGGTGGACGTGACAGATGACGCGTCGATGGTCGCCCTCATCGACCAGATCCTCGCGGAAACCGGTCGGATCGACGTGCTTGTGAACAATGCAGGCTATGGCTCGTATGGCGCGCTCGAGGACGTGCCGCTCGATGAGGCCCGCCGCCAGTTCGAGGTCAACGTGTTCGGGCTCGCGCGTCTGAGCCAGCTGGTGCTTCCGCACATGCGTGCCCAGAAGGATGGCTACATCGTCAACGTGTCGTCGATGGGCGGCAAGATCTGGGAGCCGCTCGGCAGCTGGTACCACGCCACCAAGTTCGCGGTCGAAGGGCTCAGCGACAGCCTCCGGGCCGAGGTCGCACCGTTCGGCGTGAAGGTCGTCGTGATCGAGCCGGGGGTGATCCGCTCGGAGTGGTCCGGTATCTCAGCTGACACCCTCGAAGCCACGAGCGAGGGTTCTGCCTACCGCAGCCAGATCACCGCGATGGCGCGGGCGCTGCGTGGGGCGAACACGAATCGGATCGCGTCGCATCCGCGGGTGGTCGCGGTGGCGATCGGCAGGGCTGTCTCGACGGCGAAGCCGCGCACCAGGTATGCGGTCGGCGGCGGGGCGCGGCCAATCCTGTTCCTGAACCGGATCCTCACCGACCGCGGGTTCGACGGCTTCATCCGGCGCGTGTACGGAATGCCATCGCAGGCTGAGTAGCGCCCGTCGAACGAGTTGGGGCCGCCGCTCGGGTGGGGCCGCTTATCCCACCGAACGGTTTGCAGGAGATCGCACGGTTATCAGGACAGAAAAAGCAAAAATCTCCTGATATTCGTGTGATCTCCTGATCTGCGTGCGACGAGTGCGCAGCAGGGGTGTGGCATCCGCCGCAGAGACGGGGTTAAAGCTGCCCGAGCAGTTCCCCGACCGCCAGACCCGTTGATGCGTCGGCCAGATTCACGAGCCGCAGCCCGACATCCGTCCCGATCGGTTCCCGTTGCCCGCCAGAGTGCACCACGAAATCGCCGACCACCGTCAGCTGGCTCGCGTGGCAGCGAAGCGCAGCGGTGACCACGTCGACGTGTGAGGTCAGCGAGAACCACTCGGCGTCGGCGGCGGGGGCCTCCAGCAGTTCGGCGAACGGAATCCCCAGCAGAGCGGATGCCGTCAGTGCGGCATCCCGGATTCGAACGTGATCGGGGTGGCCGTATCCGCCGCCGGAATCGTAGCTGATCACGAGCGATGGCCGCTCCACGGTGAGCAGTGCAGCGACGTCATCGACCACCTCGCCGAGCGGCGCGACGGAGAGGGCGTCGGCATCCGCGTCGTCCGCCGGACCCGCCAGCCCGGGCCGAATCCAGGCCATGCCCGAGTCCCGGTAGCGTCGCGGAGGCAGCCCGGCGCAACGCGCCGGTGCCTCGCCGAGCCAGTACTGCGCAGAGACCCCGAGCGCAGCGACCGCGCCGGCCAGCTCGTCCTCGCGGGCGCAGGTCAGGGCATCCGCATCGGTCGAAGCGGGCAGCGCACCAGCCACGATTTCGCCGCGTTCGCCGCGGGATGCCGTCAGCACCGTCACCCGGACCCCTCGCGCCACCAGTTCCGCGATAAGCCCACCCGAGGCGAGCGTTTCGTCGTCGGGGTGCGCGTGCGCGAACAGGACCGAGGTGACGCCGTCGAGAATGCCGGGCACCGACAGTGCGCTCACGAAGCAACCTCGGTGCGCGACCCGAGCAGGTGGGTGCGCACGCCGAGCAGGTGGGTGTGGATGTCGGCCGTCGCTGTGGCGGTCCGGTCCCACGGAAGAGAAAAGGCGTGGGCGCGCCCAGCGGCACCGAGCCGGGCGGACTGCGTGTCGTCCTCGGGAAGAAGGCTCATCAGGGCGATACGGAGGGGCACTCCGTGAGTTTACGGGGGCTGGCTGGGTGTTCCTTCGGTGCCCTCCGTGGTCGAGTGCCCCGCGCTGCACCGCTCTCGCGAGGCGCGACTTCACCCATTCCGGATGAAAGCATCCGACGCACCCGGTGGAATTGACCGGAACGCGTGAAGTGAGAGCGGGTCTCAGTGGGCGGGCAACGAAAAGGGCGGGGTGCCTCCCGGCACTCCCGCCCCCGTTCAGACGGTGGGACTAGTCGTCAGCACCGTGCGAGTGACCGCCGCCGCTACCGGTGGTGCCCTCAGGACCAGCCGGAGCTGGCAGCCGGACACCGCCGACGACGTTCTTGCCGACCACACCGTTGACCGACTCCGTCGAGTACGAGTACACGAGGACGGCGAGCGCGATGGCGTCGATGTTCACGTCGAGCGCCTCCATGCTGATGTTGTCGATGTCATCGCAGGCCTGGTGGTAGCACTGGTCAAGCGACTCACCTGCGACACCGCCCCAGATTGCCTGCTGCTCGTCGGTCTTGATTTCCTCGGCGCCCGTGAACAGACCACCGGCCGGAATTCCGTTCAGGATGAACGCCTCGTAGTCGCTACGTCCGCTGAACTCGGCGTCGTCATACGGCACGCCGACGCTGGTGAAGTAGCTCTCGAAGAGGTCCTCGATCGCGACCGATCCTTCTGGAACGACTACAGGAGCCGGGAAGGAGGACTCGTCACCGTCGTACACCATGAAGATGTAGTTGGGCGAAGCGACCATGTCGAAGTTCAGGTACAGCGCGATGCGGTCGCGCTCAGCCTGGCTCAGGCCGGCGACGTACTCTGCCGATCCGATCAGCCCTGCTTCTTCAGCACCCCAGAACGCGAGGCGGATGGTGTTCTCTGGCTTGAGCTTCGACATTGCCTGGGCGATCTCGAGCAGCGAAGCGGATCCGCTGCCGTTGTCGTTGATTCCAGGGCCTGCCTGCACAGAGTCGAGGTGCGCGCCAGCCATCACGATGTTGTCGTTGTTCTTGCCAGGCAACTCCGCAATGACGTTCTTCTGCGGACGCTCCTCAGGCATGGGCACCATCACGTGAGCGGTCGATCCAGCCTGTGCCAGCGCGACACCCTGCGGGTAGCTCGCGCCGACCACGGGGATACCGACGATGTTCGACCCACCGAGGGTGCCGACGATGAGGTCCTGTCGGTCGGCAGTGTCAGCGTCACCAGCGTTGAAGATGATGACACCGGATGCGCCGGCCGCCTCAGCGTTCAATGCCTTGTCGGCAAACGGGCAGGTTCCGCGCTGGATGAGCGCGATGTTGCCCGCCGGGAAGCCTGCGAAGTCGGCGGCTTCACAGCCGCTCGTGTTGGTGTTCGGCGTGGTGAGTTGCACGTCGACCGGTGTGACGTCTGCCGTCACATCGCCCGGGCCGCTGCCGGTGAACGGGCCTGTGGGGTACTCGGCAGCCACGGGCGTGAGCTGTTCGAGAGTCGACGGCCCCACGTAGGTGAACGGGAACTCGTCGATGGTGACATTCCATCCAGCCGCTTGGAGAGTCTCGACGACGTAGTCGACACTCGCCTCATAGCCGGGGAGGCCGGCCGCGCGGTTGCCGCCGTTAGCATCCGCGATCGCCTGGAGCGCCTCAAGGTGCTCCAGAGCTCCGTCGGCGTCGACGCAGACAAGGAGCTGCTTGATGGTGTTGTTGTTTCGCTTCTCGCAAGCCTGCGAGGAGCCCGGTGTGCCGGAACCGGGTGCGGCGAACGCGGCCCCGGTCGGGACAAGCGCGAAAGCGGCCAGCGTCGCTGTAGCGACCACCGCCGTTCGTGCTCGTCTCGAAAGTGTGGCAGTTGACTTCATTGTCTCCCTTTCACTCGGTACCCCTGGTCGGGGCACACGTTGATCGAGAGCATAGGTCGATACTTCGCGCCCCAACACCCCCCATCTCCAAAAAAGAGGGTCTCGAAAGTCACTGCCGTTCGCCTCCCGGCCTGCCGACATCCTCAGGTTCGAGGGGCACACCCCCCCCTCGTTGGCCGAGCAGCCGACCGAGCGAAGTGAGGCCGGCGTATCGAGACCACCCTCCGCTCAAAGCCACCGAGGAGCGGCAGGCACCTCGCCTGTCTCGGCAGTGACTCCCTCCGATCCGCGCCCGGTCGCCCACGCGGCGAGGGTCGCGGCAGTCCCACTCAAAATGACAGCCGAGGCGGCGTCGCCGGAGGTCACCGGATCATCGCGATCAAACGATCGAAGCACAAACGACGGAAGTGATTCTGCTGCTCGGCGCGCGTCCCACCCGCCCAGCACCTCCGCCAGCAGGCGGTCGATCACGTCCTCGGGAAAATCGGCGAAACGGGCACCGGTGTTGAGGTCGACAGCGTGGATCCACACCTCCCGCGCCCGCATCCATGCCGTCTCCGACGCCGGAATCGGCTTGCCCTGGGCACTCCGCACCTCATGCGACCAGGCATCCGGTTCGAGGTTCCGCCACGCGGCGTCGAGCAGTGACGCCGAAGAGTGAGACAGCTCGCGCAGCTCTTCAGAGGGAAGCAGCACTGCGGATGCGATGTCGTCGTTGCGTTGGGTGGGGGAGTTGTACATCGGCGTTTCAACGCCGGTTGCGGCCCAGGCAGCAAGGTTGGCGAGTGCTCGAGCGTTGAGCCCGACGTGCGCGATCACGTGCCTCCGGGTCCAGCCGGGGAGCGCCGATTCCGCGTCGAGGTCCGCGTCGCTGAGTGCGTTGAGTTTCCGGTCGAAATAGGCCTGACCCTGGTGGACGAGGCGCAGCTGTGCCGTCGGGGTGGCATCCTGCAGCTGATTTTCGGTGTGGCCCTGATCGGCGAACGTCATGTGAACTCCTGGTTGCAGTCGACCCCGCCTGGCGGATGGAGAGGGTCAGCTTACGCCGCTTCGGGGCGCCTCCGCTGGTCGCTATTGGTCGAGTAGCTGACCGAGCGAAGCGAAGCCAGCGTATCGAGACCAGGGCACACCACCTCAGCCACCGGTGTCGACTGAGCGCGTCCCTCGTCCCTCGGTCGCCGCCGCATCGAACCCGTGGTCGTGACGGATGGCTGACGTCGACCCGGCGCGTAGTTTGACCCGCAGACAGCGGATACCCTCGGTGGTACTCGCCCCTATCTGTTCGAACCAAACCCCCAGGAGCCACCGCATGCCAATTCTTAACAAAGACATGCAGGTTTGCATCTCGCTGTCCGGACGCCCGAGCAACCTGGGCACCCGCTTTCACAACTACCTCTACGACCTCCTCGGGCTGAACTTCGTCTATAAGGCGTTCACCACCGATGACCTCGAGGGAGCCGTGCGGGGCATCCGTGCCCTCGGTATTCGCGGCTGCTCCGTCTCCATGCCGTTCAAGGAAGCCATCATCCCGTTCCTCGACGAACTCGGGCCGTCGGCGCGAGCCATCGAATCCGTCAACACCGTCGTCAACGACAACGGGAGGCTGCGCGCGCTGAACACGGATTTCGAGGCCGTCGCGACCATCCTCCGCGAGGGCGATTTCGATCGCACGCAGCCGGTGCTCGTCCGTGGGTCGGGAGGCATGGGCAAGGCCGTCGTTGCGGCTTTCCGCGAGGTCGGATTCGACGACCTCACGGTGCTTGCGAGAAATGCGGATGCCGGTCGCGCGCTTGCCGACAAGTACGGCTACTCGTTCGCCAGGGAACGCCCCGATCGCGAGTTCGGGATGCTCGTGAATGTGACGCCGCTGGGAATGCAGGGCAGCGACTCCGAGGCGCTGGCGTTCGATGAGGCGGCGATCCGCGCCGCGTCGACGGTATTCGATGTCGTCGCGTTCCCGAGCCGCACGCCGCTGATCCGGCGGGCGGAGGAGCTCGGCAAGGTGATCCGGACGGGTGCGGAGGTGGTGGCGCTGCAGGCGGCGTTGCAGTTCAAGGAGTACACGGGGGTGTCGGTCTCCGCCGACCTCGTCCGGGAGGCGTCAGAGTTTTCGCGAGCGGAGGCGTAGAGCGCACACCTGCTGGTCGAGTATCGAGTATCCGGCAAAGCATCATGAGCACAACGGCGAACAAGGCATGGCTCGACGACCTCGTGCTCGAGCTGCGGCTCGCCGACGTCAGCGGTGCCGACATCGGCGACGCGGTCGCGACCGCTGAGGAGTTCCTCGCCGATTCCAACGAAACCGCGACGGATGCCTTCGGCCCGGCCCGCGACTACGCCCGGTCGCTGAATCTTCACCCCTTCCAGGGGTGAAGGGCGACGTTTCCCGTGCCATCATCAGCGGTCTCGTGAGCCTGGTCGGGTTCTTCGCTGTTGTATTCGCCGCCCCGGCAGCGCTCATGGGCAACCTCGTCGAGATCCGGGCATCGCACATCTCGCTGAGCGTGATGGCTCTCGTGCTCCTGATGTTGGCGCCGCTCGTGTTTCCGGTGATCGCCCGGGCTCGAAGGTGGACGCTCTTTACTGCCGGGTTCGCGCTTTTCGCCGTGCAGGCTACCGTTGAGTTGACCCTGCGTCACATCGTGCGTTTCGAGGTGTCGGGCTTGCCTATCGCTCTCGTCGGCGCTGTGGTTCTGATCGGTGCTGCGCCGTGGGCGGCGTTCCGTCCGGGCACCGAAGCGGAGCCCGTGCGGGCACCGCTGACGAAGCCGGCGACCGCAACTGGATGGTCGCGGTTCGTTACGGTGCTGCCGAACTGGATCCTTGTGGTGGCGGCGGCATTCTTCGTTGCGGTAGATCTGTTGCTACTGCAGACGTAGTCGACCTCGCCCGGCGGAGACCTGGTTCACTGCTCCTTCGGCGACCTTTGCCTTGGGCGGGTGCACGAAGCTCGCCGACAGCGTTACGTCGAGACCTGAATGATCGGGATGGGGAACTGTGAGGCACGCAGCGGATCAAGAAGATCGTCTGTAATCCCGGCTGTGAAATCGTCCATCTCAAGAACCCTGAAAAGCGCTTCGCGGCCGAACTTAGAACTGTCTGCGACGAAGAATGCTTCCTTCGCGATGGAGCGCATAAGTCGCTTCAGCTCAACCTCGTAGCTGCTCGTGTTGTACAGCCCGTCGTGGTTGACCGTGTCGGCGCCGAAGATTGCCACGTCGACCCTCAAATTGGAGAGTTGGAGAACAGACGCCGGCCCCCACATTGTGTAAATGTCGGGCAGCAATTCTCCTCCGATGAACACGAGGTGCGCGGATCGCTTTTGAGCGATCTCCATTGCGATACGAAGATCGTTGGTCACAACGGTAAGGCGGCGTTTCGTTAAGTGACGGGCAACTTCGAGCGTGGTCGTGCCGCCGTCAAGTAGGACCGTTTGGCCGTCGAGGATTCTCTCGGCCATCGCCTTACCGATCGCAGACTTCTCTGCGAGGTGCAACTCCTCCTTGAACTGGTGCGGAGTCTCGGACTGTTTGACGGGGATAGCGCCGCCGTGAGTGCGCTGGACCAGGTCCATCGCTTCGAGTCGTTCGAGGTCACGGCGAACGGTAGATGCGGTTACCGAAAAGCGCTCGGCGAGGGAGTTGACAGATTGAAAGCCTTCATCTTTCAGGATCTCAACGATTTCTGCTTGGCGTGACACATTTCACCTCCTTGGGAAAGTCCTCTTCGGAGAGTAACCGATTGTTACTCTTCTCTGCGCGAAAACGCGCAAAAACCACAGCTCTTTCCCACGCTGGTCTCCCCAAAACGCGCCGGAGGACCGCGCAGGGGCGTCGAGCGTCCCCATACGATCATGTTCATCGCTGCATTTTGCACATAAGTGCGCAACCTCTGCGCGTTATCGCTTGACAGTGTTGCATATACGCGATAATTTCATCGCAGAGCGCGCACCCCTCGGTGCGTTGCTGGAGCAACGTGGCCCAGACCCGGACCGTTCACAAAGGAGTAAACGAATGAATCGCAAGCACGCCTTTCGGGGCACTGCACTACTTATGGGAGCATCGCTCGCCCTCGTCGGCTGCTCGTCAGTAGGCGATGTCGGAAAGGCATCGAGCGGAGAGCAGTCCGCTGAGGACATGGTGATGGTCACCGTGGTCAAGGCCCAGACCATTCCGTGGTTTCAGCGGATGGCTGTAGGCGTCGAGGCATTCGCCGAGAGGACCGGTGTCGACGCTCGGCAGGAGGGTGCTGACGACGTTAGCCCCGAAAAGCAGGTCCAGATCATTCAAGACCTCATCGCGCAACAGCCCACCGCGATCACCGTTGTGCCGAACTCCCCTGAAGCGCTCGGTGCCGTGCTGAAACAGGCTCGCGACCAAGGAATCATCGTCGTCTCCCACGAGGCATCGGGCATCGAGAACGTCGACATCGACATCGAGGCTTTCGACAACGCGTCTTACGGGTCGGAAATCATGGACAACCTGGGCGAGTGCATGGGTGGAACCGGGGAGTACGTCCAGTTCGTTGGAGGGCTGACTGCCAAGACCCACATGGAATGGGTCGATGCGGCTTACAAGAATCAGACCGAAAACTTTCCAGACATGACTCGCGTTGAGACTCCGATCGAGAGCACCGACGACCAGGGAACGGCTTACGAACGCGCCAAAGAAGTCCTGGCGAAGTACCCGAACATTGCCGGGTTCCAGGGCTCTGCAGGTAACGATGTTCCTGGGATCGCCCGCGCGGTTCAGGAGGCTGGACTCGAGGACGAGGTGTGCGTGATGGGGACCTCCATCCCGTCAGTTGCGAACCAGTACCTCGCAGACGGTTCTATCGACAAGATCTTCTTCTGGGACCCGGCTCTCGCGGGCGAAGCGCAGCTCGCCATCGCGCAGATCCTCGCAGAGGGCGGGACCATCGAGGAAGGCACGGACCTGGGAGTAGAGGGTTACGAGTCGCTCAAGAAGCTCGAAGGGTTCGACAACGTCTTCGTCGGAGAAGCCTCTGTGGCAGCTGATGCCGAGACGGCCGCGAAGTACGACTTCTAGCCAATCGACCGCGACTTCTCGCAACCGAGTTCAGCAGCGGGGCGCACGCCAAACGGATGTGCGCTCCGCTGCTCGAGTCGAAAGGTAAATCGATGTCCTCGGACACTGTTTCACTGGTTCCATCCCCTGTCGTTTCAGCGAACGGGATTTTCAAAAGCTTCGGCGGTGTCCCCGCTCTGGTCGACGTTTCCATCGACCTGATTCCCGGTGAAGTGCACTGCCTCGCCGGTGAAAACGGCTGCGGCAAGTCCACCCTCATCAAGATCATCTCCGGTGTTGAGCGACCCGACTCAGGCGAAATCCTCATCGACGGTGTCTCACACAGTCACATCAACGCCAATGCCGCCATCAAGAGCGGCATCCAGGTGATCTATCAGGATTTCTCGCTCTTTCCCAACCTCACCGTCGCTGAGAACATCGTTCTGACGGCAGAGGTCGCGCGTCGGCGACGTCTCTACTCGCCGGCCTCCGTCCGACCGAAAGCCGAAGAGATTTTGCGCGACCTGGGGCTTGATCTCGACCTCGATCGCGAGGTGAGCGAACTCTCCGTCGCCGATAAGCAGCTCACTGCGATCTGCCGAGCTCTCGTCAATGACGCGCGCGCCATCATCATGGATGAGCCGACGACCGCTCTCACGCACAGCGAAGTCAGCCGCCTCTTCGCCCTTGTAGAACGTCTTCGTGCCCGAGGTGTGGCACTGATGTTCGTCTCACACAAGCTCGAAGAGGTGCTCGCCATCTCACAACGGTTGACGATCATGCGATCAGGCCGGCAGATCGTAACTGGCCCGACGACCGACTTCGACGAGCGTTCGATCTCGCACTACATGACTGGGCGCGAAGTCGACGAATCGCGAGTCGTGAGCGAACTTGATGCCACTGCGCCCCTCGCTCTGGAATTGGTCGATCTTTCACTCGCAGGGGCCTATCGGAACATTTCATTCGGCTTACGGCGTGGCGAGATTCTCGGCGTGACGGGTTTGTTGGGGTCCGGCCGCACTGAGATCGCTGAGTCGCTCTTCGGTGTGACGCCCGCCGACGAAGGCCAGATCAAGGTCAACGGTGCGCCCGTCAGGATTCGATCGATTCAGGATGCTGTGTCCGCGGGTATCGGGTACGTTCCGGAAGACCGCCTGTCGCAGGGGCTGTTCCTCGAGAAATCCATCGCCGACAACATCGTCGCCTCCTCACTGCGATCGCATCGCACGCGCTGGGGGACGCTCAGCCGGGACGCCATCGCGTCCACGATCAAGCACTATTTCCACGGGCTGAAGATCAACGCACGAAACGCTCAGGCACCCGTTCGGACCCTCTCCGGAGGCAACGCGCAACGTGTTGTCCTGGCGAAATGGCTGGCAACGTCGCCGACCGTGCTCTTGCTCAATGGCCCAACCGTCGGCGTGGACGTCGGATCCAAGCAAGAAATCCTGGAGCTGCTCCGGGTGGAAGCGGCGAAGGGGATGTCGGTGATCGTCATCTCCGATGACGCGCCCGAACTGGTTTCCTCATGCCATCGTGTGCTCGTCATCAAGCAGGGACGTTTGACACACATCCTCGAAGGAGACGAAATCACGGTGGATACGATTCAAGAGAGGATGTCGGCCTGATGGATGTGATCCGCAGACTGCGAGGCTCCAACAACGAAGGCGTGCTCGCGCTCGTCCTGGTGGGGTTTATCGTGGCGATGTCGATCGCCAATCCCACGTTCTTCACCCTGAACACCGGGTTCTCCATCCTGCGAAGCTCGATCGTTCCGGTGATCTTCGCTCTGGGTGTACTGATCGTCGTGGTCACGGGCGGAATCGACGTCTCGTTCGCCGCCATCGCGATCTTCGCCGGCTATGCGACCGTGTCGTTCTGCCTCAATATGGGCTTCGACCCGGGGATTCTAGGGATCTTCGCCATTGCGGTCGGGGTGGGTTCGCTCCTCGGTCTCATCAACGGAATCGTTATCGCCCGGTTTAACCTGCCCACGCTTATTGTGACTCTGGGAACGCAAGGTGTGTTCTTCGGAGCGATGTACACCTACGTCGGAGCACAGTATTACGCCGAACTGCCAGGGTCGATGGCTGCTCTCGCCACGAGCAACCTCCTAGATGTCACCACGAGCGCGGGGCGTGCCTACCTGCACGTGCTGGTAGTGCCTGTGCTGTTGTTGTGCGTGCTCGTCGCCTGGGTTCTGAAGCGGACGATGTTCGGCCGCTCGCTCTACGCGATCGGCGGTGATATCGAGGCCGCAAGGCGCGCCGGGTTCCTCGTCAAACGCACGCAGGTGTGGGTCTATGTCATGGTCGGCGCTCTCGCCGCCGTCGCAGGGATCGTGCACATCGTCCTCAGCCGCAGCGCGAACCCGCGCGACCTCGTCGGCGGTGAACTGGACATCATCGCCGCTGTTGTCCTCGGCGGCGCGTCAATCTTCGGTGGACGCGGGTCCGTGATCGGCACGGTGCTCGGCGTGCTCCTTGTTCAGGTGATCAAGAACAGCCTCCTGCTGGTCGGCGTGCCGAGCGCATGGCTACGCACCGCCGTAGGGATTCTGCTCGTTCTCGGTGTCGGCATTCAGGCGGTCGCTGCTCGACGGGATTCGCGGCAAAAACGTGTCATCGACGAGGTCGACGCCGAGCAGAAGCATGAAGAGAAGGTGGAATCATGAGCCCGGACACAAAGGTGCGCAATGGCGCATCGGGGGCGAGCGCCCTTCTTCCCCGCGTCAATGACCAGCTCGAAAGTTGGACGCAGCGTCTGGTCCGCGGCTCCGGGGCACACCGAGGCGCCGGACGCATGGTCGTTGCGTTGCTGATCGCCTTCGCTCTCTTCACCGCCCTGAACCCGCGGGTCTTCCTCAGCCCGATCAACCTGCAGAACATCGCCGTCGCCGCCCCCGAGATCGGCATCATCTCGATCGCGATGATGCTCGTCATGCTGACCGGCGGAATCGACCTGTCGCTGGTTGCGATCGCCAACTTCTCGGCAATCACCATCTCCATGCTGCACAACACAATCGCTGCGAGCGACCCCGCACTGGCGAACAGTCTCGGGATTGTCATTGTGCTCGCTGGAATCGTCGTCGGCATGCTGGGCGGAGCGGTGAACGGATTTCTGGTCAGCGTCGTAGGAATCACACCGATCCTGGCGACTCTCGCCACAATGCAGATCTATAACGGGATGGCGATCGTGTGGACGGGAGGAACGACCCTCTACGGCGCCCCGCAGCTGCTGGCTACGATCGGCCAGACAGCGGTCGCGAACGCTCCGCTGCTGTTTATCATCTTCCTGGCTGTTGCCGTCCTGATCGCGATCCTCGTGAACCGCACGGCCCTCGGCCGCATGATCCAGCTCGAAGGAGCGAATCCCGTCGCCGCGCGGTACTCGGCGATCCCGAGACGTGCCGTGCTCATGAAGACCTACACCTATGGAGGAATGCTGGCGGGTCTCGCCGGGGTGCTGTTCCTTGCCCGCAACCCGACGGCATCCGCTGATTACGGCGCTTCGTATGTTCTTCTGGTGATCGTGATCGCGGTACTCGGCGGCACCAATCCGACCGGTGGTTTCGCGTCGGTTACCGGTGTGGTGCTTGCGACCCTGACGCTGCAGGTGGTCTCCAGCGGCTTCACCGCGATCCGGCTCTCCTCATACGAATACGCGATCGCCCAGGGTGTGATCCTGATCGCTGTGATGATCCTGGATGCCGTGTCGTCGACACGAGCGAGACGGCAGAAGAAAGTCGCCTCGGCGCCCCGCTCCGATGTCCCGACTCCCGAGACCGCCCTCCCCCGAGCCTGAAATCGAAAAGGACGACAAACATGAAAAAGATAATCAACGAACCAGCCGCATTCGTCGACGAATTCGTCGAGGGGATACTGCTCGCGCACCCCGACCTGCTCAAGGCGCCCACCGCTGATCGGCGAATCCTGGTGCGGGCGGATGCCCCGGTGGCGGGCAAAGTGGGCATCGTGACCGGTGGCGGGTCTGGGCACCTTCCGTTGTTCAAGGGATACGTCGGCCGCGGACTCTGCGACGGTGTGGCCATCGGGAATGTGTTCTCCTCGCCGTCCTCTGCGCAGGTTCTCGAAGCGACCAAGGCGGTCAGCGGGGGAGCCGGCGTGCTCTACCTCTACGGCAACTATGGCGGCGACGTGTTCAACTTCGACCTCGCGACAGACATGGCGGAGCTCGAGGGTATCCGTACCGTCACTGTGCTCGGGCGCGACGACGTCGCAAGCCAGCCGAAGGAACGGGCGGCGGACCGGCGCGGCGTCGCGGGCATCCTGTTCGCCTACAAGGCTGCCGGAGCTGCCGCGGAGCGCGGTGATTCGCTTGACCAGGTCGCCGCGGTCGCTGAAGACATCATCGACAACACCGCAACGATGGGAATCGGCCTCTCGCCGACGATCCTGCCGACCACCGCTAAGCCGAGCTTCGAACTCGGTGACGGTGAGATGGAAGTGGGCATCGGCATCCACGGTGAGCCGGGATTTCACCGCGGCGAGCTCGAGACCGCGGATCAGATCGCAGAGAGCCTCACCGAGCGGCTCGTCGCCGACCTCGGAATCTCCTCGGGCGATCGCGTCGCTGTGCTCGTGAACGGCATGGGGGCCACGCCGCTCGAAGAGCTCTACCTTCTCTTCAGACGTGTGCACCAGTTGCTCACCGAGAAGGGAATCTCGATCGACAAAAACTATGTCGGTGAGTATGCCACGAGCCTCGAGATGGCCGGAGCATCCATTTCTCTGCTGGCGCTGAACGATGAGCGGCTCGCTCTTCTCAACACACCGGCCGAGTCCCCGTTCTTCAAGGAAGCGTGAAAACAGTCATGAATGGAAACGAACTGAGCATCGCGGTGCGCAATTGCCTCGCGGAATTCACTACCTACTCCGAAGAACTCGGAGACCTCGACCAGGCTCTGGGCGACGGGGACCTTGGGATCACAGTCTCGTTGGGCGCTGCCGCTGCCACGGAGGCGTTGGACGTGCTTTCGGATGGCGCAACCCCGACGGAGGTCGTTCTGGCCTGCGCGAAGGCGTTCGCTAACGCAAACCCGTCCACCATGGCCGCGCTGGTTGCTGGCGCGCTTCTCGCCGGATCGCGTGTCTGGGGCGATTCGCCCACCGTGGAAGGCGACCAGATCGGACGATTCGCCCGGGCAGCTGCCGAGTCCATCAGCCAGCGTGGCAAATCGCAGGTGGGCGACAAGACGATTCTCGACGCCATGTTCCCGGCGGCGGAGGCTCTGCTGGCACCGGCCGCCGGAGCGAACGCACTCGATGCTGCCATCGACGCAGCCGAGCGCGGCGTCGTCGTGTCGAAGGAACTGCAGTCCCGCCGCGGCCGGGCATCGTGGCTGCAGGAGCGCAGCATCGGACTCCAGGACCCGGGAGCGACCGCTTTCCTGAGGTTCCTGCAGTCGTGGAAGTCGGCGAACGCGTCCGCCACAGCATCCTGAATCGGAGACAGACAATGACGAAGATCGCATACCTCGGGCTCGGCACGATGGGCCTTGGCATGGTAAAGAACCTGATCGGTGCCGGCCACCAAGTAACGGTGTGGAACCGGTCGGAGACGCCGCTGGGGGCGGCGGTTGAATCCGGGGCAACGTCAGCGCCGACCGTCTCGGCTGCGGTCGCGGGCGCCGACGTGGTCATGTACTGCCTCAGCGATGACGCCGCGGTGAATGCCGTCGTGCTCGGCGACGACGGGCTCGCGTCGGTTGTCGATGACACCTCGATCGTGATCGACCTGTCGACCATCAGCCCCGAGGCGAGCGCCGCAGAGCGTGAGGCATTCGAAGCGAGAGGAGTTCGCTTTCTCGACGCTCCCGTCTTCGGCTCGCGCGGCGAAGCCAACAACGGCGGCTTGTGGATCGTGGTCGGCGGAGACGCCGAGACATTCGAAGAGGCGCGCGGTGTGCTCGAGCCCGTCAGCGAGACGGTGCACCTCATGGGTCCCGGTGGTTCTGGCGTTCGGATGAAGCTGGTTGGAAACCTCGTGGTCGCTTCGCAACTGTTGGCGCTGGGTGAGTCACTCACACTTGCGGCCAAGGCGGGCCTCGACCTTCACAAGGTGTTGGGCGTGCTGAAGGTCACTGATTTCCGTTCGCCCATTTTCGATGGTGTCGGACCCGCCGTGCTCGCCGATGACTACTCGCCCTCGTTCGCGCTCAAGCTGATGCAGAAAGACAGCCGCCTCATCCAGGCTTTTGCGTCAGATCTCGACATGTCGGTGCCCAGTGTTTCTGCCGCGGCTCAGTACGTCGATGCCGCCATGGACGCGGGGTGGGCCGAGCAGAACGCGTCGGCAATGATCAAGGCGGTTGCTGCCGAAGCGGGAGTGTCGCTCGTTCGCGCTTAGCCGCGATTTCGGTCTGCTCGCGCCCTGAATTCCGGGCGCGAGCGGACCTGACTCTCAATCCATGGTCCGATTGTCGGCTTCCGTCCCGGTCGACTGAGAACTGGGTTGCCGCCGTGGTTGCCGGGACTTGTTCACAGATGCCACTCGACGCGCCTGTGACAGAAGAGAGTCAGGCGGACCGAACCAGCCCGCCTTCGGCAGCAGCGACTGAACCGGACTGCCCAGCTCGACCGACAGCCACGCGGCGATATCGATGAGCTCGCCGGCCGCGATCGAGCCGGTATCCATGCGGGACCGCTCCAGCGCGTATAGCAGGTCTTCGGTCCCGATGCTTCCGGTGGCGGCGGGCGCGAACGGGCAATTTCGCGGCAATCCGCCAGACATCGGTTCTCGAAAAGATTTTGGACGGGAAGGGACGATGCGTTGAGGCGATCGATGGCGAGATTGACGACGCGTCGCGGATCCCGGGCTTTGAGGAACTCGCGTCACTCCGGGAGCGAGGAGTGCTCGGTGAGCCGATCGGCATCTTCGACGAATTTGAAATCCGGCGGGTCCAAGAGATCCGAGAGGACGAAGTGGGTGGCGACGCGGGGGACCCGTTGGACAGCTTGGGTGAAGCGGAGACACTCTTCGTGATCCGCGAGCGCGACGAATTCACCGGCAGCCTTTGGCTCACGGACGACTGGGCTGCTTACGACTTCGGAAAGCGCTCCGGTGCCACGACTCTCACCACAGTGGATGTGGTTGCCGTTGGTATCGTGCAAGGTATCGTGACGCTAGATGATGGGTCCATGAATCTCGGGCTCATGGGAACCAAGAGGCGCACACTGCTTTTCGCGCCTACGTCGGTGGCATCATTGCAGCGAAAGGTAGACCATTGGGCGGATCGCGAGCTCGACCTCGCCCGATGAGAGGTCTGTTCCGATCCGTTCAGGGCCGCACAATAGGCCGCCATTTCGGCAAGGGTTATAGTTCATTCGAGGGCTACGCGAGCATCTCCCGCACCATAGGAACCACTTGCGTGCCGTACAGCTCGATGCTCGTCATCAGTTGCTCGTGCGGCATCGTCCCGTTCGCGTACTTGAGGTCAAAGCGGTCCAGCCCGAGCGTCTGAGCTGTCGCAGCGATTCGCCGCGCGACCGTCTCCGGAGAACCGGCGT
The DNA here is from genome assembly GCF_900115155.1 of Mycetocola miduiensis. Classification (GTDB taxonomy): domain Bacteria; phylum Actinomycetota; class Actinomycetes; order Actinomycetales; family Microbacteriaceae; genus Mycetocola_A; species Mycetocola_A miduiensis. The sequence continues at coordinate 94,289 of NZ_FOVM01000006.1, forward strand.
ACAGCGACCCGTGCTCGATCTCGCTGAGGTACTCCGCTTCGGTCACCGGCGGCCAGCCGCGCTCGGCGCCGATGCGGTCGCGGTTCTTCTTGAAATGCGGCCAGAGCTGCTCGCGGGCGAGCTCGTCGGTGGCGGCGATGTGCCCCGGGGAGTGCGCGCCGAGCGGCATCCGCGGCAGGCCAAGCTGGTCGGACGCCCGCCCGTAAAGCTCCACGTACGGCAGGAAGCGGCCCGGGTCGCCGCCGATGATCGCGAGCATCATCGGGATACCGGTGCGCACCGACCGCACGACGGACTCCGGTGACCCGCCGACGCCGATCCACGCAGTGAGCCGGCCGGACTCGGTCTTGGGGAAGACATCCTGGTCGACGAGCGGGGCGCGGTAACTGCCGGACCAAGTGACCGGCTTCTCCTTGAGCAGCTGCACGAAGAGGTCGAGCTTCTCATTGAAGAGGGTCTCGTAGTCGGCGAGGTCGAAGCCGAATAGCGGGAACGACTCGGTGAACGAGCCGCGGCCGAGAATGACTTCCGCGCGACCGTTGCTGGCGGCATCCAGGGTGGAGAAGCGCTCGAAGACGCGAATCGGGTCGTCGCTGGAGAGTACGGTGACGGCGGTGCCGAGGTGGATGCGTTCGGTCTGGCCGGCGATCGCGGCGAGCACCATGTCGGGGGCGGAGATGGCGAAGTCGTCGCGGTGGTGTTCGCCGATGCCGATGAAGTCGATGCCGACCTGGTCGGCGAGCACACCCTGGGCGATGACGTTGCGGATCACCTGGGCGTCGCTCTGGCGCTCGCCGGTGCTGTCGACGGTGACGTCGCCGAAGGTGTCGAGTCCGAGTTCGAGGTGCTTTGCCATGGTCCGCCCGTTCTATCTAGGTCGATGCATACGCATCAATTTGCCCAACCGACGATACGCGAATCCTATTCCTCGGCTAACCGAGGAGGTGTCTACTCGTCTGCCGGTATAAAGGCGCGGAGGTACTCGCGGAGGGCGGGGTCGCAGACGTAAACGAACGTGCCGCGGATGCCGCGGGTCAAGAGGACCGCGTAGACGTTCCGAATGAATCGCAGCAGGTCCTCGTCCGTGTACTTCTTCTGGAGAACCTTGTTGTTCTCCTTACCCTTCTTGTCGAAGTACGACGCGCGGTCGACGAATAGTCGCCCGGTCTTCGCGTCATAGCGAAGGTCAGGCCCAATGATGACGCCAGCGTAATTGAGGTCATACCCTTGCACGGTGTGGATTGACCCCACTTCTTCGAGGGACGTCCGCGACGCGACCCAGTCCGTCTGGGTGCTGTTCCAACGGAACTGATGACCATCAATCTCAATGTCGTAGGCAGTCTTGTCATTCTTGGATTTCCAAGGCCATGCGAAGCCGGCCAGCATACGAGAAAGTCCCGCTTCTTCTTCCTTCCGACGCACTTCGGCCCGCATATCGGCAACGCTGTCGAACATCCGGAAGTCGTATCCTTCGAACTGTTCTTTCGCGGGAATATGGGGATCGTCCCAAGGGCCCGGGGAACCGAGGACGCGCCGAATGTATGCCACGTAGTCCGACCCTGCCTGAACCCGCATCTGCGTAGCCAGCGGGTAGTGACGATGTCGATCCTTCGCGCTATTGACGAGTGCCCCGAGCAGTTCAGGCGGAACGTCGGCAGGGCGCACGCTCTGTTCGGCGTCGAGCAGATAGATCTGGTGCTTGCTCTTTGCGCGGATCCAGTCGAGCTGGGTCTTGGCCACGTCATCGAAGCCGAAGAGCTTCTTCGTGATGTCGGCGAAGTTCTTGTTTTGCACGCCGGACGGTTGGTTTGCGCGCTGGTTGAGACGGTGCGCTTCGTCGACGATCAAAAGGTCGAAGTCTTCATCAGCGTTCCCGACATCAAACGCCGTCAACACCATCGACGGTTTTAGGCCCGGAGTCTTCCGGAACACCTTTCTGATCGACTCGCGCAGAGACTGTTGCGGCACGACCAGACCTATCCGGAGATCGGTCAAGAGCGCACGATTCTGGGGGATGAACAGCTCTGAGAACATCGTGTCGCTGTCGAAATCCTCTACCGCGACGGTGTTCGCAATGTCGACTAGCAGCTTCAGCATGTAAATCGCGACAACCGTCTTGCCGGTCCCTGGCTCGCCCTGAATCACGATCGTGCTGTTGGTGTCCGACTCAAGGTCCTCGAAGAGCCCCTCGAGAATGTCCTCAACTGCAATCGCTTGGTCCTGGGTCAGCGCCTTGAACGGAGAGAGTTTGAAGAGATCGCTGTTCTCAATCTCCGGGATGCTCCGGGTGAAGACTCCATCGGCCTGCAGCTTGTCGAAGACCTCACGAAACGATTCCCGGTACAAGTCGCGGTCGTAGTAGTCGCCATCCGTGATGCCGTCGTTTCGGTTCAGCACACGATATGCCCCATCGCCGGCGAGGAGCCGGATGAGGAACGACTCGAGGTCCAGACAGGCTGACTTGTTGAACCGTTCGTCGACAATGACGCGGATGCGTTTCAGGTGCCGTTTGTCTGGAGAGTCGAGGTGCTGTCGCATCCGAACTGCTGCGTTTCGAGACTCTCCCACATAGACGTCGCGAAGGCTCCCGCCAGTCGAGCTTGTCTTCTCGGCCAGGGCATCGTCGAGGACATATACAACGGGCCAGTTGGTGTTTCGTGGGTGGCTCGGAGCCCACCGGGTGACTGCCTCAGGAGTGAAATCGAGGCGCGAGATCTCAGAGGGCGTCATATTTCGTGCTTCGGCCGCGTGCTTTTTCTATTGGGTATTTTTCGCGGGTCTTAGCCAGCTTGTCCTTGACGATCTGGCTTGGGTCGGCACCGATGCGGTCGGCGAGAAGCATGCAGTAGGTCAGCACGTCGGCGAGCTCCTCCCGTACGCGGGCAGGGTCGGCGTCGGCATCCCACTGGAAGCACTCGAGCAACTCGCCTGCCTCGATGGCGATGCTCTTCGCGAGGTTCTCGGGGCTATGAAACTGAGCCCACTCGCGCTCGGCCATGAACGCTGCGATCTCGTCGCGGACTGACTTTTCGACCATTCCGTCAACTTAGCAGCGACGGTGACTTGCCCTAGTGCGCCGACTGGGATCCTGATCCTTGCATTTGAATCGCTACGATCAATTCCTTAGAGACGTCAGCCGACACGGATGCAATGGAAGAAGGCCTGATGAGCGGCACGAAGAAGTCAAGGCGTCGAGCGCGACGAGATTCGAATGAGGCCACGAAGTTCGGGCGACACGTTCCATGGGTGCCAGCCGAACTCCCGGATGTTGCACGGCCCTTTTGGCCGCCGAAATCTGAGTGGCCTACCGACGGCGAGGTAGATGATTTCGTACGCGCAACCCGCAAACGGGCCGAAGCTCGCCTTCACGTTATGACCGGGCTGCGACGATATGCAGAGCCCGGGCCGGCTCACATGCTGATCGGCATCGGGTCTGTAGTAATCGCAATTGCAGCGTTCGGTGTCAGCGCCGCTACGGCAGTCCCGGCCCTTCAAATAGGGATTCTTCTGGCGGCTGTCCCGTACGTGGCGTTGGTCACGTACGGGATTGGCTTCGCTCTTAACGTCGACAAGCAACGGAAAATGGCATTGGTCTGGCTCCTCGCGATCGAGTCGCGACTCCATTAGCACTTGAGTCTGACGAGACGCAGAATTGGTGCGGTCGCTTCTGGGAGGCTTCGGCTTGTCGCCGGCGCCATGACACTTCAGCGGTAGGGCCCTCGGTTACTCACCCCAGTGAAACGGCGAGTCGGCGGGCTAGGGATGTGCCTCGCATTGGGTGGGAAAAACTATGCCCATGAATGGAAGCATCTGAAAGGGGGAATGCAGATGCCACGGGCGCCATTCGAAGGCGAATCCACCTGGTGACGATACCTCCAGAAGATCGAGCGGCAACGGCCGTCTGTCGAGCAACGACCTGGAGTGACATGGATTTCGCAGAACTACTCACCGCAATGGCCACGAAGGTCCGCAACCAGCGGGATGCAATCCAAACCGAGGAAGCGACGAAGAACGCATTTGTCATGCCCTTCATCTCCTCAATCCTTGGGTACGACGTATTCAACCCCTTGGAGGTCGTGCCGGAGTTCACGGCCGATGTTGGTATCAAACGCGGCGAGAAGATCGACTACGCAATCATGCGTGACGGCGAAGTGCAAATGCTCATCGAATGCAAGAAATCGACAGAGCCGCTGAAGATTGAGCACGCCTCACAACTGTTCCGGTACTTCGCAGTTACCAATGCTCGTATTGCGGTGCTCACCAATGGGGAGACGTACCAGTTCTACACAGACCTCGACGCTCCGAACCGGATGGACGAAAAGCCGTTCCTGGTGCTGGATCTTCTCGACATCGATGAGACTCTGATCCCCGAGCTGATTAAGCTCACCAAGGACGTGTTCGACCTCGATTCGATCATCTCTGCCGCTGGAGAGCTGAAGTACATCGGGCAGATCAAACGCACGATTGCCGCTCAGTTTAAGGATCCTGAGGACGACTGGATCCGTTTCTTTACGACCCGCGTCTACGACGGAGCGTTCACTCAGAAAGTGCGGGAGCAGTTCACGACATTGGTCACGAAAGCAACGAAGCAGTTCCTCAATGATCAGGTCAACGACCGGCTGAAGACGGCTCTTGGTGCTTCGAGCTTCCCAATCGCAGAGAGTACTGCTGCTGCAGAGGCCGTCACCAGCCGACCGGTCGCCGAAGATGATCTGGATAGGGACACTGAGCTGGAAACCACTCTTGAGGAGCTCGAGGGGTATCAGATCGTCAAGGCGATCGCATGCAGCGAAGTCCGTCCGCACCGCGTCGTTCACCGCGATGCCAAGTCCTACTTCGCTGTCCTCCTGGACGACAACAACCGAAAACCGATCGCCCGCCTGCACTTCAACGGCAAAAGGCAGAAGTACCTCGGCCTTTTCGACGCAGACAAGAACGAGACCCGCTACGCGATCGAGTCGCTCGATGAGATCTACCACCACGCGTCCGCGATTAGAGAGATGGTCAAGGCGTACGAGAACTAGACCATGCCGGTCAACACGCCCGCGACTCTGTCGCTTCAACTCCAAGTTCCGCAAAAACGTATTCGTGACATTCTTCGAGGTTTGTATGGAACCCTCCCGCAGGGCTTAAGTCGCTGGGAGTTGGACCAAGAAATGACGGATGCCGTCAGGGCGGCCGTCGGTCCCGGCAGCGCCAGCGATTCGCTCTTATGGACGCTTGAGATTGGCGACCAAGTTCGGCGACGGGAGGTTCATGACGCCTATGGTGGTCAGCAGCAAGGAGGCATATCCACCCCTCGACGAATCCCCGACATCTTGGTCTTCACGGATCCCGTCAAAGGAGCCCGCTATGGATACGAGAAGTTCGAGGGGCTACGCGAAGATGGGTCCTATTCCTACACAGGGGAGGGGCAACGCGGCGATCAGGTTTTCGTGCGGGGCAACGTTGCGCTGCGCGACGCGGCGAAAAATGGGCAAATCATTAGAGTCTTCACGACGCGAGGCCCGGTGGCTACATACGTCGGCTCCTTTTCCACAGGAGAGCCGACATATCGGGTCGAAACCATTCCCGACGTCGACGGGAAATGGCGAAGAGGCATCATCTTCAATCTCATTCCCATCGACGCTGATGCGACGCTCCTCCCCCTCTACGGTGGAGGCAAGGTATCGGGGCCAAACATTGCGGACTGGACCCCGCCGGACTTCTCAGACGTTGTCATCGAATTTGACGCACCTCTCCCCGCTGGAGAACGAGTAGTTTCGCGACTCGAATTTGAGTTGCAGGCTGGCTTCGGTGGTTGGCTAAAGAGCGAAGGTCTCATACCGAGTCGGCTGACTTTGCCCAGTGGAGCGTTCGCGATCGAACCTGACCTTTACGTCGAATCGAATGGGTGGATTGTCGAGGCGAAGAAATCTACAGCCCGCACATACGTTCGGACGGCCATCGGGCAAGTGCTCGACTATGCGCATGTCGCGAAGGGTGCGGGCATAGCCGCTGTCCCAATGGTGCTTCTGCCGGGCAAGCCGGCAGACGATCTCATAGGTCTGATGAATGAGCTGGGAATTACGGTTGCGGTTCGATCCGAGAGCGGATTTGAACTACTCGTTCCTTGAGATGGCGGTGCTCGCGAGTATTGCGACGGCGTGCACATCTGCCGGCGCCCAGTCAAGTGCGTCCAATTGAGATGGGCGAACCCAACGGAGCTCATCATGATCGCTGCTCCTGGTTGGTCGGTCGCTGATGAGGTGAGCGCGAAAACACATAAGACGAATGATCTGCCCGGCACTTGGAGTGTCATCGGTAGTCAGATGCTCGAGAACTTGGATTTCGACGTCAAGCTCCTCCTTCACCTCTCTGATTAGTGCTTGTTCAGGAGACTCACCATGTTCGATCTTGCCTCCCGGGAATTCCCACTTTCCGCCCTGGGCGCGACCAGGCTCGCGCCGGCAGACGAGGATCCGGCTCTCGTGCTGGATAACGGCTGCGACGACGTTCAGTGGCTGCGCTGGTGATGACATCGATACATGCTTGCATGCTCAGTCATGTGAGCACACGGCATTTCCGGCTTGAATCCGTCTGTTCGTCTGATGACCTGGAATAGTCCGTTTTGTGCTCACCGCGTGAGCGAGGGTTCGTATCCATGAACGGTGCCTCATGCGAGTAGGGGCGCGAGCTGCCGCGCACCTTCGTCGAGCTGGGGCAGCAGGTCGCCCGGGGTATCGATCCGCGTAGATGGAGCCGAGAGACAGAGGGCGCCTACGAGGCGACCGTCAGCAGCGCGTATCGGCAGCGCGAGGCAACCGTAGCCAGGGGTAAGCTCGCCTGTCTGTGACGCGTAGCCCGCGGACGACGCACCGCCGGCGTGCTCAGCCAGCAACAGTCGGCCCATCGCCGACGCGGACAGGTCGCGCGAGACTCTCGTCTCGTCGCTCAGCGGGAAGTCCGGGTCGGCATCGACGATGAGCACCCGATCGCCCTCGTAGCGCACGAGGTGGATGCCGCCTCGGATTCGGGAGCGTAGCCCGGCGATCACCTCCCGCACTGCTTGCGGAGGCGGAGAGGGGGCGACCAGGTGCGCGAGTTCCACGACCTTGCGGCCGAGCGCGAAACCGGTGAGGTCCGGCATCCGTACCAGGTATTCGTCCTGGACGAGGAGGTTGATCAGGCGGTAGGTGGTTGCTCGGGGGAGGCCGAGGCTTAGGGAGATCTCCTGCGCCGTGACGCCGGCGCCCAGGCGGGCTACCTCTTCCAGAACCGTTAGGGCTACGCGGTCGACGAGGTCGAGGTCGGGCGGGTTCCGGTTGGGCCTGGCAACGAACACGGCAACGCCTTCACGAAGAAGACGGCCCGAATCTCAACCGAGGCCGTCTCGGGGCGCACCGCGGATGCATCCGTCGCCCGCTCGTGGAACGTGATCAACACGGAGAAGACCAACCGGATGGGCCGGCCGACCGGGTACACGTTGTACCCGCAGGACGCCCCGACCCTGCTGGCGGATGCCTCGTCATCGATCGCTTCTCGTGCCGAGTTCGCGACGAAACACCTGTTCGTGACAAAGTACGACCCGGCGGAAAAGTACGCGGCCGGAGACTTCGTGCACCAGAACCCGGGTGGCGACGGCATCTCGAAGTACATCGCCGATGACGCCTCGGTCGACGGGGAGGACATCGTGCTGTGGCACACGTTCGGTCCGACCCACTTCCCACGCCCCGAGGACTGGCCGGTCATGCCCGTGGACTACGCCAAGTTCACGCTCAAGCCGTACGGCTTCTTCGGCAAGAACCCGGCGCTGAACGTGCCGGCTGCTGTGGCGCACTGCTCGTCGGGGATCGCGTCACCGGATGGTGCTGCGTCTGACGAGCTCGGATTGACGGATGCGGATGGGGTGGCGTCGGCTGACCTCGGGTTGTCTGCGTCGGGTGTTTCTGCGTCGGGTGGGTGCGGCCCGAATTGCACCTGCGGACACTAGCTCCCCACCATGACCGAGTTGCTCCATGTCTCGGCCCTGCTGCCGGCTGCCTTCGGTGCGTGTTGCACCGTGGGTGGCCGGCGGCGCGGTCGTGTGCGTTTCGGCTTCGAGGCGCTCGCCGCTGTGGTGATGCTCGTCGCGATGGCGGATGTCGCGTTGGGCCTCAGCCTCGTCGCCCCGATCCTCTGGGTGGTCGGGTTGGTGGCGCTCGCGGTGGTGGGGGCGGCGCCGCTGGACCCGCTGGCTGGAGCGAAGCGAAGTCAAGGGACCCACCGCACCCTCCACACCAGCCTCGGGCTCATCGTCATGGCCGGGCTCGTCGCGCTCATGTCGGCCGGCCACGTGGCATCCGTGTCGGGGCATCACGGTGGGGGCGGGATGCTGCCAGCCCTCGTGCTCGGCGGTGCGGCCATCTACGTCGGCTACTCCGCCTGGCGTGCGGTCACCCTGTACCGAATGCCACGCCGCGACTTGCTCGGATGCCTCGAGGCGGCGAGCATGGCGGCATCCGTTGCGTTGATGGCGGGGTCGCTCGCCGTCTGAGCAGCCCTCGGTGTCATCAGCGTTCGAGCAGCTCGGTGGCGTAGCTGTTGAGGCTCTTGCCGCGTCGCAGAGCTTCGGCCGCCAGCTTGCGATGCGTGGCCGCGCTCACTCGAAGGTTGACCCGCCCGGAGTACGTGCGGTCGGCGAGGGGCTCTGGGATCGTCTCGCCTGATTCGCTCAAGTCGTCGATGACCGAGGTCACAACTGTTTCAAGTCCGCGTAAAGCATTGATTTGGGTGGAAGCGAGCCAGGAGAGCGATGGGAACTCTGCAACAGTCGCGACGAACTCTCCGTCTTCGGCGCTCCACTCGACGGAGTAACGATAGTGCTCGACAGCTGGCCGTTCGATCGTGTCGCTCATTTAGAGTTCCTCCCTCTTCTTGTCGATCGCTTTCAGTAGTTGTTCGACCTGGTATTTCTTCGCTTTGCCGCCGTCGCCCTTCTGCAGATTGATCCGAGGGTCGCCCTGCCATGGCATCTTGTAGATGGCCACATGGCTGCCCGAGCCTTTCCGTGGCTCACCGAAGTGAGCTGCGGCGAGAGCACAAGCTTCTGCGAATGTCAGCGATTGAGGTGACTCTCTCGCCTGCTGTTCGAGCTTCTCGGCGGATGCCATATACAATGGTGCCACATTTGGCACCACTCGACAATGGGTGCGACGCGCGAGCATGGCGGCATCCGTCACGTTGATGGCGGGGCGCTCCACTCGAGACCGAGCTAAGCGGCCGCGTGCGTCCCCCCGCGAGCTGAGTGCAGCCCCTGAAGCGACTCGATGTGCGCAAAGTGTCCGGTGTTCGGTGAGACCTGCTGTGAGGCGTGCGGGATCACCGATCGAAACCAGGCATCATCAGCCGAACTCACGAACACATCGTGGTCCCCGCGCACGAAGATGACGGGGCACCGGATGCTCGCCCACTGGGTTTCGTTGTAGCGGGCGGCCGCGGCGGCCCCACGAGCGAACGACGTCGGGCGGATCTCTGCCGCGAGAGAATCGATCACTGAGCTGTCGAGGCTGCGCCGGTGGGCAAACAGCGGATCGCTGAGCAACCCAAGCAGGCGCACGCGGTGCAAGGCGCGAACGAGTGCGGTGCCTCCGGCGCCCAGCGCGCTCAGCAAGCGCATTGCACCGAGCATCCCGGCCAGCGCGGGCAGGACGCCGAAGTTCCGAATCGGATGCCGCAGCACCGACAGTGCGCCGGGTCCCGTTGCCGAGATCGCGGTGACGCTCGCGGTGTGCTCTGGATGTCTGGCAGCGATCGTGAGCCCGACGTGTCCGCCCAGCGAGTGCCCGAAGATGTCCCACCGGGCGTAGCCGAGCGTTCTGGTGACGTGAGCCACGGCATCCGCGAGGTCCTCCACGGTTGCGTCAGCCGAGATGCTGCCGCTCTCTCCCCATCCGGGCAGGTCGAGGGCGACGACATTCCGCAGTGGAGTGCCGGCCTTGTGGGAGGCACGGATGAGGGGAAGCCAGGTGGTCCACGAGCCGGCGGCACCGTGGAGAAGCAGGGTGGCCGTCTCGGAGAGTGCCGCACCGTACGGGTCGACGTGCGCCACGACATCGCCCAGCGCTGTGGGAACAACGACGCGCCTGATCCCGGCCGTCGCGCGGTCGGACTGGCTATCGGCGGTGTACCGGGTGCTGGAAGCGGGCGGGGTGTTCACGTCAGTGGTTCGGAGCCACGCCTCAGGCCGCTTGGGTGCCTGCGGTTCGGGAACTTAGGCAAGAGAGTAGCCAACGGTACTGCTCTTCCTATTGCGCTAGCGACACGTCGGGCTGCACCCCGGCTTCCCCGACGTCAGCGGCGCCGAGAGCGTTGACCGAGATCAGGGTCACCCCCAGATCGCGCACCCGCCCCAGCAGCCCATGGAGGGCAGCCTGGTCGACGACCGGCCCGGTGAGGGTCGTCGTCCCATCGCCCTCACCGGTCAGCGTGAAACCGTCGAACCACCCGCTCCAGCTTTGGTCCAGCTGCCCTCCGACGCGGATCTCGTACCGGCCGGCCCTGGCCGGACCATCCGCTGGTGCTGTGCTCATGGGGTCCGCCGGTCCGGGAGTCGGCTGCCGACTCAGACTGCAGCCGTCGGGTCGAGTCGCGGCTCGCTCGCGGCGGCCAGCGGCAGCGACGCTGGCTTCCGCACATCCGCCCACAGCGAGTAGCCGAGCCAGATCAAAGCGAGACCCATCGGGACGGCGGCCATACGCTCGAGGGCGTGCGGCAGCAGCGCACCAGCCACAGGCGTGACCGCAGCGGCAACGATCATCAGGATGCCGGCACCACGCGACAGCATCCGCGCCCGGATGACCGCCACACCGAACAGCACCGCACCGCCGACGTAGAGCGCCGCTCCGACAAGCGGCAGCGCCTTGAGCACGCCGAGGTCCGTCACGGCCGGGTAGCGACCGAACAGTCCGACGAAGTCCACCGCGAACTGCGGGGCATCCGCCACGAGCAGCGGCGCGATGAACGCCTCAGCGAAGTTGAACGCCGACTGCAGCAGAAAGAACAAGCCGAACATCAGGTACCCGACGAGCCCGAGAACCCCGAACTGTCGAATTTGACGAAGGTAGATACCGGTGATGCCGATCAACGCGAAAACGGCCATGGCGAAACTGAGGATGTGGACCGTCACCCACAACTGGGTGCCGAGGGATTCGACCACGTCAGCCGGATGGATGAACTGGATGACGATGTAGATCAGCCCGTACAGCGCGGCGGCCACGGCGGCGGCGCGAGTGAGGGTGGAACTGGTGATGCTCATGATGGCTCCGATGCTCGAAGTGCCCCAGGCGGTCGCCTGGGAACACCTCGAAATCTACGAATCCACGTGGTGACCCGGCATCACCACATCACCGGGTTGCGTGGTGATTGTGGGCCGGTTCAGATCAACCCGAGCGCCTCGGCCCGCCGCACCGCCGCCGGGCGGCTCGTCACATCCAGCTTCTGGAAGATGTGCTTCGTGTGGGTGCGCATCGTGTTGAGCGAGACGAAGAGTTCGTTCGCGATCTCCGGGCCGGTCATCTCGGTCGAGAGCAGTCGCAGCACGTGCAGTTCCCGCTCGCTCAATGCTTCGCTGAGGGGTGCACTCGGAGTCTCAGCGCCCTCGGTCTGCCGGAGCGCCTGGCTCAGCATGCGGACGTATTCGGGTCGGATGCCTGCTCCCGCGGCGGCGCGCAGCGGCCGCAGCACGGCCTGGCCCTCGGCGACGAACACCCGAACGTAGCCCTCCGGTTCCGCGTGGACGAGCGCCTGTTCCAGCGGGTCGAGCGCTGCAGCCGTGTCACCCTGTGCCTCGAGCAGGAGCGCCTGCAGGACCAAGATTTCGATGACACTGCCGCGGCGTCCGCCTGCCTCTGCCGCCTCACGGAGGCGCGCCAACAATCCGCTTGCCTCGCGGCCGGCATCCGGGGTCGGGTCCGCCCGGAATTGCGCGAGAAGCAGCCGCGCCAGCGTGACGTGGCCGAACTCGCTCGGGTAGCTCAGCTCGTCGGCGGGGGAGAGGCTCTGGTCGTTCACCCACTCGAGTGCCTCCGGCAGACGCGCCTGCACGATCCGAATCCGGGCCTTCATGGCTCCGATGGGGCGCGCCTCGGGAAAGAAGCCGCGCCGGTAGTGCTGCTCCGCCTGTGTGAGCAGGTCGTACGCGTCGTCGAGGTGGTTCTCGGCCTCAGCGACTTTCGCCTGAGCGACGAACTGCCGGTAGTGATGCTCGTGCGAGAAAACACCGTCGCCGAGCTGCTCGCCGCCCGCGAGGTGCTTCTTCGCCTCCGCGATCTGATTGCGCTCCAGCAGGATCTCGCTCAGCGTGGCGTGGAGGTCCGCGGTCGCCGCCCCGCTGCCGCTCGCAGCCGCTTCGGCCAGGGCCGCCTCGCAAGTGCTCTGCGCTTCGCGCAGGCGACCCAGCGGCAGCAGCATGTCGACGAGCACCATGGCGATGTTGATGGCATCCGTCACGTTCCCGGCTTGCCGCAGGCTCGCGCTGCTGGCGCCGAAGGCCTCGATCCCCGCCTCGATGTCTCCCATCGCCCACGACGCGAGGCCGAGCATGCCGGCGGCGGCGCCCCGACCGAGGTGATCGTCCGGCGCTGCGGCATCCATCGCCCGCTGGGCGTTCTCGCGCATCCCGGCCAGATCCCCCCGGGCCTGGGCCACGGCGGCACGGTAGAGGGCGATCGTCACCGGGAGGTTCTGCAGTTCCTCGCCCGGTTCCGACTCGTGGGCCCGCTGTCCGCTCGCGGACGTGGCAGCCAGCGTCCGCTCTGCAGCCGCCAACCGAGTTTCGACGGCGTCGATGTCACCGGCGACGAGCGACGCCCACGCCGAGAAGACGCCGAGCACCGGCCGGTGCCCGATGACGTCTGCGGGCAACTGGGTGAGCCAGGTGAGAAGAGTGGCATCCTGCCTGCTCTTGCGGATGCCCGGGATGGTCGCCTCGATCAGCCGCGCTGCGAGGGGGAAGTCGGAGGCCGCAAACGCGTACCGCACGGCATCCTCGGCGGAGCCGTGCTGTTCGTACCATTCGCTGGCGAGGCGGTTGAGGTCGAGTACGCGTTTCGGATCCTGCGCAAGCAGCCGTGCGCGCAACACGTCGGCGAAGAGGTGGTGGTAGCGAAACCACTCGCGGTCGTCGTCGAGCGGCACGACGAAGAGATTCTCCCGTTCGAGCGTCGCGAGCATCCGGTCGCTTCCCGCTTGCCCGGTCACGGCGTCGCACAACGGCCCGCTGAGGCGGTCGAGAACGGATGTCTGGAGAAGGAACTCCCGCACACCGGGCCGCGTCGCCTCGAGAACCTCTTCGACCAGGTAGTCGATGACGAAACGGTGGCTGCCCGCGAACGCTGTGAGAAAACCCGGTACGTCCGAGCTGTCCCGCATCGACAGGGCGGCGAGCTGGAGCCCAGCGACCCAGCCTTCGGTGCGGGCCTCGAGCGTGAGGACGTCGTCGGGTGACAGCGATAACCCTGTCACGCGGGTGACGAAGGTCGCGGCCTCCTCGGCGGTGAAGCGCAGGTCGGCCGCCCGCAGTTCGGTCAACTCGCCTCGCGCTCGCAACCGGGCTATCGGGAGGGGTGGATCGGATCGGGTCGCGATGACCAGGTGCAGTTGGGGCGGGAGGTGGTCGAGCAAGAAGGCGATCGCGTCGCGCACCGCCGGGCTTTCGATCGTCTGGACGTCGTCGAGCACCAGAACGACCTGTTGCTCGGTGCGCACCAGATCGTTGATCAGCGCTGTCAGCGCCGCCTCGGCGGATGCTAGTGGCGCGGCATCCGGATCGGCAGCTGGGTCCCGGAGCGCCGCCGCGAGGTAGCCGAGGAACCGGACCGGGTCGTTGTCGCTCGTGTCGAGAGACAACCACGCCACGCGAAGGGACGGCCTGAGCTCGGCGAGGGCCTCAACCCATTCGCTGAGCAGGGTCGTCTTGCCGAATCCCGCGGGGGCTGAAAGGAGGCTCAGTTTGCGACCGGAGCGCAGTCCCTCGTCCAGCTGCTGGACGAGGCGGGGGCGGCGGACCGCTTGGGCGCGCAGCGGAGGCACGAAGAGTTTCGTTGCCAGGATGGGCATCGCCATGCGCTCAGTCTAGGGACGCCGAACTGGCCTGATGTTCACCGGTCACCGCTGCAGCGCTCGACTGAAACTGTAGCGCCCGCTGTAGGCGACCGGTCAGGCCAACAGCGGCGCCAGCTGCCGCGCGCCTTCGTCCAGTTGAGGGAGCAGGTCGCCCGGCTGGCGATCTGCGTCGCGGGGGCCGAGAGACAGAGGGCGCCCACGAGGCGACCGTCGGCCGCCCGGATCGGCAGCGCTAGCGACCGAAGGCGAGGGCCGCGCGAACTCAACCCTGCCGAAACCTCCTCCGCTTCAGTCGCTTCGCTCCTTCAAGCGAGCGGAGACGGCGCAACCCACCGCTCCCTCCACACCAGCCTCCGCCTCATCGTTATGGCCGGGCTCGTCGCGCTGATGACGCGGCCGGCCACACGGCATCCGCCTCGGGTCATCACGGCGGCGAGCATGGCTGCCTCCGTGGCGTTGATGGCGGGGGCGCTCTCGGTCTGACCCGCGAATGCATCATTTCCGGTCGAGGGCATCAGGTGCGCCGGGTGTTTTAGTCCGGAACTGATGACTTGGCGAACGAATAGCCCTTGGCTTCGCTTCGCTCCAGCCAGCGGGGGCCCGCCAGCGGAAGGAGGGAGGGCAGCGCGGCGGGTGCCGGGAGGGGCTACTTCTTCTTGCGGTTCAGGAACCGCTGCATCCGCTCGAACTTCGCCTCCGATTCGAACAGCACCGCCTGGGCGAGCGTGTCGATGACCGGATGCGCGTCGCGTGGCGCATGAAAAGCAGCCTTGGTCAGCCGAACCGCGAGCGGGTCCTGCGAACTGATGCGCTCGACGAGAGCGGATGCCGCAGCATCCAGTTCTGAGGACGGCACCAGTTCGCTGATCAACCCGTATCGAAGGGACTCTTCGCCGGTCAGCATCCGGCCGGCCAGCAGCACCTGTTTGGCGACGGACTCGCCCACGAGCTCCCGCAGCCGCCAGGTGCCGCCCGCGGCCGCCATGATGCCGAGGCCGGTCTCGGGGTTGCCCATCCGCAGTTCCGGCGTCCCGATCCTAAAGTCGGCCGCATAGGCCAGCTCCGCCCCGCCACCCAGGGCGTACCCGTCGAGCACCGCGATCACTGGCATCGGCAGGCGTGCGATCCGCTCGAAGACGCTCGAGTTGATGCCGGCGAGGGCGTCCTCACGCCGACGTTCCCGCAGCTGGGCGATGTCCGCCCCCGAGGCGAACACGCCTGCACGCCCCGACGCCGCATCGCCCGGCGTCCCGGACAGAACCAGGATCTTCGGAGTCCGCTCGAGATATGCGCACACGGCGTGCAGTTCGTCGACCATCGCCTGGTCGATCGCATTCCGAACATCCGGCCGGTTCAGGCGCACGTCCAGCCGGTTCTCCTGCTCCGTGACCAGCAGCGTCGCGAACTCGGCGTCGAGACTCATGCTCACACCCCTTCGAGGAGCAGTGAGGTGCCCTGGCCGACCCCGACGCACATCGTGGCGAGGCCGAGGTTTCGCCCGGTGCCGCCCTCACGTTCGAGACGGCCGAGCAGTGTCACGGCGAGTCGAGAGCCCGACGAGCCGAGCGGATGCCCCAGCGAAATCGCGCCGCCATCGCGGTTCGTGATCTCCGAGTCGATCCCGAGCTCACGCATGCAGGCGAGGGACTGCGACGCGAACGCCTCATTGAGTTCGACGGCGACGAGGTCATCGACCGTGAGCCCCTGGCGTTCGAGCACCTTGCGACTCGCGGGCACCGGTCCGATGCCCATCGTCTCGGGGGACACACCGGCTGAAGCACCATCGAGGATACGGGCGCGGGGCGACAGCCCGTATCGCTCGATGGCACGTTCTGAGACGACGAGAACAGCGGATGCCCCGTCGTTGAGTGTGGAGGCGTTGCCTGCGGTGACAACGCTGCCGCCCTTGACCACGGGCCGAAGCCCGGCGAGCACGTCCTGCGTCGTCCCCGCGCGGGGGCCCTCGTCTGTATCGAAGACGACCGGGTCGCCCTTCTTCTGCGGCACCGACACCGGCACGATCTCGTCGGCGAAGTGCCCGGCGACGAGCGCTGCGATCGCCCGCTCATGCGACTGCACCGCGAAAGCATCCGCGTCTTCGCGGGAGATCCCGTAGACCCGCGCCACTTCTTCCGCCGTCTCGGGCATGGAGTACGTCATCTTTCCATTGTGTGAGAGCTCCCCGGAGAGGAATGCAGGGTTCGTGAACCGCCACCCGATCGAGGTATCGAAGGATGCCCCAGGCCCGGCATACGCCTTCGCCGGTTTCTCCATCACCCAGGGCGCGCGCGACATCGACTCGACACCGCCGGCGACGACGATGTCTGCCGCCCCGGCCTTGATCATGTGGCTGGCCATGATGATCGCACTCATGCCGGAGGCGCAGAGGCGGTTCACCGTGATGCCGGGCACAGAGTCGGGGAAGCCGCCCAGCAGCCAGGCCATCCGGGCGACGTTCCGGTTCTCTTCACCGGCACCGTTCGCGTTGCCGAGAATGACCTCGTCGACGAGGGCGGGGTCGATGCCGGCGCGTTCGATCACCGTTCGCACCGTCAGGGCCGCGAGATCGTCTGGTCGCACGCTGCTCAGCGCTCCGCCGTAACGGCCGACCGGGGTTCGTGCCCCACCTACGAGAAATGCTTCAGTCATCCGTCTCTCCTGAATTCCTTTGCCGTTGCGAAGGCCGGCGCGAAAGCGTCCTGGGCCTGGCATCGCAGGATTGTCTTTCCGTTGCCGGACGGGTCGGCAAGCGTCTCCTGGGCAGCCGCGGCGTCGTCGAGGGTGAAGCTATTCTGCACGACGGGCAGCGCCTCCGGATGCTTCTGCAGCAGACTCACGACGGCCTCAAGGTCGGCGGGGTCGCCGATCCAGGTGCCCGCGATGGTGAGCTGTTTGCCGAAGATCTGCCGCAGGTCAGTTTCGACCGAGTAGCCGGTGGTCACGCCGCAGAAGGCGAGGTGGCCGCGCACCGCGAGCATCCGCAGGCTGTCGTTCCAGGTCGCCGAACCGACGTGGTCGAGGACGAGGTCGACGCCACGGCCGCCGGTGACGGCCCGCACCCGCTTCACCAGGTCATCACCGCGCACGAGGATGTCTCCCGAGAAACCGCTCGAGGAAAGCCACAGCGCCTTCTCTTCAGAGCCGACGATCGCGACCACATGGGCACCGAGCGCCTCAGCGATCTTGACCGCCGCGTTGCCGAGGCCTCCGGTGGCACCCCAGATCACCGCGACCTTGCCGGCGGTGAGCCCGCCTTTCACGACGAGGGCGTTCCAGGCGGTGATGTATGAAACTGGAACCGCAGCCCAGCTCAGAGGGGCGTCCGCACCGACCGACACGACTGAGCCCGCCGGTACCGCGATCTGCTCGGCGTAGCCACCGTCGTATGAGTACCCCATGATCTCGAAACGACGGCAGGCCGACGGATGCCCCGCCTGGCAGAAGTCGCAGGTACCGCACGAACGCCCGGGGTAGACGAGTACCCGCTCACCGAGCAGGTCGGCAGCGACTCCTTCGCCGAGCGCGATGACCTCGCCGAGCACATCCGTGCCAGGAACGCGGGGGAGCGACAGCGAATCGCCCGTGTCACCCTGCTGCAGCCACAGATCGAGATGGTTGAGCCCGGCGGCGAGAACGTTCAGCACCACCTCGCCTGGGGCGGCCACCGGCTCGGGCCGCTCACGCGACACAATCGGTTCTCCGTGATTCTCCTGTACCTGCGCTCTCATCGGATGCTCCCTCTACGGTCCTCGAATCGCTTCAGTTTGGCGCGGTGCCCGTGCCCGGTGAGCTCCCGCAACCCGTCACGCTCGACGAGTTCGACACCGATGGCGACGCCAGTCTTCTGTTTGAGTAACTGGGCCAACTCCTCGCGGAGCCGGTCGGAATCGCCGGCACCGTCGACCCGCTCGACCATGATCGTCATCTCGTCACGGGCCGGCTTGCCGTCGGGCTGGACGCGCTCGACGTAGCAGTAGTACTCGCCGTTGATACCGGGGTGGCCGCTGATGATCTTGCCGCAGGCCTCGGGCCACACGTTCACGCCGCGCAGTTTGACCATGGTGTCGCTGCGGCCCTGAAAGTAGTCGAGCTTCTTGTGCCAACTGCCGCAGGCGCACTGGGCGAGTTCGTAGCTGGCTGAGATGTCCTGGATGTTGTACCGCAGCTGCGAGGTGCCGGTCTTGTACAGCGCCGTCACGACGATGTTTCCCTTGTGCCCAGGCGGCAACGGCTCCCCGGTCTCGAAGTCGACGATTTCGATGATGAACGCGTCTTCGAAGATGTGCAGGCCGTCCTTCGCCTCACACTCGGCAGCGACGTACTGCACTTCGTGGAACGCGTAGGAGTCGTAGGTCGGCACACCGAACGCCTCCTCGACGGCCTTCGTGTCGCCGAACGACAGGATGGTCTTGAAGTTGAAGTCCTTGGCCGGGTCGAGTCCCATCCGCCTGGCGGTGTCGGCGATGTGGAGAAGGTAGTCCGAGGTTGCGGTGATCGAGGCCGCCCCGTAGAGCCGGGCGAATTCGATCTGCTTCTCGGTCGGCGTCACGTTGCCGGTGCTCGTTGTGATCGGAATCGCCCCGAGCCACTGCCACAGCGCGTGGTCCATGATCCACGCCGCGTTGTGCGTGGAGTACGCCCAGGCGTTGATCACGGCATCGCCCGGGCGCACGCCCTGCATGTAGAAGGTGCGGGCCGAGAGGATCGCGCCGACCTCCCGGTCCCACTGGCTGTAGATCGTGGGCCGCGGGGTTCCGGTTGTGCCACCGCTCGTGTAGAGGCGCAGGGGAGTGTGGGCGCCATCCTCGAGGCCCAGCCCCTGGTAGTCACCCATCGGCGGTTTGCGCTCGATGCTGTCCCGGATGTCGTCGATCGTGTAGCTCGGCATCCGCTTGAGATCGTCAAGCGAACGGATGTCTGACGGGGTGAACCCGTTCTCGCTCCAGAGTTTCTGGTAGAACGGCACCTCGCTGGCCCGCTGCACGGCGGCTTGCAGGCGGGCCAGCTGCACCTCGGCGATCCGCTCCGGCGACCACAGGCGAGCGCCGGTCATGAACTCGAACGGCGGTTCGTACTCGGCCGTCAGATGTTTCCAGTCCAGGGTCTCGTGGTAGTACGGGGGTCGGATCTGTTCGCGCATTGTTTGGTGCTTCTTTCTTGTGGTGCCGGGCGGTGCTGAGCCTGCTAGTGCAGCGGCAGGAAGTTCAGCGCAAGAATCCAGATGATGCCCACGATGATGAGGATCGGCAGGCAGTACCCCATGAAGTCGCGCACGCGGAGTTTGGTGCCCACGGCGAGGATCGGGAAGTACAGCAACGCCCAGAACGGCTGGATCAGGTTCGTCCAGATGTCACCGTAGGTGATGGCCATGACGGTCATGGTGTTGTCGATGCCGAACGCCTCACCCGCGGGGATGAAGAACGGCGCCGTGGCGACGAACTGCGAGCCTGCCGACGGTACGAACATGTTGAGCACACCGGTGATGAGGAAGGTGATGGTGAGGTAGGTCTCCGGGGTCGCGATGCTGACCAGTCCGTCGGTCAGCACACCGGCGAGGCCGGTGAGCGCGAAGATCGAGGCGATGCCGCCGTAGATCGGGAACTGCAGCATGATCGACCCGGTCGACACGAGGTTCCGCGAGAACGATGCGGCGTACGCGATGGCGTTCTTCTGCACCAGGAAACCGATCACCAGCGCGACGAACGCGACGGTGTTGAGGTTGAGGCCCGAGAGACCGTTCTCCCAGAAGAAGTAGATGAGGTAGCCGAGACCGAGCAGCCCGATGAAGAGGATGGGGATGCGGCTGCGGTTGATCTTGTCAGCGAAGGTGTTCCTGCCGCCCATCGGGTCAGCGTCGATCACGGTGTCCGCGTCGGTGTCCACGTCGCGCTGAGGGGCGGATGCGATGGCCAGGTCCGCGTACGAGACGATGTTCTTCTTGTTGCGGGCGATGAAGTAGAACGTGATGGTCGTTGCGAGCACGATGGCGGCCGCCGAGACGAGGTTCATGATCGAGAACGTGGTGTCCTCGAGCCCGATGAGCCCGCCGACGAGTTCGGTGAGCGGGCCCTCCGACGCGACGAACAGGGGGATGGTGCCCGAGATGCCGGTCAGTGAGATCACGAAGGAGGAGTACGCGATGGCCGAGATCAGGCGGAAGTCGACGGTGTTCATCTCCTTCGCGACCGCCCGTGCGAAGATCGCCGTGACGACCGGGCCGATGTACCAGCCGGCGAACGAGACGAGCGCACCGACGACACCGGTCATGATGTACGCCATCTGCGGCGTCTTGATCTTGCGAGCGAGCCACACGATGCCCTGCTGCACCTTCGGAGTGTCGACGAGCACGAGTGCTGCCGCGTAGGTGAAGGCCAGCTGGAAGGCGAAGGTGAAGAGCATCGGGATGCCGACGAACCAGGAGTCCATGATCTTTCCCGGCCCCGAGTCGGTGAAGATGAGCGCCAGGATCATGGCGATCACCGTCAGGACGAGGGCGAAGATCAGGGAGTCGGGAAAGTACTTCGCATACCAGGTGGCGACCTTCTCAGAGGCCGACTCCTTTACACGCAGCTGTGTCGTCGTTGACATGGGTGCTCCAGTTTCAAGTGGGAGGAACGGTGACGGATGGTTGGTGGCATTGAGCCCGCAGCAACGCTAACGGCGGCCGAGTTGGCGCTTCAAGCTGTGGCTGCGGAACGGTGTTCCGCCTGCCGGAAGGCCCAACCACGCCGCGCTTGATAGCATCGGACCCGTGGCCGGCCAACCGATTGAAGCGCTCGCTCGAGGGTTGCGAATCCTCGAGGTCCTGTCGAGCGCGAACGGCGCGATGGGCAACGGCCAACTGTCCCGGGCGACCGGTCTTCCGCCGTCGACGGTGTCGCGGCTCACCGACAGCCTCGTGCAGCTGGGATACCTCAAGGTCAGCCCGGATTCGGGCGCGTACCAGCTGACGCCGAAGAACCTGCGGCTCGGTTACCCCGTGCTCGCGAACCTGCCGATCGCCGGACGGGCGCAGCAGGCGATCGACGAACTCGGGGAGCGCTCGGGCATGACCGCCGCTATCGCCGTACGCGATGACCTGCACATGTCGTTCCTCGCGGTGCGCCGTCCGCGCAAGTCGCGTGCCGTACCTCTCGCGGTGGGCGGGCGACTTCCGATCTCCGTTTCGGCGGCGGGCATCGCCTTCCTGCGCTCGATGAACGAGCCCGCCCGTTCACGCGTGACGAACGCCATCCGCTCCGACCTGCAGCGTCGGGGCCAGCCGGTCGACGAATTCGAGCGTCGCCTGGCCGAACCGGCGCAACACCTGCACGTCAGCCTGGGCGGCTGGAACTCGGAGGTAGGCGGCGTCGCGACGGCGTTCCGCGCGGGAGGCGAGCTCTATGCCGTCAGCCTCATCGCACGCAGCGACGAGCTGACCGATTTCGACCCGGACGGCGAGCTGGCGCAACTGCTGATCGGAACGGCCGACCAGCTCGCCGACTAGGTTCTGCCGCTCTTACTCGCCGCGGAACTGCGGCGCGCGCTTCTCCGTGAACGCGCGGAGCCCCTCCTCCTTGTCGGAGGTGGAGAACAGGATGTGCAGCGCCTTGCGTTCCAGCGCCATCGCGGTCTCGAGCGAGGCGTCCGCACCGAGCTGGATGACCTCCTTGATCTGCTCGACCGCAAGACCCGGCAGTGCAGCAATGCTGGTCGCCATGTCGATTGCCGTGCGCTCGACATCCGCGTCGGCCACGACCTGCGAGACGAGGCCTATCTCGTAGCCTTCCCGGGCGCTGATGGCGTCACCGGTAAGGCACAGCCGCATCGCGTGGAACTTGCCGACGGCACGCAGCAGCCGCTGGGTTCCGCCGGCGCCCGGGAGAATGCCGAGTCGCACCTCGGGCTGGCCGAGTTTCACGCTCTCGCCGGCGATGATGATGTCGGTGTTCATCGCCAATTCAAGCCCGCCGCCGAGGGCATGGCCGTTCACGGCGGCGATGACCGGGCGGGAGAACCGGCCGACCGCCGCCCACAGGCGCTCGGTGTGCCGCTGGTACATCTCAACACTCGAGACGCCGATCATGCTCTTCACGTCGGCGCCCGCCGCGAAAGCCCGGCCGGTTCCGGTCAGCACGACGGCGCGAACGGAGGCGTCGTCTTCGAGTTCGAGAAACAGCGCAGCGAGGCGACGACGCAGTGGCATCGAGAGCGCGTTGTGAGCCTCGGGCCGGTTGATGCGCACGAGGGCGACTCCAGGTGCCGGGTGCTCGAGCAGGACCTGCTCAACGGCCTGAGCATCCTCGGCGGTCAAGTCGCCGCTTCCGGTGATCGTCATGTCAACGCGTCTCGGCTTCAGCGCCGAACTGGGGGCGACGCTTCTCGACGATGGACGCGCGGCCCTCACGCACATCCGGGCCGTTGAAGCCCATGAACTCAAGCGCGAGGGAGGTGTCGAAGGCGGGCCCAGCCATCCGCAGCCAGTTGTTGAGTGAGTACTTTGTCCAGCGCAGCGCGGTCTTCGATCCACGGTTCAGCTTGCGCGCGACTTCGAGGGCTTTCTCCTGCACCTCGGGTCCGTCGACGGTGAGTGAGACGAGTCCCATCCGTTCGGCCTCTTCACCGGTAACCGTCTCGCAGAGCATGAGGTGGTACTTGGCCTTCGCCATGCCGCAGAGCAGCGGCCAGATGATGGCGGCGTGATCGCCGGCGACGACGCCCAGGCGGGTGTGGCCATCGATGATGCGGGCATCCTTCGCGGCGATGGAGATGTCTGCGAGGAGTCCGGCGGCGAGTCCGGCGCCGACGGCCGGACCCTCCATTGCCGAAACGATGGGTTTCTCGCAGTTGATGACGCCGTAGACCAGGTCGCGAGCCTCTTTCCACACCCGCGTGAGCGTGTCGAAGTTCTCGGACATGTCCTTCACGAGGTCGAGGTCGCCGCCGGCCGAGAATGCGCCGTCGGAGCCGGTGAGGATGACGACGTTGACGTCGGGGTCAGCGTCGATGTCGCGCCAGATCTTCGCCAGCTCGGTGTGCATGCCTGCGTGGGCGGCGTTGAGCCGTCCGGGGCTGTGCATCGTCACACGGAGGATGCCGTCCTCGACCATTTCGGTGAGGAGGTGTTCGTAGGAGTCGTAGGCAGACATCGCTGTCCCTTTCATTTGGTGCGGCGGTGAGATTCGTTCAGGAAAAATCGGGGGTGAGTGCCGAGAGGCCAGCGGTCGCACGTCGACGCAGCCAGGCGCTGGTCGTGTACCGCTGGTCGGCGCTGGTCGCGTACATGCCGCTGAGAATCGTGGCGATGGTCTGGAGGCCGACCCGGTCGCCCCATTCGAGCGGGCCGTACGGGTACCGAAGGCCGAGCTTCACGGCGGTGTCGATGTCGCCCGGTGTTGCGATGCCACGCTGCGCGATCTCGCTCGCGAGGTTCACGACGGCGGCGAGGAGGCGTTGGGCGATGAAGCCGGGCGAATCACGGATGACCTCGACGTCGCCGAGTGCCGTGAGTTGGGCGGTCAGCGCTGTGACGTGCTCACTCGAGACCCCTGGACCGACCATCAGAATCTGCACCGGGGCATCCGCGAGAAAGAAATCGATGCCGACCGTCCGTTTCGGGTCGATGCCGAGTGCCTGCGCGGTGTGCGAGCAGTCGTTTCCGAGAGGTGCGATGAGGATCAGGTCTGCGTCTTCGCGGGGGACCGTCCGGATGCCGGCACGCTCGCACAGCTCAGCGAGCCGGCCGTTGTGATCTCCGGCCACGGCAACCGTTACCGCTCCGCTCTCGAGCCGCGCGGCATCCGTCGTCGTGGTTTCGGTCGTGTAGTCGTAGAAGCCGCGTCCGGACTTGCGCCCGAGCAGGCCGGCGTCGTGGAGGTAGCGGTGGTACCAGGTGGAGCGCAGGCGAGCGTCGCCGAAATTGTGCTCGAAGAGGTTCGCCGAGACCGGGTAGTTCACGTCGAGCCCGGTGAGGTCCATGAGTTCGAACGGGCCGAGCGCGAAGCCG
Source organism: Mycetocola miduiensis (assembly GCF_900115155.1). GTDB lineage: Bacteria > Actinomycetota > Actinomycetes > Actinomycetales > Microbacteriaceae > Mycetocola_A > Mycetocola_A miduiensis. Next base: position 118,356 of record NZ_FOVM01000006.1, read on the forward strand.
AGGTTCTCTTTCGCGATCCGGTCGATTTGTTCGATGGTTGCGATGCCGTCCTGGAGGATGGCCAGCGCCTCGGTGACGTAGGCGCGACCGGCGAGGTTCACGAGGAAGCCGGGGGAGTCGAGCACGGTGACGCCGGTCTTGCCGATGCTGTCCACGAACTGGCGCGCCCGGCCAAGAATCCGGTCCGACGTGTATGGGCTGGGAACGATCTCGACCAGGGCCATGGCGGGGACCGGGTTGAAGAAGTGCAGGCCGATCAGCCGCTCGCGGCTCGTGAGTTCGCTGCAGATCGATGCGATCGAGAGCGACGAGGTGTTGCTGGCGAGGATGGCATCCGGTGCCACGACGGATTCAAGCTGAGCGAAGACGCTGCGCTTCACGTCGAGGCGTTCGACGACGGCTTCGATGACGAGTCCGCAGTCGGAGAATGCGTCGATTGACTCAGCGCCGCGGATGCGTGAGATGGTTGCGTCCCGATCTGCGGCGGTGACCCTGCCGCGTGCCACTGCGCGGGCGAGGCTGTCGGAGATCGAAGCGAGTGCAGAGCTGACGGCGTCCTGGTTCATGTCGAACAGGAGCACGTCGTGTCCGGCGGCGGCCGACACCTGTGCGATGCCGCGCCCCATCGCGCCTGCCCCGACAACACCAACGATCATGTGACCCACCCAGTCTGCTGCAGCCGCCATCGCGGCGACCGGTTCCCACACTAGGGAGGCTGCCGCGCCTCAACAACGGATAGCCACGGAAGATCGTTCCGGAGAGCGGAATCGTTTGTTTCTTGCGGGGCAGCCCGGGGCGATTCGACTCACGTCGTATTTATGGCCCGTTGCCCTCGGCGATCTCCCTCCAGACCCCGAGCAGGTGAGCGTGCGAGTGTGCTTCGGCCTCTTTCCGGTCTCCGGACGCGATGGCCCGCGCTAGGACGAGGTGCTGCTCCAGTGTGCCTGGTGCGGGAACGGTCGGATGCAGTCCAAGCTTTGTGCGCCCGGCGAGTTCCTCCGCGATCGGCGTCGCCATCGCGGCCAGCAGCGGGTTGCCCGACGACGTTAGCAGCAGCCCATGGAACGCAATGTCGGCCCCGAGGTACTCCTCGGTCTGTCCGAGACCCTGCTGACCCAAGTCGTTGAGCTGCTCGGCCAAGCGCAGCAACTCCGCGCGCTGAGTGACTGTGGCGCGTTCCGCGGCGAGTGACGCCGCCATCGGCTCGACCGCCACGCGCAGCTCCATCAACGACTCAAGCTGCTGATGGCGGAGAGGTCCGCGCAGGCTCCACTGAATGAGAGACGGATCGAGCGCGTCCCAGTGCTCCCGGGGCTGAACGGTAATTCCGACCCGCCGACGGGCTGCCACCATGCCGATGTTCTCGAGCACGCGGATCGCTTCGCGGATCACGGTGCGAGACGCGGAGTGATCTTGCTCGAGCTGCGCGAGTTTCAGTATGGTCCCGGGCCGAGGGTCCCCCGCCGCGATCCGTCGCCCCAGCTCATTGAGCACGTCTCCATGCATTCCCGTCGCCATCGCCGCTCCCTTGCCGCCGAATCGATACGTATTATCTTAGAGGCTTAATAAGTAGTACCTTTATCGAGGCTCGCGCGACGTCCGCGCAATTTCAGCAAGCGATTCAACGGAGAAACACATGGAAGATTGGACCCAGACCCTGGGCACCGGACCCCTACTGGCCATCGCGGCCGTGGCGGTAGCGCTCATTCTGTTCCTGGTGATCAAGGTCCGACTGCACGCCTTCCTGGTGCTTGTGGTCGTGTCGTTGCTCACCGCAATTGCAACGGGCATTCCCGCGGCAAAGATCGTCAACGACGTCCTGGTCACCTCCTTCGGCGGCACGCTCGGAGCAGTCGCCCTCCTGGTCGGTCTCGGCGCGATCCTCGGACGGATGATCGAATCCTCGGGAGGCGCCCGCGTCGTCGCCGAAAAGATGGTCTCGATCTTCGGTGAGAAGCGCGCGGCCTTCGCGCTCGGCATCACCTCGCTGATCCTCGGCTTCCCGATCTTCTTCGATGCCGGTCTCATCGTGATGCTCCCGATCATGTTCGCCGTTGCCCGGCGCATCGGCGGCAAGAACCTGCTCCTTTACGGGTTCAGCGGCGCGGCCGCATTCTCCGTGATGCACATCTTCCTGCCCCCGCACCCGGGACCGGTCGCCGCTACGGAGTTCTTCGGCGCCAACCTCGGCGTCGTCCTCATCATCGGTCTCATCATCGCGTTCCCGGTCTGGTACATCAGCGGTTACCTGTGGGCCAAGATCGTCAACAAGCGCTACCCGATGATCGTCCCCGAGCTCTTCGGCTTCAAGGACGACGACGAGATCGCCAACCCACCGAAATTCGGCACCGTCGTTGGCATCCTGCTGCTTCCGATGGTGTTGATCCTGATGAACACCGGCCTCGGCGCACTCGCCTCGGCCGGCATCGTGGACTCCTCAGAAATGTGGGTCCAGGCGCTGCAGATGATTGGCACCTCGCCGGTCGCCCTGCTCATCTCTGCCCTGATCGCCCTGCTCGTTCTCGGCAAGGCACGTGGGCAGAACGGCACCGCACTTGAGAAGCTCGTCGACCAGACCCTCGGCTCTGTGGCCTCCGTCATCCTGATCACCGGCGCCGGCGGCATGTTCGGTGGGGTGCTGCGCGCCTCTGGTATCGGTGACGCGCTCGCCGACTCACTCTCGGGCCTCGGTGTGCCGCTGATCTTCGCTGCTTACTTCATCGCCGTCGCGCTTCGCGTCGCGCAAGGTTCGGCGACCGTCGCGCTCGTCACCACCGGTGGCCTCCTCGCGCCCGCTGTGCTCGCCGGCAACTTCGGCCTCATCGACACCGCCGCCATCACCCTGGCCGCCGCAGCGGGTTCGGTGTTCGCCTCGCACGTCAACGACTCCGGCTTCTGGCTGGTCGGTCGCTTGATGAACATGGATGTGAAGACCACGCTGAAGACCTGGACCGTGCAGCAGACGCTCGAATCGGTCGTCGCATTCGTCCTGATCCTCGCGATCTACGCGATCTTCTAATCCGGAGGACCCCATGAGCATGTTCGATATCACCGGTCGTCTGGCGCTCGTCACCGGTTCGTCTCGTGGTCTCGGCCGGTCCCTTGCTGAGGGACTGGCCGAGGCCGGGGCATCCGTCATCCTGCATGGCCGCGACCGCGCGGCCCTCACCGAGACGGCGGATGCCATCGAACGCTCCACCGGGGCACGGCCCGCTTCCGTCTCTTTCGACGTGACGGATGCCGCGGCCGTGAAGGACGCCGTCGGTGAGCTCGTCGCAGAACAAGGGGTACCTGACATCCTCGTAAACAACGCCGGCGTGCAGCGCCGTGCGCCGTTCGAGGAGTTTGCCGTCGAGGACTGGGATGCCATCGTCAGCAGCAACCTGTCCAGTGCGTTCTACGTCTCGCGCTTCATCGTGCCCGGCATGGTCGAGCGTCGCTCCGGCAAGATCGTCAACATCGCCTCGGTTCAGTCAAAGCTGGCGCGACAGACCATCGCCCCGTATTCCGCCTCCAAGGGCGGACTCGCCCTCCTCACCCAGGGAATGGCGGCGGACCTCGCCCGCTACGACATCCAGGTCAACGCCATCTCGCCCGGCTACTTCGCCACCGAGATGAACAAGGCCCTGGTCGAGGACGAGACCTTCAACAACTGGCTCGTCAACCGCACGCCCGCCCACCGCTGGGGGAACTTCAGCGAGCTGCGTGGAACGTTGCTTTACCTCGTCTCGGACGCCTCAAGTTTCGTGTCTGGACAGAACATTTTCGTCGACGGCGGCATGACCGCCGTCGTCTGATCGGAGAACACCCATGCGCGCAGCCATCATCGAAGGCAAAGACCAGCTCGACGTCGTCGACCTGCCCCTCCCCGTTCCCAGTGAGGGGCAGGTGCGGGTGCGGGTCTCCGCCGTGGGGATCTGCGGCTCTGACCTGCACTATCACTTCGAGGGTGCGAACGGCGAGTATGTCGTTCGGGAACCCCTGATCCCCGGCCACGAGCTCTCCGGCTGGGTGGATGAGGACCCCTCCGGGCAGCTGCAGGCCGGCGACCCGGTCACCGTGCACCCGGCCCGTTTCGGCACCCCGGTCGATGGGATCGAGGATGCCGCGCACCTCTGGCCCGGAGGCTCTTACCTCGGAAGTGCGGCGACCACGCCGCACACCCAGGGCGGGATGAGCGAGTACCTCGTCGTCGAACGCGGAATGATCCGGCCGCTTCCCGCCGGTCTCGACGTTGTGGATGCAGCGCTGGCCGAGCCGCTCGGCGTGGCCCTGCACGGCGCGACCCGCGCCGGCGACCTGACCGGGCGCCAGGTGCTGGTGTCGGGCGCCGGCCCGATCGGCCTCCTCGCACTCGTCGCCGCGAAGGCGCGCGGTGCTGCACACGTGACGGTCAGCGACGTGCTGGCCGGCCCGCTCGCTCGTGCGACCGAACTCGGAGCGGACGCTGTCGTGCAGGTCGGCGCTGAGAAGCTTCCCGTCGAAGCGTTCGATGTCGTGCTGGAGTGCTCGGGCGCCGCGGTCGCGATCTCGGCGGCCGTCGCCGCGGTGCGCCGCCGGGGCATCCTGGTTCAGGTTGGCATGGTTCCGAACGAGGCACGCCCGATCAATCTGGCTCCATTCATCTCCAAGGAGGTGACAATGCTGGGCTCGTTCCGTTTCTTCGAGGAGATCGACGAGGCGATCGAGCTCCTCGCTGCAGACTCGGGGATCGCCCGGATCATCACTCACCGCTTCCCGATCGATGAGGTGCGCGAGGCCTTCGCGGTCGCACGTGACTCGGAGCGGTCGGGCAAAGTCGTCGTGACCTTCCCGGGAGCGCAGTAGGCGAGGTCACTCGTTGCGGACGCGGTCATCCGATACGCCGGATGTTTTCGGCCGGAAGTGATGACCTCCCGAGCGAGAGGTCACACTTCGCTCCTTCCAGCGCGTGGAGTGCGAGCGAGCGGTCACCGAACGGCGCGGCAGGCGAGGTGCAGCGCCAGCCGCACTTCCGGGTCGCTCATGTCGACGCCGAGCAGCTCCTGCGCACGTTGGATGCGCGTTGCGACCGTGTTCCGGTGCAGACCGAGCGCTGTCGCCGTCGGCGCAACCGCCGACTCGTGATCGAGGTAAGCAGACAGCGTCGTCAGCAGCTCGCCGCCGCCCGACTGGAGGGGAGCGAGCAGCGAACGAGCTGCAGGTACGAAGGTGTCGTTGCCCGTCCACGCGAGCAGCAACTGCTCGAGCCCGAGCCCGTCGACGCGGACGAACCAGCCCGTGTTCGAACGGTTCACAGCGATGCGGGCCGCGTCTGCTGCCTCGCTCAGCGATGTGGTGAGGCCGGCCGATCCGCTCGCCAGCGACCCGACGCCCGTCGCGACGTTGAACGAGCGCCGGGCTGCGACGTGCAGGTCCCGCAAGGCCGCCACGTAGTGCTCAACCTGTGACGCGGCGGGAGGCTCCGAGAACGTCAACCACCCGCTCAGGCCCCGCCCGGTCGTCGTGGCGTGGGAGTCGACGGGGATGCGGCCGAGTTCTCCCATGACGAATCGCAGCAATTGCAGGGCATCGACCCTGCTGCGCCCGACGACGCGGAACGCCAGGTGGTACCCGGTCGTCCGCCAGCCGCGTTCGAGCATGCGGCGTTCGACCTCGGGGTCCGGCGTGCCGCGCAGGTCGACAAAATCGCGGAGCACCCCGGATGACACGGACGCGTCGCTCACCTCGGCAACCTCATCGATGAGGATGCGCGCGGCGACCGCGGGCATGGCCACCTCGGCGGCCACAGCGAGGGCGCTCACCTGCCGCTCGTCGAGGCCCGCGCCGAAGAAGGCGAGGCGGAGGCCCTCGCGGCTGGGGCTGTCGACCCGCACCGACGCTGCCGTTCCGGCCGGCATCCGGGTGAGATCGACCCAGGGTGCGAAGTCGATCGCCGCGTGCACCTCGGGTGCGAGCTGCCCTCCGACCTCGAGTAGCACGCCTTCAGCGTCGATCAGGGCAACGCCGTGCCCGACGCTCGACGACAGATGACGCAACAGGTCAGTGAGATCGTTGGCGTGATACTCGATCGACTGGGCAACCTTGCGGACGTAGCCGAGAGTGAGCGCGTCCTGCGCTTCGACGAGTTGCCAGCACGCTTTCGCGAGCAGCATCGGCCGATCGGCGTGCAGGAGGGTGAGCCCGAGCCGGTCGGCGAGGGCACGCGTGCCGGTGCCGAAGTTGTCGCCGTGCGGGATGGCCAGGGCGCGAAAGCCGCGGTCGCGGGTGCGGCGAACCAGAGCATCCTGCTGCCACGGTCGCGTTGGCGGCAGTTCGGTGAGGATCGCCAGCCGGCCACCTCCGTCGGCGGGCAGCGCGTCTTCGTTCGTCTCGACGACGACTCCCGTCCACTCGGCGTCTTCCGGGCCGGCGATCGCACGGACACCGCCGTTCTGCGGATGCGCGAGAAGGGCGCTCATTCGAAGACTGTCGGTCATGCGGCGCCGTCCAATCCGTCCAACCCGTACGCCGACGGCGTCACGTACCGCGTGCGGTGAGGAGAGCGCGACCACCAGGCGGGCCCGTCGAGTTTGATCACGGCGACATGCCGCGCCCTCGACAGATCGGTCACCTCGAGGATGTCACGCGAGATGGCGTCGAGAACGACGATCAGATCCGGCGCGGCGGCCTCGAGGCGCCCGTCGGTCATCAAGGCGAGGTTCTCCGAGCGCGCCACCAGCCTGTGCACCTCCCCGGCGCTTCCGGTGATGCCGAACGCGGTCACGTGCTGGTCGACGGCATCCGGATCGATCGCGGTGATCCTGCCCTCGGCGAGAAGCCGCCCTCCAAGGGCAGCTGCGAGTCCTTCGAGCGGCCCGGAGCGGGCCTCGAGGTAGGCGGTGCCGATGCTCAGGGCGCGGGCGGCGTTGCCGACGATAGCGTGCTCCCGCAGATCCCCCACGGTGAAGCCGGCGAAGACCAAGCCGCCGGCACCGCCCGCCTGGATCGTCGACGCCCGGACGACGCGCTCGATGTCGAGGGCGCGATCGGTTTGCACGAGTGCCACCCCGCCGGCTCCGGTGTCACAGGTCACGACGATGCCCGGCACGCCGTCGACGAGGAGCGACATCTGATCGAGTCCAGGAACCGCGCGTCCGGTGAGATCGGCGTCGACGATCTTTCGGTCACCGGCGAGGGTGAACGGAGCGAGACCATTGAGGCCACCTCCTTCGAGCGAGCACACCACCGGCACGTGGTGACCGAGCCAACGCTCCGCCGCCGCGATGAGCGGCGCAAATGGTGCTGACCCGGGCAGCCGTTCCGTGAGCAGCATGGTCGAACCCACGAACGCGGCGCCAAGGCACGGCGTCGAGGGGTCGAGCTCGTCGACGTCGTGCACGGTCATCGGCCAGTCCGGCGACCTCCGCAGCGCGAGCTCGAGCATCGTGGTGGCCCCGCCGCCACCAGAGCCGAGCAGCCCGAACCCGGTCGCGAGCGCGGGCAGGCTGGCGAGCTCGAGGATGGTCGGCATGGTCCCAGCTTAAGCGTGCGCCTCCTCGGCGACGCCGACCCCGCGAGCCGTCGCGGCGAACTCGAGCGCCGCCTCCGCGGCGGCGGTTTCGCCCTCCACCGGCATGAACGGCTCGGTCAGGCCGAACGCCGTCGGTCCGAACGCCTGCAGGGCGGCCTGGGTGCGCATCATTGCCGGCGTCGAAATGCCGAGCACGCGCACCCGCTGGCCGTATCGGAGCCCTTCCGTGGTGATTGGCTCCGCGGTTTCGTGGTCGACCACGCAGATGAGATCGGGCACGATCGCGACCACGTCGCCGTTGTGATGAGCGATGAGGTTCTCGTTCTGGAAGGCGATCTCGAACCGGTCATCGCTCGATGGGTCGAGCGGCAGAATGACGGCGCGCCCCTTGGCGAAGCCGTCGGTCGTGCGGCGCTCGACATCCGCCACCTTGCCGACGAACAGCTCGCGGACGTGCGAGTACAGGGTGGTCGACAGGGTCTCCGCGATGGCCTCGAATGGTGAACTGTGTGCTTCACGGGCGAGGCGGATGGCGCGCCCGAGGGCGAGTGCCATCGAGATGGTGCGCGGAACAGCGGTGCGTTTCACATCGGCTCCGCTCATTGCGTACTCGGCGATGTGGCCTACGCCGCCAAGACGGATGGTGATGCCGCGCGCCAGCCATTCCATCTGTCGATCGTCGTCGCCGGTGTCGATGATCACGCGTTCTCCGCGTTCGCCGGCGAGGGCGAGAGGCGAGCCGTGCACCCCGTAGACCGCGAACGTCTCCATCGAGAGTTCCGGGAAGGCGCGGCCCATGCCGTCGCCATCCACGACGGGCAGTCCGGTCTCGGCGGCAACCAGAAGAGGGATCATCGAGTTGATGCCACCGCATTCGATCGGCATGGTGGCGTCAGCCTTTCGCCCCAGGTGGTCCTCGAGCGTGCGCAGGGCCAGCGTCGCTTCGAAGCCGGCGGGGATCTTCTCGATCATCACCGTCGGCGCGCCCATCTGGGCGGTGGGGATGACGAAGAGATCGTCAGCCAGGTCGTCCGGGTCGAGGATGGTGATCGACCCCGTGCCGAGCACCTGCTCGACGAGCATCTTGCCGATGTATGGGTCGCCGCCACCGCCGGTGCCCAGCAGGGTGGCGCCGCGGGCAAGGTCGGATAGATCGGCGGCTGTCAGTTTCCAGCTCATGCTGCAGCTTCGTCGGAGGGTTCGACCGCATCGACGCTGCCGTCGAAGCGGTGGGATGGGGTGTCGTAGCCGAAGTACCCCGGGCCGACCATGGCGAGCGCCTGCGCGCTGTGCCAGCGTTCGTCGCTCGGTGCCGCGATGACACGCACCCGCTGGCCATAGCGCAGCCCCTCGGTGGTGATGGGCTCGCCGGAGTCGTGCTCCAGCACGATGATCAGGTCCGGCGTGGTCACGACGGGGTTGCCGTCTACTTCTGCGACGAGGTGCTCGTTCTGGAACAAGAGTTCGAGGGTTGTGTCGGCGCCCTCGACGCGGGCCCGGCCGCGGGCGAAGCCCGTCGTCGTCGCGCGCTGCACATCGACGACTTTGCCCGCGAAGAATTCTCGCCCGCCGAGCAGTCGCACCGTGTCAGCGACCGGGTCGGCCTTCGCCTCCCGTGCCGCGGCGATGCCCTCGCCGATCTCACTGCACAGGGATAGCGAGTCGCCGACAAGGGCCTCTCGCGCCTGCGACCCGGACATAGCGAAACCGGAGATCATCACCGAGCAGCCCATCTCCACGCAGGCGACCCGGGCAATTCGTTCGGTCCAGCTGTTGTCGATGGTGTTCAGGACGCCGACGTTGCCCTTTTCGTCGCTGAAAGCGAGGGGGGACGCGTTGATGCCATACAGGGTCGGCAACACCATCTGGAGCTCCGGGAAGGCGCGCCCCATGCCGTCGCCGTCGATGAGCGGGAGCCCGAGAGCGGCCGCGGCGGCGATCGGGATGGTCGAGTTGACGCCTCCGACCTCGGCGCAGGCGATGTGCGTGACAGCACGGCCCAGAGACGCTTCGAGTGCGTGGACGGGAGCGACCACTTCATCGAGGCTCGGAAGCTTCTCCACCATGACGGTGGGCGCACCCATCATCGCCACCGTCAGCACGACGGCATCGTCGGGTACGTCCCGGAGCGGGACAACCGTCACGTCGCCATGCTGCCGGAGCGCCTGCGCGGCCAGCAGGCCACCGATGTACGGGTCGCCGCCTCCGCCGGTTCCGAGCACCGCAGCGCCACGGGCGAGTCCGGGAATGAGGTCAGGGGTGATTGTCCAGCTCATCGCACAACCGCCATGTCGAGGTCGCCGACGGCCTTCACCCGGATGCGCGTCGCGTTGCCGGGCAGGTACGGGATCGGGATCTCATCGAAGTCGACGATGCTCACCGAGCCGGGGGAGGCCCCCGCGGCGATCGCCTTGTCGACGGCTTCGGCGCGCACCTCAGCGATCGCTGCTTCCCGGCGGCCGGGCTCGATCGCGTACACCTTGTCGATCTCGCCACCCACCTGTGCGATGGATGCGCCGATCGCGTTCGCGACCGCGAAGTTCTCGGGACGGTGCACCGATCCGAAGAGCGGCAGCTCATCAGAGAGGAGAACCGAGCCACCGCCGACGGCGACAACCGGAATCGGCTCAGGAGAGGTGCGCATCCGGTCGACCGCTTCAGCGACCCGGTCGGCGATGCGAGAGAGAACCCGCTCGACGAACTCCGGGTCAAGGTGGGCCACCTTCGAGGCGTCGCCGATGTCGGCGCGCCCGGCCGCGACGGCGACGTCCGTGGCGGTGAGGGTGGATCCTCCGAAGACGAGCGCCTCCGTCATCAGACGGTAGCCGACCGACTCCGGGCCGACCTCCGCGGTCTCCAGATTCACGATGCTCCCGCCGCCGATCCCGATCGACAGTACGTCGGGCATCCTGAAGTTGGTGCGAATGCCGGCGACTTTGACCTCGTTCGACGTTTCGCGCGGAAAGCCGTTGATGAGCAGGCCGACGTCTGACGTGGTGCCGCCGATGTCGACGACGGCGCAGGTGTCGAGACCGCTCGTCATGGCGGCGCCACGCATCGAGTTCGTCGGCCCCGACGCGAAGGTCGCGACGGGGTAGAGGCGAACGTATTCCTCATCCATGAGCGTGCCGTCGTTCTGGCTCAGGAAAATGGGCGCTTCAATGCCCTGCTTGCGCACCGCCGCGGTGAGTCCGTCGACGATCTCCGACGCCAGCTCACGCAGCGCCGCATTGATGATCGTGGCGTTCTCGCGCTCGAGGAGGCCGATCCGGCCGATCTCGTGGGAGAGCGAGATGGCAACGTCCGGTCCGAGCTCTTCGGCGACGATACGCGCCGCTTCGACCTCGAGGTCGTGGTTGACCGGGCTGAACACAGACGAGATAGCGACCGAACGGATGCCATTCGCCCGCATGTCTGCGGCATGCGCCCGCAGTTCCTCTGGATCGAGCGGCGAGATCGGGCGGCCGTCGAACTCGTAGCCGCCGTGCGCGAGATAGCTTCTCGCACTGATCGCTTCGACGAGTTCGGCGGGCCAGTCCACCAGCGGTGGGAGCGCCTGCGTTGCCGGCAGACCGAGCCGGAGCGCGGCGGTCGGTGCAAGTCGCTTGGCCTGCACGAGCGCGTTGATGAAGTGCGTCGTGCCGATCATGACGGCGGTGATCTCACTGCCGTCGAAGTGGTGACCGGCGCGCAGGTCGCCGATCGCCTGAACGATGCCGGTCGTGACATCCGGGGTGGTTGCGTGCTTGACGGCCGCGAGGGTGCGGGTGTCGTCCATGAGAACTGCGTCGGTGTTGGTTCCGCCGACGTCGATGCCGATATGCATAGAGGTGATATTCGCTTTCGGTTGGTGCAGGGATTCAGTTGGCGATGGTGTCAGCGGTGCGGGGATCGGCCGTGACTTCATCCGCCTGAGCGGTTTTGGCGGTGCCCACGCCGCGGACCAGGCCGAGCTTGCCTGCGATCACGTACAGCACCATGGAGAGAATGAGAGAGAGCACCGGCGGGATACCCCAGGTGATGACGTAGCCGGTGACCGCGGAGACAGCCCAGATCACGATGGTCACCGGGACGATGCGTGGGGCGGTCGCTGGCAGCCGGCCGCTCTCGCGGGTGGCGTCGAGTTCCGACCGCCACCGCTTCACGATGAAGTACTCGGCGACCATGATGCCGGCGATCGGCGGGAACGCCACGCCCAGGATGATCAGGAAGTCGGCGAACTGGCCCAGGATGCCGGCCGCGGCGAGCACGGAGCCGACGACGCCCAGGACGATCGTGGTGGTCACCCGGTGGAGGTTCTTGCCGAACGCGGTCGAGATGAAGTTGACGAGGCCGAGTGTCGACGAGTACAGGTTCCAGTCGTTGATCTTGAGCGTGCCGGTGATGACGATGATGAGTCCGACGAAGCCGACCGAGGAGGTGACGATGGCGACGATGTTGCCGGATGCTGCCGCGTGAGCGAGGAGCACACCGGCGAGGCCGATGACGAACTCGCCGAGGGATACGCCGACCACCGTCTGCTTGATCACGTCGGCCCGCGAGCGGTTGAACCGGGTCATGTCGGCGGTGATGATGGCACCGACGATCAGGCCTCCCGCCACGATGCCGGTTCCCTGCCACACGCTCATCGCCGGGCCGGGGGCCGGGCCGGTGAGGAGTTCGCCGATGTCATGGTTGCTGAGCTCGCTGATGATGGACCAGCCGACAAGGACGAGGAAGAGTGGCACGGTGATGTTGGCGAGCCACTGCATTCCCTTGAAGCCGACGGCGACGATCGCTGTCACGGCGAGGCCGAAGAGCAGGCTCCAGGCCCAGGCGGGCATGATGCCGGGCATGAGGGCGTCCAGCGATTCCGCTGAAATCGCACTCTGGATGCCGAACCAGCCGATGAGGCTGATGCCGATCGCGAGTCCGACGAGGGAGGCGCCGATCTCGCCGAAGCCGGTCCAGCGCGCGAGAAGAGCGGTGTTCAACCCTTCTTTTTGCCCGATGATGCCGACAATGCACATGATCACTTCGAGAATGATGGAGCCCAGCAGGAGCGCAAGGAAGGCCTCACCGAAAGTCATGCTGTAGCCAAGGGTGGCTCCCAGAAGGAATTGCGAGAGAGCCGACACCTGGCCGAACCGCTGAACTGCGATGCCGAACCAGGGTTTCTGCGCGTCGGGACGGACTCGGCTGAGAGCAAAGTCGTCTGCGTGTGCCATGCGGGCCATGGGAATCTCCAAAAGAGGGGTAGGGGTTTCAGCCACCATACGGCGGGCGATACGGGAGGCAAATGTGCATTGTGCAGCATTTGGGCGCGTCAACCAGCACTGTGCACATGCGGTGACCACGTGGCGCCGCCGGTGGAGTGAAGCCGGCGGAGCGCAACTCCGGGCAGAATATGGGGATGACCATCCCTCTTTCCGGAACGCAGTTCGAGCTCACCAGTGGCGCATACACCGCCACCATCGCCAGTGTCGGCGCTTCGCTGCGCTCGCTGCAGTATGACGGTCGTGAGCTTGTCGTGCCGTTCGACGCCGACGAGGTGCGTCCGGCGTTTCGGGGCGCGACCCTCGCGCCGTGGCCGAACCGTATCGTCGACGGCAAGTACAGCTTCGAGGGCAGGGACTACGAGCTTGCCCTCACCGAGCCGAAGCGCGGGCACGCCCTGCACGGTCTCGTCGCCTGGCACGACTTCATCGCGCTCGACGAGGCCGACGACCGGGTGCTGCTCGCCACGACGATCGAGGCCCAGGACGGCTACCCGTTCCGCGTGCAGGTGCGGGTCGAATTCCAGCTCGACGCGGACGGCCTGCACACCACCGTCGCCGCCCGCAACACCGGCAACGTGCCCGCGCCATTCGGCACCGGCCCCCACCCGTACCTCGTCGCCGGCGAGGGAACCGTCGACGACTGGACCCTCCTCCTCCCGGCCGAGCAGGTGCTCACGGTGACCGAGGACCGGCTGATTCCGATCGGGCTGGCGGATGTCGCCACCGAGTCAGGCGGGACGTTCGACTTCCGCACCCCCCGCGTCATCGGTGACACCTTCATCGACCACGCGTTCACCGGACTTGTTCGCGACGAGAACCGGACCGCTGAGGTGCAGGTCACCGCGGCATCCGGAACCGGCGTTCGGATGCGCTGGGACTCGTCGTGCAAGTGGGTGCAGGTGCACACCGCTGACCAGGAAGCCCCGAAGCCCAGCCGCATCGGCCTCGCCGTCGAACCGATGACGTGCCCGCCCGACGCGTTCAACTCGGGGGAGGATCTGCTCGTGCTGCAGCCGGGCGGCGTCACCTTCGCGTCGTGGAGCATCGCGGCGTTGTAGTGCCCGCTAGCTGGAGGGAGCGCCAGAGAGGCGAGGCGCGGGTGGCGCACAGAGGTAGCCCAAGTCATCGGTTCCGGTCGAGGGCATCAGGCGCGCGGGGAGCCCGCGACCGGAAGTGGTGCTCTCGGGACCGGCGAGAGCGACTGGGCCGGTTGGGCGCGTCAAGGCTTGGGGTTCTTCGGGCGTTCCGTTGTAGATTGAACGACGGCAGCGCAGATGCGGCCGCCCACCACACTTCCCGGAGGTACCGAATGTCCACCACCGTGCCCGCCCTCGTCGCAGCATCCGCCGGAGCGTCCTTCGAGCGTTCCACCATCGAACGCCGCGACGTCGGCCCGAACGACGTGCAGATCGACATCGCCTACGCCGGAATCTGCCACTCCGACATCCACCAGGCCCGCGCCGAGTGGGGCGCTGGCATCTTCCCGATGGTGCCCGGGCACGAGATCGCCGGCATCGTCAGCGCCGTCGGCGCGGATGTCACGAAGCACCAGGTCGGCGACCGCGTCGGCATCGGATGCTTCGTCGACTCCTGCCGCGAATGCGAGAACTGCCTCGCCGGTGAAGAACAGTTCTGCCTCAAGGGCAACGTCGCCACCTACAACGGGCGCGAGTACTCCGGTGAGGACACCTACGGCGGCTACAGCACCCAGATCGTCGCCGACGAGAACTATGTTCTGAGCATCCCCGAGGGCATCGGCCTCGACGTCGCCGCTCCGCTGCTCTGCGCCGGCATCACCACCTACTCGCCGCTCAAGCACTGGGGCGCCGGGCCCGGCAAGAAGGTCGCCATCGTCGGGATGGGCGGGCTCGGCCACATGGGCGTCAAAATCGCCGCCGCGCTCGGCGCCGAGGTGACGGTGCTCAGCCAGACCCTCTCGAAGCAGGAGGACGGCCTGAAGCTCGGCGCGACCGACTACTTCGCCACGAGCGACCCGGAGACGTTCAAGAAGAACGCCAAGCGCTTCGACCTGATTCTGAACACGGTGTCGGCGGACCTTCCGATTGACAAGTACCTGTCGATGCTCACCCTCAACGGGTCGATGGTGTTCGTGGGCCTGCCGGAGAACGCGCAGGAGTTCCGGGTCTTCTCCCTCGTCGGCGGACGCCGCAGCCTCGCCGGCTCCAACATCGGCGGCATCCGTGAGACGCAGGAAATGCTCGACTTCTGTGCCGAGCACGGCCTCGGTGCCGACATCGAGGTGATCGATGCCGACCAGGTCGACGAAGCATACGAGCGGGTCGTCAAGAGCGACGTGCGGTACCGGTTCGTCATCGACACGGCGACGATCGCGGGGTAGAGCTCAACGCGAGCGGGGACCCATGATGGATGCCATGGACGCCACCACACCTGACCCCCATGGACTGCTCGCCGGCGAGCTCGAGAAGCTCTGGACCGGAGGGGAATGGCTGGAGGGTCCGCAGTGGGTCCCCGCCGGGATGTCGCTGAGGTTCAGCGACATCCCGAACAACCGCATTCTCGACTTCGACCGCGCCACCGGGGATACCCGCGTTCACCGCACCGATGTCGAGTACACCAACGGCCGCACCCTCGACCTCGAGGGTCGCGTCGTTCAGTGCAGCCACGGCCGCCGGGCCATCGAGCGTGAGGTCGACGGCGTGGTCGAGGTGCTGTGCGACCGGTGGGACGGCGGACGATTCAACTCCCCGAACGACGTCGTCGTGGCATCCGACGGGGCGATCTGGTTCACCGACCCGCCCTACGGAATCCAGGAGAGTGGTCGTGAGGGGCATCCGGGCGAGCAGGAGTACGGCGGATGCTTCGTCTTCCGCTTCGATCCCACAACCGGTGTCGCACAACCGGTGATCACCGACATGGTCTTCCCAAACGGCCTGGCGTTCTCGCCGGATCAGAGCCTGCTCTACGTCACCGACACCGGCCTGGACAAAGACGCCGGGCACATTCGTGCCTATGGCGTCGATGCTCACGCTGTGAGCTCCGGGAGCGGGCGCCTGTTCGCCACGACCTCCGGCACAGCTGACGGACTGCGCGTGGACGCCGCCGGCCGTATCTGGACGTCGTCGGGCGAGGCCCTGCAGGTGCTCAGCGCCGACGGAGAGCTGGTGCTCGAGCTGCCGGTGCCTGAGGTGGTCTCGAACGTGAGCTTCGGAGGCCCGGACGGCACCGAGCTCTACCTGACGGCGACGTCGAGCCTGTACCGGATCCGGACGACGGTGACGGATGCCAGGTGGCCGGTGGGCTGATCGGCCTGCGCTGAGCATCCCCGCGGCGCGTAGGTCGGCCGGTTCTCTGAACATTTCAGTATGCGCAAAAGCGCCTCACGCGCGGGCTGGAGCGCCATTTGCGCCGATCGAAGCCCTCGCAGCGGGGCAGCGGACACCCAGTTGTGGCGCAAAAGCAGTTCGTGGAGGGCCTCGCGCAGAGCGGTCTGAAAGGCTAGGCCTATGTACACCGACCTTCCCGAGGGCGAACTGCGGCAGTACCGCAGCGCACAGACCGACCCGACCGACTTCGACGACTTCTGGGCGCGGACGCTCGAAGGCTCCCGCGTTCATGACCTGGGCGTGAAACTGGAGCAGGTCGACTCACGGCTGGTCACGATCGACCTGTACGACGTCACCTTCGCCGGGTTCGACGGGCATCCGGTCAAAGCGTGGCTGCGGGTCCCGGCCGGCACCGTGGCATCCGGCCGGTCCCTTCCTACGGTGGTGCAGTTCGTCGGATACGGCGGCGGGCGCGGTCACGAGTTCGAGAACCTGCTGTGGGCGAGCGCCGGCTACGCGCACCTGATCATGGACACCCGCGGCCAGGGCTCCGGCTGGAGCACCGGCTCGACGCCCGACCCGGTCGGTTCGGGACCGGCGACCTCTGGCGTGATGACCCGCGGGATCGAGAGCCCGGAGAGCTATTACTACCGGCGGGTCTACACCGACGCCGTGCGGGCGGTCGAGGCGGCACGGTCGCTGCCGGTCGTCGACGGTGCACGGTTGGCCGTGCTCGGCGGGAGCCAGGGCGGCGGAATCGCGCTCGCCGTGTCGGCGCTGGTGCCGGATGTCGCTGCTCTCGTTGCGTACGTCCCCTTCCTTTGCGACTTCCCCCGGGCGACGGTGATCACCGACCGGGACCCGTACAAGGAGATCGGGCGGTACCTCGCCGTGCACCGCGAAGCGAGTGCTGCCGTGCATGAAACGCTCTCGTACTTCGACGGGGTGAACTTTGCCCGGCGCGCGAGTGCACCGGCCTGGTTCTCGGCCGCGCTGATGGACCCGACGTGCCCGCCATCGACCGTGTTCGGGGCGTATCACGAGTACGCGGGACCGAAGGAGATCGCCGTCTGGCCGTACAACGGCCACGAGGGCGGGGGAGTGCTCGACGAGGTGATGGCGACCGAGGCGCTGGCGGGGATGTTGAGGTAGGAGCTGCCTGCGTTCTTCCGCGCCGATTCACGCGCTGCGGACCGGAACACCCGGTGCGGCGGATGCTTTCGTCCGGAGCGAGTGAAAATGTGCGGTCGACCCCGCACTCACGCATCATCTTCCGAAACGATGAAGGTCCCCGGCGAATCCGCCGGGGACCTTCATCAATTGGCGGGACTAGGCGTCCTTGAGGTCGATGCCCTTCGTTTCTTTCATGAACAATGTCGCGACGATCGTGAGCACGCAGAGGAACATGATGTACACGCTGAACATCCAGCCCAGGTCGAATGACACGAACAACTGGTTCAGGTACGGCGCGGTTCCGCCGAACAGCGCAACCGACAGGGCGTAAGCGATGCCGATACCCCTGGTACGGACGCGGGTCGGGAAGTTCTCCGCCAGCACGGCCGAGTAGATCGATCCCGGGATCGCCCAGAGCGTGAGCGCGATTCCGACGGCAACCAGCAACGTCCACCCCTGGTCACTGATGAGGCTGGTCAGCGGGATGGTCAGGGCGATGGACGCGACCGCGAACATGAAGATCATGGGCTTGCGACCGAACCGGTCTGAGAGCATGCCCCAGAACGGCATCGAGATGCAGCAGATCAACTGCGCGATAACGCTCATCCAGTACGCCGTGCTCGGGTCCATGCCGCGCTGGGTGATGGCGAAGGTCGTCATGTACGAACCCCACGTGTAGTTGACCGCTGTAACGCCGGCAGTGAAGAAGATCATCTTCAGGGCGATGCGCACATTCTGAGCCCGCGTCGTTGGAGGCGTCGCGTTCAGGGCCGAATCGGCCACATCCTCTTCGAACACGTCGCTCTCGTTCATGTTGCGGCGGAGCCACAGCACGACCAATGCGAGAAGGCCGCCGAGAATGAAGGGCACGCGCCACGCCCATTCGCCGACGGCTTCAGAACCAAAGATGCTCGTGATGATGGCCCCGATGAGGAATGCGAGGACGCTTCCACCGGTGATGGCGATGAACACGGCAGAGGTCCACAGGCCGCGCTTCTCCTTCGGAGCGATCTCTGCCACATAGGTCGTCGACGCCGCCGATTCACCACCGTGGGCGAAGCCCTGCAGGCAGCGGAGCACGAGCAGGAGAACGGATGCCCAAACCCCGATTTCGGAGTATCCGGGCGTGAGGCCGATCAGGAAGCACGCCGCGGCCATCATCAGCATGGTTATCAGGAGGACGAACTTGCGACCGCGTCGATCACCGATGAGGCCGAAGACCCAGCCGCCGATCGGCCGCATGAGGAAGCCCACAGCGAAGACGGCGAACGTCGCCAGAAGGGCCGAGCCAGGGTCGGTTGGCTCGAACATCGCCGCTGCGATGAACGGCGAGAAGACCGCATATGCGCTCCACTCGTACCATTCGAGCAGGTTGCCGGCGGTACTCGCGAAGAGCGATTTCACTCGGGACGCGAGTGATGGCCTCGAGATAGATGTCTCAGGCGTGATGGTGGGCGTAGTCAATGTGAGAGCTCCTTCGCTCTAGATAAGGATACGGACAGGATTTTCAAGTAGTTGCTGCAAGGCTGCGGCCCAGCGCGCCGCGGGAGCTCCGTCGACGGCCCGGTGATCGACCGATAAGGTGCAGCGCATGACGCTCCGCACTTCCGGACGGCCGTCGACAGCGACCACGGCCGGCTTCACCGCGCCGACAGCCAGGATCCCCGCTTGTGGCGGATTGATGATGGCCGAGAACTCACTCACCCCGAACATGCCGAGGCTTGTGACGGTGAAGGTGCCGCCCTCGAGGTCGGCCATCCGGAGCTGGCCGCCCTTGGCGCGTTGTGCGGCCGATCGGGTACGCCGGCTCAATTCCACGATCGACAGGGCTTCCACTCCCCGCAGGACAGGGGTCAGCAGTCCGGTGTCGGTCGCCACAGCCAGCGAGATGTCGGATGCCGCGAACTGCCGGGTTGCGTCGTCGGTCCAGATGACGTTCATTGCCGGCTCTTGCTGGAGGGCGATGGCACAGGCCTTCACGACGAGGTCGTTGATGGAGATCTTGTCGCCCTCCGGCACCGCCTCGTTGAGTTCAGAGCGCAGGGCGAGTAGATCGTCCACGGCGGCATCGATGGTGATGTAGAAATGCGGCACGGACTGCTTGCTCTCGGTGAGCCGGCGGGCGATTGCCCGACGCATGGGGCTGTGCGGGATGTCCGTGTACTCCGAACCCGCCGAGGGCGCGGGGTCAGTGGGAACAGGTCCGGTGCCGTCAGCCGGAGCAGCCAGGTCAGATGTCGGCACGGGGGCCGAGATGACGCGCTCGACGTCGGCTCGCACGATTCGACCGGCAGGACCGGTGCCGGTGAGGCCGGCGAGATCCACGCCAGCCTCGCGGGCACGCTTGCGGGCGATGGGGCTCGCGAACAGCCGAGAGCCGGAAGACCGAGTAACAGGCGCGGTCGCGGCCGGGGCGGATGGCTCAGCGGTGGGTTCTGATTTCGGCGGGTTGGCCGGCGCGGGAGTTCCCGCGGCCGTCGACGCTCCCGCGGACGCGTCCTCGCCGGGAAGGTCGATGCGGGCCAGTGGGGCCCCGATTTCCACCTCGGAGTCGTCATCGACGAAAACCGCGGCCAACGTGCCGTCGGCGTCGGCCGTCAAGTCGACAGCCGCCTTCTCCGTCTCTATCGACGCGAGCACATCGCCGACACATACCGCGTCGCCGACCCTTTTCTCCCACGTTTGGAGTACCGCGTGGGTTGCGTTCGCCGACACTTCAGGCATTCGAACAGTAATAGGCATGGTGAATCCTTCCGGCGTCCGCTAGTCCCGTACGCCTTGGTTGGCGTTGACGGTCCTCAGAGCGTCGGCGATCTCATCCGTTCCGGCGATTGCGGCACGTTCCAGGACCTTGGAGATGCTGGGCGACGCCTCACCGCCCGTGACGCGTTGGATGGGCTGGTCGAGGTGGTCGAAGTAGCGTCGCTGGATCTCGTCGCTCAGCCACGCACCATACGAGGTGCCCCTGGCCCCCTGTTCGACGATCAGTACGTTGTTCGTCTTGCGGATGCTCTCACCGATGAGGTCCCAGTCAATGCTCGCCTGGTCGAGCCAGCGAAGGTCAACGACCTCCGCGTCGACGCCGGTCTGTTCTACCGCGTCAAGCGTGTGCTGCACCATGTTCAGATAGGTGAGAACGGTGAGTGCAGCGCCCTCCCGGCGCAGGGATGCTTTGCCGACCTCGATGCAGTAGTCCAGGTCGTCGGTGGGGGCTTCGTCGCGCTGCTGGTAAAGGTCGACGTGTTCGATGACGAGAACCGGGTCGTTGCAGCGCAGGGCAGCGTTCATCAGGCCGACGTAGTCGAAGTTGTTGGAAGGTGCGACGATCCGCCATCCGGGCGCAGTGGCGAAAATGCCGGCCGGGTCCATGAGGTGTTGCGAGCCGTAGCCGCTCCCCATGGCGATTTTGGTACGCAGAACGAGGGGCACAGCGGATTGCCCGCCGAACATGTGGCGGGCCTTGCCGATTTGGTTGAACACCTGGTCGGCTGCGACCCACATGAAGTCCGGGTACATGAACTCGACCACCGGCCGGTATCGGCCGTCGAGGGCTAGTCCGCATGCGAGCCCCGTGAAGGCGTTCTCACTGATCGGCGTGCCAAGCGTTCGATCGGGGAAGTTTGCTGCAAGGTCACGGGTTGCACCGTTGGTCCCGCCGTTGAACCGGTGGATGTCTTCGCCCATGACGACAATTGATGGGTCCTCCGACATCCGTCGATTCATCACATCGGCGACGCTGTCGACGAACTTGCGTTGCTTCGTTGCGCCGGTGAAGGTCGCCTGCTCCGCGTAGCGAGCGCCAGCGAATTCGCTGAGGTCACCGCGCACGCCGACGTCGCGAAAGTCCGGACTGGGCCAGAGTTCCGGGCGGATTCGCATTTTGTCGCCGCCCTTGTCAGGGTCCGGCTCGATCAGGCCCAGACTGACGTCCGTCATGAGCGCACGTGCCCGATCGCGGAGCGACTCAATGGCATCGGCGTTGACGATGCCGCGCCGGAGGAGTTCGCCGGCGACCATGTCGAGCGGGTCACGCGTGCGCCACTCCTGCTCTTCTTCCTTGGTTCGGTATCCGAATGCGCTACCAGGGAACGGACCGTTCTGGTGGAAGAACCGGTAGACATCAACTTCGATGATCGTCGGGCCGTTGCCGGCTCGCATGTGCTCGGCCGCAGCTTCCATTGCGAGATGGACGGCAAGCGGGTCCATGCCGTCGACGCGCCAGGAGGGGATGCCGAATCCCAGGCCTCGTGCGGCAAGCCGAGGCTCCGCCGTCACCTCGCTGACATGGGTAGACACCGCGTAGCGGTTGTTCTCGATGAAGAAGCAGACCGGTGTTTTCCACGCTGCCGCCAGGTTCATGGTTTCGAGTACCGAGCCGATGTTGACTGCACCGTCCCCGAAGTAGGTGACGGAGATGTTTTCGGTGCCGGCCTTCTTGCTCGCCCAGGCGAATCCTGCAGCCTGAGGCACGCCTCCGCCGACGATCGCGTTGGTCCCCATCGCGCCCGCTTCCATCCACTGAAGGTGCATCGAACCGCCACGGCCTTTGCAGTAGCCGGTACTCAGCCCGAGGATCTCAGCCATTGTGCTGGTGATCACTTCACCGACGGCGGTGGAGATGGGGCCTTCGACAGTGAATCCCTCGCGTTGCACGTGCTGAAGCGCCTTCGCGAGGAACTGGTGGTGGCCCCGGTGTGAGCCATTGATGACGTCGCCTTCGTCGAGGGCCAGAACGGAGCCGACTGCCCCTCCCTCCTGACCGATGCTGCTGTGAGCAGGCCCGTGAACGAGCCCATCGGCGGCGAGCTCGAGCACCCGCTCTTCGAAGGCGCGGATCAGGTGCAACTGCACGAGCATCGTCTCAAGCAGTGACGCGTCGGCGGAATCCCAGTCGCTCGGCGTGGCCGTCAACTCGACGAGGGGCGTGCTGGGCTTGAGCGTTTGCTTACGAGGCACTGACGATCTCCGTTGATTGTTCGGCATTGGTGTTGTCAGGATCGTAACCGTTGGTTGGATACATTTGCAACGTGAGCGTCGCCACAACCGTCCTAAACGGTCGTATACAGGCCTGTTTTCGGTCTCATTGGATACATTCCGGAGAATCAGCTCTGCCATCGGATCCAATTGGGATAGCCTCGTGACAGCCCGGCGTCGTGCCGGGACGGCGGTCGGAGAGGTGGTGGCATGGTGAAACGCGGAATTCCCGGTCTCGCTGGCCCAGAGCACATTGGGTTCACGGTGCCCGATTTGGAGCAGGCAACGGAGTTCTTCGTGAACGTGATCGGTTGCGAGTTGGTCTACTCCGTCGGCCCGTTCGAGCCGAACGGTGAATGGATGTCGACGCACCTCAACATCGCGAACAGCTCGGTGATGCGTGAGTTGCGATTCTTCCGCTGCGGGAACGGGACCAACTTCGAGGTCTTTCAGTTCGAAGCTGAAGACCAGAACCCTGCGCAGCCACGCAATAGTGACATCGGCGGCCACCACGTGGCGTTCTACGTCGACGATCTGGACGTGGCCGTGGAGTATCTGCGAAGCGTCCCCGGGGTTGAGGTCCTCGGGAAGCCGACGAGCAGCGGAGGGCCAAGTGCGGGCCAGCGTTGGATCTACTTTCTGTCCCCATGGGGGATGCAGTTCGAGTTGGTGAGTTTCCCCGGCGGCAAGCACTACGAGGCGACTGCGACGACGTTGTTGTGGCACCCCAAGGACTGAGGGAGATATTCGCATGACAACGACGGAGCCCAGGACGGCCATAGCGAGCCAGCGCATCGCGGACGAATTGCGGGGGGCGATTCTGGATGGCTCGCTCGCCCCCGGCGAGCGCATCCTGCAGGAAGAACTCGCCACGCGGTACCGCGCCAGCCGCCTGCCGGTCCGGGAAGCGATTCGGATCCTCGAAGCAGAAGGTCTGGTGAGCATAGTCGCCAACAGTGGCGCGTGGGTGTCCAAGCTGGACCTCGACGAGTGCGTCCACGCTTATAAGATCCGTGAACGAATCGAACCGCTCGCTCTCGCCGAGAGCATCCCCCGCCTCGGAACCCAACAACTCGAGAGGCTCGCCGAACTGGTTGACGCCATGGAAGCAGGCACGGATGTCGAGAACTTTCTGGTGCTCGACCGAGAGTTCCATCTTCTGACGTACTCCGAGTCACGGATGGACTCGCTGAACCAACTGATTGAGCGGCTGTGGAACACGACACAGCCCTACCGCCGCGCGTTCTCGATTGCGATCGGGAGCGAACGCAACTGGATGATCCACGCCGAGCATAAATTGCTGATGGAAGCCATCAAACGACGTGACGTCGACGAGGCGGAGCGGACCATCCTTGGCCACATCCGACGAACTCGTATCGAGCTGGAGGGCCGAAGCGACCTCTTCTTGTAGGCCCTCGGGTCCGCCAGTTCACCGACGTGTCACTCGTACCGGACCGAAGCATCCGGCACAACGGGGGTTCTCGGCCGGACTGCGTGAAGCCGCGCACGGTGAGCGGGCAGTCGGGTCCGGACGGCGTGAAGCGGTCGCAGCACTACCACAGCTTGAGGGGCCTCGTGCCCGGTCGTAGGCTGGCGCTATGCCGACGGAAACCAGTAACGGCCCGAGCACGACAAGCACCAAAACCCCGGAAGTTGCGACGTGGGTCTTCTGGCCTGCAGCGATCGTGGTCCTTTTATTCGTCGCTTTTGCGATCCTGCTCCCGGAGTCGGCTGAGGCGCTGTTCGCCGGCATCCAGTCGAGCATCGTCAGCAATTTCAACTGGTACTACGTGTTGATCGCGGCCTTTTTCGTCGTCTTCAGCCTGTGGGTGGGCTTCAGCCGGTTCGGTGACATCAAGCTCGGCAAAGACGATGACGAGCCCGAGTTCTCGATGGGTTCCTGGTTCTCGCTTCTTTTCGCGGCGGGCATGGGGATCGGCCTGGTCTTCTACGGTGTCGGTGAACCGCTCAGCCACTTCGCCAACCCGCGCCCGGGTGTCGAAGGCACCGCGAACCAGCTTGCCTCGCAGGCGCTGTCGCAGACCTACCTGCACTGGGGAGTTCACGCCTGGTCGATCTACGTTGTCATCGGGCTCGCCCTCGCCTACGCGATCCACCGCAAGGGCCGGTCGGTATCGATTCGCTGGGCTCTCGAGCCGCTGCTCGGTAAACGGGTCCGGGGTGGATGGGGCAACCTCATCGACGTGATCGCCCTCGTCGGCACCCTGTTCGGTGTCGCCACCTCACTCGGACTCGGCGTGGTTCAGATCAGCGCCGGGCTGGAGAGCGCCGGAATCATCACGGCGTCCGAGTTCGGCAACATCATCCTCATCCTGATCATCACCGGCGGTGTGCTGTTCTCGGTGCTGTCGGGTGTGGCCAAGGGCATGAAATGGCTGTCGAACATCAACCTCGTCCTCGCCGGGCTGATCGTGCTATTCCTCCTCGTCGTCGGCCCCACACAGTTCCTCCTGCGCGACTTCGTGCAGTCGATCGGCGCGTACCTGCAGGGCTTCGTCGGGCTGTCGTTCAGCGTCGGAGCGTTCACCGGTGCCGAGGGCGAAGCCTGGCAGGCAACCTGGACGACGTTCTACTGGGGCTGGTGGATCTCGTGGGCACCCTTCGTCGGCGTGTTCATCGCCCGCATTTCGCGCGGCCGCACCGTGCGCCAGTTCGTCACCGGGGTTCTCCTCGTCCCGACCCTGATCACCTTCCTCTGGTTCAGCGTTTTGGGCGGAACCGCGCTGTACTCCGAACTCAACGGCCCGGGCGGGCTGGTCGGCGAAGACGGCACGGTCAACGTTGAAGGCGCACTGTTCGCAATGTTCGACCAGCTGCCAGCAGGCTCGGTTCTCACCATCGGCGCGATCATCCTCATTGCCATCTTCTTTGTGACATCGGCCGACTCCGGCGCGCTCGTGATGAGCATGTTCGCCAGCGGCGGCCAGGTGGAGCCCAAGCGCTGGATCCGCGCGTTCTTCGCCTGCGTGACATCCGCTCTCGCGATCGCGCTGCTGATCGCCGGAGGGCTGCAGGCGTTGCAGACGGCCGCGATCATCATCGCCCTGCCGTTCAGCGTCGTGATGCTCTTGATCTGCTGGGCGACGGGGCTCGCCTTCGGCCGGGAGCATCGAGCCTTCGAGAGAGCTCAGCGAGCTGCCCTTCTCGAGCACATCGGCGACCACTATGGGCTCGACACGGATGAGGCTCCGGCACCGGCTCCGGGCGCGAGGCGGATGTCGATCTTCCGCCGGCGCCAACACCGGGGGCCAGCGACGTCCGCAACAACTTCTACGGGGACGCCGGCCGCGGAGTCGGCTGAGTCGGCGGAGCGGGCCGAACCGCCGACCGGGGTGTTGTAGGGCGCGCCGCCCGCACGCTTCGATCCCTTGGCTCCCTCAAGCGAGCGGGCGAGGGCGTTTTCACGCGCTCCAGACGGATGCACGCGGTGCGCCGGGTGTACCGGTCCGGATCGGGTGAAAACGTACCCACGCTGGGCCCGCCGTACTCACGCCTCCCGGCGCACTCCACGGCTCACGATCGCCGACATCAGTGCCTGCACCGGTTCCTTCGCCGCTGAGGGGTTCGCCTCGAGAACATAGTCGACGTCGCCCAGCTCGGGCAGTTCGAACCGGTCGCTGACCTTGACGAGGTCCGATGGGATCAATGAATGCGGGAACACCGCCACCCCGATACCGGCGCGGACCGCGGCAAGTACGCCGTTGACGTCGCGAGTGTTGCAGGTGATTCGCCAGGTGCGCCCGGCGGCTTCCAACGCATCGATTGCCAGCTGCCTGCTGAGGCTGGGCGCCTGGTATGCGATCAGCGGGACCGGAGCGCGCTCGCGAAGTGTGAGGGTCTCCTGCCCGATCCACACCATGGTGTCCTTCGCGACCCGGGTGCCCGCGGTCGCCTCACCTGAGCTTTGCTTCACAAAGATCAGGTCGAGGTGACCTGCTTCCAGCCGCCGGCGCAACGGGCCGCTCTGGTTGACCGTCAGCTCGAGGTTGATCTCGGGGTACAGCTGCCGGAAGTGCCGCAGGATCTTCGGCAGCTGCGTGATGGCCAGGTCGTCGGCGGTTCCGAACCGCAACCGTCCGCGCATCGCAGAACCGTTGAAGTAGCTCTCCGCAGCGGCGTGCGCTGCGAGGATCGTCCGTGCGAAGCCAGCCATCGCATCGCCGTTGTCGGTGAGCCGCACCTCCCTCGTGTCGCGGATGATGAGCATCCGTCCCGCCGCCTTCTCGAGCTTGCCCATCTGCTGGCTCACCGTCGGCTGGCTGATGCCCAGCCGCTGCGCCGCCGCGGTGAAACTGTGGGTCTCCGCGACCACGAGGAACGTTTTCAACAGCACCGGGTCGTACACGGACCCTCCCCTTCATCGAACAGCGTCATTCGACAGACCAATGGCACTAATAGTACGCATTGGGGGTCCGAATGTTGGTCTCCTCGCTAGCGTTGCCAGTGGCATCCGCATTCCAACGTTTCAGGAGAACATCCGTGGCCTCCGCGCACTCGACCGCCTTCCCGCCCACCGAACCGCTCTCGCTTCAGACCGGCCGCCTGCCCTGGCGCAAGACGTTCATCGCGCTCGGTGTGCCGAACTTCCGAATCTGGACGGTCGGCAACCTCCTCGCCATGACCGGGGGCTGGACGCAGCGCATCGCGCAGGACTGGCTCGTCCTGGAACTCACCGGCAGCGCGACGGCGGTCGGCATCACGGTGGCCATGCAGTTCGCCCCGATGCTCTTCTTCGGTCTGCTCGGTGGTGTTCTCGTCGACCGGCACAGCAAACGGATGCTCCTGATCATCACGCAGGCACTCTTCGCGGTCTTGAGTATCGGCCTGGCTGTGCTGACGCTTCTCGGTGTGGTTGAGGCCTGGCACGTGTTCGCGATCGCCTTCGCGACCGGACTCGTGACCGTCGTCGACAACCCGGCCCGCCAGGTGATCGTCACCGAGCTCGTCGGGCACCGGAATCTGCGCAACGCGATCAGCATCAACTCGTCGGTGTTCCAACTGGCGGGCATGATCGGCCCCGCGATCGCCGGTGTTCTGTTGCTGACCGTCGGCGCCGGCCCGGCGTTCCTGCTCAACGGCATCGCCTGCCTCTTCGTCATTGTCATGCTCGGGATGCTCCGCACCGCACAGATGTCGAGGGTCGCGCCGTCACCGCGCGCGAAAGGCCAGCTCAGGGAAGGGCTGCGTTACGCCGTCGCCAAGCCCACGATCCTCTACCCGGTGATCCTCATCGCCGTCTTTGCGGTGTTCGGGCTGACAATGCCCGTGCTCCTCGCTTCGTATGCCGATGACGTGTTCGCGGTCGGACCCGGCGGCTACGGGCTGTTCAACTCAATGGTCGCCCTCGGCGCGCTGACCGGAGCACTGCTCTCCACCCGGCGTTCGTCGATCCGGCTCCGGACGATCGTGATCAGCGTCGGCCTGACCGGGCTGCTGCAAGCCGTGGCAGGGCTGATGCCGACGATCGCGCTGTTCTCGGCGTGCCTCGTCGCGGTCGGGGTGGCCTGCCTGCTGTTTTTGACGGCATCCAACTCGCTGGTACAGATGTCGAGCAACATCGGCATCCGCGGCCGGGTGATGTCGCTCTACGTTCTCGTGCTGCTTGGCGGCCAGGCCATCGGAGGCCCCCTCATGGGTGTGATCATCGAAAAGTTCGGTGCCCACGCCGGCATGGTCGTCTCAGGTGGGGTGCCGGCGCTCGCCGCCGTGATCGTCGCGCTCGTACTGGCCCGGCGCAGGCAGCTGCGGTTGCAGGTGCGGTTGCGCCGTTTCGTACCGTCGGTGAGTATCGCGACGCGGCCGCCGCTGGGTTGACGGGCGCGAGGTCACTCGTCCCGGACCCGCTCATGCGCTGCGCCGGGTGGTTCTGACCGGAACGGATGACGCGGCCGGATCGGGGCGCGCAGGGTTCAGGCACCCGGGCTCACCGGCAGCAATGCGAGCCGCGTCAACTCGCGGGTGCGAAGGTCGATCATGGCAGCCGAGTCGGGCGGCACGTGCATCCAGCCCGGCTCGTCGAGGCCGCTCGAGATCACGTGCACGGCGTCGGGCGTGACGCGGTAGTACATCGCGTAATACTCAGTCGCGTGCCGGTGCGGCATGTCGGCATCCGATGGATACAGCTCGCTGAGCGCGCGCGGCGGTGAGGTCGCCCCGCTGTTCATGTGGATCGCGAACAGGGCAGTCGGCGTCAGCAGCAGCGCGTTGAGGCTCACGTTCGGGAACTCCTGCACCAACGTGTGCAGCGCGCGCGTCACCCCGTCTGCCTCGGTGTCGCTCTCGGCGATGCATTGCAGAACGAATCGGAAATACCGCTCGCTGTCGGTGTCGCCCCTGAGCTTCGCCATCGAGGCCGGCGTGAGCAGCTCTTCGAGTCGCGCGATCGGCGTGATGTTGCCGTTGTGCGCGAACGCGTAGTCGCCGTCGGTGAACGGATGCGTGTTCTCCGGCACTACAGGAAGTCCTCCGGTCGCCCGGCGCAAGTGCACGAGACCGGCGGGGCCGAGCGGTTGTCCGGTGAGTTCCGCATAGAGCGGATCCGTCGCCGCGGAATCCGGACGCGAAACCGCATGCGTGAGTTGGTCAGCGCCACGCCAGGCCAGGCCCCAGCCGTCACCATGCAGCGAGGCGAGCGACGTGAATGCCTTCAATCCGGATGACCCGAGCACGTCGACGGCGGCGAGGGGGCGGCTGGCGACATAGCCGAGTAGTCGACACACTGTGCGACCCCCTTACGACTCTTCGTGTTCAGTTTTCTCGCTTGCTTCCGCAGGGGCAACCCGCTCGAGCGGCTTCACCGTTCAGGATGCGCAAAAGCACCTTTGGGCATCGCTGGGAGCCGTTTGTGCATCCTGAACTCTCGCTGCGGGCAATGTCGGAGGGTCGTCGTATACCTGAGATGTGCCGGACGAACATATCAATATCGATGGAGGACATCATGAAGGTACTCGTGGCACCAGCCGTCGTCGAGGACGACGAGGGCTGCATCAACTCCCTGGCGGTTGAGGGCGAACTCGTCATCGATCCCGGCCCCTGCCCGTGCGACGTCGCCGATTGTGAGGCTGGGTACTCGTTCATCGGCATGGCATCCGGGCAGCTGACCACGCAGGCGGTGGTCGCCGACCTGCCGTTCGTCGAGATCAAGGATCTCTGGAAGATGGTGGTCGACGGATGCTGTCGCGAATGCGCGCGCAACGGCAACGCCGCGAAAATGATGCGCCTCTCACGTGCCACCGCCAACCGCTGGCCGGTTGGTTCAGTCATCGGCCGCAGCGCAGGGTACGCGTTCGTGCAGACCCTCGGGCGCGGGACATGAACGGGCCGACATCGGAGCTCAGCCGGTCGTGTCGGCCGGCGGTCGATTCGCTACGATCGCCGCGGTGGATGGCGTCGCGGACGCGGTGGAGCGCGGCCTGCTGTGCAGGTGGGAACCCGTCGATGTAGTCGTCAACGGTGGCTGCTGCCTTGGTGGCGGGCCGAGTTCGCGTCCGGTTGAGAGGTGGGTTTGCCGGCAGTCGCCTTACCGGACATCGCGGGCTCCTCGGGTCAGGAACGCCTCGATGCGGTCCAACGCGCCGACCCAGACCTGGGTGCTGAAGAAGTCACGGACCTCGACGGCGGGGAAACCGCTCTGCACGATCGTGACGAGGCATCCGTCGCGGTGCGCTTCGAAGGTGACCTCAATGCGTGTGGTCAAGGTGACCTCAATGCGTGTGGTCATTGACGATCCGTCGGGGCCTCCGCCGGTCGATTCGGTGACGAGGCGGTGTGGACGGTCGATCTCGAGGAAGGTCTGCGTCTCGTGGAAAAGGGTGTCGGCATCCTGACCCCAGACCGCCGTCTGGGTGCCACCGACCCGCAGGTCGACGTTGATCTCCACGACACCGGGCTTTTCATCGAGGATGCTGAACCAGATCTTCTGCTTCTCGGCATCGGTATAGGCGTCGAAAACCTCATCGGGTGTCGCGGGGAGGAGCCGTGTCATCCGCATCTCGAGAGTGTCGGTCTTGCTGGACTGCTCAGTTATTTCTCTCGTCCCTTCTGGAGCGTGAAGTAGGCGTCCAGGCCGTCGAGTCGACGCTCCCAGAGCCGCTGATAGAAGCTGATCCACGCCATGGCGTCGTCCAGCCGTTCGGCGCCGATCCGGCATTGCCTCGACCGGCCGACCTTCTCGGTGACCACGAGGCCGGCGTCCTCAAGCACCTGAACGTGCTTCTTCATGCCGGTCAGCGTCATGCCTGCAGGCTCAGCAAGTTCACCGATCGTCGCGGGACCTTCGCCAAGACGGGTGATGATCGCGCGCCGCGTAGCATCCGACAGCGCTGAGAAAACCCGGTCGAGGACCACATCATGAACCATGTGGTTCAGTGTAGATCACTGAACCTAAAAGTTCAATGCTGCAGTTTCGGTGAACGGTGAACGGTGAACGGTTGACGCGTGGCGGTTGGGCAGGTGAACTGTACCGATGACCGCGACCTACGATCTGCACCGGGGATTCACCCTGACCCGATCCATCGATGCCCCCCGCCAGAGCGTCTTCCGTTCCTGGACCGATCCCGCCCACCTCGACTGGTTCTTCAACCCGTCCCAGCCGACACCGTCAGAGCCGATCGAGGTCGACCTTGCCGTCGGAGGCGCGTGGCGACAGCGGATGGTGATCGACCCGGCGACGAGCTACCTCACCGGCGGCATCTACAGTGAAATCTCGCGGCCGAGTCGGCTCGCCTTCTACTGGGGCGCGGTCGGAGGATGGCCCGAGATCGACCGTGCGCGTCTTGAGGACGCTCCGCTCGCGACGGTGGTGCTGGGCGACAGCGGGCAGCGGACCGACATGGTTTTCACCCTCGCGTTCCCGGATTCCTGGTCTCCGGATCGCGTCCGATCGTGGGAGACAGACGGCCCACGCGACGGCTGGAGCCAGACGCTCGACCGGCTCGTGGACGCCGCCGAACAGGCCAAGCAGGCCAAGCACGCCGAACAGGCCGAACGGGCCGAACGGGCCGAGCCCGCCGCACGTTAGGAGAACGGGGGGCGAGCTCGAGGAGCGCGCCGCACTATAGCTACGCCGGTGGCATCCGTCGACCCTCTGGCCTCATTCGAACCGTACCGTCAACCTTGAAGCTCCCATTAAGGCCGGGAACATTCGGAGGGACGACCATGAGCACGGATCAGAAAACCGACGACAAGGGTCGTGAAGACAGCGTGGCGAAGGCGCAGAATGCGCCCAGCCCGGAGGATCCGCGCAAGCCGGACGATCCCACCGATGTGAAGAAGCCGTCATGGGGATACGTGCTCAAGCGCACGCTGCACGAGTTCGGCAGCGATAAGTGCACAACCCTGGCGGCAGCGCTGACGTACTACTCGGTCCTGGCGATTTTCCCCGCGATGCTCGCGCTGTTGTCGCTCATCGGGCTCTTCGGCCAGGCTGAGCAGACCACGCAAATGCTCCTCCAGGTCGTCGAAAGTCTGGGAGACGCGTCCACGGCAGAAACCCTGCGGCAGCCCATCGAGCAACTCGCCAGTTCGCAGGGGGCAGGACTCGCACTCGTCGTCGGTCTCCTGGGCGCGATCTGGTCGGCATCCGGCTACGTGAGCGCGTTCAGCCAGGCTATGAACACGGTCTACGAAGTGGACGAGGGGCGGCCGTTCTGGAAGCTGCGCCCCGCCGTCGTGCTTCTCACCGTCGTGCTGCTCGTCATCGCGGTGGCCATCGTGCTGCTGCTCATCATCTCCGGACCGATTGCGGAGGCCATCGGTAACGTCATCGGACTTGGTGACGCGGCGTTGACCGTGTGGAACATCGCCAAGTGGCCGATCGTCGCCTTCCTCGCGGTGCTCATGGTGGCGGTGCTGTACTACGGAACGCCGAACGTGAAACAGCCGAAGTTCCGCTGGATGTCACTCGGCGCCCTCATCGCCCTCGTCGTGATGGCTCTCGCGTCTCTCGCTTTCTTCTTCTACGTGGCGAACTTCTCGAACTACCAGAAGACGTACGGCAGCATCGCCGGTGTCATCGTGGTTCTTCTGTGGCTCTGGATCGTGAACCTGTCGCTGCTCTTCGGTGCCGAGTTCGACGCTGAAATGGAGCGCGGTCGCCAGCTTCAGGGCGGGATCGAAGCCGAGGAAACCCTGCAGCTTCCACCCCGCGACACGAAGGGAAGCGAGAAGAAGCAGAAGAAAGAAGAGGAGATCGTCGACAGCGGTCGCCAGCTGCGCGAGTCCGAAGGTGAGTCACGCAAACCTGAGGAGTACGCGACTGACCGCGACTCCGATGACGGCACGGATGCCGGCGACCCCGGTGGCACCGCGCAGGCCGGTCACCCTGAAGGCAAGACCGCTGAAGGTCGCAAGGCCGAGAGGCTCCGTAACGCGGAGCGTCGCGAAGCCGAGGAGCGCGAGGCCGAGGCACGAAAGGCCGCGGACGACGCCCAGCGCTGACCGCTGTTCCTGACGCCACGAACGTGCGCCCCGCCGACCGGTGGGGCGCACGTCGCATGTCCGCCGCAATAATGGGACCATGCCCCTGGTTCCTGATTCGCCTGACCCCCGATTCGTTCTCACGCGGGACAACATCCGTATCGCGACCTATGAGTTCGGGGATCCCAGCGGGCAACCGGTCGTTCTCGTCCACGGCTTCGCGTCGGCAGGGCTGCTGAACTGGCACCACTCGGGCTGGACCCGTGTGTTGAGCCGGGCCGGATTCCGAGTAATCGCCATCGATCAGCGGGGGCACGGTGCGAGCAGTAAACCACACACACCTGAGGCGTACACGATGCCGCTGCTCGTCGACGACCTGCTCGACGTGCTCGACACCTTCCTGCTCGACGAGACGTTATTCGTGGGTTACTCGCTCGGCGCCCGTGTCGGCTGGCAGGCCTGCCTGGACTTGCCTCACCGGATCACCCGCGCTGTACTCGGCGGCATTCCAGACGGGGACCCGCTCACCCGGTTCCGTGTCGACCAGGCCCGCGAGTTCCTTGAGACGGGCAACGTTCCCACTGACAAACTGACCGCTGCCTACGTGAAGATGGCCAGCGGCATCCGTGGCAACGATCTTGCGGCGCTGATCTCGCTCGTCGAAGGCATGCGCGGAGGCGCCCAGCCGGACCCGGCCAACCCGCCGCAACAGCCGGTGTTGTTCGCGACGGGGACGGAGGACGCGATCCTCGAGAAGTCGCGGGCCCTGGCCAGCGCAGCGCCGCGCGGGACCTTCTACGAAATCCCCGGCCGCAATCACTTCAACGCCCCGACGTCGAAGGACCTCCGGGCGGCGGCACTGGAGTTCCTGCAGCCCGCGCACTGAAGATCATCCGGGCTGGGTGAGGACTGCGCCTATGGGGGGACAGACACTGGTCAGGTTCCTAGCCGACAAAAGTGTAGAGGTGATGTCTCGTGGCAACGACGGATGTGCACGGCCCGATCGACTTCGTGTTGATCGAATTTCCACTGGACCAGAAAGCGACAGGCAAGACCGCCGAAGCTTTGATGGATCTGGTTGAGCGGAGAGTGATCTGGGTCTACGACCTGTTGATCATCGCTAAGGACGAGGACGGCTCGGTGGCCGGCATCGAATGGTCCGAAGAAGCCAGCGTCGAGCTGGAGGGGTTCGCCTCGCTGGCGTCCGTGCAGTCTGGATTGCTCGATGATGACGACATTGCCTCAGCCGCTGACGCGATGAACCCCGGGACCGTCGCAGCGCTGCTCATTTACGAGAACGTCTGGGCGATTCCCTTCATTGCGGCCGCGCGCGAAGCCGGTGGCGACGTGATCGCAAGCGCGCGAATCCCGGCCCAGGACATCATGGCCGCGCTCGACGCGGCAGAAGCCGCATTGAGAAGTTGAGGAGGAACCAGACATGGGACTGTTACGAGGAGTGGCTCGAACGGCGGTCGTCGCGGGCACGGCAACCGCGGTAAGTGGTCGTGTTCAGCGCCGTCAACAGGCGCGGTGGTCTTCGCAGGAACAGCAGGCGCAGCAGGAGGCGTACGCCCAGCAGCAGTACGCCCAACCGGCCTACGACGCACCAATGCCGCAAGCGGACCCGGACACCGAGCGACTGGAACAGCTCAAGAGTCTCGGCGAGCTGAAGGCGCAGGGGGTGCTGACCGACGCCGAGTTCGAGGCGCAGAAGGCGAAAATTCTCGCCGGCTGAGAACCGCTTCGGAATACTCGACCGGATCAGGCGGCCCCACCGGATGGTGCGGGCCGCTCCGTCATGAAAAGCACGGTCGCTCGGCTCGTAGCCGCAACAGCACGATCAGCCTCGCGCGCGCAAGGGGTGCTGATAAACCTGCCTGTCGTGGCTGCGCGGCTCTAATGTGATTTGCATGTCACACGTATCTTCCACGGCATCCGCGCGATCTGCCGCCACTCGCCTGCAGGACAACCACGCCTTCCAGCTCATGGTGCGCGTCGGGTTCGCCGTCAACGGCCTCCTGCACATCCTGATCGGCGGTATCGCCCTCGGCGTCGCGTTCGGTTCCGGAGGTGAGGCGGACCAGGGCGGAGCGCTCGGGCAACTCGCGTCGAGTCCAGGCGGGCTGTTCTTGCTATGGGCCGTCGCCATCGGGCTCTTTGCGCTCGGGCTCTTCCAGGGGCTCGAGACGTTCCTCGTGCGGGGGAACAACAAGGACGCGTGGGCCGACCGCGGCAAGGAAGGCGGCAAGGCGGTCGCATACCTCGCGATCGGCCTCTCGGCAGCCAGCATCGCGATGGGCGGGTCGGCCGACAGCTCCGGCCAGACGCAAAGCCTCACCGCCAAGCTTCTCGCGACACCCGGCGGCGTGTTCCTCGTCGCAGTTCTCGGCCTGGGCGTTATCGGCGTTGGCGTCTACTTCATCGTGAAGGGGGCGAAGAAGAAGTTCCTCGAGGACATCAACCTGCCCTCGGTCGCGACCGGTCGTGCCGTTACCGTGCTCGGCCGAGTCGGGTACATCGCCAAGGGCGTCGCGATCGTTGTCGTCGGCATCCTCTTCTGTGTCGCCGCATTCACCTCGGATGCCAGCGAAGCCACCGGTCTGGACGGCGCTCTCAAAGCGCTCGTCGCCCTTCCGCTCGGCGTTGTGCTGCTCACCCTGGTCGCGCTGGGCCTGATCTCTTACGGGGTGTACTGCTTCGCTCGGGCCAAGTTCGCGCGGCTGTAGGCCCGAACCGTCCTCAGCGCCTGGTCGACCTCAAGCGCGGCGTTTCGTCCTCGGCGCGCCCGGAGTATGCTCCCACTCACCGGGAGGGGAAGCATGACCGAGAATGAGGACATCAACCCGAAGGCTGTGCCGGTCACCACCATCTGCCTAGATTGTGAAGCCATCGACGGGTGGTGGGTGCACCTGCGTCGGTGCGCGCTGTGTGCCCGCATCGGATGCTGCGACAGTTCGCCATCGAAACACGCGGCGGCGCATTTCGCCGAGACGGGGCATCCGGTGGTGCAGAGTTTCGAACCCGGTGAGGACTGGTTCTGGGACTACCGCAGAAAGTTGAGGTTTTTCGGGCCGAAGCTCGCTGAACCGCGCAGTCGCCCCCTTGACCAGCCGTCGCCCGGGCCGACCGGGCGGGTGCCGGACAACTGGCGCGACCTGACCCACCCGCACTGATGCGGGCGTTCCAGATGAAAGCGTTCACCTGATGGAGGCGTACACAGCTGCCCAGATCCGGGCTGCCGAGGAACCGCTGCTCGCCGCTGGGGTTCCCTTGATGGCCCGCGCCGCGGCCGCGCTCGCCCGTGAGATCCGGCTGCTCCTGGCTCCCGACGCTCCCGGCGAGATTTTGCTGCTCGTCGGCCCCGGCAACAACGGCGGCGACGCCCTCTTCGCGGGCGCTGAGCTCGCCGCGCTCGGCAACACCGTCACCGTCGTCCCCACCTCCGACCGTATGCATGAGGGAGGTCGTGTGGCCGCGATCGACGCCGGCGTGCGGATGCTACCGGCTGACACCGACACGGATGCGGTGGCGTCCCTCGGGCGGGGATCCGACGTGGTCGTCGACGGCATCCTGGGCACCGGAACGGGCGCCACGCCGGCCCTGCGCGGACGGGCGCGTGAGATCGTCGCCGCGATCCTTCCGGTGTTGGCGGAGGAGCATCCGCCGGTCGTCGTTGCCGTCGACCTTCCGAGCGGCGTGCACCCCGACGACGGGTCCGTGCCCGATCCGACCGTGCTGCCGGCCGACGTGACGGTGACGTTCGGCGCATGCAAGACCGGGCTGCTCATCGCCCCCGCGGTCGACTACGTGGGCCGGCTTGTCGTGGTCGATATCGGGCTCGGACCGGAACTCGACCGCGTCGCGTCAGGGGGCTGATCCTGTCGTGACACCCCCATAATGGAGGGTGCTGCCTGCAGGCATCCGGCCAGCCGGCGGCATCCGTTCGGAGGATCACGACATGACCGTCTCGCGTTACGTTGCGCTCGGCGACAGCTTCACCGAGGGTGTCGGCGACGAACTGCCCGACGGGCGCCTGCGCGGGTGGGCGGATTTCGTGGCGCTGGGGCTGCAGGCAGCAGCCGACGAGCCGATCGGGTACGCGAACCTCGCAATCCGCGGGCGCAAGCTCGGACCGATCATCGCCGAGCAACTCGAACCCGCCCTCGCGTTGAGCCCCGACCTGCTCACCTTCAACGGCGGCGGCAACGACATCATGCGCCCCCGGGTGGCCATCAGCTGGGTTGTCGACGAAACCGTGAAGCTCGTTGACCGTGCCCTCGAACAGCCCGGTCTCCACGTCGTCGTCCTCGCCGGCGCGAACCCGTCGCGGCACCTCCCGATGGGCGCCCTGATGCAGAAGCGCGGCGACCTGCTGGCGGATGCCGTCCTCACCGCCCTGAAACCGACCCCGGTCACGCTCGTCAATAACTGGGCGGACGAGACGCTCACCGACATCCGTTACTGGTCCGTCGACAAGCTGCACCTCAACGCGCTTGGCCACGCCCGGGTCGCGTCGAACGTGCTCACCGCATTGGGTGTTCCGGTGCCGGAGGAGTGGGGTGTGGAGGAAGTAGCGTCGGCGGGCTCTGGGTCGCGTTCCCGTAATACCGCAGCGTACTACCGCGAGTTCGTGCTGCCTTGGATCGGGCGCCGGGTCACCGGGCGGTCTTCAGGCGATGGGCGGGAGCCGAAGCGGCCAACGCTGCTGCCGGTGGACTGAGCACCTATACATTCGTTCCGGTTTGGTTCACCCGCTGCGCCGCGTGAATCCGTCCGAAACAGGTGAAATTATGCCCGACGTGAAACGGAGTTGAGCCGCCGAGGCTCAGGTTTTGGAATCGAGCGGGAATAGACGCTAGGGTGCTGCCGTTGAGTTGAGTCGAAGGCACTCAAGTTCCAGGAGGACACATGCCCCCATTCTTCGGTCCGACCGGTTCGGAAAGCGAATCGTTCGACGAATTCCTCGCCCGCTACCTACAAGGACAGCGCGCCGCGCAGTCCGGGCGGACGATCGACATCACCCGGCTGCTCAGCCGCCGCACCCAGGAGGTGCTTGCCGACGCTGCCCGGTTCGCCGTGGAGCACGGCCACTCCGAGGTCGACGCGCTGCACGTGCTTCGGGTGCTTCTTGAAAAGGCTCCGGTCGCGGATGCCATCCAATCGCTCGGGGCTGACCCCGAGGCGCTCGCTGAGGCAGTCGAGCAACGACTGCCGGAGAAGGCGGACCGGAACGTCCAGTCTGCCTCGCTCACGTCTTCGACCCAGCGTGCCCTGATGGACGCATACCAGGTCGCCCGGGCGTTCGGCTCAACCTACATCGACCCCGAGCATCTCTTCTTCGCCTTCGTGGCCAACCAAGAGATGCCCGCCGGTCAACTGCTCGCTCACTTCGGCATCACGCCGCAGTCGCTCCAGGCGGGATACGAATCCGCTCGCGCCGCGCAAGCCGCGGGTGAGGCGCCCGGCCAATCGACAGCATCCGCCACCCCGATGCTCGACCAGTTCGGCACCGACCTCACCGCCCGCGCCCGCGACGGCAAGCTCGACCCGGTCATCGGCCGTGCCGACGAGATCGCACAGACGATCGAAATCCTCTCCCGCCGCACGAAGAACAACCCGGTGCTGATCGGTGAGGCAGGCGTCGGCAAGACGGCTGTCGTCGAAGGACTCGCCCAAGCCATCGTCGACGAGGATGTGCCGCACCTGCTGCGCGGCAAGCGCGTGATCGCGCTCGACCTCGCCTCGATGGTCGGCGGCACCCGATACCGCGGCGACTTCGAGGAGCGGCTGACCAAGCTGCTCGACGAGATCTCCACCCACCAGGGTGAGCTGATCGTCTTCGTCGACGAACTGCACACGGTCGTCGGCGCCGGTGGCGGCGGGGAAAGCGGCGGCATGGACGCCGGAAACATCCTCAAACCACGCCTGGCCCGCGGCGAGCTGCACGTCGTCGGCGCAACAACGCTCAAGGAATACCGACGGATCGAGAAGGATGCCGCCCTCGAGCGCCGGTTCCAGCCGGTGAACGTGAACGAACCGAGCGTCGACGACGCCGAGATCATCCTGCGCGGACTCCGCGAGCGCTACGAGGAGTTCCACGACGTCAGCTACACCGACGAGGCACTCCGCGCCGCCGTGGACCTGTCTGCACGGTACGTGACCGACCGGTTCCTGCCCGACAAGGCCATCGACCTGCTCGACCAGGCCGGTGCCCGGTTGCGCCTCCGCCAGGTCGCGAAGATCGACACCACCGAGCTCCGCGAGCACGTCGCCACCCTCGAAGCGTCGAAGGATGCGGCGGTTGTCGCTGAACGCTACGAAGAAGCGTCACGCCTGCGCGACGAGATCGAAGCGCTGACCGCTCAGATCGCGGCAGTGGAGTCGATGGATGCCGCAGCATCCGCTTCGGTTCCCGCGATCGTCGGGGAGGCGGAGATCGCTGAGATCATCTCGCGTGCCACCGGCATCCCCGCGACTCGGCTCACCCAGGGCGACCGGCAGCGGCTGGGTTCGCTCGAGGCCGAACTGCACGAACGGGTGATCGGCCAGCACGACGCTGTTGAATCGATCGCGAAAGCCGTGCGCCGCAACCGGACCGGCATGGGTGACCCCAACCGTCCGGTCGGCAGCTTCCTGTTCCTCGGCCCCACCGGTGTCGGCAAGACCGAGCTGGCGAAGGCGCTCGCGTCGTCGCTCTTCGGAGACGACAGCGCGATGCTGAGGTTCGACATGAGCGAGTTCGGCGAACGGCACACGGTGTCGCGCCTCGTCGGTGCCCCTCCCGGCTACGTCGGCTACGACGAGGCCGGGCAGCTGACCGAGCGCGTGCGCCGGAACCCGTACTCGGTGATCCTGCTCGACGAGATCGAGAAGGCCCACCCCGACGTGTTCAACCTGCTGCTGCAGGTGCTCGACGACGGTCGTCTGACCGATGGTCAGGGTCGCACTGTCGACTTCCGCAACACGGTGGTCATCATGACCTCGAATATCGGCTCCGAGTTCCTCGCCAGCCGCAGCGGTGCGCTCGGCTTCGTTGCCGATTCCGCTGACGGCAGCGGGTTCGGTTCGGAGAAGGCGCTTCGCGACCGGGTGATGGGCAAGCTGCGTGAAGCAATGCGCCCCGAGTTCCTCAACCGGATCGACGAGGTTGTGCTGTTCCGCAAGCTGGAGCAGGCGCAGCTGCACGACATCGTGCGGCTGCTGCTCACCCGCACGGCATCGCGGCTTCACGCGCAGGGTGTTGAGCTCAACGTTTCGGATGCTGCCGTCGACTGGATCGCGACGAGCGGTTACGAACCCGAGTACGGAGCGCGCCCGCTGCGCCGGGTGATCCAGCGTGAGGTCGAGGATCGGATTGCCGGGCTCATGGTCGACACGGAACTCTCGGCGGGTTCGTCGATCGCGGTGTCCGTCGTGGGCGATGAGCTGCTCGTCGAGTCTCACGTGCTGGAGCCGTCTCTGGCTGCATAGCTCGCGAAAAAGGGCCGTCACCGCTTAGCGGTGGCGGTCCTTTTGCGTGTCGGGGTGGCGTTCCCCAACTTCGGAGATTCTGCTCCGCATGCGCTCGAACGGGTGCATAGAGCGCCGCTCTCGAGAAATCTCCGAAGTTGCGGACGGGAGGTCAGGCCGTCTGCGCGCTCAGCACTCCGAGAACAGCGAGAGCGTAGGCATCCGGAGCCGTCGTGGCATCGAAACGCAGCTTGTGCCCGCCGAGATCGATCTCAACCACCCACATGTAATCGACGTGGAGCAGAAAGCTGAATGTGGAGCCGAGAAGCTCACGGAGCTGGTCCTCGCGCGGCAGCCACAACGTCTTCTCCAGCGCCACCGAGTCGAGCGCCCACTCGGTGGTGCCGTTGAAACCGAGGATCGTTCCGGTGTCATAGTCGTGCGGTTCGATCGTCATGTCACTGACGGTGAACACTTCGCCCTCGAACTCGGCGGTGTCCAGGCAGAACTGGTCGCCCGATTCGGGGATCCAGCCGAGTCCGGCTTCGCGCAGCCGCTGGGCCAGCGGTCTGGATGTCGTGACGGTCATGAGTTCATGCTCGCACTCGTGGGTGGGAATCCTCCGCGAGTTGCTGGGTTTGAGGCGGTTCTACGAGCCCGGTACCCCCTCAAAGGCAGCAACTCGCGTCACATTCGGAAGTCGTACCGCGAGGGCAGGGGGTCAGTTGAACCTGCCGCCGCCTGGTACTCGTTCCACAACTCCTCGAGCAGCGAATCGCCCTCCCGCAGGTCCAGCACCTCGAGGTTCCGGTCGAGGACGCCGCGGCACCGGTCGAGATCCCCGGTCGCAAGCGCCGCGCGCGCCTCCGCGATGAGAACCCGGCCGTCGTCGCGCTGGTCGGCGGGAAGAGACTGAACCAGCTCGAGCACGTCGGCGGGGCGTCCGTCGTCGTGCAGCACCCCGAGCAGTTCGCGGGTCAGCGGCAGCAATTCGGGCGCGAGCTCGTGGGCAGAACGGTAGAACACCACGGCCTCAGCCGTGTTGCCGCGGTCGGCGGCCAGCGCCCCGAGG
The DNA here is from genome assembly GCF_900115155.1 of Mycetocola miduiensis. Lineage (GTDB taxonomy): Bacteria > Actinomycetota > Actinomycetes > Actinomycetales > Microbacteriaceae > Mycetocola_A > Mycetocola_A miduiensis. The sequence continues at coordinate 159,516 of NZ_FOVM01000006.1, forward strand.
TTGCGCAGCGCCCACGCGTTCCGGGTGCGGTCGACCGATGCCTGCCAGAACTCCCCGGCCTCGGCGAACGACCCCTGCGCGGCGGCGATCACGCCGAGGTGCAGGAGCGCCAGCCAGTCGTCGTGGTGTTGCAGCACCCGAACCCAGCGCGGGTCGATCTGGTAGGAGAGCGGCGGATGCTGCGGATCCAGTTCGGTCGCTGTGGCGGGCTCTCCGCGCAGCAGACGGAGCCAGTATTCCTCGGCCGGACCGACGGCATCCGCTGGGAACGGAGTGCGTTCGGCGTCGATCGCGCCCTGCCCGAGGTACTCGCGCAACGCGTTCTCGACGGCGCCCCACCCGGAGCCGTCCGGAAGCACCTCGACGAGCAGCTCAATGGACTGGTCGCGATCCCGGAGCGCTTCCAGTCGGCCGGGAAGATCACGGCTCGCCAGGTTCTCGGCCACGGCGCCGGTTGCCGCCGACCAGTCCTCCGACTGGGCCGTGGCGACGTCGACCTGCAGCGCGCCGTACGCTTCCACCCACGACCACTCCGTCTCGGCGGGCATCCGCAGGTATTCCAGTTGGGTGCGCGCGAGCCCCGCCTGGATCTCGCAGTACGAACCGGCGCCCGACACCCACTCCTGCCAGTGCCGGCCGCCCGCGTCCTGGCCCCAGAGGAACAGTTTGCGCCCGACCAGGTTCGCGGTCGATGCCTGGACGAGACCGAAACCGGTGCCGTCCACGGCGGTGACCCACGGCATCCGCGTGCCTGCCGTGTCGAAGAAGTAGTCCACCGTTTCGAGGGTGCGCGCCGGCCAGGTGATGTCGCCGCCATCCACGGCCGGCACCGGAACCGTGCTGAGCACCCGTTCGTGCCCGTATTTCCAGGCGGATGCCGCTGGGGCGAGCACCCGTGTTGCCTCGAGTTGCGGAACAGCCATGTTCGACCACCAGTACATTGGCGTCGCGTGCGGTGAATCGTTGACGATCGTGCCGCGGATCAACAGCTCGTGCGAATCCTCCGGCAGCCACGCGTCGACGCGGAAACTCACGTTGCGGATGCGTTCGTACTCGAAGAAGCGGAGCCCCACTTCACCGTCCGGGCCGCTCAGCGCTGCGGTGTGCACGGGTGAACTCGTGAACGGGGAATGCCCGATCATGCCGATGTTCCACTCCACGCCGCCGGCGAACCACGCGTTGCGGAGCGCGAGGTTACGGAAACGGATCGCCTCGTTCTGGTGCAGCAACTCGCGGCCGGTGGCCCGGTCGAGAAGGGACCACAGCCGCCCGCCGAGCCCGGGCAGGAACGTCGCCGTCAGGTGATCGTTCTCGAGCACGACGGTGGCATGCTCCTGCGGTTCTTCTTCGGCCAGGTACCCGTCCTGGTCGAGGTAGGGCAGAGCGGTCTGCGCCCGGCTCGAGCGTTCGTCCACGCCTTCGCCGTCGATGTCCTCGGCGTCCTCGAAACCCGACTGGGCATGGATGTCGCCGCTGCCGAAAATGTCAGGCAGGGGATTCGATGGGCCCCACGTCGATGTCGGGATGGTCAGGGTGCCTCGGCGGATCGACGTCAATGTGGGTCCTCTCAGTGCGCGTGGTGGATCTTCGGTGGTGAGTGTTCTGCGGTGGGCGGGTGGCATCCCACCCTCCTGTTGAGTCTGGAGTGCGCGTGGTGGCGGCGTCCAGTGTTGGGTCAAGCGGAGGTCTTTGCCGACACGCCGGTTGCCCGCCGCGCTCGACGGCGTGGTGGGCAAAATCTCCGGTTCAGGCGCGTTCCTCGAGCGGCACGGTCTCGCCGGTCACGAGCGACTGGCGCGCGGCAAGTGCCACCTCGAGGGCGCGAACAGCGGATGCCATCGGGCAGAAAACAGGGTCGGCCCCGGTCCGCACACACTCCAGAAAGTACTCGATCTGCCGTTCATAATGATCAAGCGACGACAGCGTCTCGGCCTCGCTTCCGCCCGCCGTTGCGAGCCGGTACGTGTTGACGCCCGATGGTCCGCCCGTCGCGGTGGGAGCATCCGCTGCGAATTCGTAGTCGAGGAGCCCCAAGGTGCCGACCAGGTTCAGCGAGGTGGTGAACGGGGCTCCCGCCGGAACACCGGCGAAGGTAAGCACCTGGCCGATCGCTCCTGAACGGTATTCGATCGTCGTCTCGATCGGGCCGAGAGGGTCGTTCGATGTGCTTGTGACGGTCACCGGGGTGCCAAGAAACAGGTTCATCTGGTCGAAGTCATGGATGCCGACGTCGACGACGACGCCGCCGGACTCGTCCTCGTCGTACCACCAGGCGGACTCCGGCTTGGTGATCAGCCGGCGCGCGCGGGCCGACACGACCGATCCGATCCGGCCGGCCTCCACATCCGCCCGGGCACGGCGGTAACCCTCGAAGAAACGCACGACGTGGGCGACCATGACAGTGCGGTCGCTGGCGGATGCCGCCGCAGAGATGGCGAGGGCGTCGGCGATGGTCAGGGCGACCGGCTTCTCGAGCAAGACGTGCTTACCCGCGTTGAGCGCTCGGACCGCGAGGTCACGGTGCGTTGTCGTCGGCGTGCAGATCGACACGACGTCGACATCGGGATCGGCGAGCACGGTGGTCACATCGGTGACGAGACGGGCGCCCGGGGCCCCGGCGAACGTCTCGCCGGAGTGCCGGGCGTAGATGTAACGGATGTCGTGCCCGAGTGCTGTGAATGCCGCCGCGTGCGTCCGCCCCATGTACCCGGCGCCGAGAATTGCGATGGTGGTCATGGGATCCTCTCGGGCAGGCCCGCGTCGATGCGGGTCGTGGACTCCATTGTGTCGGTTCGCGGGGAGTGCCGGGAAGGTTCGTGGGTATCGGCACACGCTCCGTCGTCGCCGGTTGCTGAGCTTGCCGAAGTGCGATCAGCGGGCTACTCGATCAGCGGGAGGTGGATCAGCGAGGAGACGGATAGTCCTCAGCCGTAAAGCTCGACTCGCCGGCGAACGTCGGGTCATAGTCGAGGTGGAACTCGTCGTACCAGCGGTCGTCCGCTCGTTCCATTGCCGTCGCCGTCATCATCCGTCAAGTGTAAGAAAGCACGCGCCGCCTGTCTCTACCCCAACAGGGGCGACACGGGCTCAGTCGGCCGCCGTCCAGCGTGACCGTTTGGCGGCATCCGCCGCGGCGAAATCGGCCGTAGCGCTCTCGATCGCCGTCGGCGCCTCGGGCTCTTCGAGCAGGCCACGAATGTCGTCGGCGGTCAGCGCAGAGCTGAAGACCGCGTCATCGTCCATGACCGCGTTGAACAGTTTCGCCTTCTGCGCTTTGAGCGCCATCACCTTCTCCTCGATGGTGCCGTTGGCGACCATCCGGTAGACCATCACGTTCTTGGTCTGACCGATCCGGTGGGTGCGGTCGACCGCCTGGGCCTCGGTCGCCGGGTTCCACCACGGGTCGAGCAGGAACACGTAATCCGCTTCGGTGAGATTGAGCCCGAAACCACCCGCCTTGAGGCTGATGAGGAAGATCGGGGCGACGCCCTCCTTAAACCTGGCTATGACATCCGCTCGTTTCGTCGTCGACCCGTCGAGGTAGGCGTACGGGATGCCGGCGGCGTCGAGGCGGGCTGCCGCCTTGCCGAGGAACGACGTGAACTGGCTGAAAATCAGCGCCCGGTGGCCCTCAGCGAGCACATCGTCTAGCTGTTCGAACAGGGCGTCTAGCTTCGACGACGGCACGTTCCCGTACGACTCATCGACGAGGGAGGCGTCGAGGCTGAGCATCCGCAACAGGGTCAGCGAACGGAACACGATGAACCGGTTCTTGTCGAGGTCGTCGATCAGGCCGAGCAGTTTCTGCCGTTCCCGCTGCAGGAAGGTGTCGTAGAGCTTCTTGTGCTTCGGGTTGAGGTCGATGGTGAGCACCTGCTCCTGCTTCGCGGGCAGGTCGGTGGCGACGAGTTCCTTTGTGCGGCGCATCATCAGCGGGCGGATGCGACGCCGCAGCCGGGTGAGGAGCTCCGGCCGGTCGCCGGCCTCGATCGGTTTGGCGTACTCGTCGAGGAACTTGCGTGCGGAAGGGAACAGTCCAGGAGCGACGATCGCGAAGAGCGACCACAACTCGAGCAGGTTGTTCTCCATCGGGGTTCCGGTGATGGCGAGTTTGAACGGAGCGTTCAGATCGCGCACCGACTGGTGGATCTTCGCCGTGCGGTTTTTCACGAACTGCGCTTCGTCCAGGATGAGCCCGGCCCACTCGTGCTCGTTGTAGGCGTCGAAGTCGAGCCGGAAGAGCGTGTACGAGGTGATCACGACATCCACGTTGCCGACGTCGACGACCGGTCCGCTTTTGGCCCTGGTAGCCGTGATGGTGCGCACGTCGAGGTCAGGGGCGAAACGCTGGGCTTCGATGTGCCAGTTCGAGACGACGGATGTCGGCGCGACGACGAGGAACGGGCGTCGCTTCTCCGGCGCGGTCACCTCTTTCGCATGGCTCATGAGTGCGATGGCCTGCAGGGTTTTTCCGAGCCCCATGTCGTCGGCGAGGATACCGCCGAGCTGGTGCTTCCACAGGAACGCGAGCCAGGCGAACCCGTCGAGCTGGTACGGGCGGAGGGTTGCCTGGATGCCTTCAGGCAGTGGGGTGGACTCGACGGTGGTGAGTTGGCGCAGGCCACTCACGGCCGCCTGCCATGATGCCGCCTGTTCTGATTCGTCGGCGAGGTCCTCGAGGTCTTCCCAGAGGCTCGACTGGTACCGGCTGATCCGCATGCCGGTATCCCATTCGGCGAGCGACCGGGCTTCCTCAATGAGGTCGTGCAACTGTTCAAACGCCGGGTGTTCAAGAGACAGGTAGCTGTTGTCGACGAGGAGCAGCTTCGTCTGCCCCTTCGACAGGGCCTTGAACAGCGGCCCGAACGGGATCTTCTGCCCTTCGATCGTCACCACGACGCCGAGGTCGAACCAGTCACGCTGGTCGGTTTCCACCGTGGTGATCTTGAGCTTCGGCGCCTCGGTCAGTTCCCGGTAGTCCGGGCGCGTGCCTGTCACGTCGACGCGGACCCCCTCGGTCGACTCGATCGCCGGCAGGATCTTGTCGGTGAACTCGGCAGCGTCGAGGCCGACCAGGGTCTGCGCTTCAAGCGGGGTGATCGCCCGCGCCCGTTCAGCGATGGCGTGCTCGAGTTGCAGGTCGCGGAGACCCGAGTCGTGCGCTGTCGCGTAGAGCGGCATCCGCGTCTTCCTGGCTCCTTCGGTGTACTCCCAGTCCCACGCCAGGGCGAGGGTGTGCTTGGCGGAGAAGATCGCGGAGAGCACGAGGACCGGCGGCACGGCGGGCGGGAACTCGACCGAGGCATCCGTCGACGTGATCGGGATGCTGTGGCGCAGTCGGGGATAAAAGCCGGTGAGGAACTCGTCGATGTCTGCGGCGGGAACGACGAGGCTGCTGGCGCGACCGACGAGTCGTTTCTGCTCATCGGTCAGGCGCTTGCCGGTGGGAGCGAGGGTGAAATGGGCGGCCGGTTCGAGGGAGTACGCATAGATGCCGTGGTCGCCGAGGAGCCCGGCCGATTCCGCGGGGTGCAGCACGCCGTCGATCGTGAGCGTGGCGTCGAGACGCAGGTCGGGGTCAGCGGTGGCGTCGAGACCGACCGAGGCGTCGGCTCCGATGGTGACGATGCCGTCCTTGCGGCTGGCGACGAGTTCGATCCCGAGAGAGGTCGCTTCGGCGAGAAGGTTCCAGAGCAGCGGGCTGTTGAAGTCGTCGAGGTAAAGCCAGTCAAGGTCCTGGCCGACGGTGTAGACGTTGCGGGCTGCCCGGTGGAGGGCGGCGAACTGGCTGAACCAGCGGTGCTGGGCCGGGTCGAGACCAAGCCGGTTGACCTGGTAGCTAAAGGTGTTCCAGCCGACGTTCGTGCGAACCCAGTTGCCTTTGTCGTTGCGGATCACCGGCCGCACGCCGAGCCGGTATTCGCCGGCATCCGAGGTCGACTTGGCGGTGCGGGCGGTAGGGCCGTTCCAGCGGTGCTTCGAGCGGGGTGTCTGCTCGCGGAGTTCGAACTGCAGACCCATCGGAGTCGGCACGGTTCCGGATGCCGACGGCTGTCCGGTCAGGGCCCCGACGGCCGATTTCCATGCGGGCTGCGCGGCATCGTCGTTCGGCTCGTTGGCAGACCTGGTCGCGCTCGGCCAGGTCGTCTCGCCCTCGTACCATTCGTCCGCGGCGTGCATCTGGCGGTCGATCCAGGCGCGATCGTTCCCGCCGGCATCCGTCAGACCGGACGGCGGCAATGCGATGCTCTTCACCGCGAGCGCGTTGCTGGCGAGGAGGGTCGCTGCGACGTGCTTGCAGTCAAGGTGCACCGGGCAGGTACAGCTCGACGAGGTCGGCCTGCTGAAGTCCTTGCGCGCCGGCGCGAGGCTGACCTGGCAGCGATACGGGCGCGGAGATGTTCCGTGAACCTCAGCGGTGAGGCTCCTCGACTCCTCGTCCCAGTCGATGGCGGTGACGGCCCCGGTGCGGGCGTAGGCGGTGGCGCGATTGAACGCGCCGTTGCCGACGAGGCGGATGATGTCGGTGACATCCACCAGGGGTGCGGCGGCAGGCGACATCCTTCTATGTTCTCATCCTTCGGGCTGCGGCTGCGCCGCATCCCTCAAGGAACCGGGCGCGGGCTGCGGCTGCGCCGCATCCCTCAAGGAACCGGGGGCGGGCTGCGGCTGCGCCGCATCCCTCAAGGAACCGGGCGCGGGCTGCGGCTGCGCCGCATCCCTCAAGGAACCGGGGGCGGGCTGCGGCTGCGCCGCATGCCTCAACGAAGCGGGCGCGGCGGCTGACAGTTACGTCAGCATTCCATCGTGAACGGCTTTGCCGCCCGCCTCCTGGTCAGTCCGCTGGGCCGCCAGACGCGGTGTCCTCGGCGGTGTCGTCGCCCGCCTCAGTGTTGGTGCCTGATCCGTCAGGGATGCCCTCGGCCGATTGGCCCGGTCGGTTTGTGGTGTCGTCGTGCTGTGAACGGTCGCGGGGCTTCGGGTTTTCGGTCTGCTCGTTGTCAGTCATGGCCCCACCGTACGCGGCTGGGCGGCGCTCGCGATAGAGCGGGGCGGCATCCGGTCGGATGTGCTAACCGGGTTCAGCGTGCTGGTCCGCCGGACGCGGTGTCGTCGTCGGAGTCCGGGTGCCCGTCGGATCCGGACCCATCGGGGATGCCGTCTGCCGGCTGGCCGCGCCGCTTCGGTAAAGGCGTTCCGGTCGCTTCGACGACGGCGTTGTCGCTGGTGTTCATGCCTTAACGGTACGCCCGATTCGACGTCGTCGGAAGGGTAAAACGGCCCACTGTCAGCGGCTGGCGCTAGCCTCGAATTGCCCGACCATTGGAGTTCCCTTGTTCTTCCTCGACGACCCTGTTCTCGGCGGTGCGCTGGTCACCACCCGCTCGCTCGTGACGAGCGCAAGCGATCTCACCACGGCTTCGAAGTGCGAATTCGCCTTTCTCCGCAAACTCGACGCGAAGCTGGGGCGCACCGAGCGGGTCGACGAGGTCGTCGATGCAATGCTCGCCCGCACGGGGCGACTCGGCGATGAGCACGAGGCCCGCGTTCTGGCTGCATACCGGGCGCAGTTCGGGGCGGGCGTCGCCGAGATCGAACGCCCAGACGAGATGACCCGCGAGGCGCTCGCCGACGCAGTGACCGCGACGAAACGCGCGTTCGACCGCGGTGCAGACGTCGTCTTCCAGGCCACGTTCTTCGACGGACGCTTCGTCGGTTTCGCGGACTTCATCGTGCGGCAACCAGACGGCCGCTACCTGGTCCAGGACACCAAGCTCGCCCGCTCTGCGAAGGTCACGGCGCTCCTCCAGCTGGCCGCATATGTGCAGCAGTTGCGCCAGCTCGGCGTCGAACCCGCCGACACGGTGCAGCTCCTTCTCGGCAACGGGATGACGAGCGAGCACCGGGTGAGCGATATCCTGCCCGTCTACCTCAAGCGCGAGCAGCGCCTGCAACGGATCATCAACGAGCGACTCGACGACCCGAACGACGACGTCGTCCAATGGCGTGATCCGCGGTACGCGATCTGCGGGCGCTGTGAGACGTGCGAAGCCGAGATCCAGGCCACCCGCGACGTGCTCCTTGTCGGCGGGCTGCGCGTCACCCAACGAACGCGGCTGGCGGATGCCGGCATCACCACGATCGAGGACCTTGCTGACTCGACCGTCGACGTCGACGGTATCGGCGGAACCACTCTGGCCGGTCTGCGGCTGCAGGCCAAGCTGCAGCTCGAAGGGCCGACCTCGCCTGAGGACCACACGCCGCCGCCCGTGCGCGTGTTCAACGCGCAGGCTCTGGCCGCGCTGCCCGAACCAGACCCGGGCGACATCTTCTTCGACTTCGAGGGTGACCCGCTCTACACCGAAGGCGATGGGCGTTCGTGGGGACTCGACTACCTCTTCGGTCTCGTCGATGTCTCCGAGACCTTCACCGCGTTCTGGGCACATTCCTTCGCCGAGGAACGGGTCGCCCTGCGCACCTTCCTCGACTTCGTCGCCGAGCGTCGGCGAACATTCCCGAACCTGCATATCTATCACTACGCGTCATATGAGCGCACCCACCTGTCCTCGATCGCCGCGCGCCACGGAGAGGGTGAAGACGAAGTCGACCAGCTGCTGCGCGACAACGTCTTCGTCGACCTGTACCCGATGGTGAAGAAGAGCGTTCGGGTGGGTTCCCGCTCGTACTCGATCAAGAAACTCGAGCCGCTCTACATGGGCGACGAACTACGGACGGGCGACGTCACCAACGCCGCCGCCTCGATCACCGAGTACGCGGATGCCATGGAGCTGAAAGCGAACGGAGACGAGGCGGCCGGGCAACACAAGCTCGACGAAATCGGCGACTACAACCGGTACGACTGCGTGTCGACGCTGCGCCTGCGGGACTGGCTGCTCGAACGGGGCCGAGAGAACGGCATCCTGCCTGGGACACTGCATGAGGCGAAGGACTCGGTGCCCGAGATCGAGCCTTCCCCTCTCCGCTACGCCCTGCTTGCCCTGGCCGGTGACCGGCTCGCGGCCGGCCGAACCGCCGACCAGACCGCAGCCGCGTTCGCCGCCGCCGCACTCGACTATCACCAGCGTGAGCAGAAGAGCTTCTGGTGGGGACACTTCGCCCGACTGATTCAGGATGTGGAGACGTGGGCAGACACCCGCGACGTCCTCGTCGTCGAAGACGACGGAGCACGGGTCGAACGGCCGTGGTTCCGCGAGGGCAAGCAACGCACCGACCGGCGGTGGGTGCGGCTCACCGGAAAATGGGGCCCGGGTTCGAGCGTCAAACCGGGTGAGCAGGCCGGCCCGTACGTTCTCTACGAGCACCCCGGTCCGTTCGAAGCCACGATCGGTGACCCCGGCTCGCGGCCCAGCCGCACGGTGCGGGTCCTGGAGGTCGACGACCGGGGAGCCCTCGTCGAAGAAACCCTCCAGACCGGCGCCCCGCCGTTCGACACGCTGCCGATCGCCCTCACCCCGGCCGCCCCGCCTCCCGCCGGGCAACAGAAACCGGCGATCGAGGAGTGGGCGCAAGCCATCGTCGATGCCGCCCCGGAGTGGCCTCGGGATCCGGTGGTCGACATCCTCCGCCGCACCCCGCCCCGCACGCGGTCAGGGGCGCTCGCCCCGGTCACCGGCGACCGTATCGACGCCGTGATCGACAGCATCCTCGATCTCGACGCGTCCTACCTCGCCATCCAGGGTCCGCCCGGAACGGGCAAAACCTACCTCGGCGCCCACGTCATTGCGGCCCTCGTCCGCGATCACGGCTGGAAGATCGGCGTCGTCGCCCAGTCCCACGCCGTCGTCGAGAACCTGCTCGGCGCTGTCGTCAAGGCCGGGCTTCCTGCCGCGCTCGTCGCCAAGGTGCAGAAGGGCGGGGCAGACGCCGCCGACGTGCCGTTCACCGCCCTCGACGCCAACGGCCACCTGCTGTTCGCCGCCGAGAACGACGCGACCGGTTATGTGCTCGGCGGAACAGCCTGGGACTTCAGCAACAAGGCCCGGTTCCCGCGGCACTCACTCGACCTGCTCGTGATCGACGAGGCCGGGCAGTACTCGCTCGCGTTCACCATCGCGGCGAGTGTCGCCGCCCGCAACCTGCTGCTGCTCGGCGACCCGCAGCAGTTACCGCAGGTCAGCCAGGGCCTTCACCCGGAGCCGATCGACACCTCCGCGCTCGGCTGGGTCAGCGACGGCCACGACGTGCTGCCCGCTGAACTCGGTTACTTCCTCGCCGAGAGCCGGCGGATGCATCCGGCCGTCACCGACCCCGTCTCCCGGCTCTCCTACGAGGGCGAGCTGCACGCCCACGAGGTCGCGTCGACCCGGTCCCTGGCCGGAATCGAACCCGGGCTGCACGTCGAACCCGTCGAGCACTCCGGCAACGCCGTGGCGTCGGTCGAAGAGGCGAACCGTGTCGTCGAACTGGTGCGATCCGCCATGGGCAGGGCCTGGAGCGACCCCACCGAGGTCCGTGACAGCGACACCCTCGATCAGGACGATGTCATCGTTGTGTCCCCGTACAACGCGCAGGTGGCGCTGGTCCGCGACGGCCTCGCTGCTGCAGGGCTCGACCGGGTCAGGGTGGGGACCGTCGACAAATTCCAGGGGCAGGAGGCAGCGATCGCGATCGTGACGCTTGCGGCATCCGCTCCGACGGAGGTGCCGCGGGGGATGGGATTCCTCATCCTCAAGAACCGGCTCAACGTGGCGATCTCACGGGCCAAGTGGGCTGCGTACCTCGTCTACTCGCCGGCGCTGACCGACTACCTGCCCGCCACAGCGCAGGGCATCAGTGAGCTGAGCGCGTTCATCACCCTCGTCGAACCGCAGCAGCGGTAGCCGGAGCCAGGTGCGGCTCAGCCGATTGCGGATCAATCAGTCGCGCCACGACTGAGAAGGTCGGAACGCTCCGGATGGTTGGCGAACCAGTCCACGACGAACGAGCAGGTCGGCACGATCCGAAGGTCCGTCGTGGCGGCCACATCGTTCACCGCGAATTCGATGAGGGATGCCGCATGGCCATTCCCACGGCGCGCGGGCGCGGTGTACGTGTGGGTGAAGTAGATGCGACCCTGGCGTATCGAGTAGTCGGCGACGCAGACGAGTTCGTCGCCGAGGCGGAGGGCGTACCGGCTAGCATCCGGTTCGTGGGCGAATTCTGGAGCCATGACCCCAGCGTAGTTCTCCCGAACCCGTTGACCGCGACTGGCGCCGGTGCTCTCATGAGAGCCATGAGCTCTTCCATCTCAGGGGTCGCTGCCCTCGCCTTCGACTGCGCCGACCCTCCCGCCCTCGCGAAGTTCTGGCAAAAGCTGCTCGGCGGGAAGGTGATTCTCGACAAGAGCGGCGACGCAGAACTCCAGCGCAGCGGCAGCAACGTGCGCTTCGACTTTCTCAAAGTCCCCGAAGCGAAGGCGGGCAAGAACCGGCTCCACCTCGACCTGCGCAGCCGCGTCTACGACGCCGCAATCGCCGACGCGCTCAGCTTCGGCGCGACCCTCGCCGACGACATCTACGACGGCGACGACTGGCAGGTGCTCCGCGACCCCGAGGGCAACGAATTCTGCATCCTCCGCCCACGGTCGAACGTCTGACCTGGGCCCTTCCCGCTGTCGGATGCCGGTGGTAGCGTGCGCGCATGACCGACACGCCCGCGACGCCCCGCCTGACGACATCCGCGTTCCTGGCGATGAGCCTCGACGGCTTCATCGCCCGCCCCGACGGTGGGCTGGACTGGCTCCTCGAAGCCGGCGCAGACCTCGGCGACACCGGCTACGACGATTTCTTTGCTGCCGTCGACTCCATGATCATCGGGCGCAACACTTACGACATCGTCGCGGCGTTCGACACCTACCCGTACGCCGGCAAACGCGTGCTCGTGTTGAGCAGTTCACTCGAGTCCGTCGACTGGCCGGATGCCACGGTGCACCGCTCGCTCGATGACGCCCTCCGGACGCTCGCCCGTGAGAACCGCGAACACGTCTACGTCGACGGCGGAACCGTCGTGCAGCAATTCCTCCGCGCCGGCCTGCTCGATAACCTCACCGTGAGCATCGCCCCCGTGCTCATCGGCTTCGGCATCCCACTGTTCGGTCCGCTCGATGCCGATATCAGCCTCGAACTCACCGGCACCCGCGAGCTCCGTGCCGGCTTCACCCAGGCGAGCTACCGGGCCCGGCCGGCCAACTGAAAAACGGATTCCGTCCCGCAACAAACGGGCCGGCATCCGGTTTCGAAGACGGGTTCAGTGCCCGGCGGGCATCTCCGCAGGCATGTCCGCCGGCTTGCGAACAAAGATCGCTCCGACGATGGCGAGAAGGGAGATGAACGCACCGATCAGGAACGCGGAGTGAATTCCCCCTGCAGCGGCCGCCGAGTCGGTTGCGCCGGCGCTCGACAGCGCCGCGCTCGCCGTCGACATGATCGTCACGAACAGGGCTGTGCCCGCTGCGCCCGCGACCTGCTGGACGGTGCCGACCGTGGCGGATGCGTGCGAGTACAGGGAGGGTTGCACCGAGCCGAGCGCTGAGGTGAACAGGGGCGTGAACAGGAAGGCGAGGCCGAGGCTCAGCAGCAGGTGGGCACCGAGGAGGTAGAACGGCGACGTCGACTCGCCGACCATCGCGAGAGCCCACAGCGCTGCGCTGACGACAGCCGAGCCGGGGATGAGGAGCGGTTTCGGGCCGAACCGGTCGTAGAGTCGTCCGACGAACGGCGCCAGCAGGCCCATCAGGAGGCCGCCCGGGAGCAGAAGCAGACCGGTCTGCACGGGCTCGAGGCCGAGCACCTGCTGCATGTAAATGGGCAGAAGGATGATCGTCCCGAACAGCGCAGCCATGCTCACAACCATCACACCGAGGGAGATGCTGAAGTTCGCGGAGCGAAACGTTCGCAGGTCTAGCAGCGCCCGGTCGCGGCGCTGCAGCCGCAGCTGCCGCAGAATGAATGCGGCCAGGCCGAGAACGCCGACGCCGAGGGCGATCCACATCGGCAGTGTCGCTGTTGCCTGCTCCGCGGCGGTCGCGTCGGCCGGCCCGCTCTCGCCGATGCGGCTGAGGCCGTAGATCAGTCCGCCGAACCCGAACGCCGAGAGGATCACCGACAGCACGTCGAGCGGAACCCGCTTGGGCGCGGTCACGTTCTCGACGCGACGGATGCCGATGATGAGCATGACGACGGCAATCGGCAGCACGATCCAGAACATCCAGCGCCAGCTCAGTGCGTTGAGGATGATTCCGGACACGGTGGGGCCAATCGCCGGGGCGACCGAGATGACGATCGAGACGTTTCCCATGGTCCGGCCGCGCTGCGCCACCGGAACCAGGGTCATGATCGTGGTCATCAACAGCGGAATCATGATCGCCGTGCCTGACGCCTGTACGACGCGGGCGCCGAGCAGTACCTCGAAGTTCGGTGCGAGGGCAGCGAGGAGTGTGCCCGCCGAGAACAGGCTCATCGCCGAGATGAAGATCGGGCGGGTGTGGAATCGCTGCAGCAGGAATCCGGTAATCGGGATCACGACCGCCATCGTCAGCAGGAATGCGGTGGTCAGCCACTGGGCGGACCGCGCGCTGATGTCGAGGTCGAGCATGAGCTCGTTAATGGCGACACCCATGATCGTTTCGTTGAGGATGACAACGAACGTCGCGGCGAGCATCAGAGCGATCACCCGGAAGTTGCGCGCGGTGTGGTCAGGTTCGACCGGTCGGAGCGAAGGTGCGCGCTCAGGAAGAGTGAGGTCGGTTGCGGAGTCGTTCACAGGGGATCCAATGGTCGGGACCGAGCAGGTAACACCGAGCGGATAACTCAGCGGAGTCGAGGGGTGTGTGCGCAGCGTCTGCCGTCGCGGGATTCAATGGCGAAGAAACGAAACCTCGACACCGGCCGCGCTATTCCACATCGGCGCCAAAAATCTGAAGAAAAGCGACTCATCTTTCGGATGCTGCCGGCTAAGGGGATTCATTCACGCGGGTGAAATTGTGTCGCGCGGGTGAAAATGCGCCCGCGCGGTGCCGAAACACCCGCGCGGGCGCGGTTCAGGCGCCGATTTCGACCAGCACGCGAGGCAACTCGTCGAGGAGCTCGCTGGCGAGAAAACCGAGGGGCCCGACGTGCACGGCGAGCCGGTCGCCGGCCGCCGCGTGCGCGTGGGTCGCCCAGACGGCGGCCTGCTCTGCGGTGGCGCCGCGGGCACACAGCCCGGTGATGGCGCCGGCGAGCACGTCACCGCTCCCCGAGGTGGCGAGGCCACCCCCGCCCGTGCCGGTGCGCCAGATTCGCCCGTCGGGGGAGGCGATGACGTCGTAGCAGGTGACGACCGCGCGGTAGCGGCGGGCGATCTCCGCGATGTCATCGACGAGGTCGTCCAGGTCACGCTCGAGCAGCCGGGCTGCCTCCTCCTTGTTCGGAGTCAGAACGAGTCGGTTCCCGAACGCCTCGACGGCGTCGGGAACCTTCGGCAGCACTCCGAGTGCGAACGCGTCGAGGACCACGACCGAATCGGAACCGACGAGCGGGGGCAGGGCTGACAGCATCCGCTCCAGTTCGTCTGGATCATCAAGGCCCGGCCCGACGAGGACGGCGTCCGCACCGGAGAGGTCCCGCTCGGCGGCATCGACGCTGTCTCCGCTCACACTCCCATCTGCGGTTTCGTCGAGCGGCACGATCCCGCACTCAGGAACGGCGACCGCCACCGCTGTCGCAACGGACGCAGCGACGGCGAGCGTCAGGCGCCCGGCGCCGACCCGGAGCGCGGCCAGGCCGGACAGCATCGCCGCACCAGGGGAACGCAGTGCGCCGCCGACCACGATGACTTGCCCGCGGCCGTACTTCGAGTCCCCCGCCTCCGGCAGAGGCCACTCTCGCAGCAGGTTCGGCGTGACGGTTTGCGGCTCAGCGGGGCTGGACATCGGTGTCTCCTCCGTGTTCGGTGACGGGGGCGCCGACCGCTTCGAGATGGGCATCGTGGGAGAACACGTCGAGGGTCCAGAATTGGTCACCCGGCTGGCGGGTGAGCCGGGTGATGGAGGCGTTCAGAACCGTGTTGCTGCTGGCGAAGGCGAGCAGTTCCTGCTCAGACCAGCCGAGGCAGAGATAGAGAAAAATGAGGACCACGGCGTCGTGCGCGGTGATGAGGACCGGACCGGAGGTTTCGCTGGAGTCCACATCGCGCAGGAACGAGCGCACGCGGAGCGCGACATCCGTCCATGCCTCTCCGCCTGGGGGCCGGTAGTAGAACTTGCCCAGCCACCGCCGCCGGGCAGCCTCCTCCGGGTAGCGCTGGTCGACGCCGTGCGAGGTCAGCGTGTCGAGGATGCCGAGTTCGCGGTCGCGGAGTCTCTCGTCGACGAGGAACGACCGCTCCAGTCCGCTGACGCCGAGGGCCACAGCGAGTGTCTGCTGCGCGCGGAGGTACGGTGAACTCCAGATTGCAGCAGGCACAGTACCGCCGGCGTTCGCGGCGAGCCATGCGCCGAGGGCCTCCGCCTGCCTGACCCCTGTCTCCGACAGGGGAACGTCTGCGTCCCGGTGGTCGACCGGGATGACCTCGAGCAGCGCCCGCTGCGATTCGGTCGCCTGGACGTTCGCGGTCGACTCTCCGTGCCTCACCAGCCATAGTTCTGTTGCCGTCATGGGCCAAGGCTAAACGAGTAGTCCCGCCTGGCATCGAATTCGGCCGGGGGCTTGATTCGCGGTGCGGTCCGTTGCCTCGAAACGGGGCACCGTGACCCGTTGCGCCGTGAGGACTCGGCGAGGATGATCGACGAGCAGATGCCTCCCTTGGAGACGGTGACGTTCTGGGCGCCGAATCGTTGAGTCGACCGCCCCTGATGAGACGGGTCGATCATGGCAGCGCGCAGCACACGGTTTGTTTTCTACAACGACAGTGACACGACCCTCGTTCGGATCGGTGGCGGACTTGATCACGGCATTTGGACCCGCCAGCCCCCGCTCACAATCCCCCCGCTCACCAACGCCAATTGGGAGTCCGAATCCAACGGGGTGCTGACCGGGACCGAGGGGCACGTCGACTACGACATCCAGCTCGCAACCGGCGGGAGCGCAGGGACCTGCCACATCTATTGGGACAATCCGTATGTCGGCAGCAACGAGTACGAGGAGAAAACGCCAGAGACCTTTCAGGTCAAGCGGTTGGGCGGGGGCGGCGATAACGCTGTGGTCCGCTTGACCTTCAGTTCGTCCTCCAGCGCCCGCGACGGCATCCCCGATGAATGGAAGAAGAAAGGGGTGACGCTGGACCCGGGCGACGGCAGCGGTCCTCAGTTCATCGACCTGCCCGCGATGGGCGCCGACGTGAATCGCCCGGATGTTTTCGTGCAGATCGACTGGATGGCAGACGCCACCCACAGCCATGCCATCAGTGCGGCCGCGATCAAGACCGTTGTCGACGCGTTTGCGGCATCCCCGTACCGGAGTCCGACCGGGTCTGTGGGTATCAACCTGCACATCGACGCGGGCCCGAACAGCATCATGAACCACGCCACCGGTGCCACGTGGGGTGCGCTGTCGCGAGCACGCCAGCTCTCGCACGTCGCGAATTTCGGCACCGCGATGGTGGATGCTTCCAACAACGCGACCAGTTACAACTGGACAGCCTTCGACGCGGTCAAGAAACAGTCAGGAGGGTTCATCAGTACCGGGCGGGCCCCGATCTTCCGGTATGCGGTTTCGGCGCACCAACTCGGCGTAGCGGTCAACAGCGGCATCGCCAGAACCATCCCCGGCTCCGACATGATCCTCACCCTGGGCACTTTTGCCGGCCTTACCGACCTCATCATGGCTGGCACGCTGATGCACGAGCTCGGGCACCTGCTCGGTCTGGACCACGGCGGCGGCGACGCTGTGAACCGCAAACCCAACTACGTCAGCGTCATGAACTATCACTGGCAGACGCGGGGACTGACCAAAGGCGGCGTCACCGGCATTGTCGACTTCTCAAACATTGCGTTAGACCGGCTCTTCGAAGGTGCGCTCGACGAGCGCTCAGGGGTTGGCAAGAACGCCGCAGGGGTCGCGGTCCGCCGCTGGGTGCCCGGTGCGGCAGGGGCGGCGGGTGCGTATGTTCAGGTTGCAGATGGCAGCCTGCCGATCGACTGGAACAACGACGGCGTCGCGACCAGCCCAAGCGTCGCTTTCGATGTGAACAACGACGTGCAACGGACCGCGCTTGAGCCTTTCGATGACTGGGCTCATCTGCGTCTGGTGGGTGGCGCGATCTCCGGTGCGGGCGCCGGTGCCGCGTACCAGCCGCCGATGCAAACCAAGTCAGCCGACATCACACCGGAAGAAGCGGAGCTGATGCTCCCGGCCGACACCACCCCGCCGGTGACAACGGTGACGGTGACCCCGCCACCCAACGGACGCGGGTGGCATCGCAGTACGGTCCAGGTGGGCTTCTCCGCCACCGACGACATCTCGGGAGTGGCGGCGACGTTCGCTGCGGTCGATGGGGCCGGCGAGTTCCGGGTATCCGGACCGGTCGTGATCTCGGCTGAGGGCATGCACGCCGTGACGTTCGGATCAGTGGATTATTCACAGAACGTGGAGCCGAAACAGACGTTGCCGGTGCTAATCGACAAGTCGGCACCCGAAGCGGTGATCCGGTTCGACCCCTCAATCGATGACGTGGTGGTTTTCACCCGCGACGGGCTCTCCGGCTCGGACGCGACCGCCGTGCCGGTTCTCAGCCGCACCCCGACGTTGTGGACCAGCTTCGGCTCAGACGTCGCCGAGTTGAGGGTCTACCAGCTCAGTGACTATGCCGACAACACCACCACCCTCACCCTCAAAGTGCGCTGTTCCCCATTCGCCTGGGAGGCGAGCGTGGTCGGGCTGAGCTACGACGACGAACCGCACAATGCCGCGCGTGCACGTCGGGAGCGTGAGAAAGCCGAGCAGCGACAGGTGGAGCGCGAGCGCGCCGAACGCGAGCAGGAGAGGCGTGAGCGGGAGGAATGGGAGCGGCGGGAGCACGAGGAGAACGAACACGAAGAGCACGAGCACGAGCACGAGCACGAGCACGAGCACGAGGAGCACGAGCACGAAGAGCACGAACACGAAGAGCACGAGGAGCACGAGCACGAAGAGCATGAACACGAGACGGAGTCGCCTGCCGAGCCGGCGTTTGGCATTCCGAACACGATGGTGTTCGAACGTTTGATTGCCCGTGCCCGACCGGGCGCGCTGCTGGGTGTGCGGCAGGCAGTCAGTATTGACCGGGGTTCCGTCCGTCGAACCGTCCGCGCACGATTCGACGTTCTCGACGACCTCAGTCTTATCCAGCGGGACCAGGGCGATACCCCGTGTGCCGAGCAGGCGGCGTCATCGCCCACGTCTGATCAGCGTGGTCTGGTGCTCGTGCAGGTCGTGACGCTGCGCGGGGGACTCACCCTCGAAGAAACCGTCCAGCCGTAAGGCTGTTCATTCCGACCCTCATACGCCGCCTCGCGGCGTCGCGCATCGGCAATGTCGGCGGCCCCGGTTACCGTGAAGACATGAGAATCCTGCACACCTCCGACTGGCACATCGGTCGCACGTTCCACGGTCATTCGACCCTGGTGAACCTGCGCTCCGTGCTCGCCGCGCTGGCGGTTGAAGTGCGGGAGCGTTCCGTCGATGTGGTGGTCGTCGCCGGCGACATCTTCGACTCCGCCACCCCCGCGGCCGAGGCCTATACGGTCCTCGAGGCGGCAGTCGTCGCGTTGCGTGAGGCAGGGGCATCCGTCGTTCTGACGAGCGGCAACCACGACTCCGCCACCCGGCTCGGTTTCATGTCGCAGTTCTCCGGACTGGCCGGTGTCCACGTCGTCACGCGGCAGGAGCAACACGATTCGCCGATCACCCTGCCCGACGAGCATGGCCCGGTGCATTTCTACGGCATCCCCTATCTGGAGCCGTCGCTTGTGCGACACGCCTACCCGGATGTCACCTTGCGCACCCATGAGCAGGTCCTCGCGTTCGTGATGGACCGCATCCGTTCGGACCTGTCCGAGCGGGGAGGCCGCTCGGTCGTGCTCTCGCACTGCTTTGCGGTCAATGTTGCCGCTGCCGACGGTGCCCCGGAGCAGTTCGGCGCCAGCGATGTCGAACGCGACCTCACCGCTGGCGGCATCGACTATGTGCCACTGTCCGTCTTCGACGGACCCGACTACGTCGCGCTCGGTCACATCCATGGCCGGTCGGCACTCAGCGACCGAGTGCGGTATTCGGGTGCCCCGCTGCACTACTCGTTCTCCGAAGCCGCGAAACCGCGCGGTGCCTGGCTCGTCGAGCTCGACGCGAGCGGCCTGCGTTCGGTCGACTGGGTCAGCCTTCCTGTTCCACGGCCGTTGCGGGTGGTCACCGGTTCGCTCGACGACATCCTGACGGATGCCTCATTCGCCGAGTTCGAGAGCCACTGGGTGTCGGTCGTGCTCACCGACACCGTGCGCCCGCTCGACGCAATGCGGCGACTGCAGGCCCGCTTTGGGCACTGTGTCACCCTCGAACACCGTCCGGCTGTCACCGCGCAGGCATCGGGCGCCAGCTACGCCGAACGTGTGAAGGGACACAGTGACATCGATGTGGTGTCCGGGTTCCTTGCCCATGTTCGCAATGGTGTCGGGCCGACCGACGCCGAGAAGGCAATCGTCGCCGACGTGCTTGCCGCGGTCGAACGCGCCGAGCACGACGAGCCGGTGGCCGCTCGCGACGCGACCAAACCGGCTACGGCTGAATCTGTTCTCACCCCATCGCCACTGATAGAGGTCGACGCGTGAAGATCCAGCGGCTCACCGTCGCCGGGTTCGGCCCGTACAAAGACGAACAGCGAATCGACTTCGAACGCTTCGATGACGACGGCATCTTTCTCATCACCGGCAAGACCGGTGCGGGCAAGTCCAGCCTGCTCGACGCCATCTGTTTCGCTCTCTATGGCAGCGCACCCCGCTACGACGGAGCGCAGCCGAAGCTCCGCAGTGACTATTGCGAACTCGGCGACCCCACCTGGGTCGAACTCGAGTTCCGCATCTCCGGCACCTCGTACCGGGTGCGGCGAGCCCCCGAATACGAGCGGCCGAAGAAGTCAGGCAGCGGGACGACGGTGGAGAAGGCGACGGCCGAACTCTTCGTGAAAAACAACGACCTCTGGGAGGGCGTCGCCGCACGCCCCGTCGACGTCGCCCGCGAACTCGAGGTCATTCTCGGCCTCACCAAAGACCAGTTCCTGCAGGTCATCCTCCTCGCCCAGAACCGCTTCCAGGAGTTCCTTCTCGCCAAGAACGATGAGCGCCAGGCGGTGCTTCGCACCCTGTTCGGCACGAAACGGTTCGAGCAGGTCGAATTGGCCCTGACCGACCGGCGCAAACAACTCGCGAGCGCTCTCGAGTCCACCGCGGGCGGCCTGCGCATGTCGGCCGAACTCGCCGCGGGCCTCGTGCAACAAGAGACCCCGGTCGAACCCGAGCTGGCATGGTTCGACGCCATCCTCGCCCAACTCGGTGAAGCGCAGGCCGCTGCCGCCCGAGCTGCCACCATCGCCGATGCGGAATTCACCGCGGCGGATGCCGAACACCGCAGGCTTGAAAACACCCGCCGGCTGCAACTCCGGCGAGACAGCGCCCGCGACACCCTCGCAACGTTCGAAGCGCAGAGCGGGTCGATCGACGCCGACCGTACCCGGCTGGACCAGGCGCAACGGGCGGCATCCGTCTGGGCCCACGTCGCCGCCGTTCGTGGGGCGACCGCCGCGCTCGACAGGGCCGTCGCTGTCGAAGCCGAACGCCGTGCCGCATACGCCGCCGCCATGGATGGCATCGTCGAGACGAACACGATGAACGTCCAGACGAACCCGGACGAGAACACGGCTGCTACCGAGATCGATGCCAAGGCGGTCAGCCGCGTTCTCGACGACCTCGCCCGTCGACTCGGCGCCCTCGACCCGGTGCTCGACGACGAGAAGAGCCTGCCCCAGCTCTCTGCCGCCGTTCGGCGCTGTGAAGAACGCCACGAGTCGTGTCGGGCCGCGATCGAAGACGCGAACGCTCTTGTGGCCTCGCTTCCTGCCCAGCTCGACGAACTCACCGAGTCGCTCGCCGCCGCCCGGGTCGCCGCAGCGGGGATCGTGCCGGCGCGGGAGCGCGTCGCCCGGATCGATGTCGCTCGCGCCGCCGCCAAGCGTGCCGTCACCCTCGACCGGCGACTCATCGAGGCCCGGTTCGCCGAGAAAGACGCCAGCGCGCGCCTGACCGAGTCGACCCGCGCCCAGGACGACCTGTTCGCCCGCCGGCTCAGCGGGTACGCCGCAGAGCTGGCCGGCGAACTCACCGAAGGCACGCCGTGCGCTGTCTGTGGCTCGGTCGAGCACCCTCACGTCGCGACCACCGAGAACGAGCCGGTGACCGAGGCAGACATCGAGGCGGCGAGGAGCGCCGTCACCACCCGACGCGCCGAGCTCGATGCCGCCACCGCGACCGCGCACGGCCTCGTCACCCAGCTGGCCGAAGCACACGCCGCCGCTGGCAATAAATCGATCGACGAACTTGAGATCGAGCTCCTCGATGCGGCCGCAGCCCTCCTCGAGGCCGAAGCCGCGCTCACCGTTGTCGACGACGGCGAGAAGGCACAGGCCCGACTCCGCTCGTCGCTCGACAGCGCGAGCGAACACCTCGACCGGCTACGCACTGACGGCGCGGCCGCCGCCGATCAACTGAGCACGGCGCGCAATGCTTTTGCGACCGTCACCGCCCGGGTCGAAGCGGCCCGCGCCTCATTCGCCTCGGTGCACGACCGAGCGACGTCGATGCAGACCGCCCTCGAGGCGGTCAAAGACTTCGCCGCCGCAATCGACGAGCTCGCTGTCCGATCCGCCGCGCTCGACACCTCGCGGGAGGTCCTCGAGAAGCAGCTGAGCGAGAACGACTTCACCGATGAAAGCCAGGTCGAGAAGGCGCGCCGAAGCTCAGCAGAGATCGCCGCACTCGACACCCGGATCCGCGAACACGACCAGTCCGTCGGTACCGCGAGGGCCACCCTTCGTGAGCCGGAGCTCATCGGTCTTCCCGTCGACCCCGTCGACCTGGTGCCGTCGGCCACCCTCCTCGCCCAGGCTCGCGCCGCCCGCGATGAGGCGCTGCAGGCACCCGGCCTGCTCGCCGACCGGTTCACGCAGCTCGAAGCGATCGTTCGTCGCGTGCACGCCGAGCAGGAGGCATCCGCCCGGCTCCGCGAGGAATACGATCAGGTCCGCGCGCTGGCCAGCGCTGTCCAGGGAAGTGAACCCAACACCAAACGGATGCGCCTCGAAACGTACGTGCTCGCCGGTCAACTCGAAGAGATCGTCACCGCCGCGAACGCCCGGCTGCGCACGATGACAAGCGGGCGTTACACCCTGCAGCACGACGACTCGGTGCAGTACCGCAACGTCCGCTCGGGGCTTGGCCTCGCCATCCTCGACGAGCACACCGGTCGAGCGCGCGCCACACATTCGCTCTCAGGAGGCGAAACCTTCCTGGCCTCGCTTGCGCTCGCGCTGGGCCTCGCCGAAGTCGTCACCAACCAGGCCGGCGGGATCAGCCTTGACACCCTGTTCATCGATGAGGGCTTCGGCTCCCTCGACCGCGAAACGCTCGAAATCGCGATGTCAACGCTCGACAGTCTGCGCTCCGGCGGCCGCACCATCGGGCTGATCAGTCATGTCGAAGCAATGAAGGAACAGATCCCCGCGAAGCTGCGCATCACCGTCACGGATGCCGGCGACAGTCGCGTCGAGACGACCCTGGAACTCGTCTGAGTCCACCCTGACCCTAAAGCCACCCTGACCCGAAATCAGGTGGATCCCCGATTGTGGACGCCGAGTGCCGGTGCCACGCTGAAGGCATGAACTCTGAAGGCATGAAACTCTACCGACCCCGTCGCGGCCGGGTGTTTGCCGGCGTCTGCCTGGCGGTCGCCAACCGTTTCGGCTGGTCGCCCACGCTGGTGCGCGTCCTCACCGTCCTCAGCATCATTCTGCCTGGGCCTCAACTCGTGATCTACATCGTGCTGTGGATCCTCATCCCGGGCGAGAAGGACTGACCCGTCCCGGTACGGCTGCCCCGCTCGGTTCATAACGGCGAGACGCGAAACGTCCCGGGGAGCATGCTCCCCGGGACGTCCGCGGCGCCAGGCGGGCGCCGATGCTGTCTAGCGTCTGGCGGCCCGGATGATCAGTCCGATGATGGCGACGACCGCTACGGCAGCGACCGCGATGACGGTGCCCGGTCGCTCTTCGTACTTGTGCTGCAGCTCCGAAACCGCCGAGCTTGCGGCTTCCCTCGCCGCTTCGACGGCCTCCCGGGAAGCAGCTGAGGCCTTGTCGGCGAGCTCAGCGGCCTGGTCCGAGACATTCCGCATCGAGGCCGACGCGTCCTTGGTGACGTCTTCCAGCCGTGCACTTGCGTCAGCCGCATGCGAGCCGACGGTGGAGCCGGCGCTTGACGCTGTGTCGCTGAGGCCGGATGCCGCGTCAGCGAGGGGAGCAGAAGCCTCCGCGCCGAGATCCACTGACTCGTGCGCCGCGTCCTTCAGCGCATCCGGTGCGTCGGGCGCGTTGTCGACAGCCTGGTGAGCATCCGCTGCCGCGGCGGAGATGTTTTCGTCAGCACGTTCATTCGAATCGGTCATGGTATTCCTTTCGGTTGTTCGTGATCTGCCGCCATCAGGCGACAAGCATGCGCCGCGGCCTCCGTCCCATCCGGAAGCGGGCACCGCGAAACCCGCAGCCGACTCGACCAGGGGTGCGTTGCCCGTTGCCCTGGTCCGTTCCGGCTCCACTGTCCATCTTTTCGTAGATGCGGTCGCGAACACAGGGGGTTGCGAATGAGGCGAATGCCTCTGCTGCCCGTGCAGTCGCATGAGGCAGTAGCATGACCCCCGTGCCGTACCTGTCAGCGTCCACCCGAGCCGCCCTCGACCGTGTCGTTGCCGGAAACCTCGCCGACACCACGGATGCACTTCAGCGCTTGCGGGACCTCCGTGCCCTCCTTCTGGCGCTCGAGCAAGACCCGGCGACCCTCCAGGCGGTGCGAGAGGCTCTCGATGCGGGCACAGGCTGGGACGAGATCGCAGACGCATCCGGGCTGAAGCCCGCCGCAGCGAAATGGCGGTGGCAGGGCACCGACGCCGAGATCGCCGAGCGTCATGCGGCTGGGCGTAAACGGTCGGCCAGGCCGAGCAGCGTCCCGACCGACCTTCCCGGGCTGTCCGTCTCCGAAGCGGCCGCCCAGCTCGGCGTAAGCGCCCAGGCGATCTACCTCCGCGTCACCCGCGGCTCGCTGCGGGCGGAGACGATCCAGCTGCCTGACGGGCGCTCGTACAAGCGCGTGTTCCCCGATGAGGATTCGACCGGCCGCTGACCAGGGCCCTGCGCCCAACGGATGCCACCGGGTCACCCGTTCCGGACACGAACACCCGGCGCACTGGGTGACCCCGACCGGAACGGGTGATGCGAACCTGAGCCGACCTCGAATGTTGCGCTGTGTGACGGCTCCAGATGACAGCATCCGGGCGCCGACCTACCGTTGATTTCAGTGCCGGAAACCGACCGGCCGGAACGCGGGCAGGAGGTCAGGATGTCGAGTCTCAAACCAGGAGTAGAGCAGGTCATGCAGTGCTCGAGCGCCTCAGGCGGCGCCTGCGACAAAACCGACCCCGGCCACGTCCTCCGCCCGCTCCAAGAACGCGTCACCGCAGCCACCCCGAGCAAATGGGACGACGGCATCGTCGCCTCGGTCTCCGGCAACTGGATCGGCGTTGCGCTGGTCGACGTAACGTCGACCGACTCCGGCGACACCGTCTGGGTGTGGACGCACGCCATCCCCGCCGGTCTGGCCGTCGGTCAGCCGGTGGCACTGCACGCCGTGTATCCGACGCTCGCGTTCGGTTCTGAGCGGCTCAGCGTGGTGATCGCCGCAGCCGTGTGAGTTCCGGGCTCAGGCCATTGGCTTCGCCCCGCTCACCGAGTCCATCATCTTCTGGCACGCCATGGCGCATTGACGGCAGGCTTCGGCGCACATCGCGCAATCGGCGTGCATGTCCTTGTGCTTCATACACTCGTCGGCGCACGCCATGCACATGGTCATCGTGGCCTGGAGTGCCGCCATCATGCTCTCCATGTGCATGCCGGCTGGGCGCATCATCATCCGCATCATCGTGTTGGTCATGTCAGCGGTGTTCATGCACATGTTCATGCACATCGACATGCCGTCACCCATCATGGTGCTCGAGCACATCGTGCACGCCTGCTCGCAAGCCGAGCAGGCCTCAATACAGTCCTGCATCATTGTCATGTCCATGCCCTGAACGGGCATGTCCTTCTGGTGCGACTCCATCATTTGCATCGCCATGTTCATGGTTGTGTCCTTTCGTTGGACGGGCGCTTTTTTCGCATGCTACGCCGGTCGCCGAGCTCTGTCAGCGGGGAGACCGATGCTTTAACCCCGACGAAACCACCCGGACATCCCGCCGCGCTCACCAGCGCGGATGTGGAAGCCCGGCTCGCCGTCCGGTGGCAGGTCAACGACCTCGACGTCGGACACGACGGCTCCTGCGGGGCCACGGCCGAGAGCGTCCACCAGTTCGGACACCGCGGCCGGTTCGCCCTCCAGCTCGGCCTCCACAGACCCGTCTGCACGATTCCGCACCCATCCGCGCACCCCAAGGTGCTCGGCCTTGCCGCGAGTCCAGAAGCGGAATCCGACTCCCTGAACCCGCCCCTGGACCAGCACCCGTCGACGGATGTTCCCCATCGTCAGTCCTGAACAGGCACCGTCTCGTCGACGGCGTCCGTGCCCGCATCGCTGTAGTTGCCTGACTGGCCCGACGCTTTGGTGCCACCGGCGTCGTCGGCTCCATCCACCGACGCATCCGAGCCAGACCGCGTCAGGCCCTCGCTCGGTGGGTCCTCAAGGGAGGACTGGGCGGCCGTTCCCTGGTTCTTCTCTTCCTCATAGCTCCCGTCGCGTGGACCCCAATCGGGAAGCTCGGGAGTTGTTTCGTTGCCGTTCTCGGTTTGGTGCTGCTGTTCCATGTGGGTCCCTTTCGTGGTTCTGCAGGCGACGATACGCAGATCGCCGATCGATCGCGATGCCTTTCGTCCGGCGACCGTTCGGAGTAGCGTTCAGGTCCGCTCGCGCGGTTCGCAAGAACTCACGACGGAAGTGCAAGACTCGCGACAGACGAGACACATTCATGGAGTGAGGATCGCCAGCACTACAGCAGCCGCCGACGTGAGCGAGGGAGTGGCGATGCCTGAGAGCGCCGACTCACACGGGATCCAGGCCGATGCGGACTGGTTCACGGGGATCGTGCATGAACATTCGACCGCACTCGTGCGTTATTTCGCCCGCCGCGGTCCACGTCAGGACGCCGAGGACCTCGCGGCAGACGTCCTGGCGACGGCGTGGCGCCGCCGCGATGACGTGCCACGCGAAGCCGTACTGCCCTGGCTCTACCGCACGGCGGGGTTCACGCTCGCAAATCACCGCCGGAAACACTCCGATGTTCCGGTGGAGGAGGTCCGGGAGTCCGGCACGGTGCGCGTCGGCGCTGATCCTGAGCTGAGCGCGTTGTTCCACGCTGAACTCCGCGGCGCGCTCGGCAGCGTGGGTGAACGCGACCGGCAGATCCTGCTCCTGCATGCGTGGGAGGGCCTCGACGGAGCCGAGCTCGCCGAGGTGCTCGGAATCTCCCGCTCCGGGGCCGACGCAGCGCTCTCTCGAGCCAGGTCACGGCTGCGGAAGGCCTGGGGTGAACGGATGTCGTTCTAGAGCCGTGCAAGATCCGGGTCGCCCGGCACATATCCACGGTGAAGCGCATTCGACGGAGGCTGATCGACATGAATTCGGATAACGAACTCGACCCGGTGGACCGGTTGCGCGCCGCCGACCCCGCCGGCGATGTGCAGCCCCGTGCTGGCTTCGCTGACGAGGTCATCGCCAGCGTGACCCGCGCCGTCGGCGAAGCGGCAGCCGAACCCGCCCCAGTGGCGGACCTGGCGACGGCGGGAACGCGCCGGCGCCCGCGCTGGATTCCGGTCGCCGCGGTCGCCGCGTCGATCGTGGTCGTTGCCGCCGCCGGGTACGGCATCGGGGCCACGGCGGGCCGATCGACGAACCTCGCCGACGGTGCCGCCCCGGCGATCTCGCTGCCGGCCGGCGGGAGCCCCGAGTCGATGATGCAGAGCGGACGCGAGCCTGGCCTCGGCGGAGCAACCGACCAGAGGATGTACCCGTACGGGTTCGGCCGGAACTCATTCAGCGCATCCGGTCTCGGCACCAGTGCCGGCACTGCTCAGGCGTACGCATTCGACCCGAACACCGCACCGGTCGCCGACCAGGCCGCCGCACTCGCAGCGGCACTCGAGGTCCAGTCGCCGGTCGAGCTGCGGGAAGGCGGCTGGAACGCTGGCCCTCTGGACGGGAGCGCCCCCACTTTGTCGATCAGCCTCGACGGCGTCCTCTCCTTCTACTACCAGGACCCCCGTCTCAACCCGTGGCTGTGCACGGATGGCGCTGAAGAGTGCGTGCCGACCGGCGAAGCCCCGAGCGAAGACGCCGCGATCGCAGCACTGAGGGCGCTCCTCGTCGGGGTTGGCCGGGACCCGGAGGCCTTCGAATTCACCTCGCGCGTCTGGGAAGGTTCACCCACCAGGACGGCCGAGGCGAGGCCGGTCGTCGACGGACACGTCATCGACCAGCCGTGGTCGTTGGAGATGGCAGAGTCCGGGATCGTCAGCGCGAACGGTGCACTGGCGGACATCGTCGGGCTCGGCCAGTACCCCGTGGCGAGCGAGCAGGAGGCATTCGAACGCCTCTCGGACCCGAGGTTCGGCGGCGCAATGACGATTCTGCCTGCGGCGAGTCGCGAGCCAGCGTCGACCCCGGACCAGTGGGTGCCTCCGACCGAGCCGCCCGCGACACCGACCGAAGGGTCATCACTCTCCTGGCCGGTGATCGATGTCACGATCGTCAGCGCCCGCCTCGGCCTTGCGAGCCAGTGGCAGCCGGACGGAAGCGTCATGGTGGTTCCCGCCTACGAATTCACCGACGCCGACGGCGGCGTCTGGTCGGTTGTCGCCGTTGCTGACTCCCGGCTCAACTTCGCGTTCGAATAGGGCGCACGGGCCGGTGCCCTTCCCCGGGCGCCGATCGTCGTGCAAGGCTGGCGTCATGCCCGAGTCACCGGAGGTCCAGGCGCTCATCGAGGATGTCGGCGCGCGGTTCGTCGGGCGTGAGATCCACGATGTGGATGTTGCGGAGTTCCGTGTGACGAAGACGCGAGGCCGCCCGCCGTCGTCGCTCGCCGGCGAACAGGTGACGGGCGCCACCAGGCGCGGCAAGCACGTCGACATCTCGGTCGGGGGCTCGGGGCACCTGGTCGTCTCGCTCGGCCGGCACGGTTGGGCGCGGTATCGAGACGCCGGTGGCGACGCCGTGGATTCCACGGATGCGCCGCCGACCCTGATCGCCTTCACGTTCAACGACGGCGACGTTCTCGAGTTCACCGATGCAGGCGAGTGGGTGTCGCTCGGCTGCTGGATCGTCGAAGATCCTGCGGAAGTTCCAGCGATCGCGAAACTCGGCCCTGACCCCGCAGACCCCGGGTACTCGCGGGCGGACTTCGACCGTGCGGTGGCTCGACGTCGCAAAAAGATCAAGGCGATCCTGCAGGAGCAGGAATCGATCGCCGGCATCGGCAACGCGTACTCGGACGAGATCCTGCACGCCGCGAAAGTCTCACCGGTGGCCCACGCCGCCGCACTCACACCAGCCGAACTCGATCGGCTCTTCGAGGCTACGGTCGGCACCGTGGTCACTGCGATCGACGCCCAACGCGGCATCCCTCTCTCCGGGCTGAAGGCCGCCAAGGTTGCGGCGATGCGTGCGCATGGCCGGGCGGGGCAGGCGTGCGCCGTGTGCGGCGACACAATCCGCGACTTCTCGTTCGCGAGCACCACCGCCCAGTACTGCCCGACCTGCCAGACGGACGGGACTGTACTCCCGCTCAAAACCTCGAGAAACGGGGAACGTCTATCGGCGGGCGGCCGTTCGGAGTAGCGTCGGCAGAACGGGCGGGCTTCTCCGCCCCCGGACATCGGAGTTCGAATGCCCACCATTTCCTCTTACGGGCAAGCGATCGCGTCGACCACGATCGCCCTTCAGCAATTGCTGGCCGCGGCCCCTGCGAAGCTGCAGGTGACTGCACGAACCCCGGATGCCGCCCGCGACGGTATCTCGGGAGCATCCGTCAACCTGTTCCTCTACCGCGACGACCTCACTGGCTACCGTGACGGTCACGAAGAGCCAGGAACCACGCACAACATCGCCGAGCTGTTCTACCTGCTCAGCGCATACCCCGGTGATGCGTCAGACGCAGATGCGGTCAGCCACCGCGCCTACGGAACCGCCCGCGCCGTCGTGCAGCAGCACGCCGTGCTCACCGTTCCGCTCGGCGATCAGCATACGAACGTGCAGATCCGTAGCCAGTCGCTGAGCACGGAGAACCTCACGAGCCTCTGGCTGGCCTCGGAAGCGCCGCTGCGCCTGTGCTTTGGCATCATCGTGACCTTCACCGTCAGCGGCTGACGCCGGCGCCGGCGCCTATTCCAGCGTGCCGGTGAGTCGACCGTGGAAGAGCGTTGATCGTTCGTCCAGCCCCACGAAGGTGACGGTGGCATCGTGCGCTGCATATTTCGACTCCACCGAGTCGAGAACGGCCACCGTTGAGGCATCCCAGATCTGCGCCGCCGTGAAATCCACGGTGACGTCAGCCGGGTCGGTGCCATAGGAGAACTGCTCGACCAGGTCATTGCTCGACCCGAAGAACAGCGGCCCACGCACCGTGTACCGGACCGATTCGCCGTCCGCCGCGAGTTCTCGCTCCACGCGGGCGACGTGGGCGACCCGGCGGGCGAACAGCACCATCGCGAGAAGAACACCGGCAACGACCCCGATCGCGAGGTTGCTGGTGATCACGACGATCCCGACCGTGGTGAGCATCACGATCGTCTCGGGCAGCGGCATCCGTTTGAGCGTGGTCGGCGCGACACTGTGCCAGTTCACGGTGGTGATCGCGACGAGCATCATCACGGCGGCGAGCGCGACCATCGGAATCCGCTCCATCACGTCGCTGAGCACCGTGACGAGGAGCAGAAGGAACACGCCGGCCACGAACGTGGAGATCCTGGTGCGGGCACGCCCGAGCTTCACGTTGACCACGGTCTGGCCGATCATGGCGCAACCGGCGATGCCGCCATAGAAACCGGCGAGGATGTTGGCGACGCCGAGAGCCCAGGACTCACGGCCCTTCGCCGACCGTGTCTCAGTGATGTCGTCGACGAGCTTCGCCGTGAGCAGCGTCTCCATCAGGCCGACGAAGGCGACGCTCAACGCGGTCGGCAGGATGATGCGCAGGGTCTCCAGGTTGAGCGGCACGAGGAGCTGGGTGATGCCGGGGAGACCACCTGCGATGTCGCCTTCATCCCCGACGGTGGGAACAAAGAGGTGCGCAGTCATTGTGATCGCCGTGACGACGACGATCGCGACCAGCGGGGCCGGCACCGCCGTCGTGAGGCGGGGGAGGACGAGCACGATCACGATCGTCAACACGAACAGCGGGTACACCAGCCACGGCACCCCGAGCAGGTGAGGAACCTGCGCCGTGAAGATCAGGATGCCCAGCGCGTTCACGAAACCGATCATCACCGACCGGGGAATGAACCGCATCAGGCGGGCCAGGCCGGTCACGCCGAACAGGATCTGGATGAGGCCCGCGAGGATCACCGCCGGTAGGAGGTATTCGACCCCCTGCTCCTTCACGAGCGGTGCGACGACGAGGGCCACGGCCCCGGCCGCCGCGGTGATCATCGCCGGCCGGCCGCCAAGTATCGACATCGAAATCGCCAGGACGACGGATGCCACCAGGCTCACCTTGGGATCCACCCCGGCGATCACCGAGAACGAGATGACCTCGGGGATCAGGGCGAGGGTTGTGACTACACCGGCGAGCACCTCGACGCTGAACGCCTTCGGGCGGCGAAGGGTCTGCAGGACGGTGGGGGCGAGGGGCGTGTTCGCGCGGGCGGTATCTGCTGAAGGAGTGGGCACTCATGCAACTGTATTCGGTGGCTGCACATGCCGCGGCGGACCTACCCTTGCTGGATGCCTTCCTTCCGCGTGACCGTGACGATTGGAGCGCTCCTGCCGGGCGTCGAACCGGAGTCGGTGGTGCCATTCGCCGCTGCCGCCGCTGCCAGGAGTGCTGTGGTGGAGGCATCCGACCTGGCCGTCGTCCGTGGCGCCGCACGTGTGATCGTCCGCTACACGGCGGACGACGTGGGCGCCGGATGGCTGGTCGGCTCCGATGTCGTGCGCCGGCTCGCGGCCATCGCCGAACCCGCAGGGTGGGCTGTGACCGTCGGCGATGGCGGACGCTGGTACCCGGTGGCCGCGCCCGGCTGAGTAGCCGATAGGCAGTACGGCGGCGCCGAGTCAACCCCGTAAAAGGGATAACAATCGGCACCGTACAGTCAATACGCTGGGTGTCCCATGCCAGCCACCCGACTGTCCCCGGATGTGCCTGCCGTTTCCCCGACCCTACTCGGGAGGGATCGGCAGCTTGGTGCTGTTGGCCGAGCGGTCGACGGTGTGCGCGCAGGCAGCGCGCAGTTCGTCCTCATCGAAGGCGAATCGGGATTCGGCAAGTCTGCGCTGCTGCGCGCGGCCGCCGGGTCTGTCGCCTTGTGGCCCACCCGTTCCGCGATCGCCGACGAGCACGAAGCGGAACTGCCCTACGGCGTCCTCAATCAGCTGCTTCGCCAGGTGGAAGAAGGCCGCGACCTCGAACCGGTCCTCTCCGGTGGAATAGCGCCGGATGTGCCGACCACGGTCGCGGGCACAGCACTGCTGAACCTGATCGACGGCAGCGAGGGAGCCACCTGCATCACAATCGACGACGCGCAGTGGCTCGACCAGCGCTCCGCTGACGCCCTGTGGTTCGCCGGCCGGCGATCCTTCCATGACCGCCTGCTCGTTCTCATCGCCGCACGTCCGGACGAGACACCGTTCCTCGAACGGATGCGGCTGCTGGTCGCCGACGACGATCGCGGCGTCCGGCTGTCCGTCGACGGGTTGAACGTCGAGCACGTTGCCACCCTCGTGAAGAACCGGACGGGGTTTACTCCTCCTCGCCGCCTGGCCAGCCGTCTCGTCGCGGCGACCGATGGCAACGCACTTCACCTGCAGACGCTGCTGAACCAGGCACTGTCTGGTTCGGACCCTCTCGGTACCCTTGGCCGGATGTTGCAGGGCACTCCGCCAGCGGCCCCCGGTTTTCGCGCGGTCACGCAGCAAACCCTCGGAAGCATCCGCCCTGCTGCGCGTGTCGTTATCGAGATCGTCGCCGTACTGAATGACACGGCGGCGATCAGCGATATCGGAGCGATCGCTGAACGATACGGCGGCTTCAAGCTGGGCGGCGGCGACATCGACGAGGCAAGCGCAACCGGCCTCGTGACGCTCACCGCCGACGATTCGGCCGTCACCATGCCACACGAACGCGTGCGAGCCGTCATCGTCCGAGACCTCTCGCTCCAGGCCAAGCAGGAGCTTCACGCTGCGGCCGGGCAGGTGATCGGGGGGCATCGCGGGCTCGACCACCGGGCGCACGCTGCAGCCGAGCCGGATGATGCCCTCGCCGACGAACTCGAGGCAGCAGCCGCGCTGGCAGCGGACGAACACCAGGTCGATCGCGCCTTCCGGTATGCGCGGTGGGCCGCCGTGCTCAGCACCGTCCCCGCCGACAGGGAGCGCCGGATCATCGATGCCGGTGCCCATGCCATCGCATCCCGCCGATTCGATCTGCTCGCCACCGCGCTCGGTGAGTTCGAGAATCTCAGCATGGGTCCCGAACGGGAGCTGCTGTTGGGGAACGCCGCACTCGCCTCCAGTGACATCGCCGTCGCCATGCGGCACCTCAGCCGAGCCGCAGCGTCCACCCGGGCGGGAAGCATCCGGGCGCGCACGATGCGCGCGGTCGCCAGCCAGACGCTCGCCGAGATGACCCGACTGATGGACGCCTTCGAACCGAGCCTCAGGCATTCAGGCGCCGTCCTTGACGCCCTTCCTGAGCTGCGCGACAGCTACCAGGGTCGCTCGGTAGGAGTGTTCGACCTCGACGAACTCGAAGCGCACGCCGTTTCGACCCAAACCCTCGCCGCCTGGCAGTCAGGGATGGGGGCGATCGGCCAGGAACGCCTCACCAAACTCATCGGCGCGGCGCGGCGGCGAGGAAGCCTGCAACCCACGCACGCCATCCTGCTCCTCACCCTGGGAACCCTGCTCCGCCAGCAGTGCCGCCTGCCGGAGGCCATCGCCGCTCTCGAGGAAGGTGTCGCGCTCGCCGACCTCGGATGTCCGGAGCTGTCACCGATCGGCCGGATAGACCTGGCGCTGGCCCGCTTCCAGAAGGGGCAATGGGACGCCGCAGCAGCCACGGCGACGGCCGCGGCCTCCATCTCCGACGACATCGAGAACCCGTGGGTGCGGGCGTCCGCCTACGCGGTTGCGGCTTTCGTTCCGGCAGCCCGCGGCGACCGCGAGACAGCGGAGGCCTGGCTCGCGGAAGCGGACACCATGCCGGCGTCGCTGCGTACGTCCGGGTACCGCAGGCTCGCCAACTTCGCCAAGGCTCTCTCAGCGAGGGCGTCGGGGGACACGGCGACGGCGGTGTCCCTCGCCCGGAAAGCGATCGACCGGGATCCTGTGTACGCCCAGATCGAACGGGAATGGTGGCAGCAACTGCTCACAGAGGCGCTCGGGCCGACGAACCCGGCCGAAGCCGACCCCCTCGCCGTGCTCAGCAGCCGGGAACGCGAAGTGGCCCACCTCGCGGCGCAGGGGCTGACCAACCGGGAGGTCGCCGGCAAGCTTTTCGTGTCGGTCAAGGGTGTCGAATACCACATGGGCAACGTGCTCGCGAAGCTCGGACTGTCGTCGCGGCGAGGCATCCGAGGGGTAATCGAGAGGAACTAGGGGAAGTCCCTAGGGCCTTACCGGTTGCAATCGCCGACACTGGAGCCAGCGGAAAACCCAGCGAACTGTTCCTGCGGGGCAGCTTGAACAAGGCGCTGGTTGGACTGTGACACCCCTGTTCCCTAACAGGCGGATCTTCCCGGCACGTCGGTTGTCGACGCCGACGTGCCGGGTGATCCCATGTCCGTTCGGGCTCCGGTACGGCGGCGATCGTGAGGATCGCTACGATTGATCCCATGGTGAGTATGGCGGAATCGTTGGTGCGCCTGTCGGAACTCGCTGCTTCCCCGGTCGTCTCGAAGGTGGCATCCGCGTTCGCCTCTGCCGGCTTCGAGCTCTCGCTGGTCGGTGGGCCCGTGCGTGACGCCATGCTCGGCCGCATCGTCAGCGATCTGGACTTCACAACCAACGCCTCGCCCGATGACATTCTGCGCGTCGTCACCCCGATTTCGGACGCCCAGTGGGACATCGGCCGGGACTTCGGCACGATCGGCGCGCGCGTTCAAGTCGGAAGCCTCTCCGACATGGTCGAGATCACCACCTACCGTGCGGATGCCTACGACGGCGTCACCCGCAAACCGGTGGTCGCCTTCGGTGACAGCCTCGAAGGTGACCTGAAACGCCGCGATTTCACCGTCAACGCCATGGCCCTGCGAATCCCGGAGGTCAAGCTCATCGACCCGTGCGGCGGGGTCGAGGACCTGCTGGACCGCACCCTCCGCACACCGAGCACCCCTGAGGTGAGTTTCGGCGACGACCCGCTGCGCATGATGCGCGCAGCCCGGTTCGCCAGTCAGCTCGGTTTTGTGGTGGACGCCGATACGCAGGCCGCCATGTTCGCCATGGCCGACAGCATCCGGATCGTGTCGGTGGAGCGGATGCAGGCGGAACTGTCGAAGCTGCTGCTCACCGACGAGCCGCGCACCGGCATCGAACTGCTCGTCGAAACCGGACTCGCACAGATCGTGCTGCCTGAGGTTCCTGCACTGCGGCTGGAAATCGACGAACACCACCACCACAAGGATGTCTACCAGCACTCGCTCACCGTTCTTGAGCAGGCGATCGGATACGAGAAGTCGCGCCACCCCGGTGAAGCGCCGGATTTGACCCTGCGCATGGCCGCGCTTCTGCACGACATCGGAAAGCCGGCAACGCGCCGGCTCGAGCCGGGCGGCGCCGTGAGCTTCTACCACCACGACATGGTCGGGTCGAAACTCGCGAAGAAGCGGCTCACCGCGTTGCGATACGACAACGACACGATCAAGGACGTGTCCCGCCTGATCGAACTGCACCTGCGGTTCTTCGGCTACACCGAGGGCGCCTGGACGGATTCGGCGGTCCGCCGGTACGTACGGGACGCCGGGCATCTGCTTGAACGCCTGCACATCCTCACCCGGGCCGACGTGACCACGCGCAACCGCCGCAAGGCCGACCGCCTCGGCTTCGCCTACGATGACCTCGAGGCCCGCATCGCCGAACTCCGCGAGCAGGAGGAGATGGATGCCGTGCGCCCCGATCTGGACGGCAACGCGATCCAGCGGGTGCTCGGCATCAGACCCGGCCGTGAGGTTGGCGAGGCCTACAAATGGCTTCTCGAACTGCGGCTCGACGAGGGGCCACTCGGAGAAGAAGAAGCCGAACGTCGCCTTCTGGCGTGGTGGGCGGCCCGCACCGGCTGAGCCGGGTGGCCGCCGTCCCGGGTGGCCGCCGTCCCGGGTGGCCGCCGTCATGGTGCCGTCGCGCCCGTGTCCAGGTAATAGCCTGAACGCATGACTGCTGCTGAGCGCCCGAACAAGCACAACCCGAGCACGATGGCTTTCGCCAGTCAGGCTGTGCACGCCGGCAACGCGATCGACAGCGGGTCGGGGGCGATCCGTACGCCGATCGTGATGGCGAACTCGTATGCGCTGCCGGAGGATGCGTCCACGATCAGCTGGTCGGGTACGGATGTTCCGTTGTACACCCGCAATTCGGGCGCCAACCAGCTGGGACTCCAGGCCAAGCTCGCCACCCTCGAGCACGGTGAGGACGCTGTCGTCCTGGCCAGCGGAGTGGCCGCGCTGCACGCCGTCTTTTTCACCGTCCTGAAGTCCGGCGACCATGTCGTCGTGGGCGACGTCACCTACGAAGCCATCTACCGGCTGTTCGCCGAACTTCTACCGGAGAAGTACGGCATCACGGCGACCTTCGTCGACGCGGCCGACCCTGAGGCGGTCCGTGCGGCGATCCGCCCCGACACTGCCCTGGTGCATGTCGAGGTGATCGGCAACCCGACCACCAAAGTCACCGACATCGCCGCCGTCGCGGCGATCGCGCACGAGGCCAGCGCCCTCCTCAGCGTCGACTCGACCTTCACCCCGCCGCCGCTTTTCCGCCCGCTCGAACACGGCGCCGATCTCGTCGTCCATTCACTCACCAAATACATCAACGGGCACGGCGACGCGATGGGCGGAGCGGTGATCGGCCGTTCAGATCTGGTCCGGCGAATCAAAGGGGATGCGATGGTCGACGTCGGCGGGGTGATCTC
Organism: Mycetocola miduiensis; assembly: GCF_900115155.1. Lineage (GTDB taxonomy): Bacteria > Actinomycetota > Actinomycetes > Actinomycetales > Microbacteriaceae > Mycetocola_A > Mycetocola_A miduiensis. The sequence continues at coordinate 196,112 of NZ_FOVM01000006.1, forward strand.
ACCGTTCAATGCGTGGCTGATCATGCGCGGTTCGGTGACGCTGCCGTTGCGGCTGGCCCAGCACTCGGCTTCGGCGCAGAGGATCGCCGAGTTCCTGGCGGCCGACCCGCGGGTCGCGTTCGTTGCCTATCCCGGCCTGGCGGCGCATCCGCAGCACGACCTCGCTGCGCGCCAGTTCGAGGGGAGAGGTTTCGGAGGCATGCTGGCCTTCGCCGTCACAGGGGACTCGGCAACCCAGGACAGGTTCGTCGCCAACCTGCGGGTGATCACCTCGGCTGTGTCCCTCGGCCACGACGAATCGCTCGTCGTCCACGTTGCCGGCGGGGCGGATGCCGGGCCGCGGGTCGCGTACTACCCGGAAGAGTTCCGCACGTTCGGGCACCTGCGCCTCTCCGTAGGGCTCGAGGATGCCGACGACCTTCTCGCAGACGTTGAAGCAGCCCTCGACGCCACCCTGGGTGCCGCCCCCGATTCCCGTGACGCGGAGGCAACGACACCCTAAACATTCGGCACCTCGGATGTGACTTTCGTGTTAATTCCTCACTTTAGACGTGTCAACCCCTCCCAGAGAGCGCAAAATATCCCTAGTTTGGGTGTTGGGGCGCTACGAAGTCGTAGCAGCGAAAGTACAGGGGAGCGAGTGATGAAGACGTCAGGACGACGCGCCGACAAGAGCGATGCAACATGGAACCTTCACGTTCATTTCGAAACGGGCAAGATCGACACTGATGTCCTGGTGTCGCTTGACCACCTCCCGGACGACGTTGAACGGGTGGTTCTCAACGGCAGACAGATCGGTTACGTCCACCACGTCGAGCCGGTCTATGTTGCCCTCACGGGTCCCGACCTGGCTCGTGCCGTTGAGGTCTCGCAGAAGCTGACCCTCGACCAGAGCATTCGGGATCTGCTCAACACGGTGCCCATCGAGGTCATCGACCCGAGTTTGGCGCGGCGCGCCTGAGAAAAGTCGTGGTCGGCGGATACCGGGGGCACGGCATCCGCCGGCCAGGACGCCAGGGCGTTCGCTGCCGCAAAAGCCCTGGCAGTCAGGACGCCAGGGCGTTCGCTGCCGCAAAAGCCCTTCCCGCCGCAAGGCCTTGATGCGGGTTTGCCGTCGGCGTAGCGTCGGGCCATGACCAACAACGTGAACAACGACGATTACGTCGAGCCTGTCCTTCCCGCCGATGAGTACGATGGGCGCGAACCTGTTGTCTCTCCGCTCGGCGCCGACGACGACGACCACAACGCCGACTACACGACCACCGGTGAGCCCATCGATTCCCCTGAGCACCTGGCCGAAGAGGATCGCCCGCACGCCACGACCGGGAATCCGCTGACCGGTGAGGATGACGTCGAAGCGGGCGCTGACTACACCACGCCGGGCAACCCGATCACCTCCGTCCAGCACGAGGTTGAAGAGGAGATCCCGCACGCGACCCCCGGAAACAACTCGGCGATTCCCGAAAACTGATGTGGGTGGCACTTTTCCGGCGTCTTGCCGGCATTCCGGCGCGCCGCCGTTACCGCCGAACCGGGGCCAAAATGGTGGCGACTGCTAGCCTCCAATCGGGGTAACCGGCAGAGAGAAAGACCCGAATGGCTCACCGATTCACAAAACTCGCGACGTCCATCGCGGCATCCGCCCTGCTTCTCACCGGATGCGCGACCGGCTCGTCGGCACCAGACGAACCCATCACCCTCTCGTTCCGGCTCTGGGACGCGACCGTTGCCGAGGCATATGAGGAGTCCTTCGAGGCCTTCGAGAAGCAGAACCCGGGCATCACGGTCGACGTCAACGTCGTCGGCTGGGCCGACTACTGGACCGAGTTGCGCACGGATGTCGCCGACAAAGAGATGGACGACCTGTTCTGGCTGAACAACTCCTACTTCGGCGCATACGCCGATGCGGGCAAGCTGGTGAACATCGACAAGCTGTTCGGCGACGACGCCGCCGGATTGTGGGAGCCCAGCATCGTCGACCAGTTCACCCGGGCGGACACGCTCTGGGGCGTGCCCCAGCTGTACGACGCCGGGGTCGCCGTGTACTACAACACCGCACTGCTCGAGAAGGCCGGGATCTCCCCGGAGAGCCTGGAGAGCCTTACCTGGTCGCCCGACGCCACCCAGGACACCTATCTGGCGGCAGCGCAGGCACTCACCCTCGACGCCGCCGGCGTCTCAGCGGGCACGCCGGGCTTTGACGGCACACCGGTGCAGTACGGCACCAACCTCGCCTACGACACCCAGGCGATCATGCTCCCGTTCATCGGGTCGAACGGCGGTGTCTTTCAGAAAGGCGAGGAGTTCGCTTTCTCTGACCCCAAGACCATCGAGGCTTTCGAATACCTCGTGAACGCGATCGCCTCGGCGAAAGTCGCCCCGCCGGCGTCGGAGACCAATGCGAACGGCGACTTCAGCCGCGATGCCTTCCTCGAGGGCAGGATGGCAATGTTCCAGTCCGGTCTCTACAACCTTAAGAACGTCGCCGATGGTGCCGAGTTCGAGTGGGGGGTTGCTTCGATGCCGACCGGGCCTGCTGGGCGGGTCTCGGTAACCAACGGTGTCGTTGTGGCGGGCAACGCCGAATCGGAGAAGCACGCTGCCATCGGCAAGCTCCTCACCTGGCTCGGCTCGGAGAAGGCCAACCGGTACCTCGGCGCATCCGGCGCTGCCGTCCCCGCAGTGATGGACGCGCAGAAGTCGTACTTCGACTTCTGGAAGGAGGAGGGCGTCTCGGTGAAGCCGTTCTTCGATGTCGTCGAGGGGGAGAAACGAATCGCAGCCCCGAGGGGTGCCAACTTCGGCAAGGCATTCGAGGAATTCAACCCGATCTTCCAGGAGATCTTCGCAGGCACGGTGGAGCCATCCGTCGGCCTCAAGCAGGCCGAGGGTGCCGCCAACGCGGCGATTGCGGGCTGACCGGCAGGCACGATCCGTTCGTGGTCGGTTGGCGTAGTCACTCGCTCCGGGCTGGTTCACGCACTGCGCCGGGTGTACTTGTCCGTAATGCGTGAAGCGGCGCCCGAGCTGTTGCGCGGAAGCCCCGCGTCCAGGAGGATGCGCGTCAGAAGCGGTGCGCGGAGCGCGTCGGTCCACAGCCACCGCACCATTCCGTACCTGGCCGCCCGCATCAGATCCTCACGTCTCTTCTCTGCCCACACGATCTCTTCGATCGGTGTTCCCCGCGTGTAGGCATCGCGGGTGTACTTGGCGAAGCCGTCGAACTCGCCGAGCAACCTGTGCTCCGGCCAGCCGACGTCGGCGTGCCAGAGCGTGCCGTTCCGGTCGACGACTGGAAATTGAAGGACGGGCTGCGGGAACCCACAGAGGTGGATCTGCACGCGGCTGGCGGATTCCCCCGGCGAATCCGCCAGGTGTGACGCAAATTCCACCGCGTAACGCGCCCGCCTGGAACCCGGGGCGGACCCGAGCTGGTCGAGACGGTCGACAAGCATTTCTCGCAACCGGGTCGCGGCATCCGCGGTGCGGTGCTCTTTGACCGCAAAGGCGAGCCCCGCGTCCAGCGACGCCACGGCAGACATGAAACCCGACCGCCTCGCCAAATCGAGCAGGGTGCGAAGCCTGCTTGTCACCAGGATGCCGTCGACCTCGACGACGTCCCCATCGAGCAGCGGCGCGTTGTGCCATCGAACGCCGCGGCTGGAACTACGTCGTCGCCCGTCGGCCGTGAACACATGCACGGCGTCGGGCCACGGGCCGATGATCGGCATGTTCCAGACCGCTGCCGCCGACTCGTAGCCTAAAACGGCGTCGCCTTTGCGGGTCTCGAGGACGGCGCGCATCTGAAGCAGATACCGGTCGCGGGCGGCCAGTTCGGACCAGATGGATGTCTCCGTGTACACGCCGCGCCGAATGCTCACCAGCGTTCCTGATTCGCGACCGCGTCGGAGCGACCGACCATCGCCTCCCTTGAGCGCGTCGGCACGGGAGAGGTGGACGCCTTCTGGGTTCCGCAGTGGATCGATCATGCCGTCCAGCGTCCTCCACGAGTTCGCATCCGCGTCGATACCCGGGCGCGGTGTGCAATCCGGAACGGTAGACCGCGGCTGTGGGGGAGCGGAAGCCCAGCGTGCCCTTCTGGGACTGCTTCACGCGGTACGCCGCGTGTTCTCGTCCGAGGCGCGTGAGCAAGTGCAGCAGAGAAGCGCGCCTGGAGCGCATCCGCCGCTCATGTGGCTACCATTTCACTCGGTGCGGGCCCGCTCATTCGGTACGCCGCGTGTTCCGGTCCGGAACGGGTGAGGCGACGACAGCAACGCGGACGCCAGAGGCTTGGTAGCGAGCACGTGCACCGATCGGGTAAGCTACTCAGGTTGCCCGTGTGTGCGCATTCTGCCCCCGCACGACGCAACGATGCTAGAACCCTCCTGCCGCAGATCGTCTGCGGCCGTTCGAGTCCGAAGGAGGTGGGTTAGTGACGCATCAGTATGAACTCATGGTTATCCTCGACCCCGAGATTGACGAGCGCACCGTTGCTCCCAGTCTCGACAAGTTCCTCAACGTCATCCGCAACGATGGTGGAACCATCGACAAGGTTGACATCTGGGGCCGTCGTCGACTGGCTTACGAAATCAACAAGAAGACCGAAGGCATCTACGCCGTCGTCGACTTCACCGCGACGAGCGAAGCCACGGTCGAGCTCGACCGTCAGCTGAAGCTGTCAGAGGCCGTCATGCGCACCAAGGTGCTGCGGGCTGAAGAAGCTATCGCTCTCGTCGAGTCCGAAGGCAAGCGCGCCGAGGAGAAGGCCGCCCGCAAGGCTGCTGCCACCAAGGCCAAGGTCGACGCCAAGCCTGCTGCCGAGAAGGACGCCTAGTCCCGATGGCCGGCGAGACCGTCATCACCGTGGTGGGCAACCTCACGTCAGACCCCGAGCTGCGTTACACGCAGAACGGGCTGGCGGTTGCCAACTTCACCATCGCTTCCACCCCGCGTAACTACGACCGTGCGTCGAGCGAGTGGAAAGATGGCGAAGCACTGTTCCTGCGCGCGAGCGTTTGGCGTGAATTCGCCGAGCATGTCGCCGGATCGCTCACCAAGGGTAGCCGTGTCATCGCTACCGGGCGTCTGAAGCAGCGTTCGTACGAAACGAAGGAAGGCGAGAAGCGCACCTCGATCGAACTCGAAGTTGACGAGATCGGTCCCTCGCTTCGCTACGCCACCGCACAGGTGACCCGTGCGCAGTCCTCCGGCGGAGGCGGCGGCCGCGGCCCCGCAGCCGTCCAGCAGGACGAGCCATGGGCAGCCAGCGCTCCGACGGCCGCTCCGGCCGGCGGCGCAATGGCATCAGGCGACAGCTGGAACACGCCTGGTTCCTACGGCGACGACACCCCCTTCTAAACACTTCTCTGCCGAGGGGGCGCTTAACTCCTCCACGGCGATTCATCTAAGGAAACCAATATGGCTGGAAAATCCAGCGGCGCAAGCCGCAAGCCTGTCCGCGGTGGCAAGGGCGGCAAGCCGCTCGCTCCCGCGAAGGCAATCCGCGTTGGGGTCATCGACTACAAGGATGTCCCCACCCTTCGCAAGTTCATCTCCGAGCGTGGAAAGATCCGCGCACGTCGTATCACCGGCGTCTCGGTCCAGGAGCAGCGCCTCATCGCACGTGCCGTCAAGAACGCACGCGAGATGGCACTGCTTCCCTACGCTGGCTCCGGCAGGTAAGGAAACCGACATGTCAAAACTCATCCTCACCCACGAGGTCACTGGCCTCGGTACTCCTGGTGACATCATCGAGGTCAAGAACGGCTACGCACGTAACTACTTGATCCCGCAGGGCTTCGGCATTGCGTGGAGCCGGGGTGCTGAAAAGCAGGTCGAGCAGATCAAGGCCGCGCGTGCAGCGCGCGAGCTTGCCACCCTCGAAGATGCCCAGGCGCTCAAGACCGCGCTCGAGAGCACCAAGGTCAAGCTTGCCGTCAAGGCCGGCGCAGAAGGCCGCCTGTTCGGTTCGGTCAAGACCACGAACGTGGCGGATGCCGTCGCAGCAGCCGGTCTCGGACAGATCGACAAGCGCAAGATCGAGATCTCCTCTCCGATCAAGTCGGTCGGACAGCACGAGGCGACTGTTCGCCTCCGCGAGGACCTCAGCGCAGTCATCACCCTCCTGGTGGTCGCTGCCAAGTAGGCACGCTTCTCAGTAACGTCTCTGTGGCGACGGGCTCAGGCCCGTCGCCACAGGTCGTTAACCGGCGGTGGTTCTGCTGCTGATCCCGTCGGAAGTACCCCCCGAACTGCCGTTGCGTATACCCCGCAAACCCTCGCGGTCAAGGCTTTTTGTGCACAGGCAAACGGTTCGTAAGAGAAGCTTCAACAGGCAGTTCAAAGAGTTTCATCCCACAGCCTGTGGAACTGAATACCCCCGGTCAGCACGCAATTACCGGAAGAAAAAAGTTCGTTCTCCACAGGTTTGCCCACAGGTTGTGCACACCGCGTGCGGCGTTTCGCCCAATTCATCCACAGAGTTATCCACAGGGGCATTTGTGCCCCGGGTTGGCTTGCTCATAGTGTGGGGCAGCGCAGGTTCCTACCGGCGTGCGCAGCCGTCTCCGGCCACCGTGTCGGTGGTTGGGTATTGGCTTCATTGTGAGCATGACGGCCATGCGCCCGCCGGGTTGAACCGGCCCAGCCGCTGAAGGAGGAATTGCGTGTCGATCGCCCATCTCGGTCTCTCGGACCAGGCTCCCGCCGGCGAAAACCGCGGTGAGTACCGGGCCGACCGAACCCCGCCACACGACATGCTCGCAGAGCAGTCGGCCCTGGGCGGGATGCTCCTCTCCAAGGATGCCGTCGCCGACGTTGTCGAAGCAGTTCGCGGTGTCGACTTCTACATTCCGAAGCACGAAATCATTTTCGATGCGATTCTCTCGCTCTACTCGCATGGTGAGCCGACCGACGTCATCACCGTCACCGACGAGCTGATCAAAACCGGCGAACTCTCCCGCGCCGGCGGCGCCGATTACCTGCACACGCTGACCCGGCTCGTGCCGACGGCGGCGAACGCCGGCTTCTATGCCTCGATCGTCGCCGAACGCGCCCTGCTCCGCCGTCTCGTCGAGGCTGGCACCCGCATCGTCCAAATGGGGTACGCCGGTGAGGGCGAAGTTCTCGACCTCGTCAACACCGCGCAGGCCGAGATCTACGGGGTCACCGGGTCCACCCAGGCCGAGGACTACGTTCCCCTCAACGAAGCCGTCGGCACGGCCTTCGAAGAGATCGAGGCGGCGAACGGCAGCGACGGCAAGATGGTCGGCACCCCCACCGGCTTCGCCGAGATGGACGACCTGACCAACGGATTCCACGGTGGCCAGCTCATCATCGTCGCCGCCCGTCCTGCGCTCGGTAAGTCGACGCTGGCCCTCGATTTTGCGCGCGCCGCATCCATCGGCAACGACCAGCCGTCCATCTTCTTCTCCCTCGAAATGGGGCGAAGCGAGATCGCGATGCGCCTGCTCTCCGCCGAGGCATCCGTTCCCCTGCAGAGCATGCGCAAGGGAACCGTCGACCAGCGTGACTGGAACAAGCTCGCCGCCGTCCGCGGCCGCATCAACGACGCGCCGCTGTACATCGATGACAGCCCGAACATGACGCTCGTCGAGATCCGGGCGAAATGCCGCCGGCTGAAGCAGCGGGTCGGGCTCAAGCTCGTCGTCATCGACTACCTGCAGCTGATGACCTCCGGTAAGCGCGTCGAAAGCCGTCAGCAGGAGGTCTCCGAGTTCTCCCGCGCGCTCAAGCTCCTCGCCAAGGAGCTCCAGGTGCCGGTCATCGCCCTGTCGCAGCTCAACCGTGGCCCGGAACAGCGCGCCGACAAGATGCCGGCGATCAGCGACCTTCGTGAGTCCGGGTCGCTCGAGCAGGACGCCGACATGGTCATCCTGCTACACCGTGAAAGCGCGTACGAGAAAGACAATCCACGCGCCGGCGAAGCAGACCTCATCGTCGCCAAGCACCGTAACGGACCCACGCGCACGGTCACCGTGGCGTTCCACGGTCACTATTCACGGTTCGCCGACCTGGCGCCGGCCTAAACCTGCCGATCGCTGAGCGAGCGCACCAATCGGCGCCCGCCGGAACCGCGCGCGAGGACGGGTCTACGGGAGATGCCCAGTTCTACGCGGCGTAGACTAGGGGAGTCCCGACACCGATGAAAGAGGCGCTACCCGTGGCCACCCCCGTCACTGCCGTTCCCCACGGCACTGCGCAGTCGCGCTCACGGTACTGGCTGGTCCCGGTCGCCCGCGCGGCTGTCGCCGCCGTCGCTGCCATCGTCATCACTTTCTCGCAGAACCACTCGGCCGGGCTCGGGCTCACCGTCTTCGGTGCTTTCGCCGTGCTCACCGGGCTGGTGATTCTCGCGGGATCCCGAAGCCTCACAGCAGACGGAGTGGCACACCACGTCTTCGTCGCCCAGGCCATCCTCACCCTCGCCGCCGGGGGAGTCGCGCTTGCGTTCGCAGCATCCGCGAGCCTGCCGGTCTTCTTCGCCGCCGTCCTCATTTGGGCCCTGCTCACCGGGGCGCTCGAACTCTACAGCGGCTTCCGCATGCGCGGACGTTCACCGCTCGCCCGTGACTGGATGACCATCGGCGTCGTCACTGTGCTCCTGGCCGTGGCGTTCCTGGTCGTGCCCCAGGGGCTCGACCAGCAGTTCACCGGTCCAGACGGCGTCGAACGCAGCCTCACCGCATCCATCGTCGCCGTGGGAGTCTTCGGCGCCTACGCCGCCATCGTCGCCGTGCTGCTCGTGATCGGAGGGTTCTCGCTCAAGTGGGGCACCGACCCGAGCGGCCGAGTGGCCCCTGAAACGGAGTCGCAGTCATGAGTTCCCCCCAACCGAGTCGTCGCGAGATCCTCAAACCGATCGAACTGCTCGTCTTCGCCGCTGTCGCCGGAACTTTCGCCGGCCTCATCGTGCTCATGTCGACTCGCGACATTACCCTCGCGCTGATCTTCTTCGGCGTCGCCTTCATCGTCACCCTCGTCGGCATCGCCATGTTCGCCCTCTCGGTCAAGCCGGGCGACCTGGAGAAGAAGGACATCCACGAGCAGGACTCTGGGCACTAGGCCGCGCGTCACTTGACTCGCTCGCTTCGAGCGAGCGGACAGGTCAGCCCGCGTGCGGCACGTGCTCGATGACGCAGTCCGGTCCCGGGTATACAAGGCTTTCGTGCCCGTCATCGAAGCGCACCATGTAGGGCGGCTGGCCCTCGTCACCGCGTACTTCGATAATCAGACCGTGCCGGTCGGGCGCCCCGACCGTTCCCCCGCGGATGATGATCCGCTCACCTGCCGTTGTGTGCATGTTGGCCTCCCTACCCCAAGGGTACGCGCGGCATCCGGACGGCGGAAGGCCCGGATGCCGACGCGGCACGGAGCGGGACTCAGGGCAGGCGGTCCACCAGTTCGTCCGACAGGCCGACGTAACTTGCCGGGGTGAGCTCGAGCAGTCGGCCCTTCGCTTCGTCGCCGATGTCGAGCTTCTCGACGAACGCGACGAGGTCATCGCGCCCGATCCGCTTGCCGCGGGTGAGCTCCTTGAGCAGGGCGTACGGATCGGAGATGCTCGACCGTCCGGCGACGACCTCCGCGCGGATGACCGTCTGGATGGCCTCGCCGAGGATCTCCCAGTTGCTGTCGAGGTCCGCGGCAAGTGCGGCACGGTCGAGATCGATTTCGCCGAGACCGCGGGCCAGGTTGTCGAGGGCGAGCAGCGAGTGGCCGAAGCCGACACCGATGTTCCGTTGCGTGGTGGAGTCGGTGAGGTCGCGCTGCAGGCGGGACGTGACCAGGGTGGCCGCGAGCGAGTCAAGCACGGCGCTGGACAGCTCGAGGTTGGCCTCAGCATTCTCGAAGCGGATGGGGTTGATCTTGTGCGGCATCGTCGACGAACCGGTTGCGCCGGCCTGGGGGATCTGCCGGAAGTACCCCATCGAGATGTAGGTCCAGACGTCCGTTGCGAGGTTGTGCAGCACCCGGTTGGCGTGCGAAACCCGGTTGTACAGCTCCGCCTGCCAGTCGTGCGATTCGATCTGGGTCGTGAGCGGGTTCCAGGTCAGCCCGAGGGACTCGACGAACTCCTGCGAGATCCGGATCCAGTCGGCTGACGGGTCTGCGACGACATGGGCCGCGAACGTTCCGGTAGCTCCGGAGAACTTGCCGAGGTACTCGGTACCGGCCACCTGTTCGGCGATCCGCTCCAGGCGCCAGGCGACGACAGCCAGTTCCCGGCCCATCGTGGTGGGGGTGGCGGGCTGCCCGTGGGTGCGGGCCAGCATGGCATCCGCCCGGTGCTCCACCGCGAGGGCACGCAGAAGCCCGATCACCGTCTGCAGCTTCGGCAGCCACACCTGCTGGACTGCGGCCGAGACGGTGAGCGCGTAGGAGAGATTGTTGATGTCTTCGCTCGTGCAGGCGAAGTGGGTGAGTTCGGCGATCGAGTCAAGGCCGAGGGATGCCAGCCGGTCGCGGACGAGATATTCGACGGCCTTGACGTCGTGGCGGGTGACGGCTTCTTTCTCGGCGAGCCAGTCAATGTCGGCCTGCCCGAATTCGAGGTAGAGGCCCCGAAGGGACTCGGCCTGCTCGACGGACAGCGGAGACGACCCGAACATGCTGTGCGACGTCAGGTAGAGCAACCATTCCACCTCGACCTGCACCCGTGCCCGGTTGAGACCCGCCTCGCTGAGATACTCACCCAGGTCGCTGACAGCGGCTTGATAACGGCCGTCAAGTGGGCTGAGTGGCTGGGCGGGTAGTGCTGTCATCGAATGGCTCCCTGTCGAATTGCCGGTTCAAGCTGCCGAAAAAGTTGGCGGCTTGCCCTCTCAATCATGCCCAATACTCGGTCAAACATCTCATCGCCGGAGTAGTAGGGGTCTGGGACATCGGTCAGGTGGCTCTGGCCGTCATCGAAACTGAGCAGCAGGGCGACCTTGCCCCGGTCCGTGTCGGTCGGCGCCCATGCTTTGAGAATGCGGTCGTGGCCCCGGTCAAGGGCGACAACGAGGTCGAGGTTCTCGAACCACTCCGGGTTGAACTGCTTGGCGCGGTGGTGGGCACCGTCGTAGCCGTTCCTGGCGAGCGCGGAGAGAGTGCGCGAGTCGGCCCGCTCGCCGACGTGCCAGTCACCGGTGCCTGCCGACAGCGTTTCGACATAGCGCGAGAGGCCTGCCTGCCGCACCATGCTCTGGAACACAACTTCTGCCATCGGGGATCTGCAGATGTTGCCGGCGCACACAAAGCACACACGGAAGGGCTGGACCTCGGTAGGGACCGGGTCGGAAATCATCCCCCCATTCTGTACCGCGCTCGCCGTGTGCGGGAGCCCCAATTGCGCCCCGTTCGGGGAGCCCGGGTGGCGGGTCAGCTCCTGCACACGCGGCGTATCGGCGGCGATTATTCACCAGTTGGTCGAACCAGGCCTGCCGTAGCAGGAGACACCGGAGGATGGAAGACAAGCAGTTCCCACATCCCGGAACTTCGGGGAGGAATGATGATCGAGAACGACGGCGGAGTCTCCGGATTCGCGCCAGGAGAGCTTTCCCGCGTGCTCGACCTGCTCGACCAGCAGCGGCGTCGAATCCTCGAGCTGTCCGCCCTCGTCTCGGCCGGACGGCGAGAACTTCTGCGCTCCACTGGGGTGCTTTCGTGGCGCTCGCCCGCGCGGCTGGAGTTCGATTCGCGCCTGAGCGACGTTCACCGGGTGCTTGCCAGCGGTTCGAATGCGCTCCAAGTGGCGCTCGCCGAATGCAACCGTGCCTGCGACCTCGTGCGTTCGGGACTCGCTGCGGAGGGCGCAGGCATCGCCGCGGGCTCGAGCTTCGTCGGCCTCCCCGCTCGCGGAGCCAGGTGAGAACCATGCAGGATGACATCGACATCTCGAACGGCTCCACCATCAGCGTCGACACCGACGACCTGTTCGAGGCCGCCGCTTCGCTGTCCGCACTGGCAGGTGAGGCGAGGGACTGGTCGCATGAAGCAGCGATCGCACGGTGCGTCACCGAATGGTCGGCGGATGCCGCACCGTTCGGATTAGCGGAACCGGAGCTCACCCGGGCGTCTGCGATGCTGCAGGAGGCAGCGGCCGATGCCGAGACGTTGGGCGTCGAGATGCGGTACGCCGCCGTCGGCTATGCGGAAGCCGACCAGCGAAACCGGGATGCCTCCCGCCTGATCGCCGCGGTGGTCGGCTTCCTCTCCGGAGGATTTCTCCGCAACCTTGTCCTCGGTACCCTGCCCCTGGCGCCAATGATCGGCGTGACGCTGCTCGTGACGCAGCATCCGGAAATGCGCCGTCTTCTCGCAATCGCCGGGCAGCCTCTGGCGAACGCGCTCGCCGACACCTCCTATCTTCTGGTCACTCCGGCGTTCGTGGACCTGATTCGGGTCCTCGTCTCATCCGCGGACGACGTCGCGATGGGAGCGGCGGGGCTCAGCCCGGTGGCAGCGCACCTCCTCGGCGACGAAGGCGCCGGGGTCGTCGGGCTGAGCTCGATGGCCGGAGCCCTGCTGCTCCTGTCCGGCCGCAACGCCTATACGCCCACTCCGCTGGACGTGACTCGCACGGCTAGATCTCCGGTGAGCGCCCCGACGACGCTCGCCGACGCAGCGGCACGGATTCCGCCGAGCGGAACAGGCAGCCCGCAGATCCGGGTCGAGCGTTACGCCGACCGGAACGGACAGCCCGCATACGCGGTCTATCTCGCCGGCACGAGCGACTTCTCCACCGGCGGCGACGAACCGTTCGACATGGGCAGCAACCTCGCCGGGATCGCCGGAAGCGACACGGCCGCGCAGCAGGCCACCGTCGATGCGATGGATGACGCCGGGGTACGGCCCGGCGACCCTGTGTCGTTCTTCGGGCATTCCCAGGGTGGTCTTGTCGCGGCGCGGATCGCGGCATCCGGGGTGTACTCCACCCAGGCCCTCGTGACGTTCGGATCACCGACCGGGCAGATCGCCGTGCCCGACCAGGTCGCGCACGTAGCGGTGGAACATGCGGAGGACATCACACCGGCTCTGGGAGGCGAACCGCTCGGCGGTACCGCTGGTCGGGACAGGATTGTCGTAAGCCGGGGTCTCGTCGACGAGAGCGGACCTGCTCCTAGCACCTCATTGGCAAGCTCGCATCACATGGCACAGTATGCAGAGACCGCCGCGCTGATCGACAAATCCACCGACCCGCGGCTCGACCGGATGAGGGAGGCTCTGGCCGGCCTGGCCGGGTCCGGTCCTGGAACCGGGGCGACGTATCGCGCCGAACGGGACCGACGCTGACGTCAGCGCCGGCGGCGATCCTTCAACTGGGGCCGCAGCAGCAGGGCGAAGACACCGTTGATGATGCTGATGACGAGGGCTCCGAGAACCGCCCACCAGAAGCCATCGGTCTGTAGCCCGAAACCGAAGGGGGACATGATCCACTCGACGAGGAGCAGCAGCAGCCCGTTCACGAGGAAGGAGATCAGCCCGAGGGTGAGGATGTAGAGCGGGAACGCCACGATCTTGATGAATGTGCCGACGATACTGTTGACGATCGCGAAGATCACGGCGATCAACAGGTAGGTCAGGACGACAGCAAGGGTGTCTCCCGGCGGGTACGGGGTGACGTCCACACCGGCGACGATGAAGGTCGTCAGCCAGATGGCGACGGCGTTGATGACGACACGGAGCAGGAATCGGGCCATCTCACCATGATGTCAGGCCCGCTCCCTCCGCGCGACCGCTCCCTCCGCCAGACCGCGCCGGGCCGTTCAGCATGCCAGTGCCGGAAAATGCGCCTGTCTAGACTCGGGGCGTGACGTTTATCCCACCCTCTGACGACGACGCCGTCGCGCCTCCGGTCAAACTCCGTCCCGAGATTCTCGCCAGCCCGCCGTACCGGCAGGGCAAGCCGGCAACCGCCGACGCGTTCAAACTCTCGAGCAACGAGAACCCATACCCACCGCTGCCCGGTGTCCTCGAGGCCGTTGCCGCATCCGGCGCGATCAACCGGTACCCGGACGCCTCGGCGCTCGCCCTCCGCGAGGTGCTCGCGGCGCGGCATGGGGTCTCAGCCGAGAACATCCACGTGGGTTCAGGATCGGTTGCCCTGCTCAGCCAGTTCATCCAGGCAGCTGCTGGTCCAGGCAACTCCGTCGTGTATCCCTGGCGATCCTTCGAGGCGTACCCCGGCCTCGTCACCGTTTCAGGCGCGACGAGTGTTCCAGTGCCCAACCGTGCCGACGGGTCCCACGACATGGTGGCGCTCGCCGCTGCCGTCGACGAGACGACCCGTGTCGTGATCGTCTGCTCGCCGAACAACCCCACATCGACGACGGTGAGCGCAGCCGAGTTCGAAACGTTCATGGCCGCAGTGCCCGGCGATGTGCTCGTGCTGCTCGATGAGGCATACACCGAGTTCGTCACCGACCCGGATGCCGTCCGCGGGCTTCCCCTGCTCGCCCGGTACCCCAACCTCGTCGTGCTCCGCACCTTCTCCAAGGCGTACGGCCTCGCCGGCCTCCGTGTCGGCTGGGCGATCGGTCCCGTGGCGATTCTCGACGCCGCACGCGCCGCAGCCATCCCGCTTTCGGTCACCGAACCCGCCCAGGTCGCCGCCATCGCCTCACTCCAGGTGGAGGACCAGCTTCTCGAACGGGTCGCCCGGCTCGCCGCGCTGCGGGACCGGCTTTCGGCCGCCCTGTTCGACCAGGGCTGGTTAGTGCCGAAAGCACAGGGGAACTTCGTCTGGCTGGCGACCGGCGACGCGACGGATGCCGCCAACGCAGCCCTGCTCGACGGCGGGATCGTGGCTCGGGCCTTCCCCGGCTCCGGAATCCGGGTCAGCGTCGGCGAGGAAGAATCTGTGGAACAACTCCTACCGATCACCGGACGAATTGTCGACTCTCTACCAGCGGGGCATCCAGCCCGGCGGTTAGGTTAGACCAATGGCGGAAACTGAAAGCACCTCACCCGCACCGGCCGTGCAGATCCTCGCTGCCGACGGCACGGTCGCACCGACGGCATCCGCCGAACCGTACCTCGAATACCTCGACCGCCTCACCTCGGCCGATCACGAGCAGTTCTACCGTGACATGGTGATTGCCAGGGCTTTCGACACCGAGGCTGCGAACCTGCAGCGCCAGGGCCAGCTTGCCCTGTGGCCCCCGTGCCACGGCCAGGAAGGCGCCCAGGTCGGCTCCGGCCGCGCTGCGCGAGCCCAGGACCACATCTTCCCGTCCTACCGGGAGCACGCCGTAGGCCTCGTCCGCGGAGTGGACCTGCTCGGCATCATTGAGGTCATGCGCGGAACAACGCACTTCGGCTGGGACGCCGCCGACCCGTCGAACGGGAACTTCCGCCCGTACACCCTCGTCATCGGTGCACAGACGCTGCATGCCACCGGATACGCCATGGGCATCAATTTCGACGGCGCGACCGGGACGGGAAACCCTGACACCGACCAGGCCGTGGTGGTCTACTTCGGTGACGGAGCCACCAGCCAGGGTGACGTAAACGAATCGATGGTCTTCGCCGCCAGTTACCAGACGCCGCAGGTGTTCTTTCTGCAGAACAACCACTGGGCGATCAGCGTTCCGGTCACCACCCAGTCCCGCACTCCGTTGTTCCAGCGCGCGGCCGGGTTCGGCATCCCGAGCGTGCAGGTCGACGGTAACGACGTTCTCGCCAGCTATGCCGTCACCGCGAAGCACCTCGATTCCGCACGCGCCGGCGGGGGACCGCAGCTGATCGAAGCGCTCACCTACCGGATCGGCGCCCACACCACGAGTGACGACCCGACCAAGTACCGTACCCAGGAGCTCACCGATTCGTGGATCGCCCGCGATCCGATCGTGCGCTTCCAGGCGTTCCTGCGCGGCCAAGGTGCATCCGACGCATTCTTCGACGGTGTCACCGCTGAAGCACACGATTACGCGGCCGACATTCGCCGGCGCACCCACGCGATCGCCGACCCGGAGATCGGGCTGATGTTCGACGGGGTCTACTCCGACGATCACCCGCTGATGACCGAGCAGAAACAGTGGCTCGAACAGTACGAAGCCGCACTGGACGGGGGCGCATCATGAGCGTGAGCACCGAAACGACGCTGCAGACGATGCCGATGGCCAAGGCGCTCAACGCCGGACTCCGGCAGGCGATGGCCGACGACCCCAAGGTCCTGCTGATGGGTGAGGACATCGGCAAGCTCGGCGGAGTCTTCCGCATCACCGAGGGGCTCCAGGCCCAATTCGGTGACAACCGCGTCCTCGACACCCCACTCGCCGAATCCGGCATCATCGGCACCGCGATTGGTCTCGCCATGCGCGGCTACCGCCCGGTCTGTGAAATCCAGTTCGACGGGTTCATCTACCCCGGCTTCAACCAGATCACCTCACAGCTCGCGAAACTGACCAACCGCACCGAGGGCGCACTGCAGATGCCCGTCGTCATCCGCGTGCCGTATGGCGGACACATCGGCGCTGTCGAACACCACCAGGAAAGCCCGGAGGCGTACTTCGCGCACACGGCCGGACTCCGTTCGGTGAGCCCCTCCACGCCGAACGACGCCTACTGGATGATCCAGGAGGCCATCGCCTCCAACGACCCGGTGATGTTCTTCGAACCGAAGAGCCGCTACTGGCCAAAGGGTGACGTGGACCTGTCCCAGTCAGCTGCCCCGCTGCATGCCAGCAGGGTGGTCCGGTTGGGAACGGATGCCACCCTCGTCGCGCACGGCGCGATGGTCACCGTGCTGTTGCAGGCTGCAGAACTTGCTGCTGCCGACGGCATCAGCCTTGAGGTTGTCGACCTCCGTTCGCTCGCACCGATCGACTATGAGCCGCTCCTCGAGAGTGTGCGCAAGACCGGCCGCCTGATCGTCGCGCAGGAGGCTCCTGGCAACGTGTCCGTCGGTTCGGAGATCGCCGCGACCGTCGCCGAGCGCGCTTTCTTCTCGCTCGAAGCGCCGGTGCTTCGGGTGTCGGGCTTCGACGTCCCTTTCCCCCCTGCCAAACTCGAGAAACTCTTCCTCCCCGACGCCGACCGTGTCCTAGAGGCCGTCGACCGGGCACTTGCCTACTAGCGTCTCCGGACGCGCGAAAGAGAGAAATCCATGAGCGAGTTCCAGTTTCTGATGCCGGATGCCGGTGAGGGACTCACCGAGGCCGAAGTGGTCTCGTGGAGGGTCGCGCCGGGAGATTCCGTCGAACTCAACCAGGTGCTCGTCGAGATCGAAACGGCCAAGTCGCTCGTCGAACTGCCGTCGCCGTACGAGGGCACGGTGTCGGCGATCCTCGTGGACGAGGGTCGAACCGTCGACGTCGGCACGCCGATCATCACCATCAGCTCCTCTGCGGACGCCGCCGTTTCCAGCGCCTCTGACGCCGGAGCGCCGGCCGCTGCCGCCGTCGCCCCCGCGGCGATCTCCAGTGAAACCGAGGAGGCAATCGCCGACACGCGCAACTCCATCGACGTCGAGAAGCCCGGTGCTGTGCTCGTCGGCTACGGTAACGCCGGTGCCGTCACCTCCCGGCGTCGCAAGGCGGATGTCGCAGCGCCCGCCGCTCGGCCGGCATCCGTTCCCGTTGCTACCGGCCCCGTCATCGCGAAACCGCCGATCCGCAAACTCGCCAAGGACCTCGGCGTCGACCTTAAAACGGTTACCGGGACGGGCATCGGGGGAGAGGTCACCCGCGACGACGTCGTGCGTGAAGCCTCGCAGGCGAGCGTCTTCCGCAACATCGAAACACCGGAGTGGGGTGACGCCCGCGAGGAGCGGATCCCTGTCAAGGGCGTGCGCAAGCAGATCGCCAACGCGATGGTTGAGTCGGCGTTCAAGGCGCCGCACGTCTCACTGTTCGTCGATGTCGACGCCACACGCACGATGGAGTTCATCAAGCGGCTCAAGAACTCGACGGACTTCGCGGGTGTGAAGGTCTCGCCGCTGCTGATCATGGCCAAGGCGATGATCTGGGCGGTCCGCAGGAACCCGACGGTCAACGCGACGTGGACGGATGACGAAATCATCGTGCGGCACTACGTGAACTTCGGCGTCGCCGCAGCCACCCCGCGGGGGCTGATCGTGCCGAACATCAAAGAAGCCCAGTCGATGAGCCTACTTCAGCTGGCCCAGGCCCTCGAAGAGCTCACGCTGACTGCACGGGACGGGAAGACGCCGCCTGCCGACCAGCAGGGAGGCACGATCACCGTCACGAACATCGGCGTCTTCGGCATGGACACCGGCACACCGATCCTCAACCCCGGTGAAGTCGGCATCGTCGCGCTCGGCACGATCAAGCAGAAGCCCTGGGTCGTCGACGGCGAAGTCCGCTCACGGTTCGTGACAACGCTCGGTGCGTCGTTCGACCACCGGGTCGTCGATGGGGATGTCGCATCCCGGTTCCTCGCCGACGTCGCGTCGATCATCGAGGAACCGGCGCTGCTGCTCGACTGAAGTCGTGGCGCACCGCGCCCACCGCTTGCGCGGGTGACGTTGTTGGGCGCGGGTGAAACTGCACCCGCGCGGGCCTCAAAGACCCGCGCGGCACACATGCCTAGAAGTCGAAGCCTCCGCCGAAGTCGCCGCCGCCGAAGTCGCCTCCGCTGCCGAAGTCGCCTCCGCTGCCGCTGAAGTCGGAACCGCCGGCATCAGCACTGTAGTCGCCGCCGGCGTCCCCGCCGCCGTCGGAACCGGCGTCGCCGCCCTCGCCACCTGCTTCGCCGCCGGACATGTCAGGCATGAACGCGCCGACCACCGCCGAAGCGATGAAGTACCCCGCGACGGTGCCGAGCAGGGAACTGCCGACCATGCTGCCGAAGCTCGGGCCGGTCATCGTGCGTTCCATGGTGCCTGGCTGCCGGAGCTCCGACCGGGTGGCCGACTGCGCCAGCGAGTGCGGGTCGTCACCGCGTGGGGCGTCGCCGGGGGCGGCATCCGCGCTGAGCTGCTGGAACAACAGGCGGCGCTGTTCGGGGGTGAGCCGCGCGAACGCTTCCTCGTGGGCCTGCTCGATGGCTTCGGGCGGCGCCGTCCTCAGCAGGTAACGGTAGCGTTCGACCGCGATCTCGTCGTCGCTGCGGCCCTGGGGCTGAGGAACGTACTGCCGGCGCACCGGCTCCGGTTCACGCTGCCCTGTGCCGAAAAGTCTGTCGAAAAAGCCCATGGTGTTCTCCCAAGATTGCGCGGTTGGCCCTCATAGTCTACGAACGGATGCCGTGAACACCCTGCAGAAGAGGCATGAATGCAGGAGGCCGGTTGGCCCCCGAATAGGGCACACCCGACAGTTCTGTTAGGCTCGGTGAAGGCCATGATGGCCGGAACGCTAGTCCGCGAACGGATGTGACACAGAAATGTCGCACATTCGGGCGTATGGTCCTGCGACGTTGGCGGCGGCCCCATGGCCGCGCCTGCACAACCCCGATTCGCTTCTGACGCACAGGTCGTCGACGCTTGATGGGTGGGGTAGTGCATTCGTCCCTGACCCGGTCGTAAAACTCGCGAGCAGTTGTTCGCATCGAGCCGGTTTTTGACCGGTCGGTGACGCGCCTGCACGCACCGGAGAAAACGTGAGCGACACTGTTGCCGTCGAGGTAAGCAACGTCTACAAGGTATTCGGCAAGAAGCAGCGTGAAGTCGTCAAACGGCTTCAGGCTGGCGCGTCCCGCGGTGAACTCACCGCTCTGGGAACCGCAGCCGTGATCGATGCCTCGTTCGAGGTGAAAAAGGGCGAGATCTTCGTCGTCATGGGGCTCAGCGGTTCGGGCAAGTCGACGCTGATCCGCATGCTCAACGGGCTCCTTGAGCCCACCGCGGGTAACGTCACTGTCTACGGCTCGCCCGTCAGCGGCGTCCCGTCGAAGCAGCTGCGTGAGGTTCGACGCACGAAGATCTCCATGGTCTTCCAGCACTTCGCGCTGCTCCCGCACCGCACAGTGCTCGACAACGCCGCATACGGACTTGAAGTGCAGGGTGTGAGCCTCGACGAGCGCCGCAAGCGCGCACAGGATGTCGTCGACCGCGTCGGTCTCTCCGGCTGGGAAGACAAACTCCCGGGCGAGCTGTCAGGCGGAATGCAGCAGCGCGTGGGCCTGGCCCGCGCCCTTGCCTCCGACACCGACGTCCTGCTGATGGACGAGGCCTTCTCGGCGCTTGACCCGCTGATCCGTCGTGAGATGCAGGAGCAGCTCGTCGAGTTGCAGCAGGAACTCGGCAAAACCATCATCTTCATCACCCACGACCTCAACGAGGCCATGTTCCTCGGTGATCGCATCGCGGTCATGCGTGATGGTCGCATTGTGCAGGTCGGCACGCCCGACGAGATTCTCACCGACCCTGCCAACGACTACGTGGCCCAGTTCGTACAGGACGTCGACCGGGCTCGTGTCCTCACCGCCGCCGGAGTGATGGAACCAGCGCGCGCCGTCGTTTCCGGCTCGGCCGGCCCCCGTGCCGCCCTGCGCACGATGCGTGACATGCAGACATCCGCCGCGTTCGTCGTCGGCAATGGCCGTAAGCTCCTCGGCGTCGTGCACGACCGGGACGTGCTCAAGCACGTCAAGGCCGGAAACCGCGACCTGATGACGATCGTGCGCAACGACCCAGCAACCGTCGGCCCAGACCAGTACCTCGTCGACCTGTTCGAGCCGGCCGCTGAGAGCCACCTTCCGGTCGCCGTTGTCGATGAAAGAGGGCGCCTGCTGGGCGCCATCCCCCGGGTCACGCTCCTCGCCGCACTCGCCAACGTTCCCACGACAACCGGCGAGAACCAGGTCATCGAAACACCGGCAACCGTCGCCGTCGAGGTCATCACCCAGACCCTCCGTGAAACCGCCGGTATGACCGACGAAGTAGACACGAAAACCCGCGTGCACTCCGACGATGTCGAAGCCGTGAGAGAAGGAAGCTTCAACTGATGGACATCCGTATTCCGCTCGGCCAATGGGTCGAGGATTTTGTCGACGTGCTCACCGATGTGGCACAGCCTTTCTTCGATGTGCTCCGGGCCATTTTCCTCGGCGCCCATGACCTCATCAACCTCGTCTTTCAGTCACCGCCGTTCTGGGTGATCATCCTCGCCGTCGCGGCTCTCGGGTTCCTCGCCAGAGGCTGGAAGCTCGCGCTTGGCGTTCTCGTCGGCTTCACCCTGATCCTCGCGGTCGACCAGTGGGAGAACGCGATGGATACTCTGTCGCTCGTTCTTGTCGCCAGCATCATCGCGGTGATCATCAGTGTGCCGCTCGGGATACTGGGCGCACGCTTCGACAACGCATCGCGGATCCTCAAGCCCATCCTTGACTTCCTGCAGACGATGCCCGCGCTTGTGTATCTGATCCCAGCCCTCATCCTGTTCCGCGTCGGTGTGGTCCCCGGCATCGTGGCGACGATCGTCTTCGCTCTGGCGCCCGGCGTCCGGCTGACCGAACTCGGTATCCGCGGCGTCGATAAGGAAGTTGTCGAAGCCGGCCACGCCTTCGGATCCTCACCGTTCCGGATCCTGCGCCAGATTCAGCTTCCGCTCGCGATGCCGAGCATCATGGCCGGTGTCAACCAGGTCATCATGTTGTCGCTCTCCATGGTCGTCATTGCCGGCATGGTCGGCGCCGGCGGGCTCGGCGGCGACGTCGTCGCGAGCCTCAACCGGCTCGACATCGGACTCGGCTTCGAAGCCGGCTTGTCCGTCGTGATCCTTGCCATCGTGCTCGACCGGCTCACGGCATCCCTCGGCACCCGCAAACCGCGGGTCAAGAAAGCGGATGCCGTCCCCAGCGTGAATGCGGAAGCATCCGTTTCGCAGAAGGATGAGCAGCTCGTCGCTGCCAGCGCCTCCTGACCCCAAGCTTCGGACACCGCACTTGCACGTGAATGTCCGTTGGTCCAATCGACACAGCAACGAGAGGAACACCATGAAGAAAAACAGCAGAATCGCCATCGCAGCACTCGCAGCGGCAAGCCTGATCGGCCTCGCCGGCTGCGCCAGCCCTGAGGCCGGCTCCTCCGCCGATGGCGGAGAGAAGAAGGACCTCACCCTCGCCGTGTTCAACGGCTGGGACGAAGGAGTCGCGACCAGCTGGCTCTGGAAGACCATTCTTGAAGAAGAGGGCTACTCGGTCGAGCTCGAATACGCCGACCCGGCCCCGGTCTTCGAAGGCCTTTCCTCCGGTGACTACGACTTCACCACCGACGTCTGGCTGCCCAAAACCCACGCCGCGTACCTGGAAACCTACGGCGATGACATCGTCGAGCTTGGCGCCTGGAACGAGGAGTCCAAGCTGACCCTCGCGGTCAACGAGGATGCTCCGATCGACTCGATCGAGGAACTGGCCGACAACGCCGACCTCTTTGGCAACCAGATCGTCGGCATCGAGCCTGGCGCCGGCCTCACCGCCGCCATGGAGAACGACGTCATCCCGACCTACGGCCTCGACGACATGGAGTTCGTCACGTCGTCGACCGCCGCGATGCTCACCGAGCTCAAGAGCGCGACCGACAAGGGTGAGAACGTCGTCGTCACCCTCTGGGAGCCGCACCGTGCATACGCGCAGTTCCCGCTGAAGAACCTCGAAGACCCCGAGGGTGCCTTCGGTTCGACCGAAAGCCTCTCCAGCTACGGAAGCACCGAGTTCGCCGAGTCCTCGCCGAAAGCCGCAGGCTACCTTGAAGACTTCACGATGGACAGCGAAACGCTGATGTCCCTCGTCAAGGCGATGTTCATCGACTACGAGGGCGACGATTACGCCCCCGTCGTCGAGAAGTGGATCGAAGACAACCAGGAGTACGTCAACGGCCTCACCGCCTAGAACCACTGGTTCGAGTTGCCCGGTTTTCGGGGTGTTGCCGCGTGCGCACCCTGAAAACCGGGCAACTCGCGGTTAAGGACAATCGCATTTGATAACCGTTATCATTACGCGTAATGTGTTCCGGGTGAACACATCCCGCTTCCGCTTCCTTCTGCTGCTCCCAGCCGCAGCCCTCGTCCTGAGCGGATGCTCCCCAGCCGCGGGCGAGACCGCGACGGAGCCGACCGGCATCCGCGTCGTCTCATCCACCAACGTGTACGGCGACATCGCGTCAGCCATCGGCGGAGACCACGTCGACGTGACGAGCATCATCGACTCCGTCGCGCAGGACCCGCACAGTTACGAGGCCAGCGCGCAGGACCAGCTCGCCGTATCGAAGGCCGAGCTCGTGATCGAGAACGGCGGCGGGTACGACCCCTTCATCGACACGCTCGTGGATGCCTCCGGTGCGGACGACCTGGAAATGGTCAACGTCGTCGACCTGTCGGGGCACGCCGCCATCGAGGAGGGGCACACCGAAGACGATGGACACGGGCACGTCGAAGGGCTCAACGAGCACGTCTGGTACGACCTCACGACCATCGACGCACTCGCGAGCACGCTCGCTCACGTCTTCTCGCAGCTCGACGAGGAGAACGCCGCAGCCTTCGCCGAGAATTACACCGCCTTCTCAGAGGAGCTCGCTTCGCTAACCGCCTCCACCGACGCCCTCAAAGCAGAGTTCGACGGAGCCGGGGTGGCGATCACCGAACCGGTTCCGCTGTACCTGCTCGAGGCATCCGGGCTCGTCAACGTGACCCCGGACGACTTCAGCGCCGCGATCGAGGAGGGGGCGGATGTCTCGCCCGCGAGCCTGCGCGACACACTCGCCGTTATCGCATCGGGCAACATCGCTCTGCTTGCGTACAACGAGCAGACCGGCAGCAGCGAGACCGAGCAGCTCCGCGCCGCAGCGGAGAAGAACTCCGTTCCCGTGGTGTCCTTCGCTGAGACGCTTCCGGACGGGGACAGCTACCTGAGCTGGATGACGGACAACATTGCCGCGATCAGCGACGCGCTCCACTCATGACCGCCTCGACGCCGGGTCACCACCACCCGAGCAACCCGATCCTCAGCCTGAAGGATGCGGCGCTCGGCTTCGGTGAGCGCGTGCTGTGGAACGACCTCACCCTTGATGTCTGCGCCGGTGAGTTCCTCGCCGTTCTCGGACCGAACGGCTCAGGCAAGACGAGCCTGCTCAAGACGATCCTCGGCCAGCAGTCGCTCGACTCCGGCACGATCCGGTTCGACGGGCACCCGGTGCGCCGCGGCGACCGGCGGATCGGCTACATCCCCCAGCAGAAACTCATCCCCGGCGGCACGCCGATGCGAGGGCGCGACCTCGTCGCCCTCGGCGTCAACGGACACCGCTTCGGCCTCCCGGTCAGCCGTGGGGCGGAGAGGCGCCAGGTCGATAATCTCCTGGAGTCCGTCGGCGCCTCCCACTACGCCGACGAACCGGTCGGGAACCTCTCCGGCGGCGAGCAACAGCGGCTCCGGGTCGGCCAGGCGCTCGCCGGAGACCCACGGATGCTGCTCTGCGACGAGCCGCTGCTCAGCCTGGACCTGCAGCACCAGCGCGGCGTCTCCGAACTGATCGACCGTCGGCGACGCGAGCACGGCACGCCCGTCGTCTTCGTCACTCACGACGTGAATCCGGTACTCGGTATGGTCGACCGCATCCTGTACCTCGCCGGCGGGCAGTTCCGTGAAGGGACGCCGGACGAAGTGCTGCGCAGCGACGTGCTCACCGAGTTGTACGGGACCCCCGTCGAGGTGCTCCGCACCGGCGGCAGGGTCGTCGTCGTCGGCATCCCTGACAGCGAAACCCACCACCACGGTCACGGCGAGGCCGGCGCGTGAGGGCCGCGACGCTGCTCGCGATCGGCGACGACGACCTGTGGTCGCGGATGTTCAACTTCGAGAACTACGGCGAACTCCTCGGCCTGGTGCAGAACTCGATCCTCGCCGGTGCTGTCCTCGGCATCGTCGGCGGTCTCATCGGAGTCTTCGTCATGCAGCGCGACATGGCCTTCGCCGTGCACGGAATCAGCGAACTGTCCTTCGCCGGCGCAGCGGCAGCCCTGCTGTTCGGGATGAACGTCGTGGCCGGGTCGCTGGCCGGTGCTCTCGTCGCCGCCATCGTGATCGGGATACTCGGCTCGCGTGCCAGGGACAGGAACTCGATCATCGGCGTCCTCATGCCGTTCGGACTGGGCCTCGGAATCCTGTTCCTGGCCCTGTATCCCGGGAGAAGCGCCAACAAGTTCGGCCTGCTCACCGGCCAGATCATCTCGGTCGACGACCCGCAGCTGGGCTGGCTCAGCGCGATCAGCCTCGTCGTGCTCGTCTCCCTGCTGCTGATCTGGCGCCCGTTGAGCTTTGACAGCCTCGACGCCGACGTGGCTGCTGCACGCGGAGTGCCGACACGATTCGTCTCGCTCGCGTTCATGGTTCTGCTCGGGCTGATCGTCGCGGTCTCGGTGCAGATCATCGGCGCGCTGCTCGTGCTCGCCCTCGTCGTCACACCGGCCGCCGCGGCCTTGCGCCTGTCGGCCTCCCCGATTCTCGTGCCCGTGCTCGCGATGGTGTTCGGTTTCGTCTCCGCGGTCGGCGGCATCCTGCTGGCCATCGGTGGGTCGTTGCCGATCAGCCCGTACATCACGACGATCTCATTTTTCATCTACCTCGTCGCCCGTCTGGTCGGTCTGCGTGCCAGACCGCGCCCCGGGCTACGCTAGAACCAGGTCAACGAAGGCAGTGAAAACGTGGCAGTGAAGAGGAACACCTGGCAGCGGGAAGCCGTCCGTGAGGCGCTCGATTCGCGCGACGGATTCGTCAGCGCGCAGGGCCTGCACCAGGGCCTCCGTGACGCGGGATCCCATATCGGACTCGCCACCGTCTACCGGGCCCTCGCCGACCTGGCCAACGTCGGCGAAGCCGACTCCCTCCAGTCGCCCGACGGCGAGAGCCTCTACCGTGCGTGCGCATCCACGGGCCACCACCACCACCTGATCTGCCGCAACTGCGGCCTCACCGTGGAGATCGCGGCCACCGAGGTGGAACAGTGGGCGAGGCAGACGGCATCCGACCATGGATTCACGGATGCCAGGCACATCGTCGACATCTTCGGGCTCTGTGCCGCGTGTACGGCGGCAGCGGCGCACTAGCGATGCCCGTTCGCAGAACCGCGGAATCTCCTGTACGATAGACCCTTGGCTGAGTGGGCACCTCCCACTCAGATCGCATACACAATCCCCTCGTCGTCAAAGTCGAGCGGTTTCGTGTGCCGACAAGAGATCTTGGGCAGGACGAAAGTTCTGCGGTATTGAAGGAGAGAACCATGGCAGCAACCTGCCAGGTGACCGGAGCCGTTCCCGGCTTCGGACACAACATTTCGCACTCGCACCGACGCACCAAGCGTCGCTTCGACCCGAACGTGCAGAAGAAGACGTACTTCGTACCGTCGCTTCGCCGTAACGTCACGCTCACGCTGAGCGCCAAGGGCATCAAGGTTATCGATGCTCGCGGAATTGAGTCGGTCGTCAAGGACCTGCTGGCCCGTGGGGAGAAGATCTAATGGCAAAAGCACAGGACATTCGTCCGATCATCAAGCTTCGTTCGACGGCAGGCACCGGTTACACCTACGTGACCAAGAAGAACCGTCGAAACAACCCCGACCGTCTCGTACTGAAGAAGTACGACCCCGTAGTGCGCAAGCACGTTGAATTCCGAGAGGAGCGCTAAGCCATGGCTAAGAAGAGCATGATCGCGAAGAACAACCAGCGCAAAGTTATCGTTGAGCGTTACGCAGCAAAGCGCCTCGAGCTGAAGAAGGCCCTCGTGGACCCGAACGGCACCGACGAGTCGCGTGAAGCCGCTCGCCTCGGCCTGCAGAAGCTTCCCCGCAACGCTTCACCGGTGCGCCTGCGCAACCGTGACGCTGTTGACGGACGCCCCCGCGGCCACCTCTCGAAGTTCGGCATCTCGCGTGTCCGCTTCCGTGACATGGCGCACAAGGGCGAACTGCCCGGCATCACCAAGTCGAGCTGGTAAGCACCACAGACTCTGTTTCAACGGGTGTCGGCCTTCGGGCCGGCACCCGTTGTGTCGTTAACAGCAAAAGTCGCAGAATGACGCGGATTTTCGCTGAGAGCGTGATCTGAGGTGGAAAATCTGGTGTCAAAGCGACGGATGCTGTGACACGCCGGAGAAAAAGGGGCCACACGAGCCCGATTTCCGCGAGAACATGCGGAACTCTGATACATTCGAGGCGGTCAGACAGACCGGCCCGGGTGCACGAACGACTCGGGGCAAGTTATGAAACAGGCTGTAGAAAGCAAAGTCCGAGGAGGACAACTCAATGGCTGATAAGTCGCTTAACAAGACCGAGCTCGTTGCAAAGATCGCATCCGAGACGAACCAGAGCCAGGCGACCGTTGGCGGCGTCCTCGACTCGCTGTTCGCCGTTCTCGCTGACTCGGTCAGCAACGACGTCAAGGTCACCATCCCGGGATGGCTCGCAGTCGAGCGCACCTCGCGTGCAGCACGCACGGGCCGTAACCCGCAGACCGGTGCTGAGATCCAGATCCCGGCCGGTCACTCGGTCAAGGTTTCGGCTGGTTCAAAGCTGAAGGCTGCCGCAAAGTAATCGTCTGAAAGGGGATGCCACGCACCGCGTGGCATCCCCTTTCGTCGTTAACGCGGAATTCGGGGCATCCGCTCTTCCCTCGAAGTGTGGCCACGGCGGGCGGCGGTCAGCAGTACCGCAGGTTGGCGACCGCGCTGCAACGTAGGCTTGAAGGGTGCTTCGTGTAACCCGGATCGTCGGCCCCGCCGTCCTCGTCGCCGCCTCGCTCCTCGCGCTGATGGTCGGACTGGCCTACGGCGGCGGAGCGGACCCGCGTCCCATCGGCGACCCGGGCGCTCTCGTGCGGTTCGGGCTGCCGATCGCGAAGCTTTTCGTCAACCTCGGCGCTGCTGTGACGATCGGCGCCATCGTGCTTGCGCTGTTCGCCTTCTCGCCGAAGAAGGACGAATACCACCGCGCCCTCGATGTCGCGGCATCCGGTGCTGCGGTGTACGCCATCGCCGCCGGCGCCACCGGCTTTCTGACCTTCCTGAACGTCACCGGCACCGCCATCACCTTCGATGACCAGTTCGGCGCAAAACTCGGCCTGTTCTTCACCGACGTCGAACTGGGGCAGGCCTGGCTCGCCACCACCCTCATCGCCGCCACACTCACCGTGCTGTGCTTCGCCGTGCGCGGCCAAATCCTCATGGTGTTCATTGGAGTGCTCGCGCTGATCTCGCTCGTGCCGATGGCGCAGCAGGGCCACGCGGCGGGCACCGCCGGTCACGACGCCGCGGTCACCGGACTCGGGCTGCACCTCCTCTTCGCCGCGGTGTGGCTCGGCGGCCTGCTCACGATCATCCTTCTTCGAGAGACACTCGAGTCCGGCCGCATCATCCCCGTCATCGAGCGCTATTCGACTCTCGCCCTGGCGTCCTTCATCGTCGTCGCTGTGTCAGGCTACGCGAGCGCGGAGCTTCGGATCGGCACGCTCGACCACCTCCTCACCCCATACGGCGTCCTCGTCCTCGGAAAAGCCGCCGTGCTGATCGCGATCGGGCTGTTCGGAGCCGTGCAGCGCAACTGGCTGATCGGGCGGATGAAAGCTGCGGGCGCGTCGATCGGGCGCTACTTCTGGTGGATCGTCGTCGCCGAACTCGCGTTCATGGGCATCGCCTCCGGCCTCGCCGCCGCGCTCGCCCGCACGGCAACGCCCGTGCCCGAAGAGCTCCCAGGAGTGCCGACCGCCGCTGAGATCCTCACCGGTGAACCTCTTCCCCCAGAACTGACCTTTGAGCGCTACTTCACCGTCTGGGACATCGACCTGATCTGGCTGCTGATCACGGCGTTCGGAATCTTCTTCTACGTGGCAGGCGTGGTCCGCCTTCGCCGCCGCGGCGACACGTGGCCGATCCATCGCACCGTGTTGTGGGTGCTCGGCCTGCTCGTGCTCTTCTACCTCACGAGCGGCGGCGTCGCCGCCTACCAGGACTACCTCTTCAGCGTGCACATGCTCGGGCACATGGGCCTCACCATGCTCGTCCCCGTGCTCCTCGTCCCCGGCGCCCCTGTGACCCTCGCCATGCGAGCCATCGAGAAGAGGGACGACGGATCCC
The DNA here is from genome assembly GCF_900115155.1 of Mycetocola miduiensis. Taxonomy (GTDB): domain Bacteria; phylum Actinomycetota; class Actinomycetes; order Actinomycetales; family Microbacteriaceae; genus Mycetocola_A; species Mycetocola_A miduiensis. The sequence goes on from NZ_FOVM01000006.1 coordinate 225,137, forward strand.
GCGGTGCACGCGAGTGGATCCTCCTCGCCGTTCACTCGAAGTTCGCCGGCGTCATCGCCAACCCGATCGTCGCCGCCGTCCTCTTCGTCGGCTCGCTCTGGATTTTCTACTACTCACCGCTGATGCGCTGGTCAATGACCGACCACATCGGGCACGAGTGGATGATCGTTCACTTCGTGCTCACGGGGTACCTCTTCGTGCAGTCGCTCATCGGTGTCGACCCGGTTCCGTTCCGGCTCTCCTACCCGTTGCGACTGCTGCTGCTGCTCGCCACGATGGCTGCCCACGCCTTCTTCGGGCTCGCGATCATGTCGAACGTCGGGCTGTTCCTCGCCGACTGGTTCGGAGCCATGGGCCGGACCTGGGGCTCGACCCCGCTCGCCGACCAGCAGACCGGCGGCGGCATCGCCTGGAGCCTCGGTGAGTTGCCGACCATCGCCCTGGCCATCACCGTCGCCATCCAGTGGAGCCGCAGCGACACCAAGGATCAGAAGCGGCTCGATCGAAACGCAGATCGTACCGATGACGCCGAACTCAAGGAGTACAACGAGCGTCTCGCTCGGATGTCCGGCCGCGGCTGAACGGCCTACGCGTCGCCGTCTTCGGCGAGAGTCGCCGCGACGGTCCCGTCCGACAGGATGTAGAGATTGCCAGCCATCGAGAACGGCACGTCCGCGTCGTACGGGGTGATTGACCCGTCGTAGAGCGACTGAACGTCGACCGCGAGGTGAGCGTCACCCCGCGTGGTGGGGATCACCCAGGATTCCGGTCCTGCTTCGACCGTGACCTCTGGGTACTCCTCGAACGACCACTGTGGATCGCCTGAGATGCGATCGTCGACGACGATGCCGAACGGGCATCCGGTCGGTTGCAGCACCTTCTGTTCGGTACACGCATCGAGTTGCGCGTTCACGGCCTTCTGAGCCGCCGTCACGAACTCGTCTGTCGGCGCCGCTTTCACGGCGGCCTCGTGCACGCGGCTGGGCTCGTCGACGAGGACCGATTCCTTGTCAGAAGTGAGCAAGTCACTCGTCGACTCGAAGACGTATGCCCCAGGCGTGAAGACCTGCACATTCACGATGTTGTGGAACGACGGAACCGCTACTCCGGTCAACGACCGGGCGTCGAGGCCGAACCCGTTCGCACTGAATACCGTCGCGTGCTCCACGGCCAGGTTCACCACCGCGAGCGGGCTCTCGGCGAAAGACCAGGTCGGGATGAGGGGGAATCGAGTTCCAGCACGCTGAACCAGGAACGTGGATTCGCCGTACGCGTCGTTGCTTTCGAAGGACCAGGTGACCGCGTGGATGCCGTCCCCCTGATCGAGGTCGTCAACGAGGGCGAGGTTGGTCAGCTCGGGGAGGGCAGCGTTCCGAAGCAGCGCATTCGAGCTCCCCTCGGGAAGTCCAGCCTCCGTGAGGTCGGATTCTTCCAGCTCGACCCCGGGGATCTGCAGGGCGCTTGCGGCATCCTTCCTCTGCAGCGCGCTGAGATAGTTGCCGACGAATGCCCCGGCGCCGTACACGTCGCGGTTGAGGGCCCCAATCGCGGCGAACGCCGCACCGATGAGCATCGTCCCGACGACAGCCCAGATGATGGTTGCCCTGGTGCGCTGCGTCGCGGATGGGTGAGGTTCAGGTGCGGGCGGTTCCGTCCAGCCGGCCGGTGCGCTCTCTTGAGGGTGCATCTGAACGGGATTTTGGGGCTGGCTCACGCAGCTATCCTATGGTGTCGCGACAGATCATCCCTCGGCAGGAGGCGACGAACGGATGCCATTCCACACCCTCCGTGCGCCCCTCCCAGCCCCGGCGAATACAGTGGATACTTCAAGCGAACTCTCACTGAAGGCATCCGTGACCAACCCCAAGCCGGCATTCGAACTCTCCCCCGAGCAGCAGTCCGTTTTCGACCGCATCGAAGGCACCCGGGAGAACGTGTTCGTCACCGGTCGTGCCGGAACCGGAAAGTCCACCCTGCTGAACCACCTGTCCTGGAACACCGAGAAGCAGATCGTCATCTGCGCTCCTACCGGCGTCGCAGCGCTCAACGTCGGCGGGCAGACCATCCACTCGCTGTTCCGCCTGCCGATCGGGCTCATCGCCGACCACGACATCGACCAGAGCGACCAGGTCAAGAAGCTGCTCAACACCATCGACACGATCGTCATCGACGAGGTCTCGATGGTCAACGCCGACCTGATGGATGCCATCGACCGCAGCCTCCGGCAGGCCCGCCAACGCCGTCACGAACCTTTCGGCGGCGTGCAGGTCGTGCTGTTCGGCGACCCGTACCAGCTGGCGCCGGTGCCCGGCCAGGGCGAGGAACGCAACTACATTCAGGACACCTACCGGTCGTTCTGGTTCTTCGACGCGAAGGTGTGGCAGGAAACGCCGCTGCACATCATCGAACTGACCGAGATCCACCGGCAGTCGGATGCCGACTTCAAGTACATGCTCAACGCCGTCCGTCACGGACAGGTCACCGCTCAGATCGCCGGGGCGCTCAACACGATGGGGGCGCGGACACCGCCAGATGACGGAACGATCACCCTGGCGACGCGCAACGACATCGTGAACCGCATCAACGCTGCCGCGCTCGCGAAACTGCCGGGACGCGCGCTCAAGGCCACCGCCGAAGTGAGCGGGGACTTCGGGAAGGCGACGTACCCGGCCGACGAAACACTCGAGCTCAAGGTCGGCGCGCAGGTGATGTTCCTCCGCAACGACAGCGGAGGAGGCGGCGAGGGCCAACGCTGGGTGAACGGAACGATCGGGCGGGTCACGAAGATCGACACCAACGTCTTCGTCGAGATCGACGGTGAGATCGTCGAAGTGGAACCCGTTGTGTGGGAGAAGTACCGGTACAGCTACATCGCCGCGACGAAGCAGCTGAAGAAGGACATCGTCGCCGAGTTCACCCAGTTCCCGCTCCGGCTCGCCTGGGCGGTCACTATCCACAAGTCGCAAGGCAAGACCTACGACAGTGCCATCATCGACCTCGGCTCCCGTGCGTTCAGCCCCGGCCAGACGTACGTCGCGCTCAGCCGGCTGACCTCCCTCGACGGGCTATACCTCACCCGCCCGTTGCGCCCGAGTGACATCCTCGTCGACTCGGATGTGGAGCGGTTCATGCGGTTTGACCGCCCTTCGACTCTCGGCTCCGCCGAGAATCTCTAGGGAGCGCCTTCGATTCTCGGCTCCGCCGAGAATCTCTAGGGAGCGCCTTCGACTCTCGGCTCCGCCGAGAGTCTCTAGGGAGCGCCCTCACCCCTGGGTTGAACCGAGGCGCTCTGACGGCTGGCACGGAAAACAGGAGATCACACGATTTTCAGGACCGAAGTCGCGAAAGCATCCTGGTAACCGTGCGATGTCCTGCGAAGCGTGCGGCGAGCTACCGTTCGCGGAGCGCCGCGACGAGCGCCTCGGCGAGTTCGGCCGGTTTCGTGAACTGGGGCCAGTGCCCGGTGGGCAGGTCGACGATCTCATAGTCGTGCACCTTCGCGAGCTCGGCGGTGAAGACCGCACCGTTCTCGATGGCTGCCTGCATGTCCGCCGACGGGAACGTGCAGGTGATCACGGTGACCGGAACGTCGTAGCGTCGCTCATCCGACAGTTCCTGCCGGTCGAAGGCGACACCCCGAGGTTCAGGAACCGCGATCTCCCGGAGATGCCGACGCAGCCGGTCGTCGAGGTCGACGAGGTCGGAGTCTGAGAATGCGGACCAGCCGGGCAACGGGAGGTCGTCGCCGACGGTGGGCATCTCGTCGTTGATGAGGAAGCCGTCCGCGAGCGGTCCGCTGTCGACGTAGATGGCCCTGCGCACGCGATCCGGTCGGGCGTCGACCGCGGCATGGATGATCGCACCGCCCCCTGAGTGGCCGACCAGCGCCACCGGCTCGCCGATCGAGTCGATCGTGGCGAGAACCGAATCGACGTGATCACGCAGGCCGATGCCGTTCCGGCGGGCGTCGAGGGACTCCAGCCCCGGCAGCGTGAGCGCATGGACGCGATGCCCGGCTGCCCTCAACGCGGGAAGCACGGGATCCCAGCTGGATCCCCTCAACCAGAAACCGGGAACGAGGACGACATCCATGAGCCGACCATACGACTCTGAGCCGATCGAGTCCATGCTTCTGTGCCTGCCGGCTCGGCCTCAAAACAGGAGATCGCACGATTTTCAGGACAGAAGTCGCCAAAGCGTCCTGATAACCGTGCGATCTCCTGCGAAGCGTGCGTCTCAGTGGACGATCAGCCGGCCAGCATCCGTTCGCGGACGTCCTTGCGCAGAACCTTGCCGATGAGCGACCGGGGGAGTTCGTCGACCTGGACGATCTGTTTAGGGACCTTGTAAGCGGTCAGGCTTCTGCGGCAGAAGTCGCGCAGGGAGTTCGGGTCGAACACGGTCCCGTCCTGCATGACCACTGCGGCGGCCACATCCTCCCCGCCGCTCTCCCGGGGGAGGCCGACGACGGCGGCTTCACGCACGTCCGGGTGATCCATGAGGGCCTGTTCCACCTCAGAGGGTGACACGTTGAAGCCACCGGTGACGATGAGCTCCTTGACCCGGTCGACGATGGTGACGAACCCGTCGGCCGAGACCTCGACGATGTCGCCGGTGCGCAGCCAGCCGTCGCCGATCAACGCCGCCGCGGTGTCCTCAGGGCGCTTCCAGTAACCGGAGAACACCTGCGGACCTCGGATCAACAGTTCACCCGCTTCGCCCGGTTCACGTTCCACTGAGGTGTCGGCCGGGTCGACGACGCGGATCTCGGTGTTCGGGAAGGGCACGCCGACGGTCCCAGGCCGGCGGGTCGGGCCGATCGGGTTGCCCAGCGCAACCGGCGACGCTTCGGTCATGCCGTAGCCCTCGACGAGGAGGCCGCCGGTCGCATGCTCCCAGCGCCGGACGATCGGCACCGGCAGGCTCATCGCTCCGGAGATCGCGAACCGGATGCCGGAGAGGTCGACTTTGCGACGTTCAGCGGCGCGGGCGAGCGCTTCATAGATGGGAGGAACGGCGGGCAGGAACGTTGCAGGGGTCTTCGAGAGGGCGGTCAGCACGAGGTCGACATCGAACTTCGGGAACAGCACCACCGTCGCACCGATGCTCATCGCGAAGGTGAGGCAGAGGGTCATTCCGTACGCGTGGAACAGGGGGAGGACGCCGTAGAAGACCTCGTCCCCTTCGGAGAGCCCTGGCACCCACGCCCTGCCCTGGGCGGCATTCGCGAGGAGGTTGGTATGGCTGAGCATGACGCCCTTGGGGCTGCCGGTGGTGCCGCTGGTGTACTGCAGCAGGGCAAGGTCCGCGCCATCCGGTCGGGGGTGCTTTCGGCGGAGGCTCCCGTGTGAAACCAGAGCCTCCCACGCGGTGGTCCCGCGCACCCGCGAGCCGGTGGTGAGCGCCTTGCGTGAGCTGCGTGCTTTCGGGACGGGCAGCCGAAGCGCGACCCGAGTTGTGAACGGCATCGCCTTCGTCACGTCGACGGCGACCACGGCGTCGATCGGAAGGTCCTGTGGGAAGTCCGTGATCATGCCCGCGACCTTGTCCCAGGCGATCACCACGCGCGCGCCGTGGTCCTCGAACTGGTGCCGCAATTCCCTCGCGGTGTAGAGCGGGTTGTGCTCGACAACGACCGCGCCGAGGCGGAGGACGGCGTAGAAAGCGATGACATGCTGCGGGCAGTTCGGCAGCACGAGCGCGACTCGGTCTCCCTTCTCCACGCCGAGCCGGCGGAGCCCTTCGGCCGCACGTCCGATCTGGTCGCCGAGTTCGGCGTACGACGTGGCCTCACCGAAGAACTGCAATGCCGTCTTGCGACGGAACCGCGTCACGGCATCCTCGACCATGTCAACCAGCGACCCGGTGGGCACCTCGATCTCGTGCGGGACTCCTGGCGCGTATGCGTTGAGCCAGGGTTTGGTGTCGAACGTACTCACACTGCTCCTCTGGTAGGTGGGGCAGCCGTCGGCCGCCCACGGGGTTTTTCAGGCGACTGATGAGGCCTTCGTCTCGGCGAGGTCACGGAAGAGGTCGGTGTTGAACCGGTACGCGACGAGGACCTCGTCGATCACCCGGCTGCGTTCCGCGTCATCCCAGGGGGCGGCATCCAGCCGTTCGCGGTAGGTGTCCTTGAACTCGCGGGGTTTGGCGATGTCGCCGAAGAGGTAGAAGCCGACGCCGTTTGTGTCGAAACCGAACTGCCGCTGCATGATCGTGCGGATGACCTGGCCGCCGGAGAGGTCTCCGAGGTAGCGCGTGTAGTGGTGGGCGACGAAACCGCCCGGCCATGTCGCCGCCACCTCGCGGATCCGGGCGACGTACGAAGCGGTGGTCGGCAGCGGGGAGATCGACTCACGCCAGTTCTCGCCGAGCAGGAACCGCAGATCCGCCTCGATCGCCGGGAGCCTGGTCAGCTTGTCGGAGAGGAATGGTGCGACGATCGGATCGTTCTTTCTCCGCTCCGCAGTATCCTCGATGGCTTCATAGATGAAGTAGTGCTGGGCTACCAGCGCGATGTAGTCCTCCCTGGTGCCCTTTCCGGTCATCAGGTCGCCCATGAAGTCGGCACCCTCGCTCTCGGCGTGACCGCGACTCGTGCGCGCTCGCAGCTCCTGCGAGAAAGGGAGAAGGTTCGGCATCACACTCCGTCGTTGGTGAAAGTGTCCTTAGCCTAGCGACGTTCGCTTGCCGGATGGCTAGTGGCCGGAATGTGATATCGACGGCTCGGGAACAACGGATGTTCCGTGCTCGCCGTGCGGCACAGCCTGGGTACCTGCGTTGGTTCCCGCCAGTGCCGGGGTGACGAGGCCGGCAACGAGCAGGGCGCCTGCGGTCATGCCGAGAAGCTGACGAACCGGCCGGGGCGCGGATGCTTCTGGTCGCGGCCCCAGCGAACGCCGCCGGGCGAATGCGAGGCACGCTGCGAGGAAGAGGCTGAGGAGTGATGCGGCGGCCATCGGGCCAAATGGCAGGGCTGCAGTCAGGCCCGAACCGGCGATGGCGATCGCTGCGGTGATGTCGAGGCCCCAGAGCGCGACCGGGGTGAGAGCGAGGGGGAGTGCAACGCGGGGCAGGAGGACCCGGCCCCTGGCGAGGGTGGCGACCCCCCAGCCGAGTTCGGCGATGCCGAACCCGGCCAGGAGGATCGCGAGGAAGAGAGGGGAGCCCGCTGCGACCGCGAGATGGACCAGGCCCACCCCCAGGCTCGCCAGGGCCATGCCGCTTCGACTGCTGTCGGTCACGGTGCTCCCCTCTCCGTCTGTGTGTCGGTCGGCGCTTACGCGTTGACCGAGTGAGCCCGGGCTGACGTGTCCGCGCGCTTGTCTGCGGCCAGACCGACTCCGAGGAGCACGATCGCGCTGGCGAGGTGCAGGAAGTGGTCAGCGGTGTTCAGGGCGAGGATGTTCAGGGCGGTGCCCACGAGGAAGAACCCGACGATACCGAGCAGAAGGTAGACGGCGCCGACGACGGTGTTGACTGTCCGGGCAGCCGCGACGTTTGAGAGACCGGCGATCAGGAGGGCCGCACCGATGAGGAGGTGGGCGATGTTATGCAGCGGGTTGACGGCGAAGAGGCCGAGCAGCAGGTTTCCTTCGGTGGCGATGAAGCTGACGCCTCCGGTGACGGCGAAGCCGAGCAGGCCGACGAGGAGATAAACGCCGCCGAAGACGGTGGCAAGAAGACGGTTCGGTGAAGTGCGCATGATGGGGGTTCCTCCTGATAGTCAGTGCAGCGTCTGCCGCACATGAGAACATTCGGACACCCCACGCACAACGGTTTGGTCGTTCTGTGGAATTAATGAGGTCAGTGCGCGCGCCGCGGGAGGCCGAGCCTCTCGCAGGCGGCGTCATAGAGCGCGACGACCTCACGACGGATTCCGGCGCGGTCGGTCACCGGGGCCGACCAGGGAATCTTCACCTCGGTGTTTCCGGCAGGCCCGGCGACCGCCCACGTGCCGCCGTCGCCGTCGACCCCGGTCAGGACAGCGGATTCGGCGAGGGGATCGGCGAAGGCGTGCACGATCACGAGGTTGTCAGCGACATGGTCGGTGTTCATGTGGTGCCGCGCGGCATCCACAACGTCAGGACTGAGCGAGGAGTCGGGCATGTCCCCATTCGAGTGCACCGGCCGCGCGGAGTCAATCAGTCGCTATCACGCCCCGCCCGGAGCCCGCGAGGGGTAGCCGGTCTTCGCGGCCGCTCCCTAAGCTCAGCATCAACCAGAAGGGCACGAATGACAGTCATCGGCTTCCATGCCTCGCACGAACAGGTCCACCCCAGCGCTCTCCTCGACGCGGTGATCTCCGCGGAGGCGGCCGGATTCCAGGCGGCGATGTGTTCCGATCATTTCGCGCCGTGGAGCGAACGACAGGGGCACTCGGGGTTCGCGTGGGCGTGGCTCGGTGCCGCGCTTCAGGCGACATCCCTGCGGCTCGGCGTCGTCAACGCGCCTGGGCAGCGCTATCACCCGACGATCATCGCCCAGGCGGCGGGAACGCTGGCGGCCATGTACCCCGGCCGGTTCTGGGCGGCCCTCGGGTCTGGCGAAGCAGCGAACGAGCACATCACTGGAGAGGCCTGGCCGCGGAAGGACGTCCGGAACGCCCGGCTCAAGGAAAGCGTCGACGTGATGCGGCGGCTTTTCGACGGAGACGAAGTCAGCACGGCCGGCCTGGTGACCGTCGACCGGGCGCGGCTCTGGACCCGCCCTGAGACGCCGCCGCCCCTCCTCGCTGCTGCGGTGAGCCCGGCAACGGCCGAATGGGCAGCGGGCTGGGCGGATGGGCTGGCCACCGTGGCGCAGGCACCGGACGACCTCCGGCGGATCGTCGACGCCTACCGCGGCGCAGGAGGAAAAGGGCCGCTCGTCCTCCAGGCCCACCTCAGCTACGCGAAAACGGACGACGAGGCGCTCGCTCTCGCCTACGACCAGTGGCGCACGAACGTCTTCTCCCCGCCGGTGTGCTGGGACCTCGACACTCCCGCGGCGTTCGATGAGGCCGCGAAGCATGTGCTGCCGGCCGATATGCACTCCACCGTTCTGATCTCGTCCGATCCGGGCTGGCACGCAGAAAAACTCGCCGGTTTCATCGACCTCGGGTTCGATGAGATCTACTTGCACCACGTCGGCGTCGAACAGTCCGAGTTCATCGATGTGTTCGGTGACGCCGTGCTGCCCCAGTTCGCGGCGGCTGCCGGAGTGACCGCATGAGGATGACGGACACCGGTGACCTCTGGTGGAAGACCGCCGTCGTGTATTGCCTCGACGTCGAAACCTTCATGGACTGGAACGATGACGGCGTCGGTGACCTGGCGGGCCTGGCGCAGCGGATGGACTACCTCGCGGAACTCGGGGTCACCTGTCTCTGGCTTATGCCGTTCTACCCGACTCCTGACCGTGATGACGGTTATGACATCACCGATTTCTACGGGGTCGACCCGCGGCTCGGGCACCACGGTGACCTCGTCGAGATCATCAGGACCGCGCGAGACCGGGGCATGCGGGTGATCGCGGACCTCGTCGTGAATCACACGTCCGACCGGCACCCATGGTTCAAATCGGCACGGTCCAGCGTCGATTCGCCGTATCGCGACTTCTACGTCTGGCGCGATGAGCCGCCGGAGAAGCAAGCGGAGACCGTGTTTCCCGGCGAAGAATCCAGCGTGTGGGAACTCGATGAGAAGAGTGGGCAGTATTACCTGCACCGCTTTTACCGGCACCAGCCGGACCTCAACGTCGAGAACCCCCGGGTTCGGGATGAGATCGACAAGGTGATGGGGTTCTGGCTGGAACTGGGCATCGATGGATTCAGGGTCGACGCCGTCCCGTTCCTTCTCGAGCCGTCCGCGGGCACACTGGCCGGCGAAAGCTACGGAGACCCGCACGACTACTTGCGCTCGCTGCGGTCGTTCCTCGGCCGCCGAACCGGTGACGGCATCCTGCTCGGCGAGGTGAATCTCCCGCGTGAGGAGCAACTGCAGTATTTCGGTGGCGAAGCGGCTGACGAGCTGACCATGCAGTTCGACTTCGTCGGCATGCAGAAGTTCTACCTCTCCCTCGCGCGTTCCGACGCCCGGCCTTTCGCCGAAGCGCTCACCGCCCGGCCGGAGATCGCGCTGCAGTCCCAGTGGGCGAACTTCCTCAGGAACCACGACGAGCTGACGCTCGACAAACTCTCCGAGTCGGAGCGGGCAGAGGTGTTCGAAGCGTTTGCGCCAGATGAACACATGCGCGTGTTCGACCGCGGTATCGTGCGTCGTCTGCCAACCATGCTCGAGGGCGACCCGCGCCGCGTCCGGATGGCCTACAGCCTGCTGTTCTCCACGCCGGGCACGCCCGTGCTGTTCTATGGCGAAGAGATCGGCATGGGGGAGAACCTCGCCATCCCCGGACGACAGTCTGTACGCAGTCCGATGCAGTGGACCAGCGGCAAGAACGGCGGCTTCTCTCGGGCGGCCAAATCACGGCTCACCGCACCCGTTGTCGACGACGGATTCTCGCCCGACCACGTCAACGTGGCCGCTCAGCGGCACGAACCGGACTCGCTTCTCCAGTTCATGCGACTGCTGATTCGCACCTACCGCAATTCGGTGGAAATCGGTTGGGGAAATTTCGCCGTGCTTCCTCAGCCGAACGACGCGGTTCTCGCCCACTCGGTCACCGGTGCGCAGGGCCGCATGATCGCGCTGCACAACTTCGGCCAGGAACCGGCGATCGTGCCGGTCTCGGTACCGGACGCCGACGCCTCGACGCGGCTCATCGACCTGCTCGAATCGGGCGAGGTGCCGCTCTCGGATGCAGGCAGCGCGGACATCCCCCTCCCTGCTTACGGATACCGCTGGCTGCGGGTGGCCGACGAATCGACGAAGAGATTGTATTGAGTAACAGTTTGTGATCTCCGGCAGGTCAGCGCCCCGCTCGAGAAGGGCTCGATTAGACTCCCCCCTTGTAGGGGCGGCGGGGGAACGGATGAGAAACAGCATCAAACGAGGCAGAGGTGTCGGTCTGCTGAGCGCCGCCGTCGGCGTCGTGTTGAGCCTCTCGGCCTGCGCCGGCGTTGCGGCTCCCCCTTCCGTGACCTTGACGGAACAGCCCACAGGGGACCTCCCTGCCGCGTCCGTCGAGGCGCTCAATGCCGCGCTGGCCGAGGCGATGGCGCTCGCTGCGGCACCCGGTGCCATCGCCGGGGTGTGGGCACCCTGGTCGGGACGGTGGGTGTCAGCGCAGGGGACGACAGCCCCCGGCGGCACCGAGAAACTGTCGGCCGATATGCGGTTTCGGGTCGGTGACAACACCCAGCCGATGACCTGCGATGTGCTCTACGGGCTCGTGGCAGACGGCGTCGTCGCTCTCGACGACGAGGTCTCTGCATATCTCCCGTCGATCCAGAGCGTCCAGGGCATCACCCTCGGCCAGCTCTGCCACGGCACCTCCGGCCTCGGCGATTTCGGAAACACCCTCGGCAGTCTCTTCGCAAGCAATCCGACCCGGCAGTGGTCGACGCTCGAGCTGGTGTCCGACGGGATCGCCAACTCGCGCACCGGGCGCCCCGGCGAATCGTACGCGCCCTCCGATACGAACTACGCACTGCTCGGTCTCGCCCTCGAGAAGGCCACGGGGAACACCGCGAAAACGTTGTACGACAGGTATGTTTTCGGCCGTCTCGGCATGAAGGATTCGTTGTTCCCCGACCCGACGACCGTTGAGATCAGTGATCCGTTCGTTCCGGGGTGGGAGGCGCTGAAGTCGCCAGACGGCACTCCCGCCTGCGATGCGCCCAAGGATGAGAGCCTGCTGTCCAACTCGCAAGCGTTCACCGCGGGCGGGGTGGTGTCGTCCATCGACGACCTGCAGCGCTACGCGCAGTCGTTCGCCGCCGGTGCGCTGCTCACCGACGAACTCCGGGACAAAGCCTGGGAAACCGTGCCGCTGAGCGCGGATGCCCCGGCGTGGCAGTCGTTCGGGCCCGGCGGAATGCAGATCGGCCCGATGCGCGGTCAGGCCGGTTACATCCCCGGGCACATCTCCGCGATGCTGTCCGATCCGGAAACCGGTCTGACGGTGGTCGTGCTCCTCAACAACTCGACAGCGGGGGCGGGATTCGCGCAGACGCTGGCAATGAAACTCGCGGCTATCGCGGCCAAGGCGCAACCAGTCGAAGGCGAGAAACTTCCCCTCGTCGGCCTGCCGTGGTCCGAGGAACAGATGACCGAGCGGCTCGCCGCATCCGCGGTCTGCCAGCCCGCGGGCTGAGCCTTCTTCACTCGCTTCGGCCCGAATCAGCCGCCTTGCCGCGTGATCGGGTCCGGAGCGGATGAATCGGCGCTGGCCCGCGCCGCGCACCTGCCCTAACGTTGGGCCATGGCAATCGAACCAGACACAAAGAACTGGACCTGGGTGCTCGAGCGGCGGTGCCCCGCATGCGGGTTCGACGCCCACGCCGTCGCCTTTCAGGACCTGCCGGCACTGCTCAGGGACAACATCGCATTCTGGCCTGGCGTGCTGGAGCGCCCGGACGTGGCGGTCCGCCCGGACGACTCCACCTGGTCACCCCTCGAGTACGCGGCGCATGTCCGCGATGTCTTCCACGTCTTCTCCGGCCGGCTCAACCTCATGCTCGCGGAGCACAACCCGGAGTTCGAGAACTGGGACCAGGATGCCGCGGCGCTCGCGGGCCGCTATGGCGAGCAGGACCCGCTGCAGATCCGCGACGAACTGGCCGAGGCAGGCACGGCGCTCGCCGACGCTTTCGAGCGCGTGCCGATCGAGGCGGCATCCCGCACCGCCCGCAGGAGCGACGGCTCTCACTTCACCGTCGAGACGCTCGGCCGTTACGTGCTGCACGACGTCGTCCACCATCGCTGGGACGTCGCAGGCTAAGCATCAGGAGCGCTCGCCTGCTCGGATGCGAAGGCCTCAAAATCACTGCTGACGCGGCATATTTTGGCGTGTGCGAAGGGGCATCGCGCACCAGGTGATCGCACTCTCCGCTGGTTTGGTTCACATCCAACAAGGAGCAGCATCATGACCTCTCTACCGGTGAACGCTCAAACGGCCAGGGCGCTCGCGATCGCAATGGTTGCCCTCGGGTTCCTCCTCGGCCGTCGCGACGCGACAACAGCCAGCCGCTGAATGATCCGCTCCGCGGTGCAGCCCAAGGCGAGACGTGCATAACCACGGAGGAGGAGTCTCCTTCACCGAAATCCTCGGCGTGGTCCTCCTCGCCGCCGTCACGAGCTACATCGTCGCCGCCGTGCGCACGCCTCGCGGCTGGCCGCGGCACCGAATTCTGCTGTGGATCGCGGGATGGTTGCCTCTTCTGGGCGGCCATCGCCGGGCTGGACCGGCACCGGGCACGAGGCGTCACCCGCGCGATCGTGCGCGGTGCTGTCATGGCCGGTCACGGTTCACCTTCGCGGCAGGGTGTACGGGACGTCGCTTCGCGACGGGGTTCACCGGCCTGAGGCGTCGCTGTTCTCGTCCCGCTCGCGGGGGAGCAGGGCGGCGAGATCCTCCTCGAGCAGCTGCCTGAGGCGTTCCGGTCGTCTGAGGTGATAATCAGGGTCGTCGGCGACCGACGACATCCGCGTCACCAGGCGGGACACGACGTTGTCGCCGATGTCATTCCACGCGTCGCTCCTGGCCGTTTCGCCGATCGCCGCGACGACAGCGTCGTCCTGCCGCCACAACTCCAGGGAGTCCGCGAGGGCGGCGTACAGCAAATGACGTCGCTCAAGTGTCGCCGTGTCGACGAGGTGATAGTCGTGCGCGTGGTCGGCGATTCCGAACGAGCGGCCGGCGGCCGCCTTCAAGGCCCGGGCTGCGTTCGCATACTCGCGCTGTTCGTCAGCCGCCCGCTTAAGCTCTTCATCGACGATCTGTGCCGAGACCGCGTCGTCGAATGGTTCGTCCTCGCGAAGCGCCCGCACGATGAGGCGGTTCCGCACGGCGAGGGTTACGCCGTGCCTGGCAATGAGCAGGCCCTCCTCAAGCGCCTGCTCGAACGGGGCCAGCGGCTGGGGATCCGGCCGGTACGGGGGCAGAGCCGGACCTCGGCTGAACAGCCGCGAAAGCCACGACCGGCCGGGGCTCGCATTGCTCATCACAACGCCAGCGTAGGCCATCTGCGTGGCCGTGATCGGTCTCGACGTCAGCCTCTGGCAGCGCCCTTCTCGGTGTCCAGGCGGACCTGGTCCTTGTTGTGGACGACGAGAACGGGGCACGTCGCGTGCGCGACACACGCCGAACTCACCGAGCCGAGTAGCAACCCGGAGAAGCCGCCGTGTCCGCGCGATCCGAGCACGAGCATCTCGGCGCCCGCGCTGTGCCGGATCAGCGCCTTGGCGGGCGGGCCCTGCAGCATCGACATCGTGAACCGCGACGGATGTTCGGAACCGAAGGCCGCGTCGGCGGCATCCCGCAGCAGCTTTTCAATGTCCTTTTCGGGGGTCCATCCCGACTGGGACTGGTAGAAGTCGTACATCGAGTGGCTCTGCTGCCAGACCGCAACGGCTTCAAGGGGCGCCCCGAGGGCGTCGGCCAGGCGTCGCGCTTCGCGAAGCGCCTTCACCGACGACTCCGACCCGTCTACACCGACCACAATGCGCGCGGTGTCGGAGTTCCCTGGGTCTGCCGCGCTGCCACCGTCATTGCCCATCATGGTGCCAGTATCCCCCTCCGCGACTGTCCAGGGAACCCTCGCCGGTTGCCGCCGTCGAAACCGCACCCCACCAGACGGTTTCCGGGGCGGTGTCGTAGAGTCGGCGTAACGACTCGACTGCCCATCGACTTCTCGGGAGTTCTTCTGAACGCACAGCACTCGGTTCCCCGCAACCTGAACGACTTCCGCGCAGTACTTTTCGACCTGGACGGCGTTCTGACGCCGACGGCTGAGCTTCACCGCTACGCCTGGCAGTCGATGTTCACCGAGGTGTTCGCCGAGAAAGCCGTGCCGGAACCGTACTCGGACGATGACTACTTCGAGCACCTGGACGGCAAGCGCCGCTACGACGGAGTCGCCGGCATCCTGGACTCCCGGGGGATCCGGCTGCCATGGGGAACGCCGGACGACCCGCCAACAGCCGACACGGTGAGCGGCATCGGCAATCGCAAGAACGACTACTTCTCCCGCGCTCTGGAGGAGCGAGGAATCAGCCCGTATCCCGGTTCGCTGGCCCTCGTCGAGCAACTGGATGCGAAACGGATGCCGATGGGCGTCGTGTCGAGTTCGAAGAACGCCAGGTGGGTACTCGACGCTGCCGGACTGATCGACCGATTCCCGGTGATCGTCGACGGCGTTCTCGCCGCCCAGAAATCGCTCGCGAGCAAACCCGCGCCGGACATGTTCCTGTTCGCGGCACGCGCCCTGGGCCTCGACCCCGCTGAGATCGTTGTCTTCGAAGACGCCATCTCGGGTGTCGCTTCGGCTCGTGCCGGCGGATTCGGCCTCGTCATCGGCGTCGACAGGGGCGCTGGGGCACAGGCACTGCTGGACGCGGGGGCCGACACCGTCGTCGAGGACCTCGCCGTCCTCACCGAGCCGCTCACCGAGGGAGAACGCCGATAATGGACCGGGACCGCTTCCCCATTGACCCCTGGCGCCTGATCCAGACGGAATACAGCACAGAAGACCTGGGCGTCACCGAGTCACTGTTCGCCGTTGGCAACGGATTCCTGGGCATGCGGGCGAATAACGCCGAGGGCCGCACCGCACACGAACACGGCACATTCGTGAACGGGCTCCACGAGACCTGGAAGATCCGCCACGCCGAGCAAGCGTACGGGTTCGCCGAGGTGGGCCAGGCCATGGTCAATGCTCCGGACAGCAAGGTCATGCGGCTCTATGTCGACGACGAACCGCTCTCCGTCGCCGAGTCCGACGTACTGAGCTACGAGCGCTCCCTCGACTTCCGCGAGGGTGTTCTGCGGCGCGAACTGCTCTGGCTCACCCCCTCAGGCAAACGGGTCAAAGTGACAGCGTCGCGAATGGTGTCGTTCCCTGAACGGCATCTCGCCGTGATGACGCTTGAGGTGACCGTCCTCGACGCGGATGCTCCGTTGACGATTTCCTGCCAGCTCCTCAACCGGCAGGATGGCGAAGACGAATACGACGGCGCCGTCGAGACCGGCAAGGAGTTGAACGACCCCCGCACAGCAGGTCGTGTGACCGAGCGGGTTTTTCTCCCCCGGAAGCACTGGCAGGACGGCGACCGAAGCGTCCTGAGCTACGAAGTCGCGAATTCGGGGATGACACTCGCCCTCGCTGCCGACCACGTGATCGAGACGTCCAACGACTACAGCGTCGAGAAGTACATCGACGGTGACATTGCCAAGAACGTCTTCGCGATCGACGCGCGGCAGGGCGACCCCGTCCGCATCACAAAGCTCGTCAGCTACCACAGTTCGCGGACGACGCCGACGCGAGAACTCATCGACCGGTGCCGACGCACACTCGACCGGATCAAGGCAGCAGGCGTTGCTGCTCAGTACACCAAGCAACGCGAATGGCTTGCCGAGTTCTGGGCCCGTTCCGACGTGGAGATCCCCGGACATCCAGATGTGCAGCAGGCGGTGCGCTGGAACCTGTTCCAACTGGCGCAGGCCTCGGCAAGAGCAGACGGACTCGGCGTGCCGGCGAAAGGACTCACCGGCAACGGCTACAGCGGCCACTACTTCTGGGACACCGAAATCTACGTGGTGCCGTTCCTCTCCTACACGAGCCCGCTGTGGGCCCGTAACGCGCTCCGGATCCGGGAACGGATGCTTCCCGCCGCGCGCGACCGGGCGAAGAAACTCAATGAAGCGGGTGCGCTCTTTCCGTGGCGCACGATCAATGGAGAAGAGGCCTCCGCGTACTACGCCGCCGGCACCGCCCAGTACCACATCAACGCCGACGTCACCTATGCGCTCGCGAAGTTCATCGACGCGACGGGCGATATTGATTTTCTCTGCAACGGCGCGATCGACATAGCGGTCGAGACGGCGCGGATGTGGCTTTCGCTCGGCTTCTGGCGCTGGAACGGCGAAGACCGATTCGAGATCCATGGGGTCACCGGGCCGGACGAATACGCCACGGTGGTCAACAACAACCTGTTCACCAATGTCATGGCGCGATTCAACCTGCGCTACGCGGTCCAGGCGCTGAAAAGGCTGGAGCGCGATCGGCCGGAGGCCTATGAACGCACCGTGAAGAGACTCGAGCTGCGCAGCACAGAGCCCACCGACTGGGAGCGTGCCGCAGACGCCATGGCCATCCCGTATTCGGAAAGCCTTCAGATCCACCCCCAGGACTCCGAGTTCCTCGAACGGGAGGTGTGGGATCTCGAGGCGACACCCGAGAACCGGAAGCCGCTCATGCTGCACTTCCACCCCCTGGTGATCTATCGGTTCCAGGTGCTGAAGCAGGCTGACGTGGTTCTCGCGCTGTTCCTGCAGGGCGACGAGTTCACCCTTGAAGAGAAGCTCGCCGATTTCAACTACTACGACCCCCTGACTACGAGTGATTCCAGCCTGTCGAAGATCGTCCAGTCGATCATCGCGGCGGAGGTGGGGTATCAGGATCTTGCGCTGGACTACTTCCATGACACCGTTTTCGTCGACCTCGAGGACCGGCACGGCAACACCTCGGACGGGGTGCACGTCGCCGCGGCGGGCGGCGTCTGGAACGCGCTGGTGTCCGGTTTTGGCGGAATGCGTGACCACGACGGTGTCCTGACTTTCGATCCACGACTCCCCAAACAGTGGCCGGAGCTGCGGTATCGGCTGACCTGGAGGGGCACCCGGATGCTCGTGGTCTTGTCGACGACGGCAATGCGGGTCTCTGTCCTCGACGGGGAGAATCCCGTCTCTTTCCTGGTGCGTGGGGAACAGTTCGAGGTCGGCCCCGGAGGCGACCTGGAGATCCCGCTGCCCGACCAGGGCCCGATCCTCGCTGGCCGGCCGGTGCAGCACCGAGGGTACCGACGGGACGACGGAACCCTCATGGAGCCCACGGCGGCGCAGCGCGACGAGGAGTGACGCCGAACGGTCGCGCGATGGACGTGCGTTCTCTGTCCAGCGCGCCCGGAATGACGTATTATGATCATGATGTGAACTTTTGTTCGCTAGATGAACGGATGCGACATGATCTCAAAGCTGAGGAACAGCGTCGACGAAGCTGTTTCAGGAATCGCCGACGGCGCGGTGGTGATGATCGGGGGGTTCGGCCGTGCCGGCCAGCCGGTCGAACTGATCGATGCGCTGCTGGCGCAGGGAGCAACTGACCTCACGGTCATCAACAACAACGCCGGCAATGGCGACACCGGTCTGGCGGCCCTCCTCGCCGCCCGGCGGGTCCGGCGGATCATCTGCTCCTTCCCGCGGCAGAGCGACTCGCACGTCTTCGACGCCCTCTACCGCGCCGGCGAGATCGAACTCGAGCTCGTGCCGCAAGGAAACCTCGCGGAGCGCATCCGCGCCGCCGGTGCCGGAATCGGCGCCTTCTTCACCCCGTCGGGATTCGGGACGGCCCTGGCCGAGGGCAAGGAGACCCGCGACATCGACGGGCGCCCGTACGTCCTCGAGAACGCGCTTCGCGCGGACGTTGCGCTTGTCAGCGCCTATCGGGCCGATCGGTGGGGCAACCTCGTCTACCGCAAGACCGCCCGCAACTTCGGCCCGATCATGGCGGCTGCCGCAACCACCACGATCGTCCAGGTCGACGAGGTCGTCGAGCTCGGTGGGCTCGACCCCGAGACCGTGGTCACGCCCGGTATCTACGTGAACCGGGTGGTTGCCGTTGGGGAGCGGGCGTGGCTCCGCGACGGCGAGTTCGTCGGAGCAGCCTCCGTGGAAGGAGCCGCATCATGACCACGCGAATCTCCCGTGACGAGCTTGCCGCCCGCATCGCCCAGGACATCCCCGAGGGCGCCGTGATGAACCTCGGCATCGGAGCCCCGACCCTGGTGGCGAACTTTCTCCCTGCGGGCCTCGAGGCCATTCTCCACACCGAGAACGGCATGTTGGGCATGGGTCCTGAGCCGCAACCCGACCGGATCGACCCCGACCTCATCAACGCGGGAAAGCAACCGGTGACCGAACTGGACGGTACGGCCTACTTCCACCACGCCGACTCCTTCGCCATGATGCGAGGCGGTCACCTCGACGTCTGCGTGCTCGGTGCGTTCCAGGTGTCGGAGCGCGGCGACCTCGCCAACTGGTCGACCGGGGCCGCCGACTCCATCCCCGCCGTCGGCGGAGCGATGGACCTGGCCATCGGGGCGCGCCGCGTTTACGTCATGACCGACCTGTTCACCCGCTCAGGAGAGTCGAAGCTCGTCCGCGACTGCAGCTACCCACTCACCGGCGTCGGCTGCGTCACCCGCATCTACACCGACCATGCGATCTTCGACGTCACGCCCACCGGCCTCGCCGTGATCGAGCTATTCGGTGACAACACGGTCTCCGAGCTGTCGACGCTCACCGGCCTCGACCTCGAGGACGCCACCCGGGATGCCGACGACAAGGAGCTCGCATGACCGGCAGCTACATCTACGACGCAGTGCGCACGCCGTTTGGGCGCCACGGCAAAGGGCTGGCGGGAATCCGGCCGGACGACCTCGCCGGACACGCGCTGTCCGCACTGCTCGGCCGGCACCCCGACCTCGACCCCGCGCGTATCGACGAGGTGCTCCTCGGCGACGCCAACCAGGCCGGCGAAGACAACCGGAACGTGGCGCGGATGGCGGCACTTCTCGCCGGACTACCCACATCGGTGCCAGGGGCGACCGTGAACCGGCTCTGCGGGTCCAGCGTCGAGAGCGTGATCCAGGCCAGCCGTGCCGTCGAAACCGGAGACGCGGACCTCGTGATCGCCGGCGGCGTCGAGTCGATGAGCCGGGCTCCCTGGGTGATGCTCAAGCCTGCAAAGGGCTACCCGGCCGGACACGAGACGCTGTACTCGTCCACTCTCGGCTGGCGGATGGTCAACCCGCGGATGCCCGAGCGGTGGACTGTTTCTCTGGGGGAGACCGCCGAGATGCTCGCCGACCGGTTCTCCATCGGCCGCGATGAGCAGGATGCTTTCGCGGTGCGCAGCCACCGGGCGGCGGCATCCGCCTGGTCCGCCGGCCTCTACGACGGTGAGATCGTCCAGGTCCCGGGCGCCACGCTCGCCCGCGACGAGGGCATCCGCGATGACACCTCGCTCGAATCGCTGGCACCGCTCAGGCCAGCGTTCCGGCAAGAGGGGTCGGTCACGGCCGGCAACTCGTCGCCGTTGAGCGATGGCGCGTCGATGCTCGTGATCGGCGGCGAGAACGCGCCGATCGACGCGGAGCCTCTCGCGCGCATCATCGGCCGCGGGGTGAGCGGTAACGACCCCGACAGCTTCGGCATCGCACCGGTGGAGGCCGCCAATCGCGCGCTCGCCCGCGCAGGCAAGACCTGGGCCGACGTCGACGTGGTCGAGCTGAACGAGGCGTTCGCGTCGCAGAGCCTCGCCTGCCTCAAGCTGTGGCCGGAACTCGACCCGGACAAGGTCAACATCCACGGGGGTGCGATCGCTATCGGGCATCCGCTCGGCGCCTCTGGCGGCCGCATCATCGGTCACCTCGCGCAGGAGCTCAAGCGTCGAGGGGGCGGCGTCGGCGTCGCCGCGATCTGCATCGGAGTCGGCCAGGGCCTTGCGGTCGTGCTCGAACGATAACGTTGGGTACATGAGCGACGATCCGGAGCCAAGCGGGCAGTACGTCCAGTCCCTGGCTCGCGGTCTCAGCGTCATCCGGGCGTTCGGGCGCGACCGACCCAGCATGACCCTCAGCGACATCGCCGACACCACTGGTCTGACGCGCGCGACCGCCAGGCGATTCCTGCTCACCCTCCTCGAACTCGGTTACGTCCGCGCTGACGGGCGACTCTTCGCCCTCACTCCGCGAGTGCTCGAGCTGGGATTCTCGTACCTGTCCGGGCTGGCCCTCCCCGAAATAGTGGCACCCCATCTTGAAGAGCTGTCCCGCGAACTCAACGAATCCGCCTCCGCTTCCGTGCTCGATGACAGCGACATCGTCTACATCGCCCGCGTTCCGGCACGGCGGATCATGACAGTCTCCATCACCGTCGGCACGCGGTTCCCTGCGCATGCCACCTCGATGGGCCGCGTGCTGCTCGCCGGCCTGGACGAGTCGAGCCTCGAGCGCTACCTGGACTCGTTCGGCCGCGAAACGCTGACCGAGAAAACGGTGACGGATGCCGTGTCGCTCCGCCACACGCTCGAGGAGGTTCGCCGGCAGGGCTGGGCTCTCGTCGACCAGGAACTCGAGCACGGCCTCCGATCCATCGCCGCCCCGCTCCACGGCGCCGACGGCCGGGTGGTCGCCGCCATCAACGTATCGACGTCGACCTCGACCGCGAGCCTCGAGCGCATCCGGGACGAGTACCGCCCTGCCGTGCTGCGGGCCGCGGCCGATATCAGCGCCGCTCTTATTCGTTACTGACGGAGGGCCGAGTACCGTCCGAGCCGGGGTTCGGCGCAGCCGTTCACGCCGGAACGTCGGACTGAAATTCCTCGGCTTCGTTTGGCTTCGTCTTTGCCTCCCCGATGGCGAGCGCATCATGACCGCACAAGCCGCCGCGCCGCAGCGCGGAGGAAATTTGACGGGGTCCAGAACGCGGTCAATACTCAAGAGGTGACAAAACTCATCGACGACGAAGAGACCATCCGGCAGGTCGCAGACACCCTCGAAGTGAAGTACCCGGACATGGCGCGTGCCGAACTCGAAGCGATCGTTCGGGAGGAATTCGGCGCAATCTCCGGTCGTCCGGTGCGCGACTACCTCTCCATCCTGACCGAACGAGCCGCTCGAAAACGAATCAAGAAGTCGATCGCCTGATTCCTTAAGCGGCGTCATCTCGCCATCGCGGGGATGCGAAGCGCAGGTGCGGCCGACGCGGGAAAGCGTCGGGAAAGCGTTATCTGAATGGGATTGCCCCAAACCTGAGGTTCAGTCATTATGGTCGAGCCGCCGCCAGGAGGGCGGGGTACCACGAGGGGTTGACCTCACCTCAGATAAAGGGAAGTGCCATGAAGCCTTCTTCTTCTTTCGTCCCCGCGGTCGCACTCGCCGGGATTTCGGCACTGCTCCTCGCCGGCTGCGCAAGCGGCGGCGGCAGCGGCAGAGATGACAGCGGGAACGGCGGCAACGCCGAAGCGACTCGTGCGTGCGTCATCCTTCCTGACGCGGCCTCATCGCCGCGCTGGGAGAACAATGACCGGCCATACCTTCAGAAGGGCCTTGAGGACGCCGGCTTCGAAACCGACATCCAGAACGCGCAGGCTGACGTCAACAAGTACGCCACCATCGCCGACCAGCAGCTCACGAAGGGGTGCGGTGTCATGCTCCTCGTCGACTACAACGGTGCTGGCGCCGCGGTGGCCGAGAAAGCCAAGGGCGAGGGCATCCCGGTCATCGCGTACGACCGCCCGATCGAGGGAGCGGACTACTACGTGTCGTTCGATAATCTCGAAGTGGGCCGGCTCGAAGGACAGTCGGTCGTTGACGGGCTCACGGCCGCAGGCAAAGACCCTGCGAGCGCTGTCGTTGTTTACATCGGCGGCGACCCTGCCGACGGAAACGCCAAGATGTTCCACGACGGGGCTGTTGAGGTCATGGAAGCCGCAGGCATCAAGCCGGCGGCCGAGCCCCCAGGGGTCTGGGACGGCGACAAGTCCGCGACCAACTTCGAGCAGGCTCTCACCTCGCTCGGCGGCAAAGTCGACGCCGTCTGGGCCGCGAACGACACCAACGCCGCTGGCGTGATCACCATCCTCGACAAGAACGGACTCACCGTGCCCGTGTCGGGGCAGGATGCCTCAGTCGCAGGCCTGCAGAACGTCCTGCTCGGCAAGCAGACTGCCACGGTCTACAAGCCGATCAAAGAAGAAGCGGATGCAGCGATCGATCTCGCCACGGCCCTCCTCAAGGGTGAAACCCCGGAGGCAGACCAGGAGTTGGAGGACGGCACTCCGTACATCGCGGTCACGCCGATCCTCGTCGGGCCGGACGAAGTGAAGACCGTTGTGGCTGCGGGGGACGCCGACGCTGAGGAGCTGTGCGCCGGCGAAGTCGCTGCAGCGTGTGAGCAGTACGGCGTCAGCGGCTAACTGATCCAGAGAGCCGGGCCGTGCCGTCGAGGCCGGCCCGGCTCCCTCCAATTCGCCCGCTGCGCTGTTCGCGCCGTCGGGCGACCGGAAACGCACGCATCAGGACGGGGCGGCCGACGTAAGGAGAACCGAACATGGATGTGCCACTCATCGAACTGTCGGGTGTCGTCAAGAGTTTCGGACCGGTGAGCGTCCTCAAGGGCGTCGGCATGAAGGCGTACGCAGGCCAGGTCACGGCTCTGGTTGGCGACAACGGCGCCGGAAAATCGACCCTCATCAAGGGTCTCGCCGGAGTGCAGCCGTACGACGAGGGAACTGTACGGTTCGACGGCGACGACGTCACGCTGCATGCTCCCCGGGATGCCGCACGGTTGGGGATCGAGGTCGTCTACCAGGACCTCGCGCTGTGCGACAACCTCGACATCGTGCAGAACATGTTCCTGGGCAGGGAGGAGACCCGGTTCGGCACTTTCGATGAAGGTCGAATGGAACGTGATGCTTCCGACACGCTTCGCTCGCTCTCTGTGCGCACTGTGAAATCGGTGCGACAGAAGGTGTCGTCCCTGTCCGGTGGCCAGCGCCAGACCGTCGCTATCGCGCGGGCTGTTCTGAAGAAGGCGAGGGTCGTCATCCTCGACGAACCGACCGCCGCCCTCGGCGTAGCCCAGACCGAGCAGGTGCTGAACCTGGTGACGCGACTGGCCGAACAGGGAGTCGCCGTCATCATCATCAGCCACAACCTCGTTGACCTGTTCGCCGTGGCCGACCACATCAACGTGCTCTATCTCGGTCAGATGGTCGCTTCGCTCGACACTCGGGAGACCACGAGCGATGACGTCGTCGGCTACATCACGGGCACGAAGACCCCGGCAGGAGTTACGCCATGAGCGCCCGCACCATTCCCACCTCCGAAGCCGCACCCGGACCCGTCATCCCGACCGAGAACATCGGCAGCGGCCAGGAAGGCGGCGTCCGCGACCAGGTGCGTGCCTGGCTGCAGCGAGTCCGCGGCGGAGAGATGGGCGCGCTGCCGGCCATCGGCGGGTTCATCGTCCTGAGCATCCTGTTCTCCATCCTCAGCCCGGTGTTCCTCACCGAGCGCAACTTCGCGAACCTGATGACTCAGGCGGCCACCCTCGTCATGCTCGGGATGGCGCTCGTGTTCGTCATCCTCCTCGGAGAAATCGACCTGTCGGCGGGTGTGACGGCCGGCGTATCGATGTGTATCTTCATCGTGCTGGTGAACGTGCAGGGGCTGAACTGGATACTCGCGCTGGCCATCGCTTTCGGGGCCGGTGTGCTGATCGGCACGTTCATCGGCTTCTTCGTGGCGAGGGTCGGGATTCCGTCATTCGTCGTGACCCTCGGCCTGTTCCTCGGGCTCCAGGGCGTCGAGCTGATGATCATCGGCGCCGGCGGGCTGTACCGGGTGCAGATTCCCGAGATCCTGGCGATCCAGAACAGGAACATGCCGCCGTGGGCGGGGTGGACGATGCTCGTCGTCATCCTCGCCGTGTCGGCCGCGACATCGTTCTGGGATCGTGCGCGGCGGTCCCGCGCCGGGGTGATGAACCGCACCATCGCCCTGGTATGGATCAAGCTCGGCTTCATCGCTGTGCTCGGCGGGGCTGTCGTGTACATCCTGAACCAGGACCGCGGCCAGTCGATCCGGGCCGTTCAGGGCGTGCCGATCGTCGTGCCGATCGTTCTCGCGATCCTCTGGGCAGGCACCTTCGTGCTCGACCGCACCAAGTATGGACGCAACATCTACGCGATCGGCGGCAACGCGGAGGCGGCACGGCGCGCAGGGATCAAGGTCGTCATGGTGCGCTGGACCGCGTTCATCGTCTGTTCAACGCTCTCCGTCGTTGCGGGGCTCTTCTCCATCAGCAAGGTGGGTTCGGTGGATGCCGCCGCGGGCCGCGACCTCGTGTTGAGCGGTGTCGCGGCCGCCGTCGTCGGTGGTGTCAGTCTCTTCGGCGGCCGGGGCCGTCTCCTCCACGCCGCCGTCGGTGCCCTCGTGATCGCTGTGATCACGAACGGGCTGGGGCTGTTGAACCTTCCGGCCGGCGTGAACTTCGCGGTCACCGGTGGCGTGCTCATCCTCGCGGCCACTGTCGATGCGGTCTCCCGCAAGCGCGGCGGTGCCGTGGTCCGCACCTGAGCGGGACGAGCGGCGGAGGTCAGCCCTTCGTCGCTCCGGCGGTCAGGCCGGAGACGATGTACTTCTGCGTGAAGAGCGCGATCACCATGATCGGGACGGTGATGACGACGGCTGCCGCCATGAGTCCACCCCAGTCGATGCTCGCGTAAGCGACGAAGTCGAAGATGGCCACAGGAAGCGTCTTTGTCTTCGACCCTGAGAGCACGAGCGCGAACATGAAGTTGTTCCAGGAGAAGATGAACGACAGGATCCCAGCGGTTGCGACCCCCGGCACTGACAGCGGCAGGGCGATCCGCAGGAACGCACCAATCGGTGTCAGCCCGTCGACCTGGGCCTGCTCCTCGAGCTCAACGGGGAGTGAGTCGAAGAACGACATCATGATGAAGACGATCAGGGGGAGCGCGACGAACATGTGCGACAGGATCAGCACCTCGTAGCCGCCGACCAACTTGAGGTTCGAGAAGATGAAGTACCACGGGACGAGCAGGCTGACGCCCGGAATGACCCGGGCCATCAGCACGAGACCCGCCGACTTCTTCATGACGAAGCGGCTCATCGAGTACGCAGCGGGGAGACCGAGGACGAGAGAGAGCACGGTCGACGCGAAGCCGATCCAGAAGCTGTTGAAGATGTACTGGAGGTAATTGGCCTGACCGAACACCGTCTCGTAGTTGCCGAGTGTCGGCGTGAAGACCAGCGCGGCGGCCGGGTTGTAGATGTCAACGTTCGTTTTGAAGGACGCCAGAACCATCCATACGAGCGGGGCCAGGAAGGTCAGCACGACGAGGGTCAGCATCACGACCCGGAAGATCGAGTACGAGGCGACCTTGCGTCGACGGGGGCGCGGTGTGGAGCGCGGGCCCGGCGTCACGTCCGGCGTCGCGAGTTCCTCGATCGTTGTCGTCATGATTCGCTCCTCTTCTTGCGCGCGGTGAGCAGCCAGATGCAGCCGATGATCATCATGAAGAACAGGATCAGCACCGTGGAAGATTGGCCGTATTTGTTGTAGTCGAAGCTCAAGCCGTACGCGTACACATTGAGGGTCTCGACTTCGTTGAATGAACCGCCACCCTTGCCTTTCGTGGCGTAGAGAATGTCGAACGTCTTCAGGGCGTCGATTCCCCGGAGGAGAATCGCGGTAATGAAGGTCGGCATCACGAGCGGGAAGGTGATGTACCAGAACCGCTGCCAGGCATTCGCTCCGTCGACCCTGGAGGCTTCGTCTGGCTCATCGGAGAGAGACGTGAGTCCTGCGAGAAGGATAAGAACCACCATGGGTGTCCACTGCCAGATGTCGACGAATATCAGCGTCGTCAGCGCCGACTCCTGACCCGAAAGCCACGGCTGCGGAGGCAGGCCGAACCAGGACAGGAGCTGGTTGGCGAATCCCATCTGAGGGTCGAAGATCAGGCGCCACATCATTCCGACGGCGACCGGTGTAGCGACGAGCGGGAGCAGGATGGCGATGCGCACCCACTTCTCCCCTCGGAACGGGCGCCACAACAGTAGTGCGATGCACATGCCGAGGATCATTTCGAAGAGCAATGCGCCACCGGTGAACAGGACGGTGCGACCGACGGCGGGCCAGAAACGGTCGGTGTCTGTCAAAACGGAGGCGTAATTCTCCAGACCGATGAAGTCAGCGGGCGCCCGGACGGAGCCAGAGGCGTCGGTGAAACTCAGGTAGAGGGTCCAGCCGACGGGGAAGGCGATCAGTAGCGCGACGAACAGCATGGCCGGCGCGGCCAGAACCCACTTCCGGTGCTTGTTCGCCCACTGCGAGAACGACGACCTGCCGTTCCGCTGGCGATTGATGACTGTGGTCACCTGATACCTCTCGTTGACGGGCACCCGAGCCGGGTGACGGTTGTGTCAGAAATGCGCGTCGCGACGTGTCGCGTCGTTCGGTGTCAGTGGGCCGTCCAGCGGTGTGGACGGCCCACTGATCCTCAAGGGGTTACTTCTCGCCGTCGAGGAACTTCTGGAATCCCTCGTGGGCCTCAGCGATGGCGGCATCCATATCGCCACCGGTGATGGCGACCACGATCGGCATGCCGACAATCTCGCGCGCTTCAGCGACGGACTTCACGAGCGGACGGTCGTACCCGACGCCCGTCTCGGAACCGATGGCAACGGCCTTGGCCAGGTCGGCGGGGAACGATGCTGTGCCTTCTTCGTTTGCCCACACCGAGTCCCGTGCGCCGGGGACGCCGGCCTGCTGGATCTCGAGCGTCATCTCCGGGCTTGTTGCCCACTGGATGAACTTCCACGCGTTGTCCTGGTTTTCGGACGCGGCGTTCACGCCGAGGGCCCATGAGGGCACGTTGTACGGCTTGGAGCCCTCCGGGCCCTCCGGGAACGGAGCGAAGCCGACGCTGTCAGAAACGGTGGAGTTCTCTGCTTCGGTCAGGTTCTTGTAGAGGCTGCTCGCATCCGTGTAGAACGCAGCGTTGCCCTGGGCGAAGATCGCTGCGGCTTCCGGCCAGCTCATGTCGGTGCTGACGTTCTCCGGACCATAGTTGTGCAGCAGGCCACCGTAGTACTCGAAGGCCTTCCTGGCTTCGGGTGAGTCGATGGCCGAGTTGCCGTCCTTGTCGATGAAGTCCCCACCGAAGCTGAACAGGTAGCTCGAGAACTGTGTGACCGCAGCCGACTTGCCCGTGCGGGCCACGAAGCCGGCGACGCCCGGGTTTGCCTCGGAGACAGCCTTCGCGGCCGCTTCGAGCTCGTCAAGCGTCGTCGGTACCTCGACACCGGCAGCTTCGAGCAGGTCGGTGCGGTAGTAGAGGACTTCCTGCTCGGTGATGGTCGGCACTCCGACGACCTTGTCGTCGTAGGTCGTGGCCTCGACCGGACCCGCCTGGAAGTCGTCGAAGTCCCAGTCGCCGCCGTCGGCAGTGCGGTCCGTGAGGTCAGCGAGGTACCCATTTTCGGCGAAGAGCTTGCCCTCCTGGAGCGGGCGGTACATCATGACGTCGATCTCGTCACTGCCTGCGTTGAGTTTGACGTTGTACTGGTCAGAAAGTTGATCTTCGCCGAGCTGGGTGAGTTCGACGGTCAAGCCGGACTCGTCCTCGAAGTCGGAGATCTTCTCCTTGACGATGTCTGTCCACACGTGGTTCGCGAGCGTGACGCGAAGAGTGGACGAACCCTCAGCCTTACCTTCGTTGTCGCCGGCGCCGCTTGCGGCACATGACGTGAGTACACCGGCTGCGACGACGATGGCCGCTCCCAGTCCGGCGACCTTCAACACTGAATGATGCTTCACTGCATCTCCCTTTTCTTTGAATGCGCAGCATTGCGCACGAACCGAAGGCATCTCGCGATGCCATGTAATACGATTATTCGAATAAATCATATCTATAAGAAGTGTTGCGTCAATCTCGTTCGTCGACCGTTGTCATAACGTGACCGAGGAACCCCACACGAAAGGCCCCACCATCTCATGAATATCGACCTCAGCGGCCAGGTTGCCGTAATTACCGGCGTCGGCAAAGGCATCGGCCGGGAGCTGGTGAGCCGGCTGGCCGACGAAGGCATGACAACCATCTCGGTTGACATCTCGCAGAGCGACCTTGATGCCGTCGCGGACCAGCTCTCCGCCGCTGGCCACACAGGCCGCCAATATGTCTGCGATGTTCGCGACGGCGAACGCATCCGAGCCATCGTCGCCGAGGTGACGAAAGAATTCGGCCGGATCGATCTGCTCGTCAACAATGCGGGAGTCGCAGGCAACGGTGCCATCGAAGACCTGCCCGAGGCCGTCTGGGACTTCGCACACGACGTGAACCTCAAAGGAACCTTTCTCATGTGCCAGGCCGTGCTCCCCACGATGAAGGCGCAGGGGCGAGGTCGCATCATTAATGCCGCATCCTTCGCCGCCATCATTCCCAGCGTCGGCAGTGCCGCCTACGCCTCGTCCAAAGCGGCCGTTGCTCACTTCACGCGCGCGCTGGCAGGCGAAGTGGGCCCGTGGAACATCACGGCCAACGCGTACGCACCAGGCATGATTCCGACCACTCTCAACCACTTCGCGGAGCTGCCGCAGGAAGACCAGGACCGCCTCCTCGACACTCTCAGCATCCGCCAGTGGGGCACGAAAGAAGACATCGCGAACCTGATCTGTTTCCTCGCCTCCGATGAGGCCAGGTACATTACCGGTACGCTCATCGATATCAGCGGAGGCAAGCTGGCAACCCAATTTCCCCGCGCGGCTTACGAGATGGCGGCGGCCAATGGCCAGTACGAAAAATAGAGCGAGCGATGGGAAACGTGTTCCCGGCACCCCGGACGGCGATCGTCCAGTCATGAAGTATCGCTCTCGCATTGGGTCCGGTCTGTACGAGCGGGTTGTGGAGATCCTCGGCCAGGAAATCATCAACGGCGAGATTCCTGTCGGAGGCCTTGTCTTCGCAGATCAGCTCTGCGAACGACTTGGTGTTTCGCGATCCGTCGTGCGGGAGAGCATCCGAACCCTGAGCTCGATGGGGCTCGTCGAGGCCCGACCCCAGGTGGGCACCCGTGTGCAACCGTCATCCAACTGGGATCTTCTCAACCCGTACGTTGTGAAGTGGCGAAGCCAGGGCCCCGACTACGTGCACCAGATGAAGGAACTCCTGGAGCTCCGCCTCGGGATTGAGCAGGCCGCTGCGCGCCTAGCCGCTGAGCGGATCGCCCCTGGCGATGCGGCCGGCCTCCTGGAAACGGCAAACGGGATGAAACGTGCCCTCGAGAAAAAGGACACCCGCGGATTCTTCGACGCGGATGCGGCATTCCACCGCCTTCTGCTCGAGGGGACCGAGAACGCGGTCATCGCGCAACTAGCCGACACCATCGGAGCTGCCCTCGAGGTTCGGGGTGGAGACACCCGGCCGGTGATGCACGCTATGAGCGAGAAGGCGGTCGAGCACCACGTGGCGCTGGCCCAGGCCCTCGTCGACGGAGATTCGGCGAAGGCCCAGGCCGAGGCGCTGCTGCTGGTCGAGGGAACGCTCAAGGAGTTCTCGAACCTGCCGGGGGAGTAGTCGGACGCTACCCCGGCATCACCATGACCGACTTGATGTTGCGCCCTGACTCCATGTCTTCGAACGCTGCCTCCCAGTCTGCAAGTTCGTAAACCCCGCCGAGGACGGTCTCGGTGTCAAGCTTGCCCTTGGAAAACAACTCGAGGACGCGTTCCCAGGTGGTCCAGGTGTGTGAGAACGAGCCGTACAGGGTGACCGCCTTGGCCACCAGGGGGTCGAGGCTGAAGTCGAGCGGCTGGGGGCCCCAGCCGATCTTGACGATCGAGCCATAGGGGCGGACCAGATCCAGGCTTTGACGCAGCGCTGCACTGACGCCCGTGGCATCCACCACCAGATCGGCGCCGAAGCCGTCTCCAAGGGAGCGGATGACCTCACCCGCGTCCTCCGCCGTGATGTCAACCGTTCGGTCGGCGCCCAGAATGATCGCCTTTTCGAGCCTGCTTGCGTCGACGGGTGTCCCAAGCACGACGATGGTGCCGGCGCCACGCAGGCGGGCCATCTGGAGCGAGAGTGCACCGATGGCGCCGATGCCCTGAATGACGACCAGGTCGCCGGGAACGACGGGCGCCCTCTCGACCATGGCGTTGTATGCGACCGCGAACGGTTCGGTCATCGCTGCCTGCTCATAAGACACGTTGTCGGGGATGCGGTGCAGCACGCGGGGCTCAGCGAGCATCAGCTCGCCGAACGCTCCATCGCGAATGGCTCCGTAGCCCTCGCGGTGGGGGCATAGGTTGTATCGGCCCGTGCGGCATAGCGCGCACGTGCCGCAGATCGACGCCGCCGTTTCGCAGACCACGCGCTCGCCGACATTCCAGCCGTCGACATCGTCGGCGACGGCGACGATGACCCCAGCGGTTTCATGGCCGAGGATGACGGGCTGGCGTGTGGCCCAGCTCTGCTTGTTGCGCCACATGTGGATGTCGGAACCGCAGACTCCGACCGCTCGTGCGGCGATCAGTACTGTCCCCGGCTGCAGGGTCGGCTCCGCGACATCCCGGACCTCGACGTCGCCGTCCTCGAGCCCGAATTTCACGAGTGCTTTCATCGGTTGGCCTCCCTCGGGCTCGTCAATGCCGGTTGCGCGATGCTGGCGAACCCGGCGGCGCTCCTGGCCTCTTCGTGCTTCTGCACGCGCACCTCGGTCGATCCGCCGAAGTACTCCTCGCGCGCCTGGCGCAAGTACTCGACCGATTCGAGCATCTCGCCCATACCGTTCACGCCGTCCTCGATGCTGATCCAGCCGTCGTAGCCGGCTGCCGCCAGTGTGCGGAAGATTCGGGGATAGTCGTTGAGCCCCTGGCCGATGACGCCGTGCTGAAGGAGCGGCGAATACCCGATGGTGCCGTCGCTCTGGCGAAGATCGTCGAGCGATCCGCCCGGGGCGAGGGAGCGATCGGATGCCTGCATGGTCACCACGCGGTCGATCACGAGGTCCAGGAAGTCGGCGGAGTAGTCGCCGGCGACGATCGCATTCGACGGATCGAACTGCACACCGAAATGTGCCCGGTCGTCGATGCGCTCGATCAGTTCGAGGAAGACGTCGGACTTCTGGGCGAACTCCGGGTACTTCCAGGTGCCGTCCTTGTAGTGGTTCTCGAGGGCCAGCGTGACGTCAAGCTCGCGCGCGACAGGCAACAGGTTTTCGATGGCCTCCACCACCCAGTCGAGTCCCTGCTCTCGCGACACCTCCGGATGACGCTGGCCGCTGAGCACGCGGGTGCTCGCGCCGGCGCCGCCGAGGCGAGCGGTGATCCGCATCATCTCCAGTTCGCGATCGAACTCGGCTTTTCGCACGTCTCGGTCGGGGTTCGTGAAGTCGGGGGAGGCACACAGCATGGGCATCTCGAAGCCGGCTGCCGCCAGGCTCTCGGCGACACGGCCCACAAAGCTGTCGCTCGTCTCCGTGAACATGCCGGAGTAGAGCTCGAGGCCGTCAGCGGGCAGGACCCTGGCCTTTTCGATCCAGTCGAATACCGTCATGGTCCTGTGGACGACCAAGGCGTCCAGATCCCCCTTGGGGAACACACTGATTCTCATTCTGTCCTCTTTGACTGGTTCGCCGAAGCGAACGGAGTGGGCGGAATCCGCGCCGCGAAAACGCATTCTGCCTATTGTGTATATAAGTATGACGTATAAGATTATTGCGAGGCAACCACGTCGGGGGCCATTCGCACTGATGCGAACAGAAGGACAGAAACGATGCTGATCGACGCACACCGACTCCAGGCCTGGGCTACGGAGCTCCTGAAGGGCTGGGGATACTCCGAGGACGACGCGAGCTACATCGCAGCGACCCTCGTCGATGCGAACTCCCGCGGCGTCGACTCACACGGCGTCATCCGTCTTCCCGCCTACAGCAGGCGGATCGTCGAGAACCTCATAGATCCCGCTGGCGTTCCCCAGGTCACGGTCGCGGGATCCGTCGTGACGGTGGATGCCAACCGGGCGGCTGGTCAAATCGCCGCGCGCGCGGCCGCCGAAGCGGCGCTCGCGCTCAGCCGCAAGACCGGAATCGCCACCGCAGCGGTTCATGGCAGCGCCCACTTCGGTACCGCGGGTTACTACGCCCGCTGGCTCGCCGAGCGGGGAGCTATCGCGATCGTTGTGTCCAACTCAGAACCGATCGTTGTTCCCTTCGGCGGGAAGGATGCGCTTCTGGGAACCAACCCATTCGCGTTCGCTGCTCCCACTCATTCAGTGCCGATCAGTCTCGACATGGCCACGAGCACGTCCGCGATGGGCAAGGTGCTCGTCGCACAGGCGAGCGGCGCATCGATCCCGGATTCGTGGGGAGTGGACGCGGACGGCGCGCCGACCACTGACCCGAATGCCATCAAGGCGCTTCTGCCGGTCGGCGGGCCCAAGGGGTACGGCCTCGGCTTCCTCGTCGAAATCCTCGGAGGGGTCCTCACCGGGGCTGCGATCTCGCACGGCATCGGCAACATGTACAACGACTTTTCCAAACCGCAGAACGTCGGCCACTGGCTCGTGGCGATCAACATCGAGCACTTGCTGCCCCTCGACGAGTTCAAGAACCGCATCCAGGTTCTCGTGGATGCCGCGCACGAGAGCGCCCCGGCTCCCGGGTTCACCGACGTGCTGGTGCCAGGCGAGCCGGAGGAACGGACCAAAGAGGCCCGCCTCCGCGACGGCATCCCGCTCGCAGACGCGACTGTCGACGAACTGCGTGAACTCGGCAGCCGTTACAGCGTTCAGTTCCCCGAAGGAGCAACCCGATGACTTTCAAGATCCTGCTGCCGACCAGCCTGCCACTTGACGTCACACCTCGCGACGATGTCGAGTTCGTGCCGTTCGCGCCCGGGGAACCGATCCCGGCGGAGCACCACGACGCGCAGGGGCTCGTCGTCTGGGGAATGCCGGATGCGCTCCTCGAGGATGCCGCCACACGGCTCACCGCTGTCCGCTGGGTTCAGCTGCTTTCAGCGGGAAGCGACGCAGCGGTGAAGGCCGGATTCGACGCATCCGTCGTACTCACCTCCGGGCGATCCCTGCACGACCGGCCCGTCGCCGAACACGCCCTTGCCCTCGTGCTGGCCGCCGCACGCCGACTGCACACGCTGACGCGGGCCCAGATCGGGCACCGCTGGGCGAGCGAGATCGGCGGTGCGCAGCCGGAGCCGAGCCCCGGGCTGTTCAGCACGTTGCGCGGCGCCCGGGTGATGATCTGGGGCTTCGGAAGCATCGCCAGCGCCCTCGCACCGCACCTGGTTGCGCTTGGAGCGACAGTCACCGGTGTCGCGACGACCGCACGGGAGACCGCTGGGTTCCCGGTCATCAGCACGGACGATCTCGCCGCCCATCTTCCGGACACCGATGTCCTGATCATGATCCTCCCGTCGACGGACGCCACCTCGAAGATCCTCAACGCCGATCGGCTGGCGCTCCTGCCCGCCCACGCCTGGGTCGTCAACGTCGGACGCGGAAGCACAATCGATGAGGACGCCCTGCTGGACGCTCTCCGCGAAGAGCGCATCGGTGGAGCCGCCGTCGACGTGACCACGATCGAACCGTTGCCGGTCGAGTCGCCACTCTGGGACCTGCCCAACCTGATTCTCACGCCCCACGCAGCCGGCGGCCGCCCGCTGGATGCGGCCCGGCTGATCGACGAAAACCTGTCCGCGTTCCTGCGCGGGGCCGAACTGCGCAACGTCGTCCAGAGGTAACACCGCCACCGTAGGCCGCCCCGAATAGGAAAGAAGAGCACACAACCATGCCCCACAGCATCCGTGGCCTCACTCGCGAGACCCTGATCCGCCCGCTCGTGCAGATCTCGCTCGATCTCACCAATAACGACGAGGCACTTCGCACCGCGGCGATCGCCGTCGAGGCCGGTGCCGACTGGATTGAGGTCGGCACGCCGCTCGTGCTTGCTGAAGGGCTTCATGCGGTGCGTGCCTTGCGTAAGGAATTCCCGAACCACCCGCTCATCGTCGATCTGAAAACCATGGACGGCGGCTACCTGGAAGCGGAGATGATGGGGGATGCCGGTGCGGACGCCGTCATCGTGATGGGCAGGGCACATGACGCCACGATCGACAGGGTGATCGAAGCCGGAGACCGTTTCGGCATGCTCGTCATGGGGGACGACCTGGGCACGACCGACCGGGTGGCCGAGGCTGTTCGACTCGAGAAGCTCGGGGTCGGAATGGTGATCCACCACATCGGCTACGACCACCGCAACCAGCACCCGGAACTGAAGCTCAGCCCGCTCACCGATCTCGAGGCCATCGTTGCGGCGACCACCGTACCCGTGCAGGCGGTCGGGGGTCTCAGCATCGATCAGGCCGTGAGCTGCCCGGGCATCGGTGCGCCCGTTGTGGTGTTCGGCGCCCCTCTCGCGATCGACGGCGAATCGTTCTCCGCAGCGGATGGCGACCTTCTCGGGGTTCTGACTGACGCGTGCTCACGCGTGCACGCCGCGCCCATCAGCTACCCGGCGTGAGCTTTCGCACCGATCCGGCCACAGCCGGGGATGTCCTCGTTCTCGGCGAGACCGTCATTGACATCGTGGACCGCGACGGCGTCCAGACGGAACACGTTGGCGGGTCGCCCGCCAACGTCGCGGTAAGCCTGGCGCGCCTCGGCCATCGGGTGCGACTGGTCACCGACATCGGCGACGACGAGCGCGGCCAACGAGCCCGCGTGCACTTCCGCGAGTCGCACGTGCAGGTCACATCAGGCGAGAGAGGGAGGACACCCACCGCGATCGCACGGATCCAAGCGGACGGATCGGCCGAGTACACCTTCGACATAACCTGGGACCCGCCAGTGCCTGAACTCGACCGGGCGGTGCACGTTCACACCGGGTCGATCGCGGCGTTCCTCTCGCCAGGTGCTGAGACCGTTCGGAACTTTCTCGAGTCACTTCCGTTCGGGGTCACCAGCAGTCTTGACCCCAATATCCGGCCTGCGCTCATCGGCTCCCACGCGGAGGCGCTCCACACGTTCGAAACCCTGGCTGCCGTCTGCACGGTGGTGAAACTCAGTGACGAGGACGCTCGATGGCTCTACCCAGCGGTGGACCCGGCCGAGGTCGTTGACCGGTTGTTGGAGCTGGGCGTTCGGCTCGCAGTGGTGACCCGCGGTGCTGATGGGCTGCTCGTCGCCTCACGACTCGCGCGGCTCGAGGTTCCCGCGGCCACGATCGCGGTTGCCGACACAATCGGTTCCGGCGACTCCGCCATGGGCGCGATCATCGATGAATTTGTGCGGGCAGGGCTGGAATCGCTCACCGAGGCGAGCCTTCGCCGCATCGGGACCTGGGCGGCCACCGTGGCGGGTGTCACAACCTCGCGGGCTGGAGCCAACCCGCCGTGGAGGCGAGAGCTTCTGGGTGATTCGGGCGTCGGGCAGTCCCCGGATGGTTCTTCAAGCGCGTAAAGGCGCAGCGCCGTATCTCCGTGGATCGAGTGTGCTGACCCCTACGACCCCCGGATGCCCATCGGGACCACGGCTTAGCTCTTTGATGGCCTGCCTCGAGTTTGTAGGCGGAACTTTGTCCGGTGCCCCGTTGGTCAGAACGGCGGGGGTCGGTTCGGCTCTGTCGGTGGTGGGGCGGCAGGTAGCGGAGGTGGTGCGGTGGCCGGGTTCGGGTCAGGCGGCCCTGACCCACCTGGTTCGTCGTAACGCCATGTGGCGGGCATCGGCAGCGCCACGTCGGGTTCGGTGACGTAGCTGCGTCCGTCGGGGGAGGTCCACCGGATCACCCCACCCGGGAGTTGTTTCGCCGTCCACGTGGTCTGGTGTTTCATTCTGTGGTGTTTGGGACAGACGTGGCTGAGGTTGTCGCAATCGGTCGGCCCGCCGAACTCCCACGCTTCGGTGTGGTCGATCTCGCAGTGTGTCGCCTGCCGGTTACAGCCCTCCCACCGGCAGGTTCCGTCGCGAAGAACCAGATAGTCCCGCATCTGCTTCGTCGGTGTGTACCTCGTGCGGCCCAACGACAACAGAGCACCGCTCTCCGGGTCGGTGAGCAGCCGGTACCAGGTCTTCGACCTCCCGGCGAGCTTCCGGGCGGTCTCCGGGTCGATCG
>NZ_FOVM01000002.1:0-1539 GCF_900115155.1 Mycetocola miduiensis
GCCGTTGTTCAATGAGACCCAGACGCCCGCGTCCCCGAACCCGACAATGTCAGCGCTCTGATCGCCGGTCAGGTCGGCGGCGGCGCTACCCACAGCAGACAATGCCGCCGCGGGGACGTCGTTGAGATGGAGCCTGCGTGCCAACACGGCAACATTCATCCGGACGATCTGCGCAGCCAGGGCTCCGTTGACCTTGTCGAGGGTGTCGTTCGCGGTATGGATGCTGGTGTTGTTACTGTCCGAGCCCTCGATCGTCAGAAGTGCGGGGAGTCCGGCGTTGATGAATGGCACGTGGTCGCTGGCGAACGGATTGAGCGACGTCTGCACGGTCAGCGATGTGTATTCGTTGGCCGCATCGCTGAGGTCGTTCATCAGCTGTTGCGATACGGGCGCGCCCTCGAGCAGGACAGTTGGGGCAGGCACATTGAGTGTGCCGATCATGTCCATGTTGATCACAGCATCGAGCCGAGCGCGGTCAGCAGGGGTTAGGGCGGCAACATACTGCCGACTACCGTGAAGTCCCTCTTCCTCGCCACCGAACAGGATCAGGCGCAAGTCGTTCTCGGAACTCTGCGGGCCGAGCACCCGACCGATCTCGACAACGCCTGCTGACCCGCTGGCGTTGTCATCGGCCCCGGGAGCGGGCGCTCCCGCACCCCCGCTGATGTTGATGGAATCGAGATGTGCCGTCGCGATCACAAGTCGACGGTTGGCCCCGGTGCCTGACTTGTCCGCCACCAGGTTGGAACTCGGTGAACCTCCGACCGTGATCGTCTGCGTGGCGACGGCGAAACCGAAAGACTGAAGCCGGGTTCGAGCCCAGTCTGAGGCTGACGTGAACTCGCTGGAAAGCGAATGGCGAGTACGAAAACCGGCCAGGACGGTGCACGACGCGATCAGCTCACTCTCCGAAACCAGGTCAGTGATGGTTGATCTCGCCGTCGGAGCCTGCAGCGGGGCCGGAACTGTGCGCAAGACATGGCTGTTCTCCGGCACCGGGCTCACACCGAAGCACGCGCTGTTAGCCTGCTCGGCTTTGGCTCGTTCGTCATTCGTAAGCGAGACGACAAGGTACCGGCCGTTGTCCACGGCGACGCGCGCCTCAGGAAACTCTGACAGGAAGGAGTCGCCGGCCTGCCCGACAAGGTAGAGGGCACCATCCGCTGTCCGCTCGCCGGTATCCGCAAGCTGGAGCAACTCGTCCGGGAAGGGGAGCGACTGATCGTCCTGCCACCAGATCATCCGATCGCCAAGCCCACACCATCTGACGCTCGGGGCTCGAGCACTGAGCCCTGGTGCTGCCAGTAGCTGGTCGGGGGAGTCTCCCGCCGAATACGACGTGACGACATACGAGACCACGGGAGATCCCTTCAGAAAGGCGGCCGAGGATCGACCCGGCCACCGATTGGACTAACCGCCGATTGAACCTCGACCGGCGAGGAAGCGGGGGTGTTTCTCAACTCGCCAGCCGCCTGCCGTGTATGCAAAGTTGTCGATCACTTTGTTGATGGGTTTGAGGGTGCCGTTGCCGTTGTTCAG
>NZ_FOVM01000002.1:2549-441380 GCF_900115155.1 Mycetocola miduiensis
GCCGTTGTTCAATGAGACCCAGACGCCCGCGTCCCCGAACCCGACAATGTCAGCGCTCTGATCGCCGGTCAGGTCGGCGGCGGCGCTACCCACAGGGGACACCGCCGCTGTGGCTTCCGATCCGATCGAGGCGCGGGGACCGTCGAGCGTGGCCTGTCCTCGAACCACCTGCCCGGCGGTGAACATCACCATGCCGGCATCGTCCGTGTAATCCATGTAATTGACGAACATGTCGCCGTCCGGCCCGTTCGAACAGGTCACGTGAGGGAAGGTTGGGATGCCGAAGTTCGGCCCTGCGGCGTTCGGGGTGTCGTCGACCTCGTCCGTGCCGTTGCAGCCTGTCCCGTCGTCTCCCCAGATGTGGAACAGGTTCAGCCAGTGGCCGATCTCATGGGTTGTCGTCCGCCCGAGATGGAACGGTGGCGCCGCGGTTCCTGTGGTGCCGAAGCCGGAGTGGAGAATGACCACTCCGTCGAGGGAAGCGGGGGCCCCGGGGAACGTCGCGTACCCGAGGAGGCCACCACCGAGCTGGCAGACCCAGATGTTCAGGTACCGACCCGCCGGCCAGGGGTCGGCTCCACCCGTCGCTGCCGACTTCACCGGGTTCCCGGATTGGGTGAACGAGGTCACCGTGGTCTGCGTTCGAGTGATTCCGTTGGTGGCATTCCCGGCCGGGTCGACCGTTGCCAGTGCGAATTCGACGCGCATGTCGCCAACCCGTGGCTGCCATACGGACGGCACTTGGCTGACGTCGGGGTTAGTCGCCCGGAAGTCGCGGTTGAGCACGTCGATCTGACTGCGGATTTGTTCGTCCGAGATGTTCTCGCTGTCCTGGCGCCACACCACGTGCACGACGACCGGGATCCTCGTGGTCCCGGGCCGGGCAGTTAAACGCCCGTCCGCGTAATCGCGCGCTGCCGTTTCGATCTGGGCGCGGGCCCTGACGTAGTCTGCGTCGTCATTCAGCAGCTGGCGATGCTCCGTCATGGTTGCGCATGATCGGCGCGGGGGCTGGTCGGTGGTTGCGATGTCGGCCATTTCTTTCTCCTTGAACGTCTCGATACCGACCATCAGTGTGCCGAGCATGCCGTTACTCGAGCGTTACTGACGCAGGAGGCACCGACCAATGCAGAAGGCCCGTACGAACCGGGGTTCGTACGGGCCTTCGACGGAGAAATCTACACGAGGATCTACTCTGGGCGGTTTGTGCGGCGACGCGTTCGACTACGACGACGCGGCGCGCTGTTGCCGTCGTGGTGCTCGCTGCCCTGGCCGTCATGCGTGCCGGCGGCGACAGGGGTGTCTTCGCGCGGGGCATCAGCGGTCGCGGTGCGGGTGCGGGTCCTGCTGCGACCGGAGTCCCGGCGGGCGCCGTCGCGGGGAGGACCGGTCCGCTTCTCCGACGGGGCGCCGGATGCGACGGACGGCTTCAGCCGGCCCTTGGTTCCTTCGGGGATGTCCAGGTCGATGAACAGGTGTGGGCTCGACGAGTACGTCTCCGTCGGCTCCGGCTGGCCGAAGTCGAGGGCCTTGTTGATGAGCGCCCACTTGTGCAGGTCGTCCCAATCGACGAAGGTGACGGCGATACCCGTCTTGCCTGCACGGCCGGTGCGGCCGACGCGGTGCAGGTACGTCTTCTCGTCCTCAGGGATCGTGTGGTTGATCACGTGGGTGACATCGTTGACGTCGATGCCGCGCGCGGCGACATCCGTTGCGATGAGGACGTCCTTCTTGCCTGCCTTGAACGCTGCCATGGCGCGTTCCCGCTGCTCCTGGCCGAGGTCGCCGTGAACGGCGGCGGCGTTGAAGCCGCGGTCGTTGAGTTCCTCGACGAGTTTCGCAGCCGACCGCTTTGTGCGGGTGAAGATCACGGTCTTACCGCGTCCTTCGGCCTGCAGGATGCGGGCGATGACTTCGTCCTTGTCCATGTTGTGTGCACGGTAAACGAGGTGCTTGATGTTCGCCTGCGTGAGGCCCTCGTCGGGGTCGGTTGCCCGGATGTGGATGGGCTTGGACATGAAGCGGCGTGCCAGGGCGACGATCGGGCCGGGCATCGTTGCTGAGAACAGCATGGTGTGCCGGTCCTGTGGGGTTTTCGAGAAGAGCTTCTCGATGTCGGCGAGAAAGCCGAGGTCGAGCATCTTGTCTGCTTCGTCGAGCACCATCTCGCGCACGTTGGAGAGGTCGAGAAGACGCTGGTTGTTAAGGTCGATCAGACGGCCCGGGGTGCCGACGACGACCTGCGCGCCGGCTTTCAGCTGCTCGATCTGTCCTTCGTATGCCTTGCCTCCGTAGATCGAGACGATCTTCGTCGGCCGGTTCCCTGCGGCCAGTTCGATGTCCTCAGTCACCTGCACGCACAGCTCGCGGGTGGGGACGACGACGAGGGCGACGACGCCCGGTGCCGGGTCCTTGCCAATGCGCTGGAGGAGGGGAAGACCGAAACCGAACGTCTTGCCGGTTCCCGTCTTCGCCTGGCCGATGATGTCCTGGCCGTCAAGGGCGAGGGGGATGGTCTGTTCCTGAATGGGGAAGGGCTCGAGGATACCCTTTGCTGCGAGAGCGTCTGCCATGTCCTGGTCGACGCCGAGATCCGTAAAATTCACTTGTAGGTTGCCTGTCAATGCATATAAGCGGTCTACGCCTGCATCTTTCTGAGGCGTAGTATCCCGATCCGATGCCGGGAACATAGCCCAGTCTACCGAACATCTACACTGGAGCCGTGGTTTCATGGTTTAGTGCGTCCCGGTCCCGAGCGCCGTTGCCGCGCCTCCGCCCACGATCGAGTGCGATCCAGGCCACCAAAGTGGACTTCGCCGAACTCGCCCCGGACACGTCAAGCTACCTCGGCCAGGTGGCATATCTGCAGCTCTGCTTCTTCCAGTCGATCTCGAACATCAGCGCAAGCTCGAAGGATCTCGAGGCCACCCAGACGCTCTCTGCAGCGGCGGGCTTCGCTCTTGCCAAACACCAGGGCCTCGTCGCCGAGATTCACCGTCGCGGCGAAGACCCGACCGACGTGATGGCGCCGTTCGTGCCGGGCATCGACCGGTTTCTCGAGCTCACGCGCGGTGCATCCGTCAACGAAAGCCTGCTGACGCTTTACATCACGCAGGGCTTCCTCGATGACTTCTTCATCCGGCTCTCCGACGGCCTGCCGGCCGAGATCGGGGCGCGATACGCGAGCCTTCTCGGGGCCGACTCCGGCTCAGCGGGAATTGTCCGGCTGCTGACGGATGCCATTGCAGTCGATCCTAAACGCGCCCACTTCTTCGCGATGTGCGGCAGGCGACTCGTCGGTGACACGCTGTTGCTCGCGCAGTCGGCGCTGAACCTCGAGGGCCACAGCAAATCAGACGAGGCCCGGATCGAGCCGGTCTTCACCGAACTGATCGCAACGCACACCCGCCGGATGGACGCCCTCGGCCTTACGGCCTGATCAGGTCGTCGACCGAAGCGATACGCACAACGGCTCCGGCCCTGGCAGCGAGTTCCTCGTCGAGGGGTCGAGACGCCCAGCGGCGACGGATTCGTGCAGGGCCGACAGCGTCTGCGAACGAATAAGCGTCGGGGCGAGGAGCTTGTGGGATGCCGCGACCGCGACGTCGGCGCTCACCACGTGGAGAAGCGCACCAGCGTCCAGGACGAACCGGGTCATGGCACCTCCCTGGGAGTTGCCATCACCCTGGACGGTCGGCAACGGTCAGACCAGAGGTGGGCCGGTTCAGCCGCCGAGGGCGATGAGGCGACGCTCGTCGGACGCCTTGCGGCGCCGACCGAGGTACAGGTCGACGACAGCGGCAACGACGGCGGCGATCACCAGGGTCACTGCCCAGATCCATCCACCGTCCCAAGCCCAGCCGAGCCAGGTCAGGGCGACCCAGACGATCGCGGCGACCACCCCGCCAACGGCGGGGATGAGCGCAATGCCGTGGGTGCCCCGCCACGGCAGGGCGTAGTGCACGGCGACACCGGCGGCGGCGCCGAACAGGATGATGAAAAGGAGTTCCACGAGGGATCCTTAGCCGACGAAGCCGATGCGGCGGGCCTCTTCGGTTCCGATCTCGACGTAGGCAAGCCCAGCAGTCGGGACGATGTAGAGCCGGCCCTTGTCGTCGGTGAGGGTGAAGTAGGTCTTCTCAGAGCCCAGTGCGTCTGAGATCGTTTTTTCGATCTCAGCTGCGGTCTGAACGGACTCGAAGCTGAGCTCGCGCCCGCTGTTGGTAATGCCGATACGGATCTCCACGAAGAAGCACCTTTCCCTTGCGTTACCAGCAACATTACGGCAGTTGCCGTGCACACCTCGACCGCGCAGCCTCGCCGAGAGCGAACAACCGCCCCGGCGTGCGTCCCGGCGGTGTCGGTGGTGGCCGGTAACTTTGCTGTCGTGGCAATCCGGGGTTTCAACAGTTCGACGCGCAGGTCCGCGACATCCGCGTTGCTGGTTCCGGATGCTTCGCAGCAGGCGGTCCTGGATCTCGCCGACGGCACCAGCGCGGCGGTCGCAGGGGCGCCTGGCACCGGCAAGACCTCGACCGTGGCCGAGCTCGTCGCCGACCGCATCCTCGCGCGCGGTTACGACCCTGCCGAACTGCTTGTGCTGGCGCCGAACCGTCGCGCGGCCGCTGCTCTCAGGGACCAGCTCGCGTTACGGGTCGGTGTCCCAACCACGGGCCCGCTGGCGCGAACCCTCAGCTCCGTGGCTTTCCAGATTGTCGGGGCGCGGGCATCGCTCGAAGGCCGGGAGCCACCGCGGCTGCTGACCGGGGCCGAACAGGACACCGTCATCGCCGAACTGCTCGCTTACCATGAGGCCGACGGCACCGGTCCGGACTGGCCCGAACCGCTTGTCGCCGACGTGCGACGGCTCAAGGGCTTCCGCACCGAATTACGAGAACTCATGATGCGAACGGTCGAGGCCGGCCTGCGCCCCGAGTCGCTGGCGAAGCTCGGTCGCGAACGTGGGCGCCCTGAATGGGTCGCGGCCGCCCGGTTCCTCGCCGAATATGAACGGGTTGTCGACAGTTTCGGCGCCGA
Organism: Mycetocola miduiensis; assembly: GCF_900115155.1. Classification (GTDB taxonomy): domain Bacteria; phylum Actinomycetota; class Actinomycetes; order Actinomycetales; family Microbacteriaceae; genus Mycetocola_A; species Mycetocola_A miduiensis. The sequence goes on from NZ_FOVM01000002.1 coordinate 7,587, forward strand.
CTACCTCGACTCGGCCGAAATCGTGGCCCAGGCGACCGCTGAACTGAACAGGGGCTTCGGGCTCGACGGGCTCCGGCTCGTGATTGTGGACGACTTTCAGGAGCAGGGGCCGTCGGCGATCGGGCTGCTCCGTGCGCTCGCCCGCCGCGGTGTCGCCGTCGTCGCATTCGGTGATCCCGATGTCGCCTCGAGCACGTTCCGCGGCTCGGACCCGGCAGCCCTGGCCGGCCTCGGCTCCGCCCTCGGCGTGGAGGTGAAGCGGCTCAGCCTCACGACGTCCTACCGGCACGGCGAGGGCATCCGGTCGCTCGTCCGCCAGGTCACCGAGCGAGTCGGAACGACTGGAGCGATCACGCACCGCTCGGCCGTCGCCGCTGAGCGCGACGATTTTCCTCTCGACAACGCCCCGCCGATCGTGCGGATCGAGGCGTCATCGACGGCCGAGGAGCACCAGCAGATCGCACGGGTCCTGCGTGAACATCACCTGTTCGGTGACATCCCGTGGTCTCGGCTTGCCGTGATCGTGCGTTCGGGGGCCACCATCCCCGTCCTGGCGCGCGCGCTCGCCCTTGCCGAGGTTCCCACAACGACCCCGGCCGGCGGGCGTACCATCCGCGCGGAGTTCGCGTCGGCCCAGCTCCTTTCGGCGGTCGCGTTCGTTCTCGGCCGCGCTGAGGCCACAACAGAACTCGTCACCTCCCTTCTGACCGGGCCGCTCTGCGGCCTCGACGGCATCTCGCTGCGCCGGGTGCGCCGGGCGCTCCGCCACGAGGAGCTTGCCGGCGACGGTACCCGTTCCGGTGACGAACTCCTTCTCGACGCTCTCGAGCAGCCAGGGAGATTCGCAACCATCGACTCCGCCGCCGCCCGTGCCGCCGGCCGGTTCGCCAGCACCCTGGCCCAGGCGCGCGCAGCAGCTGAGGCGGGTTCGAGCATCGAAGAGCTGCTCTGGCTGTTCTGGGAGCGAAGCGGTCTCGCCGTGACCTGGTCCGCCCAGGCCCTCAGCTCCGGCCTCGCCGCCGACGAAGCCAACCGCAACCTCGACAGTGTGATGGCGTTGTTCACCGCGGCGAAGCGATTCGTCGAACGGCACCCGGCGGCACCAGCGGGGCGTTTCGTCGACGAGATCCTCGCCTCAGAGGTGCCCGAAGACTCCCTGACGCCGCAGTCAGCCGCCGGGGCTGTCTTCATCGGCACCCCGAGCGCTGTCGTTGGCAGCGAGTTCGACGTGGTGATCGTCGCGGGGCTTCAGGACGGAGCCTGGCCGAACCCGCAATTGCGTGGTTCGCTGCTCTACCCCCACGAGCTCAGCCAGCTCTCCGCCGGGTTGCCCGTCGCCGATCTCGACGCGCGGGCCGAAGTCCTGTCTGATGAGCTGCGGATGTTCGCGCTTGCGGTCTCGCGGGCCCGCAGGCAGGTCGTCCTCACCGCCACCGTCAACGACGACGAACAACCGTCGGCCTTTCTCAGGTTCCCGGCGATCCGCGCGGTCGAACCTCTGCAAGGAGCCGACGCGCAGCACCCGCTGTCACTGCGCGGACTGGTCGGCGCGCTCCGTCGCCGGCTCGTCGCCACGTCAGACCCACATGCTGCGTCTGCGCTGGCGCGACTGGCAGCCGAAGGTGTCCCCGGCGCCGACCCTGAGGACTGGTACGGCCTGCTCGACCCGTCGACGACGGCGCCGCTCGTCGATCTCAGCAAACCGGACGCTCTCGTGTCGGTGTCACCGTCGAAACTCGAAACCTTCGAGAAGTCAGGCCTTGCCTGGTTCATCGACACCATGGCTGCTGCGCCGTCCGGGCTCGCCGCCGGAATCGGAACCGTCGTGCACGCGGCCATGGAGCAGGCGGGCCGCATCCCGGCATCCGAACTCACCGACGACGACGTCAGTGTCGAGCGGCTCTGGAAGCACATCGACGAACATTGGTCAGAGCTCTATTTCGAGGCACCGTGGCTTGCCGAACGCCAGCACAGGCTCACCTCACGGCTCGTCGAGGGCCTGTCCGAGTACCTCACCGATTTCCGCCACGCGGGGAGCGAGACGATCAGCGCCGAAGGGAAGTTTTCGGTGACGCTCGGGCAGGTGAGACTGTCGGGCACCATCGACCGGGTCGAGCGGCTTCCTGGGGGCGAAATCGTCATTGTCGACCTGAAGACCGGCAAGAACGCTCCTCCGAAAGCACAGGTCGACGAAAACCCGCAGCTCGGCGGCTACCAGCTGGCTCTTGCAGCCGGGGCGATCGGGGGAACCACTCCGGAGGATCCCTCCGGAGGGGCGACGCTGCTCTACGTCTCGGGCGGAGCACGGGGCAAGGGCTACAAGGTACTCACCCAGCAGCCGATGTCCGACGAGGAACGGAACGCGTTCACCGAGCGGGTGGTGACAGCCGGGCACGGCATGGCTGCCGCCGAATTCACCGCAAACCCGAACCTCGACGAACGAGACCCGAAAGCAGACCCCATGTACCGCATCCACCTCGTCGCCGCGGTGAGCGCATGACCGCCCACCCGACGACCGCGATGTCGGCGCGGCAGATCGCGGCGAAGCTGGGTCTGCCCGAACCCACTGACGAGCAAGTGGCGGTGATCGAGGCCGATCTCGCGCCCGCGCTGGTGGTTGCCGGTGCAGGCAGCGGTAAGACCGAGACGATGGCGAACCGGATCGTCTGGCTCCTCGCCAACGGCAAGGTGCGGGTTCCCGAGATTCTCGGCCTCACGTTCACGCGCAAGGCAGCCGGGGAGCTTGCGGAACGGGTGGGGCGGCGCATCGGCCAGCTACAGGACATCCAGCAGGCCGAGAACCCCGACACCGTCATCGACGTGCTCGAGGCGCCGACGATCGCCACATACAATTCCTTCGCCAGCGGGCTGTTCCGTGAGTATGCGCGCCTCATCGGGCGTGAACCAGACGCCACCGTGATCACAGAGGCCTCCGCCTGGCGCCTCGCCCGGCAGATCATCGTCGACAGCGCCGACGATCGGCTGGTCGGCATCGACAAGAGCGTCGACCAGGTCACGGCGGCGGTTTTGTCGCTCAGCCACGCGCTCAGCGACAACGACGCGGCCAGCAGCACCGACGACATCCGTTCGTTCGCGACGCGGTTCCTCACCCTGGGCGACCTTCCGATCCACGACGGTTCGTCACGCAAGAAGGTGCCGTTCGCCTCGGTGACCGCGGCGGTCGCCGACATCGACTCCCTTGCTCTGCTCGTCGACCTCGCTGAGCGTTTCGCCGCCGAAAAGCAGCGGCTTGGCTTCGTCGAATTCAGCGACCAGGTCGCGCTGGCACTCGAGATCTGCCGCCGGGTGCCCCGGGTGGTCGACGAATACCGGTCACGCTTCGGGGTCGTCATCCTCGATGAATACCAGGACACCTCGGTCGTGCAGACCGACCTGCTCGCCCGGCTCTTCTCCGGCCACCCGGTGATGGCGGTCGGTGACCCGAACCAGTCGATCTACGGATGGCGCGGGGCGAGCGCCGCCAACCTCGCGCGGTTCTCGGCTGACTTCACCGCGGCCGATTCCTCCGGCGCCGGCGCCGCAGACACGTATGCCCTGTCGACGAGCTGGCGGAACTCGGGCCTGGTCCTCGACGCGGCGAACGCGATCGTCGGTCCGCTCCCGGCGACCCCGCACGTGCCCGTCCGACGGCTGGCCCGTTCGCCGTTCGCCGGCCAGGGGAACATCTCGGTGTTCTTCGCCGAGACCGTCGTGGAAGAGGCGGATGCCGTGGCCCGCTGGCTCGCCGGGGAACTCGCGCGTCCGTCGGCGAAGAACGAGCAGCGCACCGCAGCGATGCTCTGCCGCTCGCTCAAGAAGGTCGACGTGTTCACCGAGGCCCTTCGCCGCAACAACGTCCCTTTCCACATCCTCGGGGTTGCCGGCCTCCTCCAGCAGCCGGTCGTTGTGGACCTCGTCGCGGCTCTCCGTGTGCTCCATGACCCGACGGCGGGCTCTGAACTTGTCCGGCTGCTCACCGGCGCTCGCTGGCGGATCGGCCCGCGTGACATCAAAGCGCTGAGCGGACTGGCGCGGTGGCTCGCCGACCGTGACCTGTCCCAGCGGCTGATCGCCGAGGACGTTCGGGAGAAGATCGCTGCGTCCGCGGCGAACGACGACGGCAAGTCGATCGTCGACGCCATCGACTTCCTCCAGACGGCGCCCGCCAATCACTCGGCGCTCCATGAATTCAGTGCTGAGGGCATCCGCCGGATGCGACTCGTCGCGCGCCAACTGGCAGCACTGCGCCGCCGGTCAGGGCTCGACCTGTACGACCTGGTGAACCTCGTCGTCCAGGAGCTGCAGCTCGACATCGAGGTCGCGGCGAACGAGCAGAACCCGCTCGGCCAGCCCAGCCTCGACGCCTTCTCCGAGCAGATCGCGTCGTACCTCGCCGTCGCCGAAGGGGGAACCCTCGGTCCGTTCCTGTCCTGGCTGGCCGAGGCCGAGCGGCGGGAGAACCTGAGCCCGCGCGGAGAGGATCCGGAACCCGGAACCGTTCAGATTCTGACCATCCACGGATCGAAGGGTCTGGAATGGGACAGCGTGGCAGTACCACGGATGGTCGCAAACGAGTTGCCGGGCACCCTCCGCAGCAAGCGCGGCTGGACAGCCTTCGGTGAGCTGCCGTACGAGTTCCGTGGCGACCGCGACGAACTGCCGACCCTTGCCTGGCGCGGCGCCGAGACGCAGGCGGACTTCGACGCCGCCTACGCGACATTCGGTGAGGGTCTCGAGGCTCGGAATGCGGCCGAGCAGCGCCGGCTGGCATACGTCGCCGTGACGCGGGCGAAGGACGCCCTCCTGGCCAGCGGTTCGTTCTGGGCGACGCAGTCGAAACCACGGGGGCCAGGGCAGTTCCTGCAGGAGATCGTCGCCGCCGTCGGGTCGAGTTGCGACGGGCTGCCCGACCAGTCCCAGTTTGAAGAGAACCCGCTCGCCGGCACGCAGAACGAGATTTCGTGGCCGCTCGACCCGCTCGGGCCTCGCCGGGCACCGGTGGTGGCCGCCGCGGAGGCGGTACGGTCCGCCGACCCAACCCTGCCGACGATCTGGTCGAACGACATCGCACTGCTTCTCGCCGAACGCGAGGCACGACTCTCGGCCGACGAGTACGTCGACCTTCCCGACCGGGTACCGGCATCCCGATTCAAGGATTACGTGACGGATGCGGCCGGCCTCGCGACCCGGATGCGCCGCCCGCTTCCCGAACGCCCGTACCGGCAGACCCGCCTCGGAACGTTGTTCCACAGCTGGGTGGAATCACGCGCCGGTATTGCCGGAGGTCAGGAATCGCTCGATTCGAGCTTGCTCGAGCAAGACCTCGACGACGCCCCCGGCACGCTGTTGCCTCTCGAGAAACGCGAGCTCGACGAACTTGCCGTCCTCCAGAGCACCTTCGAGGCATCCGAATGGGCGGAACTGCGCCCGGTCGAGGTGGAACGGGAGATCAACTTCGTCCTGCGCGGCCAGATCATCATCTGCAAGCTCGACGCCGTGTACGAACGTGACGGCCGCTACCAGATCGTCGACTGGAAGACCGGCAAAGCGCCTACCTCAGCCGCCGAGCTGGAGGAGAGGCAGTACCAGCTCGCCCTGTATCGTCTCGCCTTCGCCCAGTGGAAGAACGTGCCGGCCGAGAACATCGACGCGGTGTTCTACTACGTCAGCGAGAACCGGGTGATCCGGCCGAGTACCCTCTACTCGGCTGAGGAGCTTGGGCGCCGCTGGGTCAGGGGAGTGATCTCGCCGGACTCCGCAGCTTCAAGCGCCGAGAAGTCAAGTTCTGCGGTGTAACCGGCGTCGCCGCGGTCGCCCTTCGCTGCGATGATGTCAGATAGTGAGCTGTTTGACGCAGCGCTGCCTGATGTCGCCCCGTCTGCCGTCGCCCTGTCTGATGAGACGGTCTCGATCGGGCCCGTCTCGACAGCATCCGGGTCGAAAGCGTCCTGGTTCGACGCGCCCGGCGTGGAATCCCGCGACGCGCCGGTCGAAGCGGCAGGATGCTCATCCGCCAGACGTTCAGCATCGTGGCCGAACACCGCTTCGAGCTCCGAACGGTCGTAGCTGTCGGTTTCCATACCGATCCCCGACGAACCGGACGCGGCGGTCGACGGCGGCGTGCGGCTGAGCATGTCTTCGACATCGGATACGGCCATGATCGGTCCGGTCTGCGGCGACAACGGGTTCATCAGGTCACCGAGGACATGGTCCACCAGCCCGTCGAGCAGGCCGACGGCGTCGTCGACGATACCCTGGTCGCGGGAGTCGATGCCGTGAAGCAGCCAGCGGGCGAGTTCCAGTTCTGCGTGCAGCATCGACCGCTGAACGAGGAGACGGTCCTGGTGCCTCGTCGACGAGGAGCGGTATGCGGCCAGGATGCTCTCGGCTGCCTCACCGGCGCCGCTGAGCCAGTGCAGGTCCCGTGCAGGGTCGCCCACACGCAGGGAGTTCCAGCCCAGAACCCCGGTAACGATCGATCCGACGCTGTGATCGGTGAGAACGAACGATTCCGCGCCGAGCGAGCCGTGGATGACGGTCGGCTGGAACTGCCAGAGCGCGTCGTCGCCGGCGGCATCCGTCCACCGTTTACGCACCGCGGTCGGAAGAAGCCGGGTCGACGCGGCACGTTCGATGATGCTGCGGGCTTCGTTGCGGCAATCCGCGGCGGTGAGATGGGGGAGTCCCACCTCGGCGACGAATGAACCGGGAAGAGCATGGATAGCGGCGATCGCCGCGCCGATGGACGTCGCGACGCCATCGCCGGCGGGAATGCCTGACGCCTCGACGGTATAGCCGGGCAGATAGTTGTAAACGACCACCCGGGTTCCGCGCGTGGACCCCTGCCCGACCACGCTGGGTACCTCGAAGGGCAGACGGCTGCGGATACCGGCGGTCATCGCCTGCAATGCGATGAGTTCGACGGACTGCTCACTGGCGGCACGCTCGTTCGCTGGCACCCGGACCACGAGCTCGCGGTCGTCGCCGGTTCGCAGAAGCGCAGAGTCGAAATCGCCGGTCGTGCCGTGCCCGAACGGGCCTGCACCAAGGACCTGCAGGTCCGCGACGGCTGATGTAGCCAACGCGGCTAGAGTTAGATGCGATCTGGACATGGCATCTAGGTTAGGTCGCCCGGCCCCGTGGCGGCCATTCGCCACGCCTTTCAGGTGGGAGTGCTTTTTTTGTTCGACCTTGGTGCGCTTTCGGATCTTCCACTCGCTCGCAGTGCCGTGAACCGTGACGCAGACGTACGTGTTCGACAGGAACTGTTCGCGGAACTCGCGGGCGAGCCGGACTGCCGGGTCCTCGCGCTGTGGAACGGTAAAACACTGATGTCGGGCGATGCGCTGGCTCTTTTCCCGGCGGACGCTGCTGCTTCTGCCGAACTGCTGTTCTATCTCGGCAGAACAACCGAACCAGGCTCCAACGCGGCAGTCAATGCGCCGGTTCTCGCGGCCGTGCTGTCGGATGACGAAGCAGCGGCGATCGAGCCGGACCCTGACCGCTGGGTTTCCCTCCGCGAGTCCGGGGACTCTCTGGGCGACGCAGACTCCGCCCTGATGACGGCCGCTGTCGCCCTGGCGAACTGGCACGCCTCTTCGCCGCATTGTCCGCGCTGCGGAGCCACCACCGAGCCTGAACTCGCCGGCTGGGCCCGGCGCTGCCCTGCCTGCCAGAACCAGATCTTCCCCCGAACGGACCCTGCCGTCATCGTGCTCGTCCTCGATGGCGACGACCGCCTTCTGCTGGGGTCGAACGTCCTCTGGCCTGAGGGCCGCTACTCGCTGCTCGCCGGCTTCGTCGAGGCGGGGGAGTCGCTGGAACATGCGGTCTGTCGTGAGATCGCCGAAGAAGCCGGGGTGAAAGTCGAGGACCCCCGCTATCTCGGATCCCAGCCATGGCCGTTCCCGCGTTCGATGATGCTGGGTTTTTCGGCCCAGGTCGCGGCCGGGAGGAACCCGGACGACCTCCAGCCCGACGGCGAAGAAATCGTCGACCTCCGGTGGTTCAGTCGTGAGCAGCTCCGCAAGGAGGCCGGCACCCTGCTCCTGCCCGGCCAGACCTCGATCGCCCGGCATCTGATCGATGCGTGGCTCGTCGCAGACGGCGGTGGAGACCTCGACGAATCAGCTCGAGCCGCTGCATCCGCGATCGCCCCGGCATGAACGTCGCCGAACCAACAGACCTCCTCGCTGGACTCGACGACGACCAGCGCGTCGCCGCTGAAGCCCTGCGCGGACCCGTCTGCGTGCTCGCTGGTGCGGGTACCGGCAAAACCAGGGCCATCACCCACCGGATCGCGCATGGCGTCGCCAGCGGAACGTATGCAGCGAACCGGGTGATGGCGTTGACGTTCACCAACCGTGCCGCTGCCGAGCTCCGCGGCCGGCTCCGCACCCTCGGGGCCGGCGGGGTCGCCGCACGCACCTTTCACGCCGCCGCCCTCAGCCAACTCAATTACTTCTGGCCGCATACCGTCGGCGGAATCATGCCCGCGCTCATCCCGAGCAAGGGAAAGATGCTCGGACACGCGGCTGAACGACTTCGCCTGAAACTGGACACGGCAACCCTCCGCGACATCGCCGCTGAAGTCGAGTGGCGCAAGGTGTCCGGCCTGAGCATCGAGCAGTATGCAGCAGCGAACCGGCCGGCGCCGCAGAATCTCACGGCCGACCAGGTGGCGGCGATGCAGCAGGCGTACGAGGATCTCAAGGACGAGCGCCGGCAGCTCGACTTCGAGGATGTTCTCCTCGCCTGCGCGGGGATGATCCAGACCGAACCAGCAGTCGCCATGCAGGTGCACGAGCAATACCGCTTCTTCGTCGTTGACGAATACCAGGACGTGTCGCCGCTGCAGCAACAGCTTCTCGAACTGTGGATCGGCGGCAGAAACGACGTCTGCGTCGTCGGTGACGCCAGCCAGACCATTTATTCGTTCGCCGGGGCGCGCAGCGACTTTCTCCTGGACTTCCCCGCGCGGTACCCGGATGCCACCGTCGTGCGTCTCGAACAGAACTACCGGTCGACGCCCCAGATCGTCGACACCGCCAACAGGCTGATGCGCGGACGCCCAGGGGCGCTGAGCCTCCACGCCAGCCGCAGCGCCGACAGTCACCGGCAACCCGACATCCGGTCGTATTCGAACGACATGGCTGAGGCGAGGGCGATCGCCCAGTCGGTGCTCGAGCAGATCGCAGAGGGCACGAAACCCGAACACATCGCCATCCTGTACCGGGTGAACGTGCAGTCCGCCGCTCTTGAAACGGCGCTCGGAGACGCGGGCGTCCCCTACCTGCTGCGGGGCAGCAAACGATTCTTCGACCTGCCCGAGGTGAGGCAGGCGATTATGGCGCTGCGCGGAGCATCCGTGTCCATCACCGGCGAACCGCTGTTCAAATCGGTCAGCGATGTGCTGCGCTCGCTCGGCTGGACCCAGGTCGCGCCTGAGGCGGCAGGCGCGGTGCGAGACAAGTGGGAGTCGCTCAACGCGATCATGGGTCTCGTCGACCAGGCGGCGCCGGGCACGACGTTCCGCCAGTTCACCGACGAGCTGCTTGAGCGGCAGGCCGGTCATCACGAACCGACGGTGTCGGCGGTTACCCTCGCCACCCTGCACTCCGCCAAGGGACTCGAATGGGATGCCGTCTACCTTCTCGGTCTCAGCGAGGGGCTCGTGCCGATCAGCTACGCGAAGAGCTTCGAGCAGGTCGACGAGGAACGGCGGCTTCTGTATGTGGGCATCACCAGGGCCAGGTCGAAGCTGTTCATGTCGTGGGCGGAGCAGTCGGGGCGCTCGCCGCAGCCGCGTGAGCGGTCGCGCTTCCTGACAGAGATCGGCATCCGCAATCCGGGTGCGGCCGGTGTGCGGTCAGGCTCCCAGACACTCGGAACCCGTCGATCCTGAGCGACGCCGACATGAGGTCGTTCGAGCCGGTGCCCAGCCGAGCCGTCACGATCCGGGCCACCCGCGCCGTCACTTCGCTGATGAGCGGTTCCTCCTCCGCGAGCGAGTGCTGACCCAGGAGCTGCGACGCCATCACCGGCCATGCGGGATCCGCATCCGTGCGTTCGCGGGCCAGGCAGTGCAGGCACGGGCCGGCGCCGGGTTCGACGAGCGGGCCGATCTGTACGCCCACGTCGGTGTAGACCACCGCGAGGTGCGGGATGTCGAGGCTGAGCCAGCGCACGTAGCGCCGCGGGTCGACGACATGCGTCGCGACCAGCACGGCGAGGTCCGGTGGGCCGTTCGTAGCTGTCGTCTCGGGATACTCGGAGGCACGCAGTAGCGCACGAATGCCGTCGGCGGTTCTCCCGTCGCCGTCGACGATCCAGCGGGGTCTTCTGTCGTGCTGCTCGGGGGTGAGGAGCGCGGGGGCGATGTCGGCGAGGAATCGATCCACGTCTGAGGGCCTGGCGCCCAGCCGTGCGGCCAGCACGTCGAGTTGGTCCCGGCTGGTGCCCGCCATGACCGCGCCGAGCAGGTGCTCAAGGGCCGGTGTGACGCTGTCGAGGCGCGCGAGCGGATGCTCGGCGCCGATCTGCAGGGACGTCGGAGTCCGCCAGACGATCGGGTATCGGGGATCGAGTCGGAGAATCATGCGGGAGATCATGCCCCATGCACCGGCGGGGCGTGCGGGTTATCCACAGTGCTGGCGTCGGTGGATGCCGCGGGTCGGGCTCGTCGATCGGTCCCGAAGGGTTGCTCAGGAGATCGAGTGGTCCCAAAGGGTCGCCGGCACCAAAACGGACGACCCTTTGGGCCCGATCGAGGCGTGCGACCGAACTCGCTGCGCGGGTTCGTCGATTGGTCCCGAAGGGGTTGCTCCGGCTGGCCGGGGGTCCCGAAGGGTTGCTCAGGAGATCGAGTGGTCCCGAAGGGTCGCCCGCACCAAAACGAACGACCCTTTGGGCCCATTCGGCAGTCCGCTAGCGGCAGCCGCCGACCTCAGACAGCAGGCGGGTTTTCGCCCTTCGCCTGGCCCTCTTCGCCCCGGAGCAGATCCTGCAGCGCCGTGTCGAAGTCGTCTGGCTCGGGAACCTCGCCACGGTCGAGAGCCTCGAGCCGTGCGATCAGCGCAGCGGGATCATCGATGTCTTCACCGGTGGGGAGCACATCGGGGTGCGCCCACAGGGCGTCGCGCCCGTCGTCCCCTACAGCGTCCGTGATCTGCTGCCACATCGCCGCGGCCTCACGGAGCCGGCGCGGGCGCAGTTCGAGCCCGACCAGGGTCGAGAACGCCGACTCGGCGGGTCCACCGGTAGCACGCCGGCGGCGAACCATCTCGGCGATCGCATTAGCCTTGGGCAGCCGGGACGTGGCACGTGCCGTGACCACATCGACCCAGCCCTCGACGAGGGCGAGGGTGGTTTCGAGCCGGGTGAGCGTACCGAGCTGCGCGTCGGTCTTCGGCGGAATCAGCGAGCCATCGACCATCGCTTTGCGTAGTTCCTCGGGGTCTGACGGGTCGAAGCCTTCGGCAAGAGTCTCGAGCCGGTCGGTGTCGATGCGGATTCCACGGGCGAACTCCGTGATCGACGAGATGAGGTGCAGACGCAGCCAGCGCGCGTGCCGGAACAGCCTCGCGTGGGCGATCTCGCGCACCGCCAGGTACAACCGAACCTGGTCGTCCGGGATGTCGAGACCCTCGCCGAACGCCGCCACGTTCTGCGGCAGGATCGCGGCCTGGTTGTCATCGAGGAGCGGGATGCCGATGTCGCCTCCCGAGACGACCTCGGTGGACAACTGCCCGACGACCTGGCCGAGCTGCATCGCGAACAGAGCACCGCCGATGCTGCGGAGCAGAGCACCTGCGTTCTCGACCATGCCCTGGAATTCTTCAGGCGCCTGATCACGGAGCACACCGGTGAGGGCATCCGCGATGCTCGTCGCCACCGGCTCAGCGAGCTGAGTCCAGACGGGCATGGTCGCCCGCGCCCACTCGGCACGGGTGAGGAGGCGCGGCACGTTCGTCAATTCGCTGATCGCCGTCACATCGTCGAGCCAGAGGGCGGCGACAGAAAAGGCCTGGTCGAGAGCCGTGCGCTGCTCGGTGGTCGCGGGAACCGCGTCGTTCGTCGCCAGGGTAACGGCCTGGTCGGTGGCGGCCTGCCAGTTGATCTTGCCATCGCCTCCGCCCTGCATTGCGTTGCGGAGCTGGCTGATCATGGCGTTGACCGAGGCGGCGTCGCCGGGGAGACCAGCGGCGCCGGCGAGCTGGCTGGGATCGATGCCGGCATTCCCTGCCAGGAATTGCCGCAGCATGTCGCGGAATTCGTCCTCGGGGTTCTTGTCGGATTCGTCGGGCACAGAGGCCACCTTTCAGACAGCATTCGGTTGCGGGATCTACGCTAGTCGTTGATCCCTTGAGATTCGCGTGGCTGCCCGTGGCAGGTGTCCGCCCGCCGCGAACACCCACGAAAGGCACGATGAGTCTCTTCAACGAACACCCGCCCGAAATCGGAGCACCGGCGCTGTATTCAGAGGCGGAGATCGCGGCAATGGAGTCCACGCGCCGTCGCCGAAACCGTGGCTGGCTGGCGCTCGCCGTGAGCTTCGTGCTTCTCCTCGGGCTCGCGCTCTGGCCTACCTCGTACGTGATCCAGCAGCCGGGACCGGTCTTCGACACCCTCGGCTCGGTCACGATCAAAGACAAGGATGTCCCGCTCGTCACGGTTGACGGTGCCGAAACCTATGAAACCGGGGGAGCGCTCGACATGCTCACGGTCCAGGCGCTCGGCAACCGCGAACAACGCCCGAGCTGGTTCGAGGTGGCGCTGGCCTGGTTCTCGCCAAGCAAGGCAATCGTTCCCGTGGACGCGGTGTTCCCCGCTGGTGTTTCCACGGAGGAGCGCGAAGCAGAGAACGCAGCGCTGATGATCGATTCACAGCAGGATGCCATCGCCGCCGCCCTGTCAGAACTCGGCTACGAGTTCCCCGCCCAGCTCGCCGTCGGCCATATCGCCGAGGGAGCACCGGCGGACGGCAAGCTCAAGGTCGACGACGAGATCCTCGCTGTGAACGACGTCCCCGTCTCCGATCTGGCCTCCCTCCGCAGCGCGATCGCCGAGAACGGCACCGAGTCTCCCGCCGTTTTCGATGTCACCCGCGGGGGAGTGCCGACCACCGTGTCGATCACCCCGGTCCCGGCCACATCGGCCGACGGCGAAAAGACCAGCATCATCGGGGTCGCAACGAAAGTTCTCTACGACTTCCCGGTTGACGTCACGATCCAGCTCGACAACGTCGGCGGACCGAGCGCCGGCATGATGTTCGCCCTCGGGATCATCGACAAGATGACCCCGGGCGAGCTCAACGGCGGGGAGAAAGTCGCAGGAACCGGCACGATCGACGCCGAAGGAGTCGTCGGACCGATCGGCGGCATCCGGCAGAAGCTCTATGGGGCGGTCGACGCCGGTGCGGACTACTTCCTCGCTCCTGAGGCGAACTGCAACGAGGTCGTCGGACACGTGCCGGACGGCATCCGCGTCCTCAGCGTCGCGACACTCGACGATTCGCTCGCGGCGCTCGAGGCAGTCGCGTCATCGGATCGAATTGACGACCTTCCCACATGTGAGTTGCAGGAGGTCGCAGGCTAGCTCCCAGCCAGCGCAGGTGCAATCCCAATAGACTTGGCACAGCATCCCAAAACTGACAGAGGCCTCACGTGACTTCCGCTCCATCAGCATCAGCATCAGCCCGCCCAGCACCGAACCGCAGCAGAGCTCCGCTCGCCATCACAGCAGCCGTTGTGGGCGTGCTCGTTGTTGTCTTCTTCATCTTCGCCGGGTTGTACTCGGATTTCCTCTGGTTCGACCAGCTGGGCTTCGCCACCGTGCTGGCGACCCAATGGGTCGCCTCGGCCGTCATGTTCACTATCGGCTTCCTCGGGATGGCTGTCCCGGTCTGGGCCAGCATCATGCTCGCCTACCGCCTTCGCCCGGTCTACGCGAAACTGAGCAGCCAGCTCGACCGGTATCAGGAGCTCGTTGAGCCGCTGCGTCGTCTCGCCACCTACGGCATCCCGGTCGTTCTCGGACTCTTCGCCGGGTTCGCTGCCGCGACCCGGTGGGAAGTCGTTCTGCTGTGGCTGAACCGCACCCCCGTCGGCGACATCGACCCGCAGTTCGGCCTCGATGTCTCGTTCTACCTCTTCGAGCTTCCGTTCTACCGTGGGCTCGTCGGCTTCGCTTCGGCCGTCATTCTCCTCGCCACGCTCCTGACGATCGCCGTCAGCTACCTGTACGGTTCGATCCGCGTCACCGGGCGTGAGCTGCGCATCTCGAAGGCAGCCCGCATCCAGATCGCCATCCTCGCCGCGCTGTACATCGGGCTGCAGGCTGTGTCGATCTGGCTCGACCAGTACGTGACGCTGAACCAGACCGGTGACCTGATCACCGGTGTCAACTACACCGACGACAACGCCACGATCCCTGGCCGGGTCATCCTCGCGGGCATCGCCGCGCTCGTCGCCGTGCTGTTCCTCGTCACCGCGTTCATCGGCCGCTGGCGCCTGCCTGTCGTCGGAACGGCCCTCCTGCTCGTCGCGGGCCTCCTGGTGGGAACCGCATACCCGTGGGTGGTGCAGCGCTTCCAGGTCGACCCGAACGCAAAAACGCTCGAGACGCCGTACATCCAGCGGAACATCGACCTCACCCGTGACGCGTACGACGTCGCGGACCTCGAGGAGATCCCGTACAACGCCACGACGGATGCCACCGCGGGTGCGCTTCGCGAGGACGCCGAGACGACGGCATCCATCCGGATCATCGACCCGGCTCTCGTTAGCCCGTCGATCTCGCAGCTCGAACGGTTCAAGAACTACTACGCGTTCTCGCCCAACCTCGACGTCGACCGGTACCAGGTCGACGGCGAAAGCCAGGATGCCGTCGTGGCGCTCCGCGAGCTCCGTCAGGACCCCGACGACACCTGGGTGAACAACACGTTCGTCTACACCCACGGTTACGGGCTCGTTGCCGCATACGGCAACCAGCGCTCGGTCGACGGCCAGCCCGTCTTCCTCGAGTCCGGCATCCCGACATCCGGTGCCCTCGGCGAGTTCGAGCCGCGCATCTACTTCGGTGAGGCATCGCCCGAGTACTCGATTGTCGGCGCACCGAAGGGCAACAAGGCGGTCGAGCTTGACTTCCCGTCCGGCGAGGATGGCGCGTCCGAGACCTACAACACCTTCGAAGGCGACGCAGGACCCAAGCTCGACTCGGTGCTGAATAAGCTCGTCTACGCGCTGAAGTTCCAGTCGGAGCAGATCTTCCTCTCCGACGACGTAACCAGCGAGTCGCAGATCATGTACGACCGTGACCCTGCCACGCGTGTGAAGAAGGTTGCGCCGTACCTGACCCTCGACTCCGACCCGTACCCGAGCGTCGTCGACGGCCGAGTGGTCTGGATCGTCGATGGGTACACCACGTCGGATTCGTACCCGTACTCGCGCACCGTCGGCCTCTCCACGGCGATCGCCGACTCTGCGACCAATGACCAGCGGTTCGCGCTCGACGACATCAACTACATCCGCAATTCGGTCAAGGCCACGGTTGACGCCTACGACGGATCGGTGACCCTGTACGCCTGGGATACCGAAGACGCCATTCTCAAGACGTGGCAGAAGATCTACCCGTCGACGCTCCAGCCGATGTCGGAGATGAGCGGCGAGCTCATGAGCCACGTCCGCTACCCGTCGGACCTGTTCAAGGTGCAGCGTCAGATCCTCGGCCAGTACCACGTGACGGATGCCGGCAAGTTCTACTCCAGGACCGACGCCTGGTCGACCCCTGCAGACCCGCAGTCCGAGGCCGCGGAGGCCGCCCTGCAGCCGCCGTACTACCTGACCCTGCAGATGCCCGGCCAGGATGAACCGACCTTCTCGCTGTATTCGACGTTCGTTCCGCGTGGAACGGGTGACAGCGCATCCAGCGTCCTCACCGGGTACCTTGCGGTGGACGCGGATGCCGGTGCCGAAGCGGGTAAACCAGGTGAGGGTTACGGCAAGCTCAGGTTGCTGACGCTGCCGAAGGATGTGACTGTCCCCGGTCCCGGCCAGGTGCAGAACGCGTTCAACACCGACCCTGAAGTCTCTTCGCTCATCAACCTGCTCAAGCAGGGGCAGTCGAAGGTGCTCAACGGAAACCTGCTGACTCTCCCGGTTGGTGGCGGACTGCTCTACGTGCAGCCGGTCTACGTCCAGTCGACCGGTGAGACGAGCTACCCGCTGCTGCAGAAGGTGCTTGTGGCGTTCGGTGACCAAATTGCGTTCGAGGACACCCTGGACCAGGCTCTCGATTCGCTCTTCGGCGGAGACTCCGGTGCCGATGCCGGTGACGGCAACACGCCGGAAACCAGCACGCCGACTCCTGGTACTCCGACGGAGCCGACCGAACCGGGTGCTGAGCCGACAACACCGACCGAGCCGGCCACCGGTGACCCGGTGACCGACCAGGCGCTGCGCGATGTGCTGGCCGAGGCGAAGACCGCGATGGACGACAAGGCCGCCGCTCTGGCTGACGGCGACTGGGCTGCGTACGGCGAGGCCGATGCACGGCTGAGTGACGCACTCGGTCGCGCGCTCACCCTGCTCAACCGCTGACCGGACCCAACCGCTGACCGACACGGTAGCGTGGGGCGCGTGACAGATATTCCGTCAAGTGCCCCACGCAGTGTCGATCTTCGTTCGGGGGAGTGGCTCGACGCCAACCGGGCGCACTGGGACGAACGAGTGCCCATTCATGTGTCGAGCACGTTCTACGACCAGGAGCCGTTACGTGCCGGAGCCGGACGGCTTCCGACAGTCGACGAGGCAGAACTGTTCCGCCTGTTCCCCGGCGCCGACGGACGGTTCGACCTGTCCGGCAAGCGCGTGCTGCACTTGCAGTGCCATTTTGGAACCGACTCCCTGACGCTCGCGCAACGCGGAGCATCCGTCGTCGGTCTCGACTTTTCGATGCCGGCGGTCAGGGAGGCTCGCAAGCTCGCCGAGGAACTCGGGCTCAGCGACCAGTCCCGATTCGTCGCATCGAACCTCTACGATGCGAGACACGCTCTACCAGAGCCGGACTCGTTCGACGTCATCTTCACCACCTGGGGAACGATCTGCTGGCTGCCGGACATCGCGGAGTGGGCTCGCATCATCGAATGGTTCCTCAAACCGGGCGGCGTTCTGTACTTCGCCGACAGCCACCCGGCCGCGCAGGTGTTCGATACGGATCCCGAACGGCCGGATGCCTTGCCCGTGTTTCGCTTTCCGTATGCCCAGGAGGCGCCGGACGTCTACGATGAGGCTTCCGACTACGCCGACGAGAGCGCAGTGCTCGAGAACACCCGCGGGTGGGAATGGGCGCACCCGCTGTCACAGACTGTGGGTGCGCTGCTCGATGCGGGGCTTCGGCTTGACCGGCTGGCCGAGCACGACGACGTTCCGTGGCGCATGTACCCGCACCTGGTTCCCGTCGGAAACGGCATGTTCGGCTGGCCGGAGGAGAAGTGGCTGCCGCTTTCGGTGAGTCTCGTGGCATCGAAACCGGTGGCCGCGCAGTCCTGAGAGCTGGTTCAGGTGCCGACGGGATCGTCGAAATGCACTGCGCGCGCCGCATCGGTGGCAGTCGATTCGCGTCGTTCCAATTCCCATGATAGAGTTTCTTCTTGTGCCGCGGGGTGGAGCAGTTCGGTAGCTCGCTGGGCTCATAACCCAGAGGTCGTAGGTTCAAATCCTGCCCCCGCAACCAACAAGTCCCGGTCAGATCCAATTTCTCGGTCCCTACTCAGGGAATGAAAAATGACTAACTCGGCGCAAATCCGGCGCAGCGTTACGCTGCGCCGGATTTTTCTGTATCTGCAGCGCGTGCGGCTCGGAGCCTTTCGGGATCGTCCGGGATCTCTTGTGTACCTGACTGGCATGAGTGAGACATCGAACGCCTACCCCAGCCTGGAACCGGTCCTCACGACCAGTGAACTCGCTGCGCACCTCCGCGTCCCGGTCCAGACTATTCTCGACCTCCGGCACGCCCACCGAGGCCCCCGCGGCTTCCGAGTCGGACGCGAGATGCGCTACCGCCTCTCCGAGGTTCAGGCCTGGGTCGAGGCCATGGAGGCACACGACCACGCGGCATACGTCGTCGAAGGCGTCGTCCGATGAGCGGCCGGAGCCTGTTGGAAGTTGGAACCCACGGGGATATCACCACAACCCGCACGCGCAACAGAACCGTTCGGGCTGAAGCCCGCTATCGCGACGGCGACGGAATCGTCCGTAAGGTGACGGGGACCGCGGCGTCCATCAAGCAGCCTAAGCAGGACCTGCGGCTCAAACTTCAGCGCCGTAACGCCGCGACCGGATTTTGGGCGACTATGTCGCCGGAGAGCACCGTCGCCGACCTCGCCGAGGCGTGGATCGAGGACGTTCGGTCGAGTCGCTCGGTCATGTGGACCAGCATGTCTCGTTGCTGGTCTTCCTGAACTGCCGTGGCGAGTCCCGCGAGCTCCGGGTTCTGCTTGAGTGCTTGACGGAACTGGCGGGCGTTGAACCGCCACATTTGCCCGGCGATCTCTTTGACGTCGGCGTCGTCCATCCCGAGAGCGAGGCCAGCGTCCCGGACGGCCCCGCGGCCGCGGTGGGCGTTGGTCATCGACAGCAGTGTCACGCGTTCGGACCCGAACTCCTTGAACAGCATCCGGTAGATGTCGTGCCGTTTCCCGCTTTCAACATCGATGTCTATGTCGGGCAGGTTGACCCGTTCGGGGGAGAGAAACCGTTCCCAGATCAGGCCGTTGCTGATCGGTTCAACCGGGGAAGTGTGCAGGACGTAGTTGAGGACCCTGCCGACCCCGGACCCGCGCGCCTGGATCCGGACGCCTTGATTCCGGATCAGGTCGCAGGCGTGTGCGACGGTGAGGAAGTACCCGACCATCCCGAGCTGCTCGACGATCATCCGTGCGACCTGGCGCATCGCCTGGCCGGGGTTCAACCAGGCCTGCCCGTTGGTTTGCAGATCTTCCAGGTCGGCCAGTGGAGTGAGCATTCGGGCAGCGTCAGCAATATCGGCGGTCAGCGCTTCGTCCGGTGTGCCGTACCACCTCGAGGGCCACGGAGCCGGCGGGCATCGCGCGGGTCCATGAAGTGAGACGTTGCCGCGCTTCTGGTCCATCACGCCGTTCAATCGCCTGGCCGACGTCGGATGCCGGGCCGAGGAGCACGGTGAGGGATTTCATTCCGGCGAGGAACGCAAGTCGCTCCCTGGACACGGATGGCTTCTTTCGGCCAGCCCATTCTGATGAGCGGCGGACACCAGTCGACAGAGCGCGGCGTACCCGCGGCCGTTGGTGCGCCCGTGCGCGAGCACGACAACTTTTCCGAGCGGCCGGTGCTGCTCGGCAGGCATCTCTGGCATCGTGACGCCGAAGTGCATCGAGTACGCAGAATGAACGTGCAGATGCGGGAAGCTCATCCCCAGTCGAGGGCGAGCACCCAGGTGCCGTCGGCGTCGCGCCGAAGGTCGTACCTGTGCTATTCCACGCCTCCAGCGGCCAGGCCCGCCTTGACGGCGGCGACCCGCCACAGTTCAGTGTCGATTCGCTTGGGGGCTGAACCCTGCTCCCACCACCTGGTGCGAGTGAAGATGGCCTGGGGTTGGCCGATGATAGTGTGCTCGAACCGGTCGAGGATGAACGCAGCCGGGTCGCCGGCTGGGCTGAGATTGACCGTGACTGGCTTGTCAATGATCGTCGGCATGAGCACTTCTTCCCCGAAAATTCGTAGATATGTTCGATAGTTGAAGTGTACTCTGGACCGCCGACAAACACGATCCACGAAGGGGAGACGTTTGGCGGCGGGTAGAAACATCGAATGGCTGTCGCACATGAGGTACCTGAGCGCGACTTCTCTGCGGGCAGGGCAAACGCGAATCTCACGTCCGGTGCGTCCGGCGCGTCCGGCGCAGTTGCGGTATGGCGGGGGGAGGGTCCGGGTAAGGTCGGCTTTACGCCACCTCTAACAGGCCGCCGACGAACTTTGCGGGACGACTCGACGAACGCGTTCTAGTGCTCTGGGTACTCATCCCCGAACCAGAGTCTCAAGAACCCGCCGCAGAACCGGCCGCTCGGCGCTGTGCAATTCGACTGGAGAATTCAACGCTCCATCCGATCCATTGCGCGCCCATGAACGCCAGCAGCATTACGGGCGTGCGCACCGATCAGCGCGGCGACAGCAAGGCGGGTGACGGTCAGCCGGGTAGGTTCGTCGTCCACCTCGGCGGTAGCCGCCACTGCCAGTTCATCAATGTTCTTCGGCAGGTTGTTCATCCGCGGCTCACCTTCTCGCGTGTCGTTGGGTCTCAAACTTAGCGGCCTGCGCGGTCCCCACGAGTCTGCGTGGTCTACTGTTTCCCGAGACCAGGGAGTCCGCCGGACACGGTCCAGATGCTTCGTTTGGCTTTGCTGCCCTTCGGTTTCTTCGGCGTTGCGCCGCCTCGGCACCACCGGTTCGTTTCCGGATTCCCATGAGCCGCCAACCGGTCAGGCTGCCCGGTGACCTTCCGGATTGAGGGCGCGCGATGCGGAATGCACGAAGATACAGCTCGTGCGCGGCGTCTCGCGCTCCAACGTTGCTATCGCGGGCAGTTGTTCAGGAGCGCGTCTGAGTCGCGTTCGAGGAGCGCGCCTGAGTCGCGTCCGAGGAGCGCCTCGGACCAGTCGATGAGCGCCGGGAGGAACTGGGATTTTGGTTGCAGAATGCGCAGGTGGCCGTAGCCCGGGTACTCTTCCATGCGCACCTGCTCGCCGTTCTGGCACTGCTGGTCCACAAAGTCCTGCTGAAGAGACGGTGGCAAGATTTCGTCATCCGCACCCCAGGCGACAAACAAAGGGGTACCGAACGGACCAGTCACAGCATTCTCCTGGAGGCGGTTCCCCAACGCGCCCGCCGTGAGATCACCAACAAACAATGGCCGGTCCATCCCTACGCCGAGAGCGGTGAGTACGGACACGATCGATCCGGGCTCAGTCGGGCACCGTTGCGCCATCTCCCGCACCATTACGCGACCCCCCCTCGCGACGTGATCACGCAGATCGACGTCCCAGTACGTATCTGCGTAGGGCACGAGCACCCAGGCAATCAACAACGTCAGCTCGGGCGACGAGTCACCCCGGGTGAACTCGGCACCCAGAGCATACGGATCGGTAACGGGAGCCAACGCCGCGGTCCCGAGGATGTTCAGCCCGGGTGTGTAGTCCTCGGCAATTTGTGTCGTCCACAAGGCAGCGTGACCGCCCTGCGAGTGGCCCCACACCAGTGTGTCAGGGGAGAGCACCAGATCATCATCGAGCTCGCCTGCGGCCAGCACCCCGTCCAGTGACGATCGCGCTTCGCCTTTCCCGATCAGGTAAGGGAAGTCTCCTGGTGCGCCCTGCCCGGAGTAGTCAGAGGCGACGACCACCCATCCCCGCTCGAGGGCTTCCTCGACAGCGGGGATGTCCCACTCCGTTGCGGCCTTATTGCGAAGGCTCGGGGCGCATCCTTGGGCGACTCCTGTTGTCCCGTGATTCCAGATGACGACCGGTCGAGGCCCTGGTGGCGGATCGATAGGGCGGATCACAAGCCCGCTGGCAACCGCGTCCCCCCCGATGGCATCCCGAGTGGTGTAAAGGATTCGTTGAACGGTGCCGCCTTCAGGGATCTCGCCGCGGTAGTCATCCCACCGAATCAGCTGGCCATGGCCCGCGGGAGTGTCAGCCGGCGGGTAGTAGAAGGCATCCACCACAATCGCCCCGTCCTCGAGCCAGTCATTGACCCACCATCCGGCAGAAGCAGTAACGACCAGCACGAGAGCGAAGGCACAGCGGGCGCTGTCAGCCAGAAGACTTCGCCGACGGCGGCTCTCGGCGTCCGACTTCTGGTAGATCAGCGAATGGTTTGGTCCTGTCCATTCCCGGGCGCCGCGAGCGAACAGGGCGACACCGAACGCGATGGTTCGTATACCGAACGCAATCGCCACGGCGAGAAGCGTGGCGTCCGGCCAGGTGAGTGACAGGATCCCGAAGACGATCTGTGCACTTCCCCAGCACGCGGCGAGGAGACGCTGGGCGAACCTGCCACGGGAGACGACGTCAACCAGCGTTGCCAAACCTCCCAGTATCAACAGCACTGCGAGTGCTTGGGGCAACAGTTCGAGGCTTCGACCCAACCAGACCAAAACAACCGCGCCACCGAACACCCAGAACGCCGCGAGCAGCCACCGCCACCACCGTGATGGTCCCCCGTCCGGGATGACGTTGGCAACACCTGACACGATGGCGCTGATACCCACGTAGATCCCCAGAAGGAGTAACGAGGTGAGCGGGCGGACAACGATCTGGAGCCCGAGAACGATGACACCGGCCCCGGTCAGCGTAACAACGACCGGCGGCGGGGAGGCGAGCCACTGCGACAACGACCTGATGTGCCATCGGCCCCACACAACGGAAGAACCGGCAGTCACGCTTTTGACGGGGTTACGGTCCGGGGGCGAAACGCGGATCTTGCCCAGGACTGGTTTGCCCGATCGCGCTGCGAGCGTTTTGTGCTGTGTTGCTTCGCGATGGTGCCACGTAGGTGCAGGCCGGTTCGGGATAGCGAATCCTGGTGATTCGGTGCGTGGCTCACCCGCATAGTCTTATCAACTGCGTGTAAATACGCAATTCTCAGGGGAACTATCCCGGGGACATCGACGTTTCTGGCGTGAAAGATCCGACCACATCCCTGACCGGCCAGCAGTGACGGGCACGCGGCCGCGTCCCCGATCAGCCCCACGCGACCTCGCGACCATGACGGCATGAGGATCTGGCTGGCCCGATCGAAGTATAAGTTCGCGCCTCCGGCATGCGCTCGAGGATCGCCGGCACCTCCCATCCCATGCCCGCAGACGTATGCGGAGTAGTTCTGCTGTGCTGGCACATCGTCAGGCGACACATGATCACCCTCATTGCGGACGACGAAGAAAAACATGGTCGCGCCGTCCCGAAGAGCGAACCGGAGCGCCTGCCTGTCCACCTGCGAGGGCGTCACCGCCACGAGTTCGTCACGTGGACGGTAGCCGTCGATGTCGAAAGCCGCCACCGAGATACCCAGATCACGCTCGAACCCGCTCTCCGGCCCAAACACCAGCGCACTCACCCGGGAATGCAGACCGTCCGCTCCTACAACCAGATCGAAGTCTCGCGCAGCGCCGCACTCAAACTCGACGCGGAAACGCTGGCCGTCGTCGTCGAGGGCCTAACGGTGTCGTCGAAGATCGACTCCACTTCCCCGCCCAGGGCGTCGTAGATCGTAGCGGCCAGATCGGAACGAGCGATGCTGAGATAACGAACCCCAGCACCGCCAATTACCGGTCAGGGATCCATATGAGCGATGCGCCGACCACTGGCCGACACCTCGCGCACTTCACGAACGCGATAACCCTCGTCCATCAACCGCGGCAATATCCCCATCCGGTCCGCCACCTCGAACCCGGAACCCCAGAAGTCCACGGGATAACCTCCCTCGCGCAGCGCGGGAGAGCGCTCAATCAGCGTCGGCTCATGCCCAGACCGCTTCAGCCAGTAGGCCAACGTCGGACCCGCGATCCCCCCTCCAACGACCAGCACCTTCATGCCCGCCACACCGTCTTACCTTCGGTTGAACCAGCGCTTTAAGGCTATCGGCGAGATCATCGAAGACAAGTCCACAAGCGCTCTGGCACGAACCGTTTCGTCCGTCAACACCGCTCCCGTCGTGTGGACGATGGGACAACTGCTTTCCGGTCTGTGTGTTGCTTGGTGCCGCGTTCAAAAGCCCGTTCTTCAGCCGTTCGCGGGATCCGGAACGTACGGCTCGAGCCACGGAAGAGAGCCGTCTCGAATGGGGATTTTCGCCGATTCCGTCTCCGCCTCGACGGTGATGGTGACGTCCGATAATGCGCCAGGTATTCCGTCAGCGGTGTCGAAGTAGGCGGGGTGCTCGTGGAATGCGTATTGCTGTCCGGACTCGAGGTCGACCGAGACCTCGTCGTTTTCGTCGGACAGCGTTACCGTGAGGCTGGTATCCGCTTCGTTGAGAAGAACTCCGATGAGGCGGGCCGGCTCGCCCTCTGCCCGCGTGACAAGAAGCAAGTTGTTGACTTCGACTGGACCAACGTCCACGTTCGAGCCGAGGTTTATCGCCTCTTTCTCTTCTGGCGGTATCTCAGAACTACTAGCGCAGCCCGCTAGGCCAACCGTAAGCAACACTGCAACCGTTCGCGCTCCACCGCGAACGAGTTGCTCCCGTCGTAAACGGTTCGCCTTGATTGCGCCGAGCGATCGGGTCGCACCTCGACGGAACCCTCTCCCGGAACCTGCTGTGCATTCGTTCGTCATTTCGCGTCCTCCTTCATAGGTTCAACCTGATTCCTGTCTGCCAAGGCCACCGCCCGTGATCTCCAACTCAAGCGACCAACTGAGGAATGTCCGAATGATGACGATGATGCCTAGCACAGCGACACTTTCGAGAGTGGGAGTGACGGCGACTGTCCGGATGATGTCTGCTGCGACGAGGAGCTCTAACCCGAGCAGGATCGAGCGACCGAGGAATCGGCGAAACTTTCCGTACGCATCGCGGACCCCCTTGACCACGCGCGGCAGAGCGAACAGCGCGGCGAGTAAAGCCCCCAGCACGACTGCGACCACTCCCGCCGCGTCGACCAGACGTCCCGCAGCTTCAACCCAGGCTTGGAAATCCATGACTGTCCTTCCGCTGAAAGCGGTCGAGGCTTGACCGTCTCGGAGAAAGTGGCCAGTCTATGCTGCTTCCCCCTGCTTTCAAGCTGAGTATTTTCACGGCAGGGCCGTTTTCACATTCGACTGAGGATCGCTGCAGAGCGTGGCGGTGCGGCACGGTGACGGCACTCTTGACTCGTCCCGACGATGTACGGAGTGAGACCTCGGTGTGGGTAGAGATGGAGGGTGCACCGAGCGACTGCTTCCTGAGCGACTAGAGGATTGAGCGCACCTCTGTTAGGTTGTTTTGCGGCCATGATGGCCGCAAACGCTAGTCCGCGGACGGATGTGACGCAGCAATGTCGCACATCCGGACGTATGGTCCTGCGACGTTGGTGGCGGGCGTGCCGGCACATCCCCCGATTCGCTTCTGACGCACAGGACGTCGCTGCTTGATGGGCGGGATTGCCCATTCGTCCCTGACCCGGTCGTAACTTGCGAGCAGCTGTTCGCATCGAGCCGGATCCGACCGGAGGATGCCGCATGCCTGCGCGCCAGGAGAATACGTGACGACCGACACGATCGCCGTTCAGGTGAGCAATATCTACAAGGCATTCGGGAAGAAACCGCGGGAAGTACAAGGCATTCGGGAAGAAGCCGCGGGAAGTCGTCAAACGGCTCCATGCCGGGAAGACGCGCGACGAATTGAGTGCGCTCGGGACCGCCGCCGTCATCGACGCCTCCTTCGACGTAAGAAAAGGCGAGATCTTCGTCGTCATGGGCCTCTCCGGCTCCGGCAAGTCGACACTGATCCGGATGCTCAACGGGCTGCTCGAGCCGACGGCAGGGACCGTCACCGTCCAGGGTTCCCCCGGTCAGTGGCATCCCCGCCGCCCAGCTCCGCGACGTCCGGCGGACGAAGATCTCGATGGTGTTCCAGCATTTCGCGAGCGCGTCCGCGACGGTCATGGAGCGTTGGCCCGAATGCCCAGAGCGCGTGTCCGAGTCGCGTTCGCGGCTACAGCGTCCCCCGGCGGGCTCTCACGAAACGTGCCAGGCGCCCGCGCTCGCCTCGGTCACGGTGTCGCATTCTCGCTGCAGCGACTCCTTCGTTTCCGTCGACAGTTCTGCTGTCGCGATCGCGGACCTGAGTGGCGCCAGTTGTTGGCGGATCGCCACGCTGCGCGGTCCGGCGGCAGCGACCCAGCACAATTCACGCAACATCTGAACGAGACGTCCCGCAGTCCTCGGGTCGTCGAGGGCATAACGGATCATCTGCGTCATCACCTGGTCGAGGAGGTCCTCAAAGCTCGGATGGCTGATGAGGACCCGTGGCCGGCCGTCATCGTCAGCGTGCAGCTTGGGCCCGGTGTGGCGGCTCACTAGTGTGCAGAGAACCGCCGAGATGTGACCGAGTGCGTGCACTGCAGTCGTCGGGTCGTTCACTCCCGGCGAGAGGGCACGGCTGGCGACATCGAGCAGTTGCTGCAGCCCGAACCCAGCATCCTGTGCGGCTGTACGCTCGAAACCTGTGGAGAGGCTCGCCTGAATCCCCGCCTCCAATTCTGAGCGGGACCGGGCGTCGATCCCATCGCCTTCGACGCTCCATGCCCGCGCGCACGGGACTCCCGCTATCAGTGACGCTCCGGGCGTTGCGTCGATGACGACAAAAGCATCGCTCTGCACCGCCGCCGCGACCGCCGCATCGGCGTCGACAGCAACGAGGAAGGCTGAAACGGGACTTTCGACGAACATTGCGCGCCCTTCGGGATGTGTCCGGTCTGGCTCGGCATCGCTTCCCCCGTCCGGGAATATCCGGTCGATGGTGCGATCCGCCTCGAGGTGCACATCCCGCATCATCGTCTCCACACGAATCTGCCTCGCGAGGTGAGCGAGGAAGAAGACCAGCGCGACCACGCTTGCCACCGTCAGGCCGGATGCGACCGTGACGGAGATTTTCGGGACGAATCCTTCTCCATCGGAGGTCTCAGAGCGGATACTCCGCAGCACCGTCAGCGAAAACACGAAGGTGGCGAGGAACATCGCGAGGGTCATGTGAACGAACCGGTCTCGCGAGAACGTCCTCAGGAGACGCGGGGAGAACTGGCTGCTCGCCAGTTGAAGCGTCACAACGGTGAGCGAGAACGTCAGCGACGTGACGGTGACGAGGGATCCGGCGATCGTCTGCATCAGCAGCTGGGCGGCCTCCGGGCCGCCGCCGAAGAGCAGTCCCGACACAGCGTCGGACAGATGGTCGTCCAGCTGTTTGTCGAGGTAGGGCAGGTACTGGCCGAGGGCCAGGGCGCCGACCACCGCGGCGAGGGGCACCGGCCAGAGCTGGGTGCGGAGGGAATCCCGGACTTCACTCGCGCTCATTCGCATCTTTTCTTCCCCGATCTATCGCGAGCCCGCACCGGGCGGAGGTCATTTCTGGAACACTACCGCCTGTCCTGCAACCGGGATGCTTCGATTTCAGGGAAGAAAGGCCCGGTCGTGGCGGCTTCTCTATTCCCGGGCGTACTCTCGACTCTACGGCGATCGGCATCCGCTGGCCGCGGAAAGAAGAGCGCGGAGGAGTAGCCCCATGAGCGACGCGGAGAGCATGGTCGGGAGAAGAGGAACGGCGTTGCGGTGGCCGTTGACAACGAGACCTGGGCGCCGGGTGTGGTCCCGGACCCCCGGGCACACCGGTCGTACCGAAATGTGCGCTGATCATCATGTGGTTTGACGCTTGGGCTGACGTCCTTCGAACGCTTGCGGTCGGATCCGCTGCGTACGTGACGGTGGTGCTGGTGCTCAGAGTGTCGGGAAAGCGGACCCTCAGCCAGCTCAATGCCTTCGACTTCGTCGTTACGGTCGCGCTCGGTTCGACTCTGGCCACGATTCTCCTCAGTTCGGATGTCGCGTGGGCCGAAGGGTTCACGGCTCTCGCCGTGCTTGCGCTGCTGCAGTTCGTCGTGGCGTGGATCACCACCCGGTGGCCGGTCACGAAGAAGGCGGTGACCAGCGAGCCCGTGATTCTCGTGAAGGGGGGAATTCTGCAGGACGTTGCGATCAGACGGAACCGTCTCACCGCGTCGGAGGTGTGCCAGGCGGTCCGGGGCAGCGGGTATGGTGACCTTGCCGGAATTGAGGCAGTCGTTCTCGAGACCAACGGAACGATCAGCGTGATTGCGTCGAGCACGTACGGAAACGGCTCCGCGATGGAGGGAGTGACCCAAAGTCCGTGATCAACGGTACGGCCAGGGCTGCGTGGCCCGGCGGTCGCGCGGCTGCTTCTCACATCGCCAGCCACCTGCCGATCAGCCGGCATCCCCGGCTCCCGGACCTTCATCGGGGCCTATCGTGGGGGTCGGTGCAGGAGAAGGCGCCGGGGTAGGTACCGGAGCGGGAGCGGGCGGGTCGTTGGCGGCGCCGTCGCTGGGGTGGAGCGTCACTGTCCCGCCGGCTCGGACGTACTTCCCCGCGGCGGGAACAGTCCGCGCGACCGTTCCCTCGGGACGGGCGGATTCGACAGGGTTCCCGACCACGACCGCCAGACCGGTCTGGATGAGCTCGCGCGTGGCGGTGGAGACATCCTGTCCGGAGAGCTGCGGTACTCGCACGTACGAAACCTCGAGGTCCTCTGGATCGGGCTCGCCGAACGACGTACCGCCGAATTTGGCTATGGACGTTTTGAGGATGTCGGCGAAGATGCCGAACTTCGCGCTGTACGCCGTTTGCTCGCCGAGCGGGCGCACCGTGTACATGCTGTCGCTTCCGGAGACATTCCCCACCCACAGTGATGTGATCGCCTCGGTCGTCCCACCGGTGATCCAGGAATGTACAGCCCGGTCCGCGGTGCCGGTTTTTCCCATGAGAGGGGCACCAGGTACCGCCGCCCGCGCGGCTGTTCCCCCTCGCTCGAACACGGTGCCCATCGCGTACGAAGCCGCATGCGCTACGCGGGGTGTGACCGCCTGGACGCAATCGTGCCCGCCGAGGGGTATTTCCTTCCCTGCCGGTCCCACGACGCGATCAATCGCTGTCGGCTGGCAGACGAGTCCGGAAGCAGCGATCCCCGCGATGGCCGTCGCAAGGGAGAGCGGGGCGATTTCGTTCGCGCCCAACAGTGCTGCGGGATAGCGGTCGAGCGGTTCACCGTCCGCACGATGCACACCCATCTTCTCGGCACCATCGAAAATGGCGCAGAGGTCCAGCTGTTGCGCCATGGCAATGAACGCTGTGTTGACCGATCGCTTCGTCGCCTGCAGCGGAGTGATTGCACCGGGGCTCGTGCCGTCGTAGTTCTTCGGTCGGTAGGAGGTCCGGTGGTCGCCCGTACAGCTGTCGTGCCACCTGGTGAATGTTCTGCGCGATCCATCCACCAACTCGTTCAGTGAATGACCCTGTTTGAGCCATTCCATCAGGATGAACACCTTGAACGTGGAACCGATCTGAAAGCCCGAAGAGCCGCCGAAGCCGCGATCGGTGCTGTAGTTGATAGCAGTGTTGGAGTTGTCCGCTGCCGCCAGTGTGGCGTCGTTGCTGAAGTTCTTGTTCTGCGCCATGGCCAGGATTCGGCCCGTCCCAGGTTCGACGGTGACTGCGGCTGTCCCGATATCGGTGTTCGCCAGCGAAAACGGTATGCGGCTGGCGATCCCCTGCTCGGTCGCGGCCTGCAGGTCGAGGTCCAGCGTCGTGTAAATGTTGAGCCCGCCGCGTCGCAGCGTTTCGGCCCGCTCCGCGCTCGTCGAGCCGAAGGCCGGGTTCTTCTTCACGGCCCAGGTGACATAGTCGCAGAAGTAGCTGGCCCCGGCGGCAGAGTCACAGCCTGTGCTCGGAGGGTTTATAGCGGGAAGTACCGGCTCGGACGACGCCGACGCGCCTTCTGCTTGCGAGATCTTGCCCTGTTCAGCCATCTTGGCGATGACGTAGTCGCGTCGCTCCCGCGTCAACGCGTAGCCGTTCGCTTCGCCGTTGACCGCACTCTCCGGTCGGTCGATGCGCAGCACGTTGGGGTTGTTGAGGATCGACACCAGAACCGCGGCCTGAGAGATCCTCAACGCAGACGCGTCAACGCCGAAGTAGTACTGAGCTGCAGCCTGGACGCCGTAGGTTCGCGCCCCGAAGTTCGCAATGTTGAGGTATCCGGTGAGGATGTCGGCTTTGCTGTACCGCTTCTCCAACCCGACCGCGAGCCGCATCTCCTTCAGTTTCCGGGCGGCGCCATCGGAGCCCGCCGTCGTTGTCGCCTGCTGTGCGCAGGCCTGCAGTTCAACCGGCCCGTCCGAGGACGCCTCGCAGTTCTGAATGAGAACATTCTTGACGTACTGCTGGGTGATCGTTGAGCCGCCCTGCATGGGGCCGCCGAGGATGTACGTCGACAGGATCGCCCGCAGAGTACCGATCACATCCACTCCGCCATGGTCCGGAAAGCGCGGGTCCTCCGCCGCCACAGCCGCGTCCTTCACAAAGGGAGACATCTCGTCGGCTCCGACCTCGACCCGGTTCTGCTCGAAGAATGCCGCGAGCTGAACCGGGTTCCCGTCATTTCCCACCGCCCAGACCCGGGTCTTCTCCATCGGCTGACCGATCTCGAGCGAGCCAGGGAGTTTCTCGAACGTCTGGGCAGCGGTATCCGCGGCTTCAGCAGCCACGACGACAGCGGGCGTGACACCGGCACTGACCAACACACCAGCGATCAGACTGAGCAGGAGGAATCCGAGCACATGCCCGGGCAGAGTTCGCAGGGTTCGACGACGAGAAGACATCCACTCACCGTAAGAAAAGAAGCTGCGAAACGTGCGAAACAATCCCCTGTCTGGCCACTCCCGGACAAACGAGCCCTCCTGGACGGGCGGCATCATGCGGAACTCTCCGTCATCGAACAATCGGGTAACGATGCATGCAGGCACGCGTCTGGCGCACGAGTAGAAGGTCGCACGTAGCTCGGCCCGGACACGGAGGTGCGGGGATTTGATCACTCGGCGGAATCTCGGCGCACCGCGTTCTCGAAGTAACTCGAGGCGTGTCGAGCGGGCTCGAATCGTGACGTAAACTAGTCACACCATTGCACATAGTCTGATCGAGAAATGACGATCTGACTAGGGATAACGCGAAGGATGGCTGCCGTTCAGGAGTCAGCGTCGCGGGGTGGAGCAGTTCGGTAGCTCGCTGGGCTCATAACCCAGAGGTCGTAGGTTCAAATCCTGCCCCCGCAACAGAGAAGGCCCGGAATCGTGAAGATTCCGGGCCTTTTGCTTTATGGCAGGAGCCCCGCGAATGCCTGGACCAGTCGCGACTCACGCTCGTCCGCCTCGCCGCCCGCCACTTCCGGAGCTGACGAGCTGAGCGCCTCGAGCCGATCAGTGGCTTCGGTGAGGTGGTACGCATTCCCGTCGAGGGCCACCCACTTGCCGACCTCGGGGTGCATGACGAGAGCGGCGTCAGAGTTCTCCTGCGCCGATGCAGGACTATCCACCCACACCTCGGCCGACCCGCGGACCCCGACCGGCACGCCGTTGGCTGACCAGCCGACAGCGACGGTGAGGACGTGACGGCCCGGTCGGTCAAGTGCGAAGCCTTCGGAGCTCCAGAACACGCGGTAGTGTGCCGTGATCTTCTTTCCGGGCTCGAGCGGTGCGAGCCTGACGGCTTCGCACTCGATGACGAATGGTCGCACCTGTCGGACCTCGCCCCTGTCGCCCTCGACGGTCAGTGTCCCGCACAACGCTTCCAGGCTGATGTCCGTCGGCACCGTGAGCGGGACCGTTCCCGTGTTCTCGAGCGTCCAGCTGAGGCTGACGGGAGCACCGAAGGCAGCCGTCGGGGTATCGACAGCCACAGACAGGCTCAGTTCGTCGTCGCGGAACCACTCCCTGTCGGCGGCCTGCACGAGACTGCCGAACCAGCTCCCGAAGGGCCAACCGCCCGGGCGAACGACCGGGTCAGGCATGTGTGCCAGATGATTGCGAACGGTCGGGTTGAACCCGAGGTTGATCTGATCAGGGAACACTCCCGGCTCGCCCGTCGTAGGCCCACTCAGGACATCAGCAACGCTCGGTGTCGTCGTCATGATCGAGTTGTCTGCACTCGTCTCGTTCTCCTGATGAATCTGGTTGAAAGCGTGCGTCACTTCGTGGGCAGCAGATCTCAGGTAGGCACGGGGGACGTTCCGCTGCATCTGCTCGGCTGCGGTACCGAAGTTGCTCGAGTGTGACACCGGGTAGCCATCGTTCGAGAAGCTCGCCGAACCCTCGCGTGGTACGTCGATCTGGTCATACATGACCCCCCGCGAACACCCCATCGTCGCAGGGACCACGACAAGATGCGTCCGCCATTCCGAGTCGAGATTCGTATTCGCGTGCCGGACGGCCGTCATCAGGTTGTGAAGGTCGCCACTGGTCCAGCACTGGTCGGCCTGGACCCCTGCGGGCACGGGAACGTCCGTCTGGTCGTTGACCACCGTCAGATCCCATTTCGCGCCGGCGAAGATGGTGTCGAAGTATTCAGTTCCAGACCCGCTCGCTGCGGGAACGGGAGCAGGCGGAACGGCGCCCGCCAGCGTGTCGATCTCGAGGATGGCACGTCGAAGGAACGAGGACACCCAGGTGAGATACACGGCGCCGCTGTCTACGCCCGCGACGGAGTATCTCCCGGAGAAGCGAGGTCCGCCGAAGAAGATCGGCCCAGGCGGCTGCTGTGCCAGGGTGAATCGCACCGAGCGGCTCGCCGCCGTCGGGAACGATCCCTTGAACGACCCGGCGGTGGGTTGCGTGTAATCGAACTGTTCGGCATCGAGGGTGACCGTGCACGGGCGGTTGCCGAATGTGAACGACGGTACGGAGAGGCTGGTTCCCCGAAGGTAGGAGTGGTAGTTCGCCCGGGGGTAGAGCGGGATGCGCGGTCTGAACGGCGGGGAGAACCCTGTCGGCATCGAGGCGGCGGCAGCGGCGGATGCAGGAAACGGTGCAAGTTCCCGGCCGACCACCGGCGCAGGCAACCAGTAGAGGTCACCGCTCACGATGAGCAGATCAGAACCGGAGTCGGGTGCCCCCCGGTCGACCCGCACGGTGCCGACCAGGCGCCGGACCGTGTCGTTCGGCCGAAGGGTGATCGCGTAGCATCCGTCCTTGAAGTTCAGTTTGCAGGGCCTGAAGACCTGCCCGAGTGGCGGCGACGACGGGACGGGCTGGATGTCAGGGACAAGCTGGGGTGCTGTCAGCCCGGCAGGGCTCGGGATGCCTGGCTGGGTCACCGCGCCGAGCGGGTCGCCATCGGGGGAGATCGGCGCGGCAATGGGCACCTCGGGCGGAACAATCGCCTCGGTGTGCCACTCGGACGCGTCGAAAAACCCGGAATCGTAGGAATTGACATTGTGGGACACGAGATGCTCCTTCGGACCTCATGGACCTCGTGATAGTCAGGAGATGCGTTCGTATGTGACGGTCACCCCAGCCGGGTCCGTCACCACGAACCGATCCCCGCCCAGGCTGATCTGGTACTTCACCAGCTCGTCCGTCGCGGTGCTGAGAACCAACGTCTCGTCGTCAGCCAGGCGGAACGTACCAGCGTCCCACCAGATCATGCCCTGGCCTTCAGCGCGCGTTCCGCGGTACCGTGCGGAATCGAACACAAGTTTTGCTGGGTACTGAGAGGTCTCAATGCCGGGCGTCACGTTGCGCCACTCGCCCTGAAGGCTGGGAGTGCTCTGGGTTGGATTCGCCGGGTCAGGCACTTTTGCCCCTTCGCTTAGTCCTCACTATTTCGGACCCGGCCATTGAACCACCGGCCCGTTATCCAGCCGTTATCGCGGCGTTACCGACAGGGCGGTTGGTTCCCGGAACTCACGAAGCTCAATTCCAGACACAAGGAATGCGCTACGAGCTCTCGACCGCGCGCTTCGCCTCTGCGAGGCTGCTGAACAGCCCGACGGGTTCGCAGCAACCGTTGCGGGCGGTGAAGCCGTGAGTGGAAACCTTCTCGATCAGTCCGATGAAGTTGCCTGCCGTGTTTCCGGCCCACAGGCCGGTCGCTACGGGCACCCAGACGGTACTGTCAGGAATTTCGGCGCGCGCAGTTGAGTGGACAGCCTCGATGGTCATTCGTCGCTCCAGGGTCTTGGGATCCTTACCAGCGCAGTCATCCATGACAGGTGTTTCAGTAAACGATCGTTCATAAGCAAACGGCATTACCCGCGCGCGAACAAGGGCTTGACTTCCCAGCAAGTATTTACGGGGCGTGCAGCTGTTCTGTTGGCCGGGGTTCAGCGAGAGGTTTCTCGTCCGGACCACCATTTCCGTGCGGCGCGTTCGGCTCGCCCCCGCGGCCTGCGGTTGGCTGGTGGGAACCGTCCTCGCCGAAGACGACGAGCCCGTGGGCGCTGTTCGCCGATGCGGTGAGTTCCGCGATCCACTGCCGGTTGATCGTCGGAGGACGGCTGCCCCAAAATTTGAAGTACAGCGGGATCGACGGATGTAGCCAGACCGAGCTCCGTCCATTGCCGATGCTGACCGCATCCTTCCACGAGAGCAGGAAGCTCTCCCCGCAGCGCAGCTTCTGAACGATGACGATCTGCAGGTGTGCGAGCAGCCGGTCGTCGAATTCGACGACGACACCGTCGTAAGTCAGGGTGCCCATAGCCCCTCTTTCATCGGCCGTATGAGCGATCCGGCGTACAGGTCGCTCGGTGTACCCGTCGGGTCTGACGGGTAGTGCCGATCATTGCCGGTCCCGAGCAGAATCGCAAGTAAAACGTGGTCCGCGACGGGGCGAGTCGTCGGACACGCCGAAAATCAGACGGTGACGCCGCGTTCGCGCAGGAAGGGTGCGGGGTTCGTGTGTTCGCCGTCGACCGACACCTTGAGGTCGAGGTGGCAGCCGCTGACGACGCCGGTGGCGCCGACTTCAGCGATCACAGTTCCGCCTTCGATCACATCGCCGACCGAGACTTCGTACGAGCCGCTGAGGAGGTGGCCGTAGATCGTCTGCAGGCCATTGCCGTGGTCGATGATGACCCGGTTTCCAAATGCGCCGGCGTTCCCGGTGAAGACGACGGTTCCGGCCGCGGCCGCCTTGATCGGCGTTCCGCAGGCGCCACCGAAGTCCATGCCCTCGTGGAAGGAGCTCGAGCATCCCGCTCCGTTGCAGATGAGACCACGCGGGCCATACTTCGAGGTGATCTCACCTGGAAGTGGACGCCACCAGCCGCTCGTCGACGGTGCAAGGTAACCCGCAATCGACGCAGCGCTGTCGTAGATGTAGCCGGCGGCGGCATAGGTCTGTTCGAGTTCCTCTGCGCTGGTCGCCGAGTAGCCGTCGCGCTCGACCTGGGCGAGGGTGACGTCGTCGCTGACCGTCAGTGACTGCGTTGCGGGGCTCTCGTGCGTCAGGGCAGCATTTGCATCCATGATCGCTGCGGTGGCGCCGTCCCCAGGCGAGAACGCGTAAGCCGGGAGTGCCACGGTGCCGAGAAGAGCCGGAACCGCGAGGGCGATGATCGCGGGGGAGCGCAGCGAGCGCCAACGGGCGGTCTGCGGTGCCGCAGCCTGTGTGCTTGCCTTGGCCGCCGGGACCGGCGAGGACTCCTGGGCGGAGGCGAAACGCGGCCGGTGGAACGCGCTCGGCGGTGCGATGAACGCGGCGGCGATCGAGGAAGAGTCAACAGCAGAGGGTAGCGGTGTGAATGTATCGGCGGGCACCGGGGTGTCGTGCGCCGTCTCGCCGGTAGAAGACTCAGGGACGGCCGGCGATTCGGTCTCGGCGGTCGGGTCTGCCCATACGGATGCCAGCGCGATGGCCTCCTCGACGATTGGCACGTCTTCTGGATTCGTCGGGCGCTCCGCATTCACAGCCGCACGCGCGTCACGGCGGCGACGGAGAGGAGTCGGCTCCGGGGTGACGGGTGTGATCTCTTGATCGGCGAGAGGCGAAGCCAGCTGCGTAGCTGCGTCGGCTGCGGCGCGTTCGCGCAGGCTGCGACGGCTGGGAAGCGCATTCGCTTTGAGAGTGGTTTCGCGGATGCTTCGCTGCCGGTCCCGACGGGTCAACGGGCCGTTCTCTGACAGAGGATCACCAGCATTCGCCAAGATACGTTCTCCGACGCCCCGAAGCGACATGCGAGATGACGCTGCCTCGTCTGCAGCAAGAATCGTGAGCGACCGCGTGAGAAGACGAGCAGGGGCACCTCACGCACGGTCCTTCGGCTCGGTACAAGCCATTGGGACTAGGTAAACCCTACGTGAATCCCGGTGATATTTCACCTCGAAACCGGCCTAAATTAACAAATTGGTAACGACGCGAAGCGCAGATTGCGCGCGTTTGTTGAAGTTTGGAGACAGAAAGTCACCCTAAAAGGGGGTTGGACGCAACATTATGACAAAACCTCGCGTTTTCCCCCTGGGGGCGCAGCGAAAGATCCATGCCAACGCACAGGTAGTTCCAAGGCGCCGACCGAAGCCGAGTGGCTGTCAGGCCTTGCGGGCAGACGCCTGCTGGGTGGCTTCGGCTTCGCTCAGCAGGTGGAGGCCCCGTGGGCCGAAGGACGAATCCGCGAGCGCCTCGAGCCACTGCCGGTTAAGTTCAGGAGTCTTGCTCCCAACAAAGCGGAACTGAATCGGAATTGCGGGGGAGACCCACACCGAGACGCGTCCGGAGCCTTCTTCTGGAGTGTGCTCCCAGCTGACGAAGAAGCCCTCCTGCCGCCGCAGTTTCGAGCCGATCACAATCTTCAGGTGCGCGAGGGCCCGGTCTTCAATTTCGTATTCAGAGCCATCGCCATAGACCAGGTATCCCATGACATTCATTCTGCACGATTTCGGGCCCGTCCCGCGCCATGCCGCGCAGACTAATTTTCGAGGGGGTTGCCTAAGCTGGGGCGATGATCGAACATGCGCCTGTAGGAGTGGCCGTAGCCCAATTCGCCCCCGAGGCGGACACAGAGACCAATCTGTTCGCCATCCGTGTCCTCGCAGAACGCGCGGTCGAGCGCGGGGCATCCGTCGTCGTGTTCCCCGAGTACTCGAGTTACTTCAGCGACCCGATGGGCGAAGAACTCGTCGCCCACGCCGAGCCGCTCGACGGAGCATTCGTCCAGTACCTCGCCGGCGTGGCCCAGGAGCTCGGAATCCACGTTGCAGCGGGGCTCGTCGAGCGCACCGAGAGCGCCTCCAAGTTCGCCAACACGATCGTCGTGCTTTCGCCGGAAGCCGAACTCATTGCCACGTATCGCAAGCAGCACCTGTACGACGCGTTCGGGCAGAGGGAGAGCGACTGGGTCGTCCCCGGTGAACTCGACGAGCCTGAGCTCTTCGAGGTCGGCGGTCTTCGGTTCGGAATCCAGACCTGTTACGACGTCCGGTTTCCCGAGGTGACCCGGCGGATCGTCGATGCCGGGGCCGACGTGGTTCTCGTGCCCGCGGAGTGGGTGCGGGGTCCGCTCAAGGAACATCACTGGCGCACCCTGGTGACTGCTCGCGCCATCGAGAACACGATTTACGTGGCGGCGGCAGACCACACCCCGCCCATCGGCGTTGGGAACAGCATGATCATCGACCCGTCCGGCACACAGCTCGCCGGAATCGGAACTGAAACGGATGTCGCTGTGGGGTTCGTGTCCGCATCGACGATCGCCGAGGTCCGCTCGATCAACCCTGCGTTGAGCCTGCGCCGTTACGCCGTCGTACCGCGGATTGATTCGACGGACTGACCGGTCAGGCGCGAAGTGTGGCGAGGCGGGTGGCTGCCTCGTGCAGGACCGCCCGTTTCTTACAGAACGCGAACCGCACGAGCGACCGGTATTCGCTGTGCCGGTCACCGTGAACGAAGGCCGTGATCGGGATGCCGACGACCCCGGCGAGCGAGGGAAGCCGACGACAGAAGTCCGCGGCATCCTCGACCCCGAGCGCGGAGGCATCCGCCACGATGAAGTAGGAACCGTGGGGGAGCGAGAGGGCAAAACCGGCGGAGCGCAGCCCGTCTGCGAGGATGTCCCGCTTGGCCTGTAGGTCCGCCGCTGCGCCCACGAAGAAGCTGTCTGGCAGGCGGAGG
The DNA here is from genome assembly GCF_900115155.1 of Mycetocola miduiensis. Taxonomy (GTDB): domain Bacteria; phylum Actinomycetota; class Actinomycetes; order Actinomycetales; family Microbacteriaceae; genus Mycetocola_A; species Mycetocola_A miduiensis. The sequence goes on from NZ_FOVM01000002.1 coordinate 45,325, forward strand.
CCTGTGGCCATCGCCGGCTGGAACGGCGCTCCGTTGACGTAGGTGAGGAATTGCTTGACCGTGGTAACCGCGGTCACGAGAGCAGCGGGACCGGTGGCCCAGCCGATCTTCCAGCCCGTGGTGTTGAACGTTTTCCCGCCGGAGGAGAGCGTGAGGGTCCGCTCCCACGCCCCAGGCAGCGACGCCACCGGAATGTGCGTCGCGCCGTAGACGAGGTGTTCGTAAACCTCGTCGGTGACGACGATGGCGTCGTGGCGGTGGGCAAGCTCGACGATGAGCTCGAGTGTGGCACGGTCGAATACGGCGCCGGTCGGGTTATGCGGGTTGTTGACGAGAATGATCCGGGTGTTGTCGGTGACGGCACGACGCAGTTCGTCGTGGTCCGGCTGGAAGTCCGGCCAGCGGAGCGGCACTGTGCGGTGCTCGGCCCCGGCGAGCGCGATGAGGCCTCCGTAGGCGTCATAGAACGGTTCGAAGGTGAGCACCTCGTCGCCCGCCTCCACGAGGGCGAGGATGGCAGCGGCAAGGCCCTCCGTGGCGCCCGCCGTGACCAGCACCTCGGTGTCCGGGTCGACAGTGAGGTCGTAGAAACGCTCCTGGTGCTGCGCGATGGCAAGCCGCAGGTCTGCGATTCCACGCCCGGGCGGGTACTGGTTAGCCCCGTTCCTGATCGATTCCGTAGCGGCCTCGAGGACTTCGGCGGGGCCGTCTTCGTCGGGGAAACCCTGGCCCAGGTTGATCGCGCCCGTCTCGGTTGCGAGCGCGCTCATCTCGGCGAAGATCGTGGCGGCGATGGAACCGTCCGTTGAAAGGAGCCCTGCCCCCGCCGCCGTTCGCTGCCAGCCTCCGTGCTCGCCCATCTGCGCTTCCTTTCGCCTCGACGTTGCCGCCTGAGTGTTCACCGTGACTACCAAAGGTAGTCGGCTGCTTCCCGCTCCCAGACACAGGTCGTACTCTGGGAAGTAAGCGGGAGCACACGGCGGCAAGGTCACGGCTGAGGCATAGTTCGCTCACAGAATGCGCGTAGTGAACGTACAGCTTGACCGTGGAAGCTGGCTGTGCTTGGAAGGAGCATCATCACATGAACGACCACCCTCAGGACTCGAACGACGCTCGGGATCCACACGACGCCGCTGGAGCACAACCCACTGCTGATGCGGCTTCCAACTCCCGGACGACCCCGGACGCCAACGGAAACGTTCCGCCGGCGCCGACATACTTCCCCGAGTACACGCCGCCCGGCTACGGCGACACGGCAGCGACGGATGCCTACCCTCAGGCTCCTGGGGCTGCATTTGGCGTCGGGTCGAACCAGCACACGACCGACCAGCCGACCAACCCGACCCGATACCCGACTGAGCCTTATCCGGCGATCGTTGGAACCCACCAGCAGTTTCCCGGGCAGCACTACCCGGGTGGCACCCAGAACACCCACCCATACGGCGCCTCATTCGGCGCACCAGCGAACACGGCAACAGGTACGCCAGGCAAGGCAAAGCGCCGCTCGACCGTCGGGTTGCTGGTAGCAGGTCTTGCCATCGGCGCCCTCGTCGGCGGGGCAACCGGGGCAGGCACAGCCGCCCTGCTCATCGACAACGATGGGACGACCCTGAGCACGGGTGCCACTGGGTCCCAGAACATCACCGTCAACGACACGTCGGATGTAACGCGCGCCACCGCGATTGCTGCCACCGCGTCACCGAGTGTCGTCACGCTCTCCGTGCAGAGCGCGGACAGCGGAGGAAGCGGTTCGGGAATCGTCCTCAGCGAGGACGGATACGTCCTGACCAACAACCACGTCGTCACGCTCGACGGGAAGCTCTCTGACCCGCAGATCCAGGTCACCGACAACGACGGCAAGCTGTACTCCGCCACGGTCGTCGGCACCGACCCGGTGTACGACCTCGCTGTGGTCAAACTCGAGGGCGCAAGCGGGATGAAGCCGATGGAGTTCGCGAACTCCGACAAGTTGAACGTGGGCGACGTCGCCGTCGCCATCGGAGCTCCACTCGGGCTCGCCGGCACGGTAACAGACGGCATTGTCAGCGCGCTGAACCGCAGCATCACCGTTGCCTCCTCCGCCGTCCCAGACCAGACGACCGAAGAAGACGGTTCCGACACCCCGTACGACGTGTGGGGATTCAACCTGCCGGGCCAGGAGCAAACCGCGCCCCAGACCCAGTCGGTGATTTCCCTCGCCGTGATCCAGACGGATGCCGCCATCAACCCCGGTAACTCCGGAGGTGCCCTCGTCGACAGCGACGGCAAACTGATCGGAGTCAACGTTGCGATCGCGAGCGCTGGCAGCTCCCAGGCGTCGGACCAGAGCGGCAACATCGGTGTCGGATTCGCCATCACGGCCAACATCGCCAAGCGAGTCGCTGACGAGATCATCAAGAATGGATCAGCGAGCCACGGCTTGCTCGGTGCCAGTGTCGGAGACGCAGCGAGCGCCGCTGACAGCGAAGTGGTCGGCGCGTTGATCAGCGACGTCAGCCCCGGCGGCGCTGCGGCCAACGCCGGACTCGCCAAAGGCGACATCGTCACCCGCTTCGAAGGGCACCCGGTCACCGGGGCAACCGACCTCACGGCGCAGGTCCGCGGGCTTGCCGCCGGCGCCAAAGCCGAGGTCGCCTACGTCCGGGGCGGCGAAACGAAGACCGTCGAGGTCACGCTGGGCGAGCTCGTTCTCTGACAGCCGCACAGAAAGTAACTCCACGAAAACGCCTGCGAGCTTCTGCTCGCAGGCGTTTTCGTCGCGGCAAATCAACGCCGCGTGAGACCCACTGATAGGCTCAACCGACCAATTCATCGAGTGGAGACCATGGCCGAGAGCACATCGACTGGCGCAAGCGCCGAACTCGTCGGAGTCTCCTATGTCATGCCGGTTCTCAATGACGTCACCCACGTCCGGGCGGCTGTGGACAGCCTGCTCAGCCAGGACTATGCGGGCCCGTTCGAAGTCGCCATCGCGGTTGGCCCCTCCATCGACGGCACCAACGAACTCGTCGACGAACTCTCGCGGGCAGACGCGCGCATCCGCGTGCTGCCGAATCCCGTCGGCTCGACACCCGCTGGCCTGAACATCGCCATCTCGGCTACTCGTTACCCCGTGGTCATCCGGGTGGACGCGCACTCCGTCCTGCCTACAAACTATGCACGCATCGCCGTGGAGACGATCGAGCAGACCGGTGCAGACAACGTCGGCGGGATCATGGATGCCCAGGGCAACACGCCGTTCGAGCGAGCGGTCGCGCGTGCGTACGGCAGTCGGGTGGGTCTCGGCGGTACCCCTCATCACGTCGGCGGCGCCGCCGGGCCGGCCGACACCGTCTACCTGGGCGTCTTTCGGCGGGAGCCGCTCGAAAGCGTCGGCATGTTCGACGAACGGATCAAACGCGGGCAGGACTGGGAACTCAACAGGCGGATCCGCGCGGCCGGCGGCATTGTCTGGTTCACCCCGGAGCTGAAGGTGACCTACCGGCCCCGGCCGAGCCTGACCGCATTGGCTCGCCAGTTCTTCTCCACAGGAATGTGGCGCGGTGAATTGACCCGCCGGTTCCCGAGCGCGAACACCCTTAGGTACTTCGCGCCGCCCGTGATGGTGCTCGGCGTCGGGCTCGGCGTGGTCCTCGGCCTCGTTGGCCTGGTGCAGGCCGCCGCCGGGATGACGACCCCCCTGCTCCTGGGCTGGCTCGTGCCCGTGCTGTATCTGCTCCTCGTCGTGTTGGCGGCCGTTGTCGTCGCCCGCCGGGACGGCATCCGTTCACAGCTCTGGTTTCTCATAGTGTTGCCCTGTATCCATTTCTGCTGGGGAGTGGGCTTCGTCCTCGGCTTCCTGGCGCTGGCGAGCAACATCTCAGCGCTGAAAAACGAGAGAACCGGAGGCGCGAGTGTCGGACGCGTCGATTGAACACCCGATCAAACCGCGCTCGATCGCGGAACTGAAAGCGATTGCCCAGCCACCCGAGGTGCGCGGACGCCGCAACGCTGAGCACTGGACGGCATCGCTGTACCTGCGCGATATCTCGCCGTACCTGACCTGGTTGCTGCTTCGCACACCCATCTCAGCGAACGGTGTCACCGGTTTGATGATCCTCACCGGCTGGTCGATCGCCGGTGCCCTGCTCATCCCCGGAATCTGGGGTGCCCTGCTCGGCCTTCTCCTCGGCCAGCTGCAGATGCTCGTCGATTGCTGCGACGGTGAAGTGGCCAGGTGGCGACGGACGTCCTCGCCGGCCGGTGCGTTCCTCGATGCTGTCGGCCACTACTCGACGGAGTCGCTCATTCCGCTCGCGCTCGCCATCCGCGCGGCCGGGTATCCGTTCGACGCACCCGCCGACTATCTGTACACGACTCTCGGCGCCCTCCTCGCGCTCGTCATCGTCCTCAACAAGGCGCTCAACGACATGGTGCGGGTCGCTCGGGCCAACTACGGCGCGCCGAAGCTGACCTACACCGAGGGCGAGTCCGCTCCACGCGGAGGCCTGCTCGCCGCGGCACGGCGCGTGGCGAAATTCCTGCCGTTCCACCGCATCTTCCACTCGGTCGAACTGACGATGGTGATCTTCGCTGCGTCGCTCGTCGGACTGGTCGTCGGTGAGCTCGCCGCCATGCGCGGCGTGCTCGTCCTTCTTCTCATCCTCGGTGTGATCACCCTGTTCGGTCACTTCGTGGCCATCATGTCGTCAAAGCGTGTCCGTGCCTGAGCCGACCCCCCACGTCGGCGTCGTCGTCCTCACCCAGGGGACACGCCCCGACGACCTGGACCGCGGCATCCGGAGCGTGCTGGCCCAGACGGGTGTAGATATGGACATCGTCGTCGTCGGTAACGGCTGGCGGCCTGAGGGATTACCGGACGGAGTGCGCGGCCTCGCGCTGCCCGAGAACGTCGGTATCCCTGCCGGTCGCAACCGCGGCGCCGACCAGGTCGGGGGCGAGTACATCTTCTTTCTCGACGACGATGCTTTTCTTCCGGATGCCGGATTCCTGTCGTCCTGCATCGCTCTCGTCACCACCGATCCGGGCATCGGCCTGGTGCAGCCCCGGTTGACCGACCCGACCGGGCAACCGGCACCGCGCCGGTGGATTCCCCGCATCCGCAAGGGGGACGCTCGTCACCCAGGGAATGTCTTCTCCTGCCTCGAAGCCGCCGTGTTCCTGCCGCGGCGGGTGTTCGACGCGACCGGCGGCTGGGCGTCGCCGTTCTTCTACGCGCATGAGGGCATCGAGCTGGCCTGGCGCGTCTGGGACCAGGGCAAACGCGCCTGGTACGCCGGCGACCTCGAGGCGCACCATCCCGCCGTCACCCAGACCCGGCACTCGGAGTACTACCGCCTGAACGCGAGGAACCGGGTGTGGCTGGCACGGCGCAACCTTCCCCTGCCGCTGGTTCCGCTGTACGTCGGCGCGTGGACCGGCGTTCATATCCTGCGCTGGTGGCGGCAGAGGGCGGCGCTGCAGGCTTGGTTCGGCGGGTGGCGCGAAGGCTGGCGCACGAACCCGGGCCAGCGGCGCCCGATTCGATGGTCGACCGTCTGGCGGATGACCCGCGCTGGCCGACCGCCGGTGATCTAGTTGGTTAAGCTGGTACCCATGGGTATTTTGAGGGACGCACGAAAAGCAGTGAAAATCGGGCGAGACCTCCTGGCGAATCGACGCGCACGCGCAGCGCTCTCGCTCCGGCTCGCGCAACTGCCTCCGTTGGAGGCCAACAAGTACAAGATCGCCGTCTACTTCGCCGACGGTGAGGTCAACATGTACCAGATCCGGCAGTGGTACAAGCCGCTCCAGGTGCTCGGCCAAACGTGGCCGGTCGTCGTTCTCAGCCGCGGCGCCACTGCGGCCACCCGGCTGTTCGAAGAGTCACCGTTGCCTGTCGCGTATGTGCGTACCGTGGTAGCCCTCGAACGCACCCTGGCCGAGCAGGACATCCGCATCGTCTTCTACGTCAACCAGAACACCAAGAATTTTCAGATGTTCCGGTACGGCCAGCGCTGGCACGTTTTCATCAACCACGGTGAGAGCGACAAGATGTACATGACGACGAACCAGTTCAAGGCATACGACTACAGTTTCGTCGCCGGGGACGCCGCCATCGCCCGCCTCGAGAAGGTCCTGTGGGACTACGACTTCGACAAAAGGGCGATTCGGATCGGCCGACCGCAGGCCGACCACTACTCGGGGACGCTCCCGTACACACCTGACGATCGCACCGTTGTGCTCTACGCGCCGACCTGGGAAGGCGACCGTCGGGCCGCCGCATACGGTTCGATCGCCACCCATGGCGTTGTTCTCGTCCGCGCGCTGCTCGCCACCGGAAACCACCGCGTGATCTACCGTCCTCATCCCCGCAGCGGCGTCGTCGACCACGCCCACGCGGCGGCGAACCGCGAGATCATCGGGATGCTCGCCTCCGCGAACTCTGCTGACCCCGCCGCCCACCATGTGTACGACACAGGCCCGGAGCTGGGCTGGCAGCTGTCGGCTGCGGATGTCGCCATCGTGGATATCTCCGCGATGGTCTATGACCGCCTCGCGAGCGGCAAACCACTCCTGGTCACCCGTCCCGCGGACCCCGAAGCCCTTGTCGACACCAATGGGTACCTTTCCGCGTGTGAGTGGCTGCCTGCCGCCGAGGCGTCCTCGATCGTTGCCGTCGTCGACCGCGTGCTGCACGATCCGGAGACCGTCGGACGGCTGGACTTCTGGGTGCGACACTATTTCGGCGATCCGACGCCCGGCTCGGCGACCCAGCGGTTCCACGACGCCGTCGAGCAGCTGATGGGGGAGTGGGAGCGGTACGCCGCCCTCCACTCAGGCGACGAACCCACGCAACTCACCACAGCGACCGCCGCCACCGCGGTCCCGGTTCGTTCCGGAAGTGCGGTTGACGACCCGACCCAGTCGCACGAGACCGGCGAGGACGACGACTGACGCCAGTTGGTTACGCGTCGTCCTTGTTGTGACGTCGCGGCTTCCGGGTGAGTGGTAGCCGTTCGCGCAGCTGGCGGATCGTCGGGCGCGGGGCGCGCTCAGCCGGTTCGAGTTCGAGGGGGAGCCACAGCGGAGCCGGACCGAATGCGTTCCGGGCGGCGGTGACGACCTGGCGACCGGCGAAGTTGTTGCCGGCACCGCCGATCGCCGCGCCGATCCCGAACGGAATGGCCTTGCCAATGAGCGACGAGCCCTGGTTGACGACGAAAAACTTCAGGAACCGGCGCTTGAGAGCATCGGCAACCGGCCCCATCATCGCCTGGGGAACGTTCCGTGTGACCGTCTCACCCCAGAACGCGGAGCGGGGCGGGCCGCCTCCGAAGGCCTGACCGGTGAACTGCTTTACGAGGTCCGTGCCGGCCTTGCCGAGCATGAGCGTCATCACCAGGGCCCGAGCGCGCACCGGGTCGTCCACGGTGATTCCGTGGACTTCGGCGACCGACTGGGCGAACAACGCGGTCGTCTCAAGGAACCCCACCGTTTCAGCGCCGGCGAGTGTGAGCGTCAATGCGGTTCCCACGCCCGGCACCATCGCGGTCACGCCGACCGCTGCACCACCGGTCGTTATTGCTGTCAGGTAACGTCTCTCGAGGATGCGAACAAGCTGCGCCGGGGTCGCGTTCGGGTGGGAACGCCTCAGGGCGCGGATGTGGGCGACGACGACCGGCCGTTGCACTGAGAGGGCCCTGTCGATCCCGCGCATCCAGGCCGGAGACGGCTCCGGAGCGATTTCGGGCGTCGCGGCGTCCAGAATCCGAACTTGTTCGCTTGATGTGGTCATGAAATCCCCCTGCGACGGATTGGGTGGTACCGAAGCAGTCTAGGTTTTCGTGCTGGGAAGACGCAGGGCAGGCGCGAGGGTTCCCTTACGGGCTCAGCGGTGGTATTCGGCGTTGTAACGGTCGAGGACGTCGGCGATGGGCCCGTCCAGCTGCAGCTTCCCCTTGTCGAGGTAGAGTCCACGCGTGCAGAAACGGCGCAGGTCCTTTTCATTGTGGGAGACGAAGAAGAGAGTGCGCCCTCCGGCAAGCATCTCTTCGATGCGGCGGTAACACTTCTCCTTGAAGCCGCGGTCGCCGACGGCGAGTACCTCGTCGACGAGAATGATCGGTTCGTCGAGCATCGAGATCACCGAGAACGCGATCCGCACCTTCATTCCGCTGGAGAGGTGCTTGTATGGCGTGTCGATGAAATCGCCGATCTCGGCGAAGTCGATGATCTCATCGAAGCGGTCTTCGATTTCGTGCCGGGTCATCCCGTGTAGGCCGGCAGTCAGGTAGACGTTGTCACGCACGGTGAGGTCGTTGACGAATCCACCGGTGATCTCGATGAGCGGTGCGACGCCTCCGTTGACCTCCACCCGGCCTTCGTCGGGGAGGACCACACCGGCGACAAGCTTGAGGAGGGTCGACTTTCCCTGGCCGTTGCGACCGACCACTCCGATCGCCTCGCCGGCCTGTACGTCAAACGACACGTTGCGGAACGCCCAGAACTCGCCCGGGCGCGAACGCCGGTCGCGGTTCGAGAACAGGTCCTTGAAGTTGCGTCGACCGCCGCGGTTGCGCCGGAAACGGATGCCGACGTTGTCGACTCGGATGACTGGCGTGGCCATCACAGTTCCTTCAGCACGGTGCGCTCAGACCGTTTGAAGACCCAGAGGCCAACGGCAAGGAAGAGCAGTGACATGCCGGCGGACACGACGATGGCGAACACCTCAAGTTGTTGGGGGAAGAATGCAGCCCGGTACAGCGAGAAGATACCTGCGAGCGGATTGAACGCGGCAAGAGTCTGAATCTCTTCGGGGAGGTCGCTGAGGCCGTACACGATGGGCGATGCGTAGAACAGGAAGCGCAGGATGAGCTTCACAGCTCGCTCGAGGTCGCGGAAGAAGACAACGAGCGGGGCGACGATCAGGCTGATGCCCACCGTCAGGACACTCTGGATGAGGATGGCTAGCGGGAAGAAGACCACCTCCCAGTGCAGGGGAGCGCCGTACCAGATGGCGAACAGCGCGAGAACGGGGAGGGCGGCGAGAAACTCGATGCCCTTGGAGAGGACAAGCCGGTTGACCCAGATCGTGCGCGGGATCGACGTGGAACGCACGAGCTTCGCCTCGCGGATGAAGGCGCGGGTGCTGTCAGACACAGCGCCGTTGAACCACATCCACGGCAGAAGCCCGATGAGTAGGAAGACGATGTAGGGCTGTTCTCCGACCCGGCCGCCGCGATCGAACACCACGGCGAAAACGAACCAGTAAATACCCGCCATCACGAGCGGATCGAGGATCGACCATACGTAGCCCAGCGCACTCGTTGAATACCGCACACGCAAATCACGCTTGGTCAGAAGCCAGAGGGCGTGGCGGTAGCGAGTGAGGTATGAGCGCTGCGGCGGTCGTACGTCGGCGGGTGAACTCACAGCCACCAACTTAGCGGCAAACAAAGACCGGCACGGTCAGGGACGCGTGCCGGTCGACGTTTTGGCGACTATCAGACGAAAAGGTTGGCCCGCTCGAGATCTTCGGCGAAATCCACCTCAACGGCGTAAAGGTCGGAGATGTCGACGGGCTCGACGAGCATCCGGTCCTGTTCGATCGCAAGCTCAATGCCGCGCTCGAAGTAGTCCTGGTCGTCGACACGGGCGAGCTGGCGGAGCAGGTTGGCCTTGTCGTCGCGTGAGACGTAGTTGATGCCAACGGCCTCGCCCAGTCCACCCTTGACGGTCTTCGACAGTTCCTGGATGTAGCCCTCGGCGCTCGTCGTGTACTTGACTTCTTCGTCGGAGACCTTCGACGTGTTGACGGTGACGAAGGACTGGTCACGAGCCATCATGGCTGCCGCGCGGTCGAGAACGGCCGGGTCGAAGACGACGTCACCGTTCATCCAGAGCACGCCACCCGGCTGCGAAGCGTTGAGTGCACGCATGAGGCTCTTCGACGTGTTGGTCTGGTCGTACTGCTCGTTGTAGACGAAGGACGCTTCGGGGAAGGCCTCGATGATGTGGTCGAGCTTGTAGCCGACAACAATCGTCACCTTGACGTTCTTGCCGAACGCATGGTGGATGTTGTCGAACTGCTGCTGCATGATGGTGCGGCCGTCAGCCAGCTCGGTGAGCGGCTTCGGAAGTGAGCGGCCAAGTCGGCTGCCCATGCCGGCTGCGAGTATTACTACCTGGGTCGTCACGGAATTCTCCTCAAGATGGTTAAGGCTATCCGGTCGCCGGAATTGGCGATGTTTGTGTGGAATTTACCTGTACGTCGATGAAATGACACCCCGTTATGCCATCGACCACGTTAGCCCGACACCCCCACTGGGGACACGAGCCGGGCCGGTTATGTTGCGCGATCGTAATAAGGCGCTGGGTGTATTGACAGGTTCGCGGGCTGCGGTCGGGCCCCCGCCTCGAATAGGTCGTACTCAGTTGGTAGGTTGGAGCAGTGACACTCGAGCCCGATTCCCCCCAGGACGCGCCCGACCGGAGAATGCAGGACGCATTACCCGTCGGGCAGTCGATGGACGCCTCCGCACCGTCGACCGACTCGGGTCAGGAGGACGCTCCGACACCCGCCTCGCCACCGGCGACCAAGCCGGCCACACGGAAACCGGCTTCGCCGAGGTCTGGCTCAGCAAAGTCGGCGACGCCCAAGTCGTCGAGTGCCCGGTCTGCGACGGCGAAGTCCCCCAAGGCGACGGCGCCTTCGTCGGTGACAGCTGGGTCCGCGACAGCCAAGCCAGCCACCTCAAGAGCCGCAACTCCGAAAGCTGGCGCGCCGAGGACCACAACTCCCAAGGCTGCCGCGCCCAAGACCGCGACTCCGAAGGCCGCGCCAGCGAAGCCCACCACTCCCAAGTCCACGACTCCGAAGACGGCTGCTCCAGCGTCCACGACCCCGAAGGCCGCTGCTCCCAAGGCTGTGCCAACTAAGTCCACGGCGGCTAAGGCGGCGACTCCGAAGGCCGCCACACCAAAAGCCGCAGCTCCAAAGTCCCCGGCCAAACCGCGCACCCCGGCGAAGCCGCGTACGCCACGAGCGACCCCGATGCCGAGCGTGAGTGCGGCACCGCAGGGGCTCGCGACGCCTGACGAGGTCCCTGACAGCGACGAGGTTTCTGCGCCCGCTGTGGCAGAGGCCGCGGTCGCACAACTGCTGGCCGTGTTCGCGGACGTGGCGCCCCAGGCCGACGATGTGCGGAACGCGGCTGAACCTCTCGATGGCAGCTCACCGACTGCCGCGAGCCCGGAGAGCGCGTTGCCAGCCGAGTCGCCGTCGGCTGCGCGCTCAACCGGCCGGCCAGCGCCTCGCAAGGCTTCAGCGAAGCGCACCCCGACGAAAAGGCCGGCGCTCACGCTAGCCTCCAACGTGTCTGGAGACTTCGCGATCACTGCTCCGCCAGGCGTCTCGAACGCCCCAGCCGTCCACAGCGAAAGCACACCGGCGCCCGCCGATGCCACCCCGGTCGAGGGCGAGCCGACGGCGGCTGCTTCCAACGCCAACGTGCCGCCCCTGCCGTCGCTGAGCCCTGAAGACGCCGCGCTCAAGTTCGAGACGATGCCTGAGGCGCCTGAACAGCGCTCCGTGGTCGAGGGACAGGAAGAGGTGCGCTTCGTGTGGTCACGACGCTGGCCCTTTCTCACCATCGTGCCGGCGTCGCAGGTGGCAGCTCCATCGGCCACGAGGCTGCCGGATTCCGTTCCCGCGGCTCCCGAGGACGCCGCCGACATCTCTTTGCCGGACGTGACGGCATCCGAGCCCACCGAGCAGGTTGCGGAGCCTGACGTGCGAGGTGAAGCACCGATACCTGAGATCGAACCTCCCGCTGTCGCTCTTGCGGCCGAGCCGGTGTTCGTCGAACCCGCCGTGGCCGAGCCCGTAGTCGTCGAACCCGCCGTGGCCGAGCCCGTGTTCCTGGAACCCGCTGCGGTCGAGCCTGCGACAGTTAACACGCCCGACGCCGAGGCTGAGGAAGAACCAGACGTCACAGCCGCAACCGATCTCCTCGACGAGATCGCAGCGGGGAACGCCGCCGCGGTCGACCCAATTGTGAGCCAGAGAATCGATCCGTCGACATCGCCTGTCGTGCTCCGCATCACCGGGCTCTCCCGCCGGTTTGGCGACACCATCGCCGTGAACGGCATCGACCTCGATGTGCACGAGGGATCCTTCTACGGCATCGTCGGACCGAACGGGGCCGGCAAGACGACGACCCTCTCGATGGTGACCGGGTTGCTTCGGCCAGACACCGGCAGCATCACCGTCCACGGCGTCGATGTGTGGAAAGAGCCGGGCGTCGCGAAGCGATCTATCGGCGTGCTGCCCGACCGCCTGCGCCTGTTCGACCGTCTGACCGGAGCCCAGCTCCTCTACTACTCCGGGGTTCTTCGGGGCCTCGACGGCGCCACCGTGCGCGCCCGCACGAAGGATCTGGCGAGGGCGTTCGGCCTCGAGGACGCCCTCAACCGTCTCGTCACCGACTATTCGGCTGGCATGACCAAGAAGGTCGCCCTGGCGGCCGCCATGATTCACTCACCGCGCCTTCTCGTGCTGGACGAGCCGTTCGAGTCGGTTGACCCCGTCTCCGCGGCCAACGTCATCGAGATCTTGCAGAGGTACGTGGCGCACGGCGGCACGGTCGTGCTGTCCAGCCACGGCATGGACCTCATCCAGAGGGTCTGCGACCACGTCGCGATCATCGTCCACGGCAAGGTTCTCGCCGCCGGCGCCGTCGAAGAGGTGCGGGGGAGCGGGACGCTCGAGGAACGATTCGTTGAACTTGCCGGCGGTCGTAAGGCCGCAGAAGGAATGGAATGGTTGCACAGCTTCTCGGACTAAGGCTGCAGCTGCTGGCCAACGGATTCCGGCGAAGTGCGTGGCAGCTTCTCGGCATCGTATTCCTCACCGTCGTCGGCGTCGGCCTGATTCTGCTGGTCGGCAACGGGCTCATCGCCCTTCAGTCAGCCGCGGACGAATTCGCTCGAAACCTGCTGGTCCTGGCCGGCTCGTTCGTCGTTCTCGGCTATGTGCTGCTTCCGCTGGTGCTCGGAGTGGACGACGACATGGACCCGCGACGGTTCGCGCTCGTCGGTTTCCCCGCCCGTCGGCTGTCGATCGGCCTTCTCCTCGCGGCGCTGGTCAGCGTGCCGTCACTCGTCATCGGAATTCTCAGCGCATTGACCGTGGTGACCTGGTGGCGGGGTCCGCTTCCTGCCGTTCTCGCGGTGCTCTCGGCTGTCATCGCCGTCGCGACGTGTGTTCTCGCCGCGCGGGTCACCACGGCGCTGGCCTCCCTGCTTCTCGCGACGCGCCGGTCCCGTGAACTCACCGGTGTGATCGGCACCCTCGTCCTGGTGCTCCTGGCGCCGGCGGTCATCCTCCTGTCGAGCGTCGACTGGACGCGCGACGGACTCGCCGTACTCGGCGACGCGGCCGACGTCGTGAGCTGGACCCCGTTCGGCGCCGTCTGGTCCGTTCCCGGCGACGCGGCAATGGGCGACGTGGGTAGTGCGCTCCTCAAACTGGTCATCGCCGCGGCCACCGCAGCCCTGGTCTGGCTCGTCTGGGATCGCCTCGTCGCGCACATGCTCGTCACCCCCGAACGCGAGCAGCCCGTCAAAACCTACGGCGGCATGGGCTGGTTCGACGTGATGCCCGCGCGACCCGCAGCCATCATCGCGGCCCGCAGCATCAGCTATTGGGGCAGGGACCCGCGATACCTCGTGTCGATCCTGATCATCCCCGTCGTGCCGCTCATCATGATCCTCCCGTTCCTCATCATCGGCGTGCCGATGCAGACGCTAGCGCTTCTTCCCCTGCCGGTGATGGCGCTGTTCCTCGGCTGGTCGCTGCACAACGACCTCGCCTTCGACTCGACAGCGATCTGGCTGCATGTGGTTTCAGGAGTGAAGGGCTACGCCGACCGGATGGGGCGGATGTTCCCGGTGCTGCTCATCGGCATCCCGTTGATCATCATCGGGTCGATGATCAGCATCCTCTTCCACGGCGACTGGGCTGTGCTGCCTGCCATGCTCGGGGTGTCGAGTGCGCTCTTCCTCGGTGGGGTCGGGCTCTCGAGCTACCTCTCCGCACGGCTGCCCTACCCGGCAGCGCTTCCGGGTGACAGCCCGTTCCAGCAGCCGCAAGCGTCAGGGACGCTCGGCGGGTTCGCCCAGTCGTTGGGCCTCGCCGGTTCGCTCCTCGTCGCCGCGCCGGCGTTGTACTTCGCCTGGCTCGGCCTCACCGACGATCCCTCGTGGCACCTGACCGCGCTCGTCGCGGGGCTCGGCGCCGGCGTGATCGCGCTCGTGCTCGGCGTGTGGGGCGGCGGCAGGGTCTTCGACCACCGTGGCCCCGAGATCATGGAATTCGCCCTCAGCCACTGACTCCTTACGACCCGGTTCCGCTCATCCGGGACGCGGGTAGAATCGACGCATGAGTAACGTGCGCGTGAGCATTGCAGACCCGGGTTCAACACCGGATGCCGGTGGAACTTCCGTTCTGGACCGTGAGCTCGAGGAACTCCTCAACAACGAGGGAATCGAACCAGGCGACCACGAACGCTTCTCGCACTACGTGAAGAAGGACAAGATCCTCGAATCGGCGCTCAGCGGCAAGCCGGTTCGCGCGCTCTGCGGCAAGAAGTGGACGCCCGGCCGTGACCCGGAGAAGTTCCCCGTCTGCCCGAGCTGCAAAGCCATCTACGAGAAGATGAAGGCCGAATAGAGCCGCTCAACTCGAGAAGGTCGTCGGAAGCGTCGGGTCGCCGCGGCCCAGACGCGAAGCATCCGCCGGCAGTTCCGACAGGATTTTGGCGCGGTGTTCCCGGGCGCGACGCGTGCCTTCCGGGCCGGTGAACTGTTCGTCGATGACCCCCGCGTTGACCAGCTGGACGAACAACGGGCGTTCGAGCGCAGAACCTGAATCGCTGTCCTCCGGCCCGTCGCCGACGTAGATGAGCTCCTCGACCGCGATCTGGGCGGAATTCAGCCGGCGTACCGGGTACTTCCGGCCCCCGATGCTGATCTTCTCCGGCGATTTCTTGGCGACGGGAATCCACCCCCCGTCGTCACCGCGCCGGGCGACGAGCTTGTACACCATTCCGGCGGCGGGGGATCCGGACCCGGTGACGACGGATGTGCCGACACCGTACGAGTCGACCGGCACCGCCGAGAGCGCGGCGATCGCATGCTCGTCGAGGTCGTTGGTCACGGTGATCTTTGTCTTCGTCGCACCGAGCGAGTCCAGCAGTTCGCGGACTTCGACGACGAGGGTTGGCAGGTCACCGGAGTCGAGACGCACGGCGCCGAGTTCCGGCCCGGCGGCAGCGACAGCGGCGCGCACCCCGTCGGCGACGTCATAGGTGTCGACAAGCAGCGTCGTGTTCGAGCCGACCGCTGCGACCTGAGCCCGGAACGCCTCCTCTTCTGAGTCGTGCAGGAGAGTGAAGGCGTGCGCGGCCGTGCCCATCGTCGGGATGCCCCAGGTGCGGCCTGCCTCCAGGTTGCTGGTCGCGTCGAAGCCGGCGATGTACGCGGCGCGGGCGGCGGCGACCGCACTCTGCTCGTGCGCGCGTCGTGAGCCCATCTCTGCGAGCGGGCGTCCCCTCGCAGCAGTCACCATGCGGGTTGCGGCGTTTGCGACGGCGCTGTCGTAGTTGAGGACGCTGAGCGCGAGCGTTTCGAGGAGAACGCCCTCTGCGAAGCTGGATTCCACGACGAGAAGAGGCGAGTTCGGGAAGTACGCTTCGCCCTCCCGGTACCCCCAGATACTTCCCGAGAAACGGTAATCGGCGAGCCAGTCGAGTGTCCGTTGAGTGACCACCTCGTTCTCGCGCAGCCAGCTCAACTCGGCGTCGTCGAAGCGGAAGTTCCGGATCAGGTCAAGCAGCCGGCCGGTGCCGGCGACGATCCCATATCGCCGGGCGCCGGGCAGCCGCCGGGCGAACACTTCGAACATGCACTCTGTGTCGGCGGTCCCGTGTTGGATGGCCGCGTCGACCATGGTGAGTTCGTAGCGGTCGGTGTGCAGCGCGGTCGAGGCCTGCCTGGACGTCGTTGGGTTCACCCCGCCAGCTTATCGACGCGGACTGCGGGAGCAGGCAGGTAGGCTGGGAGTGTGAATGACGCGCCTATCGGGATCTTCGACTCGGGTGTCGGCGGGCTCACCGTGGCGCGCGCGATCCAGGACCAGCTCCCCAACGAGGAGATCCTTTACATCGGCGACACGGCGCATTCCCCGTATGGTCCGAAACCCATCGCAGACGTTCGACGGTTCGCACTCGAGGTCCTCGACGACCTCGTCGCGCAGGGTGTGAAGATGATCGTCATCGCCTGCAACACGGCATCCGCTGCCATGCTCCGTGACGCCAGGGAACGCTACTCGGTGCCAGTCATCGAAGTGATCCAGCCAGCCGTGCGCACCGCGGTCAGCAGCACGAGGAACGCCCGTGTCGGGGTGATCGGCACGGAGGGGACCATCAACTCCCGTGCCTATGAAGACGCATTCGCCGCTGCTCCTGACCTCGAATTGTTCAGTCAGGCATGCCCGCGATTCGTCGAGTTCGTCGAGAACGGCATCACGACCGGGCCCGAGGTTCTCGCGACGGCCCAGCGGTACCTTGAACCGCTCCGCGATGCCGGCGTCGACACCGTTGTGCTGGGTTGCACCCACTACCCGTTCCTCAAGGGCGCCATCTCCTACGTGATGGGTCCGAACGTGACCCTCGTGTCGAGCGATACCGAAACCGCGAACGACGTCTATCGCGTGCTCGTGTCGCAGGGTCTCGAGCGCACCTCCGCCACGCCGCCCCAGCACCGCTACGAAGCCACCGGGGCCAGCGAAGACGAATTCCTCCAGCTCGCTCACCGGCTCATCGGCCGCGAGATCTCACACGTCGACCTGGTACAGACCGGTGTGATCGACCTCGCCTCGATCCGCAGGCATCCCGAATTCCGAACTCTTTAGCCTTCGACATCCGCGCCGTCTGGCGCCAGCAGGGAGAAACACATGACAGAGATCACCCGTAAAGACGGCCGCAGCCCGAGCGAACTGCGCGAGGTGACGATCGAGCGCGGTTGGAGTGCCCAGGCTGAAGGATCCGCACTGATCTCCTTCGGAAACACCAAGGTTCTCTGCACGGCATCGTTCACCAACGGAGTGCCGCGCTGGCTCGCCGGCAAGGGCAAGGGCTGGGTCACCGCCGAGTACTCGATGCTGCCACGTTCTACGAACAGCCGGATGGACCGTGAATCGGTCAAGGGCAGGATCGGCGGCCGCACCCACGAGATCTCCCGTCTGATCGGCCGCAGCCTCCGCGCCATCATCGACACCAAGGCGCTCGGTGAGAACACGATCGTCATCGACTGCGACGTGCTCCAGGCTGACGGCGGCACCCGGACGGCGGCGATCACCGGCGCGTACGTCGCGCTTGCGGATGCCATCGAATGGGCTCGTGAGAAGAAGTTCATCGGGCAAAAGGCGACGCCCCTGATCGACAGCGTTGCTGCCGTGTCGGTCGGAATCATCGACGGCGCACCCATGCTCGACCTTGCCTACGTCGAGGACGTGCGAGCTGAAACCGACATGAACGTTGTCGTCACCGGACGTGGACTCTTCGTCGAGGTGCAGGGTACCGCGGAAGGCGCACCGTTCGACCGCCGCGAACTCGACTCTCTGCTCGACCTGGCGCTCGGCGGGGCGGCGGACCTGACCGCGATGCAGGTGGCGGCGCTGGGGCGCGACTCGGCATGACGATCGAGGTAGTTCTCGCCACCCACAACCAGCACAAGGTCGGCGAATTCCAGCGGATCCTCGGTGCGGCAATGCCCGACCTGACCGTGGTCGCGTACGACGGCCCCGAACCTGTCGAGGACGGCGTCACCTTCGCCGAGAACGCGCTGATCAAGGCCCGGACTGCCGCGGCACACACCGGCCGGATCGCCCTGGCCGACGACAGCGGCATCGCCGTCGACGTGCTCGGGGGTTCCCCCGGCATCTTTTCCGCCCGCTGGGCCGGGCCCGGCCGCGGCGACCGCGAGAACCTCGAACTCCTGCTCGCGCAGCTCTCGGACATCGCTCCGGAGCACCGGGCGGCGAGCTTTCGGTGCACCATTGCCCTCGTCGTGCCTGAGCGCCTCCCGCACGGCGGCGTCGAGCACGTTTCGGAAGGCGTCTGGCCCGGGCGGCTCGCCACCCAGGCGACCGGCGCGAACGGGTTCGGCTACGACCCGATCTTCGTGCCTGAGGGCTACGAGGTGTCCTCGGCCGAACTCCCGCCGGAGACCAAGAACAAGATCAGCCACCGTGCGCGGGCCTTCACCGACCTCATCCCGGCGCTGCGTTCCCTCCTCTGACTCGCGGGGAATAGTCGACCGGCACCGGACGCTGCACCGAGCATGAAGCGCATCGGATTCCTCTCCTTCGGCCATTGGCAGCCCGTTCCCGGATCGCAGGTCCGCACCGCACGGGACGCGCTCGTGCAGTCCATCGAGCTGGCTGTCGCTGCCGAGGACGTCGGAGCAGACGGCGCGTACTTCCGCGTGCACCACTTCGCACGCCAGCTCGCCTCGCCGTTCCCGTTGCTTGCCGCGATCGCCGCGCGCACCAACAGGATCGAGATGGGCACCGGCGTCATCGACATGCGGTACGAAAACCCGCTCTACATGGCCGAGGAAGCCGCAGCGACCGACCTCATCAGCGGCGGCCGGTTGCAGCTCGGTGTCAGCAGGGGGTCACCCGAAACCGCCCTGCGCGGTTCCGAATCCTTCGGTTTCGTTCCGGAGCCCGGCCAGACCGATGCCGACCTCGCGCGGGACCACACCGAACTCTTTCTCGCCGCGATCGACGGTGCCGGCGTCGCCGTGTCCAACCCGCAGATGACCGGGGTCGAGCAGCCCCTCGCGATCGAACCCCGCTCGCCGGGCCTCTCCGAGCGGATCTGGTGGGGAGCCGGTTCACGGGCGACGGCGGTCTGGACCGCACAGCAGGGCATGAACCTGATGAGTTCCACGCTGCTCACCGAAGACACCGGCGTGCCGTTCGACCAGCTCCAGGCGGAACAGATCCGGATGTTCCGCGATGCCTGGCGAGAAGCCGGCCATGAGCGCGAACCCCGCGTGTCGGTCAGCAGGAGCATCATCCCGCTGATCGACGACGAAACCCGGCACTACTTCGGGCTGCGCGCCCAGGCCGAGGCCAAGGATCAGGTCGGGCTTCTCGAGGGCGGACTCGCCCGGTTCGGCCGCAGCTACGTCGGTGAACCGGACGCCATCGCCGCCGAACTCGCCCAGGATGAGGCCGTGGCAGCCGCCGACACCGTTCTCGTGACCGTGCCGAACCAGCTCGGGGTGGACTTCAACGCGAGGATCCTCGAGTCGATCGTGCGCGACATCAAGCCGGCGCTGGGCTGACCGCCGACGCGCGAACCTGCGACTGAGAACGGCGATCATTCCCAAGAGCCGCCGCCAACTGGCTCGGCGCTGCGGTCGGGGTTAGCGTTGAAGAACCATGGCACACGATCACGCACAACACACCGATAACCGGCGCAAGCTGTGGCTCGTCCTCGGCATCGTCGCTGTGGTCCTCGTCGCCGAGGTGGTTGGCGGCATCCTTACCGGCTCGCTCGCCCTGCTTGCAGACGCCGGACACATGTTCAGCGACCTCACCGGACTGATCATCGCCCTCGTCGCGCTCGGTGTTGCTGCGCGCCCAGCGACCCAGAGGCACACCTACGGGTACCGCAGGGTCGAAGTCCTTGGGGCGCTCGCCAACGGGCTGATCCTGCTCGGCGTCGCGGTGTCCATCGCCATCACCGGCGTCTCGCGGCTCCTCGACCCGGGCCGGGTCGAGGTTCTCGGAACGCCCATGCTCGTCGTCGCCGTCGTCGGCCTTGTCGCCAATATCGTGTCGGCGTTCATCCTGCGCAGTTCGGCGAAAACGTCGATCAACATGCGCGGCGCGTACTTCGAAGTGCTCGGAGACCTCTTCGGTTCCATCGGCGTCATCATCGCCGCCCTCATCATCCTCGCCACCGGCTTCGTGCAGGCGGATGCCATCGCGTCGCTCATCATCGCGGCCGGCATCCTGCCCCGCGCGTGGGTCCTCCTCCGGGACGTGTGGCGGGTACTCAACCAGTCCACCCCTCCCGACACCGACGTCGAACTGATCCGGCGTCACATCCGGGACGCGCCCGGGGTGATCGACGTGCACGACGTCCACGTCTGGTCGATCACCACCGGCGAGCACATCTTCACCGCTCACGTCGTCGTCGAAGCGGCGGTCTTCGCCGAGCAGCGCACGGGGGAGATGCTTGACACCCTCTCCGAATGCCTCGCCGCGCACTTCGATGTCGAACATTCGACGTTCCAGCTGGAACCGGCGAAGCACGCCGGCCACGAGCATCCGCAACACTCGTAGAGCCCGCGTGGGAGGGGACCTGACCTGCGCCGGCGGTGGTGCTACCGTTCTCCCATGACCCCGCAGGAGCTGGAGAACCTCGCCTGTCTGCGACGGGCGCGCGATTCGATTGACAGGAATTTCGCGGAGCCGCTCGACGTGCCGTCCATGGCACGCGTCGCCCTCATGTCACCGGCGCATTTCTCCCGCCGTTTCCGCTCCGTGTACGGGGAGACGCCGTACGGCTACCTGATGACCCGCAGGATCGAACGGGCGATGGCGATGCTGCGAGACGGCGCCAGTGTCACGGATGCCTGCATGGCGGTCGGCTGTACGTCTCTCGGGTCGTTCAGTTCACGGTTCACCGAGATCGTCGGCGAGAGCCCGCGCGCCTACCGGGGCCGGGAGCACCATGCGGTCAACGCCATGCCAGCTTGCGTCGCGAAGGCCCAGACCCGGCCGGTCCGGAACGCATCGAGCGGGACGCGCGATTCGAGCAGGATCGGAGAAGTCCGAGACGCGGTCGCGGCGTAACGTTCCGGTCATGACAACCACACTTCAGTACACCAACATCACCGTCGACGACGTCGACGAATCCCTCCCCTTCTACCGGGATGCGCTCGGCCTCGAGGTCAAGAACGACGTGTCATCGGGTGGATTCCGCTGGGTCACGCTCGGTACCGACGCCCAGCCCGGCCTCGGAATCGTGCTCTCCATGCCGCACGCCGGCCGTTCCCAGGGCGACGGCGATGCGCTGCAGGAACTCCTCACCAAGGGCGTCCTGCCGATGCTCGTCTTCAGCACCGATGACCTCGACGCGACGTTCGAAAGCGTCAGGGCATCCGGAGCCGAGGTACTGCAGGAGCCCATGGACCAGCCCTGGGGACCGCGCGACTGTGCCTTCCGGGACCCATCCGGTAACACTATTCGGATCTCCGCAGCGTCGTGACGCTCTCCGGGTGACGTCCGGCGTCGAAGGTCAGTGTTCGGGCTTCTTCTCGAACGTCTCCGGGTCAAGCACCATGTGCTGTGCTTCCTCATGGTCGGTGATGACGTCTTCACCGGCGGCCGCGGCCCGCTTGGCCTTGCGGCTCGACTGAAGGTAGTGCCACACGGTTGGGATGAGGGTGAGCACGACGGCGCCGATGAGGATGACGTCGATGTACTCCTGCACGAACTCGGCCACCGGGGGAATGTAGCCCAGGAAGTAGCCGAAGTAGGTGAGCCCGACACCCCAGATGACCGCGCCGACGAGGTTGTAGAACGTGTACTTCTTGTAATTCATGTGCCCGACGCCCGCGGCGACGGGGGCGAAGGTGCGCACGATCGGCACGAAGCGGGCGAGAATCACGGCGAGTCCGCCGAAGCGCGTGAAGAACGCGTTGGTCCGTTCGACGTTCCGGATGCTGAACAGGCCGGATTCCTTGCGTTCGAAGATCCGGGGGCCCGCCTTATGGCCGATCAGGTAACCGACTTCACCGCCCAGGAAGGCGGAGAAGCCAATCGCGAGGGCCACCCACCAGATGTCGAAGTCGAGCCCGGCGCTCGTGGCGGAGTGCATGCCGTAGTAGGTGAGCAGGCCGGTGATGACCAGGAGCGTGTCGCCTGGGAGGAGAAAACCGACGAGAAGGCCGGTTTCGGCGAAGACGATGAAGCAGACGACGACGAGGGCCCATGGGCCCGCTGCGCTGATGATGCTCTCCGGGTCGAGCCAGGGGATGAGACCTGTCGAAATCATGGGCAGCCGCTACTCCGTCGGTCGTTGCTCGTCGTGGCCGGTCGGCCATTGATCCGTGCGGAAGGTGGGACTTGAACCCACACGCTCGAAAGCACAGGAACCTAAATCCTGCGTGTCTGCCAATTTCACCACTCCCGCGAACGGTTACCAGTTTAGGGGGCTGGGCCCGCAGCGCCCTGTGACCTCTTGGAGGGGAACTTTCCGCCTGTGGATAACCGGAACGGGCGCCGGATGCTTTCGGCAGACTTTCTCCATGACGTCGGCCGCCGAGATCATCACCAACCGGGTTCGTGACCGGGTTCGGCGTGAAGGCGTCGATCTTTCGGGCGAGGGGCTCGCCGAGCGCTTCGTGCAGGAAGAAGTCCGGCGATACAGCGAGCGGGCGCTCGGGAGTGCGCTCCCTCTCCTGTCCGACGAGTCCCGTACCGAACGGGAGGTCGTTGCGTCGCTGACCGGGTTCGGACCGTTGCAGCCGTATCTCGACGATCCGGATGTCGAGGAGATCTGGATCAACTCACCGACGCGTGTCTTCGTCGCCAGGAACGGCATCCCGGAGCTGACGAACACCGTGCTGACCGAACGTGACGTACGCGACCTCGTTGAGCGGATGCTCCAGGCCACAGGCAGGCGCGTAGACCTCAGTTCTCCCTTCGTCGATGCGTCTCTGCCGGACGGATCCCGGCTTCACGTGGTGATCCCGGATGTCACCCGGCGGCACATGGCCGTCAACATCCGCAAGTTCAGCCGCCGCGTACGCGACCTCAACAGCCTCGTCGCCGGCGGATCGCTTACCGCCCAGGCCGCTGAGTTCCTGCGATGCTGCGTCCTTGCTGGGCAGAACATCCTCATCTCCGGGGCAACCCAGGCCGGCAAGACCACGCTGCTCGGGGCACTGCTGTCGAGCGTCCGCACCAACGAACGCATCGTCACCGTCGAGGAGACCTTCGAACTCGACCTCGCCGTAGCAGACGTCGTCGCCATGCAGTGCCGCCAGCCCAGCCTCGAGGGCACCGGTGAGATAACGCTTCGTCGTCTCATCAAGGAAGCCCTGCGGATGCGCCCCGACCGCCTCATCGTGGGCGAAGTGCGTGAGGCGGAGAGCCTCGACCTGCTGATCGCTTTGAACAGCGGCATCCCTGGCATGTGTTCCATCCACGCGAACTCTGCACGCGACGCACTCGTGAAGCTGTCGACACTGCCGTTGCTCGCCGGGCGCAACATCGACTCGGCGTTTGTCCTGCCGACCGTCGCGGGGTGCATCGACATCGTGGTCCACTGTGAGCTGGAGCCGAGTGGTTCCCGTCGGGTGGGTTCGATCCTCGCGCTGAGCGGAACGGTCACCGGGGCGGTGATCGAGGCCAGCACCCTGTTCGCCATACGAAACGGACAACTCGAGGCCACCGGCAGCCATCCGACCCGGCTCAAAAAGTTCGAGAACGCCGGTCTCAACCCGGCCGCGATCCTTCGGCGAGGCCAGTGATGGCGCTTCTTCTTGGGGCCCTCCTCGCCGCCGGACTTCTTCTCTCGATGTCGCCGTTGGTGTTCCCCCGTCGCAGCCAGAAGACCGACAAGCACCGGAAACCACGGGGGCGGTTTCGGTCGACCCTCGCCCTGGCCGGTCTGGACGGGGTTCCAACCGCCATCTTCGTTGCCCTGTCGGCGCTGATCGGTGTCCTCACCGGCGCTCTCGGGCAGGCGCTTCTCGGCGTCTCGGCGCTCTCCGTGTGCGCGGCAATCGTCGGTGCCTTCGCGCCCGCGGTGATCGTCGGCTGGCGATCACGGGTTCGCCGTGCGTCGAACCGTGCGCTGTGGCCTGACGTCGTCGACCATCTTGTCGGCGCCGTTCGGTCGGGTCTGGCGCTGCCGGACGCTGTCGCGAGTCTCGCGCACAACGGACCCGAGCAGTTACGGCCGGCCTTCACCACGTTCGAGAAGGATTACCGCAGTACAGGGTCGTTCAGTGGATGCCTCGACCGGCTGAAAGACGCTCTCGCCGATCCGGTGCCCGATCGGATCCTTGAGACGTTGCGCATGGCGCGGGAGGTCGGCGGGTCGGACCTCCCGGTCGTTCTGCGCAACCTCGCTGCGTACCTTCGCGAGGACATCGCCATCCGTGCTGAGGTCGAAGCACGCCAGTCCTGGGTGCGCAACGCAGCCAAGCTCGGGGTCGCAGCGCCGTGGTGCATCCTGCTCCTCCTCGCTACGAGACCGGAAGCTGCGCTCGCCTACAACTCGGCAGGAGGAGCAGTGCTCATCGCCGGTGGCGCAGCGGTCTCTGCTGTCGCGTACCGGGTGATGCTCGCGGTAGGGCGGCTGCCACAGGAAAGACGGTGGTTCCGGTGAGCGCCACAGCGGCGTGGGGGCTCGTTCTCGGGGTTGCCCTTGGGCTCGGGCTTTGGTCGGTCCTGGCCGTGCTGCCGCGGATGGGCGGCCCAACCCTCGCCGACCGGGTGGCGCCGTATCTGGTGGACGTGTCCGAGGGGGCGCGGCTGTTCACCGTCAAGCGCACCGTCGACCCGCTGCCGATCCTCGGCACGCTTCTCGCGCCCACCGTTCATCGGCTCGTCGAACTGCTCGCCCGGATTCTCGGCGGGAACGCCGTGGTACAGCATCGGCTCGGGCAGGCCGGGAGCACGTCCACCGTGCACCGCTTCCGTGCGGAGCAACTGTGCTGGGCTGTCGGCGGCTTCGGGGTCGGCATCCTCCTGTCGACGGCGGCAGCGACGAACGGGTCTCTTCCCACGGTCCTCGTCGTTGCACTGCCGCTCGGCGGAGCAGTCGTCGGGGCAATCGCCCGAGACGCTCTGCTCAAACGTGCAGCCGGACATCGTCTCGCCCGAATTTCAGCTGAACTGCCGACGGTGCTTGAGTTCATGAGTCTGAGCCTGTCAGCGGGAGAGGGCATCCTCGACTCGATCCGTCGGGTCGGGCGGGTGGGATCCGGCGAACTGAGTCGCGAGTTCCGTGCAACCGTCGGTTCGGTTCACACCGGCATCCCACTGGCATCCGCGCTCGCCGAACTTGCCGGCCGGGTTGACCTTCCTGCGCTGACGCGCTGTGTCGAACAACTCGTCGCGGCGCTCGAGCGCGGTTCACCGCTCGCTGAGGTGCTGCGCGCCCAGGCGCAGGACGCGCGGGACGAAGCAAAGCACCGGCTCCTTGAGGCGGCAGGTAAGAAGGAAGTCGCCATGCTTGTGCCGTTGGTCTTCCTGATCCTGCCGCTCTCGGTTCTGTTCGCCATCTACCCCGGAATCTTCGTTCTCCAGTCGGGGTTCTGAGAGCGTCCGCCATCTCACGAAACGCCATCACACGAAACGCCGGACCCAGGAATGCCAGAACCACGAAACGCCAGACCCTGAAACGCCAGACCTTGAAGCGAAGGAGACACCATGAACACTCTCTCGAAATGGCATCGTTCACTGTCGATGCGGGTACGGGACGACAACGGAGACGTGCCCGGCTGGGTCCTGATCACCCTGATGACCGCCGGCCTGGTCGTGATGATCTGGGCTCTCGCCGGTCCCGCGCTCAGTTCGATCTTCGAACAGGCCATCGCCCGGGTCTCCGGGATGTAGTCGATGTGCGGCCGGCGCTGGATTCGCGACGATGGGTCAGCGGTCGTGGAGTTCATCCTCGTTGCGGTGCTTCTCACGGCCCTGACCCTCGCTGTCCTTCAGCTCGGCCTCGCCCTGCACGTCCGGAACACCGTCATCGACGCAGCGGCGGAAGGTGCCCGGTTCGCGGCACTCGCTGACAACGGACCGGCCGACGGGGTCGCGAGGACGAAGGAACTCATCACCGTCGCTATCGGCAGGGACTACGCCGATGGTGTGACGGCGGAGTCCGGCACCTTCCGCGGTCACCCGAGTGTCGACATCCGGGTGGTGACACGCCTTCCGTTGCTGGGCCTGATCGGAGTGGACAACGCGCTGGAGGTGAGTGGTCATGCTGCCGTCGAAACACTCGACGAGTGAATGCGTGAGTATGGTGCGTCGAGTCGACGCGGGTGAGGAGGGTTCCGCGGCCCTCGAGTTCATCACCACCGGACTCATCCTTCTCGTGCCGCTCGTGTACCTCATTCTCACTCTGTCCGCCGTTCAGGGCGGCGCACTCGCCGTCGAAGGCGCCGCACGGCAGGCGGCCCGAGTATTCGTGCAGGCGGCCAACCCGGAGGAGGCGGCCGGCCGCGCCGGCCGAGCGGTTGAGTTCGCCCTTGCCGATTACGGGATCGCGTCTGAAGCCGCATCCGTCACTGTCACCTGCAACGGTTCGTCGGCCGCCTCGTGCCCTTCGCGAAACGCGGTCGTCACCGTCACCGTGACAGTGGATGTGGCCCTTCCGTTCGTGCCCGATGTACTCGATCTCACACAGGCGGCGAGTGTGCCGGTGCAGGCGACCGCACGGCAGCAGGTGTCACGATTCTGGACTGGAAAATGAAACGGATGCTGGTTGGAGCGGGCGACGAAGACGGATCGACCCTGCTCCTCGCCTTTTTCTACGGGATGCTCTCACTTCTCCTGGTCCTCATGGTCACTGCGGCCACGTCGCTGTATCTCGAGCGGAAACGGCTCTACAGTCTCGCCGACGCGGCCGCTCTGGTTGGGGCAGAGGCGTTCGAGCTCTCGTCCGTCTCGTTAGACTCGGGAATACCCACGCTCACGCTTCAGTCCCCACGGGTGCGCGCGGCGGTCGCCGGGTTTCTCGAGAACGACCCGGTGGGGACCTTCGACGCTCTTGTGCTCGAGGACGCGGGCTCCCAAGATGGGAAGAGCGCCTCGGTCACTGTGTCCTCGGCCTGGCGGCCGCCGGTTCTCTCGCTCTTCGTGCCGGACGGCATCCGATTGGAGGTGACGGCCGTGGCACGCTCGGTCCTCCGGTGACGACCAGGACTCCGAAGCGGACATTGTCGCCGGGGGCGTTGTGGGCCGGAATGGCCGCAATTGTCGGCGGAGCGGGCGCCATCGTGTTGACGATCCCGATCGCCGCGGCGTATTTCCGGGCGTATGAGGGGTTCGACGCCCGTCCGGTCTGGCTGCCGTTCATGGAACGAGCGCTTGCACCCCTGCTCGAGTTCGCGCCGCCCGTAACCGTCTACGAAATCTACGGGCGCATCTACGCCGTGGTGTTCATCCTTTACCTGCCAGCGGCCATCCACCTGCACCGGCAGCGATCGGAAAGGAGCCGGCTGGAGGCTGTCGGTTTCGTGGTCGTCGCGGGGGCGCTCGTGACGACGGCTATCGGCGTTGCAGCCGACTATTGGGCGAACGGTATCGGCTACATCCCTTCCCTGTTCGGGCTCCTGGGGCTCGCCATCGGTTCCACCGTGTGGGGCCTCGGCGTCCGTCGTGGCGGTACCGTTCCGACGTGGTGGGCGTTGTTGTTGATCGCGGTGGGCCCGCTGTCTGTCCTCTGTCTGTTCCTGCTTGGACATGTCCCGAGTGGCCCGGCGCTCCCGTTCGCCGTGGCCTGGTTCCTGCTCGGGTGGTTGTCCGTCACCGGCAGGCCCACCGTCCGCATGAGCGCGCCGCTCACGGACACGACCCTTGCGTAGGGGTTCCCCGGATCCCTAGGCTCCGACTCACGCGGGGCATTGACGGCTGAGGCCTTCGACAGAACGGACGTGGTCGATGGACGAAATGGGGTCGCCGGACAGTACAGCGGACAACGGCACATCGGCCGGCGGTGTTCACGAGCTGCGGATCGGCGTGGAGAGCGCCGGCACCCGGGACGATCTTGCCGAGCAGCTCGCCCCGGTCGTGAACGACGTCCTGGCTGACTGGCACATCGCGCCCCTGTTTGCCGACGACGACACCCTCTGGCTGCTCACCGGAGTGGCTGAGACAAAGGTTGGCAGCGCAGAGTACGCCACACTGGCGCACTCCCTCGTGCAGAACATTCTGGCGACCGGAGTGGTGGCCAGGGCCGAGGCCGATTTACCCGTGACCGCGTTCGTCGGCGATCTGGTTGCACGAACCACCGTCGACCTGGCGCTTGCCGATCCCGATTCTCCTCCCGGGAGCGAGTCGATGCGCTGGGCACGCGACGCAATCCGGTGCGACGGGGCGTGGGCCATCGAACCCAGCCGAGGGGCAGGCATCCTGATCGGTCAGCCAGACACCGGTTACACCCTGCACCCCAACCTCGGCCGCGCCGCCCTCAACCTCGTTGCCGACCGGGACTTCATCGACAACGACAACGACGCCCGCGACCCGCTGGTCCCGCCGGACACGCTGCCATGGCCGTTGTCCTTCCCCGGTCACGGCACGACCACGGCGAGCGTCATGGTCGGGAGGGGGAGCGAGCAAGCCGGCATCGTGGGAGTGGCACCTCGGGCCAAAGTGCTGCCGCTCCGGGCGGCCCGGAGCGTCATTCAACTGTTCGACAGCGACGTCGCGCGGGCGGTGGACCACGCCCGCAGGAACGGATGCCATCTCCTGTCAATCAGCGTTGGCGGCAAAGGGTTCTTCGGATTACGGGCGGCAATCCAGCGATCGGTCGACGCCGGCATGATCGTGGTCGCCGCGGCGGGGAACAACGTGGCGATCGTGGTGGCGCCGGCTTCGTATCCGAACTGCCTGGCCGTCGCGGCAACGGGCCCGGACGATCAACCCTGGCCCGGGTCGTCACACGGGCGGGCAGTCGACGTCAGCGCACCGGGCTGGGGCGTGCACGTGGCCGGGTACATCTGGGAGCGCGGTTCTCCGACAGCGTCAGTGAAGCGCTCCTCCGGAACCTCGTATGCCACTACCCACGTCTCCGGCGTCGCCGCCCTCTGGATCGCGTATCACGGCCCTGAGGCCCTGCGCGCGCGATACGGTGGACGCGTCCAGGCGGTCTTCCTCCACCTCCTGGCAACGATCGGCTCGCGGGTGCCGGCAGACTGGGACCCCACCGAGTTCGGCGCAGGCATCGTGG
Source organism: Mycetocola miduiensis (assembly GCF_900115155.1). GTDB lineage: Bacteria > Actinomycetota > Actinomycetes > Actinomycetales > Microbacteriaceae > Mycetocola_A > Mycetocola_A miduiensis. The sequence continues at coordinate 74,361 of NZ_FOVM01000002.1, forward strand.
ACGCCGCCGCACTGCTCGCCGCCCCCCTTCCCGCGTCGCAGGCGGTAACGGCTGACACCGAACGCCCCGCCGTCGAATCCTCTCTGGCTCGGTTGGGCGCACTCGTGAGCGTCAGCGAAACGGAACTGGAGCGGTGTCTCGCTGAATGGCTCCGTTGTGACGCCGACCAGGCGCGGCAGGTGACAGAACGATTCGAGGGCGAGCTGGCGTTCCACCTCATCGAGCACCCAGGGTTTCGTGAATCGATCCTCGGCGGTACCAGCTCGGCTCATTGCGACGTGGGTTGCCTCGCCGGGAGCTCGGCCGAATTCCGGTCTGCCGTCCGAAGCGCCGGGAGTGACGTGCCGCCGGAAGTCCCCTGACAACTGTCAAGGGGTTGAGGCGCCGGACTGCCGGGGTGTTGCGTTGATGGCATCCGCTTTTCGACCATTTCTCGCCGGAGGACCCGAATGACATTCAGCCCGAAATTCGCCATCGTCACCGGATCGGACTCCGGAATCGGACGCGCAACAGCGGTGGCGCTCGCCGAAGCCGGGATGGATGTCGGGATCACCTGGCACAGCGACCAGGCCGGCGCTGAAGAAACCGCCAAAGAGGTGCGCTCCCACGGCCGGAACGCCGTCGTCGCCCAACTCGACACCACCGACCTCGACGGGTGCGGGGACGCGGTGGACGCCCTCGCCGACCAGCTTGGCGGGCTGGACGTGTTCATCAACAATTCCGGAACGGGCGACAACGCCCCACTCCTCGAGATGACCCTCGAGCAGTGGCGGCACACCGTAGCCGCCGACCTCGACGGTGCGTTCGTCTGCATCCAGCGCGCGGCGAAACGGATGGTCGACGCCGGCAACGGCGGACGGATCATCGCGGTGACGAGCGTGCACGAACACCAGCCCCGGGTCGGCTCCAGCGCCTATGACGCCGCCAAGCACGGGCTCGGCGGGCTTATCAAGACGGTTGCTCTCGAACTGGGCCAGCACGGGGTCACCGCCAACTCGGTCGCGCCGGGGGAGATCGCCACCCCGATGACCGGCCAAACGGATCAGGATCCGCGCTCCGAGGAGCGCCCGGGCATCCCGCTCGGCCGACCCGGCGACGCACGTGAAGTCGCCGCGGTCATCGCCTTCCTCGCTTCACCGGCATCCGCCTACGTCACCGGCGCCTCCTGGGCGGTCGACGGCGGGATGCTGCAGATGGGCCCGCAGGGCGGATCACACATCACGAGCAATGACTGGCGGGAAGGCTGACCTGTGCCATGACCGATCCGACCCGGGTGCGAAGCCAGCCGGCGCTGACGTCATCGACGGGAATGATCTGGATCCTCCTCGGAGCGATCCTCGCCGCCGTGTGCATCGGGGTGCTGCTCGCGCTTGTCGCACTCCAGCCGGTTATCGCCTGGGTGGGAATCACTCTCGTCGCCGTGCTGCTGGTCGCCATGGTCGTGATCCGTTTCACCGTGCGACAGGGCCCGCGTCGGCTCACAGCGATGGCGAGCTTTTTCGGTGCCATGGCGCTCATCACACTGGTCTGTGTCGTGATGATCGCGGGAACTGCGTGGGCGTCGCTCGGCTAGCGATTCTGGTTAGCGACGCGGCGTGCCGGAACATAGCGGGGAATCATCCGGGCGAGGTGCCAGGCTCCGAGAACGCCAATGGCACCGATCATCCCGGCGGCCAAGGAGACCGATCCCAGCGCTGTGAGACCGGCGACCACCAGCGGAGCGGCCGCTGAACCGGCATCGCCGGTGAAACGCCACGCACCGAGGAACGGCGCGGGCCGACCGGGAGGAGCGAGGTCCGCTCCGAGGGTCATCAGGATGCCGCTGCCCAGCCCGTTCGCGACGGAAAGGATCCCCGCGGCAACGATGAACCAGACCACCGCATTCGGACTGTCATGCGTGAACGACAGCAGCAGCATCCCGAGCCCGAGACCGAGCGTTGACGGCACGGCGCTCCAGATCCGGCCGAACCGGTCCATCACCTGGCCGCTGACGTAGAAGAGGGCAAAGTCGACCGCGCCGGCAAGCCCGATGATGAGCGCCGTGTCAGCCTCACTTACTCCGAGGCTCACCGCCCACAGCGGCAGGATGACCGTGCGCGCCGCTCGCATCGCACCGATCAATGCGGCGCCCGAGCCCATCCGGACGAGGACGCCGCGGAACACCCGCAACGTGCGGAACAGCCCGTGGGACTCCTCGGCAGCGAGCTCCTCGCCGGATGTATGCGCGGGGGCGGCGCCCTTCCGGATCCGGCTCACGTGGCCGAACATGGCCTCCGGGTCGGGCAACAGCACGAGGATCAAGACGGCCGCCAGGCACGAAATCGTCATGATCCAGAATGCGCCCTGCGCTCCACCGGTGAGGTGGATCACCGGGACAGCCAGAAGCGGACCGATAAACAGGCCCGCCCGGAACACCCCGCCGAGCGTCGACAGCGCCCGAGCCCGGTAGCGCAGGGGCACATAACTCGTCATGAAGGCATGCCGCGCGAGCGCGAACACCGCGGTCGCCAGCCCAAGGATGAAGATTGCCACACCAAGGACCCACGGGTTGGGGGATAGAACGGCGCCGAGTGCTGAGACGATCGAGAGCAACGCGGCGCCAATCATTGCCGTCCGTTCACCGACGCGGCTCACCAGCCAACCGCTCGGGATGTCACCGACGAGTTCGCCGATCATGAGCATTCCGGCGATGACACCGGCGATGGCGAGGCTGGCGCCGAGGTTCGTGGCTGCGACAGGGATGAGCGGGATGAGCGCTCCCTCGCCGATGGAAAACAACAACGTCGGAAGGAAGACCACAATGGCGACGGAGCGGATGCTGAATGCCGGATTTCCGTCTGTCATGGTGATTTCGAGTCTAGAGCCGCCCGCCGGGTGAAGTCGCCGGAAGGTAGGCTGGTGCCGACATGTTAGATCTAGACCTGAACGATGCGATCGCCGCCATCCGCACCACCTTTGCCGACATCCGCGAAGTCGTTGGAGTCGACAGGCTGCGCGCCGAGATTGCCGACCTGAGCGAACAGGCCGGCGTGCCCGACCTGTGGGACGACACCGATAAGGCGCAGAAGATCACCAGCGACCTGAGCCACCGGCAGTCGGAACTCGCCCGCCTCACCGCCATCGAGAACCAGCTCGACGACCTCGAAGTGCTCGTCGAGCTCGCCAACGCCGAAGGCGATGAAGAATCAGCGGCCGAAGCACGCAACGAGCTTCTCGACCTGCAGAAGCAGATCGGCGACCTCGAAGTACAGACGCTGCTCAACGGCGAGTACGACCCACTCGCCGCTGTCGTCACCATCCGGGCGGGAGCCGGCGGCGTCGACGCCGCCGACTTCGCCGACATGCTCTTTCGGATGTACCTGCGCTGGGCAGAGCAGCACAGGTACAAAGCGAAAGTGCTCGACACCAGCTACGCCGAAGAAGCGGGCATCAAATCGGCGACGTTCGAAATTGACGCACCGTACGCCTTTGGCACGCTGAGCGTGGAGGCCGGTACTCACCGCCTCGTGCGGATGAGCCCGTTCAACTCGGCCGGCAAACGGCAGACCAGCTTCGCCGCTGTCGAAGTGGTCCCGTTGATGCCGGAGACCGAAGAGGTCGACATCCCCGACAACGAGATGCGCGTCGACGTCTTCCGCTCGTCTGGCCCCGGAGGCCAGTCGGTCAACACGACGGACTCCGCTGTGCGCATCACGCACCTCCCGACCGGCATCGTCGTCAGCTGCCAGAACGAGAAGAGCCAGATCCAGAACCGCGCCGCTGCGCTGCGGGTGCTCAAGTCGCGGCTTCTCCTCGTGCAGCGAGAGCAGGAGAACGCAAAGAAGAAGGAACTCGCCGGCAACATCACGGCGAGCTGGGGCGACCAGATGCGCTCATACGTCCTCGCTCCGTACCAAATGGTGAAGGACCTCCGCACCGAGCATGAAGTCAACAACCCGCAGAACGTCTTCGACGGCGACATCGACGGATTCATCTCGGCAGGCATCCGCTGGCGTAAACAGCCGACCGACGACTGAGCCGGGTGGCCAACCCGGAGCGCATAGGCGTGTCACGTCCTCGATCCGGTCCGCCCTGCCTAGGCTCGAGTCGTCATGATTCGGTTTGAGAACGTCACGAAGAAATACCCCGGCACGAAGCGGCCAGCGATCAACGAGATGGACTTGGAGATCGCACGGGGCGAGTTCGTCTTCCTCGTCGGTGCTTCCGGCTCCGGAAAGTCGAGTTGCCTGCGCTTGATCCTCAAGGAAGAGAAGCCGTCAAAGGGCTCGATCTTCGTTTTGGGGAACGACCTGGGTTCGATCTCGAGCAGGAAGATCCCGTACTTCCGCCGCAACCTCGGTGTCGTCTTCCAGGACTTCCGGCTGCTGCCGAACAAGACGGTGTTCGAGAACGTGGCGTTCACGCTTCAGGTGATCGGTAAATCGCGCGGGTTCGTGCAGGAAGCCGTCCCCGACGTGCTCAAAATGGTCGGCTTGGAAAATAAAGCCGATCGACTGCCCCACGAACTCTCCGGCGGTGAGCAGCAGCGCGTGGCCATCGCGCGCGCCGTCGTCAACAAACCACAGATCCTCTTGGCCGACGAGCCGACCGGAAACCTTGACCCGGCAACCAGCGCGGGGATCATGCAGATCCTCGAGCGTATTAACGCGAGCGGAACCACAGTGCTCATGGCCACCCACGAGGCAGGCATCGTCGACAAGATGCAGCGCCGGGTCATCGAACTCGTCGACGGCGTCATCGTGCGTGACGAACTCGAAGGCGGATACGGCACGACCGGTGTCGTCCCCGAACTCAAGCCTGCCGTTGCGAAGGGCGAGTCGGCGAAGGCAGCGCGGCAGGAGGTCGCCGAGGTCGCTGCCCAGGCAGAGGCCGAGACCCAGGCTCACCAGATCCTCATCAACACCCCCGCGCCCGCGCCCGCCCCTGCGCCGGCGACGCGTCGTTCGCATCCGGCACCCACCGACGACGCCGATCGCGTGAGTTCACCGGCGACCGGCGTCATCCACAACCCCAACGCCGACAGCCTCGTCGACGTCTCTGATCACCTTTCCCTCGCCGAGCGCCTCGGCTTGCGAGCCGCCGAGAACCCAGATGGCGACGACGAGCAGAGTGTGGGGCCGGTCCGATGAGACTCTCCCTGATCTGGCAGGAAGCGACAACAGGCCTTCGCCGCAACGTGTCCATGGTGATCTCGGTCATCCTCGTCACCTTCATCTCACTCACCTTCGTTGGTACGGCGGTTCTGTTGCAGATGCAGATCGGCCAGATGAAGAACTACTGGTACGACCGGGCCCAGGTTGCGATCTACCTGTGCACAGCCGATTCGACGACAGAGACATGTACCGCCGGTGCGGCAACCGACGACCAGAAGGCCAGCGTCGCCGGCCAGCTGGAGGGCGAGACCCTCGCTCCGTTCGTCGAGGAGTTCTACTTCGAGGACCACCAGCTCGCCTACGAGAATTTCCAGAAGCAGTTCGAGGGCAACGAGCTTGCCAGCCTCGTCGTTCCCGAGCAGTTGAACGAGACGTACTGGGTCAATCTTGACGATCCGTCGCAATCCGAGGTACTCGTCGAAGCCTTCTCGAGCACCGCCGGAGTGGAAGAGGTGACGGACCAGCGACAATACCTCGACGCCATTTTCCAGGTGCTCAACGTTGCCAGCTACACGGCGATTGGCATCGCCGGACTGATGCTCATCGCCGCCGTTCTTCTCATCGCGACCACGATCCGCCTGTCGGCGTACTCACGGCGCAAGGAGATCGGGATCATGCGTCTGGTCGGAGCCTCGAACCGGTTCATCCAGACACCGTTCATCCTCGAGGGAGTGTTCTCGGCGGTGATCGGTTCCATCCTTGCCGGTGCGGCGGTGATCGGCATCGTGCACTACTTCATCGCCGGATACCTGGCACCGCGGATGCCCTTCGTCAGCTTCGTCGACATCTCCGATGCGTTCATCGTGGTTCCGGTGCTCATCCTGTTGGGGATGTTCCTCGCCGCCTTCTCGGCGAACTTCGCGATCAAGCGCTACCTGAAGATCTAGGCCCCCGGGCGCGCGGCATCCCGCCTGTTGTTAGACTGATGGGCTGCCGCGCCGCCGGTGCGGCGATCCATCCTGCGGCGCTGTGCCGCGAACCGACTGTCGGAGTGAAACCGTGCCCAGGGAACGTGGCGAAAATGTCGTGGCGACCAACCGCAAAGCGCGCCACGACTACCTGATTGAAGACACCTTCGAGGCCGGTCTCGTGCTGAGCGGCTCTGAGGTGAAGTCTCTGCGCGCGGGTCGTGCTTCCCTCGTCGACGGGTACGCGTTCATCGAGGGCGGCGAGGCCTGGCTCGATGCCGTGCACATTCCCGAATACACCGGCGCGACCTGGAACAACCACCCGCCACGGCGCAAGCGCAAGCTCCTGCTGCACAAGGCTCAGATCCTCAAGATCAGCCACAAGGTGGCGCCAGGCGGTTACACGATCATCCCGTTGAAGCTGTACTTCAGCGACGGCAAGGCGAAGGTTGAGATCGCCATCGCCAAGGGTAAGAAGGAGTACGACAAGCGCCAGACGCTCCGTGAGCGTGAGGCGACCCGTGAGGCGGCGCGGGCCGTCGCTGCTCGCAACCACCTCGGCGAATAAGGTTCAGCGGAGGGTCGGCCTCCTACGAGTCCGTCTGTACCCGCGCCGGGCGCGCCGTGAACCGCACGTCGATGGCGACGTCGATGCGGACGGGAGCGGGCGCCAGATCGACGGGGGCACTCGCGGCCATGGCGAACATCCTGGCGTCTTCCCGGCCGGGGAACGGGTACGCGACCGTCGGCTCCGACAGCTCGACGGGTGTGCACCCGCTGAGACCGAGCATGCTGCGTAAACGGATGCTTTATCGACGGCGTGTGCGACGGCATCCCGCTGCGCGCGCGCCTCGAGTTCACGCCTGGTGAGGTCGGTGACGGCCCAGGTGATCCCGCCCACATTGACGCCATCCTGGCTGGCGGCGTCCTCCAGCCACACGCTCAACCGGCGCACGTCGCTGAAGGTCGCTGTCAGCTGGGCGCGGGAGTGGTAAACGAGGGGGAGTTGCGCTCCCTCACTGTTCCACGGCCGTTCGGCCCAGACCTGGACATCGTCGGCAGCCCAGTCGACGACGGGACCAGCCGCAGGGTCGTGCAGGACAGCGATCGACTCGATGCACACGGCGAGGGTGGCGGCCGACCGGTCGCGAACATTCCGCCGGTCGTCGCCATCGAAACTGACCGCGAGCGACACGGTGGCGCGCTCCGCCGGGCTTTGGGCATGACCCTCACCGTGAACGGAGATTTGCACGTCGTCCTGCCCGGAGAAGTCGACCATGAAGCGACTTTATCGGGGTTAGCGCCGCAAGATCAGGGGAGGAACGCGACCGCTTTGGCAGACATCGGCCGGACCGGCTATACTGGAGAGCTGGGCCGTGAGGTCCGGATGCCGGTTCGCCGGTTTGATAACTTCACAGCGTGTGACAGCCACTCACTCTTTTCAGGGTGTGCATGGGGATGATCGGTTTCGACACTGCCTGCGCAACTGTGAGAAGCGGGTCGAGGATCCAGGGTTCTCTCGTAAACGATCTCTGGAAAACAATAAGTGCCAATTCAAAGCGCACTGACTTCGCCCTCGCTGCCTAAGCGAGCGCACTAAAGAAGTCCGTCAGACCGGGAATGCTCTCTACCCGGATCCTGGCGCCATTTAGAGAGATTGCTTCTACGTTTCGTCTCAGGGCGTAGAGGGACTTCAACTGAGGCTGGGCTTGTCGGATTAGGTGCCAGTGGCAAATTCCGGAGCCGAGTAGAACGCTTTCACTGGATACACCCGTAGAAGGCACATGACCACAGCAGTGGACCGGGGTTCAATTCCCCGCATCTCCACCATCAGTTGCTGTCACACGACGTGAACCGAAAGGCCGCCTCTGAGGCGGCCTTTCTGCGTTCAGGCCGCCTCCCATCCGTGGTTAGCTGGGTCCATGGCCGATCCCAAACGACTCGAACTGACGCTCCGAAAACCCTGGTTCGGCGCCGTGCTGAAGCCGACAGTCGTGTTCAACGGCCGCGGCCAACCCGCCCAGTGGGGCACAGGCACCTGGCGAGTGTCAGCGGACGCTCCAACTGAGGTGTCGATCTTCCTGTACAACCGTCTGTGGCGATTCGGCAACGCCGCGATCACGGTCTCCGGTGGGTCACCCGCACCACTCGTGTACTCGGCGCCGGTGCTGCCGATCGGCCCGGGACGGCTGGCACCCGCCCCGCACTAAACAGGCGGGAGGTGCCGTCGGCATCAGTGTTGCAGGACCGGCTCTGCGGTTGCGGCCGGCACGGGGGACGCCGTGCGGCGTGCCGCCACCGCAGCGACGACCATCACGAGGAGCGCGACCACGGTGAGCGCCATCCCGGCCCAGATCGACGAGGCATACCCGAGACCGGCGGAGATCGTCAACCCGCCCAGCCAGGCACCCAGAGCGTTGCCGAGGTTGAATGCCCCGATGTTGGCGCTCGACGCGAGGGTCGGGGCGCTGCTGGCGTACTGCATGACACGCATCTGGAGGCCGGGGACCGTCGCGAAGCCGAACCCGCCCATGAACAGCAGCGACAGGATGGTGACGAGCTGGTTCTGCGCCGTCAGCGCGAAGACCGCGAGCACGACGACGAGGCCGGCGAGGATGACGATGAGGGTCCGGTCGAGGGAGCGGTCTGCTGCCTTGCCGCCGATCACATTGCCAAGGAACAACCCGACCCCGAACAGCACGAGCAGCCACGGCACGGCGCCGGCGGGGAACCCGCTCACGTCGGTGAGGGTGAAGGCGATGTAGGTGAACGCGCCGAACATCCCACCGAATCCGAAGACGGTGACGAAAATCGATAGCCAGACCTGGCCGGATCGGAATGCACCCAGCTCGTTCCTCAGGCCCGTCGACCCCTCGGAGCGAACGTTCGGGACAAGCGTCACCAGGCCGACGAGGGCGACGATCCCGATGATGCTGATGGCCCAGAATGTGGATCGCCAGCCGAAGGTCTGCCCGAGGAACGTGCCGAATGGGACGCCGAGCACGTTGGCGGCCGTCAGTCCGGTGAACATGATCGCGATGGCGCCGGCCTGCTTGTGCTTCTCGACCATGCCGGCGGCGACGACCGATCCGATTCCGAAGAATGCGCCGTGACATAGGGCGGCGACGATGCGCCCGACCAGCATGCTCGGGTAATCGGAGGCGAGCGCCGAAAGCAGGTTGCCAGCGATGAACAGGAGCATCAGGCCGACGAGAACGTGCTTGCGCGGTAATCGGGTCACGACAGCGGTGAGGAGAACGGCGCCGACGACCACGCTGAGGGCGTAGCCGGTGATGAGCCACCCGGCCGCCGCTTCGGTGACCTCGAAGTCACCGGCGATGTCGGGCAGGAGGCCCATGATGACGAACTCGGTGAGTCCGATTCCGAATCCGCCGAGGGCGAGGGCGATGAGTCCGATGGGCATATACGGGAGCTCCCAGTCTGTACTTACGCTCGAATGGCGCGTACGCTGTCATTTGCAGGCGCGGGATAAATCATTGCACGCGCAACTAACCAGCGCAAGCAACTGGAATGAGTCGGTGGAGGGTACATGAGTATCGAAGACGATGCCGTCGAAGTGAGGACACAGGGATGGCGCACGCTCGCCGCACTGCACGGGCTGGTCGAGACTGAACTCGAACGAGCGTTGCAGGCCGCGGTGTTGCTCTCGGCCGTGGAGTACACCGTGCTCGACGCGCTGAGTCGCCAGCAGGGCTGGCACATGCGAATGCAGCAACTCGCTCGCGCGACCGCGCTCAGCCCGAGTGCGACGACCCGGCTCGTGAACCGGCTCGAAGACCGCAACCTGCTGACGCGGATCCTCTGTGCGGACGACCGGCGCGGTATCTACACCGAGCTCACGGCCCAAGGCGCGGACCTGCTCGCGCAGGCGCAACCCATCTACAACGAGGCGCTGGAACGTGCGCTCAGTGACGCATCCGCTCTCCCGGAACTGGCGCCGCTCGTCGACGCACTGCCGGGCCTCCTTCCGACGCCCCAGCCGGCCTGATCCGTCGCGCGACGCTCACCGGGACCGGGCTGCGGCCTCGGCTGCTTTTCGACGCTGACGTTCGGCTTCCAGCACCGCTGCTTCTTCCGGGGTCGGCGCCGTACCGCCGAGATGTGCCGGCTGCCACCACGTGCCCGTGCCGTTGTCCGGGTAGTTCGCCTGAGCTTCGTCGAGGAGCTTCTGCATCGACGCTCGGAGCGCCGTGGTCTGTTCCTCGACGTCGAGGGCGGCATCCGGAGCGAACGGAGCGCCGATCGCGAAGCTGATGGGAACGTTGCGGGCTTCGGCCAGCGTGGGCTTGCGGCCTTTGGTCAGGAGCCGGTGTCCGCCCCAGACCGCGATCGGGACAATCGGGACCCCGGCCTCGGCAGCCATCCGCACCGTGCCCGTCTTCAGCTCGCGAACGGTGAACGACCGGTTCACCCCCGCCTCCGGAAACACGCCAAGGAGTTCGCCGGCTTTCAACGCTGTGATTGCCTGACCGTATGCCGTAGCCCCGGACGTCATATCCACCGAGATGTGGCGCATACCGCGCAGCAGCCAGCCGACGACCGGCTTGTCGAACGCGCCCTTCTTGGCAAGAAAGCGGATGCGACGCCCGTTATGGTGCCACACCATCCACTCGGTCAGCGCGAAATCCATGTAGCCGAAATGTGTGATGGCCAGAATGGCGCCGCCGGTTTCGGGCAGGTGCTCGGCGCCGGTGACGGTCGGTTTGAGGCGGAGCGCGCCGAAAACCAGCCGGCCGACCGCGATCGCAGTTGTGTAGACGGGCTCAGGGGTTCGCTTGCTCATAGCAAAATGCTAGGCCCCGCTGCGTACGGATCAGAGGCCCTTGCCCTCGGCCGTCCCCTCGTGCCTGAGGGCCTCGAGTACCTGCTCGTGGAGGATGCCGTTGGTCGCCAGAGAACTGCGGCCGGCGATCGTGTCCGTTCCGTCGATCGCGGTGAATCTTCCACCGGCCTCGCGAACCAGGACCACGAACGGGGCGATGTCATATTCCTTGACGTCGAACTCGGCGACCATGTCGAGAAGTCCCTCGGCGAGAAGCCCGTACGACCACATGTCGCCGTACGCGCGGTCCCGCCAGACCGTCCGCGACAGGCTGATGAGCTGGTCGAGGTAGCCGGCCTCATCCCATTGCGCGATGCTCTGGAAGCTGAACGACGCGTCCTCCAGCTTCCGCACACCTGACACACGAAGCTGCCTGGGCTCCGTTTCGTCTTCGGCGAGCCAGGCGCCGGCGCCGTCCGCCGCCCACCACCGTCTGCCGAACGCCGGAGCGCTGGCCACTCCGACGACGGGGACACCATCCACGGCGAGGCTGATGAGCGTCGCCCAGTTGGGGACGCCCCGCAGGAAATTAGCGGTGCCGTCGATGGGGTCGAGAATCCACTGGCGTTCGACCGACCCTGCGGTCCCATATTCCTCACCAAGAATGCCGTCGTCGGGCCGTTCGGCGGTGAGGATGTCGCGCAGCGCCCGTTCGACGGCGAGGTCGGCGTCTGTGACGTGCGTCGCATCCGGTTTGGTCGACACTTCAAGTGTCCCCGAGCGGAAGCGATCGAGAGAGATCGCGTCGGCGGCATCCGCCAGACGGAGGGCCAGGGCGAGGTCGTCGGCGAGGGACGGGGGAGTGCTGGTCATGCTCCCACGATAGCGTCGAGGAGGTGGCAGGATGCCTCGCGGCTGACAGGCTCGATTGGCGAAAGGCGCGGATCGCATGCTAATCTTTTCCACGGCCCGCCGCGCTGTTTACGGGCCAAAATACGCACCTCTAGCTCAATCGGCAGAGCAACTGACTCTTAATCAGTGGGTTCCGGGTTCAAGTCCCGGGGGGTGCACCAACTCTCCTGTATTTCCGCGCAGGTAGCCCGACGGTCCAGGATCTCTCCGATTACCTCGGCATCCCGGTCGCAACGCTCTACGACCACCGCGGCCCGAAGGCCGTGAAACTCGGCCGTGCCCTCCGCCCAGAGAGCGCGATCCGGGACTGGATTCAGGAGCGGCTCGATGACTAGGCCCGTCCAGCCGATCGGGACCTTCGGAACGATCGCGGTCAAAAAGGGTCCGTGAGCGCATCTTCTACGCGAGCACCCGGTTCCGCGCCTACAACGGTGGCTACATTTCGGTTCGGCGCGACCGGCGCGACCGGCGGAGCAGCTCAGCGCGAGCTGAAGAGAAAGCTCGCCGAGTACACAGAGGCGCAGAAGGCAGACGTATCGACAGGTATTTCAGACAACTGGCCGTGGATCACCCGTCCCGAGCGCGACGCGGAAAAGATCGTCCTCTCTCAGGTCATGGCATTGGCCGTGCGTCACGACGCGATTCGAGCAAACCCCGTCCAGATGACCGAGCCCCCCAAGAAGCACAGGTCAAAGTTCTGAATGTCGACGAGCTCACCCACATCTGGCGGATCATCGCCGAATGGCGCACTAAAGGCACGGTGATGGGGCCGAAGCCAGACGGCCAGCTGGCTCTCATTTTCGACGTCATCCTCGGCACCGGCGCACGGATCGGCGAAGCCCTTGCCATAGACGGCTGCCGGGGCGGTCGACAAAAAGCTCGGAACGCGGGTCGCGGCTGACATGCTCGGACACTCCTCAACAGCGGTCACCGAACAGTATTACGTTCGACCCGTCGAACATGTTGACCCCTCGACGGCAGATCCTCTGCAAACTTTCGGACCAGCGCAGCCCTAGCCGCTGCTGCCTCCCGCGAGGCAGATGTCATCGCCGGGCGAGGCAGCCCCGGATATGCGGCCTACCGCTCATCGTCCAGAGCGACACCAGTGATCCCGGATCCTCGGCATCCGGTGCTGGAAGCGTCGACTTAATGCCTCTCGTACTTGAGGTACGAGTCGTACGAGACGACTGCGCGGTTGGTCGTCGTGCCGCGCCGCGGAGGAGTGCGGCACGACAAACTGACTGTCGGTAGCTGCGACCGCATCGGGCGCGCTATGGTGTCTCGGGGGCGTTGAGCCGATGGGGCACAGGAACCACGATCACATTGACCCCGGTTTCCCGGATCGCGTCCAGGAGTGACGGATCGCCGCGTTCGTCGACCACGACGTCAGTGAAGTCGGCCACCGACCCCACCCGGTGGAGTGCGCCGCGGCCGAGCTTCGTGTGGTCGACCATCAGCACGCGTCGACGTGACGCGCGCATCATCGCCTGTTTCGCTTTCACGACGGGTTCGTCCTGATGGAACACATCTGTGCCAAGGACCGCGGACGATGATGCAAACAGGATGTCGGCGTAAAGGTCGGCCAAGGATTTCTCGCACAGCAGCCCGAGGAAGCACTGGTAACGCGGACGGAACTGGCCGCCGAGGGTGATGAGATTTAGCCCAGGCTCACGTGTGACCTCCTCGATAACGGGTAAGGAGTTGCTGACGACAGTGATTCCTTCGAGGTTTCGGAGGTGTTGAATCACGTGGGTGGTCGTGGAAGAGTCGTCCACCACGACGACGTCGCCGTCGTTCGCGAGAGCCGCCGCCGCGGCCGCGATGAATTGCTTCTCCCTTAGAAGAGCGTTGGCTCGATAGTCGAAGTCGCTTTCAAACGTGGAGGTGCGCTCGACGGACGCGCCACCGCGAACTTTCCGTAGGACTCGCGATCTCTCCAGGTCGTCGAGATCGCGGTGAATGGTCATTCGGCTCACGTCGAGTGTCTCGGCCAGTATGTCGACGGCGACGAAGCCCTGGTTCCGGACCATCTCGGTTATGTGGTGCAGCCGCGCAACCTTCGAGCGACTCCCGATTTGGCTCGCTGTGTGCGGGTCCTCTGATCCTGGCTTCGGCATCATTGTCATTTCTGTTTCTTCCGGAGAAATATCACGATTTGTCTCATCTTAGATTGCATAATTCTTTGCCGCTGCGCGAATCTAACATTGAGACCTGCAATGTAACAATGAAACTCTACTAATCACTATTTGTGTGTTATGTTCAGTGCCAAACGAAACACAGTTCGGACCCCGATCCCTGTCGGGGGTCCGATTCGCGCTAGGGAGGTTCAATGAAGAATGGCTCGTTACTTCACTCGATGGTCGAGCCCACACGCGCCAAAAGCATCACGGGATTGGTTTCGGCCGGGGGACTCGTCACGTCGATGACGTCACACGACGCACCGGTCCCGGCAGTGACTGGCCAGTCCGGCTCGGTACTGACTACCTAGTCAGACACAAATCAACTTCGTACAAGCCTGTCCGTCACAGCGTGCAAGGGATGTCCTTGTAGCCACGGGCATGGTGGTTCGCCCATCACCTGGGTCGAATCCTTTTTACTCACCAGATAGACGCTGGCTGCCGACTAACCGTCGGCTCCCTGGCTGGCGTCGCTGCAATCCGCAAAATATTCGCTGTTCCATAAGGAGAAACTTCGTGAATCGTGTCAAGGTCGGAATTATCGCCGCTGTCTCTATGGCGCTGGTGCTCACAGGCTGCACCGCCGGGGGAGGCGACAGTAGCGAGGGGCAAGCAGCGGGCGTGGCGAAGGAGGATCTCCGTTTCGTCATCGTCCCCAAGGTCATTCATCCCTGGTTCGACGAGGTGAACAAGGGCGCCGCGGCGCAGGCCGAGCTCCTCTCTGAGCAGCTGGGTGTTGACGTCACAGTTGACTACCGTGCCCCCCAGAACGCAGACGTGGCCGAGCAGAACTCGGTGCTTGAGCAGGCAGCAGCAACGCAGCCGGACGGCATCGCTCTGGACCCGCTCGACTACGCCGGTAACCGCGCTGTGATTGAGGAGATTCAGGCACAGGGAATCCCCGTGATTCTCTTCGACGCTCCGTCGCCCGAGGGTTCGGGCCTGACTACCGTTGGGAACGATTTCGCCGAGCAGGCGCGACTCGCGTCCGTAGCACTCGCCGAGCTGATCGATGAGAAGGGAAGCGTCGCCGTCATGGCCGGCGTGCCCACGGCTCCCAACCACGTGGAGCGGTTCGACACGCACCTCGCCACCCTTGCCCAGTACCCCGAAATCGAGGTCGTAGATGGCGGCATCTCTAATGACAGCATTGAAGAAGCCCAGACCCAGGCTGCCGCCGTAATCGCTGCCAACCCAGAACTCAAGGGATACCTCTGTGTCGACGCCGCGTGCCCGATCGGTGTCGCCACCGCCATCGAAGAGGCAGGGAAGGTCGGAGAGATTCAGGTCGTCGGTATGGACAACCTGATCGAGGTCCTCAATTTCGTAAAGAGCGGCACTATGCACGCCACATCGTCCACTATGCCGCAGATGCAGGGTGCGATGTCGGTCCAGATGCTCTGGCTCACTTCGCTGGGCGTTGAGGTCCCGGCGCTGGTCGACACGGGCGTTGCATTCATTGACGCGGAGAACGTGGACGAGTGGATCGAGATGGTCAAGTAGGTCGGCTGACACATATTCAAGGGTCACTCCGGGAAAGATGAGATGAGGTAGAGGGTTGCTTTTAAGAGCAGAAGGTTTGACGAAAGTCTTTCCTGGAGTTATTGCACTCAACGACATCACGATCGACGTCGCTGAGGGCGAGGTCCATTGCATAGTCGGTGAGAACGGTGCTGGGAAGAGCACACTCATCAAATGTTTGACAGGTGTGTACAAGCCCGAAAAGGGACGCATCGAGGTCTCTGGAGAAGCTACGACGGAGGGCGGCGTCCAGTTCGCCGCCGTCGCGTATGTCCCCCAGGAAATTGACCTCTTCATGCAGATGTCGGTCATGGAGAACCTCTTCATGCCCTTCGAGCGCACCGGAGTCACGACGCCGATCAGCTACCGGGCGCTCGAGGAGCGTGCGCGTCCGATCATCGAGGAATATGGGATCAAGGCGACGCCCCGGACCCTGGTCTCGGAGCTGTCTGTCGCGGACCAGCAACTCGTCCAGATCGCACGGGCCGTACAGCATGAGGACGCCAAGATCCTCATCCTCGACGAGCCGACCTCAAGCCTCACTGATGACGACGCGACGAGAGTCTTCCAGGTCGTCCGTCGCGCTAAGGCAAGGGGCATGGGCGTCATCTACATCTCGCACAAGCTCGACGAGTTGGCCGTCATTGGAGACCGGGTGACGGTCTTCCGCAACGGTCGTTCGGTCGCCTCGGACTACATCGAGAACGTCGATATTGACTGGCTGATACGCGAAATGACCGGCCGAAAACTTGCCTGGGAACAGTCGTTCGTGCCGAATTCTGGGGATGGCGACGTTGTTCTTGACGTTCGCAGCGCATCCGGACCTGGTTTTCAAGACGTCTCGTTCCAGTTGCGGGCTGGTGAAATCCTGGGGTTCTCCGGGTTGGTCGGTGCCGGCCGGACCGAGCTCATGTTGTCCATCTATGGGACCACCCCGCTTTACGCGGGTGAGATCACCGTTCATGGAGCCGATGGGGAGCGGGCCGGCGGGCGGTCATCCCGACGCAAACGGTCTCCCGAGATGTCGCTCAAGGAAGGTCTGGCCTACCTGCCCGAAGACCGAAAGCGGCTGGGGATCTTTGGAGGGCTTTCCGTTGCGGCCAACACCTCGATGATGTCGCTTTCCGGGTTCGTTCGGGGGGGCACAATTCGGCAAGGCACGGAGAAACAAGCTGTCCTCGAAGAGGTCAAGCGCTACGACGTCAGATTCCCAACCATCGACACCGCGATTCGTCTTCTCAGCGGCGGGAATCAGCAAAAAGTGATCATCGCGCGAACGATGATGGTCACTCCCCGGATCGTCATCTTCGACGAGCCCACCAAGGGAATCGACGTTGGAGCTAAGTACGAAATCTACGATCTCATGCGCCGCCTGGCAGAGGAGCAAGGGCTGGGAGTCATCCTCGTTTCGTCTGAGCTCGACGAGATCGTCTACTGCTCGAATCGAGCAATCGTAATGAATCAGGGACGCGTGGTGAGTGAGTTTGACCAGCCCCTCAACAAGGAGGCACTCGTGAGCGCAATGTTTGGACACCGGGACCCGATTGGAAACGTCAATGAATAACGAAAACCAAGTTGCCGCCAAAGGTGCAGGAGCGCCGCCGTGGGTAAGGGCCGCAACCAAATCCCCTCTACTACCCATCTTCGGGATCCTCGTCGCGTTGATCGTGATTGCATCGGTTGGGTCACCACACTTCTTGACGGAGTACAACATTCAGGCCCTCGTGCGCGATCTGGCCTTCGCCGTGCTCATCGCTACGGCGATGTCGATGCTCCTCCTGTTGGGTGAACTGGACCTCTCCGTCGGCGCCAACGCGTCGCTTTCCGGTGTCCTGGCAGGAACCTTGATGGTGCAGCACGGCGTCCCCGCATTCCTCGCTTTCGTGATCGGAGCGTTGCTGGGCGGTGTGTTCGGAGCGATCAATGGAATCCTTGTGGCAGGCCTGCGGCTGAACTCGCTGGTCGTAACCATCGGCATGACAGGTGTCTACTCTGGAATCGCCCTTGTGCTCACCAAGGGCAAGGCGATCACCGGTATCCCCGAGGAAATCCTGTTCCTCGGCAAAGGCACCTTCTTCGGGATCCCTATTCCCTTCATTGTTGCCGCTGTGGTCCTCCTCCTTGCGCTCGCTGTGCTGAGATGGACGCCCATTGGGCGCTACGTCTATGCGATCGGAAACAGCGCCGAAGCCTCCCGCCTGATCGGCATCAGAGTCGATCGGATCCGCGTTCTGCTCTTCGCGAGCGTCGGCACGGTCGCCGGCCTCGCTGGAATGTTGTACGTCGCCCGGCTCGGGTCCTCACAAACCTCAATAGGTGGTGAGTGGGCGATCAACGGCATCGCTGCGGCCGTGATCGGCGGCATCGCCCTGACCGGCGGAACCGGGTCTCCGCTCGGAGGCGCGATCGGAGCAGCAATCATCTCGGTCATCTCGAACCTGATCGTGTTGTTCGGCGTCAACGTGTACTGGCAATCGGCAGTCAGCGGAATCGTCGTCGTCCTTGCTATTTCGCTGGGTTCCTTCTCCGCCATGCGCCGAGCTCGCCGCGAAAGGATGATCAAAACCAGAGATGCCGCTGCAGAACCATTGAAGGTAGGCGTCTGATTGAACTCGGACCTAACCTTTCCCTCGCCGTCAAAAGGTGAATGACACCGGATTCACTCGGCGAGCTGACCGGTTCCCTTCACGAGAATTACGGCGTATCCCGATATCAGTAACACTCGCCCGCTCGCCATGCCTTGGCTAGCCGAGGGCGATATACGACGGATCTGAGCCGTCGGCGGCTCAGAAAATGGCAACTCCATTTGTCACGGCGCAGGAAAAACGCAACGAAACACAGAGCTGTTTAGGCTCTAGAAAGTAGGCATCATGGACAACACATTTTGGGGTGGATCCCCCTTGGCGGCAGTGTTTCTGATGGGCTCCCTCTCCCGGTCTGGACCGTCGATGGTGCTCGCCGACCGTCTTTGCGATGACTCATGGAGCACGCGATGACCCGCCTGTTCAATGAGCCCGGCGACTTTGCCGACGAGATGGTCGACGGCTTCGTCGCAGCGAACTCGCGCTGGGTGCGACGAGTGCACGGCGGAGTGGTTCGGTCGACTAGGGCAACGGCGGGTGCCGTCGCTATCGTGACCGGTGGTGGTTCTGGTCACTACCCGGCCTTCGGCGGTCTGGTAGGGCAGGGGCTCACGCACGGCGCGGCGCTCGGGAACTTGTTCGCCTCACCTTCCTGGCAACAGGTCCGCTCTGTAGCGAAGTCCGCGAATGCGGGTGGGGGCGTCCTGCTTTGTTACGGCAACTACGCCGGGGACGTGTTGAATTTCGACAAGGCCCAGGAACGCCTTCGTTCGGAGGGCATCGAGACCCGCACCGTCGCCGTGACAGACGACATCTCCAGCGCCTCTGCGACAGATCGTCACCGGCGCCGCGGTATCGCAGGCGACCTGGTGGTCCTGAAGACCGCGGGCGCTGCATCCGATGCAGGGTACGACCTCGACGAAGTCGTGAGGGTCGCGACAAAGGCGAACGACCGCACCCGTTCCATCGGCGTTGCCTTCAGCGGATGTTCCCTCCCAGGGGCATCTGAACCGCTCTTTACCGTCCCTGAGGGCCGAATGGCAATAGGTATGGGCATCCATGGGGAGCCCGGAATCGGCGAGGCGGCGGTGCCGTCCGCCAACCAATTGGCTGTGCTGCTCGTCGAAGCCCTGCTCGCAGAGCTGCCAGACGACGTAGAGCAGGCTTCGGGCCAGCGCGTTGCGCTCATCCTGAATGGACTCGGCTCGGTCAAGTACGAGGAACTGTTCGTCGTCTACGCGAAGATCGACGCACTCTGTGCGCAGCCGAGATCGAGATCGTGGAGCCTGAGGTCGGCGAGCTCGTGACCAGTTTCGACATGGCGGGAGTCTCGCTGACGTTTACCTGGCTGGATGACGAGCTTGAGGGCTTCTGGCGCGCACCCGTCGACGCTCCTGGCTACAAGAAGGGAACCATACCCGAGTCTCCTAGCGGCGAGCTCGCCGACGTCGAGAACGCTATTGTTCGCACCATTCCCGACTCGTCGCCCGAAGGAAGGAATGCTGCCGCACTCGTACTCCTCGCGCTGGAAGCCACCCTTCGAACTATCGACGAAAACGCGGACGAGCTCGGACGGATCGACGCCGTGGCCGGAGACGGCGACCACGGCATCGGAATGAGACGCGGTGCAACCGCCGCGGTCGCGGCAGCGCGTGCGCTCGTCGCCGCCGGCGCCGGTGTCGCCACCGTCCTGGATGCTGCGGGTGACGCGTGGTCTGACCGAGCAGGCGGGACATCGGGAGCGCTGTGGGGCGCGATCCTCGAGAGCCTTGGCAAGGAGACCACCGACCTGAACACTCCGAGCTCGATAAACATCGCAGCGGGCGTCCGTCGGGCTACCGCCGCGATCCTCGAGTTTGGCGCGGTCGTTGGAGACAAGACGATGGTCGACGTGCTCGTACCATTCAACGATGCTTTCAGTCAGGGTGTAGCCGATGGTGCCTCCCTCTTCGAAACGTGGCGGGCCGCATGCGCAGTTGCCGATGATGCGGCCGCGGCGACCGCCGACCTGTTACCTCGTATGGGCCGAGCGAGGCCACACGCCGAGAAAAGCCTCGGCACCCCGGACGCGGGCGCGACATCACTCGCCCTGATCATCCGCGAGATCGGTGGCGCTCTCTTGGACCCGTCGCCCCAAAACTAACTGTCCCCATCCCTAAGGAGCATCACATGGACAAGCAACTTCGTATTGTCGTTGGATCTGACGACGCTGGCTTCGATTACAAGGAGGTACTGAAGGCCGACCTGGAGAAGAGCGGGCTTGTCGCTTCCGTGTACGACGTCGGTGTCGACGCCAACGCCCACACTTCCTATCCAAGCATCGCCATCGAGGCGGCCGAGATGATCGCCCGAGGGGATGCCGACCGCGCCCTGCTCATCTGCGGCACAGGCCTGGGCGTCGCAATCTCCGCCAATAAGGTGGCCGGCATCCGCGCAGTCACTGCACACGACTCGTTCTCGGTCGAGCGAGCCGTGCTATCGAACAACGCTCAGGTCCTGACCTTCGGGCAACGCGTCGTCGGCATCGAACTCGCCCGACGTCTCGCACGCGAGTGGTTGACCTATCACTTCGACCCCACCTCGGCGTCCGCCGAAAAGGTCGACGTCATCACCGAATACGAGCGCCGGATCTCCTCGGACGCACCTTGATAGTGCGCACCAGTTCGCCCTACTTCACGATCGGCATCAGTCTGAAAATGTACTTCGGGCACGCGCAGGCGATACGTTGGGCCAACGCGATCGGTGAAATCGTCGCCGACCACCCCGCCGTAGCGCGGGGTGTCGCCGAGGTCTTCGTCGTACCCAGCTTCCCGTCTCTCGCGCCCGTGCGCGACGCCCTCGCCGGATCGGGCGTCCGTCTAGGGGCCCAGGACCTATCGTGGGCGGACAGCGGCGCGTTCACCGGAGAGGTGAGCGGTGCGGAACTCGCCGAAATCGGCTGCGCGCTGGTTGAGATCGGGCACGCTGAACGGCGACTCCTGTTCCACGAAGACGAGAACATCATCGCGGCTAAGACAGCTGCCGCGCTGCGCAACGGGCTAACCCCGCTGCTGTGCGTGGGCGAACAGGAACAGGAGTCGGTTCCTGTTGCGGCCCGCAAAGTGATATCCCAACTTGACTCGGCACTGACTGCCACTGCCTCAGCCGGGCTATCGGGACCACTGCTCGTGGCATATGAGCCGCAATGGGCGATTGGCGCACCCGAACCCGCATCCGCCGAACACATCTCGGCCGTTGTCGCCAGCCTCGAAAAACATCTCGCCGGCCTCTCCGCCCATGTCAAAAGTCGAGTCATCTATGGAGGCAGCGCCGGACCCGGGCTACTCACGACGCTCGGGGGGGCCGTGCGCGGGTTGTTCCTCGGACGCTTCGCCCACGACCCTGCCGCCGTCCGACTTATCCTGGATGAAGCCAATGCGCTTGCTGGTGGCTCATTGATCGCTCCGCGAGCGGGATAGCAATGATGTGATTGCAGAATCAGCCAGAACCTGTGTAGCAGCGGACTGATACGCTGCGCACCCATGCCGCCGCCCGAAAGATCTGACGTCAGCGTTGTAGACACGATCTTTGATGAGACGACCTTCCGAGACGCTCCGGAGCCCCTCACCAATGCTCCTGCGCTGTCGACGAAGATATCCACTTCGGTGCCTTTGGACGGGAGTGCGGGGTCGCGCCTGGGTTCAGCGCGGCGAGGATATGCCGGTTGGCGCCATCGGAACGGCGGCAACCGGCGTCCGGTCGGGACCCGGGAACGGAGCCGATCCCGGGGCATCCGCGTTTCGAACGCGACGGCTGCTCCGAGCGTCGCATCCCGCACCTTCGCCCAGGTGCCGTCTTCCTGGATCTTCAGGAGCCACGATGGCCGCTCAGACCCCTAATCTGTCATTTATCTGTCACGGCCGGCCGCCTGTCGCGGCAGACCATCGACGCCTACGCTGACAACCTCCGCGCCGTCCTCCTTCCGGATCTCGGCAAGATGCGTGCGAGGCAATCTCGGAGACGCGGCCTACCGCTAATGCTTCTTGTGCGCGGCATCCCCCCGGTGCCCGGCGTCCGGCTTGTGCGCCTGGTCTGCCTTGTGCGCCTCTTGCACCGCATCGGACGCGGCGCTCATGTCGTGGTCGTGCTCCTTCGCGTGCTTCTCAGCGCGCTTCTCCTTGAGCGTCTTGGCGGCCGGCTTCTTGACGTGATGCTCGTGCGGCGACTTGTCAGGCATGATCTCTCTCCTGTTAATACACTGTACCCGCCATTTCGACGGTTCGAACGGTTCGCTCCAGCGATCTCGCTGCGTCCATGACGTTCCCGTTGAGGGTTCCCAATGGCATAGCGCTGGCCAGCCCGGGTGCATACGAGGACCTGCGCCAAATGCGTCCGTTAGCCGTCCGGCTTGCGGTTTACTCATCCCCGAACCTTCGAGCGCATGCGGAGGCATTGCCAGCGAGTATCGTCTCAATGACGCAGGGTCCGAATCCGGACGTGCACGTGAGAGGCCAGTAACGGCGCGCGGCACCAGGCGCGATCGATACAGCAAGGTCCCCAACAGCGCAGCATTCACGGGCGGCATGAGGCTCTGTCCGACCAAGAACGCTGCGTTGTAGAACGCGACGAGCCCCTCGCCTGCGGTGGTCAACGAGGCCGCCTCCGCCCCGGAAACCCCCGATTGACGCAACGCCACGAGCGAGGGGATGCTCGCGACCCCGACGAAGATCATGGCGGCTTCAATCGCGCGACTGGCGACAAAGCCCAGGGCCATGCTTTCGTTCTGTCGCCTGACCACCGGGAACAGCGTGACGGCTGTACCGACGCCGGTGAGCGCGACGAGCACCTCGACGAAGCCGCCCCAGAGCGCGCCGCTGTCAGCGCTGGAGCTGATGATGAAGTCCGCACCCTTCACTGGGCCGTACAGGGCGAGAGCGGGAATGGAGACAAACGTGATCAGGTAAAAGATGCCTGCCACGAGCGCGGTCTTCCTTGTTGAACTCATTGGAATGCCTTCCAGTTGCGGCGCGAACCACCGGTTGCCACACGCAAACCCGGAGTACCGTCCCCAGCAGCGACCGCCCGTTGACTTCGCCTCAGATCGAGAGGACCGTGGCAACTGGAGGATGCGGCGGGAAGGAGCCGCGACATGGCACGCTGGATTTCATCGTCCGTACAAATGCTGGCCATCCTGGCGATGTTTGCGCTCGGGTTCACGGCGCTCGGTTTGGACATGCCGGCGGCTGCGGTGCAGGCGCCCGCGCGGGCGTTGGACATTCGCCCGATGGAGGGCGAGCCGGGGACGGAGGTCACTGCCGTTGCGACCGGTTTCGAAGACTGTCCGCTCGGTGGGTCCGATGACGTAGGAAACCCCAACGTGACGTTCCTCTGGGAGGAGGAAGGCAGCCTTCGCGACGTGGGGACCGCGCCCTTCTCATCGGGGAGGGCGGAGGTGCCCTTCACCGTGCCGTCGGCGGCGTCAGCCGGGACGCATAGGGTCGTCGCCCGCTGCTCTTCCGACGCGGGCATGGCAGCGGCGAACACCTTCCTCGTGACATCTCCGGCCGCGCCGGCGTTGGACGTCGACCCGACAGAGGGTGAGCCGGGGACGGAGGTCACTGCCGTTGCGACCGGTTTTCAGGACTGTCTGTTCGTTGGGTCCGATGACGTAGGGAACCCCAACGTGACGTTCCTCTGGGAGGAGGAAGGCAGCCTTCGCGACGTTGGGACCGCGCCCTTCTCATCGGGGAGGGCGGAGGTGTTCTTCACCGTGCCGTCGGCGGCGTCAGCCGGGACGCATCGGGTCGTCGCCCGCTGCTCTTCCGACGCGGGCATGGAAGCGGCGAACACCTTCCTCGTGACATCCCCGCTGGTTACTGTTCCCGAACTGATCGGCCTCTCGTCCGAGCAGGCGGCGGCTCTCCTGGAGGATTCCGCGCTCGTGCTAGGGAGAGTGTCGGGGTCTGGTGAAGACGTTGTCGACCAAAATCCCCTTCCCGGTACGGTGGTGCGCGTTGAATCGTCGGTCGACATCACCTTCGGTGTGATCGCACCGGAGTTGGTCGCTGTTCCCAACGTGGTCGGGCTCACCCGCATTGCGGCGCAGGACGCCATCGCAGGCGCGGGCCTTTCTGTTGGTGTCGTCTCTGGCAGCGGGGAGCTGGTGGGCGAGCAGTCGCTCGTCCCAGGCGCCGACGTGCCGCGGGGAACGAGCGTGGACCTCGCGCTGCAGGTCCTTCCGCCGCAAATGGTCGTGGTGCCCGACCTCATCGGCATGTCGCTGGAAGATGCGCTCACCGAGCTGGGTCGCCTCGGATTGCAGCCGGTTGTGTCGGGCGCGTCGGAGGGGGACACCATCGAAGCGCAGAACCCCGCGCCCGGGACGCTGGTTACCGCCGGGTCGGGTGTCACGATTGTGGCGTCCGCCCGAACATCGGTGGGGGGCGTGGTCCTGGGCATGTGCGTCCTTGTGCTCGTGCTCGTGCTCGTCGCCGCGAGGACCATCTTGCGACGACGGCGCCACATTGCGGAGCGAGTATGGGCGGCCGAGCACGTACGTGCGGACTTGGTGAGCCCGGTGGCATCCACCAGCAGCATCGCCGAAGCACCAACCGGGAACGAGCCACCTCGACACGTGGCACGGATTGAACCTCACCCGGACGAACCGCACTACCACGTTGAGGAGGTAAGACGATGACGATACTGTCGCAACCGATCCACAAGCACCTCAAGGTGCGCGACCTTTTCATGGACCGACGTGGCAACGGCCTCACGGCGGACGCGCTCGGCGCGGCAGCGTCCAAGGCCCGCGGACCGGGAACGACCGCTGGCGGTTTGGAACCCCTCTCCCACACGGCAAGGGTAGCTGCCCACCATGAGGTGGGGGTCGCCGCAGCGGGGCTGCTCGACCTCGACCTGACGGAGGCTCTCGTCACCGGCTGGGTCAAGTACCGGGCACTTGGGGACGCCGGCCGACGTACAGTCGGGTCGATGGCCCGTGAGGTCGTCGACCTCGTCACGCACCGTATCACCACCAGCTACACCCCGACCGTCGACCTCTTCATCGACGAGGTCCGCGTGGCGAGCTTCGAGTTCCGGCTCGAGCTCACTATCGATGTCGTCGGTTGCGCGGCAGTCGTCGCGGCCGGCCAGCTGGTCGCGGTCAAAGGAGGCGACCTCATCGTCAAGGGCACACTGACCGTGGAAGGCCAGACGATCGTAACGCGAAGCAAGCGGTTCGACGCGGAGCTGGTCGCCGACCTTCGACGCCCCGTGCCCCTCACCTGAGGAGAAGTACCCAGCAGTTCAGATTCGGGATGCTTATGTCCTCCGCTGGGCACCTCTCTCGACGGCGTAGTCGAACTCAAGTCCGGAGTAGTCTTCCACCGCGACTTTGACGGGAGAGATGGTTGCCACTGATGCCTGCGCTGTCATCGCGTCGACGAAAGCCTCAGCCGTTGGATCGAGCTGGACGAGCGCGCCTTCCAGGCGCATGCGTCCGTCGGGACATAGATACCGTCTCAGAAGAGGACAGTCGCATTCCAGGTATCCGGGTGATGCGGGTCGTCTTTGCCCAGGCCCGTGCCATCGAAGGTCTCCCCGCCGTCTGGGACGGTGAGCTCAAAGGGCACCGGGGAGCGGGTCGCGAGGTAGGTGCCGGCGTCGAGGACGCCGCTCCGGGACCGGCGAGGGTGGGATCATGTTGGGGTCGATGTCGATATCGGCGATGCATCGCTTATTTCCAGCTTCGTCGTGCTCCATATCTGCTACGGCCCGTACGAGCCGTACGAGCCGTACGAGCCGTACGAGCCGTACGAGCCGTACGAGCCGTACGAGCCGTACGAGCCGTAGCCCTCGGTTTTGGGATACCAGAGTTGTAGACAGTGGCATCGAGGGCGGCCGGCCGACGCGCGTTGAGCCCGTGCTAGGGGTTCGGCGCCAGACGACGAGCGGCGAAAGCCGCCTCAATGGACTGCAGCGCCTCGACCGCGGCGCCGGTGCCGTCTTCGGTGGCGATCTGCTCGCCGATTGCCGTCGCCGCGGCGGCGTACTCCTTCCGCGAGATCAGCTCGCGAATTCGTCCCCAGCCATTCGTGCGGTGCGTCGTCGAGGACGAACATGTCGTTCGTTGATCGAGCGGCAAGGGAGCCCCAACCGGTTGCACCCACGGCCCGCACACCGGCCTGCTGAAGGGCGTGCAGCACAACTTGACCCCGGGCTTCGGCTTTCGCCCCGAATCCCATGCTGCCGAAGCCGACGTAGACGACGGGTCGACGGCCTTGGAGAAATTCGACGAGACCGTTCGGTTGTTCCCAGGTCAGGGCAGTCCGCCGAAACCAGTAGCCGGTCACGTGTGCGCTGGCGGGGTAGTCGCCCGGTACAGGAACTACGTGTCGGCAGTAGGAGCAACCCTCACGAACGTCAGACCCGCCACCGCGAAGCCTCAGTGAGGTGACTGCCTCCGATAATGCCTATCGCGGATGCCAAGAACGACGGCTCCGATGACCGCCGCGACGAGAGAACCGGCGAGGACGCCGACTTTGACGTGGTTGTCGGATTCGCTGCCGGGGGTGAAGGAGAGGTCTCCGACGAGCAGTGACACGGTGAAGCCGATCCCGGCCACGAAGGACATGCCGATCATGTCGATCCAGCGAAGCGACGGATCGATTCTGAGGCCGCGGATTCGGGTGACGAGGAAGGTGGTGCCCGTAATGCCGACCGCCTTTCCGAGAACGAGTCCGGCGATGATTCCGATCGTGATCGTGTCGGTGAGCGAGTCGGTGAGCCCTGCAATTCCTCCGACGGTGACACCGGCGGAGAAGAAGGCGAAGATCGGTACCGCGAAGCCGGTGGAGACGACACCCCACCGGTCTGCGAAGTGGGCGGCGAGGCCGTCGTAGAGCGACTTGCCGTCGTGGTCGGTACCGGCTTTCACGCGTGCGCGTGTGGTGGCGATGACCGGAACCATGAAGCCGAGGAGAACGCCGGCGACGGTGGAGTGAACGCCCGACGCGTGGACGAGTGCCCAGGTGGTCACCGCGAGGGGAATCAGGATCCACCAGGCTCGCACCCCTCGCTGCACCGCGAATGCGAAGAGCCCCAGCGGAATGAGGGCGAGGGCGAGGGGGATGAAGGCGATCTCGTCGGTGTAGAAGATGGCGATGATCGAGATCGCGAGGAGGTCGTCGACGACGGCGAGGGTGAGCAGGAACGTGCGAAGTGCCGGCGGCAGGTGCCGGCCGACGACGGCGATCACGGCCACAGCGAACGCGATATCCGTTGCGGCTGGGATGGCCCAGCCCTGCAGGGCGCCGCCCCCCGACTGCGCGTTGACAATGACGTAGAACAGGGCAGGCACGGCGACCCCGCCTACCGCTGCCGCGATCGGGACCATGGCGGTTCGCGGGTTGCGGAGTTTGCCGGCGACGAATTCTTCCTTCAGTTCGAGGCCGACGACGAAGAAGAAGATCGCCAGAAGTCCGTCGGCCGCCCACGCGCCGACGCTGAGGTTCAAGTGGAGCGCTTCCGGGCCGAACGTGAAGTCGCGGATGGAATTGTAGAAGCTGGCAGCGCCGGTGTTCGCGAGCACGAGCGCCAGCACGGTGGCGCCCAGCAGCAGCGCGCCGCCGACGACGTCGCTGCTGAGGGTCTGGTGGACGCCGCGCCAAATCGAGTGAGGCGCCTGGTCAGCGGGAAGCGGAACGGGGGTGGATGTCGTCATGGCAGGCCTTCGTTGGTGCGGACGCGGGAGGGGGCATCCGCTGGCTCGGCGACGAGGGACGGATGACGTCAGGCGCGTGGCGGCGGGCAGCCGGCGATCTCGCCGTGTGCGTTAGTGCCCCACGAACTCATCCACCCGTTGGTTCCGCTGGCGCGCTTGGTCAGCAGCAGCCGGTTCGGGAATGCCGCTTGGGACCGGGCGCGAGCGCGCGACGGTGACAAGGACGGAAAAGGCATGTGTTCAGCCTACTGATTGGCGTTGTGAGACGGCCGAGTCGCGTGTTCGGCTCCGGAATCCGGACCTAGGGGGAGCCGCGCCGCATCCGCGTGGTCGCGATGAGCGCGGTGGCTAGCGTGAGAATCACGACGGCGAGGCCGAAGGCGTAGACGCTGATCATCCCGTACCCGCCTGCAGCGCTCGGGTCGAGAAAGAAGTACGGGTACCAGTTCGCCGCGTTGCCCCGCACCAGTGTGTACCCGGCCCAGAGAATGGGAAAGCCCAGCGAGAGCCAGGCGGCGCTCCAAGGCAGGCGTCGGTGCGTCGCGAAGACGAAGTCGCCCACCGCGTATATGGGCAGCACGAAATGGAGAAGCCGTGATGCGAGCGGTGCCTGCAACAGGAACGGCGACAGCTCCTGGTCGAGGATCAATAGCGCGAACACACCACCCGAGACGACAACGTAGGTCGTCGCGAGAAGGCGAAGCACCGTGAGCCACTGGGGTTCTGGTTGTCCCCGAATCCCGACCACCACGGCGAGAGCCAGGGCGATGACCATGACGACGTGGCTCTGGATGGTGAAATAGCTCAGCACGTTAATGGCCACGCAGGATCCGTAGATATAGAAGCAGCTCGTCCGGGACAACAGGGCCAACACGGTCACGACCAGGATCGCTATCCGCATCGCCGTGACAACGAATCGCACGATGCACCTCCGCTGGGTACCGGATCAGGACGGGTGCTGCATAGCGTAGCTGCCGCCACGGGTGGGGCGACGGTGTCAGCGACTCGACGACACGGGGGCTTCGCCGGTCGGTCCCTAGTAGAGGAATCGCAGGGCAAGGGCACAGCGAGTGGACTGTCCGCGATCTCGCCGTATTCGAGAACCTGTCCGGTCGTGATTTCCTCCCGCGTGTCGAAGAGTTCGACGACTCGTTCCGCGATGATGCGGCGTCCACTGTGCCGGTGATGTCGAGCGCATTGATGCTGGGGTTCATCCCGTATCCGTGTGGTTGCTCCGTGATGAGCCCGACCAATTACCGACCCAAGCATCCGGTCCATCCTCGCCCGGGTGGGGTTAATGATCCCTCCGGCTGGAGTTGCTAGCGGTCGAGCTGGAGTCGGCGCCACGGCGATCTAGGCCGCGACCACGATGCCGCAGATTGTGGATCGTCCCGTCTGTGAATTCCCGGCCGTAGGTCCACGAGAGCACGACTCCGAACCCCTCCAGACCGGCGACCGTCGTGACCTGCGCGTTCGATGTGAGATGCCGGTCCATCCGCCGGGATCGAGGAGCGGACCGAGCTGCGCCTTGAGTAAGGGTCGGTTGTGTGGACGGCCAGCAGCAGCGAGCCGCAGAGCGCGGCGATCACCTCGAGGTCGACTCCCCGGATGCCGACGTCCGTACAGAAAGTGCGTACGAGACCTCGGGCGCGAACGCGCGCCTCAGTCATGGTCGATCCCCGCAGTCCAGCGAACAAAGGTGATATGGGCGGGCATGGATTTCCGTTCAACCCTGTGCAGGGTCAGCCGATGTCCAGAGTGACCGATTGACCACCCGCCGACCAGACTTCCCGGCGCACCAGTGATGATGGTACTGGCCTGTGATCCCACGCATGCCCCCTGCGGGCAAGGCCACGCCGTCCCGGGCGTGCCGATCACCGGCACCGAACCTTCAACCGATGATGGGACTCTCATTCGGGAAGCGGTACAGCTGACGACGTTGGCGGATCGACAGCGCCGCCGCGAGGCTGATCGGTCCGATCCGACCTGCGAACATCAGAGCTGAGAGGACGTACTTGCCGAATGGAGGTAGTTCCTCGCTGAGGCCGACGCTGAGTCCGCACGTGGCGAAGGCTGAGATCACCTCGAAAAGGATTCGATCGAGCGGTTCCCTGCTGACGGCCATGAGTAGTCCCGTTGCGACGAGAATCAGCGTGGCAGCGAGGAACAGGACGCTGATGGCAACTCGAAGCGCCCCCTCGGTGATGGTGCGTCCGAAAGTCCGAACATCCGAGTCTCCCCGTACCTCCGCGAGAATCGCAAGGAATAGCACAGCGATGGTCGTGACCTTGATGCCACCCGCGGTGGATGCCGAACCGCCGCCCGCGAACATCAGTGCGTCGGTTGCGAGCAACGTCACCGGGCTTGACGCGCTCGGATCCACGATGCTGAAGCCACCCGAGCGCATCATCGTCGAGGCGAAGACCGCATGGAAGACTTTCTCTCCAACGTCCATGTCGCCGATTGTGGAGCTGTTGGACCATTCGAAGATGGCCCAGATCACAGCACCGGCGATCAGCAAAATCGTTGTGACCAGCAGTGTCAGTTTGGTGTGGACGGTCCATTTGCGGAACTCGAACTTGGTGGCCATGAGCACCATGAAAACGGGAAAGCCCAAGCTGCCAATGAATACCCCCACCATGATCGGAACGAGAATCCACAGGTTGTCTGCGAAGCCGTTCAACCCATCCGGGTGGGAAACGAAGCCAGCATTGTTGAACGAGGAGACGGCATAGAAGATTCCGTGCCAGAGCCCGGCTGTCCAGGACTTGTCGGCGACTATGAAACTTGGGACGAGAAGAACGGCGAGCGCGAG
Organism: Mycetocola miduiensis; assembly: GCF_900115155.1. Taxonomy (GTDB): domain Bacteria; phylum Actinomycetota; class Actinomycetes; order Actinomycetales; family Microbacteriaceae; genus Mycetocola_A; species Mycetocola_A miduiensis. Next base: position 104,912 of record NZ_FOVM01000002.1, read on the forward strand.
CTCTACCGCGAGCGTCGTCAGGACGACGGTCCTCAGGAGGCTTCCGACTTCGCCCAGCTTTCCGGTACTGATTCCCTGCTGGGCAAGCAGCTTGCTACGGACCCCAAGTTGCCGCGTCACGGCCCGGGCTAGAAGAGAGGCCATTGTCACGATGCCGAGCCCGCCGACTTGGATGCCGAGGAGGATGACGACCTGTCCAAAGAAAGACCAGTGTTCGGCAGTGTTCACCGTGACGAGGCCCGTCACAGTCACTGCGGAGAACGCGGTGAAGAGTGAGTCATGTAATGGCGTCGCTTGGCCGTCTGCCGCCGAGAGCGGGAGACTGAGCAGAAGGGTGAAGGTGAGTGCAACAAGCGCAAAGACCACGAGCGCCAGGCGGGCGGGCGAGCTTCTTGCCACCGAGTCGACGAGCTTCCGCGGGTCTCGCCAGATCGACCGACGTGCGGACTTCTGGCTGGTGGGGGAGATCGTCATGGTGGCCTGCCCTCTGCAGTGAACGGGTTCATATACATCTGATCGATCGATCGATCGATCGAACGCCGACCAGGCTTCGCGGCACACCGGCACACAGTCTATACAGGTGGACTTCAGCACCACGAGCCTTCCGTGGTGTGATCCCGTGCCGATGGAACCCCCACGTCTACAGTCAGCCCAGTCCGCACCACTCCACGACGTTTAGGCTTTCGGGGTGATCGAACTCGATCTACCCGTTCTCACATTCGCGGCAATCGGGTTGACTGCCCTTGCTGCCGCGCCCCTGCCCCGTTTTCTGCGGCGTCTGCCGATATCGACCCCGATGGTGTTCCTCGCCGCGGGCATTCCCGGATTCGCGTTGCTCCCCGAGCTGCCCGACCATGACCCAATCACGCACATCAGATTGCGTTACATCTCATAGAAGTCTGCGGCATCATTTCAATGTCAGGTGCTGGTTTAGCGATCAACCGGCCCGTGGGGTGGAGACGAGGGTCGACAACCTGGCGACTGCTCGCCATGACCATGCCGCCGCTGTCGGTGTCACCAACCGCAACGGCTTTAGAACACCCACAAATTCACCAACCTCGCATCGGGTGCGACGCTCCGGGCTGCAAACGCGCATCCCAGACTGCTCATCTGGGGTCTCGTCGTAGCAGTCGCCCCCGTGGGAAAACTAACGGAAATTGCCGACGCGCCCGCCACCTTCTTCCTCAGCCGGCGGCTTCCATGTTCTTTGTCACGGCGTCCAGAGTTCGCTGGAGTTCCTCTGTGGGGCTGAACTCGACGATCTCGGTTCCGGCGTAGAGGACGGGGGTGTGACCGGGAGGGACGTAGTAGGCGTCGCCGGTCTCGAATGTTTCCTCGCCAGAGGCGGTCTTGAAGGTCACTTTGCCAGCCAAAACATACCCCCAATGGGCTGACTGGCATCGGTCGTCCGGCAAGCCCTTGAAGAACTCTGCGAGGTCGGCATCTGCGGTGTATTTTTTGAAGGCAACGGTGTAGCCCCCGTCGAAATTCTCCAGATGGCCCTCATAGCCCTCCATTTCAACGGTCTCTGAAGCGCTATTTCTCGATGTTTCAGGCTCCTCCAGCAGGGCCCAGACTGCCCCGTAGCAGCCTAGGTATGTTGGGGTCAACAATCCCACAAATCGCAGTCGATACGGGGGAGCGGGCACTTCTCGTCAATTGGCAAAGCAACTGTCTCTCAATCAGTGGGTTCCGGGTTCAAGTCCCGGGGGGTGCACCACAAGCCCCGGTCATTCTCATGGCCGGGGTTTTCTGCGTTCCCTGCCCTTCGTTCGCTTACCGCCTCCAGCGGGCGGGGTGGCCGCGGGCAGGTGGCACAGCGCTATTGTGAACCAGGGAATCCCGTGAACCAGGGAAGCCAGGAGTCGAGGGAGAACGCGATGGCGCGTGAAGGCATCCCACCGACGGGGGAAACCCCCGGCTATCGGGTGGCGGCGACCGTCCTGCTGCTGCGCGACACCGATGAGGGACCCGAAGTTCTGCTGCTGCAGCGGCCGCGCGGAGGCGGTTCGTTTTCAGGAGCATGGGTGTTCCCCGGCGGAGCGGTCGACCCCGAGGACCGCGCATTCACCACGGGTGAACTCGACGAGGAGGCCTCTGCCCGGCGCGCGGCCCTGCGGGAGGTGCGCGAGGAAACGTCGCTGGAGGTTTCACCGGATGCGCTCGTGAGCGCCGCCTGCTGGTTACCGCCGTCCATTGCACCGAAGCCATACCGCACCTGGTTCTATGCGGCACGGGCGCCGGAGGGAAACATCGTCCTCTCGCCGCACGAGGCGGTCGCACACGAATGGTTGCGGCCTGCCGAGGCGCTCCACCGGCACGCGGAGGGCACATTCGAGCTGGTCCCGCCGACCTGGGTGATGCTGCACCGGATCGCTTCGGATGCCACGGTCGAGGCGACTCTCGTTCGCGCCGCCGCCGACGCTGAGCAATTCGACACCCACGCGAATGTGTCGGCCGCCGGCCTGGTGTTCCTCTGGCCAGGAGACATCGCCTATGACGACGACGCCCTGCTCGAGACAGAAGGGGCACGGCACCGCCTCGACGCCCGGGTCACTCCCTGGGTGTACACGCGCACAACGGACGGCTGATTGGGCGACGGATGTTCCGATGCGCGCGTGTCGACCCGTTATGGGGCACGTGGCGCGGATGAACCTCGATAGCGTGGAATCACTATGCCCGCACTCGTTTCGGGTGCAATGAACCGGGGGACCAGTTGACCGACGAAACACAGCGACCGTTCAGCGCGCCGAACGCTCGTCCTGACCGGTCTTCTGCAGCGACGTCGACGCGGTTCAGGTCAACCCTGAAGACGTGGATCGTCGCGGGTCTCGTTGGCGTTGTCATGCTCAGTGCTACGGTCGCCGCTGCGGGCGCGGCCAACAGCGAGCAACCGACAATCGCGGTGCAGGCGACCGCCACCCCCAGCGCAGTAGCGGCGCCTCACCCGAGCCAGCCGTCAGACCTCGCCGACGACGCACCGGCCGAGCCTACGGCAGCGGTTCCGCGGTCGGAGGAGGCGCCGGTGGATGGCAGCGACACCACCGCGACCGGCACCACCGTGCTCGCACTCCTCGCGACGATCCCAGTGAAGGGCAAGGCTCCAAAGACGGGATACGAGCGGACCGGGATGTTCGGCTCGGCGTGGCTCGACGTCGACCGCAACGGATGCGACACCCGCAATGACATCCTCGCACGCGACCTGACGGCTGTCGTCACGTCGGGGACGTGCAAGGTGATGAGCGGAAACCTCGTTTCACCATTCACCGCAGAATCCATCTCATTTGTGCGTGGTCAGGACACGTCAGCTCTCGTGCAGATCGATCACGTCGTCTCTCTTTCCAACGCGTGGCAGACCGGCGCCCAACAGCTCACGCGGGCGCAGCGCGAAACTCTCGCCAACGACCCGATCAACCTCCTGGCCGTTGACGGTGGCTCCAACGCCCAGAAGGGTGACGGGGACACCGCCACTTGGCTGCCCGCCAACAAGGCATTCCGCTGCGGGTACGTCACCCGTCAGGTCTCGGTGAAGGCAACATACGGTCTCTGGGTTACGCCGGCGGAGCGGGATGCAATGGCCCGAGTGCTGAGCTCATGCCCAGGTGAGATCGCCCTCACCTCCTCATTCACTCCGCGGGGATAAGCGGCTCACGATCAGCAGCGCAATTCTTCGCGTGCCCGCTCAGATCGCCCGCACCCGGTAGCGCAGGTGAAGCACCCGGTTGCCCTGGATCACCTCGTCAGGATCCTCCAACAGGTGCTGTGCGTCGACCGATCCGAAGTAACGCTCGCCGGACCCGAATATGACGGGGACGACGTCCATGCGCACCTCGTCGACCAGGCCGGCGGCAAGCACCTGGCCCCCAACCTCGCCAGCGGCCACCTCGACGATGCGGTCACCGGCAAGCTCCTGAGCCTTGGCCATCGCTGCCTCGATGCCGTCGGCGAAGTGAAACGGAGCCTCGGGGTCCCAGTCCTCGGGCGCCGGCCGGTGTGTCACAACGACCACGTGGTCGATCCCGCTCGGAGGCTTCCCGTCCCAGCCGTCCGTCATGTCGAAGACGTGGCGGCCGACGACTGTCGTCCCGATCTGGTCCCAGTACGCGCGGGTGTAGTCGAAGGACGCTTGCGACACTTTCAACTCGCCGCTCTCGTCCAACGGCACGTCACCACCCCGCAACCAGTCGAACAGCGGTCCGGGCTGGTCGTTCTCGTCTGCGATGAAGCCGTCTACGGACACTGAGCTGTACATGACCACCTTGCCCACGACGCCCTCCTCTGCTTAGGGGTGCCCGCAATATTAGCCGCGAGCTGTCGTGCTTGTAAGTGTCGGAAGTGCCGCTCCAGCGCAAGGGGTACTTGTCTTCGCGCGGAAGGCACACCCCTGGCGTATGGTCGGAGAATGACGCGGCCGAAGACAACTCTGTTCCTGCTCGGCGGGGGAGGCGACCTCTCCTCGAGGCTGCTGCTTCCCGCGCTCGGGCAACTCCTCACCAGCCAGCAGGACCGTAGCGTCAAGCTCGTAGGCGTCGGTGTCCATGAGCTGACAGATTCCGCCTGGCGCGACATCGTGACGTCCTCTTTCGCGACCGTGGACGCATCCGGCGACGCCGTCGATCTCCTTCTGGAGACCACCGTGTTCCGCCGCGTCGACGTAACCGATGCTGCCGCACTGGAGAAGCTGCTCGCTGAATCAGTCGGAAAACCCGCCCTGTATTTCGCACTGCCGCCTGCAGTCACCGTCAAAGCGTGCGCGGCTCTCGAGCACGTGAACCTTCCCGAGGGAACGGTTCTGGCTCTCGAGAAGCCGTTCGGCACCGACGCCGACAGTGCCGCCGCGCTCAACCGCCTGCTGGCACGGCTTGTGCCCGAAAACCAGATCCACCGCGTCGACCATTTCCTCGGCCGGTCAACGGTCATGAACCTCCTCGGCCTGCGGTTCGCTAACCGCATCTTCGAACCGCTGTGGAGCGCCGAGCACATCGACCGGGTCGACATCGTCTACGACGAACAGCTGGGGCTGGAGAAACGAGCCGGGTACTACGACAAAGCGGGTGCGCTCGTCGACATGATCCAGAGCCACCTCCTCCAGGTGCTCGCGCTTTTCGCCATGGAACCGCCGTCGACTCTCGACGCCGTGGACCTCCGTGACGCCAAAGGGATCGTACTCCGTGCCACCCGGCCCTGGGGAGGTGACGCCGCCTCGGCGAGCCGGCGCGCCCGCTACACCGCGGGCACCGTCGACGGCCGCGAGTACCCGGCGTACGTCGACGAGGAGGGGGTCGATCCGGCCCGCAACACCGAGACCCTCGCCGAAGTCACCGTCGAGGTTGACACCTGGCGCTGGTCGGGGGTTCCGTTCACCCTTCGGTCGGGTAAGGCCCTGGGGGAGCGCCGCCGCGAGATCGTCGTGCGGTTCAAACCCGCCAATCGCGTTCCCGCTGGCTTCACGGGCAGCACCGACCCCGCCGTGCTGCGGTTGTTCCTCGCCCCGGACCAGATGGCGCTGTCGATCAACATCAACGGAGCCGGCGACCCCTACGAACTGGAACGGACGACGTTCCAAGCGGTGTTCGATCCCGGGAAGTTCGGTGCATACGGCGAAGTGCTCGAAGGTATCCTCGACGACGACCCGGCGCTTTCGGTGCGGGGGGACACCGCCGAGCAGTGCTGGCGAATCGTCGAACCGTTCCTCGACGCCTGGCGGAAGGGTGCTGTAGCGCTCGACGAATACCCGGCCGGGTCCGCCGGCCCCGCCGGATGGGAGCCGATCGGAGTGGCGAACTAGCTGCTGGCATCCGTTCCGGTGACGCCAAATCGCCGAATACGGCGCTTTCCGGGGAGTTGGCGTCACGGGAACCGTCGTGCGGGGTGCACCAGCTCCGAGCTGTCACTACCCGATCGGCGACGAGCCGAGGCGAAGGCTCAGCTCTGATTACTCAGCTCTGATAGCTCAGGAGACGCGAGTGCCGTTCCAGCGCTTCTTCGCGCGGGACACCGTCGGGGTGACGATCTCGTGGTTCACGTGGGACGGGTCGTGGTGCTGGGGGTCGGCCCACACGGCGACGGTGTTCAGCTCGAACATGACGTGCTCGACGGGGGTGAGCGCGCGCGACGGGGCGACGGCATCCTCCGGTGCGTCGAAGACCGACGGGTCGACATCGCCGGCGCCTGACTTCAGCGCTGACGGCACCGTCGTAACAGTGATCGTTTGCACGAGGTCGGCCGTAGCGGCAGCCGCAGCGGCAGTTGCTGTGTCGGCTGCATCTGCGGTGACGGTTGCCCGGGTTCCGACGATCGCGGCAGTGAGTTCCCTGGCCAGCGAGAAAGCGGCCATCTCGTGGAAGAACGCATCGGTGTCTGCGTCGGTGCGACGCACGAGCGTCCAGTCGCCATGGGCACCCATGTGCGCATCGAGCCGCGCCCGGAGCTTCTCGACGAGTTCTTCCTCCGATAGCTGGATCCCGGGCGTTGGTGTCGGCGCCACGGGGGCGACGGCTACTGGTGCGCGATGACGACGGCGACCAAACATGTCCGGTGCTCCCTGCTACTGGCTGTGGTGATCTTTCCAGTGTGGGGGCGGCTCTGAAAAGTAGCGCCCTGACACGCCGGATCGCGGGGGACCGGCTGAAGAAATGCCGGGTGGAAGCCGTGTTTCGGCCTCCTGGCGACCGTTCCGTCAGATCTTTCCGTCTTTGCGGCGCTTCAGCTTGCTCTTGCCGCCGTGAGCTTCGACCTCTTTCTGGTCGGTGCGCTCCGATACGGCCGCGAACGCGTTGGCGACCGTGACGAGCCATCCGATCCAGAGCAGGGCGAGCCGCCAGTCCCGCGGGGCATTCTTACTGGTTTTGATCAGCGTGACCGCGCCCGCGAAGGCACTGATGACAGTGAAGTTCAGAACATATTTGCGCATGCGGATGCACCTCCAAGTCCTCCGACGCTAGCGGTAACCCTTCGATAGGTCCAACCCATCGCGCGGCGGGGTGGATTTGTGCGATGGGGCTTCCGCCATGGCCCGGCTGATAGCCTGTGAGGCCACCCGAAAGGGGCGGAACGACAACGGTCGAGGGGACAAATCACGTGACCACACCCAATTCAGGAGAGACATACGACTTCGTCGTGGTGGCCAACCGGCTCCCCGTCGACAGTGTTACCCAGCCCGACGGTTCCGTCGGCTGGAGGATGTCTCCTGGTGGTCTCGTCGCGGCGCTCGAGCCGCTGATGAAGGCCTCTGACGGCGCCTGGGTGGGCTGGCCTGGGGCCCCTGATGTCGAACTGGCACCGTTTGAACACGAAGGCATCCGCATGGTGCCGATCGCGTTGAACGCCGGCGAGATCGAGAACTACTACGAGGGCTTCTCCAACGACACGTTGTGGCCGCTGTATCACGACGTCATCGCGCAGCCGAGTTACCACCGGGAATGGTGGGAGACCTACGTCGACGTGAACCGTCGCTTTGCCGACGCCACCGCCCGGATCGCCGACATCGGTGCCACGGTCTGGGTTCATGACTACCAGCTGCAGCTCGTGCCAGGCATGCTGCGCGAGGCACGCCCCGACCTGACCATCGGGTTCTTCAACCACATCCCGTTCCCTGCATACGGGATCTTCTCGCAGCTTCCCTGGCGGCAGCAGATCATCTCCGGGCTGCTTGGGGCCGACGTCATCGGGTTCCAGCGGGTGGCGGACGCCGGCAACTTCGCCCGGGCCGTGCGGCGGTTGTTTGGCTACGAGACCAAAGGAACCCGGATCTGGGTCCCTGTCGGTGACTCGTCCGACGCCGACACGGGGACCCGTTCGCACGTGCGGGGTGCGCCCGTGCGTCGGGTCGTCGCCCGTGCCTTCCCGATCTCCATTGACGCGACGAGTTACATCGAGCTCGCGAAAGACCCGGCGATCCAGGCACGGGCGCGACAGATCCGTGAGGAACTCGGCAATCCGAAGACCATCATGCTGGGCGTTGACCGGCTTGACTACACCAAGGGAATCGGGCATCGGCTCAAGGCGTTCGGTGAGCTTCTCGCCGACGGCCGCCTCACCGTCGACGATGTGACCCTCGTGCAGGTTGCCAGCCCGAGCCGCGAGCGCGTGGCGAGCTACATGCAGCTCCGCGACGAAATCGAACTCACCGTAGGACGGATCAACGGTGACTACGGCTCCATCGGGCACACCGCGATCAACTACCTTCACCAGGGCTATCCGCGCGAGGAGATGGTCGCTCTCTACCTCGCCGCAGACATCATGCTCGTCACTGCGCTCCGCGACGGGATGAACCTCGTCGCCAAGGAGTACGTCGCCACTCGCGCCGACCTCGGCGGTGTCCTCGTCCTCAGCGAGTTCGCCGGCGCGTCCGACGATCTGCGCCAGGCGCTCCTCATCAACCCGCACGACATTGAAGGGGTGAAGGATGCGATTATGCAGGCCATCGAGATGCCTCAGTCCGAAGGCCGCCGCCGGATGCGGGCGCTTCGCAAACGTGTGATCGAAAACGACGTCGTGAAGTGGTCGCGCGTCTTCCTCGATGAACTCCAGAACTCCACCACCGTGCATCCGGTTTCGCACGAGCACCCGGACGCCCGCACATGAGCGCAATCAATAAGGAATTGAACGCCGCACTGGAACGGCTTGCCGAGTCAGAGCACCTTCTCGTGGCACTGGACTTCGACGGAACCCTCGCGCCGTTCGTCGACCGCCCGGAGGAGGCCCGCACCCTGCCTGCGGCCAGGCTCGCCATCGAACGGCTGCTCGAGGTGTCGCACACCACGGTGGCTTTCGTGTCAGGTCGGGCAGTGGACAGCCTCGAGCTCGTGACCGAGAACCTTCCCGGTGTGCTCCTTGTTGGCTCGCACGGGGCGGAGTACCGTTTCGACGGCGTCGACGCGCACCCTCCGCTTGACGAGCAGGACACCGGCCGGCTGCACGCGCTGACCGCCGGGTTCTCCGGGTTCTCGGATGCCCATCCCGGCGCGCGGATCGAACGAAAACCTGCCGGATTCGCCGTGCACACCCGCGGTCTCGACCCTGAAGCCGCTTTCCTGGCCAACGATGAGGCGCGCAGGATCGTCGCAGACGTGTGCCCGGATGCCACAGTGCGTGACGGCAAGGACGTCCTCGAGTTCTCGGTTCTCGACGCCACGAAGGGCGACGCTATCGTTCACCTGCGCGACTACACCGGTGCAACGGCCGTGCTGTACGCCGGGGACGACGTCACCGATGAGGACGCCTTCGCGGTGCTCGGTGAACCGGACCTCGCGCTGAAAAGTGGTGAGGGGCCAACGATCGCGCCGTTCCGCGTGCATTCCCCGGCCGAAGTCGCCGAGGTCCTCGACAGCCTGGGGAGGCTCCGCGCAGCGACCGGTCGATGAAAATCGGGGCATGCTCGAGGTTCTAGACTCGAACCATGTCAGAGATCGACCTGAAACCTCGCAGCCGAGCAGTCACAGACGGAATCGAAGCCACTACATCCCGCGGAATGCTCCGCGCGGTTGGAATGGGCGACGCGGACTGGGACAAGCCCCAGATCGGCATTGCGTCCAGCTGGAACGAGATCACCCCGTGCAACCTCTCGCTTGACCGGCTCGCGCAGGGCGCCAAGGAAGGCGTCCATTCCGGTGGCGGATATCCGCTGCAGTTCGGAACGATCTCCGTCTCGGACGGCATCTCGATGGGCCACGAAGGCATGCACTTCTCGCTCGTCTCGCGCGAGGTCATCGCCGACTCCGTCGAAACCGTCGTGATGGCCGAGCGTCTGGACGGAACCGTCCTCCTCGCCGGTTGTGACAAGTCGCTGCCTGGCATGCTCATGGCCGCGGCACGCCTCGACCTGGCGTCGGTGTTCCTCTACGCGGGTTCGATCGCGCCCGGTTGGGTGAAGCTCAGCGACGGCACCGAGAAGGATGTAACGATCATCGACGCCTTCGAAGCCGTCGGCGCCTGCAAGGCAGGAACGATGAGCGAAGAAGACCTCAAGCGCATCGAGTGCGCCATCGCGCCCGGCGAAGGCGCCTGCGGCGGCATGTACACGGCCAACACCATGGCATCCGTCGCCGAAGCACTCGGTATGAGCCTGCCCGGCTCTGCTGCTCCGCCCTCGGCCGACCGACGCCGCGACTACTTCGCCCACCGCTCAGGTGAGGCCGTCGTGAACATGCTGCGTCTCGGCATCACCGCGCGCGACATCCTGACGAAGGAGGCGTTCGAGAACGCCATCGCCGTCGCCATGGCGTTCGGTGGTTCCACCAACGTCGTCCTGCACCTGCTGGCGATCGCCCGCGAGGCCGAGGTCGACCTGACGCTCGACGACTTCAACCGGATCGGTGACAAGGTCCCGCACATCGGTGACCTCAAGCCGTTCGGTAAGTACGTCATGAACGACGTCGATCGCCACGGGGGAGTGCCCGTCGTGATGAAGGCGCTGCTCGACGCCGGACTGCTCCATGGAGACGCCCTCACCGTCACCGGCAAGACGGTCGCCGAGAACCTCGCCGACCTCAACCCGATGCCGCTCGACGGCACGGTCATCCGCACCCTCGACAACCCGATCCACGCCACCGGCGGCATCACCGTGCTCCACGGCAGCTTCGCTCCCGAGGGCGCCGTCGTGAAGACCGCCGGCTTCGACGCCGACATCTTCGAAGGCCCCGCTCGCGTGTTCGAACGGGAGCGCGCAGCGATGGATGCCCTCACCGACGGCCACATCTCGGCCGGCGACGTCATCGTGATCCGTTACGAGGGCCCGAAGGGCGGCCCAGGCATGCGCGAGATGCTCGCCATCACCGCCGCCATCAAGGGCGCAGGGCTCGGAAAAGATGTACTACTATTGACGGACGGTCGATTCTCAGGCGGCACAACCGGCCTCTGCATCGGCCACATAGCACCCGAAGCGGTGGACGCCGGTCCCATTGCCTTCGTGCGCGATGGTGATCTGATACGGGTCGATATCGCAGCTCGGTCGCTCGACCTACTTGTCGACGAAGAAGAGTTGGCCGCCCGCCGCGACGGTTGGGCACCGCTTCCCCCGCGCTACACCCGTGGAGTTCTCGCAAAATACGCCAAGCTTGTGCACTCCGCTGCGGAGGGCGCGATCACGGGGTAGTTTTGCGCCTCATTTTCAGATCCAACCATCGATAAGGGAATCCATACGATGCCTGCGGAACCTCGCACTGCCATATCGCCCGCTGATCTCAAGGCCGCCCACAGCGGCACTGAGACAATGAGCGGCGCATCAGCTGTCGTCCGAACGCTCGAGCTCCTCGGTATCACCGATGTCTTCGGCCTGCCCGGTGGCGCCATCCTGCCGGTCTACGACCCGCTGATGGACACCTCCACCATCCGTCACATCCTCGTTCGGCACGAACAGGGAGCCGGCCACGCGGCCGAGGGCTACGCAGCATCCACCGGCAAGGTTGGCGTCGCCATCGCAACCTCCGGCCCCGGAGCGACCAACCTCGTCACCGCGATCATGGACGCGCACATGGACTCGGTGCCGCTGCTCGCGATCACCGGACAGGTGTTCTCGAACCTCATGGGAACCGACGCGTTCCAGGAGGCGGACATCGTCGGCATCACGATGCCGATCACGAAGCACTCTTTCCTCGTGACCGACGCCAACGACATCCCGTCCACCATCGCCGCGGCGTACCACATCGCGTCGACCGGCCGACCGGGCCCCGTGCTCGTTGACATCACGAAGGACGCACAGCAGCAGGAGGCCCCGTTCGTCTGGCCGCCAAAGATCGACCTGCCCGGTTACCGCCCGGTGACCAAAGCGCACGGCAAGCAGATCCTGGCGGCAGCGCAGCTGCTCGTCGAGGCGAAGAAGCCGGTGCTCTACGTCGGCGGCGGTGTCATCCGCGCCAAGGCGTCGGCCGAGCTGCTCGAGCTGGCAGAGCTCATCGGCGCGCCCGTGGTCACCACGCTGATGGCCCGTGGCGCGTTCCCCGATTCGCACCAGCAGCACCTCGGTATGCCCGGCATGCACGGGACCGTTCCTGCAGTGCTTGCGTTGCAGGAATCAGACCTGATCGTGTCGCTGGGCGCGCGGTTCGATGACCGGGTCACCGGCAAGACCGCGTTGTTCGCCCCGAACGCGAAGATCGTCCATGTCGACGTCGACCCCGCTGAGATCTCGAAAATCCGCACGGCAGACGTCCCCATCGTCGGCGATGCCAAGGACGTCATCGCCGACCTCACTGCCGCCCTGCGCACCGCGCTTGCTGAGACCCAGCCAGACACCGAAGCGTGGTGGACGTACCTGAACGGGCTCCGCGAGGAGTTCCCGCTCGGCTACACGGCGCCGACCGATGGCCTCCTCGCGCCGCAGTACGTCATCCAGCGGATCGGCGAGCTGACGGGGCCTGAGGGCATCTACGCCGCCGGCGTCGGGCAGCACCAGATGTGGGCTGCGCAGTTCATCAAGTACGAGCGTCCCAACTCCTGGCTGAACTCAGGCGGGGCCGGCACGATGGGCTACTCGGTGCCTGCAGCGATGGGCGCCAAGGTCGCCGAACCCGACCGCGTGGTCTGGGCGATCGATGGTGACGGATGCTTCCAGATGACGAATCAGGAACTCGCCACCTGCGCGATCAACAAGATCCCGATCAAGGTCGCTGTGATCAACAACTCCTCACTGGGCATGGTCCGCCAGTGGCAGACGCTGTTCTACGACGGCCGGTACTCGAACACCGACCTGAACACCGGGCACGACACCGTCCGGATCCCTGACTTCCTGAAGCTCGCCGACGCGTACGGATGCCTCGGCATCCGCGTGACGAAAGAGGAAGAGGTCGACGCCGCCATTCAGCTCGCACTGGAAACGAATGACCGCCCCGTGGTCATCGACTTCGTCGTGAGCGCGGATGCAATGGTGTGGCCGATGGTTCCGCAGGGAGTCAGCAACAGCTATGTCCAGTACGCCAAAGACCACAGCCCGTCGTTCGATGAGGAGGCCTGAGCATGAGTAGACACGTCTTGAGCCTGCTTGTCGAGAACAAGCCGGGGCTTCTCACCCGCGTCGCCGGTCTCTTCGCCCGGCGTGGTTTCAACATTGAGTCCCTCGCCGTCGGCACGAGCGAAGTCCCCGGCCTCAGCCGGATCACCGTCGTGGTGACCGTCGAAGGTCTCCCGCTCGAGCAGATCACCAAGCAGCTGAACAAGCTCGTCAACGTGATCAAGATCGTCGAACTCGACCTCGACCAGTCCGTCCAGCGTGAGCACCTGCTCATCAAGGTGCGGGTCGATAACACCACCAGGTCACAGGTGCTCGAAGCCGTCACCCTGTTCCGTGCGCGCGTCGTCGACGTGTCGACGGATGCCGTCGTCATCGAGGTTACGGGTGATTCCGGCAAGACCAACGCCCTCCTCAAGGTCCTCGAGCCGTACGGCATCAAGGAGATGGCGCAGTCAGGCCTGCTCGCCATCGGCCGGGGCTCCAAATCCATCACCGACCGCGTATTCAAGAACTAAACGGGCGACCGCCGGTGCTCCCGGCATCCGCCCACCAACCTCACCACCAAGGAGAAACAACAATTGTCTGAGATTTTCTACGACGCAGATGCCGACCTCTCGATCATCCAGGGTAAGAAGGTCGCCGTCGTCGGTTACGGCTCGCAGGGCCACGCACACGCCTTGAACCTCCGCGACTCGGGTGTCGACGTCGTCATCGGCCTCAAGGAGGGCTCGAAGTCGATCGCGAAGGCTGAAGAGCAGGGCTTCACCGTGAAGAACGTCGCCGACGCCGCCGCATGGGCAGACGTCATCGTCATCCTCGCGCCCGACCAGTTCCAGCGCACCATCTACGCAGAGTCCATCAAGGACCAGCTCTCCGAGGGCAAGGCACTCGTCTTCGGCCACGGCTTCAACATCCGCTTCGGCTACATCGAGGCTCCCGAGGGCGTCGACGTTCTCATGGTCGCCCCCAAGGGCCCCGGACACACCGTCCGTCGCGAGTACGAGGCCGGCCGTGGAGTTCCGGTCATCGTCGCTGTCGAGAAGGACGCATCGGGCAACGCCTGGCCGCTGACCCTCAGCTACGCCAAGGCGATCGGCGGCCTCCGCGCCGGCGGAATCAAGACCACGTTCACCGAAGAGACCGAAACCGATCTGTTCGGCGAGCAGGCTGTGCTCTGCGGTGGCGCTTCGCAGCTCGTCCAGTACGGTTTCGAGGTCCTCACCGAAGCCGGGTACCAGCCGCAGGTCGCGTACTTCGAGGTTCTGCACGAGCTCAAGCTCATCGTCGACCTCATGTGGGAGGGCGGCATCGCCAAGCAGCGCTGGAGCGTCTCCGACACCGCCGAGTACGGTGACTACGTCTCCGGCCCGCGCGTCATCGACCCGAACGTCAAGGAGAACATGAAGGCCGTTCTCGCCGACATCCAGTCCGGTGCGTTCGCGAAGCGTTTCATCGACGACCAGGACGCAGGAGCACCCGAGTTCCTCGAACTTCGCGCCAAGGGCGAGGCTCACCCGATCGAGGAGACCGGCCGCGAACTGCGCAAGCTCTTCGCCTGGAACGCCTCGAACGACGACGACTACACCGACGGTTCGGTCGCCCGCTAGTCTCACCCAGCACACACGAACGGCTCCCGCCTCTGGTGGGGGCCGTTCGTCGTTCGGTCGGATGCCGTTTCGCCGTCGTTGGGGCTCGCGGGTACGCTGGCAGCATGAGTTCCGATCCGTCCGACGATGAGGCGCTGACCTGGGCGGGTGACCCAGAGCCGGTCGAAGCACCCGTGCGGAAGACTCGCGACGGAGCCGAGCCCGCCGTCGCGAGCGGATGGAAGGTGGTCGGCAAACCCGGGCGCGTCGCGACGGCCCCGGCGGACCACCGCTCAGGGCAGTTGAGTTCGGTCGCCCTCGTGACGTACGGCATCCTCGCGGGGATCTACCTGCTGTACACGATCGGCTGGCTCATTGCCGCCCAGAGCGCCACAGGCGCGCCGGCCGACATCGTCGGGGGAGCGATGTTCACGGTCGGGCTCTGGTTCGCCGTGCTCTCGTCCGCGCTCTGGATCGCCGCCACATTCTGGGTGACCCGCGAATCGGCGAGCGTCCGCGCGCGGCTGATCGCCCTCGCCGTCGGAGCCCTCGTCCTCATCCCGTGGCCCTTTCTCGTCGGAGCGAACTGACCATGAGCACATCTTCGGTACCGAAGACCCGCGTCGCCCCGACTCCGGCCTGGCTTGCGCTGTCCCTCGCTGTCGTCTTCGGGCTCCTCTTCGCCTTCGACGTCTGGGAGGCGGTCGGCAACCTCGTCGGGGTGAGCGTCGTGGCGTCCGGGCTGGAAACGACGATCAACCCGGTCGGCTGGGTGATTCTCGTCCTCGGCGTCCTCCTGCCGATCGCCGTGTTCGCGCTGGCCTACTGGCTCGGTCGGCGCCGGAACCCGCTCGCGCAGGTGCTTCTCTACCTTGCCGGGCTCGGCACGGTCGCCGCTGTGTCGCTGAGCCTGCTTGCGCTGTTTGGCATCGGGTCCGTTCTGTCCTGACCGCCCTGACGGGAACAGTGCTGACGTAACACGGTCCGCGCGTCGGATAAAGTTGGAGCACGTGCGTCCCGACGGCTGCGACGCCCGGCCTCCCCGTTGCAAGCAAAGGATGTCCCTGTGTCAAAACCGGTCGTACTGATCGCCGAAGAGCTTTCCCCAGCAACAGTCGACGCCCTCGGGCCCGATTTCGACATCCGCCAGGTTGACGGCACCGATCGGCCGGCTCTGCTCAGCGCGCTTGCCGACGCCCACGCCATCCTCGTGCGGTCGGCGACGCAGGTGGATGCCGAAGCCCTCGCTGCGGCCCCGCAGTTGAAGGTCATCGCCCGTGCAGGCGTCGGACTCGACAACGTCGACATCAAGGCAGCGACCGCCGCCGGTGTCATGGTGGTGAACGCCCCGACGTCGAATATCATCTCTGCCGCCGAACTGACGGTCGGCCACATCCTCAGCCTTGCCCGTCACATCCCGCAGGCGCACAACGCGCTCGCGCAGGGGCAGTGGAAGCGTTCCAAGTACACCGGCACCGAACTCTACGAGAAGACCATCGGCATCATCGGGCTCGGGCGTATCGGGGCGCTGATCACCGCCCGACTGCAGGCTTTCGGTACCACGGTCGTCGCGTACGACCCGTACGTCACCAGCGCTCGTGCACAGCAGCTCGGTGTGCAGCTCGTCACCCTCGACGAGCTTCTCGAGCGGTCGGACTTCATCAGCATCCACATGCCGAAGACCCCTGAGACGACCGGCATGATCAGTACCGAGCAACTCGCGCTCATGAAGCCGACCGCCTACATCGTCAACGTCGCGCGAGGTGGCCTCATCGACGAGGATGCCCTGCACGAAGCGTTGATCACCGGAACCATCGCCGGCGCCGGGCTTGATGTCTTCGTCTCGGAGCCCCCGACGAACGACGCCCTGCTCGGCCTGCCGAACATCATCGTCACCCCGCACCTCGGCGCGTCGACCGACGAAGCGCAGGAGAAAGCAGGCGTCTCGGTCGCCCGCTCCGTGCGGCTTGCGCTCGGCGGCGAACTCGTTCCTGACGCGGTCAACGTCGCCGGCGGCGTTATCGACCCTTACGTCCGCCCCGGCATCCCGCTCGTGGAGAAGCTCGGGCAGATCTTCGCCGCCCTCGCGTCGTCACCGCTCACGAGCGTGGACGTCGAAGTGCACGGTGAACTGAGCGACTACGACGTCAGCGTGCTCAAGCTCGCCGCGCTCAAGGGCATCTTCACCAACATCGTCAGCGAGACCGTGTCGTACGTCAACGCGCCGCTTCTCGCTGAGCAGCGGGGCATCGTTGTGCGGCTTCTGACGGATGCCGAGAGCGAGGAGTACCGCAACATCATCACCCTGCGCGGCGCGCTCAGCGACGGCTCGCAGATCTCGGTGTCCGGCACCCTGACCGGCACCAAGCAGATCGAAAAGCTCGTCGAGATCAACGGCTACGACGTCGAGGTTCCGATCGCGCAGCACCACATCGTCATGCTGTACACCGACCGCCCGGGAATCGTCGCCGTCTATGGTCGCCGTTTCGGTGAGGCGTCGATAAACATCGCCGGGATGCAGGTGGCGCGGCGTGCCGCGGGCGGCCAGGCCCTCAGTGTGCTGACCGTCGACTCGCCGGTGCCCGATGCAATCCTCGATGCCGTGCGGTCGGACATCGACGCGAGCGTCCTGCGGGCGATCGAGATCACCGAGCAGTAAATACCGAGCAGTAATCACTGCAGTAATCAACTGGGCACTGACGGCCCACTAACGAAAAGGGCCACCGCGATATGCGGTGGCCCTTCTCGTTCGCGCTTGTGGCTTACAGCGTGTCGTCGCGCTCAGTCGTGTTCACGCGGGATCCGGTCGCCGGGTCGACGTCGGTACGCGACGTCGCCACGGTGCGGCGTTTGCGCGTGAGAAGCGCGATACCGATGATGATGACGATGAGCCCGGCGCCCATCAGGATGTAGCCGATCAGGTCGAGGTTGATGACATCGACGCTCACGTTGACTGCAAACGTGAGAATCGCCCCGACGGCGAGAAGAAAGATTCCCAAACCAATACTCATGGTGATTGCTCCCTTTCTGGTGCTGGTGGGATCACACTAGGGGCATCCAACCGTCTCCGGCTAGGGACGCGGCCGTTCAGCCCGCATCGGGGTCGCCGTGTGCTATGGTGCTGAGCCGCTCGACCATGTCGATGAGCTTCTGAAGGCCTTCGTCCGAGACATCGGCCGGGTCGGGGGCACCCATCCCCATCAGTGCGGAGTTGTAATAGAGCCCGTCGCTGATCAGGAGGATCGCTCGCGCGGCGACCGGATCACCGACCGCCTCGATGACGACATCGAGCCACAGCGTACGAATCGCCGCAAGTATCTCACTGGCGCGCGGATCCGACGTCTGGGCCAGGCGAGCGGCAGCGATGAGGGCGCGGTCGAGTTCGGTGCCGGCATTCACCGAAGTGCGGATGAAGTAGTCGACAACGCCTGCCGGTGCGGAGCGCATGACCGACACATCCACTTCGGCGAGGTCCCGGAGTCGCTTGAGGAAACCACCGGCGAGGCCGTCCTTTGAGCCGAAGTGATAGAGCAGTCCGCCCTTCGAGACGCCCGCGCGAGCGGCGACGGCGTCCAGCGTCGCCCCGCGCTCACCCGATTCGATGAGGAGGTCTTCGTAGGCCACGAGGATGCGGTCGCGGGTGGAACCGCGATGCGGCATCCGCTGGTCAGAGACGTCAGGGGCAGAGCTCATGTTGTCTACTATACCGTCCAGTCGGTATAGTGAAGCTTCCCCTGATCTTCTATCGCCCGCAAGGACTCTCATGACTGCGCCCACTCTCGCCCACAGCCCGGAGCACCCGTCGGTGCGCGTCGGTCGCCGCGGGTGGGTAGCGCTGGCCGTTCTCATGCTGCCGGTGCTTCTGGTCTCAGTTGACAACACGGTGCTCAACTTCGCCCTGCCCGCGATCTCGGAGTCCCTTACACCCAGCGGAACAGCACTGCTGTGGATGATCGACATTTACCCGCTCGTGCTGGCCGGGCTGCTCGTCTCGATGGGCAGCCTCGGCGACCGGATCGGCCGCAAGAAGCTGCTGCTCATCGGCTCCGCCGGGTTCGGGCTGGTGTCGATCGGTGCCGCATTTGCGCCCACGATCGAACTGCTTATCGGGGCCCGCGCCGCACTCGGCTTCTTCGGCGCCATGCTCATGCCATCGACGCTCTCGCTGATCCGCAGCATCTTCCGCGACCGCAGCCAGCGCCGCCTGGCCATCGCGGTCTGGGCCAGCGGATTCGCTGCAGGCAGCGCCCTCGGGCCCATCATCGGCGGCGTCCTGCTCGAGCACCTCTGGTGGGGATCCGTCTTCCTCATCGCCGTTCCCGTGCTCCTTCCGCTGTTTTTCCTCGCCCCGTTCCTCGTGCCCGAATCCCGTGACCCCGCCCCTGGCCGGCTGGACCTCGCCAGCATCACCCTGTCGCTCGTGACGATGCTGCCCATCGTCTACGGCATCAAGCACATGGCGACGGAGGGCCCCGACCTTCTCGGATGCGCCGCCATCGTCATCGGTGTCGCGGCCGGCATTCTGTTCGTGCGGCGGCAGTCGCGGCTCGAAACCCCGATGCTCGACATGGCGCTGTTCCACAAGCCAGCCTTCAGTGGAGCCGTCCTGATCAACCTGCTCAGCGTCGTCGCCCTGGTCGGCGGGCTGTTCTTCGTGTCGCAGCACCTGCAACTGGTTCTCGGTCTGTCGCCGCTTAACGCCGGCCTCATCCTTGTCCCCGGGCTGATCACCATGATCCTCGCCGGGCTCCTCGTCGTCCCGGTGGCGGCGCGGGTGCGTCCCTCCATCGTCGTCCCCGCCGCCCTCGCACTCTCCGCGGTGGGCTACGGTGCGATCGGGCTCCTCGGCGGCGCCGTCGACGCTGTGGCGATCGCGATCTGCTTCGTGCTGCTCGGGCTCGGAATCGGTGCCGCTGAAACGGTGTCGAATGACCTCATCCTCGCCAACGCGCCCGTCGAGAAGGCCGGCGCGGCATCCGCTGTCTCTGAAACCGCGTACGAGCTGGGCGCTGTCCTCGGCACCGCCACGCTCGGCACGATCCTCACCGCCTCATACCGGAACGCCGTCGTGCTGCCCGATGGGCTCAGCGCCGCCCAGCAGAGCGCAGCCTCCGAAACGCTCGGGGGAGCGGTGCACGTGGCCGGAGAACTGCCGCCGGATGCCGCCGGCGCGCTTCTCGAGTCCGCCCGCCTCGCGTTCGACAGCGGTGTAGGGATCTCCGCGTGGCTCGGCTGTGGCCTCATCGTTGCCGCGGCGACCGTCGCACTCGTCTCACTCCGCCACGTGCGATGAGCCGCACGGCGCGGCGATAGGCTGGAGCGGTCGGAAATTCCCCTCGGTTCCAGGATGGAGCGTACATGTCGCGTCAGGTCAAGCTAGCGGTTATCCCGGGGGACGGGATCGGCCCCGAGGTCATCGCCGAGGCAGTGAAGGTCCTGGATGCCGTCACCCGCGACAGCGATGTGAGGTTCGAGAAGACCGAATTCTTGCTCGGAGCCGACCGCTTTCTTAAGACCGGCGACGTTCTCACCGACGACGACCTCGACGCCATCCGCGGGAACGACGCCATTTTGCTCGGCGCGGTCGGCGGACTACCGGGCGACCCGCGTCTCGCCGGGGCGAACATCGAGCGCGGGCTGTTGCTCAAGCTCCGTTTCTCGCTTGACCACTACGCCAACCTCCGGCCCACCAGGATCTACCCTGGCGTTCCGAGTCCGCTCGCGAACCCGGGCGAGGTCGACTTCCTCGTCGTCCGTGAAGGCACCGAAGGGCCGTACGTGGGCAACGGCGGCGCCATCCGGCAGGGAACACCCCACGAGGTCGCCAACGAAGTATCGGTGAACACGGCATACGGGGTCGAGCGTGTCGTCCGGTTCGCGTTCGAGAAGGCATCCGCTCGTCGCAACAAACTGACCCTCGTGCACAAGACCAACGTGCTCACCTTCGCGGGGAGCCTCTGGCAGCGCACCGTCAACGCGGTCGCCGCGGAGTTCCCGCAGGTTAAGGTCGACTACCTGCACGTCGATGCTGCGACGATTTTCCTCGTCACCGACCCTGCTAGATTTGATGTTCTCGTCACAGACAATCTCTTCGGCGACATCCTCACCGATCTGGCCGGCGCAATCAGCGGCGGCATCGGGCTCGCAGCCTCGGGAAACATCAACCCGGACGGCGTCTTCCCGAGCATGTTCGAGCCGGTCCACGGTTCAGCTCCCGACATCGCCGGGCAGCAGAAGGCGGACCCCACCGCGGCGATCCTCTCCGTGGCTCTCCTGCTCGAACACCTGGGCCTGGCCGCCGAATCGGCAGCAGTAACGGCCGCAGTGACTTCAGACATCGCCGCTCGGACCGGAGGCCCTCGCCCGACGTCCGCCGTCGGGGATGCGATCGTTGCCTCTCTCGACGCACACTAGATTTCAGCACGCAAAGGAACGCACATGACTCTCGCAACAGGAACCGACACGAACTCCTTCCCTCTGGCCTTCGAGCACCGACCGTCTGCCAGCGCCGTCGAGGTCGCCCATCGCGAGGAGATTCTCGCGAGCCCTGGATTCGGCAAGCACTTCACCGACCACATGGTCGCCATCGACTGGACAGTCGACGACGGCTGGCACGACGCCCGCGTGCAGCCGTACGGGCCGCTGCAGCTCGACCCGGCGTCGAGTGTGCTGCACTACGCCCAGGAGATCTTCGAGGGCCTGAAGGCGTACCGGCATGCGGACGGCTCGATCTGGACGTTCCGGCCGGAGAAGAACGCCGAGCGCTTCCAGCGTTCCGCCCGCCGGCTGGCGCTGCCTGAGCTGAGCGTCGAGGACTTCCTCGAGTCCCTCCGCCAGCTTGTGGCGGCCGACAAGGACTGGGTGCCGTCCGGCGACGACACCAGCCTGTACCTGCGGCCGTTCATGATCGCCAACGAGTCGTTCCTCGGTGTGCGGGCAGCCCAGAAGGTCGGCTACTACGTGATCGCCAGCCCGGCGGGCGCGTACTTCTCCGGCGGTGTGAAGCCGGTGTCGATCTGGCTCTCCACCGAGTACACCCGCGCAGGTCGGGGAGGAACCGGATCGGCGAAGTGCGGCGGCAACTATGCGGCATCCCTGCTCCCGCAGCAGGAGGCGGCCGAGAACGGCTGCGCCCAGGTGCTCTTCCTCGACGCCGAAACCGGCACGCACATCGAAGAGCTCGGCGGAATGAACATCTTCTTCGTTCACGAGGACAAGCGGATCGTCACGCCTGAACTGACCGGGTCGATCCTCGAGGGCGTCACGCGGGACAGCATCATCCAGCTCGCCACCGACCGCGGCTACACGGTCGAGGAGCGCGCCGTCTCGATCGACGAATGGCGCGCAGGAGTCGACTCCGGTGAGATCACCGAGGTGTTCGCATGCGGCACCGCAGCGGTGATCACGCCCATCGGCGAGCTGAAGACGGCGGAGTTCTCCATCGGTGCACCAGACGCCGAACCCGGCGAGCTCACCATGTCGATTCGCGAAGAACTCACCGACATCCAGTACGGGCGCCGTGAAGACACGCACGGCTGGCTCTACCGCCTGGACGCCTGACTCCCTGACGCCGCCACGGGGGCGGCGTTCTGGCGATCGATCGGTCCCCAAGGGTTGCTGCCGCGATCGATTGGTCCCAAAGGGTCGTTCGTGTTGCGCGTGAGCATCCTTTTGGGCCCGATCGACCGGATGTCCGCGCGCCAGAACCCCTCGCGTCGCCACGAAATCACCCTCTGCGCGGGCCGCCCCGAAGAGGCTAGGCTCGACTCGTGAAAATTGCGCGATTCAGCCATGACGGTGCCATCAACTTCGGAATCCTCGACGAGACCGACCTGGTCGTCCTAGCAGCGGACCCGATGTTCGGGGGATTCGAAACCACCGGGGAGCGGGTGCCACTGGCGGATGCCGTGCTGCTGGCCCCGGTCATCCCACGCTCGAAGGTCGTCTGCGTCGGCAAGAACTACGCTGACCACGTGAAAGAGATGGGCGGGAACGAGCCGCCCGCTGAGCCGCTGCTGTTCCTCAAGCCGAACACGTCCGTGATCGGCCCCGGCGACCGGATCGTGCTCCCTGCGCTGTCCGACCAGATCGAGCACGAGGGCGAACTCGCCGTCGTCATCGGTTCAGTGGCGAAGAACGTGCGGGCGGAAGACGCCGACAGCGTCATCTTCGGCTACACCATCGCCAACGACGTGACCGCTCGGGACCTGCAGAAGAAGGACGGGCAGTGGACGCGGGCGAAAGGCTTCGACACGTTCTGCCCGCTCGGCCCGGTGATCGACACCGAGTTCTCCTTCGATGGCGCATCGATCGAGACCCGCGTCAACGGCGACGTCCGTCAGCAAGCCCCGCTCTCTGACATGATCCACTCGGTCGCCGACATCATCGCCTACGCGTCAGCCGTATTCACGCTGCTGCCCGGCGACGTCATCCTCACCGGCACCCCAGCAGGCGTCGGACCCATCGTCTCTGGCGACACCGTTGAGGTCGCGGTCTCGGGCCTGGGCATCCTGCGCAACACGGCCGCCTGACGCACCATGAGCGCCGGCGCAATCGGTCAGACGGAAGTCGCCGCCCTGCAGCGGCGGACGGTCTGGCTGCTCTCGGCCGGTCAGGTGCTCGGCGGGTTCGCGATCGGGGCCACACTGTCGCTCGGAGCGCTTCTCGCCGCTGACCTCTCCGGGTCGGATGCCTGGTCGGGCATGGCCGCGACGATGTCGACGTTGGGTGCCGCAATCGCGGCGATCCCGCTCGCCCGGGTCGCGGTCCGCCACGGGCGGCGGGTCGCGCTGGGCGGCGGCGCGATGGTCTCGGCGCTCGGCGCGCTGCTCACCATCGTTGCGGCATCCGTTCGAAGCTTTCCGCTTCTGCTCGTCGCACTCGCCCTGCTCGGCACCGGCGCGGCCGTCGGGCTTCAGGCCCGGTTCGCCGCCTCCGACCTGGCCACCGACCGCACCCGGGGCCGGGACCTGTCCATCGTCGTCTGGGCGACCACGGTCGGGGCCGTGATCGGTCCGAACCTGCTCGAGCCGGGGGATGCCATCGGCCGGGTCCTCGGTCTGGTGCCGTTGTCGGGGCCGTTCCTGTTCGGCATCACCGCCCAACTGCTGGCCGCGATGGTGTACCTGTTCGCGCTTCGCCCTGACCCGCTGCTGACCGCGCGGGCACTCGGAGAGGCGGCCGGCGCCGCGATACGACCGGCTATAGCGGTGAGTGAGTCGCGGGCGCGGGAACGCTTCGCGATCACGGCTGTCGCGCTCAGCCACGCCACGATGGTGGCCGTGATGTCGATGACGCCTGTGCACCTGCTGCACCACGGCGCCAGCCTCACCATCATCGGGCTCACCATCAGCCTGCACGTGGCCGGGATGTTCGCGCTGTCGCCCGTCTTCGGCATCCTCGCCGACCGCCTGGGCAGGCTCCCCGTGATCCTCCTCGGCCAGGGCTTGTTCGTCGCGGCGCTCGTCACGATTGCGATGGGAGCTGAGGCCGCCTCGGCGGTCGGGGTCGGGCTGATCCTGCTGGGTCTCGGCTGGAGCGCCTCCACCGTCTCCGGCTCCGCGCTGGTCACCGAATCCACGGCGCCGGTTCGCCGTCCCCGCGTGCAGGGCGTCAGCGACACCCTGATGAGCCTGTCCGGCGCCGCCGGGGGAGCGCTGGCCGGGCCGACTCTCGCCGTCGTCGGCTTCGACGGTCTCGCCGTCGCCGCCACCGCGCTTGTCGTCGCCGTTGTCGTCGGTGCGGTTGTGGTGAGCCGGAGACCCCCCGCCCCGCTGCCCGCCAGCGGCTAGGATTGCGGGTGATGTCAAGCGAAAACTCTCCCCTCTTCTCAACGGCTTCCGGCAGCGACGTTCGCGTCCGATTCTGCCCGTCCCCGACCGGCACGCCCCACGTCGGGCTCATCCGCACCGCCCTGTTCAACTGGGCGTACGCGCGGCACACCGGAGGACGGCTGGTCTTCCGGATCGAAGACACGGATGCCGCCCGCGACAGCGAGGAAAGCTACGGCCTCATCCTCGAGGCCCTCCGCTGGCTCAAGCTCGACTGGGACGAGGGCGAGGGAGTCGGCGGAGAGCACGGCCCGTACCGTCAGTCGCAGCGTGCGGACATCTACCGCGACGTGATCGACCAGCTCATCGCGGCCGGGCACGTCTACGAGAGCTACTCGAATGCCGAGGAGATCGACGCCCGCAACGAAGCCGCCGGCCGCCCCAAGCAGTTCGGCTACGACAACTTCGACCGGGACCTGACCGACGAGCAGAAGGCCGCCTTCCGGGCCGAGGGCCGGCTGCCTGCGCTGCGGCTCAAGGTGCCAGACACCGACCTCAGCTTCGACGACCTCGTCCGCGGTGAAATCACCTTCCCGGCCGGTTCGTTCACCGACTTCGTCGTCGTGCGCCCCAACGGGCATCCGCTCTACCCGTTCGTGAACCCGGTGGACGACGCCCTGATGGGTATCACCCACGTGCTCCGTGGTGAGGACCTCCTGCCGTCGACGCCGCGGCAGATCGCGCTGTACCACGCGCTGGTCGACATCGGTCTGACCACGTTCATTCCGCGCTTCGGCCACCTTCCCTACGTCATGGGCGAGGGCAACAAGAAGCTGTCGAAGCGTGACCCGGAGTCGAACCTGTTCCACCACCGCGACCGCGGGTTCATCCCCGAGGGGCTCGTCAACTACCTGGCGTTGCTGGGCTGGGGGCTCTCCGCCGACCGCGACGTGTTCTTGCTCGACGAGATGGTTGCTGCGTTCGACGTCGTCAACGTCAACCCGAGCCCTGCCCGGTTCGACCTGAAAAAGGCCGAATCGATCAACGGTGACCACATCCGCCTGCTCGACGTCGCGGACTTCGCGGAGCGCACCATCCCGTACCTCGTGCGCGACGGCATCCTCACCGAACCGCTCACCGACCAGCAGCGGGCGATCCTGACCGAAGCTGCTCCGCTCGTGCAGGAGCGTATCGGCCTGCTCGGCGAGGCGCCCGGCATGCTCGGGTTCCTCTTCACGGATGCCGCCGGCATCGAGTACCAGGACGACGCGCTGAAGAGCCTGCCGCAGAACGCCGCCGAGGTGCTGTCTGCGTCGAGTGAGGCGCTCACCGCAGTGCCGGAGTCCGAGTGGAACGCGGAGGGACTGCAGAGCGCCCTCGCTGCGACCCTCATCGAAGGGCTCGGGCTGAAGCCGCGGATCGCGTACGGGCCGCTTCGGGTTGCTGTCTCCGGCCGGCGGGTGTCACCGCCGCTCTTCGAATCCATGGTGATCCTCGGCAAGGCCGAGACCCTCGCCCGACTGTCCCGGCTTTCGGCGCACCTGGCCGCATGACCGGCCAGGTCGATGTCGACGTCGTCGTGGTCGGTGGGGGACCGGCCGGCCTTTCGGCGGCGCTCAACCTCGTCCGGGCACGACAGCGGGTCCTCGTTCTCGACGGCAACCGGCCCAGGAACGCGGCGACGCTCCACTCGCACGGCTTTCTGACACGTGACGGCGTCTCGCCGCTCGAGTTGCGGCGGTTGGGCCGCGAAGAAGTCGCGTCGTATGACGACGCCGAGGTGCAGTTCGCCCTCGTCAACGGCATCAGCGCGGTGGACGGCGGCTTCCGCGTCACCGCATCCGGTGTGCGCGGTGCTCCCGACCGGGATGTCACGACAGCCCGGGTCCTCGTCGCCGCCGGTCTTCGTGAGACCCTTCCAGCGATCACGAATCTCCGCGCTTACTACGGCACGGCCCTGCACAGCTGTCTTGAATGCGACGGGTACGAGAAATCCGGGCAGCCGCTGGCCGTGATCGGCGAGACAGACGGCCTGGTCGAAACCGCCCTCCTCGTGGCCGTGTGGAGCGACGACGTGATCGTGTTCACGAACGGGTCACCTTTCGTCTCCGAGGAGGAGGAACGGATGCTTGCCGACCGTGGCATCCGCGTGGAACGTCGCGTCGTCTCCGAGGTGGTCGGTGAGCGTGGTGAGCTCACCGGGCTGCTGCTGGAGGACGGGGAGGTCGTGCCGAGGACGGCGGGGTTCGTGCGTCCTCGCTGGACCGCGGCCCTCGAGTATCTTGCGGGTCTGGGCGCCGATACCGACGACGACGGCCTGCTCATCGTCGACGCTGCCGGACGGTCCTCTGTGCCGGGTCTGTATGCCGCCGGAGACATCACTCCGCCCGGGCCGGAGCAGCTCATCGTCGCAGCGGGGGAGGGCGCCCAGGTGTCGGCGACGATCCTGCGTGACATGGTCTTCGCAGGAGCTCGCTCAATTTGAGAGTGGGCCGCGGGTAGGCTACAGTTGACACTCGGCCGGGGCAATGCTTTTGGCCATTGGGGTATGGTGTAATTGGCAACACGGATGATTCTGGTTCATTTGTTCTTGGTTCGAGTCCAGGTACCCCAGCAGTAACAGGCGCAGGATTCCGCGGCGAGATCAGACATCGCCCATCCCCTTGCGGGGGCCGTTTTCGGGTCATTTGACCATAAACGAGACCAGAAACCCCGATACGGGTGTCCTACGGCCCGGCTGTACCGGCCCGTGCGGAATAGCGACGGCAGCGCCCGGGCGGTCCAGGCTTCGTCCGCGTACCTAACGGGTATGAACGAGACGGCGCAGATTGCGCAGACCTTTCTCACCCAGCGTGAGCTCGCTGAGCTCCTTCAGCTCCCAGAGCGGACGCTGGAAGACTGGCGACTGACCCATGCCGGTCCGCCGTACATGAAGCTCGGCCGGCACGTGCGATACGACATCGCCGACGTGCTCGCCTGGGCCAAGGAGAAGCGACGTGCCTAGGCCGCGCCTTCCCAGCGGGGAGCTTGGCAATATCGACGTGACGCGGCTCGCAAGCGGACGATACCAAGCCCGCGGGTCCACTCGGGACGACAGCGGTGCTTTGCACCGGTTGCGGGCCTCTGCGGACAGCGAAGAGGCCGCCCGTGACGATCTCCTCCGGCAGGCGAAGTCGCTCAGCACCGGCGGCTCGAGCACGCTCTCGCCGTCGAGCACGATCGCGGACGTGGTCCAGCTCTGGCTGTCACAGATTCTCACCCGTGCGAACACCGGCAGCCTCTCGTACTCGACGTACGAGTCGTACGAAACGACCGCTCGGGTAATCATCGTGCCTCGCTGCGGGGGAGTGCGACTCGAGCAACTGACCGTCGGTCGCTGCGACCGCATCCTGCAGAAGATCCTGGAAGAGGAAACGATCTCGAAAGCACGGCGCGCCCGCGCCGTGCTGAGCCTGGTGTGTGGGTACGCCGTTCGGGACGACGCCCTCGACCGGAACCCGGTGCGCGACGTCCAGCGCCTTCCAATGGCGCCCAGGAAGGAGTCCGCGCTCAGCACTGCGCAGGTCGTCGGCATCAGGGAGCTGATGGAGCGGTGGAGTGTCACGCGGTGACGGCCCCAGACCCAACTATCGCGCCCTGCTTGACGGAATGGAGGTCATGCTCGGAACTTCGGAGCGGATCGGAGAATGCCTCGGCCTGCGCCGCTGCGACGTGGACATGACGACTCTGCCGCCGACCCTCGTCGTCAACGGCACAATCGTGAGCAACAAGACGCAGGGGACCCATCGAAAAGATTCTCCGAAGCGCGCCCGACAACGACGGAACATAGCACTACCCGCGATGGCCGCAGCGGCCGTGCGCCGCCGTCTGGCACTGGCCGAGCCCGACCCGGAAGCGTTTCTGTTTCCCACGAAGACCGGTCACACGATGAGCGTCAGCAACTACGAGCGCTTGCTCCGTTCATTCATCAACGATGAACGCACGGAACTCGTCGCATTGGGCGTCGATGTCGACGAATACACGACGCACATCTACCGACGCACGGCCGCGACGTTGATCGAGCGAGCGGCCGGGATCACGCTGGCGTCCAGACTTCTCGGTCATGCGAGTGAGCAGATCACTCGAAACAGTTACGTTGTCACGGCCGAATTAGTCGATCCAGTGACGGCCGAGATTCTCGACGAGGTGCTGGCTGATTGAACGGAACGTAGGGGGGTCACGCTTCGTCGTCACTGCGGCGACAGACCATCGCGGGCGGCGAGTACGGTCGCGACCGCGGTCAACACCACCGGAAGACTGAACGCGGTGCTGCCACGGTGGCAGCGCCGTCCCTCCTGGGTTTTGCCACTTCTCAGTGGATCGTGACCGACTTTTGACGGTGCCGCCACGGTGGCGGCACCGTCTCTTCTGGGGTTTTGCCGCCGGCAACTCTGTTTCGGGTCGCGGCGAGGCGCATGGACCCGGAGTTGGCGAGCATCGACCGCGGATCACGGTGGTGCCACGGTGGCACGACCGTCTCTTCTGGAGTTGTAGTAAACGTCCAGGAGCAACATGAGGCATCCGAAAGTTGATGCGATAAGGCCTCGTCGTGAACGCGTCCCGACGCCCTGACCGCCTGTAACCGCGGTGTCAAACGATCACCGCTGCCCATAGAACGCTAGGTGCGTGTGCTGGCCACACGCGTTCGCTTGGCCGCCGGCGCACCGGAGGTGTCAGTGCGGGGGTAGAGCACTGCGATCACCAGTAGTCCCAACCCAACGCCGATGAACTGGGAGACCACGTAGCCGGGGACTGAGGTGGCAGCAATCCCAGCGAAAGTGTCGCTGAAGACTCGGCCGATGGTGATCGCCGGGTTCGCGAAGCTGGCCGAACTGGTGAAGAAGTATGCCGCGCCGATGTAGGCGCCGACGGCGGCTGGTGCCAGGGCTGAGCGGCCGGTGCGGGCGAGGCTGAAGATCACAAGGATGAGACCGGCGGTGGCGACGATCTCGGCGAGGAAGTGCGGTCCGGTCATCCGGTCGGTGGTGCTGAATGTTGTCGGCACGCCGAACATGCTGTTCGCCAGGACCGCCCCGGCGATGCATCCGAGGATCTGGACGGGAACGTAGTATCCGACGTCTCGCCAGGGGCGGTAGCCGAGAGCGGCGTCAGCGAGAGAGACGACGGGATTAAAGTGAGCACCGCTGGCCGGCCCGAAGATCAGGATCAGGGCGAAGAGGCCCAGCGCCGTGGCGAATGCGTTCTCGAGAAGTTGAAGCCCCGTATCTCCCGGCGACAGGGTGCTTGCGGCGATGCCGGAGCCGATGACGAGAGCGGTGAGGAGCGCGCTACCCAGGAATTCGGCAAGAGCGGGGCGTGCCCAAGCGTGCGCGGAGCGCTTCACGCGCTGATCAGGAGGCGTGAGACGGCGTCGAGTGCGCCGGGCACAAGCTTGAAGTACGCCCAGGTTCCTCTTTGCGTACGTGTGAGGAACCCCGCATCGACGAGAACCTTGAGGTGATGCGACACTGTCGGCTGGCTCAGGCCTACAGGCTCGGTCAGGTCGCAGGCGCATGCCTCTTTACCCTCTGAGGCGGCAACGATCGAGATCAGTCGTAGGCGCGTGGGGTCCGCCAATGCCTTGAGACTCCGGGCCAGTCCGTCGGCGTTCTCGGGGCTGAGCGTCTCGCGAGTGAGCGGAGCACAGCAGGCTGCGACGTCGGTGACAGGGATGAGCGTGATTGTGGACACAGCAACAGCATACGGGATATTGACATTCGTCGATATAGGCGGGCATACTGACCTTGCTCGACCTCACGCCCATCGTTCGCCGTTCATCCCGGCTGGACAATTTGCCTGTCGCGATCATCGGCGCGCCTGCTGGCACCCACCGGGTGGCAGGAGCCGCAAGCCGGTGTTGCGCCGTACGCCGCAGCCATCATTGACGACTACCTGGCGCCGCTCGCCGCGCTCGAGCCGATCGCATCCCGCATCCGGCTCGGAGTCACCGTCGACTCGGTCTCTCGGGAGGGTATGGACCGCACCCGGTCGACCGGGCGAGCCACCACCCCGTTCGTCCTCCGCATCCACGACGAATCGGATGTGTCAGAGGTGACGGCACGGGCCGTGATCGACGCCTCCGGTACCTACGAGACCCCCAATAGCCTCAGCTCGAACGGATTGGTTCCGCTCGGCTTCGCTGACGTCGCAAACAAGATCAGTCACGCCCTGCCTGACGTCCTCGGAGCCGAACGCGCACGGTTCGCCGGCAAGCACACTGTGGTCGTCGGTGCCGGTCACTCCGCCGCCAACACTCTCATCAACCTTGCCAGGCTCGCACGGGAAGAAGCGGGAACGACCGTCACATGGGTCATCAGGAACAGCACTGCGGTGAGGGTCTCCAGCTCGGATGACGACGAACTGCCCGCCCGCGCATCGTTGGGCCAGCGCGTCGAACGACTGATCGGCGCCGGAGCGATCGACCGCGTCGACGGATTCGAGATCGTCCGCCTCGCCGCCTCGGACGGAGGTGTCGACATCATCGGCAGCCGCGCCGGTGGCATCGAGACCATCCACGCGGATGTCGTCGTGAACGCGACAGGGTTCCGGCCGAACCTAGACATGCTGCGTGAGATCCGCCTTGAGCTGGACGAGATCGTCGAGGTGCCCCGCCGCCTCGCGCCGCTGATCGACCCGAACCTGCACAATTGCGGCACCGTCGCCCCGCACGGTTTCGCCGAGTTGCAGCAGCCCGAACCCAACTTCTTCATCGCCGGAATGAAGAGCTACGGCCGCGCTCCGACCTTCCTGCTCGCGACGGGGTACGAGCAGGTCCGTTCGATCGCGGCCTGGTTGGATAACGACATGGCGGCAGCAAGCAAGGTCGAGCTTGTCCTCCCCGCGACCGGGGTGTGCTCCACTGATGAAGCTTCGGGAGCATCCTGCTGCTCCTGACCGCCGGATCGCATAGACTCCGGTCTATGAGTGAAGCCCGAGAGCCAATACCGGCTGCAACCCTTCGCCTGCTCGCGGATCCGACCCGCGCCCGGATCATCACCCTGATCCTGGACAGCGAAGAGGGAAGAGCGACGGTCACCAGGTTGGCCGAGCAACTGAGCCTGTCGCAGCCGACGCTGTCGCACCACGCGAAAGCCCTCACCGAGGACGGCCTTCTACAACGCGAACCGGTGGGTCGGCAGGTTTGGTATTCGGTCGTTCCTGACCGTGTCGACGAGGTTTCCGAGGCGCTGCGGAAACCCACCGAGCCACCCTTGGATGCGGATGTCCTCGGTCGAATCAGCGTGAATCTGGCGCAACGGTTCGCGGGCACGTTCGGCGCTGAGACGGTTGAAAGGTACGTCCACGAGAGCTACGCGCTTCTCGCGGAACGGGCGCACATCACCCGCTATCTCACATCGCTCACGTCGAAGTTTGCTGCGGACCGGCTGTCCGCCTTGGCCAAGGAAAATTCCCGACCGGCCACCGAGGTTCCGGAAGTGTTGTTCGTCTGCGTGCAGAACGCAGGACGCTCGCAGATCGCCTCCGCGATCCTCCGCCACCTCGCCGGCGACAGCGTCCTGGTCCGCACCGCCGGGTCGGAACCTGCGGCCGCGGTGCGCGCCGTCGTCACGACGGCCCTCGACGAAATCGGAGTGTCCCTGGACGGCGAATACCCCAAACCGCTCACCGACGAAGTCGTCCGAGCAGCGGACGTTGTGATCACCATGGGGTGCGGTGACGCCTGCCCGGTCTACCCCGGAAAGCGATACCTGGACTGGGAACTCGACGACCCCGCCGGGCTCCCGCTCGCTCAGGTCCGTCGCATCCGCGACGAGATCGAAACACACGTCCGGGAGCTACTAGCCACGCTCTGAGGTGAACGATTCGTGAACGCAGCAGCCGGGGCTCGCTTAACCCATAGATACCCGTCTATGCTTTGAGTACCGATCGAAAGCGAGTTCTCCCATGACCAACAAGCCCTCCGTCCTCTTCGTCTGTGTCCACAACGCGGGCCGCTCCCAAATGGCGGCCGGCTACATGACCGCCCTTTCTGGAGGCCGCGTTGAGGTGCTCTCCGCTGGGTCCGCGCCGAAGGATCAGATCAACCCGGTCGCGATCCAGGCCATGGCCGAAGAGGGCATCGACATCGCGAACAACGTGCCGAAGATCCTCACCACCGAGGCGGTGCGCGACTCGGATGTCGTCATCACGATGGGCTGCGGCGACGCCTGCCCGATCTTCCCCGGCAAACGCTACGAAGACTGGGAGCTGGACGACCCGGCCGGTCAGGGCATCGAGGCTGTGCGCCCGATCCGCGACGACATCAAGGCTCGCATCCAAGGTCTCCTTGCTGAGATCCTTCCCGCGTCCGTCTAGGAGCGCGCCATGTCTGACCTGAGTACCCGGCGAAGCTTGCCCGGCCTGACTTTCCCCGAAGACCACCTGAAGCGACTCGCTGACGACCTCGCCACCAAGTTCGTCGGCGTCTTCGCCCTCGAAACTGTCGAACGCTACGTGTTGGAGTCGTATACGGCACTGTTGCGCACCTCCACGGTCAAGGCGCACCTGACGAACAACACGATCCGCTTCGCCACCGATCGCCTCACCGCGCTGGCGCAGGCGAAGGGCGCCATCGATCGCCCCGTACCAGAAGTGCTGTTCGTCTGCGAGGAGAACGCCGGACGGTCTCAAATGGCGGCACTTTTCACCGCCGAACTGTCCGGGGGTGCCGTGCACGCCCGTTCGGCCGGCTCCGCGCCAGCACATCAGATCAACCCCTCGGTCGTCGCCGCGATGGCCGAGATCGGGCTCGACCTCGGCACAGCCTTCCCGAAGCCCCTCACCGACGATGTCGTCCAAGCAGCCGACGTCGTCATCACCATGGGTTGCGGTGACGCATGCCCCATCTATCCCGGCAAGCGCTACCAGGACTGGGAACTCACCGACCCGGCCGGCCTGCCGCTCGAGGACGTCCGCCGAGTTCGCGACGACATCCGCAACCACGTGGAAGCCATGCTCACCGAGCTCGGCGTCGAAAGGAAACAACCCGTCTCATGAGCATCGAAAACGTGATCGTCGTCGGGTCCGGCCCGCCGGCTACATCGCCGCCATCTACCTCGCCCGCGCCGGCCTGAACCCCATTGTGCTGACCAGCTCCGTCGAAATCGGCGGCGCCCTCGTCAACACCACCGAAGTTGAGAACTTCCCCGGGTTCCCCGACGGCATCATGGGCCCCGACCTGATGGACAACATGCGCAAGCAAGCGGAACGCTTCGGCGCACGCCTCATCTACGATGACGCCACCGCCCTCGAACTCACCGGCGACGTCAAGACCATCACGACCGGCAGCGGCGAGGTCTATCAAGCACACGCAGTCGTCCTCGCCATGGGATCCGCGTATCGCAAACTCAACGTCGCGGGCGAAGCCTTGAGGTCTTTCCTCCCCCACAGTCGAGTAGCTCGCGCCAGGGCGTACTCTTCGTACATGCGAAGGCCAGCGCTCAGATGAATAACGCGTAGTTCGAGTCGAGGTAGCCACAATTCGGCCTGACGCATGCGATCGAGATCGGTGAATTGAAGCTCAAGCTGACTGACTTCACCACGCAGGTCCCTCTCCGCGAGCGAGAGGCGGTTGTGCTGACTCGTAACAAACCGCTGAATATCGGCAACGCTCGGCTTACTGTTTCGAAGTCGACGACAGCGATCTCGCGCACACGCTGCCACGTGATCTTCCCGGCTCATCGCTCAGATAGACGTAAATCGCGTGCTCGATCTCCGATTGACCGTCGAGGGCGATTTCGTAGACCATCCCATCACTATGACGTAACCGACCCTGCGTAGCCCGGCGTGACAGCAAGCGGATCATAGCGCCAGTGGTTGATCCGCGCCTGCGCCTCATTTCCTAGGGCGTGATCTGCTCGCGCCTCCTTCCGCTTGGCCATGCGCACGACGATGAGCATGATCCCCAGGCCGAGAAACAGCCCCAGCGGAATGACTTGCTGGATGATCGTCCCCGCCGGGTCGTGCTTGAGGGCCGCGCAGTCTGATGTACTCAGGAGGGTGTTCGGGGCGTTGAGGTCCGCTTGGCACTGAGCGTAGGTGTAGCCGCTGCTTTCGGGAATGCGCTGCGATACCGATGCGACGAAGACCTGAAAAAGCAAGCTGAGCGTGAACAAACCCGCAAGGACAAAGCTCAATACGGAGGCAACTTTGAGACCGGTCTGCTTCAGGCGAGAGGGGTGTCGTATGACACGCTGCTTCTCGCTATCGGGGATCTCGGACTGCGCCCGCCCGATAGCCGTCGTCCACCCCTCGAGCCACATGGAATCACGATCGCGAATCAACTGCGCGAGTTTGCAGGCTGGCTCTCTCCACGCCAGGAACGCGATGCCGTCCGCAGATTGCCGCCACATCGAGAACTGGTGCCACGTCGCTTGCTCCGCCATGGTGTGCTGCCGTTCAGCCATTGCCTGCTGGAGCGCGAGCTGCTCTTCTGCTGCGCGCGCTGCGCGGGCCGACTGGAACGCTGATACAGCCTGGAAACCAGCACCAACCCATGCGCCGGTCGCGGCGCTCCGTACAGCCTGGGTGGTTGCGGCGTTGCTCCGAGCGAACTGCGCAGCCGAGCGGGGTTGGTCTTGTTCGTGCCGTTCGATGTTGTGAAGGGAGTTCCTGATATCTCGGCCGTAGTTTGCCATCGATTTCTCCTTTAGTTGTTTGGTTCGGTAGCCCGGTCCGCGCACAGTTTTCCAGCTTCAACCATGCGCTTCTCCCTCCTTCGTTCCAGCGGGCATGCTCAGGTCAGCGTCAACCGCCGATCCAGTCGCCGTTCGAGTCGCGCGCGTAGTCGGTGACCTCGGCCTCCATGATGCCCAGGGTCCCGTTCTTCATGACGTTGATCTCGATGGATGCGAATGTTTTGATCTTGCCACCGGTCTGGACGGGAAAACCGATCGCGTCCGTGGTCTCGTCGTCGTTCGGCGAGGTGGCGCATTGCTGCACGAATGTCACGGTCTTGGAATCGTCCGAGATATACTCGCCAGACTGCGGGTCGGACGTGTCGAGATCGGCGACGGGACTGGCATTGAGCGGCGCCCAGTCGTGCTTGGCCTCGTACTCGCCGATATCTGCGCCGGCCACTATCTCGTCAACCCATTCAGCCGGGTTCTGCGCTTTGGCCTCCTCCACGGTGCTGACTCCGAACTCCCGTCGTAGTTGGAACTCCAACTCGGATTTCGCATGTTCGCTGTGCTCCTTCTCCGTCATCGAGGGCTCGTCCAGCGCGTCGAGGCCGTCGCCGCGGTAATCGATCGCGAGGGAGACGGCGCAGAACTTGGACGAATCCAGCTCGCGGGCCTTCGCAGTGAGTTGACCCACGAGCAGCCCGTCGGCATCGGATCCCGCGGCCTTTATGAGGGCTTCAGGAATGCGGATGGTCAGCTCTCCCTCGGAGCCGTAGGCGTTTGTCTGAAACTCAAACACGCCGCGTTGCGGCTCGCCCTCGGAACTGCCCCCGCCGTTGCCGCTCGGTACGGCGGAGCAGCCCGCAAGCACGAGACCTGTGACGGCGGCCAATGTCGTCGCTGCGAAGATGAGCTTCTTTTTGCTCGGGGACTTCTTGGCAACTTCTACGTTCTCGGTTTCGGCCTCGGTCCCATTCTCGTCAATCATGTTCGTGGTCTCCTTTTGAAGTTGTGTGAGGTGTGTCGTGTTGCGGTTCAAGGCTCCCTCACCGTCTCCCGTCGGAGAGGAAACCGCCGGTTAAGAAGTCCCCGCGTTTTTGCGAGCAAGGGATTGGGACACAACACGCAGAAGAACGCCGGACAGGGCTCGGAACTGATATTTACCCTGGCCGCCTTCATAACCAATGTGCGCTTTATCAAGCGCCGTCAGCGAAACCATCGGCTGCAGTCGGCGAAATGTTAGGGCCTCTCCCTCGCGAAAATCATCCCGGTGTTTCCCTCGGCGATCCTCCACGCGACAGGACCGCCGGCCACCCTTCAAAAACGATCTAGCCACTCGACTGAGCAACCGCCCGCAAGCCGGACCCCCGATGCAATCGTAGATATCTCACACGTAATCCAATCTCAATCTGAGCCGGCTACGAGTGCAGTCCGACCGCCGGGAGGTCCTCGTGGGTCATTGGGAGCCGTTGCATAGCCGGTGTTCCATGATTCTGGTCGGCGGTAGTATTTCGACCCAGCCTCCGCCAGCGCGGAAAAGATGTAGACAGGGAGACCGAATCATGGCGAGTAACGAGAACCAGACCGAGGACCACCAGCAGCATGGAAATGAGGGTGCTCGCAAATCGATGATGATGTACCTTCGCTTCGGGGCCATGATCCTCACCGGCATGGTGGTTATGTACTGGGTGATGTTCGTTGGATCGTGGGAGATCGGGCACGTCCGCTTTAGCGAAAGCCGGCTCTTCATGGCCCTCACCATGGGCGGAACCATGGGGTTAGTCATGCTCGCCTGGATGCTGAACATGTACAAGAATCTCAGGGGCAACATCGCCATCATCGCCATCAGTCTCCTGCTCATTGGCGGCGGAATCGCCCTCGATCGCAGCCAGATAACAGTCAACGACACCTCATGGATGAGCGCTATGATCCCGCACCATTCACTGGCAATCACACGCTCGGAACGTGCCCAGATCCAGGATGTGCGCGTCTGCCAACTAGCTGTGGATATCAGCGATGCGCAGCGCAGGGAGATCAAAGAAATGGAGTGGCTGATCAACGACATCCGCCAAAACGGGGTAGCCACCACCTCAGAAGATGCGCAGGCCCGTTCCGCCCCCGGCTACGAGGACACGGCGGACCGCCAGTGCTCGACCGACTGAATGGGCGACCCACGGACCACCGCGTTGACGTAGAGCGCTGCTGTCCAGTTTCGGTAAGCGCAGGGGTCGGGTTGGGGCGGACTGACTGTTGAGGCTCCTTCGGACTCTACGCCGTCCACCGGCTGGAAGAGTGAGGGGCGCCACATCGCAGTAGATACCTCTCACGCCTCTCGGGTGCCGACTTGGCGTACGTCGATCCAATTACCTCTTCATTTGGCGGTGGTCGCCATGAGACCTGGACGGCGGGCATGAAACTTCTCGTTGCACGCGGAGGCTAGCCGGTCAAAATGCCCGACACCGCTCGAAGGTCAGCCGAGCACCGGGGTAGCCAGGTCCGGACGAGGAAGCTACCGTCGTTGGAGGGCCCGCAGCCCGCCGGCCCTCTTTTCTTCTATGGGTTAGGAGTAGAACAATGACTCACATCACTTCAATGCTGGACACCTATCCGAAAGATCTCGGTGACATCGATCGTCAGAAACTGGCCGACTGCATCGCTGCCTGTTTCGAATGTGCACAGACTTGCACCGCCTGCGCGGATGCATGCCTGGGCGAAGAGATGGTCGCTGAACTCACCAAATGCATCCGCACTAATCTGGATTGCGCTGACATCTGTGCGGCCACCGGCAAAATCCTCTCCCGGCACACCGGCTACGACGCCAACGTGACCAAAGCCGCCCTTGAAGCCTGCGCGTCGTCCTGCAAAGCGTGCGCCGACGAATGCCAACAGCACGCCGGCATGCACGAACACTGCCGGATTTGCGCCGAAGCGTGCCGCCGCTGCGAAGCCGCCTGCAATGAACTTCTGGCTTCCCTCGGCGGCAATGCCGCCGAGTGACCCTCAGGGGTGATTGCGTGTACAGCGGAGCCACCGAAGGTAAGGTGCTTGTCCGCGCTGTGCGAATTGCATTAGCGCAAGAGTTACGCGAGGGGGAAAGTCAGTACCGTCGCCACGGCGGCAGATCCCGTGAGCGCGATCGCAGCTAGACACCATTTCTCGGCCGCGGGGGAAGCTTCGCTCCTTTTTCCTTGGGGAAGGTTTCGAAGAGGTTCAGGGCGAAAAACATGACGGCTACGAACGCGCATGGGACGAGAATCATCTGCATCAACCGAAGAATCTCGAGGGTCACGGTCACCAGCCCTTCAGAGTCCCCGTGACTCACCAGGGTTCAGTGTCCCGGAGATACGTTCCGTGCCGGCAACCCTCAGCGAGACATCGAAACCCGAACGCATCGGGCCTTTCGCTCCAAGGCTTTCCGTTGTGATCGTCCACGCTTGCTGAGAAGATACGCCCATGAGCGAGGTTGATCCGGACGACGACGACGACATATGGCGATGGGTTATTCACCATTATCGATTTGACCCAATGCGTAATCAGCGGCGCAACGTTCGTGTCGCGGCGTACGACGATGAAAGCGAATTCCGGTCCGAGCTGGATCGATACACCGAGCTGATTCGTTCCGAAATCACAGCCGGGACACGTAGCAGTCGCGAGTCAGTCAGCGGCACTATTTTAGAGCCCGGACACGTCACGGCCCAGGCACGCGGACACGACGTTCGCAGAGCGATCGAACATGGTGTGAATCCGGAGCGGCTTCTGCGAACCGGTCTGATGCCGCACAATATGGCGCTGTTGGGCTTTCACGACGAAGACTTTCCACCTGCCGGCCCGCGCCCATAGCCCGCAGGCACAACGCTCAACGGACGGATGTTGCACTCTCTCGCGTGTGGCGAATCAAGCGCCGTGAACTCACCGTGCGCGCCGTCGAAATTTGCTAGTTGGACGACGTCGCATCGTTGGCGCCGCCGTCGCTGTCCCAGATTCCCGTGAGTGTAGCTATCGAGTCGTCGAGGCTGGTGCCATGGCGGACCGCGGCGTCGTGCAGCGCGCGCGCTGCTTTGAGAACTTCTGCTGGCAGGCTTTGGGGTGAGGTGAGTACGGTGGTGCCACCCCGCGCGCGGGTCTGGACATAGGACTCGAGCTCTAGTTGTTTGTACGCGCGTGCGACCGTGCCGGGGGCGACTCCGAGGTCCCGAGCGAGTTGCCGTACCGTGGGCAACCGCTCGCCTGCGGCGATTCGGCCGGAGAGGATAAGGCCGCGCAGTTG
Source organism: Mycetocola miduiensis (assembly GCF_900115155.1). GTDB lineage: Bacteria > Actinomycetota > Actinomycetes > Actinomycetales > Microbacteriaceae > Mycetocola_A > Mycetocola_A miduiensis. Next base: position 144,145 of record NZ_FOVM01000002.1, read on the forward strand.
CTGGTAGATCTGCTCCGACGGCGGTGCTGCGCCACCGAGATCGATGGCAACCATCAGTCCGACGTTCTTTCCGCCGTGACTCGGGTGCGATCTGTCCCCAGGACGTTAGCGGATGTCTTGTGGCTCGACTGGAACAGGGGAAGAACGACCAGGGCGACGCCGAGACCTTGCAGGAGCAGTCCAGAAATCGTCAGCGGAATTTGCAGGGCTGCGAACGATGATCCGAGTTCGATTCGAACGCCGTCGGGTCTAGGCACCGATGCCCCGAGCGATGCCGCGCGACTGATGAAGTTCAGTGCAGCTCCCAACGTGAAGGTGATTGCACCAACCGAAAGCGCCAGAACCGTCCGAACCTGGTTGCGACGGATCGAGGCTTCCAGGCTACGTTGCAGCGGATCCGCCGGCATCGCCGGACGAGCGATCCGTGACAACGCGAAACAGTTGACTGCCGAGAGGACTGCTAGAAAAAACAACACCGGCACACCGAAGGCCCACCCAAAGAAGATTGTTCCAGCTTGTGAACTACCAACATCGAGCACAATGATCGTGTGGCGGCCTTCCCCGTCCGTGCTCGACGCCAGTCCGGCGAGAAGAACGGTGGCACTGAGGAGTCCAGCGAAAGTGACCCAGCCCGCAAACCACGCCCGAGGACCGAACGACCACATGGTGCGGGGCGCCACGTCAATTTCTCGAGGCGGAACAGCCGGCAGCGGTCGAACGCCGGCATTCGCGTACAGGATGATCGCAAGCGACGCAGCGGCGAGTGGGATGCTGTTCCGCCAGGTTGCCCCTGGCAATTCGGAGTGAAACCAAAAACGCGTTAGCGAGAACACTATGATCCCAGCGAAGACAATTAGTGCGGCCAACCGACCAACAACGGACTGTCCGGTCCGGACGCCGTCGGGCTTCCTGACGAGATGCAGAACGACTCCGAGACAGACCAGCCCGATGGTGAGCACGATAATCTCTTCTGTCCAAACCAGATAGAACGGCATCGCCGCCTCCTCATCGCTATGCTAATGTGTCAACCAGACGATACATTAGTGGTGGGTGCGAAGGAATACCCGGGGTGAAACTACCCACGTGCGCCTGAACAGCAGGGTCACCCACGTACTGGCGGATGACCAGGCCACTAATCTCGCAGCCCGCTTGCGCGCCCGTAGACCGGACCACAACTGAAAACTAGGCTCAGTGAGGGGGCGTCGCATCTTGCGGGTCCAGCCCTGCCCGTAAGACCCGCCCGATGGGATGCCCGCTGAGCGGGGGACAAATGCGTCGCGCCCTTGCCACCTCAGCACCTGTGTGCGACCTGCAAACGACTCGCTGAAGTTTCCAGTTATGGCCGGTCGGACCGGAGCCAGGATGCCGTCTCAGCGGTACGGCGTCTTGCAACGTCTTCGAAGACGAAGTTGACGAATTCCTCCTCGCGGTCGTGGATTGAGAGGTCCTCGACCGAGTCCGCCGGTGGATCGCCCGGCCAGGACGTCTGGCGCGTCGGGCGGTCGCCCGCGATGTGCATGACCTCGAAGGCGCGCACTGACTCGCAATTGCGTGGCGCCGATTGCTGATTCCGACAGATCGGGTGTTATTGGAATCCGGCGGACACCTGCCGTCCAACCGTTGCTGTTAACCGGACCGGCGGTCGAGTCGCGATAGTACATTTGGGTGCGTAGAAGAACGAAATAAAGGGAACATGTCGTCACTTCCGGCCTTTCTTGCCAACGCCTCGCCAGTTTTCGTCGCGCCTATGGCTGGCGGCCCTTCGACTCCTGACCTGGTCATGGCTGCGGCCCAATCGGGCCACATTGCGCAGTTAGCAGCCGGATACCGCACCGCCGAGGGCATGAGCGAACAGATCCGAACCGTTCGCAGCGATGGCACGGAACTGTTCGGCGTGAATGTGTTCGTCCCGAACCCGTCGCCTATCGACCCCGACATTTACCGGCGGTACGCCGAAACACTCCTGCCCACGGCAAAGCGATTCGCAGTTCCTGGCCTGCCGTCGATTCTTGAAGACGACGATGAGTGGGAGGCCAAGATCGGAGTTCTCGTCAACGACCCGGTGCCCATCGTGAGCTTCACGTTTGGCCTACCCGACGCTACGGTCGTGCGGCGCCTACGTGCAGCCGGCAGCGTCACAATGCAGACCGTGACATCCTCACGCGAAGCGCAACTGGCCTCCGCTCTCGGGATCGATGTCCTGGTGGTGCAGAGCGCAGCGGCCGGCGGACACTCGGCAATCCTGGACCCGACACGAGTCCCAGTGAACCGGTCGCTGCCCGACCTGATCCGAGACGTGCGCAGCGCCGTCGACCTACCGCTGATCGCTACCGGCGGGGTGACCGACGCCCACGATGTTCGGACAGTGCTCGAGGCCGGAGCAGCCGCGGTTGCGGTCGGCACCGCCGTCCTCCGCTCGCCCGAGAGCGGTGCGTCTTCGCTTCACAAAGACGCGCTCGCGAACCCGACTTACAACCGCACCGTTCTCACTCGAGCATTCACCGGCCGACCAGCCCGTGCTCTTGCGAACCAGTTCGTCATCGACCACGACGCGGACGCCCCGGCGGGGTATCCCGCGCTTCACCACCTCACCAAACCGATCCGGACAGCCGCAACCGCTGCAGGCGACGCGTCGGCCGTGAACCTCTGGGCGGGGACCGGGTGGAAGCATGCCACCACCGCCCCCGCCACCAACACACTCGCGGCACTTGCCGACTACTGAGTCAAAACGGACAGGAAATCAGGCGGTGACAGTGTGACAGGTCGTTGGGCTCTTGGGGCCGTCGCCATCGCAGGCGTCGCATTCGTAGGGCTTCGACGCCGCGAATTGTGAGGTCATACCGTCGGCCGCTCACCGGGGCGGTCAGGCGTCTCGCGATCAGCAATCCGAGTCCTCCGTTCCCTCCCGCTCGTCGGTGGCTCTTCATGGTTCTATCGCAGTCTCCGTGCCGTCATCTGGCCGCCGCGACGGCAGTGGGAATCTACGTCCGCGCAACCCGCTCCATCAGGGGAAGGGTCATGATCACGGTGGTGCCAGTGCCAAGAGCGCTTGTCAGCGCGAGCGTTCCGCCATGACATTCGACAATAGATTTGGATGTGAGCAAGCCCAGCCCGATGCCGGGGATTGCTGAGCCGCTGTTTGCTGGACTTCGGAAGAACTTCGTGAAGGCCTGTGACCGCTCGTCGGCGCTCATCCCCATGCCTGTATCTGAGATCTCGATCACGATGTCGTCGGGGGTGTGTTTCGCGCTTACAGTCGCTGTGCCACCTGATGGAGAGAATTTGATCGCGTTGGAGATCAGGTTGTCGATTGCGCGCGAGATTTGGTCCGCGTCGATGAATGCCGTCAGCGACGGAGGTTGATCAAGGACCAGCTGAACCTTATTGGCGACCGCTGCCGGTCGAGCGTTCGCAACACTCTTCTCGAGGAGATCAGCCAAGTCCGTTGGCTGCGGTCGGACGATGATGTCGTCGGCCACTACGTCCAGCAGATCGGTGACGAGTCGCAGGAGCCGTTGTCCATTCCGTTCGACGACGTCGAGGTATGCGGTGACGTCAGCTGGCAACGAGTATGGGCCGTCTTTGACCAACTCCAGGTAGCCCAGGAGCGACGTCAGTGGGGTCCGGAGCTCGTGGGAAACGTTTTCGACGAAGTCGTCCTTGGCGGTGAGGGCGGTGACCAGGGATGTGATGTCGGAAAAGGCCAACACGGATCCTGCGAATTTTCCAGTGTCATCGGTCATCACCCGGGCTGTGGCCGCAAGGGCAACTCCGTCGTCTCCACGCTTCAACCAGACCAGTTGATCCGCGAACGTTTCGCCCCGTGCCGCCCGAGCGATCGGATGCGTCGCTTCCGAGATCGGAGTGCTTTTGTCCCCGGCGAAAATCGGCATGGACGCCGCTAACGTCTGATGGGGTCCGGTCGTGCAATCCATGTGTTCCTGCTGCTCGTTGTTCACCATGAGCAGGTTTCCCTGTTCATCGAGCGCCATGACGCCAACGCTGACTGTGTTGACGATGGTATTGACGAGGCGTTCGCGTTGTTTCGCCTCACGGAGCAGCGCCTGCAGTTCAGCGTCCTTAGCTTCGATCTGTCGGCGTTTTTTCCTGAGCGACCGATACACGATGCCTGTGAAGATCGAAATCGCGACCAGCACGAAAGTCAACAGGAAGGGGCGAACAAGACTCCCGTGGTTCCCATCGACGCTCAGAACCAATGGCGGGATCAGTGTGAGTCCTGTGCCGATCACCGTGAGGGCGGGCCCGGCCACACGCCCAACGGTGGAAAGCCACACCACCGGGTAGATCAACAAGAAGGACATCGCACTCAAGACATGCGGGTCGACTTCGCGGCTCAGGCCGATCGCGAACATGTCGAGGAGAGGTATGAGCAAGCTCAACGGTTCGGGAAGTCGGCCCCACGGGACGGCGAAGCACAGGCCAACGATGATGACATGGGGAATGATGCTTCCGTGAAGACGAGGATCGCCAAGTTGTGAGGGGTTGACCATTGCGTAAGCCACAAGCAAAAGCAACAGCGTCACAGACAGCGGAAGCTGGTAGAGCAAGACCCGTCGTCGACTGAGCGGCGGCACGTCTCCGCCCCATTCAAACAAGAAACCTGAAGCGTGCATGACGTCCCCCCACGGAACCGGCTCCCAAAGAGAACGAGCCTCAGAGACGGGTCAGAAGTCGCGCGGGATTGGACACCAGCATCCGGTCGCACTGCGCTTCAGTGACTCCGCGCTCGCGCAACATGGGCAAGAACGAGTTGATCAAGTAATTGTATCCTTGCTGGCCGTGGGTGGTCGGGTTCATCCACACCTCTGCTCCCGTGAGGTCGCTGGCCAGGAAGATCGTGTCGCTGCGACCATCGGCCACCAACGCGGCCACGAGATCCGCTCGTTTTGAGTCCGCACGGTGAAAGCTGTTCTTCACGAACTCGCCCTCCGCCGGGTCTTCCTCTGGCGGCCCCACGAAGAATTCCCACGTCTGCTTGCCGATGGTGTCGATGGCAACGTTGACCCCCCTGTCGCTCACCGAGCGGACGTAGTCGATGCTCAACTGGGTGTCCATGTGTCCGATGACGACGGTGCTGAGGTCGACTCCTTCTGCAAGCAATATGTCGATCTGCTCGTGCGCCATGGTTCCGTGCGTGGTGTGGGTCATGATCCCGAGGCCGGTTTCTCGGGCGGCCCTCGCACTGGCCCTCAGGCATTTCTCCTCGTGAGCGGTTATGTCTCCGAGGCTGGTCGCCTGCTCGCCGAGAACGCCGGCCAGCACTCCGGACTCGCCGATACCGGTCGTGGCGTCGGCGATGAAGCGGGCCGTGAGTTCCGCCAGGCTCGCGTCCAACGCCCACTGTGGTGAGTATGCCTCGAGATACACAGCGGTCCCGGAGACGATGTTCAACCCCGTTTTTTCCGCGATTCGCTTGAGCAACGCAGCGTTCGAACCGTCGTCGTCGCGACCGACCACACCGTATGGGCTGATGTCGACGACCGTGCCGACTCCGACGGCAGCGAGCGCCGACAGCGCGTGAACTGCAAGGTCGACCCGATCGTCGGCCGCGCCCCCGCGCAACCACGGACCGGGTGTGAGCGACAGGAGATGCTCGTGGACCATCACTCGTTTGAGCGAATCGGCTGGTACGGGGCCGAGCACGGTTTGAACAAACCCGGCTGCATCCTTGTTCGACACGTCAGTCATCTAGTGAGTCCTTGTTACTTTGTTCAGCCCCGCGGGCTGATCCGGGTTCAGTCCTCGTTCGAGAGCAAGTGCAAGAGCGAGTTGCTGCAGTGGCAGGATCTCGATCACTGGGATGAGTTCAGACGGAACGCCCCGCGCATCCAGGTCGGGAAGCGGAATCCGAGAGGGGACCGTCGCCAGGGCGCCGAGCTGATGTTGTCCGATCACGATGAGGTGCGCCCCCAGATCGGCGGCCGCCGCGCTGAACGTGACCACGGACTCAAGCCCGCCTGGGCTGGCGGCGAGCACGATCACGGGTGTTCCGGCGAGGACCTGACCGAGGGGACCATGGGTGGCATCCGCCACACTCCAACCGGACGCCGCGATGGCGTTGGTCTCCATGAGCTTCAGGGCTCCCTCTTTGGCCGACGACATCGAGTACCCGCGCCCGACGACGAGGACCCGCTGCTCGTCCCGCAGGGTCTTCGCTAGCATGGAAGTGGCGGTTGTCGAGGACAGGATCGTGTTCTCGCCCGCAGCTGCTAGAGCTTTCACTGAGTGTTCGAGTTCGGTCCACTCGGTGCCAGCGGCGCGGGACAGCACCAGGTACAGAGCGAGGAGTTCGGCCGTGTATGTCTTGGTCGCTGCGACGGAGAGCTCGGGACCGGCCGTGAGGGGAACGTGCACCTGGCTCAGGCCCGCGAGCGTGCTGGCGTCGTTGTTGGTGAACGCGATGACCGGAACTCCGGCGTGCTGCGCTGATCTCACCGTCTCCAGCAGGTCGGGCGACTCCCCGGATTGGGACACCGCAAGCATCACCGAGCGGGGGTAGCGGAGCGTCACCCCGAACGTGCTTGCAGTCGCCGGTGTAGCCAGCATCGCCGGGATGCGCAGAAGGTTGTGGGCGAGGTACTGGCCATACTGAGCGGCGTGATCGCTCGAACCACGCGCCGCGAAGACGATCAGTTCCGGCGCCGTGTCGCGGATGACGGCGGCCGCTTTCTCGAGCGCCTCACGCTGAAGAGAGATCAGGTCGCGCCAGCGGGCCGGTTGTTCGGCGATCTCGGAGTGCAGGTGTTCTCCGGGCGTGTTCACCGTGGTGGGAGCGGATGCTGTCATGAGGCGAGTCCTGTGATCATTGCGACGAGTTCATTGTGGGTGGTGTCCGCCAGAGAGCGTGTGGCTACCTGTGTTCCGCGTCGCAGCACGGAGACCCGGTCGGCGATCCGGAATACCTGGTCCATGTTGTGGCTGACGATCAGGATGGCGGCTCCACGGGCTTTGAGCTTGAGGATGAGCTCCTCAACTTTCGCCGTCTCGGCCACACCGAGGGCGGCCGTCGGCTCGTCCAGCAGGACGAGGCTGGATGCCCAGTGGGTTGCGCGGCAGATCGCGACACCCTGGCGCTGTCCTCCGGAGAGATCGCTGAGCGTAGCTTTGGCCGAGGGAATCCGAACGTCGAGGGCGTCCACGAGCTGTTGCGTCTCTGTCGCCATGCGCTTGCGGTCGAGGATTTTGAGCGGCCCGGTTGTGAGCTCTCGTCCCAGGAACATGTTCATGTACACCGGCTGGTCCACCACCAGGGCGAGGTCTTGATAGACCACCTCGACACCCTTGGCACGTGCATCCGAGGCATCCCGGAAGTTCGCCTCCTGCCCGTTGAGCCAGATCTCGCCTTCGGTCGGCTGGTAGAGGCCTGAGATGATCTTAATCAGTGTTGACTTGCCCGCACCGTTGTCTCCGACGAGAGCGACGATCTCGCCGGCTTTCACATCCAGGTCGAAATTCTTGATGGCGACGACGCCACCGAAGCTCTTGTGAATGCCCACAAGGCGCAATGGGGTCTCTGCGGGGGTCCCGGAGTCCGTCCGGTCGGGGAGTACTGTTTCGCTCGGCATGGTCTGTTCCAATCTGAGGGAGTCGATCAAGAGTTGGGGAGGGTGAGGGGTGCGGAGCCGTCTGCGGCCCAGATCCCCTCCACCCGGGGGGTGCCGGTGCCGATGCCGGACACGGCTGCGGTGGACGCTCTGGTGACGAACACCTGTGGACGGAAGCCGAAAATCACGGTGTCGCCGACGGCAATGTCCTTTCGGCCGTTCAAAGGGATTGTCGCGTAGTAGTCGATCGCCTCAGGTGCGGGCATCTCGACGGGGAGCGGTTCGAGATCTGCGACGCGTGCCGTCGGCTGACCGGAGTTCCCCGTAGCCACGACGATCGCCGAGGTCTCCACATCACCCAGTACCGGGTCGACGTACAGGCCGCCGCCGAAAACGTAGGCGCGGTCGTTATAGAGGTGTGACACCTCGCTCACGTAGGCAATCGCCGGTTCCTCGACGAGATCGGCGACCGCGTGGGCCGGAGTCGTTCCCGTGAGTCCGTGACCCGGTTCCACCTGGGTGGCGCCGGCTTCAGCGAGGGCCTCAAGTACCGAGATCGATGTGGTGCCTGGGGCATTCACCTGAATGTCGGTGCGCCCAGCCGCCTTCAATAACTCGACGGCCGCTGTCAGCGTCGACCGGTTCGGTGTGGCACCGACCGCTCCGCGCTCCGCGTCGAAGAGGGTGGCGGGGAACGTCGTGATGCCGGCGAACCGGACTCCGGGGATGCCGTCGATCAGGTCGGCCGCCGCCACGATCTCGTCGAGCGGGAATCCTCCTTCGTGCCCGGTGTAGAAACGGTCGCCGTCCTGCACCACCCTCAGCAACACATCCTGCACGCGACCGCGGCGCAATGAGGCCGCGCCGGCCTCCCTGGCCTTCGTCTCGTTGAAGACGGTCCAGTACAACGGCTCGAGCGCTGCCGCTGTGTCGGCTTCGTTTCGCGGGATCTGAACCAGGTGACCGAGATGGCCCACCTTCAAACCACCGGATGCTGCAGCGATCGCACACTGAAGGTCGACACCGACCGCGTGGGTGATGCCCGATTCCGCGAGCACCCTCGATACGTCGGGGTTGCGGCCGATCTGTTTGGTCATGGCGAACGGCTGCAGCCCGAGCCGTTTGGTCTCGGCGGTGTACTCGATAGCATTGCGGCCGACAGCGTCGAGGTCGATCGGGTAGGTGTTGGTCGGGAGGGAACCAGCGCGATGCAGGGAAGCGATGGCTTCGAGGAATTCGGGGTTACGACGGCGGAGGAGATTGAGGAACATCGGTTCTTGCCCTTCTAGCTGTTCTTTTTGCCACGGAGGGAGAACGACACCGCGATCAGGATGATGGCGCCGCGCACGATCATCTGCTGTGAGACATTGAGCCCGGACAGGATCAGACCGTTGTTGATCATGCTCATCAGAAGGCTTCCGATGAGCGCTCCGATGACGGTTCCTTTTCCACCGAAGAGGCTGGTGCCGCCGACGATGGCGGCTGCGATCACGGTCATGAGGTCCGTCTCACCGAGCGTGTACCTGGCACCCTGAAGGCGACCCGCGTAGAGCAGTCCGGCGACGGCGGCCGTCATTGCGCTGCCCACGAAGACCATCAAGCGCACCCGGTTGACCTTGATGCCGCTGACCCTGGACGCCGCGGCACTGTTACCGACCGCCAGCACGTGGGCGCCGTAGCGGCGCTGACGCAACAGGTGCCATCCCACGAGAACCGCGGCGATCGTCCACCACACCATGATCGGCAGGCCGAGCAAATTGCCGCCACCGAAGATCCATACGAACGCCTTGTCGGTGACCGGAACGGACTGAAGGTCAGTCAGCTGGCGGGCGAGGCCCGCCACGAGTCCCATCGTGGCGAGTGTCACGAGGAAAGAGGGGAGTCTCACCCAGGTGATGAAGATCCCGTTCACGAGTCCGACAATCGCACCGACGGCAAGGCCGGCCGCGGCGGCGATCCACCACACATCAGTCGACTGCAACACAACGGCGGCGGTGAGGGCCGAGAGGGCTACTGTCGAACCGATCGACAGGTCGATCTCACCCGTGCTCAGCACGAAGACCATGCCGATGGCCATGATCGTGATCGGCGCGGCCTGGATCACAATGTTGGTGAGGTTGGTGGGGTTGAGGAAGTACTGCGTCTGCGTTATCGCGAAGAAGACGAACACCAGCACGAAGCCGATGTAGACGACGTAGTTACTCCATTTCACGTTGCTTGCCCGCGCGAGAAGACTCGGCTCGGTCTGGGTTGTTGTGCTCATCGGGAAGTCCCTTTCTGCGCCGCGGCAGCGGCTTCGGTGGCGATGGTAACGGCCCCGATCACGGGTGCCAGATGACCGAGTTCGCTGACGCGGATGGTGAGGTCTGGCTGGCCGAAACGGTTCAGCCAGGAAGTAATGCGCGGGAGCAGGTCGGCCCTTGTCCCGATGCCGCCGCCGAGCACAATGAGCTCTGGGGCGAGCACAGCGTTGACGGCCACGATTCCGGCGGCCAGCCAGCGAGCCTCCTCATCGACGGCGTCGACAGCTCGCTGGTCGCCGGTGGCCGCGCGGGCGAAAATCTCTTCAGGAGACAGTACCGAACCCTCGCTGACCAGGAAACGACTCGAGACGGCGTCGCCGGCGGTCACCTCCTCGAGCGGGCCTCGAACGTGGTTCGCCGATTCGAGCGGATCGGCTCCGAATGGCAGGAAGCCGATCTCGCCCGCCGCGCCCTTGGCGCCCCGAACTAGAGAGCCGTTGGCGATGATGCCCATTCCTATTCCCGTTCCGACCGAGATGAACACGAAGTCGGAGTGACCGCGACCAAGGCCGGCGATCAGCTCACCGACGGCCGATACATTGACGTCGTTTTCGATAACAACGGGGTGACCGAGAAGTGCGCTGAGTCGCTCGGTGAACGGGATGGCGCTGAGCGCGGTGAGGTTCGGCGCGAGGTCGAACGTCGTCCCCGTCGTGTCCGGGACTCCGGCGCCGCCGACTCCGGTTGCTGCGACGCGGTCGAGGGTGATCCCGATCGTGTCGCAGAGCTCCAGGGCGAGCGAATAGATCTGCCCGCTCACGTCCGAGCCGTCACTACTCGTATCTGTTCGCTTCTCGGCGAGAAGCTCCCCGGCCACAGTGGCGATGCCGGCCCGGATCTTGGTTCCTCCGAGATCGACGCCGATCACGTGGTCGAGCGAGCCGGAGTTATGGGGATGGGGGTCGTGCCCGAGGGGTTCTCTCCGGGGTTGCGTGGATGTCATACCTTTTGGGTGCCGTTCTGTTGCGTTTGTATCTGTATCTCGGGCGTTCCGGTTGGCTACTTCAGGGCGTCCTGAACGGTCGCGGGCACCGGCTGGTTCCATGCTTCGTATCCTTCTGCGATGGTCGACTTAGTGACCGTCACCGAGTCGGTTACGCCGAATGCGGGGGCGGGCTGGCCCAGGATGGCGAGTGCTGCGGAGACGGCCATGGCACGGCCGTAGTCATAGGCGCGATCCGCCACGATCGCCACAACGTTGCCGCCGGACGCCAGATCGGTTGCGATGGTGTCGTCCAGATCGATCGTCACGATCTTCGTAGTGGAGTTGCCGGCATTCTTCAGGGCGGACAGCACCCCCTGGGCGGGAACGGCCCAGCTGGTGTAGATTCCGGCAAGGTTCGGGTGCTTGGTGAGGAGCGCGTTGGCGATCTCTTCGGCCTTGTTCGGGTCAGTGAAGCCCTGTTTCGCTACAACTTTGATGTCTGGGAAGTTTTTCGCCAGCGTGCTAAGGAAAGCGGCGTCGCGGAAGTTCGTGACGTGGAATTCTGCGTCGTAGTACAGAACGGCCACCTCACCCGTGCCACCGAGAGCCTCACCGAGCTGGTTCGCTGCACGCTCGCCGATCTGGAACAGATCGTCTGTGAGAACCGCCTGGTACTGATCGCCGTGCGTGTAGGCGTCGGGGGCCTGATCGGCAAAGATCAGCTTCACACCCTGGTCGACGGCCGGTTGATACGCGGCACCGGCGGTCGTCGGGTCGACCGCCTGACCGAGGATCACGTCCGGCTGGAGCGCCAGCGTTGTTTCGATCTGGTTCGCCTGCGTTGCGGCGTCGAACTTCGCATCCGACGTACTCACAACCTCGACTCCCAGTTCAGCGAGCTGGTCCTCAATTCCGGCCTGAAGGGCCTTAGTCCAGCTCGACAATTCGTGCCACAGGATCGAGGCCCGGTAGCCGCCCGACGCCAGTTGGCTCTTCTGTTCATCGGTCAGGGTGATTTCGGACGAAGGGGTGGGTGTCTCCCCGTTTGGGCCGACGGTTTCGGTGATACTCCCGAACCTGTCAATGACGGTGCTGCTGGGGAGGGCGTCGTCGGTACCGGAGCCTGAGCCTGAACCTGCGCCAGAGCAAGCACTGAGGGCCAGTGCGCTGATCGTCAACGCTGCAAGTGCGAGGGGTGCGCGAGCGAATCGTCGCATGAGGGTTCTACTTTCTTTTCGAGGTTCCGGGGGCGAAGCTCGAAAAGCTTCGCCCCCGGATCTATGCTCTGAGGCCCGAGGTGGGGCACACCGGTTGGCGGCGTATTGTTCGACATGCAACGGAGCGGTTGCGTCGGACGGCCGCGATGGGTTACTTGGTCGCGCTGGCCGGGGCTTTGGTGCCGTAGTCCTTCATCCAGCCCTCATCGAGGTTCGCCTTGGTGACCGCGATCGGAGTGGAAGCCACGAGCTCGGGTGCCTTCTTGTCGAGCATGCCGTAGGCGCCGGCGATGGCCAGGCCGGTCCCGATGCCGGTGGCACCGTTGCCGACCATTCCCACAACCGGTCCGTCGGCGGCCATGTCTGCGGCGAGCGTGGCATCGAGGTCGTTAGTGACGACCTTGACGTCGCTACGGCCGGCGTCGCGGAGTGCGGAGAGTACTCCCTGCGCGGCGGTGGCCCATGGAACGTAGATTCCCGTGATGTCGGGATTGCGCGCGATCAGGGCTGCGGCGATCTCCTGGGTCTTCGCCTCGTCAGTGAAGCCTTCCTCTGCCGAGATCTCGACATCGGGGTACAGGAACGACATCCACGCTTTGAAAGCCTCGTCACGCTGGTTCGTGAACCAGAAGTCCGCGTCGTGGTACATGTATGCGATCTTGCCGCTGCCGTCCAAGGCATCGCCGAGTAGTTCTGCGTTAGCCTTCCCGGCCTCAGTGAGGTTTTCGGTGACGATCGAGACGAACTGGTCGCCGGCGGTGTAGCCGGCGGGCGGGGTCGTCATGATCACGAGCTTCACCCCCGCGTCGACCGCTGGCTGGAAAGTTGCTGCGGCCGATACCGCGTCGACCGCCGTTGTCACGATGATGTCAGGGTTCAAGGCGAGGACGGTCTGCAGGTTGTTCGCCTGGGTTGCAGAGTCGAAGCTGGCCTGAGTGCTTGCCACCACATCGATTCCCAGCTTGTCGAACTCCGCTTTGGCGCCGTCCTCCACCGCCGATACGAACTCGGACGACGTGTGCCACACGAATGCGGCGGTGAACTTTCCGTCCTTGACGGTCGTGGTCTCCTCGTCCGTGAGGGACAGTTCCGAGAGGGCGCCCGGGGTCTCGCCGTTGGGCCCGGCAAACTCGCGGCTGGGTTCCGCGGCAGGAGCCGATGAGGCATCCGTACCGGTGCCGGTTGAGTTTGATCCGCCTGAGCACCCGGTGAGGGCTAAGGCAGCGACGAGGCCGACCGCGAGAAGGCGTGTGCGGGGCAATGATGTGAGTTGCATTGAGGTGTCCTATCCACGTGAGCGTTCGGTCACATCCGGAGGACCCGTGGAACTGGGGACCGTCACCGTTGACCTTGTGGAAACAAGTTTGATTTCATGAAGCAAATAAAGTCAAGTCGAAGATTGTTACATTTTTGTTTCGACGATGATTGATCAGCGGCGGCGATTCGTGCTTGCCGAAAAGCATTAAAATTCACGGTGATTGAAAAGAGTGCCCATACGGCATACTGTGAGGCGAACGCTCGCTTCCCTTCGGGCGAATCGGTGCACAGATCGAGGAAGGTTTGCGTGGCCCAGGACATTCGCGAGCTCAACCGGAACGCTGTTCTCACTGAACTGCTCAACCAGCGTCCTGCCACCCGCAAACAGATCGCTGAGGCCACCGGGATCTCCGCGGCCACCGTGACGAGGGCGGTAGACCAGTTGATTCTGGATGGGGTCGTCTGCGAGGTGTCCGAGGTGGTCGTGGAGAACCGCGGCCGCCGCGCCATCCTTCTCGACCTGGTCGCTGACGCCTCCCTGGTTCTCGGAATCGACCTTGGCGCGTCGAACACCAGAATGATCGTCACCGACCTTCTGGCGAACCCGATGACCGCGATCGAGATTCCCACGCCGACCGAACTTGGTCCGACAGAACTGGCGCTGTGGGTCGCCGATACAGCGAAGCTCGCTGTGGGAGACCACTGGGATACGGTGGCCGCGATCAGTCTCGGACTGCCAGGAGCTGTCAGCCAGGTCGACCGAACGGTGTCGAATGCCCCGAACCTTCGACAAGTGGAAGATCCGACGTTCCTCACGGTCTGCGAGCTAGCAATCGGCCTGCCCCTGCACGTCGACAACGATGCCAACCTCGCCCTGCTCGGCGAGCTGCGCTTCGGAGCAGCGAGGCACACCCCCTACGCGGCGATGCTCAGTCTTGGCGCCGGTCTCGGTGTCGGAATCGCCATCGACGGGGTCGTGCTTCGGGGCCGCCATGGACTGGTAGGGGAGTTCGGTCAGATCCCCATCGGACCACACGGCGAACGTCTCGAGAGCTTCACGACGGGGCCTGGTCTGCTCCGCCATGCCGCCGCTGCCGGTATGGAGCTGGCATCCCCAGCGGAACTCTTCGCTGACGGGGGCGGGGGAAGTGATAGCGCACCGGACCAGGTGCGGGCGAAACTTCGAGCGGAGTTCGACCAAGCCCTGGTGGCGGTGCTCACCGCGATTGCGGTATCGAGCGAACCGGAAACGATCGTGCTTGGCGGCGGAATCGCGAAATCGCTCACCGAAAACCTCGGGAGCTACCAGCGGCTCCTTGAACAGAACATTCGCATCGCCCCCACCCTCACCCGCGTCGAGCTCGGTGATTTCTCCGGTGCGGCCGGCGCCGTCGTCGCGGCGCTTCATGCGGTGTACCTGGACTTGGGCGTCCAGCCGTCGTCGCTCTCGGCGCTCCCTAAGTCGAACACCCTGTCTCCTGAGAGCATTCACGACATCCGCCGGGTCAACGTGTGACCTTCTGGCTTCTGGGGGCGCGCAGAGTTGGGTTGTCTGTGCGCCCCCGACGTGATTTAGAGGCCGCTGGTGAACGTCACCCCGTCCATCGGCCGAGTGTTGACCGTGAGGGAGAATACGTCGGGCCGCGAGTAGTGTCCCACGGGATCGAAATCGAGGTGCGAACGCAGCTTCGTCTCGAGGTCGACGCTTGCGTACAGAATCGCTTCTTCGTCGAAGACTGGACCGGCCAGCACCTTGCCTGTCGGATCGATGATCACACTGCCGCCCCGCATCAGGGTGTCCCCGTGCGGTGCTTCGAAGTCGATCGGGTGGTCCTCAGGCATGTCACTTCGCGTGAGGTACTGGCATGCGGAGAGCACGAACACCCGGCCCTCGATCGCGACGTGCGTCATGCTCGCTTGCCACGTCAGGCGATCATCTGCGGTTGGTGCGCAGTACAGCTGCACGCCCTTGGCGTACATCGCCTGACGCATCAACGGCATGTAGTTCTCCCAGCAGATGACCGTACCAACGCGACCGAACGGAGTATCCATCGTGTCGAGGGTCGACCCATCGCCGAAGCCCCAGACCAGTCGTTCGGTTGCCGTCGGCATGAGTTTACGGTGCTTGCCCACCAGGCCGTCCTTGGGTGAGATGTGCAGCGCCGTGCAGTAGAGCGTGTTTCCAAGGCGCTCGATGACGCCCATGACGACGAACACGCCGTACTCCGCCGAGGCCTGCACCAGACGACGCACCTCCGGTCCGTCCAGAGTGATGGCGCCGTTGCTGTATCGCGCGAACTCGTCCCGCCCGCGTTCCGTGCGAACGCCTATGGCTGTACCGAACGCGGTGCCCTTCGGGTAACCCCCGATGAATGCCTCGGGGAAGACCGCGAGTTGCGTGCCCTCAGCGCCCACCTCGGCGATCAGCCGCTCTGCCTTTGCGGTCGATGAGTCGGCGTCGAATGGAACCGACGCGCTCTGGATGACTGCAACCTTGGTCACTAGTGACCCCTTCCTGGTGATTCGGTTTCGACTAGCCGTGCGAGATGTCGACGTTCTTGGTCTCTTTGAGCATCGGCCACAGCACCGCGAGCGCTACAACAGCCACGGCGATGACATAGAAAGCCGGCGCGTGGAGCAGTCCGGTGCTCGCCACGAGTGCCGCTGCGATCAGCGGGCCGGGGCCTGCGAGCAGTGCGTAGGCGAGGTTGTAGCCGATCGCCGATCCCGTCGACCGAATGGACGCGGGAAACACCTCGACCAGCAGCACGTTGTTCATAACAGCACAGCATGCGACGAAGAACGAGAACACGACGAGGCCGAGGAACGCCAGGAAGGGGACACCGGTGTTCATGAGGAAGAACGTGGGCAGCGCCCAGACAATGAGGCCGATCACACCGGTGAGCAGTACGGGTCGTCGCCCGATGCGATCGGAGATCGCACCGACGAGCGGATTGAACAGGACGTACACGACGATGGCTGATCCGGTCGCGATAAGGGCCTCAACGCGGGCCATTCCCACAGCCCCGGTGAGGTGGTTGTTGGCATAGGTGACGAAGTAGTAAAGGCTTACGCCGAAGATTCCCGAGAAGGCGAGCGTCATGATGAACGCCCGCGCCTTGAGGGAGAAGCTCGTGACTTCGACCGTGTTGTTCGCGCGCTTGCGCTCGAGCTCCTGGTAAACGGGCGTGTCTTCAAGCTTGCGACGGATATACACGGCGACGATAGCCATGATGAAGGAGGCGAGGAACGGCAGACGCCAGCCCCAGCTGGAGAGAGACTCCTCGCTCATCGCGGCGCTGAGCAGTGCGGCAGTGAGCGTGCCGACGAGGAACGCGAGGCCGGCAGTGGCAGTCACGAGGCTCGCAAACAACCCCCGCTTCGCCTTCGGCGCACTCTCGCCGATATAGGCTGCCGCGCTGGTCCACTCACCGCCGACCATCATGCCCTGCAGCAGACGCAAGGCCACCACGATGATCGGGGCTGCGATGCCGATGGCCGCGTACGACGGCGTCAGTCCGATGAGCGTCGTGATCACACCCATGCCGAGCACCGTGATGATCAGGACAGTCCGGCGCCCGAACTTATCGCCGATGGGCCCGAGGAACAGGGCGCCGATCGGGCGGGAGAGGAATCCGACGGCGAATACTGCAAGAGCGGAGAGCATCTCGGCGGTCGGGTCACCGGACGGGAAGAATTGCGCGCCGATTATCGCGGCGAAGTATCCGTAAATCGCGAAGTCGAACCACTCCATGAAGTTGCCGATACCAACCGCGGTCATGCGCTTACGGCGGTCGCGCTTCGAGAGCTCCAAAAGCTCATTATCGCTGTTCGGGACGAGTGTATCGGCGGATTGCATAGGTGAGCTCCTTTGGTCGCCGCGGGGAAGAAGAGCCGGGCTAAGTAACCATCGCGCACGCTCCAAAGGTTTGTCTAACCGATAGTTATTATGAGGATTATGAATGTGATTGATCTTCGTCGTGTGGATCTCAACTTGCTGGTCGTCTTTCAATCGCTAATGCAGGAAGGCAGCGTGACGCGCACGGCCGTAAAACTCAATGTGAGCCAAAGCGCGATAAGCGCGGCGCTGGCGCGTTTGAGGTCCCTCTTCGGCGATCCGCTCTTCGAGCGTTCTCGCGCGGGCATGCTGCCCACGCCGCGCGCGCTGGAAATTTCTGCGCGTCTTGCGCCGGCACTGACCTCCATCGCCGAAGCCATCTACGAGGACTCCGAGTTCGACCCCATGCGGAGTGCTCGGATGATCCACCTCGCAATGTCAGATGATCTCGAGCTCATGCTCGCCTCGAGGCTCGCCCAGCGCAAACTTGCCGAGGGCTGGGCCGTCGATTTCGCGATTCACCAGACGAACAGTGTGCTCTGGCGTGACAGCGTCGACAGTGAGCGCAACGACATCATCCTGACGGTGACGCCCGGTCAGCAGTCGGCGACATCCCAGTCTGAGCCGCTGTTCTCGGGTGGTTACAGCTGCTTGTACAACCCGAGGTTGCTGCAGCTCTCCGATCGGCTCACGTTCGAGGATTACGTTGCGGTCGATCACGTCAGGGTCTCCTACGACGTGCAGCGGGGGTGGGTGGACGACATGCTCGCGGCGCGTGGTCACAAGCGGAAAGTGCTCTGTGCGATAAGTCACTTTTCGGGGCTGGCCTCAATTATGTCGAGCATGCCTGTGGTGGCGACGATTCCTGATCATGCCGCTGAAGTGCTCGCGGGGATCGGGGATCTAACGCGCAGCCCGGTTCCGCTGCACGCGCCGAGATTTACGATCTCTGCGATCTGGAATGTGCGAAATGACGGAACGCCGGAGAACGTCTGGGTTCGGAAAGTGTTGCGCGAACTGGTGGAGGGCATGTAGTCCAGGGCCCAGTGTGATGCGGGGCCGAAACTTGCCAATGAGAGGCATACGGTATTACCGTAATCTCGGAAAGGGGCGCCGATGCTTCAACGACAGGCCGCGCCGTTGCGTGAGCAAGCCGTGAAGGTGCTGCGCGATCGGATCGTGCGGGGTGAGCTTCGAGCCGGAGAGCGTTTGAAAGAGCGGATCCTGGTTGAAGACCTGCAGGTGAGCCGGACCGTGGTCCGCGAGGCTTTGCGCCAGCTCGAGTCGGAGCGACTGATCCGGATCGAGCCGCAGGTCGGCCCGCTCGTCGCGGAGTTGTCCGCGGATCAGGCGCGACAGCTCTACGAGGTACGCGCTGCTCTCGAGGCCACCGCCGCGAGACTTGCGGCGAGTAATCGCACCGATGCTGAATTGCGCGAGCTACAGGCACGACTCGACGAAATTGAAACGCACCTTACGCCCCTGGACGAAATCCTCACGGCCAAGCGCGCGTTTTATGCGGCGCTCATCCGGGCGAGTCACAACGAAATCATCGGGGAGCAACTCGATGGCGTGCAGGCGCGCATCAGTCAATTACGGCGGGTCACGCTGGCCCGTCCGGACCGGGGGCCATCGATGATCTCCGAGCTGAGGGCAGTCGTGGACGCGATAGCAGCCCAGGACGGGGCGCGCGCATTTGCCGCCAGCGTCGAGCACGTCATGGCGGCGTCAGTGATCGCCATTGAATACCTGGCCAAGACAGTGGAGGCACCATGAAAAATACACTCTTTATCGGACTGGGACGGATGGGTCACCCCATGTCCGCCCATATCGCAAAGCATTTCCCCACACAGGTGCACGATATCTACCGTGATTCGGTCGACGCCGCGGCCAGGGCAACAGGCGCCGCCCCGATTTACGATCTCACAGAGGCAACCGACATCGGCACGGTCATTCTGATGCTGCCAACGAGCAAACACGTCGAGGAGATTCTGCTTGAAAACGGTCTGTTGAAGCAGCTCGATGCAGGCACGCTGGTAATCGACATGGGGTCGAGCATTCCCGCCAGCACGCAGAAGCTCGCCGCAGTGGCCGCGGAGCACAGCATTGACTACGTTGATGCCCCCGTCTCTGGCGGAATTTCGAAGGCGGCGTCGGGTGAGCTCACCATGCTGGTCGGCGGAAAGCCGGACGCGATTGAGCGCGCACGTCCGTACCTCGACGCGGTCGGTTCAACCGTTGTCGTTGTTGGGGGCAGCGGAGCCGGCCACGCGGCAAAGGCGATCAACAACCTCGTCAGCGCGACGAACATGGCTGTCGCGAGCGAGGCAGTGCTGCGTGGGCAGGCCGCTGGAATTGAACCCCACCGGATGATCGAGGTGCTCAACGCCTCGACCGGTATGAGCCAGGCTACCCAGGTGAAGTTCGTCAACCACATTCTGCCTGGCACGTACGCATCGAACTTCGCGTACGACCTGATGCTCAAAGACATGGGAATCGCAATGCAAATCGAGGTTCCCCAAGCGGCATCACCCCTTTCGGAAACCAGTTACCGTTTGCTCACTGAGGGACGCAAGCTACTTGGGGAACAACCGGATCACACCGAGATCGCGCGGGTATACGAGAACCTCGCAGGAACTTCGATCGGTACAGAGACCACCATCAATATCGGTACAGACACCACCATCAATAAGGAGCAAGCATGACCGAAAACACCGCCGACGCGCAGGAATACATCGACGACATGGCCCGAAAGCGTGGGTACGTGCTCGACTACCACAAGGTTATGGCGAAGCACGACTTCGACGTTCTCAAGGCGGCAAACGGGCTCGTCTCGGCCGCCTACCTCGACCAGCGCACGCTCGACCGTAAGACGAAGGAACTCATTTTCATCGTCTCACTCACGGTTATGCGCGCATCGAAGGGACACATCCAGTCGCACATTCGTGTCGCGCTCGACCTCGGCTTGTCGCCGACCGAGATTCTCGAAGCGATCGAGATTGCGCTTCCTGAAGCCGGAGTTGTGGCATTTCAGACCGGATTCGAAGCCTGGCGCGAGGTCGTCGGGGTGGATGGGCTTGAACCGACCGTGGTGGCGCACGATGGTGGCTCCGGCGCCTCGTAGGCGTCGGCTTCACGACTCGATGAGGAGCAGAGGAACGAGATGACGCCGCAAACCTGGGAGATCCTGGTCATAAAGCACGGCACGCGAACCACCAGGCGGAGCGACGTGTTTATGAACTACGGATTTTATGACGAACCGGACGGCGATTTTGTTCTTCATTACTATCTGTGGGTACTGCGCAGTGGCGACCAGGTGATCCATGTGGACACCGGCTATTCGGCCACCGGCGCGGCGAAACGCGGTCGGGAGGTGCTGATCGATCCGCTGGAAGCGCTCGGGAGTCTCGGACTGCGTGCTGACGCCGGTAACCCGGTTGTCGTAACGCATGCGCACTACGACCACATCGGAAACCTGGGCGCGTTCACGAAGTCACCGATTCACATCAGCCGTAAAGAACTCGAGTTTTGGACGAGCGATCTCGGGACGAAGCCGCTCTTCTCGCACTTCGGTGATCAAGAAGAAGTCGCTAGCATTCTGCAGGCAAAGAGCGAAGGGCGGTTGCGGGAGTTCGAAGGGCGCTGCGAAATTACACCCGGGGTCGAACTCGTCGAGGTTGGGGGCCATACGCCTGGTCAGCTCGTCGTACGGGTAAGTACGAATCTGGGCCCCGTGATTCTCGCGGGTGATGCCGCGCACTTCCACGAGGAACTCGAGCGCGACATGCTTTTCCAGTCCATGGCGGACCTCTCAACGGCGTACCGAGCCCTCCACTGGCTGCGCGATGAAGACGTTGCCGCCATCATTACCGGTCATGATGCCGGTGAACTCGACCGGTTCGATCGGGTAGAGGGCCCGCTCGGGGATTTCGTGGCAATTGTGGGAGCGCACGGTGCGTGAGCGTCTGCGCCGCGCGGCAGCGGCTCGGTCGGTTGCCGCACTAGTACCTGGCGTGTCAGCCTCGTTCCGATTCATGGGCGACTCATGGCGGGCCGATTTCGCTGTGCGGGATGGAAAGATTTCGCCGGTTGACGAAGGCTCTGAGTCCTCCGGAGCCGATTTCACGCTGGCTGCGGCGGACAGAGTCTGGGAAGGATTGTGTGCCGATCGACCAGCGGCAGGCGAACACAGCATCGTCTACCTGGTGCGCACCGGCGTCGTCGAGTTAAGTGGTGACTCCCTCGCATACGACCGCAGCGTCCAGATCGTTCGGGCACTGTTGGATGCTGCACGCGAGGCGAGTTCTCACGCGAAAATAGGCAAGCCACTGCGGGCGGTTGGTTCGTACCATCGCGTCAGCACGTCGCTCGGAACCAGCGACATCTATGTGGAGCGCGCCGGATCCGGGGTTCCGCTGCTGACATTCGCGACGGCGGGGAGCGACACGTCCCAGTGGCACGGTGTCATGACGCACAGCGACTTGACCGACCGGTTCGAGCTGATAACGGCGGATCTTCCGTGGCACGGGCGTTCATCACCGTCGTGGGGTGAACCCGTGGGCAGCTATCAGCTCACCCCAGAGACCTATACGGAGTACATCGTCGCGATCTGCGACGAACTCGGACTAGATCGCCCGGTGCTGTTGGGTGTGTC
Organism: Mycetocola miduiensis; assembly: GCF_900115155.1. Lineage (GTDB taxonomy): Bacteria > Actinomycetota > Actinomycetes > Actinomycetales > Microbacteriaceae > Mycetocola_A > Mycetocola_A miduiensis. Next base: position 165,904 of record NZ_FOVM01000002.1, read on the forward strand.
GATGGGCGGCGCGGCAGTGGTGCATGCCGTGGCGACGCGGCCAGGCCTATTCGCGGGCGCGGTCGCATGCCAGGCGGGTCCATCTGTGCAAGCCCGCGCGAACGAACACCTGCGCGGAACGCGTGTAAACCCTGCCCTGTTCATCCCCGAATGGACGTACGGGCTCATGAACCCTGCCTCTCCGGAGGAGTTCAAGCAGCGTGTCTGGTGGGGCTATTCGTCGGGTGGGTTCGGCCTCTATGCGGCCGATATCGATTCATACCTGAGCTGGAATCTCGACCTGGTTGAGCACCTGCTGACTGCAGAATCACCGCACATAGCGGTCTTGAGCGGCGCTTTCGACACCAGCGTGCCGCCGGAACGTTCGCGAGAGCTTGCGAGCCGTATCTCCAACTCATCGTTTGAGCTGATGCCTGAGCTCGGGCACTTCCCGCACGCGGAGAACCCCGCCGCTTTCGTCCCTTACCTCGAGGCAGCCCTGGCCCGGGTGCTTGACTCGGGACGCGGAGTTCAGGGGTAGCTGCTGCGGCGGCGCGTAAGGCTTGCTTGTTTTGTGGGAAGCGCCTTCCTGCAGCGGGCCAGTAGCATTGCCGGGTCGCGGCGCGACCCGGCAATGTGTCGGCGGAGGGACTTTCTCAGGCTGCCGCCGGGTGGAGAACCACTTTGGTCCAGCCATCCTTGCGACTGTCGAAATTCTTGTAGCCCTCCGGGGCCCGATCCAGCGGCAGCTCGTGGCTGACGATGAATGATGGACTGGCTTTTCCGCCGGCGATGAGGTCACGCAGTGCACGGTTGTATTTCTTGACAGGGCACTGACCTGATCCCATCGTCTGTCCTTTGAACCAGTAGTTTCCGTAGTCGAAAGCTACCTGGCCCTGCTTGGCGAGTTCGTCACGGGCACCGGGGTCCTGGGGCACGAACACACCGACCACACCGATGCCACCGACGAACCGGACCGAGTCCACGAGCCGGTTCAGGGTCAGGTTGGGCTGCTCGTTTCCGCTCGGGTCGTGCGCCTGGTAGCCGACGCATTCGCAGCCCCGGTCGGCCCCGAATCCCATGGTCTGGTCTTTGACGAACTCAACAGGGTCAACGGCGGAGTCATCCACCGGGATTGCACCGATCTGTTCCGCCAGCTTCAGGCGGTCGCTTTGGCGGTCCACGACCATGACTTTGCCAGCGCCTTTGAGGATGGCGGAGTACGCCGCCATGAGTCCGACCGGGCCGGCACCATAAATAACCACGGAGTCCCCGGGGTACACCCCCGCCATCTCAGTAGCATGCCAGCCGGTGGGGAAGATATCGGCGACCATGACGTAGTCGAGTTCTTTCTCGACCGAATCTTCGCCCAGACGCAGGCAGTTGAAATCCCCGTACGGCACGCGCAGGTACTCGGCCTGCCCGCCCTGGTACGGGCCCATGTCCGCGAACCCGAATGCAGCACCTGCGAGCTTGGGTTCGGGCTGCATCGTCAGACAATAGTTGGTGAAGCCGCGATCGCAGTTCTTACAGAATCCGCAGGCGATGTTGAACGGCAGCACGACACGATTGCCCACCTTCACTTTGCTCACCGCCGGGCCGACCTCGACGACTTCGCCGAGGTTCTCGTGCCCGAAGGTGCGTCCCGTTTCGAAGCTGGTGCGGCCCTCGTACATGTGCAGGTCCGAGCCGCAGATATTCGCCGAGGTGATCCGCACCAGGACGTCGGCAGGATGCTCAATCTTGGCATCCGGTACTTCCTCGACGGCGACGTTCTTCGGTCCTTTGTAAACTACTGCCTTCATGGCTTTCGCTCCTTGTATAAATGTCATTTCGCTCGCGGCCAAGTAGTTCCAACTGCCGGGGCATGGCAATGAGAAGGCTGGACGGCCTGGGAAGGTGGCGCGAACCGGCCACCTGATACGCCTAATTGGCGAGGAAATGCGGAATATCATGGTGGCCTGTGAAGCCCTACCAACGTGTGGGAGGCCACAGGTCTCCAGACGACCAGCGGTCTGTAATTCCAGCTAGCCGGTTCTGGACGGCAAAGGCGGACTGATTGGTGAGATTTAATGCTAAGCGCGCCCGGCAAGGGTGTCGAGGGGGGAGCCGAGAAATGTGAAAAGGTGATGGAATTGTGCACCCTTTGCCACTGCCGACTGTCCCGACAGGGGATCAGGTCCTGAGGGTCTCGGACGGGCTTTCGTCAAACCGCTGCCGGTATGCCACCGCGAAGCGGCCAAGGTGGACGAACCCCCAACGCACTGCCACCTCCGTCACAGTCACAGCACCGGGCTCAGCGGCGATAAGTTCTTTGTGCACTTGCTCAAGGCGGAAATCGCGAAGGTATCTCATCGGTGACGTGCCGAGTGAACGGCGGAAGTTTTCCTGAAGGCTGCGCACACTGATCGCGGAAGCGGCGGCGAGTTCAGCCGCGGTCCACGCGTGGGCCGGACGCGCACGCATCCGTTCCACTGCCTCCGACACCGCACGTCTGCCCGCGAGGGGCGGAGTGGCCTGCAGATCCTCAGAGTAGTTATGAGGTTGAGTGAGCAGCAGACTGTGCATCAAGGCTTGTTCAAGCCGGTGCGCCGCGAGCGGGTGTTGAAGCATGCCGCCCTCTTGGTTGGAGGCGGCATCAATGAGCCGGAGCGCCTGCAACACTGTGCACCCGGGCGCAGACGTCAGGTCCAGGACTGTTGAGAAGTCCAGCCGCCTCTTCAGGCTGTGACCCAGGAGGCTTTCCAGTTCAGACTGCAGTTCAGCCTTCGGGAGCATGAGGGCGATCTGGGCGAATTCGCCGTCGCAGTCGAGATCGACAGGAAGCCCGGGTGCGAAGACCCCAGCGGTCTGCGGGTTTCCGTAAACAGGGTCTCGAGAACGGGCTTGCATCCTGGCCGTGCCGGCGACAGGGATATCGACATGGTAGTTCGAAGCTTCAACGGTCCGAATATGCACGGCGTCCCCGAACCGCAGGTACCCGGCAGTCACGCGGCCAACTTTGATCACGTTCAGGGACATGTTGATGGAGGTAGAGGCGGAGGCCGACGGGAAGTCCATCGGTAGATACACCTCGCTCAGTGCGAGGCGTGCCACATCGAGGTCTCGAGATGACACGACGGGATGACGGCCGAAAAGCTCACCATGTATCGACCGCATATCTGTATTCTCTCGCAGAAAAGGGAGTGCAAGGTAGTGCCGGCTCTGTGGCGCGTTAATCGGGTACTGAACCCCGCGCTTTTCGGATTTCGTGTGATTCCGCGAACTCGTAGCGTTGGATAAACCGCGCTGGGGACCGGTGAGGCCCCGTTGCTTGGCCGCACGTCATGCAACATCTCCTCGGCTCGCCCTAACCAGGGTGGCTTGGGCGTGTCACGCGTCCAACGGGAAGCAGGCTTTCTGCCGTTCCTCAAGGGGTGGGGTTGTATGCCCCTGCGACCCCACCCTTTTTGCCTGCGCACTGATGTGCTCCCTCTTCAGCCTGAGAGTTATGAAACGTTATGCGTGCGCCCAAACGTCAACCCCGCGAGTCGGTTTCGCGCTGGTTACTGGGGTGTCAACTTACGCTTTTTCGTCCGCTTTTGTACGGATGGTTCAAGGTCAAGATGCAGGATTCACGCGAGTGGCGTTATCCCGTGGGCCCATCAGAGGTGAGCATTGCCGGAATTGATCCCGCCCGCATCCTCATTATGGGAGATGGCCCCGCGGCAGGTTTCGGCGTTCGGACCCACCAACTCGGAATCGCTGGGCACTTAGCCAGATACGTTGCGGGACAGACAGAGCGCGGCGTTGTGGTCACTGTCGCGGCACAGCCCGGCGCGTCGGCTCGATCAACGCTCAGACGCTTCGACGATATGGAAGTCGAAGGGTACGACGCGATCGTGCTGATGCTCGCGACAACTGATGCTGTTTGCCTCACGACTCGCCTCAGTTGGCGGCGCACAATGACTGCCCTGGTGCACGCCCTGGAGTCTACGGATGCGTCATCCGTATTCGTGACCAGTGCCGCCAGTCTGCACTTGGCGAGACCTCTCGTGCCGCTCGCGCGCCGACTTATAGGTCGGCACGCGCGGAGGCTCAACTTTGAGACACGGCAAATCTGCTCACAAACAGAGACTTCCATGATTCCGTTGAATGCCACCTCAGACTTTACCTCTCGTATTTATGCGATATGGGGTCGCCGGATAGGGACCCACGTCGCCGACTCCCTGGTCAGGGGAACTCTGCATCCGCCGCACGGAGTTCGGGGGGCAATGTGACTCGGAAAAAAGCGGCCGCGCGGCTCGACCAGTCGGGCGATCCAAGATGTGCCAAATGCGGAGGGCGAACGCGGGTGATCCCGAATCCGTACTACGGGGTGGGGCTGGCTGTCCATGAATACCTGCGGAGTTGTCGGCGGTGCGACTGGATCCTCATCGTCGAAGCGGCTTCAGAGGAGAAGAGGCCAGCCGGGCTTCCCCGACGTCCGAAGCGGCACTGGAAACCCACATTTCTGGAGTGATGGGCGGCTCTGCTGCTATCGTCGCAGAGCCAATCTGCTGATCAACTCACCCCAGTAGGGTGCCTTCTCCGGCTCTGTTGGCTACCGGATCAGGGAGCCGTCGCATCCGGAACCCATTAAGCAGGCCGACGACGCCTGCGATAATCGGAACGAAGAGGGCGATCTGAAGGGCGATGGGCCGCGCGTCCGTATTGATCCTGATGATCTCCTCTTGGATCTCCTCCGGCTGGCCAACGAGGAGCTCCTCCAATGCAGCGTTGGACAAGAACTGGGCATCATCTTCCAGAGCCTCCGCAACTTGCTGCTTCTCATCGCTGGGGATCACGTCGCTCGACACGGTCAGGTTGGTAAAGATGAGGGAGAGCGACGCGAGCATGATCGCGCCGGCGAAAGCGAGTCCAAATGACAGGCCGAACGAACCCGCAGCGGAATTGACGCCCGCCGCCTCGCTGACACGTTCGTCCGAGATCGGTGACAACGTGCAATTGTTCAGTTGCGACACCAACAGCCCCAAACCCACGCCCGAAATGATCAGGGGACCGAGGAGCCACCAGCCGGAGTCTGCCCGCGGCACCAACGGGACGAGAACGACAAGGCCCACCGTCAGCAGCAGGAACCCCCACAGGATGAGAGTCGCCGGGCGCCTCCTGCCGGCGCGCTTTCCCGCGAGCATCGCCACGGCGAACATGCTGAGCGACAAGGGCGAGATCGAGAGACCCGCTTGAAGAGCGTTGTAGTCGAGCACCATCTGGAGGTAAATAGGCAGCACGATCATGGTTCCGCCAAGCGCGATCTGCTGCAACATCTGCCCGGTGACGCCCAGTCGGAAGATCTCCGACCGAAACAGCCCCGGGTCGATTAGTGTCGCCTTGCGCTGGCCGCTGCGTCGCACCAGCCAGTAGGCCAACCCGCCGAGCCCCACAGCGCCGACGGCGAGCAGGATTCCGACCGGACCGCCGCCCTCTTGCCAGACCAGAATTCCGATCACGATGCCGCCCATTCCCACAACCGAGAGCAGTGCACCAACAGCATCGATCTGCCGGGATCCCGTGTATGGCACGTCGTGGACGAGTCTGATGCCAGACAGGACGACCGCGATGATGAGCGCTTCGAGGAGGAAGGCGACGCGCCACGAGAGGAACGTGGTGATGAATCCGCCGATCAGCGGCCCCACAGCTGCCGCAATCGCGGCCGCCGCCCCGACGGTGGCGTAGACCCTCGCCTGGGCTGCCCCCTCGAAGTTTCCGTGGATGAGTGACTGCATGGCAGGCAGGAGCAAGGATGCGCCGAGACCCCCGATCAGTGCCCAGAAAATGATGATCGGAACCAACGTTTGAGCCAGCGTCATCGCGATGGCGCCCACCGCGTAGCAGAGCAGGCCGATCACGTAGGCCCGTTTGCGACCGATGAGGTCGCCGACCTTGCTGCTCATCAGGATGAACGCGGCCGAAACCAGCGCCTCGAGCGCGATCGCGCCCTGGAGGCCGCTGACGGTCGTGTCAATGTCTTCGACAACGGCGGAGATGGAGACGTTCATTATCGATGTGTCGACGACGAGTACGAACATCGCCATCGCCAGCAGGAGTGCCAGCTTCCCGTTGAACGTGGTCGGGGGCGAAGCAGATGAGTTCATCAGGTGTCCGATTCAGGGGTCAATCGGTGCGCGAGGGCGCCAGTCTCGGTCATGTCGCCTCCGTGAGGGTCACCGAACAAATGGTGAATTTTCCGATGAGCATGCTCGGCTCCGTCCGGGAGGCGCTCGCGTCGAAACTATGCCGCATGCCTCAGAAGTGCGTCATCCACTCCGGGTGATGCGGACGGCCTCGCGGTAGCGAGCCCGAACCGACAGGCCGGATGACGATCATTCGGAGACATTCCGTTGGAGTCCATCGACGCGCCAGCCTTTCTGGCTTATCGCCTGAGCCCATTGACCGCGTACGTGGCGAGGCGGAAGGATTGCGCGTGAGACAGATCGATCCTTCACTTGTGGCTGGAGGGGGTGCTGCATGATCGTCTTGCAGGTCGCTTTGACCAGTGCCCTCGTCTGTTATCTCATCCTCGGGGTCTTTCTCGGCGTCTTCAGCCTGTGGGTCGGTATGAACCCCGCACTGCTCAGGGCCGCAGGTAATGATTTCTCTTTTGTGTCGTGGCGCGGACGACCTAAGCCTGCCCTCTGGGCGCAGATCCTTACCCTCCCGGCGATCGCGCTCGCCTGGCCGGTGATTGCCCGCTTGGGCTGGTCGGTCAGCGGGCTCAAAACCAAACGCCAGCAGACAGCTACCAGTGCACTCAGGCCACCTCATGGGTTACTCTCAATTGCCCTTCTTGCGCTTGTTGCTCTCACGGCCTTCCTGCATTACGGACAGCTTGCTTGGCACCCGGTGCTGATCACCACCATGTGGCTCGTTCTCGTAGCCGTTGTCTGCAAGGACTTCTCGTACCTGGTGAGTCCGTTGCCTGATCGACTAAGACAGACAAGTCGTCCACCGTGGCTCTCGTTTTTCGTGGTCGCAGCAGCGGACGCACTTGCATTGACCTTCTCGGTCGCCACCTTGCGCGCGTCCTGGGAGGGCGGTCACGTCAACACCGACTTGGTGACATCCTCATTTGTCGCATTGTTCGACGTGCCTGGGAACATAGGCGACTTGTTCGCGCTCTCTCCTGGTGAGTTGCTGGTGGCGATTCTCGGGTTCTTGTACTCGACGGCGTTCGTAAAGGCCCTACTCACGCCAGCCCAATTCAAGCGAACCGACGACGACTATCGCCTGCTCGCCTCGGCGTCGGTCATGGCGGGACATACGGAAGATGGCCTTCGGTGGATGAGGCAGGAGAAGGACCGGAATGCCCAGTCATATGAAATCCTCTGCCAGATCGCACTAGCCAAAGGGCAGTGGGACCGTGCCGCTGAATTGGCTGGGCGTCTTCTTGTCGCGAAGGAAGAGCCCGACACGAAAGACAGCCGAATCGCGAACATGGTGAGGATCGCTGTAGTGGCACCGATGACAGACGAGCAAGCTGTCGCGTTCTGTCGATACATCATCACAACAGCTAGCGATTTGGCCGCCTCCTCGCTCCTGTGGACGGTATCTTCGGATTATCCGGCGACCCGCGCGGTGGTCCTCCAGTCCGTTGATGAGGAATCCAACCCTCTTACGTTGGCTATGGCTATGCAGTGGCAAGGCAGGTACCGGGAAGCGGCCGAGGTGCTCACCCGGACGACGACAAGCTCCGACGAAGGAGAAGTACTTCGTCTCCTGCGGCTGTGCATTCTTCATATTGGTCGTTCCGACGAGACTATTTCGGAATCCGACGCATTCGTTCGTGAATGGTGGCGGTCATCATTTCCGATCCTTAAGGACCTCGCTGGCAGGCTGGAGTTGTCTGAACGTTACGCAAGAACTGCAGCGTGGAGTACGTGTTTGCAGTTGGACTTTTCGTTGGAGGTACGCGACAGCGATGAATTCCTTGGGCTGCGCCAGGAAATTCAAGCGCTGGCGGATGCCCTGACGGAGCAACCCGACTCTGCGCAGAACTATCGCAGAATGTTGAGGCAGGCGAAGAAGTACGCGCCCACCTAAGTGCGCAAGGAGCGCGAAGGTCGTTTCTTCTCGAAGGACGCTGCAAGAGCCTCGAGCGTGACGGATCGTTCCTTCTTCGCAATCCTGCGAAGGAGGGGAGTGGCCAGCCGATTGAAGACGCCCTGGATGAGTGCAGGAACGGTGCGGGTCAGGTCGAACTCAAGGACGCCCATATTCTCATTATGCGACCCGGGCGTGCCCCGAACGGCCCGTCCTTTCGGTAAGCATGAAAAGCCGGGGGTCGAGATCGGTCCGTCGCTACGGGTGGCGCGTCGTCGGCGTGATGACCAGCTCGTTGATGCAGACGTGGGCGGGACTGTCCAGGACGAAGAGTACTGCCCTGGCGACATCGGTAGGAGTGAGCATCTGCTGTCGATCTGACTGCCCCGGGACTTTCGGGCGCATGTCAAGAAAATCGGTGTCGACGTCTCCCGGGCACAAATGGCAGGCTCTTACCCCGTTCACGTTTTCCTGTGCATTGAGCGACTCGGCGAGCGCGGACAGCCCCGTCTTGCTGGCGCTGTAGGCGACACCGGCATCCGGGGAGAATCGCCATCCTGAGTAGGAGGAAACGAAGACGGCCACCCCGTCTCCGGACTCCCGCATCGCGGGTAAGACCTGGTCGACGACGCGCGCGGAGGCGATGAGGTTCGTCTGCACGATCTGGCTGAACTCGGCAATGGTTTGATCGCGCCAGTAGCGTTTCGGGTTGTTCAAGCCTGCGGAGAGCACGACCCGCGTCACCGGACCCCATCGGTCCGCGATTCGGTCGTGACCTTCCTTGACCTGACGATCATCCGACACATCGATCGGTACGGCGAAAGCCTCGCCTCCCGCCGCTTCGATCGCCCGTACAGCGTCATCGAGCGCCGGGCTTCGCCGTCCACTCAGTGCTGTGCGGTATCCCCGTTGTGACGCTTGGAACGCCACGGCTCGTCCCATGCCACTTCCGCCACCCGTGATCCATAGAACCGGTCCCGGGGAATTGCCCGGGGTCTCACCATTCGGCATTGAGGGTGATCCTCTCATTCGTGCTGCCATCAAGGGCAAAGCGTACTGACATTTCGTGAAGTACCGAGTGATCTGGGTCAAACCACCCCGCGCACACGATGACCCACAGCGATCGATTCACCCGACAACGCAGACACAGGGGAGACGAGGAACGCGACGAGGTCTGCGATCTGGGAGGGCGATGACTCGCCACCCCGACCGGGCTCGACCTCTGACCGCGGGTCTTCTGTCACGAATCCCGGGTTTACCGTGTTCACCGTGACACCGGAGCCAGCATTCTCGTCGGCCAGGTTTTTCGCGATGATGTTCAGGGCCGCATTACGGACCGCGCCGGTGATGTTCCCGCTGAGGAACGCGTTCTGCCCACTGATTCCCACGATGCGACCGTAACCGGCGGCCCGCATCGCCGGGATGGCAGCATTCGCGACCCTCAAGAAGGCGAGCGCTTTGGCGTCAAGAGCCTCCGCGACCTGCGTGGGGTCGCTCTTGCGTGCGGGATCAAGGGTCTGTGCCGCGGGCGCCGCTGTCACCACCACGGCGTCGAGCCGGCCGTGCTCGTGAATGATCCGGGCAAGGCCTGCGACGACGGACGCCTCGTTGTTCGCGTCCATCGTCAGGCCTTCTGAGGCCGATCGGGATGCCGGGATGACGGTGGCGCCCTCGTCGCGGAGGCGATTCACAATGGCCGACCCGATGAATCCGTTACCGCCGACGACAAGTACAACTCGATTACGCAAAAGGAGGTCCATGAAAGAAGGCTATCTCGCGTCACGAAGCTCCTCGTTGGAGGTGGCTGCTTGCCTCGTCATCCAGAGAAGAGGATGGCCGCTTCGGCTCCGGCGAACCTGGACTCTCCGCATGGGCGTCGACGGCAGCCGGAGCAGACTAAGCCAGGCAGCCGCTGCGTTCACGAGCAACGCGCGCAACGCCAATCTTCGCGGGGCCCAGCTCAGCTTCCTGGGCGGGACCGCCCTCGGACTGGTGGGACCCTCACGAGCATCAACCCGGTTTGGGCCGCGCTGGCTGGCTCGCTGTTGCTGCGACAGGCGCTCGACGTCAACGAATGGGTCGGCATCGGCCTGATCGTCGCCAACAACGTCGCCGTGACCACGCGTGCGTTTTGCAGAACCGCCCCGGCCATCGGTCCCCGATAATCGCTCTAAGAGTTGTATCTACAACCACTGTGAGGTAGATTGATTGTAGGAACAATCAAAAGCGCATCGCGACTGAGACTCCTTCAGCGCGGTCGTGCCGCGATCGCCGCACGGTTGCTTCAGTCTCCAGAGAAAGAGCAGGCCATGACGACAGACGAACGACTCCTCGCCGCGGACACCTCTATGGGTGCCGTGACGCTCCGGGTGGGCGACCTCGAGAAGATGGCCTCCTATTATGCGCAGGCCTTTGCCATGGAGCCGCTTGAAGAGGTCAGCCACGGCATGGAAGTCCACCGGGTCCTCGGTCGCGGACGGACGCCGCTGGTGAAGCTGGTTCATACCCCGAATCTGCCCGGCGTGGATCGCAACCAGGCTGGGCTGTTCCACACAGCCTTCCTTTTTGACACCCCCGAGAGCCTCGCAGCGACGGTTTACCGGTCGGCGCAGGTGTCATCCGGTAGTTTTGTCGGGTCCAGCGACCACCTGGTCAGCGAAGCGTTCTACTTCACCGACCCGGAGGGCAACGGGGTTGAGTTGTACACGGACCGCGACCGGTCGACGTGGATTCACGACGGCGCCGAGATTCGGATGGCGACCGCCTTCCTCGACCCGAACGCGTACCTCGAGGAGCACCTCACCCAGAACGCTCTGGATGCCGGCCCGTCGCTTGCGGGTAAGGTCGGGCACGTTCACCTTCAGGTCGGCGACGTCGACACGGCGAAAGCGTTCTACGTGGACGCCCTCGGTTTTGAGACGACGCAGAGCCGGTACCCCGGCGCTCTTTTCGCATCGGCCGGCGGCTACCACCACCACATCGCCATGAACATCTGGAACAGCCAGGGCGCCGGCCCGCGCGCAGCCAGCCTCGGTCTCGGCGACGTGGCCATCACCGCGTCCAGCGCCCACGATCTCGAGGCGCTGCAGGTCCGGTTGAAGAGCCGGGCAATTCCGTTCGGTGCGGACGGACGGTCCGTCTCAGTCACCGACCCATGGGGAACCCGCATCACCGTTGCACTGTCCGACTTGACGACCGAGGAGCTGCTGGCTCGATGACGATGACTTCCCTGCACGCCGAACGTAGCCCGGAATGGGCGGCTGACGTCGTCTCCGCTCCCGCCGTAGCCGTGCTGCTCCACGGCTACGGTTCCAACGAGCGCGACCTTGCAGGCCTCGCCCCCACCCTGCGGCTGGGGCTGCCGTGGGTGTCCCTTCGGGCGCCGATCGGGCTCGGAAACGGGGGAGCGGCGTGGTTCACCATCACCACGCCCGGCAACCCGGACGCCGAACCCGTTGCGGAGGCCACGACGGCGATCTGGGCGTGGATCGATGCGAATGTCCACCCGGACGCGAAGATCGTTCCGATCGGTTTCTCGCAGGGTGGCCTCATGGCCAGCCAGTTGCTCCGGACCCGTCCGGGCCGTGTGCTCGCACCGGTGATCCTCGGCGGATTCGTCCTGGGTGCCCGGCAGCCCGGAGACGAGCAGCTTGCCGCAGTCCGTCCTGCGGTGTTTTGGGGCCGCGGTGCCGAAGACCGCGTGATCACCGGTCCTGCCATCGAGCGTACGGCGGAGTTCCTGCCTGAGCACAGCTCACTGCTCGAGCGCGTCTACCCGGGTCTCGCTCATGGAATCAGCACGACCGAACTCGACGACGTCCGCGACTTCCTGGTCGCCCATGTCGGCGCCGACGCCGTGGTCGGACACGCGCGAACCTGAGAGCGTTGCCCCCTTGACGAGTGAGGATTGCTCGCTTATAGACTCAGCCTCATCTGAAGAGGTGAGAAACGTCATATGCGTTCAACGTGCCTCACCTCAGAAACTTCTCCGCTGAGGAGCCAAGGGGAAGGGTTCCGGCATTGAGCAATCAACTTGACCCGCGAGGTTTCATCGCTATGGAAGGCGGCGACAAAGCCCCGTACTTCATCATCCCCTTCGATGAGCGCGGGAGCTGTGTCGGACCGCGTGCCCAGGAAGAACTCATCAGGCAGTCGGCGGACGCCACCGATGTCTACCTGTTCTCCCACGGGTGGAACAACGACTGGTCAGGGGCGACGTCGCTATACCGTCGGTTCGTTGACGAGTTCCTCACGGTGCGGAAGGAGTACTGGCCGGAGCCAGATCGACCGTACCAACCGATTCTCGCCGGGGCTTTCTGGCCCAGCATCCTGCTCGTGGACGAATCGGAGGCAGCGCCCACAATCGCCGGCGCCAACGATGGGGGTGATGGCACGTTCTCTGAGTTCATCCCAGAAGTGCTCGCTCTCTCGGCGACCCTGCCTGTGGATGACCGTGAACGGTTCTATGAACTATTGAGCAAACCCTACGTGGACCGTGAAGAAGCGCTCGAGATCGCGACAATCGCATACCCGCATCTTGATGCAGTCGACACCGACCTCTCGGAATCCTCGGGCGGGCCTGAACAGCTGGCGGAAAGCTGGATGCAAGACGAAGGCGCCGAGAGGACAACTCGCGTTGGCGGGTACGTCGGGGACTCGGCACCCGAGATGAAGCCCCAGGCGGCCGGCGGCGGATTCCTCGCCAATCTCGACGTTCGCGGCCTTCTCAGTAAAGTCCGCCCTCGGACGATTATCCGGTCCCTCAGCGTTCTGACGATGAAGGATCGTGCTGGAACGGTGGGGGCGAACGGTGTTGCGTCTCTGCTTGCCCGTCTCGCCGCGGAATCGGACAACAAAGCCCGAATCCACCTGGTCGGTCATTCGTATGGCTGCAAAGTGGCCCTCTCGGCTCTCTGTGCTCCGGACGACGAACATGCCGTCGAGGTCGACTCGGTGTTGTTGTTGCAGCCGGCGGTCTCGTGCTATTGCTTCGCCGACAAGAACGGGATTCCAGGAGTGCCACACCCGGGTGGCTACCACAAAGCGCTCGAACGCAGTCGCCTTCCCGTCGTCTGCACGTTCAGCAACAGGGACATCCCTCTTTCGAGCCTGTTCCACCTCGCGGCCCGTCGCCAGTCCGATCTCGGAGAGGTGAAGATCGCCGGTGCGCCTCCGAACCGATATGCCGCTCTAGGCGGATACGGCCCGCAGGGCGTAGCAGCCTCCGACGTCATCGATGCGAGACCCGCCCCGCGGAGGTATGAGGAGTTCTCGAGAACGGATGTGAAAGTTCTCGGCGTGAAGTCTCACGATCTCATCAGAGGCCACGGTGACGTCAGCTCACCGGTGACGGCCTGGATGCTCCTCGAGCAAGTTCGAAGGTGACCATGGCGGACGTAGTCAGGTCTGAGAACGACCTGCCAACCCTTCGAGTCCACATGAGTTCCCAGGGCGAGGCGCAGTCGGACCAATCCATACCAGTGGCCATCTTCGAGGCAATGCGCGGCAAAGGGGACGCCAGAAGAGTCGGCTCAGTCCCAACCCGCTCCCTCGGGCTGCCTGACTGGATGAAAGCCTCCGATACTCTGCCGGAAGAGCGACTTCGGATCCCGTCTGATCTCGCCGCCTCCATCTGCGAGGAGCTCTCTCGGATCGATGATCACGACCCGTGTTTCTGGCTCGAGTTGCCCTCGCCGCGGGGATATCTTCATCTATTCCCCTGGGAGCGATTCCTCTCTCCGATCCTGGGTCGGCCTCTGATCCGACTCCCGTACTTCAAGCTGCGACCCGAAGCCCCAGGAACAGCGCTCCATGTCGTCCTAGCGGCAGGCGGGGCCGTTCGAGAAACTCCTCTATGCGACATCGTCAAAACTCTGGCGGAAACGTGGATGCACTCCACGACGTGGACGGTGACCATAGACGTGTTCGTTCAGGCCGACGCGTCGGCAGACACGCACCGGCTGCTGAGCTCAGTGCCGGGCGTTACAGTCCACGATCCGCCAACCGGCGCCCCAAGCCCCGATTATCAGGTCGATCCCTCGTCTGCAGCCGGTCGAAGCAGGTGGTTCACGTGGATCGGCGAACAACTGACGGGCCGTTCCGTTGACGTGGTCCACCTTGTGAGCGACGGCATATTTCTCGCCGGTCGGGGAGCGCTGGCCGTTCCGAGCTTCGAGCCAACACTGCCAGGGAAGACCCGTTCGGATGCCATTTCTGCGACCGAAGTGTGCAGGGCGCTCGACCGGGTGGGAGCGTTCTCCTTCGTCGCGACCTCGTGTCCGGGTAACCCTTCACCGGCTGCAATGCGCGACCTGTCCGATGTGGTTGCACAATCGCGCCCGGGTGTCGTGGCATTCCATGAGTTCGACGAGGACCGAAGGGGCACCGAGCTGGTCGCCGCGCAGAAAATGCTCTTCGACGGCGAACCCCCCGGTGAGCCACTGCCTGGCGCTATCTGCTGGAGCCACCCGTCGTTCGTCCGGTTCCCCGAACCGCCTCAGCTCTCGAAAGCCGACGCGACGACAAATCTTCTTTCAGATCTCACCTACTCCGTGTTGGCCAGTGCCGACACTCCGGCCTGGGTGGCTGCCGGAGCGCGGGCGCTCGAAGGACTCCACGCCCGCGCGCTCGGCGCCGACGGGTTCCATATCGATCCGGAGGTCGAGGTTGCGCTCCATGCGGTTGCGAAATCATTCAACGACACCGTGCACAACGTGATCTCCAACAACGGTGAGGTGAGTCCACATGGATGAAGAGCGCATCGTGCTGAAGCTCGAAAGCGACAGCGCAATCATCGACGGATCGCCCGTCGTCCGTTTGCTCATCAGCGAACCGACGGAAGCGTCTGGGATGTGGCCATTCGAGTGCACCGAATCGGATGCGGAGTTCGTGGCGTTGGTCGATGGGGTCGGGGCGGAGCCCGTCGCCTCGGCTGGCCGACGGCTGCTTTCCGCGATCACAGCGAACGAAGGACCGGCCGGCGTCCTGACCACTGCCTTCGGGATTCCGGCGGACCTTGGTTCGTACCATCCGATCTATATCGACCTCGGTGGGGCCCTCCCGTTCCAGGAGTTGCCATGGGAAGCACTGTGCCGGGAGGACGGAGGCTTCCTGGCGTTGCAGCAGTGGCCAGTCGGTCGAATGCTCAACAGTCGCGCCAGTCCGGTGAAAGTACGAAAGTTCCAACCTCCCCTCAAAATCGCCGCCGTGCTCTCCTGCCTCGGCGTCTCAGCCCTAGAGGAGTGGGAAGCTCTCAAAACCGCGGTCGACAATTCCCCGCTCCCGATTGATCTGCTTTTGCTTCTGTCGGAGACGGCACTCGTGACCGAGATAAACAAGCTGGGCCTGCCGTGGGTCACGGTGGACCTCGTTCCCAGCGATCGTCTCGACCTCGCCGCGAAGATCACCTCCCACGCGCCCCACATTCTTCACTTCTTCTGCCACGGCGACACCGCGGGAAGTCCTCACCTGAACGTGGCAACCTCCGTGGACTGGCTCAACCGGACAGGGCCGAGCACTCACTGGCTGACAGCACCGACCATCAGAGGTCTCGTCCAACCTCCCGCCGAACCACCATGGGCCATCGTGCTCAATGCCTGCTCAAGCGCCGACACCGGACACTTTTCTGGCGCACAATCGCTCGCCGCCGATTTGGTCAGGGAACACGGCATCCAGGCTGTCGTCGGAATGATTGAGCCGGTCCTGAGTGGCGACGCAGCTCGATTCGCCGGCAGCTTCTACACGTCACTCTTCAGGGCAGTGCATTCCATGTTCTTCGCAGGAGATGGCTCAGCCCAGCCCGGTGGCAACGGTGAGCGCGTACTTGATTGGGCCACGCTGACGGTCGAGCCCCGGACAATCCTGAGCCAGGAGCCGCCGGATGAGGATTTCGCCGCGGCTGCGCGGAGGAAACAGTGGATTCGACCGGCGCTCACCGTTCGCCGTGACCCCTTCAGGCTGGAGATTTCGGCCCCGGTTCCCGCGGCCACGCGCCTTGAGGACGAGATGACCAGCGCGATGGCCGAGGTGCTCTCCGGCATCGTTCCAGCCAGGCCGGGTCCACAACTACCGACCTGAAACAGCATCGCGGAAGGAAGCCGTCGTGAGCTCGCCACCTGAATCATTTGAGGATCTCAGCACCTTCGATGCGCCCGACGTGGATGAGGCGCAGGTCGTCCGAACAGATGCGTGGACCGGGGACCGGGTCGCTGAATCGCCCGTTGGTTCGGGTTATGGCGGTTGGGCGGCGGCACCAGCGGTTCTGCCGACCGATGGTGCCATGTTTCCTCCGCCGCCTGCATCACCCGAAGACTGGGAGGACACGCGCGTCGGCTGGGGTCTCGTGTTGCCTGACCGGCAGGGATGGTCCCCGGAACAACTCGCCAGAGCCGAAGACGCTCGCCCGTCCGTCCGAGAGCTTCTCGCCAGCAGACCAGCATCGAAAGTACTCCGGTATGTCCGCGATGGGAAGTTTTCGACGTGGGTGTTGCGCGATTACGCGAACGGGGGAGACCGCCCAGTAGACACCTCGCCTCCTGGTACAGGACCGGATGGAATCCCGGCGTACCTCCTGATCATCGGAACTCCGCAGGAGATCCCATGGAACGTGCAGTACCAGCTGGGGTTGGTCCGACGGGTTGGCCGACTGGATCTGCCTGATGACGGCCTCGACAACTATGTGCAAGCGCTCATGACCGGTTGGAAAGACAGTGAGGGCCGGTACGAAAACCCACTCGTGTGGTCGGTTGTGCACAGTTCGGATGACATTACCTCCCTCATGCGCGACGCGGTAGGAGCGCCGTTGCACGGTGCCTTCAGTGCAGATCCTGACCTTGCCGGAGCATCCTTCATCGATGGGGGCACGACGCCGGCCACGCGTGAGGCACTTCGCGATCACCTTGGACGGTTGAAACCGCTGGTCATCGTCACGACAAGCCACGGGCAGATCGGTCCTCCCGGTGATCCGGAGCTGATGCGGAGTCAACTGGGAGCGATCGTCGACGCGGAGTTCACTCCCGAGCGCTCCGCCGATCTTCTTGCAGGCTGGAAACCCGATGGCGCGATCTGGTTGGCCCAGGCCTGTTGTTCTGCGGGTTCGCAGTCACCCAGCATCTTCGACGGTCTTTTCGAACCGACCTCCGCGGTCGGATCGGTACTCCAATCCGCGGCTTCGATGGGGGCCATGGTTTCGCCACTGCCGCGCGCTCTCCTCAGTGCGTCACGCCCGCTTCGAGCCTTCATCGGGCATGTAGAGCCGACCTTCGATTGGACAATGACCTTCCCCCCGACACGTCAGCAGCTGACTCATTGGGCTCGCGAAACCATGTATACCGGCGTGTATGGAGGGTTGCCGATCGGACTTGCCATGGAAATGGCCGGCTTGTACCAACCAGTAGGGCCGTTGCTCCTGCGGCAGTCGACGGCCTTGCGGACGTATGCAAGTGAAACTGACGAGACGGAACGAAAGCGCAGCCTCGATCTGGCTCTGTACGGGAAGGTCACCGCCTACGATCGCGCCTCGACAGTGCTGCTCGGCGATCCAACGGTGTCGATCCCTTTGCCCGTCAGGGGATGACCATTCGGATGCGCGCGGGAACATCGCGGAAAAACACTCATGGGAGGCCGGTACGAACCGGCCTCCCATGAGCTGTTGATCAGTTGTGACTTATCGTGCGTCTTCGGCGGCGAGCAGTTCGGCCACGCGACGACGCTCCGCCTTGCCCCAGGTCTCGCGAGCGGTGAGGATGCCGATGAGGCCGATCGTGGCAGCCAGGAGGACGACGAGTGAGGCGCCGGGCCAGCCGACCGCGCCGACCATCAGAGCCGCAATGAGCGGTGCGAATCCGCCGACCGATGCCGCGATCTGGTAGCCCATCGACGCACCCGAGGTACGAGTCGTCGTTCCGAACTGCTCGGTCAGCAGCGAGCCCTGCACTCCGGTGAGCGTGGCGTGAATGATGCCGATACCGAGAATGAATGTGAGCACTACGAGCGCCGGAACGGCGTCATTGGTGAGCAGGTACATCGGGAAGGCGAACGCCATCGCGGCGACACATCCGGCGATGTACAGAGGCTTACGGCCGACCTTGTCACTCAGGGCTCCCGCCGCGAAGGTGACGAAGATCGCCACAACGCTCGCTGCGGTGATGGCACCGAGTGCGATTGGCCGGATGTCGGGGAAGCGCTCTGACATGTAGTTCAGCAGGTAGGTCGCGGTGGAGTAGTAGGTGAATGACTCGACGATGCGGAGCGAGACGACACGGAGGATGCTCTTCCAGTCGTTGCGCCACGCGGTCAGGAACGGGTTCTTCACAATCTCACCTGACGCCTTGGCGTCTTCGAACTCGGGCGACTCGCTGAGGCGCGACCGCACGAACAGGGCCGCGATGACCAGCACGGCGCTGAGCAGGAACGGCGTGCGCCACTGCCAGTCACCCTCGAGTCCCGCGCTGAACACGAACATCGCGCTGGCCATGGCGATACCGAGCGGGTTGCCAGCCTGGGGGATGGCGGCGTACATACCGCGACGGTTTGCCGGAGCGTGCTCATAGGCCATGGTGATGGCTCCGCCCCACTCTGCTCCGAAGGCAAGACCCTGGATGATGCGGATGAGCACGAGAAGGACCGGCGCGAGGACGCCGACCGTGGCGTAGGTCGGGAGGATGCCGATACAGAAGGTGGCGGCACCCATAACGATCATGGCTGCAACAAGAACGGGTTTGCGACCGAACTTGTCAGCCATGTATCCGCCGATCGCTCCACCGAGCGGCCGCATGAGGAAGCCGACGGCCAGGGTGGCGAAGCTGAGGAGGGTGCCAATGAATCGGTCCTCTTCGGGGAAGAAGACGGCGCCGAAGTACAGGGCGGAAGCGGTGCCGTAGGCGATGAAGTCGTAGTTCTCGACGCTCGTTCCGATGCCGGCTGCGATCGATGTCTTCAGTCGGTCGGGTGAGCCGCGAAGCGACTTCCGTGGTGGGGCGGTGACGGTGTTCGTCATAGGGATCTCCTTTGATCGTACCGGCGCGTGTGCGCGCGGCAGGTTTGGTTGGGTGGGTTAGGTCAGGACAGGAACAAGGGGTGCGGTGCGGTCGTCGAGCGCGTTCAGTTTTGCGACCCGGCGGCGGGTGTCTTCGTCGTCGTCGAAGGTCGCGTTGAGGAAGTTCGCGACGATCTCGCCGATGAAGGCGCGCGGTGCGAGCCAGGCGCCGAGCGCGATGGCATTGGCGTCGTCGTGCTCAACCGCCTGGTGGGCGGAATACGGTTCGTTCGCCAGTCCGCAGCGGATGCCATGGATCTTGTTGGCGGCCATGATGGCGCCAGCGCCGCTGCCGCAAACGAGGATCGCCCGATCGGCACGACCGTCGAGCACCGGAATGCAGGTTGCGGCCGTGATGTCGGGAAAGTCGACGGGATCTGTGCTGTGCGTACCGCAGTCGATGACCTCATGACCGAGCGCCGTGATGGCGTCATGCACGAGTTGTTTGTAGGGAAAACCGGCGTGGTCGGCCCCGAGGGAAACTTTCATTCGTTGCTCCAGGTGGTGTTGTTGACGATGCCGCTGTCGATCAGGACGGCGGCCCGGTCGACGTCGTGGCGATAGGGGATTGAGTCGGATGCGCCCGGCCGGGTCACGGTGAGCCCGGCGGCAGCCCCTGCGATACGCAGATGTTCGGCTGAAATGTCTTCGAGCGGAAGGTCGCTCACCAGGTAGCCGATGAACGTGTCGCCCGCTGCCGTGGTGTCGACGACGTCCACCGCTGCCGCCGGTACGCTCTCGGTGCGGTCGCCATCGATCACGATGGAGCCGTCACCGCCGAGCGTGCAGACGACGACGGCGTCCAGTCGCCTGCCGACGGCGCTGATGAGTTCATTGCGGTCTTGCAGGGCAAAGCCGAGCAACTCGGCGACGCAGAGGAGTTCGTGTTCGTTCACGACGAGAACGTCAATGGCGTCGGGGATGTCGTCGAGCGATGCGGGTGCAGGAGCCGCGTTCCAAACGACGGTCGCTCCAGCGGATCGTGCGGAGCGTGCCGCTGCGGTGCCCGCAGACGGAGGAAGTTCGTTCTGCAGGACGACGATGTCGGTCGGGCCGAGGTCGGTGAGAAGAGCACGTACATCGTCACCGTCGAGGAGTCCGTTCGCGCCGGGCACGACAACGATGGAGTTCTCGCCGGCGTCGTCGACCGTCACGACCGCGTAACCGGTGTGCACCCCGTTTCGGACGGATACCCGGTCGACGTCGATTCCGTCCGACCGGAGCCGGTCCCGAGAATCGGCACCGGCGTCGTCGTCGCCGACGGCGCCAACCATGATCACCGTTGCGCCTGCTCGGGCCGCTGCAACCGCCTGGTTCAGGCCTTTTCCTCCGAGCCCGGTGTCGAGGCGACTTCCGGTAATTGTTTCTCCGGGGGAGGGATGCCGCGGGGTCCGAACAAGAATGTCCCGGTTCACACTTCCGACGACGAAGACTCGGCGGTCCGCGTTCGGCCCGGAATCCCGGACCACGCTGTGAACGGCATCCTTGGTGATCGACATGATCCTCCGACGACTGGAAACGTTTCCAAATGGGAACGTTTCCAAATATTGCCGGATGGAATGTCAAAACGCAAGTTTGTTGCCGAGTAAATTCTCGATGTCCGCCTTCTGAGGGCCCGGAGCACGAGTCAGGTGCGCGCAGGAACCCCCGCGCGGGAATTGCACGGCACGCCCGGGTGCAGGAGACTAATGAAACGTTTCCAGCGGGAGTGAACCATGCCGACGATAAAAGACGTAGCGAGGCGAGCGGGAGTCTCCCTCGGCACGGCCTCGCGCGTGCTCAGCGGCGGCGGTAACACGTCGCCGAAAGCCCGCTCCCAGGTGCAGGCGGCGGCAGCCGAGCTGAACTACATCGCCAACGGCCCAGCGCGATCGCTGCGGAGTACACGCACGAACGTGCTCGGTCTGCTCGTCTCGGACATCCGCAACCCGTTCTTCTCAGAAATTGCCCACGCTGCGGAGCGTGAAGCGATGCGACTCGGTTACACGGTGCTCCTCGCGAACGCCAATGAAGACGAAACCCAGGCCGACGAGTACCTGCGCATTTTTGCCTCGCAGCGCATCGATGGGCTACTGCTGGCGCCCCAGGGCCCCGCGTCCCCACAGCTGGAGTCGATGCTCAAATCCGGCCTGCCCGTTGTGCTCCTGAACCGACTCGTCGAGGGTCTCGATGCGCCATCGTTCGCTACCGACAACAGCCAGGGCGTCGGTCTGGTCCTCGACTGGTTGCAAACCAGGGGGCACAGGGACGTTGCCTTTGTGGGAGGACCGAACTCGATATCGACGGGCGCCGAGCGTATGGCGGCATACCGCGCGGGACGAGAGTCGCACGGCATCAACACCGATGATGCCTTCATCGATGCCGGTGACTTTCTCGCCGATGGCGCGGAGCGGGCCATGATGCGCATCCTCGAACGGGGAAAGCGCCCGACGGCGGTTTTCGGTGCGAATGGGCCGACCACGCTCGGTGCGCTCCGCGCGCTACGGTGGGTCCTCGGCGCATCCGAGGCGTCCCGGGTCGAAGTCGTGTCGTTCGACGACCTGGAGTGGTTCGAATTCGTGTCGCCGGCGATCAGCGCGGTGCGGCATGACGCGGCCGCGATCGGCACGGCTGGGGTTACCGGCCTGCTCGAACTCATCGCCGGCCAACCTGTCGCCTCACAGCGGATCTCGACCACGTTCATCGACCGCTCGGTCTGAGAGGTAATGGCAGGTCGCACAGATCTCCGGATTCAGGCACCGCGCGACCGCGTGGTGCGACCGATGCAGCCGCTACAGTTCCGACGCTGTGCCCGCGACGCGCACGCGACCCTGGAGCGGGCTCTTGACCGTGATCAACGAGGGTCGGCCTGCTTCAGCGCCTTGCTCGACCCCGGGTCAGTAGTCCCGCATCGACCATAGTGTGGAGTCTCCGACTGACACCGCCCATGTCTGCCACAGCTCCTTAAGCGGAACTTGAGAGATCGACCGTCGGGCCTGTGGCAGTGAAGCGGATGCCCGCGAGATGCAGTTCCCGGCGGAATCCGTCACCGCTCCACGAGTGAAAAGCGATGAGGTCCTGGCCGTCCGGCCCGACCACAAGTGAGTTGTGACCGGGTCCGGTGAGGGTCGGTCCGGTTCCAAGGACGGGAGCGGAATGTTCCGGGGCGTGTGTCCAGGGCCCGAGCGGAGTCGGCGCCGACGCCCACGACACGGCGTAGCCGGGGCCGGTCCAGGCGCCACCCGAGAAGGTCATCCAATACTGCCCCTCCCGTTTCACGACGGATGGACCCTCCAGGGTGTGCCAGTCGTAGACCCCGTCGTATATCGGGCGATCGCGTTCGTAGATCTGCCAATCCGCGTATGGGGCGAGCGCCACACGAACATCGATGAGGCTGGTGGGGCTCTCCATCCGACCGACAGCGAGGTGGGTTCCCGGGCGCTCCGAATCGAGCACATCCCGGGCGAAGTAGAGATACCAGGTTCCATCCGTGTCCTGGAACGGGTGTGCGTCGATCGCGAAGGACTCAGCAGGCGTCAGATCCACGCCCACATCGGTGAATGGACCGGTCAGGTCGTCGGAGCGCGCGACGCGAACGTGGTGACCTTCGATACCTCGCCCGACGGAGTAGTACATCCACCAGCTGCCATCGCGCCAGCACACCTCAGGTGCCCAATACTGGTCGCCCAGCTCGGGGGCGAGCCGTTCCAGCACATTTCCACCGCTCCGCCAGGTTCGAAGATCGTCTGACAGCAGTACCTCGAACATGCGATCATCCGAGCCGCCGTCCGGCTGCGTGCCGTATGCGGCGTAGCTGCCATCGGGAGCGCGGACGAGGAAGGGGTCGGCAAAATAGCCGGGACGCACCGGGGGTCGGAGCGGTCCGGGCTGGGCGTCGCCGCTCATCCCCACAACCGTTTCGCGCCGGGGCCGACCATGATTTCGCGGATCTCCGCCACCGGGAGTTTCGGTACCCGGTCGGCGCCGACCAGTCCGTTGGTTTCCTGCAGCGTGTCAGTCAGTTGGGTGTAGCAGTACCCAGCGAGCGCGCCGCTGGAATGGATCGCGGTCATCAGCGAGCGCAGGCGCTCGCCGAAGTCATTCGAGGTGGTCGCGGCCGTGTATCCCCAGGCGTCTTCGGTGCGATGAACGTCGTACGAAATCCCGCCGAACTCGGTGAGCATGACGGGGGCGTCGCTGACGTCTCCGCTGAGGACGAGTCTTCGCCCGGCCGGGCCGACCCCAGACACGAGTGCGTCGACAGCAGTGCGGTCGCGGTAACGCTCGCGCATCACGTCGCCGTCGCCTTCGTAGTCGTGGATGGCGAGGATGTCGGTGTCGGCCTGCTCCCACCCGTCGTTGGACACGACAGGGCGGGTGGGGTCGAGTGCTTTGGTGAGGTGCACGAGCGAGCGGGCGAAGGCGAGCATCCGGTTGTCGTGGGCGATGTGCTGCACGCCCCAGCTTTCGTTCAACGGCACCCACGTCACGATGGAGGGGTGGGAGAAGTCCCGGTGCACGACCTCGAGCCATTCCCGCACGGTCCGCTCGGCGGCGACCGGGGTGAACGTGAAAGTTGCCGGTGCCTCTGCCCACACCATCAGGCCCAGACGATCCGCCCAGTAGAGAAAGCGGGGATCTTCGAACTTCTGGTGCACGCGGGTGGCGTTGAAGCCGAGATCCTTGATGAGCTGGACCTCGTCGCGGAGGGCGTCGGCCGAGGGCGCGGCCAGGTGCGATTCCGGCCAGTAACCCTGGCTGAGAACGGACCGGACATAGCGGGGACGGTCGTTCAGCAGAAAGAGCCGGCGATCGACAGCAGCGGACCGGAGCCCGACGTAGGACGCAACGGAGTCCGAGGCCCCCCTGCCGGTTTCGAGGTCGATGCGGGCGTCAAGAAGGCGCGGATGCTCAGGTGACCAGAGCAGTTCTTCGTACGCCTGTCCGTTGGCCAGGCCGCTCAGGGACAGCACGACCTCGACTTCGGAAGAATCGGAATGCACGGTGGTCCGAGCGAGGACCTGGTCGTCGTGGCGGAGCTCGATGTCCACGGATGCGCCGCCGACAGGAGCCACCGTCAACCCGACGCGGGCATGCACGTGTCCTGCAGCGAGGTCCGAGCGCCAGTGAACCCACTCGATAGCGACTTCGGGAACCGACTCGAGCCAGACGGGCTGCCAGATCCCGCTGGTGCGGTGGTACCAGATGACATGCGGATGCTCCCGCCAATCCTGTTTGCCGCGGGGCTGTGCGACATCCAGCGGGTCGTCCTCGACCCTGACCACCAGCACATTGTCACCCTCGGAGTTGACCGCTTCGGTCACGTCGAGGGAGAACGGGGTGTGGCCGCCCTCATGGGAGCCGACCCGTTGGCCGTTCACCCACACGACGGCCCGGTAGTCGACGGCGCCGAAGCGGAGCATGAGCCGCCGGCCCTCCCGATGGCCCGCGGCCGCGAGGTCGTCGGGGCTCAGGGGGCGGGAATACCACAGCGCCTGGTGGAAACCCGTGTCGTGCACTCCTGACGCCGATGATTCGGGCGGAAACGGCACGAGAATCGAACCGTCGAGGCGCGGGTTCTCGTGCCACCGTTCCCGGACGCCCCGCCCGTCGTCGTCGAATGCGAACGTCCAGCGCCCGCCAAGATCGCGCCACGATGTCCGGACCAGTTGGGGGCGCGGGTAGCTGCCGTCATTCTCACTCGCGAGGGGCAGGGGAGCGGAGTCATCGTTGAGCATGCCCCAAGCATGCACGAAATTTGCAGCGCTGTAAACTGTCTGCCAGCGTCGGGTCAGTTCGCGGCGCTAGGGGCGCTCTCTCGAACCAGCAACTCGTAGTCGACGAGCTCGTGGCGGCCGTCGCCGGTGTAGCCGCCGATGCGTTCCACGAGCATCTCCACGGCTCGCCGAGCGAGACCGTCGAGGTCGGGTGCGATCGTGGTGAGGTTGGGGAACGTCACGCGACTCAACTCGATGTTGTCCCACCCGGTGACAGCGACATCGTCCGGGACGCGGACGCCGCGCTCCTGAAGCGCACGCAGGGCACCGATGGCGGCGAGGTCATCGCGGCAGACAAGCCCGTCGACCTTGACGCCGGCGTCGAGCATCGCCCCCACGCCCTGAACGGCACCCGAAGGGGATATTTCGGCACTCGGGAAGAGCAGCCGAGGCTCCGGACGGATGCCGTGTTCCTCCAGCGCCTGCTGGTACCCCATCATTCGTTGGATCGAGGTGGCGGACAGCTGCCCGGCCTCATGCCCGGCGAACCCGATCCGCCGCCGTCCCAGCGCAAGGAGATGCTCCGTTACGGCGCGCGCGGCGAGTACGTTGTCGATCATGACCCGGTCGACCGGCAGGGGAGCGGCGCCCTCACCCAGGATCACGATGGGCAGATCGCCTCGGTGGCGGGAGATTTCCACCGACGACATCATCGATGGCTGGAACAGGATGCCGTCGACCATGCCGGCTTCGGAACTCGCGATCACGGCGCGCTCACCCGCGAGAGTGCCGTCGGTTTCCTCGAGCAGAACCCGATAGCCGAGTGCCCCCGCTGCCGCTGAGACCGCGCGCGACAGCTCGGCGAAGTAGGGGACGGTGACGTTCGAGAACGCGAGGGCGAGCAACCCGGTGCGCCCAGTCGCGAGACGGCGGCCCATCATGTTCGGGCGATACCCGAGTTCAGCGATGGCCTTCTGCACTCGTTCACGCGTGGTAGGGCTGACGTGTTCGTAATCGCGAACCACGTTGGAGACCGTCTTCATGGAGACGCCTGCGAGCTCGGCGACGTCCTGCAGTCGTACGCCCATAAGCCCTCCGCATCTCGCAACCGCAACGATTGCACAATACACCTTGACAACAAAATTCCAGCGCTGTAAATTCTCGAACATCGGCTGGAAGTCCTGTCCGGCCGTCATGGTTCCGTCCCTCCGGACGCACTCAAAGGAGAGCAATCGCATGATCAAGCCGTGGGCTCGCCGAGCGATAGGTGCGAGCATCGCACTCGCCGTCGGCATCGCAATATCCGGATGCTCGGCATCCGGCGCAGGTACGGGGGGTGCGGTATCCGCCGATGGCGAGTACTCCGGCCCCGACGTGGATGTCACGTTCTGGCACGGGTGGACCGGTGGCGCAGCGCCGACCATCGTTCCCCAACTGATCCAGAAGTTCAACGCAGAGCACGAGAACATCACGGTCAAGGCCGTTCCCCAGGAGTGGGGCGACATCACCGCCAAGATGCCACTGGCGATCAAGGCTGGCAAGGGCCCCGACGTCGCCGTTCTGCACGGCGATGACCTGGCCACGTACGCAGCTCAGAACCTCCTCCAGGACGCCGGCGGAATCATCGACGGCCTGGGTTACTCGGGTGATGACTTCCCTAAGGGTGTCTTCGACAAGGGCAACTTCCGCGACGCTCAGTACGCTGTGCCGTGGAGCGTGACCCCGCTGGGGCTGTACGTGAACAAGACGGTTCTCGCCAAGGCGGGGATCACCGAGATCCCGACCGATGAGGCGTCGTACACCGCAGCACTCGAAGCGCTGAAAGGTGCCGGAGTCGCCGGTGAATGGGTTGACGGCTACGTGTTCACGGGCACCTTCGAGTTCCAGAGCCTGATCTGGCAGTTCGGTGGCGACATGTACAACGACGATGTCACCGAGGCGACGTTCAACTCGGAGGCCGGTGTCAAGGCGCTCACCTGGATGACCGACCTGGTCAAGAACGGCTACAGCCCGGCAAACGTGGCCCAGGATGGCAACATCAAGGCGCTCATCGCCGGCGAGACCGCGTTCAACTGGAACGGCGTCTGGCAGACCACCAACAGTGCGTTCGCCGACCTCGACTGGGTGGCGGCTCCCGTTCCCCAGATCGGCGATGAGAAGGCCGTCTGGTCGAGCTCCACGCACTGGGTGTTCCCGCAGAACAAGGGCCAGGACAAGAACAAGACCGCTGCCGCGTCGGTGTTCGTCAAGTGGATGAACGACAACTCGATGGGCTGGGCAGAAACCGGTGAACTCCCCGCCGCCAACACGGTCCGCGAAGACCCGGCGCTGCTGGAGCAGTACCCCAACCTCGAGCCGTTCATGAACGAACTCGAGTACGCCCACTACGAAACCGTCTCGCCCGGTATCTCCGAAGCGAACGCACAAATCACTCTTGCGCTCAACGAGGCCCTGACGGGTAAGAAAGATCCGAAGTCAGCCCTGGACGATGCCGCCGACAAGGCGAATCAGATCCTGAAGGCAAACCAGGACAAGTACGGTGACTAACACCGCACCGCTCGTTGCCACCGCCCCCCAGCGCAACGGCGCTGGGGGGCGCGGCTCCCGCCCCTCCGCAAGAAGGCCGGCATCCGGCCGCAAGACGCTGACGGCCTACCTCTTCCTCGCCCCGTTTCTTCTGCTGTTCCTGACGTTCGTCGTCGGGCCCGCGATCTTCGGAATCTGGATGAGCCTGACCAACTGGAGTCCGTTCCGCGAGGTGCAGACCTTCGTCGGCCTGCAGAACTACATCAACCTGTTCACGCCGGGCACGGTCACCGCTTCCGACTTCTGGAAGTCGATGAGCGTCACAGGGATCTTCATCGTCGCGAGCGTGCCGTTCCTCGTCGTCGTGCCGCTCTTGGTGGCTATCCTGCTCAACCAGCGCATCCGCGCCACAACGGCCTTCCGGACGATCTTCTTCGCGCCCTACGTGCTCGGCGTTGCCGTCATCGGAGTGATCTGGGGCTACATCCTCGACACTCAGTCAGGCATCCTGAACCACCTGATGGGCCTGATCGGGCTGCCGTCCAACGTGCCGTGGACCGTCGATGTCCCATGGGTGTGGGTCTCGCTCGTCGGTGTCACCGTGTGGTGGACGATGGGCCTGAACACGATCATCTTCCTCGCCGGACTGAAGGGGATCAACGCGGACCTTTACGAAGCGGCCTCGCTCGACGGTGCCGGAACTGTGAACAAGTTCTGGAATGTGACGATTCCTGGCCTTCGGCCGGTGATGACGTTCATCACGACGACCACGATCCTGGCCTCGGCAAACATGTTCGGCCAGTCGTACCTGCTCACCAAGGGCGGGCCGGGAACCGAGACCCGCACCGCGATCATGTACATCGCCGATCAGGGCCTGTCGCAGAACAACATGGCCCCTGCCGCCGCGATGAGCTACGTGCTGTTCGCCGCTCTCGCGGTCATCAGCGTCATCAACTTCCGGCTTCAGCGTGAACGTGTCGAGAAGGGCCTGAAATGACCACCGTACTTTCCCGACGCAGCATGCCGGCGAAAAGGGCATGGGCCCAGGTCTCCCTGTACGTCGTCCTGATCGCCCTGGCTCTCATCATCGTGCTGCCTCTGGCGTGGATGCTGATCACATCGTTCAAGACCGATGCGGATGCCGTTCGAGCGCCGTACTCCCTCCCGGACCCGGTGTCGATCGAGGCCTACCAGACGCTGCTCACCTCGGGCCAGCAACCGATCTTCCTCTGGCTGTGGAACAGCTTCGCCGCCGCCACGGTCCAGACCGTACTGATCCTGGTGACCGCATCCATGGGTGCGTACGCACTGGCGCGGCTGGAGTTCCCCGGAAAGAAGATCGTTTTCGGCGCGATTATCTCGACCCTCCTGGTCCCGCCGGTGGTCTTCCTCATCCCGAACTACCTCATCGTGCAGAACCTCGGGTGGCTGGATACGATCTGGGCAATCACCGTCCCTGGTGCCGCGAGCGCGTTCGGCATCTTCTTTCTCCGACAGTTCTTCGTAGGACTGCCGCCGGAAATTGAGGAGGCCGCGCGGATCGACGGCGCCGGTGACATCCGGATCTTCCTGCAAGTGCTGATCCCGCTCGCGCGGCCGGCGCTGGCCACATTGGCCGTGCTCGCTTTCCTCGGCAACTGGAACGACTTCCTGTGGCCGGTGTACGTGCTGCTCAGCCCCGAGAACCTGACACTGCAGCCGGGTCTCAATCAGCTGCAAGGCGCGTATTCGACCCACTTCGCGATCGTCATGGCCGGAGCGGTGATCGCGTCCGTTCCGGTGCTGATCCTCTTCGGCATCGCTCAACGCCAGATCGTTGAGTCGGTGGCCGGGTCAGCGGTCAAGGGGTGAACCAGGCCAAAAGGGCCGTAGCCCTCGGAGCCGTGTTCGGAGTGCTGGCTGGGGCGTTCGTCGGATGTGCGCCCCAGCCGGCTCCGGCTTCAGACCCGGTGTCGAAACTCGAGCCGTTCCTCATCGACCAGGACTTCGCCGATCCGGACATCCTGGAGGCGGACGGAAAGTATGTGGCGTTCGCCACCAACACCCGGGGTGTGAACGTCCAGTTCGCGACCTCGGACGATCGGGCCGAATGGAACGTGTCACTGGAGGATGCCCTGCCGCAGTTGCCCGGCTGGGCGACGTCTGGACGCACCTGGGCCCCCGACGTAACTGCTCTCCCCGCTGGCGGCTACGTCCTGTACTTCGTCGCGCAGCACAGCGAGTCGAACAGGCAGTGCATCGGAGCTGCCACATCAGCGACGGTTACCGGGCCGTACAGTGCTGTGGCAGGCGAGCCGCTGGTCTGCACGCTCGATGAGGGCGGGTCGATCGACCCGGCAACCTTCACAGACGACGACGGCACTCGCTACCTGATCTGGAAGAACGACGGCAACTGCTGCTCGATGGACACCTGGATCCAGCTAAATCCTCTGACCCCCGACGGAACCCAGCTCGCCGGGCCAGCGACGAAGCTCTTCAAACAGTCCGAACCCTGGGAAGGACAGCTGGTCGAAGCTCCTACCTTGGTGAAGCACGGCGATACCTATCTGGTGTTCTATTCCGCCAACGATTACGGATCCGACCAATACGCCGTCGGCGTGGCATCCGCGCCCGCGATCACCGGCCCATACGGAAAACAGCCGACACCACTCCTGTCGTCGGAGTCCAGCGACGGCCGGTACATCGGCCCTGGCGGGCAGGACGTTCTCCGCACGCCCGATGGCGATGTGATGTTCTTCCACGGGTGGGACGAGCTGGTCATCTACCGCGGGATGTACAGCCTTCCGCTGGACTGGACGGGCGACCTGCCCTCAGTGCGGCTTCCCTGACGAACTGTCACAACCGAACGAAGGAAAGCAATGAACACCGTAGAGCAGGCCACACCGCAGACTCCCGGGTTGGAAAACCTGGACGCCGACACCGCAGCCACCGTCCAGGCCCTCTACCGTGAGGGCGCGGACGGACGGAAAGGTCTCTTCAGCGCGGAATGGGCCGACAGGCTTCGTGAAGACATCGAAGCGGCATACGCCGAAGCACTGGGGCGGCCAGGTGGGGCGGTCGGCCGCGGAACGAACCGCCACTACGTCGAGATTCACCCGGAGCAAATGCGCGGCTGGCTGGAACTGGTCGATCATCCCTGGGTGCGGGCCGTCTGTCACGCCGTACTCGGCCCCGACTACCAGATCATCGAGCTGGGTTTCGATGTGCCGAATCCCGGTGCGAAAGACCAGCCATGGCACCGCGACTTTGCCATGCCCGACGAGACGAAGGACACGGGGCGACTCACCTCGCTGGCGTTCAACGTCACGGCGGTCGATACCGAGGAAGACATGGGGCCGTTCGAGATTGCCCCGACCACTCAATGGGATCTGCCGGTCGGCTTCGAGCACGAGATGTTCCCGGCCGAGTCCCTCTATCCCCGCTTCGCCGAGCTGGCGGTCCGCAAATATCCCAAGCGCGGCGACGTCTCGGTCAGGTCCGCGCTCACGGTGCACCGCGGCACGGCCAACACCTCATCGAAGGCGCGCCCTGTGCTCGTCCTGGGCGTCGACGCCCCAGGAGCAGGCAACGCTGAACACCATGACATGGCCGTCACGCATGGGTTCTACGATTCCCTGCCCGACCGGGTCCGGCAGCATCTCGTCTGCCCGGTTGTCGACCGTCTGACGCCGATCACCCAGAAGCACTCGATTGAGGGCCTGATGATGGGCGACGCCTGAGATCGGAAATTCCCCCGCGAACGAGGCCTCCCGCATCCGTGTCGGACATGCGAGACTCGCTACGGCCTGAAAATTCTTCCTCGTCAATCACGACGATCGCGGGGGAGAAGCGGTACGCTCGGGCTGCGGCATTCGGGGGAACCGCGAACACGTCCTTCCGGCCGACTGGCGCGGGCGGTCCGAGTTCCACAACGGCACCTCGGCCCCCTTCGATTCGACACCGTGAACGGACAGGAACCAACTCCCCATGAATCACCTGAGGAAGCTCCTGCGCGACGCGCTGCCGGCATCCGCCCGGCCCGTATCGGCGAGACGTAGAAGGATGCCACTCCGGCCGCTGGTCATTCTCGGCATCGCTGTTCCCGCCCTGGTCGGAATCGCCGCCCTGCCAGCGCATGGCATCGTGACGCCGCTCGTCAAGGCCGAAGAGGTGGCTCCCGCCCAACTCAATGCGGGCCCGGCAACGAACGGCGGCAACTACATGCACGACGCCAACGCGCCCTGGATCCGGCCGGTGACCGCCAAAGTGACGTCCCCGTACGGCCCACGTCGGGTCATCTGCAACACCGTCGGATGCTCGAACACCTTCCATGACGGCGTCGACTTCGGATCCGCCTGCGGCACTCCGATCAAAGCGATCTCGCCCGGGCGGGTGACGTTCTCCGGCAACGCAGGATCATTCGGTGAGCGCGTCATCATCGACCACGGCAGCGGCGTGGAATCCCTCTACGGCCACGCACAGACCGGGTCTCAGAAGGTGTCAGTCGGCGATCTGGTCAAGGCCGGGACCATTATCGCGAACGTCGGTGCAACCGGTGTCGTGACGGGCTGCCACCTCGATCTGAAGATCCGGATCAGCGTTTACATCGACCCGGGTCCCTTCCTGGCGGCGCGGGGCATCGCTCTCTGACCCCCGGCTCATCTAAAGGCCGGCAGAGCCCCGACCTGCGACATCACCCGCTCCGGACCGGTTCACCCGGCATGCCGGGTGAATCCGTTCGGAACGAGTGAGTTGGCGGTACCGCCCGGCTCAGTCCTCGTCGTCGGCCTCGCGCGCCTCCGCTGCTGCTTCCTCCTCAGCGGCGTCCCGGCCAAGCAGGCACAACCCCGCGTACGGCTCCAGCCTCACGGTGAAGCTCTGGAGGTCGTCGACCCGCCCGACTTCTTCTCCCGTTCGAGCGTCGTACACAGTGCGGCGCGGTGTCAGCGCCGATGACCGCACCGTTCCTTCGATCGTTTCGCCGGTGAAGTTGAGGACCGTCACCTGGATGGGCGCGTCCTCCTTTGAGTCATCGCCCTCATCGAGCCGGTGCACCATCACGAGCATGCCCTGGTGCGCGACGTCCGGAATGTCGAGTTGGGTTCCGACGTCGAGGCCCAGGGTGGAGCGGATCGACAGGATCTCCGAAACCTGGCTGGCGAAGGAGTCCTGACGCCCGAGCTGATCCGGCAGTGAGCCGTACAGGGAGCGGCCCCGCGGCATCCCCGAGCTCGACATGACGGCCTCCGTGTCGACGTCCATGAGGTCGTGCGCGCCCCGGTGAACCCACCGCGTGTCGCCCTCGGCGATCAGTTCGCGCACCTCGCTCGCCGGCAGGGGGAGCATTCCGAGGAGATCCCACGCCGACAAAGCGAAGACACCGGGCTGCCACGCGTTGAACATCACGAGCAGCAAGTGCGCGCGCTGGATGTCGTCGATGTGGTCGTCGGCGATGTCGTCGAGGGTGGTCAGCCCCTGGCTGGCGGCGATGACGGATGCCGTGGTGCACGCGATCCCGTTGGTCGTGAACACGAGGTTGTAGTCGGCTGCTTCTCCGGTGAGCTTCTCGAGCAGGTCGGCCCTGATGGTCTCGGCGAGCTGCGCTCCCGTCATCTCCTCATCCCGGAACGGGTACAGGTCCGCTCGGTGAAGTGTCGCCCAATGCACGAGCTCGTAGGTGAGCTCGTCATGGTTCTGCAGCGCGTGGACGAGGCCCACCGGCTGCACCCCTGTGGACAGCGAGGTGCGCAGAGTCAGCCTCAGGAACTCGGTGTCCCCCATCGCGAGCGCGTGCTGATAGGCGGGCCGGTTGATGAAGTCGTACGACAGGTCCGCGCCGACCCGGCCTGTGTCCCGGATGTCCTCGACGGTGAGGTTGAGCTCCTGGAAGGAGAAACCTCCGACCTTGCGGACCATGCCGGCAATCAGGTGGTTGGCCGCTTCGGAGAGCGGGTGGCCTTCTGACCAGGCCGGCGTTCCCTCTGCGCTCTTCTCGACACCGAGGAACCCGTTCGCATCGAGCCGGAGGGCACTCGAGCCCAGATCTCCGAGGGAGTGCAGGGCGTCGCCGATCACGAGTCTCATGCCCGCGAACGTCGGATCGAGCCAGTTGATCGACGGTTGGCCCTGCTTGAAGTAGTGCAGGTACACCCAGCGCCGGGTCCTGCCGTCGGCGCCGAGAACGGGCGCCGTCACGCTCCAGTTGGTCTCCTTCGTGCCGGGGGAGTAGAAGATGACCCGCTGCAGCTGCCCGATGATGTAGCCGAGGTCCGCGAGCCGTTCTTCGGTCGCCGCATCGAGGTTGACGGAATCCCGGTTGTCGGGGACGGGCGGCAGTTCATGCCAGTCCTCCTCGGGAATCTCGATCATGTGATAGATCCCGGGGTAGTCCTTGTAGCCCATCTCCGCGAGCCGGAAGTCGGCCCCCTTACCCGTGTGGCCTGGGACGATGTCGTCGATGACGCTGCCGCCGTGACGGTCCGCGACATCCGACAGTTGACGGAACTCGTCGTCGGACCCGAACGCCGGGTCGATCTGCGTGCTGATCCTGTCGAAGTGCCCGTCGACGCTCGCGGTGCTGCTCCAGCCGGTGATACCACCGGCCAGCTTCACCGGCCCGGTGTGCACGGCCGTGATCCCGATTCTCTGGAACGCCTCCCAGAGCGCATCGTCACCGAGCGCGGCGAGGTAGGAGTGGCCGGGTGCGGTGATGAGCGAGATCGGGTACGCGGTGAACCACACCGATGCGGTGCGGATCGCACGCCGGGCGTCCGGCCGGGCGTACGGGTGCCGCCACATGCTCGGCTGGCCCGAAAGCCCCCGCCCGAGCACTTCAGCGTCCCGCAGCATCGACTGTCGGGTGAGCCATTCGATGTACGACGGATTCGACGCGTCGGCAGATCGTGGATCCGAGAACGACCGGCGGATATTACTTGCCCGCAGGTTGGATCGCGGCCTGAGGCGCTTCGGCCGGGCCGGGTAGAGATCCTCGTCGTACGTGATTTCGATCGGCTCGATCTCGGGTTCGTCAGTCATCCTGTCGCGCTCCTTTGTTCCGATCCGCGCGGGAAACCATCGAAAACTCCCGCACTCGGTAGCACCGAGTATGCCCCGGAAAAGGTACCGAACGGTAAAGGAACAGGAACCTTGGTGTGGTGAGCCTTTTTGGTGTAACGGCGCGACGGCGCTGCGGACGCCCTGCGCCACCCGCGTCGGATATGGTTCATTCCAGTGCCCGAGCTCGGTCCAGTCGCGCACGGGAAACTCCGCCACAGTGATGACAGTGATGTGACGCGGCTACGAAGACGGGACGCGTGCGACGACAGCGACGGCGAACGCTGTTCCCGGCATCGGTCTCGGTCTCGTCATCACGAAGGCAATCGTGCGGGCGCACGGAGGGGAACTCGACGTGGCGAGCGTGGAAGGGGAGGGGACGGTGTTCACGCTCCGGTTGCCGCAAAACGCGCCAACCGCCCCCGCGAACTAGACGTCGAGCGTCCCCCCGGGTTCGAGCGCGAAGAACTCGCCACCGTTCTGCTCGGTCGCCCATTTGATCCGGGTGTTGGACAGGTCCTTCCCGGCCTTCGAGAGAGTCATCTCGTGGGTGGGAAAGCTCCGCCGCGGTTTCACGGCGAGCACGTAGTCCATGACGTCACCGATCTTCAGCCAGGGGGCGCCCGCCGGAACGGCCTGGACATCGACGTCCACGCCCTCCGGAATCGTGTAAGAATCTCCGCCGTAGTAAACAGACCCATTCACGAGGACGCCCACATTGTCGACGACGGGGATCGACTGGTGGATGAGCGCATGCTTCTCACCGAAGAACCGCAGCGTGAACGGCCCGACCTCGATTTCATCGCCGGCTGCCACCACCTCAACCGGCAGCGTGCCAGCGGCTGCTGCGACGCCAGCAGGTCCGAAGATGCGGGTGTCGGTGTTCTTCGCAAGGATGCGCTCGATCTGCTCAGGGGTCCAATGGTCGGGGTGCTCATGGGTGATCACGACGGCGACGGTCTGGGCCGCCTCGGTGATCGCCGTGGTGAACGAGCCGGGGTCGAGGAAGAGCTTCTTGCCGGAGTCTTCGAGGATCAGGGACGCGTGTTCGAGCTTGGTCAGTCGCATACACCGAGCTAATACCCTCCGCCCGGTGCATTCAAGCGGACGCGCAGCGCTGCCATACTGTGCAATGGGCATCGTTCCCCACGCCCGCTGGAAGACGGGATGCTTGACCTGTTCACCGTGGCGCCGGTCGGGCGGCTACGGCTGCTGCGGTTGCTCCCGAAAGTATTCTCCGGCGCGCATACAGGGCTGGATGTGGTGTCGTTCCGGCCGCTCCGCAGCATCCGAATCGATGCGCCAGGCATGGTGGCGTACGCCGATGGTGAGCGCATCGGGCCTCTTCCGATCGACGTCGAGGTGCTTCCCGCGCTCTGGGCGTGCTCGCCCCGCGCTGATTTGATCGGCGCGGATTCGTGTGCCATACTCAAACACGTTGTTTCCGGCCCCATCGTTTAGCGGCCTAGGACACCGCCCTCTCACGGCGGCAGCACGGGTTCAAATCCCGTTGGGGTCACAACTCACAAAAACCCTCGCACCAGGTCTCCTGTTGCGAGGGTTTCGTGCTTTAACCCGACATCGGTCGTGAAGCTTTTCGCAGCTTCTGCGCCCGAAAGTTGCGAATGTGTAAATCCCGCGCATTGCGAACGAATAACCGTCACCTCCTGCACCCTCCTGTGCTAGTAAAGGAACACACCAAGCACTGCGACGTCGCAGCATTCCCTGCACGTCCTCTGTCCGAACATTCACAGAAGGGGAGTCGGATATGGCATCCGCATCCACCAACGGCAGGCGAATCGCAACGGTCACCGCAGTTTTCGCCGTAACAGCTCTTGCAATCTCCGGCTGCGCAGGCACGTCTGGCGGCGAGGACGACTCGTCGAACGGGAACGCGAAGTCGATCACCATCGGTACGACAGACAAGGTCACGACTCTCGACCCGGCTGGCTCATACGACAACGGCTCGTTCGCCGTCATGAATCAGGTGTTCCCGTTCCTGATGAACACCCCCTATGGCAGCCCGGACGTCGAGCCGGACATCGCCGAGTCGGCCGAGTTCACAACTCCGACGCAGTACACCGTCACGCTCAAGAAGGGACTGACCTGGGCCAACGGCAATGAACTCACGTCGTCCGATGTGAAGTTCTCATTCGACCGCCAACTGGCGATCGCCGACGCCAACGGACCGTCTGCGCTTCTCTACAACCTCGAGAGCGTCGAGACACCAGACGAACTCACCGCCGTGTTCAACCTCAAGCAGGAGAACGACCAGGTCTTCGCTCAGATCCTGTCGAGCCCGGCCGGTCCCATCGTCGACGAAGAGGTCTTCTCCGCCGACGCGGTAACGCCGGATAAGGAGATCGTCGACGGCAAAGCCTTCGCCGGTCAGTACACGATCGCGAGCTACGACTTCAACAACCTGGTCTCCTACAAGGCCAACCCTGACTACCAGGGACTGCTGGGCAACGCGGAGACGGCAACGGTCAACGTCAAGTACTTCGCCGAATCGTCGAACCTCAAGCTCGCCGTTCAGGAGGGCGACATCGATGTGGCCCACCGCAGCCTCAGCGCCACCGACATCGCTGACCTTGAGGGCAACGACGACGTGAAGGTCCACAAGGGGCCCGGTGGAGAGATCCGCTACATCGTTTTCAACTTCAACACCCAGCCGTTCGGCGCGACGACCGCGGAGGCGGACCCGGCCAAGGCCCTCGCTGTGCGACAGGCGGTCGCAGATCTCATCGACCGTGAAGAGATCGCCAAAGAGGTGTACAAGGGCACATACACCCCGCTGTATTCCTTCATGCCGGAAGGACTCACCGGCGCCACAACAGTCCTCAAGGACCTCTACGGCGACGGAAACGGGGCACCGTCAGAACAGAAGGCCGCCGAGCGGCTCAGGGCGGCAGGAATCACGACCCCGGTCGTGCTGAACCTGCAGTACTCGAACGACCACTACGGGCCGTCATCGGGAGATGAGTACGCGCTCATCAAGTCGCAGCTCGAGGAATCTGGACTGTTCACGGTGAACCTGCAGACGACCGAGTGGGTTCAGTACTCCAAGGACCGCTCCAGCGACGTCTACCCGGCGTACCAGCTGGGTTGGTTCCCGGACTACTCAGACGGTGACAACTACCTCACGCCGTTCTTCCTGATCAAGAACTTCCTCGCGAACCACTACGAGAACCAGGAAGTCAACGACCTCATCCTCCAGCAGGCCTCGATCGTCGACCCTGACGAGCGTGCGGCCGCGTTCGAAGAGATTCAGGCGATGGTCGCGGAGGACCTCTCGACGGTTCCGTACCTGCAGGGAGCACAGGTCGCCGTTGCCGGCGCCGGCGTCGACGGGGTCACCCTCGACGCGTCGTTCAAGTTCCGTTATGCACCACTGAGCAAGTAGGCATCCGGCCGGTACGGTTGCCGGCATACCTCGGTATCCTCCTGCGGGGCGGCCGGTCCACGGACCGGTCGCCCTGCACCCTCTTTTGTGATTGGCAGGTCGACCCCTGAGTTCCCTCACACTCCCGGCGAACGGGAGCCCGACCCCGGCGATGAAGCCCGCTCCCTCGCGCTCGCGCAAACGGCTGGGCGGCAACCTCTGGCGCTACCTCATCATCCGTTTCCTCCTGATCTTCCCCACGATCTTCATCCTGGTGACCCTCGTGTTCGTCCTCATGCGGACAACCGGGGACCCGATCACTGCAGCGCTCGGCGACCGGCTGAGCGCCGACCAGTTGGCTGAGCGGATCGCTGCCGCCGGCTACGACCGGCCGATCTTCGTCCAATATTTCGAGTACCTCGGGCAGGTCTTCACAGGAGACTTCGGCACGACGCTCAGCGACAACCGACCGGTGATCGAGGTGCTGTTCGTCTACGGTGCCGCAACCCTTGAGCTCGCGTTCTATGCCCTCGTTGTCGCCTTTGCTGTCGGGGTTCCGCTCGGCATGGTTGCGGCGTACTTCCGTGACAAAGTTCCGGATGCCTTCCTCCGGGTTTTCGCGATCATCTTCTACGCCGTTCCGGTCTATTTCGCCGGCATGCTCATGAAGCTCGTGTTCTCGGTCTGGCTGAAAGTGCTCCCTGTCTCCGGCCGAGGCACCACCAACACCGAGCTGGAGATGCAACTGCTCGAGGGAAAGACGGGTATCTACCTGTGGGACGCACTGCGCATCGGTGACCCCGGGATCCTCGGGGACGTCCTGTCGCACGCCGTCCTGCCCGGCCTGACCCTCGGGCTGCTCACGGCAGGAATCTTCCTCCGGCTCGTCCGGACCAATGTCATCGGCACGTTGGCCACCGACTACGTCGACGCGGCAAGGTCGCGCGGGGTGAGCGAATACCAGCTCGTCCGGAAGCATGCGTACCGTCCGGCTCTCATCCCGATCATCACCGTCATGGGTCTCCAGATCGCCCTCCTCCTCGGCGGCGCCGTCCTGACCGAGACGACGTTCGAGTGGAAGGGACTCGGGTTCCAGCTCACCGAATACCTGCAGGCGCGTGACTTCGTCGCCGTGCAGGGCATCGTGGTGCTCCTCGCCGTGATCGTTGCCGTCACCAACTTCATCGTCGACGTGATCGCGGTGCTTATCGACCCCCGAGTGAGGTACTGACCATGGTGACCATCACTCAGACCACGACCCAGGGCCCGGGTCCGGCCCGCAAACAGGGCCGGTGGCGCCGGCTCCCAGTCGTCCACCAGTTGCACCAGAGTGTCGGCATCCAGCGCGGAATGCTCGTCGCCGGGTTGGTCCTCACCGCTCTTTTCGTCCTGGCGGCGATTTTCGCTCCTCTCATCGCGCCGTACGGTTTCAGCCAGCTGCGCGACGAGGACGGGGCCTTCGGTGCTCAACAGCCGCCCAGTCCAGAGCACCTGTTCGGCACAACCGTTGGCGGCTATGACGTGCTGTCGAGGGTCATCTGGGGAACCCAGACCGGGCTCGGCGTGATCGTCGTGGCCGTGCTGCTGTCGATTTTCGCCGGCGTGGCCCTCGGACTTGTGTCCGGCTACTTCGGTGGCTGGCTCGACCGGGTGCTCGTCGTGATCTGCGACGCCATCTACGCCTTCCCGACCCTGCTGCTCGCCATCGTCATGTCGATCGCGATCTCCGGCGGACAATCGAGCCTGTGGGGCGGCATCCTCGCCGCGGCCATCTCGATCACCGTCGTCTTCATTCCGCAGTACTTCCGGGTGATCCGTGCGGAGACCGTGCGGATCAAATCCGAGGCGTACGTCGAGTCCGCGAAGGTCGTTGGAACGAGCAACCTTCGGATCATGTTCCGTCACGTCCTGAGGAACGCGACGCGAACGCTCCCGCTGATCTTCACCCTCAATGCCTCGGAAGCAATCCTCACCCTGGCCGGCCTTGGCTTCCTCGGGTTCGGCATTGAGCCCACCTCTGCCGCGGAGTGGGGAGTGGACCTCAAAGCGGCGCTCTCCGACGTCTCGAGCGGAATCTGGTGGACGTCGATCCCACCAGGGCTCGCAATCCTCCTCACCGTGCTCGGCGTGACTCTCGTCGGCGAGAGCCTCAACGACCTCGCCGACCCGCGACTCCGCGGTCGTCGTGCCGTCAGCGCCGCATCGGGGACCGTAGCCGAAACATCCGTCGTGCCCGGCGGCACGCTCAGCGCCGGCCCTGGCGGGCTCGCCGGGCTCGAGAACGAAGGACGACCATGAGCGACGTATTGCAGATCCGCAACCTCGACGTGTCATTCGCGACGGATGCCGGCGCCGTCAAGGCTGTCGACCAGGTCAGCCTGACCGTCGCGCCGAGAGAAGTGCTCGCCATCGTGGGGGAGTCGGGGAGCGGCAAGACCGTCACGGCCAAGACCATCCTCGGACTTCTTCCCGAGACGGCGACCCGCGCCGGTGCCATTCTGCTCCGGAGCAGGGACGGAAAGTCGGAGAACGACATCGCGACGGTGACGAAGGACCAGCTTCGCCGCATCCGTGGCGCCGACGTCTCCATGGTGTTTCAGGAACCGTCGGCAGCGCTCAACCCCGTGCTCACCATCGGGTGGCAGATCGCCGCCGGCCTTCGGGCGCACGACCCGGCACTGAAACGCAAGGATGCGCGCGCGCAGGCGGTCGAGATCCTCACGAAGGTAGGAATCCCCGACCCCGAATCGCGCGTCGATTACTACCCGCACCAGTTCTCGGGCGGACAGAAACAACGCATCGTCATCGCGATGGCACTCGTGCTGAACCCCGGACTCATCGTCGCCGATGAGCCGACCACTGCCCTCGACGTCACCGTGCAGGCGGAGATCCTCGACCTCCTGCGCCGTTGCCGCGACGAATTCGGCGCGTCGATCGTGCTGATCACCCACAACATGGGTGTCGTCGCGGACCTCGCCGACCGCGTGGCGGTGATGTACCAGGGCCGTGTCGTCGAAGAGGCGGCTGCTCTGACGCTGTTCGCTCACCCGCAGAACGACTACACCAAGAAGCTCCTCGCCGCCGTCCCGCGCATCGGACAGAGGATCGAGGCCGCGGAGAGGAAGGCGCCCGCCGACACCGATGCCGAGCCCGTCGTCCGGGCCGAGAAGCTCCGGATCGCGTATCCGGGCCGACTCGGGCGACCGGACTTCGTCGCCGTCGACGGTGTGGACTTCACCATCGCGCCTGGGGAGGTCGTCGGGCTGGTGGGGGAGTCGGGTTCGGGAAAGACGACCATCGGCCGGGCCATCGCTGGGCTCACCACCGTGACCGGCGGGTCGCTGACGGTGCTCGGCACCGAGATGAACGGCGTGAAGGAACGACGCTTCCGTCCGCTTCGGAGCTCGATTGGCTTCGTCTTCCAAGACCCGGGTTCCAGCTTCAACCCGCTGCTGACCATCGCCGAGTGCGTGGCCGAGCCGCTCAAGGTGCACCGCAAGAGCATGGACCAGCGTGCCGTTACCCAGCGGGTTGGGGAACTGCTCGAAGCCGTGCAGTTGCCGAAAGCGTTCGGCAGCCGGTACCCGCATGAGCTCAGCGGTGGCCAGCGCCAGCGCGCGAGTCTTGCCCGCGCCCTCGCTCTTGACCCGGCACTGCTCATCGCAGACGAACCGACGTCGGCGCTCGACGTCTCTGTTCAGGCGCGGGTCCTCGAACTCTTTGCCGAGCTGCAGAAAGAGTTGGGGTTCGCTGCACTGTTCATCAGCCACGACCTCGCTGTCGTCGACATCCTCTCCGACAAGATCGCGGTGCTCTACCGCGGCAAGCTCATCGAGGAGGGCACAGGTGCAGAGGTGCTCGGCGCGCCGAAGGACCCGTACACGCAGCGACTGCTCGCTTCACTGCCGGTGCCCGACCCGGTAGCCCAGGCGGAACGTCGACGGGTTCTCGCAGACCTGCGCTACACCGAACCCACCGCCTGAACCTGACCCCGGTGAACGCGGTGTCCGTGCAGGAGACCACAGCGCAGTCCCGCATCCCTGCCGTGGACATCGCCAGGGGCCTCGCCATTCTCGGCATGTTCGTCGCGCACGCGATGCCGAGGGCTGACGAAGGGGAGCTCCTCGTCGACGGCCGCTCGTCGATCCTCTTCGCAACGCTCGCTGGGGTCTCCCTCGGTCTGCTCTCCGGGGGAACCCGGCCACCGGGGCCCGGCGACCGATCCGCCATTCGGAGGGTCGTGCTCGTGCGTGCGCTCGTCGTGTTCCTGCTCGGCGTGCTGCTGTGGACGCTCGGCAGCGAGATCGCGATCATCCTCGACTACTACGCCATCATGTTCCTGCTCGTGTTCCCGCTGCTTTTCGCCGGGCGGGCTGTCCTTGCGATCACGGCTGCTGCCCTGCTCGTCGTAGCGCCCATCCTTGCCCGTGCCGTTGACCCGGGGAACCGCGAGGCGGCATCCGCTCTCGATGTGGCCCGGAACTACCTCCTCACCGGGTATTACCCGGCACTCGTCTGGTTACCGCTTCTTCTGGTCGGGCTGGTCGCCGCCCGGTCGGGCCTGGAACGCCGGCGGACGCAGGCCTGGTTGGTCGGTGGAGGATGCGCCGCGGCGATCGTCGGCTACGGAAGTGCGGCCGTGCTGCCCGGTGTGACGGCTGAGGCGCACTCTGGGTCGACCGCCGAGATCCTCGGGTCAGGCGGCACGGCGTTCGCGCTCCTCGGCCTGATCCTTCTCGCAACGAACGCCGGTCGTTTCGGCACGGCTGCGCAGATCGCCCTCTGGCCGCTCGGGGCGGCCGGGGCATTGGCACTCACGGTCTACACGGCGCAGATCATTGTCCTCGCGATGGCGGCGGGAGCCCGGAACACCGGAGGGCCCGACTATCCTGGCTGGCCGCTCCTGATCGGGCTGGCCGTTTTCTCGCTGGTCGGGGCAAGTCTCTGGCGGTACGCACTGGGCAAGGGACCCCTCGAACGACTGCTGAGCGTGTTGACAGGCAAACGCTGATGCGGCGTCGCTACGCGTATTCCCCGGCCTCGGCCGCGCGGATCGCCTTCGCGGCGAGGACGAGTGCGAGGTGGGAGAACGCCTGAGGAGTGTTCCCCGCCTGCCTCCCGTGGGTCACGTCGTACTCTTCGCTGAGAAGCCCGACGTCGTTGGAGAAGCTGAGGAGCCGGTCCATCAGCGCGCGCGCCTCAACCAGTCGTCCAGTCCGGGCATACTGGCAGACCAGCCAGAACGAGCAGGCGAGAAACGGATGCTCGTCGCCAGGCAGGCCGTCGACGCCCGCCTGGGTCCGGTACCGCAGCAGCAGGCCGTCACGGAGAAGGTCA
Organism: Mycetocola miduiensis; assembly: GCF_900115155.1. Taxonomy (GTDB): domain Bacteria; phylum Actinomycetota; class Actinomycetes; order Actinomycetales; family Microbacteriaceae; genus Mycetocola_A; species Mycetocola_A miduiensis. The sequence goes on from NZ_FOVM01000002.1 coordinate 208,970, forward strand.
GATTCGATCGCGGCGACCGTTCCGAGCATCCGCGGCGAATTCGCGTGGCAGAAACCGACGTCGACCAGCTGGAGCAGGGACGCATCTACCTCGGTCGTGCCGTAGTACTGGACGTAGGTGTTGCGTTCGGTGTCGAACCCTTCGGTATCGATCTCTTCGCGGATGAGTGCGCGGAGTTCGATCCAGCGGTCGACAGGCCCCTCGAGGCCGAACTCGGTGACGGCCTTGATCGCGCGGTCGAACGCCGCCCACATCATGACGCGGGAGTGCGTGAACTGGCGTGGAGTGCCTCGGATCTCCCAGATCCCCTGATCGGGCGACTGCCAGTGGGTTTCCATGAAGCTGACGAGCGCACGCTGCAGCGCCCAGGAGAACCCCGTCTCAGGGACGCCGGCGACCCGGGCGTCGTGCAGGGCCACCATCACCTCACCGATCACATCCGACTGGAATTGCATCGCAGCGGCGTTGCCGATCCGTACGGGGGCTGATCCGCGGTAACCCGGGAACGCCGGATGCTCCCTCTCGGCCAGGTCGCGTTCCCCGGCGATGCCGTACATGATCTGCACGTCCTTCGGATCCCCGGCAATGGCTCGGAGCAGCCAGAGCCGCCACCGGTCAACACCGTCGGTGATCCCGCACGACACCAGCGCGGTGACAGCCAGGGACGCATCACGGAGCCAGACGTAGCGGTAGTCCCAGTTGCGGCTTCCGCCGAAGTTCTCCGGCAGCGAGGTCGTGGCTGCTGCGACAATCCCGCCGGTCTCCTCGTGGGTCAGCGCCCGCATCACGAGCAACGACCGGGAGACCTGTTTGGCGTACGCGCCATGCTGCTCGAGGATCGACCCCCAGTTGTGCCACCAGTCCTCCGTGAGGGCGACCTGCTCGTCGATGTGAAGCGGGGTGGGGGGTTCCCGATGCGACGGAAACCAGGTCATGGTTATGTCGACGTTTTCGCCGGCTGGGACGATGAAGGTTCCCGCGTGTTCGTGGTCCTGGGCGAACAGTTCGGGGCCGCGGATGATGACCGCGTCCGGGCCTGCGACAGCCAGCAGGGACGTCCCGTACTCATCGTGAAGCTTCCGCACCCACGGCATCGCCGCCGAATAGCCGAAGCGGATCCGGAGCTGCTGGTGCATCTCGACCCAGCCGGATATGCCGCGGATCCGGCGAACGACATCCGCTCGGTGATCGCCGCGGGGCATGAAGTCGATGACCTCCACTACACCGGTCCGCGTCGTCCATGTTGTGATCAGGGTGAAGCAATCACCGTCGTAGCGCCGGGTCGAGGTCGCTCTCGTGTCGGACGGCGCCAACTTCCACCGTCCGTGATCATCGGTGCCGAGGAGGGCGCCGAACATCGACGGGGAGTCGTACCGGGGCATGCACAGCCAGTCGATGCTTCCATCTCTGGCGACGAGGGCAGCGGTGTAGCAGTCGCTGATGAGTGCATAGTCTTCGATTCCCATGGCCACGGATTCAGTGTGCCACCTGAGGTAACGACGATGGCGATTCTGCGGAAAGTTGCGGGCGCAGCACAGGATTCAGGACCGGCGGGCGAGTCGGAGCGTTCGGTGTGCTCCGACCGCATCGTTTGTCGGCTAAAGTGAGTTCAGCGAAGGGGAGTATCCCTCTGCACGGCATCCGTCATCACGGGTCACATCGACGAGACCCCGGATGCCGTGGCACGGCCATTTGGCCGGGCGGGAGAGACTTTCGGGTGTTCGTCGCACCCACTTATCCCCTCATTGAAAGGCCCCGGATGCACCCGGTTCTGCCCCTCTGGTTCGAAGTCGGCTCCTACGTCGCCCTCGGAATCATCCTCATTGCCGACCTTCTGCTCGTCGTCAAGCGCCCCCACATCCCCTCGATGAAGGAATCCACCCTGTGGGTGGCGTTCTACGTCACCCTGGCACTCGTCTTCGCCGGGCTGATGTTCCTCATCTCGGGTGGCGAGTTCGCCGGGCAGTTCCTCGCGGGCTGGCTCACCGAATACAGCCTCTCGATCGACAACCTGTTCGTGTTCGTGATCATCATGGCCCGGTTCTCGGTGCCGAAACGGCTACAGCAGGAAGTGCTGATGGTGGGAATCATCATCGCGCTCATCTTCCGCGGTGTCTTCATCCTCCTCGGCGCGCAGCTCATCGAAAGCTTCAGCTGGGTGTTCTACCTGTTCGGTGCGTTCCTGCTCTTCACCGCCTGGAAGCAGGCGTTCGGTCACAACGAAGACGCCGAAGACGGCGAAACCGCGCTGATCACCTACCTGAAGCGCCACATCAGCGTTTCTCCGGACTACCACGACAACAAACTCCGCACGGTGATCGACGGCAAGAAGGTCTGGACTCCGATGCTCATCGTGTTCATCGCGATCGGCACTACCGACGTCATGTTCGCGCTCGACTCCATCCCCGCGATCTTCGGCATCACGCAGAGCCCGTTCATCGTGTTCACGGCCAACATCTTCGCGCTGATGGGTCTGCGCCAGCTGTACTTCATGCTCGGCGGACTGCTGGAGCGCCTCCACTACCTCAAGTACGGCATCGCGTTCATCCTCGCCTTCATCGGCGTGAAACTCGTGCTGCACGCGATGCACGAGAACGAGCTCCCGTTCATCAACAACGGCCAACACATCGAATGGGCACCAGAGATCAACACCTGGACCTCGCTCGCGGTCATCGTCGGAGCGATGATCGTGTCGACCGTCGCCAGCCTGGTGAAGTCGAGCAGGGACGAGCGCAAGAAGGAATCCATCTCCATCGACTAACGGATGCCGCGCGGTCGGGAACTCTCGGTCCGCCGCGCCGAATCGAGAGGACCCTCCTTTCCAGCCCTGCTGGATGGGAGGGTCTTTCGTCGCCGAAGTGCGGACGCTCCAGCGGATGCTTGAGGTGACGCGCCGGGGCCGGATGCCGCTGGGCGGCGTGTCGGAGAATGCGCCCGGGGCGGGCGCGGTGCGCGCGGGTGATAATCTGACTATGTGCTGGTCAGGCTGCTTCTTAGTTGCCGCGACGGGGCCTAACATCCAGGCCTCCCCGTCGCGGGGTTCGTCCTGCCTGATCCACCCTTTCTTGCGAGGAAACTGATGCAGCAGAACACCGTTCCAGCCGACGAAGCCGTGCCGTCAACCGGCACCGGCCACCCCAAACATGCCGCCCCGGCGCCGTACCCGCGGACCCTGGCCGAGAAGATCTGGGAAGACCACCTTGTCGCCAAGGGTGAGGACGGTACTCCTGACCTCATCTACATCGACCTCCACCTCGTTCACGAGGTGACGAGCCCGCAGGCCTTCGACGGCCTACGGCTTGCCGGGCGCCCCGTGCGCCGGCCCGACCTCACAATCGCGACCGAGGACCACAACACCCCGACTCTCGCGATCGACAAGCCAATCGCCGACCTCACGAGCCGCACTCAGATCGAGACGCTGCGGAAGAACGCCGTGGAATTCGGTGTGCGCCTCCACTCGCTCGGCGACGTCGAACAGGGCATCGTCCACGTCGTCGGCCCGCAGCTCGGGCTGACCATGCCGGGCATCACCGTTGTCTGCGGCGACTCGCACACGTCGACGCACGGCGCCTTCGGAGCGATGGCGTTCGGTATCGGCACGAGCGAGGTCGAACACGTGCTCGCCACGCAGACGCTCCCGCTCAAGCAGTTCAAGACCATGGCCATCAACGTCGAGGGCACATTGCGCCCCGGAGTCACCGCGAAGGACATCATCCTCGCCGTGATCGCGAAGATCGGAACCGGCGGCGGCCAGGGCTACGTGCTCGAATACCGCGGGTCGGCGATTCGCGCGCTCTCCATGGAGGGCCGCATGACGATCTGCAACATGTCGATCGAGGCCGGCGCGCGCGCGGGCATGGTGGCACCGGATGAGACGACATACGCCTACCTGAAGGGCCGCCCACACGCGCCTGAGGGAGCTGACTGGGATGCCGCCGTCGAGTACTGGAACACCCTGCCCACCGACGAAGGCGCCGTGTTCGACGCAGAGGTGTTCCTCGACGCCGACACCCTCGACCCGTTCGTGACCTGGGGAACCAACCCCGGCCAGGGTGTTTCGCTGAGCGACACGGTGCCGGACCCGCACACCATCGCCGATCCGAACGAACGGGCAGCCGCAGAACGCGCCCTCGAATACATGGACCTCACGGCCGGAACGCCGATGAAAGAGATCACCGTCGACGCCGTCTTTATGGGATCGTGCACCAACAGCCGGATCGAGGACCTCCGCGCGTTCGCGTCGGTCATCGAAGGCAAGAAGAAGGCCGATGGCGTCCGCGTGATGGTCGTTCCCGGGTCCGCACGGGTCCGGCTGGAGGCGGAGGCCGAAGGACTCGACAAGATCATCACCGAGTTCGGCGCCGAATGGCGTTTCGCCGGATGCTCCATGTGCCTCGGCATGAACCCCGACCAGCTCGCACCAGGCGAACGCTGTGCATCGACCAGTAACCGCAACTTCGAAGGACGCCAGGGCAAAGGCGGTCGCACCCACCTGGTGTCACCGCTCGTCGCAGCGGCGACCGCAATCCGCGGCACCCTGTCCAGCCCCGCCGACCTCGAAGGAGCGAACTGATCATGGAGAAGTTCACCACCGTTACCGGCATCGCCGCGCCCCTGACCAGGTCGAACGTCGACACCGACCAGATCATCCCCGCCGTCTACCTGAAACGGGTCACCAAGACCGGTTTCGAAGACGCGCTCTTCGCCGCCTGGCGGCAGGACCCCGACTTCGTGCTCAACCAGCCCGCATTCCAGGGAGCCAGGGTTCTCGTGGCCGGGCCGGACTTCGGAACCGGTTCTTCGCGTGAGCACGCCGTGTGGGCGCTTCGCGACTTCGGATTCCAGGTCATCCTCAGCCCCCGCTTCGGAGACATCTTCCGTGGCAACTCTGGCAAACAGGGCCTCCTCGCCGCGCAGATCTCCGAGGACGACACCAAGAAGATCTGGGCTTTGATCGATGCCCAGCCGGGAATAGAGATTACCGTTGATCTGGTTGCACAGACAGTCGCTATCGGTGACCTCACGGTTTCATTCGAGATCGATGATTACACTAGGTGGCGGCTCCTGGAGGGGCTCGACGACATCGGCCTCACCCTGCGCAACGAAGAGCAGATCACCCAGTTCGAGGCTTCCAGAGAGTCCTGGCGACCCAGGACTCTTCCCATTAGATAAGGCAGCGCAGGTATACATTTGAGTTCACTTCTTCAGGACGCATCACGGGCGGGAGCCAGCGTGGGCCTTCAAGGCGACACCATCACCATCCACGGTGGACGTCCACTCCACGGCCGTATTGAACTCAAGGGGGCGAAGAACCTCGTCACGAAGGCGATGGTTGCTGCGATCCTCGGAGAGACCCCGAGCGTGCTTCGCGATGTCCCCGACATCAGCGACGTGCGCGTCGTCCGTGGCCTGCTCGACGTCCACGGTGTGAAGGTCACGAGCGACGAAGAAGGAGTCCTGCACCTCGACCCCTCCAACGTCGAAAGCGCCCACATGGCCGACATCGACGCGCACGCCGGTTCCAGCAGGATCCCGATCCTGTTCTGCGGCCCGCTGCTGCACCGTCTTGGTGAAGCGTTCATCCCGGACCTCGGCGGATGCCGCATCGGCGACCGCCCGATTGACTACCACCTCGAAGTGCTCCGCCAGTTCGGCGCCGTCGTTGAGAAGCAGCCGAGCGGCATCCGGATGTCTGCTCCCAACGGGCTCAAGGGCACCAAGGTTCACTTGCCATACCCGAGTGTCGGAGCAACCGAGCAGGTGCTTCTCACCGCCGTTCGTGCGGACGGGATCACCGAGCTTCGTGGCGCGGCAATCGAGCCTGAGATCATGGACCTGATCAACATCCTGCAGAAGATGGGTGCGATCATCACGGTCGACACGGACCGCGTCATCCGGATCGAAGGCGTCGATCGCCTCGAGGGATACTCGCACACGGCGCTCTTCGACCGGAACGAGGCCGCGAGCTGGGCTGCGGCCGCGCTGGCCACCGAAGGTGACATCTTCGTCGGCGGTGCACGCCAGGCCGAAATGCTGACCTTCCTCAACGTGTTCCGCAAGGTCGGCGGCAAGTTCGACATCGCTGATGACGGCATCCGGTTCTACCACCCGGGAACCGAACTTCACCCGGTCATCATCGAGACCGACGTGCACCCCGGGTTCATGACCGACTGGCAGCAGCCCCTCGTCGTCGCCCTCACCAAGGCGAAGGGCGTGTCGATCGTTCACGAGACCGTCTACGAGCAGCGGTTCGGCTTCGTCGACGCGCTCGTCGAGATGGGCGCGACGATCCAGGTCCACAAGGAGTGCCTCGGCGGGCAGGCCTGCCGGTTCGGGCAGCGGAACTTCAACCACTCCGCCGTGATCTCCGGACCGACGCAGCTGCACGGCGCCGACATCGTCGTGCCCGACCTGCGCGGCGGCTTCTCGCACCTCATCGCGGCCCTGAGTGCGGAGGGAACGTCCCGGGTCTCGAACGTCGGCATCATCAGCCGTGGTTACGAGAAATTCATCGCCAAGCTGGAACAGCTGGGAGCAGATTTCGTTCTCGAAGGCTGATGGCCGTGACGAAGACCGAAAAGCGCCGACGAGCGAGCCCGGAGAAAACCCGGCCGTCGATCTATTGGCTGTTGGCGTGCATCGCGTTGCCTCCGGCCAGGGTGATGATGAAGATCCGGGTCCAGGACGGGCACAAACTGCCGGTCTCCGGTCCGTTCGTTCTCGCTCCCAATCACTTCAGTGAGATCGACCCGATCGTCATCGGCATCGCCGTCTGGAAGATGGGCCGCGCGCCGCGGTTCATGGCAAAGGCGGGGCTGTTCAAGGTGCCGGTCGTCGGCTGGCTTCTGACGAAGTCTGGCCAGATTCCCGTTGAACGGGCGGGGTCGTCGCGCGACAGCGACCCGGTGCAGGCCGGGGGCCGTCTCGTGGAGAAGGGCCAGGGCGTTGTCATCTACCCAGAGGGATCGCTCACCCGCGACCCCGACCTCTGGCCGATGCGCGGAAAGACCGGAGCAGTCCGGGTCGCGCTGACCAACGGCATCCCGATCACCCCGATTGCGCATTGGGGTACGGACAAGGTGATGGCCCGGTACTCGCGGAAGATCAATTTCTTCCCGCCGAAAGCGATCGACGTCAAGGTCGGCGACCCGGTCGACCTTTCCGAGTTCGCGGGGCGCCCGCTTGACTCGGCAACCCTCGCCGAGGCGACCGCTGTCGTCATGAAGCACATCACGGCGTTGCTGGAGGACCTTCGAGGCGAAAAAGCCCCCGACGAGCCGTGGGACCCGAGCAAGCACAACCAGAAGGACACGGGCAGATTTTGAGCCGACGACTCACCTCTCCGGCCCGGGTTGCGGTGCTCGGCACCGGAAGTTGGGGCACTACGTTCGGCAAGATCCTCGCCGACGGCGGCGCCGACGTCACCATGTGGGCGCGGCGTCCTGAACTTGCGCGTGAGATCGCGAAGCAGCACCGCAACAGCGACTATCTGCCCGGTGTACAACTGCCGGCGAACCTGACCGCGACCTCGAACCTGGCCGATGCGCTCCGCGGCGCTCAGCAGGTGTTCATCGCCGTGCCCAGCCAGTCGCTGCGCGACAACCTCGTCGCCGTGAGGCCGCTCCTCGAGCCGGAGGCGATCGTGATCTCCCTCATGAAGGGGGTCGAGAAGCGATCCGGCCTGCGGATGAGCGAAGTGATCCGACAGGGGCTCGACATCGATCCTGCACGCATCGCCGTGGCATCCGGGCCGAACCTCGCCCTTGAGATCGCCCGTGAACAGCCCACAGCCGCCGTCATCTCGTCCGTCAGCCTTGAAACGGCGCAGGCCGTCGCGTTGCTCGCCCGCAACCGCTACTTCCGCACGTTCGTGAACACCGATGTCATCGGCACCGAATTCGGCGGCGTGCTCAAGAACCTCATTGCCGTGGCCATCGGCATCGTCGACGGCGTCGGCTACGGCGAGAACACCAAGGCGTCGATCATCACCCGCGGTCTCGTCGAGATGACCGACTTCGCAGTAGCCCAGGGGGCACAGGCCGAGACCCTCGCCGGGCTTGCCGGCCTCGGCGACCTCATCGCGACCTGCCAGTCACCGCTGTCGCGCAACAACACAGCCGGCCGTCTGCTTGGTCAGGGATACAGTTTCTCGGCGGTCGTCAAGCAGATGCAGCAGACGGCTGAAGGCCTCGCTTCGGTCGCGCCCATTCTGGAACTGGCCCGGTCGATCGGCGTAGAAATGCCGATCGTCGAGCAGGTCAAGCAGGTTCTCGACGGCACCCTCGACCCCAAAGACATTGCACCTCACCTCACGACAGACAGCGACGAGCCTCAGGGCGAAAGGACGAATGATGACGCAGAAGCGCCTGGTGGTGGTGTTGTTTGGAGGTCGATCAAGCGAGCATTCGATCAGCTGCGCGACGGCGGGCGGAGTCCTCAACGCGATTGACCGCGACCTGTTCGATGTGATCCCGGTCGGGATCACCCGCGACGGCGCGTTCGTGCTCGAGGACGACAACCCGGCGAAGTTCGCGCTCGACCCTGCGCACCTGCCTGAGGTGCTCGATAACGGGTCCCGTGTGCGCTGGCCCGACAGCATCCGTTCCCGCGAATTGAGCGTCACGACAGCCGACGGCGCCGAGCGATCGCTCGGCAGCCCAGACATCGTGTTCCCGATCCTGCACGGCCCGTTCGGCGAGGACGGCACGCTGCAGGGCATGCTTGAACTCGTCGGCTACCCCTATGTCGGCAGCGGCGTGCTCGCGTCGGCGCTCGGCATGGACAAGCACTTCACCAAGACGGTGCTCGAACACGCTGGTATCACCGTCGCCCCGTGGCGCACGATCACCGCCGACGAGTACCGGGCCCGGCCCGTCGTCGCCTCTGAGGCGCTCGAGTCGCTCGGTACGCCGGTCTTCGTGAAGCCCGCCCGCGCGGGATCCAGTGTCGGGGTCAGCCGCGTCTCAGCTGTCGCAGAGCTCGAGGCTGCAATGGCGACCGCCTTCGCCGAGGACTGGAAAGTGCTCATCGAGGCCGGCGTGCCCGGTCGCGAACTGGAGATCGCTGTTCTCGGCGGACGTCCGGGGGAGCCGGCGCGGGCATCCGTCGCCGGGGAGATCGTTCTCTCGGGGCGGGAGTTCTACGACTTCGACGCGAAGTACCTCGATGCCCCGGGCATCGACCTGGTTTGCCCCGCTGAGCTCTCTGACGGGCAGTTGGCTGAACTGCAGTCTGTGGCGATCCGGGCGTTCGAGGCGATCGGTGCTGAGGGGCTCGCCCGGGTCGACTTCTTCATGGGCCCCGACGGTGGGCTCATCGTGAACGAGGTGAACACGATGCCCGGTTTCACGCCGATCTCGATGTTTCCCACCTGCTGGATCCGGTCGGGGCTCAGCTACTGCGACCTCATCACCGAGCTGCTCGACGTGGCGGCAGCGCGGCGGGGCGCCTGACGCGTTTGCTGCGTCGGTTCACGCGTTCCGGTCGGGTTCACCCGGCGTGACGCGTGAGTTCGTCCGAAGCGGGTGTACTCGAGGCGGATGCGGTGGGAGGCGAAGCGCGACTGCCCGCTACTCGAGGACGTCGCCGGGGGCGAGACAGGCCGATGTGGCCGGGATCGCCTCCACAGCCGAGGTGAGGTCGATGAGCGCCGTCGTCCCTGATACGCCGCCGGTTTCGGCATCCGCGTTGATGACGACCTCGATCGCAGGGTCCCGTCCGAAGGTGGTGTACCGGTAGGTGTTGTTCGCGGCCTCGGTTTCGTCGGCGATCCAGTCGACGCCGTTGAGGGCGATGCACGCATCCGTCGTCGGGCCGGGAACCGCCACACCGCAGTGCAGGAGGACCGCGGCAGGATCCCCCCATGCGCCGGTCGCCTGGGCGGTCGTCTCGCGCTTCGGCTTGTCTGCCACGGTGTCTGGCAGGCGGACCGTCACGTCGGCGCAAGCCGGGTCGTTGGCGTTATCGGCCGGCTCGAGCGGCACCGCCTGTACACAGCCCGTGAGCAGTGTGGTCGCGAGGGCGATGAGGACAGTCGTGCGGGCGAGGGAGCGGAGCGCGGTGCGGGGAGACATCCCTCTCAGGCTACCGTTGAACGCATGACAGAGAGCCTTGAAGAGCGGCAGCCGCACGCTGACACGGTGCATGATGTGCACGAGCTGGCGGTGCTGGACCGCATCTTCCCGCTCCTGCCGGTTGCCGACAGCCAGCTTCTTGGTCCCGGCGACGACGCGGCGGTGCTGGCCGCTCCGGATGGCCGATTCGTCGTCACCACGGACATGATGGTTCACGGGCCGGACTTCCGCCTGGCCTGGTCCCAGCCGCACGACCTCGGCTGGAAGGCCGCGGCCTCGAATCTCGCCGATGTCGCCGCCATGGGTGCACGGCCGACCGGCCTTGTCGTCGCTATCGCCGCGACCCCCGACACACCGGTCAGCATGCTCGAGGGAATCTCGGCCGGCTTGCGAGACGCCTGCGCGCTTCTTGCGCCGGGCTGCGGGGTCGTCGGGGGAGACATGTCCGTCTCAGACACCCTGACCCTCGCCGTGACCGCTTTCGGGGACCTCGAAGGCCGACCTCCGGTGCTTCGGAGCGGAGCACGGGTTGGGGATGTCGTCGCCCTGGCTGGAAACGCTGGCGTCGCTGCCGCTGGACTCCGCCTCCTGTTCGACGAAGGGGTGGATGTGAGCGGTAACCCGGACCCGGTGGCCGCCGCAGCCGTGCGCGCCCGCGAGCCGCGCCTGGTCGGAGCACAACTCGCGCCGACCCCGCCGATCTCTTCCGGTGTGGACGCCGCCGTCGCCGGTGCCACCGCCATGCTCGACGTCTCGGACGGACTCGCCCTCGACGCGGCCCGGATCGCCCGCGCCAGCGGTGTCTGCGTCGACCTGCACCGGAGCACGCTCGGAGAGGACGTCGAGTCGGCGTTGCGCGGCGGAGAAGACCACGCATTGCTTGCCACCTTCGGCCCCGATGCAACACTTCCCGCCGGGTTCCGGGTGATCGGCAGCGTTCGGGCGGGAACCGGCGTTTCCCTCGACGGCGAAGCCGTCGGCGGAGTACTCGGCTGGGACCCGTATGTCGGCTGGGACGGCCGTACGGGCTAACCCATCGGCGTGGGCACAAGTCAGCCGGGACGGCGGCAGCGAAGCTCTGCCGGCCCGGAAACCCGTGGACGGCAGCAGCTCCGGCCACGGTTTGGCTGAGTTATGCGCAGCCGGGCGCGCTGCGCGGGGCGGTGGGTCCCCGAGCCCGCCGGTCCGGTTCCGGGCCGGCGTGGGCACAAGTCAGCCGGGACGGCGGCAGCGAAGCTCTGCCGGCCCGGAAACCTGCGGATGGCAGCTGCTCCGGCCACGGTTTGGCTGAGTTATGCGCAGCGGGAGGCCGGCTACTTGACGGGTTCAGCCCACCACACCATGGTTTCACCGTACTTCTTCGAGCGCACGGCGCTGAGTCCGCCAGGCCAGCTCGGCTCGGGCGTGCGGCTGCTCCGTTCGACGACCACGAGGGCGTCCTCGGAGAGCACACGGGGGAGTGCCGCGAGGTTCGCCGTGAGCTCCGCCTCGGGGAGGTCGTACGGCGGGTCGAGGAAGACGAGGTCGAAAGTGCCGACTGCCGACTCGAGATAGCTCTGCACCGGACGTGCGGCCACCGTCACCGTCAGTTTCCCCGGGGATGCCTTCTGCACCGCGAGCGCGTTGCTTCGGCACACGGCCGCAGCGGTGGCAGCCCGCTCGACGAGGACCACTTCGGCAGCGCCGCGGCTCGCGGCTTCGAGGCCGAGCGCGCCCGAACCGGCATAGAGGTCGAGGACCTGGGCTCCGTCCACCGCATCGCGTGCGTCGAGCGCAGAGAACATGGCTTCGCGCACCTGGTCGCTGGTCGGCCGGGTCCCCGACTTCGGCACTCTCAGGACCAGGGAACCGGCAAACCCGGACACGATTCTTGTCACCCGCCCAAGAGTACCGGTGCATTCGGTGAGCCGGGACGAGCGACGGCACGGGTTCACGCGATCCGGTCGGGTTCACGCGGTATGCCGGGTGAGTGCGTCCGCAGTGCGTGGATTCGCCCCGTGAGAGCGAGCGGATGCCCCTGACGGGGACGCGCGTAGGCAGAGCACCCCGTCGGTGGTGTTGCTTAGACTCGACGTATGCCGACCGACCCCACCGCCAAGAAGCTCGAGGGCGTACTCGGCGGCCGAACCGCTGCAGCCTTCAAGCGGGCATTCGGCGTGGTCACGGTCGGGGACTTCCTCGAGCATTACCCGCGTCGCTACGCGAGACGGGGCGAGCTGACGGCCCTGAACCGGATACCCGTCGGCGAAAGCGTCACGATCGTAGCTGAGGTCCTCGACGTGCGGGAACGAACGATGAAGGCACGGCGCGGATCGATCCTCGAAGTCCGCATCACCGACGGCCAGGGCATCCTCGCGCTCACCTTCTTCAATCAGGCCTGGCGTTCGAAAGAACTTGCCCCTGGCGTCCGCGGTATCTTCGCCGGAAAAGTGGGCGAATACAAGGGCGTCCTCCAGTTGGCCCACCCCGACTACGAACTCTTCGAGGCGACCGAGCAGAGCACGAGCGCCGCCCGCACCTGGGCGATGACCCCCATCCCGATCTACCCGGCGACCGCGAGCGTCGCGAGCTGGCAGGTGGCGAAGGCCATGGCTGTCGTCCTCGACGGCCTCGAACCGCTCCCTGACCCCATCCCCGACGAGGTCCGCAGCCGCGAGAACCTTCTCAGCTACGGCGAAGCTATCGAGCTGATCCACCGCCCCAAAACGGATGCCGACGCCCACGTCGCGCGCGACACCCTCCGCCACCGCGAGGCGTTCCTGTTGCAGGCCGCTCTGCTCCAGCAGCGGCAGATCGCCCGGTTCGAGGAGACCACGCCGAGAACGCCGGCAGAGGGCGGACTTCTCGAACGCTTCGACACGTCACTGCCGTTCACCCTCACCGGCGACCAGCAGCTGGTTGGGGCAGAGATCGCCCGGGACCTCGGTGAACCGGTGCCGATGAACCGGCTCGTTCAGGGCGAGGTCGGCTCGGGCAAGACACTCGTGGCGCTGCGGGCCATGCTCACCGTCGCCGAGTCTGGCGGCCAGTCCGCCCTCCTCGCGCCGACGGAGGTCCTCGCCGGCCAGCACCTCCGGTCGATCGTGAAGTCGCTCGGTCCCGACCTCGCGGCGAGCCTCATGCCCACCCTGCTCACCGGGCAGATGCCCGTCGCTGAGCGCAGGCGCGCCATGCTCCGGATCGTCAGCGGCCAGGCCAAAATCGTCATCGGCACTCACGCCCTGCTCGGCGAGAGCGTGACCTTCTACGACCTCGGCCTGGTGGTCGTCGACGAGCAACACCGGTTCGGTGTTGAGCAACGTGAGACGCTCCGCCAGAAGGGCCGGCAGCCACCGCACGTTCTCGTTCTGACCGCGACGCCCATTCCGCGCACGGTCGCCATGACGGTGTTCGGAGACCTCGACGTCAGCACCATCCGCGAATTGCCCGCCGGCCGAGCGGGCATCGAGACGTTCGTCGTCGGTCTCGTCGATCATCCGGGCTGGATCCACCGGGCGTGGGCGCGCGTCTCCGAAGAGGTCGCCGCAGGACGTCAGGCGTTCGTCGTCTGCCCCGCCATCGATGTCGGCGAACCCGAAGACGACGGCGAACCACCCGTCGACGACGAGCCTGCGCCGCCCCAGGGGGCACCCGAGCGCCCCCGCGCCACCGTCGTCGGCACCCTGGCGGAACTCTCAGCGATCGAGGCAACCCGCTCCCTCCGGCTCGCCGCGCTGCACGGCCGGATGCCGAGCGACGAGAAGGATGCCATCATGCGGCAATTCGCGGCTGGTGGCATCGACATCCTCGTTGCCACCACCGTCATCGAAGTGGGCGTCGACGTGCCGAACGCTGCAGCGATGGTCGTGCTCGACGCCGACCGGTTCGGGGTCTCCCAGCTGCACCAGCTTCGCGGCCGGGTCGGCCGGGGCGCCTTGCCGGGATTGTGTCTGCTCGTGACAGCCGCCGAACCCGGCAGCATCGCGCGTGAACGGGTGGATGCCGTCGCCGCCACTCTCGACGGATTCGAGCTCGCGCAGGTCGACCTCGAGCTCCGGCAGGAAGGTGACGTGCTCGGCAGCGCCCAGTCCGGCGGCCGCTCCTCGCTCAAACTCCTCCGTGTCGCCCACGACGGCGACCTCATCTCCCTGGCCAGAGCAGAAGCAGCCGCCGTGCTGGAGGAGGACCCCGCACTTTCGGACCACCCGGTTCTTCGTGCCGCGCTGGAGCAGCGCGTTGACGCTTTCGCACGGGCGGCGCTGTCGAAAAACTGAGCGTTTCTGTCACCCGAACGAGCCTCGTGCTGAGCCTGATCGTTTTCTGTCTGTCATGGCCTCCGGATTGGTGCTCCCGCTAGGCTTGAGGAATGCAAAGGATCGCCGTCGTTCCGGGCTCATTCGATCCCGTCACCCTGGGGCACATGGATGTCATCGTGCGTGCTGCAGGACTGTTCGACGAACTTCACGTCCTGGTCGTGCACAACCCGGGCAAGACGGCTCTGCTGCCGATCGCCGAGCGGGTCTCCCTGCTCGAGGCGTCGATCGAGGATGCCGGTTCGCCCGGCAACATCGTCGTCGCTTCGTGGAGCGTCGGACTCCTCGTGGATTACGCGACCGACGTCGGAGCATCCGTTCTGGTGAAGGGCATCCGTTCTCAGGTGGACGTCGCCTACGAAACACCGATGGCCATCGTGAACAGGCACCTCGCCAGTGTGGAGACGATCTTTATGCTTCCGGACCCCGCCCACGCCCACGTGTCGAGTTCGCTGGTCCGGCAGGTGTCCGAGCTCGGCGGTGACGTCACCCCGTATGTACCGCCCGCAGTGGCCGAGTTCCTGAAGCGATCATGACCAGCCTGCCCACCCGCGCACCGACCGACGGCTCCTCCGCCTTCGTCGAGGACGTGGTCGGCCTGCCAACGATTGAAGCGCACCGGCTCGCCGATGACATCATCCGCAACGTGGAATCCGTGATCGACGGCAAGCACGCCGCCGTGCGGACCGCTTTGACCGTTCTTCTCGCCGAAGGGCACCTGCTCATCGAGGACGTCCCGGGCGTTGGCAAGACGGTACTGGCGAAAGCGCTCGCGAAGAGCGTTCATGCAACGGTGAGTCGGATCCAGTTCACGCCCGACCTGCTGCCGAGCGACGTCACGGGTGTCTCCGTCTACAACCAGGCCGACCGCCGGTTTGAATTCAAGCCGGGTGCGGTTTTCGCGAACATCGTCATCGGCGACGAGATCAACAGGGCGTCGCCGAAAACCCAGTCCGCACTTCTGGAGTGCATGGAGGAGCGCCAGGTCACCGTCGACGGTTCGACCTACCCGCTGTCCAGCCCGTTCACCGTTGTCGCGACGCAGAACCCGATTGAGATGGAAGGCACCTACGCACTGCCGGAGGCGCAGCGCGACCGGTTCATGGCCCGGATCTCGATGGGATACCCGGATGAGACGTCCGAGTTGAGCATGCTCACCACGCGCGACACCTCGAACCCGCTGTCCACCCTCGAGCCCGTGATCTCGGAGGCATCGCTTCAGCGCATGATGATGTCGGTGCGCAACGTCTACGTCGCGCCGAGCGTCAAGGAGTACGCGGTGGGGATCGTCCGCGCCACCCGCGCGCATCCGGATCTTCGCCTCGGTGCGAGTCCCAGGGCGACGCTGCAGCTCGTGCGCGCGGCGAAAGCGCTCTCGCTCGTG
Source organism: Mycetocola miduiensis (assembly GCF_900115155.1). Classification (GTDB taxonomy): domain Bacteria; phylum Actinomycetota; class Actinomycetes; order Actinomycetales; family Microbacteriaceae; genus Mycetocola_A; species Mycetocola_A miduiensis. The sequence goes on from NZ_FOVM01000002.1 coordinate 224,719, forward strand.
TCTGGGAGAGACTTCGTCCTTCCTGACGACATCGACGAATTGGCGCTGCCCGTTCTCGGTCACCGCCTTGTGCCCACCAGCAGGGCGCTCGGCCACCACCAGCGCAGTGACGACCTCATCGCCGACCTGGTTCGCGGCATCCTTGAAACGGCGGTCGTACCGCCCTCGAACACGAGGTAGCCATGCGCACCGCGCAGTCGGGCCGATTCCGTGCCGTTCGTCCGACGGCACGTGGCTGGACTCTTCTGCTCGCGGCAACCGTCGTTCTCGTCGCAGCCACGATCATCGACCGGCGGGAAGGCCTTTTCCTCTTCCTCTTCCTCGTACTGCTGTTCACCGGTTCGGCTGTGTACGTTCGCACCCACCGCCCCCGGCTGACCGCCACGCGCACTTTCTCGCCGGCATCCGTTGCCGTCGGCGAGCCAGCGATTGTTCGCACTGTCGTCGAAATGCGGGACGACGACGTCTCCGCGATCGCGTCATGGCGGGATGATGTGCCGCCCGTGTTCGCGCGCGTCCCGAGCGGCGAACTGCCCCGGCGGCTGCCCGGGAGGGTCCGCGGCTATCGCGCCCTGCTGGAATACGAACTGCGGTCGGGGCACCGGGGCCGCTTCATGGTCGGCCCACTCCGCGTGACCCACGGCGACCCTTTCGGCCTCGTCACGACCGAACGGCGGATCGCCGACCCCCAGCCGTTCACCGTCACACCCCGGGTCACCGTGCTCGCTGACGCCGGCCTGCGCTCGTCCAGCGGGGATGGCGCTCAACACGATCTCAATCTGCTGGCCACGCAGCGTGCCGACGAACTCATCGCCCGCGAATACCGCGCCGGGGACCCTCTTCGGCGGGTGCACTGGCGCCAGACAGCGCGGCGCGGCGAGCTCATGGTGCGGCAGGAAGAACAGGAAGGCGACCCCGAGGCTGCGCTGCTCCTCGACACGTCGTTCGCGGCGAAGAACCAGGCGGTCGGTGCGACCTCGCCAGAGCATTTCGAACGCATGGTGGAGCTGACGGCATCCCTCGGTGTTCATCTTCTGGGTGCCGGGTACGCGGTGTCCCTCGTCGAAAGCGCGACGGATGACATTCCGTTCGCCGACGGGTCGGTTCCGTTCCGCATCTCCCGCTTCACGCCGAGCGACTCGGGCGGCCTGCTCGACGTGCTTGCACAGACCGAACGCTTCAGCGTCTCTGACCTGTACGACGTCAGTGCCGGCCTGCATCCCGTCATCCGCCGCACCGGAACGGTCATGCCTGTGTTCGCGGTACTCGGCCGGCTCTCACCGGTCGGCGCGCGCGGCCTGGTCGCGACGAAGGTGAACGCCGACCCGGCGGTCGTGTTCCTCACCAAGACGACCGGTGGCGTGGCACGGCCCGGCCTCGACGAGATCCGAACGCTTGCGGATGCCGGTTGGCGCGCGGCCCTGACGGACGAACACACGAGCGTCGAGACCGCGTGGACCCGCGTCGCCTTCGGCGAATCCGCCGCGGCGGGGAAGGCGGATTCCCGTGTCCGTTCTTAGCCCGCCTCGACCCGACGTGACGCCGGGCAACCGCACACCGGCCCCCGCTGGCGCTGCCCTGGTCGAACGGCGGTATCTGGCCCAGCGTCTCTGGCCGCTCACCTGGGCACTCGTCTTCTTCTACGTCGTCACCATCTCCACCCTCAGCCCGCTCCTCGACGGTGCGTCCTGGTGGCTCGGGATCGCCCTCCTCGGCAGCATCATCCTCGTCGTCGCTGCAACGGCGCGCTCCCTGGGCGTGCGCACCTGGCTCGCGACGGCTGTCGGCGCCGTCGTCTGGGTGGGATTGCTCGTCCTCTTCTTCGCCCCGGATGCATCGTTTGCTCTCGTTCTGCCGACGTTCGACACCCCGGGCGTGTTCGGCGAACTCGGTCGTGACGGCCTCCGCTCGATAGAGCGCCAGGGCACGCCCGCCGAAGCCGACATGGGCATCCGTTTCATCCTCGCCATCGGGGCAGGGGTTTTCGCGCTGGTGCTCGACGCGGTCGCTGTCGCGGGTCGGATGCCCGCCGTCGTCGGGCTCCCCGCCGTCGCCATCGCGCTCGTCCCCGGCTTCGTGACCGGTGAGATCAACCTCGTCTCATTGGCGCTGTGCGGGGCGGCGTTCCTCCTCGTGCTCTGGACGGACACGCGGGTGCGGCGGCTGTCGACGTCGCGCCCGGCGGGCGTCCTCGGCATCGGCGCCATGACGCTGGTCGGGTCGCTTCTCTTCGCGGCGGCGGCGCCCGGCTACAACGGCGAAAGCCTGCTCCCATCCACCGGAGGATCGGTCTTCGGTGGAGGGGTCAGCCCCTTGGTCGACCTGGGCAAGGATCTTCGCCGGCCGGGCGGTGCCCAGCAGTTCTCGTACAAGACGACAACCGACGAGTCCCTATATTTTCGCCTGCTGACCCTCGACGAGTTCAACGGCACGACCTGGTCTGCCGGCAAGGATCGGATTCGGGAACCGAATGAGCCGAGCACCCTGCTCTCGGTGCCGGGCCTCTCGGATGACGTCATGACCGAGCCGACGACGACCACCGTGCAGGTCGACGGGATGGTCGCGCCGTGGCTGCCGATCCCGTTCCCGAGTGTGCGGGTGGTCGGAGCGGACGGCCGGTGGGTGTGGGATCCCGAGGGGCTCACCCTGTCGAGCAGGCTGTCCAGCGCAAGCGGGCAGAGCTATATCGCCGAAAGCGTGCTCATCCAGCCCACGCGGGAGCAGCTCATCGCGGCGCAGCCTGAGGTCCCGCCGAACGTGGAGCGGTTCCTTGAGATGCCCGCGGAGGTTCCCCCGATCCTCACCGAGACCCTGGCCTCGATCACCACCGAGACAGAAAACGCGTATGACACGGCGTTCGCGATCCAGCAGTACCTGCGGAGCACCGATTTCCTCTATTCGGTCGAGGCCCCGGTCGACGAGGGCTACGACGGTGACGGGTTCGACGTGATTGCGAAGTTCCTCGAGAAGAAGAGCGGCTACTGCGTCCACTTCTCCTCGGCGATGGCGATCCTGGCGCGTATGGCGGGCATCCCCGCCCGTGTTTCTCTCGGCTATCTTCCCGGCGACCGGGTCGTCGGAGCGGAGTCGAGGCTGACCTACACGGTCGGAACCGACGACCTGCATGCCTGGCCCGAGTTGTACTTCAGCGGGGTCGGCTGGGTCCCGTTCGAGCCGACGCCCGGCCGCGGGGTCGTGCCCGATTACGCCCGGGCCGAAACCAGCGGCGCGGACGGGCGCAACGTGGGGGACGCAGCGGCGATCGAACGTCAGCTGCAGGACCAGGGAGCCGCGGCCCCGGAGTCCACGACATCCTCGGGCAGGCAGGGAGCGGTGGAACCGCCGCCCGCCGGGGTGCTCACCAGCGCAGCGCTTCTCCTTCTCCTCCTCGTGGGCCTGCCGGCTCTCATCCGCGCGTTCCGGCGACGGTTCAGGGCACGTGCCTTGCGGTCCGGCCGGGCCGGGCCGTTGACGGCGTGGCGAGAGATTTCGGATGCAGCCCAGGACCTCGGCATCCCGGTCAGCGACGCCGACACCCCGCGCGCTTTCGCCGCTGCCCTTGCCAGCCAGTCCGCGTTCTCCGACTCGGAGCAGGGGGCGCTGAGCGCGCTGCTCGACGCGGTCGAACACGTGAGGTTCGCCGACCCGGACCGGGTAACTCTCCGGCTCGTCGGACCGAGCCTGGCGGAGAACACCGACACGGTGCTCGTTGCGATGCGTCAGCGTGCGCGACTGGTGGACCGGATCCGTGCGACGGTCGCACCAGCATCCGTTCTCTCCCCGGTGTACCGCGGCAGGGTTCCGGAGCCGGCCTGACCGCATCCGCATCACACTCGGCGCAGACTCAGCGGACACGCAGGTGACGTGCGCAGCTGGCGATAGAATCCCAGTGTGAGCAAATACAAGAAACAGCCGTTCGCGGTCAATATTCGCGACCTCGTTCGGCACCCGGGAGAGATGCGTGAGCACGACATCGTGGTCAACACCCCTGAGCAGTTCGGTGAAGGCCTGATTGCCGTTCGCGAAGGCACGCCAATCCACCAGCGTCTGCGACTGGAGTCCGTTCACGAAGGCGTTCTCGTCACCGCTGAGGTGGAGACGATTGCCGATGGCGTGTGCGGAAGATGCCTGATCGACATCTCCCAGGGTGTCCAAGTCGAGTTTCAGGAACTTTTCGCGTACTCTGGGAACGAAGCCTCTGACTACGAGGTTCACGATGACCACGTGGATCTTGAACCTCTCATCAGGGACGCAGTGGTTCTGTCGCTGCCGTTTCAGCCGGTATGCCAGCCAGATTGCCCCGGACTCGACCCAGAGACCGGCGAGCGGCTGGCAGATAACCCGGACAGAAAGCCCCAAGAGACCGTCGATCCTCGCTGGTCCGCGCTCGCAGGGTTTACCCCAGACCCAGGCACCGACAACTCGGATGCTGTAAGCAAAGAAGAGAGATAAGACATGGCTGTTCCGAAGCGCAAAATGTCACGAGCCTCTACCCGTGCACGCCGTGCACAGTGGAAGGCCGAAGCCCCGACCCTGGTGAAGACCGTCGAAAACGGCAAGACCACCTACAGCCTGCCGCACCGCGCCAAGGTTGTCGAAGACTCCGCGGGCACCGCACTCTTCATGGAGTACAAGGGCCGCAAGGTCGCCGACGTCTAGTCTGCGATCCGCTGAAAACCATCGAAGTCTGATGGCAGAGAGCTCGACAGACCGAGGGCCGCTTCTTGCGACCCTCGGTGTGTCGCTTAACCCGGCGGTGCTTGAGCATGCGCTCACGCACCGCTCTTTCGCGTACGAAAACGGCGGCATCCCGCACAACGAGCGCCTCGAATTCCTCGGTGACTCGGTGCTGGGGCTGTCTGTGACGCAGAAGCTTTACCGCGAGAACCCGGACCTTCCCGAAGGCGCGCTCGCGAAGATGCGCGCCAGTGTCGTGTCGACCGTCGCGTTGGCCGAGATCGCGCAAACAATCGGCCTCGGCGGGTACCTGCGGCTCGGCCGTGGTGAAGAACTCACCGGTGGCCGTGAGAAGGCGTCGATCCTCGCGGACACGATGGAAGCGCTGATCGGGGCGGTGTACCTCGACCAGGGACTCGACACCGCGAGTGCCCTCGTTCTGCGGCTCGTGGAACCTTTGCTGGCCGACCCGGCACGGTTCGGTGCGGCGATGGATCCCAAGACGAGCCTCCAGGAGGCCGCCGCTGCGCACCATGCCCCCGCTCCCGTCTACACGATGGAGAGTTCAGGCCCCGACCACGACAGGGTTTTCGTCGCCACCGTCACCGTCGGCGAGCTGGTGACCGCTGTGGGCCAGGGGTCGAGCAAGAAACACGCCGAGATGGCTGCGGCGCTGACGGCATGGACCGAGCTGAGTGCCCGAGCTTCCTGAGGTCGAAGTCGTTCGTGCCGGCCTGGAACCTGCGGTCACGGGTGCGCTCATCACCGGGGTCGAGGTTTTCGACTCCCGGTCCTTGAGACGCCACGATGTGACATCCGGACCGTTCGTCGACGTGCTCGGCGGGCAGCGAATTATCGCTGCGGTTCGGCGCGGGAAGTTCCTCTGGTTCCCGCTCGAGAACGGCGCGGCGCTCGTCACGCACCTCGGGATGAGCGGGCAGATGCTGCTGCGCACTCCCGGCACCGATGACCGCCTGACCCGGATCCGTATCGGCATCGAGTCGCCCGATCACGGTGAGCTTCTCGTCAATTTCGTCGACCAGCGCATCTTCGGCGGGATGGCCGTCGACACGATGCTGCCGACCGGTGACGACTTTCCGGGCGGTTTCTCCGGCGCGGTTCCAGGCCCGGCGCTCGTGCCCAGCCAGGTCGCGCACATCGCCCGCGATCCGCTCGATCCGGCATTCGACGACGCCCGGTTCCTCACGGCGCTCGGGCGAAAGGCGACCGGGATCAAGCGGGCACTGCTGGACCAGACGCTGATCTCCGGCATCGGGAACATCTACGCCGACGAGGCGCTCTGGGCGGCGAAGATCCATTACGAGCAGGTGGCTGCGACCCTCTCCGGCCGTCGTGCGGCGCTACTCCTGGCTGAGGTGCGCGCCGTGCTCACCAAGGCGCTCGCTGAGGGCGGCACGAGCTTCGATGCGCAGTACGTCAACGTCAACGGTGCGTCCGGGTACTTCGCCCACAGCCTGAACGCCTACGGCAGGCAGGGTGAGCCGTGCGTGCGGTGCGGCACCGCGATCCGGCGTGAAAAGTTCATGAACCGCTCGTCGCACTTCTGCCCACGCTGTCAGCGGCGGCGCTGACGGCATCCCTCAGTCCGTTCACCCGTCTGACAGGCGGCTATGAGGGGTTCGTTGCCCGGATCGATCGGTCCCAAAAGGTGGTTCGTTTCGGTGCGAACAGCCCTTTGGGCCCGGTCGCCGGAGAGCGGGTGTGAGGGTGGGGCGCGGGGCTTACACCGTCTTCTTCCAGCCCGCCTCATATGCCGTGGGCACGAAGCCGACCGCCTCGTTGACGTCGAGCATCGGACGGTTCTCCTCAGCGTTGAACGTCGTGATGCGGGGCGTGACGGGGGAGACCCGCATCAGCAACTCGAGGTTCGCGACCTTGAGCAGCATCCCGAGGCGGTGCCCGCGATGTTCCTTGAGCACGAGCGTGTCTTCCTGGCTGGCGGGGCGGCCCTCGTGCTCCGGCAGAGCGATGTCGGTGAATCCGACGAGGCGACCGGATGCCACGTGCAGAGCGGCAGAGGTGAGGTTGACCCGTCCGCCGGCTTCATTCATGTCGTCGAGGTTTCTCATGCGCTCCTCGTCCCAGTCCTCCTCGGCGAACTCCAGTGCTGCACTCGGGGCATCCGTTGACATTCGCTGGTGGACGAGCGCCATGTCGGTGAGCCATTTGTCAGGGCAGCGACCCACCCACTGCACCACTTCGTAACCGGTGGCATGAGCGGCGGCGTCGGCGCGCTTCGCTGCGAGGATGTCGGGGTCGACGGGCAGGTCGATCCGTGACATGCGACCGACCTGTTCAAGCCGGTACCCGTGCGCCTGCGCGAAACGGACGGCCGCCGAACCGCGCTCGATCGCACCGAAACCGGTCGGCGGAACGAGGACGTCGTCGGATGCCGTCGGCAGGTGCAGACTCCATGACTGCAGCACCCGCAGACCGTCGGCGGCCGCCGACGCTTCGAGGACGCGGAGGAGAGAGGTGCCCACCCCCTGCCGTCGGAACGGCGCGGCGACCTCCACTTCGAGGAACGCCGCCGTCGCACCGTCCTCCGGCTGCCACTCGTAGACCCCACGCCCGATGATGCGGCCGGACACCCGCGCCAGGAAGAGGCGCTTCGGAGCGAACGGGTCCTGGTAGAACGGCAGCAACTCCCGCGGCGTCGGGTTGGTGTCGTCGTTGCCGAGGATCTCCGTCTCGACCTCGTTGCGCATGGCGACCATCTCGACGAAGTCGTCACCGCCGTCGCTCTCGAGGTTCGCCGGCACGGCGAATTCATGGATGGTCAGCTCGTCGAGAGCGTCGGCGCTCATGACAACTCCAGCGGTGTCGGATTCGGCTGCTCGTCCGGGCAGCCGACCAGCTTAGCCAGCGCGTGGCATCTGTCGCCAGCCCATTTGGCGTGCGAAACCGGGTCAATGACGCTCTCGTGAGAATCCTTCGGTACGGTAGTGCAGAGATTCGCGGCCGGCGCGAACAGGAGAGGGACCGCGGTGTATTTGAAGAGCCTCACCCTCAAGGGCTTCAAATCGTTCGCGCAACCAACCACTTTCGCTTTCGAACCCGGTGTCACCTGCGTGGTCGGGCCTAACGGTTCCGGCAAGTCCAACGTCGTCGACGCCCTCGCCTGGGTGATGGGGGAGCAGGGCGCGAAGACGCTCCGCGGCGGCAAAATGGAAGACGTCATCTTCGCGGGGACGTCGACCCGTGGCCCCCTCGGCCGCGCCCAGGTCCTCCTCACGATCGACAACTCGGACGGCGCCCTGCCGATCGACTACACCGAGGTTACGATCTCGCGCACCCTGTTCCGTAACGGCGGCAGCGACTACGCCATCAACGGTGAGAACTGCCGGCTCCTCGACGTGCAGGAGCTCCTCAGCGACTCCGGCCTCGGCCGCGAGATGCACGTCATCGTCGGCCAGGGGCAGCTGGATGCCGTGCTCCGCGCCAGCCCCGAAGAGCGTCGCGGCTTCATCGAGGAAGCGGCAGGAATCCTTAAACACCGCCGCCGCAAAGAGAAGACTCTCCGCAAGCTCGATGCGATGCAGACCAACCTCACCCGGCTCAGCGACCTGGCCGGCGAGATCCGCCGGCAGCTCAAACCCCTCGGGCACCAGGCCGAGATCGCCCGTGAGGCTCAGACCATCGCGGCGATCGTCCGTGACGCGCGCGCTCGCATCCTCGCCGACGATGTCGTCGCCCTCCGACGCGCCCTCGACGACCACGGCCGCACCGAAAGCGAACGCCGCACCGAACGGATCGTTCTTCAGGAGCAGCTGGAGCAGAAGCAGCTCCGCATCTCGCGGATCGAACAGGCTCAGGTCGGCGACGCCGTCGACGGCGCCCGTCGCACGAGCTTCAGCCTCGAGTCCGCCCAGGAACGCCTTCGGAACCTCTTCACTCTCGCCAACCAGCGACTCGCTCTTCTCGGTTCGCAGGGTGAGGCGCAGGATGCCGGCCCGAGCGTCACGAAGTCGATGGTCGAAGACGCGCACGCCGAAGTCGCCCGGCTGAAGCAATCGATCGCCACGGCGGATGCCGCATGGCAGCGCGCGCAAACCGACACCGCGTCCGCCCGCAACCGGCTCGACGCGGTCGACACGGAGATCGCCGCGCAGAGTGCCCTCGTCTCCCGGCACGACCTCGAGATCACGAAACTGACCGGGCAGGCCGAGACCGCCGCCTCACGACTGGCCGCCGTTCGCGGGGAACGACTGAGACAGGAGAACGCCCTCGACGCCGCCACCGAACGCCGCCGGGCAGCCGAACGACAGCTCGACGAAGTCGAAGAGTCAGCCGGCGATATCGATGCGGGGGAGAGCGGGCTTGACGAAGCGTACGAACTCGCCCAAGCGGCGGTGTTCGAGGCTGAGGCCGAGATCGAACGACTCCGTGACCTGTTGCACGGGCACGAACGAGAACGGGACGCCCTCGCCGCCCAGACCAGTGCGCTGTCGCGGGCGCTCGACATCAAGGACGGCTCCACCGACCTCGTCGCCGCACGGCTCGTGGGGCTCCGCGGTGTCGTCGCCGATTCGGTGCAGGTCCAACCTGGGTACGAGACGGCGATCGCCGCCGCCCTCGGCACCCTCGCCGACGCCGTGCTCGCGGAAGACCTGGCCGCCGCCGAACGTGCGATCGCGTATGCGCGGGAGCGTGACCTCGGCCGCGTCGAAGTTGTCATCGCCGACGCAGCCGGTATCCCCGTCGACTGGCCGGACATCCCGGGGGTGCGCAGCGCCGCCTCCGTCGTCAGCGCGCCCGACGGCATCCTCGGCATTCTCAACCACCTCGCCATCGCCGAAGATGTCGACGCCGCCCGGGCAGCTGTTCCCACCCTGGCCGGCGCGAACCTCGGCGGACCTGTGACGCTCGTCACGCGGGCGGGCGATGTGCTCACCGACTTCGTCCTCCGCGGCGGGTCGGGCGGTAAACAGGGTCGGATCGAGCTTCTCGCCGAACGCGACACCGCCGCAGACCGGCTCGCCGAAGTGACCACCCTCCTCGACACCGTCCGGTTCGACCTCGCTGAGCAGCGTGGTGTTCTCAGCGCAGCCAAAGAGGAGTCGAAGCACGCCCTCACGGCGCTGCGCGAGTTCGACTCCCAGGTCGCCGCGCAGGCGGAACGCCTCAACCGTGCCCGCGTGCAGGTCGAGGCGTCGGCCGCCGAATGCGACCGGCTCAGCGCGGCGTTCGCGCTGAGCGCGGATGCCGTCACTACCGCGGAGGCCGCCGCAGCACGGGCGAAGGCCGACCTTGAAACGGCGAGTTCGCGCCCTCGCCCGATCCTCGATGTCTCGGCGCGGGAATCCCTCCTCGTCGAGCTCGAGGCTGCGAGGGAACGTGAACTCGAGGCGCGACTGCAGCTGGAAACCGCCCGGGAACGGGTCCGGGCCGAGGAACAACGCACAAGCAATCTCGTCAAGCAAATGGAAGCCGACCGCCTCGCCGCCGAAGCCGCTGCACGACGTGCGGTGATCCGCGCCAGGCAGGTAGAAGCCGCGACCGGCGTCGCCGACGCTCTCCCCGCCGTGCTGGCATCCGTCGATCGCTCCGTCGCCGAGGCGAAACTCGTCCTCGAACGCGCCGAACAAGAACGCGCCAGTCAGAACGCCGAACTGGTCGCCCTCCGCCGTGAGGAGGCGGCGCTCCGGGAGCGGCTGCAGGCGATCACCGAGAACGTGCACGGCCTTGAGCTTCAGATCTACGAGAAGAAACTCCACCTCTCGAGCCTGCTCGAACGCGCCGGCTCCGAGCTGGGGCTCGTCGAGGACGTGCTCGTCGCCGAATACGGCCCGACCGTTCCAGTACCGCCCGATGGCACGGAAACCGCCGGCACCGAAACCGCCGGTACTGAAGCCACCGGCACCGAAACGACCGGCAGCAGCACCGAGACGCCGACGGCATCCGACGAGGACGATCCGGATGCCACGCCCGCCGGCATCCCATTCGACCGCGCCGCCCAGCAGAAACGGCTCGAGAAAGCGGAGCGCAAGTTCGCGCAGCTCGGCCGGGTGAACCCGCTCGCGCTCGAGGAGTTCGCCGCCCTCGAACAACGGCACGTGTTCCTCACCGAACAGCTCACCGACCTCACCAACACGCGCAAGGACCTCCTCGCCATCATCGAGGAACTCGACGAGAAGATGCAGGTGATCTTCGGCGAAGCCTTCGACGACACGAAAGCAACCTTCGCCGACGTGTTCCCGATCCTGTTCCCCGGCGGCACCGGAAGCATCTCGCTGACCAACCCGGACGACCTGCTCACCACGGGCATCGAGGTCAGCGTGAAACCGGCAGGCAAGAAAATCGAACGACTGTCCCTGCTCTCGGGCGGCGAACGCTCACTTGCTGCGGTCGCACTGCTGATCGCGATCTTCAAGGCACGTCCCAGCCCGTTCTACATCATGGACGAGGTCGAGGCCGCCCTCGATGACGCCAACCTCGGCCGGCTGCTGACGATTTTCGAAGACCTGCGCCGCACCAGCCAGCTCATCGTGATCACCCACCAGAAGCGCACCATGGAGATCGCTGATGCCCTCTACGGCGTCTCCATGCGACAGGACGGTGTATCGGCGGTCGTCGGGCAACGGGTCGCAGCGCCCGAGGAGAAGGCCAGCTGAACAAGCGGCCCCGGAACTCTCGGTAGTCTGGGCTCATGGCAGAACGCACGCCCTGGTCACTCTCCGGCGCCCTCAAAGGTATGTTCCAGAAGCCGACGATCGATGAGACGACGTGGGACGACCTCGAACATGCTTTGCTGACCGCGGACTTCGGTCCTGACGTCACTGAAGCCACCCTCGACGATCTCCACAAGAAGGTCGACCGGTATCGCACGACGGACCCTCGCGACCTGCAGCGGATGCTCCGCGAATCGATCGAAGAACGCCTGTCGAAATACGACACCACCCTCAAACTCTCCGAGCGCCCTGCCGTCGTGCTCGTTGTCGGCGTCAACGGTGTCGGCAAAACCACGACGATCGGCAAGTTCGCCAAGTTCCTCGGCACCTACGGCCGCAGCGTCGTCGTCGGGGCCGCAGACACCTTCCGTGCCGCCGCCGTCGATCAGCTCGCCACCTGGGCCGAACGCGGGGGCGCGCAGATCATCCGTCCGCAGCAGCAGGGCCAGGACCCGGCATCCGTCGCCTTCCAGACCGTCGAGTACGCCAAGCGCACCGGCGTCGAAATCGTGCTGATCGACACCGCCGGCCGCCTGCAGACCAAGAGCGGCCTGATGGATGAACTGTCGAAGATCCGCCGCGTCGTCGAGAAACAGGCGCCGATCTCCGAGGTGCTCCTCGTGCTCGACGCCACGACCGGGCAGAACGGCCTCGCCCAGGCTGAAGCGTTCATCGAGCACGCCGGCGTGACCGGCCTCGTCCTCACCAAACTCGACGGTTCCGCCCGCGGCGGTTTCGTCCTCGCCGTGCAAGAGCGCACCGGCATCCCCATCAAGCTCGTCGGCCAGGGTGAGGGCATCAACGACCTCACCGGTTTCACCCCGCACGTCTTCGCACAGAAATTGGTTGGTTGATGATCGAGCACGACTTCTTCGGAGCGATCGAGAACGATGAGACCGGAGGGCTGTACTGGTCCGAGACCGTCGAGGTCGGCGAGCAGGCGGTAGACGTCTCGGTGAGCGCCCCCGGCGGCGCGCACCTCGCGCCCGACGCGCTCGACAACGCGGCCGGCGTCATCAGCTCACTCGAGGGCCTCGATCTGCGCGCCCGCGAAGCGATGCTCTCCGACGTGGATGATCGCAACTCCGACGTCACCCAGTTCATCGAGCAGACCGTTGAGGAGGCGGGGGAGGACCTCGTCGATCTCCTCGTCGACCACTCCGGCGACAACGACGTCGACATCATCCGTTCGCTGCAGCTCATCCGCGTGGCCATCTCACCGCACCAGGCAGGAGAAAGTGCGCCGTTCGCGTCGTTCGAGTTCGCTTTCGACCCGGACAACTCCGATCTCGCCCTCGTCGTGTACCTGTCGAATCGTGGAGAATCGGTCGGGATCGAACTGCTCAGCTAGGTCCGCTGCGCAATTCCGCCAGAACGCGCTACCGCCGTCGCGCGACCGGCCCGTTTCTGCGGAGTGGCCCCCGGCTGCGACTTCATGCTGGCGGAGCTGTGCACACCGCCCGCTGGCACCGATCCGGGCGTGTCGGGGGCCGTGGGTGCGACGGTGTCTGAACCCTCGGTAAACTGAGAACCAAATGGCTACTTTTGGAAACCTCTCAGACCGGCTCTCCGAGACCTTCAAGAACCTCCGCAAGAAGGGTTCGTTGTCGGCATCAGACGTCGACGGCACCGTACGCGAGATTCGTCGCGCCCTGCTCGAGGCGGATGTCTCGCTCGACGTGGTGAAGGATTTCACCGGCAAGGTACGCGAGCGCGCCCTCGGTGACGAGGTCAACAAGGCACTCAACCCGGCGCAGCAGGTCGTGCAGATCGTCAACGATGAGCTCGTCGCCATCCTCGGCGGGCAGCAGCGCCGGCTGGAGTTCGCGAAGAACCCGCCGACGGTCATCATGCTCGCCGGCCTGCAGGGTGCAGGTAAGACGACCCTCGCCGGCAAGCTCGCGAAGTGGCTGGCCAAAGAAGGCCACACGCCGCTCCTCGTCGCCGCCGACCTCCAGCGCCCCAACGCCGTCACCCAGCTCAGCGTCGTCGCCGAGCAGGCCGGCGTCGCGGTGTACGCGCCCGAGCCAGGCAACGGCGTCGGCGACCCGGTCCGGGTGGCGAAGGACTCCATCGTCTACGCCCGCACCAAGCAGTACGACACGGTCATCGTCGACACGGCCGGTCGACTGGGTGTCGACGCCGAGCTGATGAAGCAGGCATCGAACATCCGCAACGCGGTGAGCCCGGACGAAGTACTGTTCGTCATCGACGCGATGATCGGTCAGGATGCCGTCGCTACCGCGAAGGCGTTCCAGGACGGCGTCGACTTCACCGGTGTAGTTCTCACCAAGCTCGACGGTGACGCCCGAGGCGGCGCCGCGCTGTCTGTGGCGTCCGTCACTGGACGACCCATCATCTTCGCGTCGACCGGGGAGAGCCTCGATGATTTCGAGCCCTTCCACCCCGACCGCATGGCCAGCCGTATCCTCGACCTCGGTGACATCCTCACCCTGATCGAGCAGGCCCAGGCTGCGTTCGACGAAGAAGAAGCCATGGCGATGGCCGAGAAGTTCTCGACCGACAGCTTCACCCTCGAAGACTTTCTCAAGCAGATGCAGCAGCTGCGGAACATGGGCTCCATCAAGAAGATGATGGGCATGCTCCCCGGCATGGGACAGATGAAGCAGCAGCTCGACGCCTTCGATGAGCGGGAGATCGCACGCACCGAGGCGATCATCCAGTCGATGACGCTTGCGGAGCGGCGCAACTCCAAGCTGCTCAACGGTTCCAGGCGCCTGCGCATCGCCCGCGGTTCAGGTTCGACGGTCACCGAAGTGAATGCACTCGTCAACCGGTTCGAGCAGGCCGCGAAGATGATGAAGACCGTGGCGAAGGGCGGTGTCCCGCAGATCCCGGGCATGGGCCCGATCCCCGGCGGTGGCGGCGGAAGCAGTTCTCGCAAGCAGCAGCCCAAGAAGAAGGGTTCGAAGTCAGGAAACCCGGCCAAGCGTGCGTCGGAGAACGCGGCGCTGGCCGCCGGCGTCAAGCCGGCGGGCGCTGCGAGCGGTGGCGGCTTCGGGCTCGGCGGGGGAGCTTCGGCTTCGGCCGCCCCGAGCGAAGAAGAACTCGCCAGCCTGCAGAAGTTCCTCGGCCGCTGACCCATTCGGCGCTGACCCATTCGGCGCTGACCCGGTCGGGCGCTGACCCAGCCAGTCGGGGCTACGCCTTCGTCGGCAGCGTGAGAACCTCGGCTCCGTCTTCGGTGATGGCGATCGTGTGCTCGCTGTGCGCCGTCCGGCATCCGGTCGCGCTGCGAAGAGTCCACCCGTCTGCGTCTGTGACAAGTTCGGCGGTGTCCGCCATGACCCACGGTTCGAGCGCGAGCAGGAGTCCGGGGCGCAGCTGGTAGCCGCGGCCTGGCCGGCCGCTGTTCGAAACGTGGGGGTCCTGGTGCATCGTTGAGCCGATGCCATGGCCGCCGAACTCGGCGTTGACCGGGTAGCCTGCTTCGCTGAGGACGGTGCCGATCGCGGAAGAGATGTCGCCGATCCGGGCCCCCGGGCCGGCAGCGGCTATCCCCGCCCTCAGTGCGCGTTCGGTGGCGCTGATCATCGCGACACTCTCAGCCGGACGGGCGTCGCCCACGAGGAAGCTGATGGCAGAGTCCGCGGCGAGCCCGTTCTTCAGCACGGCGAGATCGAGTGTCAGCAGGTCGCCGTCGGCAAGCGCATAGTCGTGCGGCATCCCGTGGAGCACAGCGTCGTTGACCGATGTGCAGACGTAGTGGCCGAACGGCCCCCGCCCGAACGAGGGCTCATAGTCGACGTAGCAGGATTGTGCTCCGGCCTCCTCGATCATGGCCCTGGTCCATCGGTCGATGTCTAGGAGGTTCGTACCGACGGCGCATCGGCTCTTCAGCGTCTGCAGGATCTCCGCGACGAGGGCCCCGGACTCCCTGGCCTTGACCAGTTCGGCGGCGTTCAGAATTTCGATCATGCGGTGCCTTCCCGTACCTTCAGCCCGGCAGCTGCGCTGAGGGCAGCTGGCGTGCCTGGCGTGACCCGTCGTGGAGTTCGCGCGCGAGTGCCGTCACGACAGAGGTGAGGTCGCCGTCGTTCGCTTTGGCAACACTGAGCTGGCGTGAGTAGCTCGCGCCGTTCTCGAGGATGCCCTCGATCGAAGCGAGCTCCTCCGCGCAGCCCAGGCGCCGGGCGATCGGGGCGAGGGTGACGAGGAGGTCCCGGATGTCGTCGGTGACGAGGCGTTCGTTCCCCTCCGTGTCAAGGATGATGTGGGCGTCGAGACCGTAGCGTGCCGCCCGCCACTTGTTCTCGCGGACGTACCAGGGCTGTAGCACGGTCAGCGGCTTGCCCTCATCGATGCGGGTAGACAGGTGTTCGACGAGGCAGTGGATGAGCGCGGCCACCGCCGCGAGCTCATGATGCGTCGACGCGCCGTCACAGAACCGGACCTCTAGTGTTCCCCAATGCGGTGACGGTCGGATGTCCCAGCGCACCTCGGTGTAGTCGTCGATGATCCCCGGGACGGTCATATCGGCGACGTAGTTCTCGAACGCAGCCCAGTCGGCCAGCTGGTAGGGCAGGCCGGCGGTGGGCAACTGCTGGAACATCAGGGCACGGTTCGAGGCGTAACCGGTCTCCACCCCGCCCCAGTACGGGCTTGACGCCGAGAGCGCCTGCAGGTGCGGAATGTAGCTCAGCATCGCGTTGAGGATGGGTATGACCTTTTCGCGGTCCTCGATTCCGACATGCACGTGGACACCCCAGATCATCATGTTCCTGCCCCACCAGCGCGTGCGCTCGATGAGTTTGTGGTACCGCTCCTTGTTCGCCACGGGCTGGTCATACCACTGGCCGAATGGGTGCGATCCGCTGCCGATGATGTCGATGCCGCGGCCGAGGGTGACCTCGCGCAGTTCCTGGAGTTGACCGTCAAGGTCGGCGACGGCCTCGGCGACCGTCGTGTGCACTGAACTCACCAGTTCGACCGTGTTGAGCAGCAGCTCACCGGTGATGTGCGGATGCGGCGAGCCGTCGGGTTGATGCAGGGCCTGGAGGACCTCATCGGCGGCAGAGACGAGCTCCCCGCTGTCACGGTCGACGAGGGCGAGTTCCCACTCGATGCCGACGGTCGATCGTTCCGACCTGGCGAAGTCGATGCCCATAGTGAATCCGTCCGCTTCTGCCAGGTGGACCCGGCACCGTTTCATCTTTCCATGCTGCGCTTAAGATGGGGCCCATGCCAAAGCAGCCGAACCGCGCCGTCCGTATCGGCGTGCAGATCGCCCCGCAGCACGCGCCGTACGCCACCATCCGCGAAACCGTGGCGCAGCTCGAAGACCTCGGTGTCGATATCCTCTTCAACTGGGACCACTTCTTCCCCCTGAGCGGCGAACGGGACGGTCTGCATTTCGAGTCGTGGACGATGCTCGGCGCCTGGGCGGAGCAGACCAGCCGGGTCGAGTTCGGTGCGCTCGTGAACTGCAACAGTTATCGGAACGCAAACCTGCAGGCCGACATGGCGCGGACTCTCGACCACATCTCCGGCGGCCGATTCATCTTCGGCACAGGGGCGGGCTGGTTCGAGCGGGACTACGACGAGTACGGCTACGAATTCGGCACGCCGGGCAGTCGCATCGCTGCGCTCGGCGAAGCGCTTCCGGTCATCACCGAGCGTTGGGCAAAGCTCAACCCGCCGCCGACGCGGCGCATCCCGGTGATGATCGGGGGAGGCGGAGTGAAGAAGACCCCGCGAATCGTCGCGCAACACGCCGACATCTGGCACAGCTTCAGTTCGCCGACGGTCCTCGCCGAGAAACTCGAGATACTGCGCGGTCACGGCGAAGCGGTGGGCCGAGACGTCTCAGAGATCGAAATCTCCACCGAGCTCCGGGGCAGGGATGAGGCAGCGGCAGACGAACTGCTCGATCTCGGAACAACTCTGTTCACCCTCGGACTCAGCGGGCCACATCACGACATCGGGGCCGTTCGTCGGTGGCTTGACTGGCGCGACAGCGTCAACGGCTGAAACCGTTCGGTGGGCTGGTCACACGCTCGCCGATTATCTGACAGAATGGTTAGTCGAGTCTGCACTCGCCCGACCCTCTAATCAGGCGCTGCAGCAATAAGAGCTTTCGGACCGATGTGCCCCCACGCAGCCGGTGACGAGCACAATCACACAACAATAAATTTCAGGAGAATTGTGTCTGTCAAGATTCGTTTGAAGCGCCTGGGCAAAATCCGCGCACCGTACTACCGCATCGTCGTCGCCGACTCGCGCACCAAGCGTGACGGCCGCGTCATCGAAGAGATCGGTCTGTACCACCCCACCGAGAACCCCTCGATCATCGAGGTCAAGTCTGAGCGTGCACAGTACTGGCTGTCCGTCGGCGCCCAGCCGACCCCGCAGGTCGAAGCCATCCTCAAGCTCACGGGTGACTGGGGCAAGTTCAAGGGTGACAAGGACGCCGTCTCGACCGTCAAGGTGAAGGAGCCCAAGGTTCCTTTCGTCGCTGACGAGAAGAAGAAGCCCGTCCTCAAGCCGAAGGCCGAAAAGCCTGCGGTGAAGGAAGAAGCCCCGGCCGAGACCGAGGCCGCTCCGGCCGTTGAAGAAGAACAGGCCTAACTAGTGCTCGCACCTGCTCTCGAACACCTCGTCAAGGGGATTGTTGACAATCCGGACGACGTGACCGTCGTAGCGCAGAGCTCACCACGCGGTGAGGTCCTCGAGGTTCGCGTGAACCCCGAGGACCTCGGCCGTGTGATCGGCCGCTCGGGCCGCACGGCAAAGGCGCTTCGCACACTCGTTTCCGCTCTCGCCGATGGTCGCCGCGTCCGCGTCGACGTCGTCGACACCGATTCTTAGAAGTGAACGCCGCCGAAACGCCGAGGACCCAACTCCGGGTCGGACGGCTCACCAAAGCCCATGGGCTCAAGGGAGCCATCAAGCTCGAACTCTTCACCGATGACCCCGCCCGTCGCTTCGTGCCTGGCGCCGTCTTCACCCTCCAGGTTCCGACCGGGTCGCCCTGGCACGGAAAGTCCCTCACCCTGACCGAGTTGCGCTGGTACAACGGCCACCCGGTGGGATTCTTCGAGGGCGTATCCGACCGTACCCAGGCGGAAACCCTCGTGAAAGCGATCCTCTGGATCGAGCAGGACTCGGCTGAGGCATCCCTCGAAGAGGACGCCTGGTACGACCACCAGCTCGTCGGACTCGCGGTTCACCGCGACGGCGAAAAGGTCGGTACGGTCGCCCGCGTCGACCATTTTCCGGCGCAGGACCTGCTCATCGTCGCCACAGCGACCGGTGAGGTCATGGTCCCGTTCGTCAAAGCGATCGTTCCAGCGGTCGACGTGAAGGCCGGAATCGTCACGGTCACCCCTCCCGCCGGGCTCTTCGAAGAGCTCACGGACGAGGAGGACGACGAGACGGATGCCGCGGCGTCCGCGCTGCCCGTTGACACGGAACACGCCGACTCACCCACTGACGACAGTGCGCCGAAGTCGGACGCCGACTCTGCGTCCTGACGCATCCTCCGCCGCCTGATCCCCGGCGCTGCCAAAACGACAGTCGGATGCCGCAGAGCATGGTTCAGGATGCGCAAATGCACCTGAGCGGCCCGGCTCAGAGCCATCTGCGCATCCTGAAGGTGTGCACTGAAGTACCGGACGACGCGGTCGGGCGCCCGCGTGCATCCGCCTAGGATTTCTAGCATGCGCATTGATATCGTCACGATTTTTCCCGAGTTCTTCGATGTGCTGGACATTTCGCTGCTCGGCAAGGCAAGGCAGGCCGGAATCATCGAGCTCGGCGTGCACAACCTGCGCGACGCCACCACCGACCGCCACCGCACCGTCGATGACACTCCGTACGGCGGGGGAGCCGGAATGGTGATGAAACCCGAACCATGGGGCGAGGTTCTCGACGGCATCCTCGACGCCGACGATGAACCGGATGCCGGTCCTCTCGTCATCTTCCCCTCACCGGCAGGCGAGGTCTTCACGCAGGCGATGGCACGGGAGCTCGCCACCGAGTCCCACCTCGTGTTCGGCTGCGGACGCTACGAGGGCATCGACCAGCGGGTGTTCGACCACACGGCGACGCGGGCGCGCGTGCGACTGGTCAGCCTCGGGGATTACGTGCTCAACGGGGGAGAGGTCGCCGTGATGGCGATGGTCGAGGCGATCGGCCGCCTGATCCCCGGTGTCGTCGGCAACCCGCACTCCCTCGTCGAGGAATCTCACGAGGACGGGCTGCTCGAGGCGCCGAGCTACACCAAACCCGCGTCGTGGAGGGGACTCGATGTTCCACCGATCCTGCTCAGCGGCAACCACGGCGCCATAGCTGCGTGGCGGCGCGATGCGCAGCTGGAACGGACCCGACGGGTGCGCCCCGATCTTCTCGCTCCGGCCGACGAGAAGACCGGTGAGAAGAAGGAATCTCCCAGCACGCGGTCGTAGGCTAAGAGCATGATTCTTCGTCGGGCGTTTCGCATCTGGATGCTCATCGCTGCGGTCGCGCTGCCGATCTGGCCGCTCGTGGGCTGGGGCATCTTCGGGGGCGGCGGTTGGCAGTTCCTCGTCCTGATCATCGCGATGCCGATTCTTTTCATCACGATGGCCGCCGTTGCCGGCCTGATCTGGGCGCGGCCGACGGTTCGCCGTGAACGGGCCGTGTCCTGGCTCGACGTCGGAATCCTCACCCTGTGGCACGCCTCAGTGATCGGTTTCGGACTTTTCGGGCCGTCGTCCAATGCGTTCGCCGTGCTCGGCGTTCTCGCCGGGCTCGCGGCGTTCTGGGTCGTGCTGTGGGAGTTCTTCACGGATGCCAGAGACCGGGCCAGAGAGACGATGGCGGAGTTCGAGCGGATGGCCGCGCGTCCGACCAGGCGATCGACAGCGCCGCTCGCTCGCGACGGCGAGGAGCTCATCGTGATCGAAGAAACCGTGATCGAAGAAAGCAAGATGCGGCCGAAGGACTGAGCCGCGCTTTTGCGCGCGGCATCCGGTTCATGGCAGAATAGACGATTGTGCCGCGGCCAGACTCTGCCACAGGGGAGTCAGCGCCATTGCCCTGACATTTCGGGGCGCCGGACACACACCATCATCCCTTATTCGTAGTCGACCTGTGGCGGTTACAGAGAGCGAACTATCATGCACATCCTCGACAGTGTCGATGCAGCATCCCTCAAGTCAGACATCCCCGCATTCCGTGCCGGCGACACCGTCAAGGTGCACGTCAACATCATTGAGGGCAACCGTTCTCGTGTCCAGATTTTCCAGGGCGTCGTTATCGGCCGCCAGGGCGAGGGCGTCCGCGAGACGTTCGCCGTCCGCAAGGTCAGCTTCGGTGTCGGCGTGGAGCGTAAGTTCCCGGTGCACTCCCCGGTGATCGAGCAGATCGAGGTCGTCACCCGCGGTGACGTCCGTCGCGCCAAGCTGTACTTCCTCCGCGACCTGCGCGGCAAGAAGGCCAAGATCAAGGAGAAGCGCGACAACTAAGTCCCGCAGATCCGTTCAAAGTGAACAGGCCCCGAGCTCCCCACCCATAAACTGGTGGGGAGCTCGGGCGGTTAAATGACAGAAACAACAATGCCGGCGGATGATATCTCTGCCGGCTCCCGGCGGCGTACCCGGCAAAAGGGTGCGCTGCTTTTCCTTCGCGACATCCTCATCATCTTCGTGGTCGCACTCCTCGTCTCGTTCCTGGTGAAGACCTTCCTCGTCCGGTCCTTCTACATCCCCTCTGCGTCGATGGAACAGACCCTCCAGATCGACGACCGGATTCTGGTCAACGAGCTCGTCCCGGACCTGGTCACGCTTGAACGCGGCGATGTCGTCGTGTTCCGTGACCCGGGCGGATGGCTGGGGCCGACACCTGAGCCGGACGCCCCGCCGATCACCGTTGCGGCGGACTGGGTGCTCTCCCTCATCGGGCTGTCCGCCTCCGACAGTGATGACCACCTCATCAAACGCCTGATTGGGCTGCCAGGTGACCACGTCGTCTGCTGCAACGCGCTCGGCCAGATGAGCGTCAATGACGTGCCGCTGAGCGAGCCGTACGTCACTCTCCAGCCGGGCACGACGGATGTCTCCAAGATCCCGTTCGACGTCGTTGTGCCGAATAATTCGCTGTGGGTGATGGGCGACAACCGCTACAACTCCCGCGACTCGCGGTATAACCGTGAGCAGCCGGGCAACGGATTCGTTCCCATCGACAACGTCGTCGGGCGTGCCTTCGTCATCAGTTGGCCGGTCGCGCACTGGGGCTGGCTCGACAATTACCCGGAGGTTTTCGGCAGCGTTCCTGATGCGGAGCCGGCGAAATGATGGCCGTGTCGGATCCGTCCGACCTCGTCGAACGCGAGTTCTTCGACGCGGGCGCCCGTTATGTGATCGGATGCGACGAGGTTGGCCGAGGGGCCCTCGCTGGCCCTGTCGCCGTTGGTATGGCTGTGATCGCGGCGGACTGCGGGCCACACCCGGCCGGGCTGCGGGACTCCAAGCTGCTGAGCGAGAAGCGCCGGGTCGGCCTCGCCCCGCTCGTGCGCGACTGGGTGCTGTTCTCCGCCGTCGGCCTCGCCGACGCCCAGGAGGTCGACGAGCTCGGAATCATCCACTGCCTCGGGCTCGCCGGCAAGCGTGCCCTGCGTCTGCTCCACGCCCAGGGAGCGGACATCGCCGCGAGCGTGATCCTTCTCGACGGTAACTCGGACTACCTCAACCCGGCTTTGGCCAGCCCTCTCGATGTGCGGACCCGGGTGAAAGCGGACCGGGATTGTGTGTCGGTCGCGGCGGCATCCGTCATCGCAAAAGTGCACCGGGACAACATGATGATCGCCTCTGACACGGTGTCGCCCGGCTACGGCTGGAGCGGCAACAAAGGCTACGGCAGCGAAGTCCACATGGAAGCCATCAAGTCGCTCGGCGTCACCTCGATACATCGGAAAAGCTGGCTCGTCGCCTACGCGTAGGATGGATGCACCATGGAAGAAGACGAGTTCGAGGACTACGACCGCGAGGTTGAGCTTGCCCTGTATCGGGAGTACCGCGACGTCGTGTCGCAGTTCAAGTATGTGATCGAAACCGAGCGACGGTTCTACCTCGCCAACGGCGTCGACCTCGTCCGCCGTGACACTGAGCACGACTTCTACTTCGAGATCACGATGAACGACGTCTGGGTCTGGGACGTGTACCGGTCAGACCGGTTCGTGAAATCCGTGCGGGTGCTGACGTTCAAGGACGTCAACATCGAAGAGCTGTCGACCCGCGACTTCGAACTGCCGAAGGAGCTCGCACTCGACGAGTAACGGCTCGCCCCATCGGCCTGCAGGTCAGTCGCTGCGCAGGTCAGTCGGCGTGCAGGGCGTAGACCACGGCTTCGTCGACCGACAAGGCCTCGCTGTCCCTCCGCACCTGCTCCAGCGCATCGCGGTCCTGTCCGGCGAGGAGCGGAGCGAGGTAGCGTTCGTGGAACGAGAACCGGTTCGCGCCGTACAGGCCGGTCTGCTTCCGGAGTTCGTCTGCCGCGTGAAGGAGCCGCCCGGCGCGTTTCAACTGCCGGCTGGCCGCTGCGATCGCGGTGAGGCCCTCCAGCCCGTACACGACCCCCTCGGCATGCCCGATGTGAGCGGCCGTCGCCAGGCTCTCCTCGAAGAGCTGTCGTGAATCGACGGTTTTGCCGTTCACGAACTGCGCCCAGCCCAGGTGCTGGAGGGCGACGGTCGTTCCCAGGTCGTCGTGTCCTTTCCTGGTCAGGGTGAGGCTCTGCTCGAAGTGCTCGATGGCATCCGGAACCGCGTTCTGCATGAGCGAGAGCCGCCCGAGGGTGACGAGCGCCATCGCCTCGCCCCAGCGGTAGCCTGCGTTCCGCAGGAGCTGGACGCTGCGGTCCAGCGATTGTTCCGCCCGTTCGGTGTCTGGATGCCGGTCGGCGACCAGCGCGAGGGCGAGGAAGATGAGTGCGAATCCTTCACCGACGCGATCGTCTATCCGGTGAAAGAGATCGACGCTCTCGGCGAGCCCGGGGATCACCCGGTCGTTGGCCTCGTGCCAGAGCGTGATCGACCGGGTGAAGTAGAGCGCGATCGCCCGGGTCCGTTCGGGGAGAGGTTCCTTCGATCCGAGCACCTCGTCCATCCACGCGCGAACCTCGCCGAGCAGTCCGCCGACCCACCAGTAGATGAGGAGGCACCAGGTGAACTTGGCGACGGTGACCAGGTCCTTCGAGTCGAGCAGGTACCGTGCTGCGGCGCGCAGGTTGTCACGGTCGTCGTTGAGCTGGTCGATGACCTCGTGCTGGCGGATACCCTCGAGGTCATCCTCCAGCGACTCCGCGAGGCGGAGGAAGTACCGGGCGTGCGCGGAGCGGGCGGCATCGAGCTCCCCGGATGCTTCGAGCTGTTCGAGCGCGTATTCGCGGACGGTGGCGAGCATCGAATAATAGGGGCGGTCGCCCCGGTCGAGCTCCCGGACCAGGCTGTTGTCGACGAGGACGCCCAACGCGGTGATGGTGTCTGTGCTGGGCCCGGAAACGTCGCCCGCCACCGATTCGACGGCGTCCAGCGAGAATCCGCCGGCGAAGACCCCGAGGCGGGCCAGCAGCCGTTTCTCGTCATGGCCGAGCAGTTGCGTGCTCCATTCGATGGTGCTCCGAAGCGCCTGTTGCCGTAACGGAAGATCCCGCGCGCCTCCGGAGAGGAGTGACAGCCGCCGGTCGAGGCGAGCGAGGATCGCCGCAGGGGGGAGCATCCGCACCCGCGCCGCAGCGAGTTCAAGGGCCAGTGGGACGCCGTCGAGTGCGACGCAGATGGCGGCGATGGCGTCGACGTTTTCTGGCGTCACTCCGAAATCCGGTTTGACCGCGCGAGCACGTTCGACGAAGAGCACGACGGACGGTGACTGCATCGCCGTCTGTGCCTCGAGGGTGCGTGCGGTGTCGGGAAGGGCGAGTGGCCCCACTTCGACTGCGTGTTCGCCGGTGACATGGAGCAGGGAGCGGCTGGTGACGAGGAACTTCACACCCGGTGCGACGGAGAGGAGCGAGATGAGTGTCGGGGCGGCGCCGAGAACCTGCTCGAAGTTGTCGATCACGATGAGCATATGACGGCGGCGGAGAGCCGTCTTGAGTTTGACGAGCACCGGTTCGTCGCCGGTGTCGAGGACTCCGAGGGCTTCGGCGATGGCGTTCGGGACCAGCGCCGCGTCCTGCACCGACGACAGATCGACGAAGGTGAGTTCCAGATCAGGGTCCGCTGTTCCTCCCGACCGGTTCGCCACTTCGACGGCGAGCCGGGTCTTGCCGATCCCTCCTGACCCGATCAGGCTGACCAGGCGGACCGAATCCCGTTTCAGCAGGGTGTCGATCGCGTCCAGTTCGGTTTCACGACCGATGAGTTCGGTCAGCGCCGCAGGAAGAGCCGTCGTCCGGTCGGCAAGGACCACCGGGGTCGTGCTGGTGTCCAGCGGCACGGGGCGGCTCTGGTCGAATCGTTCGGCGAGGAGGGTCGCGAGGTCTGACTCGAGCAGTTTCCTGAGCTCCTGCGGGCTGGAGAACGTTTTAAACGCCGCCTTGTCGTCGTCTCGAACCCTGTTGAGAAGCTCGACGAGTCGGTCCTCGCGCTTCGATGCCGGCTCGCGAATGTAGATGAGCTTCGGGAGGTCCGGGGCCAGGTTGTACTCGTCCTCGAGACCGGAGACCGTTTCGCCCGGTGCTACCCAGCCGTATCGTTCGGCGTAGATCCCGACGAAGACGTCACTCTGGGCGAGGTAGGACCGGTACAAGGCCCGGGGCGGATGCGGGCGGGCACCGAGCTCGAACATGACCGGCGCGAGGTGGAGACGTTCGATCGCAAGGCGCGCGAATTTACGCTCGAGGGCGAGCTCCTTCAGAGTGGAGCTGACGAAGACTCGCAACCGTTGATCGGGTGTCCGTATCGCACCCGTGGTGTGCGTCATACGAGAAATTCTGCCGAATCAGCGCCCCGTGGTCTAGGCCCAGCCTGAGGGTCGCTCATTTTTTGTGCACGAGGAGGATATCGTGGAGGGCGCGGGCAACAGATTCTCCTCGCTTCTGCGGGGAGCCCGTGTCACCATTGTGCACATGCCCGAGACCGTCGAACCGTCGAGGCGTCGGGGGCTGAGTCACCGGCTGATCCCGATGACCGGTCGGGATCCGCAAGAACCGCACCGCGGCGCGACCCCGCTCGAGCTCCTCTTCGACCTCACCTTCGTCGTCGCGATCGGCACGGCGAGTTCTGAGCTCGCCCACCTGGTGGCCGAGGGACACGTGGCATCCGGTCTCGGCGCCTTTTGCTTCTCGATGTTCGCGATCTGCTGGGCCTGGATCAACTTTTCGTGGTTCGCATCTGCGTATGACACGGATGACTGGTTCTACCGGATCACCACCATGGTGCAGATGATCGGCGTCATCGTGCTCGCGCTGGGCCTGCCCGATGTGTTCGACTCGGTCGACGAGGGCGAACACCTCGACATCGGCATCGTCGTTGCGGGCTATGTCATCATGCGGATCGCCATGGTCGCGCAGTGGTTGCGCGCGGCGAGGGACGATCCTGGTCGCCGCAGCGTCGCCCTGGCGTACGCGGGCTTCATCACGGTGGCGCAGATCGGATGGGTCACTCTGGCTGTGCTTGACCTGCCGATCGGGGTGGCCTTCGTCATCGCTCTTCTGCTCTCTCTGTTCGAGCTCGGCGGCCCGGTCGTGGCCGAGCTGCGTTTCGGGAGCACCGGATGGCATGCGCACCACATCGCCGAACGGTACGGGCTGCTCACGATCATCACGCTGGGCGAAGGCGTGTTCGGAACGGTCGCGTCCGTGGCTGCCGTCGTCGACGAGCAGGGCTGGAGCATGGAAGCCATCCTCATCGTCGTGGCCGGAGTCGGGATCACGTTCGGGCTGTGGTGGAACTACTTCGTGCTGCCGTCAGGCCCGATTCTGGCGCGCTACCGACGGCGCAGCTGGGCGTGGGGATACGGCCACATCGTCGTGTTCTCCGCGATCGCCGCCACCGGGGCAGGGCTGCACGTCGCCGCCTACGTGGTGGAAGGCGTGGCGCACATCGGGGTGTTCGGGGCAGTGCTCTCCGTCGCGGTTCCCGTGCTTGTCTTCTGCACCGCTCTGTTCGTGCTGTACACCCTGCTCCTCGGACAGGTCGACCCCTTCCACATCGCCCTCTTCGCCGGCACGGTGCTCGCGCTCGTGCTCGCCGTTGTGCTTGCGGGGAGTGGGGTGTCGCTCGGGGTGTGCCTGCTCGTCGTGACCGCTGCACCGGCGGTGATCGTGGTCGGCTACGAAATCATCGGCCACCGGCACGTGGCAGCCGTGCTGGCTCGCGCGTTGGGTGGACAGCCGTCGGAGTAGCCCTCCACAGCCTGCGCGGCCGGCTACCGGATCCCCAGATCTGCGGGTGATGGATCGCGGCCGTTCACCGTGCTCCACCATCGGTGGTGGAGGCGATCATGGCAGGCAAGGACGAGCTCGGGCGGCGGGGAGAGGATCTCGCTGCCCGGTACCTCGAGGATGCCGGCTATCGCGTCGTCGCTCGAAACTGGCGATGCGCCCGCGGTGAGATCGACATCATCGCGAGCATGGCCGACACCCTCATCTTCGTCGAAGTGAAGACCCGTTCCGGTCTTGCGTTCGGGCATCCGTTCGAAGCGATCACGGAGGCGAAGCTTGCCCGGCTCCGCGGACTCGCGGCTCGGTGGTGCGCTGAGCAGCACCCGCAAGCGAAACGGATCCGCCTCGACGCCATCGCGGTCGTCGCACCGAGGAACGGGCCGCCGTCGGTCGAGCACCTTCTGGGCGTGTTCTGATGGCGGTGGGCCGTACGTGGTCGGTTGCGTTACTCGGGCTTGATGGCTCGCTCATCGAAGTCGAGGCGGACATCTCGTCACAGCTCCCGAAGTTCGTGATCATCGGGCTCGCCGACAAGTCGCTGGGCGAAGCAGAAGGACGCGTGCGGCAGGCAGCCACCAACTCGGGATGCCGCCTGTCCGGGCAACGGATCACCGTGAACCTGTCGCCGGCGAGCCTGCCGAAGAACGGGTCAGGCTTCGACCTGGCTATTGCGCTGTCCTGCCTCGCCGCCGACGCCGTCGTGTCCAATGAATCGATCGACCGCGTCGTCCACCTCGGCGAACTCGGGCTCGACGGGCGCCTTCGGCCCACGCCGGGAATCCTGCCCGCCGTCCTCGCCGCAATGCGTGCCGGACGAACAACGGTCATGGTTCCGACCGGGAACGAGGACGAAGCGAAACTCGTGCCAGACATCCGGGTCGTCGGTGTCGCCTCGCTGCGGGAAGCAGCGATCTGGCACGGCGCAGAGCTCGACCCGATCCCGGTCGAACCGATCCTGCAGGCCGGAACAGGCGCGCCAGACGAACCTGCCCTCGACCTGGCCGATGTGGTCGGTCAGCACGATGCCGTCCAGGCGATGCTCGTGGCGGCGGCCGGCGGTCACCACCTGATGATGCTCGGACCGCCCGGGGCAGGCAAGACGATGCTCGCCGCGAGACTGCCGGGCATTCTCCCGGACCTCACCGTTCCGGAGGCGCTCGACGTCACCTCGATTCGTTCTCTCGGCGGCAGTCCCATCGGAAGGGCACTCGCCTTTCGGCCTCCGTTCGAAAATCCGCATCACACGGCGACGGCCGCGGCGATCCTCGGGGGTGGCAGCCGAACCATCCGCCCGGGTGCTGCCGCGCGAGCCGCGCACGGTGTTCTCTTCCTGGATGAAGCACCTGAGTTCCAGGCCAGTGTGCTCGATGCGCTTCGCCAGCCGCTCGAGTCCGGCACGATCAGCATTCATCGCGCCAACGCCGTCGCGCACTTTCCCGGTCGTTTCCAGCTCGTCCTCGCGGCGAACCCGTGCCCGTGCGGCCAATACGGGGCGAAGGAGAACACCTGTGTCTGTCCACCGAGCGCGATTCGCCGATACCTCGGTCGGGTCTCCGGCCCGCTGATGGACCGGATCGACATTCAGCTCCGGGTGCGGCGGATCACGTCTGCCGAACTGGCTCTCTCGGCTGAGGATGAACGGCTCACGAGTGCGTCCGCGCGTTCCGTCGTTGCTCAGTCCCGTCAGCGCACGGCGACGCGCCTGGCGGGGACGCCCTGGACGACCAACGGCCAGGTGCCGGGCCCGTGGCTCCGGAGCGGGGACCGCCTGCTCTCGCGCACGGTCACGTCGCCGATCGATCGGGCTCTGGAGCGGGGGGCCATCACCATGCGAGGGTACGACCGCGTGCTCCGGGTCGCGTGGACCCTCTGCGACCTGGACGGGACCGACCGGCCGGATGCGTCGCAGATCGGTCGTGCCTTGTTTCTGCGGAAGGGGATCTGATGACGGTGTTCGGACTGAACGGTGACGACGTGCGTCAGAGCGTTGCGGGCGTCGGCCCCGTCGGCGATGCCGACGGGGCGGCGGAGCGTTTCGCTCGTGCGGCCTGGAGCGGAATCGTGGAGCCGGGGGACAGCATGGCGGGGTTCCTGGTGTCTGCGGCCGGAGCATCCGCGGCTCTCACCATGCTCGTCGAACACTGGAGCGTCGACCGGATCGTCGCGGTTCTCGGGCCCGACACGGGGGTCGACGACCTCGGCAGCATGCTCGACCGTGCACTCGCACGCTGGCGGCCGCGGCTCGATTCCCGGGCGACGCTTCGACACCTCCGCCTCGCGGCACTGTGCCGGACGATCCTCGTCACGCCGGGCGACCCGGGCTGGCCCGACCGCCTCGGCGATCTCGGTCCGCACGAGCCGCTCGCGCTCTGGCTGCGCGGGCGGACGGATGCCCTCCGCGAGACGTCCCGGTCGTTCGCTGTTGTCGGAGCACGGGCCGCGACTCACTACGGGGAGCACGTGGCGGGGGAGGCAGGCAGCGGCCTTGCCGGCCGCGGGTTCGTCGTGGTCTCCGGCGCCGCGTACGGGATCGACGGCATGGCACACCGGGCGGCGCTCGCGGTGGACGGCACGACCGTCGCGTTCCTCGCCGGTGGTGTCGACCGGCCCTACCCGAGCGGCCACGCGTCGCTGATCGGGCGCATCATCGAGACCGGCGCGATCGCCTCGGAGGTGCCGTGCGGGGGAGCGCCGTCGAAGTGGCGCTTTCTACAGCGGAACCGGCTCATCGCAGCCGTCGCCGACGCCACTGTGGTTCTCGAAGCGGGCTGGCGTTCTGGCTCCCTCAACACCGCCGGCCACGCGGCCGCCCTCGGCCGGCCCCTGGGAGCGGTCCCCGGCCCGGTCACCAGCCCCGCGTCGGCCGGATGCCATCGGCTGATTCGTGAGTTCGGCGCTGTTTGCGTCACAACGGTCGACGAAATGGCCGAACTGGTGGGAGAGCCGATCGTCATGACCGAGTCGCGCGCCGGGGAGCGCAGTTCTGAGGAGACCCGCGTGCTGGACGCCCTCAGCGGACGCTCGCCACGCTCCGCGGCAGATGTCGCCTCCCGGTCGGGGCTGCCGGTGGACACGGTGCAGTCGGTCCTCGGCTTCCTGGAACTCGAAGACCGCGTGGCCGAACGGTCGGGCGGGTGGGTCTACCTACCGCGGGCGAAATGAGAGGTCGACGAGGGGTGTTCAGGCCGTGAGCCCGGGCGCGTGGAGCCGCCTCCCGGCTGGTGGCGGCCCCTCAGAGCATTTCGAGGGGTTGGGGGCCGCGGGGCGGCGGGAAGGCCTGGTCCAGCATGTTCAGATCCTGCTCGGTCAGGCGCAGGTCGACGGCGGCCCGGTTCTCCCGAACGTGCTCGGGCGTGCCGGCACGGGGGATCACGTTCACGCCCTCCCGGTTCATCAGCCAGGCGAGCGCGACCTGCGCCGGGGTGGCCTCGTGCCGGTTCGCGACTTCGACGGTCATGGGATGGACCAGCAGGCGGCCCTGCTCGATCGGTGAGTAGGCCATTACCGGGATTCCCTGCCCTTGCAATGTCGACAGCAGGTCGTACTCGATGCCCCGCCGGGTCAGGTTGTAGAGCACTTGGTCGGTCTGGACCGCGTCCCCGCCCGGGAGGCTCAGCAGCTCCGCCATGTCCCGGATGTCGAAGTTGCTGACGCCCCAATAGCGGATCATGCCCAGCCGGACCAGCTCCTCGAAGGCGCGCAACGTCTGCTCAAGCGGCACCCGGCCGCGCCAGTGCAGCAGGTACAGGTCGAGCCGCTCGGTGCCGAGCCGCCTCAGGCTCTGGCGACACGCCTCGATCGTGTCCGCGTACGTCGCATGTGACGGCAGCACCTTGCTGACCAGGAACACCTCGTCCCGGCGCCCGGCGATCGCCTCGCCGACCAGCACCTCGGCCGCGCCGCTGCCGTACATCTCAGCGGTGTCGATCAACGTGAGCCCGAGGTCGATGCCTAAGCGCAGGGCGGCGAGCTCCGACGCTCGTCGGGCAGGAGTCTCGCCCAGGTACCAGGTGCCCAGACCCATCACGGGGATGGAATCCCCCGCGGGCAAGCGGACCGTCGGGATGGTCTGAATCGACATCAGGGTGCTCCGTCGCTCTCGGGGTGGGGGGGGTCGCGAGACCACCACGTTCGCACCTCGCGCGGGACCGCGGCATCCCGTATCCATGGGATCCGCGCGTCGCCCCTGCTGCCCGGTGCGCTGATGGCGACCACCTCCAGCGTCGCCTCGCGGCCGCGCCCAGGCCGGGTCCGGTTCCGGACCAAAATTGCCCGGTGTGGATGCGCTGGAGGCGGCGTACGCTGGTGACGTCGGGGAGCTGTCGACTGAGTCGGGAGCTGTCGACTGAAAGGGACTCTCGATGATGGACGCGACCGCTGAATTCTTCGACGAAATAAGCCAGCGAGGGCACGAACCGATGCTGAAAAGGCTCAGTGCGACGCTGCGCTGGGACATCATCGACGGCGATACGACCGAGCATCGGCTGGTCAGAATCGACCACGGCGACCTCAGAGTGACCATGAGCGAGGAGCCCGCCGAATGCGTGATCATCGTCGATCGCGCGGTGTGCAACGACGTCATCAGCGGCCGAACGAGCGCACTGGCGGCGCTGCTGCGCGGCGCGGCCACCGTCGAGGGGGACACAGAGCTGATGGTTCTGGCGCAACGACTATTTCCCCGCCGGCGGGGTGTCTCGGCCGGCCGAAGCTACGTTGCCGGGGGAGGCGCTCTCGATGGCTGAGGACCAGGTCCAGATCCTCCACGGCAACACCTTCGTGGTCAGCGACGCGCAGGGGGACATCGAAGCCTCCGCCACCGACCCGTCCGGGCTGTTCTCGCTCGACACGAGGTTTTTGTCGCGATGGGTGCTCACGGTGAACGGTGACCGGCTGACCGCGCTGTCCACCGATGACCTGCACTATTTCGAGAGCCGGTTCTTCCTGGTGCCTGGGTCTGGCACCGTGTACGTCGATGCGAAGACCACCGTCATTCGTCAGCGCGCGGTCACCGAGGGCTTCCGGGAGCAGCTCACCGTCCTTAACCACGACGTGAAACCG
Organism: Mycetocola miduiensis; assembly: GCF_900115155.1. Classification (GTDB taxonomy): domain Bacteria; phylum Actinomycetota; class Actinomycetes; order Actinomycetales; family Microbacteriaceae; genus Mycetocola_A; species Mycetocola_A miduiensis. The sequence goes on from NZ_FOVM01000002.1 coordinate 256,530, forward strand.
GTGGAGCTGACGATACGGCTCGACGCCGCAGCCGACTTCGCGGACCTGTTCGAGGTCAAGGACGCCCTTGAGAAGAAGGGCACGCGCTCCATCCTCACAGCAGGCGGCCAGTTGGTGATGACCTATGAGCGCGAGAGCTTCCGCCGCGCCACCACCGTCTCCTCGACCGAACCGGCCGAGGTCGACGACGGTGGCCTGCAGTTCTCCATCCTGATCGAGCCGCACGGATCCTGGAGCACCGAGCTCGACGTCCGCGTGGCGAGCCTCGGTCCCGGCGGGCGCCCGCTCACGGCCCAGACGCCTCCCGCCGACGAAGCGCGACGGGAGGCGCTGGCCGACCTTGAGCAGTGGGTCGCCAACGCACCGCGGCTGACCTGTGACTGGGACTCGCTGATCACGACCTACCAGCGCAGCCTCGTCGACCTTGCGGCACTGCGGTTTTCGCCGCTCATCGCGCGCGCCGACAGCCTTCCCGCGGCGGGCCTGCCCTGGTTCATGACGATCTTCGGCCGCGACAGCATCTTCACCAGCCTGCAGGCGCTGCCGTTCACCTCCGAACCGGCGAGGACGACACTAAGGGTGCTGGGCGACTGGCAGGGGAACCGGGTGGACGACTTCCGCGACGAAGACCCCGGCCGCATCCTGCACGAGGTGCGCTACGGGGAGCTGACCGCGTTCCAGGAGCGACCCCACTCGCCGTACTACGGCAGCGTCGACGCCACACCTCTGTATGTGGTCCTGATGGACGAATACGAACGATGGACGGGCGACGCCCAACTGGTGCGCGACCTCGAGATGGAGGCGCGAGCCGCCCTGCGCTGGATCGACGACTACGCCGACCTGCAGGGCAATGGCTACATCGCTTACCAACGACGCAACGAGGAGACCGGCCTGGAGAACCAGTGCTGGAAGGACTCCTGGGACTCGATCTGCTACCGCGACGGCCGGCTGCCCGGCTTCCCGCGGGCCACCTGTGAGGTGCAAGGCTACGCCTATGACGCGAAGATGCGCGGCGCTCGCCTCGCTCGGCTCTTCTGGAACGACGCCACCTACGCCGACGAGCTCGAGCGGCAGGCCGCCGACCTCAAGGCCCGATTCAATCGTGACTTCTGGGTCGAGGACGGGCAGTACTACGCGCTGGCCCTCGACGCCGACGGAACCCAGGTGGACGCCCTCACCTCCAACATCGGCCACCTGCTGTGGAGCGGGATCGTCGACGCCGACAGAGCGTCCGCGATCGCCGGACACCTGCTCGGCCCACGACTCTTTTCCGGCTGGGGAATACGTACGCTGGCCGAGGGTGAGGCCAGGTACAACCCGATCGGCTACCACGTGGGCACCGTCTGGCCCTTTGACAACTCGTTCATCGCCTGGGGGCTGCGCCGCTACGGCTTCAAGGCCGAGGCCGCGCGTGTCGCAGCGGGCAACCTGGATGCGGCGGACTTCTACCACGGTCGGCTGCCCGAGGCATTCGGCGGCTATGAACGCGCGCTGACGAGGTACCCGGTCCAGTACCCAACGGCGTGCAGTCCGCAGGCGTGGTCCACCGGTGCGCCACTGCTCCTTCTGCGTACGATGCTGGGGCTGGAGCCGGTGGGCGATCACTTGATCGTCGACCCGGCGCTGCCGGTTGGCATCGGCCGCATCGAACTGCTCGACATCCCCGGTCGCTGGGGCCGCATCGATGCCTTCGGGCGTGGCCTGGTCGAGGTCAACCGCGGGCCGAAGTTGCGTAACCAGCTCGGCGATCCCACCCGCCCTCACCACCTCGGTTAGGAAAGGCTATAGACCACCGACTCGTCGTAGCCGCGCATGCAGTTTCCGCTGATTTTGGGTCGTTTTGTGCCCGATCAAACGCCCGGATGCCCGGCGTTGGGTGAGTCTGCCGCCTCCAGCGGTGAGAGTAGGCGAGTCTGGGGAGGTGAAGATTTCCTCGGCCGTCGCGCGCTACGTCGACCACGTGTCCGTCGAGCGCCAGTACTCGGTGGCGACCAGCCGCGCCTACGAGTCCGACCTTGCCGCGTTCACCGCTTTCGCGGCCGACCGCGGCATCGACGCCGTGACCGAGGTAGACCTCGAACTGCTCCGGGACTGGCTGTGGCAATCGTCCCAGTCGGGCCTCGGCCATGCCACCATCGCCAGGCGGTCCGCTTCCGTACGCGGCTGGTCAGCGTGGCTCGCCCGTAACGGGCACATCCCCGTCGACACGGCCGCGCGGCTGCGCTCCCCGAAGACCGGCCGTTCCCTGCCTCACGTCGTTCAGCGCGCGCAGATGGATGCCCTCCTCGACGGACTGAGCGAGAAGGCCGGCACCGGCGACCCGGTCGCCCTCCGGGACTCGGCGCTCATCGAACTCCTTTACGCGAGCGGCCTGCGCGTCTCAGAGCTGTGCGGCCTCGACGTTGATGACGTCGACCTCGACCGGCTCACCGTGCGGGTGCTCGGTAAAGGGTCGAAGGAGAGGGTCGTCCCGTTTGGTGTGCCTGCCCACTCGGCGCTCGTCGATTACCTCCGCCAGGCCCGGCCGGCGCTGCTGGCCACAAGCACGACCCCATCGCACGCCGTCTTCCTCGGCGCACGCGGCGGGCGCCTGAACCCACGCAGCGTCTACAACACCGTCAGCCGGCTCCTCGCCGGCATCCCCGGCGGAACGAGCGGTGGACCGCACACCCTGCGCCACACGGCGGCAACCCATTTGCTCGACGGCGGCGCCGACCTCCGGACGGTGCAGGAACTTCTCGGCCACGCGTCGCTCGGCACGACCCAGATCTACACCCACGTGTCAATGGAACGGCTGAAAGAGAGCTACCGCACGGCGCACCCCCGCGCCTGAATCCGCTCACCGGCCAAGCGGCAACAGCACGGCACGTTCGAGGGTGCCGACGAGGGCCAGCGGGTTGACATACTCGCCATAGAGCCGCACGCCGAAATGCACGCACCGGCCGTCACAGTGACCTCCGGATGCGACGACGCCGATCGCGTCGCCCGAGTGCACTTCAGCGCCCGCGGACACTGCGGCGAGTACGGGTTCGACACTCGAGACGATCCCGTCGCCGTGCCGCACCGACACGACGGGACGGTCCACGACGACGCCGGCGAAACTGACGACTCCGTCGGCAGCCGCCAGGACGGGTCGGCCCTGGGCCGCCGTTACGTCGATGCCGCGGTGTCCGGCGGCGAACGGCGTGGGTGGGGCTTCGAACGGGCGTTGAAGCTGGTGCGGAGGCGAGACGGGCCAGCCCCACACCTGGTCGAGCGCCGCGGACACGGCGGGGGAGCGCGCCGCGAAAACGTCGGGGGACGCAGGCAGTGTCACCGCCGTGCCCGCGGAAGAACTTGCCGGTCCGACCAACACCAGGGCCGCCACGACGACGAGAAGAATCGCAGCGGCAACCCGCCCCCGACGCAACAACGCGGTCATACCGGGACAGCCTGCCGCCCACCGAGACGTTGCGCGACCGCCGGCGAGGGACAGTGGATAATTGGTGACGCCGAGCCGGCGGTGGAGGACCCCGGGAACGCTCCCGATCCTGTTATGCTGAAGGAAGCGTCCCGCGTGTCGGGATGACTACGCGTGCCCATTCGGCCAACACATCCATTCGGTCCTTGCTTCTTCGGAACAGGGCGGACGTGCGCCGGGCACCAGGAAGAGCGGCCACTCGGCCGCTTTGAACAACCGATCGACGCCTGCCCGGAAAGGGCGCGTCAGAACAGGAGAACGGCTCATGGCCGTCGTAACCATCCGCCAGCTGCTCGACAGCGGCGTGCACTTCGGGCACCAGACCCGCCGTTGGAACCCGAAGATGAAGCGTTTCATCTTCACGGAGCGTTCCGGCATCTACATCATCGACCTCCAGCAGTCGCTTGGGTTCATCGACAAGGCATACGACTTCGTCAAGGAGACGGTCGCCCACGGCGGAACCGTTCTCTTCGTCGGAACGAAGAAGCAGGCTCAGGAAGCAATCGCCGAGCAGGCGACCCGCGTCGGCCAGCCGTACGTGAACCAGCGCTGGCTCGGTGGCCTCCTCACCAACTTCCAGACGGTGTCGAAGCGACTCGCCCGCATGAAGGAGCTCGAGGAGCTCGACTACGAGGACACCTCGAAGTCAGGCTTCACCAAGAAGGAACTCCTCATCAAGAAGCGCGAGCTCGACAAGCTTCACAAGTCACTCGGCGGAATCCGCAACCTCACCAAGACGCCGTCGGCGCTGTGGGTTGTCGACACCAAGAAGGAGCACCTCGCGATCGACGAGGCACGCAAGCTTGGTATCCCCGTCATCGGCATCCTCGACACCAACTGCGACCCGGACGAAGTCACCTACCCGATCCCGGGTAACGACGACGCTATCCGCTCGGTCGGCCTGCTTACCCGCATCATCGCGGACGCTGCTGCCGAGGGCCTGATCCAGCGCCACCAGAAGCCAGAAGAGGGTTCCGCTCCGGTTGAGCCGCTCGCTGCCTGGGAAGCTGAACTGCTCGGCGCCGAAGCTGAGAAGACCGAAGCTGCTGACGCACCCGTCGAGCAGAACGACGCCGACGCTGAGGTTGCCGAGAAAAACGCGGCCAAGAGCGAAGAGGCACCCGTCGAGGTCGTCACCGTTGAGAGCGACGAGAAGACCGAGGAACGCCTCGAAGCCGAAGCGACCGACGCTGAGAAGCAGCCGGCCGCCGACAACAACTAATCCGAACGAGGAGTGCAATAACTTATGGCAAATTTCAATCTTGCTGATGTCAAGGCTCTTCGTGAGCAGCTCGGCACGGGAATGGTCGACACCAAGAACGCCCTCGTCGAAGCCGAAGGCGACCTGGAGAAGGCCACCGAGATCCTGCGCCTCAAGGGTGCGAAGGGCAACGCGAAGCGTGCCGACCGCTCCACGAGCGAAGGCCTCATCGCCGCGAAGGACAACGGCTCCAGCACCACGCTGATCGAACTCGCCTGCGAGACCGACTTCGTGGCAAAGAACGACAAGTTCGTCGCCCTCGCCGACAAGGTGCTCGAGGCTGTCGCAGCTTCAGGCGCCGCATCGCTCGAGGACGCACTCGCTGCTCCCGCCGGCGACAAGACCGTTGCTCAGCTGATCGACGACGAGGCAGCGATCCTCGGCGAGAAGGTTGAACTCCGCCGCGTTGCGTTGGTTTCGGGCGAGAAGTTCGCCACGTACCTGCACAAGACGTCGAAGGACCTGCCCCCGCAGATCGGTGTTGTCGTCAGCTACAGCGGAGATGACGCCGAGACCGCACGGGCCATAGCCCAGCACATCGCGATGTTCGACCCGCAGTACCTCACCCGTGAGGACGTGCCGGCTGACATCGTGGATAAGGAGCGCGAAATCGTCACGGAGATCTCGAAGAACGAGGGCAAGCCTGAGGCTGCACTGCCCAAGATCGTCGAAGGTCGCCTGACCGGGTTCTTCAAGCAGGTCGCCCTGCTCGAGCAGGACTACGCTCGCGACAGCAAGGTTCAGGTCAAGAAGGTTCTGGCAGACGCCAAGCTCGACGTGACGGGCTTCGCCCGCTTCAAGGTCGGCGCGTAGGTCTGCCATGGGAGTCCGGATCACATCGTGATCCGGACTCCTTTTTCATGCGCGACCTCGGTCGGCACACAGTAGCTTTGTCAGGATTCACGAAAGGACGACACGGATGTCAACAGCCACGAAGAAGCGCAGGGTCCTGCTCAAGCTGAGCGGAGAGTCCTTCGGGGCAGGGTCGCTTGGAGTGAACCCGGATGTCGTCAGCCAGATCGCGCGCGAGATCGCGGAGGCCGCGGCGACGGTTGAGATCGCCATTGTCGTCGGTGGAGGCAACTTCTTCCGCGGTGCCGAACTGTCCCTCCGCGGAATGGACCGCGGCCGGGCCGACTACATGGGCATGCTGGGAACCGTGATGAACGCCCTCGCGCTTCAGGACTTCCTCGAGCAGGCCGGTGCTGAGACCCGCGTCCAGTCCGCCATCTCGATGACCCAGGTCGCCGAGCCGTACATTCCCCGTCGCGCCGAGCGCCACCTGGAGAAGGGCCGCGTCGTCATCTTCGGCGCCGGCGCCGGTCTGCCCTACTTCTCCACAGACACCGTCGCCGCGCAGCGCGCGCTCGAGATCGACGCAGACATCGTGCTCCTCGCCAAGAACGGCGTTGACGGCGTCTACACGGCTGACCCGAAGCTCGACTCCAGCGCCACCCGGATCGACTCGATCACCTACCAGGAGGCGCTGCAGACCGGCCTGAAGGTCGTCGACTCCACAGCCTTCAGCCTGTGCATGGACAACTCGATGCCGATGCAGGTTTTCGGCATGGCGCCGGCGGGAAATGTGACCAATGCGATCCTCGGAGCGCGCATCGGCACACTCGTCAGCAACTGAACCGACACGAGTTCACCGCACCGCCCCCTCTAGAATGGGTGCGATACAACACGCAATAAAAAGGAGTCGCTGTGATCGCGGATGTTTTGACTGACGCTGGAACCCGGATGGACAAGGCCGTCGAGGTGGCCAAGGATGACTTCGCCACCGTGCGTACCGGTCGCGCCAACCCTCAGATGTTCCAGAAGATCCTGGTGAACTACTACGGAACGCCCACGCCCCTTGAACAGCTTGCTTCTCTGCAGAACACCGAAGCCCGCACGATTATCGTGAGCCCGTACGACAAGAGCGCCCTCAAAGACATCGAACAGGCGATCCGCGACACGCCAAACCTCGGGGCAAACCCCACGAACGACGGCACGATCGTGCGGGTCACCCTGCCGGAGCTCACCGCTGAGCGCCGCAAGGAATACGTCAAGATCGTCCGTAACAAGGGGGAGGACGCCAAAGTGAGCGTCCGCAACATCCGCCGCAAGGCCAAGGATGACCTCGACGCCCTCAAGAGCGAGGTCGGAGACGACGACGTCGCTCGGGGTGAAAAAGAGCTGGAGCAGGTCACCAAGACGCACATCGACGCGATCGACGACGCGCTGAAACGTAAAGAAGCCGAGCTTCTCGAGATTTAGGACCGATCGCTGTGATCCGAAGGAACCGGTGCACCAGTGCCTGACGCAGATGACGGCAGCGCTCCGCGTCGGCCAAGGTCGAAGCGTGGCTCCCGCGACGATATCTCCGCGCAGCTGAGGTCGCGTCGCGCTGACATCGAGCGCCAGGTGCGGGCGACCCGCGCGCAGATCGATGAAGCGAATACCCGGATGGAAGCCCGCGCCGGGCGCAACCTCATTCTCGCAACACTCATCGGGCTTGGTCTTGGCCTCGCCATGCTGTTCAGCCTGATCGTCGTCAAGGAACTGTTCGTCCTCTTCGGCGCCGCCATCGTTGCGTTCACCGTGTTCGAACTCGCCAAGGCGTTCCGACGTGCCGGTCGCGCCATCGATGTCTGGCCGGCGGTCGTCGGTGGCGTCGCCATCGTGGTCTCCGGGTACTTCTTCGACCCGGCCTCCCGCTGGGCGATGCTCGTCGGGACGATCGTGTTCATTCTCGTCTGGCGACTCGTCGCCCAGATGGCGCACCCCACCCCCCGCCGCACGCTCGAGATCCTCCGTGACCTCGTCGCCGCCGTGTTCGTTCAGGTCTATGTGTCGTTCCTCGGCAGTTTCGCTGTCATCCTGGTGCGCCAGCCCGAGGGACAATGGTGGACCCTCGCCTTCCTGATTATCGTCATCGCAGTCGACATCGGCGCCTATGTGAGCGGGCTCAACTTCGGCAAGCACCCGATGGCCCCGTTGATCAGTCCGAAGAAGACCTGGGAAGGACTCGGGGGAGCCGCTGTCGCCGCCGTGATCGCTGGCATCCTGCTCGCGATCTTCATGCTGCACAGCCCCTGGTGGGTCGGCCTCATCCTTGGGCTCGCTCTCCTCGGGACGGCGACGATGGGCGATCTCACCGAGTCGCTCATCAAACGCGATCTCGGAATCAAGGACATGAGCTCGTGGCTGCCAGGCCACGGCGGGTTCCTTGACCGCCTCGACTCCATCCTCCCGTCCGCGCCGATCGCGTTCACGCTGTACCTCCTGTTCAGCAACGCCCCCGTTGTCGGATAAGTCCGCCGCGCCGGGGCAGCGAAGCTGAAAGGATGAACAGGTGACGAACACATTCCCCACCGCTCGGAAGGGAACTCGCGGGTACTCACGGAACCAGGTGGATGCCTTCCTCCGGGCTGCCCGGGAAGCGTACGACGTCGATGACAGTGTGACGCCGACGATGACATCGGCTGACATCAGGAGGACGTCCTTCGCGCTCACCCGCGGCGGTTACGCCACCGGCTCGGTCGACGCCGCGCTCGAACGGCTCGAGGACGCTTTCGCGTTGCGGGAACGCGACCGGGCATTGGGCGACGCCGGCAAGCGAGAATGGCTGACATCCGCCAGGGAGACCGCCCAGGTCATCCTCAACCGCCTGGCGCGGCCGACCGGGCACAAATTCTCGCGCACCGGCTTTCTCGCCCAGGGGTATCGCACCGAAGATGTCGACGCTTTTTCCGAGCAGATCGTCGCCTACTTCGAGAAGGGAACACCTCTCAGCGCCGACTCCGTGAGAACCGCGATATTCCGGCCTCAACGCGGCGGATACGTCGAGTCCCAGGTCGACCTTCTGCTCGACGCCGTGACCGAGGTCATGCTCGCCGTTCGGTGACGCGCCCGGAAAAACACTCGCATCTGTCCCCGTTCTGGGCTAAAGTCGGGGAATCGTGGGTAGACATATAGCGCAAATCGAGTCCTCTGTACCAGCTCCGAAGGTCAGAAGGGCTTTTGAGAGACCCCGATCGCGCAGCCCGTTCACTCTCTTCATCTTCGCCTTCACCGCTGCCGTCGGCTTCGTCGCCGTGAACGTCGTCGACCCATACTCCGGCGCGACGGCATCCCCGTACTTCCAGGTCGCTGAGCGCTACGACGGCAAGGCCACGCAGAAGCTTGCCGTGGCCGGGGCGTACGACACCAGCTTCACGCGCGACGGGTACACCGTTATCGCGCCGCCGCCTCCGCCGCCACCCGTCGTGGTCGAGCCGGTCGTCAAGGACGACAAAAAGGCGACCGAGGCCAAGAAGGCGACCGAGGTCAAGAAGGCGACGAGCGCCCCGCTGCCCGTGGTGAAGGCCGACCCTGGTTCCGCCCAGGCGATCGCCCACGACATGGTTCTCGCACGTGGATGGGGCGAAGACCAGTTCTCCTGCCTTGTTTCGCTATGGAACAAGGAATCCGGCTGGCGCGTCAACGCGTCCAACAAGTCGAGCGGCGCATACGGCATCCCGCAGGCGCTCCCCGGCAGCAAGATGGGCAGCGCAGGCAGCGACTGGGCCACGAACCCCGCCACGCAGATCACCTGGGGTCTTGGCTACATCAGTGGCCGGTACGGGACCCCCTGCGGCGCATGGAGCCACTCGCAGGCCAAAGGCTGGTACTAAGCGGAGAAATCGGCCGTCCGTCTGATGGCGGGCACGTCGACTTTCGCGGATGCCGGTTCACCCGTGTCCACTGCCTAGGATGAAAGCATGCCTCGAAGCAACCGTCCGCGCGGCGCCAAGCCGGCTCGGAACGACGACGACGGTGACGATCTGTCGCGCCTGATGAACGGCTGGAAGCGGACCGAGACGCGGCGCGGCGCCGAATGGAACGTACAGCCCGTGAGCGCCGGACAAGCGGTCAAGGACTACCTCTGCCCGGCCTGCTCGCTTACGGTCAGCCGCGGCACCGCTCACCTCGTTGTCTGGCGCGCGGACGGCGTTCTCGGTGACGCCGCCGACCTTGCAGCACGCAGGCACTGGCATACCCACTGCTGGCGAATCGGTTAGGAAGGATGCGATGACCCTGGAAATCCGTGGCGGTGTCGAACTGCCCGCAACGCGCGAAAACATCGAACTCGTCACCGCGGACGGGCTCACCCTCGTCGGCGAACTCGCCACCCCGCAGGGCCGGGAACCCGTCGCGACGCTGGTGACGCTGCATCCGCTGCCGACCGCAGGCGGTTTCATGGACTCGCACATCCTTCGCAAGGCCGCCGGCCGACTTCCCGCACTCGCGGACATCGCCGTCCTGCGGTTCAACACCCGCGGTACTTCCTCTCCGCGCGGCACGAGCGACGGCGCTTTCGGCGAGGGGATCACCGAAGAACACGACCTCGACGCCGCCATGGCGTTCGTCGCCGAGCGCGGCCTGCCAAAGCCCTGGCTCGTCGGCTGGTCGTTCGGGACCGAACTGGTTCTGAAGTACGGACGGTCACATCCGATCGCGGGTGCGATTTTGCTTTCGCCGCCGTTGCACCGTGCACAACCGGACGAGGTCGCGTCGTGGCACGACGATGACCGCCCGTTGATCGCGCTGATCCCCGAGTTCGACGACTACCTGCGCCCGGAGGAGGCCGCAGAGCGGTTCTCCAGCGTGCCCGGCATGACACTTATCCCAGTCGACGGTGGCAAACACCTCTGGGTCGGTGAGAACCAGACTCGCCGCGTTCTCGAAGAGATCGTGCGAGCGGTCAACCCCGCGGCCCTCCCACTGCAGACCGAGTGGCCGACCGACGACTAGATCGTCAGTCAGAGCTCGTTCGCGCGGGGAATCACAACCTGCTTGATGATCAACAGCACCGCGGCAGCGGTCGGGATCGCGACGAGCGCTCCGAGCAGGCCCAACAGCGAACCGCCGGCAAGCGCCGCGATGACGACGAGCGCACCAGGGACGGCCACAGCGCGCCGCATCACGTTCGGGCTGATCACATACGCCTCGATCTGCATGTAGATGAGGTAGTAGATACCAGCGAACAGTGCGGTGACGGGGGAGCCGAGTCCCGGGATGAGACAAACCAGGGTGATGATGATCGACCCGATGAGTGTTCCGACCAGCGGGATCATCGAGAAGAAGAACGCGATGGTTGCAAGCACCGGCGGAAACGGCGCGTCGATGATCGACAGGAAGATGAAGGACAGGATGCCGTTGCAGGCGGCCGTGCCGACCTGGCCGATCACATACCGGCCAACGGAGTCGGTGATCTGCTCGGCGAGGTCAGCGAAACGTTCCCGCTTCGTCGCTGGCACCAGCTGGTACAGGCCACGCTTGATCGAGCCGAGCGACGCGGTGAAGTAAATAGTGAGGATAAGGATGATCAGGGCGCCGAAGAGCGCCGAGCCGATGGCGAACGCCACCTGGATCGCGCCGGATCCGATGTCGGTGATGTTGTCGGTCAGGAACTTTCCGGCGTCCGCGATGATCGCGCGGACATCGAGGCCCGGGAACTGGTCCGAGAGGACCTCGACCAGTGGGTACTCCTGGAACTGTGCCTGCAGGCCGGGGATAAGAGCGATCAACTCGGAGACCTGGTCGATGATGATCGGAACAACCATCCAGACCAGTCCGGCAAACAAGGTCAGCAGGCCGACAATCACCACGATGAGCGCCGCCCAGCGCGGGAACTGCTTCTTTTCCAGCCACGAAACCAGTGGGTCAAGGCCAAGGGAGATGAAGATCGCGGCCCCGATATAGGTGAGTATCGTCTGGAGTGTGACAACGGAGAGGATGATCAAAAGACCGAGTCCGACGCCGAGCGTGCCGATGAGTCCGACACGGAACGGGTTTGAAATCTTCACTGCTGTCCCTCCATCGGCGCACGTCAGATCATCGTACTGTCCGGTGCGAGAGACGCCGCATCGGGCGGCATCCGCTAGCGTATTAAGCGCCCTCTCAGGCATTTCGACTACTGTGAAACGTCTGTCCTGTTGCTACCGGCCCGGATTTCCGAGCAAATTCGCCCTGCGGTCGCAACCTGTGAAGGAGATGTAGTGCGCTTCGTTCTCGCGATTTTGGCGTTTGTGGTCGCCGCGGCCATGATCGTGCTGGGTATCGCCCAACACACGATCTTTCTCGGCCCCTCGACATACGCCGTCAACACCACGGTCAAAGGTGACCTGCCGTACACCGTGATCAGCGGTGAGGAACTCACCCAGCAGCCCGGCCAGCAATCGCTGACCGTATCAGGTTCGGACCAAGTCTTCCTCGCCTACGGGCGCACGGCCGACGTCCAGGCGTGGCTCGGGGAATCCCCGTACAACGCGCTGACGGTGGACTCCGAGAACCACAGGCTGAAGTCATCCGTCGTCACCCCGAAGGCGGTACAGACCGACGACGTCGCGGAGGAGCCGACCGAGGGCGGCGCCGCGGCGCCGGAGGACGCTGCGCCGACCGCGGAAGAACAGGCAGCGCTCGACGCTCAGGCCAACCCCGCAGGTTCTGACCTGTGGCTCGCGGAGTACTCGGAGGAAGGAGCCCTCGTCCAGACGATCAGCGTGCCAGACGATGTCAGCGTCATTCTTGCTTCGAACGGCACGGATGCCGCGCCTGACCGCGTCGAGGTGTCATGGCCCCTCGACAACGCGACTCCGTGGGCCGGTCCGCTGATCGTGGGAGGCATCCTGCTGCTGATCGTCGGACTCGTCCTCTATCTGCTCGGTATCCAGCACATGCGCCGGTCGCGCGGCCCACGCCGCAAGGGTGTCACCGCCGGCCCCGGAATGGAAAAGATGCCGAAGGTGCCCAAGCCGTCCCGCTACAAGTCCGATAAGCAGCACGGCAGTGCGCCGAAGCGTAAGCGATCGATTCGCAAGTCGATGGTCGCGATCGTTCCGATCGCCTTGGTCTCCGCTCTCGCGCTCACGGGATGTTCCGCCAGTTCCTGGCCCGACTTCTCCGGCACCGGGCAAGTAACGCCGACACCGACCCCGACCGATCTTCTCCCCGTCGAAGACCAGCCGTACCCAGCCGTGACCGGCCCTCAGCTGAAACGGATCGTGTCGCAGATCTCCGGAGTGGCGCTCGAAGCGGATGCCGCGCGCGACGCAACACTCGCCGCCACCCGATTCTCGGGACCGGCGCTCGAGGAACGAACCGCGAACTACGCGATTCGGGCGAAGCTCCCGGACTACGCGTTGCCGACTCCGATCCCGGCAACGGCGGGCGGACTGACACTCCCTGAGGCCACCGAAACCTGGCCACGGACCGTGCTGACCGTCGTCCACGACGACACCGATCCGTCCCTCGCGCCGACCGCGGTCGTCCTCGTGCAGGAGAGCCCCCGCGAGAACTACCTGGTGCAATCCGCCGTCCGGCTCGAGCCTGACGCCCAGATCCCGGATGTCGCCCCGGCCACCATCGGAACGGCGCGGCTCCCACCGGAGTCCACGTTCCAGATCCTCCAGCCCAACCAGCTGGCGGCAGCGTACGCAGACGTCATCACCAACGGTGACCAAAGCGAGTACTTCGACCTGTTCGAGGCGGAAGGCGATTCCCTGCGGACGGCGATCGCCGCCGACCGGCAGGCCAAGAAAGACGGCTTGCCCTCGACAGCGACCATTGAGTTCTCAGCGGCAGCGGGAACGGCGACCCCTGTTGCACTGGCGACCAATGAGTCCGGTGCTATCGTCGCGGTGGACATCGTCGAGACTGAGGTCGTCAAACCGGTCGACACCGGAGCGAAAATCAAGCTCGCACCCGACTCCGCGACTTCGGCGCTGAGCGGGCTGACAGAAACGGAGACGGGCGTGCAGGCCACCTACACAGACCAGTTGTTGTTCTACGTTCCACCAGCAGGCAGCACGGAGTCGATCCGCCTGCTCGGCTTCAGCCAGGCACTGAACAAGGCGGCTGGACTCTGATGAGCGGCATGCAGCCCGCCGCGGAGCACCTCCGAGGCGCCATCGACCTGTCCAGCCTGGTAAACCGGGGGACCGCCCCTGGCGGCCCAGCAACGCCGGCCGCAACCAGTGCCCCCGGCGCTGCAGCGTCTTCAGGCGGTGCGGTCATCGACGTGCCCAGCCTCGTGCTGGAGGGGTCTGACGCGAACTTCAGCCAGTTCCTCGACCTGTCGATGCAGGTGCCGGTCCTGGTCGACCTCTACGCCGGTGCCCCGACGCCCGGACTCAGCCAGATCGTCGAGAGCTACGGCGGGCGCCTTCTGCTCGTCACCGTGGATGTCACCACGAGCGTGCAGTTGCGCCAGGCCTTCCAGGTGCAGTCTGTGCCCGCTGCTGTTGCGCTCATCGGCGGTCGTCCGCTCCAGCTGTTCGCCGGGGCTCTGCCTGAAGACCAGGTCCGCCAGGTCCTCGAACAGGTCCTGCAGGCCGCAGCGCAGAGCGGCGTGACCGGCACAGCATCAGCTACGGCCCCTGCCGACGACACCGAGCCGGTCGAACCGCCGTTGCCTCCGCTGCACGCCGAGGCTTACGACGCGATCGAACAGGGCGACTACCCGCGGGCGATCACGGCGTACCAGACGGCCATCGCTCAAAACCCAACCGACAAGATGGCTGTCGCAGGGCTTGCCCAGGTCAGCCTGCTGCACCGGCTTCAGGGCAAGACGATCGATGAGATCCGCGCCGCTGCCGCCGCTGGGCCCACCGAACTGGACGCCCAGCTCGACGTCGCCGACCTCGACCTCTCGGGCGGACACGTCGAGGACGCCTTCGACCGCCTGCTGACGTTGTTCGAAACCGCGGATGCCGACGACCGCAACACGATCCGAACCCGGCTCCTCGAGCTGTTCGAGGTCGCAGGCCTCGACGACCCGCGCGTCGTGCGTGCCCGGGCGCGGCTGACCAACCTGCTGTTCTAGGGCGCCGGTACCGACGAAGACACCCGTCCCGGTCAGATCCACCTGTTCTCGCAGGTGTTTCCGTCCGGGACGGGTGTTTTCGAGTGAGGCCCTCCCGTCTTACGAGCGGCGGCGCAGCCAGAGAGCGCCGAGCGGGGGCAACGTGAGCTCGGCGGATGCCGGGCGGCCGGCCCACGGCTGGTCGACGGCGACGACAGTTCCGAAGTTGCCGACACCGGACCCGCCGAACTCGGCGGCATCCGTGTTGAGGATCTCTTCCCAATCCCCGGATGCCGGAAGACCGACACGGTACGGCCCGACCGGTACGCCCGAGAAATTGAAGAGCGCGACGATCTCGTTGCCGTCGTGGTCGCGGCGGAGGAAGGAGAGGACGCTGTGCGCCGCGTCACCGCCGTCGATCAGCTCGAACCCGCCCTGGTCGTTGTCGCGGGCCCAGAGCGCAGGGTTCTCGCTGTACAGGCCGTTGAGCTGCCCGACGAGGCTGAACAGCCCCTGGTGGCTGGGCTGGTCGAGGATCCACCAGTCGAGGCCCCGTGCTTCCGACCATTCTGACGGCTGGCCGAACTCGGTCCCCATGAACAGCAGCTGCTTGCCGGGGTGAGCCCACATGAAGGCCAGGAAGACGCGCATGTTCGCGAGCTTCTGCCAGTGGTCGCCTGGCATCCGCGCGAGCAGTGAACCCTTGCCGTGCACGACTTCGTCGTGACTGATCGGAAGCAAGAAGTTCTCGCTGAACGCGTAGACGAAGCTGAAGGTCAGTTCGCCGTGGTGGTAGGAGCGGTACATCGGGTCGTGCTTGATGTACTGCAACGAGTCGTGCATCCAGCCCATGTTCCACTTGAGCCCGAAGCCGAGCCCGCCACTGGAGGTCGGTGCGGTGACGCCGGGCCAGCTGGTGGACTCCTCGGCGATCATCACGACGCCGGGGTTGCGCTTGTAAGCGGTCGCGTTGGCTTCCTGCAGCAGGCTGATCGCTTCGAGGTTCTCGCGTCCGCCGTGCACGTTCGGGTACCACTCGCCCTCCTCACGGGAGTAGTCGAGGTACAGCATGGAGGCGACGGCGTCGACCCGGAGCCCGTCGACGTGGAACTCTTCGAGCCAGTACAGGGCATTCGCCACGAGGAAGTTGCGGACCTGGCTGTTTCCGAAGTCGAAAATGTACGTGCCCCAGTCCTTGTGCTCACCGCGCCGGGGGTCGGGGTGCTCATAGAGCGCCTGCCCGTCGAACCGGGCGAGCGCCCACTCGTCGGTGGCGAAGTGGCCGGGGACCCAGTCCATGAGCACACCGATGCCGGCCTGGTGCAGGCGGTCAATGAGGTACTTGAGGTCGTCGGGGTGACCGAAGCGGCTGGTCGGCGCGAAGTAGCCGGTGATCTGGTATCCCCACGAGCCGCCGTACGGATGCTCCGCGAGCGGCATGAATTCCACGTGCGTGAATTTGAGGGCACGGAGGTATTCGATCAGCGGGTCGGCGATGTCCCGGTAGCCGAGCCCCGGCCGCCACGACCCGAGGTGCATCTCGTAGATGCTCATCGGTGCGTCGTGCGGGTTGGTCGCTGCGCGGTGTTCCATCCACGCGGCATCCGCCCACTCGTAACGGGATTCGCCAACGACGGATGCCGTCGCCGGTGGAATTTCGGTGAATCGCGCCATCGGGTCGGCACGGGTCACCCAGTTGCCATTCGCACCGAGCAGCTCGAATTTGTAGAGCGCCCCGGCCTCAAGGCCTGGCACGAACAGTTCCCAGACCCCGGTCGGACCCATGTTGCGCAGCGAGTGCAGGCGGCCGTCCCAGCCGTTGAACTCACCGAGCACCCGAACGGCCTGGGCGTGCGGCGCCCACACCGTGAAAGCTGTGCCGGAGACCCCGGAGTGCTCGACCAGATGGGCGCCCAGGGCGTCCCAGAGCCGCTCGTGCCGGCCTTCGCCGACGAGGTGGAGGTCGAGTTCACCGATGGTCGGGCTGAACCGGTACGGGTCCTCCGTGCGCCACACGACTCCGTCGCCGTAGTCGCTCTCGACGGTGTAGTCGGGGAACCCCGCAGAGTGTTCGCCCTCCCAGATACCGTTGTACAGGTGGCTGAGCTCCAACCGTTCACCGCCGCCGAGAACCGCGGTGACGCTTGCGGCGTGCGGCCGCAGCGTCCGCAGCACGGTTTTGTCACCCGACGGGTGCTGCCCGAGCACGGAGTGCGGGTCGTAGTAGGACCCGGTGGAGACGGCCCCGAGGACATGCTCGGACGGTGCCGATGCGTTCCGGGATGCTGTCGCGGGCGTCGCGGGCGTCGCGGGCGTCGCTGGCGTGGTTGGCTCCGGCGGCTCCGGCGGCGTTACCGGAGTCGGCGGCGTAGCCCGGGTTGCGGAGCGGGCCGGTTTCGACGGCTTCGAAGTCGACGGTGAAGCCGACGGTTTTGATGAAGCCGGCGGTGTTGACGATGCCGGGGTCGATGCGGGCTTGATGGGATCGGTCACGAGGTGGCCTCCTGGACGTGGAAGATGTGGACCGGCTCGGTGAAGGCGTCGAGGCGAACAAAGTTGTGCTCGCCCCACTGCCACGTGGCGCCGGTGATGAGATCGGTGACCTGGTACGGCATGCCTGGTGCGATTCCGAACGCAGAACTGTCGATGTGCACCGTCGTCTCCCGGACGGAGTGCGGGTCGACGTTCGCGACCACAAGGATGGTGTCGGATACCCCGGTGCCGGTGAACTCCGGCGCGAGGTGTTTGCTGTATACGAGGATCGAGTCATCGTCGCTGGAGTGCAGGCGCAGGTTCCGCAGTTGTTGCAGCGCGGGATGCGCCCGACGGATTTTGTTGAGCATGCCGAGATAGACGGAAAGCGACTTGCCCGCGGCCTCCGCGGCAGCGAAGTCGCGCGGCTTGTACTCGAACTTCTCGTTGTCGATGTTCTCTTCCGCGCCCGGTCTGGCGACATTCTCGAACAGTTCGAATCCGGAGTAGACACCCCACACCGGTGCTGCGGTCGCGGCGAGGGCTGCACGGATGGTGAACGCCGCCGGCCCCCCGAACTGCAGGTACTGGGTGAGGATGTCCGGCGTGTTGACGAAGAGGTTCGGGCGCAGGAAATCAGCGGTCTCGGTGCTGATGCTCGTGAAGAACTCCTCGAGCTCGGTCTTCGAGTTGCGCCAGGTGAAGTAGGTGTAGCTCTGCTGGAAGCCGACCTTTGCGAGCGCCTGCATCATCGCCGGCCGGGTGAACGCTTCGGCGAGGAAGATGACGTCGGGGTCCTCGGCGTTGACCGTTCCGATCAGCCACTCCCAGAACTCGACGGTCTTCGTGTGCGGATTGTCGACGCGGAAGATCTTCACACCGAGGGAGACCCAGTACCGGACGATCCTGAGGACTTCGGCACGGATGCCCTCAGGGTCGTTGTCGAAGTTGATCGGGTAGATGTCCTGGTACTTCTTGGGCGGGTTCTCCGCATACGCGATGGTGCCGTCGGGCAGGGTGGTGAAGAACTCGGGGTGCTCGGTGACCCAGGGGTGGTCGGGCGACGCCTGCAGTGCGAGGTCAAGAGCGATCTCGATGTTGTTCCTGGCGGCCTCGTCGAGGAAGAAGCGGAAGTCGTCGACCGTACCGAGGTCTGGGTGAATGGCGTCGTGACCGCCGTCCGCTGACCCGATGGCCCATGGCGAACCGGGGTCGTGCGGGCCGGGGGTGAGCGTGTTGTTCGGCCCCTTGCGGAAGGTCGTTCCGATCGGGTGGATGGGAGGCAGGTAGACAACGTCGAAGCCCATGGCTGCGACCGGAGCGAGCCGTTTCGCCGCCGTCCGGAATGTCCCGGACGTCCAGGAGCCGTCGGCGTTCTGTTTCGCCCCTTCGGACCGGGGAAAGAACTCGTACCAGGAACCGACGCCGGCACGGGTCCGCTCCACGCGGATGACGGCCTCCTCCGACTCACTCGCCAGGCTCGACATCGGGTTCTGCCTCGCGATCTCGTGAAGTCTCGCGTCGTCGAGGACCGCCATGCGCTGCTCGAGAGGAGCATCCGTCGCAGCCAGCTCAGCGGCCTTCGCTGCCAGGTAGCTGCGCTCAGCGGCGGGGCGGGACTTTTCGGCTGACGAACGCCGCAGGAGCTGGGCGCCGATCGTGAACATCAGCTCGACGTCGATTCCCGCAGGAATTTTGATCGCGGCATTGTGATGCCAGGTCTCGAAATCGTCGGCGTATGCGCGCACACGGAATCGCCAGGTGCCCTGTGCCGTCAGCTGGGCGAGGGCCTCGTAGTCGTCGAGGCCGACGGTGACCAGGCGCATCGGATGCCGCGCGGTGGCACCGGACGGATCGGTGAGCAGAAGCTCAACCCCGATCGCGTCGTGGCCTTCACGGAACGCCGTGGCCCGGAACGGAACCACTTCACCGACGAACGCGCGTGCGGGCCAGCGGCCGCAGGAGACGACCGGTGAGAGGCCGAGTACAGGAATTCTGCCAATGCCGGGTTTTGTGCTGGAGTCGGACTGCGCCGCGACGGCCTTCGAGGGCCTGGACGTTGCGCTGGATGCTTTCTTCGCCACAAACCCGACCGTACCGCGAATCCTTCCCGTTCGCCGGTGCCTTGCGAAAACGCCGTCGGGCCAATAAAGGGCTCTCACCACAGCAAACGGCCCCACGCGCCCTAGGCTGAACCCCGTGAAGGCGATTAGACGATTTACTGTGCGCCCTGCTCTCCCCGAGCGGCTGAGCGCCCTCGAGCACCTGGCCGGGAACCTGAGATGGTCCTGGCACGGGCCCACACAGGAGCTGTTCTCTGAGATCGCACCGAATGCGTGGCGCGATTTCCAGCACGACCCGATCAGCCTGTTCGGGCAGATCAGCCAGGACCGGATCGACGCCCTGGCCTCTGACGACAGTTTCGTGCACCGCGCGAACGCGCTGAGGGAAGATCTCAACCGGTACCTCACCGAGCCGCGCTGGTACCAGGGCCTCGAGGGCGACAAGCCCGAACTGATCGCGTACTTCTCGCCCGAGTTCGGTATCGCTGCGGCGCTTCCGCAGTACTCGGGTGGTCTGGGCATCCTCGCCGGCGATCACCTGAAGAGCGCGTCGGACCTCGGTGTTCCCCTCGTCGCCGTCGGCCTGTTCTACCGCGCCGGCTATTTCAGCCAGGCACTGTCGCCGGACGGCTGGCAGCAGGAGACATATCCTGTGCTCGACCCGGATGGGCTCCCATTGCGGGTGCTGCGCCAGCCAGACGGCAGCCCGGTCATCGTCACACTCATGCTCCCCGACGACCAGGTGCTCAGCGCCAGGATCTGGCTGGGTCGGGTGGGCCGGGTCACCCTGTTGCTGCTCGACTCCGACATTCCGGAGAACAGCGAAGAACTCTGCCATGTCACCGACCGTCTCTACGGAGGGGCCGAAGAACACCGGCTGCGCCAGGAGCTCCTGCTCGGAATCGGCGGTGTGCGCGCGATCGGCGCGTGGGCTGAACGCTCAGGGGTACGACCGCCCCAGGTCTTCCACACCAATGAAGGCCACGCCGGGTTCCTCGGCGTTGAGCGGATCCGCGACCTGATCCGCGGCGGGCTGAACTTCAACGAGGCTCTCCAGGTTGTCCGGGCAGGCACCGTCTTCACGACCCACACTCCGGTCCCGGCGGGAATCGACCGCTTCGACTCGGCGTTGATCCGACGCTACTTCACGACCGACCTGCTGCCGGGTGTGTCGGCCGAGGATGTGCTCGCGCTCGGACGTGAGCCCGGAGCGGGCATGGATGGCGCCTTCAACATGGCGGTGATGGGCCTCCGCCTTGGACAGCGGGCCAACGGCGTCTCGCAGCTGCACGGTGAAGTGAGCAGGCGGATGTTCAGCGACCTGTGGCCGGGATTCGACACCGAAGACGTTCCGATCGGCTCGGTGACGAACGGTGTTCACCCGGCCAGCTGGACGGCCCCGCAGCTGACCGAGCTCGCGATTCGCACCCTGGGAACGTCCGACACCGCGAACGCGGACTGGGCGTCACCGTCGGTGACAGACGCCGACCTTTGGGGTGTCCGTAACCAGATGCGGCAGGAGCTCGTGTCGGATGCGCGCAGGCGGCTGAAGCGAGCATGGCTCGCCCAGAACCCTGGCGGCATCGCACCGGACTGGATGGACACCGTGCTCGACCCTCGCGTGCTGACGATTGGTTTCGCCCGACGCGTTCCCACGTACAAACGGCTCACCCTGATGCTTCACGACACCGAGCGGCTGCGCCGCCTTTTGCTGCATCCGGGACGGCCGGTGCAGATTGTTATCGCCGGCAAGGCTCATCCGGCCGACATCGAGGGTAAGCGGCTGATCCAGAAGGTCGTCGAGTTCGCCCAGGACCCGGCGGTGCGTGAACGGATCGTCTTCCTGCCCAACTACGACATCTCGATGGCGCAGAAGCTCTACCCGGGAACGGATGTCTGGCTCAACAACCCGCTCCGACCGCTCGAAGCGTGCGGCACATCCGGCATGAAAGCTGCGCTGAACGGCGTGCTCAACCTGTCGATCCTCGACGGCTGGTGGAACGAGTTCTTCGACGGTGAAAATGGCTGGGCGATCCCGTCCGCGGTCACCGAAGACGCCGAGGAACGGGACCGCCGCGAGGCGGAGTCGATGTACGACCTCATCGAACACCAGATCGCGCCCCGGTTCTACGAGCGCGACACGGACGACGTCCCGACGAACTGGCTGGGAAACATCCGTCACACCCTCTCCACCCTGTCGCCGGAGCTGAGCGCCGACCGGATGGTCAGAGAGTACGTCAACGCCCTCTACCGCCCTGCGTTCAACAGCACCTCGGTGCTGCGTCACGACGGATTCCGCGCCGCGCGCAGCCTCGCCGAGTGGAAGGCGCGGGTGAGGGATGCCTGGTCTGGCGTCTCGATCACGCACGTGGAGTCGGGTGGACTGGATGTTGCTCCACAGGTCGGTGACGAGCTGCACCTGCGAGCGACGGTGCGGCTCGGCGCCCTGACACCGAACGACGTCTCGGTGCAGGTCGTCTACGGCCGGAGCACGGTGAACGGCGATGACCTGAAGGACGTGCAGACGGCGGAACTTGTACCTGCCGACGATGCTGAAGCGTCTGAATCGGGGGAGTGGCTGTTCGCCGGCACTGTCAGCCTTCGACGCCCGGGCGGATTCGGGTACAGCGTCCGGGTCGTACCGTGCCACCCGCTTCTGGACAACCCTGCGGAACTGGGCCTGATCGCGATCGCCTGAGCGGTCGTGATCAGCGGCGGCTGATGGCGGCGAGCGACCCACCGGTCACCGAGAGGAGGTCGGCGGGGTCGAGCTCGATGTCAAAACCGCGGCGTCCGCCTGAGACAAAGACGGTGGCGAACTCCCCGGCGGATGCGTCGATGATCGTGCGGAGCCGGGTCCTCTGGCCGATGGGGCTGATTCCGCCGACGACGTAGCCGGTCTTGCGTTCAGCGAGCGCCGGGTCGGCCATGCCAGCGCGCTTGGCACCGACAGCGGAGGCGAGGGCCTTGAGATCGAGAACGCCTGTGACCGGAACGATCGCGACAACGAGCATCCCGTCAGCATCGGCGAGCAGGGTCTTGAAGACCTGGTTGCCGTCGACGGCGAGCGCTTCGGCGGCTTCGCGTCCGTACCCGGCGGTGCCTGGCTGGTGCTCATACGAGTGCGGCGTGAACGCAATACCAAGCGACGCCAGCGCGGCCGTTGCGGGGGTTCCCGCCGAGTTCTTTTTCGCCACAATGCGGTCCTTCTCAGTAGCTCTTAGTCCTGCTTAGTCGTCGGAGAACGCCTGGAACAGCAGCATGGAGGTCGGCGAGATGTCGATCGTCTCGCCCGGGGCGAACGACCTGATCTCCGTCAGCGGCGTCTCGTCCTCGCTGCGCCAGAGCAGGTCGTAGCGCACCACCCCGTCGTGGCGGGGTAGCGTGACAGTGACCCCTGCTTCGACGCCGTGCACAATGAGCAGGATCCGGTTGAACTCCTCGACCTCCGGGGTGCTCGCCGCCACGTACTGGAGCGTGCGGTTGCGGGCGCTTGTCCAGTCGTCGTCGCTCATGGTGTTGCCGGACTGGTCGTACCAGTCCATGTGGCTCGAACTCGGCACCGTCTCGCCGGGGCGGCCGAACCGTACCGGGCGCAGCGCCGGGTTCTCGCGGCGCAGTTCGATGAGCCGCCGAGTGTGGGCGTGGAGGTTGTGCTGCCACTTGTCGACGGGGAAGCTCAGCCAGGTCAGTTCGGAGTCGTGGCAGTAGGCGTTGTTATTGCCGCGTTGGGTGCGGCCGTACTCGTCGCCGGCGGTGATCATCGGAACTCCGGCAGACATCAGCAAGGTGCCGAGCAGGTTGCGCATCGCCTTGCGCCGGGTGGCGAGGATGGCCTCGTCGTTGGTCGGGCCTTCAGCGCCGTGGTTGAACGAGCGGTTGTTGTCGGTTCCGTCCCGGTTGGATTCGCCGTTGCCGACGTTGTGCTTGACGTCGTAGGAGACGAGGTCGGCGAGGGTGAAGCCGTCGTGGGCTGTGACGAGGTTGATCGATGCCAGTGGGCCGCGTTCGGTGGAGAAGGTGTTGGCCGACCCGGCGAGCCGTGTCGCGAACCCGCCGATCCCGACAGGAGCCGTGCTCGCCCGTCTCGCGTAGTCGACGTCGGACAGCCAGAAGTTACGTGCCCGGTCACGGTAACGGTCGTTCCAGTCGATCCATCCCGTCGCAAAGTTACCGGTCTGCCATCCGCCCATGCCGACATCCCACGGCTCGGAAATCATCTTCACCCCGGCGAGCGCCGGGTTCGAGATGATGTCGGTGAGCAACGGGTGGTCGGGGGCGTACTCGTGCTTGCCGTCGCGACCGAGCGTTACCGCGAGGTCGAACCGGAACCCGTCGACCTGCACCTCGTTCGCCCAATACCGCAATGAGTCCATCACCAGGCGGTGCGCTGTCGGGTGCGACGTGTCGAGGCTGTTGCCGCATCCGGTGACGTCGATGTACTCCCCGGTGTCGCTTTGGCGGTAGTACGCAGCGTTGTCGAGGCCCCTGAGGCTTGTCGTCGGTCCACCCCTGCCCTCTTCGGCCGTGTGGTTGTAGACGACGTCGAGGATGACCTCGAGTCCCGCCTCGTGGAGAAGGCGGACCATGCCCTTGAACTCCCGGAGGATCGCCCCAGGGCCCTCCGCCTGGGCGGCCTTCGACGCGTACGGTGCGTGCGGGGTGAAAAAGTTGAGGGTGTTGTACCCCCAGTAGTTGGTGAGTCCCTGGCGGAGGAGACGCTGCTCGGAGACGAAAGCGTGGACGGGGAGCAGTTCCACCGCCGTGACGCCGAGATCCTTGAGGTAGCGAATCGACGATTCGTGGGCGATTCCGGCGTAGCTGCCGCGCAGGTGCTCCGGCACATGCCGGTTCAGCTTGGACATGCCCTTCGCGTGGGCTTCGTAGATCACCGTGTGGTCGAGGGGAGTGGCTGGCTTGGCAACTCCTCCCCAGTCGAACGTGGTGTCGACGACAACCGACCGGTACTGCCCGGCGCTTACCCGGACGAGGCCGCGGGCGTACGGGTCGATCAGCAACTGCGCCGGGTTGAACGCCGATGTGGGCGATGACGGGCCTGACGCGCGGATCGCGTAGCGCGTCCCCACCCGGAGGGTGCGGGACCGGCCCACCCACACGGAGTCCGGTCCCTTGTGCATCGGGACGGTCTTGGTCATCCAGTTCGGGTCGGTGTCGTCGAAGATCACCAGTTCCATCGAACCGGCGCCCGACGACCAGACCCGCAGTTCACCGCCGTGTGACGTGATCCGAACGCCGAGATCGTGCAGGGGATCGGCTGGTGTCATGCGTTCTAGAGTAGTTTGTGCGCACACCGTGCGCGTACCGGCGGAAAGGGAGTGGGATGGTCGTCTATCTCGATCATGCGGCGACGACACCGATGCTCCCCGACGCCATCCTCGCTTATGCTGACGCGCTCGGTGTCGTGGGGAACCCGGCATCCATCCACTCACAGGGCCAGGCGGCGAAGCGGATGCTCGAAGAGGCCCGGGAGAAGATCGCCGCGACCCTCGGCTGCGACCCGATCGAAGTCGTCCTCACCTCAGGGGGAACCGAAGCCGTCAATCTGGCAATCAAGGGCATCTGGTGGTCGCGGAACCGCGGCGCCCCCAAGCCGGTGATCCTCGCCCCCGGCGGCGAGCACCACGCCACGATCGACACCCTCGAATGGCTCGAACAGCATGAAGGCGCCGAGATCGGCTGGCTGCCGCTCGACGACGACGGTCTCGTCCGCCCCGACGAAGTGAAGGCTGCACTTGAGCGCTACGGAGATCGGGTCGCGCTCGTCACCCTGCTGTGGGCGAACAACGAGGTCGGAACGATCCAACCGGTGACCGAGATCGCGGCGCTCGCCGCAACATCCGGGGTGCCGGTCCACGTCGACGCGGTCGCCGCCTACGGCTACCTCGACATCGATTTCCGGGCCGTCCGCGACGCATCCGGCAGTTCAGGCGGTGCCGGGCTCGTCGCGATGAGCGTCTCGGCGCACAAGATCGGCGGCCCTGTCGGCGTCGGTGCGCTCGTCCTGTCCCGGTCGGCCAGCATCGAGCCGCTGTTGCACGGTGGCGGGCAGCAGCGGCGGGTGCGTTCGGGAACCCAGGATGTCGCCGGCGCCGTGTCTTTCGCGGTGGCCGCAGCTTTCACCACCGGCCATCGTGCCGATGAGGCTGTGCGGCTCGCCGCCCTGCGCGATCGCCTGATCGACGGCATCCTCACCGCCGTTCCGTCGGCGCGGCTGAACGGCCCAGCCGGGGGCGGCAGGCTCCCCGGTAACGTTCACGTCGCTTTCGCCGGCTGTGAGGGAGATTCGCTGTTGTTCCTGCTGGACATGGCCGGGGTGTCCGTCTCCACCGGCTCCGCCTGCCAGGCCGGCATCCCCGAACCGTCCCATGTGCTCCGTGCGATGGGTCGGACGGAACTCGAGGCGCGAGGTGCCCTCCGCGTGACGCTTGGGCACACCACCAGCGACAGCGACATCGACGCGCTGCTCGCAGCCCTGCCCGGGGCGTATGCGCAAGCATCCCGGGCGGGACTCTCCGACCGTACGACAAAGCTCGGAGCCTGACCCGCAGTTCGCGTCCAGCAAACGGCGCGTACACTTCTCGGGTGAAGGTTTTAGCAGCAATGTCCGGCGGAGTCGACTCCGCAGTCGCCGCCGCGCGCGCCGTGGAGGCTGGCCACGACGTCGTCGGTGTCCATCTCGCGCTCAGCAGGATGCCAGGTACCCTGCGCACGGGTAGCCGCGGTTGCTGCACCATCGAGGACTCGATGGACGCGCAGCGCGCCGCCAACATCATCGGCATCCCGTATTACGTCTGGGATTTCTCTGAGCGATTCAAGCTCGACGTCGTCGACGATTTCATCGCCGAGTACGCGGCAGGGCGCACACCGAACCCGTGCATGCGCTGCAACGAGAAGATCAAGTTCGCCGCGCTGCTTGAAAAGGCGATCGACCTCGGCTTCGACGCGGTGTGCACCGGCCACTACGCGACGATCGTGACGGATGACGTCGGCAACCGCGAACTGCACCGTGCGAGCGCGTGGGCCAAGGACCAGAGCTATGTACTCGGCGTGCTCACCGCTGAGCAGATCGCGCACTCGATGTTCCCGCTCGGTGCAACGCCGTCGAAGGCGGAGGTGCGCGCCGAAGCGGCGGCCCGCGGGTTCAGCGTCGCCAACAAGCCCGACAGTCACGACATCTGCTTCATCCCCGACGGAGACACCCGCGGCTGGCTCGCCGAACGCGTCGGCGCCGAGAAGGGTGAGATCCTCGACCGGAACGGCTCGGTCGTCGGTTCCCACGAGGGCGCTGCCGCGTTCACCGTCGGGCAGCGACGCGGGCTCAACCTCGGTGTCCCCGACCCCGACGGTCGTCCCCGGTTCGTCCTCGAGGTGCGTCCGAAGACCAACGAGGTCGTCGTCGGTCCGAAGGAAGCACTCGCCATCGCCGAGATCGCCGGCTCCCGGTTCACCTGGGCTGGCGCCGCGCCGGAGCATCCCGAGGTCGCGTTCGACTGCGACGTGCAGATCCGCGCCCACGCCGATCCCGTTCCCGCAGTCGCTGTCGTGCAGGCTCATGCCGAGACCGGCGAACCCGAGCTGATGGTGCGACCGGGAACACCCCTCGACGGTGTCGCCCCCGGGCAGACCGCCGTCGTCTACGTCGGCACACGAGTGCTCGGCCAATGCACGATCGACCGCACGGTCAGCGCTGTTCCCACCCCGGTTTCCTGACGCGACACCGCGCCTCGAACGCGGTCGGTGTGCCCCGCGCTACCCCTCTCCGGTGTCTGCGGCTGTCTCTAGACTGGGCAGGTGACAGAGAGCACCGAACACGAAAACGCCACCCAGCAGTCAACGCCGAAGGACCTTGAGAAGGCCGCGGCTGAGGCGGCGAGGCTGACGACGCGCATCCTCGAGTTGCGCGACGCGTACTACGAGCAGAACGCGTCACTCGTCTCCGATGCCGAGTATGACCAGATGATGCGCCGCCTCGAACTGATCGAGCACTTCTTCCCGGAGCTCCAGGGCCAGGACAGCCCCACCCAGACCGTCGGCGGCCGTGCGCAGGCGTCGCTGTTCGACCCGGTGACCCACGCTGAACGGATGCTCAGCCTCGACAACGTCTTCTCCGCCGAAGAACTGCGTGCCTGGGCTGAGCGGGTGGAGCGCGCATCCGGCCGGTCGGTGCACTACCTGAGTGAGCTCAAGATCGACGGGCTCGCGGTCAACCTGCGCTACGAGAACGGCAGGCTCGTCAGCGCGGCAACCCGCGGTGACGGGGTCGTCGGCGAAGACGTGACCGAGAACATCGCCGCCATCCGGTCCATCCCCACCCGGCTGGCCGGGACGGGGCATCCGTCGCGCGTCGAAGTGCGCGGCGAAATCTTTTTCCCCGTCGAGTCGTTCCGTGAACTCAATGAGCTGCAGCTGGCGGCGGGCGAAAAGGTTTTCGCCAACCCACGGAATGCGGCGAGCGGGAGCCTTCGACAGAAGGCCGAAAGCAAGAACGCCGCTCAGCGGAAACTCATGGACAACCGGCTGGGCCGGCTGCAGATGCTCGTGCACGGGATCGGAGCGTGGCCGAACCCGCCGGTGTCTGCGCAATCCGAGGTATACGGACTCCTGAAGGAATGGGGACTTCCCACCTCGAGCCACTTCAGGGTCTTCGACACCATCGATGGGGTGATCGGGTTCATCGAGCACTACGGCGAGCACCGCGCAAGCGTCGAGCACGAGATCGACGGCATCGTCGTGAAGGTGGACGAGCTCGCGCTCCACGACGAACTCGGTGCCACCAGCCGCGCCCCGCGCTGGGCGACCGCATTCAAGTACCCGCCGGAGCAGGTGAACACGAAACTGCTCGACATCGTCGTCAGCGTCGGACGCACCGGGCGGGCAACACCGTTCGCGCAGGTCGAGCCGGTGCGCGTCGCCGGGTCGACGGTGAGCCAGGCGACCCTGCACAACCAGGACGTCGTGAAGGCGAAGGGCGTTCTCATCGGCGACACCGTCGTGCTGCGCAAGGCCGGCGATGTGATTCCCGAAATCCTCGGGCCGGTCGTCGAACTGCGCGACGGCTCCGAACGGGAGTTCGTCATGCCCGTCGGATGCCCGTCGTGCGGGACACCGCTTCGCCCGGCGAAAGAGGGCGACAAGGACCTCCGCTGCCCGAACTCGCGCTCCTGTCCGGCCCAGGTGCGAGGCAGGGTCGAACACATCGGCTCCCGTGGGGCGCTCGATGTCGAGGGACTCGGCGAGGTCGCCGCAGCGGCACTCACCCAGCCGCTCGAACCCGCCGCTGCGCCGCTCGCCGACGCAAACGGCGACGTCTCAGAGGCCGGCCTGTTCGACCTCACCATCGAGGACCTCTTCCCGGTCACGGTGACGGTCTTTGATTTCGAGACCGGGCTTCCGAAGCTGGGCCCTGACGGCGAGGTGAAACGGGTGACTCCGTTCCGCCGCAAGCGCGGCCCGAAAGACGGCCCATACGACCCAACCGCTGCTGAGTTCTCCGGCGACGAGTCCTTCGTGCCGTCGAAGGGCGCGATCGAGCTGCTGCAGAACCTGCAGTCGGCGAAGACGAAGCCGCTGTGGCGCATCCTCGTGTCGCTCAACATCCGTCACGTCGGACCGGTCGCAGCGCGGGCACTCGCCGACTACTTCGGTTCGCTGGATGCCATCCGGTCCGCGAGCCGGGACCAGCTCGCCGAGACCGACGGTGTCGGCGGGATCATCGCCGATGCGGTCCTCGACTGGTTCGAGGTCGACTGGCACCGCCAGATCGTCGACCAGTGGACCAAGGCGGGCGTGCAGTTCACGACCCCTGGGCACCTGGGTCCCGGTTCTGCAGGGAACGGCGGGGGAGTGCTCGCCGGTCTCACCGTTGTGGCCACTGGCTCGCTCGAAGGGTTCACCCGCGAAGGTGCCCAGGAGGCGATTATCGCGGCTGGCGGCAAAGCAGCGTCGAGCGTGTCGAAGAAGACCGACTTCGTAGCCGCAGGGCCAGGCGCCGGATCGAAACTCGGCAAGGCCGAAGAGCTCGGTTTGCGGATCATCGACGCGGCGCAGTTCGCACTTCTGGTGACGCAGGGGCCTGCGGCGCTCGACGACGCCATCGTCGGCGACGAGAGGGCCGACGTTCCCGCCAGCTGAGCTGAGCGGATTCCGGGCGCGTGTCTACCCAAGGTGGATCCGCGATGCTGCCTTGGCCGCGGTCGCGGCCGCGCGCGTTCGAGCGGATGGATTCGCTGGGCGTCGGCGTGTCGGGTGTCTCGCCGCGGCGTTTCGCCAAAATCTCCGCTCGAGGCTCCGCCGACGGGTCGGCGGCCGAGGGTCAGCGCAGGATGTCGCCCTGACGGCCGGTCTCCTTCTGCAGCAGCATCTCCCGCACCTGCTTACGGAGGACCTTGCCGATGAGGGATGTCGGCAGCTCATCGATGGCGACAATGCGGCGAGGAACCTTGTACGGGGTGAGGTTCTCCCGTGCGAACTGGCGGATCGACTCGCGGTCCAGCTTCTCGCCCGGCCGCACGACGATCGCAGCGACGACGTCCTCGCCGGAATGCGCACTGGGCATTCCCACGACGGCGACGTCCTGGACCGCGGGGTGCAGGCGCAGGGCGTTCTCGACCTCCGTCGGCGCGACGTTGAAGCCGCCGGTGATGATCAGCTCCTTGAGCCGGTCCACCACGCTCACGAAACCGTCGGCATCCATCGTCACGATGTCGCCGGTGCGGAACCAGTCCCCGTCGACGAAAACAGCACTGGTTTCCTCGGGCTTACGGTAGTACCCCGAGAACACTTGAGGACCACGGACGATCAGCTCGCCGGGCGTCCCGGGCTCCACATCGACGGTCGGGTCGTCCGGGTCAACGACACGGATTTCGGTCCCCGGGATGGGCAGGCCCACCGTGCCGGGTTTGCGCCGGTCCGAAACGGGGTTCGCCATCAGAACGGGGGAGCACTCGCTGAGGCCGTAACCCTCGATGAGGTAACCGCCGGTGGCCTCCTCAAACGGAACGACCAGTTCGTGCGGCAGGGCCATGGCGCCGGTGATCCCGATCTCCAGGCCGCGCAACGAGACGCCCATCTCCTTCGCCCGCGCCAGCAGCTTCTCCGCGATCGGCGGAACGGCCGGCAGGAAGGTGGGCGGATGCTTCGCGGCCGCCTTGAGAACGAGGTCCGCGTCGAACTTCGGGAACAGCACCAGGCGGGCGCCGAGGCTCATCGCGAAAGTCAGGCACAGGGTGAGCCCGTACGCGTGGAACATCGGCAGGACGGCGTAGATCGTGCAGCCGGCGTGGGTAATGGTCGGGGTCCATGCCCTGGCCTGGACGGCGTTCGACAGAAGGTTAGCGTGGGTGAGCACCGCCCCCTTCGGCATGCCTGTGGTCCCGGACGTGTACTGGAGAATCGCGACATCCGTCGCCTCAGGGCGAGGATGCGATGGGTCGATCGTGCGCGAAGAGCTCAGCGTGGCCCACGAGATCGTGTCCTTGGTCTTCGCGGTGAGCGTCGCCCGCGACTCGCGGGCCTTGGCGACCGGCAGCCGAAGAGCCAGCCGCATCGACAGGGGCATGGACCGGGTGATGTCGACCGAGACGAGCGAGCTCACGGCGATGTCATCGGGGAACTCCTGGACCCTCGCAACGACCTTGTTCCAGACGATGGCCACCTTCGCTCCGTGGTCCTCGAACTGGTGCCGCAGTTCCCGGGGCGTGTAGAGCGGGTTGTGTTCCACCACGATCGCGCCGAGGCGCAGGATCGCGTAGAAGGCGACGATGTGCTCCGGGCAGTTCGGCAGGACCAGCGCGACCGGGTCTCCCTTCTTCACGCCGAGCGCCTTCAGGCCCTCAGCGACCCGGGCAATGGCGTGCTGCAGCTGACGGTACGTCGTCGTCGCTCCGAAGAACTCGAGGGCAACCTGTGTCGGGTACGAGGCAGCGGATGCGTCGACAAGGTCGCCGAGGCATCCGTTCTGTTCCGGGATGTCGTGGGGAACATCCGGTGCGTAGTTGGCCAGCCATGGACGCAGGGAGGTATCGCTCACTCGTCCAACTCTAGCGGCGGGCGAGTGGGGCGTTACGAGGGCCCAATAGAATGGATGCACACCCCAGTACTTACCGACGGAGTCCCATGTCTGAAATTTCTGAGGAGCAGGTGGCGCATCTGGCGAACCTCGCCCGCATTGCCCTCACTCCCCAAGAGATCTCGAGTCTCACGACCGAACTCGACCAGATCGTCGACAGCATCGCGAAGGTGCAGCAGGTTGCGACCCCGGATGTTCCGGCAACGAGCCACCCCGTTCCCCTGTCGAACGTCTTCCGCCCAGACGTGATCGGTGAGACGCTCACCATCGAGCAGGCGTTGCGGAACGCACCGGAGCACGATGACAACCGATTCAGGGTCTCCGCGATCCTGGGGGAGGAACAGTAGTGAGCGACATCATCCGCCTGACGGCCGCAGGCCTGGCCGAGAAGCTGCAGAACCGCGAGATCAGCGCCGTCGAAGCCACCCAGGCACACCTTGACCGGATCCATGCCGTCGACTCCGATGTGCACGCCTTCCTCCACGTCTCCGACTCCGCTCTCGACGCGGCTCGTCGGATCGACGAACGACGCACCGCTGGTGAGGAACTCGGGCCGCTGGCCGGCGTCCCGCTCGCCGTGAAGGACGTTCTCGTCACCACGGACATGCCGTCCACCTCAGGCAGCCGGATCCTCGAGGGCTACATGTCCCCGTTCGACGCGACCGTGGTGAAGAAGGCACGCGAAGCCGGCCTCATCCCGATCGGCAAGACCAACATGGACGAGTTCGCCATGGGGTCGTCGACCGAGCACTCGGCATACGGGCCGACCCGCAACCCGTGGGACCTCGGCCGGATCCCCGGCGGATCCGGCGGAGGATCAGCGGCGGCGGTCGCCGCCTTCGAAGCGCCGCTCGCGCTCGGCAGCGACACCGGCGGATCGATCCGACAGCCCGCCCACGTCACCGGCACCGTTGGTGTCAAACCCACCTACGGAGCGGTCAGCCGGTACGGCGCGATCGCGCTCGCGTCGAGCCTCGACCAGGTCGGACCGGTCACGCGCACCGTCCTCGATGCCGGTCTGCTGCAGGATGTCATCGGCGGACATGACCCGTTCGATTCGACCTCCCTCACGGATGCCTGGCCGTCCATGGCCGCCGCCGCACGGGAAGGCGCCAGGGGCGATGTACTCAAGGGATTGAAGGTCGGCGTGGTCAAGGAACTCTCAGGCGAGGGCTTCCAGGCCGGCGTTCAAACCCGTTTCGACGAAACCGTCGCCCTTCTGCAGAAGCAGGGCGCCGAAGTCGTCGAGGTCAGCGCACCGCACTTCGAGTACGCCGTGTCCGCCTACTACCTGATCCTGCCCGCCGAGGCCTCGTCGAACCTCGCCAAGTTCGATTCGGTCCGATTCGGGATGCGGGTGCAGCCCGACGGTGGCGGCACCGTTGAGCAGGTCATGGCCGCGACCCGTGAGTTCGGCTTCGGCCCTGAGGTCAAGCGACGCATCATCCTCGGCACCTACGCCCTCAGCGCCGGCTACTACGACGCGTACTATGGCAGCGCACAGAAGGTGCGGACGCTCATCCAGCGTGACTTCGACGCCGCATTCGCGCAGGTCGATGTGCTCGTCAGCCCGAGCGCCCCGACCACGGCGTTCAAGTTCGGCGAGAAACTCGAAGACCCGATGGCGATGTACCTCAACGACGTCGCGACCATCCCGGCGAACCTCGCCGGCGTTCCTGGCATCAGCGTCCCGATCGGGCTCGCCCCCGAAGACGGCCTGCCGGTCGGAATTCAGATCATGGCACCGGTGCGCGAAGACGCCCGGCTGTACCGCGTCGGCGCGGCAATCGAAGCTCTGCTCGAAGCACAGTGGGGTCACACACTGATCTCCAAGGCTCCGGCACTGGGAGGCAAATAATGGCAAAAGACGCCCTGATGGACTACGACAAGGCCCTCGAACTGTTCGAGCCGGTGCTCGGCTTCGAGGTGCACGTCGAACTCAACACCAAGACCAAGATGTTCTCGCATGCGCCGAACGACTTCGGGTCGGATGCCAACACCAACGTCACGCCGGTGTGCCTCGGCCTGCCCGGTGCGCTGCCCGTCGTCAACGAACAGGCGGTGCGGTACTCGATCAGCCTCGGCCTCGCCCTCGGCTGCTCGATCGCGCCGTCGTCGCGATTCGCACGCAAGAACTACTTCTACCCGGACCTGGCGAAGAACTACCAGATCTCGCAATACGACGAGCCGATCGCCTTCGGCGGATCCGTTGACGTTGAACTGCCCAACGGCCGGCAGGTGACGGTGCCCATCGAGCGCGCGCACATGGAAGAAGATGCAGGCAAGCTCACCCACGTCGGCGGTTCCACCGGCCGGATCCAGGGCGCCGAGTACTCGCTCGTCGACTACAACCGCGCCGGGGTTCCGCTCGTCGAGATCGTCACCGACATCATCTACGGCGCCGAATCGGATGCCCCGGAACTCGCAAAAGCGTACGTCGCCACGATCCGCGACATCGTCGTCAGCCTCGGCATCTCGGATGCCAGGATGGAGCGCGGCAACCTGCGCTGTGACGCGAACATTTCGCTCCGGCCGCGCACTCCTGAAGGCCAGCCGTCCGCGCCCCTCGGAACTCGCACTGAGACGAAGAACGTGAACTCGCTGCGCTCCGTCGAGCGCGCCATCCGTTACGAGATCCAGCGCCAGGCTGCGATTCTCGCCGACGGCGGAACCATCACCCAGGAGACGCGTCACTGGCACGAAGACACCGGGCGCACAAGCGCCGGGCGACCCAAGAGCGACGCCGACGACTACCGGTACTTCCCGGAACCCGACCTGCTGCCCGTGCAGCCGAGCGCCGAACTCATCGAGGAATTGCGCGCTGCCCTCCCGGAACCGCCCGCTGAACGTCGTCGCCGCCTGAAGGCGGAGTGGGGTTTCACCGACCTCGAGTTCCAGGACGTCGTCAACGGCGGGCTCCTGGTTGAGATCACCGAGACGGTCGCCGCAGGGGCGACACCGGCCGCTGCCCGCAAGTGGTGGACTGGTGAGATCAGTCGTATCGCGAACGTGAACGGGGTGGAGGCATCTTCCCTCGTCTCTCCTGAGAACGTCGCCGCGGTCGCCGCGCTCGTCGAGGCCGGAAGCCTCAACGACAAGCTCGCGCGCCAGGTGCTCGAAGGCGTTATCGCCGGCGAGGGCACGCCCCAGGAAGTCGTCGACGCGCGCGGGCTCGCGGTCGTGTCTGATGACGGCGCGCTCATCGCCGCCATCGACGAAGCACTCGCGTCACAGCCCGACGTGCTCGCGAAGATCCGCGACGGCAAGGTGCAGGCAGCCGGTGCCGTGATCGGAGCGGTCATGAAGGCGATGCGGGGCCAGGCAGACGCCGCGCGCGTGCGCGAACTGGTGTTGGAACGCGCCGCCGGCTAACAATTCCATCGGGGCGGTTCGCGACATCCGTGCCGCGAATCGGCCCGCTGTTTTCTCGGAGGAGGCTGCCAGTTTGCGGCCTTTGCCGCCGATTTTTTCGGAGGTACGATGCTGGCATGCTGGTCGAGGGCTCGATTCGCTGGCAGATCACTGAGGACTGTCCGAGAGATCTGTTGCTTGCGCTTGCCTTGCGGGAACTCGGCGGCCTGAGCGACATCTGTGAAGAGCAGATTCCGCCGGCAGACCCCATGCTTGAACCTGTCGACCGGGGTGGCATCGATACCGACGCCCTGGCAGCTCAGTGGCGCGGCTGGTGGGCGGGCATCGTCCGCCGGGCCACCCGCCCGTTCATCAGCCAGGTTCGGCCACCGCACTTCGAGGTCTTCGACCGCGCCCTTGAGCTCCAGGAGCTCGTCTACAACTGCTACGACACCGCGATGGCCTGGGTCGAGGACCGCCACGCGGAATACCTGCGTGCTGTCGCGGCGCGGGAGCATCCGCTCGCCGACGCCTATGAACTCGTTCAACGGCGGCAGTTCGAACTGCGCAGGCAGAGCGGCTCGTTCCGGCTGGACCTCGAGGTGCTCCCCGTGCGCGGTGTAGGGGCGTGGGTCGTTGCCCCCGACACGGTGATCATCAGCCAGACGCTGCGGTACGACCCTGTTGCGTTCCGGGAGTGGCTGAAGCCGGTCGTGATCGCTCTCGTCTGAGGTCTCCGGTGAGCCGGCCTCGCTGGCACCACCGAACCGGCCGGCCGCCGGGCGGTCGTCGTGGTTTCGCAGACGCTCGATGAGACGCCGACCGGGGGAGATCCGATTTCGGCTGCCCGACGGCTCGGTGGCATCGTCGACTCGGCAAATGTCGTGGCATCACGGGAGTGTGCGTGTTCCGTCTTGTTCGACCATACCTTCGAGGTCGTGCAGTCCGGCCCGATTCTGTGACCGGCGGTCGTCGTGGGCGGAGGAGTTCGTTCCTGCGCCGATTCACTCGCTGCGGTCGGATTCACGCGGCGCGCCGGGTGAATCCGACCGCAGCGGGTGAAAAGACGCCTGCGGGGGTCCCCAGCTAGGCTGCGCGTATGACTCATCGCGCGGCATCCGGGCTGCCCACTCCACTGGTGTGGGGGCTCGCAGCGGGCTACTCGGCGCTCGTGCTCGGTGCGGGCGTGTGGGTCAGCCTCGCCACGGGCAATTGGTTCGCCGTCCTTTTCGCCATCGGGCTCACCGCCCCTGTCGAAGTCCTGCTTCTGAGCCGGCACCGGCGTCGCAAGGCAGCGGTTGCCACGGTTTCGGCACCGGCAGTCCGCTCCGAGTGAACGCCAGCAGCGGAGACTGCTGACCGCCACTTCACCCGTTCCGGACCGAAACACCCGGCGCGCCGCGTGAAACCGACCGGAACGCGTGAAAAGACGCGGGGAAAGCGGCGAAATCGGATGTCGGCGGCAGGCCCACTCTCGAACACACGTTCGCATCTTCTCTGCGCTGTGGGACAATTGGCGTATGAGCAAACAGGACGGCAGCGCCAGGCAGGTATCTGCCGTCAATGATGAAGGCGCTCACATCCTGCACATCGACATGGACGCTTTCTTCGCCTCCGTCGAACTGCTCGACTATCCCGAACTCCGCGGCAAACCCGTGATCATCGGGCATGCCGAAGGTCGCTCGGTGGTCACGAGCGCCACCTACGAAGCCCGCCGGTTCGGTGTGTCGGCAGCGATGCCGGTGTCGAAGGCCATGCGGTTGTGCCCGCAGGCCGTCGTCCTGCCCCCGCATCACGAGCGATACTCGCACTATTCACGCCAGGTTCTCGGAATCTTCCGGGATGCCACGCCGCTGGTCGAGGCGCTGAGCATCGACGAGGCGTTCCTGGATGTGTCAGGTGCGCGGCGACTGATCGGCTCTCCCGCCCAGGTGGGACAGCTGATCCGTGAGCGGGTGCACCGCGAAACGGGCCTCACCTGCTCCGTCGGCGCAGCGGCGACGAAATTCGTCGCGAAGGTGGCATCCGGTCGGGCCAAACCTGACGGTCTGCTGGTCATTCCACCTGCAGAAACCCTCGCGTTTCTCCACCCTCTTCCGATCCGCGCGCTCTGGGGGGTCGGGGCGAAGACAGAGGAGTCCCTGCTGCGAATCGGGCTGCACACCGTCGGTGACGTCGCAGACACTCCGCTCGCCACCCTGAGGAAAGCGGTGGGCGACGCGACGGGCATCAAGTTGCACGATCTCGCACACGGGCGCGATCCACGATCGGTCGTCACCGCGGCGACCGAGAAGAGCATCGGTCACGAAGTGACTTTTCACACCGACATCACGGACGCCGCCCGATTGCGCCTAGAGCTGCTCCGGCTCGCCGACCAGGTCGCCGTCCGGTTGCGGAAGGCCGGGTACCTGGCCCGGACAATCGCCATCAAGGTTCGCTTTGATGACTTCACCACGCTGACCCGGTCGCACACGCTCGCCGAGCCATCCAACGTCGGTCGTCGCCTCTACGAAGAAGCCAACGACCTCTTCACTGCGCTCCAGGTCGACGGGCGACCGGTGCGCCTCGTGGGTGTCCGCGCCGAGCACCTCGTCGACGGGGACGATCAGATGGCCGCCCTGTGGGACCCGGATGAGGAATGGCGCGACGCCGAGACGACGATCGACTCCCTGCGCGCACGATTTGGGGGAGCGGCCGTCCGTCGCGCATCCATGCTCACGCGGCCGAGCGGTGAGACAGCGGGCGGCACCCGCGCTCCGCGGGAGTGAGATCCGGCGCAACCCCTTGGTTCGCCCGCTGCATCCCGCTAGCGTGACGGTATGACAAAACTACCGCTCGACCTGGCCGACAAATTCAAGTCTGTCGGAGTGACCACCGTGTACGGCGACCCCGTAGACGTCGACGGCGAAAAGCTCGTTCCCGTCGCCCTTGCCTGGTATGGATTCGGTGCCGGTGAGGCCGAAGGCGAAGGCGACGCCTCGTCTGCAACGATGCACGGAAACGGTGCCGGGTCCGGCGGCGGCGGCGGAGGCTTCGCGCTCCCGATCGGCGCATACCTGAAGAGCCGCGAAGGACTGCGATTCGAACCGAACATCGTCTCGCTGGTCGCTGTCGGCATCCCCTTCGTCTGGGTGGTCGGCAGAGCACTCGCGCTCGTCATCCGCGCGCTGAAGAAGTAGGAATCGCCCCCGTCCGGCGGAACCAACTAGACTGACGGTAGTAAACACGGGAGTCCGGTGAACCGGGCTGAGAGGAAGATTCCATAATCTTCGACCGTCGAACCTGATCTGGGTCATGCCAGCGCAGGGAGGCAAACTATCTCACTACCCGTGCCCACAGAAGGGCGCGTATCGTGCATTCAACTATTCAGGCAACTCCGTCACTCTCCGGTGAAATCAGGCCGAAACGGAATCTTCGCTGGCGGGTCGTCGACATCGTCGTCGCCAGCGTTCTCGGCGTCGCAGCTGGTGTGATCTTCTGGGCCTGGGGTCTGGCCTGGGGACCGCTCAGCGCGGCACTGGCGTTCACTCCCGGCCTCGGCGGCCTGCTTGCCGGCGGCTGGCTCTTCGCCGGGGTGCTCGGAGGCCTCGTCATCCGAAAGCCCGGCGCTGCGCTCTATACCGAGCTCGTGGCTGCAGCCGTCTCTGCCTTGATCGGAACCGTCTGGGGCTTCGAAACCCTCATTTGGGGACTTGTCCAGGGCATCGGGGCGGAGATCGTGTTCGCTGCATTCTTCTACGCGAACTGGCGGATCGGGGTCGCCCTGCTCGCGGGTGCTACCACCGGCCTCGCCGTCGGGCTGCTGGACACCACCTTCACCAGCTACGCGGCGCTCGATGTTGCGGCGAAAACCACCTACGTGGTGAGTGCGATCGTCTCAGGCGTGCTCATCGCCGGGCTTCTCTCCTGGTTCGCGGTCCGGGGTCTCGCAGCGACGGGGGCGCTCAGCCGTTTCGCCTCCGGAAGGCAAGCCAGAACCGTCACGGGCACCAGCGGTCAATGACCGCTGCCTTCTCGGCCCGTCCCGTCCCTGGCGCGCAGATTCGCGCCAGGGATTGGGGCTGGCGGCACGCCGGCCGCGGTACCCCGGCCGTTTCTGCGCTCGACCTCGACATCGAAGCAGGGGAGCGGGTGCTGCTCCTTGGAGCCTCAGGTGCGGGCAAATCGACGTTGCTTCAGGCGATGGCCGGGGTGCTCGGCGGCGAAGAGGAAGGCGACGAGTTCGGGTCCATACTGCTCGACGGGCGACGACCTGCGGATGCCCGGGGCCGGGCTGGACTCGTCCTCCAGGACCCAGACTCACAGATCGTTCTGGCACGGATCGGGGATGACGTCGCGTTCTCCGCGGAGAACCTCGGGGTTCCGCGGGACGAAATCTGGAAGCGGGTTCGCTGGGCGCTCGACGCGGTCGGACTTGACCTCCCGCTCAGTTCCTCGTCATCGAACCTCTCCGGTGGGCAGAAACAGCGCCTCGCGCTGGCCGGCGTCCTCGCGATGCGGCCGGGCCTTCTGCTCCTTGACGAACCCACGGCGAACCTCGACCCGGCAGGCGTGCGGGAGATCCGAGACGTCGTCGACCGCGTTGTCGCCGATACCGCCGCAACACTGGTCGTCGTCGAACACCGGGTCGCCGTCTGGCGGGATGTCGTCGATCGCGTGATCGTGCTGAACCCCGCAGGCGGGATCCTCGCAGATGGGCATCCCGATGCCGTCCTCGAACGGGAGGGACCACGCCTCGCCGCCGCCGGAGTGTGGGTCCCAGGCATCCCGCCGCGGGTGGCACCTCGCCCACACCGGGTATCACCGGGGCTCGACCTGCTGCAGGCCGCCGACCTCTCGGTCGGCAGGACGCCGTTCGGCTCGAAGGTGCCTTCTGTCGCGGCATCCGGTCTCGATCTCACCCTTGCCGAGGGCACCGGCACGGCGGTGACGGGAGCGAACGGAACCGGCAAGTCCACCCTGGCCCTGACCCTTGCCGGGCTGCTGGAGCCGGCCGGAGGAGTTCTGCGTGCCACGCCCACCCTGGCCCGTGGCTTGCCTCCCGCACCGATCCGGTGGAAGTCGCGTTCGCTCCTCACCCGGCTCGGCACCGTCTTCCAGGAACCGGAGCACCAGTTCCTTGCGCAGAGCGTGCACCGTGAGCTCGCTATCGGTCCGACGGCGCTGAAGCTGGGCCAGGACGAGATCTCCTCGCGCGTCGATGACCTGCTCCAGCGGTTGCGGTTGGGGCATCTCGCCGACGCGAACCCGTTCACCCTCTCCGGAGGCGAGAAACGCCGGCTTTCCGTTGCGACCGTGCTGGCAACGCGGCCGCAGGTTCTGCTGCTCGACGAGCCCACCTTCGGGCAGGATGCGGTGACCTGGGGCGAGCTCGTCTCGCTGCTCGGTGAACTGGTCGACGGCGGCAGCTCTGTCGTCACCGTGACGCATGACCTCGCGCTTGTCGCCGCGTTCGCTGACCACGAGCTCGTCCTCGGCTCGGCCACCGAGGTACGGGCATGAGCGCACTCCTGCCCGAGATTCAGGATTCCGCTATCGCGCGCGTCAACCCGGTCGCGAAGCTCGCTGTTGCTGTCTTCCTCAGCGTCACGCTTCTCCTCTCGATCGACGTCGTGTCGGCATCCGTCGCGCTGCTGCTCGTCGGCATCCTCCTTTTCTGGTCAGGACTCGATGCACGCCAGTTCTGGATGCGCACGGCGCCTCTGTGGCTCGCGGCGCCGTTCGCCGGGCTGACGACGGTGCTGTACGGCGAGGACAGCGGCGCGGTCTTGTTCGAATGGGGACTGATCTCGGTCACGGAAGGCTCGCTCACCCTCGGCCTGTCGATCACGCTCAGGGTTCTGGCGATCGGGCTGCCGAGCATCGTTCTGTTTGCCACCACCGATCCCACAGACCTCGCCGACGGCCTCGCGCAAGTGTTGCGGTTGCCCGCTCGATTCGTTCTCGGCGGCCTGGCGGGGGTGCGGATGATCGGACTGTTTCTCGACGACTGGCGTGCTCTCGGCCAGGCCCGCCGTGCGCGGGGTGTCGGCGACTCCCATGCGCTCGTGCGCCTCGGTACGCAGGCGTTCGCCCTGCTCGTCCTTGCCATCCGGCGAGGCAGCAAACTCGCGACGGCGATGGAGGCGAAGGGATTCGGATCCGACATCGCGAGGACCTGGGCGCGGCCGTCCCGCTTCGGCGTCGCTGAGGTGGTGCTCATCGGAATCGGAATCGGCATCGCCGGAGTGTCTGTTGCCGCGGCGGTGTATGCAGGAACCTGGAGCTTCATCCTTGACCGGTCGTGACTCTGCACGGGTGGGGGCACCGGTCGTCGTGAGCGTCGACGAGGCGGTGACCCGGATTCTTGCGCTCCGCTCCCTGCCCGTTGAGACGGTTCTGCTCGACGGTCCGAGTGGAGCCGGCAAGTCGACCCTCGCAGACGCACTGGCCTCCGCGTGGGCGGGAGCGGTCGGCCTCGTGCGGATGGACGACATCTATCCAGGCTGGGGCGGGCTCTCCGCCGCGAGCGGGCACGTGCATGACAGCCTGCTTGAGCCTCGGCGTCGCGGCGTCGAGGCCCGCTGGCGGCGGCACGACTGGGGAACGGGGCAATCCGCGGAGTGGCACAGGGTGCCTGGCGACCATTCGCTGATTCTCGAGGGATGCGGTGCGCTGTCGCGCCGCAACGCCTCACTGGCGACGATTCGGATCTGGCTCGACGCCGACGACGAGGTGCGCAAGCAGCGGGCGCTCGCGCGGGACCAGGGCGGCTTCGACGCCCACTGGGACGGCTGGCAACACCAGTTCGGCGTGTTCCTTGCGCAGGAGGCGCCGGTCGACGCGGCTGACCTGGTTCTCCGCATGCCGTGACACGACCGTGTCGGCTCAGAACGAGTCGATCCATGCGTCGATGACGATGGCCGGGTGACCCAGCCGCCAGAAAAAGTCCGGGTCGTAAACCGCGGAATCGATTTTGAGCGGAACGGTGCGCTCGGTGCCGGAGCCGTCATCCACGAGGATGCTGCCGATCGTGGCTCCCGCCCCTGCCGTCGTCACCGGGTCGGTGTCCACGGTGATCGACGGTGTCGTTCGTATCCACCGGAGTGTGTCCGGTGACAGTCCGGCGACGCCGCGTGCTGTGTCGCCCCATGCTGTGGTGAGTGTCACCACCGGGGTGCCTTCCGCAATCGCAGGCCGGGCTGAGACTCCTGCTTTGGCGCTCTCCACGAGCGCCAGCATTCCGGCGTCGAGGGTGTCCCAGTCCGGCTGGCCGAGAAACGCGCCGTATACCCTGAGCGGTCCTTCGACGCCCTCGACCTTCACGTCGAGTCCGAACTGGAGGCAGATGCCGGCGGCATCCGTGTAGCTGCGGGAAATGCCGATGACACCGTTCTCAGGCATATATGTCGTGGTGTTGTCCACGCCGCGGCGGCTGGGCAGGCCAGTCACCGGCTCTGACAGGAGCGAAGCGATCGCCGGGGTCTCAAGGGCCAGCGCTGACAAGCGGGCCAGGTCGGCTGCCGTGCCGACGCTCCGGTCGCTCAGCCCGGTTGCGTCGACGACGACGGTGTCGGCGAGGTCGTTCTCGGCGAGCCAGGAATTCGCGGCGACGACGTATTCATCGACGGATCCGAACGCCCACCGCGCGAGAGTGTCGGCGTGGTTGTTGCTCGAGGAGAGCAGCATGGCCTGGAGCATGTCGCGCTCGGTCCAGGCATCGGCGGTGTACACCGTGACGGTGCGGGTGCCCGAATCACGGTAGTCGATGTAGGACAGGTAGTCGTCGCTCGTGATCGGAACGGTCGGCCCCGGCTCGTTCTCGTTGAGCGGGTGCCGATCGAGGACCACCAGTGCGGTGATCGCTTTGGTGATGCTTGCCATCGGCATGGGCTCAGTGTTCCCGGCTGCGGCGAACGGCGCGTCGATCGCGTTGAGCGTGATGGCGCTGGCCCCTGATGCCGGGAGGACCGGCGGGGTGGCGGGTTCGGGGTCGTCGAGTGCGATCCGGGAGACGGATGCTGCCGGCAGCGGGCCGAGAAGCGTCGCCGGCCCGTAGAGCCCTGCCCCGAGGATCACCACGGTGCCCGCGAGGATGCCGATTCCGCGTGCTACGCCCACGGGAGAAACCTTGAAACTGTCACGGCCTCAGGCTAACCCGGCGAGGAAGAATCGCCCGTCAGCCCCACCCGAGGGCGTGCAATTCGTCGTCGTCGATTCCGTAGAAGTGAGCGATTTCGTGCACGAGGGTGATGCGCACCTGCTCACGGAGCTCAGTGGCATCAGTGACGATGTGCAGCAGTGGCTCCCGGTAGATGCTGATCATGTCGGGGAGTTCACCGAAGCCGTACTGGCCTCGGTGGTCGAGAGAGACGCCGTGGTACAGGCCGAGCAGGTTGAGGGAGCCGTCCTCCGGGCGATCTTCGATCACGATGGCCACGTTGTCGAGACCGTTGACCATGTCGTCGGGGAGGCTGTCGAACACGTCGCCGACGAGGGCTTCGAAGGTGTCTGCATCCATGTCGACCATGTGCGTCACCGTTCTGGGCTGCTACCGCATTGCGCCTGGCGCTTGCTACTTGGGGTGAGTAACGGGGCTTGAACCCGCGACCTCGCTTTGGTGCTGAACCACAACCAGGCGCTTGCTACTTGGGGTGAGTAACGGGGCTTGAACCCGCGACCTCCTGGACCACAACCAGGCGCTCTACCAACTGAGCTATACCCACCATGCGCAACTCACGGCCGGGACCGTTCGATTGCAACTATGGAAGTCTATTACACAATTCGGGTGTAGTTGTTCACTACGGTCGCTGCGACGGATTTGGCTTCGTCCGATGTCGGCCCTGGCAGAGGAACGAAGGCTGCCTCGCGGTAATACGCGAGTTCGCGGATCGATTCAAGGATGTCGGCGAGGGCGCGGTGGCCGCCGTCCTTCGCGGGCGCGTTGAAGTAGATCCGTGGGTACCAGCGACGGGCCAGTTCCTTGATGGAGGACACGTCGACGTTGCGGTAGTGCAGGTGCGAGTCGAGGCGAGGCATGAATTTCGCGAGGAATGCGCGGTCGGTGCCGATCGAGTTGCCGGCAAGTGGAGCCTTCTGCTCGTCGGGGACATGACTGAGGATGTACTCGAGGGCCTGGAATTCGGCATCCGCGAGGCTGACGCCGTGGGGGATCTCCTCCAGGAGCCCGGATGACCGGTGCATGTTCGTCACGAACTCGCCCATGTTCTCAAGCGCGGAGGCGTCGGGCTTGATGACGATGCTGATTCCGTCGTCGATCGGTTTGAGGTCGAAATCGGTGATCACCACCGCGATCTCCACCAGTTCATCGACAGCGAGGTCGAGCCCGGTCATTTCGCAGTCGATCCATACCAGGCGGTCGCTCACATTACTCATGCCCTAATGCTACTTGCGACCTGCGACCTTCCCCGCCGACACCGGGGTTGGCCGGGTGACGCTGCGGCAACGGCACTGGTCGCTGCGGTATTCTGGGTTCTGCCCGCCTCCGTAGCTCAGGGGATAGAGCAGGAGCCTTCTAATCTCTTGGTCGCAGGTTCGAATCCTGCCGGGGGCACTTTCAAAAACGCTTCGTCCCGTTCGTCTGACGCAGATGCAGGGTTTTCGGGATGCTAATCGACATGTGCGTCAGACGAACCACTTTCGGCGGATCTCC
Source organism: Mycetocola miduiensis (assembly GCF_900115155.1). GTDB lineage: Bacteria > Actinomycetota > Actinomycetes > Actinomycetales > Microbacteriaceae > Mycetocola_A > Mycetocola_A miduiensis. The sequence goes on from NZ_FOVM01000002.1 coordinate 300,709, forward strand.
AGCAGCCTCGGTCACGATCGTCCAATGAACCCATCGCTGCGTTTACGCCGGCCCGTTCCACTGCCCGCGGGTCGTGGGCAGGAGTCCGTGTGGGACTACCCGCGGCCACCACGCGTTGAGGCAAGTTCGGAACATGTGGCGATCCGTCTCGGTGGCCGCGTGATCGCAGAAACGATGCGTGCGCTGAGGGTCCTCGAGACGAGTCATCCGCCCGTCTACTACCTGCCGAAAGATGCCTTCGCCGACGGAGTGCTAACGCCCACTGGTGGGTCGACGTGGTGCGAGTTCAAAGGCAAAGCGGAGTATTTCGACCTATCGGCGGGGGATGCCACGGTCCACCGCGGCGCCTGGCACTACCCGGCACCGAGGCGGGCTTTCGAACAACTCGTCGGCCTGGTGGCCGTCTACCCGGGCCTGATGGACTCGTGCGAAGTCGACGGCGAGATCGTTCGGCCCCAGGAAGGCGGCTTTTACGGCGGTTGGGTGACCTCGCGGATCGTCGGACCGTTCAAGGGGACGCCGGGGACGACGGGCTGGTAGCCGCCGGGCGGCGTCTGGATACATGCCCGTAACCCGACGGCGGTACGTTAACAGAATGCGAGCGCTACAGGCACAGATCATTGCAGAGCTGGATGTCAAGCCCACCATCGACCCAGCCACCGAAGTGAGCAGGAGAGTCGACTTCCTGATCGACTACCTGCGGGCGACATCCGCCAAGGGTCTTGTCCTTGGCATCAGCGGCGGGCAGGATTCGAGCCTCGCCGGCCGGCTGTGCCAGTTGGCGGTCGAGAAGATGTCCGCCGACGGGACCCCTGCGACTTTCATCGCCGTGAGGTTGCCGTATGCCGTCCAGCACGATGAAGACGACGCCCAGCTGGCGCTGGAGTTCATTCGCCCGGCCCGCACCATCACGTTCAACGTGCGCAGCGCCGTGGATGCCGTCGAGGATGAATACGAGGCCGTCGCCGGCAAGCCACTCACCGACTTCCACAAGGGCAACGTCAAAGCTCGTACACGGATGATCGCGCAGTATGCGATCGCAGGCGAAGAAGGATGCCTCGTCGTCGGAACCGACCATGCCGCGGAAGCCGTTACGGGCTTCTACACGAAGTTCGGCGACGGAGGTGCCGACCTGCTGCCGCTGAGCGGCCTGTCGAAGCGGCAGGGTCGAGACCTCCTCGTATACCTCGGGGCACCGGACCGGTTGCACCAGAAACCGCCGACGGCAGACCTTCTGGACCGCAAGCCCGGACAGACCGACGAAGCGGACCTGGGGCTGGAGTACGAAGACATCGACGACTACCTCGAGGGCAAGACGGTTCCGGACGAGATCGCCGCCTCCATCGAGGCCCGCTTCCTCGCCACCCGGCACAAGCGCGCCACACCGGTCACCCCTGTCGACACCTGGTGGCGTTCCTGAGTCAGGGCCTTCGCGCTTAACGACAGAGGCGGTCCCGCAATCATGCGGTACCGCCTCTGTCGTCCGGGAACCTGTCAGGCGAGTTTCTTCTCAGCCTCGGGGTCGGCAGCCGCGCGCTTGACGTCCATCGCGGCGACGTCGTCCATCAGTTTCTGTGTGGTGGTGTCTGCGCTCGGGTAGGTTGCCGGCGTTACCGTCGGCTCGCCGGAATCAGTCGGTGTGAACTTCTCCCGCTTTTCACGAGCGGTCCACGCGTCCTGCTCGGCCGCAAGCGTCTTCTCGGATGCGGTGGCTTCAAACTTCCAGCGCTCGAGGTCGCTTTCGAAGACGCGACGGGTGCGTGAGGGGCGGGCCTGCCATTCGAGAAGGCGGTCGCGGAACTCGGCCCGGACGGCGGCGAGCTCGAAACCGAACGTTGCGGAATCGCGCTTCATCTCGGCCAGCTGGTGCGCGGCCCAGTTTGCGGCAACCGCAGCGCCCTTGACCGGCAGAAGTCGGAGCTGGATGTCAGCCTGTCCGGCCGCACGGTCGGCGATGAGCTGTTCCTGTGGGCTCAGCGAGTTCCACGAAGCAGCCTCGGTCGATGCGTCGATCAGGGCTGCGATAGCGGATGCCTTGAGGTCACGGTCACGCTGGTCGACCAGACGTCGCACAGCGGCTTTCGTGACGGCCGCGGCGAGAAGCGCCGAGACGAGTATTGCGAGAGCGACGACCGCGGCCATGAACAGCACAGGTCGGGTGTCGGGTGCGGTCAGCCAGGCTACGAATTCATTCCACCATTCCATGTGCCGAACGTTACCGCGCAACCCGCCCAGACCCGCGGCATTCGGGCCGTGTCGCGAATTGTCGGCTGCGACGTTGGAACGGTCACAGTGAGTGGAGGCAGTCCATCGCGTCGTCGATTCGCCAGAACTCGCCAAGCGTGTGGAACCGTGCGGACTGAGGTGCAAGGCGTTTGGCGATGAACATCGTGCCGTCGGCGTCGTTCCGGCGCTCGATGTGACCGAGAATGCGGCCGTCTGCCACGGTCGCACGCCAGAGGTCTTCCTTCACGCGGACGAGGTTGAGCCCGGTTCGGTGGCGGGCCACGTCTGGGCCGTTCGCCGTCGCGTCGAAGGGGGCTGCGACGGTCGGATGTGTCAGCGTCGTGAGTGTCATTCTTCCTCCTTGCCTGCGGCCGGCCCCGGATTGATCTCGTGTTCCCACGCTAAACACCACCACCGACATCCACTCGGTCACCCGGAGTGGGCGCACATAACTCCGCCAATCCGTGCGGGCTGTCGGCGTGCCGCGGGGTCCCGGTCCGGAACTACGCCGCCGACCCTCGGCATCGCCGCCGTTCAGGCTGAGTTGTGACCACCGCGGCCGTGCGCAGAAGCTGAATATCGTCCCAGAGTGGCCGCTCACCAATCCTCCGGTAACGCAAAGTCCCCGAATAGAAAGCTATTCGGGGACCTGGCGGCACTGGAACGGCTGCGAACCTAGTTCAGGCCTGTGCCGTCGACGGCAAACGGCTCGATGGCCTGCAGTTCCGCGTCGGTCAGTGGCGGCGCTTCGAGCGCGCCGACGTTCTGCTCCAGCTGCTTCACTGAACTCGCGCCGATGAGCGCCGACGTGACCTGCGGATGCCGCAACACCCAGGTGAGGGCAAGCTGGGCGAGGGTCTGGCCCCGGTCCCGCGCGATGCCGTCCAGCGCCCTGGCGCGCTCGAGGTAAGTTTCGTTCAGGTTCTCTGGCGACAGGAAGCGGCTGGTTGCTGCGCGGGAATCTGCCGGGACGTCTCCGCCGAGGTAACGGTCGGTGAGCAGCCCCTGGGCGAGCGGGGAGAACACGATCGCCCCCGCACCGACCTCGTCGAGGACGTCGAGCAGTCCGTTCTCGACGTGGCGGTTGAACATCGAGTAGCTGGGCTGGTGGATGAGCAACGGGATCCGGTGTTCAGCCAGCGCTGCCGCAGCCTTCCTGGTCTGCTCGGGGGAGTAGTTGGAGATTCCGGCGTACAGTGCACGCCCTGAGTTCACCGCTGTGGCGAGTGCTCCCATCGTCTCTTCGATCGGGGTGTCCGGGTCGGGGCGGTGGGAGTAGAAGATGTCGACGTAGTCGAGACCGAGCCGCCCGAGGCTCTGGTCGAGCGAGGACAGCAGCGTCTTGCGGGAACCCCACTCGCCGTACGGGCCCGGCGCCATGTTGTAGCCGGCTTTGGTCGACACGATGATCTCGTCGCGGTGTGGTGCCAGGTCGGTGGCGAGGATGCGGCCGAAATTCTGCTCGGCTGAGCCGGGAGGCGGACCGTAGTTGTTTGCCAGGTCGAAGTGGGTGATCCCGAGGTCGAAGGCCCGTCGGACGATGGCGCGCTGGGTCTCCCACGCGCGGGCATCGCCGAAGTTGTGCCAGAAGCCGAGGCTCACTCGGGGAAGGAGCAGACCGCTCCTCCCCGTCCTGGCGTACTGCATCGAGTCATAACGGTTTTCGGCGGCAACGTAGCTCATGACGCAATGCTAGTGAGTTCGGCCGCTCGGCTGCCTGCTCAGGCGTCCTCCACGACGGATGCATGTGCGCCGCTTCTCCACGGATCCCGCGCAACGCCGTTCCCGGGCACGCCCCTCGAGCACACTCGACATGTGGTTCCCGAGCCGGCGATCCGGCACGAGGGTCGGCCCGGGAACCACATCCACGCCGGAGATCCCGGGCGTGCGTTGTCGAGGACGGAGCATCCAATGACCGACACCATCACCCTGACGGGGCTCGTCGCAACTGTTCCTTCCGTGGTGAACCAGGACGACAAGGTCCCATTCATCAGTTTCCGGTTGGCGTCGAACCAGCGGTACTTCGATCGCCGCACCTCCCAATGGGTCGCCGGAGACACGAACTGGTACACGGTGAGCGCGTTCCGGGCGCTCGCGGTGAACGCCGCGGCATCCGTGCACAAGGGTGACCGTGTGCTCGTCACGGGGAGGCTGAAGGTTCGGCGTTGGGAGGCCGGCGAGAAGAACGGGCTCTCGGTCGACGTCGAGGCGGACAGCATCGGGCATGACCTCATGTGGGGCACAGCCCGGTTCGAGCGGACCACACAGCGCGACCCAGCACCGCCGCCCGACATCCAGCCCGCGACCGTGTCGCCGTCGACGGATGGCGGCACACCCGTTCCGGACCTACCGACGACGTCTTCACAGGGCGGCCAGGAAGCGTGGGGCGTCACGGTCCCGGGGCGGCAGACGGACGACCTCGTGGGCGCCTCCGCCGAGACGATCGATGTCCCGTTCTGACCCGGGTGCGCTGCCTGCTTACGGGGCCGTGCCCGTCTACGGTGCCGTGCCCGTCTGCGGTGCCGTGCCCGCCAACGATGCCGTGCCCGCCTACGATGCCGTGCCCGCCTACGATGAAGGAGGCGCGGAACCTGCGCCGAAACCAGGCGGAAGGTCACAGGCATGCGCAGCACCACAGGCACGGCCATCCGCCTCTTTCCCGCGGCCGTGGGGCTGGCTGTTGTGCTCACCGGATGCACCGCTCCGGCGGAATCGGATCCCGTGCGGCCGGGCTCCTCCTCATCGGCCACCACGGCTCCGACGTCGGCACCGACGTTCGACCCGAACGCGTCGGCTGAGGAGGCCATGGCGGTCTTCGACACCGTCAACACGGTCACCCTCGCGACGGATGCCGACGCAAACGGCCGCGCCTTCATCGACGGCCTCGCCGAGGCCGGTTTCGACAAGGCGACGATGGAGCTCACCGCCGACGAGACGACGATCGGCAACGCCGCTGATTCGATCCAATTCTCCGTTCGCTGGGGTGAGTCCTGCCTGATCGGCCAGAACGGCTCGGCGGTCGGCGGCTACCACTCCACACTCGCCCCTGTGCTCGGGTCCGGTCGATGTCTCATCGGCAGTACACGGCCGATAGACTGGTAGCAATATGGCTGAATATATTTACTCCATGGTGCGCGCCCGCAAGGCGGTCGGAGACAAGATCATCCTCGACGACGTCACGATGTCGTTCTTCCCCGGTGCCAAGATCGGCGTTGTTGGGCCCAACGGCGCCGGAAAGTCCACCATCCTGAAGATCATGGCCGGACTGGACACCCCGAGCAACGGTGAAGCCAAACTGACCCCCGGCTACACCGTCGGCATCCTGATGCAGGAACCGGAACTCGACGAGAGCAAGACGGTACTCGAGAACGTTCAGGAGGGCGTCGGTCCGATCAAGGCCAAGGTTGACCGGTTCAACGAGATCTCCGCGGCGATGGCCGAGCCAGACGCAGACTTCGACGCGCTCCTCGCTGAGATGGGCACGCTCCAGGAAGAGATCGACCACGCCGACGCGTGGGACCTCGACTCGCAGCTCGAGCAGGCCATGGACGCACTCCGAACCCCGCCGGGCGACCTGCCCGTTTCGAACCTCTCCGGTGGTGAGAAGCGCCGCGTCGCGTTGTGCAAGCTCCTGCTGCAGAAGCCGGACCTGCTGCTCCTCGACGAGCCCACTAACCACCTCGACGCCGAGAGCGTCCTCTGGCTTGAGCAGCACCTCGCCAAGTACCCCGGCGCCGTCCTCGCCGTCACCCACGACCGGTACTTTCTCGACCATGTCGCCGAGTGGATCGCTGAAGTAGACCGCGGTCACCTGTACCCCTACGAGGGCAACTACTCGACCTACCTCGAGAAGAAGCAGGAGCGACTGCAGATCCAGGGCAAGAAGGACCAGAAGCTCTCCAAGCGCCTCGCCGAAGAACTCGAGTGGGTCCGCTCCAACGCCAAGGGCCGCCAGGCCAAGTCGAAGGCCCGTCTCGCCCGCTACGAGGAGATGGTGACCGAAGCCGAGCGCACCCGCAAACTCGACTTCGAAGAAATCGTCATTCCCGTCGGCCCGCGTCTCGGCGCCCAGGTCATCGACGCCAATAAGCTGCAGAAGGGCTTCGGCGAACGCATCCTCATCGAGGACCTCAGCTTCACCCTGCCCCGCAACGGCATCGTCGGAATCATCGGCCCGAACGGCGTCGGAAAGACGACCCTGTTCAAGACCATCGTCGGCCTCGAGCCGCTTGACGCCGGTGACCTCAAGATCGGTGAAACCGTCGACATCTCCTACGTCGACCAGAGCCGTGGGGGAATCGACCCGAACAAGAACCTGTGGGAAGTCGTCTCAGACGGCCAGGACTACATCCAGGTCGGAAAGACCGAGATCCCGTCGCGGGCCTATGTTTCGCAGTTCGGATTCAAAGGACCCGACCAGCAGAAGAAGGCTGGTGTTCTCTCCGGTGGTGAGCGGAACCGCCTCAACCTGGCACTCACGCTCAAGCAGGGTGGAAACCTTCTGCTCCTCGACGAGCCGACCAACGACCTCGACGTCGAAACGCTCGGAAGCCTCGAGAACGCGCTCCTCGAGTTCCCCGGTTGTGCCGTGGTCATCACTCACGACCGGTGGTTCCTCGACCGCACGGCCACCCACATCCTCGCCTACGAGGGCACCCAGGACGATCCCGCCAACTGGTACTGGTTTGAAGGCAACTTTGAGTCGTACGAGCAGAACAAGATCGAACGCCTCGGCCCGGATGCCGCGAAGCCTCACCGTTCCGCGTACCGCAAGCTCACGCGCGACTGATGCGGGTCCACGTCCCGATCCATCTTCGTTGGGGCGACCTCGACGCCTATAACCACGTCAACAACGTCGAGCTCATGCGCCTCCTCGAGGAGGCGCGCGTGCGCGTGTTCTGGCGTGACGACAGCGAAGGCGGTGACATCGATTCGGGCATGGCCCTGATCGAGGCGGAAGCGGGCTCGGACACCATCACGCTCATCGCTCGTCACGAGGTCGAGTACGTGATGCCGATTCCGTACCAGCGCCAGCCCCTCGATGTGCAGGTGTGGATCGGGAACCTCGGCGGTGCGAGCCTCGAAGTGGGCTACGAGGTGTACGGACCGTCCGGGCCCGACCAGCCGCTGTACGCGCGAGCGTCCAGCACCATCGTGCTCGTCGACGCGAAAACGTCACGCCCCCGCCGGATCACCGACGAGGAGCGCACGGCCTGGACCCGGTACCTCGAAGACCCGGTCGCGTTCACCAAACGGCGTTAGCCGACTCCGCCTTCGGACAGCGCAGGCGGAACCCGCACCATTCCCTCCTGGGCGACGCTCGCGACCAGCTGGCCGTCCCGTGAGTAGAACCGGCCCTGGGCGAGCCCGCGCCCGCCGGATGCGCTCGGCGATTCCTGCACGTAGAGCAGCCACTCATCGACCCGGACCGGACGGTGCCACCACATTGCGTGGTCGAGGCTCGCCACCTTGAGGTCGCGGGTCATCCACGGGAGCCCGTGGCGGCGAAGAATCGATTCGAGCATCGAATAGTCGCTCGCGTACGCCAGGGCGGCGCGGTGAAGACCGTCGTTGTCGGGAAGATCACCGATCGCTTTGATCCAGACCGCGTTGGTCGCCGTACGCTCGCCCTCCACCGACAGGTAGATCGGTGAGGGAACATGACGGATGTCGAACGGCCGGTCGTCGGCCCAGGCCTGCGCAACAGGGTGGTCGATGTGGCCGAGGACGTCCGCTGTGGTCGGCAGGTCTTCAGGCTCCGGGTAGCCCTCCGGCATCGGGGCGTGGTGGTCGAGACCCTCGTCGGGGTCCTGGAACGACGCGATCATCGACAGGATCGGGAGTCCGTTCTGGTAGGCCTGCGTCCTCCGAGTGGAGAACGAGCGACCATCGTGGATCCGGTCAACGCTGAAAGTGATCGGCTGGTTGACGTCGCCCGGGCGCAGGAAATAGCCGTGCATCGAGTGGATGACCCGGTGCTCCTCGGTCGTCCTCGACGCCGCCGTCACCGACTGGGCGAGCACTTGACCGCCGTAAACCCGGCCCCCCGGCATCCACTGCGATGGCCCCGTGAAGATGTCCTCACTCGTCCTCGCACCTGTGTCAGACAGGTCGAGGGCGTGAAGCAGCGAATCGAGGGGGTCGGTCATGGTTCTCCGATCGATGGCGGGGCGGTCGGGCGAATCGGCCCTGTTAGGTAGTTTAGACAGCAGATGACGAACACATTTTTGCTTCAGGATGCCCACGCCGCCGCCGATCTTCGGACCTACCTCGCACGGGTTCGGGTTGTCGACGATACCGCGGTGCGGTTGGTCGCGGGCGGGGGAGTGCTCGCCGTCTATTCCGCCGTCCTGTACCCGCGTGGTCTCCTCGATTCCAGCCCGACGATCCTGGGCCTGCGGACGTTCGCAGAGACCTCCGGTGCCGGTTTCGACCGCGTCGTGCCGCCTGCCGCGATCTCTGACCGGCTGGCCGCGCTCGACGCATCCGTCGATTCGCCGGCGGTTCCACTGCCCGACAGCGACGTCCGAACCAGTTGGTCCGGCATCGCCCCACCCCGCGGCGGCTGGGAGCGGACCGGGTCGGTCAGTTCCGTTGCGCTCGAACTGACGGCCCGCGACGGTGCGGGAGAGGTTGCCCGTGCGGTCCCGGAGAACACCGGTGACCTCCGCGTGCAGCGGGTTCGCTCCGAGGTCTGGTCCCGCCCCCTCGACGGGTACCCGGAGGTGCCGTCCGGGATCGCGTTCGCTGCCGCGAGCCTCGGTTTTCTCGTCGGCGAGGAGGAGGTCCCGCTCTACAGTTCGGGGCAGTGGCTCCGTGCCAGCCCCGTGCGCGGGCACGTTCTCGTCCGGACCGGTCGCGCCGCCTGACACTCAGGCGTTCACGGGCGCCTTTGACGGCACAGGTTCGTGGCGCAGGTAGGTGCGGCGGAAGACACCGGTGCCTGCGGTCAGCGCACGCAACTCGATCGCGTAACGCAGCAGTTCGGCATCCGGGATCTCGGCACTGATTTCGGTGAGGTCGCCGCCAGCCGAAGAGGTCCCGGTCATGTGGCCGCGCCGAGACGACAGATCGGTCATGACCGCGCCGACATGGGTGTCCGGCACGCTGATCGTGACGGCGGAGACCGGTTCGAGCAGCTGGATGCGCGACGCGGATGCCGCCTCACGCAGCGCGAGCGCCCCAGCCGCCTGGAACGCGGCATCCGACGAATCGACGCTGTGCGCCTTCCCGCCGACAAGCCTCACCCGGATATCGACCACAGGAAAACCGGCCGACACCCCTTTCTGCATCTGCTCCCGGACGCCCTTCTCCACCGACCCGATGTAGTGGCCCGGGACCACGCCACCGACCACGTTGTTGACGAATTCGAATCCGGCGCCGCGTTCGAGCGGTTCGACCTCGATCTCGCAGATGGCGTACTGGCCGTGTCCGCCTGACTGCTTCACGTAGCGACCGCGGGCGGATGCCGGCGCGGCGAAGGTCTCGCGCAGTGGGGTGATGACGTCCATGGTCTGCAGTTTCACGCCCTGGCTGCGGAGGCGGTCGAGGACGACCTCGGCGTGGGCTTCACCCATGCACCAGAGGATGAGCTGGTGGGTTTCCGGGTTACGTTCGACGCGGAGCGTCGGGTCGACGGCCGCAACCTTCCCCATGCTTCGAGCCAGCGTGTCGTCGTCGGCTCGGGATGCCCCCTGCACGGCCACGGGCATCAACGGCTCCGGCATGTCCCATTCCTGCACGAGCAGCGGCTGTTCCTTGTCGGAGATGGTGTCACCGGTCTCGACGCTGCTCAGTTTGGTGAGCGCGCAGATGTCCCCGGCGATGCAGGACGGCACCGGACGCAGGGTGGAACCGAGCGGAGACTGCAGGTGCGTGACCCGTTCGTCGCTGTCGTGGTCCTGGTGGCCCCGGTCGGCGAGCCCGTGCCCGGCGACATGGATGTTCGAGTTCTCGCGCAACGTGCCCGAGAAGATCCGCACCAGGCAGACCCTGCCGAGGAACGAGTCGATGGTCGTTCGGACTACCTCGCCGACAAGAGGCCCCGCCGGGTCGCAGCTCAGCCGACCTACCGATCTGCCACCGAGGTCGGTCACTGGCGGGACCGGCCGCTCCAGAGGAGACGGGAACGCCCCGGTCATCAGCTCGAGCAGCTCAGCGGTGCCGACGCCGGTTTCGGCGGATGTCGGCAGCACCGGAAAGAACGACCCGCCCGCCACCGCGGTTTCCAGGTCAGCGATCAGGGTGCCGAGCTCGATCTCCTCGCCGCTGAGGTAGCGGTCCATGAGCGTCTCGTCCTCGCTCTCGGCGATGATGCCTTCGATCAGTGTGCCGCGGGAGGCTTCGGCGTCGGCGAGTTCGTCGGCGGTGGCTGGCCGGTAGACCGGGGTCCTGCCTGTGCCGTAGTCGGACACCGTGCCCGACAGCAACCCGCGCAGGCCGCTGATCGCCCCCGACGTTCGGACGGGTAGGTAGAGGGGCAGCACCGAGTTGCCGAATGCCTGCTGGCAGGCCGCCAGGACGGCGTCGTAGTTGGCTCGCGGATGATCGATCCGGCTGATCACGACGGCACGCGGCATCCCGACCCGGTCGCATTCGGACCACAGGGCGGTCGTGGCAGCGTCGACACCGTCGACCGCAGACACGACGAAGAGGGCGGCATCCGCTGCTCGCAGACCGGCGCGCAGGTCACCGACGAAGTCCGGGTAGCCCGGTGTGTCGAGCAGGTTCACTTTGATGTCATCAACGGCGATCGGCAGCACGGACAGGGCGACGGACCGTTGCTGGTGGATCTCTGACGGGTCGGAGTCGCTCACCGTCGTGCCGTCGACGATCGAGCCGATGCGCGTGAGGACGCCGGTCGCGGCAAGCAAGGCCTCGGTGAGCATCGTCTTGCCAGACCCCGACCGGCCGACCAGCGCGACGTTGCGGATGTTCTCCGGGCGTCCGGCCCACACGCCGGGCGAGGCGTCCGCACGCTCAGTGGTGCTCCGCCCCGGAGCCTTCACAGAGCCATTCGTACCCTTAGCCGACATGAAAAACTCCCTACTTCACCGGTCGCTCGCACGATATGACACGATTCGACACCCTGGAGCCGCCCGACGGCAAGGGCTTCGACCGAGATGACGACAGGGGTCAGCGCAGCTGGGCGGCGATCGACCGGCCGACCGTGCGACCCGTCAAAAGGCAACCGCCTTGCCGGTGAGGTCCGGGTTCTGTTCACTGCCGGAGAGCGCGAACTCTTCTCGATGATTCGTTGGGTCAGGACGAACCAGCTGTGGTGGCCGGCTTGCTCATCGGAGGAGATCCGGGTCCGCTGTCGGGTTACCTGCCCGGGTCACCCGTGGGGGTTATTCGTCGAAGGTGTTGACCATCGCCTGCGCGGCGCGCTCGAGGTAATCCCAGAGCGTCGCCTCGTGCAGGGGCGACAGCCCGAGGGTGTCGACCGCGGCGCGCATGTGGAGGAGCCAGCGGTCACGGGCGTCCGGGTTGACCTTGAACGGCATGTGCCGCATCCGCAGCCGGGGGTGACCACGCTGCTCGCTGTACGTCGATGGCCCGCCCCAGTACTGCTCAAGGAACATCGTGAGTCGTTCGGCTGCCGGACCGAGGTCCTCTTCCGGGTACATCGGCTTGAGTACCGGGTCGTCGGCGACGCCCTTGTAGAACTCTACGCAGAGCTTTTCGAAGGTGGGGCGGCCGCCGACTTCGGCGTAGAACGAGCTGGAGAGAAGATTGCTCATGACTTCCGTGGTGCCTTTCTCGGCGACTTCCGCCCGACGTGCGGTGCTTCGTTGACGACCGAGAGCGCTTTCGTCCGCGGCGGGCGAGCGCCGGTGACGGAAGAAGCACCGTCGAAGCCCTCGAGGACGACGCTCTTCAGCGAAGGAAGCTGAATGCCCATGGCGTCGGTGGCGGCCTTGAGCCTGGCGCGAAGTTCGCGGGCGACATCGTCCTTGGCCGGCGGACGGGTCTTCACGACGAGACGAATGACGAGAGCTTCCTCAGAGATGGACTCGATGCCCCACAGCTCAGGGCGCTCAAGAATTCTGCTGCGCCACTTCGGATCCTGGGCCAGCGATGACGCGGCTTCCATCATCCGGTCCTGCACGGCCTCGACGTCGGCGTCATACGGGACGGCCAGGTCGATGATGACCCGCGCCCAGCCCTGCGACATGTTGCCGACACGGAGGATCTCGCCGTTCCGCACGAACCAGAGGGTTCCGTTGACGTCACGGACCTGGGTGATCCGGATGCCGACGCGTTCGACGACACCGGTGGCCGGGCCGAGGTCGACGACGTCGCCGACACCGAGCTGGTCCTCCATCACCATGAACAGGCCGTTCAGTACGTCCTTGACGATGTTCTGGGCACCGAAACCAAGGCCGGCACCGAGCGCGGCGGTGAGGAGCGCGAGCGACCCGATGATGTTCTGGTCGATCTGGTTGACAATGAGCACGATCGTGATGATGACCACGGTGACGTTGACAATGTTGCCAAGCACTGTGCCGAGCGTGCGGGTGCGCTGAACAAGCCGCACGGCGGCAAGGGGCGAGACGTTGAGGGCCTGGGTGTCTTCGGCGCCCTGGTTTTTCTTCACTCCGGAGACGATCTGGTTGACGATCCGCCGGATGACGAAGTGGAGGAGCCAGGCCGCGACCAACGCGCCGACGATGATGCTCGCGATGGCGACGAGGCGGCCGAGCGGGGTGAGGAAGAACGCGTCGACGCTCGCCCAGAAGTCAGTCATATTCATTGCTTCAAGTCTACCGGGTGGCCTCTGAACGGATGCTGGAGGCGCTGGTTAACGCGAGTTGCCCGGTTTACCGGGTTCGGACGGGCCGGAACCCCGAAAACCGGGCAACTCGCGGAAGGTTACGCCTGTGCGTCCCGCTCCTGTGCCTTGAGCGCACGCTCGGCGCCGGCGAGGCTCTCGACGACGATCCGGCGAAGCGCTGGCGGCTCCGGGTTCGTTTCAAGCCATGCGAGAGTGGCGTCGCGGAGTTCCTCGTTCGCGAGAGGCGCCGGGTACAGCCCCATCACCAGGTATTCGGCGATCTTGTAGCTGCGCGACTCCCAGACGTGCTGGAGCATCCCGAAGTAGTCCGGAATGAACGATGCGAGCACATCCTTGTCACGAGCCCGCTGGAAGCCGATCCCGGTCCACTGCACGATCGCGTTAGGGGCCGTGTCGGTGTCGACGACGGATGCCCACGCGGCGCGTTTCGCCTCGAGCGTCGGGATCGCTGCACGGGCGAGCGCTGCCGCCTTGGCCCCGTTTGCGGTGTTGTCGTCGGCCAGGGCGGTGTCGACCTCCTCGTTCCCGGCGGCGCCGCCGGCAGTGAGCGCCGTGAGCAGCTCCCAGTCGAGGTCGGTGTCGACCGTCAGGCCGTCAAGGACAAGCTCCCCTGAGCGCAGGCCGCGCAGGATGTCGACGTGCACATCGGTCGACGCGACGCCGGCGAAGAACTTCACGAACTGGAACTGGGCGTCCGAACCCGGCTCCGCGCCCTCTGCCAACTGCCACAGTGTGTCGCCGACCTCGACGAGCACGTCTTCACGAGCCTCGGGGGCGACGTACTGGGTCGCGGCGAGCAGGAGCTGGGTGAGGGTTGTCCGGATGGTCGTCGACTCGGTCTCGCTCGCGATGTTACCGAGCACCAGCCGCACGTATTCGCGGGCAGGGGTCTCGGCGTCGCGGGTCGCATCCCACGCGGCGGCCCAGACGAGTGAGCGGGCGAGGGGATCCTCGATGGTCGCGAGCGACGTCGTTGCGACGGCGAGCGACGCGTCGTCGAGGCGGATCTTGGCGTAGGCGAGGTCGTCGTCGTTCAGGAGCACCAGGTCGGGACGCTTTCTGCCGACCAACTCCGGAACATCCGTTCGCTCGCCGTCGACGTCCAACTCGAGACGGTGCTGGCGAACGAGCTTGCCGTCGACGGAGTTGTAGAAGCCGATGGCGAGGCGGTGTGGGCGGATCGTCGGGTATTCGGCCACGGCACTCTGCAGCACGGTGAAACCGGTGATCACTCCAGACTCGTCGACGGAGATCTCCGGACGGAGGGTGTTGACCCCGGCCGTCTCGAGCCACAGCTTGCCCCAGCCGCTGAGGTCACGACCGGATGCCGTCTCCAGCTCGGTCAGCAGGTCGACGAGTTCGGTGTTGCCCCACTCGTGCTTCTTGAAGTACGCGGAGACCCCGGCGTAGAACGCGTCGATGCCGACCCAGGCGACGAGCTGCTTGAGCACAGACCCGCCCTTGGCGTAGGTGATGCCGTCGAAGTTGACCTGCACGTCTTCGAGGTCGTTGATGGTCGCAACGATCGGGTGGGTCGACGGCAGCTGGTCCTGGCGGTACGCCCAGCTCTTCTCCATGGCGTTGAACGTCGTCCAGGCGCCGGTCCACTCGGTGGCTTCCGCGACGGCGATGGTGGATGCCCACTCGGCGAACGATTCGTTCAGCCAGAGGTCGTTCCACCACTTCATCGTGACGAGGTCACCGAACCACATGTGGGCCAGCTCGTGGAGGATCGTGACGACGCGGCGCTCCTTGACGGCATCCGTCACCTTGGAACGGAAGATGTACGCCTCGGTGAACGTCACCGCTCCCGCGTGCTCCATGGCGCCGGCGTTGTACTCGGGCACGAAGAGCTGGTCGTACTTCTCGAACGGGTACGGGTAGTCGAACTTCGACTCAAAGTATTCGAAGCCCTGACGGGTCTTCTCGAAGATGTAGTCCGCGTCGAGGTACTGCGACAGGCTCTTGCGCGAGAAGACGCCAAGCGGGATGGTGCGGCCGTCGCTCGAGGTGAGTTCGCTGCGCACCACCGCGTACGGACCGGCGATGATGCAGGTGATGTAGCTCGACATCACCTGTGTGGGTTCGAACGCCCAGGTCTTGCTGTCCTCGCCGGCAGCGACAGGCTCCGGGGTCGGAGCGTTCGAGATGATATCCCAGTGGGCGGGGGCGGTCACCGTGAACCGGAACGTCGCCTTCAGGTCGGGCTGCTCGAACACCGCGAACATGCGGCGGGAGTCGGGGACCTCGAACTGGCTGTACAGGTAGACCTCGTCGTCGACGGGGTCGACAAAGCGGTGCAGTCCCTCACCCGTGTTCATATAGATCATGTCGGCGTCGACGGAGAGCTCGTTCTCGGCCTGCAGGTCGTGGAGGGTGATGCGGGTGCCGTCACTCACAACAGCCGGGTCGAGGCTCACACCGTTGAGGGTCACAGCGTGCACGGTCCGCGTGATCGCGTCGATGAAGGTGGACGCGCCGGGTGTGCCCGTGAAGCGCACCGTCGTGGTCGAACGGAAGGTCTCAGGGCCGGTGGTGAGGTCGAGGGTGACGTCGTAGCTTGAGGTCGAAACGAGCGATGCCCGTTCCTGTGCTTCGGCGCGGGTGAGGTTTTCTCCGGGCAACGCGGAACTCCTTTGTGCGAAATGGGACGGGCGGATCGTGTCCGAGTTGCAAGCGTAGTCCTTTGCTTCCGAGCCCCGCGGGAACGGTCGCGGGAATGCGGGGCCGGGGTTCCATGGTTGGCTGGACGTATGAGCACCGATATTTCGACCTCCGTCCCGACCGCCGTCGACTTCTGGTTCGACCCCTCCTGCCCGTGGGCCTGGATGACCTCCCGCTGGGTCGATGAGGTTGCCCAGCTGCGCAACCTCGACGTCACCTGGCACGTGATGAGCCTCGCCGTTCTCAACGAAGACCAGGACGTCTCCGAGGAGTACCGCGCGTTTTTCCCCCGTGCGCTCCGTTACACCCGCCTCGTCGCCGCTGCGAAGGAAGAATTCGGCCAAGCGATCGTCAAACCGCTGTACGACGCCCTCGGCACGCAGATCCACCTCGGTGAATCGACAGACCCGGATGTCGTGATCGCGCAGGCGCTCGCCGAAGTCGGGCTGCCGCCGGAGTTCGCCGAGCACTCGCTGAGCGACACGTACGACCCGCAGATGCGGGCGAGCCACTTCGACGGCATCGGCCGGGTGGGCCAGGATGTCGGGACTCCGGTCATCGCCGTGAACGACGTCGCCTTCTTCGGCCCGGTCATCTCCCCGGCCCCGGTCGGTGAAGAGGCCGCCAAACTCTGGGACGGCGTCGTCGCCGTCGCGGCGTACCCCGGGTTCTTCGAGATCAAGCGCAGCCGCACGGTCGGTCCGATCCTCAACTGACCGGTGTCGGGCGCCGGCGCGCGTAGGAAACGGCAGAATGGAAGCATGCGCATCCATATCGCCACCGACCACGCCGGCCTCGACTTCAGCCAGCACCTCCAGCAGCATCTTCGCGATAACGGTCACGAGGTCGTGGACCACGGACCGACCGAATACGACGCGCTGGACGACTACCCGGCGTTCTGCATCAACGCCGCCATTGCCGTCGCGCGCGACCAGTCGGCGGGAGTTGAAGCGCTCGGCGTCGTCTTCGGTGGTTCAGGCAACGGTGAGCAGATCGCAGCGAACAAGGTGCGCGGCATCCGGGCAGCCCTCGTCTGGAACCTGAGCACGGCGAAACTGGCCCGCGACCACAACGACGCCAACGTCATCTCGATTGGGGCCCGCCAGCACTCCGTCGACGAGGCCATCGCCTTCATCGACGCGTTCATCGCCGAGCCGTTCACCGCTGAAGAACGCCACGTTCGCCGGATTGCGCAGCTCGCCGAGTTTGAAGAGACCGGCACGATCGAGGGCAAGGGCGTCGACGCCCTTACCGAACGCGGCTGATATGCCTGAGGGGCATTCCGTCCACCGCATCGCGCGGCAGTTCAGGCAGAACTTCCAAGGCCACCGCGTCCGTGTCACCTCACCCCAGGGTCGGTTCGTCGACGGCGCGGCGATCCTCGACGGGCGCACCGTCACCGATGTGAAGGCTGTCGGCAAACAGATGTTCATCGACTTCGACGACAGCGTCTGGTTGCGGGTCCACCTCGGGATGTACGGGGCCTGGGACTTCGCCGGTGAGATCACCCAGGATGCGACGATCGCTTCCGCGAACGGCCGGATGGGGCACACCAACCAGCGGGGCACTGACCTGGCGGCGGCGATCCTCGATGATGCCGGGGAGAATTCCCTGAGCTCGATCGGCGCCCCGCGGAAGACCCGCGTGCGAATGTCTGAGCAGACCAAAGGCCTCGCCGGTTCCGAGTGGGAGACGTTCCCGCCGGAGCCGGTCGGCGCAGTGCGCGTGCGGCTCCTCGCCGAGCACGCCGTCGCCGACCTGCGGGGTCCGACCGCCTGCGAGGTCATCGACGACTCCCGTGTCGGCGAGGTGATTGCGAAACTGGGACCAGACCCGCTGCTCGACGACAGTGACGAAGCCGAGGACCGGTTCACCGCCGTCGTCCGACGAAAGCCGACCCCGATCGGGTTGCTGCTCATGGACCAGTCGGTGGTCTCCGGCATCGGCAACGTATACCGGGCAGAGCTGCTGTTCCGTGCCGGCGTCAACCCGCACACACCGGGCAAGCTCGTGCCTGACGAGACCGTGCGGGCGATCTGGCAGGACTGGTCGAGGCTCTTGCGGATCGGCGTCGAAACCGGCCAGATGATGACGATGGACAACCTCACCGGCGACGACTACCGCAAAGCCATGGCGCATCGCGACGACCGGCATTGGGTGTACAAACGTGAGGGCCTGCCCTGCCGGGTGTGCGGAACGCATATCCTGCTCGAAGAGATGGGCGCCAGGAAGCTGTACTGGTGCCCGGTCTGCCAACGCTAAGTTCACCCGATTCGAGAAGGATCCGATGCGACAGAATCCCAGTTTCGTGCTCGGCGACATCCCCGAGATTCGCCGGCTGATCGAACAGAACCCGTGGGTCACCCTCGTGAGCGAAACGGCCGACGGCCTCGTCGCATCCCACTACGCCGTCGTGCTGGACCCGGACCGGGACGACCTCACAATCCTCGGCCACGTCGGCCGCCCCGACGAGGCCATCCACGAGCTCGGATCCCACGAGCTGCTCGTGATCGTGCAGGGTCCGCACGGCTACATCTCACCGGGCTGGTACGACGACAATCCAGCGGTGCCGACCTGGAACTTCGTCGTCGCACACCTGCGCGCCGTCCCCGAAATCCTCGGCGACGAGGAGAATTACCGGGTCCTCGGCCACCTCGTGGAACACTTCGAGAAGCGCATGCCTGAACCCCGGCTGATGGAGGGAACTCCGGCGAACGCCGAATACGCGCGCCGTATCAGCAGCGGAACGGTCGGCTTCCGCCTTACCCCGACCCGCGTCACCGCGAAACGCAAGCTCAGCCAGAACCGGCCGGCCGAGACGGTCGAGAGGATCATCGACCAGCTCGAGAACGGTGTCGAATACCCCAACCCAGCCCTCGCCGCCGAGATGCGCCGGGCTCGCCGATGACCGAATTCCGGCTCCGCGCTGCCCGGCCGGGTTCCGGCATCCGTCGCACCCTCACCGACGTGCGCCTCGCCGGCGGGGACGGCCGGCCTGTCGACGTCATGCTCGAGGATGGCACCGTCGCCGAGTTCCGGCCGGCAGGAACCGGCCCCGCCGAGGGCGAAGAAACCAGGGGCGATGGGCGGTGGCTCCTGCCCGGGCTGTGGGATTCTCACGTGCACTTCACCCAGTGGGCGCAGACGTCCCGCCGGTTCGACCTTGCCGGCACGTCGACGGCGGCCGAGGTGCTCGCGACGGTCGACGCGCACACCGCCCCGAATCCGGACACGTCCGCCGGTTCGGATGAACCCGCCGTCGGGTTCGGGTTCCGCGACGCGCTCTGGCCATACGCGGCAGACCTCGCCGCCTTCGACCGGGCGTCGCACGGGCGTGCGGTGATCCTCATCGCAGGTGACCTGCACTGTGTCTGGTTGAACAGTGCCGCGCTGCGTCAGCACGGTCACGCCGGCCATGCCACGGGCATCCTGCGCGAAGAGGACGCGTTCGCCGTGCACCGCAGCATCGAAAGCGCCCCCGAGAGGGTCGTCGACGGTTGGGTGCGCGACGCCGCCGATGCCGCCGCCGCCCGGGGTGTAGTCGGCATCGTCGACTTCGAAATGGCATGGAACCTCGAATCGTGGACGAGACGCATCGCGGCAGGCACCCTTGCGTTGCGCGCCCGGTTCGGCATCTATCCGCAAGACCTCGACCGAGCTATCGCCGAACGCCTGCAGTCCGGGCAGATCCTTCCGCACACCCACGGCCTGCTCGAAGTCGGGTCGTTCAAGGTCATCACCGACGGATCGCTCAACACCCGGACCGCCTACTGTGTCGAGCCGTATCCCGGGGTGGCGGACCCGAACCCCCACGGGATCCTGAACGTGCCGCCGGGCGAGCTCATCGACCTGATGTCACGCGCACGGAACGCCGGCCTCGACTCAGCCATCCACGCCATCGGAGACCAGGCCAACACCCATGTCCTTGACGCGTTCGCCGCCACGGGTTCCCGAGGCTCGGTGGAGCACGCCCAGCTGCTCTCGTCCCGAGACATCGTCCGGTTCGCGGAACTCGGGGTGACAGCGAGTGTGCAACCCGAACACGCGATGGACGACCGGGATGTCGCGGACCGGTATT
This sequence comes from Mycetocola miduiensis, assembly GCF_900115155.1. Taxonomy (GTDB): domain Bacteria; phylum Actinomycetota; class Actinomycetes; order Actinomycetales; family Microbacteriaceae; genus Mycetocola_A; species Mycetocola_A miduiensis. The sequence continues at coordinate 320,475 of NZ_FOVM01000002.1, forward strand.
GGGCGGGCAGGACCGATCGTGCGTTCAGCCTCCGCAGCATCCTCGACGCCGGCGGGAGACTCGCCCTCGGCTCGGACGCGCCCGTCGCCCCGCTCGATCCATGGCAGGCCATTTCGGCCGCGGTGGGGCGCTCCCGTGACGGACGCGCACCGTGGCATCCGGAGCAGTCGGTCACCGTCGCCGAAGCGATCGCGGCGTCCACGCGAACCGGAAGCCCGACGATCCGGGCCGGGCAGGTCGCCGACCTCGTCCTCGTCGACAGGGACCCGTACACGGCGTGCCCGGAAGAACTGCGACGGATGCCGGTGGCCGCCACAATCTTGGGCGGCCGTGATACCTTCAACGCGCTCTGAGCGGAAGCTCCGTTAACGCGAAAGGAGGGCCGCCCGGATCGAGCGGCCCTCCTTTCGTCGTGTTGCTACTTGGAGACGTGGGCGACGAGGAACCAGCGGTCCTTCTCGAGTCCGCGGGCGATCTCGATGGCGATGTCCTGGCTGGTGAGGTCGATCGAGTCCAGCTCGTCGACGGCCGTCTTGATTGAGGTGAGGGCGGCGTCGATCTGTGCGACGAACTCAGCGATGGTGGTGTCCGACTGCTGGAATCCTGCCGTCAGTTCACCCGTCGTGGTCTTGGCGGCGACGGTGGCCAGTCGGGCGTCGACGGGAAGGCCGAGGGCGACGATGCGCTCAGCGGCGCTGTCTGCCCAGTCCTGGGCGTGTTCCACGATGGTGTCGAGGAGTTCGTGGACTCCGACGAAGTTCGCTCCGCGAACGTGCCAGTGAGCCTGCTTTCCGTTCACGACGAGAGCGGTCAGGTCGATGACGACCGGGCTCAGGAACTGTGCGACTCCCGCTGCGACGTCGGGGCTGACGGAGGTGGATGAAACGGTGGTGAGATCTGTCATGAGTATTCCCCTTCGCTGGGCGCGTGATGCGCTGTTGGAAACAACGCTACTCAGCTACGCACATTCCGCAAGGAAGCGAAGGCTCGTCTAACCTCACGGTTTACGGGTTCCTGGAGCCCTCAGCGCAGCGACGTGATCCCACGGGCCGCAGCCTTGAGATCGCGGATCCGGCTTTCGTAGGTCGCCGCCAACACGATGAGGGTCACGCCGCCGACGCCCGCCCACAGCCACCACGGGACGCTGCCGTACAGATCGGAGATCCAGGGCCAGAGCTGCGCCAGCCCGTGCGCAACCACGACGACCGCGCCGATCAGCGTGGGTGCCTGTAGCTTCAGCGCGAGGCCCGCACCGAACACGAGGAGAGCGACGACACCCAGGGTGACGACCCGCCAGAGCTCGTTCGATAAACCGAGGTTCGCGACCAGCGACGGCACCAGGAGAACACCGAGACCCGGCCCGAGTTCTGCCCAGGAGCCACGCTTCTGGTGGCGGCTGAGCCGAACACCACCCACGATCAGTGCGACCGCGAGGGGGACGGTAGCGAGCTCGAACGGATCGACGGTCCCGGTAACCAGGAGCGCGCAGGCGAGGACGACGGCGCAGCCGGCGGATGCCCAGCGGAAGGCTGGCGAGAATTCATCGTGAACGGATGCTGTGATCAGATAGCCGCACAGTACGACCAGCACCAGGAGTCCACGCCACGCGTCGAGGTTGCCGGTGAGAAGTGCTGTGAGGGTTGGCAGGGTGAGTACCAGAACGGATGCCACGACTGCCGCCGTTGCGAGCGCGGCCGGTGTCTGCCGTTGGCGGTGCCAGAGCAGGCCTGCCGCAAGAAGGAGGAAGGCGCCACCCGCCGACCACACCTCGAACGGAATGCTCGAGCCATCCCGGTTGATGGCGGCGCTTCCGACAGAGGTAAGGGTCGCACCTGAGACGCCGGCGAGCCATACGACGACACTGCAGCGGAGGCCACGGAACACCGGAGGAAGGAAAGCGCCTGCGGCGATGAGGATTGCACACATCCCGAGCACGACACCCGTTCTCAGCGGCTCGGCCCCGGCGGAGGCAATTGCGCTCGGGCCGACGCTGACCGCGAGTGCTGCAGCGAGAAGGGCGGAGCGTCCCGGCTGGACCCGTCCGTCCGCCACCGGCCGCCGAATGAGGAGAACACCGAGGATGGCGAACAGAAGGGCGGACACCGGCAGAGTGTAGAACTCGACAACAGTGACGTCGGCGCGCAGGAGTCCGAGCCAGAGCCCGGCGACAGCGAGGGGGAGCCCCAGCCATGCCACGTGCCGACGGGGCGAGGTCCCGGCGACGATGTCGCCGTCGCCGCTGGCGACGAGGACCGCGGCGACAGCGAGAAGCACGAGTGTGAGCCAGCCAAGCTCCGGTTCGACCGTCGCCGAAACTACGACGGCAACGGCGGCGACAGCCAGGGCACCGTCCCATCCGACGCGCGCTGGGGACGTTCCGGGGAGGCCGTCTCGTCGCGGGAACAGGACCGCCCCGACCGCCGCCAGGACCACGATCGCACCGGCGAGAACCACTCCGGTCGCCTGATCCCGCTGGGCGCCGAATAGGAGGGCCGGGGCGAATTCGGGCCAGGCGATGTCGACGGCCCCGACGATCGCGGCCGGCGCGACGGCCGCAGTGACGAAACGTTCGGGCCAGGCGGCCGCCCGCCCCGGGACCTGCCACGCCAGGCTCGCCGCTGCGGCCGCAACCACCGTCGCGAAAAGGGGCACCGGACTTCCCTGGGCGTACAGTTCCGAAATCCCGATGACTGCTGCGACGGCGGCAACGGCGGAAAGTACGGCAGCGTCTGCCCGGCTGAGCAGATCGACGGCGAACGGAATTGCGGCGCCGACGAGGAGTGCGACGACTGTCATCCACAGCGCTGGCATCGCCACTCCGGCTGTCGTGCCGGTGACCGATTCGAACCATGCTGGCACCATCCGCGCGCTGAGAACGAGCGCGATCGCGGCCGAACCGGTCGCGATCACGGCCAACGCTGCCGTCACCGGAGCCGCCGCGAGCCGGACGAGAGTCTGCCTGGCGGACGCGAGCAACACCACCGAGGCGATGGCGGTCACCGGGAAGGTGGCCGTGCTGGTGAGGCCGATCGTGCCGAAGACGACAACGGCCGCGGCGAACACGATGCCGAGCGCCAGGCGTAGAGCAGCCTGCTCCACCACGACGACAGCCGCGAGCAGGGCAGCGGCGAGAAAACCGAGACACAGGGCGGATGCCACGGGCTGGCCGATCGACGCCGAGGCACCGATGAGGCCGAGCCCGCCGATGCCGGCGGGAATCCAGCTCGACCCTTGAGCACGCCCGAGGGTCGCGAGGGTCGCGATGCCGATGGCTGCGACGAGTATCAGGGCGAGCGGGGACTCGATTCCCATCTGAACGAGCGGATTCGCCGGTACCCCGAACGCGGGAACGCTGAACGGTGTCGTCGTGGCTCCCCAGGCGGACGTCGCGACGGTGAACCCGAACGCGGGCGCCGCCGCGAGCCCGGCAACGCCGAGTGGGATCACCGCGGCGAGACGGAGCGCGGGAACCAGGCGGGCGAGTGGCGCAACGTGGGTGAGAGCGGCGACGAGAAGAGCCGCGAGGGCGGTGACGGATGCCGGCAACCAGAGAATGGCATCCACGACCCGGCCCCCGAGGAACAGGGACAGACCGGCGCCTGAGGCGGCGAGACCCAGGCCCACGGCCGCGATCACATCCCAGGCGTTCAGGCCGATCGGCCTCGCAGCATCCGCTCCGTCGGGGACTCGCCGGGCGGGCGCGGCAGCGAGCATGACGAGCCACACTCCGGCGACGACCGCGAACGCCATGCTCCGGGCCGCCGGCAGTTCCGGGAACGCTCCGAACGCGCAGAGCGCGGCCACGGCAGTGGCGATCATGCCGCCGGCCAGGAGGATCGTCCGCTCGAGCGGGCGCTCTAGCCGGGTCCAGATCAGTGACGCGACGCCGACGCTGGTGAGAGCGGTCCAGGCGCGGGTCCAGCCGTCGACGTCGACGAGCAACCCCTGGACGAGGGCGAAACTCGCGAACGGCCCGATCAGCACCGCGGACAGTGAGAGGGTTCGGAGTGGGATCGCGCGGGCGCCGACCGCGAGAAGGGCGGTGAGAAGACCCGCTGAGAGACCTGCGTACAGCCAGCCGTCGATGTTCGCGGAGCCGAACACTCCGTTAGCCCGGATGATCCACAGGTCGAGCAGGAACAGGACAACAGCAAGCGATGCGATACCTTCGGCGGTGCCCTGCAACCGTCGGCGGAGTAGCAGAACGGCGACCCCGAACACGGCAACGCTTGCCACGCCGGTGAGCAGCGACCGCACCTCAAGGCTCGCCACAAGGTACGCGACGAGGACGAAGAACAACGCCATGACCGATACGAGGATCACGCCGACGGTCAGCATGAGGATTTGCACACCGGAACGCCGCGGTTTTGCGGCCATGGGATGCTCTGTGCTGGACGGGTGCTGCGGCTGCGGCACCCGGTTCCCGGTTGCGAAGGGGTTGGATTGACCTTGCGTGTTCGAAGCGAGAGTGGCAGCCGGCTGCGCGGTGGGGAACGGCTGGGGAACGGGGTATGCCTGCGGGGCGTACACCGGCACGGCGGCTGCGGCGGCACGGGCTCGGGTTACGACCTGTTCCCGCTCCATCTGGGCACCGCGCATGCGGGTGAGGAGCACCTGTCGTGAGGACTCAGCGAGAGCGACGGCACTGCCGGCCTCAAGCAGGAGGTGCGCTTCGGGGACGCTGAGGTCGAGACGACATACCGTGCACACCGGGCCGGTGGACCCGTCCAGCACTGTCGGGAGCGGCGCAATGGCGATCGTCCCGAAGCAGGCAGGGCACAGTGTCGTGTCGGTGAGAAACTCTGGCCGGAGAGGCCAGCGGGCCGGAACCCCGTTGGGGCCTGAAGGGCTCGATGTCGATGGCGTCGATGTCGATGGCGTCGATGGCGCAGGAAAGCCCGGTGTCGGAGACATGGCCCCGATTGTGGCAGAGCCGCGACGCGCGTGGGCGTCGTTGGGCGATTGGGGGACAAGACGGCCGTGTGGAGAAAATCCGGTCGCGATAGGGTGACGGCATGACGAGCGACAGCGCAGCAAGCATCATCCCGCTATCCGGCATGGACGGACCGGTGATCGCCGACACGGCCTTCGTCGCACCCGGAGCACGGATCGTCGGAAACGTCACGCTGAAGGAGGCGTCAAGCGTCTGGTACAACGCCGTCCTCCGTGCTGACTCCGCCTCCATCGAACTCGGTGAGGGCAGCAACATCCAGGACGGCGTCGCGGTGCATGTGGATTCCTCGTCGCCCGTGGTCATCGGGCGCAACGTGTCGGTCGGTCACAATGCTGTCGTGCACGGCTGCACCATCGGGGACACCGTGCTTGTCGGCATGGGAGCCGTCGTACTCAGTGGTGCGGTCATCGGCGACGAATGCCTCATCGCCGGGGGAGCGGTCGTGCTCTCCGGCGCCGTGATCCCGCCTCGGTCACTCGTCGCAGGAGTGCCGGGGAAAGTGCGCCGGGAGCTGACCGACGACGAGGTGGACGGCATCCGCAAGAACGCCGAGATCTACCTCGAACACACCCGGCACCACGCCCAGTCGCTCAGAGGCTGATCGCCTAGTCGGACCCGTACTTCCTGATCCACCGTCGGTGTGAGGTCATGGCCGTGCCAAGGCACACCGCGGAAGCCACCATGAGACCGACACCCGCTCCGAAACGCCCGGTGCCGAGAAAAATGCCGGCTGCGACGAAGAGCGCAACACCGACAGCGGTCCAGATCGAGTGAGGGCGGAGCATCTTCATTGCTTCACCTTTGACTCGCCGGTATCGAACGTGCCGGTGCTGAACGGGGAACTGGAGGGGATGACGGGAATCGAACCCGCGTGATCAGTTTGGAAGACTGAGGCTCTACCATTGAGCTACATCCCCGCGGCCGGAAGACCGGCACCCGAATATCGTAGTACACGTTTCGGGGTCGGATGTGCAGCCACCTGTTACGGCGGTTTTTTACCGGCATCCGTGCATTAGACTGTCGGAGGCCTTCCATTACCGCCTTCTTGATTGGTGTGTGAGTCCACACCGGTAGTTCAGCTACCGGGGCGTAGCTCAGCTTGGTAGAGCGCCCGGTTTGGGACCGGGAGGTCGCAGGTTCGAATCCTGTCGCCCCGACAAGTCCGACCTCCTCAGATCGAGGAAAAAATCCACAACACAGGAGAACACACCAACGTGAAATCCACGGTCGAAAAGCTCAGCCCCACACGTGTCAAGCTCGCCATCTCGGTGACGCCTGAAGACCTGAAGCCGAGCATCACCCACGCCTACGGCCACATCGCCGAACAGGTCAACATCCCCGGATTCCGCAAGGGCAAGGTTCCGCCGGCGATCATCGACCAGCGCATGGGCAAAGGCGCCGTTCTGGAGCACGCGGTCAACGAAGGCCTCGACGGCTTCTACCGCGCCGCTGTCGAAGAGCACAGCATCCGCACCCTCGGACGCCCCCAGGCTGACATCGTCGAGTGGCCCAGCGACAAGGACTTCTCGGGAGACCTGCAGCTCGCCATTGAGGTCGACGTGCGCCCAGAGATCACCCTGCCGTCCTACGACGACATCACCATCGAGGTCGATGAAGCCGAGATCACCGACGAGGACGTCACCGCTGAGCTCGACAAGCTCCGCACCCGCTTCGGCACGCTCGTCACCGTCGACCGCCCCGCGAAGACCGGTGACTTCGTCCAGATCGACCTCGTCGCCACGATCAACGGCGAAGAAGTAGACAACGCCACCGGCATCTCCTACGAGGTCGGCTCAGGCGACCTGATCGAGGGCATCGACGAGGCGCTCGAGTCGCTCACCGCCGGTGAAGTCACCACTTTCAGCGCACCGCTGCTCGGTGGCGAGCACGAGGGCGAGAACGCCGAGATCACTGTCACCGTCGGCGCCGTCAAGGAACGCGAAATGCCCGCGGCTGACGACGACTTCGCTCAGATCGCCAGCGAGTTCGACACCATCGCCGAGCTCACCGAGAGCCTCAAGGAGCAGGTCGCGCGCCAGAAGGCGTTCGGTCAGGGCGCTTCTGCCCGCACCAAGCTGCTCGAGAAGCTCGTCGAGCTCGTCGAGATTCCCGTTCCGGAGAAGCTCGTCGAAGACGAAGTACACCGTCACCTCGAGGGCGAAGGCCGACTCGAAGACGACGAGCACCGCGCTGAGGTCACCGTTTCGAGCGAGGCCACGTTCAAGCAGCAGATGCTCCTCGACACCATCGCCGAGGCCGAGAACGTCCAGGTCAGCCAGGATGAACTGACCCAGTACCTGATCCAGGGCGCTGCGCAGTACAACATGGAGCCGGGCGAGTTCATCAAGGTCCTCGACGAGAACGGCCAGATCCCGGCAATGGTCGGAGAGGTCGCCCGCAACAAGGCCCTCGCCGTCGTGCTTGCGAAGACCACCGTCGTCGACACAGCCGGCAAGCCTGTGGACCTGACCGGATTCGTTCCGACCGATGAGGACGAGACCGAAGAGCTTGTGGCCGAAGAGGCTTCTGCCGATGAGGCTCCGGCCGATGAGGCTCCGGCTGACGAGACCACCACGGACGAGGCTGCGGCCGAGGCTGACAAGCCCAAGAAGGCCAAGAAGACCGCGAAGACCGAGAAGTAGGTTTTCTCACGATGGATGCCCCGGGAGTGATTCCGGGGCATCCGTCATTTAACCGCGGGGCGGCGCGATATCTGCCCACGGCGAACAGAGCAGTTCCGGTGCGTTGGCTCCGATAGATTCGATTACACGCAACAACTGAAATGGAGCGCGACATGGCCGAACTGACACTGCCCAACAGTGTTTTTGACCGACTGCTGAAGGATCGCATCATCTGGCTCGGCGCCGAGGTCCGCGATGAGAACGCGAACGAGATCGCTGCGAAGCTGTTGCTGCTCGCGGCTGAGGATTCCAAGCGGGACATCTACCTGTACATCAACTCGCCCGGTGGCTCGATCACCGCGGGCATGGCGATCTACGACACCATGCAGTTCGTTCCGAATGACATCGTCACCGTCGGCATCGGCATGGCCGCGTCGATGGGCCAGCTTCTGCTGACCGCGGGGACGAAGGGCAAGCGGTACATCACGCCGAACGCCCGCGTGCTGCTGCACCAGCCGCACGGTGGCTTCGGTGGAACGTCGAGCGACATCCAGACCCAGGCGCAGCTCATCCTCGACATGAAGCGCCGCCTGGCCGAGATCACCGCTGCGCAGACCGGCAAGACCGTCGAGCAGATCAACGCCGACGGCGACCGCGACCGCTGGTTCAGCGCGCAGGAAGCCCTCGAGTACGGGTTCGTCGACCACATCCGCGAATCGGCCACTGATGTGACCGGTGGCGGCGGAACCGAATCCAACTAAGCGTCGAGAAACCAAGAGGACAGAACACTATGGAAACCCCGACCTTCCGCGCCGCAGGCAACTTCGCTGCAACAGCGGCTGCCATGCCGAACTCCCGGTACATCCTGCCGAGCTTCGAGGAGCGCACCGCTTACGGCTACAAGCGCCAGGACCCTTACGCCAAGCTCTTTGAGGACCGCATCATCTTCCTCGGCGTACAGGTCGATGACGCATCCGCTGACGACGTCATGGCGCAGCTGCTTGTGCTTGAGAGCATGGACCCCGACCGCGACATCGTCATGTACATCAACTCACCGGGTGGATCGTTCACAGCGATGACGGCGATCTACGACACGATGCAGTACATCCGTCCGCACATCCAGACCGTCGTGCTCGGCCAGGCGGCGTCCGCCGCAGCTGTGCTCACCGCGGCAGGCACCCCCGGCAAGCGGCTCGCCCTGCCGAACGCCCGCATCCTCATCCACCAGCCCGCCATCGGCGAGGCCGGCCAGGGCCAGGCATCCGACATCGAGATCCAGGCGGCTGAGATCCTGCGCATGCGCGTCTGGCTCGAGGAGACCCTGTCCGCACACTCCAACCGCAGTGTTGAGCAGGTCAACAAGGACATCGACCGTGACAAGATCCTGTCGGCGTCCGAGGCCCTCGAGTACGGCCTGATCGACCAGGTGCTCACCAGTCGCAAGCACCTGCCGACGCTGAACAAGACCGCGTCAGGCGCCATCGCGTCCTGAGCGCACGCGCCATCCAGAATCAAGAAAACGGAGCCGGGGGAGACCCCGGCTCCGTTTTGTTCGCTGTAGGCAATCGTGAGTTTTTCGAGACAGGGCAGCCCGCTTGCAGTGCGATGTCGCAGGTTCGGGTTAGGCTCAATTCAGGCAACCGGCCAGTAAGAGGAGTGTGGACAGATGGCTCGAATCGGTGAGAGCGCCGACCTGCTCAAATGTTCCTTCTGTGGCAAGAGCCAGAAGCAGGTCCAGCAGCTCATTGCGGGGCCGGGCGTGTACATCTGCGACGAATGCGTCGAGTTGTGCAACGAGATCATCGAGGAACGTCTTGCCGAGGCCGGCGAAGCAGCCGCCCCCGACTTCGAACTGCCCAAACCCAAGGAGATCTTCAACTTCCTTGAGGAGTACGTGATCGGTCAGGAGCCAGCGAAGCGGGCGCTTTCCGTCGCTGTGTACAACCATTACAAGCGAACCCGGGCACGCACGACGCTCACCAGTGCCGACACGATCGCCGACGACGTCGAGATCGCGAAGAGCAACATCCTGCTGATCGGCCCGACCGGCTGCGGCAAGACCTATCTTGCCCAGACCCTCGCCAAGCGGCTGAACGTTCCCTTCGCCGTCGCTGACGCCACCGCGCTGACCGAGGCCGGTTACGTCGGTGAAGACGTCGAGAACATTCTGTTGAAGCTGATCCAGGCGGCTGACTACGACGTCAAGCGCGCTGAAACAGGCATCATCTACATCGACGAGGTCGACAAGATCGCCCGCAAGGCCGAGAACCCGTCGATCACCCGCGACGTCTCCGGTGAAGGCGTGCAGCAGGCGCTGCTGAAAATCCTCGAGGGCACCGTCGCATCCGTTCCCCCGCAGGGCGGGCGCAAGCATCCGCACCAGGAATTCATCCAGATCGACACCACCAACGTGCTCTTCATCGTCGCCGGTGCATTCGCCGGGCTCGAAGAGATCATCTCGTCGCGGGCAGGCAAGAAGGGCATCGGCTTCGGTGCCCCACTGCACTCCAAGGGCGACGACATGAACCTGTTCAGCGAGGTTCTGCCAGAAGACCTGCACAAGTTCGGCCTCATCCCGGAGTTCATCGGGCGTCTCCCGGTCGTCACCACAGTGACGCCACTCGACCAGCACGCGCTGATGGAGATCCTCACCGTTCCGAAGAACGCCCTTGTGCGGCAGTACCAGCGCATGTTCCAGATCGACGGTGTCGAGCTGGAGTTCGAGCAGAGTGCACTCGAGGCGATCGCCGACCTGGCTGTGCTGCGCAAGACCGGTGCCCGTGGGCTCCGTGCGATCCTCGAAGAGGTTCTCGGCCCGGTGATGTTCGAGGTGCCGTCGACCGAAGAGGTGGCGCGCGTCGTGATCACCCGGGAGTCGGTTCTGGAAAACGCGGCACCGACGATTGTTCCCCACAAGCCGCGTCGCCAAGAGAAGTCAGCGTAGCCAGCATCCGTCGGGCGCAAGTTCGGCGAATCGTCGATCGGTCCCAAAGGGCTGTTCGATCGCGCACGAACGACCCCTTGGGCCAGATCGATGGTGGGAACGACCCTTTGGGCCCAACCGATACGCTCGGGTCAGTCCGCTAGGCCGCGTCGCTCCAGCAGCGGCTCGATGCGGGCATCCCGGCCCCGGAACTCGCGATACGCCTCGAGCGGATCCTTGCTGCCACCGACACCCAGCAGGAGGGAACGGAACCGGTCGCCGTTCTCGCGCGTCAGCCCGCCGTTCTCCGTGAACCACTCGACGGCATCCGCATCGAGGACCTCACTCCAGATGTAGGAGTAGTAGCCGGCGTCATAGCCGCCGGAGAAAGTGTGCGCGAAGTAGGTGCTCGAGTACCGTGACGGCACGGCCGGGTTATCGAGCCCGGCCGCAGCCAGAGCGTCCCGTTCAAATGCGGCGACGTCGCTGACCACCGTGCCTGAGCCAATCCGGTGCCAGGCCTGATCGAGCATGGCCGCAGCGAGGTATTCGCTGGTGAGGAATCCCTCGTTGAACGAGGTGGACCTGCGGATGTTGTCGACGAGCTCCTGGGGCATCCGTTCGCCGGTCTCGTGGTGCACGGCGTAATTGGCGAGCACCTCCGGCCACAGCATCCACATCTCGTTCACCTGGCTCGGGAACTCGACGAAGTCACGGTACACGTTTGTTCCGGCGAATCGCGGGTAACTGACCCGGGCGAAAAGCCCATGAAGGGCGTGGCCGAACTCGTGGAAGAACGTTTTCACCTCGTCGAAGCTGAGCAGGGTGGGCGCACCCGGCGCGGGTTTGGGCACGTTGAGGTTGTTCACGACAACAGTGGGCTGGTCGAGCAGTGCGTTCTGAGCGATCAACGGGTTCATCCACGCGCCGCCCCGCTTGGAGTCGCGCGTGTAGAGGTCGAGCAGGTAGAGGCCGACGGGGGAGCCGTCCGCTTCGCTCACCTCGAAGACCCGGACTTCCGGATGGTAGGCGTCGAGGTCGGTGCGTTCGGTGAACCGTACACCGTAGAGCTGCGCGGCGGCGAAGAAGATCCCGTCTATGAGCACGCGCTGCGCTTCGAAGTACGGCCGCATGGCCGCCGTGTCGACGGCGTACCTGGCCTCACGCACCTGCTCGGTGAGAAACGCCCAGTCCCAGCTCGACACCTCGTACGAAATCTCACCGGCATCGACGAGCGCCTGCAGGTCGGTCAGCTCAGCACGGGCGTTGCGCGCGGCGGCCGGCGCGAGCGATCCAAGCATTCGAGCGACGTTCTCCGGATTCTTCGCGGTCTCATCTGCTGTCACGAACGCCGCGTGCGAGTCGAAGCCGAGCAGGGTAGCCCGCTCGGCTCGGAGCCGCGTGATCTCGAGGACGAGGCTCTTGTTGTCGTAGTCACCGCCCCGGATGCCTCGCGAGCGCGACGCGCGCATGATCCGTTCACGGACGTCCCGCCTGGTGAGACTCGCAAGGGCCGGATGCCCCGTCGGCAGCACCAGGGTGAGCAGGTAGCGGTCGTCAAGTCCGCGCTCCCGGGCAGCTTCAGCCGCGGCGGAGATCTCGCCCTCGGTGAGCCCGTCGAGCTCGGCAACATCGTCGAAGAGAACAGCGAGGTCGTTGGTGTCGGCAAGCAGATTCTTCTCGAACCGGGTCGTCAGGGTCGACAGTGTGCTGTTGAGCGTACGGAGCCGGTCCTTCTCCGGTTCGCTGAGGCCCGCGCCGGCGAGGGTGAATTCGGTGTGGTACCGCTCGAGAAGGTACCGCGATTCGTCATCCAGCCCGAGGGCATCGAGCCGTGAATGCAGGAAGTCGATGCGGGCGTACAACGCTGGGTTCAGCCGGATCGCGTCGGAGTGGGCAGCGAGCAACGGGGCGATGTGCTCCTCAAGTGCCAAGGTAACTGGGTTCGAATCGGCCGAACTCTTGTTGAAGAAGACGTTTCCGGCCCGTGCGAGGATCTGTCCGGAACGCTCAAGCGCGAGGATGGTGTTCTCGAAGGTGGCGGCATCGGTCGACGTGACGATCGCTTCGATTTCTGCGAGCTGCTCGGTCATGCCCTGTTCGAAGGCAGGGCGGTAGTGCTCGTCGCGGATGTCGGCGAACGGCGGCAGCTGGTACGGCAGCGTGCTCGGAACGAGGAACGGGTTCAGCGGCTCTGGCATGTCCCAACCCTACGGCCGACATGTGTACCGAGCCCCTCCCGGCGCACCCATAGGGTTGAGTCATGGCTAACTCTGAACGCTACACGCTGGGGCATCACGAGAGCGTTCTCCGTACCCACAGTTGGCGCACTGTCGATAATTCAGCGGCATACCTGGCGCCCCACCTGACCCGCGGCGCTTCTGTGCTCGATGTCGGCAGCGGCCCCGGCACGATCACGATCGACATCGCCCAGCGGGTCTTCCCCGGCAATGTCATCGGGATGGATGCCTCCGCCGACGTCTGCGTCCACGCGTCGACCCTCGCGCGTGACAGCGACGTGCTGAACGTCGACTTCGTCGCCGGGGATGCGTATGCGCTCGACTTTCCCGACGACACCTTCGACGTCGTCCACGCCCACCAGGTGCTGCAGCACGTCGGCGATCCCGTCGCTGTGCTGCGTGAGATGCGCCGTGTGGTGAAGCCGGGCGGCATTGTCGCCGCGCGGGATGTCATCTACGGCGCTGCATCCTGGTATCCGCTTCTGCCCGGGCTCGACACCTGGATGCGTGTGTATCAGTCCGTCGCGCGATCCAACTCCGGCGAGCCGAATGCGGGCCGCTCGCTCAAGGCGTGGGCGTTCGAAGCGGGGTTCACCGATGTGGAGAGCACCGCGTCGGTGTGGTGCTTTTCAACCGACGACGATCGGGACTGGTGGGGCAGCGCATGGGCTGAGCGTGCCGTCAAATCCAGCTTCGCGTGGCAGTCGATTGAAACCGGCGCCGCCAGCCAGGCGGATCTTGAGGAGATCTCCGCGGCCTGGACCGCCTGGGTCGGCGACTCGCGCGGATGGTATGCGATGCCCCACGGCGAGATCCTGGCCCGTAAGTAGCGAACGGATGCCGTCCACCAGCACGCGGCGCGGCGTCCGCGAAACGGCGACTCGAGCTCGCCGCGCGGCGCTACTCCTCTTCGTCGTCGGTGAGGGCCGCGTCGTGCTGGCGGATCGTCGCCGAATCGGCGACGTCGTTGTAGGTGATGATCGTGCCGTCGTCGAGTTCGAGCACCGGGCGACGTTCAAGCCAGGTGAGCGTCCAGCGCCAGCCGCGGGCGTCGACGTCGTCGGCGCGAAGTTCATCCTCGACCGTGCGCACAGCCGAAACGACAACCTCGGGGAGCGAAGCGGCCGGCGGGTCTCCGACACTCCATCGGGTACCGAGTTGCATCAGACGGCGCGGTCGTAGGTGACCCAGTTCGTGCGCGCAGCGACCTTGTCGTAGAGCACCCGGGCTTCGTCGTTGTCAGGGGCGGTGATCCACCGGATGATGTCTGAGCGCTGGTCCCTGGCGATCTCGGTGACACGATCGATCAGGGCGGTCGCTATGCCGTTGCCCCTGGCCTCCGGCGAGACGAACAAGTCGTCGATGTAAATCCCTGTTCCCCCGGCAAGGGGGCGGGGGAAGGTTCGGTAGTGGGCGAGGCCGACGAGCGTCCCGTCTTCGTCCTGAGCGATGAGAGCCGACAGGTCATGGGTTTCGTCGGTGATCCAGCTCCACACCAGTAGGGCCTTTTCATCGGGCACCGGTGTGCCGTAGAAGTCGCCGTAGTCGGCGAACAGGGGCAGCCAGTTGAAGAAGTCGCGGTCTCGGGTGTTGCGAATCTCAAAAGTCATGGTTTCTCCTCAACTGGGGTTCGACGTAGGGGTGTCGACCGGGGCGAAGTCCACTCCGGTGACGGTCAGTTCGTCCGCCGGAGTGAAACTGAGCTTAACGATACGGCCGACCGCTTTCAGATCCCCCTCTGCGAGGGTCAATAGAGCGATATCATCCGGGGTTCCGGTGAGCGTCGCCTCGTTGAGGCTGGTCTTCTGTGACACCTTCGCGTCGGTCTTCACGCGACGGATGCTGGTCAGCGCCTGTCCGGTGAGGACGAGGAGTCGCGGGTTTCCAGACGCGGTCAGCTCGTCGGTCGTCGGCCAGCTGGCGGCGTGCACGGATCCGTCGTTCCACCACGACCAGGACTCGTCTGCTGCGAACGGGATGAAGGGGGCGAAGAGCCTCAGCAGAGTGCGGAGAGCCTCACGCAGAGCGGCGACAGCGGAAGCCTGGCCGGGGTGCGACGCGTCGTAGGCGCGTTCCTTCACGAGTTCGAGGTAGTCGTCGCAGAAGGTCCAGAAGAACGACTCGGTCGTCTCGAGCGCCTTGGCGTGGTCGTACGCTTCAAAGGCGGTGGTCGCGTCCGCGACGACCGTTTTGAGTGTCGCGAGCATGCTGAGGTCGATCGCTTCGGTCACCGGTGCGTCGGCAGCGGATTCGAAGCTGAGGATGAACTTCGACGCGTTGAGCACCTTGATGGCGAGTCGGCGGCCGATCTTGATCTGGGTCGGGTTCTGCGGGTCGAACCCGGCGTCCGTTCCGAGGCGTGAGGATGCTGCCCAGTACCGGACGGCATCCGAACCGTGCTTCTCGAGAATGTCGGCGGGGGTGATGACGTTGCCCTTGGACTTCGACATCTTCTTGCGGTCGGGGTCGAGGATCCAGCCGGAGAGAGCGGCGTGCTCCCAGGGTTTCTCGTTGTACTCGAGCGCTGAGCGCAGCATGGTCGAGAACAGCCAGGTACGGATGATGTCCTGCCCCTGCGGGCGCACGGAGAACGGGAAGACGACGTTCCACAGTTCGGCATCGCGTTCCCAGCCGCCCGCGAGCTGCGGGGTGAGCGATGAGGTCGCCCAGGTGTCCATGATGTCGAGTTCGCCGACGAAACCGCCCGGCACGTTGCGCTGGGATTCGTCGTAGCCGGGGGCTGTGTCGCTGGACGGATCGACCGGGAGCGACGCGGCATCCGGCAGGATCGGCGATTCGTAGATCGGTTCGCCGTGCCCGTCGAGGGGATACCAGAGCGGGATCGGCACTCCGAAGAACCGCTGGCGCGAGATCAGCCAGTCGCCCGTGAGGCCGCCGACCCAGTTCTCGTACCGGACACGCATGAAGTCAGGGTGCCACTGGAGTTCTTTGCCCAGTTCGATCAGGCGGGCACGGAGCTGTTCGTCGCGGGCGCCGTTCCTGATGTACCACTGGCGGGTGGAGACGATTTCGAGGGGCTTGTCGCCCTTCTCGTAGTACTTGACCTGGTGGGTGGTCGGCTTCGGCTCACCGATGAGGTCGCCGGAGTCGGTGAGCAGCTGGACGATGGCCTGCTTCGCGCTGAACACGGTTTTGCCGGCGATTTCGCGGTAGGCGGCGAGTCCGGACTCAGACGTGATCACATCGGGTGCTTCGTGGACGATCCGACCGTCGCGGCCCATGATGGTGCGGTTGGGCAGATCGAGCTCGCGCCACCAGACCACGTCGGTGACGTCACCGAACGTACAGATCATTGCGATACCCGCGCCCTTGTCGGGTTGCGCCAGGTGGTGCGCAAGCACGGGAACCTCGACGCCGAACAACGGGGTCGTGACCGTGGTACCGAAGTACGGCTGGTAGCGCTTATCGTCCGGGTGCGCGACCAGGGCGACGCAGGCAGGGAGCAGCTCAGGCCGGGTGGTCTCGATCTCGATGGTTCCACCGTCGGGCTTTGCGAAGGCGAGCCGGTGGTACGACGCCGGCTGTTCCTTGTCCTCGAGCTCGGCCTGCGCGACAGCGGTGCGGAAGGTGACATCCCACAGGGTCGGCGCCATAGCTTGGTACGCCTCACCGCGCTCGATGTTGCGAAGAAAGGCGAGCTGGCTGACCCGGATGGAGTCGTCGCCGATGGTGCGGTACGACTGCGACCAGTCGACGGACAGGCCCAGTGTGCGCCAGAGCGCTTCGAACTGCTTCTCGTCTTCAGCGGTGAGCTTCTCGCAGAGTTCGATGAAGTTGCGGCGTGAGATGGGCTTCTGGTCGGCCGCCTTGGAGCTCTTGCCATCTCCGCCTTCGAACGGCGGCACGAACCCGGCGTCGTATGGGAGTGTCGGGTCGCAGCGCACGCCGTAGTAGTTCTGCACGCGGCGCTCGGTCGGCAGGCCGTTGTCGTCCCAGCCCATCGGGTAGAAGACCTGCTTGCCGGTCATCCGCTGGAACCGGGCGACCACATCCGTGTGGGTGTAACTGAAGACGTGACCGATGTGCAGCGACCCTGACGCGGTCGGCGGGGGAGTATCGACGGAGTACACACACTCGCGGCCGCCCTCGAGAGCTGCGGCGCGGTTAAACCGGTAGGTGCCCGCTTCTTCCCACGTGGGACCCCACTTGGATTCAAGGCCTTCGAGTGCCGGCTTGTCTGGAACTTGCGCGGTCATGGGGTACTCCGATTTCGATATAGGCGGCACCGTGTGAACGTGCCTGAGTGTGTGGGGTGCGTCAATCGTAGCGGAGCCGAGCAGTCGATAAACCCGAGCGGGGGGTGCCGGGCCTGAACGTGTGGCGAGCGCAAGCCCCTGTCATCCGACGGGGCGCTTCCTAAACTGGCGCGGTGCAAGGTCTTCAAGCAGTGGGAACGACGAATCAGCAGCCGAAAACAGATGCTGGCCACCGCACCGACATCCAGGGGCTGCGCGCCGTCGCCGTGGTCCTCGTCGTCGTCTTTCACCTCTGGCCGGATGCTCTCCGTGGCGGCTATGTGGGCGTCGACGTCTTCTTCGTGCTCTCCGGCTTCCTCATCACGACCCATCTTCTCCGCGAAGTGGAGCGCACCGGCTCGGTCTCGCTCGCCGGGTTCTGGGCGCGACGTGCCCGGCGGCTCCTGCCCGCGTCGCTCACGGTGCTTGTCGTCACGACGTGTGGCATCTGGCTTGTCGCCCCAGCCGGTGCGATCGGGCGTTTTCTCGGTGAGGTGATGACATCCGCCGTTTACATCGAGAACCTCGCGCTTGCCGGAAGCTCGGTGGACTACCTGGCCGTCGACGCTGCCCCGTCTCCGGTGCAGCACTTCTGGTCGCTGTCGGCTGAGGAACAGTTCTATCTGGTGTGGCCGGTGTTGATTCTCGGGGCTGTGGTGTTGTCCAGGCGTCTGCGGTCAACCCACCTGTGTCCAGCGGAGTCCAGCAAGCCTCAGTACCGGCGGGCCGTCGGTGTGGCCCTTGTCCTCGTCGTCGCCGTTTCGCTGGCCTGGTCGGCGATCTACACGGTGAGGGATCCGGCACCGGCCTATTTTCTTGCGACGACACGGGCATGGGAGTTCGGTGCAGGAGGTTTGCTCGCGGTGGCGAGCCCGGTGTTCGCCGGTAGGCTCACCCGTCGCAGCATTGGCGGCGTTCGTGGCATCCGTGGCGTTCGCTCTGCCGTTGCGTGGGCCGGGCTGGCAGCGATCGGGCTGGCTGCGGTGGCGTACGGCCCCTCGACGCCGTTCCCCGGTTGGGCGGCGGCGCTGCCCGTCCTTGGCACCCTCGCGGTGATCGGAACGGCGGAGCCGACCGGACGATTCGCCCCGACGCGGATGCTGGCGCTCGGTCCGGTGCAGCGCATCGGCGATCTGTCCTATGGGATCTACCTGTGGCACTGGCCATTGATCGTTCTTCTCCCGCTTGGTCTCGGCCGTGCTCTCTCGTGGGTCGATGCCCTGGCCGTCGCAGTCGCCAGTGCGGCGCTCGCTGCCGCGACGGAACGCTGGATCGAGAATCCGATCCGCAGGGGAGTCCTCTCCGCCCGGAGACCCCGGTACACCCTGGTGGTGGTGGCGGCAGCGATGGCTGTGGTCGTGATCCTTCCGCTGTCGACTCTCGGGATGGCGGCCGAGCGGCTCACGGCGGAGCAGGAGAAGATCGAGGCCCTCGTTGACGCGAACCCGGAATGTCTTGGCGCAGCGGCGGTGGACAGTGGCGATTGCGCGAGGGTGACAGCGGTTTCTGCCGTGATCCCCGACCCGTCGCTGGCCGCTGCTTCCCCCGAACACTGCATCACCGACATCCGTTCGGCCGAGCTGAAGGTCTGCTCCTACGGCGTTCCAGCCGACCGGGCGTCGCGCAGGGTCGCCCTCGTCGGTGACTCCCACGCTGAACAGTGGCTGCCCGCGTTCGCCGAGATCGCAAGCCAACGCGACTGGGCGCTCGTTGTCCTCGCCAAGAGCTCGTGCCCATTCGGTCCTGACCAGCGATTCTCGAAGGACATGTCCGCCGAGGTCCTCGCCGTCATGAACGAGTCGTGCGCGGACTGGAACGAACAGGCGCTCGACTGGCTGGATCAGCATCCGGAAGTGAGCGTGATGTTCACCGCGGCGCGGGCGCGGAACGCCGTCGTCGCGGACGAAACGGATGCCGACTGGCAGGGGACCGCCAGCCGGCAGTACCGGGAGCGGTGGGCAGAGTTGGCGCCCACCATTGAGCGGGTCGTCGTTCTACGCGACACTCCGCGGATGAACGACGATTACCTGTCCTGCGTGGCCGGCTCCGGTGAGGGCGCCGCCGAGCTGTGCGCCGTGGACGTGTCCGAGGCGGTCGACAGGGACCCGGCGGTCGAAGCAGCCTCGGATTCTCCGGATTCCAGGGCAGCGGTGATCGACCTGACGAACTACTTCTGCCCTGACGGGTCGTGCCGACCGGTGATCGGCGGAGTCCTCGCGTACCGGGACACCCACCACATCAGCTGGGTCTACGCGAACACCCTCGTGCCGTTCCTGTCGGAAGAGATCGACGCGCTGATCCCTTAATTCCCGCCAGTTGCTGGTTTGAGGTGGTTCGCGGCACACCCTCATACGTAGCAACTCGCCGCTAGAGGGCGTCGACGAGTCGGGGCGCGTCGGCGACGAGCTGCGCGGTGTATGGATGCTGCGGGTGGTCGAACACGCGGGCCGCGTCGCCGGTCTCCACGATCCTGCCATTCTTCATCACCGCGACCCTGTCGCTCATGTGACGGATGACCCCGAGGTCGTGCGAGATGAACAGGTAGCTCAGGCCGCGTTCCGCCTGCAGCCGGTCGAGCAGGTCGAGTACCTGCGCCTGGATGGTGACGTCGAGCGCCGACACCGGTTCGTCGCAGACGATCACATCGGGCCGAGCGGCCAGTGCCCGCGCGATCGACACCCGCTGGCGCTGCCCACCCGAAAGATGCAACGGCCGGGCCTTCGCGACGGCCGGCGACAGGCCGACGGCGTCGAGCAACTCGCCGACACTGTGCCGATCCGCTTTCGGCGCCAGCTCACTCGCGTCGGTGAGGATGCGGCGAACGTCCGCCCGCGGGTCGAATGAACTCAGGCTGTCCTGGTAGATGGCGCCGACCTTCCGCCGGAGCGGTCGGCGGTCGCGCTCACGGAGCTCGGAGAACGCGCCGCCCTCGAGAAGCACCGCCCCGCCATCCGCTGGCGCGAGGGCGAGGACGAGCCGGGCGACGGTTGTCTTCCCCGACCCCGACTCGCCGACAAGCCCGAGCGTCTCGCCCCGCCGAAGCGTGAAGGAGACGTCGTCGACGGCCAGGAACGGGCTCGAAGGAGACGGGAACGACTTCGTGAGGCCGCGGGCTTCGAGTACCACGGGCGCCATGGCATCCTGCGTCGAGTGAACCGTCGGTGCCGGGACCGGCATCGCGTCGGGGACGAGCGGCACCCGGCGCGGCTTGTCAGTCGGGACGGCGGAGATCAGGCGGCGGGTGTATTCCTCGCGCGGCAGGGCGAGGAGTTCCTGGGTGTTTCCGGACTCGACGATGCGACCGCCCTTCATGACAAGCACCCGGTCCGCGATCGCGCTCACCACGGCGAGATCGTGGCTGATGAGGAGGATGCCGGTGCCCCGGGACTTCACATCGGCGAGCAGATCGAGAATGCGTGCCTGAATAGAGACGTCGAGGGCCGTTGTCGGTTCGTCGGCGATGAGGAGGGGCGGGTCGAGTGCGATCGCCGACGCGATAAGTGCCCGCTGCCGCAGGCCGCCGCTGAGTTCGCCGGAGCGCTGGGTGATCGCCCGTTCCGGGTTCGGCATGCCTACGCTGGCGAGCAGCTCGAGCACCCGTGACCTGGCGTTCTCGGCCGACAGGGGGGAGTGCAGGCGAAGGACATCACCGATCTCCCGCCCGATGGGGCGAAGCGGGTCGAGAGAGACGAGTGCGTCCTGCAGCACCAGGCCGATCTGGGAGCCGCGGATGCGCCGCCAGTCCCGTTCCGACGCCGCCGTGAGGTCGCGCCCGGCCACGCTCAAAGTCGACGAGGTGACACGGGATCCTCGCCCGGCGAGCCCGAGGAGGGACCGGGCGGTCACGCTCTTGCCCGAACCGGACTCCCCGACGATCGCGACGCACTCACCACGGGAGACGTGGAAGGAGAGGTTCCTAACAACCTCCGTGTCTCCGAACGAAACCGAGAGTCCTTCGACCTCGAGGAGGGTATCCGGCGCGGTCATCGCCGTCCCGCCGTTCGCCGGGTGAGGCTTCGGCCGAGGATGGTCGTCGCGATGGTGGTGAGCACGATCATGAGCCCGGGAAACACGGTGAGCCACCACGCGGTGCCGATGTAGGTGCGGCCGGCAGACAGCATGGCACCCCACTCCGCCGACGGCGGCTGGGCGCCGAGGCCGAGGTAGCTCAGTGCGGAGGCCCACACGACGGCCTGGCCGATGCCGAGGGTCGCCAGCACCATCAGCGGCGCGAGCGCGTTGGGCAGGATGTGGCGGGTGAGGATCCGCCGGGGCCCGTGGCCGAGCACCCGGGCGGATTCGACGTAACCCGACGAACGGATGCCGGCCAGCTGGCCACGGATGATCCGCGCGTAACCGGGCGCCGTCGACAAGCCCACGGCGATCGTCGCAGTCACCGGCCCGGGCCCGGCGATGACAATCACGAGGAGGGCCAGCAGCAGACCGGGGAACGCGAAGAGCACTTCGATGGTGCGGTTCACGGAGAAGTCCAGTATCCGGCCACCGAAACCGGCGATGACCCCGAGGATGAGGCCCAGGGTCACCCCGATCACTGTCGCCGAGACCCCGATCAGCAGTGACGTCGAGGTGCCGGCGATGACGCGGCTGTAGACGTCGCGGCCCGATTCGTCGGTTCCGAACCAGTGCTCGGGCGACGGCCCCTGGAAGGCGTCCCTGGCGGCGATTGCGTTGGGGTCGATCGAGGAGAGGAGGCCGGGGACGACGGTTGCAACAGCGAGGAAGAGGACGAAGGCCATGGCGAAGATCTCGCTGACACTCGGGCGGGCACGGCGGACCGGTGCTGCGCTCGCTGCAGCCGTCCGCAGGTCGAGTTCGCTCATGGTTGTGCCTCCGCGTTGCGCAGGCGGGGGTCCGCCAGTCGCGAGGCGGCATCCGTGACGACCGTCATGATGATGTAAACCAGCGCAACGAGGAGGACGACGCCGGTGACGATGGGGACGTCTCGCAGGGTGACCGCCTGGAGCAGGGTTCGGCCGAGGCCGGGGCGGGCGAAGATCGTTTCCACGACGACGGCACCGGAGATGAGGTAGCCGAGTGCCCAGCCGGAGAGGCTGATAGCGGGCAGGCTGGCGTGGCGGAGGGCGTGGCGAAGACGGATGCCGCGCTCGCTTTCGCCGCGGGCCCTCGCCGAGACGATGAACGGGGCGTCGAGCGTGTCGAGAAGTGTCTCGCGCATCACCTGTGCGAGGAACCCGGCGAGGGGGATGGCGAGGGTGAGGGTGGGTAGCACGAGTCCGGCCGGCGTGGCGGTGGAGACCGGCGGCAGCCAGCCGAGCGTGCTGCTGAAGATCGCGATGAGGACCGTGGCGAGCCAGAAATGGGGGAGCGCAGCACTGGTGAGTTCGATGCCCTGCCCGACCGCGGCGGCGACACGGCCGCCGCCGGTCGACCAGACGGAGAGGAGAAGGGCGATGAGCCAGGCCACGCAGAGGGCGGTGAACGCGAGGACGAGAGTGCCCCCGATCTGGGCGCCGAGGAGGTCGCTGACCGGAACCTTGAGGGCGTATGAGGTGCCGAGGTCGCCGGTGAGGAGGCGGCCGAGGGCGTTGAGGTACTGGACGGCGAGGGGGAGGTCGAGCCCGTAGTCCTGTCGGACCTGGTCGAGGGTCTCCTGCGACGCCTGGGACCCTGGCCCGCCGAGAACCGCTTCGGCGGGGTCGCCGGGGATCAGCCGGATCGCGAAAAACGTCAGGGTCGCGACCGCCCACAATACGAAGATGGCACCGCCCAGTCGGACGAGGAGCCACCGGATGCCCCGGAAGCCCCTCGACCGCTGTGCGGGTCTACTGCCCGCTGAGCCAGGCGTCATAGAACGTCGGCGTCGAAACCGTCGGAAGCGCGCGGGCATCCTTTACCCGAGTACCGAGCAGGAAATGGTTCTGCTGGTCGTACAGGGGCAGAATGTGGAAACCCTCGAGGATGATCTTCTGCGCCTGTTCGTACAGGGCCGCCCGCTCGTCTTCATCGGAGATCTCGGACGCGGAGGTCAGCAGGGCGTCGAGCTCAGGATCGCTCACTTGCGAGTGGTTCGCGAAGTAACCGCTCGGTGCCGGGATGATGCCGTCGGAGTGGTACAGGATGCGTAGAACGTCAGGGCCGACCTTCGTGTACGGGGCGCTCACGAGGTCGTAGTTGTTCTCACCCAGAACGCCGTACCAGCTCGAGAGGTCGAGAAGGCTGAGGTTGACCTCAAAGCCGGCGTCCTTCGCCGTGGCCTGGATCTGCTCGAAGAGGGACTGCTCGGCGGGGATCGACTGGTTCGTCGACACCGGGAAGGCGAGCGAGAGGCGCTCGCCGTCCTTCACCCGGTAGCCGTCGGCATCCCGTTCGGTCCAGCCGGCGGAGTCGAGCAGGGCGTTCGCCTCGTCGAGGTCGGTGCCGAAAAGCGACTCGTCCGAGTATCCGGTGGCTTCGATGCTCGACAGTGGCGAGTAGGAACGCTTTGCAGAGCCGAAGAAGAGCGACTCGATGCCGTCGTTGACATCGACCGCGCGGATGAAGGCTTCACGGACGGCGGGATCGTTGAATGGCGACCGGCCGGCGTTCAGCTCGATCCGGTTCGACGCCCCTGGGCGCGGCGCGTCGAGGTGGGCGAGTGTCGATGTCTTTTCTGCGGCAGCGATAGTGTCTGGCTGCGCGTTGTCGATCACATCCACCTGGCCGGCCTGAAGCGCCGCATACCGTGAGGCGGAGTCGGGGAGGAACCGCCACTCGATCCCGTCGAGGTACGCCTTGCCGTCGTGCTTGGCGTCGGCCGGTGGGGAGTTGTAGTCCTCGTTGCGGACGAGGGAGACGTGGTCCTGCTTGACCCATTCGTCGACGAGGAACGGCCCGGTGCCGATCGGCGCCTGGCAGTTCTCCTCCATGCCACGCGCAATTCCTGCGGGGGATTCGATCGCGGTCCACGGCTGCGAAAGCGACTCGAGCAGTGCGCTGTCTGGGGTGCTGAGGCTGAACCGGACGACGGTGTCTGAGACGACCTCGACGGATTCGACCTTGCCGAGCGCAAGGTATCCGGTCGACGATTCGGTGGCCGGGTCCTTCAAATGCTCCACATTGACCTTCACAGCCTCGGCGTTGAAC
The DNA here is from genome assembly GCF_900115155.1 of Mycetocola miduiensis. GTDB lineage: Bacteria > Actinomycetota > Actinomycetes > Actinomycetales > Microbacteriaceae > Mycetocola_A > Mycetocola_A miduiensis. The sequence continues at coordinate 344,573 of NZ_FOVM01000002.1, forward strand.
GGGGTCCCGTCGGTGAAGGTGACGTCGTCCTTGAGGGTGAAGTCCCAGCTGAGGTTGTCGTCCGACACCGACCACTCGGTCGCGAGCCAGGGGATGATCGTGCCGTCGGTGTTCCGCGAGACCAGGGAGTCGAGGAACTGCCCGGCGATCAACGCCTGGGGATAGTTGCCGCCGACGTGAGGGTCGAGGCACGTCGGTTCGGCGTCGCCGCTTGCGTAGGTGAGGGTGCCGCCCGCGACCGGGGTCGATCCCGACTCACCGGGTGTTGCCTGGCATCCCGCGAAGAGAAGAGCGACTCCCGTGGCCGCGGCGACGGTTGCGAGTCCGCGGCGGGCACGCGAGTGTGGGGCGATATGCATGGGGTTCCTTGGCAGTTGGAGGCTGTTGGTACGGGATCGCGGACGGACGCTGAGTTTCTGGACGCGGTCTAATAACGACTCTAGCGCCGAATTTCTTCCCTCGGCGACTGGCCCTCGTGGCTGTCGGTACGCTGTGGCGTGGGAAGGCCGACATGAACGACACCACGCACCACATCGGGCGTCCACGGCGCTCGTCGAAGCGCACGCTCGAAGAGGCTGCCGCAGAGCTGTTCCTCGAGCAGACCTATGCGCGCACCACCGTCGACCAGATCGCAGCGCGGGCCGGCGTGAGCCGCAACACGTTCTTCAACTACTTCGGTTCGAAATCTGACCTGCTGTGGGTGGACTTCGACGAGACGATCGAGCGGCTCGGTGCCGAGCTGGCCGCCGAGGCGGAAGACCGGGCGGTCATGGATGCTGTCCGTGAGGCAATCGTGCGGGTGGCTGCATCGCACGCGGAGGACCGGGTCCCGTGGGCGCTGACCCAGGTGGACCTGATGGGAACCCGTGACGACCTGGAGGCATCCGGTCTTCGGCGGTTCATGAAACAGTGCGGAGTCCTCCAGGCGTTCGTGAGCCGGAGGCTCGGGAGCTCGGCCAAACCAGTGCTGCCGCGGGCGGTCGCGTTCGCGGTGCTCGGAGCTGCTGCTGCCGCCGCGGGCGTCTGGGCGAACGCCGGCGTTGGCCGGCGTCCGCTGGCTGACTATGTGGCGGAGGCAGTCGAGCCGGTCTGTGCCGGTTTCGCGCAGGTGCTCTGACCCTTCGCCGGCCACGCGCAACCGCGCGGCAGCCTGATCGCGAATTGCCCACTAAGCCGGGTGTTGCGGCTCCAAGACCCGGCCAAGTGGGCAACTCGCGACGTGGCGGTCCTCGAACCGCTATCCTTGATGGAACGACTGCGAACCGGCCATCACCGGGGAGTTTCCGGAAGAACAGCGGCACGAACCTGTGCCGCCCAGTAGAACCGGACGGGTCTGGCCCGTCACAGCCAATGAACGAGCGGCCGACACGTGCGGCAAGCGAGGTGGTACCGCGGATCGAACGTTGATCCGCCCTCGCAGGTGAACATCGAAACCTGCCGGGAGAAATATGCCATACCCCAAGTCCCACGACGACTCGCTCTCGACCGGAGCCGCGTTCGGCGTGACGCCGTCGCCGCGCTTCCCTGAGATCGAACAGGACGTGCTCGCGTTCTGGAAGAGCGACGCGACCTTCGAGGCATCCGTCTCGCAGCGAGAGGGTGCGGACGAGTGGGTCTTCTATGACGGCCCTCCCTTTGCCAACGGACTGCCGCACTACGGGCACCTGCTCACCGGCTACGCCAAGGACGTCTTCCCGCGCTACCAGACCATGCGCGGCAAGCAGGTGCACCGCCGCTTCGGCTGGGACACCCACGGGCTCCCCGCCGAACTCGAGGCCGAGCGCCAGCTGGGCATCACCGACAAGAGCCAGATCGAAGAGATGGGCATCGCGGCGTTCAACGCCGCGGCCAGGGATTCCGTGCTCAAGTACACCGAGGACTGGGAGCGCTACGTCACCCGGCAGGCGCGCTGGGTCGACTTCGAGAACGATTACAAGACCCTCGACATCACCTTCATGGAGAGCGTCATCTGGGCGTTCAAGCAGCTCCACGACAAGGGCCTCGCTTACGAGGGCTACCGCGTGCTTCCGTACTGCTGGCGTGACCAGACCCCGCTGTCGAACCACGAGCTGCGCATGGACGACGACGTTTACAAGATGCGCCAGGACCAGACGGTCACCGTCACCTTCCCGCTCACCGGTTTGAAAGCAGAGTCGCTGGGCCTCACCGCCGTCCGTGCGCTGGCCTGGACGACGACGCCGTGGACGCTGCCAACCAACGCAGCCCTCGCGGTCGGACCTGCGATCGAATACGCCGTGATCCCCGCCGGCCCGAACGGCACACCGGATGCCACGGTGCTGCGTGAGAAGCACGGCACCGGTGGAAGCACCGAGGTGCTCGGCGGTGAATACCTGCTCGCCACGGCCCTCGTCGGCAACTACGCGAAGGACCTCGGCTACGACTCGGCCGCGGATGCCATCGCCGCGATCTCGCGGACGGTCCTCGGCTCCGAGCTGGAGGACGTCACCTACGACCGCCTGTTCGACTACTACTCGGACGTCGACGCGTACGGCATGCAGAACGCCTGGCGGGTCCTCGTCGCCGACTACGTCACTCTCGAAGACGGCACCGGCATCGTTCACCAGTCGCCTGCGTACGGTGAGGAAGACCAGAGGATCTGCGAGGCGGCAGGCATCCCCGTCATCATCTCGGTCGACGAGGGCGGAAAGTTCCTGCCCGAGGTCACCGACGCTGCCGGGCTGCTCTGGTCTGACGCGAACAAGCCGCTCACCCAGGTGATCAAAGCCGAGGGCCGCCTGCTCCGCCAGGCCAGCTACGAGCACTCGTACCCGCACTGCTGGCGCTGCCGGAACCCGCTGATCTACAAGGCTGTGTCGAGCTGGTTCATCCGCGTGCCCGAGTTCCGCGACCGCATGGTCGACCTCAACGAGCAGATCAATTGGGTGCCCGAGAACGTCAAGCACGGCCAGTTCGGCAAGTGGATCGGCAACGCGCGAGACTGGTCGATCAGCCGCAACCGGTACTGGGGATCCCCGATCCCGGTCTGGAAGAGCGACAACCCCGAGTACCCACGTGTCGACGTGTACGGCTCGCTCGACGAGCTCGAGCAGGACTTCGGTGTGCGTCCAACCGACCTGCACCGTCCGTTCATCGACGAGCTCACCCGGCCGAACCCCGACGACCCCACCGGGCAGTCGACGATGCGCCGCATCACGGATGTCCTCGACGTGTGGTTCGACTCCGGATCGATGCCGTTCGCCCAGGTGCACTATCCGTTCGAGAACCGTGAATGGTTCGACTCTCACAACCCGGCCGACTTCATCGTCGAGTACATCGGGCAGACCCGCGGCTGGTTCTACACCCTCCACGTGCTCTCCACCGCGTTGTTCGACCGCCCGGCGTTCAAGAACGTCGTCAGCCACGGCATCGTCCTCGGCAGCGACGGGCAGAAGATGTCGAAGTCGCTGCGCAACTACCCGGACGTCAACGAGGTCTTCGACCGTGACGGCTCGGATGCCATGCGCTGGTTCCTCATGTCGAGTTCCGTCCTGCGCGGCGGCAACCTCGTCGTCACGGAGGAGGGCATCCGTGAGGGTGTTCGGCAGATGCTGCTGCCGTTGTGGAACACGTGGTACTTCTTCAGCCTGTACGCGAACACGGCGAAGGAGGGCGGTTACGACGCGAAGCGCCGCACTGACTCACCCGACGTGCTCGACCGCTACATTCTCGCGAAGAGCCGGGTGATGCTCACCGAGGTCACCGCGCACCTCGATAACCTCGACTCGACAATGGCCGCAGCGACGCTGCGCGACTTCGCCGACGTGCTCACCAACTGGTACGTGCGCCGTTCGCGCGACCGGTTCTGGACCGGCGTCGCCGAGGACGGCAGTGGCAGCGATGCCTTCGACACGCTGTATACGGTGCTCGAAACCCTGACCCGCGCTGCAGCGCCTCTCCTCCCGCTCGTCTCTGAGCGAATCTGGAAGGACCTCACCGGCGGTCGCAGCATCCACCTCGCCGATTGGCCGGATGCCGCCGAACTGCCTGAGGACGACGTGCTCGTGCGGGCGATGGACTCGATTCGGGCGATCAGCTCCACGGTGCTCTCGCTGCGCAAGCAGGCGGGCCGCCGGGTCCGGCTGCCGCTCGCGAGCCTCACCGTCGTCGCCCCGGATCCTGCCGTGCTGGCTCCGTTCGAGGACATCCTCCGCGACGAACTCAACGTCAAGGAGGTGCGGTTCGTGCAGTTCGCCGAGTCCAGTGCCGCTGATTACGGCATCACGTCGCGACTTACCGTGAACGCTCGAACAGCGGGTCCGCGGTTGGGCAAGAACGTCCAGACGGTCATCAAGGCCGCCAGGGCGGGGGACTGGAGCGAGACCGACGGTGTCGTCACCGCTGGCGGCATCCCGCTGGAGCCGGGCGAATACGACCTCGTCCTGGAGACGGCATCCACCGACGGCACTTCGGATTCCGCCCTCGCGCTCCTCGCCGGGGGAGGTTTCGTTCTGCTTGACACGGCGACCACGCCTGCCCTCGAAGCGGAAGGACTCGCCCGCGACGTGGTGCGGTCGATCCAGGACACCCGCAAAGCGGCCGGGTTCGACGTCAGTGACCGGATCGTCCTCGGGCTGGTCTTCGCGGACCCCGGCGACGCGGATGCCATCTCGTTCGTCACCGACGTCGACATCGCCGCCGAAACGCTCGCGACGACCTCGTCCATCCATGTGCTCGACGAGGTCCCCGAAGTCAGCCGTGCCGGCACCCCGGCCGAATGGCTGCCCGCACTGTTCGACGGGCCCGTCGAGTTTTACCAGGAGTACGAGCAGGGTGCATTCGCGAACGCCGGATCATTCACCGTGGCCGTGCGCCGCGCAACCAGGAGCATTGATGTCTGAGCACGAGGACGAATACACCGAACAGGGCCGCGCGGTCTACGAAGCGCTGCTCGCCCGCACCGGTGAGGGCGCGCCACAGCCGCGACTCGAGCCGACCCGCCGGACGCTCGACCTGCTCGGCGACCCCCAGCGGGCTTTCCCGATCATCCAGCTCGCCGGAACGAACGGCAAGACGAGCACGAGTCGCATGATCGAGGGCATCCTCCGCTCCTACGGGTTGCGGACGGGGCTGTTCACGAGCCCTCACCTCGTGCACTTCAATGAGCGGATCGTCGTCGACGGCGAACCGATCTCGAACGAGACCCTCGTGCGCAACTGGGAAGACATCCAGCCGTACGTCAACATGGTCGACCTTGAACTCGAGGGAGCCGGCGAGCCTGCTCTGACCTTCTTCGAAGTCCTCACCGTCCTCGGTTTCGCCGTCTTCGCTGACGCTCCCGTCGATGTGGCTGTCGTCGAGGTGGGCATGGGCGGCGAGTGGGATTCCACCAATGTCGCCGACGCGCAGATCGCCGTCTTCACGCCAATCGACCTCGACCACACGAACCGTCTCGGCAAGACGATCAGCGAGATCGCGCGCACCAAGGCGGGGATCATCAAACCGGCAGCGACCGTCGTGACGGCGGCGCAGCATCCGGATGCCATGGCGCAGCTCGTCAACGCGGCGGAACTCTCCGAAGCGCCGATCATCGCTCAGGGCGTGGACTTTGAGCTGATCAGCGACGTCGTCGCCGTCGGCGGCCAGGTTCTCAACGTACGGGGACGGGCCGGCGTCTATTCCGACCTGTACCTTCCGCTGTACGGCGACCACCAGGGACAGAATGCTGCCGTCGCGATCGCCGCTGTCGAGACGTTCCTCGGCAACGGGCTCCAGCGGCTCTCAACCGATCCGCTCACCGAAGGGCTCACGGAGGTGGAGTCACCCGGTCGGCTCCAGCTCGTCGGCATCGAACCGACCGTGCTCGTCGACGCGGCCCACAACCCGCACGGCGCTCGTTCGCTCGCGGCGGCCCTTGGCAAGTACTTCGACTTCCGTGAGATCGTCTTCGTTCTCGGGGTTCTCAGCGAGAAGGATGCAGAGGGAATCCTCGAGGTACTCGCGCCGATTGCGCAGCGGCTCCACATCACGACATCCGCCTCGACCCGCTCGATCCCGGTGGACGAACTCGCCGACCGCGCGAGGGCAATCGTCGGCCCCGCCCTGGTGCACAGCTACGACAACCTTGAGGATGCCGTCTTCGAAGCGCGCGACTGGGCCAACGAAGGTGAAAGCCGACTCGTTGTCGTCACCGGCTCGGTGGTCCTCGCCGGTGAAGTCGTTGAGCTTGCCGAGGCGAACGGGTGGAAGAAGTGAGGCGGCAGAAGCGCGGGGTACGTCAGTCCCTCGCGTCGATCGTCCTCGCCTTCGAGCTGATCGTCGTCTTCCTCGCCTCCCTCGTGGCGTGGGGGCTCAAAGTGCAGCCGGGGCCTGTCGCGCTGGTCGGCGGGGGAGTGGTGTGCCTCGCGATCCTGTTCACGCTCGCCACGCTCCGCTACGACTGGGCATTCGTCGTGGGCTCGGTGCTGCAAGGCGTTATCGTTGCCACGGGCATCTTCGTACCCGTGATGTGGCTCATCGGCCTCGTGTTCGCGGGTATGTGGGTGTACTGCATGGTCGTCGGTGGCCGGATCGACCGACAGAACGCCGCCACACCCGAAACGGAAAGTTGAAGCACATGGTTGAAGAAACACTCGTACTGATCAAGCCGGACGGCGTTGCGCGCAACCTCACGGGGGAGATCCTCCGCCGCATCGAGGCGAAGGGATACTCGCTCGTCGACATTCGCCTCGTCGAGCCGGAGCTGTCCATCCTCGCTGCGCACTACGCGGAGCACGAGGGCAAGCCGTTCTACGAGCCGCTCGTCGAGTTCATGCTCTCGGGCCCGATCGTCGCCATCCGGGTGGCGGGCGACCGCGTCATCGAGGGCTTCCGGATGCTCGCGGGCACCACGGATCCGACCCTTGCCGCCCCCGGCACCATCCGCGGTGACTTCGGGCGTGACTGGGGCCTGAAGGTTCAGCAGAACCTCGTGCACGGCTCCGACAGCCCCGAGTCCGCCGCCCGCGAACTCGAACTCTGGTTCGCGTAGGCGTTTATGCTTCCGGCGGCATGCGTTTTCACGGGTGCCGCCGTTTCGCTGCCTGCGGGCGCTCCGCGGGCGCTCTGGGGGTTCGGTGATTCGCGGCTCGGCTGGGTGGGCCTTTGTGGTCGTTCGGGGGCCTGCCGAGTAGCCGTTGCGGCCCCCTCAGCACCGGAGCGGCCGGGCTGAGCCGTCGCGCTGCGGTCGATTGGGCCCGAAGGGTGGTTTGTTCGTGGGGGAGCAGCCCTTATGGCCCAATCGATTCGGGGAGCAGCCTTTTGGGCCCAATCGATGGCGTAGAGCGCCCGTTCGTTGGTTCTCTGGGGCTCGAGTCGCCAGTGAATGTTGCCTGCGGCATCCGCGGCAACAGAACACTGCAACTTCGGCGCGGGGGCGACCACAGTGATCGGGCCTTTGTGGTCGTTCGGGGGCCTGCCGAGTAGCCGTTGCGGCCCCCTCAGCACCGGGGCGGCCGGGCTGAGCCGTCGCGCTGCGGTCGATTGGGCCCGAAGGGTGGTTTGTTCGTGGGGGAGCAGCCCTTATGGCCCAATCGATTCGGGGAACAGCCTTTTGGGCCCAATCGATGGCCTCGTCTGTGGGCGATTGTTGCTCGCCCAGGGCGAGGGCGTCCACGTAGCGTTGCTTTCTGCATTCGGGCGGCGGCACAGTGCGGGGACTCGGGTTTGAGCGACCGTGCTTCGTGGCAAATGGACCCTCGCTCGACCGATTGGGCCCGAAGGGTGGTTCGTTCGTGGGGGAGCAGCCGTTATGGCCCAATCGATTCGGGGAACAGCCTTTTGGGCCCAATCGATGGTCGTGAAGCGGCGTCCCTGCTCAGAGGCTCCCGAGCACATCCAGGCGCAACTGGGCGAGGATCGTAATCAGCAGGTAGCAGCCGACAGTGATCAGCACGACCCAGCCGCTCAGCACCCCCGCAAGGCGCCGGATGCCAGCCGGCGCCGGGAGCATGCGGTCAGCAACGTTACGCAGGGTGACAACCCAGAACAACGGAATCGTCACGGCCCAGGTCACCATGCACCACGGGCACAGGGTGCCGAGCACGAAGATGCTTTGCGAGATGAGCCACACCACGAAGACGAACGCCGCCGTCACCCCGAGTTGGAAGAGAAGCCAGAACCACCGGTCGAACCGCCCCCCAGCGAGCAGCGCAGCGCCCACGACGATCGGGGCGACCCAGCCGGCGAGCCCAAGGATCGGGTTCGGGAAGCCAAATACCGACCCCTGCGGCGAATCGAGGTTGGCGCTGCACTGCACCAGCACGCTGACGTCGCACGACAACGCGGCATTCGGCGACTGGAGCAGCGCGAATTTCTCCACGGTGAGGGCGAACGCTGCGATCCATCCGACGACGCCGGCAACCATCAGGAAAGTCCCGAAGCCGACAGGGCGCCGGGCGATTTCGGGGGAGTTCACTCTCGGATTATGACACGGGCGGATGCCGTCCCAACCGCGTCGGCGCGCGGTTTCGGCCCGGGCCGTGCGATAATGGCTGGACGAGGACAGGGCCGCGCCCTGGACCCGTACAACAGAAGGCTTATCGGGAATGTGATCGTAAAGAAACGGTCGAGGCCCGATGTTCGATGGAAACAGAGTTTCGTCGGTCAGCACGATCGACACAGAAGGATCGACACAGAAGGTGTGTGACTAGAGCCAGAGGGCCGGTCGCTCACATACAGGATTTGCGGGGGGAACGCGCAAGCGGCTTCCCGCTCGATATTTCCCGCAGGGGCGGCGCGGTCGCCCCGCCGGATGAGGAGTACACCAGTAATGGTGAATAAAAATTCAGACAGCAACGCAGAACCGCTAAACGACGAGATCGGCCAGGGCGTCGCCGGGCCAGAAGCGTCCGAGCCTGAAACCACCGAGCCAGAATTGACCGGCACAGAATCGACCGGCACGGCCGAGACGGTCGACCAGGCAGCCCTCGAAGCGGCCACCGAGGCGGTAGCCGAGGACCCCGCACCTGCGGTCGAGCAAGAAGCCCCGGCAGCACGCGTGTTCACCGGCGCACCGACGACCGCGCTCTTCTTCCAGGCCCCTGACGTCAAACCCTTCCTCGCGCGTTCCGGGAACGACGAACACGATGACGATGACGACGACGACGACGAGCCGTCGACGGTTCGCCGCCGTGCGCGCCGCCGTTCCAACGACGACCGCCGCTCGAACTCGAACGACCCGGCCAATACCGTCGTCAAGGTCCGCCAGCCGCGTGAGCCGCGTGAGCCGCGTGAAGCAGAACTCATCACCGAACCGCAGCGGATCAAGGGTTCAACGCGCCTCGAGGCCAAGAAGCAGCGTCGCCGTGACGGACGGGATGCCGGTCGCCGCCGCCCCGTCGTCACCGAGGCCGAGTTCCTCGCCCGCCGCGAATCCGTGGACCGCAAGATGGTCGTGCGCTCCAAGAACGGCCGCATCCAGATCGGCGTTCTCGAGGACGGTGTGCTCGTCGAGCACTATGTCGCGCGCAACCAGGAAGCATCGCTCATCGGCAACGTCTACCTCGGCCGGGTGCAGAACGTGCTTCCGAGCATGGAAGCAGCGTTCGTCGACATCGGTCGAGGCCGGAACGCCGTGCTATACTCCGGCGAAGTGGACTGGGACGGTGTCGAAACCGGCAACCAGCCGCGTCGCATCGAACTCGCCCTCAAGCCAGGCGACCGCGTGCTCGTGCAGGTCACCAAGGACCCGATCGGCCACAAGGGCGCCCGGCTGACCAGCCAGGTCTCTCTGCCGGGCCGGTACCTCGTCTACGTGCCGAACGGCTCGATGAGCGGCATCTCACGCAAGCTGCCGGACACCGAACGCGCCCGGCTCAAGAAGATCCTCAAGGAAGTACTCCCGGAGAACGTCGGCGTCATCGTCCGCACCGCCGCCGAAGGTGCAACCGAAGAGCAGCTCACGCTCGACGTGAACCGCCTCATCAACCAGTGGGCTGAGATCAGCAAGCAGATGGAGAGCGTCCAGGCGCCCGCCCTCCTGCACAGCGAACCCGACCTCCTCATCAAGATCGTCCGGGATGTCTTCAACGAAGATTTCCAGAAGATGCTCATCGCCGGCGAGGACGCGCAGGAGGTCATCGAAAGCTACCTCCGTGGGGTCGCCCCCGACCTTCTCGAGCGCGTCGAGCGCTACGAGGGAACCCGGGATGCGTTCGACGAGTACCGGATCACCGAGCAGATCGAGAAGGCGCTCGACCGCAAGGTCTGGCTGCCGTCCGGCGGTTCGCTCGTCATCGACCGCACCGAGGCGATGACGGTCGTCGACGTCAACACGGGAAAGTTCGTCGGCTCCGGCGGCAACCTGGAAGAGACCGTCACGAAGAACAACCTCGAGTCGGCCGAAGAGATCGTCCGCCAGCTTCGCCTGCGCGACATCGGCGGCATCATCGTCGTCGACTTCATCGACATGGTTCTCGAATCCAACCGTGACCTCGTGCTCCGCCGGCTGATCGAATGCCTCAGCCGCGACCGCACCAAGCACCAGGTCGCCGAGGTCACGTCGCTCGGCCTGGTTCAGATGACCCGGAAGAAGCTTGGCCTCGGCCTGCTCGAGTCCTTCAGCGAGCCGTGCGAGGTCTGCGCCGGTCGTGGCGTCGTCATCCACCACGACCCCATCGTCAAGCACCGCCAGAGCCCCCAGCCCGAGACCAAGCGCCGTGGCAAGGGTTCAGCGAACGAATCGCGGAGCTCCAACGGCAACGGCAACGGCAACTCCAACGGCAACGTCTCGAACGGCGGCGGCGCACCCAAGGCGTCGACCCACGCGATCACCGACGACGCCAAGAACGCCCTGGCCAAGATCGCCGCCTCCACCATCGCCCACCACAGCGAAGAGGAGGCCGCGGTCGAGGCTCCTGCAGCCCAGGCGCCCGAACGACGCAACGAGTCGCGCAACGACCGGCGGAACGACCGCCGCAAGTCGCAGCAGCGGCCGGCGGCCGAGTCGGTCAGCGCGCCGGCAGAGGATGCTGCCCCCGAGGAGGCGGCAGGAACGGATGCCCCGGCACTCGCGATCCTCGACATTCCGATCGAGCCGGCCCGTCAGCCGCAGCGGGTCAACGCCCGGGCCGCAGAAGACCTGCTCGGTTCGGTGCTCGACGCGTTGCCTGAGCCCAAGCAGCCAGGTAAGGGCCGTGCCCGTCGTCGTCGGGTGACGACCGCTGCCCTCACCGGCACGCCGGTTGCACATGACGCAGACTCGGCTCACCCAGCAGGCGAGTAGAAGAACTACGAACGGCGGTTGTCCCCGGGTGGGGGCAGCCGCCGTTCGGCGCGTTCACGGGCGGTGATCCGCAGTCCGCTGCCGATCAGCCGGCGGACGAGTTCATGGCCGTCGACCGGCACAGCGCCCGCAGAGATGAGGTCCGCGTACCGCGAGGCGGGTACGTCGTAGTGGTCGAGGTCGAATCCCCGCCGGGGGATATCGTTCGCACCGGCGAAATCGTGGAGTTCGTCGAGCGAAGCGTCACTGACCAGGTGGCTCCACAGCGTGTCGTGGGCAGGCCAGCGCGGTGGATCGATGAGGATGGCCATGGGAGAATTCTAAGAAGACGCGACACGGCATCCGTTGCATTTGTGGGATTGGGTGCGATGAAGTAAAGTTTCCTGTTGGCGCACGTTGGCTTATCACCCGTTTGCCCATGGTTTTCTGTCAGCTTGACCTCCCTTCCCGCTGGGGTCTACCGCACAGTGAATTTTCCTTTGACAGATTGAGCTCGGAGCTATGAGCTCCCCAGAGAAGTAGGTACGAGAAGTGGTTTACGCAGTAGTGCGCGCCGGTGGTCGGCAGGAAAAGGTAGAGGTCGGCACCATCGTGACGATGGACCGGGTCAAGAACATCAAGGACGGCAAGGTCGAACTGGCAGCTGTCCTGCTGGTCGACGGTGAGAACATCACCACCGACGCAGAGAAGCTTGCGAACGTCAAGGTCACGGCTGAGTTCCTCGAGAACCTCCGCGGCCCCAAGATCCACATCCAGAAGTTCAAGAACAAGACCGGTTACAAGAAGCGTCAGGGGCACCGCCAGGAGCTCACGCGCGTCAAGATCACCGGCATCAAGTAGAGCCTGAGGGAGAACAGACATGGCACACAAAAAGGGCGCGAGTTCCACTCGCAACGGTCGCGACTCGAACGCACAGCGCCTCGGCGTGAAGCGCTTCGGTGGTCAGGTCGTCTCTGCCGGCGAAATCATCGTCCGCCAGCGGGGCACCCACTTCCACCCCGGCGTCAACGTCGGACGTGGCGGCGACGACACCCTCTTCGCGCTCTCGGCCGGTGCGGTTGAGTTCGGCGCGAAGGGCGGCCGCAAGGTCATCAACATCGTGACGGCGGCTGCCGAGTAGGCATCCGTTAGTTGTTCTCAGGGGCGAGCTTCGGCTCGCCCCTGAGTTGTTTGAACGCGGCGCTATCGTGACGCTGCGTCATTTGTGAAGTATTTAGTTCTATTGGAGGGCTCTCGTGGCCACATTCGTCGATCAGGTGACACTGCACCTGCGTGCTGGAAACGGCGGTAACGGATGCGTGTCTGTACGTCGAGAGAAGTTCAAGCCCCTTGCCGGCCCTGATGGCGGCAACGGCGGGAACGGTGGCGACATCGTCCTCGTCTCGGACGCCCAGGTCACGACCCTCCTGAACTACCACCGCTCGCCGCACCGCAAATCGGAGAATGGTGGCCCGGGCATGGGCGACCACCGCAGCGGAACCACCGGCGAAGAGCTCGAACTCCCCGTTCCCGTCGGAACGGTCGTCAAGGATGCCGACGGCAACGAACTCATCGACTTCGACGAGCCCGGGATGCGATACGTCGTCGCTGCTGCCGGCCAGGGCGGCCTCGGCAACGCGGCGCTGGCGACCACCAAACGCAAAGCCCCCGGCTTCGCCCTCCTCGGAACGCTCGGCTGGGAAGGCGACGTCACCCTTGAACTCAAGGTCGTCGCCGATGTTGCGCTCGTCGGTTACCCGTCGGCGGGCAAGTCCAGCCTGATCGCAGCCATGTCGGCGGCGAAGCCGAAGATCGCCGATTACCCGTTCACCACGCTGCACCCGAATCTCGGTGTCGTGCAGGCCGGCGACAACCGGTACACCATCGCCGATGTCCCCGGACTGATCGAAGGCGCCAGCGAAGGCAAGGGTCTCGGCCTTGAGTTTCTTCGCCATGTCGAACGCTGCTCGGCGCTCGTCCACGTGCTCGACTGCGCGACCCTCGAACCCGGCCGCGACCCGATCAGCGACCTGGAGATCATCCTGGGTGAGCTCGGGGCCTACCCGGTTCCCGAGGGCCAGTTGCCGTTGTTGGAGCGCCCGCAGTTCATCGCGCTGAACAAGATCGACGTGCCGGAGGGCCGGGACCTCGCCGACATGGTGAAGCCCGATCTCGAGGCGCGCGGGTACCGCGTGTTCGAGATCTCGACCGTGAGCCACGAAGGTCTCCGGCAGCTCTCCTTCGCCCTCGGCGAGCTCGTCGCCGCCGAGCGCGAAGCACGCCGGGTCGAAGCGGCTGAGAAGCCGCGGATCGTCATCCGGCCGAAGGCTGTGGATGAGTCGAAGTTCTCCGTGATCGTCGAAGGCGGAAGCTTTGGCAACGTTTACCGTGTCCTCGGCGCGAAGCCGGAACGCTGGGTGCAGCAGACGGACTTCACCAACGACGAAGCCGTGGGCTTCCTCGCTGACCGCCTCGCGAAGCTCGGCGTCGAAGACGGTCTGTTCAAGGCGGGCGCCGTCGGCGGATCGACCGTCATCATCGGCCGGGACAACGGTGTCGTGTTCGACTGGGAGCCGACCCTCACCTCTTCAGCCGAGATGATCACGACTCCCCGTGGGCTCGACGCACGATTGGACGCGAACAACCGTCCGACCCGCAACCAGCGCCGTGAGGAGTACTTCGAGCGGATGGACGCGAAAGCCGCCGCCCGTGCCGAACTTCAGCGGGAGCGCGAATCGGGTATGTGGACCGAGCAGTACGAGGCCGACGAGCAGGCAGCCGCTGCTGCGGCCGCCGAGCAGGCGACAGCAGCATCCGGCGCTGACGAGGAAAAGTAGAACATGGCGTTAACCAGCCGCGACGGCATCCGTTCAGCACGCCGTGTCGTCGTCAAGGTGGGTTCCTCATCGATCAGTGGAAAGAACGCCGGTCAGATCACCCACCTCGTCGACGCCCTCGCTGAGGCCCACGGCCGCGGCACCGAGATCATCCTCGTCTCCTCGGGAGCGATCGCGATCGGGATGCCGTTCCTCGAGCTGACGTCGCGGCCCACCGACCTCGCCACCCAGCAGGCGGCTGCGGCCGTCGGCCAGAACGTGCTCATCTACCGCTACCAGGACAGCCTCGACCGCTACGACATCGTCGCAGGGCAGGTGCTCCTCACGGCGGGCGACCTCGAGATCGACTCGCACCGAAGCAACGCCCAGCGCGCAATGGAGCGGTTGCTCGCCCTGCGCATTCTGCCGATCGTCAACGAGAACGACACCGTCGCCACCCACGAGATCCGGTTCGGCGACAACGACAGGCTCGCCGCCCTCGTGTCGATCCTCGTCGAGGCAGACGCTCTTGTGCTCCTCAGCGACGTCGACGCGCTGTACACCCGGCCGCCGTCCGAGCCAGGGGCCGAGCTCATCGCCACTGTTCCGGTCGGTGACGCACTCAGCGGAGTGACGTTCGGCGACATCGGAGCAGCCGGCGTCGGCACCGGGGGAGCGTCAACGAAAGTTTCGGCGGCACGCCTCGCGGCGGAGTCCGGGGCGGGCGTGCTGATCACCTCCACCGCCCAGGTCGCCCGGGCGCTCAACGGCGACGACATCGGGACCTGGTTCGAGCCGTCCCCGCGTCGCTGAGTCCAACGGGGTCCGGCGCACTGGCTAAAATCGCAGTATGACCACAATGACGAACTCCGCTCCGGTGAACGCTCAGCGGGCGAATCCGGCAGACGGTGTGCACGACCGGCTGAAGCGCGCACGGGTCGCGTCCCGCGCCCTCGCGACAGCGAACGGCGACGTCAAGAACCGCGCACTCGAAGCCCTCGCCGTCCAGGTCGTCGACGCGACTGCGCGCATTCTCGCGGCCAACGCAACCGACCTTGAAAACGGCGAACGCGCCGGGCTCGCCGCCGGGCTACTCGACCGCCTGCGCCTGGATGAGAGTCGGGTCTCAGCGCTCGCTTCCGCCGTGCGGGAGATCGCCGCCCTCACCGACCCGGTTGGCCAAACGCTTCGCGGATCCCGCCTGCCCAACGGTGTGAAAATCGACCAGGTGCGGGTGCCGTTCGGCGTCGTCGGTGCAATCTACGAAGCGCGGCCCAACGTGACGATCGACATCGCAGCGCTGGCGCTGAAGAGCGGCAACGCTGTCGTCCTCCGCGGCGGTACAGCCGCTGAGAACACCAACCGTGAGCTCGTCCGGGTGATCCGGGATGCCCTCACATCAGCCGGTCTCCCGGAGGATGCTGTGCAGACGGTCGACGACTTCGGCCGCGAAGGGGCCACCCAGCTCATGCAGGCCCGTGGTCTCGTCGACGTGCTCGTGCCGCGGGGGAGTGCGTCCCTTATCCAAGCGGTTGTCACCGAGTCCAGGGTCCCGGTGATCGAGACCGGCGCGGGCGTCGTCCACATCTACCTCGACGAGTCTGCCCGGCTCGACTGGGCCACCGAGATCGTCCACAACGCGAAGGTCCAGCGGCCCAGCGTCTGCAACGCCGTCGAAACGGTGCTCGTGCACCGGGATGCGGCCGAGCGGCTCCTGCCGTCAGTGCTGGACCGGCTGGCGGCATCCGGAGTCACCATTCACGCCGACGAGGCGGTAGCCGCGCTGTTCCCCGGTACCGTCCCCGCTGTCGATGAGGACTGGGCGACGGAGCACATGAGCCTCGACATCTCGGTGCGGGTGGTTGACGATCTCGACGAGGCACTCGACCACATCCGCCGGTATTCGACCGGGCACACCGAATCGATCCTGACCGAAGACGTCGCCGCAGCTGAGCGGTTCCTCGCCGAGGTGGACTCCGCTGTTGTCATGGTCAATGCGTCCACGCGGTTCACCGACGGCGGCGAGTTCGGTTTCGGCGCCGAGGTCGGTATCTCCACGCAGAAGCTGCACGCGAGGGGCCCGATGGGGGTTACCGAGCTGACCAGCACAAAGTGGACCGTCCGGGGTACCGGTCAGGTGCGCGCTTAGTCGGTAGACTGGTTCTGCGCCGACGCGCGCAGAGAATCGAATGGAGTACACATGTCGTTTGCGACAACCCTGATCGCCGAAGCAGCGCATCACGCGGAACTGCCGATGCCTGCCATCATGTACGGCGTGCTCGCGCTCGTTGTCTTCTCGTTTCTGGGCGTCGCAACCTTCAGCTACCGCGATGTTTCCAACCGCCACGGCGGTCGTGTCGCGGCTCGGGAACGCACCGGGTCAAACCAGGGAACCGGCCACTAGCCGGCAATGGCAGACCTGCCACGTCCGCCTCGGATCGGGGTGATGGGCGGAACATTCGATCCCATCCACAACGGCCACCTTGTGGCAGCAAGCGAAGTAGCACAGTCGTTCGACCTCGATGAGGTCATTTTTGTGCCAACCGGCCGGCCGTGGCACAAGAACGTGGTCACCCCCGCGGAGCATCGGTACCTGATGACCGTGGTGGCGACGGCATCCAACCCGCGGTTCACGGTGAGCCGGGTCGACGTCGACCGCGAAGGAACGACGTACACAATTGACACGTTGCGCGACCTGCACGAAGCGCGCCCCGACGCCGAGCTCTTCTTCATCTCAGGGGCGGACGCGATCCAGCAGATTCTGAGCTGGAAAGACGCCGCCGAACTCTGGTCGCTCGCCCATTTTGTGGCTGTGAGTCGGCCGGGACACGCGCTCAACATTTCGGGATTGCCACAGCAGGACGTAAGCTTGTTGGAAGTTCCGGCCCTGGCGATTTCCTCCACTGACTGTCGGAGCCGGGTGAGCCGGGGATTCCCGGTCTGGTATTTGGTTCCCGACGGTGTCGTTCAGTACATCACCAAACACCACCTATATCGGAGTAATGCATGACCCCGCTGCCCGACGAGCAACCACTCTCTCGTCGCCAGCTGCGAGAGCAGCAGCGAACGACCGAGACCAGCAGTACCCCTATTGAGCCGCGCTCACGACGCGTGTCGACGTCTTCCGTCGCCGGCGGAGACATCCCCGAGGTGATTACAGCGCCGGAGCCCGAGCTCTCCACCGAAGAGGTGGCCGAGCTGGAAGAGGCTGAGGCAGCGGGTCGCCCGCTCACACGTCGGCAGGCGCGCGATCTCGAGCGCGTGCGGACGGCGTCTCTAAAGGTCATCAAGCCGCAGAAGTCCACGACTCCGGATGCTGGAACGTCCGACTCGAAGGATGTCGAGGCTGATCTCAAGCCCGCTGCCGTCGAGCCCGCTGACGTTGAGCCCGCGGTCGTCGTCGAGGACGCCAAGCCTGCGGCACCGTCGAAGCAGGCGTCGAAGAAGCCCAAGCGCTCCGCGGCTCCCGCTTCGAACCGACTGCCCTCGTTTGTGCCGTCTTCCGCGCCCGCCCCGGCTGCCGAGGCCGAAGTGGTGGATGCGGAAATCGTCCCGGCCGACATTGACGTCGATTCTGAGCCTTCGGTTACGGAATCTCGGACCGCCCCGGCCGAGTCGGCATTCGGCCCGGCCGCCACCGCCCAGGCGGCGAACCGCGATGCGGCGCCGAAGGTGTCCAGCAGCTTCGGCCAGGCCGTCTTGTCTGGCGAACCCAGCAAGCCCGCGACGGTGGACCAGCCATTCGACCAGATCATCGCGCGAGGCCTCGAGGAGGCCGGCAGCGGCGTCAACACGAGCTCCATCATCCTGCCGTCGATGCCGAACGGGCATCCGCTGACAGGGCCGCTCTCAGCCAACGGCAACGTCGTCATCACCGGATCCATCGACCTGTCCTCGGGCATCGGCTCGACCGGCGCGCACCCGCATTTCGATCGGTCCGACATCGATGCCATGTTCGATGCTGAAGACGAAGCGCGGCCAGCGACGGCCGGGACTCCGGTCTCAGCGAGCAAGGCTGTCAGCACGCACACGGCGACCCGCGACGTGATTACGCCGCCGGCGCCCGCACGCAGCAACAGGCTGCTCCTCATCCTGGCCATCACCGCCGGCGTCCTCGCCGTGGCAGTGTTGTCGGTCATCATCGTCGGTATTGCGGCCGGCGCATTCCAGTCGCAATAACCACCCGAAAGGTAACCCCCACGTGACAGCACGCGAATCCACAATCGAGCAGCTCGAGATCGCTGCCGCAGCCGCACTCGACAAAGGTGCTGACGACCTGGTGGCACTCGACGTCTCGGAACCGCTTCCGTTCGTCGACATCTTCCTCATCGCCACGGGACGCAGCGAGCGCAACGTCGTCGCCGTCGCGGGCGAGATCGAAGACAAGATGATCGAAGCCGGGCACAAGACCCTCCGTCGCGAGGGCCGTTCAGAGGGTCGTTGGATTCTCCTCGACTTCGGTGATCTCGTCGTGCACGTCTTCCACGAGGAGGAGCGGCTGTACTACTCGCTCGAGCGCTTGTGGAAGGACTGCCCTGTCGTTCCCATCGCGGTGGCGGCTTCCGCCCCGACGGAATAGAGTCGCGGCTCGCCGGTCGATGCCTCGATTCGTGACCGAGCCAATTTTGTAGTAATCTAAACAGGTTGCTCCGAGAGATCAGAGCAACCGAATGGGTCTGTGGCGCAGCTGGTAGCGCACCTGCATGGCATGCAGGGGGTCAGGGGTTCGAATCCCCTCAGATCCACCAAAACCCCTGATGAACGCTAAGTTCTCAGGGGTTCTTTTCGTTAGAAAAGAGCCTCAAAGGCCCTTTGGGGCCTTTTTGGGGCCTTTTTGAAATCGCCCCGCGATCCACAGCGATCCACACCGGATCACGCCGGACAGCGAAGAACCAGGGTTTGTGCCGCACTCATAAGGAGTATGAGCACATCATCCGTTCCGACCACCTATCCGCCCGCGCGCTTCATCGAAAGCCTCGGGGACTATATCACCGTCGACGAGCTCGCGGAGTATCTGCAGCTGTCCAAAGAGACGATCTACCACTGGCGTCTCGAGGGCACCGGCCCGAAAGCGACCAAACTCGGCAAGCACTTGCGCTACAGCCGAGCAAACGTCGAGGCCTGGCTGAAGTCCAGAACCGACCGACGGTGACCCGGTCGGCTGTGCCGCGCTCCTCGGACTGAGGACGATCCGATGGCACGACGCAAGATAGAGCCGGGCTCACACGGCGAGATCACGTTCCAAAACCTGCCCGACGGCCGCGTCCGTGGCACGCTGCGCTACCGCCGGATCGACGGCGGATATGGCAAGATTCGCGTTCGGGCGAACTCCACCGCGGCGGCACGACGTTCGCTGCTGTCGTCCGTGGAGGAGCAGAAGCAGGCCCCGCTCGGCCGGATCGACGAACTCACGCCCGACTCCTCGTTTCTGGCGCTGGCCCGCGAGTTCATGGACCATGTCGAGTTCACTGGGGATCAGCGAGACACGACCCGCCATGAAAACCGCAGGCTCGTCGAGAAGAAGATAGCGCCTCACATGGGTGCGCTCGCGATCCGCGAGATCAAGTCCAGCACGGTGCTCCGGGTGTATAAGGCGATCCATAAGGAGACCCCAAGTACGGCCAGGAACGTGAAAGCGCTCGTCAGCCAGATCTGTTCGTACGCCGTGATGAACGACTTGATGGTTGCTAACCCCGCCCGTGAGGTGAAGCGAGTCAAGCAACAGCCCAAGCCCATTTACGCCCCCGACCCGATGGAGCTCGAAGAACTGCGTGGCATCATCCGGGACTACCAATGCCGTACGGACAGAATGGGGCCGAGGCCCTCCGACCTTCTCGGCGACGTCGTCGACTTGATCCTCGCGACCGGTGCACGGGTCGGCGAAGCCGTCGGCCTCAAATGGGAATACGTCGACATGGACTCGCCCAAACCAACCATCACGATCGCAGGCAAGGTCGTCGACTCGAAAGGCCAACCCAAACACTGGGAGAACTACCTCAAAAACGAGTCCGGGTGGCGGCGCATTAGCATCCCACCGGAACTACTTCCAATGTTGCGGCGCCGAAAGCTCACTAGCGGCGGCAACGAGTTCGTTTTCCACACCAGCACGGGGGCTCCCAACGGCACCCAGGACGTCCATCGCGCGCTTCAAAGCGTCCGCGCTTGGGCCGACATCGGCGACGAGCTTGTCCCACACGCCCTGCGAAAGTCGGCCGTCACCACAGTCTCCAATGCACTTGGCCTGGAAGCAGCAGCACGGTTCGCCGGCCACAAGCGCTCCCGTGTCACCGAGCAGTACTACGCCAAGCGCGCGATCGACGCGCCGGACACCTCGGGAGTCCTCGGACACCTTCAGGGCGCCCCGAAACAGTCTGCACCCGTTTTGAAGGTTGACAAGGAGCGCTGGGGTCGCCGAGAGGCAAGCTTGTGAGCGTGCGGTGCGCTTGACCGCAGGGGAGTGGCATGGGGTCGGGAACCCTCTAGGGAAACCTCTAACGTGACAGGTCAGAAATGGTCTTCGGCACCCCCATTTTTCGAGTTGATAACAAGCCATGCGCGCTGACGCGGGGCCGCACCGCCAGCTTTTTGATCGAACCACGTCGGAAACTAAAGTTCTGTGGTACGTTGTTGTCCTACTCGAAAGCGGAGGCAATATGAGGCAGCACCCTGCGAGACCTTGGCACGGCGAGTTCACAGACGAAGGCCTTTCCGCTGTTAGGCACGCCATTCCGCTCGGCATTCATCTGAGCCAAACTCGCAGCGCGAACGCCCACACGGCGTACGACGACAAGGATGGCGACAGGTACGTATATGGAGCCGGCATGTCCCGGGGTGTTTACAAGGAGCTCGTTCAATTGCTGAGTGAAGTGTCCGGGTTTCGAGAGGTCGAAGTGGAGGGAAGTCGCAGAAAGCTGATCGCCATCGGCAATGTCCATTTATATCCGCTGCGCATCGGGCCAAAAATGCCTCGAAACTACCATCGCGTGCGTGTGGCGTATATGCCCGAACAGCGTCAGGAGATGTTTCGGGCTTCGAGCACGACGAAATTCGATGAGCCCGCACTGTTCGACGATCCCCACTTATCGACCGCAGACGACCCTGCGAGCATTAGCGAGGCTCTCGCACACCAGAACCGCATCGACGAGCGCAAGGCGCTCCTGGTCGCTTACTACAGCTGCACTCCCGCGGGAGTCGGCTCGATCTACTTGGCACCAGCCAAACTGTCCGGCACGCATTACCTCGAATTTACTTCGCCGGAAAGTCTCAGTTACGTCGTGGAGGCTGAGACCTCCGCAACACAGCCGGCAACTACTGTCAGCTCAAGAACGTTTGCAGACGGCACTCGTCCGCGTACCGCAGCCAAGCTTCGCACCACCCCGAAGGATCCTGATACTCAATGATTGACGCCGTGTACTCCGACTTCGACCGGACATCACTGCTAGAAATCGCGAGGGTCTTCGACCCGTCGCGGCTGATCCAGGCCCGCCAACTGAGCCGACTAACGAAGACTGATCTGCATCGGGCGGTTGGGGTTTCAGCTGCGGCGATCGGCCAGTATGAACGCGGAGAGGCGACGCCGCGCGTTGACACCTTGATCTCCCTGTCCAAGGCACTCAACGTCCCCCCGAATTTCTTTGCGCTCGGACGGCCCCGCGCACGGCTAGACGTCGCTCAAGCTTCCTTTCGCAGATTGCGAGCGACGTCCGTGGCGCAGCAGCAGCAGGCCGTTTCATACGTCGAGCAGGTATGGGAACTCAGCAGTCATCTGGAGCGAAGTGTTGAGTTCCCGGAGCTGAATCTCCCCCAGTGGGCGATGGCAGATGAACCTGAGATGGCAGGGCGCCCCGATCCCATCACGGCCGCTCGCCACATCCGGAATCACTGGGGGCTTGGCGTCGAGCCGATCAAGTTCCTTGTTTATGAACTTGAGCAGCACGGCATCCTCACTGTGTTCTTCTCGATGAAGGAGGATGAAAACTCGGACGAAAAAAGCCACATCGACGCTTTCTCGACGAGTTCACTTCCTCGGCCGATTATCGTTCTTACGCCTGACAAAGCAGACGATGTGATGCGTCACCGGTTCTCGGCCGCACACGAACTGGGCCACATTGTGTTACACCGTTGGCGCCCGGGGTCGAACGCGGAACTTGAGCGGGAAGCGGATGCTTTTGCAGCAGAGTTTTTGACGCCGCGGGACGTCATCAAAACCGAGTTGCCGACACGGTTCAACCTTGGAAAGCTCGAGGAGCTCAGCCTTCGTTGGGGAGCGTCGATCAAGTCACTTGTCTTCCGCTCAAAGGAGCTCGAACTCATTTCGGAGGCCACGGCGCGCCGGGCGTACGTCACCCTCAACTCGCTGACAAAGGACGGAACCATTCGACCGCGACCGGTGGAGGATTTCCCGGGTGAACAACCCGAACTGCTCAAGAACGCCCTGGACGTACTAGACGAAGTAGGCATCCCGATCTCGCAGATCGCCCGCGAACTGCATGTCACGCCCAAACACGTGCGCCGACTCACTGGGATCAAGGACGCGCGGCCAAAATTACGCTTGGTTCGGTAGGCACATTCGGCTGGTCGGGTCGGGAACGCTCGGCGGGAACCCTCAACGGGACAGTCGATGCTCGAGTGCCTTTTCCGGTGGAGGATCGTCCGCCCATGACTCGGTGGCCACCACTGATACTCTGCATCGACACCGAAGGCGTCATCGAAGTAGCGAGAACTGGAGTGCTCGATGGTGTGTACTACAGGGTGCGCACGGCCCCGCCTGTCCAGTAGATGTCTGCTCGCCGTGCTACATTTGGGAGATCACGATCAGCCCGTTGCCGCAAGGCGCGGGCTGATTTTCTTTTAGGAAGAGCACATGGTGGAGTACACGAAGAAGTGGCTGTCGCTCGATCAGCAGGTTGATCGGCTGATCGATCGAGGACTCGAGGTCGAGGACCCCGGCCGAGCCGCAGCATTGCTCAAGTCGATCGGCTACTACCGTGTTACGGGCTACCTCTACCCGTTTCTTCAGTCGGACGAGTGCGTGGACGATGAAGGCCAACCGCAATTCAGAATTCTGAACAAGTACCGGCCGGGCACCGCCTTGCATCATGCGGAGTCCATCATCGACTTCGACCGACAACTGCGCATCCTGGTACTGGAGGGTGTGGAGCGCATAGAGGTCGCCGTGCGCATGCGAGCCGGCTATGTCCTCGGGAGGTCTTCGGCGTTCGCTCACGAAGACCCCGCGTGCTTCGATGACTCTTTCACTCGACCGGGTACCGACAGCCGGGACCCGCACTCCAGTAAGCACGTGGAGTGGCTGAAGCGAGTCAAGGACCGGCGGGACAACTCTGACGAAATGTTCGTCGGGCACTTCCGCACGAAGTACGAGGACCGCATGCCGATCTGGGCGCTCACTGAGCTGCTCGAGATGGGGCATCTCTCCACTCTCTTTCGCGGGATGCTCCAGAAGGACGCGGAGGAGCTTGCTGACGCCTTTGGCGTCTCGAAGAAGAAGCTAATGACCAGCTGGCTCGCCAGCTTGAACTATGTACGGAACGTCGCAGCACACCACGCCCGGCTCTTCAACCGGAAACTCCAGAATGCGCCGTCGCGACCAACGGTAGGGACCGTGCCAGTGCTCGACCACCTCCGAGCGCCCGATGCACCCAAGCAGGATTTTGGAACCTATAACGCTCTGGCGGTCATCGCATACCTCTTGCAGTCGATCGAAGCGGAGCCGGTGTGGGCCAATCGCCTCGGCGAGCTATTACGAGAATTCCCGGCGTCGCACGCCTTGACGATACAATCGATGGGTGTCCCCGAGAACTGGGAGTCGCTCAACCTCTGGACGAAGTAGAGCCGGGCACTCGCTTAGTCTCGAGAACGGCCTTACCGAGATGATCCATACGAGACTTGCCTTGTGAGACCCAAGAGGCCATGAGATCTCAGTGTTGGGGAGCGTCTCGTCAGAGTGATATCCACGAGACGATCATCCTCAGTCATTCGCGGCGCACCAAGTGCCGCGTCGGCTGGGGAGGCTGGTTGGCATGGATGAAACCACGTTGCTCGCGGGCATGGTCGACAACTACGACGAGCAGTACCGCGGCACTTCTGACTCGGAGACGTCTTCGTACACGGGGTGGAGTTCGGACGGAAAGAACACCCCGAACCGAGACGACCACCAACACGTGCACCGACGCGGTCGGTATCCGTCGCGACTACGAATCCCACGACGATGACGGTCAGACTGGGACGTCGTCGATCATCATCAATGACGCATGTGGCATCTCAACTGGTCCAAGAATCGTTTGTAAACATCGCGATCAAGACGACTCCCTGCTACATCGAGGAGAACGCCAATGGAATGCTCGTTTACAAGGCGAAACTAGACATCAGAAAGGTATCGGCGATCTCGAGATCGCGGGTCGCCGAACGCTGAACGGGCAATGCCTGAAGATACGCAGGCGAAACCCCGTCGGAACCTGGAACCGTGTCCTGAAGCAGCGAGGCACCCCGAGCGCTCGCTCGAAAGCCCCGGAAGATCTGCCGATCTGCCGGGACTTTGCGTACACGTCTTCCGACCAACAATCACGGAGCCAGTTCTAAAGCGTTCGGGCCGGCGTCGCCCCTACCAAGCCCGCCGCCTCCGCCAGCAGTTCTACCGAACGCAGCTGCCCTGCCACTCCGGGACTCTGGTGTGCCACGATCAGTTCGTCCGCACCGGAATGCGCTGTGAACCTCGTCAGGTAATCGACGACCGCGTCAGGGGTGCCAACAGCCGAGTACTTCATCATCTGGGCGATCTGCTGGCCTTGAGGGGACTCCAGGATGAGATCCGCCTCGTCATCGGTGAACGTCCGACCCCTGCCCAGCATCAGGACCACCCGTTCACGCAACGTCGCCCGGAACATGTCCTGGGCCTCGCCGTCGGTGGCGGCCGCCACGACATTCACGCCGACCATGACATGCGGTTTCTCGAGCTGGGCGGAGGGTTCGAACTCCCGTCGGTACACGGCGACCGCGTCGTGCAGCGCGTTGGGTGCAAAATGTGAGGCGAAGGCATATGGCAGGCCAAGAGCGGCGGCGAGCTTCGCACCGAACAGCGATGACCCCAGAATGTACAACGGAACGTCGGTGCCCTTGCCCGGGATCGCCTCCACACCGGGAATCCGGGTCGGACCGGTCAGGTAACCCTGCAGTTCAAGGACGTCCTGAGGGAAACTGTCCGAAGAACTCGGGTCACGGCGCAGCGCCCGCATGGTGTTCTGGTCACTGCCGGGCGCACGCCCCAGGCCGAGATCATCCGCCCGGGGTGCAGGGTCTCCAGGGTCCCGAACTGTTCGGCGATGGTCAGCGGCGAATGATTGGGAAGCATTACACCGCCAGCACCCAGACGGATGGTCTCGGTGTGAGCTGCGACATGCGCGATCAGCACGCTGGTCGCCGACGAAGCGATCGAAGACATGTTGTGGTGCTCGGCATACCAAATCCGGCGGTAGCCCAGTTCCTCTGCCCGGCGCGCCATGGCCACGCTGCCGGCAAAACTCTCCGCGGCGGTCTGCCCGGGTCCGATGGTCGCCAGGTCAAGAATGGAAAGCGGAACAGTCAAGATCTACCGGTCTTTCGTCGAGCGGCTGCGCCGAGTGGTTCGGGGTCTATGGACAATCGGCCAGATACCGCTGATCCATACCCCGGCACAACGCGGACAAACGTCCTGGATTCCACTGAGCTGTACCGCGAAGACAGGCAAGCCTACCCCGCTGGGCCAGGGCATTTTCGGCTGCATCACCAACCGCGAGGTGATGCCTGACACCCCTCACGACGACCTTGACGGCACCCCAGTCGCGCAGAACGTCCGCTACCTCGTGTCCGCTTGTGACAAGGACGCTTAGTCGTCCGGTGGGTTCTCCGCCGGAGCGCTCAAGATGGCCGGCACGGAGGCCGGTGACCTCTACATCGTCGACACGAAAGAGACCCTCGCCGCCAACAAGGTGAAGTAGACACCGGACGACGAAATGCCCCATTTCTGCCGACAGAGCGCGACCACGATGTTGTGCCGCGCATTACGTTGCTACTACGCATCACACGGGGCAGCTTCCTTCAGAATGTTCCAGCACTCCACCAGAGAACGGCATCGATCGCGGTAGTCGGGGCGGCGGACCAGGATCCGAGCTGACGGGCGAGCATGGCACTCCGATCGGGGGGCGACCGGCCGGGCCGCCTTGGATGGGAGGTCGAATTTCGCTCGCCCTCCGAGGCCCCCAGCCCAGGTCCACATTTTCGAAGGATACCTACGCCGGTATCGAGATGTCGGGGGCTGTGTGGCGCGTACGGAAGCCCCCGCGAATTTGCACAACTGCGGGGATCTCGGTGCCGGCAAAGATTTCGAGGTCGTTGAGTGAACTGTCGACGATGTCGCCGACGATCTGCGGCGACGCGCCCCGTCGGCAGGTCACCTGGATGGAGAGTATCGGTGTGCGGTGAACCTTATATGCGGAGACATGGGAGGCAACGAGCCCGGGTTGCCGAGACAGCACCTCGTTGAGGATGTCGGCGGCGACTGCCGCATCGATGATCGTCGTCCCGCCCTTGACGGCATCGTTCACGATGAGACGATTCGTGCGTCCGCGGCCTTGCCGGAGGATGAATATGGCGAGGAGGACGATCCCGAGGAGGAGAACGGCAACGGCGCCGGCAGGGAACCAATTCGGCGAGGACTGCGTGGCGGTTGTCCCCTGGAGCAAGGTCTCGATCCCCGTGAGAACACCCGGCGCGATCTCGTCCCACCCTTCGGCGAGGGCTGGGGAGGTGGCCAGTCCGATGGCTGCCGCACCAAGCACGACCGCGGTCAGGCCCACGAGCAGAAGCAGGAGGCGATTCGCGAAGCGATTCGTACTGTTCACGCACCTACCTTCCCCTCACGGGCGATGGACAGACGGGGTGGTTCCAACGTGGGCTGGAGTTGGTAGGAGTCGAGTTCGTCGGTCACGACGTTGAGCACGGCAGTCCGGTCGAGGAGAATCCCCGACGTCGGCGTAAGCCGGACTTCGACACGCTTCCGAGACACGGTGACGCGTACTTGGTCGAGGCCGATGCCGGCCGCGGAAGCGGCGTGCCGGGCGAGCGCCGAGGCGATGACGTCGTCATCGACAAGGATGACCGTGTGCGTTGACTCCAGGATGTGTCGCCCCCGGCGGCCAGGAGTCACTGCAAGAGCGATGAAGGCCCAGCCGGTCAGCGCGATCACCAGACCGCCACCGACGAGACTCGCGGCAGGCAGCGAGGTGATCTCGACGAGCGCTGTCGCCATCACGCTGGGCGCCACCAGGATGGGCGGCCGGTTGAGCATACCGAGGACGATCTCTACGGCCAGCCAGGCGAACGTCGATATCAAGACGATCGCCAGGATGATGGCGGCGACCGATCGGGGAGAGCGGGTCTCGCGGCGACGGATACGCTGGTAGGTGGACCGTCGGCTGCTCATCTGACGCGAGCCTCGGGCCGCATCGTGGCGCCGGTGAATCGGATCGTGATGTTGCCGAGGGTGGAACCGGTCAGAGCTGCCACGCGATTGCGAAGCAACTGCTGGGCGCGCTCGGAACGGTCCAGGAGCGACCCGCCCGACCGCTCGAGCAAGCGGCCGGTGCCCCCTGACTTGCGCAGCTCCGTCACCGGAACGCTGGTGCTGACGCTCACAGCAAGCGCACCTCCTTCGTCATGAAGTTCCACGCGGACGGTTTCCGTCCGAACGCCGAGGCCCTCGGCGGCGACTGCGGAAATGACGCGGCTCAGCGCGCGCGGCGTCACTCGCGTGCGACCTCGCGATGGCTCGGCGTCAGGCTGACCCTGGATGGTCATGACGAGGAACGCTTACCCCGTACCGCGTCGACAACGCCGCGGACGTTGAGCTTGCCGTCCATGATGCGGCCAGCCAGACCACCGACGAGCATTGCGCCCGCCACGAGGACAAACGCCCAGAACCCGAGAACGATCCACGTCAGGGCGAGAACCGCTCCCACGAGAATGCCAACTCTGGTGGACGAAATCATTGCACCCGGGCCACCACGACAGGAGCAGACTGGTCGTCGCCATCCTCAGAGGCGATATACACGTCATTGATCGTGATATTCACCTCTGTGACCTCCATACCCACCAAGGTCGAAATCGCGTTGATGACCGCAGCGCGCACATCGTCGCCAACCTTCTGCAGGGGCACTGGGTAGTCCGCGACGATGCTGACGTCAACAGCAACCTGCGTCTCGCCGACCTCGACCCTGATGCCCTGAGAAAGGTCTGTAGTGTTCATCGCATCGCGGATGGCACCCATCATGCGCGCCGCCCCGCCACCCAGGCCATGGACACCAGCAGTGTCACGCGTTGCAATGCCTGCGATCTTCGCAACCACACCTTCGTTAATCGTCGTCTTGCCGTGTCTCGTTTCGATGCTTACCGCGACGGCCGGCGTGGACGTTGTATCTGCCATGCTCTCTTCTCCTCGATCATCGGGGGTCGCCCCGCCGGGACGACCGTGTACGACTGAGGCAACGCGCGATGTGCGCGCTGAACTGCGGAGGATCTCGTCGGCGCTGTCTGATGGAGCGGCTCCCGACCTTTGCGCGGTGCGACATTGTTCCCAGTCACGTTCCCCATGGTCGGGATGCTACGCGCACGATGGCGACAAGTAAACGGGCCGAAGGTCCCGCGAAAATCGTCGCTGGGTTTCTCCCTTGATCGGGAAGATATCGGGAAGCTACCTACATTGCGCTGCTGTCGAGGCTGACACCTTCTCGCGCGTACTCCTCCAGCCAAACCAGCAGGTCGGAATGACTCATGGGGGCTGCTGCTGGTCGATGCGGGGCCGGGGGTGTTGGCCGAGCTGGTGGCCCGGCACGACCTCGCTGATCTGCGCGCGATCGTGGTCACGCACCCGCATGCCGATCACAGCCTGGACCTGATGGCGCTGGCCTATCGGTGGACGTTCCCGGTGCGGTTGCCGCGGATTCCAACCCCTCACCTCGCGCCGGCCGTCATCTCCGCTGAGCCCTCAGGCTCGAGCCTGCCCGCCATAAAGAACACGTTGACTTGGCCCTCGTGGTTGGAGACCAGGTTGGCATTCCGATCGCCGCGAGCCACCCTGTCTTCGACCGCATGCCGATGGCTTATGGACCTTCAACAGTGTGCGTAAGCGTGTGAGCGGAGTACCATCGCGGTCATGAAAGTGACCGAGACCCGAAGCGGCGGGTTCGCTGGTATCCCACGGCGCTGGCAAGTCTTCCTGGAGAAGGAGCCCGACGAGGAGTCGTGGCTGGCCTTGCTCCGCAGGCTCCCGTGGGACGATTTGCCTCGTGACGCCCCCCAACCGGACCGCTACCTGTATCGGATCAATTGCGAACCGGACGAAAGCGTGTTCCGGGAACCGCGGGAGGCGCTCATACCGGAGCAAGACCTGACTGGGGCCTGGCGCGAACTGGTCGAGCGAGTCTGTAAACGAGACGAGCAGGAACATCAGCCTCGGCCCGAGGACTGAAGACTTCGTCAGGCGGGTCTCCGACCGCTACGGTGCTGGCCACCGACCTCAAACGTTCTTCGGACCGCAGATCAGCCTTGGCGTTCGTAGAACATACGTGAGGCTTGCTGGGGACAGCATCGCGAGTTTCGTCTGAATCCGCTGGAGTCGCCCGGACAGGGTTTGTGACTTTTGTTGGAGGGCAGCGCCTCCCGTTCAATCGTGACCAGTCCACCGGCGCACTGGGGGCGCTTCCTCAAAGCCGTGCGCTTCAATGCGGCAACGACTTGCAAGTCGACTTGGGTTCTATTTGCTCCGGCGGATTCGAGTGCCGCTGAGATGACGTTGACGTCTTCAAACCGGATCAACCGATGACCGCGACGGATGGAGTTGAGGACAGAATGCTGCCGCACGGCGCGAGCGAGAAACGCGGCAACATATGCGGTGAGAGAGATCGACTCACCCGTGTCGCTGCGATGCTCGTGAATGGACCTTCGTCCGTAGTCCATAGGCGTTCCGGGCGGAAGGCGGCACCGGGTGCAACAGCTATTGCAGACGGAATGGCAGCTGGGAACGGCCGGACGGCCCTCGTAGCGGTCTCCCCGCGTGCGTTCCAGGCCGGCGGCGTCGCCGTCGCTGAAGTTGTCCGAGACGCTCATGTGTCGGGGCCTTTTTGGGTCCCTTTTGACAAGCGAACAACGGCAAATATCCACATCAAATGATGAGTGCTCATCCGACGCGATCGCCCTTGCGGCCGTATGATTACTGGTATCCACAACTAAAGACGGCGCGGACCCGCACTTCAGCGTCTGTCAGGGGGTCAGGGGTTCGAATCCCCTCAGATCCACCAAAACCTCTGGTGAGCGATAAGTTCTCAGGGGTTCTTTTCTTTCGGAAAGCGCCTCCGGGGCCTTATTGGGGCCTTAATGATTTTCATCGAAGGTTCCGGGGACCACTCCCGAGGTCGCTCAGTCGGCCGAAAGTGCTGCGAACGGCGGTCGTGCCCACCTGGTGGTATTCGAGCGGTCGCTCCATCTGCTCATTGGTCCGTGCGACGAGTAGAGGAGAAAGACCCTTTCACGGAATTCTGAGCCCATTGAGGGACTTTCGCCCTTGTCGCCGCACCGCATGCGCTCGTAGCTTCAGACGGTGCGGTCGCAATCTACTGACAACGTAACCTCTCCATGGACTCCACCGCCCCCGCCGCAGCCTAGATGGGGCGGGTCATCTCTCTGGACTGCGATCGCCGCCATAGAGGTTGCGCTCGCTATCACGACAGTGATTCTGGACCTGTTCATCCCAGCGCTGGTCCTGCTCGTACTTGGTGCGTTCTCGTTAGCGCTTCGGCGACAGAGCCTCAAGACGCTCGGAGTGTGCCGCCCGCCTGCAGGCGCCTCCAGAATGATCATCCACGTCGCCCTGCTGACGCTTGGCTGGAACATCCTCACCTTCCTCCTGTTCCTTCCGTTGCTGGAGCTCGCAACCGGTACCGAACAGGATGTGAGCGGGTTCGCCCCGATACAGGGCGACTTCCGTCTGTTGCTCCTCATGCTTGCGCTGTCATGGACTCTCGCAGCCGTGGGTGAGGAGTTCGCGTTCCGCGGCTATGTTCAGACGCGAATGCGCGAGCTGCTCCCGGGGCGTTGGGGGCTCGCCACAGCGATCATATTTTCGTCGTTGCTGTTCGGGCTGGTACACACAGAACAGGGAATTGTCGGAGTGATCGTCACGACCGTCGATGGTGTTTTCTTCAGCCTCCTGCGCTACCAGTTTCGAACGCTGTGGGCAGCCGTAACGTCGCACGGCGTTAGCAACACGATGGGGCTTATCGTCTTTTTTCTGTTCGGCCCGGTGCAAGCTCCCTGGTGAGCAGTCGTGCTCAGGCGGGCACCATCAAACCTCGAGTTCGCCGGGTGATCATGTGCCCCGTCACCCGGAGCGCTCATGGACTTTACCTGCAACAGGTTGTTGGAGCCGTCGACACGCAGAGAGAGGAATCGCTGGGGAATTGTTGGCTATCGCCAACCGTACTTGTGAAGCGTATGCGGAGCAGCGCGCGCCTCACGGAGTCGGATTGTCCGTTCGCACATCAAGTCCGAGCGTCGAGAGCACCTTCGTCGCCCAAGTCTCGGCGCGTTGGAGTTCCCCTTCCAGAAGGGGACCTTCATACCCATGCACGCAAAAGGTTTCCTGCTTCACCGACGTTTCGAATCCGAGGGACCGCAGTTCATGCCTCGCCGCTTTTGCGGCTGAGCCAGGGAGGCGCGGCTTGTCGACTCGAGTATCGAACGCGACGGCCGGAACCTCTGATTCAACCCTGTCGAGTGCGTTAAGCCACCCCGGATGCCCCTCGTTGGTGCGTGCGGTGCAGAGTGAGATTTGACGGCTTCGGCGCGCGTCGCGGGCCGTGTCATCGAGAACGCCTGCGTGGGTCCACCAACGACGACAAGACCGTAGCCGCTGGCCGATCCGGGCGCAGAATCGGAGTCCATGACGTCCACGGTGCCGACGGGGGTTAGAACCTTTCCAACGACCCGAGCGACTTTTTCCGTATTGCCCCACAGGGACTCATAAACCACAAGTGCTTGCACTGTTGCTCCTCAGATTGAGCGACCCGCGAGGGTCCCGGTTATGGAGGACAACGGCCTCCGATGGTGCGCTTAGGTCTCTTGCCTATGCCCAAGCTGTTCTGGCTCACCGGTCGAGGCACGGATAGAGGCTTCGCTGCGTTCCGCACGGCGGCGGGCCCCGCTCACACCGAAAAGGTAAATGGCGTCGAGGACCCCTAGCGTGTTCGAGATGAGCAGTGTGACGAACCAAGACCTGCTGTCATCTTTTGCCGCGCGCCAGAGCGAGGCGCCCTTCCACGCGAGCGTCCATGCCACAAGGGCGACGAGAACCGAGCGGCCAACTGTGCCACGCGTGTCCACTAGATGAGTGGAGCTACTAACCTGATAAATCTTCATGACGAGCCAATCTCGTGGTGGTCCCCCTGCGCAGGTCCTGTTACTAAGCGGGGACGACACGGCGGAACGCTGCATCGGTCGAACTCCACTGTGCCACGGAAGGGGAAAGGTGGTAAGCCCTCGTCGCATAAACGGCACTGGCTCGCCGGAATCGGGACTTTCGCCCTGTCGCATGCCCGCTGAGTGAACTTCACTGGGAATGCACAAGCCGAATTGGGGAAGGGAAAACACTATGCACGGCTCGCAATTTCGGGCGGTGATCTATTGGACGCTCCTCGTGGTCACCATCTTCAACGTCGTGTCCGCGATCGGTGGCGGGGTCGCCATGCTCGTCACAAACGGGCTCGGGATGCCCGTCGCCAGCCTCGCAGGAAGCCCGTTTGATTCCTTTGTGTGGCCGGGAGTAATCCTGATCGTGGTGGTTGGGGGAACGCAAGCTCTCGCGGCGGTACTGCTTCTGTTGAGGCGCGAGTCGGCCTTGCTTTGGTCAGCTGTGGCTGCACTGGGAATGCTGATTTGGATCTTTACTGAAACTGGTTTGATCCGGGGATGGTCGTGGTTGCAGGTTGTCTACTTCGCCACCGGAACGGCGCAACTCGTGTGTGTTCTTGCTTTGCTCGGTGTTGCTGCCTGGCTCCCGCGGGAGCCGCTGAGGGAACCGGTGACAAGCGCCTTTCAGGTGACACCGCGCACGGTCACCGGCATCCGGTCCCGCTCTGCCCGGCGCGCCTCGCAGCCGCGCGCGGAGCAGGTACAAGCGAGGTCGTCATAATGGTCCCGGGACGTATGACAGAAGGGCGCGCGCGTAATTGTGCGAGACGGGCCGTGGGGCTTCTTCTTCCTTGTGGCCTGGGTGGGTGCTGCTATCTACTTCGTCTCTGAGTCTGATGGCTCATTCTGGGGCGTTATTCTCGGCCTGCTGCAGGCGATCGTCTGGCCGGCGTACGTCGTCTTTCATGCGCTGACGTTGATGGGTGTCTGATCGCGGGCACACACAGCCGGGCAGCGAATGTTCGCTGACCGGCGACCGGAACAAGAGAAGTGAGGAACGAACGATGGACACACCAGACATCGAGGGAGCCGTCCAGATTCTGCCGGCGCTGGAGGACCACCAAGTCGACCCGACCACCGAGCGGGTACTAATAGCAACCGACGGGGGAGACGCGGGAGAATCGGCCGTGCGATGGGCCGCAAACCGCTCGAAGCTCCATCGCCTCGACATCGACCTCATTTCCATCATCGAGGTCGACCCGATCACGAAGAAAAGTTACGGGGAACAGCTCCACGAGGAAGCTGAGGTCGCGGTGGATCACGGGCGGAAGCGACTGCTCGCGGCTACGCCGGGTTCAGACATCCACACAGAGGTCGTTTTCGGTGACGCACGCTCAATCCTCGACGAACTGTCCGCTGAATTCAACCTCCTCGTCGTCGGCAGCAACCGCACTGGCCGGCTGACTGGTTTGCTTGGCAGCACTTTCTCCGTGAAGGTTGCGGAGAGTGCCCGTTGCACAGTCGTCGTTGTCCCCAAGAACTGGAGCCCCTCTCAAGGACCGGTCGTCGTGGGGATTGGAATGGACGATTCCGATCAGCGTGTGCTGGCATATGCGGTCCATGAGGCTCGAGTGCTACACGGCCCGGTGAGGCTTGTCCACGCATTGCAGCTGCCAGCATATTTTCCTTCAAGGGCCAGCACAGGCCACGGGGGAGACATGAATGACATCGTCGAGAGGCACACCTCAGCTCTCGACGATCTTGTCGCAAACCTGCGGGCTCAGAATGTGGACCTGGAGATAGAAGGAGTGCTTTCCGTCGATGATGCAGGCGAAGCGCTCCGGCGGGAGGCGAAAGGGGCCACCATGCTCGTGGTGGGAAGTCACGCCCGGAGTGCCGTGGACCGGTTCTTCGTCGGCTCGGTGAGCCGTGACATCCTCTGGAGGCCGCCCTGCCCGATCGCCGTAGTTCGTGCGCATGAGCCGGAGTCGGCGTCACCCGGTTCGGCGAGCGGTAAGTAGCGTCGGAACGACTGGATGAAGCAATCACGGCGATCTCCGCGAACCGTTCGGCGGCTACCCAAGTCGAACCGCGCATCGGCATCCGCGAACAGGGCGCGCACCCGGTCGATGGCCGCGGCGTCGGCATCCGCCCGCAGCGAGACGACGGTTCCCATCGTCTCGAACACCCACGGCGTACGCATCAGAACCCTGCCGCGTCGAGGGCGGACTGTAGCGAACGGAGGTATCCGTCACTTGTGTAGGTCGCGCCGCCCACCGTGGCGACCGAGGCCGACTGGGCCGCGAGCACCTCAGACCGCAGCACAGGTACCGCCCGGTTGCTGATCGCGACCGAACGACGGTCGTGGTCGGTGGCCTGCAGGGCTGTGACATCGGTGATGGTGCCGTTCACGACGGTGACCTGCACCTGCATGGTGCCGAACGGAGTCGAGACCGCTGGGCCGACGAAGGTGCCGTCGGTTGCCGTCTGCGGAGCGACCGGTGCCGTCGTGGCCGGGTCGCTGCGCCCGGTATCCGGGGTTGTCGCCGTTCCCGCGACCGATGCCACGGGTGGCGATGTCGTGATTGTGCCCACCTGCCAGCCGACGACGAGGACAACGGCTGAGGCGAAGATGCCGCCGAGGAGTGCTCGTGTCCTCACCAGTCGAACCCTTCTATGTGGAGTTGGAGGTCGGGCAGACCTGCATCGCATGCTGCTGCCACAGCGAGTTCGGTCCATTCGGCGGGGCCGCAGATGTTGAGATCGGAGGAGCGGAGATCGGGAAAGATGGTCTGAATCGACACTCCCCGGGCGGCGTCCGCTGCCGAGAGCCACGACGCGCTCTTCGCCGGCCGCGGCCCGATCGACACATAGAGGCGGGCGCCGTCTCTACTCGACAACGCCTGCATCTCATCCCAGAGGAACATCCGACCGTCGGCCGAGTAACGAAGCAGGATCGTGGCTTCACCTGGTGCCGGCGTGCTCTGCTCGAGCAGGGCCCGCACCGACGTCACCCCGATACCCGACGCGAGGATGGCGAGTCGCGGCGCCGTTCGGGCCTGGTCGGTGAAGAGCCCGTATGGTCCCTCGAACGAGACGCGGGTGCCTGGCCGGACCGCGAGCATCCGCTCCGTTCCGGCTCCGAGCGCGCGCACCGTGATGCGGGCGGCGTCGGGTGTCGGCACCTCGGAGAGCGAGATCGGGTGCGAGTGCCACCAGAGTCCATGCCCCCAGAAGCGCTACTGAAAGTATTGTCCGCCTCGCGCCTGCAAGCGGTCGAGGTTGCGGCCCGTGAGGTGAAGCGAAGCCGTGTCGGCCGAGTGCCAGACTACGGAATCGACGCGAACCGTGTGTCGAAGTGACGACACGATGGGCTCGAACACCCGGAATGTGAGGATCGACCCAAGCGGCGAGCACGTAGAGCCCGATCCACTAGCCCCGCAGAACGGTGCCCTCCGCGAGCACGCCGCCGGCGCTGAGCTGGTGCGGGAGCGCGGTGAGCACGGCTGCATAACCAAACCACACCTCATACGGGAACCGGCGCCGAACCGCGACGAGCGAGGTGACGACGATGAGGATCAGCAGCCCGAGTGCGATGAAGGCGAGGGGCATGTCGGGCGTCGCGAGCAGTGAGTACATTTCGGCAACCGGGTTGATGCCCTCGGTCATCGCGTAGCCAGCGAGCAGCAGCACGGCATGGCCGAGGAGCAGGTACAGCGCCGGTTTGCCGAGCGACCGGTGCGTTGCGAGGGCCCGGTCGTGGCCGATGGTCGCGTCGACGACGGGGATGCGCGCCGCGAGTATGAGCATGACGAGAACAAAGTTCGTGCCGACGAGCCCCGCGAGGATGCCCGAGCTCGTGACCGTCTCGGCCGGGGTGGTGAAGTCGCCCGCGCCTCCCTCGCTGAGGAACAGTGTTGCGGCAAGCGGACCGGACGCCCAGAGGGCGATGACAGGGAGTCTGCCCGGGCGAGACGGCGGCGCAACCGGCGCGCGGCATCCGTGTGGTGACTCCGGCATCCTGGCAACCCTCGACTGCCCGGCGCGAACCGAGGGGACGGTCGGCCGTTCGAGCTGCGTCGTCAGGTTCGCTCCTTTCACGGGTGCCTGGGACTACAGGCTCCGCCCGGAAGCTATGAGCGCACTATGAGACGGGTGGCGGAGAACTGTGACTTGCACGTCGCACTCGTAGGCGGGTCGGTGCGGCCGCGGCCTGAGAAGAGGAATGACCCTGGAAACCGAGCGCGTTCGAAGTGTTCTTCACGCCAGCGATGGTTCCCGCCGGTGCGATGACCGCCGCACGAGTTTCTCTGCCTCTACGATGAGTAACACGCTGGATCCGACGCCGAGACACACGGCCCATTGCCACGGGCTGAGCGGAGTGAGCCCCAGGATTTCGGCTGACACAGACCATTGCATCGCACCCCAGTGTAGGAGTAGCGCTCCGACAGAGGTGAACAGCAACAGTTTGTTGCCGAGCGGGTTCAACTGGAACAGCGAGCGATATTGGGCCCGGGCGCTGAGCACCTGGAAGAAGTTCAAAGCCACGAACACGGTCAGAGTGAACGTACGAGCCTCAACCTCTGGCATCCCGCTCTCGAATGCCCAGGTGAAGACGACCAGAATGGCCACGGCCATCCACGTCGCCGTAATTCCAGTGCGATACCAGAGCGTGCGCGACAGGAGACCTTCGGTGCGGTCCCGAGGTGGCCGTTTCAGCTCGTCACCCTCGGCAGCCTCGAGCGCGAGGGCGATGTCCTGCACCCCGTTTGTGACGATGTTGATCCACAGCATCTGCAGCGGAAGAAAGAGCAAAGGCTGGTTGAGCACCACATTCGCCGACATGGCAAGAAGTGCAGCAGCACCGGTCGACAACAGGAAGAACGTGGCCTTGCGAATCGCCGCGAACGTGACACGGCCCTGTTCGACGGCATGAACAATCGTGACGAAATTGTCGTCGGTCAGCACGAGGTCAGCTGATTCGCGGGCGACATCGGTGCCAGACCGGCCCATGGCCACTCCGATGGCTGCAGCCTTCAGCGCCGGTGCGTCATTCACGCCGTCACCGGTTACCGCGACGACGTGGTCGGCGGCCTGCAGCAGGCGCACGATACGCAGTTTGTCCTGCGGTGTCACCCGCGCGGCCACACTGACTTCCGCAAGCCGTACGGTCAGCGCATCGTCATCAAGTTCTGCCATCTCGGCCCCGGTGAGGGGAGGCACGTCGGTCGGCAGCCCCAGGCGTTTCGCGATCGCAGTCGCGGTCAGCGGCTGGTCGCCGGTGATCATCTTCACAGCGATCCCGGCTTCCTGGCAGGCACGTATTGCGGCTGCCACGTCAGCGCGAGGTGGGTCCGACATCCCCTGAAGGCCAAGAAAAGTGAGCCCGCTCGGTGTGGGAAGCGGCGACGATAGTTCCTCACCCGGCTCGAGTGTTCGGGTGGCCGTCGCGATAACACGCAGCCCGTCAGCAGCCATCCGACTGTTGGCGTCCTGGACAAGTTTATGGTCGAGTTCGCTGGTGCCGGAGTGGCGGGCGAGGGAATCCGACATCGAAAGCAGAGTGTCAGCGGACCCCTTCACGTGCAGGACCCGTCGGCCGCGCTCGTCGACTCGAACCGTCTGTGAGTACCGGAGATCCGGTTCGTATGGCATATGGGCGCGGGGGGTCTCCGCGCGCTCCTCCTCGCTCAGCACACCGAACTCGAGCGCCGTCCGGGCCATTGCGACGTCGACGGCGTCACCGGTGAGTTCGGAGTGAGATCCGCCTCTCGTCGCCTCGTTTGTGAGTGCCCCGGTCAGCAGGACCGCCTTTATCGTCGGAGACTCCGTTGCTTGCCCGTCGGCTGCTGTCACGTCGACGGTGGAATCCGGTGTCCAGATGCGCTCGACGGTCAGCCGATTCTGGGTGAGGGTTCCGGTCTTGTCCGATGCAATGACGGTTGTGGAGCCAAGGGTTTCAACCGACGGGAGCGTACGGAGAATCGCATTGCGCGTCGCCATCCGTGAGACTCCGACGCTCATCGCCACGGTTAGGACGATTGGCAGGGATTCCGGGATGGATGCCACGGCAAGGGCAACAGCGGTTCGAAACATCTCCGAGATACTGTTTCCGGTGAGCACTCCGGCGACGAACACGGCGGTCACGCTGACGAGCACGATCAGCCCGATGCGCCGCTCCAGCTTGTGGGTGAGCATCTGGAGCGGGCCCGTGCCGGCGGGTCCTTGAACGAGCGCGTTGATCTCACCCAATTGGGTGTGAACACCGGTCGCCGTCACAACACCCACTCCACGGCCGCTCGTCACAAATGTGCCGCTGAACGCCATGTTCGACCGCTCAGCAGAGGGAGAGTCGACCGGCACGGCGGCGGAGCGCTTGCTGGCCGCGACGGATTCGCCTGTGAGCATGGACTCGTCGACCCGCAGGGCGTTTGCCTGGAGAAGGCGCATGTCCGCTGGGATCCGTTCACCGCTTTCGATGAGCACGATATCGCCGGGCACCACGTCGGCGGCCGACACGACGTGCTCCGTGGCGTCCCGCAACACCCGGCAGGTATCGACGGAGAGGGACTGGAGTGCACGCACGTCGGCTTCCGCTTTGCGTTCCTGCCAGAACCCGAGAGCGGCGTTGAGGCCAAGAATGAGAGAGATTGCGATCGCATCGACTGGATGGTCGGTGGCGGCGGAGATCACTGCTGCTATAACGAGGACACCGATCACCGGGCTCAGGAACTGGCGCAGCAGGACACGCCACCACGGCGTCGAGCTCGCGTAACTCAGCTCGTTTGGCCCGTACCGCTGCAGTCGGCTTTCGGCCTCGGTTGAACTGAGACCATTCTCTGAGCTCATCAGCTCGCGAAGTGCCTCCTGGCTGTTAATCAAGAACCATTTTCGTTGCGCAAGGAGAGCGGGGTCTGCGTCAGCCGCTCGTTGTGTCGCCATGACCCCTCCCGGTGAGTGGGGCTTCCATGCTAGCCGTGGCGTAGCGCGGGTTCGAGGCCCATGAGGCACCTACTCGGAAGCGACGCTGGCGATTTCGCGCGGGGATGGCCACTTCCGAGGGACCCGTTGTCGCCACGAGCGAACTCGCAGAGCATGTGCGGGCCATCTATGACCGCCACACCGCCGGTCGCGGTCCAGTCCGGCCGCCCCATCATTCCCTTTGTCGGGATCCACGAACGTCCTCCCACAGCAACACCGCCTTCCCTATGCCAAGGTGACGAGACCGCCGCAGAGCACTGCCAGTGACATCGCGATGTCGGGAACGGCTGTCACCATGCGTGGCCACGCTTCGATGAGCGGCAGACCCGTCGCCCACAGGGGTATGAGGACCGCGGCGGCAAGCGGGAGCAACAGGTCAACTCCAACCGACCCAGCCGTCATCCGGCGCCGGTGAGGGCAGGAGATGCTTTCCTTGCCGGACTTGTGTTGAAACTCGCTCAAGGCCAGCCGATTGAGAGCGCGTTCCGCACAGCCGTCGCCGCGGGAAGTGCCACCGCGATGAGGCCAGGCACCGAGCTCTGTTCTGCCGACGACGTTGCGAGGTTAGAGCGCGAACTCGAGTTCACCTGAGTGGAGGGTTGGCGCAAGAGGGGGTTGTCCTCGGGAAGAGACCGGAGAGCGGGGTATCGGTTAACCGGTTCCCGAAACGGGGGTCCGTTGACCCAACCGGATCAATGCGATCCCCACGGCGATGAACCACACCCAAAGCAGCACGCCGTACCCCCAATAGAACAGCGGCGCCGCATGACGCAGCGCTTCACTGACGATCCCCAGGGCACCGGTCACAACCCCAAGCCAGGCGACGACGCGCGGCAGCACACCGCGGGTCATAACGATGGAAATCAGTAGGATGCCGGCGGCTGAGAGTACACCGACGA
This sequence comes from Mycetocola miduiensis, assembly GCF_900115155.1. Classification (GTDB taxonomy): domain Bacteria; phylum Actinomycetota; class Actinomycetes; order Actinomycetales; family Microbacteriaceae; genus Mycetocola_A; species Mycetocola_A miduiensis. The sequence continues at coordinate 384,925 of NZ_FOVM01000002.1, forward strand.
TGGCAGGTGTGTTGTTCTCGGCTACGATCGCCTCGGCGGCTGTGGCGAACCTGTCACGCTCATGGACGGATGCCTCGGAATACCGGTCGCTGAGGTACACCAACGATAGCGAGCCTCGGCTCGTCACCGGGATCGCGAGGATCAGCGCCCACGAGAGCCCGCCGATCACGCTGGCGATCAGAGCAAGGCTCTTGTTGATGGGCTCGAGCGCGACGAACAGTGCAACGAACACCAGCACAGCGAGCGCGTTCGGCAGAATCCAGAGAATCTGCTCCAGCACGTAGGGCACCGTGTTGGCGGCGATGAACTCGAGCGTTGCTGTACCTCCGTGGACCGGCGGGGGCGCGATGAAGTCCACGATGAGCGCAGTGATGAGCAGCAGCACGAAGAGGATGGATGAGATTCCCGCAATGAGGTATAGCGAACGCCACGTCTGTTGGCCAGTATCGGGCCGTATCGCGGACTTGATGGTCATGATTCTTTCCCGTCGGCATCCCTACGAGCTGGTGATCCGGTCTGAGGCACGATCAGTGTCGGCTGCTGGCCGTTTCGTGAACAGGTCTCGTGCGACGGCGCCTGCGACCAGTCCGATACCCGCGCCGATCGCAGCACCAAGCGCGATGCCCGGGGCACCGGCGATCGCGACGCCGATGGTGAGGCCGGCTCCCGCGCCGAGCGCTATTCCCAAACCGGGAAGGGCCGGATAGAGCGACGAGTTCGTTCCTGAGTGTGTCATGCCGCCACGCTAGTTACTTTCGACCGCTTGTGACAGTGACTTAGGTCACAGCGTCTGGACGGAAGGACGCTAGTGCTTTGTTTCCGCGACCGTGCGGCCACGTTGCGATGCGGTGACAGCCGAATCTCGGTTGTCGAGTCGACCGCCCACAGCACGCAGCGCGGCGAGGATTGTCGCCAGGTCGACGAGCTCCTGAATGATGGCGCCGGCGACCGCAGGAATGAAGCCGAAAGCGGCGATCAGCATCAGAACGACCGAGATCGCAATGCCCAGCCAGATGCTCTGCAGGGCAATCCGCACGGTGTCACGTCCAATGCCGACTCCGACCGCGACCCGGGAGATGTCGTCAACGAGGATCACGGCATCCGCCGATTCGCTGGCGGCCGTCGCCCCTTTGGCGCCCATCGCGATGCCGACGTCCGCCGCAGCGAGTACAGGCGCGTCATTCACGCCGTCACCCACCATGATCACCGGCCGTTCCGCGAGGCCGGCCACCTCAGCCACTTTGTCTGCCGGCAGGCACTCCGCACGCACGCGGGTGATGCCCAGCTCGGATGCCACGTGCTGCGCCGTTTGGACCGCGTCGCCGGTCAGCATCATCGATTGCCGGACGCCCAGAGCCTCGAGCCGTTGCAATGTGGCACGCGCATTGGCCCGCAGCGGATCGCTGGCCATCAAAGCGCCGGCGTATGCCCCGTCGATCGCCACGTAGACGGCCAGTTGGCCGGGCCCGATCTTCGTGCGCCGCGCATCCGGGGCATGCTCGGCGACGAACGCGAACTTGCCGACAACCACCTCTCGACCGAGCACTCGTGCAACCACCCCGTTGGTGGCGGCCTCACGTGCGTCCTCCGCTTCGTGCAGCGGGAGTCCACGGTCCTGCGCGGCCGCGATCATCGACGCGGCAAGCACATGGGATGAATACTGTTCGACACTGCCGACGAGGGTCAGCACCTCGTCGGCAGTGAACGGGGGCTCCGACCGCACACCGGCAAATGCCGGTGCGCCGTGAGTCAACGTGCCGGTTTTGTCGAACACGACGGTCTTCGCGGCTGACAGCTGCTCGAGTACTCCGCCGCTCTTCACGATGATTCCGTTTCGGGCTGCCCGGCTCATGCCGCCGATAAACGCCACCGGCGCGGCAATCAGAAGGGGGCACGGCGTGGCGAGGACCAGTACTTCGGCGAACCGGACCGGGTCACCACTCAACGACCAGGCGACAGCCCCAAGAGCCAGCGCGAAGATCGTGAACGGTACGGCGTACCGGTCCGCGAGCCGAACAACCGGCGCCTTGCTCTCGGCAGCGCGGGCGACCAGGGCGACGATCTGTTGATATTGGCTCCCCGCGGCGGTCTCCGTCGCACGAATCTCGACAGCGGCTTCACCGTTGACGACACCGCTGAGCACCGCGTCGCCCGCATGTTTTTCCACTGGAATACTTTCGCCCGTGATGGAGGATTCATCGAAGGTCGTCTCGGCGGAAAGTAATACGCCATCGACCGGCACGATCTCCGACGGGCGCACGAGCAGCACGTCGCCCACATTGACTTCAGAAACGGGCAGGTCCCGGTAACCGCGCTCAACGGCGAGGTGGGCCAGTTGAGGCGCCCGGCTGAGCAGGGCATCCAGTTCGCGTTTGGCTCGCTGATTCGCGTACGCCTCCAGCGCTTCGCCACCGGTCAGCATGAGGACGACCAGCAGTGCCGCGATGTACTCGCCGACGAGAACGGTTGAGACAATGGCGGTCACAGCAAGGATGTCGAGCCCGAACTCCCGGCGAAGCATCGCCCGCACCATCCCGACAGCCTGCCACCCCGCCACGGCGAGGGAATACGCGCTGAACAGCCACGGCACCAGCCAGCTGGCGCCGAGAAACGCCAGGATGATTCCAGCGAGGCCCACAGCGATGGTGAGCGTGACCGGCCAGAACCGGAGAGCCAAACCTGCGACGCGGGTCATAACATCAGTCTGTCGGATAGACCGCCGCATGTCAGGATCTTCCGAACTGCGGTCAGGTTCCGTTCGAGTCCGGCGGCCTTATCGACGACGTGCGTGGCGTCCCTTCAGGGACAAGGGGTGGCCTACCTGAGCGCCCGGCTCCTAGACTCGCTGACGTGGCCCAGGAAGCGGAGTGGACTCGGCGCTACGAAGCCGTCATCTTCGACTTGGACGGCGTCGTCACCGACACAGCCACGGTGCACGCGGCCGCATGGAAGCGTCTTTTTGATGAGGTGCTGCCCCTGCTGAAACCGGATGCTCCACCCTTCGAAGAGGTCGAGGACTACCGTCGGAGCATCGATGGTCGACCTCGCGAAGACGGCATTCGCCTGTTCCTCGCTTCGCGCCGGGTCACACTTCCTGATAAAGCTGAGAACCCAGAACTCGCCTCAGCGACGTCGCCGACAGTACAGTCCTTGGCCGTTCGCAAACAGTACTTTTTCGAACGGGTGCTCAACGAGAACGGGGTGAGCGCCTATCCGGATGCGGTGACGCTCCTGCACCGTTTACGGCAGTGCAGCGTCCCGACAGCTCGTGTCACGTCGAGCCGGAACTGTGGGCTGGTGCTTCAGACGGCCGAAATCGCGCATTTGTTCGATGTCACCGTCGACGGCATCGACGCGCAGCGGATGCACCTCCCGGGCAAGCCCGATCCGGCCGCATTTCTGGAGGCCGCCCGGTAGTTGCATGTGACGGCGGCTGAGACGGTCGTGCTCGAAGACGCGAACTCAGGGGTGGCTGCGGCGGTGAACGGCGGTTACGGCTGGGTGTCGGCGTCAGCCGGCATGGTGTGGATCAAGACCTGCTGGCGGCCGGCGCCCACCTGATCGTCACCGATCTGAGCGACCTTGACACCCGTCTCGCGGACACGCACCCGGGCTGGGGCGGTGGAGAGTCGCAGAACAACCCGTGGAGACTGCACTACATCGGTTTCGATCCGGCAACGGAGCCGCTGCGCGAAACTCGGTGCACGCTGGGCAACGGCTAGTGGGCCTCTCGCGGTGCCGCACCAGAAGCGAATTCGGCGGCGCCGCATTATGCCGGCACCTACCTCGCCGGCGTCTACAACCGGCTCCACACCCGCGTCGATGGCCGCAGCTTCGAAGACGAAAGCCTGGTGAACGCCCCGAACTGGTTGCCCTTCAGGTTTCGTATCGGCGATGCAGACACCTGGTTCGACCTTGCGAGGTCCGAACTCCTCGACTACGAGCAGACATTGGATCTCGGGCGTGCCGTGCTCACTCGCGCCTTCCGAACCCGGGATTCGGCCGGCGGCATCACGCGCATTACTCAAGAGCGGTTCGTGTCGCAGGAGGATGACCACGTGGCGGGCCTCACGGCGACATTCGAAGCCGAGAACTGGTCAGGTCCGGTCGTCTTCCGCTCGGGATCGGAGGGCCGAGTCGCCAACCGCAATGTCTCCGAATACCGTCTCCTGGCCGACACTCACCTGGTACCGCGCGCAACCACCGAGCCGGACCCTGACACGGTGTTGCTCGAAATGGAAACCTCCCAGTCCGGGATCCATATTGCGATGGCCGCCCGTACGCGGACGCTCGTCGGCGGTGTCGTCCAGCATCCGCCACGCCGTCTGATGACAGATCCTTCCGGCTGGGTCGCCCATGAGATGTCACTGGAGGCGGGAGAGGGGCAGCCAGTGACGATGGAAAAGACAGTGGTCGTCTACACCTCCCGCGACAGGGCCATTTCATCACCCGCGCTTGCGGTGATGAAGCGCATACGCCGACTGCCTGATGTTGCGACGCTCCTTACCGCGCACGAGTCGGCATGGCGAGTCCTGCGGAACGAGTTCACGGTGCTACTCGCAACGGATTCAGAGCAGATCGAGAAACGCCCGCAATTGGCGCTGAACGTCAATACATTCCACGTACTGCAAAGCGCCGCCGCCGTCACGGCCGACCTCGATGCCGGGCTTCCCGCCCGCGGCTTACACGGTGAAGGATATCGGGGACACATCTTCTGGGACGAGATGTTCGTCTACCCGACGCTCTCTTTGCACCGTCCTGAGATCACTCGGGCGCTGCTCGGTTACCGCTATCGCTGGCTCGGTGAAGCACGGGAGGCAGCACGACGGGCAGGTCACAAGGGGGCGATGTTTCCCTGGCAAAGCGGCATTGACGGGCGCGACGAATCCCGACCGAATCGTTCAACCTGCGTGACGACAGCTGGATGCCCGATAATTCCCGGCTCCAGCGGCACGTGGGGCTGGCCATCGCGTACAGCGCGTGGAAGTTCTACGAATCCACTGGCGAGATCGGCTATCTGGTCGAGGAGGGGGCTGAGCTGATCATCCAGATCGCCCGGTTCGTCGCCAGCCTGGCCACACACGATGACACAACGGATCGGTACGACATCGCTGGAGTCATGGGCCCCGATGAGTTCCATGACGGATATCCGGACGCTCCCGGTGAGGGGCTTCGCAACAACGCCTATACGAATGTGATGGCTGCCTGGGTGATGCTACGTGCCGTGGACGTTGTCAACGTGCTGTCGCCCCGGTACGCCGACCAGATGTGGAACCGTATCCGACTGCGACCGGGGGAGGTGAAGCAATGGCGTCTCATCGGTAGCCGGCTGCGGGTCCCCTTCCACGCCGACGGCGTGATCAGCCAGTTCGAGGGCTACGAACGACTGAAGGAGTTTGACTGGGCAGGCTACCGCGCCCGCTATGGCGCGATCGGCAGGCTCGACCTGATTCTGGCCGCCGAGGGGGACACCAGCTGAACGGTCTAAAGCGAGTTCGCTGACCGTGGCCGCCCAGAGCCGCCAGTGAATTACTCTCGCGGGACCTTAGGCCCTGCCTTCGCTGGCCGGTGATCTGCACAATGTGAACAGCGAATCAGCGAGTCGAAAGGATCCGGAATGACTGCCTTGAATACCCAACCCCCGCGTAACGACAAGACGATTCAAGCGGCCGTTGAAGAGGAGCTCGAGTGGACACCCGAGGTTAACGCAGCTCATATTGGGGTGGCAGTCACCGACGGCCGCGTGATGCTTTCGGGGCAAGTGGACAGCGTCGTGGAACAGAGCGCCGCTATCAAGGCCGCACTCAGGATCAGCGGTGTCACCGGGGTCGAAGACGACCTCGCGGTTCGCCATCACACCGACTCGACGACGGACGCTGACATTCAGCAAACCGTCGATCGAGTGCTCGAGTGGACCAGTGGTGTCCCCAGCTCGATTAAAGCCAAGGTGCATGATCGCAAGGTCGTCCTCACCGGACAGGCGGATTGGAACTATCAGCGCTTAGCCGCTGGGAAAGCCGTCGAACGGGTCTTCGCAGTGCTTTCGGTCGATAATCAGATCACGTTGAGGCGTCGGCCGTCGGCCGACGACACTGCTGAGCGCATCAAGAATGCCTTCGTGCGGAATGCCACTCTTGACGCGAACACCATCACGGTGAGTGTTTCTGGAAGCGAAGTAACCCTCAGCGGGTCTGTTCATTCGTGGGCCGAAAAGAAACAGGCTGGCCTGGCCGCCTGGGCCTCTCCCAATGTCACGGACGTCAAGAACGAGATCACCGTCGTCGCGTGATCGTAGGCGTGGGCCGGTAGCATCTGAATGGTTTCAAGGGCGCCCGCCACTGCCCTCGTGGGGTCGCCCGTCCTTCTGGATCGTGTCGGCATTGTCGAAGTCGCGCTGGCGGTCACGGCGGTGCTCATGGATCTGTTCATCCCCGCTTTGGTTCTGCTGGTGCTCGGGGCCTGCTCGCTTGCGCTCCGCCGGCAGGGTCCCGCAACGCTCGGGGTGTCGACCGAAACGCGCTGGCAGAAATGGCCGCACAGGTTGCGGTTCTGACGCTCGCCTGGAATGTGCTCACCCTACTGATGGTTCTTCCACTGCTTGAGCTGGCGACGAACACTCAACAAGATTTCAGCGGATTCACCGCCCTTCAGGGCGATCGGCGCCTACTGCTGATCATGCTGGCGCTGACGTGGACGCTCGCTGCTGTGGGAGAAAAATTTACTTTCCGCGGTTATCTGCAGACGCGGATGCGCGAGTTGCTCCCAGGACGGCTGGGGCTCATAACCGCTGTTGTTCTGTCATCTGTATTGTTCGGGCTGGTTCACACGGAGCAGGGCATCGTCGGCGTGATCGTAACTACGGCGGACGGCGTCTTCTTCAGCGCCCTCCAGTACCACTTCCGCACGGTCTGGGCAGCCGTCGTCTCACATGGCGTCAGCAACACCGCGGGAATGGTCGTCTTCTTTCTGTTCGGCGCCGTGCACGCTCCGTCGTGACAGGCTCCGTCAAGCTGCAGCAGGGACGCGTCGCGTCGTCGACGCACTCTCGGCGCTTCGCCGTGCAGTCTCTCGAGCGCGAGTCATGCGGCGGCGGGCGATCCCGCAGGAACGGCCGCGCGTGGTCCGTGCGGTTCGGTGAGGAGGTACACGAGCATGGCGATGAGCCCGAATCCGAGGAGGCCCGATACCAGTAGAATCACGAACCAGGTCTTGTTCTCCAGCGGAGCGGTGTTGATCAGGGCGCCGATCCACGCGACGAACTGTGCGACTGATGCAGCGACGATCACGAGAACCGCGGATGCACCGACAGCAACCGTTCCCCAGCCGAACGCCGACTGGATCCCTACGACATCAGAGCCGTCCATCGTGAAGCTGCTACTTCCGAACGCGATCGCGGCTCCCAGCACGGCAATCGCGATGACGATCGCGATGAGCGACCCGTAGAAGAGCTTTGCGATGACTGACCTGGACATGACCTGCTACTCCTTTGGCTCTGTGCGATCCATGATTCTCACCCCGCGGTGTGTGGTGGAGGGGCTTTGGTCCCGGTTACTGAACCGCCCGTGGGGTCATTTCGATGGCGGGACGTTCGGCCCTTTTTCTGCCAGCATGCACAGGACGATCCTGAGGAGGTGGGCCTTTCTGTGATTGTGGGCCGGAGAAACCGCCGCGGAACTACGTGACAAGGCAGATAACCATGGACATCACACGACGAACGCTTTTTGGTGCGACTGCGGCGTCTGGCGCAGCGCTGCTCCTGCCGATGGGGACCACCCGACGGGCGACAGCGATCTCTCTGCCACTGGGGATGCCATTCAGCGAGCAACTGCCGACCCTCGCCGGGTTGGGCGTGATCGACGCAACGTCCGGGGTGGCACGGTCATCGAGATGGTCAACGCGTCTCACTCTTTTTCCAGTGCGATGCCGCCCACGCCAACGCTCGCGTATCGTGGCGGACCCGCTCTACAGACCTACCTGGGACCCACCATCGTGGCACGGCAAGGAGTTCCGTTCGACGTCACGATGATCAGCAAGCTGGGTGAGCACCCACTTGCCGAGGCCATCGATCACGAGATCGACGGCGTGACGTCTACTGACGCCACCAACCCTCGCGTTTCCACGCACCTGCACGGAGGCAACACGAGTCCGGATAATGATGGGGATCCTGTCGACACGTTCACGAGAAGCGACGGACCGCGCGTCTACCATTACGGCAACACGCAAGAGGCGGCCGGGCTCTGGTATCACGACCACGCACTGGGAATCACCCGCCTCAACGTCCTTGCGGGGCTCGCGGGTGGATACCTGATTAGCAACGATGATGACCCCGGGACGGGACCCGGCGCGCTGACGGCGGCGCCCTTCCTCCGGCGCCCGACTTCGAGATGCCGTTGATCATCCAGGATCGATCGTTCAACGACCGTGGGACCTCTTGCTGCAACCTACGGTGGTCAGCCGATTGCGCCGAACACGGGCCCGTTCCCGCCGCCGCCTGTTACTCCCTTCCTGCGCGGCGGAGCGCGGCCACCGCCACCCAACGAGCGGGGATGGAAGGACACAGTGCGGAGCATGCCGGGTGAGGTCACCCGGATCGTCGTGCCATTTGGCGCCGACGCTGCAGGATCCACCACAGCATTCCAGGCGTCCTTCCTCGGGGACTATGTGTGGCATTGCCACATCCTGGAACATGAAGACAACGAGATGATCCAGCGTTACACCATCGTCTGAGTACCTCGATAGTGCACTCACGGAGTGCGGGGTCGATGCACCACCAACACCGGACAGTGGGCATGCTCGGCGCATGCGGCGCTGACCGATCCGAGGAGCATCCCGACGAACCCGCCATGCCCGCGGCTACCCAGGACCAGCATCCGTGCACCCTTACTCAACTCGATCAAGGCCCGCGCTACGGGCCCAGGCGCCGTCGTTGTGGTGAGGCCTGGCGGTGGCTCGTCGTGAAATGCCTCCCGGATCGCCGCGGCGAGTACGGTTCTCGCGTCCTCTTCGGGCGACCACACCGGAATGGGAGTGTACTCGACCACGAGGGGGAACTCCCAAATGGTCACCGCCTCAAGGGGGACACCGAGTGCCCCGGCCATTTCGGCCGCCTCGCGAAGCGCGTCAATCGACGACTCCGAACCGTCGACCCCCACAACAATCTGGCGTTTGCTATTGCTCTCTGTCATCCGACCACGGTGCTCGGTGCGGCGTTCGGGCGACAGGGCCGAAGGTCACCTGTCGCATGATTGTCGTAACTAAGTGCATGTGGACAACCTTCGCGGCAATCCCCGGGACCTTCGGCCCTACGCATTGCTTCTCGGTCCGCCGAGCATCCCCTTATGACGAATATCGCTCTCACCGAGCACGACGAACAACCGACCGCCGGGGTCAGGAAAAGAGTGCCCATGTCGGAGCTGACCGGCTTTTTCTCGCGCGCGTTCCAGGACACGATGGCGGCGCTGCAGGCCCAGGGCGTGCACCCGACCGGCCCGCCATTCGGCAAGTACTACGGCATGCCTACTGAAACCGTCGACGTGGAAGCGGGCTTTCCCGTTTCAGCGACGATTACAGCGGCTGGCGACGTCGTGCCGGGATCGCTACCCGGCGGACGGTGCGTGGAGGCTGTCCACGTCGGACCGTACGACACGATGGAGCGGACCTACGCAGAGATTGGACGCCACTTCGTAGACGCCGGGCTGACCCCGGGCGCTGTTATGTGGGAAAGCTACCTCAGCGACCCGGAGGTGGAGCCGGATCCTTCGGCCTGGCGAACCCGGATCTGCTGGCCTGTCGGCTGAGTGCGCTCGGTTCATCGGCGATCACCGCGCCCGCTTCTGTCTCCAATGCTTGGCCGGAGTCGCGGCAAGGCTGGTGGGAGCGAGCGCCAGATGACCAAAGTCCCTTGTTCGGCGGTGGCAGCCGGGAAACGATGGGGTGTGCCGGCGAATCTCCGGCCCTGAGACCAGGAGAATCAGATGAGCCGCACATATGTCGTGACCGGGGCAGCAAGCGGAATCGGAAAGTCGACGTCAGAACTGTTGACCGAGCAGGGCCACAGGGTGATCGGAACCGACCTCCGGGACGCCGAGATCGTCGCTGACCTCAGCACTGCTTCCGGTCGCGAGCAGCTTGTGGAGGAAGTCACCCGAGTGAGCGGCGGGGGAGTCGACGCCGTCCTCGCCGTGGCAGGGCTGGCAACGCCCAACGCAGCGACCGTCGCGGTGAACTTTTACGGGACGGTGGCAACGCTCGAAGGGTTACGACCCCTGCTCCTCAGGTCCCCGAGCCCGCGCGCGGTCGCGGTCAGTTCGATGGCTGCGCTGTTTCCTCCCGATGAGACCCTCCTGAATGCACTGCTTGATGGCTCGGAAACCGAAGCCATGGCCAGGGCCGCAGAACTGGAGGCAGGGGATGCCCAAAGGAGCAGCCTCATCTACGGCACGGCCAAGCGTGCCTTGTCACGATGGATACGAAGGCAGGCACCCACCGCAGAATGGGCGGACGCATCCATACCGCTGAATGCCGTGGCACCGGGCGTTGTCTACACGCCCATGACGGCCTACATCATGAGCGACGCCGCAGCCAGATCACAGGTGGCGGCCATGGTGCCGATGCCCCTGAACGGATTCTTCGAACCACGGGGCGTCGCGACGCTTCTCGCGTGGTTGACGAGCGAGGACAACGCGCACCTCTGCGGCCAGATCATTTACATTGACGGTGGATCCGATGCGGTGCTGAGAGGCGACACGGTCTTCTGACCCGATCGCCAACCTCACCGGGCAGCTTTGATCATCGGGGTGGACCGTCGTCGGTGATCACCGTTCGGTGATCCGGCGGTAGGCCTCTTCGATCCACCTGATCAGTTCATCGTCGACATCAGCGACGGCACGCAGTTCGACGTGGTGCATCCATTGCTTCGTCGACGTGTGTGCGACTTCCTTGATCCGCTGTGAACTCAGCTCCCGACCGAGCGCGAAGGACGCAACGACGGGAACATCGCTGTTCACGTACATCCCGGGCCGCCACGCAAACGCGAAAGCGCGCCCGGCGCGGAACGCCACCTGGCTTTTGGACACGTGAGCCTCGATTCCGCCACCGAACGCGAACACCCGTCTCGCGAGCGCGCGATAAATCTCGCGTGCCTCCGCCTCAACGAAGAACTGCTCACCGGGAACTGTTCCCATGGCGACTCCTCAGACGCGAATGTCTGGCCGATGCCAACGGCGATCAGCTTCATCCACCGCGTGCGCACAGAAAGGGCAGCGTCCCTGTGCGAAGCGGAGGGACCTCGCCATCAGCTGTGCGCGGCGATGTAATGGATGAGGCGCTGAACGCTCGTCAGGTCGGCATAGTCTTCTTCCGGGGTGCTGACTCCTGTCGACTGCGCGAGGTTTTCGAGCAGCCGGAGGAAGTCGAGGGAGTCGAGCTCGAGGTCCTGGCGTAGCCGCGAGTTGGCGTCGAGTCGTTCGGTGTTGACGTCGGGCGCGACCTCATGAATGGCCGCGAGCACCGCGGCGCGGGCTTCGTGTTCGTTCACAGCTTTTCCGGTTTCTGTAGCAGCTCGTCGATGCGGGCGAGGAATAGGCTGCCGCGCAGTCCGTCACTGGCGCGGTGATCGGCGGAGAGCGTCGCGGTCACGGTTGGGCGCACGCCGATCAATCCATCTATAGCCCGTGGTTGACTCACGACTCGACCGAAGCCCACGAGGGCGACTTGCGGGGGGTAGATGACGCCGAAGACTGTCTCCACGCCGAGGTCACCGAGGTTGGTCACGGTGATAGTGGGATCGGCCATCTCCGCGCGCTGGAGATGACCGGCACGGGCACGGACGGTGAGGTCGCGAAGCCTCTCCATGAGCTGGTCGAGCGCGAGGGTGTCGGCATCGTGGAGCGCCGGCGCGACGATGCCACCACCCCGCAGGGCCACAGCGACGCCAAGGTGCACGGCCGGGCTCGGTTTGAACACGCCGTCGATGAAGAATCCGTTGATGTCGGGGACCTCCTTGGCGGCTTTGGCTGCAGCCGCGAGGAGCAGTGCGGCGGGTACCAGCCGCGTTGCAATCGGTCGTTCGGAGTTGATGCGCTGCATCCAGGCCATGGCAGCGCCGAGGTCGATCGTGGTGCTGAGGTAATAGTGGGGGACCTCGCGTTTCGAGCGCGCCATCAGTTCACCCACGGCGCGGCGGAGTTTTGCGATTCGTTCGGCGGCCTCCGTAGCCGTCGCGGTCTCGGCCGTCGGCGCTGCGGTATCGGATGGCGGCGCGGCTCCTCGCTCGGGCACCGACGCGGATAGGGGAGCGGCGAGCGCCTCCGCTCGCAGGTCGGCCTCGGTTACGGCGTTGCCGGGGCCGGTTCCACGAACTCCGGCGAGGTCCACCCCGAGTTTGGCGGCGAGGCGACGAGCGCGCGGAGACGACCGGACCCGGCCCATCGTTGGCGTTGGCGTCGGCGTGGGCGTTGGTGCCGCTGGCGGTGTGGCGGCGGGAGGCGCCGGTGCAGCGCTGCGTTCAGCGGCCGCTTCGACGTCGGCCCGCGTGATCGCGCCTTGTCGCCCAGTACCGTGGAGGTGCTCGATCTCCACGCCGAGTTCGTGTGCCAGATGTCGGATCGGCGGAGTGGCATGCCCTACCGACTCCAGAGGCGGTTGCACAGCAGGCGTCGCGCCGGGTGCCGCCTTCGGCGGGACGAGGGCCCCATCGGCGGGCGTCCCCGTGATGCGAGCGATGGGAGTGCCTACCGGTACTGTCTCGCCGAGGTCGACGAGGAACTCTGCGACGATGCCCTCCTCGAACGACTCGACTTCCATAACGGTCTTCTCGGTGTCGACCTCGGCGATGAGGTCGCCGCGGTGCACATAGTCGCCAGGCTTGACCAGCCACTCGACGACCTTGCCGTGCTCCATGTCCGCGCCAAGCGACGGCATCCTGAACTCACCCACCAGCGCCCACCACCTCGCGTGCCGCCGCGCAGACACGCTCGGACGAGGGAAGCGATGTCTGCTCGAGGTGCCGGGCGTAGGGGATGGGAACCTCCGCGCTGCAGACCCTGGTGACCGGGACGTCGAGGTCGTAGAACGCTGACTCGGTGATGCGGGCGCTGATCTCGGCGGAGATCCCGCCGCTGCGCCACCCCTCGTCAACCACGACAGCGCGATGGGTCTTGGCCACGGATGCGAGGATCGCGGCGTCGTCGAGGGGGCGGAGGGTGCGCAGGTCGATCACCTCGGCGTCGATGCCCTCGCCGCTGAGCGTCTCGGCCGCCTCGAGCGCGGTCGACAGGGTGCCGCCGTAGGTGATGATCGAGAGACCCGCCCCCTCCCGGCGCACGACCGCGTGGTCGATATCGACCGACCCCGCGTCGTCCGCCAACTCACCCGAGACGTTGTAAAGCGAGCCGTGCTCGAAGATCAGCACAGGGTCGGGATCTTCGAGTGCCGTCCACAGCATGCCGCGCGCGTCTTCGAGCGTTGCCGGAGTGAGGATGCGGAGCCCCGGGATGTGCGCCAGCCAGCCCTCCAGGCTGTGCGAGTGCTGGGCAGCGAGTTGGCGTCCGCCGCCTGTCGTCATGCGAATGACGACGGGAACGTTGAACTGCCCGCCCGACATGTGCAGCAGTGTCGCTGCGTTGTTCATGATTTGGTCGAGTGCGAGCAGGCTGAAGTTGACGGTCATGATCTCGATGATCGGTCGCATGCCACCGAGTGCTGCGCCGATGCCCGCACCGACGAACCCCGCTTCCGAGAGGGGTGTGTCACGAATCCGCACCGGACCGAACTCCTCGAGCAACCCCAGGCTCACGGCGAATCCGCCGCCGTAGCGCCCGACATCTTCGCCCATCAGAAAGACGCGGTCGTCCTTTTGCATTGCTTCGCGGATCGCTGCGCGCATCGCTTCCCTGTAGGTGGTCTTCATGGTGCCGTCCGTTCGCTGTATACAAAGCGTGTGAGCTCCTCGACGGGCTCGAGCGTGCCATTCTCCGCGAAGGTGATAGCGGCCTGTATTTCCTCGTCGACCCCCCGCTGGAGTGCCGACCACTGGTCGGCTGAAAGTTGCCCATGCGTCTCGAGCGCTGAGCGGAGCGACTGGATCGGGTCACGTTCCATCCAGCGTTCGACCTCGGTCTTCTCCCGATAGCGCTCCGGATCGAACATCGAGTGAGCCCGGAACCGGTAGGTTCGCAGTTCGAGGAAGTGCGGGCCTGCACCCGCACGCACCGCGTCGATCGCTCGACGCGCCGACTCTTCGACAGCGAGCACGTTCATGCCGTCCACGGTCCAGGACGCGATGGCGTACCCGGATGCCTTCAACGCGATATCGGTCTGAGACTCCGATCGATCGAGGGCCGTTCCCATCGCGTAGAGGTTGTTCTCGCAGCAGAACAGCACGGGCAGGTCCCAGAGCGCCGCGAGGTTGATGCTCTCATGAAACTCGCCCTCCGCCACGGCACCCTCACCGAAGAAGCACACGGTCACCCGGTCGCGGCCTGACATCTTATCGGCGAGGGCCAGCCCGACCGCGAGCGGCAGCCCGCCGGCGACGATGGCGTTGCCGCCGTAGAAGCGGGTGGCGGCGTCGAAGAGGTGCATTGACCCTCCGCGTCCCCGGCAGCATCCCTCGGCGTGACCGTACATCTCCGCCATGATGGCGTTCGCCGCGACTCCGCGAAGCAGGGCGTGCCCGTGCTCTCGATAGGTGGCGACGACCGCGTCATCCGGTCCGATCGCGGACATGACACCGGCAGCGACCGCTTCCTCGCCGATGTACACGTGCAGGAACCCGCGGATTTTCGCCGCGCTGTACTGCTCGACGCACGCCTCCTCGAGTCGTCGCACGCGCACCATCTGGCGGAGCAGGTACCGTACATGCTCCGGGTCGCTCACGATGGCCGCGGCCGTCTGCTCGTCGGTCATCGCCCCGCCTCCAGTGTCGACGTGTCGCCCTCGGGCAGTCCGAGAGCTCGGGCTTTCAGCAAGCGGCGAAGGATCTTGCCGCTTCGCGTCTTCGGAAGTGCCGGGGTGAACTCAAGCTCTCGTGGTGCGACGGCGGCTCCGAGTCGCTTGCGTGCGAATCCGATGATGTCGAGCCTCAGGGCGTCTGACGCCTCGAAGCCTGGCTTGAGCTCGACGAAAGCCTTGACGACTTCACCGGCGACGGAATCTGGCACACCTATGACGCCCGCCTCGGCGACGGCGTCGTGTTCCATCAGCGAGCTCTCCACCTCGAAGGGACCAATCAGGTGCCCGGAGGATTTGATGACGTCGTCGCCGCGCCCGACAAACCAGTAATAGCCGTCCTCGTCCCGCCGCGCGAGGTCGCCGGTGAGGTACCACCCGCCGGCGAAACACTTGCGATACCGCTCCTCCTCATTGAGGTAGCCGCGGAACATCGACGGCCATCCGGCACGCAGGGCTAGCTCGCCCATCGTGTCGGGATCGCTGACGAGTTCGACGTGGCCGGCGCGCACGACCGGTGCGCCCGTGTCGTCGCGGGCGACGATGGCGGCCTCGATGCCAGGCAGCGGGCGCCCCATTGAACCAGGGCGAATGTCCATCGACAGGTAGTTCGAGATCATGATGCCGCCGGTCTCGGTCTGCCACCAGTTGTCATGGATCGGGTGGCCGAATGCCTCCTGCCCCCACACGACGACCTCGGGATTGAGCGGCTCTCCGACGCTCGCCACAAACCGCAACGACGAAAGGTCGTGTGCCTTCGCACGCGCTGCACCTGCCTTCATCAGCATGCGCAGCGCGGTGGGGGCGGTGTACCAGACGGTGACCTTTTGCTCGGCCAGGATCCGGTACCAGCGCTCGGCGTCCATATCCTCCTCATCGACCACGGTCGTCACGCCGTGCACGAGCGGGGCAATGATCCCGTACGAGGTTCCCGTCACCCAGCCGGGGTCAGCCGTGCACCAGTAGACGTCGTCGGGGTGCAGGTCGAGGGCGAAACGTCCTGTCGCGTAATGTGCAGTGACCGCGTCGTGAACGTGTACCGCGCCCTTCGGTCGGCCGGTGGTGCCGCTCGTGAAGTGAAGCAGGGCCATGTCCTCCGGCTGCATCGCAGCGATCGCACCATACGGCGGTGCCTCGGCGATAAGGGCTTCCAAGTCGAGCGTGTCGCGTTCGGGTTCGCCGTCGGCATCGATGAGGAGCACGTGGCGCAGGGCAGGGAGCTCGCTGCGAAGGGCCGCAACCTTCCTGCGGTAGAGCGTCCGGGTCGTGACGAGCACACTGGCGGCCCCGAGTTCGAGTCGCTGTCGCACTGGTTCAGGGCCGAATGCGGAGAACAGGGGGCAGAACACAGCGCCGTGCTTCAGCGTGCCGAGCACAGCCGTATACAGGGCGGGCGAACGGCCGAGGAGGGAGAACACGCGCTCGCCGCGTTGCACGCCCAAGGACCTGAGGAGACTGGCGAAGCGGTCGCTATCGTCGGCCAGCGCAGCGTAACTGCGAGAGAGAATACTGCCATCCGCTCGCACGAAGCGCAGGGCATCCCGCCCGGCGCGTTCGCTCTTCGCATGCCGGTCGACGGCCTCGTAGGCGATATTCACGCCGCCCTCGGGTAGCCCACCCAAGGCGAGTCGCTCGTCGTCCCACGAGAATGTTGCGCAGGCCCGGTCATAGTCGAGCAGATTGGGCGTCACCGTGTCCGCCGTGACATCCTTGGCAATTACAGGCCAGCGGGTCGACGCCGGTGTCGATGCTTCCATGACTCGAGGCTATATCCACCATTGCCTTTCTCCGCGGGACCTTCGTCCTCCCTCCTCGAACCCGAGATCGTACCCGGCAGACACCAATCACGCCGTTTCATCAGAGCGTTCTGTGAGTCGCCGGAGTTTTATGTCGCGTCAGTGGCTCCGATACGACTCGGGGAGGACGCCAAAGGCACGGCTCTGCGATGAAACAGGCAGGGGCATGGGATCGGCGGCCAGTTGCTCGTTGACCACATCAGTGAGGTCAATCGGCGCTGTCGGAGGTAGTGCGATGTCGGCCGGGCCGATCGTGGCCGGGCGTACCGGCGGAGTTATGCGGATGCTCATGATCTTTCTCCTGGTTCGAAGCTCGTGTTGAATCCGTCCGACTAGTCGGCTCGCTTTATAGAGTCCGAGCGCCTGAGGTCCGCGGTCAGGGCCGAAAGTCCCGATCTCGGGAATACGGCGCGAATCGCCGCAGCGAAGGGAACGAGCAAAGATCAGCGCGCCTGTACTGAAGCGCGGCGGGCGCAGGGTCGAGCTGAAGCAGGGCCAGTCGGGCATCCAGCACTTCGCGTCCGCATTTTCCAAATCGCAGCGCGAAGCCCGCTAGCTTTGCGTCGACATGATCGCTCTCTGAACTCGGTAGCCCCTGCGTGGTGCATGCCGCCGGTTAAGCCGGGCGCGGCCGATGTACGACCAGGACCGGGCAATGTGCATGCTCGGCGCACGCAGCGCTGACCGAACCGAGTAGCATCCCCACGAACCCACCGTGCCCGCGGCTGCCGAGCACCAACATGCGGGCGTCTTTGCTCACCTCGATCAGCGTTCGCGCGGCCGGCCCGCGAACGGTTGTCAGCTCAAGGTCCGACGGAGGTGCATCAGGGAAGGCCCGGCTCACCGCTGAGGAGAGTATCTTCTTCGCATCCTCCTCCGGGGACCAGTCCCGAATCGGCGTGTACTCGCCCATGACGGGGAACTCCCATGCGGTGGTGGCCTCCAGAGGAACGTCCAGTGCTTCCGCGATCTCCGCGGCCTCGCGGAGCGCCTCGATGGATGAATCCGAGCCGTCCACTCCGACGATGATGTGATGCTTGCTGCTGTCTGTCATCGTCCCAGAGTCGATGTTGCGGAATCCGACCGGTAGGGCCAAAAGTCCTCTGCCGAGATCGAGACGCCGTGGTGCACGCGCTCAGTACCCGGTTGGCTCGGTTTCGTATTCGGCTTCTTCAGGGGTTCTCTCGTGAGCGAGTGGCCGCAACGCGGATGTGTCTTCGAGCCAGATCAGCGCGTCGTAGCGACGGCCCATGACAGTCGGTACGTAATTGCCCCATTCGCGGTCCGGGTCGTAAACCACGCCGATAGCTCGGTGGCCCAGTCGCTGCCTCAGCCACGGACGATCAGGGTCGGCGCGGAAGTCGAGCACTGCTGACGCTCCCAAGGCTTCGTGCAGAAGCGCTTCGTGACTTCCTGCACGGGCGGCGGGTACTCGCATCCGCTGTTCGGCGGCACCCCACTGCGTGCTTGCCACGACCTCACCGCGATACCCGGCGAGGCCTACCAGAAGCACTTCCGAGTCGCTGTAATGATCGCGCAGAAGCTGCCCCACATTCACCAAACCGTCTTCGGCCATTGACGTGCCCCTGGCGTCACCGATGTGCGTGTTGTGCTCCCAGATGATTCCCTTCGATCGCGGGCCGAGATAGCGGGTCACACGGTCGATGGTGTCTGCCATGTGGATGTCTCGGATGTCCCAGGAGCCTCGGTCAGTGCGCACCATGGCGCGGTAATAGCGTTCGGCTCCGACCGCAAACTGCGCGTTCTGCTCCGCGTCGAAGGCATCCTCGCCGTCTGCAGCGGCGCGGTGCCGGACCGCGACCAGAAGGTTGACAACATCCGTCTCGCAACTCTGCGGGACGAGTCTGGTGCTCCACGCATACCGGTGCGGGTCCCCCTGATACGGCGTGAAGCACTGCCACGCTCGCAAAGCGGCAGGCACCGAATCTGGGTGGTGTTCAGCCAACCAAGAGATCACCCGATCAAGGGAGTCCCACAGCGAGTACACGTCCAGTCCATAGAACCCGACCCTGCCGGTTGCCTGGCGGCCGACGTTCCACTCATGCAGCCAGTCGAGGAAGTCGGCGACCTCAGCGTTCGCCCACATCCAGGTCGGCCAGCGGTCAAATTGGGCGAGCAGACCGTGGGCGTCGAGGTTCTGGTTGGCGAGTCCACGCACCCAGCGGTCGATGCGCCAGCAGTCCGGCCAGTCGCCCTCGACACCGATCCAGGTGAACCCCTGCTCCTCGATGAGCCTGCGGCTGAGCCGAGCGCGCCATTGGTAGTACTCATGGGTTCCATGGGAAGCCTCGCCGATAGCCACGAACCGTCGCCCCGTTGAGAGGCTGAGGATCGGGTTGAGATCCGCCGGGCCTCGCAGGGAGTGCGCGAGACCGCGGATGTCGGCGAGGTAGGAGTTCGCCTCCGTGTGCACGGTCATCTGTGCTCGCCCGCCATTCGACGTCGAGCATTGTCGAGGTGCTCGACGACCTCGGCCTCGGAGGTCTGGTCGAAGTCACGGTAATGCTCGCCGACCGCACGGAAGTCCCGCGGCTGAATCAGGCAAAGCACTTCATCTGCGTCCCGAACGCGGTGCACTGCGTCTGGTCCTCCGACGGGTGCGGCGACAATGACGCGAGCAGCACCGAGCGCCCGCGCCACACGGCAGGCCGCCGATGTGGTCGCTCCAGTGGCGATCCCGTCATCCACGATGAGAGCGGTGTGACCGGTCAGGTCTACTCCTTCCGAACCAGAGTGCAACAGCGCGCTGCGGTGCGCCAATGTCGCCCGTTCTTTCTCCTCCACCTGGTCTATCTGAGCGGGCGTGATTCCAAGAGCGGCGATCAACTCCCCATCGAGAACCCGCACCCCGCGTTCCCCGATCGCGCCCATGGCCACCTCGGGCTGAAACGGCACGCCAAGCTTGCGGACGACGATGACGTCCAGGGGAGCGTTGAGTGCCGCGGCCACTTCGGCAGCCACCGGCACGCCGCCGCGTGGCAGCCCGAGAACAACGACGTCGCCGGTGTGGAAACCGGTGAGTCGACGAGCGAGCCGGCGCCCCGCATCCTCTCGATTCTGGAATTCATTGCGCATGACGCATACCCTCCATACAAGTCCATGATGAGAGAGCCATTCCCGTCGCACTAGTGTCCAAAGTCCCAGAGCACCGGGTGACTCGTTCGTGCGCCCTGCCGGGGTCGAACCAGTGACTAAAGGCCCTTACGAAGCGACTGGTGCGGGCTTACCGTGCTGTGCATGGTTAGCAGAGTGATTCACTTCGAAATTCCTATCGACGATCCGCCCCGCGCAGGCACGTTCTACCAGAACGTTTTCGGGTGGACTGTTTCGAAGCAGGGGCCGGTCGACTACTGGACGATGACGACCGGAGCGCCCCCTGGGCCCGGAGCGGAAGGTGCTCTGGCCCTCCGCAGTGAAGCTCCTGATGGGGTGCTCGTCTACATTCGCGTCGACGAAATCGACGATGCCTTGGCGAAGATCGAGGCAGCAGGCGGTGAGCGCATCTCGGAGAAGACCCCCGTACCGGGATTCGGCTGGACTGCGACGTTCCGTGATAGCGAGGGCAACCTGCTCGGCCTCTTTCAGGAGGAAGACAGTGAAGCGCCGGGGGTGAGCTCGGATGATTCAGGCTCATCATCCTGACCTGGGCGGATCCCGTCCGTTCGTCCGAACGCTGATGGTTGTTGCCGCCGTGGCTATGCTGCTCACCTCATGCGTGCCCACGCCCACGCCGTCTGAAACTCCGGGCAGCACCCCCACAGTCACCGCATCCGACACTCCTGCCCCCTCACCGACGTCTGCCGTGCCGACGGCTATGCCGAGTCCGATGCCAAGCCCCTCCGCATGTCCGACAGAGTGGGGGACCAGCCCGAAGACCGAGTCGGCGTCCACGTCAGCGTCTATCACCGGGGTACGGGCCGGCCGGCACGACTGTTTCGACCGGCTCGTGATCGACGTCGACGGAGACCCTGCCGGATACGACGTGCGCTACGTTGCAGCGGTAACCGAGGAGGGGAGAGGCGAGCCGGTCGATCTTCGGGGCAACGCGTTTCTACAGGTTCTTCTTCGCGCCCCTGCCTACGACCCCGAAACCGGCGAGGCAACGTATTCCTTCTCCGATGAGGCGGAACTCGTCAATGTGAACGGCTTCACGTCATTTCGCCAGGTGGCCTGGGGTGGCAGCTTCGAAGGCCAGACGACATTCGGACTGGGACTGGAAGCGCAGCTGCCATTCCGCGTCTTCATGCTCGAAGGCCCAGGCAACGGGTCGAGGGTCGTCATCGACGTGGCTCACTGACCCGGATCGCGAGCTAGTAGGACCAATGGCCCTACTAGCTGACGACACGATCACTGACACTGAGCAGTCAGAGGTGCGTGCACGTGGACCGCGTCTCGATGAAACCAACTATTTTAAGGACAAAGACCATGGCTCGGAACCTTGTACGATTTGACCCGTTCAACGGCCTCGACGCACTCCGTCGCGACCTCTTCGACGACGGCGTCTTCCGGTCGCTCCGGGATAAATTGCCAACGACAGACGTCTACATCGAGGATGACAAAGCGCTGATCATCGAAGCCCACCTCGGGAACTTCGAGGAGAACGACATCACCGTGAACGTCGACCGTGGCGCTCTGGTCATCCAGGCCGAAAGGCATGAGAAAGAAGAAGACAAGAACAAGAAATACGTCATCAGGGAGAGCAGCAGCAGTTTCTACCGCAGCATCGCGCTTCCCGACCAGGCGGATGAAGGAAAGATCTCGGCCAACTTCGAGAAAGGCGTGCTCAAGGTAACGGTTCCCCTCGCTGAAGCCCCTTCACCGAAGAAAATCGCCATCGGCACCAAGGCGGAATGACCCGAACATCGCTGCACTCTTGAGGAGGGCGTCCTCAGGCGTAGCCGGGGACTGGCCGGTCGGCAAGACCGCTGGTCCTCGGCCGCCGCTGAACTGATGAATCAGCCGGTGGGACCTCACATTTCAGTGAGCAGATCCTCCATCGTGACGATCTCGGCCGTCTGCGAGTCGACGATCCGCTTGGCCAGGGCGAGCACATCACGGTTTGTGCCATCGTCAAGCTCGTCTTCCGCCATCTCGATGGCGCCCTCGTGGTGCTCGATCATTTGCTCAAGGAAGAGACCGGCTGCGTCTTGCCCCTCGGCAGCCTCAAGTGCCGACATGTCGTCGTCCGACATCATCCCGTCGTCGTGACCCATGCCGTCCATGCCCGCGGCCGACGGCATACCCCAGTCGTCCAGCCAGGACTCCATCAACTCGATCTCCGCGCCTTGCGCGTCCTTGATCTGCTGAGCCAGATCCAGAACGCGCTGGTCGATGTCGGTCTCCTGAAGGATCAGGTCACTCATCTCGACGGCCTGCTCGTGGTGCGGGATCATCATCATCGTGAACATCCGGTCCGCCCTGTTGATGTCACCCTGCTCGCCCGCAGCGGGCGACAACGGCATCCCGTGTGGACCCATTCCTGGCATCCAGTAGCTGCCGGCGTTGGCGCAGCCCGCCAGAGAGAGCACGAGCGCCAAGGCGGCGACCGCGGTCGTGACCCGATGGATGTCCTTCATGACCATTACTCCAAACCCGGCTAAATGTCACTTAGCGGCCAGTCGCCCGCGAACGTGAGCAACCGACAACCAAAGTATACCCCTTGGGGGTATATCGAGGAAGTGTGGTTGTCTTTGGGACTTTCGCCCCTGTCGCGATGGCTCAGTCGCGGCGTCAACTGGTTGTGCAAGGACGTCTGTAGGGCCGGCGGCCAGCGGGGAGAACGTCATGTGGGATTCGAGACTTCGGGCGAGTGCCGCCTGAGCATTGACTATTCTGACCGTCTTCAATGCAGTGTCAGCGATCGTCAGCGGGACGGCTCTGCTTGTCACGGGTGGGCTCGGGATGCCCCTCGCCTTTCTCGCGGGAAGCGTCTTTGCTTCATTCACCTGGCCCGCTGTAATCCTGGTAGCCGTTGTGGGAGGAACACAGGCGCTCGCAACGGTGCTCCTGCTCCGCCGGAAGGAGGCGGCCCTACTCTGGGCGGCGGTGGCCGGATTCGGGATGCTGATCTGGATCTTCGTTGAGATCAGCCTGATCCATGAATCGTCCTGGCTCCAAGTGATCTACTTCTCCACCGGTTCGGCGCAAGTCGCGCTCGTTCTGGCACTTCTTGGAATCGTGGAGTGGCTCCCGCGAAGGCCACTCCACGCCAATCCCACTTCGAAGACGGCCCCTGTAAGCCAGGCAGGATGACTGCGATGCCCGCCTGGAGAACGACCGACACACCGGGTGTCCTTCAATTCGCCCGTCGGGAGGTGTCGAACGCGAACGCCGCGGACGACGCAATCACCACCTGGTTCACGGGAATCAACCGCTCAGGCATCCCATCAACGCCACTCATACCGTCGGCGAACTGGTCGCAGCGTTGGCAGACCTCCCCTGTAAATTCCATCAATCCTCTTTCGAACCAATAGGTGACGTATGGTTCACTAATTGCCGGAGTTAGGCCAGCAGTACTTCGCCGGCTTCGTGATCGAGAAGTCGCTCGCAGTCGACAACGTCTTCGTCTGGGCAATCATCTTCTCTGCGTTCGCGGTTCCGCCGCAGTACCAGCACCGGGTTTTGTTCCTCGGTGTCCTCGGTGCTCTGATCTTCCGCGGACTGTTCATCGCCGCCGGTGCCGCATTGATCCAAAGCTTCAGCTGGGTCCTCTACATTTTCGGCGGCTTCCTGGTGCTCACCGGATTTCAGATGCTCCGGCGAAGAAACGAGCACTTCGATGCTGCACGGTCCCGAACCTTCACCTGGTTCCGAGGCCATGTGCCGATGACTGATGCCTTCTACGGGCAACGACTCGTCATACGTAAAGCAGGAGTGCTGCTTGCAACCCCGCTCCTTGCTGTACTCGTGCTTGTCGAGGTGACCGATATCGTCTTCGCAGTTGACTCCATCCCCGCGATCTTCGCGGTCACCTCTGAACCCTTCCTCGTCTTCACAGCCAACGCGTTCGCCGTCCTGGTGCGCGCGATGTACTTCCTCCTCGCCGACCTGATGCACCGTTTCGTGTACCTGAAGATCGGGCTCGCCGTTCTGCTGGTCTGGGTGGGCGTGAAGATGCTGCTGCTGGAGATCTTCTACATCCCAACGACGGTCTCGCTTCTGGTCACCATCCTCATCCTCACGGTGTCAATTGTCGCGAGCCTGCTGGCTACGCGAGGGCAGGCCCGCCAGATTCTCAAGCCGACAAGTGCCGGGCCCTTCCGCAGGGCGACCGAGGAAGAACTCACCGAGATTCAGCCCGTGCGTTGCGCAGGCCCGTCCCCGGATTGCTGCGACGATTCCCAACGTCGCGCTTCTTGACATGCGTCTTCCCGATGGCGACGGGATCGATCTGTGCCGCGACGTCAGGTCAAAGAACCCAGAAGTCTTGTGCATCATCCTGACGGCACACGACGATGACGAGGCTGTGTACGTCGCGGTCATGGCCGGAGCATCTGGATACGTTCTGAAAGATATGCGGTCTGGAGCTCTCGTCGATGCTGTCCGTGCCGTCGCGAACGGGCATCAACTCTTGGATCCCACTCTTTCGCGAATGGCTGTGAAGCGAATTGCTACCAGCCAACCGAGCGCCAGCGCCATCGACACTCTCAACACTCGGGAGAGAGAAATCCTTGAACTGATCGCTGAGGGCATGACGAATCGGCAGATAGGCGAAACTCTCGCCCTCGCGGAGTCACTCGCCGTGTTCTCTTCGCCGTCCGTGCTCATCGCAGTCGGAACACGTCACTCGACGGGGCGCAGGCCCCGACGGAATTGGTCGGTTGGGGCGCGGGTCGCCGGTGCCGCTGAGGGTCCCGTAACAATCATCCCGCATCCGCTCGTTGGGGACGGCAATTCGATCGTCGTCGGTGTGGACGATCCGGAGGAATCCGCATCGCTCTTCGCGGCAGAAGAGGCTGCGCGGACCGGCGCTACCCTTCGTCCCGTTCGCGCATGGGAAGGGCCACCGCTTTGGCCGGGGCGGACGGAACACGACCCGGCTTACCTGGAGTCTCTTGCCGAGATGTACCGGAACCTGGTCACTGACGCAATGGAAAGCATCCTGATGCGTTACCCCAATCTCATGGTCAACCCGGTGGTCGAGCGCGGCATACCCGCCGACGTGCTTTTGGAAGCGCCGAAGGGAGCCTGGACGCTCGTTGTCGGGAATCGTGGCTTTCACGGTCTCAAACGATTCTTCCTGGGCTCAGTCAGTCAGACGGTCGTGCTCCAGGCAGCTGTGCCGACGGTCGTCGTCAACGCAAGCTCAGCACGGTGAGCCGTTTTCACGCGGCACGTGACCGGCACACCGATTGAGTGGGTCACAGCGGAAATCGGGCTGGCTTGGACGAACCCGTCCGTTCCTCACGGGATCAGCCCACCGTGTGGAGGACCAAAGGCCCTGTTGAGGCAGGCACGCCGGAGAAAGGATGTCTAGACGATGGCGGCTTCGCTGAGGAAGGGGAAAAGCACTATGCGCATCGCAACCGATCGTGATGTGAGCGTGCAATCTGCGGTCCAGGAGGAACTCGAATGGACCCCGGATGTCGACGCCGCAGGAATCGGGGTATCAGTAGAAGACGGCACAGTCACACTCTCCGGAGAGGTGGACAGCTACGCCGAGCGGGTTGCCGCCAGGCGAGCGGCGCTTCGAGTACGAGGGGTGACAGCGTTCGTGGACAACCTCACTGTTCACCCGAAAGAGACACCGCGGCCCAGCGAGACGGACGTGGCCAAGGCCGTCAGCCTCGCGCTCAACGCGACCAGCACAATACCGGCCACGGTGAAAGCTGAGATCAACGATGGCCACGTGACTCTGACCGGAGAGGTCGAGTGGGACTACCAACGGCGGGCTGCCCGGCGGGCAGTGGAGCACCTGCTGGGTGTGCAGACGGTGAGCAACCTGATCACGTTATCGCCTCGTCCGTCTGCGCTAGACACCGAAGAGCGAATCAGGGGCGCGCTGACTCGCAACGCCTTACTTGATGCGAACAGGATCAAGGTGACGGTTCTCGGCAACAAGGTTGTTCTCGATGGCACCGTCAGATCCTGGGCCGAGAAGCAGCAAGCCGGCCGCGCAGCATGGGGTTCGCCGCACGTCAACGACGTTGAGGACCGCATCACCGTCCGCAGCGACTGACATTTCGGGATTTTGAACCTAATCGAACGGAATTCATTATTGCTGACAACGTCATGCGCTTCGATCCGTTGACGGAACTGGACGCATTGCGCCGGCATTATCTCGACGACGGCATCTTCCGTGTCCTGCGCTAGAAGACACCCATAACGGACGTGTACACCGAGGACGACAAGGCTTTGATCGTGGAAGCCCATCTACCGAGGTTCGACCGAAAACACATCACTGTAGACGTCGACCGCGGTGCATTGGTCATCCAAGCCGAACGGCGTGACAAGGACGAAACCAAGAAGAGGAAACACGTCGTGAGGGAAAGCAGCAGCAGCTACCACCGCAGCATCACCCTTCTTGAACAGGCAGACGAGCGGAAGATCCAAGCTGTGTTCATCGAAGGTGTACTGAAAGTCACGGTGCCGCTCACTGAGGGTGTAGCCAGCAAGCGGATCACCATTGGCTCGGGAGCTCACTGACGCCCTGACCCGTCCTGATCGCCCTACGATCCACATTGATCCACACCGGATCACGTCAGTGCGCGAAGCGGACGGACGAAGCCGACGACGTCCAGCAATTGGGATTTCCATGACTATCGCAGCGCCTTGAGGAATCGAATGCGTATTCATCGTCCGCGACGGGACCTCGGTCGCCACTGCCGAACCTCCGGCCGACACGCCGCGGTCGCTTTCAGAGCATATGCGCTGACCAGCCACTGGGCGAGCCAGCCAACGCAGGCAAGAGCCAGCAGGATTCCTGCGAGGCGCAGCCCGATCCTAGGCGTGACCGGCCGTAGCCGCCGCAGAAACGCGGGACATGAAACACAGCCTGTCGGAACGACTCCCGCACCGGCAGGACGTAGGACCCTGTGGGCACTTTCTTCGCCGGCCTATCCTCCGATGTGGCGACGTATCGATGACGCGCTCAGTGAAATCCACCGACGCCCGATTTGGAGTTAGACATGACCGACCGGAACCAGAATCAGGTCGAAGCCCTACAGATTCACCTTGCACAGGTGGGAAGTCACTCTGCGAAGGAGACGGTTTTGGGCGCCGTTGTGAGTGCTGGAGGCGGCCCACTATATCGGTTCGTCGCGGTGGCGCCCCCCGAGAGTGGCCGCCACACTGAACGCGTGGCAAAAGGAACGACATTTCCGCTGGGGCCGTTCCAAGATCTGGACAGCGGGACGGAGAACGAATGGACTGCGCTGGCCCGGCAGCGACTGCAGGAGTTCGATTCGGAGCTGCAAGGTCGGGGTTGGCGACGGCGCCCTGATCAAGGGCCGCACTGGTGGTCGTTCCGTTATACGCGCTGATTGCTTGGATCGACACGGGCTGTCCCACAGACCTTGTGCCGGCGGTCTCAGCTTGTCTGAAGATCTGGAGCACTAGGGCGACCGAGGGCATTCCACCAGCGATGGCATGGTAGATCCGAAGGACTAATCCGACTGCATGCCGATTGCCGACGGTGGTCAGCGGGTGTTCGTCAGCGTGTGAGCGGAGTACCATCGCGAGCGTGAAAGTGACCGTGACCCGGAGCGGGGGTTTCGCTGGCATCGCTCGCCGCTGGCAGGTCTTCCTGGAGAAGGAGCCCGACGAGGAGTCGTGGCTGATGCTACTCCGCAAGCTTCCTTGGGACGATCCGCCGCGAAGCGAGCCTCAACCCGACCGTTACCTGTACCGGATCAACTGCGAACCGTACGACACCATCACCCCCGAGCCGCGCGAGGCGGTCATCCCGGAGCAGGACCTCACCGGCCCTTGGCGCGAGCTGGTCGACCGTGTCTGTAAAGGCGACAGAGAGGAACACCAGCTCCCGACCGAGAGCTGAAGACCGTGCCGGAGGAACGACAGCGGCCCGCTTTTCGAAGGGCGTCGACACCCGTTGCTGTGACTTCACACATGCCGCGGATCAATGGGGGTCGCAACACCCGCGCACGATTCGATCACTTCAGCGACGTCGAGACACATCTCCTCGGAGAATCGCCTCCCGATCACCTGGACTCCGATCGGCAATCCGTCTACCAGGCCGCCGGGCACCGCGACGGCCGGAAGGCCCAGGGCGTTGCATGCGGTTGTGATGGACATCCGCGCGAACGTTCCGGCCACGTCGGTGAGGCTGTCCTGGGCGGCAAAAGGACGTGCGCCGTACACCGGGGCGACAATGACTCGACCTGCGTCGAAGAATTCGCCCCATGCGCGTTGCAGGCGTGCCCGAGCGACGTATGCTGCGAGAACACGGGTCGCGGAGGGCGGCTCA
The DNA here is from genome assembly GCF_900115155.1 of Mycetocola miduiensis. Lineage (GTDB taxonomy): Bacteria > Actinomycetota > Actinomycetes > Actinomycetales > Microbacteriaceae > Mycetocola_A > Mycetocola_A miduiensis. The sequence continues at coordinate 413,116 of NZ_FOVM01000002.1, forward strand.
GCGAGGGCAAACAGCCGCTCCACGAAGGTTCCCTGTTCCGACCCCCACGGCGGTTGCATTTCCTCCACCGTGAGACTCATGTCTGACTTCAGGATGTCAAGCCATACCGTGGCGGCCTGCTCGATGCCGGGCGGCTCGATCTCCTCCACGACGTACTCCGCCTCTGCCATGGCTGTGCCGATGTCTCGCACCACCCGCTGAACTTCCGGCGAGGTCCCGCCGGGCGAGGGGTCGGGGAGGAGCGCAATTCGCGGGCGCTGAACACCCGCGCCCAGGTGCTCAGAAACCGAGACCGACCATGGATCTCGCCAGTCCTGGCCTGACATCACTGGGAGCGCCACCCGCAGATCGGCCACCCGGCGGGCCAGAGGACCTTCGGTCAACATCAACTGAAGGCTGATTGGTTGCTCTGCCGGCTCCTGCATGGCCGCGCGGGGAATGCGTCCCAACGTCGGCTTGAGCGCGGCGACACCGCAACATGAAGCGGGCCACCGCAGCGACCCGCTGAGGTCCCCACCGACGCCGAGCGGGCTCATGCCCGTCGCGATGGCGGCGGCCTCGCCCCCGCTCGATCCGCCCGGCGTCACTCGGGGGTTCCAGGGGTTGCGCGTGGCGCCATGCAGCGTACTGGTGGTGTGCCAACCGATGCCGAAGTCTGGGCAGTTGGTACGCGCGATCGGGATTGCACCCGCTGCGCGCAGCCGTCGAACGTGCGGCGCATCATCCGATGGGATGGCACTCGCAAGGGCCGGCACCCCTTGCGTCGTCGCCGATCCGGCGAGGTCGATGTTCTCTTTCACGCTGAACGGCACACCGTGCAACGGCCTCAGGGGATTTCCGTCAGTTATCGCGCGATCCGCCCTGTCAGCAGCAGCACCCGCCTCCTCCGCCAAGACGAGCGTGACCGCGTTCAGAGCACCGTTCACGGCGGCGATACGATCGAGGTGAGCGTCGACCACCTCACGCGCGGACAGTTCACCGGTGCATATACCGGCCGCAAGCTCGGCGGCACCCCGACGCCAGATTTGTGTGTGTTCGTTCGTCGTCATGCGTCGCCTGGTGCTGTGTGGAGGAGGGCATCGAGCGCTACGCCGGACGAGACTAGGTCGACGAACGTGCGCACGAAGCGTGCGCCGGCTGCTCCGTCGATAAGGTCGTGGTCGATAGACACCGTCAGACACAGATGCTCTTGTTCACCGATTTCGCCACCATGGCTGGCGAGCCGCTTGGCAATGGCGCCGAGCGTAACCTCGACGCTCGTTGCACTGGGAGCGAACCCCCACCCGGGGACCCCGCCACTCCCTGCTCCGACGTTCGATATCGCGATCACACCTGCGTTGGCAAGAAATCGGGAGTTTCGTGACAGGTAACGCACGGCCGGGCTGACGAACACCACAGGCAGGTGACGCATCGGCCACGGAAGCGGGGAGCCCTGTGGGACTCCGGCGCGGAAACGCAAACTCAACTCGCGAACCGATGCGCGATCGGCAGCTCGCAGTGTAAGAAACCCCACTACCGGCTCATCACCGTGGAATTGCTCCAGATAGCAGACGACGTTGACGTCTTCGAACAGGATCAAACGACGCCCCCGACGGATGGAGTTGAGCTGCGGGTGCTGGCGCACGGCGCGCGCCAAACATGCGGCAACATACGCCGTGAATGATATCGACTCGCCGGTGTGGCTGCGATGCTCGTGAATCAATCGCCGCGGCTTTGTCACATCGGCTTCGACGAAGGCCACCATGAGTCGGCGCGAACCAGCCACATTCATCAGTGCGGCCATGACACGTCGGCTGCGCGGCAACGGCACGACGCGGTATCCCGCACCCGTTTGTGCGGCAGTAACATCCCGTGCGTCGTTGTCTGAAGAGGTCATCGCAATCCTGAGTCGCTGCATCAAGCCATCTGCCATGCCCAGCATGGGCATTGACGGGGCCTGGCAGCTAGGGACCTTGGTCCCTGCCAACGGACGCGAGCAGTTTCGCCGCCGGCTGGATGGGGCAGCTGCCACGTGAGCACGGGGATGCAGCGAGGGATACAGGACCTTTGTCACTTAAGCCCGGCAGTCACGGAGACATACGATCTGAGCGCCCGGGTAGACCGGACCGCAACGAAGGAGGCGCACAGTGAAGGTGTTGGTGGCTTACGCGAGTAAGTACGGCGCAACGGAAGGAATCGCGCAACGGATCGGAGAGGGGCTCCGGCGCAGGGGGCACGAGGTGGATGTCACGCGGTGCGAAGACGTCACAGAGCTGTCCCGATTCGACGCCTACGTCATCGGATCGGCGACCTACGAGTTCAATTGGCGAAAAGACGCAAGGAAGCTCGTAGAGCGCAACGTCGACGCGCTCGCCGCACACCCTGTGTGGCTCTTCAGCAGCGGCCCGGTCGGAACTGAAAAGGTTGATAATGAAGGCAAAGATGTCCTGAAAGGCGCCGAGCCCAAACAGTTCCATGAGTATGAGGAGCTCGTCCACCCACGCGGTATGCAAGTGTTTCGCGGTGCCTACGACCATGACAAGTTGCGTGGCGCCGACCGGATCATCGCATGGATGCCGGCGATCCGCGACATCATGCCGCAGGGGGACTTCCGAGACTGGGATGCGATCGATGCATGGTCATCCTCGATCGCTTACGAACTCCAGACGGTGACCTCGACACAGCGGGCCAGTAGCGGCTGAGGCTTCACTGAAGATGCCCGCGGCACCTGATGGCTCGCTCTTCTTGCTGACCTAGACGTTCGACGCGGTTCGGGCTCACATGTCGGCGAGCAGATCCTTCATCGTGGCAATCTCGGCCGTCTGCGAGTCGAGAATCCGCTGGGCCAAAGCGAGTACATCGCGGTTGGTTCCATCGTCGAGCTCGTCTTCCGCCATCTCAATGGCACCCTCGTGGTGCTCGATCATCTGTCTAAGGAAGAGAAAAGCGGCTTGATTTCCCTCTGCAGCTTCAAGTGCCGACATGTCGTTGTCAGACATCATTCCGTCACCATGACCCATGCCGTCCATGCCCCCGGATGACGGCATGCCCCAGTCGTCCAGCCAGGACTCCATCACGTCAATCTCCGGGCCTTGCGCGTCCTTGATCTGCTGAGCCAGATCCAGAACGCGCTGGTCGACATCTGACTCCTCGAGAATTAAGTCACTCATTTCGACTGCCTGCTCATGGTGCGGAATCATCATCATCGTGAACATCCGGTCAGCTCTGTTCACGTCGCTCCGTTCGCCTGCAGCCGGCGATGACGGCATCCCATGGGGACCCATTCCCGGCATCCAGTAGCTGTCGTTGCCGGTGCAGCCGGCCAGAGACAGCATGAGCGCCACAGCAGTGGCTGCGATCAGGATCCGACGGATGTGCTTCATGACAATCACTCCATACCCGGCTGAATCTCGCACGGTGGTTATTCACAGAATACCCCTCCGGGGTATGTGCGGAAAGTCCGGTTGTCTTCGGGGCTTTTGCCGGCGGCACGCTCGCGTACGCCACTCCACGCCATTTTCTCTGCGCCGACCTCGGCATGTGCCGCGCGGGCTCGCGCGTCGCGGATCAGCGACTGCTTGTTGGAGGACCAAGTGCCTATGTATACGTTTCTAGAACGGTGCACACTGGGAGACACGCGGGTCGTCGAGAAGGAGTCTGATCATGAGTGATAACCCTTACGCACTGGCGAGACCACCGGCCGTTATGGAATCGGGCGTCGAGTCCCTCGACCTTTCGCAATGCTGGCGACTCCTCGCTTCGAACGATCTCGCACGGCTAGCCGTCGTGGATAACCTCGGAGCGGACATCTTTCCCATCAATTACCTGGTGAAAGACGAGCAGGTGTTCTTCCGGAGCGCTCCTGGCTCGAAAATCGTGAGTCTGACGGAGAATCCCGCCGTTGCCCTCGAGATCGACGGCACCGAAGAACGTAAGCGATGGAGCGTAGTCGTACGCGGAGAAGCGCACAGGCTCAACTACGACGCCGACATCGAAGAGTCAGGCGTGCAGCGCCTTCATACGATGCCGAACTCCCAGAAATGGAACTATTTTCGGATCAGTCCCCGGTCAGTGACCGGAATCAGGTTCCGCTCCGCCCGTCGCTCGGCCCGATCCAGCCCGGGCACAACATGATGGCTTCAGAGCACATGTGTTCGAGGCAAGCAGTGCCGGAGTCGTCGTGAAAGACGGAACCCGGGTGCTTCGTTCTGGTTATTTGCGGTTCTTCGCTGGGGTTGGCAAGGATGGACGATGGCCGACTGGACCTTTCTGACCCATCACGCCCATGTCCTGCTGGAGGTGGCGAAGAACCCGGATGCCCTCTTGTCGGACATTGCCTCGTCAGTGGGCATATCTGCGAGGGCAGCGGTCACAATCCTGAACGACCTGGAAGAGCTGGGGTATGTCGATCGCGAACGCCGTGGGCGACGCAATCACTACCTGGTTCATGGGAATCAACCGCTCCGACATCCCACCAACGCCACTCATACGGTGGGTGAACTGGTCGCAGCGTTGGCCGACCTTCCCTGAGGATTCCGTCAATTCCTCTCGACCCAATAGATGAAGTGTGGTTCAGTAATCCTGCCCAGTTCGGCGGGTTCCTGGGACTCGTCTGTGCGAACGCTGGGGCAGCCGCCATTGGAAGAAGCGCACGCTTCATCATTCAGGACCAAAGTCACTGTCCGCTCGTTACTGCAGTGGGACGATGAGTAGGACGGTCGGTCGAATCTGACGCAGTCCAGGCGAGCCGAGGTGGATGACCCCACAGGTGCTCGGGCATCACGTGGCCGGTGGGCGTCGCGGGTGCACCAGTTCTGACGGTGGGGTTGAGCGGTCCCCGGCCCTTGGAACGGAGACGAGGGCGGGATGGTTCTTAGCTGGCGATGGTGGACGTGGGCAGCGTGGTGCGCGGGCGCTCTGCTGGCGCTTCCGGTTCTGGGTCTGGGAACGGGCGGCCTGGTGGCCTATGGTGCGGGTGTGCCTGCATCGGCGCTGGTGGCGGGTGCAATCACCGGCACATTGAAGAGGGGCCGGGTGCGGTCGGACCGCCAGGACCTGGCGGGTATCGCCGTGCTCTATGTCGTTGTCGTCAGTCTCTTCGGGCTGGCCTTCACCGGGTTCGGCACAGACAACGTGCTCGGGCTTTTCCTGTGCTTCGCCGCGGGGATGCTGGTGGGAGTAGCCGGACCGATCGTCTACACCGTATGGCTGCGGCGGCGCCCCCTGTCTTCGCTGGGACTGGGCGCGAATCGCTGGAAATCGGCACTGGCGCTCAGCGTCGCGCTCGCCGCGATTCAGCTTCTGGTCACTCTCGTCGGAAGGCGCCTGCCTGCCAACCCGGAGGACTGGGTGCCGTTGCTGGTCATGTCACTGACAGTCGGCGCGTTCGAGACGGTGTTCTTCCGTGGATTCATTCAAGACCGCCTCAGGGCGGTTGGCGGTCAGGCCGCGGGAGTTGGCGGGGGAGCCGCCTTATATGCGGTGTACCACGTCGGGTACGGAATGAGGGGGCTGGAACTTGTCTTTCTCTTCGCCCTCGGGACCGTGTACGCATCGGCATACGCGCTCGTTCGGAACGGTCTCGTGCTTTGGCCGTTCCTCACGCCGCTCGGGAGCTTTTTCAACAACGTAACCAACGCGGACATCGAACTGCCGTGGGCATCTATTCTCGGGTTCCTCGACGTCCTGGGCTTGATGGCCGGGGTCCTCTGGCTCGCGCGGCGACACTCGAAGAAGACGCGTGCCGCTTTCTCCGGAGTCGCTCACGAGGAACGAAAGCGATGAGAAGGTGGACACCCGTCGAACTCGCCCACTGCAATGCTTTCGCGGCCCATGTGTCGATGTGACACCCGACGCCGCGACACACCCGGGTGGCCGTCGGAGCCGTAGCCGCTCGGTTCAGGCACTGGGCGAGGATCACCAAGGAGGCGGCGCATGCAGGCACCGATCGTCACGCTGACCATGAATCCTGCCCTTGACGTGTCGATTTCGGTGGATCGCGTCGTGCCCGAGCGCAAACTGCGGAGCGGCCCGGGCCGCTTCGACCCAGGCGGCGGGGGTATCAATGTGACCCGTGCCATCAGGAATCTCGGTGGCAGTTCGACCGCGGTCTACCCGCTTGGTGGGCCCACCGGTGAGGCGTATCGCAGTCTCGCGGAGGCCGCCGGTGTCTCAGGCCACGTGATAAGGATCGCTGGCGAAACCCGGGAGAGCTTCACAGTCCACGATTCATCCACGGGTGAGCTTTACCGATTCATCCTGCCCGGGCCGGAATTCGTTGAGCGCGAGTGGCGCGCGTGTCTGTCCGTCGTCGGCCACAATCTTCCTCGAGGGGGGTTCCTCGTGGCCAGCGGCAGCCTGCCACCGGGAGTCCCGGCTGACTTCTACGCGAGGGTCACCCGGCTCGCCGCCGGTCAGGATGTCCGCGTGGTCGTCGACGCGTCAGGGCCGGCACTTGAAGCGGCGCTGGCCCAGGGCCTTTTCCTCATCAAACCCAGTCGCGACGAACTTGCCGAATTGGTCGGGGCTCACGGCGAGTTGGACACCGACGAGCAACTGCGAGCCGTCGGTGCCCTCGTCACGGAGGGTCGCGCTGAACACGTCGCGCTGTCCCTGGGTGGCGAAGGCGCACTTCTTGCCTGGGCGGACGGCACACTTCGACTGTCGACGCCGCGGGTCGAGGTGGCAAGTGCGGTTGGAGCGGGCGATGCCTTCCTTGCCGGACTCGTGCTTCGGCTTGCCGAAGGCCAGCCGATCGAAAGCGCGTTTCGCACAGCGGTCGCAGCGGGCAGCGCGACGGCGGCGATGCCCGCCACGGAGTTGTGCAGCGCTGAAGACGTGGCGACGCTCGAGGGTCAGCTCGGTCTCGGCTGACTGCCGGCGGGACCTAGGACCCTATGTTCGCAACCGCGGTCGTGTGAGACTCCCCTCATGACCGCTGCATTCACCGACACCGCGTCAGCACGCGCGGGGATGCCGGGACGGACCGCTTTCGTCGTGTCGGACAGCACGGGCGTCACCGGTGAGACGATCGCCGAGGCGCTGCTGTCGAGCTTTCCGGCATTCAGCTTCGACCGTCGCACCATCCCATTCGTGGATAACGAAGCGACGGCGCGGGAGGTAGCCGCCGAGATCGACCGCGTCGCGGCGAAAGGTCTGCGGCCGATCCTGTTCCTCACCGTCGCCGATGCCGAGCTGCGCCAGATTCTCGGCGGTTCCCAGGCGATCATCATCGACCTTCTAGGTGCGCCCCTCAACGCACTGGAAGCGGAATTGGCGACGACACCGTCCACATCATCCCGAGCGGGGCACAAAGACAACGAGCGCCGCCGCGTGAGGAAACGGATGCGCGCGGTCGAATACGCCATCGAGCATGACGACGGACAAGGCGCCACGGCACTGGAGGTGGCTGAGCTCATCATCGTCGCTCCGTCCAGGTGCGGAAAGACCGAGACCGCGATGTATCTCGCCATCCAGTTCGGACTCCTCGTGGCGAACGTCCCGCTCACCGACGATTCACTGCACGAAGGTGAAGGACTTCCTGCGACCGTCATACCGCACGTTCGACGATGCTTCGGACTGACGAGCACCCCACTTCGGCTCCATCAGGTGCGAAGCGAACGGTGGCCGAACTCTGCCTATGCCAGCCTGCAGCAGTGCACACGGGAATTGAGGGGGGCCGAGAAGGTGTATCGCCGCCACGGCATCCCGTTCCTGAACTCGGCGATGTCGAGTGTAGAGGAAACGTCCGCAGCCATTGTCCAGGCGATGGAACTCCGGACCGAAGATCCCTGAAAGGAAGATGAGATGACGAACGTTCTGTGGTTCGAGGACATCGATATGAACGACGTTCCCCAGGTCGGCGGAAAGAACGCGTCTCTTGGTGAGATGGTGTCTGCGCTCGCCGGGAGGGGAGTGCGGGTTCCCACGGGATTCGCAACGACGGCCGATGCCTACCGTCAGTTCCTTTCCGCTGACGGACTCGCCGATCGGATCCGGGATGCCCTCGCCCGACTCGACGTCAGTGATGTCGCCTCCCTCTCCGCGACCGGCACCGCGATCCGCGACTGGGTCGAACGGCAACCGTTTCCTGCCGAGCTCGAGCGTGACATACGCGACGCATACTCCGCGCTTTTGGCCGCTGAACAGGACCAGGAGGTGGTGACGTGGGCCGTGCGATCGTCTGCCACAGCCGAGGATCTTCCCGATGCCTCGTTCGCCGGCCAACAGGAGACCTATCTGAACATCGGGGGAGTCGAGAACATCCTTTCCGCGATCAGAAGCGTTTTCGCCTCGTTGTACAACGACCGCGCAATCGCTTACCGCGTGCACAGTGGCTACCGGGATCATGACATCGCGCTCTCCGCGGCGGTCCAGCGCATGGTGCGGTCGGACATCGGAGCTTCTGGGGTCATGTTCACGGTCGACACGGAGTCCGGCTTCGATCGCGCTGTCCTCATCACGAGCGCGTACGGGCTCGGCGAGGCTGTCGTGCAGGGCGCGGTGAACCCGGATGAATTCTTTGTCTACAAGCCCGCGCTGCGGCAGGGGCGGCGCGCGATCCTCAAGCGGCAGGTCGGGGAAAAGGCGGTCGCTCTGCGTTACGCGGACGGTCGCGGAGTCGGCAGCAGCACCGTCTTCATTGAGGTGCCCCTCGACGATCGCCAAAGGTTCAGCATCACCGACGCCGAGGTCGAGGAACTCGCCCGGCACGCGCTCGTCATCGAAGAGCATTACGGGCGGCCCATGGATATCGAGTGGGCTCGCGACGGAAACGACAAGCGGCTCTACATCCTGCAGGCCCGCCCCGAAACCGTGGTGTCACGCGCAGGCGGAAACGTACTCCGCCGATTCGTGCTCCGCGAGAAAGGCGAGGTGCTGGTCACTGGCCATGCAATCGGCCAGCGGATCGGGGCAGGCCCGGTCCGCGTCCTCGACAGCATCGCGACGATGGACAGCTTCCGGGCCGGGGACGTGCTCGTGGCCGACATGACGGACCCCGACTGGGAGCCGATCATGAAGAAGGCCTCGGCGATCGTGACGGATCGGGGCGGCCGCACGTGCCATGCGGCGATTGTCGCGAGGGAACTGGGAGTCCCGGCCGTCGTCGGCACCGGCAGCGCCACACGCGACCTCGCCGGCAGCGGCGACGTGACCGTCTCGTGCGCCGAGGGTGACGATGGAGTCGTCTACCGGGGCCATCTCGAGTTCGCCGAGGTGCAGACGCAGCTGGACAGGATGCCGGACATCCCGGTCAGGTTGATGATGAACGTCGGCACGCCTGACCAGGCCTTCTCGTTTGCATCCCTGCCGAACCGGGGAGTCGGCCTCGCCCGGCTCGAGTTCATCATCAATAACCAGATCGGAATCCACCCTCAGGCCCTCCTCGACTACGACGAACTGACAGGCCAGCTCAAGACGGACATCGCCGACCGCATCGCCGCATACGACTCCCCACGCGACTTCTTCGTGCGTCGGGTAGCAGAGGGGGTCTCGACGATCGCCGCAGCGTTTGCGCCGGAGCCCGTCATCGTACGCACGAGCGACTTCAAGTCGAACGAGTACAGGAGCCTTCTCGGTGGGCGGCGATACGAGCCTGAGGAAGAGAACCCGATGCTCGGCTGGAGGGGAGCGTCCCGCTACATCACCAAGAGCTTCTCGGATTGTTTCGCGATGGAATGCGAGGCGCTGCGGTACGTCCGCGACGAGATGGGCCTGACCAATCTCAAGATCATGATCCCGTTCGTGCGAACCGTCCAGGAAGCCGCAGCGGTGATCGATGTCCTCGCCGAGAACGGGCTCCGTCGGGGCGACAAGGGCCCCGAGGTGATGATGATGTGCGAGATCCCGTCGAATGCCCTCCTCGCTGACCGGTTCCTCGACCACTTCGACGGCTTCTCCATCGGATCCAACGACATGACACAACTGGTGCTCGGTGTCGATCGGGACTCGTCGCTGGTCGCCGGCGCCTTCGACGAGCGTGACCCGGCCGTGCTCGACGTTCTGCAGCGAGCGATCGCGGCCTGCGTACGCCGCGGCAAGTACATCGGAATCTGCGGCCAGGGCCCGTCCGATCACCCAGACCTCGCAGACTGGCTCGTGGACCAGGGCATCGAATCCATCTCGCTCAATCCGGACACCATCGTGGAGACCTGGCTGAGACTGGCCCAGCGAGCAGGCGGAACAGAGGCGTCGACGACGCCCGCCGCATCGCGCCGGTCCGGGTCGGGTTTGCTCGCGGAGACCGCCGAGACACGTCGATGACGGCACCCGCGGGACCTTCGACCCTGCCGGCACCGAGCGAGCCCCTCCACACTGTGAGGAGAAATCCGCAGCCTGAAGGGACCAGAGATGACTGCCTCGAAGCGGCAGGTCACGCACGACGACATGGCGATCCAGAAGGACGACAAGACGATCCAACGGGCCGTCGAGGAAGAACTCGACTGGACCCCCGACGTGAACGCGACTCATATCGGCGTTTCGGTCGACGGCGGCCGCGTGACGCTTTCCGGCGCCGTAGACAGCATCGCGGAACGAACCGCCGCTACGAAAGCTGCGTACAGGGTGGATGGTGTCACCGGCGTCGAAGACGACATCGCCGTTCGCCGCGACCCCGCCTCCAACGCTGACATCGACATCCAGCACTCCGTCGACCGCATCCTCGAATGGACCAGTGGTGTCCCCAGCACGGTCACGGCCAAGGTGCACGATCGCAAGGTCGTGCTCACCGGCCAGGCCGATTGGAACTACCAGCGCGTCGCGGCGGCCAAGGCAGCCGGACGCGTGCTCGGCGTGGTCTCCGTCGACAATCAGGTCACCCTTCAGCGTCGGCCGTCCGCCGGCGACACCGCTGAGCGCATCAAGAACGCCTTCGTCTGGAACGCCACACTCGACGCCAACACCATCACGGTGACGGTCTCAGGCAACACGGTGACGCTGACTGGATCGGTGCACTCGTGGGCCGAGAAGAAGCAGGCGGTTCTCACCGCCTGGTCGTCGCCGAACGTGGCGGAGGTCATCGACGACATCATCGTCCTCTGAGCGGCAACGAGAGAAAGTGAGCGCGAAAATGAAGGCACTCGTGTACGGCGGTCCCGGGGTGAAATCGTGGACAGATGCTCCCGACCCGGTGATCCTGCACCCGACGGATGCCGTCGTGCAGGTCGACACGACCACGATCTGCGGCACGGACCTGCACATCCTGAAGGGGGATGTGCCCGCCGTGCAAACCGGTCGCATCCTCGGGCATGAGGGCGTCGGAACGGTGACAGAGGTGGGCGCTTCAGTGACGAGTCTTGCGGTCGGGGACCGCGTGATCATCTCCTGCATCAAGTCCTGCGGGCACTGTGCGAATTGCGCGATGGGGTTGTTCTCGCACTGCCTCGGCGACGAAGGCCGCTCGGGCATCGGCTGGATATTCGGCCACCTCATCGACGGGACCCAGGCCGAATACGTGCGGGTCCCGTACGCGGAGAATTCCCTGTACAAACTGCCGGACGGTGTTCCGGACACGGACGCTGTCATGCTCTCAGACATTCTGCCCACCGGTTTCGAGATCGGAGTGCAGTACGGGCAGGTCAAACCCGGCGATGTCGTCGCAGTCATAGGTGCCGGGCCGGTCGGGCTCGCCGCGATCGCGACGGCGGGGCTGTACGGCGCAGCCACCGTCGTTGCCATCGACCGTGACACCAACCGGCTGGAGCAATCCAGACAGTTCGGCGCAACGGACACAGTGATCTCCGGCACCGGCGACTGGAAACAGCAGGTCCTCGCACTGACCGACGGTGCGGGAGTAGATGTCGCGATCGAGGCGGTCGGGGTTCCTCTGACGTTCACCATGGCCACCGAAATCGTGCGCCCCGGAGGTCACGTCGCCAATGTCGGTGTGCACGGAAAGCCGGTGGAGTTGCATCTGGAGGACCTGTGGATTCAGAACGTGACGATCACGACAGGCCTCGTCAATGCCAACACCACCCGGATGCTGCTGAAACTCGTGGCGCAGAAGAAGATCCCGGTCGACCGACTGGCCACCCATCATTTCACCTTCGACCAGATGCTTGACGCCTATGACACCTTCGGGAGAGCCGCCGAGACCAAGGCGCTCAAAGTTGTGATCAGCCGCAGTTAGCACGCGGCGCGGTGTGTTGTGGTTTCGAACCTGGCCGGGGCCGATCGTCGGAGACCTGACATGGCCCTGTCCTCAGAAGACACCAGACGTTACGAGGCGGTCATCTTCGACCTGGACGGCGTCGTCACCGACACCGCCACGGCGCACGCCGCCGCCTGGAAGCGACTCTTCGACGAGGTGCTGCCGCTGCTGGCGCCGAGTGCTGCCCCCTTCGACGTGCACGAGGACTACCGGCGCAGCATCGACGGCCGGCCACGTGAAGAAGGCATCCGCACCTTCCTCGCCACGCGCGGCATCACCCTCCCCGAAACACCTGAGAAAGCCCCGCCCGAGACTCCGACCGTCCAGTCCCTCGCGGCTCGTAAACAACAGTTGTTCGAGCGCCAACTCGACGAGCATCCGGTCGCCGCTTACCCCGATGCGATCTCCCTTCTGCACCGTCTACAGACGCGCGGCATCCCCACGGCTGTCGTCACCTCGAGCCGCAACTGCGGTCGCGTCTTGCAGGCGGCCGGAATCGCCCACCTCTTCGATGTCACTGTGGACGGCACGGACGCCAGGCGCATGCACCTGCCCGGCAAGCCTGATCCAGCCACCTTCCTGGAAGCGGCGCGACAGTTGCACGTGACGGCCGCCAAGGCCGTTGTACTCGAAGACGCTTACGCAGGCGTCGCCGCGGCCGCCAACGGAGGTTTTGGATGGGTCGTCGGAGTCAACCGGAACGGAGACGAGGACGCACTCCGCACCGCGGGTACACATGTGGTGGTGACTGACCTCAATGACCTGGAAAAGCGTCTGGCGGCCGCTCACCTCGGATGGGCCGGTGGGGGATCTGACACCAACCCGTGGCGGTTGCACTACGTCGGATTCGACCCCGCAACCGAGCCACTGCGGGAAACCCTCTGCGCACTCGGAAACGGTTACTGGGCGACCCGTGGCGCCGCACCAGAGGCAGATCCGACACCACCGCACTATCCCGGCACGTACCTCGCCGGTGTGTACAACCGTCTGCGCACCCAGATCGATGAACGCACTGAAGAGGACGAGAGCCTGGTGAACGCGCCGAACTGGCTGCCCCTCGCGTTCCGCATCGGCGACACAGGTGACTGGTTCGACATCCGGACGGCCGACGTGCTCGATTACGAACAGACGCTCGACCTCGGCCGGGCCGTTCTCACGCGAACCTTCCGAACCCGGGATTCCGGAGGCCGTATCACCCGCGTCACCCAGCAGCGCTTCGTATCCCAACACGACGACCACGTGGCCGGCCTCGCGGTCACGTTCGAAGCAGAGAACTGGTCCGGTCCGATCACCGCACGTTCGGCGGTGGACGGGCGCGTCGCAAACCGTAACGTTCCCGAGTACCGTCTCCTAGCTGACACCCACCTGAGGCCGCGCGCGACCGCCGAGCCAGACGCCGACACGGTGCTACTCGAAATGGAGACCTCCCAGTCCGGTATCCACATCGTGATGGCAGCCCGTACCCGGGTGCGCGTCGACGGGATCGTGCAGCACCCTCGTCGTGTTCTGGTGACGGATGCGGCGGGCTGGGTCGGCCACGAACTCAGGTTGGAGGCGCGGGAGGCGCACGCGATAACGATCGAAAAAACCGTGGTGGTCTGCACGTCGCGCGACCGCGCCATCTCATCGCCTGCGCTCGCGGTGACGAACCGGATGCGCCGACTGCCCGACCTGGCGGACCTTGTCTCTGCGCACGAGTCGGCATGGCGGGAGCTGTGGAACGAGTTCGCTGTCGTGCTGGAGACGGGTCGAGAGCAGGTCGGCTCGCGCCAGCAGTTGGCTCTCAACATCAATATCTTCCACGTGCTCCAGAGCGTCGCCGCCGTCACCGCCGATCTTGACGCGGGGCTGCCGGCGCGCGGGCTGCATGGTGAAGGCTATCGGGGACACATCTTCTGGGACGAGATGTTCGTCTACCCGACGTTGTCTCTGCACCGCCCGGAAATCAGCCGGGCGCTGCTCGGCTACCGCTATCGACGGCTCGGCGAGGCACGCGCTGCCGCGCGGGCGGCGGGCCATCAGGGTGCGATGTTCCCGTGGCAGAGCGGCATCGACGGGCGGGAGGAGACACCCACGGAACTCTTCAACCTGCGTGACGATGAGTGGATGCCCGACAATTCGCGGCTTCAGCGGCACGTGGGTCTCGCCATCGCCTACAGCGCGTGGAAATTCTACGAGTCCACGGGCGACATCGGGTATCTCGTCGACCAAGGTGCCGAACTGATCATCGAGATCGCCCGTTTCTTTTCCAGTCTGGCCATTCACGACGAGACGGCCGATCGTTACGACATTGCAGGTGTGATGGGACCGGACGAATTCCATGACGGGTACCCCGACGCCCCGGGCACCGGGTTACGCAACAATGCCTACACGAACGTGATGGCCGCCTGGGTGATGCAACGAGCGGTGGAGGTCGTAGCGTTGCTATCGCCGCGGTACGCCGACCAGATGTGGAACCGGGTCCAGCTGCGTCCGGGCGAACCGGACGATTGGCGACGCGTCGGCAGCCGATTGCGGGTCCCGTTCCATGCTGACGGCGTAATCAGTCAGTTCGAGGGCTATGAGCATCTGAAGGAGTTCGACTGGGACCGGTACCGCGCCCGCTATGGTGCGATCGGCCGGCTCGACCTGATTCTGGCGTCCGAGGGGGACCACACCAACAACTACAAAATGTGCAAACAGGCTGATGTCCTGATGCTGCTGTACCTCTTCAGCGCCGACGAATTGCGGCAAGTTCTCCTCAGTCTGGGCTATGACTTCCCGCCGGAGGCGATTCCTCGCACCGTCGAGTACTACCGGGAACGCTCCAGCCACGGCTCAACCCTCAGCAGCGTCGTGCATTCCTGGGTGGAAGCCCGCGGGGACCGGGCACGTTCGTGGAGTTTCCTGGTGCAGGCTCTCGAGTGCGATCTGGCCGACAGTCAGGGCGGCACAACGCACACCGGGGTGCACCTCGGTGCCATGGCTGGGTCAATCGATATGGTCACACGCTGCTACACCGGCCTGGAGTTGCGCAATGGCACGCTGTGGCTACACCCCGTGCTTCCTCCGGAAATCTCGGGAATAGACTTCACCGTGTACTTCCAGCAGCAGTTGGTGCGGGTCGTCATCGACTCGGCCATGCTGCGCTTGTCTGTTCTTCCCGGTGGTGCGGCACCGCTGCTCGTCAATGTTGAGGGTGCCGCGGCACAATTGAGTCCTGGCGAGTCGCGTGCATTTTCCGTGAGCGGCGCATAGTACGGCTATGTGCGCTTGTCCCGCCTCAGCGACTTGTGTAGAGCGTCCACGAAGAGAATGGCCAACCCGCCCGCCAGCACGAAGATCCAGCCGATCCACGACGGCCAAGTGCCACCCAACAACTCGGCAAGCACAGGGATCCCCAGAAAACACACCACGAGAGCGAGGTCCACCCCGACGGCGAACACCAGCGCGCGATTGGCGAACACGGGATGGGACCATGCAGGAAGCGTTTCGCTCCGGCACGCGAAAGCATTGGCGACTTGAGCCGAAGCGATCGTGGCGAAGACCGTTCCTGAGGCCATGGCTAGCAGGTCTGGCTGAGCTGATTCTCCCCACCGCCAGCCTCCGAGCAGGAGGACCGTCGTGAAACCCGTAAGGGAGACGGCAGCCTCAACCGGTCCGAGAACGCCGAACGCGCGGACGAGGAGCGGCCTGGTGATCAAGGGGTGCGAGCGGTCCTTCCCCTGCATGACTCGACGGCTCGGAGGTTCGACTCCCAAGGCCAACGCCGGGAGCATATCCGTGCCGATGTCCAGAGCAAGCACCTGCAGCACGCTGATCGCGAGGGGGAAGTTGCCACCGCTCAGCGCCCAGACGGCGAACGGCGCCAGTTCAGCAACGTTGTCCGTCAGGTGATAGGTGAGGAACCGTCTGGCGTTGGCAAACGTTGCTCGCCCGAGGCGAATGGCCGAAATGATCGTCGCAAAATGGTCGTCGAGGAGCACGAGGTCGGCTGCTTCGCGTGCAACATCGCTCCCGCTCGCACCCATCGCCACCCCGACGTCGGCCTCCCTCAGAGCCGGAGCGTCGTTCACCCCGTCTCCCGTCATAGCGACGACGTGTCCTCGCTGTTTGAGAATCCGTGCGATCCTCAGCTTGTCTGCCGGAGCCACGCGCGCAACAACGGCGCCTTCCTCGTGGTCGAGGATGGCACCCAATTCCCGGTCGTCTCGGGGCAGGTCAGGTCCGAGCACAGGTCCCCCAGGAAGAAGCAGACCGACTTCCCGGGCGATCGCCCGAGCAGTATCGGGATGGTCTCCCGTCACCATGACCACTCGGATGCCGGCTTGGCGGCACGACTGGATCGCTCGGTGAACATCCGGCCGAGGTGGATCCTCCAGCCCCAGGAGTCCCAGAAGTTCGAGCCCGGTTTCGATTTCCTGTGCTGAGGTCCCAACAGTCAGTGCCCGACCGGCAACGGCCAGCACACGCAGACCGCGAGCCGCCATGGCATTCACCGCCTGGGTGCACTCGGGAGTCGTGTTCGTGCATTGCTGAAAGACTCTCTCCGGTGCACCGATCACGCTGACACGGTCGCGGCGAATCGCGGAGCTCATCATTCGGTCTGCCGTATATGGGAACCGGCTCTCTGGTTGAATTGCGTCGATGTCGATTCCGCTGCGCATGGCGAGGCACACGATCGCTGCCTCGAGCGGGTCGCCCTCGGCCACCCATTGCCCGTCACGAGAAATGGGGCGCCCCACCACGCATTGCGCAGCGGTTGACGAGATGCCGGGCAGGAGCGCCAGGGCAGCGGGTCTGCCTCCTGACTGGGCCACCGGTTCGTATCCTTCACCCGTGACGGTGACGGCCCCGTGGAAGGTCCACACTTCGACCACAGACATCCGGTTCTGGGTAAGGGTCCCCGTCTTGTCTGTGCAGATGATCGTTGTTGCTCCGAGAGTCTCCACAGCGTCGAGTCGCCGGACAAGTGCGTTCTGGTCCGCCATGAGCTGGGCGCCGCGGGCGAGTGCGAGAGTGACGGTCGGCAGGAGACCTTCCGGTACGAGGGCGACCGCCACACCGACCCCAAACAGAAATGCTTCGGTGGGTTGAAGTCCCAGAACGATCCCGGTGAGACCGAGGCCGACGCCAGCCAGTACGGCGATGGTGGCCACCGTCCGGACAACACGGTCCAGTTCACGAGCCAGGGGACTCGGTGGCCTCGTGGCGGCCTGCGCGAGTTCTGAGATCGCCGCCAGCGTCGTGTGTGAACCGGTGGCTGTGACAAGCGCTTCCGCGTGGCCCTCGACGACGAAGGTGCCGGCCGACAGCGGATCTCCTGCCGCACGGGCGACGGCGTCGCTCTCACCGGTCATCATCGATTCGTCGACTGCGAACGCAGTGGACTCTTCGACCCTCATGTCCGCTCCGATGCGATCACCCGAGCTGAGCATCACCCGGTCGCCGCGGACCAGGTCGGCTGCGTCGATGGTCACCAACGAGCCGTCTCGCCGAACCCTCGTGACGGTCGGAAGCAGAGCATGAAGTCGCTCCGCTGCCCTGTCGGCGCGGTATTCCTGCCAGAAAGCGAAGAGAGCGTTGAGGACGATCACGACGACGATAGCCACGCCAAGTGCTGGTGTTCCGCTGAGCAGGGCGAGCCCGGCGGCTGCCCACAGGAGTATCGCCAGCAAGTGCGTGAACTGGCGCATCAACGCAGCCACAGGTGACCGACGCGCCGCCGGAGGCGGCACGTTCGGACCGTCCTGGTTCAGCCTGACCTGTGCTTCGCCCGATGTCAGCCCGGCTGGCGAGCTCGTCTTTTCAGGCTCGCGGGCCATCGCGCTGTACACGCTTCCACATTGGCATCCAGTCGACTCGTCCCGTCTCGCGTCCGCCATGGGCGCCCTTCACATGAGTCTGACTGCGGACCGGATCGCTCGACCAGGGTCGAACGTCCTGAGGAACGCGGCAGGACCTACGACCGTGCCGGCGTCGACGTGTCCGATGTCGCCGCGGTCTCGCTTCTCGCTCCCGCCGTCACCGTCCGAATCGCCGATGCACCCACTCAAGGGTCAGGCTCGCGCCGGCGGAAGTGCCGATCGCGGCGACCAGAAGATCGTTCGGGGGCATGTCCAACTCCAGGAAGTCCACGATCAGGGGAACCGACAAGACCACTATCAGACCGAGGTATGACGCCCCGACGATCGCGGCGGTGATGGGAGTGAACGGTCGAGCGAGAACGGTCAGAACCCACAGGGCAGAGAGCGTCAGCGTGATGACCGCTGATGTCTGCACCTCCGCGCGGGGCGCTGCAGCGACGATAGTGGCATAGGCGACCACGAGGGCGACCGCGACCGCCACGACAAGGCCGGAGGGGACGCAAAACCGAAGGGCTCTCCGCAGAAACCCGGGACGGTAAAGGCGATCGTTCGGCAGAAGGGCGAGAACCAGAGCGGGAAGGCCGATCGTCAGACCGTCGACCACCGAGAGCTGGCGTGGCAGGAAGGGGTATGGCAAGAGGAGCGCTCCGCAGGCCACCCCGAGAAGGACTGCGTACGTCGTCTTGGTGAGGAAGAGTTTTGACAGTCGTTCGACGTTGGCGATCACCCGACGGCCTTCGCCGAGGATCCCGGGCAGCCTGGCGAAGGCACCGTCGAGCAGCACGACGTCAGCTACCGCCCGAGCCGCCGACGAACCAGAGCCCATGGCGATGCCGAGGTCCGCGTGCTTCAGCGCGAGCGCGTCGTTTACACCGTCTCCCGTCATTGCCACGGTGTAGCCGAGTGATTGGAAGCCCAGCACAAGCGCCTTCTTCTGCTCCGGCGTGACCCGACCGAAGACCCGGTCTGTACGGAGAATGCTTGTGAGTTCGGCCGGGTCTCGGGGGAGGAGTCGCGCGTCGACGCCGGTGAAGCTGCCGGGGATTCCGGCCTCCCGTGCTACCGCGGCCACAGTCAGTGGGTGGTCGCCAGAGATCACACACACTTCCACGCCTTGCCTGCCGAAGTAGCGGATCGTTTCGGCCGCGTCCCCACGGATCTGCTCGCGGAGCACCACCAGCGCAACCGGCTCCAACGCCGCCGGCAGAGCGGGTGCTTCTCCGTCCTCCGCCAGCTGGATGCGAACGTCTGAATGAGCGAGAACCAGTGTGCGGAGGCCGGTATCCGCCATTGAGCCGGCGCGGTTCAGCAGTGTCGGCGAGCTACCAGACGACGCGCCAAGCACGATGTCCGCGCCCCCGAGGACCCACGACCCTGGCATTCGGCCATCAACGAAATAGGCAGCGCTCCATTTGTGGCGGCTCGAGAACGGGATGGTGGCGTCTGGCAGCACAGCTTCGACGCTGTCGGGCGGAAACGCTCGCCCGATCGCCTGCGCCGTGGCGTTGGCCACCGGATCAGCCGCGAACCAGGCCAGCGCGAGCTTCCAGCCCTTCGGTGGTCGGTCCACGGGTTCCACGCGGTCGAGAGCGAGTGACCCTTCCGTCAGTGTGCCCGTCTTGTCCACGCACAGCATGTTGACCCGCGCGAGACCTTCGACTGAGGCGATCTCATGGACGAGTACCCGGCGTCGGGAGAGCTTCACCGCCCCGACCGCCAGCGCCACGGATGTCATGAAGACGAGCCCCTGGGGCACCATCGCGATGAGCCCCCCGACAGCCCCGATCACCGCATCCCGCCAGGCGCCATTCGAGAGCGCCGTTGCCCAACCGCCGGCTGCCTGCATTTGACCGTTCAGGAGGATGCAACCGACAGGGAGCAGCCCGATCGAAATCCAGCGGATGACGCGCCAGATCGACTCCCGCAATTCACTGCGGACCGGTGAGAAGGTCCGGGCTTCTGCGGTGATGCGTGCCGCGTACGAGTCGGCACCGACACGAACGACCCGTGCGAGCCCGCTCCCGGAAAGCACGGTTGACCCGCTCAACAACTCTCTGCCAAGATCTGCACTCACCGGGTCCGCTTCGCCATTCAATAGGGATTCGTCGACTTCGATGTCCCGACCGGCGACCACCTCGGCATCCGCGGTCACTTGCTCGCCGGGACGCAACTCCAGCAGGTCGTCGAGCACCACGTCCGCCACGGAGCATTCGACACGACGGCCGTCGCGCAGCACCAGGGCCCGTGGCGCGTTGAGCACCGCGAGATGGGCCAGCGTTCGCTTGGCCCGGTATTCCTGCACGACGCCGATCAGAGTGTTGGCGACGAGGAACAACCCGAACAAAGCGTCCTGCCACGCTCCGAGCGTGAACAGAAGCGCGGAGCATCCGCCTACGACGGCATTGAACAGCGTAAGAACGTTGACGCGAACAATGTTCAGGAGCGACCGGCCCGTGTCATCCGGCTGGGTGTTGCCGAGCCCGTGGTCCCGGCGCTCCTGAACCTCCGCGGTGCTGAGCCCGGTCGGGGTTGTCACGCCCATCCCGGTGCGACTCCGCCGGTTCGGAGGAACGACTGGAATGATTGCTCGAGGAGTGTTGAACCCTCCATGCGCCGGTCCTTCCTTCGTACCGATTCATCGTCGTTCATGACCGGCATCCGTTTGAAGGGGCTTTCGTCCCTCGTGACGTTGCACGGACGAAGGACCGTGGACCCTCGGCACAGGCACCGCGCTCGCTAAAGACCCAGAGCGTGACGGTCCGACTCCCTGACGCGGTGTTCGACGGTCGTCACCCTTGACTGTCTGTGCGGGAATTCCTCGGCGTCGCTGGCGGAGCCGGCGCTGCACGTGGGCGGTGGACGACCAGAACGGGACAGCTCGCGTGTTCCGCGCAAGCGGCGCTCACCGAGCCGAGCAGCACGCCGGCCAGCCCGCCATGACCTCTGCTGCCCAGGACGAGCATCCTTGCTCAGCTCGATGAGCGTTTTCGCAGCCGGTCCAGGAGCTGTCGTGGTCGACAGGTATTGCGGAGGTGCGCCGTCGAACGCGTGGGTGATCGCTTCCGTCAGGATCGTTCTGGCCTCCTCCTCCGGCGACGGGAGGGGGATCGGTCGGTAATCTCCGATCACCGGGTATTCCCACGTCATCACAGCCTCCAGTCGCACACCGAGCGCCTCCGCAATCTCGGCAGCTTCCCGAAGGGCGTCGACGGATGATTCCGACCCGTCGACTCCGACTACGACGTGACGTTTGCTGGTGCTGTCGGTCATGTCTCCACGCTGGATGACGCTGGACAGAATTAGTAGGGCCGAAAGTCACACTGAAGACTCGGGACTTTCGCCCTGTAGCTGTGCACGCGAAGCGCGTTCACTGAAAGAGTCTGGACTTCCAGGCGTGCCATGGAGAACGGAGGGTGCCGTGTGGAGTGTTCGGCTTCGGACGACGATATTCTGGTCGCTCCTCGGCGTCACCGCGTTCAACGCACTATCCTCCATGGTCAGTGGAGTCGCGTTGCTCGCGACCGGTGACCTCGGGATGCCCGCGACCTTTCTGGAAACCAGCCCCTTTCCCTCTTTCACGGTGCCGGGCGTGATCCTGGTGGTCGTCGTCGGCGGCACGCAGGCTGTCGCGTCTGCTCTCCTGGTCGTACGCCGCGAGTCGGCATTGTTCTGGTCGGCGGTGGCCGGGTTCGGAATGCTGATCTGGATCTTCACCGAAGTAGTTTTCATTCGAGAAGCTTCCTGGTTGCAGGTTCTCTACTTCGCCACAGGGACCGTGCAGCTCGTCTTGGTTCTTGCCCTGCTGGGTATCGTGAGCTGGCTGCCACGCGCACCCCTCCGCCGCCCCGCCGTTCCTGAGCGTCGCCCGGTCGGTTCCAGCCGATGACGGACATGCGAGCCTGGGTGACCACAGACACGCCCGGAATTCTCGAGTTGTCCAGCAGGACGATTCCCCGACCTGGAGGCGACGAAGTCCTCGTAGAGGTGGAGGCGTGCGGCGTCTGCCGGACCGACCTCCACGTCATCGACAGGGAGTTGCCTGTCCACCGACCAGGCGTCGTTCCGGGACACCAGGTCGTGGGCAGGGTCCGCGACGTCGGGAGGTCAGTGCAGCGGCTGCGCCGCGGAGACCGTGTGGGCGTCGCGTGGCTTCGCCGCACGTGCGGGACGTGCCGTTGGTGCAGGGAGGGCCGCGAGAACCTCTGTCCAGGTTCCCGCTATACCGGTTGGGATGATGACGGAGGCTATGCGGAATACGCCTGCGTCGCCGAGAACTTCGCGTACCGGCTCTCGAACGAGGACGACCCGGTCGATATCGCCCCGCTCCTGTGCTCAGGCATCATCGGCTACCGTGCCCTGACACGAGCGAACCTGGTACCAGGTGGGCGACTCGGGCTGTACGGCTATGGCTCCAGCGCACACATCACCGGTCAGCTGGCCGTGGCTGCCGGCGCGGAGGTCTTCGTCATGACGAGGGGAGAGGAGAACCAGGGCCTCGCACGGCAACTCGGCGCAGCCTTCGTCGGTGACGCGACCGCGCGGGCCCCGGTGCCACTGGACTCGGCGATCGTCTTCGCCCCTGCGGGGGAGCTGGTGCCCGTCGCACTCCAGGCCACCGAACGCGGTGGGACGGTCGTCCTTGCCGGCATCCACATGTCAGACATTCCCGCAATGTCTTACGAAGCGAACCTCTTCCATGAGCGGGATCTCCGAACCGTGACCGCGAACACTCGAGCTGATGGCGCCGCGTTCCTTCGCCTGGCGCGCAATCTCGGGCTCACCCCGACGGTCACTCGTTTTCCCTTCACCGGTGCTCGGAACGCACTGAACCAACTGCGCGCAGGAGCCGTCTCGGGCTCGCTCGTGGTCACATCCGCGGCACCAGTCGTTTCTCAGTAACACCTCAAGCAGAAGGAGCGTACTCATGGTCAACGGCAACACAATGACCCGCGACAGTCGAGTTCGCGTGATTGTGCGCGACGGCCCATGGGGTTTTTTCTTTCTCCTGGCCTATATCGGAGCGGCAATCTATTTCGTCTCTGAGTCCGACGGGTCGTTCTGGGGCGTCATCCTCGGGTTGCTTCAGGCGATCGTGTGGCCGGCATACGTTCTGTACAACACTCTCGCGCTGATCGGAGCCTGACGACGGGCTCGGTCGGCGGATCGGGACCGGTCAGGTCGTCAGACGGACGAACTCCTCTTTCATCGCCTGCGCGAACACCACTCCCGGAAGCGAGGCTTCGTCGAAGTGGATGCTGCACCACAGCCTGCCGGCGTACGACGAGGCAGCCACACCGAGCCGAACGTTGCCTGCCAGCACCGCGAGCGGCCAGACAGCAGTAACGGGAGCACCGGCGAGGAACATCCGGCTGGCTGGTCCGGGCACATTGGTGACGAAGCCGGCGACCAGGCGCTGCCGGCGGCCGATTCGGTCCATGATACGGGCACCTGTCGGGCCGCGCATGAATTCGAGGGTGCCCTGGTCACGTGCCCGTTGCTTCTCGAGATGCGTTTGATCAGCGACGAGGCGAAGGCGCGCGTCAGGATCCGGTTCGGCGAGGGGGAGTCGGACGATCATGACTCCGACCTGATTGCCTGAGCTTCCCCGCCGACCCAGGGCGACCGGGGTCGAGACTGGCAGGACCGAGGGAATCGGCTCCCCCGCGGCTTGAAGCATTGCGATGTATCCGGCTGTTGTGGCGGAAAGCAGTGCGTCGTTCACCGTCATCCCGAATGGGCGAACACGCGTCTTGAGCGCTCGGAGGTCGGTGTCCACGAAGACGACACCTCGTCGCGGCCCGCGGTCACCGAGAAGGACCGTTGTGTTCACGCCCCTGCCGAAAACGGTCTTCAGTATGCGGCCCACGCTGAAGATTGCTCGTCTCATCATGCGCAGCGGATGCTTGCCGTGCGTCGTGATGGAAGCAGGCGTCATCGTCGGGTCAGACGCGGGTGGCGTTGATACTGCGAGACGATCGACGGTGGCCGCCCGTTCGAAGAGCGCGTGCGCGATGGCAAGAGCAGCCATCCCATCGGCGATAGCGTGATGGATGCGAAGCACGAATACGACGTTTCCCGTGCGCGAGTCCGGCCCGATGAGCAGTTCCCATAGCGGCCGGTCCAGGGGAAGTGGAACCGTCATGAGCTGACCACACGTTCGCTCGATCCCGTCTATCCCGTCAAACGGGCCGATGAGCCGGATGTGACGTTCCAGGTCCGGTTTCGCCTCCACCCAGTGATGGCTTCGGCCGACGGGGACGGGAACACGACACAGCGACGGAAGGGCGGCGATCCGGTCGGCGAGGACCGCGCGCATCGTTGCAATGTCGGGCGTTCCGTCAGTCCTGACGAAGCCGCCGGGCTCGAACAGCCCGGCGATGAGGAACACGTTGACCTGGCCGACGTGATCGAGCACCAGATTGGCCTCATCGACGGCCGCCAGTTGCTCCGTCGCCGACCGCATGGAGACAGCATAGGTGCGCGGGCAGGAGTCGGGAAGCGGCTTGCGGCAACGTCGGCGGTGGTTTATCTGAGTGAGCAGTCGCGGCCGAGGCCGCTCGGGTGATGGGTGCAGCTGTAGCCCCTGAACCCCCTACCGCCGCCTGGCATCGCATGATTACCCTCGGTTTAGGACGCGCCGAGGAGGGAGACACCATGACGGAGGAAGGCTTCCTAACTTTCCCTGAGGAGCCGCGCGCGAAGCTCGACGAAGCGCTCAGCGACCTTGTTACTCGTGCATCGGACGTGCTCGCGACTCAGGGGAGACTGCGCGCGCTTCTCAAGGCGAATCAGCTCATCAGCCAGCAACTCGATCTGCCGGTCGTGCTCCGGCGCATCGTCGAAACAGCCATCGATCTCGTGAGGGCCGAATTCGGAGCGCTCGGCGTGATCGGCCAGGAAGGGAACCTCGAACAGTTCATTCACGTCGGGATGGGAACAGCCGACGTGGAGCGAATCGGCCACCTGCCGGAGGGACACGGACTCCTTGGCGCCCTCATCGTCGATCCACACCCCATCCGTCTGTCGCACCTTGCCGACGACGAAAGGTACTCGGGATTTCCGGCGCACCACCCGCGCATGGACAGCTTCCTGGGAGTGCCGATCCTCGTCGGTGATCGCGTCTTCGGCAACCTTTATCTCACCAACGCAGCCGCGGGCGAATTCAGTTCCGATGACGAAGAGCTCGTCAAAGCCCTCGCGGCAACCGCAGGGTTCGCGATCGATAATGCGCGCATGTTCGCAAACGCACAACGGCGGCAGGCCTGGTTCGCGGCGTCAGCGGAGCTGACGGTCGCCGTGGCCGGGGCAACCGACGATCCCCTGGAACTCGTGGTCGAGCGGGTGCGACAGGTTGCATGTGCAGACCTCGTTCGGGTGCTCATCCCCTCTCGCGATTCGGAATCGATGATCATCGTCCGGGCAAGAGGCCAGGACGAGGACTCCATCGTTGGCCTCGAGATCTCCAGAAAGGGCTCGGTGCCCGGACGGGTTCTCCAATCAGGCAAGCCTTTGCTCTTGAACGAAGACCAGGTGCCGGGAGCGTCCAAGACCCTGGGGCTCGGGCCGACCATGGCTGTTCCCCTCTCGACAGCAGGCAAGACCAGCGGAGTACTTGCCGTCTCCCGTCTCCCCGGCGGCGTGCCGTTTGCACCGGAAGACCTGGAAATGGTGGCGGACCTAGCCGGAAGGGTCGGCATCGCACTGGAACTGGCCGCCGCTCGCTCGGACCGACAGCACATCGCACTGATGGAGGAGCGGGGGCGCATCGCGCGAGATCTCCACGATCACGTCATCCAGCAACTCTTCGCGACCGGTCTGGAACTGCAGAGTATCGCCGGGACACTCCCAGCCGGCGGCGGGCCGGAACGACTTGAGCAGGCCATCAGCCATATCGACCAGAGCATTGGCCAGATTCGCACCGCTGTGTTCGCGCTGGCACCGAAGTCGCGCGGCGGGCAGATCTCGGTCCGCCACCGCATCATCGACCTGGTGGGAGAACTGGGGTCCGCGCTGACCGAGAAGCCCTGGGTGTCCTTCGAGGGGCCGGTCGATCTCGTCATCGTGGGTGCTTTGGCCGACGATGTCCTGGCGGTTGTTCGGGAATCACTCACCAACGTCGCGAAGCACGCGTCTGCCACCAAGGCTTCGCTCGTCGTCGCGATCAGGGATTCGGGAGTTGAAATCGAAGTTCAGAATGACGGTGCCGGCCATCCCAGCGCACGCAGCAGCGGACTCACGAATCTGCGAGAACGGGCGCTCAGCCGCGGCGGCGATGCGACTTTCTCGTCCACCGACGGGGCGGCGACGTTCCGCTGGTACGTGCCGATCAATGGGAGACACGATGCCTGAAGCCATCCGCGTATTCGTCGTGGACGACCATGAGGTCGTTCGGCGGGGAGTGGCAGCGCTCCTCGAAAGTGAAGACGACGTCGAAGTGGTCGGAGAGGCGGGATCGGTTGCGCAGGCCCGACCCCGCATTGCTGCAACCGTGCCTGATGTCGCCCTGCTCGACATGCGCCTCCCGGACGGCGACGGGATCGACTTGTGCCGCGACGTCCGGTCCCAAAACCCCAACGTTCGGTGCATCATCCTGACGGCTCACGATGATGACGAGGCGGTGTACGCCGCGGTTGTGGCGGGTGCTTCAGGATACGTTCTGAAGGATATGCGGTCGGCGTCTCTGATCGACGCTGTTCGGGCCGTTGCTCAGGGACGGCGGCTTCTCGACCCGGCGATATCGCGAATGGCGCTCACGCGAATGTCCGCCAGCCAGCCAAGCGCCTCTCCCGTCGACGCACTCAACACCCGGGAAAGGGAGATCCTCGAGTTGATCGCCGAAGGGATGACCAACCGACAGATCGGCGAAACTCTCGCGCTGGCTGAGAAAACTGTCAAGAACTACGTGTCGAGTCTTCTGGCGAAGCTTGGCATCCAGCGGCGGACGCAGGCGGTGGCAGTTCAACTAGAGCACCGGTCACGGCCTTCAGAATAGGACTTTCGACTCTGGACCTCCGACCACGACGGCTGGAGTGTTGTGTCTAGTGCGGGTCACGTTCGAATGCCTGCTGAGGAGTCGAGATGTCCGAAGAAACGGTTGTGGGCTGGGAGGGCTCAGCACCTGCCCAGCGAGCACTCGAGTGGGCGCTGACCCGGGCCGAAGCGCGGGGCGAGAGCGTGCTGATCGCGAGGGTCGTCGCCGAACGGGACCCTGCCACAGGCCACACCGTCAGGGAGTCGACCATAGACGCTGCCGAGTCCGCCCTTGAGCAGGAGCGCCGGTCCGCACAGTCACGGCATCCCCGGCTGAGGGTGGAGAGCAGATTGCTTTTCGGCGATCCGGTGGAGGAACTTCGCTCGCTCTCCGACGAGGACACCCTGCTGGTTGTGGGCACACACTCGGCAAGAGAGGCTGAGGTGGGTGCTCCCTGGTCGATCAGCGCGGGTCTGGCGGCGACGTCGTTCGGCCCGGTGGCGATTATCCCCGACGATCCCCTGTCTGTGGACCGATCGCGTTTGGGAATCGTCGCGGGCGTGGACGGGTCGGCGGTGTCACTTGTGGCGGCACAGTATGCGGCATCGGAGGCTGTCCGCAGGGGCGAGACGCTGACGACCGTGCACGCGTGGCAGATTCCACCGATGTGGGCCCAGTCGGATCTCGATGACGATTCGCTGCACGCGTTGGAAGAGGTGCATCGAGGTATTTTGGACACGGCGACCGAATCCGTGCAGAGGGAGTTCCCGACATTGACCATCGAGAAAGCGGTGGTGAAGCTTCCGGCGATGAAGGCGTTGCACGACGCAGCCGCTCAGAGTCGTTTGCTCGTGCTCGGGAATCACGGTCTGAAGGCAGCCCCTCGGCTGGCTCTCGGGCCGGTCAGCCACTCCCTTGTTCGGCAGGTGGAGGTCCCAACCGTCGTCGTCCGTGAAACCGTACATGCGCCCTGAGGCTCGTTCCGGACGCGG
Source organism: Mycetocola miduiensis (assembly GCF_900115155.1). Taxonomy (GTDB): domain Bacteria; phylum Actinomycetota; class Actinomycetes; order Actinomycetales; family Microbacteriaceae; genus Mycetocola_A; species Mycetocola_A miduiensis. Next base: position 441,052 of record NZ_FOVM01000002.1, read on the forward strand.
ACTAGGTGTACTGCACAGGGACGTTGGTTGAATCGGTGTGACGACTCGCTGTAGTTGCTGCGAATGAGGTGAGGACCTCCGGTTGCAGAGTGGGAGTTGCTTAGACAAACACTCTCGACAGCCAGGAGGTCCTCGATGTCCCACGCTAATGCTGCTCTAACTCCACGCCAACGACTTCGAGTGGCGCGGCTGATCATCGATCAGGGCTGGCCAGTCTCACAGGCCGCGAAAGCGTTCAACTGCTCCTGGCCGACAGCGAACCGGTGGGCCGAACGATACGCCGCGATGGGCGAGGCCGGGATGCAGGACCGGTCCTCGCGCCCGCACCG
>NZ_FOVM01000003.1:0-86465 GCF_900115155.1 Mycetocola miduiensis
ATCCGGCGACGTCCGGTTCGAGATCCGGTGCGGGCGCGAGGACCGGTCCTGCATCCCGGCCTCGCCCATCGCGGCGTATCGTTCGGCCCACCGGTTCGCTGTCGGCCAGGAGCAGTTGAACGCTTTCGCGGCCTGTGAGACTGGCCAGCCCTGATCGATGATCAGCCGCGCCACTCGAAGTCGTTGGCGTGGAGTTAGAGCAGCATTAGCGTGGGACATCGAGGACCTCCTGGCTGTCGAGAGTGTTTGTCTAAGCAACTCCCACTCTGCAACCGGAGGTCCTCACCTCATTCGCAGCAACTACAGCGAGTCGTCACACCGATTCAACCAACGTCCCTGTGCAGTACAGCTAGCGCACCGGGGAAGAAGCCCTCAGCGCACAGGCCAGCCGGTGGATGCCACGAAGGTGGCATCCCGGGTGCGGCGCATGTAGTCCTGGAAACTGTCGGCCTGGTCCTGGCACCAGCCTTCTTGCAGGCGGTGCAGTTCGAGGGCGTCGACGTCGAGTGAGTTCCCGTGCGTACGGGCGATGGCAAGCGCCACCCGACCGGCGGCGATCGCGTCAGCGCCCGCGTCGTGCGCGTCGGTGAGTTCGACGCCGTAGTGGAGCGCCGCCGCCTCGAGCGTCCGTTTTCCCTTGCGATAGCGGTCCATGGCTTTGTCAATGACCAGCGGGTCGATCACCGGTGTCGGGTCGACGAGAGGCGCCACGTGGTGCCGCACGGACTCGTGGAACAGCAGCGACAGGTCGTACGGGGCGTTATAGATGACGACGGGGATGCCTGCGTCGAAGTAGCCGCGAAGCTCGGCGACGATCTCGGCGACGACGACGGGCGCCGGGCGGCCCTCTGCCCTCACCCGTTCGGTGCTGATGCCGTGGACGGCGGTCGCCTGCTCAGGGATCGGCACCCCGGGGTCCGCGAGCCAGTCGCGCCGACGCAGAACTTCGCCCCGGCCGTCCAGCAGGCCGACGTTCGCGCTCACGATGCGGCTGGTGATCACGTCAATGCCGGTTGTCTCCAGATCGAAAACGGCGAGGGACTCTGACCACGGTGTTACTGCTGTTATCTGCACGGGGGCAACGCTAGGGCCGACCACCGACACATCGTCGATCACGAGCGACGCCGCTGGGAGAAGGGCGAGTCCGTCGGCCGCGCCACGTGGAGCCAGTAGAAGCTCTGGGTGGCGATCGTGAGGGTCACCTCACCGTTCTCGTCGAACGGCGGGAACTCACCACCGCCGAACAGGTCGAAGAGGCGGCATCCGGCGAGCTCTGGCGCGATGATGGTCGTTGCGATCGGGTGGTGCGAGAAGCTGAAGACGCAGAGGATTTCTTCTTTCTCGTCTCCGATGTGACCGCCGGATAGGCCACCGGTTCCCGAGTAGCTACGGACGAAGCTGAGCACGGATTCGTGGTCGTTCGTCACGACCTCGACGGAACCGAGACCGAATGCCGGGTGGCCCTTGCGCACGTGAATGACGTTGCGCACCCAGTGCAGCAGCGAGCGGGACTGCGCCAACTGCGACTCGACGTTCACCAGGGTGTAGTTGAAGACGAGGGACTGGACGACCGGAAGGTACAGCTTGCCGGGGTCGGCGGACGAGAAGCCGGCGTTGCGGTCCGGCGTCCACTGCATCGGCGTTCTGGACGAGTCACGGTCGGCAAGCCAGATGTTGTCGCCCATGCCGATCTCATCGCCGTAATAGATGAACGGGCTCCCGGGGAGGGAGAACAGCAGCGCGTGGGCGAGTTCGAGCTCGGCTCGCGAGTTGTCGAGCAGGGGAGCGAGGCGACGACGGATGCCGATGTTCGCTCGCATACGCGGGTCGTAGGCGTACCAGCCGTACATTGCCTGGCGGTAGTCCTCGCTCACCATTTCGAGGGTCAGCTCGTCGTGGTTGCGCAGGAACACCGCCCAGCCGGCCCACTCAGGAACCTCGGTGGTTTCGGAGAGCACGCGCACGAGTTCCTCCGCCTGTTGTGACCGCAGCGAGTAGAAGATCCTCGGCATCACCGGGAAGTCGAACGCCATGTGGCATTCCGGTTCCTCGTCCGTGCCGAAGAACGCGGCGACTTCACGCGGCCACTGGTTCGCCTCGGCGATCATCACCCGGCCCGGGTATTCCAGGTCGACCATGGCCCTGAGCTTCTTGATGAACGCGTGCGTCTCCGGCTCGCCTTCACCGTTGCCACCGTCGGATTCGTAGAGATAGGGGATGGCATCCAGCCGGAATCCGTCGACACCCATGTCGAGCCAGAACCGCACGATGTCGAACATGGCGTCGTGGACGGCCGGGTTCTCGTAGTTGAGGTCGGGCTGGTGCGAGAAGAAGCGGTGGAAGAAAAACTGGCGTCTGACCGGGTCGAACGCCCAGTTGGAGTCTTCGGTGTCTGTGAAGATGATCCGGATGTCGGGGTACTTCTCGTCTGTGTCGCTCCAGACGTAGAAATCACCGTAGGGGCCGTCCGGGTCTTCGCGTGATTCGCGGAACCACTCGTGCTGGTCGGAGGTGTGGTTGAGCGGCATGTCGATGATGATCCGCATGTTCCGCTCATGCGCCTTCGTCACCAGGTCCTTGAACTCCTCGACGGTGCCGAACTCAGGAAGGATCGACCGGTAGTCGGAGACGTCGTAGCCACCGTCGCGCAACGGCGAGGTGAAGAACGGCGGCAGCCAGAGTGCGTCGACGCCGAGCCACTGCAGGTAGTCCAGCCGGCTGGTGAGCCCCTGCAGGTCGCCGGCACCGTCCCCGTTGCTGTCGACATACGACCGCACCATCACCTCATAGAAGATGGCCCGGCGATACCACAGGGGGTCGCGGGCGAGGCCGGGAAGCTGGATGGGCGCGGTGAATGTCACTGGGTACCGATTCCGTGTCTTGAGGGCGCGAGGTGTGAGTCCTCGCGGTCGTGGTTGCAGTCTATGGGGAGCATCGTTCCGTCGCCGGAAGCGAAAAGCCTAAACTGGGATTCCTTATGACTGATCGCTCCCCATATTCCGCGCGACTCGATCGCATCCCTGTCTCTCGACGATCCGTCCGCACTGGATCGAGCCTGACGAGCTACTGGGAGTACGGGTCGTCGGGGGAGAAGCCGACGATCGTGATGGTTCACGGCTTCCGGGGAGACCACCACGGTCTCGAACCTGTCGTCGCTCACCTCGAAGGTTTCCACATCCTTAGCCCTGACCTCCCCGGATTCGGGGAGTCGGAGCCGCTGGCCGGCACCCACGACATCGACGGCTACGCCGCCTGGCTGAACGAGTTCGTCTCGGCGGTCGATCTGCCGAACCCGCCGGTGATTCTCGGCCACTCCTTCGGATCGATCGTGGTCTCGGGGGCGCTCGCCCGCACGGGCTTACGCGCCCGCCGGGTGATCCTCGTCAACCCGATCGCTGCGCCGGCACTCGCCGGGCCGCGCGGCATCCTCACCCGGCTTGCCGTCTTCTATTACCTGATGGGCGCCCGGCTGCCGGAACCGCTCGGCTTCGCATTACTGCGCAATCGGGCAATCGTGCGGGTGATGAGCGTGACGATGGCGAAGACCAAGGACAGGGAGCTCCGCCGCTGGATTCACGACCAGCATGACCTCTATTTCAGTGCGTTCGGGACCCGGGCCGTCGTGCTGGAAGCGTTCAAGGCATCCGTGGGGAACGACGTGAGCGAGTTCGCGGCCGACATCGTCGACCGCACCCTGCTGATCGCCGCGGACCAGGACGACATCACGCCGATCGCCGCCCAACACCTCCTGGTCCGCCGGTTCCCCGATGCCACCCTCGAGATCCTTCCCGGCGTCGGCCACCTCATTCACTACGAAGTCCCCGAGCAGGCGGCGGAGCTGATCCGCCGCTTCCTCGCGGAGGACCCCGAATGAAGCTTGTGGTCGACTGCCGGTGGGTCACGGATGACCCGGACGACCAGCTCAGCCGGACGACCCGAGGGCTCGTCCACGCCCTCGCCGAACGTCGACCGTTCGTCATGCTCGTCGGTCCGAAGACGGCGCTCGATCTCCTGCCTGCGCTGCCCTGGGAGCTGCTGCCGTCGCCGTACAGCCCTCTGGAGGTGCTCACCGGCCGGAAGCTCGCCAGCATCGGCGCCGATGTCGTCTTCACTCCCGCGCCCGGCCTGATGGGCGTCGGTCACCGCTTCGGTCTCCTTGCCGCCGCGGGGACTCCGCACGTCGCGGAGCATGCGGGACTGCTGGACCGGATTCAGACCTGGCCGTGGCGGTTCCGGTTCACACGGAGCTGGATGATGCGGTCCGCCGATGTGGTGCTCGGCGTGTCGGGAGCCCAACAGCGCGTTCTGCTTGCCGACAGCCGAAGTGGCCAGCAGGTGGTCACCCTGCACACCGGAGATGCCACAAGCGTGTCACCGGATGCCTGGCGTGAGTCTGCGGCACAACTGGACGCACTCGTCGACGAGGTGTATGCCGCCGTGCGGGAGCGCCGGGACGCCGCCGCGTCATCCTGAGCGGATGCCGCCACCGACGGTTTCGCTAGAAATCGCCCGAGTATGCTGCAGCCTGGGATAAGGAAAAAGGCGCGAGAAAAGGACCGCAGGCGTACGGCGGGCGCCCGTCAGTCGAGAAGCCGCTCGGCGAGCGCCGCCAACGTCTCAGACGCGCCGGCATCCAGTTTCACCGCCGCGCGGGAGTCGCCCTTCGTCTCACCACGGTTGATGATCACGATGGGACGTTTGCTGCGCCTCGCGTGTTCGAGCAGACGGATGCCGGAGTTCACGACGAGGGAGGAACCGGCGATCACCAGCGCGTCGGCCTGGCCGACGAGGTCCCTGGCCTCCGAGAACTTGTCGGTCGGAACGAACTCACCGAAGAACACGACGTCGGGTTTCAGCGCCCCACCGCACACCGAACAGGCAGGCGCGATGAAATCATCGACGTGGCTGATCTCGGCGTCCCCATCGGGGTTGAGGGTCACGGCATCCGGTTTAGAGAGCCACGGGTTTTCGGAGTCGATGCGCGCGGCGATGCTGGCGCGGGCGAAGGTCTGGCCGCAGTTCAGGCAGTGCACCCGGTCCATCGAGCCGTGGAGGTCGACGACACGACGGGAACCCGCGCGAATGTGAAGTCCATCGACGTTCTGGGTGACCACCCCTGAGACGAGCCCCGCCTGCTCGAGCGTCGCCAGCATCCGGTGCCCGGCGTTCGGTTTCGCGGCGTCTAACAACGCCCAACCGAGGTGGCTGCCCGCCCAGTACCGTTTGCGCGACGCGTCATCGAGGAGGAACTGCGACACGGTCATCGGGGTGCGTCTCGGCGCTCCCTCTCCGCGGTAGTCAGGGATACCCGAGTCGGTGCTCACGCCGGCCCCGGTGAGGACGGCGAACGTACCGCCTGACAGGACGGCGTAGGCTGCATCGAGTCCGCGTTCGTCCACTTCCGGCGTCAATCCGGTGATCATTGTCATGAGGCCTTTCGAATATCCGCGCCTGCCTCGAGGATAAACAATCCAGATGTCGGATTTGTTTCGGCCAGGCGCTACGGGCCTTGTTCAGAGAACACGCCACCACCCGAAGGAACCAACCGTGCAGATTGTCCCCATCTCGAATCTCGATGTCCATGGTCTCTCCGACTATGCGCGCCTCACGGATGTGGCGCTGCGGAGGGTGCAGGAACCCGAGGGCGGACTGTACATCGCCGAATCACACAAGGTCATCGCGCGGGCTATCGCGGCAGGGCACCAGCCGCGCTCGGTCCTGCTGCAGGAACAGTGGCTGCCCGACGTCGCACCGCTGCTCGAGCGATTCCCGGACGTCCCGGTCTACGTCGGCTCATCGGACGTCCTCGAGCGCCTGACCGGGTACCACATGCACCGCGGCGCCCTCGCCGCGATGCACCGCCCGGCGCTGCCCCGGATGGAAGACCTGCTCGCGGACGCCTCGCGCGTTGTCATCCTCGAGGACATCGTCGACCACACCAACGTCGGGGCGATCTTCCGTTCGGTGGCCGGGCTGGGCGCGGATGCCGTACTCATCACGCCCCGCTGCGCCGACCCTCTCTACCGCCGGAGCGTGCGTGTCAGTATGGGAACGGTGCTCCAGGTCCCGTGGACCCGGATGCCCGAGTGGCCGGAAGCCCGTCGCATCCTCGACGCCGCGGGGTTCCACGTCGCAGCCCTCGCCCTCGACGACCGGGCCGTGACCCTCGACCGGTTCGCGGCTCATCCGCCCGAGCGGGTCGCGCTCACCCTCGGCACCGAGGGTGACGGTCTCAGCTCGCAGGCCCGCGATGCCGCCGACTCGACGGTGATCATCCCCATGCTCCACGGAGTCGATTCGCTCAACGTCGCTTCGGCGAGCGCCGTCGCGCTCTGGGCCCTGCGGAAACCCCCGATGCCCGTCGACTGACCCTGTCTTGTCGGGCAATGACAAGGTGCCACCGTTAGGATTGGCCGGTGCCGAACTCCCGCCTTTCCGCTCCCGAACGGGTGTACCGACGCAGGCGGGTGACGGTCTTCGGCCTCCTCGCGGTCGTGCTGCTCGGTGCCGGGTACACCTCACTCGCGGTTCTCCGCCCCATCCCGGCGAACGCTGCGGAACTTGCGACGACGGTTCCGATCAGCCAGCCGGCGACGTCCCTCGCGTGGCCCGGCTTCGGAACCGGCGCGATCGGCGCGGTCGGCATCGACGGCATCCTCGACGACTCCGGCGTCCAGCAGTCCACACCGATGGCGAGCATCACAAAGACCGTGACTGCCCTCGTCGTCCTCGACGAAATGCCCCTGGCTGCAGGCGATGACGGCCCCACGCTGACCCTCACAGACGCGGACGCCCGCATCTACGACGAAACCATCGCGGAAGGGGGATCGGCTGCCAAGGTGGCGCCAGGCTCCGTCTTCACCGAACGCCAGCTGCTCCAGGCGATGATGCTGCCGTCGGCCAATAACTACAGCGTCACCCTGGCGCACTGGGCGTTCGGCTCGATGCCCGCGTATCTCCGGGCGGCGAGTGACTGGCTCACCGCGCACGACCTCGCCGGCACCCACGTCGCCGACTCCAGCGGGCTCGACAGCAGCAGCCGCTCCACCCCCGCTGACCTTGTCGCCATCGGCAAACTCGCCCTGGCACACCCTGCCCTCTCTGAGATCGTCCAGGAGCAGTCCGCCGAGCTTCCGGTGATCGGCAAGGTCGAGAACACCAACAAGCTGCTCGGCAGAAACGGTGTCATCGGGCTGAAGACGGGCACCACCCGGGAAGCGGGCGCCTGCCTGCTCTTCGCCGCCGAAGCGACGGTCGGTGACGAGACGATCACGTTCGTCGGCGTTCTCCTCGGTGCTCCGAACCACCGTCAGTTGAACCAGGCCGTCACCAGCCTGATCGCGAGTGCGACCGCCGGGTTCCACGAGGTCCAGCTCGTCGAGGCCGGGGACAGTTACGGCAGTTACTCGACCCCGTGGGGGGCGACCGCCGACATCGTCGCCGCCGATTCGGCAAGCGTCGTGGTCTGGCAGGACGCACCGGTGACGGTGACCCCGACGGCATCCGCCGTGGAGTTCGCCGACGAAGGCGACGAAGTGGGCTCCGTCACCTTTGAACACGACGGCGAAAGCATCGTGGTTCCGCTGGTGCTCGAGGACGAACTCGCCGGGGCAGACCTCGGCTGGAAGCTCAGCAACGCCTTCGGCTGAGCTGGTGTGCGTCAGACGGCAGAGTTCAGCGCGATTCGACGAGCGCCTTCAGCCGGGTCAGCTGCACAGCGTCTTCCTTGGCGATCGCTGACCGGATCACCCTGCCGAGTAGCTTCATCGAACCGCTCGTCTGCACATCAGCGACGAGCGAAACAGTCGTCGCGTTTCCCGCCGGCTCCAGGGAATAGGTGTAGTCAGCGAGCACCCCGGGCATCGTGCTCGACATGGTGATCAGTCGGCCGGGTTCCAGTGCCGTGACAGTGGACGAGCGCGTCTTACCGCGGGCGGTGAAGGTGAGCTCGGCCCCAACGGCGATGTCGCCGGCGGCGCGCATGTCGCTGACCCCTGGCATCCAGTCCGATGCGGCCGACCAGTCGGTGAGTGTCGCCCAGACATCGTGGGGTGGAGCAAGGATCGTCTGTTCGTCACGAAATGCTTGAGGCATGATTCGTCCTTTCATCGCTCACATCGTAGGAGTCTCCGCGTCCGGTCGGATTGGATAATCTTTACCCGCACGGAGGAACTCGATGGAATATCTGCAACGTGAACCGAGCGGCGTGCTCGCCGGTGTTGTGCGCTCACTCTGGCTCGTGCGGGGGCAGGCGCAGCAGAGCCTTGAGCGCATCTTTCCCATGCCGTTCGTACACCTGATCGTCAATCTGTCGGGCCCGTATCGCGCGACCGATCCGCTGTCAGGTGTCACCGCTGAACCCCTGACGGCAGTATTCTGCAGCGGTCTGCAGCGTCATTTCACGCTGAGTGAGAACCCGAGCGCTTTGTTCAACCTCGGCGCCGTTCTCGAACCGGATGCCGTCGGCCGGCTCGGTCTGGACCCCGCGGAGATCACCGGCCGCGTCGTGAACGTCGAGTCCGTCCTTCCCGACGTAGCCGGGTTTCGTCAAACCACTCTGGCCGCAGCAGATCTCGATCCGGCAGCAGGCCCCGGTTCGGGCGACGACCTGCTCGACGCGCTCCACGCTGCACTCGTGCTGTCGCTGCGCGACGATGCACCCGACCTCGTCGTTCGGCGCGCCGTGGCGGTGATCAGCGCGGATCCGTCTCGATCTGTCGCTTCAGTCGCCGAGGAGTGCAACCTTTCGCACAAGAGCCTCATCGGCCGATTCCGTCGGGCCACCGGCGTCACCCCGAAGTTCTATGCGACCGTCGTACGGTTCCATCGTCTGATCGACGAACTGCCCCTCGGTGATGATGTGCCGTGGGCGGAACTGGCCGCCGCGACCGGGTACTACGACCAGTCCCACGTCATCCGCACGTTCAAGACCTTCACCGGTTTCACCCCGCAGGACTACTACCGCATCGCCCGTACCCACGGGCGGGAGTCGACGCGGTTCGTGCCGGTCGGCTGAGTATGCTGTGCCGGGCGCGTGTGCCCGACCGGACGGGCACGGTCATTCGCCGGCGCGGGTGTACCGTTCTGCGCTCGGGCGTTTCGCCGTGATGAAGTCACCGGAGGACTGGTGACGGATCCGGCGGAGCACCCACGGCACGAGGTATTCGCGGGCCCAGACCAGGTCCGACGTCCGCGCCTGCCGCCAGGTGGACAGGGGCACCGGTTCGGGCTTCAGCGGTTCGAGGTCGTTCGGGACGGCGAGCGCGTCAAGGACCATTCTCGCGACGGTATGGTGGCCGAGCGGGTTGAGGTGCAGGCGGTCCGGGGACCACATCCGGCTGTCCTGCACGTCGGTGAGTGACCACAGGTCGGCGACGATGCAGTCGTGCTTCGCCGCCACCGCGCGGATGTTCTCGTTGTAGATGGCAACCTTGCCCCGGATGCCGCGGAAGACGGGCGAGAACCCCACGTCGACAGCGGTGAAGATGACGATCGTGGCGTTGTCCCGCTGCAGCCGGGCGACAGCCTCGTCCATGCGCGCTGCGGTCACGTCAGGGTCGGTGCCGGGGCGGATGACATCGTTGCCGCCCGCCGAAATGGAGATCAGGTCGGGCCGGAGCTCAAGGGCTGGTTCTACCTGTTGGTCGACGATCTGCGCGATGAGCTTGCCGCGGACGGCGAGGTTCGCGTAGGCGAAGTCGTCGACTCCCTGCCCGAGGACCTCGGCGACGCGGTCGGCCCAGCCCCGGTGACCCCCTGGCGAGCGAGGCTCCGGGTCTCCGATTCCCTCGGTGAACGAGTCTCCGAGAGCGACGTAACGAGACCACGGGTGGGGTCGCGATGCAACCTTTGCAGCGTCGGCCGGGAGGTTGTCCAGGTACTGCTTGTTCTTACGTTCAGTGTCGCTCATGTCGTCCCTCCCATCCGGGTGAGCCTACCCCGCGACGCCACGCCAGGGCACCCCATCGGTTCGCCCGAACCGGCGGGAGCGGGTAGATTACCGTCAAGTGAGTACAGAGATTTTTTCGGGGGAGCCGGCGAGCATGGATGCCGCAACAGGACTCCGAATCGGAACCTCTGCCGCTGAACACCTCTCCCCGGCGTTCCCCGAGCGGGCCGCGTGGGGCACGGTCTCCAAGCTCCGCGCCTGGCAGCAGGAGGCGATCGAAAGTTACTTCGCCAACGAGCCCAAGGACTTCCTCGCCGCTGCGACACCAGGTGCAGGCAAGACCACTTTCGCCCTCCGGCTCGCTGCGGAACTGCTCGCCAGGCGAACCGTCGACCGGATCACCGTTGTCGCACCGACCGAGCACCTGAAACGCCAGTGGGCGGATGCCGCGCACCGCGCGGGCATCCGTCTGGATCCGACCTTCACCAATGCAGCAGGGCGCTACGGCAGGCACTACCACGGGGTCGTCGTCACCTACGCCCAGGTCGCCGTCCGGGCCGCCCTGCACCGTGACATCACCGCGTCGTCGAAGACCCTGGTGATCCTCGATGAGGTGCACCACGGCGGCGACGCCTTGAGCTGGGGTGACGCCATCCGTGAGGCGTTCGATCCGGCGACCCGGCGGCTGTCGCTCACCGGGACGCCGTTCCGCTCAGACACCGCGCCGATCCCGTTCGTCAGCTATCTGCCAGACAAACACGGCATCCGCACGTCGCTCACGGACTACAACTACGGTTACGGCCGGGCCCTCGCCGACGGCGTTGTGCGCCCGGTGATGTTCATGGTCTACGCCGGGCACATGCGCTGGCGGACCAACGCCGGCGACGAGATGGAAGCGAGGCTCGGCGAAGGCAACACCAAGGACATCACCTCGCAGGCCTGGCGGACTGCGCTGGACCCGGCGGGGGAGTGGATCCCTCAGGTGCTGCAGGCTGCCGATCGCCGTCTCAGCGAGGTGCGCAACAGCATCCCGGATGCCGGTGGCCTTGTCATCGCCACCGACCAGACCGCCGCTCGCGCCTACGCCGCAATCCTCAAGGACATCTCAGGCGAAAGCCCGACAGTCGTGCTCTCGGATGAGAAAGAGTCCAGCGACCGGATCGACGAGTTCTCCGGCGGTACCAGCCGCTGGATGGTCGCGGTGCGTATGGTGTCCGAGGGCGTCGACGTTCCCCGGCTGGCGGTCGGGGTATACGCGACGAGCGCGTCGACTCCGTTGTTCTTCGCCCAGGCCATCGGCCGGTTCGTGCGTGCGCGCCGCCGCGGTGAGACGGCATCCGTGTTTCTCCCCGACGTCCCCAACCTGATGAACCTCGCCACCCAGCTCGAACTGGAGCGCGACCACGCCCTCGATCGGAAGAGCGACGGCGAGGGTGAAGGGGACATGTGGAACCCTGAAGACGCGATGGTGGCTGAGGCCAATCGTGAGGGCAAGGGCTCCGACGCGCTCGGCGAGGACTTCAAGTATGAGGCGATGTCCTCGTCGGCAACCTTCGACCGGGTCGTCTACGACGGCGACGATTTCGGGCAGTGGGCTGAACCCGGCACCGACGAGGAACTGGACTTCATCGGGCTGCCCGGGCTGCTGGAGCCTGAGCAGGTGCACGAGCTGCTGACCCAGCGCCAGGCCCGGCAGGCGAAGCGGTCGTCGACGAAGGCGCAGCAGGTCCCGGCCGAGCCGTCAACGGATGTTCCGCCACCGCTGTACCGGACGCTCAAGGAGCAGCGGAGCCTGCTCAACAGCCTCGTCGGCCTCTACGCCAAGACGGTCGGGCAACCGCACGGCCTCGTCCATGCCGAACTGCGGCGGATGTGCGGGGGCCCGGCCGTGCAGCAGGCGAGTGTCACCCAGCTGCAGTCCCGGATCGAATGGCTTCGGAAGAAGATGAACGGCCGCCGCTGATACCGCTGCCAGTCGTCCCGGCGAGCCTGTCAGGAATCGACCGCGTCCCTGTTCTCCGAAGTCGACACCGTTTCGGTCGTCGTCGTCGTCGTGGTCGTGGTCGTTGCGGCATCCCTCGGCATACCCCGAATCAGCTGCACGGACATCCAGACGCATGGCGCAAGGAGAAGAGCGCTCGCAACCAGGGCGGACACGCTAACGGGCAGGGGTACGAAATTACCCAGAAGAGGCAGCGCGAACAGCAGCGGAACAACAATGGGCACCACCCTGCTCCGCCACAGCGCGAAGGCAAGCATCACGAGCGTCACGACGAGGCCGCCGAGGCCGACGGCCAGTGGCAGGAGATACGCCGACGAGGCGAAGAGTTCACCAGCCAGTGCGACCGCAGAATCCTCATCCAGAGCGGAGGCGACCAGGACGCCGTACACAGCCGTTTCGAATCCCAGCGCCACGAGCAGTGAGACTCCCGTCAGCATCCCCGTGATCAGGCCGATGGCACCAAGAGTCCGCCCACGACCTCGTGCAATCGTGAATCCGCCGATTCCGAGCGCCGCCGCCATCAGGAAGACGGCGCCGCAGATCTGCAACACGAGTCCTGGGTAACCATCGGTGCTGCCTTCGGCCATTCCCCTGAACTGTTCCTCCGGCGTTTCCCCGCTCCCGCTGTAGATGAACGCAGGAATAATGAAGATACTGAGCGGTGCGAGTGTGACCCCGACGGCTCCGACCCAGCGCAGGGTATCGAAACGTTGCATGGTTACCTCCGAAATCGTGGCTCGGCCCTCAATCTCGGAGCGTAATACCGGCCGTTGGGAGCCACCATGCGTAGTTCTACGCATGCGGGGTGGTTGTTATCCGCCCGGACCGTCCCCAGAGGATGCTGCAACAACACCCGCGAGGGTGGCGAGCCGGACGGCCGAAATCCGGTCGGATACCCCGAGCCGGGTGTAGATGTTCTGAAGGTGTCTTTCGACGGTGCGTGGTGAAATGTGCAACCGCCAGCTGATCGCCTGCGAGGTCAAGCCTTGAGCGACCAGGCTCAAGACGACGACCTGCCGCGGGGTGAGTCGCGCTTCATCCGCCGCTGCGTATGCACCGGTCGCGACAGGATGTCCTGCCACCCAGTCGTCAAGCACCTGCCAGTGGTGGTGCAGCGCGACGATGACACCCTGCGCGAGGCCCGCGAGTTCCGATGACCGCTCGTCGAACGGCTCAACCGGACGGCACACCCCGACCACCAGCACGCCTGCGGAACCCCGCTCGACGGGAATCCACACATGGTTCTCGATCTGGCAGGCGCGCAGCTCTGCCTCGTAGGTCCGCTCGTCAGCGCCCGAGAAGGAAACCTGAGCCGTGCTCAGTGGTTCCGTCGTGCTGTGTGCCGAGTAGTAACGCGCCAGCGGATGAACGGTCGCCGCGCGTCCCGCCACGTCACGAAGATCGAACCAGTCCGGGAACGGGTACGCCATTACACTTCCGTGACCGTGCGCGTCCCACTGGAACTTCCCGGTGACGGGCGCGTCGAGCTGGGTCCCGAGTTGGCGACACACCGGATCCCAGGGGAAGGCCCCACCGAAGCCCCCGAGAGCATCGGTGATCACGTCCAGCCACTGGCTGCGAGCGAGCTGTAAAGGTTGCATCATCGGAGTGTCCTCGAACACGTCGTTCCCGCCAGTATGCCAAGGCATCGTCGCAAGGGCTACCCGTCTGCAAGGGACGATCTACCCGGGTATCGGCGAGTGTTCCCCGCCTGCACGTGAGAGTCCCCGCCACCTGCTGGCGGCCCAGACGAGCGCGCCAGCCGCAAGAAGCGTCCCAAGCAGCCCCCCGATGTGGACAACCAGAGAGGCGGCACCGCGTTCAGGAAGCAGGAATCCGTAGGGAACCCAGCCGTCGGTGACCCCGCGGATCAGAACGACCGTCAGCCAGAGAATCGGGTACGGGAGAACGATCCAGAGTCCGCGCCACGGAAGCGCTGGGCGGTCGCCGATGAGCAGCCAGTCGAGGAAGACGGCGATCGGAAACACGCCGTGGAGAAGGATGCTCACCCAGAGCGGCGCGGACCCTGTTCCCGGAACGAGGACGTTGTAGACCACGGCGACGATGAGCAGGCACGCCGTCGCGACCCCTCTGCACAGAGTGAACCACGCCGGGACGCGTCGGCCCGCGATCATGACCACACCGGTAGCGATCAGCACGACGCAGGTGAGTACGCTCGTCAAGTTGGTGAAGTATCCGAAGTAGTCGAATGGGTTGCCGTCGCCGACGGTGAATCGCGCGGCGTATGCGTAGGCGAGAACCGCAACCACGAGCGTCCCGACGCCGACACGTCCGAACCCGACGATGGTCGTCGCTGTTCGGGAGGCGTGGGTCACATCGGTCAGCGTAGCGGGCGCTCACAGCGCGCGTGGCGGCTCAACCGACGAACAGTGACGCCAGGCTCGGGACCGCGATGAACGGCATGTATTCATCCCAGCCGAGGAAGAACGAGAACAGCACGTGGATCAGCGGAGCCGAGAGCGCGCTCAGCAGCACATAGGCGAGCGTGCGCTTCCAGTTGAGCCGAAACACGACGGGCGGCAGCACGATTGTCAGGAGCGCCGGCAACGGGTAGTAGATCCACCAGGGCAAACCGAAGGCGGTCGCACCGTACTTGCCGAACAGCATCCCGAACACGACGACAATCACGGAGACGACCACCACCGCGCCTGGACGCCGCTGAAACTGACCGCGGCCGAGCACCAGGCGCAGCATGCCCACGAAGAGCACCAACGATGCCGCGACCATGACGGGGAAGTGCCATTCGGTATTGATCGCGGCTCCTTCGCCTCACAGTTGCCGCATACGGGACAGTCGAAAACTATCAGAGACCGGCCTCATACCTTCCGAACCACGCGTTAACCAAGAAGAGCCGGACCATTTCTGGTCCGGCTCTTCTTCTGTCTCAACACAGTGTGCGCGAAGGGGGACTTGAACCCCCACGCCCGTAAGGGCACTAGCACCTCAAGCTAGCGCGTCTGCCATTTCCGCCACCCGCGCATGTGTTCGCCGCCGTGGTATTACCGGCGCCGAGGTAAAACTTTAGCACGGTTTTCCGATGCCGTTTGCACGTCCGCAAATCGACGGGAACGGTAGCGTGGGGGTCATGCTTTCCGCCGCCGCCAGCCCGTCCGAAACCCCCGACGAACTCGACGAGACCGTGAGCGTCGCTCGCGATCTCATCCGCATCGACACCACCAATTACGGCGAAGGGCGCTCAAAGGGAGAGACGGCAGCAGCCGAATACGTCGCCGCGTACCTGCGCGACCTGGGCCTCGAACCGGAGCTCTTCGACTCGGAACCCGGACGCACGAGCGTCATCGCGCGCGTTGCCGGCCGGGACAGCAGCAAAGGCGCTCTCGTCGTTCATGGCCACCTCGACGTCGTTCCCGCCGACGCCGCCAACTGGAGTGTCGACCCGTTCGCCGGTGAGATCAAGGACGGGATGCTGTGGGGTCGCGGCGCCGTCGACATGAAGAACATGGATGCCATGATCCTCACTGCCGTCGCTGACCTGCTGCGCGCGGGGGAGCGGCCGGCACGCGACCTCATCCTCGCGTTCTTCGCCGACGAAGAGAACGGTGGCGTCTACGGCTCGCACTACCTCGTCGAAACCCGCCCTGACCTGTTCGCCGGGGCGACCGAGGCGATCAGCGAAGTCGGCGGATATTCGATCTCGATCGACGGCAAACGGGCCTACCTGGTGCAGACCGGCGAGAAAACGCTCCTCTGGGTGAAGCTCGTCGCCCGTGGCCCCGCCGCGCACGGTTCCCGCGTCGTGCCCGAGAACGCCATCACCCGACTCGCGGAGGCCGTCGCCGCTGTCGGCAGGCAGGAGTGGCCGATCCGGCTCACCGCGACCACAACGGACCTGCTCGCCGAGGTTGCGCGCATCCTCGGCGTCGAACCGCAGGCGCTCGGCCCTGATGAACTCGCCCTCGCCACCGGGACGGCATCCGGGTTCATCCAGGCGTCACTGCGCACGACGACCAACCCGACCGTGCTGACCGCCGGGTACAAGCACAACGTCGTGCCGGACACCGCTGAGGCCCTCGTCGACATTCGCACACTGCCCGGAGAAGAGGATGCCGTCATGGCCGCCGTGCAGGAACTCGTCGGCCCCGACATCGACATCGAGGTGATGCACCGCGACGTCGGCCTCGAGAACGAGTTCTCTGGCCCGCTCATCGACGCCATCCGTGGAACCCTCGCGGACCACGACCCGGGAGCAGAGGTGCTGCCATACCTGCTGCCGGCAGGGACGGACAACAAGGCGCTCTCGAAGCTCGGCATCACCGGCTACGGGTTCGCTCCGCTGCGGCTGCCTGAGGGGCTCGACTTCCCGGCGATGTTCCATGGCGTCGACGAACGTGTCCCGCTCGACGCATTAGTCTTTGGCAGGCGGGTCCTCACGGATCTCCTCCGCAGCTACTAGACCTCAACGGCAGGACTTTCTCACCCGTGGACTTTCTCAACGCGATCATCCTCGGCCTCGTACAGGGCCTGACCGAATTCCTCCCAGTGTCATCGAGTGCACACCTGCGCATCGTTGGGGAGTTCCTCGGCACCGGCGAAGACCCAGGTGCCCGGTTCACCGCGATCACCCAGATCGGCACGGAACTGGCCGTCATCATCCTGTTCTGGGGTGACATCGTGAGGATCATCGGCGCCTGGTGCAAAGCCCTGGTCGGCAAGATCCCGCGGAACGACCCGGATGCCCGGATGGGCTGGCTGATCATCCTCGGCTCTTTGCCGATCGTGGTGCTCGGGCTGCTCTTCCAGGACCAGATCGAGACCACCCTCCGGTCGCTGTGGTTCACCGCTTCGATGCTCATCGGCTTCGGCATCCTCCTCGGAATTGCCGACTGGGTTGGCCGCAAAAATCTCACGCTCAAGAACCTCGGCTACCGCGACGGCATCATCTTCGGCTTCGCCCAGGCCCTCGCCCTCATCCCCGGCGTCTCCCGCTCAGGCGGGACCATCACCGCGGGGCTGTTCCTCGGCTACGAGCGCGCAGCGGCTGCGCGCTACGCGTTCCTCCTCGCGATCCCCGCCGTGATGGGCAGCGGGTTCTTCCAGATCTTCAAGTCCATCGCCGACCCGTGCCTGCCCGGCGCCACGGATTGCAAGCCGGAGATCTACGGCCCGCTGGAGACCCTCGTAGCCACCGTCGTCGCGTTCTTCGTTGCGCTCGTGGTGATCAAGTTCTTCATGAGCTACATCTCGAAGCGCAGCTTCATGCCGTTCGTGGTCTACCGCATCGCGCTCGGCCTCGTGCTGTTCGCGCTCCTCGGCACCGGGGTCCTTTCGGCAACGTAGGTTCGCGGCATCCGGGTCGCGAGACACCGAAAAGGGTTCGCTGATACGCCACACCGGCGGATCAGGGAGCCCTTTTCGCTCCCGCGGCTGGCTGATCGCGGAAGGCGCGTCCGATGGGGCGTCCCGGCCGGATTAGGCTGGGACGGTGAAGGCATGGAGCAGACCTGAGATCCCGAGCCTTCCCGGTCTCTCGTCGGCGCCGTGCCTTTACGACACAGCGACGCGCGGGCTCGTGGAAGCGCACACCGGCGACACCGCACGGATCTACGTCTGCGGCATCACCCCGTACGACGCGACCCACATGGGCCACGCAGCGACCTACCTCGCTTACGACACCCTGCAGAGGGTGTGGCTCGATGCAGGCCTCGAGGTGCACTTCGCGCAGAACGTCACCGACATCGACGACCCCCTCCTGGAACGCGCCGCGGCGACCGGGGTGGACTGGCAGGAACTCGCTGCCAGCCAGGTCGACCTGTTCCGCGGCGACATGGAAGCGCTCAGCATCCTTCCGCCCGAGGACTATGTGGCGGTGACCGAGGTTCTCGACGAGATAGCCGAGGCGGTGCGCCGCCTGCTCGCCGCAGGGGTGGCTTACGAGGTTCCCACGCCGGAGAGCCCCGCCGGATCCGACATCTACTTCGACAGCGCTCTCGCAGCAAAAGCCGGCCCATGGAAGCTCGGCGAGATCAGCAACCTCGACCAGGCGACCATGCTGCAGCTCTTTGCCGAACGTGGGGGAGACCCCGACCGTGCGGGCAAACGCGACGCCCGGGACCCGCTGCTCTGGCGTGCCGCCCGCGACGGTGAGCCGTCGTGGGACAGCCCCGTCGGCGCTGGTCGGCCGGGCTGGCACATCGAGTGCTCCGTCATCGCGCTGATGGAACTCGGGCGCGACTTCACTGTGCAGGGCGGCGGGTCAGACCTCGTGTTCCCACACCATGAAATGAGCGCGGGGCACGCTGCCGCGTTGAGCGGGCATCCGCTCGCCAAGGTCTACAGCCACACCGGTATGGTCGCCTACCAGGGCGAGAAGATGTCGAAGTCGCTCGGCAACCTCGTGCTCGTGTCGAAACTGCTGGCGGCGGGCGTCGACGCCCGTGCCATCCGCCTGACGCTGCTCGCACACCACTACCGTTCGGACTGGGAGTGGACCGACGAGGCGCTCGAGACCGCCGAAGACCGGCTCAGCACCTGGAGCTCCCGCCTCGCCGGGGATGCCGAGACCGGCGCAGGATCGGCCAGGGACGTCCTCGCGGCCGTGCGCGAGTCGCTCCGCATCGACCTCGACACGCCGAAAGCCCTGGCCGTGATCGATTCAGCAGTCGCGCTCGGCGTCGACGACCCCGCGCTGCTACGCCGCGCTGTTTCAGCGCTGCTCGGCGTGAACCTCTGACACCTGGAACGCCCTCGATACACAACCTCGACCAACTCCAAATTCAGGAGAAGTGACCCGACACGCCGTACGGACCGCCGCCCGAGGGGCCTGTCGCACCCGAACTCCTGAATTCGAGGGACGTTCCTGAATTTGAGGTCGAGGTGTATCGCGGAGCTACCGCGGGGTCGGCGGTTCGTTGCGCCCGTCGCCCTTGCCGTCCGCTGAGCGCCGCAGGTAACGTTCGAACTCCTTCGCGATGGCCTCACCGCTCGCCTCCGGCGATTCGACGGTGTCCCGCGCCTGCTCGAGCTGCCGGATGTATGCGGCCATGTCCTCGTCTTCGCCCGCGAGCGCGTCAATACCGTTCTCCCACTCCGCCGCCTCCTCGACCAGCTCGCCGCGCGGGATGACGACGTCGACGATCTCCTCGAGCTTGTCGATGAGTGCCAGCACGGCCTTCGGGGACGGCGCGTTGTGGACGTAATGCGGAACGGATGCCCAGATCGCGAGGGTCGGGATGCCCGCGTCCTCCGCGGCCTCCGCCACAACGCTGAGAATGCCGACGGGCCCCTCGTACATGCTCCGTTCGACCTGCAGTTCCGACCGCACTTCGGGGTTCTCGCTCGAGGTGAAGATGGAGATCGGGCGCGTGTGCGGCACGTCGGCGAGCATTGCTCCGAGGAACACGATGGCGGAGATGTCTGCGGTGAGGGCGGCGTCCACGATCTCAGCCGTGAACGCTTTCCAGCTGCGCGACGGCTCGACACCGACGAGCAGGTAGATGTTGCCACCGTTGTCGCCTGAGACGTTCAGGTTTGCGTCGTCGGCGAGGGGTTCGGCCGGAACAAGGGGCGTGGACGGCCCGTACATCGTCGTCGTCGGCCAGCTGAGGCGGCGCCGGGAGTCGTCATCGATACCGATCACCGGGCGATTGAACTGGTAGTCGTAATACAGCTCAGGGTCCAGTTCGAGCATGGGTGCGACGTCCAGTTGTTCCTGCAGGACCCGAACGGCGCCGGTCGCAGCTTCTCCAGCGTCATTCCAGCCTTCGAACGCGACAACGAGAAGTCGACCCTTGAGCAAGAGTTCCCCATTCTGTGGTTTCTTCCCGCACGGTGACACGGGCATCCTCCAAGAATAGGCGCAGTCCGTTCCCGGGTAGCATTGAAACCCGTGACTACACAGCTTCCCGCCGCCGTCCTCTGGGATATGGACGGCACACTCGTCGATACCGAGCCATACTGGATCTCCGCAGAGACGGACCTCGTCGAGTCCTTCGGCCACACCTGGACCTATGAAGACGCCATGACACTCGTCGGCTCCGGTCTGTGGGAGTCCGCACGGATCTTCCAGTCACACGGCGTCAACATGCCCGAGGACGACATTGTGGCGCACCTCACCGGCCGCGTTCGCGACCGGCTCGCCACAGCCGGGGTCCCTTTCCGCCCCGGCGCGAGGGAACTGCTCAAGGAGCTCCGCGACCTCGGGGTGAAAACCGCACTCGTGACCATGTCAGTGCGCGCGATGGCTGAACAGGTCCTTTCTCACCTCGACTTCGTCGCATTCGACGTCCTCGTCACCGGTGACGAGGTCGATCAGCCAAAACCCCACCCGGAGCCGTACCTGCGCGCCGCGTCGCTCCTGGGCGTTTCCATCGAGGACTGCGTCGCCATCGAGGACTCACGGGCGGGGCTGGCGTCAGCCGTCGCCTCAGGTGCTGTCTCCATCGCCGTGCCACACGCGGTTACCATCCCCGACGCCCCCACGCACACCACCTGGCCCACCCTGGCCGGTAGAACCAGCACCGATGTGACGGCACTTTTCGCCGCTTCGCGCAGCAAAGGAATCCCACGATGACCGTTAACACCAACGCCGAGCGCCCTCTCGACGAACGCCCGCAGAACGCGGGACCGTTCCGGGTCGGTGACCGGGTGCAGCTCACCGGCCCGAAGGGCAAGCGCAACACCATCACCCTCGAGCACGGCAAAGAATTCCACACCCACCGCGGGATCGTCGGGCACGACAGCATCATCGGGCTTCCGGACGGTTCGGTCATTACGACGACCGACGGCATCGAATACCTGGCCTTGCGACCGCTGCTCGTCGACTTCGTCATGTCGATGCCGCGAGGTGCCGCCATCATTTACCCGAAGGATGCCGCCCAGATCGTCGGGCAGGCCGACATCTTCCCCGGCGCGACAGTCGTTGAAGCAGGAGTCGGATCGGGTGCGCTCTCGCTCTGGCTCCTCCGCGCCATCGGCCCCACCGGCCGGCTGGAGTCCTTCGAACGCCGCGACGAGTTCGCCGATGTGGCCCGCGGAAACGTCGCCACCTTCTTCGGCTACGACCCTGACAACTGGCGCGTTTCGGTCGGTGATCTCGCCGAGACCCTCCCGAACACCGTCGAACCAGGATCCGTCGATCGTGTCGTCCTCGACATGCTCGCCCCCTGGGAGAACATCGACGCATGCGCGACAGCCATGAAACCCGGCGGCGTGCTGCTCTGTTACGTCGCCACGGTGACTCAGTTGTCGCGCGTTGCCGAAGCCATTCGCAGCACCGGCCAGTTCACCAACCCCGAGTCGAACGAGACGATCGTCCGCGGCTGGCACGTCGAGGGACTCGCCGTCCGCCCTGACCACCGCATGATCGGCCACACCGGCTTCCTCATCACGGCGCGTCGGCTCGCCCACGGCACCGTCCTCCCCGAGTTGAAGCGCCGGCCGAGCAAGTCCGACTTCAGCGACGAGGACGTTGAGCTGTGGACCCCCGGCGCCCTCGGCGAACGCAACGTCAGCGCGAAAATCCTCCGCAAGCGCGTTCGCACCGTGAACAACTCGGCACAACTCAGCCGATCGCGGTCATTCGGCGACGCCTCGGACGACGTCGAGAGCACCTCCGAACCCGACGAGACGTCCAACTACTAAAATAGCCCCGCGACCGTTTCGCATCCGCCCTCAAGCATCGAAGAGAGATCCCGTGCGCAAGGCACCAGCACTGCTCCTGTCCGCCGGCCTGTTGATGGCCACCCTCACCGGCTGCGCTCCGACGTCAGCGGCGGATGCCTGCGTGCCGACGGCACCGGACGGCGCCGCGTCGAAACTGATCGACGTCAGCGGCTCGTTCGGCTCGGCCCCGACGGTTGAGTTCCCGACCCCGGTGAAAGCCCAGGAGACGGAACGCACCGTCGTCATCCCCGGCGACGACGACGGCCCGGTATTGACCGCCGCCCAGAGCATCCGGATGAGCCTCGCCATGTTCGACGGTGCGACAGGCGACCCGATCCCAGGTGCCACCTATGGTGAGCCTGCGGTCTACTCGACCGCCCAGCTCAACCCGGAGATCACGAAGGCGCTTGAGTGTGTGACCCCCGGATCCCGGATCGCGATGACCGTCCCGCAGGGGAACCAGGCCGCCATTCTCGTCGCTGACATCTTCGACGTCTTCCTCGCCAAGGCCAACGGCGCAGACCGGCCGGTTCTGCAGTCCGGTCTTCCATCCGTCGTCACGGCTGCGGACGGCACCCCGGGGCTCACCATCCCGAAATCCGACCCGCCAAAGGACCTCGCTGTCGCTGTCCTCAAGGCCGGCGACGGTGACACAGTTTCGGAGACCAGCCAGATGGTCGTCCACTACACCGGCGCGCTGTGGAAGGAACGGACGATCTTCGACTCGTCCTGGCAGAACGGTTCTCCGGCCACGTTCAGCCCGGACGGGATCATCCCCGGCCTCGCGACGGCACTGACCGGCCAGAAGGTCGGTTCGCAGGTCCTCGTCGTGATCCCGCCCGAGCTCGGCTACGGCGATCAGGACAACGCGACCATCCCGGCGAACTCGACGCTCGTCTTCGTCGTCGACATCCTCGGCACCCTGCCCTGACCAAACGGGCCGGGCAGCTCCGCCCGGCCGGACACACGGAGGATGATGTCGTGCCGGAACCTACCGAAGCCGCCGCGCAGCGCGTGGCCGTCGAGGAACGTCTCTTCAGCCTCGTGCTCGCCCTGCTGGCCACCGAACAGGGCCTGACCAAGGCGGAGATCCTCTCAACGGTGCAGGGTTACCGGCAGCGTTACTCAAGCTCAGGCGGCAACGCCACGCTCGAGCGCCAGTTCGAACGCGACAAAGACGACATTCGCGAGCTCGGGATCCCTCTCGAGACCGTCGAGGCGCCGGGAGACCCCGGCAACAATCAACTCACCCGGTACCGCATCCCCAAAGGGGAATACGACCTGCCGAAGGAGCTCACGTTCTCGCCGGCGGAGATCGCCATGCTGTCCCTCGCCGCAACGGTGTGGCGGCAGGGTTCGCTGTCGGGGGAGTCCCGCCGGGCCATCCTCAAACTTCGCTCGCTGGGAATCGAATCCGACGAACCGGTGATCGGGTACGCTCCACGGGTCCAGATCAGGGAGAGTTCGTTTGAGCCGCTCAGGCAGGCCCTCGAACACCATCACGTGGTCGAGTTCTCGTACCTCAAGCCGGGGGAGTCGACCGCGAAGACGCGGACGGTCGCCCCGCTCGCCCTCGTGCAGCATCACGGCCGCTGGCATCTCTCCGCCCACGACCTTCCCGTCGACGAGGGCCGGACCTTTTTGCTCTCACGCATCGTGGGACCGGTGAAGACCACCAAACGCACCTGGACTCCGCCTGAAGCCGGCGGGCACGCCGAACGCTCACTCAACGCGCTCGATGCCCTGTGGGAGTCGCAGCGCGCCATCATCCGGGTGCAGCCGGGAACGGATGCCGCCACGCGGCTCGCGAAACGGGCATCCGCCGTCGACGACGGAACCCTCGAACTTCACTACACCGATCTCGACGTCCTCGCCGATGAACTTGCCGCCTTCGGACCGGAGGTCCTCGTGGAATCGCCGCAGCGACTCGTGGACGCCGTCATCTCACGGCACGTCAAGACCGTGCGCAGGCACCGAGGCGGAACGGGGGAGAACCGTGGCTAACGACGGACTTCACGCGAGGGACAAACTGGCGTTCCTCCTCGCGCTCGTGCCATACCTGATGGATCACGGCCACGTCACCGTGGTCGACGCCGCCAGGCACTTCGGCGTCGACGAGGAACAGATCCGGGAGTCTGTGCGTCTCATCGCTGTTTCCGGAGTGCCAGGAGAGACCAGTTCCTACCAGCACGAGGATCTGTTCGACATCGACTGGGATTCGTTCGAGGAGAATGACGAAATCGTCATCACCCACCTCGTTGCCATCGACGACTCGCCCCGGTTCTCGGCGCGTGAGGCGGCGGCCCTCATCGCCGGCCTCCAGTACCTGTCTTCCCTGCCCGAACAGGCAGACCGGGATGTCCTCGGTTCGCTGATGTCCAAACTCGCGCGCGGGTCAACCGGCCGTCCCTCGGAAGTCGCCGTCGGTTCCAGCTCCGTTGACACAGCACTCGCCCAGATCCGCGACTCGGTTGCCGCAGGACATCGCATCGAGTTCGACTATCTCAACTCACGCGGCGAGTCGGAGAAACGCACGGTCGACCCGCTGCGCATCCAGTCGCTCGACCAGGACTGGTACCTGCGCGGCTGGGATCACTCCCGCCAGGCGGTGCGGACATTCAGGCTCGACCGGATGAGTACCCTCACCACCACCGACGAACCGATCAGTCGTCACGCAGCCGAGGTGCCGATGTCGGAGAGCCTGTTTGAGAGTTCGGAGACCGACCTCGAAGTCGTCGTCGAACTCCCGGACGACGCAATAGCGATGATCGCCGATTACCTGACGACGGATGCTCCGGTGCGCGGCCGGAACGGCCGATCGCGGGTTACGCTTCACGTCGCCCACGATCACGGGCTGAAGCGTCTCATCGCCGGACTGTCCGGTGTCGTCACCGTGATCAGCCCCGACACCGCGAAGACGCGCGTGGCTGACTGGGCGCAGGCTGCGCTCGACCGATACGCTGAGCGAACAGACCGGTAGACCTTCAAGGCTCATTGTGAGCAAACCACGGTAAACTTGCCCGACCCACAGGATCAAAGGACATTTCATGGGAATCTTCGGTAACGCGTTCAGCGGCTGGCACCTGCTCGTCATTGTGTTCCTCGTGCTTCTTTTGTTCGGTGCTCCCAAACTCCCTGCGCTGGCGAAGAGTGTCGGGCAGTCGATGAAGATCTTCAAGAGCGAGATCAAGAGCGACAAGTCCGAGAAGGACACCGATGACGTCACCGCCCAGCCCGTCCCGCCCACGGCAACGCAGGCCTCGGCCGATCCGACCATCGTGAACCCTGGAACCGGCACTCCCGAATCCCAGACGAAACCGTAGGGTTCATGGCCGCCCGCATCAAACGGGGCAGGAGCGCTGACGGCCGGATGTCGCTCGGTGAGCACCTGGTCGAGTTGCGCAAGCGTCTCTTCATCAGTGCCATCGGCATCGTCGCCGCCATGGTCGCCGGTTTCGTCATCTCTGACTTCGCCATCTCGGCGATGGCCACCCCGATCACCGAGATCGCGGTCGATCGCGGCCAGGCTCTGCTGAACTTCGACAACGTCACCGGGGCATTCGACCTCCGGATGAAGGTCGCGTTCACGATCGGCATCGTGGTCTCCAGCCCCATCTGGCTCTACCAGATCTGGGCATTCCTGGTGCCGGGGCTCACCCGTAAGGAAATCGGCTACGCCCTCGGCTTCCTGCTTAGCGCCGTCCCGCTCTTTCTCGCCGGCTGCGCCGCCGGCTGGTTTGTCATGCCCCACATCGTCGAACTGATGGTTGGTTTCACGCCGGCGGATGCCTCCAACTTCTTCAATGCAGGAATCTATTTCGACTTCGTGCTCAAACTGGTGCTCGCCGTCGGGATCGCCTTCGTCGTTCCCGTCTTCCTCGTGCTGTTGAACTTCGTCGGCGTGCTGAGCGCGGACACGATCATCAAGTCCTGGCGCGTGGCGATCCTCGTGATCGCGCTGTTCTGCGCCATCGCGACGCCGGCAGCCGATGTCGTCTCCATGTTCCTCTTGGCCGTCCCCATGGTTGTGCTCTACTTCGCCGCGTACGGCGTAGCATCCCTGCACGACCGCCGCGCCGCCAAACGGCAACTCGCTTTCGAGGCAGAATTGGCCCTGTGACTGTCGACCTGTCCCCGGCCGAGCGATACGCGGCATCCCGGCGAAAGACCCCCCTTCTCGACGCCTTCCGGGCGAAGCAGCGGTTCGACCTCGACCCGTTCCAGCTCGAGGCCTGCGCCAGCGTCGAGGCAGGCAACAGCGTTCTCGTCGCCGCACCCACCGGCGCGGGCAAGACGATCATCGCCGAGTTCGCCATCTACGCCGCCATGCAGCGAACGCGATCGAAGGTTTTCTATACGGCGCCGATGAAGGCCCTGAGCAACCAGAAGTTCAACGAACTCGTCGCCGAATACGGCGCCGAGTCCGTCGGTCTGCTCACCGGAGACACCAACATCAATGCGCGTGCGCGCATCGTCGTCATGACCACCGAAGTTCTCCGGAACATGCTCTACGCCGACTCGGACCTGCTCGCCGACCTCGCCTACGTGATCATGGACGAGGTCCACTACCTCGCCGACCGGTTTCGGGGTGCTGTGTGGGAGGAAGTCATCATCCACCTCCCGCAGGAGGTGCGGATGGTGTCGTTGAGCGCGACGGTGTCCAACGCGGAGGAGTTCGGTGACTGGCTGCAAGCCGTTCGCGGCCACACCGAGGTCATCGTGTCGGAGGAACGGCCTGTGCCGCTCGACCAGCACGTCCTCATGCGGGGCAAACTGATCGACCTGTTCGCCGCTCCCAGCCTCGCTGAGACGAACTCCGTGAACCCCGAACTCGTACGAATGGCTCAATTCGGCGGACGGGCTCCGAACTCGAAACAGTACAACGACGTCAGCCGGTACAACGCCAAACGCGGTCAGCGCACCCAGCAGCGGGTCGATCGAGCCCAGGTTGTCGAACTCCTCGACGAACACCACCTGCTCCCGGCGATCTTCTTCATCTTCAGCCGGGTGGGCTGCGACCAGGCGGTCACCCAGGTGCTACGTTCCGGCATCCGTCTCACCGAGGCACACGAACGCGATGAGATCCGCCAGATCGTTGAGGAGCGCTGCTCGGCGTTGCAGGACGAGGACCTCGCCGTGCTCGGATACTGGGAATGGCTTGAGGGCCTCGAACGGGGAATCGCGGCGCACCACGCCGGAATGCTTCCCGCGTTCAAGGAAGTCGTCGAGGAACTGTTCCGCAAGAAGCTCGTGAAAGCAGTCTTCGCGACCGAGACGCTTGCACTCGGCATCAACATGCCCGCGAGGACCGTCGTGCTCGAGAAACTCGAGAAATTCAACGGCGAAGCCCGCGTACCCATCACACCGGGGGAGTACACCCAGCTCACCGGACGGGCTGGACGTCGCGGCATCGACGTGGAAGGGCACGCCGTCATCGCGTGGCAGGAAGGGCTGCACCCGCAGTCCGTCGCGTCGCTCGCCTCGCGGCGCAGCTACCCGCTGAACTCCAGTTTCAAGCCGACGTACAACATGGCTGCGAATCTCATCGACCAATTCGGTCGTGAACGGACACGTGAGATCCTCGAGTCGTCGTTCGCCCAGTTCCAGGCAGACCGCGCCGTGGTCGGAATGGCCCGCAAGGTCCGGGAACAGGAGAACTCGCTCGCGAAATACCGTGAAGCGATGACCTGCCATCTCGGAGACTTCGCCGAGTACGCGAGCATCCGCCGTGAGCTCACCGACCTCGAACGCAAGAGCGCGTCGCCTGAGCGCTCCTCACGGTCACAGAATGACCGCCGCCAGCGCCAGCTCGTTGCGCTGCGCAAACGCATGCGCGCCCACCCGTGCCACGGTTGCGCAGAACGGGAACAGCACGCGAGGTGGGCTGAGCGCTGGTTTACCCTGAAACGGCAGACCGACCAGTTGAGCCGGCAGATCTCGACTCGAACGGGCGCCGTCGCCAAGATCTTCGACCGTGTCACCGACGTCCTGCTGGAGTACGAATACCTGATTCCGGGGGAGGGCGGAGAGGTCGAACTCAGCGCGGCCGGCCGCACCCTCAAACGCATTTACGGTGAAAGGGATCTCCTCGTCGCTGAGGCTCTTCGTCGTGGCGTGTGGAACGACCTCGACCCGGCGAGCCTCGCCGCCATGGCGAGTTGTATCGTCTTCGAACCCCGCCGGGACGAAGGAACAGTGGCCGACCGCTACCTGCCAGGCGGGGCGTTCCGCGTCGCGCTCGACAGGACCCAGGACCTCTGGGCCCGGCTCGACGACACCGAGCAGGAGAACCGGCTGCCAGGAAGCGAGCCGCTCGCCACTGGACTGTGTGTGGCAATGCACAAGTGGGCGCGCGGCTCAAGCCTCAACGTGGTGCTCACCGAAGCGGATATGGCGGCTGGGGACTTCGTCCGCTGGAC
This sequence comes from Mycetocola miduiensis, assembly GCF_900115155.1. Classification (GTDB taxonomy): domain Bacteria; phylum Actinomycetota; class Actinomycetes; order Actinomycetales; family Microbacteriaceae; genus Mycetocola_A; species Mycetocola_A miduiensis. The sequence goes on from NZ_FOVM01000003.1 coordinate 27,953, forward strand.
CAAGCAGACCATCGACCTTCTCGACCAGCTGTCCATCGTCGCCGACGGCGGTGTCGGCCGCAACGCCCGCAAGGCGCTCGAGGCGATCCGCAGGGGAATCGTCGCCTACAGCACCGTGTGAGCCGGCGCCTCCCGCGCCACATAGGCTGGAACAGTGACTGCCCCGACGCGCCCGCCCGTACCCCTCCTCGCCGCTGTCATCCTCGCGGCAGCATCGGGCCCCGTCCTCGACGCCGGATTTCCTGACCGGGGGATCTGGCCGCTGGCGTTCGTCGGCATCGGCCTCATCCTCATCGTCCTTATCGGCAGGAGCGCCTGGGGTGCGCTGCTGACCGGTTTCATCGCGGGGGTGTCGTTCTACCTCGTCCACGTGTCGTGGGTCTCGCTGTACCTCGGTCCGGTTCCGTGGATCGCCCTGTCAGTGCTCGAATCGATCTTCTTCGCACTCGGCGCCCTGCTGATCACCCTCGCGTATCGCTGGATTCCACGGGTCTGGTCGACCACCCTCGGCCGGGTCGGACTGCTGCCGCTTGTCGTCGCCGGCGTGTGGACGGCGAGGGAAGCCCTCGTCAGCACCTGGCCGTACGGCGGGTTCGCCTGGGGCCGGATCGCGCTGAGCCAGTCGGAGAGCCCGTTCGCCCCGCTGGTCGCCTGGGTGGGGTTCAGCGGGCTCAGCTTCCTTCTCGTGTGGCTCGTCGCCCTGCTGCTGCAATTTCTCCGCGAACCGCACGTGTCGGTTCCGTCGCTTCGCCTGCTGGTCCCAGCGGCCGCCGTCGCGCTCCTCGTCGCACTGCCGGCCTGGCCGATCGTCGAACGCGGCACGTCGACGATCGCCGCTGTCCAGGGTAACGCGAAAGCGGGATACTTCGACGACCGCGAACCGGGTGACATCCTCTCTGCCCAGGCATCGGCGACTCTTCCGCTGGTCGGTACACCGGTCGACATGATCGTCTGGCCGGAGAACGGCACCGATCTGGATCCGGTGACGGTTCCGCAGGCGGCATCCGTTCTCGACTACCTCGGAGCCCAGACCGGCGCCCCGATCCTGACCGGGACGATCATGGAACGGGACGGCCGGTTCTACAACACTTCGTTGCTGTGGGAGTCGGGGGCCGGCCCGACCGACTACTACGACAAACGGCACCCAGTCCCGTTCGGTGAGTATGTTCCCGACCGCGAAGTGTGGGAACCGTTCGCCCCGGATCTGATCGGCCTGATCGGCCGTGAGTACACGCCGGGCACCAGGGACAACGTCTTCAACGTGGACGGTGTGATCGCCGGGATCTCCATCTGCTTCGACATCGTCGACGACGCGCTGACCCGTGAAGCCGTCGACCGCGGAGCCCAGGTGATCATCGCCCAGACGAACAACGCGGACTTCGGCCGTACCGACGAGAACCAGCAGCAGCTCGCCATCGCCCGGCTCCGGGCCATCGAGTCGTCACGAAGCCTCGTGAACATTTCGACCGTGGGCACCAGCCAGATGATCGGCCCAAACGGCGCCACCCTCGCCGAAATCCCCGCGTACGAACCGGGCCACATGGTGTTCGATGTTCCGCTGGTCGCCGGGAAGACGCCGGCGATGGCCGCGGGCGGCCAGATCGAGACGTTCGTCGCTTTCTTCGGCCTGGGTGCCCTCATCGTCGCTTTGGCGGTGGGCACAAGAAACGGGCGCCAGCGTGAAGCTGACGCCCGAATCCTCGACGGAAGTTAGGCTCCGACCGAGTGTTGGCCGCGCCGTGCACGCAGGAAGCTGAGGCGTTCCTCGAGGAGTTCCTCGAGTTCGTCCCGGCTCCGGCGTTCGAGCAGCATGTCCCAGTGGGTGCGGGCCTGCTTCTGATCTGACCGGTCGATGACAACCGGTTCGGTGCCGACCATGAGAACTGCTTCAGCACTGCAGTGGCGGCACTCCCAGGTCTCTGGGGCCTCCGCATCTGCGGCGAACATCAGCGCGGTCTCATGGTTGCATACGGGGCACAGGTACACCGACCGTGCCCGCTCTGAAAATACGACGCCATCTTCACTCTGTAGGCTCTGGGCGCCGAGGCGCATTCCGCGCAAACTGCGATCTGCCATGTTCTGGTTCCTCTCGCTCGCTGCAACCAGTTATAGACCCCGAAGCTGGGCAACGCCTTGCCATCGTGGGATTTCTCCCAGCGTTCGCTCAGGCTATGAGCGTCGTGCGGCAAGCAACGGGATGGCCAGGTCCGTGCGGTCAGTGATGATGCCGTCCACCCCCATATCCAGGAGCCGGTGCATGTCGTCCGGGGAATTCACCGTCCACACGTGCACCTCAACGCCAGCGCGGTGGAAAGTCCGAATAGTCTGGCGGGTGACCAGGCGAACGTTCCGATGCCGTTCAGGGATCTGGACACAGCGGATGCCGCCGAGCGCGGCACGGACGAGGGCAGCCGATCCGGCGCGTGCGCCGAGAAAAGCCCGCGTGATGCGCTGGGATGACGCCGACGACGCCACGCCGGGGATGGACCCCGCAGCACGCATCCGCCGGCCTTCATCGAAAGAGGTGATCAGGACCCGGTCGCCTGCGCGCTCGGCGAGGACGGTGCGCGCCACCGGTCCTGCCGCCTGTTCCGACTTGACGTCGATATTGAAACGCGCCGTCGGGAAAGTGACGAGCGCCCCGGCGAGGGTGGGCACACGATGGCCGCCGCCCAGGTCGAGCTGGCGAAGCTGAGCGAGGCTAAGGTTCCTCACGGCGTGCGACACTCCGTCCACCACGATCTCCGGGTCGTGGACGAGAACCGCGATCCCGTCGGCGGTCGCGTGGGCATCCGTTTCCAGGTAGATCGCCCCGACGTCCACCGCAGCCTGGAATGAGGCGATCGTGTTCTCCGGCACGTCGAGGGCAAGCCCCCGGTGCGCGAGAACGCGCGGACCCGCCGGTTCGAAGTACCGCGAATCCGCGCGCTCGAGTGCCATCCCCTACTCGGACACCGGCGGAAGAGGGGACGCAGGGGGAGGGGACGCCGGCGGGGCGTCCGGCGGGAGGATGCTCGACGGGATCTCCGCGTTGGGGGCCGTCTGAGAGGGCTGCCCGCCGTCGCCTTTGCCTGGCACGAACGCCTTCCCAAGCCCCTTGAGGGCTTCGGTCAGCTCGGACGGAATGATCCACAGCTTGTTCGCGGACCCGTCGGCGAGCTTCGGCAGGGTCTGCAGGTACTGGTAGGCCAGCAGTTTGGGGTCGGGGTTACCGCGGTGAATCGCGTCGAAGACGGTGGTGATCGCCTGGGCCTCACCCTGCGCGCGGAGCACAGCGGCTCGCGCATCACCTTCGGCGCTGAGGATAGCCGCCTGCCTGGCACCCTCAGCCGTGAGGATCGCCGACTGCTTCGTTCCCTCTGCGGTGAGGATAAGCGCGCGACGGTCCCGCTCGGCACGCATCTGCTTCTCCATCGAGTCCTGAATCGACAGGGGCGGGTCGATGGCCTTGAGTTCGACGCGGCCGACCCGGATGCCCCACTTTCCGGTGGCCTCATCGAGCACGACGCGCAACTGTCCGTTGATGTTGTCGCGGCTGGTGAGCGCCTCTTCAAGATTGAGGCCACCGACGACGTTACGGAGTGTGGTGGTGGTGAGTTGCTCGACGGCGCCGAGGTAGTTGGCGATCTCGTACGTGGCGGCGCGGGCATCCGTCACCTGGAAGTAGACGACGGTGTCGATCGAGACGACGAGGTTGTCTTCGGTGATCACCGGCTGTGGTGGAAAGGAGACGACCTGTTCACGCATGTCGATCAGCGGACGGACCCGGTCGACGAACGGCACCAGGAGGTTCAGTCCGGGTTGCAGCGTCTTGTGGTAACGGCCGAGACGTTCGACGACGCCGGCCGTGGCCTGGGGGATGATCCGGATGGCCCGGAACAGCACCACCAGGATGAAGATGAGAACGACGATCCCGAGAATCCATCCCACGGTCGTCCCGACGAGTTCAGCTGGGTTCACTGGAGCTTCCTTTCATTCGGCACGACCACGGCGGTCGCTCCTTCGATCGCGAGAACCCGAACGGCGGTGCCCGGTTCCAGACTCGAAATGGGAGAGTCGGTGGGCACGATTGCGGTCCACAGTTCACCGTTCGACAGCTTGACCTGGCCGCCGTGACCTGAGACGGTCTGCACGACCTGGCCGCGGGAACCCAGCAGGGCGTCGACGTTGCTCTTGGCGGGGTCTTCGCCCCTGCGGAGCGCACGGAGGAGCGGGGGCTTGACGAGGAGCAGGAGCAGGACGGATGCCGCGGCTCCGATCAGGAACTGGGCCCACCACGGCACGCCGAGAAGACCGGCCACAAGACCCACCGTGCTGCCGATCGCCAGCATGAGGAAGGTGAACTCGAGGCTCAGCATCTCGATGGTGATGAACAGAAGGATCAGCACCAGCCAGACCACCCATGAATACTGTTCGATCCAGTCCATGTCACGCCTCTCCCGGCCGCCGCCACTGGGGCCAGTGTTACTCCTGAATCTAGCAGGTGGGCCGTTGCCTGCGGCGAGTTCTTGCTAGTCTCAAAGGCTGGGATTGCCGCTGCCCGGCAACGCCACCCGTCTTGAAGGAGTGCCCATGTCCAACCCCCTCGCCGCAGGTTCGCTCACCGGCAAGAACGTCCTTGTCACCGGATCGTCCCGCGGCATCGGCGCCGACACCGTTCGTTACTTCGCCGAGGCGGGCGCCAACGTCGTCATCAACTTCCGCAACAAAGAGGCGCGCGCCGTCAAGCTCGCCGACCAGATCCGCGCAGCAGGCGGCACCGCCATCACCGTCGGCGCCGACCTGACCGACCCGGCATCCGTCATGGCGATGTTCGACACCGTCGCCGAGAAGTACGGCCACCTCGACGTTCTCGTCCTCAACGCTTCAGGCGGAATGGAGAGCGGCATGGCCGCCGATTACGCCATGCAGCTCAACCGTGACGCGCAGCTGAACGTGCTCGATGCCGCCCTGCCGCTGCTCAGCAGCGGATCCCGCGTCGTGTTCGTGACGAGCCACCAGGCGCATTTCATTCGCACCACGCCGACGATGCCCGAGTATGAGCCCGTCGCCCAGTCCAAGCGCGCGGGGGAGGATGCCCTCCGTGCCCGCATCCCGGAACTGGCCGACAAGGGCATCGAGTTTGTGGTCGTCTCCGGCGACATGATCGAGGGCACCATCACCGCCACGCTGCTGGAACGGGCGAACCCGGGCGCGATCAGCGCGCGCAAGGATGCCGCGGGCAAGCTCTACAACGTGGGCGAGTTCGCCGCAGAGGTCACCGCGGCTGCGGTTGAGACGATTCCCGCCGAGAACACCCGCTACGTCGGCGACACCACAGACTTCGCGGGCCAGTAACCACTGCCTGGCAAACAGAGCTCAGCAACCGCGGAGCACGCGGATCGAGCGGCGCATCCATTCGATCGCTGAGCGGATGCCACCGTCCGACCCAGAGGGTAAACTGCCCACCGTCGGAGCGACCGGTAACGAAGCCGGCCACGCCGCGGCGGGGGCGCGCACACCGCGCAAACGCCCCCTGGGACGGACGGAGCCAGGATGAGTACGATCACCACAACGGACACCCAGACGCGGGCGAGTGCATCCCACGTGGCCGACAACCACGATCGGATCCGGGTGCAGGGCGCGCGGGTGAACAATCTCAAGGACATCAGCCTTGAGATCCCGAAGCGCCGGCTGACCGTGTTCACCGGTGTCTCCGGGTCGGGGAAGAGCTCCCTGGTGTTCGGTGCGATCGCCGCCGAATCGCAGCGGATGATCAACGAAACCTACAGTGCCTTCCTTCAAGGGTTCATGCCTTCGCTGGCTCGCCCGGACGTAGACGTCCTCGAAGGGCTGACGACCGTCATCATCGTCGACCAGGAGCGCATGGGCGCGAACTCCCGATCGACGGTCGGCACGGCCACCGACGTCAACGCGATGCTCCGCATCATCTTCAGCCGCCTCGGCCAGCCCCACGTCGGGTCGCCACAGGCGTTCTCCTTCAACGTCGCCTCGATCAGCGGCGCGGGGGCCGTCACCGTCGAACGCGGCGGAAAGACGCTGAAAGAACGGCGCAGCTTCGAGATCACCGGCGGCATGTGCCCGCGGTGCGAAGGCATGGGCACGGTCAACGACATCGACCTCTCCCAACTGTACGACGACTCCAAATCCCTCGCCGACGGCGCGATGACGATCCCCGGCTACACGGCTGACGGGTGGGGGGTGAAGATTTTCACCGGCTCAGGGTTCCTCGACCCGGCCAAGCCGATCCGCGACTACACCAAGAAAGAGCTGAACGACTTCCTCTACCGCGAACCGGTGAAGGTGAAGATCGGCGACATCAACATGACCTACGAGGGCCTGATCCCGAAGGTCCAGAAGTCGTTCCTCTCCAAGGACCGTGAAGCGATGCAGCCGCACATCCGCGCTTTCGTGGACCGTGCAGTCACCTTCACAACCTGCCCCGACTGCAACGGGACCCGCCTCAACGAAGGTGCCAGGTCGTCCCGGGTGGCCGGTCTCAACATCGCCGAAGCATGCGCGATGCAGATCAGCGACCTCGCCGCGTGGGTACGCAAGCTCAACGAGCCATCGGTGGCGCCGCTCCTCGTCGCCTTGCAGGACACACTCGACTCGTTCGTCGAGATCGGGCTCGGCTACCTGTCGCTCGACCGCCCGGCAGGCACGCTCTCCGGCGGTGAAGCCCAACGCACGAAGATGATCCGGCATCTCGGGTCGTCGCTGACCGATGTGACCTACGTCTTTGACGAGCCCACCATCGGCCTGCACCCGCACGACATCGAGCGGATGAACGAGCTGCTTCTGCAGCTGCGCGACAAGGGCAACACGGTGCTCGTCGTCGAGCACAAGCCGGAAATGATCGCCATCGCCGACCACATCGTCGACCTGGGACCTGGCGCAGGTACGTCGGGCGGCACCATCTGCTTCGAGGGCACCCTCGACGAGCTGCGGGGGAGTGACACCCTGACCGGGCGTCACCTCCACGACCGCGTCGCCCTCAAGAAGACGGTGCGAACGCCGAAGGGGTCCCTCGAAATCCGAGGGGCGTCGAAACACAATCTGCAGGACGTCGATGTCGACATCCCGCTCGGTGTGCTCGTTGTGGTCACCGGTGTCGCCGGTTCAGGAAAGAGCTCGCTCGTGCACGGGTCGATTCCCGCCAGCGCCGGTGTCGTGTCCATCGACCAGGGCGCGATCCGCGGGTCACGCCGCAGCAACCCGGCGACATACACCGGGATGCTCGAGCCGATCCGCAAGGCGTTCGCCAAAGCGAACGGCGTGAAGCCTGCCCTGTTCAGCTCCAACTCGGAGGGCGCGTGTCCGGTCTGCAACGGCGCCGGCGTCATCTACACCGACCTCGGCATGATGGCGACGGTCGAATCTCCTTGCGAGGTGTGTGAGGGCAAGCGGTTCCAGGCCGAAGTCCTCGAGTACAAGCTCGGGGGCAAGGACATCAGCGAAGTGCTGGCCATGTCGGTCACCGAGGCCGAGAAGTTCTTCGGGGCGGGGGAGGCGCGCACCCCTGCCGCGCACGCCATCCTGGACCGGCTGGCCGATGTCGGTCTCGGCTATCTCAGCCTCGGTCAACCGCTCACGACGCTGTCCGGCGGGGAGCGGCAACGGCTCAAGCTCGCCACCCAGATGGCCGAGAAGGGCGGGATCTACGTGCTCGACGAACCCACCATTGGCTTGCACCTCGCCGACGTCGAGAACCTGCTCGGCCTGCTAGACCGCCTCGTCGACTCCGGCAAATCCGTCATCGTCGTCGAGCATCACCAGGCCGTCATGGCCCACGCCGACTGGATCATCGACCTTGGCCCTGGGGCTGGACACGACGGGGGCCGGATCGTCTTCGAAGGCACACCGGTCGATCTGGTCGCCGCGAGGACCACAGTGACCGGGGAGCATCTCGCGACGTACGTTGGTGCGTAGCGGACGCAGCGCTCGTATTATGTCAAGTAATCAAGCGGCACTGTCTCGAAGTGGGGAGTGGCACGGCGCCTGGGCACTTGCGCCCATCTGACGCACGTGTCGGCGTTGGGGCCGGAAACCAGACATGAGCGTCATGCGAACGCGACGCACAGCGCGCCTAGTGTGGCGCCATCTGACGCACACGTCGTTTTCTACGACGAAGAATCGACATCTGCGCCAGTTGAGCGACGAGTCATGAGCGGCGAGCCACAAGCGGCGACCGGCGGACGGCGCCCCACGAACGGCGAGGCATCCGTCCTGCAGGAGGCGCACAGCGGATGCTCTCCGCAGCAATTCAGAAGGGGTTCGCCGGATTCGCCCTTGCCAGCCGGCCCCTTCCCGTTTGATGCCGATAATGCACATTATGTCAACAAAGCGATGTGGGAGCGCCTCGACCCCTCCCCACGCCCAGCACGCCGCCTCCGCACCTGCCCCGGACAAATACACCTGGCGCGCCGGGTGACCGCATCCGGAACGAGTGAACCGGTCAGGCCGCAGCCGACTCCGCACCACCGCCGGCGACCGTGACGTCCTCGGCATGCACCGTCGACACATCCACCGTCTTCCTGGCGAGGTGGTTCGCCAGGCGGACGGCAAGGCACGTCGCGAGGAACGTCGGATTCGCCTCTCCCGTCGTGCGGAAGACACTGCTCGAAGCGATGTACAGGTTCGCGGACCCATGGACCCTGCAGTCCGCGTCCACGACGCCGTCGTCGGGGTCCACACTCATCCTCGTCGTCCCGACGCTGTGGACGCCACCGATGGCCTGCTCCCAGATCGACTCTCGCACGCCCTCCTCGGTGGGTGCGACGTACTCGAGGCGCCCAACCCCGGCCGCGCGCAGCCTCGCGTCGAGCAACTGGTGGCAGCGCAGCAGGGAATCGATGTCGTGGTCGGTGTACCGGTAATCGATGGTCAGCCGCGATCCCCCGCCGGGGACGAGGGCGATGCGGCTGTCGGCATTCGGGATCTGCTCGGCGTGGTACCGGAGCGCGTAACGACCGGATTCATTCCGCAGGATGAAGCCGGGTTTCCGGACCGCGGAGAAATAGCGATACCGGAGGATGTCGCCCACGTCGGCCGCAGCGCGCCACGGGCGCCGGAGCACGTTGGTCAGGTGGGCGCCGATCCGGCGAGGAGGCGCTCCGATGTGCCGGAGCCGGATGCGCTCCGCGAGGACGCGCCGCCCGACGAACGGGATCACCAGCGCGAGGTACACGAGCGAGAGCGTGGCATTGCGGTGCTTGACGTCGTGGAACGGCGGATTGTCGAGGTAGAAGCTGGTGTTGAGGATCCGCTCCCGGCGCTGGGCAGCCCCGGACAGGGTGAATCGTCGCCGCTGGTACGTTCCCTCCGCGCCTCGGTGGAAGTCCAGTTCCCTGGCCCGTTCGGGTTCGTCCAGGACGAGGTCGGCGACGTGGCCGGCTGCATGACCCATGTAATAGCGGCCGAGGGGCCCGTCGACGCCACCGAACATCGCGGGATGCGAACGCTGGAGCGTCAGCAGCAGCCGCGTGGTCTCCAGGCCACCCATCGCGAGGACGTAGTTCGTCGCCGCGATGCGGCGGCGTCGGCCCCGGTACTCCACGACGAGCGTGTAGGCCTCGCCGTTGGGGGCGAAATCGATGTCGACGACCGGCGAGTCGCCGAGAACCGTGATGCCGGGATGTTCCTGCACACGCCGGCCGAGGCGATCCCCAAGCCTGGGCTGCCTGGACCACCGCTCCAGTTGCGACATCGTGAAATCACCGAGACCCGCCCATTCGGCAGCATCCGCCCGGAAATTGGCCTCACCACAGTCGAGATAATCGACGGCGGCGGCCTCGAACGGCCTGATGTCGTCGATCGTGATCGGCCAACCAGAGTCAGGCACGAAATCGCGGTATTCGAAGTCGATGGGTTCGAATGGAACACAGCGGCCGCCCCACAGCCACGACGTCCCGCCGATGCCGCTCCGGGTCACGTGCTCGATCGGCGCATGCCGGTCGGGGTCGACGATGATGTCTGGCCCGTCGGCCCGCTCGGGAACGTTCTTCCGGACGGACCGAGCCGATCCCGCGTCGACCAGAAGAACCGACATGCCGGCATCCGCCGCCTCGAGCGCACAGGCCAGGCCGACCGGTCCTGCACCGACGACACAGCAGTCAAATGGGAGTTGTGGCTGTGATGAGGCGCGACGCATGCGTCGGGTCTCGGGAGGCGTCATCGATGCTCCTGCATGTCGGGGTTACAGGTGGAGTCGGAGCGCCCGAAGAGAGATTCGCTGAGCAATGCTCGGGTTTCCGATGTGCTCAACGTAGCGTCGTTTGTTTACCTACTTCTCCCCCACATCGGGGGAGGATATCTCGCACCACCGGCGCTATCTGGCGCGACGGATGCCCGCACCGCTTCGCGTCACAATTCGCGCGGCTTCGTCAGGTCATCCGCCGCTGGAGGACTCCGGCTCGATGCCAAGCTCCTTCGCAGCCGCGCTGATGCGCCGCGCCAGCTCCAGGTCCCTCGCCGTCACTCCCCCGGCATCGTGGGACGTCAGCGCGAAAGTCACCGAACCCCAGCCCAGGGTGACGTCCGGGTGATGGTTCATTGCCTCAGCGATCTCAGCGACCAGAGCGACGAGCCGGGCGCCCGTCGCGAAATCGGGTGTGCGGAACGATCCCGAGAGGGCCCCGGACGCATGACGGAACGCACTCCCCCGCAGCTCATCCGAGGTTTCAGCGGGCGACAGGGTCTGCGGGCGCGTCATTGAGAGTTCTTGGCCGGCCGCCGCGGGCCGCGCAGCGGCATCCCAAATTCGTCCAGCGGTGAGTGATTCGGGTGCTCAAGATTGTGGTCGATGGGCGCCGGGCACTCGAGAACGGCGTTGCGCGTCGAGTGATCGATGGTGTGCTCCGACATCGGATGCCCGCATACCGGGCAGGCAGGACCGACGCCGTCAGCGTCGTCATCGGTGCCTTCGGTAATCGGCGGAGGGCCGAACACCGGCATCAACTTTCGGTCGATCCACGCGGCCGAGCGAACCAGTCGACCGTCCGTGGTCTCCGTCTTCTTTGATCGGACCATACGCCATGGTAGCGCCGATTTGACGAAAGGGCACGGAACTGGTATGCACTCGTTTCGAGATTCATTCCTCGCCGAAGCCGGATGCCACCAGGTCGGCGAGGGCGTCGACCGCTTCAACGCCGTTCGGGTCCTGCGTCGAGATCTCGGCGTCCCTGCCTCGAACGAGGCCGAGCGCCATGATCGCCAGCAGGCTCTTCGCGTCTTTGCCGTTCACGGTCACCCGGACGGGGAATGTGCTGGCCAGTTTGACGAAATCGGCGGCCGGTCTTGCGTGCAGCCCGTCGCGGTTGATGATGGTGACGACCCGGGAGTATCCGGCCGCACCGGCATCGGGCTCCCCGGGCACCGGCGTCGGAGCCGCTCCCGCCGCCGCTCCCGACGCCGTTCGGGCCGCAGCAGCCACGGCGGCCAGGTCCTCACCGGTTTGCGCCGCAACAGCAGCGGCGACGCCTCCCTCGACCAGCGGTGCGTCGACGAGAAGGATGCGTGACCTCTGCTCAGCGTCGAGGAACTCCAGCGCGGTCTCAGCGGTGAGGATGGCTGAACCGAGGTCGCAGAGCAGAACGGCCCCGTCACCGGTGTCCGCCGCGGCGATCGCCGCGGTTATCCGATCGAAACTCGTGCCGATTCCGCCGTCATCGGTGCCGCCTGCGGCCTCGAGCGACACATCAGGCGCCATTTGCCGCGCAAGATCGACGAGGCCTTCGGCGATCCGTGCGCTGTGCGATACGAAGACAAGTCCAATGCTCATGCTGTGGCCGCCGTACCGGCGACATCCGCGGCGGCGCGCAGCAGGAGGGACGTGGACTGGGCTCCTGGATCCCGATGACCGATCGCCCGTTCGCCCAGATAGCTAGCCCGTCCCTTCCTGGCGACAAGCGGCTCGGTTGCCTCCGCTCCTGCAGCCGCAGCGTCGGCCGCGGCCTGAAGGATCTGGGCTGGACTCGATCCGCCTGCCAGGGCCGCGTCAGCAGCGTCGACCGCCGGGCTCCAGGCGTCGATCATCGTTTTGTCGCCGGTCTCGGCCTTGCCGCGGAGCACGATCCCGTCGCGGGCGGCACGCAGGAGCCCGGTGACAGCGGCTCCATCGAGCTCTCCGAGATCCGCCACGGCCCCGGCAGCCTTGAGGTACGCGGTCCCGTACAGCGGCCCGGATGCCCCGCCGACTGTCGAGATGAGGGTCGTTGCGACGAGCTTGAGCACATCGGCCGGAAGGGCATCGTCGGCGAGGTCGTCGAGTTTGGGAAGCACCGCGGAGAAGCCCCGATCCATGTTCTCGCCATGGTCGCCGTCACCGATCTCCCGGTCGAGCCTGATCAACTCCACCCGGTTCTCCGCGATGACGGCCGCGCTCGCCCTGACCCAGTTGAGAACCCAGTCGGTATTCAGGCTCATCGAATGTCCTTTCGTCGTTCCGTCACGTTCTCAGCGTCCCCAGCGGAGGGCGGCCGTTTGCACCGGTGCGTCCCACAACTCGGTCAGCTCATCATCGAGCTTGAGCACCGAAAGCGACATGCCTTGCATCTCGAGGGATGTTGTGAAGTTGCCCACGAGAGACCGAGTGACCTCGATCCCTCGCTCGGCGAGCACCTGTGCCGCCCGGCGGTAGATGATGTAGAGCTCGATTTGCGGTGTCCCGCCCATGCCGTTGACGAGCAGCAGGACCTTGTCTCCTGACGCAAACGGGATGTCGTCGATAATCGGGCCGAGGAGGCGGTCGACGATGGCGTCGGCCGGCTGCAGCTTGATCTTCTCCCGGCCAGGCTCACCGTGGATTCCGATGCCGATCTCCATCTCATCGTCCTCGAGGGCGAAGCTCGGCTCTCCGGCGTGCGGAACCACACACGGCGTCAGCGCCACCCCCATGGAGCGCACCTGCGCGATCACCTTCTCGGCCACAGCGGCGACGTCGTCGAGCGAGTCGCCTCGTTGGGCGGACGCGCCGGCGATTTTCTCGACCAGTACCGTGCCTGCCACTCCCCTGCGCCCGGCAGTGTAGAGCGAGTCCTGCACGGCGACGTCGTCATTGACGACCACGCTGCGAACCTCAATACCGTCAACCGCGGCAAGGTCGGCCGCCGTTTCGAAGTTGAGCACATCCCCCGTGTAGTTCTTGACGATGTGCAGCACACCACGCCCCCCGTCGACCGCCGCTGTAGCGGCGACAATCGGATCCGGGGTCGGCGATGTGAAGACAGCGCCAGGAACGGCGGCGTCGAGCATCCCGAAACCGACGAATCCCCCGTGGAGCGGTTCGTGTCCGCTGCCGCCCCCTGAAACGATGCCCACTTTGCCTGACGGGGCATCCGACCGGACGATGAAGATCGGGTCGGTGGATGCCCGTACGATGTCTGCGTGCGCCGAGGCGAAACCCTCGACCGATTCGGGGACGACATTCTTGGGGTCGTTGATGAGCTTCTTCATTGGAACTCTCCTGCTATTCGCGAACCGGAACCTGCCCCTGACTGAGGCAGCCACTCCACAACCTAGCTGCCGTGCCGCCGAGGCGTAAGGGGTTCAGGACGCCGACGCCCGCCCTTGGGTTGCGCGGACCCATTCCTCCAGCTTCGCGGCCGCCCGGCCGGAATCGACCGCCTCGCGCGCGATTCCGAGCTGCGCCTGGAACCGGTCCAGGATGCTGACCTGCATCTGCGACGGGTCCTCGGCGAGGCGGTACGCCACAAGCCCTGCTGCGGCGTTCAGCAGGACGATGTCCCGCACTGGGCCCTGCTCCCCCGCCAGGACGCGGCGCACGACGTCGGCATTGTGTCGAGGGCCCCCTCCGACGAGATCGCTCATCTTCGACCGCGGAATCCCGAGGTCGCGCGGGTCCAGGTCGTGCTCGGTGACGAGGCCGCGGCTGATCTCCCAGATGTGCGAGTGCCCGGTGGTTGTGAGCTCGTCGAGTCCGTCATCGCCGCGGAACACGAGCGCCGTGGCGCCGCGCGTCTGGAATACACCGACGAACAGGGGCACCCGGTCCAGTTGGGCGACGCCGACGGCGGACGCCTCGGGCCGCGCGGGGTTGCAGAGCGGCCCGAGGTAGTTGAAGACGGTCGGAATCCCGAGTTCGGCGCGCACGGGGGCCGCGTGCCGGAAACCGGGGTGGAACGCGGATGCGAAAGCGAAAGTGATGCCGGTCTCGGTGAGGGCGGATGCCACCGCCTCCGGCGACAGGGTCAGGTCGATTCCGAGTTCAGACAGCACATCGCTGGCGCCGGAGGTCGAGCTCACCGCCTTGTTCCCGTGTTTGATGACGGGAACCTCGCTTGCGGCGACCACAAGGCAGGCCATGGTGGAGATGTTCACGGTTCCGAACCGGTCGCCGCCTGTTCCGACGATGTCCAGAGCCATGGAGTCAACCGGTAGCGACACCGATTTCTCGAGGATCGCATCCCGGAAACCGACGATTTCGTTGACCGACTCCCCCTTCGCCCGCAGCGCCACGAGAAAGCCGGCGATCTGCGCCGACGACGCTTCACCGCTGATGACCTGCTCCATCGCCCACGTCGCTTCGGCAACGCTGAGATCGTCTCCCCCGAGGAGGGTCGTGAGGACGTAGGGCCAGCTTGGAGAATCAGACATAGCTCAAATGGTATCGACCGAGCGACTGACGGCGCATTCACGGCGGATTCCCTGCCCGTTGTGAGCGTTGCCTAACCTACGAGACTTGCCGCCGGGGCTGGGAATGCGAAAATCCGGCTGGGATATCGGCCATAATGGAGAAGTGACGAGCACTTCATTGAACTATGCGGCGAGAGCCCCGAAGATCAACAGGCCAAACACTGTCGCTGTAGGCACCATCGTGTGGCTCGGCAGTGAGGTCATGTTCTTCGCGGGACTTTTCGCGATCTATTTCACCCTCCGGTCGGTAGCACCGGACCTCTGGGCCAGCGAGACCGCCCTGCTGAACGTTCCGTTCTCGACGGTCAACACGATCATCCTGGTGAGCTCATCGTTCACCTGCCAGTTCGGCGTCTTCGCCGCTGAGCGGATGCAGCCCCGGTCCGTCGGCTGGAAGCCTTCCCAGTGGGGAATGGTCGAGTGGTTCTTCCTCACCTACGCTCTCGGCGCCATCTTCGTAGCCGGCCAGATCTACGAGTACGCCATCCTCGTGAGCGAAGGCGTGTCGCTGTCGTCCAACGCATACGGTTCCGCGTTCTACTTCACTACCGGTTTCCACGGCCTCCACGTC
Source organism: Mycetocola miduiensis (assembly GCF_900115155.1). Taxonomy (GTDB): domain Bacteria; phylum Actinomycetota; class Actinomycetes; order Actinomycetales; family Microbacteriaceae; genus Mycetocola_A; species Mycetocola_A miduiensis. The sequence continues at coordinate 43,179 of NZ_FOVM01000003.1, forward strand.
ACCGGAGGGCTCATCGCATTCCTCCTCGTGATCGGTCGTGCGTACGCCGTCAAGTCGTTCGGTCACAAGGAAGCGACGAGCGCCATCGTCGTCTCCTACTACTGGCACTTCGTTGATGTCGTCTGGATCGGCCTCTTCTTCGTCATCTACGTACTTCAATAGCAACCGGAGAAAGCACAGCAATGCCCAGGACAACATCCCCCTCCGCCTCCAAGAGCCGGAAAGCACGCCGCCGCGGCCCGCTCGCCACGATTTCGCTTCTCGCCGTCGGCCTTCTCTTCACCGGTGGCGCTTACGCCGCCTTCTCGACGAGCACCGCAAGCGCCGAAGTTCCCGCTGTGGTCAGCGCGGCGAGTGTTGAGGAGGGCGAGAAGCTCTTCGCGGCGAACTGCGCCTCCTGCCACGGCCTCGCGCTTGAGGGCACGGAGAACGCTCCGAGCCTGATCGGCGTCGGCGCGGCTGCCGTCGACTTCCAGGTCGGAACGGGACGGATGCCGATGCAGGCCCACGGCCCGCAGGCCCCGGACAAGCCCGTCCAGTTCACCGACGAGCAGATCCTGTCGATGGCACAGTACGTTGCATCCATCGCCCCCGGCCCCGCTATCCCCGACGAGTCTCTCCTCGACGGCGAGGGCGACGTCGCCAACGGTGCCGAACTGTTCCGCATCAACTGCGCCATGTGCCACAACGTCGCCGGTGCCGGAGGCGCCCTCACCGAGGGCAAGTGGGCACCAAGCCTGTCGGGCGTCGAGCCCGCGCACATCTACGAGGCAATGGTCACCGGACCGCAGAACATGCCCGTCTTCAACGACGCGAACCTCACCCCCGAAGACAAGCGAGATGTCATCTCGGCACTCAAATTTATGGAAGAAAACCCCTCACCAGGCGGAAACCAGCTCGGTTCGCTCGGGCCGGTCGCTGAGGGACTCTTCCTCTGGATTTTCGGTCTCGGCACCATCGTCGCGATTACCGTGTGGATCACAGCACGGTCGAACTAGGCACGAGGCTTTAGAAGAATGCGCAGAATTATGAAGGAGCAACATGGCACAGGACGGTAACAGCGGCACGGACATCGCCGCTGCCGACTCGTCGAGCACCGGCCACGGCACCGAACACGCCGTCGGCACGGCGGTTGTGGCCAGGGATGCGGTCCAGAACCCAGGATTCCCCCCTCACCGCGCCCGGGTCACCGACCTTGACCCGAAGAAGGAGAAGAACGCTGAGCGTACGGTTTACACGCTCTTCTACCTCTCCATCGTCGGCAGCGTGTTGGCCATTGCGGCATACATGGCGTTCCCGATCATTCCGGAGGACATCGGCTCCGTCCGGATGAACAACCTCATGATCGGTCTCGGTCTCGCCCTGGCATTGCTGGCGATCGGCATCGGAGCCGTGCACTGGGGTAAGGCCCTCATGCACGACCAAGAGGGCATCGACATGCGTCACCCGGTGCGCGGCTCGGAAGACACCAGGGCACGCGCCGTTGAGATCTTCGATGAGGCCAACCGGGAGTCCGGCTTCGGTCGTCGTTCCCTGATCCGCAACAGCCTGATCGGTGCGCTCATCGCGTTCCCGCTCCCGGCCATCGTCCTGTTCCGCGGGCTCGCCCCCGAGAACGAGAACCCGGTCGACCTGCTCAAGCACACGATGTGGGAAGCCGGCGACAAGCTTGCCCGCGACCCCTCCGGACTGCCGATCAAGGCATCCGATGTCACGATTGGGTCGGTCTTCCACGTCATCCCCGAAAAGCTGGCCAGCGTCGGACACTCCGAGGGCTACCTCGAGGAGAAGGCAAAGGCCATCGTCCTGCTGATGCGGCTCAAGCCTGAAGACCTCGTCGAAGACGAGGACAAGAAGGACTGGTCGTACGACGGAATCGTCGCATACTCGAAGGTGTGCACCCACGTCGGATGCCCCGTGGCGTTGTACGAGCAGCAGACCCACCATCTGCTCTGCCCGTGCCACCAGTCGCAGTTCGATGTCACCAACCACTGCGCCGTGATCTTCGGACCCGCGGCACGTCCCCTTCCGCAGCTTCCGATCGCGATCGATGACGAGGGCTACCTCATCGCCCAGAGCGACTTCCGCGAACCTGTTGGCCCGAGTTTCTGGGAGCGTCATTGAACACCGTCACGGCCCCGGCCGAACCAAGACCAGCCGTACCGGCGAAGAAGTCCGGCGGTTTCACGGCAGCCGCGTCGAACTACATTGACGAGCGGACGAGCATCTCGACCGCCGTCAAGGAACTCGGTCGCAAGATCTTCCCCGACCACTGGTCGTTCCTGCTCGGTGAAGTGGCGCTGTACAGCTTCGTCATCATCCTTCTCTCGGGAACGTTCCTGACGTTCTTCTTCGATGCGTCGATGGCCGAGGTGCACTACGACGGCTCGTACGTGCCGCTTAAGGGCGTCGAGATGTCGGCGGCAATGGCATCCACCCTCGACATCTCCTTCGACATCCGTGGCGGCCTTCTCATGCGCCAGGTCCACCACTGGGCAGCACTGCTGTTCGTGGCCTCGATCGGCCTGCACATGCTGCGCATCTTCTTCACCGGTGCCTTCCGCAAGCCGCGTGAGCTCAACTGGGTGATCGGCTTCGTCCTCTTCATCCTCGCCATGGCTGAAGGCTTCACCGGTTACTCACTACCTGATGACCTGCTCTCCGGTAACGGCCTGCGGATCATCGACGGCATGGTGAAGGGCATTCCGCTCATCGGCACGTGGACCTCGTTCCTCCTCTTCGGCGGCGAGTTCCCCGGCACAGCGATCGTCGGTCGCCTGTACTCCCTCCATATCCTTTTGCTTCCGGCGATCATCCTCGTGCTCATCGCCCTGCACCTGCTGTTCGTCGTCGTGCACAAGCACACCCAGTACCCCGGCCCAGGACGCACCGAGCAGAACGTCGTCGGATTCCCGATCCTCCCGGTGTACGCAGCGAAGGCCGGTGGGTTCTTCTTCATCGTCTTCGGTGTTGTCATGCTCATCGCGTCGCTGTTCACGATCAACCCGGTCTGGAACTACGGCCCGTACGACCCGTCCCCGGTCTCCGCAGGTACCCAGCCTGACTGGTACATCGGCTTCGCCGACGGCGTCCTGCGACTGGCTCCCCCGCACCTGGATGTTGTTCTCTTCGACCACACCTTCTCGTTCGGGATCCTGATTCCACTCACCCTGGTCGGCGTGTTCATCATGCTCGTGCTGTTCTACCCGTTCATCGAGGCGTGGATCACCGGCGACAAGCGGGAACACCACATCCTCGACCGTCCCCGCAACGCGGCGACCCGCACGGCGATCGGCGCAGCCGGCGTCACGTTCTACGCCGTCCTGTGGGCTGCTGCGAGCTCGGACATCATCGCGACTCACTTCAAGCTCACGATGGAGGGTGTCATCCACACCCTGCAGGTGCTGCTGTTCCTCGGACCGGTCATCGCCTACTTCATCGCGAAGCGCACCTGCCTCGCGCTGCAGAAGAAGGATCGCTCGATCGCGCTCCACGGCTACGAGTCTGGCCGCATCGTCCGTCTGCCCGGTGGCGAGTACATCGAGGTGCACGAACCTGTCGATGACTTCGAGCGCTGGAAGCTCGTCAGCCACGAGTCCTACCAGCCGCTGATGATCCGCCCGGACTCGCGCGGACGTATCACCGTGGCCCAGCGCGCACGGGCGGTCCTCTCACGGTGGTTCTTCGAAGACCGCATCGACCCGATCACACGGGCCGAGATCGAATCCTCCAACCACCACTAGGACGAGTTCCTTCAACACGATCGGGCAGCGTTGACCCTCCACCGTTTGGCAGGGGGGCTTCGCTGCCCGATCTGTTTCTCAGCCGGTTTCGGCACTGTTCCGCTCTCCCCTACCGGTACGCTCGTTCTCGGTTGTGCGAACGGGCACCGGTTCGATGTGAACAAGCGCGGCTACGTGTCCCTCCTGCCCCCGAAAACCCGGGTGGTCGGGGACAGCGCCGAGATGCTTGCCGCGCGCGCCCGGTTCTTCGCGACGGGGGCGTACCAGCCGATCGCTGACGCGGTAGCCGGGGCATCTTCGAACGCCGTTACAGGTGCCGGCGCCCGGATCGCTGAGATCGGCTGCGGCACCGGCTACTATCTCGACGCGGTCAGCAGCGCTGTCGACGCCGGAGACATCCTCGCAGCTGACCTGTCGCCTGCCGCCGTCCGAACCGCTGTGAACAGCGTCCCGGGAGCCGTTGGACTGGTACTCGACGTCTGGCAGCCACTCCCCCTCGCCGATGCGTCACGGGACATTCTGCTCAGCGTCTTCGCCCCCAGAAATCTTCCTGAATTCGCCAGGGTGCTCGATATCGACGGATGCCTGGTTGCCGTCGTGCCCACCGGCAACCACCTCCACGAAGCGCGCGCTGCCGGTCTCGCCCTCGACATCCCTGAGGGCAAGGCCGACGACCTGGTGCGCACAGCTGAGCCCTGGTTCGATGAGGTCGAACGCACCGAGGTCGAGTTCCAGATGACGCTCGACGGCGAAGCGCTCGAACTCTTGCTGGGGATGGGCCCGTCAGCCCATCATGCGCTCACCACGGACCGCGCGCCGGATGCTCCTGGTATCGTCACGGCATCCGTCACCGTCCTCACCCTCCGTCGCACCCCGAATTCAGGCGATCCTGCCTGAGCGTCGGAGTGTCGCGCCCTCCGGAAGGCGAGTCGGCCCGGATCTGCTGGTTCTGAAGGCCTGAAGGCCGGAGCCGCCTGAATCCGAAGGACCGAACCTCCTGAATTTGAAGCATGGAAGCGCGGCAAACCCCGCCAAACCCGAAACGGCCAGGCACATCAGTGCCTGGCCGTTTCGGGTGTTGCCGGTGTCAGTGGGCGTGGTACCCGCGGTAGAACTCGTAAGTCCAGCCGACGACAGAGACCACCAGCACCGGAACCGCGATGAACGAGATCCAGAAGCCGACCGACAAGCCGAGCATCATGAGCGCTCCACCACCGGCGAGGATGATGGGCCACCAGCTCCACGGAGCGAAGTGGCCGAGCTCCGGGTCGCCGTCATCGATGTTCGAGCTGAGGATGTCCTCCGGTAGCTCCCCACCCTGGTGACGGTGCACCCGGTTGAGGTAGAAGCCGAGGAACAGCGCCAAAAGCACCGACAGTGTGAGCGCTGTCGCGCCGGCCCATTCAATGGTGCCGTGGGATGGATCGTTGAGGCTCCAGACGATGTACGTCACATCGGCGATCGCGAAGAAGCCCGCGAGGATCCAGAAAAGGTTGACGTTCGCTTTCATTACTTCACTTCACCTTCCGCGAGATCGTACGTCGGGGCATCCGGGGCGTCCTTCGCCGGGCCGACGCCAACGGGGATGCCGGCTTCGGGGTGGTTCAGATCGAAGGCCGGACGCTCTGAACGAATGCGCGGAATCGACGTGAAGTTGTGACGAGGTGGCGGGCAGGATGTCGCCCATTCGAGCGATCCGCCGTAACCCCACGGGTCGTTGACGGTCACCTTCGGCGCCTTGCGGGCCGTGATGTACACGTTCAGGAAGAACGGAAGCATCGACAGCGCGAGAATCATCGAGCCGACCGTCGACAGCTGGTTCATCCAGGTGAAACCATCCTCGGGCGAGTACGTCGCGTAACGACGCGGCATCCCGACGACCCCGAGCCAGTGCTGGATGAGGAACGTCGTGTGGAAGCCGATGAAGAGCAGCCAGAAATGCCAGTAGCCGAGCCTCTCGTTGAGCATCTTGCCGGTCCACTTGGGCCACCAGAAGTAGAACCCGCTGAACATTGCGAAGACGACGGTACCGAACACGACGTAGTGGAAGTGCGCCACGACGAAGTATGTGTCAGAGACGTGGAAGTCGAGCGGCGGCGACGCCAGGATGACACCGGTGAGTCCACCGAACGTGAAGGTGATGAGGAAGCCGATCGCCCAGAGCATGGGCGTCTCGAAGGTAACGGACCCCCGCCACATCGTGCCGACCCAGTTGAAGATCTTCACGCCGGTCGGAACCGCGATGAGCATTGTCATCAGTGCGAAGAACGGCAGCAGGACCGACCCGGTCACGTACATGTGGTGTGCCCACACCGTGACGGAGAGGGCGGCGATCGCGATCGTCGCGTAGACCAGCGTCTTGTATCCGAAGATCGGCTTACGGCTGAAGACCGGGAAGACCTCACTCACGATGCCGAAGAACGGCAGGGCGATGATGTAGACCTCGGGGTGGCCGAAGAACCAGAACAGGTGCTGCCAGAGAATCACTCCGCCGTTCTCGGCGTCATAGATGTGCGCGTCGAAGACTCGGTCTGCGCCGAGCGCGAAGAGGGCCGCAGCGAGAACCGGGAAGGCCATCAGGACGAGCAGCGACGTGACGAGCGTGTTCCAGGTGAAGATCGGCATCCGGAACATGGTCATGCCGGGAGCGCGCATGGTGATGATCGTGGTGATGAAGTTCACACCACCGAGGATTGTTCCGAACCCGGACAGCGCCAGGCCGAGCACCCAGAGGTTACCGCCGATGCCCGGCGTGAACGTTGTGCTTGAGAGCGGTGCATACGCGAACCAGCCGAAGGAGGCTGCACCCTGAGGGGTGAGGAACCCGCCCACGGCCAGGAGACTGCCGAACAGGAAAAGCCAGAATGCGAAGGCGTTCAGTCGCGGGAACGCGACGTCCGGGGCACCGATCTGCAGGGGCATAAGCGCGTTGGCGAACCCGGCGAACAGCGGCGTCGCGAACATGAGCAGCATGATCGTGCCGTGCATGGTGAACAGCTGGTTGTACTGTTCCTTCGTTTCGAGCAGGTTGAGGCCCGGTTCGAACAGCTGCGCACGGATGATCAGGGCCATCACGCCGCCGATGCAGAAGAACAGGAACGAGGAGATCAGGTACATGTACCCGATCGTCTTGTGGTCGGTGGAGGTGATCCAGTTGACGAGGACGTTCCCCTTGCGCTGCACCGTATTCCGGTTCAGCACACGGGCCTGTCCAGCAGGAATCTCGATGGTGGTAGCCATGGCTAGTTTCCCTCCTCGGGACGTTCCGGCGCGTCGATACCCGGAAGCGTGGCGTTGCGGGAAAATTCGTCGCCGAACTCTCCGATGTTGCCCTGGTCGGCCAGCGACTGCAGGTAGTCGTCGTACTCGGCCTGCGAAACGACCTCGACGTTGAAGAGCATCAGCGAGTGATACTCGCCGCAGAGCTCGGCGCACTTGCCGGCGTAGGTGCCTTCACGCTCAGGAGAGAACGACATGTAGTTGGTCTTTCCGGGGAACATGTCCTTCTTGTAGAGGAAGTCGATGACCCAGAACGAGTGGATGACGTCGCGCGATTCGAGTGCGATTCTTACGTCGGCGCCGACGGGCAGGTACAGCGTCGGGAGCTTCTCCTGGTCGATGGTGCCTGCGGCGGCCCCTTCTTCCTGCTCACCCTGGACGCCTGCGAACCAGACATCCTCGCCGTCCACCGCTTCTTCGTAGATGAAGTCCCAGGCCCACTGCTTCGCGAAGATCGAGATCTCGACGTCGGGGTCCTCATACTGCGTCTCGATCGCGGCCTGGTCCCGCGCCGTGAAGGCGAAGAAACCGAGGACGAGGATCAGCGGCACGATCGTGTAGAAGATCTCGATCGGCATGTTGTAGCGCATCTGGACGGGAAGGCCGGTCTGGCCCTTCCTGCGGCGGTAGACCACGATGGCCCAGATGATGAGCCCCCAGGTGAGCAGGCCCACGAGAAGGAGGATGATCCACGAGGTGACCCACAGACCGGCTACCCGCTCGGTGTGGTTGGTGACGGGCGGTTCGCCCTCAACAAAACCTGGAAGATAGCCGTGTAGTTCGGCCTGGGTACAGCCGGCCAATACCACGGCGAGCGTGATGGCAACCGGTATAGCAGCCCATCGGAGTCGACGATTCGAGCGCACCTGGGACCTTTCGATGACAGTGTTATTTCAGCCATCAGTCTAGCCCGATACCGCAGCCGGCTCTGGACCATTTCGGTGCAGTGGGGCGGAATTCGGCGGCTCAGCCGGGCTTAAACGCTGCAGGGGACGTGCCGTTCCCGGCGCGTCCCCTGCACAAAAAGCTGAATATCCGCCTAGTGGAAGCTGTCTCCGCAAGCGCAACTGCCGCCTGCGTTCGGGTTGTCGATGGTGAAACCCTGCTTCTGGATGGTGTCCTCGAAGTCGATCGAAGCGCCGTCCAGATACGGGACACTCATCTTGTCGACAACGACCTCGACGCCGTTGAAGTCCACGGTCGTGTCACCGTCGAGGATGCGCTCGTCGAAGTACAGCTGGTAGATGAGCCCGGAGCAGCCGCCCGGCTGGACCGCGACGCGCAGCCGGAGGTCGTCACGGCCTTCCTGCTCGAGCAGGCTCTTCACCTTGGCTGCTGCCGTGTCGCTCAGCCCGACTCCGTGGGCGGGCGGGGCGGATGTCAGCGTCGTGTCGCTCATGACTCTCCTTGGTATGTCGTACTTGCGTGGTCTGTCGTACTTGCGCCGTTGCGAAAATTCATTCTACGCATCCCAACCGGGGATGGCCTGCGAGAATTCCCGGGCGCCGTGTCAGCGCGTTTGTGCGTTGAGACGGCCGAGCAGCAAAGCCTCGGCGAGGATCGCACGATGGAAAACACCGAGGTGAAGTGATTCGTTCGGGCTGTGAGCTCGTGAGTGGGGGTCCTCCACTCCGGTGACGAGGATCTCGGCCTCGGGGAACTCACGGACGAGGTCGGCGATGAACGGAATCGAGCCACCGACCCCCAGCTCGACCGGCTCCACTCCCCAGGCATCCGCCATCGCACGCTTCGCCTCGCCGACCGCGTGCCCGCTCGTGTCGACCAGGAACGGGTCGCCGAGGTCGAGTTCGTCGATCTCGATCGTCGCGCCGAACGGCGTGTTCGCCATCAGGTGCGCTTCGATTGCCTCAGCGGCCGCCCTGGCCGTCTGGCCGGGCGCCACCCGGACACTCACTTTGACGGCGATGACCGGGGACAGCGTGTTCGACGCATTCGCCACGGTCGGCGCGTCGATGCCGGTGACCGTGATCGACGGCTGCGACCAGATGCGGCTGAGGATCGAGCCGGTACCCACCGGCTGGGTGCCGGGAAGAAGGCCGGCTTCAGCACGGAGCTGCTCTTCCGAGTACTCGGGTGTCGACCCCTCGTACCGGGTCAATCCGTCCACGGCGACAGACCCGGCGTCATCCCAGAAGGTCGCGAGCAAGCGGATGCCGGCGAGCATGGCATCGGGGATGGCTCCCCCGAACATCCCCGAGTGCGAAGCATGCTCCAGGGTGCGGATCGTCAGGCGGAAGGTGACATTGCCGCGCAGTCCGATGGTCAGGGCTGGGGTTTTCTCATCCCAGTTGTTTGAATCCGCGACGATGATGGCATCCGCGGCGAGGGCATCCCGGTTCTCGGCCAGGAAGTTGGCGAACGAGCGGGACCCGAACTCCTCCTCCCCCTCGATGAACAGCGCGAGGCCGAGGTCGAGGTCGTCGCCGACCGTCTCGGTGAGCGCACGGAGCGAGGCGATGTGCGCCATCACCCCTGCTTTGTCGTCGGCGGCGCCTCGGCCGTAGATGCGGTCCCCGCGGACGGTCGGTTCAAAGGGCTGGGAGTCCCAGTCCTCATCCTTGCCTGGAGGCTGGACGTCGTGGTGGGCGTACAGCATCACGGTGGGCCGCCCGTTCCTCGCGCGACGGGTCGCGAGCACGGCCGGCTGGCCGAGCTCGCTGCCCTGCCCGATCGGTGCCTGCCGGATCTCGACGGTGTCGAACACGCCCGTTTCCTCGGCCAGCGCGGCGACTGCTTCCGCGCTCTGCCGCACGTGCGCAGGGTCGAAGGCCGCCCACGAGACACTCGGAATCCGCACCAGTCTGGACAGATCGGCGATCGTCGACGGGAGCCCGGTCGCAACAGCCTCCCTGATGGCTCCGTCGACGGCGGAGGGAACTGAAGGAACGTGCTCGGCGGTATCGGTCATGCAGGTAATCTTAAGAGATATCCAGCGCAAGGACTTATCGTGACCAAGCACACCCCAGACTCGTCTTCCGAGCCCATGATCGAAACCGCCCAGGAGACGGCCGCCCGCGTCGCCGCCGGCAAGGGCCGCCCAACACCGACCAGGAAAGAACGTGAAGCGCTCAACAAGCGCCCACTCGTTCCAGGCGACCGCAAGGAAGCAGCGAAGGCAGCACGGGCGAAGACGGCCGAAGCCCGCGAGAAAGCTCGACTTGGCCTTGCCGCGGGAGAAGAACGCTACCTCCCGGCTCGCGACCGCGGTGTGCAGAAGCGCTTCGTGCGCGACTTCGTCGACTCCCGCTTCAACATCGGTGAGTTCCTGATCCCGGTCATGTTCCTCGTGATCATCCTCACGCTCTTCCCGGCGACGATCCAGGTCTACGCAATGCTGCTGCTCTGGGCTTTCTTCGGCGTCGCCGTGCTCGATGCGATCTGGCTCGGCATCCAGGTGAAAAAGAAGCTCGGCGCGAAGTTCGGTGAGGCATCCGTCGAGCGCGGCGTCCGCTGGTACGCGGCCATGCGTGCGTTCCAGATGCGCGTTCTGCGCCTGCCGAAGCCGCAGGTCAAGCGCGGGCAGCGCCCCGCCTGATCGCGCTTCCGACGGGCATGCGCGTCAGGACGCGGATGCCCGTCGGCTGAGTTCCCGGTTGATCTGCCGCGCCCACAGTGGGCCGCGGTAGAGGAACGCCGTGTAACCCTGGACGAGCGTAGCGCCGGCGGCGAGGCGTTCGGCCACGTCAGCCCCGGTCTCGACTCCGCCAACGGAGATGACGCAGAGGCTCTCCGGGACGGTGGCGCGGATGAGACGGAGCACTTCGAGGGATCGTTCCGCGAGGGGCGCCCCTGACAACCCGCCTGCCCCGGCGGCTTCGATTACGCCGGCCGGCGTCGACAGCCCGGTCCTGGCGATGGTCGTGTTGGTGGCGACGATCCCGTCGAGACCGACTCCGACCGCCAGTTCGGCGATCCGGCGGACTTCGTCGTCGGTGAGGTCCGGCGCGATTTTCACGAGGAGCGGTGTCGCGGCCGCTGCCTGCTTCACCGCGGTCAGGAGCGGCTCGAGCTTGTCGAGTTCCTGCAGGCCCCGCAACCCAGGGGTGTTCGGTGAGCTGACGTTAACCACGAGGTAGTCGGCGACGGGCGCGAGCAGCTTCGTGCTCGTGAGGTAGTCGTTGACGGCGGCGTCAACGCCAACCACACGGCTCTTGCCGATGTTCACGCCGAGCACTGGCCGCCCTGGCACGTTCCGCACCCGGGCAAGGCGACGGGCAGCGGATGCCGCCCCGCCGTTGTTGAAGCCCATCCGGTTGATCACAGCACGGTCAGGGATGAGTCTGAACAGCCGCGGTTTCGGGTTTCCTGGCTGCGAATGGGCCGTCAGCGTGCCAACCTCGACGTGGCCGAATCCCAGGGCACCGAGGCCGATGACCGCGTCACCGTCCTTGTCGAAGCCCGCAGCGACGCCGAACGGCGTGTCGAAATGCAGGCCGAGGGTCTTGACGCTGAGGTCGACCGTCGGGCGGGTGAAGCGCCTGGTCATCCCTGCGAGCCCGACGGCGGGCAGCGCCCGGATCACGTCGAAGGCGAGGTGGTGGGCGCGTTCAGGATCGAGCCTGGACAGAACGGAGGTGAAGAGAATGCGATACATGCCTGTGCAAGGCTACCGTGAGGCGGCTGTCACGCCTGCGCAGGCTCCTCGGTTACCTCCGTTGCGGCATCCGACGTCTCGCGTTCATCCCGGAGGATGGTGATCGCGTCTTCGAAGTCCTCGAGCGAATCGAACCCCTGGTAGACACTGGCGAAGCGGAGGTAGGCGACCTCGTCGAGTTCGCGCAGCGGGGTGAGGATGGCGAGCCCTATCTCGTTGGCGTCGATCTGGCTGGTGCCGGTCTGGCGGATGGACTCCTCGACCTTCTGAGCGAGGATCGCAAGGTCGGAGTCGGTCACCGGCCGGCCCTGGCAGGCCTTGCGGACCCCGGAGACGACCTTTTCCCGGCTGAACGGTTCGACGACACCGCTTCGTTTGATCACGTTGAGGCTCGCGGTTTCGGTCGTCGAGAAGCGCCGACCGCACTCGGGGCACTGCCGGCGGCGTCGGATCGACAGCCCATCGTCGCTGGTGCGGGAGTCGATGACGCGTGAATCGGGATGGCGGCAGAACGGGCAGAACATGTGTCAAGACTAGTCGAGGGCCGGCGCCACTGCCTCGGCCTGCCCGGCCTGCCCCGGGCCCGCCGCGCTCGCGCGGGTGTTCCGGGCGGGCGCGGGTGCATTTACGCCCGCGCACCGCAAAAACACCCGCGCTCCCGGGCATTCTCCGGTTTTATCTGCGGAAGCGGCTCTGAACAGGGCCACCGAGCACCACGTGCGCACACGGACCGGCACACGCGACCGGATGCCGCTGCGCGGGTGTTCCGGGCGGGCGCGGGTGCATTTACGCCCGCGCACCGCAAAAACACCCGCGCTGCCGGTAGTCGGCGCCGCTAGTCGGAGGGGAACCGCGCCGTAATCGCGTCACCGTGGGCAGGAAGAGCTTCGGCGCGCGACAGCGCGACCACCCGCTGCGCCACCTCGGACAGGGCTGTACGGTCGTAGTCGACAACCTGCTGCGGGCGGAGGAACGTGTACGCCCCGAGCCCCGAGGCGAACCGTGACTGTCCGCCCGTCGGCAGGACGTGGTTGGAGCCCGCGAGGTAGTCGCCGAGGCTCACCGGGGAGTGCTGCCCGAGGAAGATCGCCCCGGCGCTCGTGATGGTGGCGAGAACGGCCTCATTGTCAGCAGTCTGGATTTCGAGGTGCTCGGGACCGTACGCGTTGCTGAACCGGGCGGCTTCGGCAAGGTTGTCGACGAGCACGATGGCCGACTGGGGGCCACCTAGCGCCTCGCTGACCCGGGTGGAGTGCTCGGTGGTTGCAGACAGCGAGCGGAGGTGGGATGTCACGGCATCCGCAAGGTCTGCCGAGTCGGTGACCAGCAGCGACGCCGCCGCTTCGTCGTGTTCCGCCTGGCTGATGAGGTCGGCGGCGATGAGCCGAGGGTCAGCCTGGGCGTCCGCGATCACAAGGATTTCGGTCGTCCCGGCCTCGGCATCGATGCCGACCACTCCGCGGACGAGTCGCTTGGCTGCTGCAACGTAGATGTTTCCCGGGCCGGTGACCACGTCGACCGGTTCAAGCCCGAGCTCGGGGACGCCGTAGGCGAGAGCGCCGATAGCGCTTGCACCACCCATCGCGTAGATCTCGGAAACCCCGAGGAGCCCGGCGGCGGCAAGGATGGTGGGGTGCACCGCTCCCCCGTGTTCGCGTTGCGCCGGGGAGGCGAGGGCGATGGATGCGACGCCGGCGACCTGGGCGGCGACGACGTTCATGACGACACTGGACGGGTAGACAGCTTTGCCACCGGGTACATAGAGCCCGACCCTGTCCACAGGCTGCCAGCGCTGCCGAACGGTGGCGCCCGGCGCGAGGGTGGTCGTCACCGGGACGGGGACCTGCGCGCTCGTCGCCGCGCGCACACGGTCGATGGCCGACTCGAGGGCCTCGCGAACGGCGGGGTCGAGGGCGTCGACTGCGGCAGCGACAGCGGCCGGTTCGACCCGGATCTGCACATTCTCGACACCGTCGAACTGTGCGGCGTGACGTTGAAGGGCGCTTTCGCCGTCTGCCCTCACCTCATCGATCAGCAGTCTGGCGGCATCGGACGCCACTGACACGTCCACGGTCGGACGCGGGATGAGGGAGAGCAATTGCGCGCGGGTAGTGTGGATTCCGCGGAGGTCGAGTGTCTGGATCATGGCGAACCAAGCATATCCGCCGAGCCGCAGGGCTCCCGCCCCGCTGGCGTTCGCCCGACGTGCGCCGCCAGCATCCGTGACTAGAGAAAGCACACGATGAACTCGATGCAACCCGACCTCGACGCTTTCAAAGCGGCTTTCCGCCGTCATGCCGCTGGCGTCGCCGTGATTACAGCACGGGACACGGCGGGAGTGCCAGTGGGGTTCACGGCGACGTCACTGGCGTCACTGGCTGCGGTTCCGCCGCTCGCTACCTTCAACATGGCGAAGAGCGCGAGTTCCTGGCCGGCGATCGCCTCCACCGAACGGGTCGCCATCCACATGCTCGGCGCCCGGAATCGTCGGCTGGCCGAGATCATGAGCGGTGATCACGCCGCCCGATTCATCGGCGACCACTGGCATGAGGGTGAGAGCGGCCTGCCCATTCTCGACGGTGTGACGACGTGGATGACCGGAAGAATCATCGAGCGGCTGTCCGTACACAACAGCGCGGTGGTCGTGGTGCAGATCGAGGGCGGCGAGATCGGCCCGGACGACGAGCCGCTCATCTACCATGAGCGTCGCTACGTGCGTCCGGGCGACATCGCCTGAGCTCAGCCCCGGGTGATTCCCTCGAGGTTCCTGAGCACACCGACGCGGCCGTCGTCGTGGCGGAGGACCAGCTCTGACCCTCGATCCATGATGGCAAGTGCCCATGCACTCGGGCCGATCTCGAAGACGGTCGCACCGGAGACCTCATCGACGACTGGACGCGGCACGGGCGAGTACACCCAGAACGGCTGGGTCGAGAACACGGCTGTTGGCTGCTCCGAGCCTGACCCGTAGGCGTCGGATGCTCCGCCCGGTGCGGTTCGCGCGGAGACGTGGCTGAACGCGGACCGGGGTGCTGGTTCCGCGGTGTTCGGTGTGCCGCCGACCTCCCCGTCGTCCAGGTCCTCGTCGTCGCGGAACTCGTCGTTGCGGAACTGGTCGACTGGCACGGCAGCTACGCCCTGAGGATCGACCGCGGGCACGTCTGTGGCCACGAAACCGGGCGCGACCGCCTGCGGTTCGGCGGCGGCATCCGTTGGCAGGGTTCGCGTCGGCTCGTCCGACGTCGTGTCGACGAGCTGCTGCTCGACGGGCTGCTGCTCGACGGGGGCCTGCTCGACGGGCTGCTGCTCGACGGGCGCCTGCTCGACGGGCTCCTGCTCGACGGGCTCCTGCTCGACGCGCTGCTGCTCGGCGGGCTGCTGCCGGGCGGGCTGGAAGGCAACTGCCCCGACCGAAGGAGCAACTGGTGCTGCTGGGTACGAGGTGGTCTGGTCGTCGACGGGCAGCGGCCCGGACGGTGACCCCTTGCGCCGGTACGCGGCGAATTCGCCGGGGCGGGCCTCGGGCATCTGCATGCCGAGTTGATCGGGGTATGCAGTCTGCTGCTGCGGCGCCGGGGCCGGACGCTCAGCGCGCGGGCGGCGAGGCACCGGCGAGACCGGCCGGGCCAGTGGGTGGGCGCTCACTTCGCTCCGGCGCTCGATCTCCGCTCCGAAGACGGGGAGCACGGGCGCGAGCGTGGTGACCGCGACGGCGACGAGGGAGAACACCAGGCCGACGAAGATGCCGGCACCGGGTTCGAGGATGTCGGAGCCGCCGCCGAACCAGGCCGGGAATCCGGCGATGAGGAACAGCGCACCGAGGTAGAAGCCCGCGGTCACAACGGATGCGACGGAGGCGAACTGGTCCACTGAGAGCGACCCGACCGACAGGCGCCAGGTCGGCAGGAGCCTGCGCATCACCATCAGGGCCGCCGCGGCGACGAGAAGAAGCGCGGCGGGGATGATCAGCCAGCCCGCAGGAGACCAGGCGCTCGCGTAGCCGAAGACATCGGCATAGTCCCCGGCGAGGAACGGCAGGAACGAAGCGACGAAAACAAGTGCGACCGCTTCGAGGAAAAGCGCCTCACGCAGCGTGAATGGGCCGACCCCGTATGGCACGCCGTTCGCGTCGGTCTTCTGTCGGGGCTTTCGCGCCGGGCGCTTGCCCTGTTGCGGCAGGGCAGGCGCCGGCTGCTGGGGGACGTACTGCGGATACTGCTGCTGCGACGTCTGGCCCTGGGCGGAATAGACCGGCTGCGGCGGCTGCCCCTGTACCGGATACGACGGAGCGGGGGACCCGCTGGGTTGGCCGTAGGGCTGCTGCGGAGCAAACGGGGGTTGCTCCCCCTGGACGGGCCCGGTGCCTTGAGGCTGTTCGGGCAAGTTCGGGTTCGTCATGGGGAATCCTTCGTTTCTGGCAGTGCTGACCGTCGCCCCGCGAACGGGAGGTGTCGGGTTCGAGCGTAGTTCAACCGAGACAATTCGGCCCGAGCAGTGATTTGAGTTCACCGAACAGGTCAGGGGTCACCTTCACCGGGTATGGGATCTCGAAGACTCGTGCGACGTCGCCCCGAACCAGTTTCAGGCGCACCTCCGCATCGCCGGAATGGCGGGTGAGGATGCTTCCCAGCTGCGTGACGAGTTCGGTCGTGGCGCGGGCGTCAGGCATGGTGAGCGTCAGCGGACCCGACACTCCACCCTGCTCGACATCCGGCGAGAAAATGCTGTACGCGTGAAGGTTCATGCCGTCGTCGCGCATGCTGACCCGGCCCCGGACGACCACAACGGAGTCGTTGACGAGGGTTGGGGCGAACTCCTGGTAGGCCTTGCCCATGAACATGACGGTGATCTCGCCGCCGAAGTCCTCGACCTGGATCATCCCGTACTGGTTCCCGGAGGTCTTCGCCACCCGGTGCTGCACACTCGTGACCAGGCCGGCGATCGTGACGGTGTCGCCGTCCTGGGTGTGCTCAGACGTGAGCAGGTCGGTGATGGTCGTGGTGGCGTGCTTCGCGAGCTGCAGTTCCAGTCCCGCGAGGGGGTGGTCGGACACGTAGAGCCCGAGCATTTCGCGCTCGAAGGCGAGTTTGTCTTTCTTCGACCATTCAGGGCGGTCCGGCGCGGACTCCGCGGGGGCGTCCAGGTCGAAGATGCCACCGAACAGGTCCACCTGGCCGTTCGCTTCATTGCGTTTGAGGCTGACGGCGCTGTCAACGGCATCCTCATGGACCTCGATCAGGCCGCGGCGGGTCGCGCCGAGCGAGTCGAATGCCCCGGCCTTGATGAGCGATTCCACCGTTCGTTTGTTCGCGACCTGCAGCGGCACTTTGCGCAGGAAGTCATGGAACGAGGTGAATTCACCCTCGCGCTCCCGGGCTGCCCGGATGGCGTCGACGACGTTGAAGCCCACGTTCCGCACGGCACCCATCCCGAAACGGATGTCCTCGCCGACAGCGCGGAAGAATCCGATCGACTCGTTCACATCGGGCGGAAGCACCTGGATGCCCATTCGGCGGCACTCGTTGAGGTAGATCGCCGCCTTGTCCTTCGAATCGCCGACACTCGTCAGCAGAGCAGCCATGTACTCGGCCGGATAGTGGGCCTTGAGGTAAGCGGTCCAGTACGACACGACGCCGTATGCCGCTGAGTGCGCCTTGTTGAACGCGTAGTCGGAGAAGGGCAGGAGGATGTCCCAGACGGCCTTGACAGCGGCATCTGAGTACCCGCGCTGACGCATGCCGCCGCTGAAGCCTTCAAACTGCTTGTCGAGCTCGGACTTCTTCTTCTTTCCCATCGCACGGCGGAGAATGTCGGCCTGGCCGAGCGAGAAGCCTGCGAGCTTCTGCGCAACGCTCATCACCTGCTCTTGGTAGATGATCAGTCCGTATGTTCCGCCGAGGATTTCCTGGAGCGGTTCTTCGAGTTCCGGGTGGATCGGAGTGATCGCCTGCAGGCCGTTCTTGCGAAGCGCGTAGTTCGTGTGGGAGTCGGCGCCCATGGGCCCGGGGCGGTACAGCGCGATGACCGCCGAAATGTCTTCGAAGTTGTCTGGCTTCATCATGCGCAGCAGACTGCGCATCGGGCCGCCGTCGAGCTGGAACACCCCAAGGGTGTCGCCGCGGGCGAGCAGTTCGTATGCGCCGGCGTCGTCGAGTGCGAGTTCCTCGAGTTCGATGCGGGTGCCGCGGTTCGTCTCGATGTTGTCGAGGGCGTCGCTGACGATCGTCAGGTTCCGCAGCCCGAGGAAGTCCATTTTGATCAGGCCGAGCGATTCACACGCCGGGTAGTCGAACTGCGTGACGATCTGGCCGTCCTGCTCACGCTTCATGATCGGGATGATGTCGATCAGCGGATCGCTCGACATGATCACGCCTGCGGCGTGCACGCCCCACTGCCGTTTGAGGTTCTCGATGCCGAGCGCCGTGTCGAAGACGGTTTTCGCTTCGGCATCCGTCTCGACGATGGTGCGGATGTCGACGGCTTCTTTGTATCGAGGGTGGGTCTTGTCGAAGATCCCGGTGAGCGGGACGTCCTTGCCCATGACGGGTGGCGGCATCGCCTTGGTGAGCTTATCGCCCATTCCGAAGGGGAATCCGAGCACGCGGGAGGAGTCCTTGAGTGCCTGTTTGGCCTTGATCGTGCCGTAGGTCACGATCTGGGCAACGCGCTCGTCGCCGTATTTCCTGGTGACGTAGTTGATCACCTCACCTCGGCGCCGATCATCGAAGTCGACGTCGAAGTCGGGCATCGACACCCGGTCGGGGTTGAGGAACCGCTCGAAGATGAGGCCGTGAATGAGCGGGTCGAGGTCGGTGATCTTCATCGCGTACGCGACCATCGATCCTGCACCTGAACCACGCCCTGGGCCGACCCGGATGCCGTTCTCCTTCGACCACTTGATGAAGTCGGAGACCACGAGGAAGTACCCGGGGAAGCCCATCTGCACGATGACGCCGGCTTCGTAGTTCGCCCGGGCCCGTACGTCGTCCGGGATGCCGTTCGGGTAGCGAGCGACGAGGCCACGTTCGACCTCTTTGATAAACCAGGTCTCTTCGGTCTCTCCGGCGGGCACAGGGAAGCGCGGCATGTAGCTCGCGCTCGTGTTGAATTCGACGTTGCAGCGCTCGGCGATCGCGAGGGTGTTGTCGCAGGCATCCGGGTGGTCCCCGAAGATCTGGCGCATCTGCTGCGCGGACTTCAGGTAGAACTCGTCGGCGTCGAACTTGAACCGATTCGGGTCGTCGAGGGTCGACCCGGACTGGACGCAGAGCAGCGCAGCGTGTGCCTTCGCGTCATGGGCGTGGGTGTAGTGGAGGTCGTTGGTGGCGACGAGCGGAAGGTCGAGCTCTTTCGCCAGGCGGAACAGGTCGGTCATGGTGCGGCGCTCGACGTCGATGCCGTGGTCCATGACTTCGCAGTAGAAGTTGTCTTTACCGAAGATGTCACGGAACTCGGCAGCCGCGGCCTTGGCCTCGTCGTACTGGCCGAGCCGCAGCCGCGTCTGGATCTCTCCACCGGCGCACCCGGTCGTCCCGATGACACCCTTGGCGTATGTGGAGAGTAGTTCGCGGTCCATCCGCGGTTTGAAGTAGTAGCCCTCGATTGACGCGAGCGATGACATCCGGAACAGGTTGTGCATTCCCTCGGTCGTCTCCGAGAGCAGCGTCATGTGCGTGTACGCACCGCTACCCGAGACGTCGTCACGGCTCTGCGCGCTGGATCCCCAGCGCACCCGCGTCTTGTCTGTGCGGTGCGTGCCAGGGGTGATGTACGCCTCGGTGCCGATGATCGGTTTGATCCCCGCTGCGGTGGCTGTGCGCCAGAAATCGAAGGAGCCGAACATGTTGCCGTGGTCGGTTACCGCGACCGCCGGCATTCCCTCCGACACAGCGGCATCGATCAGGGGTTTGACGCGTGCGGCGCCGTCGAGCATCGAGAACTCGCTGTGAACGTGAAGGTGAACGAATGAGTCGTCAGATGAGGGCAAGACTTCTCCGGAGAACTGAGGGGCTGGACATTCAGCCTAATCCTCACGGAGGACATCGAGCGCGTGCTGGAGGTCCGAGGGGTATGCCGCGTCGTAGGTGACCCACTCCCCCGAGCCCGGGTGGCTGAACGACAGCCGGGCGGCGTGCAGCCACTGCCGGGTGAGGCCGAGCCTCGCCGCGAGGGTGGGGTCGCCGCCGTACAGCGGGTCGCCGACACACGGATGCCGTTGTGCGGCCATGTGGACACGGATCTGGTGGGTTCGACCGCTTTCGAGATGGATCTCGAGCAGGGACGCACCGGGGAACGCTTCGAGGGTTTCGTAGTGAGTCACGGAGGGTTTGCCCTCGGCAGTCACCGCGAATTTCCAGTCGTGCTTCGGGTGCCGGCCGATCGGGGCGTCGATCGTCCCGGTGAGCGGGTCGGGGTGGCCCTGCACGATCGCGTGGTACACCTTCTCGACCTCGCGGTCGTGGAAAGCTCGCTTCAGGTGCGTGTATGCACGCTCGCTCTTGGCGACCACCATGAGCCCCGTGGTTCCGACATCCAGCCGGTGGACGATACCCGCGCGTTCCGCCGAGCCTGACGTCGATACGCTGTAGCCCGCACCGGCCAGGGCCCCGAGAACCGTGGGTCCCGTCCAGCCCACCGAGGGGTGAGCCGCGACACCGATCGGCTTGTTAACGACGATGATGTCGTCATCGTCGTGCACGACGGTCAGGTCGCTGACGACAACCGGCACAACGACCGGCTCCTGGCGTGGAGCCCAGCTGACCTCCAGCCAGGCATCGGCGTGAAGCCGATCCGATTTTCCCGCCGGCCGGCCGTCGATGCTGACGCCGCCGGCTTCGGCGACCTCTGCCGCGAAGCTGCGCGAGAACCCGAGCACTTTGGCAAGGCCGGCGTCGACCCGTACGCCCTCGAGCCCGTCGGGGACGGGCAGGCTCCTCGTCTCCATCAGGCGTCTGACCGGTTCGGTTCGGCCCCAGGAACACTCGTTCCCGCACCCGGCGCGGCATCGGCAGCGGCATCGGCCGTGTTCTGTTCCGTCGCATCCGCCGCGTCAGCGGACTTCGCCGACACCGACCGGGTGCCGTCGAGGTTGATCCCGCGGATCGTCAAGATGATGAAGAGACCCATGCTCGAAACGATGCAGATGTCGGCGACGTTATAGATCGCCGGGATCATCCACGGGGTCGAGATGAAGTCGATGACGTGTCCGAGCCCGAAGGACGGTTCACGGAACAGGCGATCGGTGAGGTTACCCAGGACCCCGCCGAGGAGCAGCCCGAAGACCACCGCCCAGCCCATCGACCGGATGCGACGGGCGAACACGATGATGACGACAGTGACCACGGCGGCGAGGATCGAGAAGATCCAGGTGCTGCCTGCGGCGAGCGAGAACGCCGCCCCCGGGTTCTTGACGAACTGCAGGATGAGCAGATCGCCAAGAACCTTCACCTGCTCGCCAAGCGGCAGGGTGGAGACGACGAGATACTTTGTGAACTGGTCGAGCGCTAGCGCCGCTGCCGCGAGGACCGCGACAACGACGAGCGCTCGGACACGGGGAGGTTGCGCCGGTGTTTTCTCCGGCACGACCGTTTCTTCTGGCAAGACCTACGCGTTGGACTTTTCGCTGGTCACGTAGCCGGAGCCCGCTCCCTGCGTGCCCGGTCCGCCGTTTGCGTCGAGTTCCTTGAGCTGGCTCTCGATGTAGCCGCGCAGCTTCTGGCGGTACTCGCGCTCGAAGATGCGCAGTTCGTCGATCTTCTTCTCGAGAGTTGCGCGCTCTTCGTTGAGGATGTTCATCTGTGCGCGCTGCTTGGCCTCTGCCTCGGCGACGACACGCGCCGCGGTGGCGTGACCCTCGGCGATGAGAGCGTCTCGCTTCTCGGCGCCTTCACGAACGTGCTCGTCGTGCAGACGGCGAGCCAGCTGAAGCAGGCTCGAGGAGGATTCTGAGTCGTCCTGGGAGGACGCGGCAGGCGCGGCGACCGCGGGGGCGGCTGCGGGCGCTGCTTCGGCGACGGGCTCGGCCTGGCGGGTTTCGCCGCCACTCGAACCTTCGAGGCGTGCCTTGCACTCCTCGTTCTCCTGCAGCAGGCGACGCAGCTCGACGACGACCTCGTCCAGGAAGTCATCGACCTCGTCCTGGTCGTAGCCCTCACGGAACTTGGTCTGCTGGAACTGCTTGTTGACTACATCTTCCGGAGTTAGCGCCATGGCTTCCCACCTCTTACTTGTTTGAGCTCGAATGGACGTGCCAACGGTAGCAAACGCCGGCAGGAACTGCTGGCGAAGAGCCGTTTGGGCACGGGACTTACAGGATACCCCGCCCGGGGATCAACGCAGGAGTGCGTTCACCAGTGTCATCGCGACGATGACACACAGCATGGTGAGGCTCCAGCCGAAGTCCAGGGCGAGGGCGCCGATCCGCACGGGCGGCAGGATGCGACGGAAGAACCGAATCGGAGGATCGGTCACCGAGAAGACAAGCTCGGCAGCGACCAGGCCGGAACCGGTCGGTCGCCACCGCGGCTTGAATGAGCGGGCCAAGTCAAGGCCGAATCGCGCCCACATGACGAAGAAATACAGCAGGAGGGCAAAATAGAGAATGCTTCGAATAAGCGAAAGAACGGAGTCCACCCGTCAATTATTGCTGAGCGAAGAAGGTTGACTCTGCATCCGCGGCAGCGCCCCCTGCGTCACCGAGTACGGCGACGTGTGCCGGGGACAGCAGGAACACCTTGCTGGTGACCCGTTCGATCTTTCCGTAGAGGCCCTGGGACAGGCCGCTGGCGAAGTCGATGAGCCGCTTGGCGTCACCCTCGCTCATCTGGGAGAGGTTGATGATGACGGGAACACCGTCACGGAATGTTTCAGCGATGACCTGTGCGTCACGGTACTGCTTGGGGTGCACAGTGAGGATTTCGTTGAGCTCAACCGGAGCGGCCTGCTTCGTGGCTGTCGGACGGCGCAACGGCGTCACCGGTGCACGGTTCTGGACCGCAGCGGGAGGCTGCGTGTTCGAGGTGGACGGGTTGTGCGCGACCGCAGCAGGCGGGGTCGTTGCGGGAGCAGAGGCCTGGTTCTCCTCGTACTCCAGATCATCATCTGCGAGGCCAAGGTAGACCATGGTCTTCTTCAGCGGGTTGGACATCGCTACCTCCGTTTGTGCGGTTCCTACTTCTAGAACATTAACCGGGGACGGGCCGGTTACCCGTGATTGCGGTCCCAATGCGAAGGTGTGTCGCACCTTCGGCGATTGCCTCGCGGTAATCGTGGGACATTCCTGCTGAAATACGGTCGGCATCGGGCGCGAGGGCGGTGACCTCGCCCGACAGCGCCTTAAGCCGCGCGAACGCCGACCGCGCTCCTTCGTCGAGGGGGGCGACGGCCATCACGCCGAGCAGCCGGAGCGCCGGGGTCTCGAGCACCTGTTCGACGAGGGGCAGAAGCTCATTCGGCGCGACACCACCGCGCGCAGGGTCACGTGTCAGGTTCACCTGGACGAAGCAGTCGAGAGGGGTCTCCCTCGGTACCGAGAGGGCTGTGACGAGCGCAGGCCGGTCGATCGAGTGCACGACCCCGGCGTATGTCGCAACCTGCCTCGCCTTCTTCGACTGGAGCTGGCCGACGAAATGCCACGTCATCTCCGGCAGGTCGGCGAGTTCCTGGGCCTTCGCGGATGCTTCCTGGTGCCGGTTCTCTCCGAAGTTCCGTACCCCGAGTGCATGGAGTTCGCGCACAAGGCCGGCGGCGTGGAATTTGGTCACGACGATGGTCGTAATGTCGGATGCCGGCCGGCCGGCGGCCATGGCTGCATCCGTGACACCCGCCTGAAGACGCGCCAGGCGCTCGGCCAGCGAAAGCTGCCCGAGCGCCCGGTCGTCGCCGTTCGGCACCACTACTTGAGGAAGTCGGGGATGTCGAGTTCGTCCTCGTCGGCGAAGGCAGGGTCAGCCGTGACCGGCGGGGTCGCCAGGGACTGCTCGGTGACCTTCCACGACTGAGGCGTCTCGGTCAGCACGGCACCGGCAGCGGGCGAGTCGTGTCCACCGACGGCCGCTGCAGCGACCGGAGCGCTCGACGAAACGGCAGGAGAGCTGACGGCAGCCTCACGGACTGACTCGTTCTGGCGCGACGGCGGTTCGCCGCCGTCGAACCCCGCTGCGATGACAGTTACCCGCACCTCGTCACCCAGCGTGTCGTCGATGACGGCACCGAAGATGATGTTGGCCTCGGGGTGAACCGCCTCCTGGACCAGTCGTGCGGCGTCGTTGATCTCGAAGATACCGAGGTTCGATCCGCCCTGGATCGAGAGCAGAACACCGTGGGCACCCTCGATCGATGCTTCGAGGAGAGGTGACGCGACGGCGAGTTCAGCGGCCTTGATGGCGCGGTCTGCCCCGCGGGACGATCCAATACCCATGAGGGCGGATCCTGCGCCCTGCATGACGCTCTTGACGTCGGCGAAGTCGAGGTTGATGAGGCCGGGGGTGGTGATCAGGTCGGTGATGCCCTGGACACCGGCAAGGAGGACCTGGTCGGCTGTCGAGAATGCCTCGAGCATGCTGATGCCGCGGTCGCTGATCTCAAGGAGCCGGTCGTTGGGAACGACGATGAGAGTGTCGACTTCTTCCTTGAGCTTCGCAACGCCGAGCTCAGCCTGCTGCTGGCGGCGGCGGCCTTCGAAACCGAACGGCTTGGTGACGACACCGATGGTCAGGGCGCCGATCGACTTGGCGATGCGGGCAACGACGGGGGCGCCGCCGGTTCCCGTTCCGCCGCCCTCCCCCGCTGTGACGAAGACCATGTCGGCCCCGGCGAGGGCTTCTTCGATCTCTTCGGCGTGGTCCTCGGCGGCGCGGCGGCCGACCTCGGGGTCAGCACCCGCGCCGAGTCCGCGGGTGATCTCACGCCCGACGTCGAGCTTGACGTCGGCGTCGCTCATGAGCAGTGCCTGGGCATCGGTGTTGATGGCGATGAACTCGACGCCGCGAAGGCCGAGTTCAATCATTCGATTGACAGCATTGACGCCGCCGCCGCCAATGCCGACGACCTTGATCACGGCAAGGTAGTTCTGGTTTGTAGTCACGTCCGGCCTCCGGTGGAAAGAACCCTCAACCTCAGGTTAAGGCTTAAAGTTATGCTCAGTATGCATTTCTTGAACCTCAAGTTATGCGTGACTACTCGCGAACGCGGGATGAGACTCCGCGTGTCGCGAAGTCGGGGAATATTTCTGCCCGGGCGTCGTCAGCGGACGACGGCGACATCCGGCGAGGTGACGTCGTACTCGGAGTAGTCCGGCTGGGCCTTCATGAGCGCCTCGAGCGTGTACGCCTTGAGCGAGGACTCCTCCGCACTCCCCCAGACGACCGTCGTGTCGGCATCCCGCAGCGTGAACCGCACGTCGTCAAGCGTGGTGGCCGTCACCGTGTCGACCTGCGAGAAGAGTTCGCCGGGCAACGAGCGAAGCACAGCGACTGCCGGGGCGAAACTTTCAGCCTCGGCTCCCCCGTCGACAGCGATCAGCGGGTACCCGTCCGGGCGGCGTTCCCCTGACTCGACCACAACACCTGCAGCATCGACGAGGAGGAACCCGTCGCCGGTGTCGACCGCACCGACCGGCGTGCGTTCGACCAGGCGGATCACCAGGGTACTCGGCGGGCGGGCTTCGACAGAATAGGACTCGATCAGCGGGTAGCGCACGAGTGCCGCTTTGATGGCGCTCTCATTGACCATCGGAAACGGTGAACCGAGTACACCGGCGAGGTCGTTGACGACGGCGTCTGAACTGACCCGCTCTGCGCCCTCGACCTGAATCGTCCGAACTGAAAGGATCGGTGTGTAGGCGAGAACGCACGCGAGGAGGGCCAGGCCCACGACGCCCCCTAGAACCGATAACCAGGTTCTGCGCCTGCGCCTGGACTCGGCCGTGAACCGACGGACCTCGGCTCGTTCGATGCGCCTGCGCTGTTTCTGTGCTTCGCGGAGGCTCTGGGTCCCGCCAGGATTCCGGGTCTCACCATGATTCCGCTCGCCAAGATCCTGGGTCTCGCTGTGGTCCAAGCTGTGGGGTCCCTGATCGGGTCGCTCGGCGTATTCGTCGCGGGTATCCCTGGTGATCGGGGCGAACGGGATCGGCTCGGCCGGAGCGGCTGGCGCCGACTCGCCGATCGGACGGAAGGAACGCGCAGGCCGCGTCGAGTCCTGCCGGTGTGGCTCGCCGGTCGACGGTCGCTGGGGAGTGAACCCTGAGGGCCGCTTCATCGGCTAACCTTTGGCGGCGCTGAGCGACCCGAGCAGCTGGGGAACGATCCGGTAGACGTCGCCACAGCCGAGGGTGATGACAAAGTCGCCTGGCTGGGCGATGGATGCGACGTAGTCGGCGGCTTGCTGCCAATCGGGGATGAACGCCACTTTGGAGGCGTCCTCGAACCGGCCGGTGACCAGTTCGCCGGTGACACCGGGTTCAGGGTCTTCCCGCGCGCCGTACACGTCGAGGACGACGGTCTGGTCGGCGTGCGACTCGAGTGTTTCCGCGAACTCCCCCGCCATCAGCCGGGTGCGGCTGTAGAGGTGCGGCTGGTGGACGGCGATGATGCGTCCAGAGCCGACGACAGTCCGTGCTGCGCTGAGAGCAGCAGCAACCTCCGTCGGGTGGTGGGCGTAGTCGTCGAACACACTGACACCGTCGACGGTGCCATGGAGTTCGAAGCGGCGTTCGGTGCCGCCGAAATCGGAGATGGCGGCGAGCGACTCACGAGGGCCGAAGCCAAGCCCGACGAGCACGGCGAACGCGCCGGCGGCGTTGATCGCGTTGTGCTTCCCGGGGACGCGCAGCGTTGCACCGTTGTCCTGGCCCTCGTAGCTCAGGATGAACGACACAGGTCCTTCGGTGCTGATCGCGTGAACCCGGACATCGGCACCTGGCGCTTCACCGAAGGTGATCACGCGTTTTCCGTCGAGTTTCGCCGTGACCCGCTTGGCGCCCGGGTCATCCGACGAGATGACGACCAGTTCGGATGCCTTTTGGGCGAACGAGACAAAGGCGTCGTCGAATGCCTCGAGGGAACCGTAGTGGTCGAGGTGGTCGGCGTCGACGTTGGTGATGAGGGCCACTGCGGTGTCGTAGAACAGGAACGAGCCGTCTGACTCGTCTGCTTCGACGACGAACAGGTCGCCGGTTCCGCGCGCGCTCGACACCCCGAGCGATTCGATCACACCGCCGTTGACGAAGCTGGGGCTCTCAGAGAGGCCGAGCAGCCCGGTCACGATCATTCCGGTGGACGTGGTCTTGCCGTGGGCTCCCGCGACGGCGACCAGGCGCTGTCCGCTGACCAAGGCAGCGAGGGCCTGCGAGCGGTGGAGGACGGGGATGCCCCGCTCCTTCGCGAGCACGTACTCCGGGTTCGTCGGCCACAGCGCACTCGTGACGACAACGGTGTCGGCCTCGCCGAGGTTGGCCGCGTCATGGCCGATGGCCACAGTGGCGCCCAGCTTCCGAAGCGCATCGATGTTGGCTGAGTCCCGCACGTCGGAGCCGGTGACGGTGTGACCGGCGCTGAGGAACAGCCGGGCGATACCGCTCATCCCCGATCCACCGATCCCGACGAAGTGGACGGTTCCGAGCTCGTCCGGAATCTCAGTGGTGAAATCGGGTTTGATCACGCTGGGTGTTCTCTTTCGTTCTGTGTGCTGCTGGGAAGATTCAGTTATAACGCATCCGGCTGGGCGTCAGGGTCGCGCAAGGGACTGCGAGATGAGATCGATCATCCGGCTCGACCCCTCGAGGGTGCCCATCAGGCGCGACTGCACAGCCATGTCCTGCACACGCATGCGGTCGGTGAGAAGCGGCACAAGTGAGGTCTCGACCCACTCAGGGGTGAAGCCCGCGTCAAGCACGATCACCGCTCCTCCTGCGTTGACGGCGTCGGCGGCGTTGTAGCGTTGTTCTCCGTTGCCGACGGGGTACGGAACGTAGGCAGCGGGGATGCCGAGCGCCGACAGCTCGGAGACCGTCGCCGCGCCCGCGCGGGAGACGGCGAAGTCGGCAACGGCGAGGGCGAGGTCCATCTGGTCGCAATAGGACACGAGGTGGTAGTGCTCGGTGCCCGGATCGCTCAGTTCGGACTTGTCTCCGGCGATGTGGAGGATCTGATAGCCGGCGTCCACGATCGACTGCCGTGCCGCGAAAATGGTTTCGTTCACCCGCCGGGCGCCGAGCGAACCGCCGGTCACGAGGAGTGTCGGCCTGTCGTCGGCGAGGCCGAAGACGGTCCTGCCCGCTGTACGGGCGACATCCCGGTCCAGGCGTTCGATCTCCCGGCGAAGCGGCATCCCGACGAATCGTGAGTTCCGCAGCCGGGTGCCGTGGAAGGCTACGCCGACGTGTGAGGTGAACCGGGCACCGAGACGGTTCGCGAGTCCCGGCTTCGCGTTCGCCTCGTGGACGACTACGGGGATGCCGGCGCGGCGTGCGGCGAGGTAGGCCGGCGCAGCGGCGTACCCGCCGAAGCCCACGACCACGTCGATGCCGCGTTCGGCGATCATCGACTGGATGCTCTTGACGGCGGCGGAGAACCGCGGTCCGAAGCTGAGCGCACGCCGGTTGATCCGCCGCGGGAACGGAAGCTTCTCGATGGTCAGCAGTTCGTAGCCGCGCTCGGGAACGAGGCGCGCTTCGAGGCCTTCCTTCGTACCGAGCACATACACGCGGGCGTCCGGTTCGCGCTCTATGAGGGCATCCGCGACGGCGAGAAGGGGGTTCACGTGGCCGGCTGTTCCGCCGCCGGCGAGGAGGTAGGTGGTCACGATCGGAACCGCCCCTCTGGAGCGGGGCGCGCGGGCGACGCCTGCTCCCTGGCGAAGGCGAGCACGATACCGATGGCGGCGAGTGAGGTCAAGAGAGCGGTTCCTCCTGCGGAGATGAATGGGAGGGGGACGCCGAGCACCGGGAGCAGACGGAGGACGACTCCGATGTTCACGAATGCCTGGCCGATGATCCAGACCATGATGGCACCTGTGGTGATGCGCACGAACGGGTCTGAGCTGGAGCGGATGATGCGGACGAATCCGACGGCGAGGAGCACGAACATGACTAGAACGACGACAGCGCCGATGAGGCCGAGCTCTTCACCGATGATGGCAAAGATGTAGTCGTTCGACGCCGCTGGGAGCCACGAGTACTTTTCGCGGGAGTTCCCGAGCCCGAGCCCGAATACTCCCCCGTTGGCGAGGGCCCAGGTGCCGTGCAATGGCTGCCAGCAGAGGTTCTCGTAGTCGAGACACTCGTCGTCGAGGAACGTCATGATGCGGGCCATGCGGTTCGGGCTGATGATGGCCATGACGAGGAACAACGCCACGCCGGCTGCGATCGGAACGGCGAGGTAGCGAAGTTTCACGTTTGCGAAGAACAGGGCACCGATCACGAGCCCTGCCATGATGACGACGGTTCCGAGGTCCTGCCCGGCGAGCACGAGCCCCAGTGCGATGGCTGCGACGGGAGCGACCGGAATCAGCGCGTGCTTCCAGTTCGACAGCAGGTCCGTCTTGCGCCCGAGAACAGCGCCGAGCCAGATGGCGAGGGCGAGTTTGAGCAGCTCAGACGGCTGCCCGCTGATCGGGCCGAGGGCTATCCAGTTGCGGTTACCGCCTTCGGCGATGCCCAGCGGGGTGAACACGAGCATCTGGAGGACAAGACCGGCAGCGAGGACGAACCAGGCCCACCGTTTCCAAAAGCTCACAGGAATGCTGCTGATCACAAGCATCAGCGGGATTCCCATCACCGCGTATGTCGCCTGCTTCCAGAAGCCGCCGAAGAATCCCTTGTTATCAAGGAACGAGTCGACCGATGACGACGAGAGCACCATGACGAGGCCGACCCCGACGAGGAACAGTGTCGTGCCGAGGACGAGCAGGTAATTGCGTGATTGCGGGGTGAGGGTTCGGCCCAGCAGGATGCGGGCGGAGGAAACGGGGGTGCCGGCGCTAGAGGGGCGGCTGGTCGTCGGGGCGCTCATCTGTCAACCCTCCCCATCGTTCCTGCACAGCCTCAGTGAATTCTCGTCCCCGCTCGGCGTAATCAGCGAACTGGTCCATGGATGCCGCGGCAGGGGCGAGGAGAACCACGTCACCGGACGCTGCCAGCCCTGACGCCAATTCCACGGCCTCGGTCATGACATCCCCAGTGTCAACCGTCGTCACCTCTAACACGGGGACGTTTGGCGCGTGTCGCTCGAATGCGGCGAGGACGGCGGATCGGTCGACGCCGATCACCACGGCACCCCGCAGCCTTTCGGCGTGGCGGGAGACAAGGTCGCTGACGTCGACCCCTTTGAGCAGGCCCCCGACGATCCAGACGACGGACGGGTACGAGCGAAGCGAAGCATCCGCAGCGTGCGGGTTCGTTGCCTTGGAGTCGTTGATCCAGCCGATCCCGCCAGCGGTGAGAACCAGCTGGATACGGTGCGCGTCGAGCGAGAAGCCGAGGAGGGCCTGGCGGATGATCGCGGGTGACACGCCGAAGGACCGGGCAAGGGCGGCGGCCGCGAGGATGTTCGCGACGATGTGCGGTGCGGCCAACCCGGCTGCGGCCAGTTCTTCGATGGTGGTCAGTTCGAGCGCCGAGGTGAAACGGTCGTCGAGGAAGGCACGATCGACGAGGATCCCGTCGACGATGCCGAGATCGCTCGGCCCGGGCACACCGAGGCCGAATCCGATGGCGCGTGCGCCCTCAGAGACGTCGGCCCGACGGACGAGGTCTTCGGTGACGGGGTCTGAGCGGTTGTAGACGCAGGCGACGCGCGTTCGGGAGTAAACCTCGCCCTTCGCGTCAATGTAGGCCTCAAGCGAACCGTGCCAGTCGAGGTGGTCGTCGGCGATGTTCAGGCAGACGCTTGAGTACGGCGTGACTTTGTCTTCGCCGGCCTGGCCCGCGAGATAGTGCAACTGGTAGCTGGACAGTTCGACGACGAGCACATCGAAGCCCTGCGGGTCACGGATCGCATCAAGGACGGGCACGCCGATGTTGCCGCACGGCGCCACCCGCAGCCCGGCTTCTGCCATCATGGCCGCCGTCAATTGCACCGTCGTGGTTTTGCCGTTCGTCCCGGTGACGAGGATCCATTCGGCGGGCGTTCCCACCTTGTCGCGGACCCGCCAGGCGAGTTCGACATCGCCCCAGACCGGGATCCCGGCCTCTGTGGCCCACTCAAGCATGGGGTGGGTCGGCGAGAAGCCGGGTGAGACGACGAGCACCTCTGGCCGGTGGTCGAGAAGTTCCGCCGGCGGAGCGTCGAGATCGCTTCTCACCAGCCGCGCGCCGATCACGTCGATCAGGCCGGCACGGGCATCCTCCGCATTCGAAGCGACCACAAGAACGTCTGCCCCGAGCTCGGCGAGGGTGTCGGCGACGGAGAACCCGGTGACACCGAGTCCGAGAACGCCGACGCGAAGACCTGACCAGTCGGCGTGCCAGCTGGTAAGGGTGTCCAGTCGATTAGCCACGGTCACCTCAGGATCCATTCGAGATAGAAGGTTCCGACTCCAGCGGCGACGAGCAGGCCGCCAACGATCCAGAACCGGACGACGACCGTCACCTCAGCCCAACCCTTGAGTTCGAAGTGGTGGTGGATCGGACTCATCCGGAAAATCCGTTTACCGCGAGTGACCTTGAAGTAGGCGCGCTGCACGATGACTGAGCCGGTTTCGATGACGAAGAGGCCACCGATGAGGAGGAGGAGAAGTTCGGTCCTGGTGAGGATGGCCAGGGCGGCGATCGCGCCACCGAGAGCCAGCGAACCGGTGTCTCCGAGGAAGATCGACGCCGGTGCCGTGTTCCACCAGAGGAACCCGATGAGGGCGCCGCAGATGGCGGCGGCAACGATGGCGAGAGCCAGCGGGTCGCGCACTTCGTAGCACTTGTACTTCACGTCGTCGGCGAGGGCGGCGCCGTAGCAGGACTGGTTGTACTGCCAGAACCCGATGATGACGTATGACCCGATCGCGAGGATCGATGCCCCGGTGGCGAGGCCGTCGAGGCCGTCAGTGACGTTGACGCCGTTTGAAGCGGCGGTGACGATGAAGCTCGTCCAGAGCAGGTACAGGGTCACGCCGACGACGGGGCCGAGGATCATGAGGTCGATCGGCAGGTCACGGGTCAGCGAGATCGCCGTCGACGCCGGGGTGACGGCATCCGGGCTGGGGAAGTTGATGGCGAGGATGCCGAACGTCACGGCAACGACGACCTGGCCGAAGATCTTGGCCCAGCCGGTGAGGCCGAGGCTGCGCTGTTTGCGGGTTTTCGTGAAGTCGTCGATGAACCCGACGACGCCGAGGCCCACCATCATGAACAAAACGAGCAGCGCAGACACGCTGATGGCGTCGCCGGTGATGAGCATGGCGGTGAAGAACCCGAACAGGGTGGCGGCGATGATGACCAGTCCGCCCATGGTCGCGGTACCGCGCTTGGCGTGGTGGGACTTCGGCCCGTCGTCCCGGATGAACTGGCCCCACTCGAGCTTTTTGAAGAGCTTAACGAACAGCGGTGTGAGGAAGAGCGAGAACGCCATCGCCAGGGCGCCTGCGGTGAGGAGTGCTACCACGAGAACAATTCTCCCAATCGGTCACCCAGGAATCGCAATTGGGCAGAGTTCGAGGACTTCACGAGAACCGTGTCGCCAGGGGTGATCTCTGCAGCGAGGTAATCGAAGGCTGCATCCATATCGCCAAAGTACACGCTCTCGCCATCCCAGGAACCTTCGTTGATGGCGCTGATGTGCATCCGTCTGGCCTCAGGACCGACGACGACGAGCCGGGAGATGTTCAGGCGAACAAGTTGCAGCCCGATCCGATCGTGCTCCTCACCGGAGTACTCCCCCAGTTCGCTCATGGCACCGAGCACCGCGATGGTGCGTTTGCCAGGCTCCGAAATCTGAGCAAGGGTCTTGATCGCAGCGGACATCGAATCGGGGCTCGCGTTGTACGCGTCGTTGATGATGGTGACGTCATCCCGGCCCCCGAGGACCTCCATCCGCCAACGCTCCGCGCGGCTGAGCGTTTCGAGCGCTGCGGCGGCACGAGCAAGCGGCACGCCGAGCGTGTGCGCGACGGCGATCGCGGCAAGTGCATTCGAAACGTGGTGCTCGCCGAGGACCCGTAGCCGAATCGCCACGGCACCCTCTCCGGGCACATGGGCGGTGAAGCTCGTTCCGGTTCGGGATCCGGAGATCCCGGTGGCGCGGATGTCAGCCGCCGGGTCCTCTCCGAAGCGCACAACGCGGGCGTTCGTGCGCTGCGCCATCGATGCGACCCGGGAGTCATCTGCATTGAGCACGGCGACGGCGTCTGCGGCGAGGTCGGTGACCATCTCGGTCTTCGCTCTGAGTGTGGCTTCGATTCCGCCGAATCCGCCGGCGTGGGCCAGTCCGACCTTGAGGACGACCCCGATGTCCGGCTTCGCCATCGCCACGAGCCTGGCAATGTCGCCGATTCCGCTGGCCCCCATCTCAACGATCAGGTAGCGGGTGGATTCGGTGGCACGGAGCATCGTGGTCGGCGCGCCGACAGCGTTGTTGAATGAGCGGATCGGAGCGACGGTCTCGCCTTCGGCCGAAAGGATCCTCTCGAGCATGTTCTTGGTCGTGGTTTTCCCGTTGGAACCGGTGATCCCGATCACCGTCAGGTTGCCGGTCGAGCGCACGCGCTCGACGACGTACCGGGCGAGTTCGCCGAGGGCGGCCACGGCGTTGTCGACCACGATCTGCGCCACCGCATTTTCGACGGTGTGCTCGACGATGGCGAGGGTCGCGCCCCGCTCGAGGGCGGCCCCAACGAAGAGATGACCGTCGGTGTCGTCACCCCGTTTGGCGACGAAGATCCCACCTGGCACGATCTCCCGGGAGTCAGTCTCGACCGGGCCGTCCACGACCGTGTCTGCCGTGGCATCCGTTCCAGCGGAATACAGGGTGCCTGAAAGCCGTTCTGCGATCTCGGACAGCGTCAATCGAATCATAAGAATATATCTTTCCGGCACGCTCGCTCTTGTGCGGCCTGCGCGAGTGGAGCATCAACTCGCGCGCTTGGTTTAGTAGGTCCCCGGGTAGTTCGCGCCGGGGGTCGTCGACGGGGGAATTCCGTACTTCTTGATCACCTGGAGGACCGCTTCTTTGAACACGGGTGCTGCTGCCGCTGATGACCGCTTGTACAGCGGGTCCTTCAGGGTGACGGTGACCACATATTCAGGATCGTCGGCCGGAACCGCGCCCGCCATCGATGAAAAGAAGGTGTCTTGAAGTATACCGTCGATGATCTGTTCACCCGTTCCAGACTTCGCGGCGACGCGGTAGCCGGGGATTTCGAGGGACTCGGACCAGAAACCTTCTGTGACGACGGTCTCCATCATTCCGAGGGTCTCGAGCGCTGCTTTCTCCGAGATGATCCGCGTGGGTTTCGCCTTCTCTGGCACCTGGGTCACGGTGCCGTCGGGGTAACTGCACCCTTCGACCAGGGTGAGCGGCAGCTTTTCACCCATGTTGGCGAGGGCCTGGTAGGCGCTGGCCAGTTCGATGCCGGTGACGTCGACGCCCTGGCCGAACATCGTCGTGTAGTAGGTCTGGTTGTCCCACTTCTGCCACGGGTGGAGCACACCCTTCTGCTCCCCAGGGAAGCTGATAGAACTGCCGTGGCCGATGCCGAACGCGTCGAGGTAGTTGTAACGCTTCTCGGGGCTGAGCCTCTCGCCGAGCTGGCTTGTGCCCGTGTTGGAGGAGGTCTGGAGCACTCCGGCGAGTGTCAGCTGTTGGCGCTCGTGCGGGAGAGCATCCTTGATGCTCGCGCCGTTTTCTGGCTTGTACCGGTAATCGGCGACGACCTGGGATGCCGGTGTAGCCAGTCCGGCGTCGATGAGGGATGCCGCGGTGAGCGGCTTGAAGACCGATCCGGGCTCGAAGCGGTCCTGGAACACCCGGGACCGCCTGTCCTCGGAAGCAGTGGCCGACACGTCGTTGGGGTCAAGGGACGGCGCCTCGGCGATGGCACGAATCTTGCCGGTCTTCGATTCGGTCACCGTGATGGTGCCCCATTTCGCGCCCTGCGCCTGCACCTGCGAGGCCACGAGTTGCTGCAGGTACCAGTTGAGGTCGCTGTCGATCGTGAGCTTGAGTTCGCCGCCTGGTTCGGGTTCCTTGGTAATCACCGTCGTCCCGGGGAGCGCCACGTTGTCTTTGCTGCGCTGGAAGGCCTGTTGCCCGTTCTCCCCGGTCAGACAGTCGTCCTGCGCAAGTTCGAGCCCGCCGAGCCCCCCATTGTCGGACCCGACGTAGCCGAGGAGGCTGCCGGCAACGGCACCGTTGGGGTAGGTGCGTCCGGAGGTCTGCTGGGTGTACACCCACCAGATACCCCGTTTCTTCAGGTCGAGAAGCGCCTGGTACGTGGCGTAGTCCGCCCCCCGCGTCAGGTAGGCGAAATTGGCTGACGGGTCTTTGTCGAGTGCTTCCTGAACGATCTTTTGCATCGCATCGGGCTGCTGCCCAAGAACGGCGGCCACCTCAGCGAGCGCTTCAGCGGCCGGGACGGTGATCGTGTCGCCGTTCTCGTCCTTGCGCGTGACGTCGTCGACGTCTTTCGGAGAAATGGTGATGTCGAAAAGGGTGACGCTGCCGGCGAGGAGGACGCCGTTGGTGTCGACGATGTTCCCGCGGGGCGCGTAAAGCGTGCCTGCGCCAGAGGTCTTCTCGAGCGACGCGGAGACAAGCTGATCAGCGCGGACGACCTGAATGTCTACCAGACGGACGACGAAAGCTCCGACAATGGTGACGACGCAGAGGATCGAGACCGCCACTCGCCGTCGTGTCGAAAGTGAGTGTTTTCCCACGCGCCGTCCTTTGAACCGTGCCATCCGGGAAACCGGCGCCTAACGGGTTTGTGGCGCGGGGATGCCATTTTCCAACGATAGGGGCGCGACCGGCCCTGCGGCGTTTGCCACGCCTGCGCCCGTCGCATCCGCGCCGACGGTCGCTCCTGGCACGGTGACGAGAGGAACACCGTCAATCCGGGAGTTCGCCACGAGCGTTGACGGGCCCACCGGAACCTCTGTCGCCTCCATCGCCGCGGCTGGGACGCCGATCACAGCGGCATCCGAGAGGCGGAGGTATGCAGGCGTGCCGTTGATGACCATGCCAAGCGCCTGGGCGTTTGCGGCGATGAACTGGGGCGAGGACACCTCGAGCAGATCGTCCGAGGCCGACTGCTGTTGCCAGCCGAGGGTCTGCTGCTTCTGCTGAAGTGCTGAGATCTCATACGCACCGTGGCTCAGCCCGACGCTGAGGAGAAGCTGGGCCACCACCATCGCCAGCACGCCCCCGATAGCGGCGACGGCGTATGCAAGCTTCGGGCGGGTGCGCGGGCTCGCCGCCGGAACCGCGCGAACGGGCTTCGGCGCGGTCTCCTGTGGGGTGGGAGCGAACGCCCCGCGGGCGAAACTGACGGCTGTGGCGCTCATGGGTTCCTCATCTTCAGTCGTTCAGCCGCGCGCAACCGGACGGGTGTAGCGCGGGGATTCTCTGCTTTTTCAGCGTCTGTTGCGAGCTCAGCTCCCTTGACGAGGAGCTTGAAGCGCGGGGAGTGTTCCGGCAGTTCCACAGGGAGTCCAGCCGGCGAGGTCGAAGCCGCAGCGGCGGCGAAATCACGTTTGACGATGCGATCCTCGAGCGACTGGTAGGAGAGAACGACGATCCGCCCGCCCACCTCCAGCGCCTCGAGAGCAGCGGGGATCGCCGCCCGAAGCACGCTCAGTTCGGTGTTCACCTCGATGCGCAGGGCCTGGAAGACTCGCTTCGCCGGATGACCGGCCCGCGACACGGCGGCCGGTGTGGCATCCTGCAGCAGCTGAACCAGCTGACCCGAGCGGGTGATCGGCTCCACGGCGCGAGCCTCGACGATCTTCCGCGCGTACCGGCCGGCGAGTTTTTCCTCGCCGTAGTCCTCGAAGATGCGCCGCAGATCGCCCTCGCGGTAGGTGGCGAGGATGTGCGCCGCGGTGAGCTCGCTGGTGGCGTCCATGCGCATGTCGAGTGGGGCGTCCTGGGAGTACGAGAAGCCGCGCTCGACACGGTCGAGCTGGAGGGATGAGACGCCCAGGTCGAACAGGATGCCACTGACGTGGGCGATCCCGAGGGAGTCAAGAGCTTCACGGATGCCGTCGTAGACGGTGTGCACAGGGTGGAAGCGGCCGGAGAATCGCTTCAACCGCTCTTCGGCGATCGCGAGGGCGTCGAGGTCACGGTCGAGGCCGACGAGCGTGAGTTCGGGGAACCGCTCGAGGAACGCTTCAGCGTGGCCGCCCATGCCGAGTGTCGCGTCGACGAGAACGGCGCCGGGCTTACCGATGGCGGGAGCCAGGAGTTCGATGCAGCGTTCGAGCAGGACCGGGGTGTGGATGTTGTTCAGTTCCATGATCTGTCCGGAGGGGCCCTGGATCCTGATCCCCATCCATTCCGACCTGGCACCGGGGAAGTGTGTCAGGGCGTGTGAACGGCTGGGAGTCAGGTTTCAGGGACTAGAAGAGTCCGGGAATCACCTCCTCGGCGGTGTCGGAAAATGCTGCTTCCTGCTCGGCCAGGTAGGCCTCCCAGGCTTCGGTGTCCCAGATCTCGGCGCGGGTCCCCGCACCGATCACGGTGAGGTCGCGGCTGAGGCCGGCGTAATTGCGGAGTGTCGACGGGACAGTGACGCGATGTTGCTTGTCCGGGGTTTCTGCGCTTGCGCCGGAGAGGAACACGCGCAGGTAGTCGCGTGCCTGCTTGCTGGTCACGGGGGCCTGGCGGATCTTCTCGTGGAGCGCTTCGAACTCGCGGTTGCTGAAGACGTAGACGCAGTGCTCCTGGCCCCGGGTCATGACCACTCCCCCAGCGAGTTCGTCGCGGAACTTCGCCGGAAGGATGATGCGACCTTTTTCGTCGAGCTTCGGGGCGTAGGTGCCAAGAAACATCGCTGCGCCCCCCTTTCGCTCCGGCCAACTTCCGGTGCGCTCCACTTTACTCCACTTCGCACCACAAAGTCACGAAATTCGTGATATTGGCGCGCCAAACCTCCCAAAGGGCGCGTACTGACGGGGCTCGGAGCGGTGGAGGGAATTGGAGGACTTTTGCGCCGTGGTGGGGCTTTGAGTGGTGCGCCGGAGCTGGAAGGCGGCGTGGAAGTGCCGTGAGGGCACAAAAAAGGGGCCGACCTTCCGGTCGGCCCCTCGTTCAGGGAAGAAAGTGGAGGACCCTTTAGTGGTCGCCCTGGCGCTTGTCCCAGCGATCGTTCATGCGATCCATGAAGGTCGTCGAGCCCTTCGGGCGGTTGCCCGTCGAGGCTGATGCGAAGCCGCCTCTGTCGTTGGATTCCTGGGTGGTTGCCTTGCCAGGAGAAATGGCCACGAGCACGCCGGCGAGCATTACCCCGAAACCGAAGATGCCGACGAGGGGCTGCTGCAGAACAACCCCGAGCACGAGGGCGGCGGCACCGACGATGGTGATGACGCTTCCGAGCGCGATACTTCGATAAGTGGGGCGACCACGCCGATCTCCGACGGTCGACACAAAGTCGGCGTCGTTCCGGTAGAGGTTGCGCTCCATCTCATCGAGAAGCCGTTGCTCCTGTTCAGACAGTGGCATGATGTTCCCTCCAACTCGGGTGCGACACAGGTCCATCGGGTCAATTCTAGCCACGCTCAGATCGCTAGGCTAGCGCCGTGAGTGAAAATGCCAACCTGCACGATCTGGTGCAGTCGCGAATCGACTTTTTCCTACAATCGCGTGAACCCATTCTCGCTCAGGTTGGTGCAGACCTCGCGCCGTTCTCCGCCTTCTCTCGGGACTTTCTCAGCGGTGGCAAGCGCTTCCGGGCGAGCTTCTGCTACTGGGGCTGGAACAGCGTCTCCGGGGTGTCCATGGAGCCAGGGGACGACCTCGAATCAGTCGTTTCGGTCGCCGGTGCGTTGGAGATTTTCCATGCCGCCGCGCTCATCCACGACGACCTCATCGACAACTCCGACACCCGCCGTGGCGCCCCTGCCGCGCACCGGCGTTTCGAGTCCCTTCACCGCGACTCCGGCTGGGACGGCAACAGCGATCCGTACGGTCGGGCCGCGGCGATCCTGCTCGGAGACCTTCTGCTCGGCTGGAGCGATGAACTGCTCGACGAAGGCCTGGCCTCGCTTGCGGAGTCGTCCCGCCTCGCGGCGCGGGCGGAATTCGTCCGAATGCGCACTGAGGTGACCGCTGGCCAGTACCTGGACA
Source organism: Mycetocola miduiensis (assembly GCF_900115155.1). Taxonomy (GTDB): domain Bacteria; phylum Actinomycetota; class Actinomycetes; order Actinomycetales; family Microbacteriaceae; genus Mycetocola_A; species Mycetocola_A miduiensis. The sequence continues at coordinate 82,088 of NZ_FOVM01000003.1, forward strand.
TCCTCGAGGAGCGCGCGTGGCGCTCCCGCCCCGAAGGGGAACAACTGGAGCGGGCGGAGCAGGTGCTCACATACAAGTCAGCCAAGTACAGCGTGGAAAGCCCGCTCGTCATCGGAGCGTTGCTTGCCGGTGGGTCAGATCAGCAGGTAGCGACGCTGAGGGCATTCGGACTCCCTCTCGGTGTTGCCTTCCAGCTCCGCGACGACCTGCTCGGAGTCTTCGGAGACGCGGATGTCACGGGCAAGCCGAGCGGGGACGATTTGCTCGAGGGCAAGCGCACGGTGCTCGTGGCGCTCGCCAGGACTGCTCTGCCGGCATCGGCCAGCCGCATCGTCGATGAGCTCCTCGGGGATCCCGACCTCACCGCCGCCCAGATTTCATCGCTGCAGGCGACGATCCGGGAATCCGGAGCGGTCGAGAAAGTGGAGTCGATGATCTCCGAGAACGTCGGCCGCGCAGCGAAAGCACTCGAGGGCGCGAACCTCGGCGACGAGGCGACTGCCCGGCTGCTCTCGCTTGCGGAAGCTGTGACACGCCGCAATTACTGAAGGGGCGGCTCCGCGGCCCCTTCAGTAATTGCGGCGGTGCGGATCAGGCCAGCGCCTGGGCGATCCGGCGAACCTCAGCCTTGCGGCCGGCTCGAAGTGCATCGATCGGGGCGGTTCCGAGGCTCTCCTCGGTGCTGAGCATCCACTCCATCGCTTCCTCGTCGGTGAACCGGGCATCCGCCAGCACCACAAGTGTGCCGCGCAGTTCGCTGAGCGGAAGGTCCTCCTCACTGAGGAAGTCGACGGGGACGCTGAGGACGCCGTTTCGCTTGATCGCGAGGAGCTGACGGTCTTCAATCAGCCGGCGGATCCGGCTCGGGGTGAGGTCAAGCTTCTCGACGAGGTCGGGAATGGTGAGCCACTGTCGGTCTTCATACACATCTGTCACGGTACGAGTGTGACAGATCACCGCGCCCTCACGGACCCTCAGATGTGTTTCCGAGAGGTTACGCGAAACCCCATCGGTCACTTTGATTGACTCTGGGCGCGGCGGTGTGGGAGCGTTGGGGCCGTTGACACACGAATGGGGGCCTTTTTCATGGCGCAACGGACAGCGACACCACGGTCGGCGGCCGACCCGCGCCAGCGGGCGCGCAATCTCACTCTTCCGATTCTGCTGACCGGTTCGCTCGCCGCGGGCATGCACATCGCGGCACCAAGCCAAGCCAGCGCGTCGCCGCAGGGCGCTCCCCGTTCGAGCGCGCCGGCCCCGGCGCCGCTCCCGCAGAGCAAAGCGCCGGTCGCGGTGCAGGCGCCGCCCGCCCAGTACACCGTGGCATCGGGTGACACCGTCAGCTCCATCGCCGCCACATTCGGCGTGGCGACCGCCTCCCTGCTTGCCCTCAACGGACTGGGCTGGTCGAGCCTGATCTTCCCCGGCCAGGTGCTCAAACTGACCGGCGCGACAGCGACTCCAGCAGCAGCCGAAACCCCCACACCGGCACCCGCTCCGGCACCCGCTCCGGTATCGAGCTATACAGTGGTCGCCGGCGACACTGTGAGCGGCATTGCGTCCGACCACGGGATCAGCGTGGCGGCCATCCTCACCGCAAATGGCCTCGGCTCGGCAAGCATCATCTACGCGGGCCAGGACCTGGCCATTCCGGCAGCCGGAACAACACCCGCGCCCGTCGCCGTCTCGCCCCCCGCTCCGACGCCTAAGCCGTCGCCCCAGGCATCCATCGACACTGTCACCCCGCTGAGCGCTGAGATGGCCGCCAATGCCCGAATCATCATCGGGACGGCGCGATCGCTCGGCGTGAGCGACGAGGGCATTGTTGTCGCCCTCGCGGCCGCAGCGCAGGAGTCCAGCCTGCGCAACGTGCAGTTCGGCGACCGGGACTCGCTCGGACTTTTTCAGCAGCGACCGAGCCAGGGCTGGGGAACCCCGGAGCAGCTCCTCGACCCGGTGCGCGCGACGGCGGCATTCTTCGGCGGGTCAGCCAACCCGAACCCCGGCCTGACCGCCGGCCTCCTCGACATCCCTGGCTGGACCTCAATGTCGGTGACCGACGCCGCCCAAGCGGTCCAGAAGTCCGCCCACCCCGATGCGTACGGCAAGTGGGAGACATCCGCCCGCGCCTGGCTGAGCCAGCTCGGCTGACCTCCGCGAGCCGGGTGACGGTGGGTGAAAGCTCCTTTCCTCACAATCCGATCACAAATTTGACGCCATTGCCGTCGCCTCCGGTGTTTTGCCAGCGTGCGTTGCGCCTCGCTCCATAGACTTCAAAGCGTGACAACCAGCCAGCGGACCGACCCCATGATCGGTCGTCTCATCGACGACCGCTATGAGGTGCGATCGCGGATCGCCCGCGGCGGCATGGCCACGGTGTATCTCGCCACGGACCAGCGCCTGGAGCGCCGCGTCGCGATCAAGGTAATGCACGGGCATCTGGCGGACGACAGCAACTTCCGGAACCGGTTCGTTCAGGAGGCCAGGTCAGCCGCTCGCCTCGCCGATCCGCACGTGGTCAGCGTGTTCGACCAGGGCCAGGATTCCGACCTGGCGTACCTCGTCATGGAGTACCTGCCCGGCATCACCCTCCGCGATCTTCTCCGCGACCACGGCAAGCTGACGGCGCGCCAGGTCGTCGACATCATGGATGCCGTCACAAGCGGACTTGCTGCAGCTCACCGCGCCGGCATCATCCACCGCGACCTGAAACCCGAGAATGTCCTTCTCGCAGATGACGGCCGGATCAAGATCAGCGACTTCGGCCTCGCCCGGGCAGCCAGCGCAAACACGGCGACCGGGCAGTCCCTCCTCGGGACCATCGCCTACCTCTCCCCCGAACTCGTGACCCGAGGCGTCGCAGACGCCCGAAGCGACATCTACGCCCTCGGCATCATGATGTACGAGATGCTCACCGGTGAGCAGCCCTACAAAGGCGAGCAGCCGATGCAGATCGCCTACCAGCACGCGAACGAGTCTGTTCCCCGGCCGAGCGTGGTCAACCCTTCCGTCCCGGATCCGCTCGACGACCTTGTGCTCTGGGCCACCGAGCGGTCCCCTGACGAACGCCCGAACGACGCCCGTGAACTGCTCGAACGCCTGCGCGAAGTCGAAAAGCAGCTCGGGTTCGGTGCGGCAACGACCGTACATAATCCGACGATCCTGATGCCTTCCGCGCCGATCAGCGACACAGCCGAGTTCACGCAAGCCCTCACCTCGGCGAACATGGCGACGGACCCCGTTGCGCCGGCCGACGCGGCATCCTCGCTGAGGGCGTCGTCCGCCAAGCGACGCCGGAAGGGATGGTGGGTCCTTGCCCTCGTCCTCCTCCTGGCGGTCGCATCCGGTGGGACCGGGTGGTATTTCGGTGCCGGGCCCGGTTCGCAGGTCCTTGTGCCCAACCTCGTCAACTCGGCGCCCGAAGACGCGACGGCGACCCTCACCGGTCTCGGCCTCGAGGTCGCCCGCGGCGAGGAATACAGCTATGACGTGGCTGCGGGCCTCGTCTCGAGTACGAACCCGGCTCCCGGCGCCCAGGTGGACAGAGACACGACGGTCACCGTCAACGTCTCACTCGGCCGCGAGAGCGTCGACGTGCCGGTTCTCACCGGGATGCCACAGCAGGATGTCGAAACCTTCCTGGCCGACAACCGGCTCACGCTCGGGTCGGTGGACCAGCAATTCAACGGGGACGTAGCGTCCGGTGCGGTCATCGCTGCGTCCGCCCCAGCCACGGAGACAGACCTGTCCGGCGGGGGAACGATCCTTCAGGGCGAGACTGTCAACCTGGCCGTGTCGGTGGGCGGCGTTCCCGACGTCGTCGGCCTGTCCCCCGATGCCGCACGCGCCGCCCTTACGGAGAGCGGCCTCGTCGTGTCGGACGACGTCACGCACAAGTTCAGCGACGACGTCGACAAGGGACTCGTGCTCTCGGCAACCCTGCCAGAGGGAACCATCCGTCCGAGCGACGTCGTGAGCCTTGTCGTATCGAAGGGTGTCGATCTCGTCGAGGTTCCTGACGTTGTCGGGGCCAACGTCGCGGCCGCGAAAAAGACCCTTCAGGACGCCGGTTTCGTCGTCGAAGTGATCAGTGACATTGCCGAACCCAACTGGGGAAGCCCGCTGCTCAGCGTAGACTCCACCGACCCTGTCGCCGGGAAGTCGCTGCGCAGGGGCTCGACAGTGACTATCACCGCGTACCTGTTCGAGGCGGCGCCCTAGCCTCTTCGGAATGGCGTGGGTCTGTGCGGGGAAGCCCTCATGCGTCCGTCTGTCGCGTGAGAGGGCCCAAAAGGTCGCTCGCACCCAACCCCGACAGCACTTCGGGACTCCTCGATACCGGCAACAGCACTTCGGGACGCCTCGACCCCGCACCGAC
>NZ_FOVM01000003.1:86746-354554 GCF_900115155.1 Mycetocola miduiensis
CCCTGAGAGGGCCCAAAAGGTCGCTCGCAGCCCGCCCCGGCAGCCCTTCGGGACCGCTCGAGCCCCGCAACGACACTTCGGGACCGCTCGAGCCCCGCAACGACCATTCGGGCCCAACCGATCGCATCCGCCCGCCCCAGTGGTGCGGCTTGCCCCTGAGAGGGCCCAAAAGGTCGCTCGCAGGCCCGCCCAACAGCACTTCGGGACCGTTCGAGCCCCGAAACAACACCTCGGGACCCCTGAAACGCCGCAACAACAAAGGCGCCGGGCAGTGCCCGGCGCCTTTGTCGATCAGCTCTACTTGCCGAGTTCCTCGGCGACGAGGAACGCCAGCTCTAGGGACTGCATGTGATTCAACCGTGGGTCGCACAGCGATTCGTACCGGGTGGCGAGGGATGCTTCGTCGAGCATCTCAGACCCGCCGAGGCATTCGGTCACGTCATCACCGGTCAGTTCGACGTGGATGCCACCCGGGTGCGTTCCCACTGCCCGGTGCGACTCGAAGAAGCCCTTGACCTCGTCTACGACGTCATCGAAGCGCCTGGTCTTGTACCCGTTCGGGGTCGTGATCCCGTTGCCGTGCATCGGGTCCGTCACCCAGAGCGGGTTCGCGTCAGCCGCTTTGATTGCCTCAAGGAGCGGCGGGAGGGCATCCCGGATCTTCCCGGCACCCATCCTGGTGATGAACGTGAGCCGGCCTGGTTCGCGGTCCGGGTCGAGCTTCTCGATGAGCTCGTGCATCGTCTGGGGCGTGGTCGACGGGCCGAGCTTCACACCGATCGGGTTGCGAACCCGTGACAGGAAGTCGACGTGGGCACCGTCGAGGTCACGCGTGCGCTCCCCGATCCAGATGAAGTGTGCGGATGTGTTGTACGGGGTGCCCGTGCGCGAGTCGATCCGTGTCATGGGTCGTTCGTAGTCCATCAGCAGGCCTTCGTGCGCCGTGTAGAACTCGACGCGCTTGAGCTCGTCGAAGTCAGCGCCCGCCGCCTCCATAAAGCGCACGGCCTTGTCGATCTGCCCGGCCAGTTGCTCGTACTGGTGGTTCGCGGGGTTCGCGGCGAAACCCTTGTTCCAGCTATGAACCTGACGCAGGTCAGCGAAGCCACCCTGCGTGAACGCGCGGATCAGGTTGAGCGTCGACGCGGCCATGTGGTAGCCCTGCACCAGACGGTTCGGGTCCGCCCGGCGGGACTCAGGAGTGAAGTCGTAACCGTTGACGATGTCGCCGCGGTATGCCGGCAAGGTGACGTCGCCGCGCGTTTCGGTGTCGCTCGAGCGCGGCTTGGCGAACTGCCCGGCCATCCGGCCCATCTTGATGACAGGCATCGAGGCGCCGTAGGTGAGGACGACCGCCATCTGGAGGATCGTCTTCACACGGTTGCGGATCTGGTCAGCGGTAGCGCCGGCGAAAGTCTCGGCGCAGTCCCCGCCCTGCAGGAGGAAAGCGTCACCACTCGCGGCGCGAGCGAGGCGCTCCCGGAGGATGTCCACCTCACCGGCGAAGACGAGAGGAGGGAAGGATGCGATCTGCGCAGACGCGCGACCGACGGCATCCGCATCTGGCCACTCGGGCTGCTGCTTGATCGGCAGTTCGCGCCAATAGTCCAAACCGGAAATCACAGAATCATCTGCCAATACCACCGGGTCAGTCACATTTGTCACGAACGTTTTCTTTCTCTGAAGGGGAAGCGGGAACCTGAGAGGGCCCAATTTCCAACCCTACCGCGAAAGAGTTGGCGTCTTTCCCTTGACGCTTGTGGCGTAGACGTCGACGTACTCCTGCTTGCTCAGCCGTTGCATTTCGTACATCAACTCGTCGGTGATCGAGCGGAGAATGAAGCGGTCACCCTCCATGCCTTCGAAGCGGCTGAAATCGAGCGGTTTGCCGATGATGATGCCGATTCTGCGGAATCGGGGAAGCCTGGTGCCGATCGGCATCATCTTGTCGGTGTCGACCATGGCGATGGGCACGATGGGAACACCGGCCTCGAGGACCATGCGCGCAACGCCGGTTCTACCCCGGTACATCTTGCCGTCGGGGCTTCTCGTCCCCTCGGGGTAGATGCCGAGCAGGTCGCCGCCGCCGAGCACGCGGAGCCCCGTGAGGAGGGATGCCTCGGACGCTTTACCGCCAGACCGGTCGATGGGCAGCTGCCCCGTCGTTTTCATGAACATCCTGGTGACCCAGCCCTTGATGCCCTTGCCGGTGAAGTACTCGCTCTTCGCGAGGAAGGAGATCCGGCGGTCCAGGTACAGCGGCAGGAATACCGAGTCGATGACCGACAGATGGTTGGACGCGATGATGGCGCCGCCGGCTTTGGGGATGTTCTCCTGGCCAACCACCCACGGGCGGAACAGGGTCTTCAGGATCGGCCCTGCCACCAGATATTTCATGAACCAATAGAACATCGTCGTTCAAGTATCCCCTATGCCCGGTTCCGTGGAACGGTCCGGCGTGCCGACACGCGCGCGAGGTCCGCAGCTCCCACCACGCCGGCATCGTTGACGAGCTCCGCGATGCGGAACTCCGGCTCCGGGTGGTACCCCCGCGCAGGCAGGTGTTCCAGGTAGGAGTGGCGGATCGGTTCGAGAAGCAACTCGCCGACCTGAGCCACTCCCCCTCCGAAGACGAACAGTTGCGGGTCGAGGACCGCCCCGAGTGTGGCGCAGCCCTGGCCGAGCCAGTTGCCGAGCTGACGGAGGGCGGCGAGTGCCCCGCCGTCGCCTTCGCCGATCAGTTCGGCCACGTCATGACCGGAGAGGATGCCCGAGATGCTGCGCCGTTCGGCGAGGGCCTGGCCGATCCCGCCGGCGTCGGCGAACTCGTTGGCCATCCGCAGGAGCGCGCGGCCAGAGGCATACTGCTCGAGGCATCCGTGCTGTCCGCAGCCGCACGGCAGGCCGTCGGGGATGAGCCGCAGGTGGCCGAGTTCGGCTCCTGCGCCGAACCCGCCACGGAAGAGCCGGTCCTCGGTGACGAACGCTCCCCCGACTCCTGTGCCGATGGTGAGCATCACCATGTCGCTGACCAGGCGCCCGGCGCCGAACCGGAACTCCGCCCACCCCGCGGCGTTGGCGTCGTTCTCGATGATGATGGGCAGGTCGATGCGCGCGGACAGCCGTGACTGAAAGGGTTCGTTGCGCCAGTTGATGTTCGGGGCGTAGTACACCGTCGACTGGGCTGCGTCGATGAATCCGGCGGCCGCGACGCCGACACCTTCTACCAGACGGCCGGATGCCAGCTGGGTCACCATGTCAACAACGGTGTCTTCGATCAACTGGGTCGAGCCCGTCGGTGTCGCCACCCGTGCTTCATTGACGATGACCCCGTCATCGTCAACCAGGGCGCCGGCGATCTTCGTCCCGCCGATGTCAATGCCGATGGCGTGCACGCGAAAAGACCTCCAGGCTGGGGACGGGTGAATTGTCGAAAGCCACAACAACGTATCCTCGCGGCCCGGTTCAGCTTAGTGATCCCGGCTAACCGCCGCCATCGAGCGCTGGGCACGGGTCGACTGCCCCCTAGAGTAGACGTACCATACCCTTACAGGTACCAAAGGAGCTACCTTGGAACAGTTCGAAGTCCCCGCAGCCGTACCGGCCGATCCGACCGCCAATGCGACCGATCTCCTTGTGGAGCGCGTGAAGCTCACTCCGACATCCCCTCTCTTTGCTGTCCCTCGCGGCTCGGGCTGGGAAGACGTCTCAGCCGCCGAGTTCCACCGCCAGGTCATCGCCCTGTCGAAGGGTCTCGTCGCCGCTGGGATCGAACCGGGCGACAAGATCGGCCTGATGGCGAAGACGAGCTACGAGTGGACGCTGATCGACTTCGCTACCTGGTTCGCGGGTGCGATCCTGGTCCCGATCTACGAGACCAGCGCCCCGAGCCAGGTCCAGTGGAACATGAGCGACTCCGGCGCCGTCGCCGCCATCCTTGAGACAGCAGACCACTTCGCCCGGTTTGATGAGGTCCACCCCGACCTTCCGCTCGTCCGGAACGTGTGGCAGATCAACCTCGGAGACCTCGACAAGCTCGCGGCGAGCGGCACCGCAATTCCCGACGAGGAGATCGAACGCCGGCGCAACCTCGCCGTCGGCTCAGACATCGCCACCCTGATTTACACGTCCGGCTCGACCGGCAAGCCCAAGGGCTGCGTCATCACGCATTCGAACTTCGTCGAACTGTCACGCAACTCCGAAGTAGCCCTCCACGAGGTGGTGGACGGCCCGAACGGGGCATCCACTCTTCTCTTCATCACGCTTGCGCACATTTTCGCCCGGTTCATCTCCGTGCTGAACGTGCACGCCGGTGTGAAGACCGGCCACCAGCCAGACACCAAGCAGCTTCTCCCGTCGCTCGGCTCGTTCAAACCCACCTACCTCCTCGCTGTCCCCCGGGTTTTCGAGAAGGTGTACAACTCCGCCGAGCAGAAAGCTGAGGCTGGCGGCAAGGGAAAGATCTTCAGGAAGGCAGCCGACCTGGCCGTCGCTCACTCGATCGCAAAGCAGAAGGGCGGACCGATCCCGCTGGGCATGAAGCTTCAGTTCGCGCTCTTCGACAAGCTCGTCTACAGCAAGCTGCGCACGGCGATGGGCGGCAACGTGAAGTACGCCGTTTCAGGCTCCGCACCCCTCGGCCCACGGCTTGGCCACTTCTTCCACAGCCTCGGAATCGAAATCCTCGAGGGATACGGGCTCACCGAGACGACAGCGCCGGCGAGCGTCGGGCGCCCGGGCAAGACCCCGATCGGAACCGTTGGACCCGCCATGCCCGGTGTCGCCATCCGCACCCTCGACGACGGCGAAATCGAGGTGAAGGGCATCAACGTCTTCAAGGAGTACTGGAACAACCCCGAAGCGACAGCTCAATCGTTCAACGACGGATGGTTCCGCACCGGCGACCTCGGATCCTTCGACCCGGAAGGCAACCTCACGATCACCGGTCGCAAGAAGGAGATCATCGTCACGGCCGCGGGCAAGAACGTCGCACCGGCTGCCCTAGAGGACCCGATCCGCTCCAACCCGGTGGTCGGGCAGGTCGTCGTCGTCGGCGACCAGAGGCCGTTCATTTCGGCGTTGATCACCCTCGACCCGGAGATGCTTCCGACCTGGCTGAAGAACAACGGACAGGAAGAGTCACTTTCCCTCGAGGACGCGGCGAAAAACCCCGCCGTTCGCGCCGAGATCCAGCGGGCCATCGACGCGGCGAACAGCCGGGTGTCCCGTGCTGAGTCGATCCGCAAGTTCGTGATCCTGCCTCTGGAGTTCACCGAAGCCAGCGGTCACCTGACGCCGAAGATGAGCATCAAGCGCCACGTCATCCTGCAGGATTTCCAGGGCGAGATCGAAGGCGTGTACGCCGAAGCGCCGACCCAGGGCATCCCTCTCGGCTGATCCGCACAGGAAACGGCCGGTTCCGCTCCCCGAAGGGATGGAACCGGCCGTTTTGTGTTGAACGACAAGTCGCCGATCAGAACCAGGCGCTCTCGCGGACTTCCTTCATCGCAGCCCTGCGGTTGTCCTTGTCAAGGCGATCGAGGTACAGCAGCCCGTCGAGGTGGTCGACCTCGTGCTGCAGCGCCTGGGCGAGAAGCCCTGTGCCGCTGAGCTCGACCGGGTTACCCTCGAGGTCGTTGCCGACGACGCGCACGAACGGATAGCGGGGCGTCGGGTACCAGAGCCCGGGGACAGAGAGGCAGCCCTCGTCGACCGGCTCCTTCTCTCCCCCGGTTTCGACGATCTTCGGATTGAGGATGTAACCGATGTCACCGTCGACGTTATAGCTGAAGGCGCGAAGGTTCACCCCGATCTGGCTGGCCGCGACGCCTGCCCGGCCGGGCGGCCGGACGCTGTCGAGCAGGTCGTCGACGAGACCACGGATGCCTTCATCGATGGTGTCGATCACTGCGGACGCGGTCTTGAGTACGGGGTCTCCGAAGAGGCGGATTTGTCGTTCTGTCACTGGTGTCTTTCGGTTGGTGCGATGGTCAGGGTTGCCGTGAAGGAAGGCCTTCGACGACGTGTGCGGCAAGGGTGCGTGCCGCGTGCCGTGTCACCGGACGCAGGTTCCGGAAACTGATGGCGGCGCCGGCCGCGAGCTGCGGGTCGTAAGGGATGCGTACGATCTGGCGCACGCGGGAGCGGAAGTGGCTCTCGATTTCGTCGAGCCGCACCATGTGTGCCCCCTGCGTCGCCGTGTTGAGGGCGACGAGCGCATTGGACACGAGATGCTCGTAGCCGTTCTGTTCAAGCCAGGTGAGCGTCTCGGATGCCAGCCGGGCTTCGTCGACGCTCGATCCGGAGACGATCACGATCGAATCGGCGCGGGAAAGCGTCGCCCGCATGACGGAGTGCACGATCCCTGTGCCGCAGTCGGTGAGCACGAAGGAGTAGTACCGGGCGGCGAGGTCGGCAACCGTGTTGTAGTCGCCCTCGTTGAACGCCTCGGCCAGGTGCGGGTCGGTGTCGGATGCCAGCACGTCCAGGCGGGTTTCGTCGCGGGCGACCCGTTCGGAGAATTCGGTGTAGCCGGTGATCTTGTCGGCGTCGCGGACGACGTCCCGCACGGTGGATCCGGTGCGCTGGGCGATCCGCTCCGAGAGCGTTCCCCGGTCAGGGTTGGCGTCGATCGCGATCGTGCGGTCGTCGCGGGCGTCGGCGAGGGCCATCCCGAGCAGCGCCGTGACGGTGGTCTTGCCGACACCTCCCTTGCGGGTCAGGACGGGCACGAATCGTGCCCCGCCCTCGATCGGCCGACGGATGCGACGGTCGAGCTCTTTCCTCGCGACCGCTGCGGCTGAATCGCCGAGGTTCACGCGGTGGAAAGTCGCGTCGTACACGAGTCGCTGCCAACGTCCCTCCGGCGCAATGCGGGTCGACGGCATCCCCTCGAGGAGGCGGTCACTCGTCAGCTCGGCCGACGATTCGGGCGCCCCGGTCTGGTACCGGGTTGCCCGGACACCGGACGGTTCCGGCTCTGCGGGGGGGATGGTCGCGACGACGTCGACGGAATGGGTGGTGGGTTGTTCGGAATCGAGTGTTTCGGGATGCACGGCGACATCGTCGATCGCGACGGCGCGTTCGTCCTCAGGGATGTCGTGGATCGGCGTAGCAGGAAGCTGGACCGTCACCGTCGGCGACGATCCGACGACGTCAATTGCCGCGGTGTCGACGTTGACGTTATCGAGGGTTGGCGCGACGACCTCGTCACTGGTGTGACGTGCGGAGCCGCCGCGTGGTCTGGTGGAAGTCATGAGACTACCCCTTTCCTTCGGGTTCGAGCTCAAGCTTAGGCGGGCGGCACCAAATCGCGAGCTTTCCTCGCGTTTCGCTAATCCTCAGGATGAACGACGACGAGGAGGTCTCCGGCCTCTACCTGCTGCGTCCCGGGGATGGCGAGCCGCTGAACGCGGCCGTCGATGGCCGTGGTGATGGCCGCCTCCATCTTCATCGCTTCGATCGATGCGACGGCATCCCCGGCCGAGACCAGGTCGCCTTCCTGGACCTTAAGGGTCACGACACCGGAGAACGGTGCGGCCACCTGCCCAGGCTTCGACGTGTCCGCCTTCTCGACGACCTTCGTCTCAACCTTGATGCTCGTGTCGCGCACGAACACGGGACGCAGTTGTCCGTTGAGGGTCGTCATGACCGTTCGCATTCCCTTGTCGTCCGGCTCACCGATCGCTTCGAGACCCGCGTAGAGGCGTACGCCCTTGGCGATTTCGATGACATGCTCCGCGCCGGGTTCGAGGCCGTACAGGTAGTCGATCGTGTCGACGACGGAGAGATCGCCGTAGGTTTCACGTACGGTCTCGAATTGTTTCGTGGGTGCGGCGAAGAGCAGACGGTTGAGGGTCGCGCGTCGCTCAAGGGAGCTGCCGTCGAGCAACTTCTGGTCGTCGTCGCTGAGCGGCTCGACCTCGATGTTGATGTTCTTTCCGGCGAGCACCTTGCTGCGGAAGGGTTCGGGCCATCCGCCGGGCAGGTCGCCCAGTTCGCCGGCCATGAAGCCGACCACCGAGTCAGGGACGTCGTACTTCTCCGGGTTCTGGGCGAAGTCGGCCGGGTCTGCCTTCACTGCGGCGAGGTACAGGGCCAGGTCGCCGACGACCTTCGACGACGGAGTCACCTTCGGCACGCGGCCGAGGATGTTGTTGGCCGCGGCGTACATGTCCTCGATCAGCTCGAAGTGGTCGGCGAGGCCGAGCGCGATGGCCTGCTGGCGCAGGTTGGAGAGCTGGCCGCCCGGGATCTCGTGGCGGTAGACGCGGCCGGTCGGACCGGGCAGGCCTGACTCGAACGGCTTGTAGATGTGACGGACGGCTTCCCAGTACGGTTCGAGGTCGGTGACGGCCTGAAGCGAGAGTCCGGTGTCGCGTTCGGTGTGCGCGAGCGCGGCGACGAGGGCGGATGCCGACGGCTGGCTGGTCGTGCCAGACATCGGTGCGCTGGCGACGTCGACCGCGTCGGCGCCGGCCTGGGAGGCGGCGAGAAGCGTGGCGAGCTGGCCGCCGGCCGTGTCGTGAGTGTGCACGTGGACGGGCACGTCGAAACGGTCACGGAACGCCGAGACGAGCCTGGCGGCTGCTGCCGGGCGCAGCAGCCCCGCCATGTCCTTGATCGCGAGGATGTGCGCCCCCGAGGAAACGATCTCGTCGGCCAGTCGCAGGTAGTAGTCGAGCGTATAGAGGTTCTCGTTCGGGTCGAGGAGGTCACCGGTGTAGCAGACCGCCACTTCGGCGACGGTGGTGCCGGTGTTGAGTACGGCGTCGATGGCCGGGCGCATCTGGCTGACATCGTTGAGGGCGTCGAAGATGCGGAAGATGTCGACGCCGCTGTCGGCTGCTTCGCGGACGAAGGCATCCGTCACCGCTGTCGGGTACGGCGTGTAGCCCACTGTGTTCCGCCCGCGGAGGAGCATCTGGATGTTGATGTTCGGCAGCGCTTCGCGGAGGCTCGACAGCCGCTCCCACGGGTCTTCGCCGAGGAAGCGGAGGGCGACGTCGTACGTCGCGCCACCCCACGCCTCAACCGACAGAAGCTCGGGCGTCAGCCTTGCCACGTACGGGGCGGCGGCGAGGAGGTCGCGGGTGCGGACCCTGGTGGCGAGAAGCGACTGGTGCGCGTCGCGGAATGTGGTCTCGGTGACGGCGAGGGCGGTCTGCTCGCGAAGCGAACGGGCGAACCCCTGCGGGCCGAGTTCGAGCAGGCGCTGGCGGGCGCCGGCGGGAGCGGGCTGGCTCAGGTCGATCTCCGGCAGCTTCTCGACCGGGTGGAGGTTGGTCGGGCGCGGACCGTTCGGCTGGTTCACCGTGACGTCGGCGAGCCAGTTCATGATCTTCGTGCCGCGGTCCTTCGAGACGCGCCCGCGAACCAGTTCGGGGCGCTCATCGATGAACGAGGTGCTGAGGTCACCGGCGACGAACGATGGGTCTTCGAGCACAGCCTGGAGGAAGGAGATGTTCGTTGAGACACCGCGGATGCGGAACTCGGCGAGTCCGCGCTTTGCCCGTGCGACGGCGGCCGGGAAGTCGCGGCCGCGGCAGGTCATCTTGGCGAGCATCGAGTCGAAGTGCGGGCTGATCTGCGCACCGGGGTTGATGGTTCCACCGTCGAGACGGATGCCGCCGCCACCCGGCGAACGGTAGGTCGTGATCTTGCCGGTGTCGGGCCGGAAGTTCTGCGCCGGGTCTTCGGTGGTGATTCGGCACTGCAGGGCGGCGCCGTGCAACTGGATCTGGTCCTGGGTGAGCCGGAGTTCAGCGAGGCTCTCCCCCGCGGCGATGCGGATCTGGGCCTGGACGAGGTCGACGTCGGTGACTTCTTCGGTCACCGTGTGCTCGACCTGGATGCGCGGGTTCATCTCGATGAAGACGTGCTTGCCCGCGTTCGCTCCTGCCGTGTCCAGCAGAAACTCGACGGTGCCGGCGTTCACGTAGCCGATCGACCGGGCGAACGCGATGGCGTCGCGGTACAGGTTGGCGCGGAGCTCGTCGCTGATGTTGGGCGCCGGTGCGATTTCGATGACCTTCTGGTTGCGGCGCTGCACTGAGCAGTCGCGCTCGAACAGGTGGACCGTCTCGCCGGTGGCATCCGCGAGGATCTGCACCTCGATGTGGCGGGGACGGATCACTGCCTGCTCGAGGAACATGGTCGGGTCGCCGAAAGCACTGTCCGCTTCGCGCATCGCTTCAGCCAGTGCCGGTGCGAGTTCTTCTTTGGTGGCAACTTTGCGCATCCCTCGCCCCCCGCCGCCTGCGACAGCCTTGGCAAAGAGCGGGAACCCCACCTCGTCTGCACCGGCGAGGAGCTCGTCGATGTCGCGGGATGCCGGGGTGGAGGCGAGCACGGGTACGCCGGCTTCGATCGCGTGGGTCTTGGCGGTGACCTTGTTGCCTGCCATTTCGAGCACGTTCGAGGTGGGTCCGATGAACGTGATGCCGTTCGCCGCGGCCTGCTCGGCGAGGTCCGGGTTCTCAGAGAGGAAGCCGTAACCGGGGTAGATGGCATCCGCGCCGGACTCGAGCGCAACGCGGATGATCTCTGCGACGTCGAGGTACGCGCGCACCGGGTGACCCGGTTCACCGATCTGGTAGGCCTCGTCGGCCTTGAGCCTGTGCATCGAGTTGCGGTCCTCGAACGGGAAGACCGCGACGGTCTTCGCCCCCAGCTCGTAGGCGGCGCGGAAAGCGCGGATAGCGATTTCGCCTCGGTTGGCAACAAGAATCTTTTTGAACATTCAGACCTCTCTGGCAGAACAGCGCACAGGGAACAGTTAGGTTCTGCAAGCTTAGTGAAGGTAACGTATCTACTTGTGCACGTACTCAGCGTCTCGAGCCTCAAGGGAGGCGTCGGGAAAACCACAGTCAGCCTTGGCCTGGCGTCCGCCGCGTTCGCCAAAGGTGTCCGCACCCTTGTCGTCGACCTCGACCCCCAGTCTGACGTTTCTACCGGCATGGATATCGCCCTCGCTGGTCGGCTCAACGTCGCCGATGTGCTCGCTTCTCCCAAGGAGAAGACGGTGCGGCAGGCGATCGCGCCGAGCGGCTGGACCAAGTCCCATGCCGGAACCATCGATGTTCTCATCGGCAGCCCGTCTGCGATCAACTTCGACGGTCCCCACCCGTCGATCCGTGACATCTGGAAGCTTGAAGAAGCACTTGCCCACGTCGAGGACGATTACGACCTCGTCCTGATCGACTGCGCACCGTCACTCAACGCCCTCACCCGCACGGCGTGGGCCGCCAGCGACCGCGTCGTCGTGGTCACCGAGCCCGGACTGTTCTCCGTGGCCGCGGCCGACCGCGCGCTGCGCGCGATCGAGGAGATCCGCCGCGGGCTCAGCCCCCGGCTGCAGCCCCTCGGCATCGTCGTCAACCGGGTTCGGTCGCAGTCCATGGAGCACCAGTTCCGGATCAAGGAACTGCGCGACATGTTCGGCCCCCTCGTTCTCAGCCCACAGCTGCCCGAGCGCACCTCGCTCCAACAGGCTCAGGGCGCGGCCAAGCCACTGCACATCTGGCCAGGCGACAGCGCCCAGGAGATGGCGGCGAACTTCGACCAGCTGCTCGACCGCGTACTGCGCACCGGTCGTGTCGGCGAGTACGCCGACACCGCAAGCGCCACGCGCTAGACCTCGGGTCCGCGACTTCACGCGTTCGGCGAGCGTCCCGGCCGGTGCACCGCGCGGAGGCTCGCGCTCCCCCGCGTCGCGAGGTCACGCTTTCCCGACGCAGGAATCCGTTACGCCGGGTGTTCCCGTCCGCTCCGGATGATCCGGCCCGCGCGACGCCGGACACCGTGAGCCACCCATCCGCACCGGAACAACGACGTGGGCTCGCAGGCACCACGAATACACCTGGTTCGGCCGGGTGTTCCTGTCCGCAATGAGTGATCCGGCGGCGCGGCGCTCTCAGGCCGTGCGTGCAGCGCGACGGGCGGCGAGCTCGTCCATCGGGTCTGACGCCTGCGAATCGAACTCGATCAGCGTGGTCTCCACCTCGCGGAGGACCTTGCCAACGGCGATACCGAAGACTCCCTGGCCGCGGCTGACGAGGTCGATGACCTCATCGTCGGAGGTGCACAGGTATACGCTCGCACCGTCGCTCATCAGTGTGGTCTGGGCGAGGTCGTTGATTCCGGATTCGCGCAGCTGATTGACGGCGGTCCGGATCTGCTGGAGCGAAATCCCGGTGTCAAGCAGACGTTTGACGAGCTTGAGGACAAGGATGTCGCGGAAACCGTAGAGTCGCTGGGATCCGGAGCCCGCTGCCCCACGCACCGTCGGCTCGACGAGCCCTGTGCGTGCCCAGTAGTCGAGCTGGCGGTAGCTGATACCTGCGGCGCGGGCGGCGACGGCGCCACGGTAGCCGGCCTGGTCGTCCATCTCGGGCAGCCCGTCGGTGAACAGCAAGCCGAGGTCATAGCGAGGACTGTCGTTGGCGGGGATCTCGCTCATCCGGGTGCTCCTCTATGTTCGACTGCGGCGTTATCCAACTGCGGCGGTACCGCACAGTCCACGGTACCGAGGGCTGTGGTCTTCTTCAACGACATCCGGCCGGGAGTGGTCGGCGTGTCGGTAGGCCGTGATCATTCTGTGACAATCAGGCCTGTGGATTCAGTCTAATCTCACTGTGTCAATCGGCCCAGTGCGCTTCGCACGAGGCTGGCACGGATGACATCGAGCTGGCCAGCGATTTCTCCGGAGAGCTCGGCGGCGCGGGCGCGGCTTGCGGCGTCCTTGCGTCGGGCGATGGGCAGCAGCACGCTTTCGATCATGCTCACTTCGCGTTCCGCGGTTGCGCGGTAGCCACGGAGGTGGCGCGGCTCGATGCCGCACTTCTTGAGTGCGACAAGGGATCGAAGAACGGTCACGGCATCCTCCCCGTAGCTCTCGGCCGGGGTGAGGATCGATGCCGAGATTGCCTCGGAAAAGAGGGCCGCAGTCGCTCCGGACTCACGGAGAACGTCCTCACGCTGGTAACGGCGACCGGCAGGGATGATCGTAGAGAGCTGACCGCTGGCTGGAGCCCCAGGCATGACCGGCGTTCGCCCGGCATCGATCTCGGCGAGGTGACCACGAATGACTTTGAGCGGAAGGTAATGGTCGCGCTGCATCGAGAGAATCAGCCGCAGCCGTTCCACGTCCTGCGGCGAGAACTTGCGGTAACCCGATTTGGTACGCGACGGCGAAACCAGACCCTGTTCCTCGAGGAAGCGCAGCTTCGAGTTGCTGAGTTCAGGGAACTCCTTCGCCAGTCGTGCCAGAACCTGGCCGATGCTGAGGAGCTGGCCTGGAGTGGTCCGTGATTTGCCGGGTTCGCGCTGATCGTAGCTGCGCTGCGCTGCCTGGCCAGTCACGGGCTAGGCGCCCGCCGGCGGGTGCAGGTCGAGTCGTGACGGGTAGAAGGTCAGCCGGAACTTGCCGATCTGTACTTCGGCACCGTCGCTCAGCAGCGCGTTATCGATTCGGACTCCGTCGAAGTAGGTGCCGTTGAGCGAGTTGAGGTCCTTGATCTCGAACGCGACCCCGTGGCGGAGGAATTCAGCATGGCGGCGCGAGACGGTGACGTCATCGAGGAAGATCTCGGCGTCCGGGTGCCTGCCTGCCAGGGTGACGTCGGCATCGAGGAGGAATCGGGCGCCACTGTTCGGGCCGCGTCGAACGATCAGCAGCGCTGACCCGCTCGGCAGCGCGGCGATGGCGTCGTGCTCCTCAGCACTGACGTCGCTGTCGACGTTCGACAGGTTTGCGCCGAGCTCCCGGCTGAAACTCGCGGTTGTATCGTTTGCGGCACCGCCGGCTGCATCGTTCTGCGCCGCTGGCTCGCGCAGGAACGCCCCGGTACGGGGAGCCTGCTCGTGGGGATATGACACCTGAACCTCCTAGGGTTCCAGCGTATCGGATTGAGGGTCCGTCTGTCCCTTGCGTTTTCTGGTCGCTCGCACGGTTTGCAGCAGGTACAGCCCGCCAGCCCACCAGTACAGCGCGGCACCGACGATTGTGATCACGAGGCCGACCGGCTGCGTGAAGGCAGCGGTAGCAGGGAACGCTGCAGCCAGCATCAGCAGCGGAAGCCCGACGAACAGGAATGCTGTCGCCCACTTGCCCACCCAGTTCACCGGGAATGCCCCATGGCCGATCTTCGCCAGCCACGCAGCCAGGATGATGAGCATGATGTCCCTGGCCAGGATCACGATCACGACCCAGAGCGGGATGAGGTCGCGCCAACCCAGTCCAAGCAGGGCGGCGAGGATGTACAGGCGGTCAGCCGCCGGGTCGAGCAACTGCCCGAGCTTCGACACCTGGTTGAGGCGCCTGGCCAGGTACCCATCGAGGAAATCGGTGAAACCCGACAACGCCAGCACGGCGAGGGCGATGAGGTCCTCTCCCTCGACGAGGAGGATGAGGAAAACCGGAACGAGCGCGAGGCGGAGAAAACTCAGGATGTTGGGGACCGTCAGAATACGGTCACTCGCCTCTGGTTCCTCCCGCTGCGCCACGAACCCAGTCTAAACAACCCCATGGCGATAGCCGGGCCGCCGCGCGGTCGCGGAGAAGACGCTTCCGCTGACCCCAGAAAGCGGGGGATCTCGGTAGAGGCCCCACCGACGACGTACGATCAACGCATGCATATGCCGCCCCGACCAATCCCTCGGGGTCCCCGTCGGCGCGGTCGACGCTTCGTCTCGACGGTGCTCCTCCGCGTAGGCATCCCCGTTGTCGTGGCTGGGGTGCTACTCAGCATCGCGTTCGCAACACTACCGAGGCCAGCTGCGGGAACCGCGGCCGGCGCAGACAGCGGACCGGCCATCGCCGCAGAGCACCGCTCAACACTGGTTTCCTTCGCCGACGCGAGGGACCGCCTTGACGACTCCGGACGGCCGTTTGTCGTCACCGTGATCGGCGACTCGACCGGTGACCAACCGGGTGAATGGGTCGACCTTGCGTTCCGCGAACTCGCCGAAAGCCTTGACCGGCCGCTGATTCAGCATCCGTGGGACATCCTCACGGGTTCCTACCTGCCGGAGATCTCGTTCAACGAAGACGCGCCGTCAGCTCCGATCGTCGTCTGGAACGGTTCAGCGAGCGGCAAGACGGGACAGTACTCTCTTGCGCATTTCGACACACTGGTGCCTGCACAGCCCGACATCGTCATCTTCAACCACGGCCTGAATAATGTGCAGAAGCCGAAGACGGTTGCCCCGCAGCTCACCGCTCTCGTCGCTGAGATCGAACGGTACTGGCCGGAGTCCGTCGGGTATGCGGCGATCCTCGAGAACCCTCGCTTCGACGACTGGTCAGCCGCGCACACCGCCGTGATCGACAACGTCAGCTCCTGGCTTGCCGAGAACCAGGCCGTTCGGCCCATCGACACGCACGCCGCCTACCTGGCGTCCCCGACGCCGGAACTGCTTCTCCTGCCGGATCTGCTGCACCCGAGCCCTGAGGGATCCGCCCTCACCGCCGCGACCGTTCTGGATGCACTGCGTCGCTGAGCATGAGGTCGTCACGGCGTCAGGGCGTCACAGCGTCACAGGGTCGCCATCGTAAACACCCGGGCCACATGCCCACCGAGCGGTTGAAACCATCTGCGGTCCGGCGCACCGAATGCACGCGGATGCCGCGACGGATGCCGCCGGGTCGCCTGGCGTTGACCGCACCGTCCAGGAGCGACTGGGTTTCCGGCTGCCCAATCGCGACGATGGGTGGGGATCCGGGCGCTGTCAGACGGAGTTCCGCGAGTTGAACCCCATTCGCCCTGGCGACACCTCTCGAGATCTGCACGCCATTGTCGAGGACCGGACCGGCGACACCGATCGCGTCGAGCAGCGGAAGCGACGGAGGATGGATGCCGATGGCGCGCGACGAGGCGGAGGCTCCCGTTCGTGCATCAACGGCGATCGCGTCGAGTCCGGCGTCCAACAGCACCGCCGCCAGGAACGAGCCGACCGGACCCGCCCCCACGATCACGACATCATGCACCGGGGGTGTGCCGCTCGAACACAAGCAGGAGCCGGAACGGCGCCTGCGTCTTCACGGTCCAGCCCCGCGGCGCCAGTGCGGCCAGTTCGTCCCGGCTATAGCTGCGCCGAATCGACAGCAACCCGTCTTCCCTGATGAAGGATCCGCGGAAGCGGGCCGCTGTGAATGCCGAGAACAGCAGGTAGGCGGCACCGGACCGGCGGATGTCGCTGTGCACCACCGCTCGACGGGCGAGCCGCTTCGAATCCGCGAGCACGGTGCCGAGTTCGGCAGCGGCGAGGTGGTGGAGTACATGGTTCGATACGACGAAGTCGAACCGGGCGCCCTCGTCGACGAGGTCGGTGCTCGAGCATTCGCGGTAGGCGAAGCCCAGGGCCGGTGGCAGCGTACGCACGTAGTCGGCTGCCCGCGGATCCGGGTCGATGGCGGTGACATCGAGCTTCACTCCGTCGCGCCTCGCCCAGTCGATCAGCGCCCGTGCGACGTCGCCGCCGCCCGACCCGATGTCGACGAGGCTGTGTACCGGCCCGGTGAATCGTGGCCGGATCTGCGACAGGTATGTCGTCCGCCAGCCGGACACCACACGATTAACGCGGGGAAAGTCCGCGTAGGTGCGGAACAACGTGTCCCGGTCGCAGGACGGCTCGTCCATCCGCTCGACCAATGCGTCGTCGCGTGCCGTCAGCGACGGGGCGAACTTCTGCTGAAGCACCATCATCACGATGCAGCGACGACGCGCGTGAAAAGGCCTGTTTCGACCGTGAGCCCCGGCCCGAACGCCATCGCACACACGCGGTCCGTCCCCTCCGGCGCCTTCTGTTCGAGGATGTCCTTGAGGACGAAGAGCACAGTGGCGCTCGACATGTTGCCGTAGTCCCGCAGGATCCGCCGCGACGGTGCGAGCTGCTCTTCGCTGAGACCGAGCTTCGCCTCGACTTTGTCGAGGATGCTCCGCCCGCCCGGGTGAATGGCCCAGTGCCGGATGCCGGTGGCCGGGTCGCCGCCAAGGTCCGGCTCCCCGGCGAGCAGCGGCTTGAGTGCGCCTTCGATGTAGACGTCGATGATCTTCGGAACCGCTGCGCTCAGCACCATCTCGAAGCCAGAGTCCCCGATGGTCCACGCCATGTCCTTCTCCCCCACCGGAGTGAGGTCGCTTGCGAGCCTGTCGATAATCAGCGACGGGGCATCCGATTCCGGCGCACGACCGGTGACGATAGCTGCGGCCGCACCGTCACCGAACACCGAGGAGGCGATGATCTGGTCCGGGTCGTTCGACGACCTCACGTGGATGGTGCACAACTCGCAGGAAACGACGAGGACGACGGCGTCCGGGTCGGCCGCACAGAACGCGGCGGCGGCTCTCAAAGCGGGGAAGGCGGCGTAACAGCCCATGAACCCGATGTTGTACCGCTGGGTTGCCGTCGACAGGCCGAGCTGCCGCACGACTTCATAGTCCGGGCCAGGGGCGTAGAAACCGGTGCATGAGACGGTGACCACGTGGGTGACGTCGGCAGCGCTGATTCCGGGGCACGCGCCGAGCGCCGCCTCAGCCGCCGCGAAGAACAAGAGGCCCGCCTCGCGGATGTACACGTCGTTGCGCACGCGCGTCGACGGTGCCAGCAGGCTACCGGTCGCGGAGTCGAAGAAAAGCGGGTCGATCACGCCGGCGTCCGCGTCGAAGTCGGCGATCACGCTGCGGCGGGTCTCGATCCCTGACCCGTCGAACGACGTGCGCACCAGCCGCTGCCCCAACCGCGTCAGGCCGGCCTGTTCCGAGAACACTTCGCGGGCCTCCGACTGCACAAGCACGGTCGGCGGCAGTGCGGTCTGAATGGTGCGGATGTACGCGGGCATAGTTCACCTTAGGCAGACCAGAAGCAAGCCGACCGGCGCTTGACTATTCCACTGAAAATCCACAGGAATCCGCGCGCCCGATATCAGCTTCACCAGCGATCGCAAGGCCCTTGAGGCCCTCCAGGTGAGCGCCTAGCCTTTCGAGTGTTCCATCCGTCTTCGAAAGGACTTTCCATGTCGACCGCAACCCGCGAACGCGCCACCACAACATCCGCAGCAGGCGCGAAGACGACGAGGCGCCAGAAGCCGGAGCAAGGATTCCTGGCGTCGAAGGAACTCGCGGACTGCCTGCAGAAGGTTCTCGTTGACCTCATCGAGCTTCACATCCAGGGAAAGCAGGCCCACTGGAACGTCGTCGGCAAGAACTTCCGCGACCTTCACCTCCAGCTTGACGAAGTCGTCGAGGCGGCCAGGGAATTCTCCGACGAGGTCGCCGAGCGGATGCGTGCGCTTCACGCCACACCTGATGGCCGCAGCGACACCGTGGCCGAGAGCACCACCCTCCCCGAATACCCGGCAGGTGAGGTGGACACGGCGAAAACAGTCGACCTCGTCACGGTTCGGATCGAAGCGGTTGTCGGCACCATGCGAGATGTCCACGACCAGGTCGATGAGGAAGACCCGACGAGCGCGGACATCCTGCACGCCATCATCGCGAAGCTCGAGCAATACGCCTGGATGATCAGTGCGGAGAACCGCACAACGGGGAAGGCTTAGAGCAGGCTGTCGCTGTCCGAGCGAACCGTCGCCATCACGTCGACGACAGCGACCGGGATCCCAGGGGTGATCAGCAGGTAGGCGGGCTCCAGAATGCCTTCGCCGCTGTTCACTTCAAGCCAGTGAGGTGAACCGCTCGCCATGGCGCCGGTGATTTCGTCCTGCACGTCGGCAAGGTCGCGATTGGGGATCGTGTATTTGCCGCCGCCGTAGAGGACCTCGATGCGCTTCACAGTTGACCGGCGTCGCTTGGGCCTGAACCGGCGGCCGGTTCGGGCACGATCTGGAGGCCGCCGGCGGAGTTGGATGACGCGCTCAGCGCGATGATCCAATCACGGTTGAGAGCCGGAAGGCGTGATCCGAAGTATTTGTAGTGCAGGGGGATGTTCGGGGCCAGCCAGATCGTGCTTCGGCCGTCCCCAACCGCGGGGTCGTCTTTCCAGCTGAAGTAGAACGACTCACCGCGTCGCAATTTCGCACCGATCACGATCTGGAGGTGAGCGAGCACCCGGTCGTCGAAGTCGACCGTTAGCGTGGAGTCGTAGAAGAGCTTGCCCATCGGGACCTTTCGGGGTTGCACAATCAGCTGAGGGTGGCCGATCTATTCTGTACCATAGTCTCCCCGGGACAGGCAGAGCGAGAGGCAATAGCGCCGGAAGCCTAGCCTGGAAAGGCATCGGATGACCCGCATAATCGACCGCCTGCTGTGGCACAAGCCCCTTGAGCGCAGAGCCCCGACCGGAGGACAGTCGAGGGAATGAGACGACTTTACTATTCCAGCGGATCCACGCTGACCGGCGACGAGGTGTGCAAAGCCGTTCTCCGCTACGCTCGCGCCCTTGCTGGGACAGGCGACGCGGATATTATCGCCATCCCGGTTGTCACGGACGACGGGATCAGGGGTTCCGCCCACCTGCTTGTCGGACCGGCAAGTCAGCTCTTCTCGATGCCTGCTGCGAGCGACGGAGATGATCCGTTCGACGCCGAGGTCATCGACAAGCTCGACAGAATGACCCGGGCGCTCCAGCCGAGCCGTCCTCAAGCGGAACCGCAGCGAACGGACATGTTCGACCTCGACCTGCCTTGAACACCGGCACGGACTGAGCGTTCCTCGTTGCGACCGTAGAATCGAGCCATGTCCGAGTGGATCGAGGTATCTGACCGTGTTTACCATCGCCGGTACGATCCCCTCGACATTTCGGTTTCGGTGGTCGAAGGCGTCGACGGTCTCCTGCTTGTCGACACGCGGTGCAATCCGCGAGAAGCAGATGAGATTCGTTCCGACGTTGCTGAACTCAACTCACTGCCGATCCGCTGGGTGGCGAACACCCACGCTCATTACGACCACAGCTTCGGTAACCAGCGCTTCCCGGACGCGGAGATCATCGGCCACCATCTCGTTCCAAAGCATTTCGCGGAGTACGAACAGCCGAGACTGGACGCCTGGACCGAGAACCCGTCCGCCTACCCGCAATACGACTGGCACGGTGTGGAACTGACAGCGCCGACGGTCCTGGTGTCGTCGATCCACGAACTCGACCTGGGAAACCGCGTGGTGCGATTTCATCCGCTGTCACCAGGCCACACCGACACCGATCTTGTCGTCGAGGTTCCGGACGCCGCCACCTGGCTGGTCGGTGACATCATCGAACAGTCCGGTCCCCCGATGTACGGCTCGGGCAGTTTCCCGCTGGACTGGCCCGGGGTCCTCGACAGACTCGCCGAGTTCATCGCTCCAGGAGACGTCCTCATCCCCGGACACGGAAGCCCCGTCGACCGCGCGTTTCTCGTGGACCAGGCAGCCGTCCTGCACGTTGTCGCAGACAGCATCCGTTCGTCGTTCGAGCAGTCTGAGTCTGTTGAGTCCGCCAGTGAACGTGTCGCATCGGTCTCGCGCCTGCCCCTCGAGATCGTCGAGTCCGGCGTTCTGCGGGGGTACACCCTGCTGGCGTCTGCCGGGCCGGCGCGGTCGTAGGCTCAGAGCATGAACACCTCGCTTGCGAGCGCACGTATCGACAGCTGGCTGTGGGCGGTACGCATTTACAAAACACGGTCGATGGCGACGACGGCCTGCCGGGCCGGGCACGTACGGGTCGGGGGCGAACGGGTCAAGGCGTCACACGCGGTGAAGGTCGGCGACGAGATCCGGGTTCGCGAGAGCGGTTTCGACCGTATCGTCGAGGTGCAGCGCATCGTGGTCAAGCGCGTGGGCGCGAGTGTTGCCGCCGAGTGCCTGATCGACAGGACTCCCCCACCGCCGCCACGTGAAGAGGTGGCGCTCGTGCCGATGCGCGACCGGGGCGCGGGGCGCCCCACGAAGCGCGAACGCCGTGACCTTGAGAAACTGCGCGGCCGGGATGCCGTCGCATACGACCCGGAGGACTGACCGGGTTCTTCGGTAGTCTGGACGTCGTGACGATCCTGGACATCGACCTGCTTGAACGGATCCGCGGGAGGGCTGCCGGCTACGACCGGGACAACATTTTCTTCACGGA
Source organism: Mycetocola miduiensis (assembly GCF_900115155.1). Lineage (GTDB taxonomy): Bacteria > Actinomycetota > Actinomycetes > Actinomycetales > Microbacteriaceae > Mycetocola_A > Mycetocola_A miduiensis. The sequence continues at coordinate 107,801 of NZ_FOVM01000003.1, forward strand.
GGACCTCGATGAACTCCGGCATGCTGGTTACCTCGCCCCGCAATCCCTTGCGGAGGGTGTGAGGAATCAACGCCTCCTGGCCCGGTACGCACCAGCCACGGCACTGGGGATCAACATGCACCATGTGGTGGTCGGAGTTGCCCGTGTGCTGCACGACCGCGGCGATTCGAGTCTCGACTGGATTCTGGAGGATGCCGGGCGTGGCGAGCTGTTCGCCTTCGGTGTCAGCGAGGCAGGCAACGACGAGGTGCTGTTCGATTCCCGAACCGCAGCGACACCGGCCGAGAACGGGTCGTTCTCGTTCACGGGGCGCAAGATCTTCACCTCGCTGTCCCCTGCCTGGACACGCCTCGGCATCTTCGGCCGCGACGACTCCGACCCAGCCAACCCGTCGCTCGTGCACGGCTATCTGACCCGGGACACGAACGGCCACCGTCCGGTCGGCGACTGGAACCCCCTCGGGATGCGGGCGACGCAAAGCTATTCGACCGAACTGGAGGGAGCCGTCGTCCCCGCCGAACGGATCGCCCGAATCCTGCCCGTTGGCCCCAGCCCGGACCCGTACATCTTCGGCATCTTCAGCAACTTCCTGCTGCTTATCGGTGCGGTCTACGCCGGTATCGGCGACCGCGCACTCGAACTCGGTGTCAAAGCGGCCGGCCGCCGCACCTCCCTGAAGAACGGCGGGCGGCCGTACTCAGACGACCCAGACATCCGTTGGCAGCTCGCCGACGCCGCGATCGCCCTCGATTCCCTCGCTCCTCAGCTCAAGTCACTCGCCGCAGACGTCGACTCGCTCGCCGACCACGGTCCGGCCTGGTTCCGCCTGCTGGCGGGAGCGAAGACCCGCGCGGTGGATGTCAGTCGCGATGTGGTGGAGACCGCCATTCGGGTCACCGGCGGCAGCTCCTATGACGCCGGCACCGAGCTGTCGAGGCTCTACCGTGACGTCCTGGCCGGCCTGTTCCACCCCAGTGACCCGGAATCTGCGCACTCGACGGTCGCAACGAACCTGCTTGGACCCGCGACCAAGCAGGGCTGAGCCGGGGCTCCTCCGCTTCGGCCAGGGGCAGCGGGCGGGAGTTACTGCGAGATAACCGACAGCACGTTGCCGGCAGGGTCGCGGAACCACGCGATCGTCGGACCGTTGTCCCGCATGACCCCTTTTTCGTCCGTCGGAAGGTTCTCGTCCTCATAGATCTTCGTCGTGACACCCCTGCCGTTGAGCTCGTCCACGGCGGCATCGACGTCTGAGACGACGAAGTTGAGGATGGTGAAGGTCGCCGGCGTATGGTCGGGCTTCGGATAGGCAATCACCTCGGCGCCACCTGGCAGCGTGATCCGGAGAATTCCCATGTCGTCGTCGGCCACGGTCAGGCCCAGCTTCTCGGAGTAGAACGAGCGCGCCGCGTCGATGTCGTCGACGCTGAATCCGCTGAAGGCGTGAACAGGTGTGAACATTGCTTTCCTTCCCTTGAGAACAGGTTCACGATGGCACACGCGCCGGTGAACCGCGAGGGGGGTTACGGCATCCCAGGCGAGCTTCCTAGGCTGTCGCGGAAGAATCCGACAAGGAGACGCTCATGGACATGAAAATCGAACTCATCGCCGTCCCGGTCGCGGATGTGGAACGGGCGAAGGCGTTCTACGTGGACCAGGTCGGCTTTCATGCCGACCACGACTTCCCGGTCTCGGATGGCCTGCGCTTTGTGCAGCTGACACCGCCCGGCTCCGCCTGCAGCATTGTCATCGGTGAGGGGATCACCGATATGGCGCCCGGATCGCAGACCGGCATCCAGATGGTGGTCGCTGACGCGGATGCCGCGCGCGCACAGCTTCTCGAGAACGGCGTGGAGGCCAGCGAAGTCGACGAGCAGCCGTGGGGCCGGTTCGTGATGTTCGAGGATCCTGATGGGAACCGGTGGGCTTTGCAGCAGTTGCCGCCGAGGGACTGAGCGATCACAAGCCCTTGACCGCACGATGAGAGCGGTGGCAGTTTCGACGACATGACTCGATTCGGTTACACCCTCATGACGGAACAGTCCGGCCCCCGCGAGCTCGTGCGATACGCCGTCGCCGCCGAGGACCAGGGCTTCGACTTCGAAGTGATGAGTGACCACTACTCACCCTGGCTCACCGAACAGGGCCACGCCCCGTATGCCTGGACCATCCTCGGAGCGGTCGCCCAGGCCACCCGCAACGTGGATCTCGCCACCTATGTGACCTGCCCGACCCTCCGCTACCACCCCGCGGTCGTCGCTCAGAAAGCAGCCACAGTGCAGTTGCTGTCCGAGGGCCGGTTCCTCCTTGGACTCGGTTCAGGAGAGAATCTCAACGAGCATGTCGTCGGCGCCGGCTGGCCGTCGGTCGATTCCCGGCAGGACATGCTCGAAGAAGCGGTGCACATCATCCGGGAACTCCTCACCGGCGAACTCGTCACCTGGGAAGGTGAGCACTTCAGGGTCGACTCGGCCCGTGTCTGGGACGTTCCAGACGGCGGGGTACCGATCGGCATCGCGGTCTCCGGCGAAAAATCGATCCAGCGGTTCTCCCCGCTCTCCGACCACTTCATCTCGACGGAGCCGGACGCCGATCTCGTCGAGACCTGGAAAACGGCGCACGGCGGCGACATCTCAGCGGCGCGGGTGATCGGCCAGGTACCGATCTGCTGGGGACCCGAAAAGGATGCCGCGATCCGGCTGGCCCACGAACAGTTCCGCTGGTTCGCCGGCGGCTGGGCGGTCAACGCCGACCTGCCGACCCCGGCAGGATTCGCCGGTGCTTCGCAGTTCGTCCGGCCCGACGACATCGCCGACTCGATCGCCTGCGGTCCCGACCTCGACGAACTCGCCGAAAGCGTCCGCCCGTTTCTCGAAGCGGGTTACACCGACATCGCCCTGATTCAGGTGGGCGACGAGCGGCAGGACCAGTTCCTCGCCGAAGCAGCCGGTCCCCTCCTCGAACGACTCCGTGCCCTCTGAACGTCGCTCGTCGAAGCTCAGGACGGCCGCGACTGGTCCATCCACCACTCGGTGAACTCGACAGCCCGGTTGTCCGGTGCCGGCCGGATCACCCCTCCCCGCCACGGCTCGATCCACGGTTCGGTGTAGTACGCCGCATCATCGGTGAACAGCGAGCGGATGTCGCCCGGCGCGTTCGATTCCCAGGCCCGCTCGTATGCCTGGATCCAGGCCGTCAGATCGCTCATGCACCCGGTCTACCGCTCGTACCCGTCGCGGGCAACGGATGGTCCGAGTGCTGCGTCGGGGCTACGCTGGCTGGTCGGACGAAGGGGAGATCGTGGACATCGAACTGGTCGAAGGTGACATCACAGCGCAGGACGTCGACGCCATCGTCAACGCCGCGAACAATTCCCTGCTCGGCGGCGGTGGCGTGGATGGCGCGATACATCGCGCCGGTGGGCCGGAGATCCTCGCCGCCTGTCGCGCGCTGCGCGCAACGACAGTACCGAACGGTCTTCCGACCGGTGAAGCCGTCGCGACAACCGCCGGCAGGCTCCGCGCTCGCTACGTCATCCACACCGTCGGTCCGGTGTGGCATCCAGCCGAGGACCGCTCGCACCTGCTCGTCGCCGCCTATCGGAACAGCCTCAGGCTCGCCGCCTCACTCGAGGTCGCCTCGCTCGCGTTCCCGGCGATCTCGGCCGGGGTGTACGGCTGGCCCCTCCTGGATGCCGCGGCCATCGCGGTTCGGACGACGCGCGCCGAAGCACCACCGTTCCCGGTGCGCTTCGTTGTGTTCAACCGGCAGGCCGCTGACGCGTTCCGTGCCGCGCTGACGTCCTGATCGCTCAGCCCAGGACAACCACCGAGTGGGCAGGGACCCTGAGGCTCCCATCCGTAAGAGCTCCCACGTCCTCGCCCGTCGCGGCGAACGACAGCAATGCCGAACCGTCCGGCACCGGAACGGCGCGCTCGGTTGCGCTGAAGTTCAGCACCACCGCCGTCCCGCCCCTCCGGAGAACGAGCCAGCGTTCCGCTTCGTCGAACGTCACCCGGATGCGGCCGAATCGTGGATCGGTGAACTCAGGACGCTGCCTGCGCAGGTCGGCTAGTGCACGGTAGAAGGCAAGTACCCGCTCGTGTTCGGCCTGTTCGAGCTCGTTCCAGTCCAGTTTCGAATTCTCGAAGGTGGACGGGTCCTGCGGGTCAGGGACGACATCCGGGTCCCAGCCCATCCGGGCGAACTCGGCGATACGACCCTCAGCCGTGGCCTTGCCGAGTTCCGGTTCGGGATGCGACGTGAAGAACTGCCACGGGGTGGACGCTCCCCACTCCTCCCCCATGAAGAGCATCGGGGTGAACGGCCCGAGCAGGGTGAGCGCCGCAGCGATGGCGAGTTGCCCGGCATCCAGTTGGGCAGACAGCCGGTCGCCGATGGCGCGGTTTCCGATCTGGTCGTGGTTCTGGTTCGCGACCACGAGCCGCCAGGTGGGCATCCGTTCGGTGTCGATCGGGCGACCGTGGTCGCGTGCGCGAAAGCTCGAGTACGTGCCGTCGTGGAAGAACCCTCGGGTGAGCACCTTCTCCAGTGCCCCGAGCGGTTCGAAGTCGGCGTAGTACCCGCTCACTTCGCCGGTCAGGGCGACGTGGACCGCGTGGTGGAAGTCGTCGCTCCACTGCCCGTCCAGACCGTAGCCGTTCGCTTCACGCGGGGTGATGAGGGTCGGGTCGTTGAGGTCGGACTCGGCGATGAGGGTGAGCGGGCGACGGACCGCAGCGCTGAGCGCGGCAACCTCTGAGGCCAGTTCCTCGAGGAGGTGCGTTGCGCGCGAATCGACGAGGGCGTGCACGGCGTCGAGCCGCAGCCCGTCGACACCGTAATCGCGGAGCCACATGAGGGCGTTGTCGAGAATGTAACGACGAACGGTGTCGGAGTGTTCGCCGTCGAGGTTGAGCGACGAGCCCCACGTGTTGCCGGGCCCGTCGGTGAGGTACGGGCCAAATTTGGGCAGGTAGTTTCCGCTCGGCCCGAGGTGGTTGTAAACGACATCCTGGATAACACCTATGCCGGCCGCATGACAGGCGTCGACGAAGCGCCGGTACCCGTCCGGTCCGCCGTATCCTTCGTGCACTGCGTACCAGAGCACCCCGTCGTAGCCCCAGTTGTGCGTTCCGTTGAACGCGTTCACCGGGAGGATCTCAACGAAGTCCACGCCGATTGACGCCAGGTGGCCGAGTTTCTTTGCTGCGGCGTCAAACGTGCCCTCGGGGGTGAAAGTGCCGATGTGGAGTTCGTAGATCACCGAACCAGGCAGCTGGCGGCCGGTCCACGTGACATCCGACGGCTCTTTCCCGGTGAGATCGACGGTGCGGGACAGGCCGTGGACTCCGTCCGGCTGACGCCGGGACCGTGGATCGGGGAACGGCCCACCCCCGTCGACAAGGAAGCCGTAATCTGTACCGGGTGCAACGGCCAGTCCCGGCCGCTCCCACCAGCCGTCCTCGACCCGGGTTAGCTCGAGCGTGTCCGTGCCCAGCCTGAGGTCGACGCGGGACGCGCTCGGCGCCCAGACGCGGATGCCATCGGTCATGTCAGTCCTCCAATGCTCGGGAGTCATCGAAATCGTCTGCGACGAGAAGCGCGACAGGGTAACGGCTGAGCAGGTCAGCCAGCCGCACCGTTCCGCCCTCGAATCGTTCGCCTGTGAGGGAATCAACCCAGCGCCGCCCGGCGAGTTCGAGCGTCGTATCGCCCCAGCCGCCCGCGGCCTCAAGCCCGAGAGGCAACCGGGTGGCAACCGTCACGGCGTCGCCGCGGTCGAAGGCGACGACGTGGCCGGCAGCGCTTCCGTAGGCGGGGACGGGGAGGTACCGGGAGAACAATTCGGGCTTGTCGCGGCGCAGGCGGAGCGCCCGTGAGGTGACGACGAGCTTCGCAGCCCCGGTGTCGTCGATCTCCGGCAACCAGCCGCGATCGATTTGGGCGAGGTAGTCCCGTCGCACAGCGAAGTCGACCGGTCGGCGGTTGTCCGGGTCGACCAGTGACGTCTCCCAGAGTTCGCTGCCCTGGTACACGTCGGGTACCCCCGGAGCCGTGAGTTGAATGAGCTTTGCGCTGAGCGAGTTCGACCATCCGGCCTGGGCCACTCGCCGCACGAACGCGGTGACGATGTCGCTCACACGGCTGTCGTCGAAAACAGCCGCGACCAGTTCGTGCATCCTTTTCTCGAATGCCTCGTTCTGCTTGGTCCAGGTGGTCGAGGTTCCGGCTTCCCGTGCCGCTTTTTCGGCGTACGCGTCGAGTCGCTCCCGCGTGATCGGCCATGCACCGATCACGGCCTCCCAGAGCAGCTTCTCGAACGGGCCGTCATCGAGCGGCGCGAGCGAACGCAGTTCGCTGAGCACGGACTCCCATTCGGCGGGGATCTCCGCGAGCACAGAGATCCGAGCCCGAACGTCTTCTCCACGTTTCGTGTCGTGGGTCGAGAGGGTTGTCATCGAAGCGGGGAGTACCGCCTGCCTGTGCTGCTGGCGCGCATGGAACTCGTCGACGCCGATCGCGAACTCGCCCGGCTCGGCCCCCACTTCATTCAGCGAGGTGAGCCTCGAGAAGCGGTAGAAAGCGGTGTCCTCGACACCTTTCGCCATCACCATGCCCGAGGTCTGCTGGAACCTGACGGCCGCGGGATGCTCAGGGTCGCTGAGGACGGGCAGGAGGGCGTCGATCCGGGCGGCGAGATCGGGGCGTCTCGCGGCGGCGGCCCTGGCCGCATGGTTCAGGTGGTCGACACCGAACGGCAGATACGACCGGTACACCGGGAAGGCGGCGAGGAGCTCGGCAAGAGCGTCGTCCGCTCCGGGCACTTCGGGAATCAACCGCGCCAGGCGAAGCACCTCTGAGCGAAGAATGCCATCGGCGATGTCGCGTTTGCTGTCATAGATCAGCTCAGGCCAGACCGCGTCGATCTCGGCGGGTGTGCCCTGGAGGCGCCCCTCGAGGTCGTCGAGGACAACCTTGCCTGCGGGGTCGACGAGAACCCGGTCGATGTCTCCGAGCGCGTCGTAGCCGGTGGTTCCGGCGGCGGCCCAGCTGGGCGGGAGCTGCTCGCTCCCTTCAAGGATCTTCTCCACCAGGACATACGTGCCTCCGGTCGCGGCCTGCAGTGCGTCGAGGTATCCGCCGGGGTCAGCGAGCCCGTCCGGGTGATCCACCCGCAGTCCGTCGACGAGTCCTTCGCGCACCCAGCGCACGATCTCCGCATGGGATTCGGCGAAGACCCATGGCACTTCGACACGGATGCCTGCGAGCGAGTTCACGGCGAAGAACCGGCGGTAGTTGAGCTCGGCGTCTGCCCGACGCCAGTTCACCAGCTCGTAGTTCTGCCGATCATGCACCGTTTGGGCAGACGCACCGTCATCCGCGGTTCCTGGGGCGAGAGGGAATGCGTTGTCGTAGTAGCGCAGTTGGCCGTCGACGAGCTCGAGGGCGTCGAGTTCGCCGTCTCCGTCGCCGAGGACGGGAATGCGGATCCGTCCTGCTGCCGCAGCCCAGTCCACGTCGAACGCTTCGGCGTACCGGGACCCCTGCCCGTGGGTAAGCAGGTCCCACCACCAGGCGTTGGCCGACGGGGTGGCGACGCCCATGTGATTGGGCACGATGTCGACGAGGATGCCGCGGCCGGCGGAGCGGGCGACATCCGCCAGGTTCGCCAGCCCGCTCGCACCACCGCGGACCGGGTCGATCCGCGAGTGATCGATCACGTCGTAGCCGTGGTCGGATCCGGGCTCGGCGACAAGGAGCGGCGACAGGTAGAGCCAGTCGGCGCCGAGCGAGGTCACGTAATCGGTGACCTCGCTCGCGTCGTTCAGGTCGAAGCTCTCGCGGATCTGGAGCCGGTAGGTCGAGAGCGGCAGTCTCACGTGACCGCTCCAGGCTTGACCTCCGTGGACGGTGTGAGCTGCGACCCGGTCAGAACAGCGAGCGATGCCGCGACGGAGTGGTCGGGTTCAGCCTCCGGTGCACTGTATGCCCTCATGACGATGAGAGAGCGTGCTGCGACGGGCTGCTGTGCTCCGGCCGGGCGCGGTACAGAGTCCGCGCCCTCCCCCGCCGTGTCGACGACGATCTCCCACGCTGGCGAATATTCTTCGGGCGGGAGCGTGAACTCGGTGTCCTCGGCATCCGCGTTGAAAAACAGGAGGAAGTTCACATCCGTGATGACCTGCCCTCTGGCGTCGCGTTCGCGGATGCCCTGCCCGTTGAAGAACACCCCGACCGTGCGAGCCAGTTTCTCGTCCCAGTCCTCCGGCTGCATCTCGGCGCCGTCCTGGTTGAGCCAGACGATGTCGGGAAGCGGCTCCCCCTCGCCGCGCCGGACCGGTCGCCCGTCGAAGAAGCGGCTGCGCCGGAAGACAGGGTGTTCCTTCCGCAGCCGAACAACGGCGGCGGTGAACTCAACAAGCGGCGCATCAGTCTGGTCCCAGTGCACCCAGGTCAGTTCGTTGTCCTGTGCGTACCCGTTGTTGTTACCCTGCTGGGTCCTGCCGAGTTCGTCACCGTGCAGCAGCATCGGCACACCCTGCGACAACATCATCGTTGCGATGAAGTTGCGCTGCTGGCGTGCACGGAGCGCGAGCACCGTCGGGTCGTCGGTGTCGCCCTCAACGCCGGAATTCCACGAACGGTTGTGGGACTCCCCGTCGTTGTTGTCCTCTCCGTTCGCATCGTTGTGTTTCTCGTTGTACGACACGAGGTCACGCAGGGTGAAACCGTCGTGCGCGGTGACGAAGTTAATCGACGCGACCGGGCGGCGACCGGAGTGTTCGTACAGGTCAGCCGAGCCGGTAAGCCGCGAGGCGAACTCTGCAAGGGTCGACGGTTCCCCACGCCAGAAGTCGCGCACCGTGTCCCGGTACTTGCCGTTCCACTCCGTCCATTGCGGCGGGAAGTTGCCGACCTGGTAGCCACCGGGGCCGACGTCCCACGGCTCGGCGATGAGTTTCACCTGGGAGACGATCGGGTCCTGCTGCACCAGCTCGAAGAAGGTGGAGAGTCGGTCGACTTCGTAGAGGTCGCGCGCCAGCGCGCTAGCGAGGTCGAAGCGGAATCCGTCGACGTGCATCTCGGTCACCCAGTAACGCAGAGAGTCCATGATGAGCTGTAGCGAGTGCGGGTGCCGCACATTGAGGGTGTTCCCCGTGCCGGTGTAATCGGTGTAGTACCGCTTGTCGTTTTCTTCGAGGCGGTAGTAAGCCTCGTTGTCGAGGCCACGGAAGGAGAGCGTTGGGCCGAGGTGGTTGCCTTCGGCGGTGTGGTTGTAGACCACGTCGAGGATCACTTCGATACCCGCCGCGTGGAGGGACCGAACCATGCCCTTGAACTCCTGCACCTGCTGGCCGTCGTCACCGGTCGAGGAGTATGCGCTGTGCGGGGCGAAGAAGCCGATCGAGTTGTAGCCCCAGTAGTTGCTCAGCCCCTTGTCGAGCAGTGTCGAATCCTGAACGAACTGGTGCACCGGCATCAGTTCGATCGCTGTGACGCCCAGTTTCTGCAGGTGCTCGATGGTGGAGGGGTGCGCGATGCCGGAGTATGTTCCCCGCTGCGATTCTGGGATATTTTCGTTCAGCTGCGTGAGGCCCTTGACGTGGGCCTCGTAAATCACGCTCTGGTTGTACGGGGTGCGCGGATGCCGGTCGCCGGCCCAGTCGAAGAACGGGTTGACCACGACACTGAGCATCGTGTGCGGGGCCGAATCCTCGTCGTTGCGGGAGTCTGGATCACCGAAGTTGTAGGCGAACAGCGCCTGGCTCCAGTCATTCGTTCCGTAGGTCGCCTTGGCGTACGGGTCGAGCAGGAGCTTGTTGGGGTTGGCCCGCTTGCCCTGGCTGGGGTCGTAGTCGCCGTGCACCCGGTAGCCGTACCTTTGCCCGGGCTGCACTTCGGGCAGGTAGCAGTGCCAGATGAAGGCTTCGACCTCGCGCAGCTCGATCCTGGTCTCCTCGCCGCCTTCCTCATTGACGAGGCAGAGCTCGACCTTGTGTGCGGCTTCGCTGTAGACGGCAAAGTTCGTGCCGCTCCCGTCGTACGTCGCACCGAGCGGATAGGCGGTTCCTGGCCAGATTTCCATCGATCTCCTTGTTGGACGGTCGCCCGCGAACGTGCGGGCGCGCCGGGTACAAATCTAAGGTGTGGGTTCCCGCGCACCCTTTTCGGGGTCAGTCGCTGGCTTTTTCGCGCGCCGGATGATAGGGCGATCTGACGACTCACTGCAGGTACTTGTGCCGCCCCCGCTCCGAGGGTTTCATTGAAGCAACCGTTACATCGCGGAAGTCCCCGGCCCATTCGACGCTCGGTGTACCCCGCGCACATCGGAGGAGGAGATCATGGCCAACCACCCACCAACCGAGAACGGTGACATTCCCTCGGAGCATCTCCAGAAATGGGCGGCTCTCTGGCGGCGACAGGACCCTTCGAGCGTCGTCTATGTCGACGCTGCCACACTGGTCGACGGCTTAGGGCAGGATGCCGACGCACGCCGCCAGCTCATTCAGGAGGCCCTGGCCGAAGCCGGTGCCCCGCAGGCTGACCGCGCTGCGATCGACCGGATCGAGGCCGAGCCGACCCGATTCGGTGGTCCGTGCTCCCGCTTCATCGTTGTCACTGATGGTGAACCGGTTGTCGACGAGATCCTGGCCGGACCGATGACATCCGCTGAGATCGTGTCGTACTCGAACGTTCCGAACCTGCTCCCCCTGCTGGTCGACAAGAGCAACAATGCGCTCTATCTCATCGTCGAGGCGGGGCGCGACGGTGGTGAGATCCAGGCCTTCCGCGCTCGGCACAACAGCAGCCTGCGCCAAGCGGACGTGCAGGGGCGGACCGACAGCCTGAACAAGGTGCAGGCGGGTGGCTGGTCGCACAGCCGGTACCAGCACCACTCAGAGGAGATCTGGAAGCAGAACCAGAACCAGCTCGCCGACGCCGTCGATTCGCTCGTCCGTGAACTGCGTCCGCGGCTGCTCGTGCTCGCCGGTGACGTGAGGGCTGTGCAGCTGCTCGCGGAGGAACTCGCGCCGGCGTCGCGGGAGATCGCGTCGACGGTGCCGACACACGTTCGTGCCGCGGGATCATCGAGGGATGCCCTCAACGAACACGTAGCCGCCAAACTCGATGAGCTGCGTGCGAAGGACGAGGCCGCAGCGATCGATCGCCTTTCCGCCGGTGATTTCGAGAACGGTGCTGTCGGCGTCGGGGCCGTGCTCCATGCGCTCCAGCAAGGCCAGGTGGAGACGATGCTGATCGACCAGAACGCGATCGGAGACCGCACGCTCTTCGCGCTTGCGGCCGAACCGTGGGTGGCGTCCGCACCCGAAGAGGCACTCGGGGTCTCCGTGCTTGAATCCGTTCCCGCCACCCTCGCCCTCGCCCGTGCCGCGCTGGTTGCCGACTCCCGCCTGATGTTCGTGGACGCCGACCGGCTGCCGCAGCGCGCGGGCGTCGCGGCTGTGCTCCGCTGGCCCACCGGTCCGGCAGTCCCCGGTGGGTCCCGGCCGATAGCGTGACATTGGAAGAAATGCAGGAAGAGTCATGAGCAAGAAACAATCTGACGGGCGCGATGAACCACGCGGCCCCGGATTGAGCATCGGCGAGCGGATCACGGGCATCCGTGATCCGAAGGACCCGGACGGGCTGCTGACCCTCGACGACCTGCCGGAACCCACAGGCGACGTCTCGGATCTGAGCACACTCATCACCAAGGCGAGCCGCTATGGCGATGACACAGCGCGCTGAGCGACGGAGCTGTGCGGCGCGGTGTTGCAGGTGAGGCGCCCGAGCGGTGAGCGAGCGGACGCCGTTCGCGACATGGCACGGACGGCATTCGGCTGGGAAGAGGTCCGGCCGGGTCAGCGTGAGGCGATCGATGGGAATCTCAGCGGCCGATCGATCGGGCCCGAAGGGTCACCCCACGTCGTGGGAAGCACCCTTTGGGCCCAATCGATGCGCCGCGCGCAACGACGAACGAGATGCCCCACGAAGCGATCGCCATTGCCTCCGCCGGCGTCTGCCCATACTGTTGCTCCATGCCCGCGTTCCGAACTGACCGGTCCCTGCCACGGGCCGACGCCTCGGCGGCAGCCATGTCCCGCATCTTCGCTATCACGGGCGCCCTGCACTTCATCCGCCCAGAGATCTTCGATCCCATCGTGCCCCGCCGTCTGCCAGGCCCCAGCCGCTCGTGGACGTACGGCTCGGGCGCAGCCGAGTTCCTGCTCGCCGGTCTGGTGGCATCCCGCCGGTTCCGTAGTCTTGGCGGGCTTCTGGCTGCGTGCTTCCTCGTCGCCGTCTTTCCGGCCAACCTCCGCACCATGAGGGTGGTTCGCAGGCAACCGCTGCCGGCCCGGCTGGTCGCACTCGCCCGGCTGCCGATGCAGGTTCCTCTGATCGCTCTGGCTCTCCGGGTCGGCCGGGATGACGCGGGGCCCCGATGAGCGGAGCGTCCACCGTCGGCCGCTTGCTCGCCGAGGTCTTTTCGCTGCTGAAACGGCTGCGGCATCCTCGTCCCATCCATCCGCACGGCGTCGCCCTGCAGGGGACGGTGCGATTCCTCACCGGCAGTGCCCCCACCGGCGTGGCCTTCCTCGATTCGCCACCGGCAGCGGAGATCGCCGTGTCAGCGCGCGTATCCCGCTCGATCGGCGTGCCGTCTCCCCTGCCCGATGTGATCGGTCTCGCCCTGCGTCTAGCCACCCCGGCCGGTGCCGCAGACATCCTGCTCGCATCGACGGGCTTCGGCGTTCCCTCGCGATTCTGGCTGGCGCTGCAGCGCTCGCCCTCACGGGCCAAGTTCACCACCTTGTTCCCGTATCGCTCGCCGCGGGGCCCGGTACTCCTCGCCGCACGCACGATCGACCCGGAGAATCTGCCGACCGAACCGCGCGACCTGGCAGCGGCACTCGAACACACCACGTGGCGTCTCCGCCTGTACGCTGCGACACCGACCGGCCTGTGGCATCCGTTCGCGGTACTCGAACTGGGCCGTCCAGCGGGCAGCCCCCTCGACAGATCCGACCGTTACGACCCGGTGAGCAACGCGCTGCCGGGCACAGAATCGTACCCGTGGGCACGCCGCGTGCGGGAACCGTCCTATTCGACAGTTCAGGGGAGACCATCATGACCGGTGCAGATCTGTTGACGGATGCCTTCGGCCGGGTGTCCGAGAGCGTCCACCGGGTGGTGAAAGGCCTCGACGCCCGCATTCTGATGGCGAGGATCGACGCAGACGCGAACTCCATCGCCTGGCTGATCTGGCACCTCACCCGGATCCAGGACGACCACATCGCGGACATCCTCGACACCGATCAGATCTGGCTGTCGGCCGGCTGGGTCGACCGGTTCCGCCTGCCACTGCCGCCTGCGGACACCGGTTACGGTCACTCGAGCGACGAGGTCGCCGCCGTGGTCGTGGAATCAGCGGATCTGCTCCTCGGCTACTTCGACGAGGTGCACGACCGCACCCTGCATCTCGTCGCCGGACTGACGGAGAACGAGTTCGATCGGATCGTCGACGAGAACTGGACCCCGGCTGTCACCCTGGGGGTCCGGCTTGTGAGCGTGCTCACCGATGACCTCGAGCACATCGGGCAGGCTGCGTTTATCCGGGGCGTGCTTCAGCGCCGCTGAGCTCCGACGAAATCACGCGACGGAACCCCTCGCGATCAGCGGCTTCGGCTGGCAAGCCGGCGCAACGCCGACAGTGGGATGGGCAACCAGTCCGGTCGGTTCCGTGCCTCGTACACCGCTTCGTACACCGCTTTGTCCATCTCGAATGCGTCCAGCAGTTCCCGGTGGGCTCTGAGGTCGGTGCCGGATTCCTCGATGTAGCCGCTGAGGAAGGCACGGCGGGAGGCGCTCGTCCACTCGGCGGCGTGCTCGGTGCTGCCGAGCGAACCCGCGACGTAGTCGAAGCTGCGCAGCATTCCGGCCACGTCGCGAAGGGCGAAGTCTGGCCGGGACCGTTCGAGCATCGGGCGGAGCGGTTCTCCCTCGAAATCGAGGAGGATCCACTGGCCGTCGGCGAGCAGCACCTGGCCGAGATGGTAGTCACCGTGGACGCGCTGCAGCGGCGGCCACTCGAGGTCGCCGGCGGCAGCGTATAGGCCGTCGATGACTCCGCGGAGCTCAGCGATCGCCGGAACTTCGTCGATGGCAACCTGCAGCCGGGACTGCCAGCTGCTGAGCGCCTCTGCGATGTCTTCCACAGAGGCCGGACGCGTCCCGAAAGATGCCGCCAGCGTGCGGTGGACCTCAGCGGTGACCGCGCCGAGTGCATGCGCGTCGGCCCTGAAGTCGATGCCCGCCTCACTCGCTCGCAACGCGAACCGCCAGGCATCCTCAGCGCCGGTCATGAATTCCTGGGCGAAGGCAAGGTGCCCGCGGGCCCGGCCGCCGGGCTGGCCCACGTCGTTCCACTCCCCCTCGACGCACCCGATCGAGTGCGGAACGCTGTGCGAACCCGCTGCCGCCAGCGCGGACTGAAGGACAACGTCGGGGTTCTCGCCATGGTGCAGCGCACGGAAAACCTTGCAGATCACTCGCAGGGGACCGTCCGGCGTGTCGACGCGGTAGATGATCGACGTGTTCGACTGTTCTCCCGTCAGCACGCGTGCGCTGAGAATGGACGTCACCTCCAGCTTCCCGAAAGCGCGCCCGGTGGCATCCGCCCCTTCCGACGCCGCCGTGGCGTTGCCGGTGATCATGGTCAGCAGCGACTGGGAATAGGCGGGATCATGGGGTCCGTCGTAGAGATAGACCGTGTCGTTCCCGCTGGGGTACGTGCCGATCAGCGCCCCATCGGCATCGTCGAGGGGGGATTCCCGTTCGGTGACCGGCACCTGGTACAGCACCGGCACGGTCGCACTGTGATCCATGATCAGGTGGCTGTGGACCTGGGCGTCGGCGGCGGGTATCTGCCAACTGCCGATCAGTTCGAGCTCGGGGAGGCGCCCTTTGCTGGCGAACCAGCGTTGGGATCCGAGCCAGGGGGCGATGAGGTCGAGGTGGCTCGTCAGCACAGACATGTACGAAGACTATTACGCCATTCAGTCCAGACCCCCGGTCAGGCCCCGGGGTTGACAGCGGCTCTCACGCTGTGAGGAACTCCGTGATCTCCCGCGCCATGACCTCGGGCGCCCAGCCGTGATTGCGCGCATCGATCCGCCGTTGGCTGGCGTTGGGCAGCGCGCCGACGATGGCGTCAGCCGCCGGCGGGAAGATCGGCTGGGTCTCCTCGCCGAGCAGAACGATCGTGGGAACGGCGATCGACCCCCACTCCCCGGGCAACGTCGCGCCCCGTTCCGCCTTCTCCAGGACGGCCGCGTCGTAGGCGAGCGTGTGGGCGATCGAGAGCAGCGTGGGCCAGGCCGGGCTGTTTTTCGCCCCCTCGAACCACTGTCGCGGCATGTCACGCATGAAGAAGGCAACCGCGCCCTCGCGGTCGCCCGCAGCCAGGCGCTCCTCGAGGCCGGCGAGGTTCTCGGAACCGTCACTCTCCAGGTCGAGCGGGGGCTCCCACAGCACAAGCCTCGTGGCGCCCGGCAGAACCGCAGCGGCCCACAGGCACAGCACAGCGCCCGATGAACTGCCGTACAGAGCCGCCGATCCCCCGGCAACGTCCAGAAGCGCCCGGATGTCATCCACCTCGCGGTCCACGTCAAATGGCAGCGTGTCCATGCTCTCGCCGCGACCACGACGGTCGAAGGTGATCGCCGTGAAACCATTCTCGGCCAGCATCCGGGCGACCTCGGCGGTCCCCGTGTCGAATGCGCGGAACTGGTTGGCGCTCCCGACCAGGATGATGGCGGGCCCGTTACCCTCTCGCTGGAAGGCGATGCGGGTTCCGTCGGCGGAGGTGGAGAATCCGGTCACGATTCTCCCGGTGGTAGCGGTGACAGGCGTTCAGACTGGCACGATCGATGCGCGGTCACAATGCCCCGGCGTCGCGGTTTCGGCGAGCGCGTCGCTCACAGTAGACGTACAGAAGCACATACGCCACGGGTGCCAGTACCAGGGTTGCGACGACCGGCAGGGTCACGAGGTTCTCCCACAGGAGCTGCTCACGGCAGAGGATGAGGGCAAGGTTGAGGAAGATCAGGCTGACCAACTGCGCCTGGAACACCCAGCGGAACGCGCTCCACCGCGAGTCGAGCAGCAACCAGAGGTGCACGGTACCGGGAAGGGTCAGTACGGTCCCGATTACCCGTGCCGTCAACGGCGTGACGTCCCAGGCCCACGAGCCGACGGCAACCGTCGGAACGATGAACAGGACGAGTCCGGTCACCAGCGCCGCCACTCCGAAGAGGGCGAGAAGAATTCGCGCAGGCCAGGGGATCGTCGTGTCGATGGCATCCGGTCTGCCTCTGTCCGCCCGCCAGTTGACGATCAAGACAGCCAGCAGAAGGATCGGTGTGACCAGATAGAGCGTCGCCCACGTGATGAACGAGATATGGCCGAAATGAAACCGATCCCAGTGCAGCACCGTGGCAACGGCGAGGAGCGTCGCGAAGAGCAGAGCCCCGGGGAATCCGTGTCTTACCCGGTGCCAGCGATCCTGTCGAAGAACCTGGACGAAGAACCAGATGCCGCCGGCATACGCGGAGGCCAGAACCATGGCGGTGAGCGGCGGCTGGATCGTCCACGCGAACAGTTGCTCGGTGTCGCCCGGGAAGAAATAGAGCAGGAGAACCGCGGCCGTGAGGAACGGCAGCACGAAGACGGACACCGCCTTGGTGAGCGGTCGGATGCCGTCATCACCGCGCGCCGGTGGTGTGCCCGGAGGCCGCGATGGGGAGGTCCCGCGCTCCGCCATCAGTAAAGACTCCGTTCCGGTGTATTCGTGACAGGCAGGCGCAACGCCTCTTCCGCCGCCGCCCGTGCCGAGAGCGTCCGCCCCGCCGCCCGGGCCTGCTCGAACAGGGGTGCTCCCTCGCTAGCGAGGATCTGCGCCACCCACTGCTGGTGGAACGAGAACGACGGCGCGTTGTAGAGGCCGCTCTGCTCCCGCAGCCGTTCCGCTGCTCCGAGCAGTCGACCGGCGCGCTCAACGTCGCCGCTTGACGCTGACGTCGCGACCATGCCTTCGAGGCCGTAAGCGATGCCCTCGTCGTGGGAGGCATGGAGTGACAGGCTCAGGCTCTCATCGAATGATTCCTGCGCGGCTGGTAGCGCACCGAGCAGAAGTTGTGCCCAACCCAGGTGGTGCAAGGCGATCGCCTCACTGAGTTCGTCCCGCAGCGTTCGAGCGAGTGTCAGGCTGTTGTGAAATCGTTCGAGAGCGCCCTGAACGTTCTGTTGCAACAGGGCGACCCGCCCAAGGGTGACGAGCGCCATCGCCTCGCCCCAGGTGTCGTCCGCCTGCCGGAAGATCTCCAGGCTGGACTCGAGGTGCTCGGCAGCCCCGATAGGGTCAGGTTCCCGCGCGGCCAGAAGCGCCAGAGCGAGGGAGATCCGGGTCAGCGCCTCACCGGGAGGGTCACCGGCCCGCCGGAACAGGTCAGCACTTTCGAGGAGGCCCGGCAGCACCTGTCCGTCCGGGTCCTGCCAAAAGGTGATGGCGTACGTCCAGTAGAGGGCGACAGCCCGGCTCAGGTCGGCAAGGGGCACCCCGGAAGCGAGAAGCGATTCCATCCATCCGCGCACCTCCCCGTGGTGACCGCCGACCCACCAGAAAATGTACAGCGCCCACGTGAATTGGGCTGCACGATCCCCGTCTTCCAGCTCAAGAAAATATTGCTCGGCGGCACGGATATTGGCCCAGTCGTCGGTAAGCCTCATCATCCACTCCCGCTGCTTCGGACCTTCGAGCTCGGCCTCCGCCTGGACGCCGAGCTCGAGGAAGTACCGGGCATGCCGCTCCCGGAGCTCAGCGAGGGTACCGGACGATTGCAGCTGCTCGATGGCATACGCGCGAACCGTGGCGAGCACCCAGAAGTACGAACGACTCCCCCGATCCTGCTGCCGCACGAGACTGTTGTCGACGAGCGCTCCGAGAATGCCGAGCGTGTCTGACCGCCCCGCCGGGTCCCAGATCGCTTCGATCGCCTCCAGGGAGAATCCGCCATCAAAGACCCCGATCGCGGCGAGGAGCTCTTTCTCGTCCTCCCCGAGCATCTGTGTACTCCACTCGATCGTCCGGCGCAGCGTCTGTTGCCGTGCAGGGAGATCACGAGCGCCGCCACCGAGGAAGGGCAGCAGGCGGTCGAGCCGTTCGAGTATCGCCGCGGGCGACAGGACCCGGATCTTCGCCGCCGCGAGTTCCAGCGCGAGAGGTACCCCGTCGAGCGCGGTGCAGATGCCGACGACGGCCGCCACGTTGGCCGGTGTCACCTCGAAGTCGGGCTTCACCGCGTGCGCACGCTCGAGAAAGAGTGTGACGGCCGGAACTCGCACCACGTTCTCCGGTGCCATCCCCGCACCGGCAGGCGGGAGCGCAAGCGGCCCTACGGGGAAGCTGTGCTCAACCGACACGCGAAGGAGGATTCGGCTGGTGACGACGAGGGTCAGGCCGGGGGCGGCCGTCAAAAGCTGTACCAGCGTTGTCGCGCCCTCGACGATCTGCTCGAAGTTGTCGAGGATGAGCAGCATGCGGCGAGCGCGCAAAGCTATCGTCAGCTTCTCCATCAGCGGAGTGTCCCCGATGTCACGGACTCCGAGTGCCCGGGCGAGAGTGCTCGGGATCAGCGCGGGGTCATGCACCGCTGAGAAGTCGACGAAGCGCACGCCGCCGTCGAAGGCGTCGCGAACCCGGGCGGCGGCCGCGATCGCCAGCCGGCTTTTCCCGATGCCTCCCGGACCGGTGAGGGTGAGCAACCGAACAGTCCCGCCCCGCAGCATCCCGTCCAGGGAATGGAGTTCCATCTCGCGGCCGATCAGCTCCGTGAGAGGCGCAGGAAGGATCACGGCGTCATCAGAGTCGACGACGGCCGATGCGGCGGGGGGCGGGACAGCAAGAGGTTCGACCCGGCTTTGGTCGAACCGCTCGGCCAGAAGGATGGCGAGGTCGGCCTCGAGGAGCCCCCGCAGCTCACGCGGGTCCGAGAAATACTTGAAAGACGCGGAGTCGTCCGAACGGATGCGGTCGAGCAGCTCGGTGAGGCGGGGTTCACGCGACGTCGACTCACGGATGTAGATCAGCTTAGGCATCGCCGGAGACGACAGCAGGTATTCGTCTGCCAGCCCTGATACCTCCTCACCCGGCGCAACCCAGCCGTACCGGTCTCCGTACAAACCGACGAAGACGTCGCTTTGCTCAAGGTACGACCGATACAGCTCGCGGGGAGGATGCGGCCGTGCGCCGAGCTCGAACATCACCGGCGCCAGGTGCAATCGCTCGATGGCGGTGCGCGCTGCCTTGCGTTCAGGCGCGAGTTCCTTGAGCGTCGAACTGACGAAAACGCGCAGACGCTGGTCGGGGGTTCGAATCGCTCGTGAGGGATTCATGCGCAAATTCTCGGTCGATCCGCTCGCCGCGTCCACCCCTCGTGCACTGAACCCGGCAGCGCATCTCCGCCTGGAGTCGCTAGAGAGCCAGGCCCAGGGCCTCCTCTGCCGCTTCTCTCGGCGAGAGCGATCGACCCGCTGCCCGGGCCGCCTCGAACGTCGCGGCGGAATCGCCGGCGAGGATGGGCGAGATCCACGCGGGGACGAAGGACATCGCCGGTGCACTGTAGAGACCGCTCTGTTCCCTCAGCCGTTCGGCGGCTCCAAGCAGGCGACCAGCGCTCCTCACATTCCCACGGGAGGCTGAGATCGCAACAATGCCCTCTAGGCCATGGGCGTTGCCCTCGTCGTGGCCGACGAGGAGCGACAGAGTGAGGCTCTCGTTGAATGACGCCTGTGCCTCACGAATCGCTCCGAGCAGAAGTTGCGCCCAGCCGAGATGATGCAAGACGATCATTTCGGTCAGTTGATCTCCCTGCGCCCTGGCAAGGGTCAGGCTCGTCTGGAACCGGGCCAGCGCGTCATCGACGTCGTGGTGCAACAGTGCGACGTGCCCGAG
This sequence comes from Mycetocola miduiensis, assembly GCF_900115155.1. Classification (GTDB taxonomy): domain Bacteria; phylum Actinomycetota; class Actinomycetes; order Actinomycetales; family Microbacteriaceae; genus Mycetocola_A; species Mycetocola_A miduiensis. The sequence goes on from NZ_FOVM01000003.1 coordinate 127,818, forward strand.
GGTGACGAGGGCCATCACCTCCCCCCGCACGTTCCCCGCACTGCGAAAGAGCGTCAGGCTGGATTCAAGCTGCTCCCTGGTCGCGGTCGGGTCAGGTTCGGGCGTTATGAACAAGGCGAGGGCGAGGGAGAGGCGCGTCAGGGCCTCGCCCGACCGATCACCCGCGCGGTTGAACAGCTCAGCGCTGCGGCGAAGGCCAGGCACCACCTGCCCGTCGGGATCCTGCCAGTAGGTGATCGCGTATCTGAAATAGAGGGCGATCGCCCGGCTTCGTTCCGTCAGCGGCGCCCCGGCGGCGAGCACCGCCTCCATCCACCTGCGCACCTCCCCCAGATGCCCACCCACCCACCAGAACAGGTACAGCGACCATGCGAAGGCGGCGGCACGATCCCAGTCCTCCTTCTCGAGAAGGTATCGCCCGGCAGCACGGAGATTGTCAGAGTCGTCGCCGAGCCTCGCCATCCACTCCTGCTGTGACGGGCCGACAAGCCCGGCGTCAGCCTCCAGACCGACCGTGATGAAGTAACGGGCGTGACGTTCCCGAAGCGTGGCGAGACCCCCGGCCGACTCGAGCTGCTCGAGCGCGTACGCGCGAACCGTCGCCAGCACGGCGAAATAGGACCGTTCGCCTCTGTCCTGCTGCCGAACGAGGCTGCTGTCGACGAGCGAGCCCAGGGCGCTGAGGGTGTCAGCGCGAGAGTCCGGATCCCAGACTGATTCGATCGCCTCAAACGAGAACCCGCCTTCGAATACGCCGATCGCGGCGAGCAGGTCCTTCTCGTCCGCACCGAGCATCTGCGTGCTCCAGTCGATCGTCCGACGAAGCGTCTGCTGGCGGGCCGGAAGGTCACGAGGCCCGCCGCCCAGAAACGGCAGCAGGTGGTCGAGCCTGGAGAGGATCGATGCGGGCGTCAGCATACGGATCTTCGCCGCCGCCAGTTCGATGGCGAGCGGCACGCCGTCCAGTGCCGCGCAGATCCCGACGATGGCGTGAACGTTTGCGGCGGTGAGCTCGAAGTCGGGCTTCACGGCGCGTGCACGCTCGAGAAAGAGTGCCACGGCGGGGATGCCGGCCACCGTGCCTGGATCGGCCCGCGTCCTTACTGCCGGCAGTTCGAGGGGCCCTACCGGGTAGCTGTGCTCGCCCGACAGCCGCAGCAGGCTCCGACTCGTGACCAGAAGGCTGACGTCGGGGGCATTGGCGAGAAGGTCAGCCAGCGCAGGCGCCGCGCCCACGATCTGCTCGAAGTTGTCAAGCAGGAGCAGCATCCGGCGATCGCGGAGCGCCACCGCGAGCTTCTCCTCGACCGGAGTATCTCCTGTGTCACGAATGCCCAGGGCCTGGGCGATCGTCACCGGCACGAGTGACGGGTCGCGCACCGATGAGAAATCGACGAAGAGCGTCCCGTCGGGGAAGACACCGCCCATGCGTCCAGCCACTGCGATGGCCAGTCGTGTCTTGCCGATGCCGCCGGGACCGGTGAGGGTCAGAAGCCGGGTCGGCGCGTCCGTCAGCATCCGTTCGATGATGTCCAGCTCGTGTTCGCGGCCGACCAGTCCGGTAGGCGGCACCGGCAACCGTTTGTCACCGACCAGAGTCATGGTCTCCGGTCGCCCCTCGGCGGGACCAGGCGCGCCCACGTCGAACCGCTCGGCGAGGAGCGTCGCCAGGTCCGCTTCGAGGAAGGCCTCCAGTTCGGGAGGTTCCGCGAAGTACTTGAAGGACGCGGCATCGTCCGACCGGATGCGATCGAGCAACTCGGTGAGGCGGGACTCCCTCGAATCCGACTCGCGGATGTAAATGAGCTTGGGCATCGACGACGGTGACAGCAGGTATTCGTCGGCAAGGCCCGACACCTCTTCACCCGGTGCCACCCAGCCGTATCGGTCCCCGTAGAGGCCGACGAAAATGTCGCTCTGGGCCAGGTACGAGCGATAGAGGTCGCGGGGAGGGTGCGGGCGTGCCCCCAGCTCGAACATCACCGGCGCGAGGTGCAGGCGCTCGATTGCGGTGCGCGCCGCGTGGCGTTCCGGCGCCAACTCCTTGAGCGTCGAACTGACGAAAACGCGCAGGCGCTGATCGGGTGTGCGAATCGTCCGCGAGGGATTCATGACTGGGATTCTGAAACGCGGCTCCCGGGTCCGTCCACCCCTCCGCGACGAAACCGGTGGTGCGCGTGCGTGGCCCGGAGTACTCTTGCCGCAGAATTCCGGCAGTCGGAGGAGGAGACATGACCGAAACCGAGACGAGTTCCGGGCCGATCATCCTCGCCTGCGCGGCGGCTGATGACACGAGGGAACGACTCGCCGCTGAACTGCAGAGCCGCTATTCCGCGAGCTATCGCATCCTTTCGTCGTCAAGCGCTGCCGAATCTGCCGAGTTGCTCCGCCGCGCCGCAGCCGACGGACATGCGGTCGCCCTCGTCCTCTCCGACGACCTCACTGAAGACGAGAACGAAGGGACAATCTTCGATGTCGCGCGCCGTCTGTTTCCCGACGTGCGCCGTGGGCTCGTCGTGCGGTGGGGTTCCTGGGTGGACCCAGACGTGGCCCAGGCCATCTTCAGTGCCATGACCCGCACGCTGATCGACTATTACGTGGTGCAACCACGGCACACACCCGACGAATACTTCCACCGCATGGTGACCGAGTTCCTGCTCGAATGGGAGCGGGCAGCGGGCGACCACTCGCCCGATGCGATCGTCCTCGGCCGGGACGGGTTGCCGCGGGTCCATGAGATCCGACGGTTCCTGTCGCGGGCCGGCATCCGTTTTCGTTATGCGGCTCCCGGCTCCGCGCTCGCCGAGGGGACGGCCGAGGAGACGGGGCTCCCGGCGTCGGACGCGCCGGCGGTGCGCCTCGCCGACGGCAGGCTCCTCGTCGACCCGGCAAACGCGGAATTAGCGGATGCCGTCGGCCTCACCACCACTCTGCCGTCGCACACCGTCGACCTCACAATCATCGGCGCCGGGCCCGGCGGGCTCGCCGCCGCGGTTTACGCCGCTTCTGAGGGCCTCGACACCCTTGTCCTGGAGCGGGAGTCGATCGGCGGGCAGGCCGGGTCCAGCTCGCTCATCCGCAACTACCTCGGTTTCTCGCGGGGCGTCTCCGGCGCTGAACTGTCCGAGCGCGCCTACCAGCAGGCCTGGGTCTTCGGCGCCCGCTTCGGCCACACACGTGAAGTCGTCGGTATGGAGGTGGACGATGACGGGTTCGTGCTCCATGTGGCCCCTGGTGACACCGTGCGCGCCCGCGCGGTTGTACTCGCCACCGGTGTGTCCTATCGGAGGCTCGCAATTCCCGGACTCGACCCGTGGGTAGGCTCTGCGGTGTTCTACGGGGCATCCGCCGTCGAAGCGAAGGCACAGACCGGTCGGATCGTGCACGTGGTCGGCGGAGGCAACTCCGCCGGCCAGGCGGCGTTGCACCTCGCCCGCTACGCGGCATCCGTCTCGTTGATCGTTCGCAGCCCGAATCTCGCGGCCAGCATGTCCGCCTACCTCATCGACGAGCTGTCGGCGGCGGGCGTCGCGGTGCTCACCGAGACCAAGGTCGTCGGCGGCGGGGGTACCGGCGATCGGCTCGACCATCTGGTGCTGCGGCACAGGGGCACGGGCGAGGAGACCACTGTTCCCTCGCATGCGCTGTTCATCACGATCGGCGCCGCCCCGCATACTGGCTGGTTGCCCGACGCGGTGCTGCGTGACGACTGGGGGTTCGTCTGGACCGGAAGCGACGTTGTCCTTGAGGGTGGTCGCAGGGCCTGGTCCCACGAACGGGCGCCGGGGTCGCTCGAGGCGTCCGTACCCGGATTCTTCGCCATCGGTGATGTGCGGCGCGGGTCAGTCAAACGTGTCGCCTCGGCCGTCGGGGAAGGGTCAGTGGTGATCTCGTCCGTGCACGCGTTTCTCGCGGAGCAGTCGGCCGAGAAGGGCTGACCGTCTCACGGTGCCGGCGCGAGCAGCTCACGCAGTCGCATTGCGTCGTACGGCGCCCGGACCTTGACGTCGTTGTCGCAGTACACGTAGACGTCGCGGGGCAGGCCATCGCTGACGCTGGCGCCGGTGCGCCAGCCGTCGATGCGGGCCGCCCATTCCTGCAGGGACTCCTCCGGGTAGCCGCTGACATACAGTTCCTGCGCGCCGTGCAGCCGCACGTAAACGAAGTCGGAGGTCACCTCGAACATCTGCGGGAAGTGCCCGGCACTGTCGGCGACGACGAGGCCGACATCCTGCTCCCGCATGAGCTCGACGAACTCCTCACAGTCGAAGCTCGGATGCCGCACCTCGACACAGTGCCGGATCGGCCGGTCAGCGTCGGTCCGCAGCCAGGTTCGGTCTTTCAGCCGTTCGTCGTGGCCACGCGCGAACTCGACGGCGGCCGTCGTCGTCCGCGGCAGCGCGGAGAGGAAGGAGCGCACCAGTTCCGGATCGAATTCGAGGTTCGGTGGAAGCTGCCAGAGGATCGGGCCGAGCTTGGGTCCGAGCGCGAGCAGCCCCGACGCGAAGAAGTTCGGCAGTGCCGTGTCGGCGTTTCGCAACCGGAGCAGGTGGGTGAGATACCGGCTTCCCTTCACCGCGAACACGAAGTCGTCTGGCACCTCAGAGGCCCAGCGCACATAGCTGGCGGGTGTTTGGAGCGAGTAGAACGACCCGTTGATCTCGACCGAGTCGAGGCGTTCCGCGGCGTACGCGAGTTCCTTTTTCTGGACGAGGCCTTTCGGGTAGAACACCGACCGCCACGGCTTGTACCGCCAGCCTGAGATCCCGATGCGCGCCGTACCGATGTCGCTACCGGGTGGGCGCTGGCCAGACATAAGGAAGATCGTCGGGGACGCCGGGGAACAGGGGTCCGTAGTGGGCGGGGTCTTTGCGGATCAGGTTGGATCGGTGACTGAGATGCAGGGCTTCGTCCCCGATCCACGGCGGCAGCTCGAGTTCGTCTTGGCTGAGGAGCTCCACCTCGGGGGCGAACATCAGCACCTGCTCACGCACCGTGTCAGAGTGGCCGCGCTCGATCCAGGCATCCGTCATCTCCAGACCGTACCGGGTCAGCGCCGGAACGTAACCGCGCCACATCTTCGCCGCCGGGTGGTTGCGCCAGCCATACGTGGGAATGGTCACCGCACGCAGGAGCTGCAGCGCTTCGACACGCTGCTTGCCGAGCCGGGCTCGGTCGAGCACTCGGGCACTCTCGGCGAAAGAGGAATACGGAAGGAACGTCTGCACAGTGGCACGACGCTAACACCGGCCCTCCTTGAGACGGTAAGGGTTGACGCGTCGACTCCCGCCACTGTCGGAGCGGCCTGGAGTGCGGCAGGATCGAGCCATGGAAACTGCGCTCCCCTCTCCCATGCTCGCCAAAGCGGTCGACGCCGTTCCCGACCAGAACAGCGTCGACGGCGGGCTCAGTTACGAGCCGAAGTGGGACGGGTTCCGCGCGATCATCGCCTTCGACGGCGAAACCGTCGAGATCGGCAGCCGCGGAGCCAAGATGCTGACCCGCTACTTTCCTGAACTGACGGATGCTCTCAGCCGGCTCCTGACTGAACCTTGCATCCTCGACGGCGAGATCGTCGTTCCGACCGGCGTGGCCGGCGGCCAGCGGCTGGATTGGGAGGCGCTGACGGCCAGGATTCATCCGGCGGACAGCCGGGTGAAGACGCTTGCGGCTGAGACGCCGGCGATGTTCGTCGCGTTCGACCTTCTCGAACAGCGCGGGGAAAGCTTTCTCGACGTGCCATTCGGCGAGCGGCGGGCACGGCTGGAGGCACTCGTCGGCAGTGCCGAGCATCCGCTGCACCTCACCCGTACGACGACGGACGTGGACCTCGCGAGAAAGTGGCTGGTCGAATTCGAGGGCGCGGGACTCGACGGTGTTGTCGCGAAACCGCTCGCGGCGGGGTACGCGCCGGGCAAACGGCTGATGCTGAAGATCAAACACCATCGGAGTGCGGATGTCGTGATCGTCGGCTACCGCGTGCACAAGAGCGGCAGCGGTGTCGGGTCACTGCTCCTGGGCCTCTACGACGACGCGGGCATCCTGCGCAACGTCGGAGGGGCATCCGCGTTCAGCAACGCCCGACGGCGTGAGCTGGTCGACGAACTCGCTCCCCTTGTGCTGAGGGACGAGGACGGCGAAATCGCAACCGCGGCGACGGACCGCAGCAGGTTCAGCGCCAGCAAGGATGTCTCGTTCGTCCCGTTGCAGCCGACGCTCGTCGCCGAGGTGCAGTACGACCAGATGGAGGGCATGCGGTTCCGTCACACCGTGCAGTTCTCCCGCTGGCGGCCAGACCGGGAAGCCACGTCGTGCACGTTCGAACAGCTCGATCAGCCGATCGCCTATGACCTCAGCGATGTGTTGGACTAGGCAGCCCGCCTCCGCTCCCCCTCCGCTCTCCTCCGCTGATCGAGTAGCTCGCTCAGCGAGCGCATCGAGACCCCGCGGCGCCACGAATACGCACACTCCAGACCAATTCACCCGGCGCACCGAGTGTTCCCGTCCGCAGTGAGTGGTTCCGTGCATGCGCTTGCGCCGATGCCAACGGATGCCGCCCGCTCGGCGCCCCGTGGCATCCGCCCACAAGGCCCCACAACGTCACGAATTCACTTGGTTCGGACCAATTCACCCCCGGCGCACCGAGTGTTCCCGTCCGGAGTGAGTGATTCCGTGTCATCCGCGGACGCTCCAACCGAAGCGTGCGGGCTACATCAACTCCGCTCGCTTGAAGGAGCGAAGCGACTGAAGCGTGCGGGAGGCGGCTAAGGCCCCTGGCAGCAGGAAGTCCTCGCCGACGGGCTTCGTCGCTGGCGCTCCTCCAGCCAGCGGAGGGCCTCCAGCCAGCGGGGGTGGGGCCCTCGCGTCACCGGAAGCACCTAAGAGTCCCCGCGGCGCCACGAATACGCCCACTCCAGACCAATTCACCCGGCGCACCGCGTGTTTCCGTCCACACTGAGTGATTCCGTGCATGCGGACTACTCGACCGGCTCGTCCCCGTCCCAGTTCTTCGCGTTCTTCCGGCTCGGCTGCACACGCGGGGGCTCCCCCGGCATCTTCGGGAAGTCCGGCGGGAACGGTAGCTCTCCGAGGCCGTTGGACAGGTCCCGCTCCCACCATTCGAGCAATACGTCGATCGTGCCTGGCTTGTCGTGCATGTTCTCCCACGGGTCGCCGACCGTGCGCAGCCGTTCTGGCAGCGTCAGGATTGTGAACGCGGTCGGGTCGGCGCCTTCCAGCTCGTCCCACTCGAGCGGGCAGGACACCGGCGCGTGCGCGAGAGCACGTGGGCTGTATGCACCCGCCATCGTGCGGTCCCGGTTGGCCTGGTTGAAGTCAACGAAGATCCGCTCGCCGCGCTCTTCCTTCCACCAGTTCGTGGTGACCGTGTCAGGCATCCGGCGTTCGAGTTCCCGCGCAGCCGCGATCACCGCGTGACGCACGTCGAGGAACTCGCGCTGAGGCTCGATCGGGGCGAAAACGTGGATGCCGCGGTTGCCGCTGGTTTTGACGAAAGCGGTGAGGCCTGCCTCGTCGAGGACCTTGCGGAGCTCGAACGCGGCGGGGACAGCGTCGCCGAAGTCGGTCCCGGGCTGCGGGTCGAGGTCGATGCGCAACTGGTCGGGGTTGTCGGAGTTTCCGGCACGGGACGGCCAAGGGTGAAAGACGACGGTGTTCATCTGCACGGCCCAGACGGCTGCCGCCGGTTCGTCGAGGACGACTTGCGGGTGGGACCGGCCGCTCGGGTAGACCACGGGCACTGACCGCACGAAATCCGGTGCGCCCTTTGGAGGGTTCTTCGAGAAGAACTGTTCGCCGTCGATTCCTCCGGGGAAGCGCTGAAGGGAGACCGGGCGATCGCCGTTGGCGCGGATGAAGGCGTCGCCAACCTCGATCATGTACGTGGCGAGGTCCAGTTTGGTGAGCCCGGATTCAGGCCACAGCACCCGGGTTGGGCTGGAGATTCGCACCTCATGCCCTTCGCCGGGTCCGGGGACAGGGAGGACAACTGCGTCGTTTGCCATGGGAACAACCTAGCGGCGCACCGGGCACCCAAGCCATGGCAGTGCAGGAGAGGCCCCACCCCGACGTGACGGGGTGGGGTCCCTCCTGCGGTTTAGCGCCGATCCCGCTAGTGTCCGTGCCTGGTGCCCTGGCAGTCCCCGTGGCCGATCAGGTTGGTGATCTTAAGGACGTCGCCACCGAGGGTCACGACGTAGGCCGTGTTCCTGACGACTTCGAGTGACGTGGGCAGGTTGAGGTCTTCGGCGATCACCGACACCTCACCGTCGCGGTGAACCATGAGCAGTTCTCCGCTGTCCGGAAGGGCAGGAGAGCCCTCGATCACGTCACCAGGTGAATCCCCCTGCGAGAGGGCGAAGAGCGAACCGCAGCGACCGGTTTCGACGTCGATCATCAGGCTGTATCCGGATGCGACGGTGCTGGCTGTTGGGCTGTCTGCCTTCCAGGAGAAGCTGACGATCCGGCCGTCCTCGGGCAGGTACGGGACCGGCCCGGCTTGAGCGAGGTATACCGTGCGGCCCTTCACATCCAGCCCGGTGGGTACGACGTTCTCGAACTGGATCACCTCCGAAACGGAGCCATCGAGCGTCACAAGCAGAACGCGGTTGTGGTGCCCGTCGGTGACGAGGAAGCCGCCGTGCACCGGCTGGAGCGCGAATTGCAGACCGCTGGGCTGGTCGAAGGGCGTGTCAGGAGGATTCATGGTGGACCAGGCGCCGAGGTCGGCGATCAGGGTGAAGCTGTCGGCGTCGTCGATCCGGTAGATACCGTTCACCTCTGAACCACCGACATCCGGGCCGACCAGGGTGACGAGGGCGTATGCGGTGTCGCCGACGAAGGCGACGTCCGTGATACCGCCGATGCCGACGACATCCGACGGCAGGCCGCTGGCGAAGGTCGAGGTCGCCCCGCTGTCCAGATCGATGCGGGTGATCTCGCCGGTTGCGCTCTGGGGAACGTAGAGCGCCCGGTCGGGGCCGATTGCGCTTCCTGTTGTGCCTTGCAGGCCCGACGCGAGAACGGTGACCGTGGGTTCGCCGGTGTTCGGTGTGGCCGAAGCAGCGGCGGGCACGAGAAGGGCTGGCAGCAGAAGTGCCGCCGTCGCGGCACCAAACAACGCTGTTCGTGATGTTTTCATGGGAGTTCTTTCCGGTTGGTGCGTGACATGACCGGATCATGAAGGGAGCGCGCTGGCCATCCCGGCGTTCGTCGCATCCCGCCCGGCCGTTCTTCGTTCAGGAACTGTGCGGCGATCTGTTTCAGGAACGGTGCGGTGATTGCGCGCCCATCCTGCGCCCGCGGTCGGCGTGCCGTCAACCCTCCCGGCGGGCGTCACGCAGCCGGGCGAGATCGAACCGCCACGCGTGTACCTTGATCGGGTTGCCAGCCGGGTATTCGAAGTCCTCCACCCCCGCGAATTCGAAGCCCACCGAGCGGCACAACGCATTGGATGCCCCGTTGTCGATCCGCGGGAACGCAACAAGGGTGTCTCTGTCTCCGTGATCGGCGGCGTCTTCCAGGCAGGCGGCGAGGCCCTTCGAGGCGAACCCGCGGCCCTGGTGGGCGGTGGCGATGCTCCACCCGGATTCGTAAACGGGGGCATCATGCCAGGTGGTGGTCCAGTAGCCGACCGAGCCGACGGCATCCGGGATCCCATCGACCCGGATGGTGAACATGCGAGCTTCGCCGCTCTGCCACAGCCGGAGGAACCTCGACTGTCGTTCGACGATCTTCTCCGGCGACTCGGGCCCGCCGAGGTACACCGTCATCTCGGGGGTGTTGCTCCGCTCGAGGACCGGCTGATCGTCGGCACTCCATGGAACGATCCGGACCTTGACCTCGTCGCTGGGGTTCATGCCCCGAGCTTAGATTGATCCTCCGACACTCCTCCAGAGTTCACCGGGCTCTCGGGCTCCCAGCGCAGCAGGTCGCCTGGCTGGCACTGGAGAACGTCGCAGAGCGCCTCGAGGGTGGTGAACCGCACGGCTTTGGCCCGGCCGTTCTTCAGCACAGCGATGTTCGCGGGCGTGACCCCGACCCGTTCGGCGAGCGTGCCGACGGCCATCTTCCGACGGGCAAGCATGACGTCGATGTCAACGATGATCGGCATCAGATCACCTCGTTCAGCTCGGATCGCAGCTGCTCGGCTTCGAGTTCCCGGGCGACAGCCTGGGCCAGAAGCGCACGCAGCACGAGGACGATCAGTGCGACGCCGGCGATGACAAGGGCCGCACCGCAGATCAGTCCGACGATGCCCGGTGCGGCGTCGCCCGGGGCAAGCAGTATGGCGAGCAAGAACGTGAGTATGGAGCCAGCCGCGATCGCCCCGATGATGGTGTCGACGTACCGAAACGCACCTCGGGTGAATACTGAGCCGCGGCGCACCATCGTCAGCAGACGCCACACGCACAACGCGCTGACCTGCATGGTCAGGATGCCCAGGACGAGGATGACGATCAGCAGAATGCGGAGCCGGTCGTCGGTTTCTTCGAGATCCGCCCAGATGAGCGGCATCATCAGGATCTGGACACCGAGCGAACCGATCAGCGCAAGCGCGATCACGACGCGCAGCGCGAGGATGGGGAGTTTTCCCATGAGAGAGCCTTCTTCCGAATCGATAGAAAGATATCGATAAACAACAGGAAACGCAAGTCTCTCGATGGCTGTGCCGCGCGCCACCAACACCGACCGTAAAGCCTCCGGTCGGGTCGGCTCAGCGCTCGTAGGTGCCGACGAGCGTAGCCTGGCCGACCATCGCATCGACGTGGCTGCGGAGGAACTCGTCGCGGGAAGGCAACCCGTCGACGGACCTGGACAGAGCGTAGACGGTGAAGGCGTAATGGTGCGCACCGTGGCCCGCCGGGGGCTTTGGGGCGTACCAGCCCGATCGGCCTGCATCATTCGGCCCTTCCCGGTAGTCGGCGTCCTCGACGGTCGTCGTCGTCGGGGCGAGGCCATAGACGGTCCAGTGGGTGAACCCGCCAGGACCGGGGGCGTCAGGGTCGTGGCAGATCACCGCGAGCTCCACCGCAGCGGGCGGGATCCCGTCGATGGTGAGTGACGGAATGGCGTTGTCGCCGTCGCCAGTGAACCGCCTGGGAATCGGCTCACCGTCGTCGAAGGCGTCTGAACGGATCGCGAGTGTCATCGAGGGAACCCTCTTTCTCATCCGGTGCGCGAGGTTCATGCCCCGCGATAGCCATTCTGATCCGGATTGGACGCCGAGGGTATGTCCCTGTTCCGCGCGCCTTTACGAACCCGGGGTCGGCGTGCGACCGACCGCATAGCGGAACGCATTGACCAGGCGATAGCCGCCAGACGGCGTCCGGAAGGGCCTGGCGGCGGCCGTCACGGTATCGAACCCCGCTGCAATGCCTTCTTCGTCCTCGCCCAGCAGGACACCGCGTACCAGGCGATCGTCGTTTTCGGCTCCCCAGACGACGTCCACGATGTCGGTCACGACCACTTCGAGTCCCGCGTCGCGAAGAAGTTCGGCCAGTCCCCCAGGCATCCGCAGTTCGCCGTCGGGCTGCGGGGCTTCCCCGAACGATCGGGCGACGGCCGCTTCGATTCCGTGAATATCGTTACGAGCCCCTTCAGCCCAGTTGGCCACAGCCACGAATCCGCCCGACTGCGTGACCCGCACCATTTCCGCGACCGCGGCATCCGGGTCCTCGGTGAACTGCAGGGCATTGATCGCCGCCACAACGCCGAAGGACGCATCGGGCCACGGCAACGATTCTGCGCCGCCCGGGCGGATGTCGCCCTCGGGAACCGCAGCACGAGCGAGCTCGATCATGCCGGGCGCCGGGTCGACCCCCGCGGCGGCGACTCCGGCGTCGGCGAGCATGCGGAGAAACTCACCGCTCCCGCAGCCGATGTCCAGAACCCTGCTTCCCGGACGGATGCCGGTGGCATCGAGGATTGCGCGGCGCACCGGATCGGCGACGTCGCCCCAGAGCTCGGCCCACTCCGCCGACACCATCGACCAGACATCGTCAGTTTCGTCCACAATCCTCCTCCGGCGGGTGGTGCGAGTGAGCGCCCCGGCGGTCACCCTAACACCGGCTCCGTCCGCCGCTCCCGCGCCCTCCGCTTGTCGCATGTCAGTGGACAAGACATGATGTAAAAAATTCCTGACACGAGGTTCACTCCGCTTTACATTTAGAGCATCCGATCCGACCCTCGAGGAGTCAGCGTGACCATCTTCACCCCCTCCATCGCTGTCACCCGCCAGACGGTCATCGCGATCGAGCAGGGCCGCTACTCCCCCTCGCTCGAGACCGCCTTCCAGATTGCCCGGGTGTTCCAGGTTCCGATCGACGACGTTTTTCGATACGACGCTCCGGCAGCGGAGAACTGACGGATCGGCGGGAAATCGTTGGTAAACCCCTTGGCGGGAAACGCCGCCGGTGCTAATGTGCAACCAAATGGTTGTAGATAGCGAGCGGGACACTGAGGTGGATCGCATCTTCCAGGCACTGGCGGATGCGACCCGCCGCGACATCGTGGCGCGCACCCTCACCCACGAACTGTCCGTCTCGGCGATCGCCGAACACTACGCGATGAGCTTCGCCGCTGTGCAGAAGCATGTGGCGGTGCTCGAACGTGCGTCTCTCATCACCAAGGTGCGGCGGGGCCGGGAACAGCTCGTGCATTCGAATGCGGATACCCTCCGCCGGGCGGCACAGCTGCTCGACGCTTACGAGAAGATCTGGCACTCACGTGCCGCACGCATCGGAGACATCCTCCTCGCCGAACCAGAGAAAGGAACAGAACAGTGACCGTGATCAGCTCACACAAGGACGTGAACAACCTGACCTTCACCGTCACCGCGGAATTCACCGCCGGCGTCGACCAGGTCTGGCAGGTTTGGGAGAACCCCCGCCTGCTCGAACGGTGGTGGGGACCCCCGACCTGGCCCGCGACGTTCGACAAGCTCGAATTCCGGCGCGGCGGGGATGCCCGCTATTACATGACGGGTCCGGAGGGCGAGAAGGCGCGAGGCTGGTGGAAGATCATCGACGTGTCGGCGCCGCGCCGCTTCGAGTTCGATGACGGGTTCGCCGGAGACGACGGCGAGCCTCTCGACCCAGCAGACACGACGCGCTGCGTCGTCACCCTCGAGGAAGATGGCGGCATCACACGGATGACGTCGGTCACGACATTCAAGAGCGCTGATCAGCTCGAGCAGATGTCGGAGATGGGCATGGAAGAGGGCACGACGGAGGCGATGGCCCAGATCGACGAGATCCTGTCCGAAACGTCCGTCAGCCGCTGATCCCCTGGCGCACGGACGCCCTCGAGAACCAGGTTCTCGAGGGCGTCTTCACGTCTGCGACCTAGCCGGCGACTTCCGCCTCGCGGTGCGGGAGCTTCCAGCCCGGGCGGACGAAGTGGCAGGTGTAGCCGTTGGGGTACTTCACCAGGTAGTCCTGGTGTTCTTCCTCTGCCTCCCAGAAGTCTTCGGCGGGAGTGACCTCGGTGACGACCTTGCCCGGCCAGAGGCCGGATGCGTCGACGTCGGCGATGGTCTCATCGGCGACGCTTTTTTGCTCATCGCTGAGGTAGAAAATCGCCGATCGATAGCTCGCACCGATGTCGTTGCCCTGGCGGTTCCTGGTCGAGGGGTCGTGAATCTGGAAGAAGAACTCAAGCAAGTCACGGTAGGAGATCTGCGTCGGGTCGAAAACGATCTCAACCGCCTCCGCGTGGTTCCCATGGTTGCGATACGTCGCGTTCGGGGTTTCCCCGCCTGAGTAGCCGACGCGGGTCGAGAGAACTCCCGGGCGTTTGCGGAGGAGCTCCTGCGCTCCCCAGAAACAGCCGCCTGCGAGGATCGCGGTTTCAGTCGTGCCGGTCATGTGTGGCCTCCTCATGTTGAACACTGTCCATTGTCGGGCATCGTGCCGTTGATAAGAACAGGAGACCTACCGCGGCTGTTCCCGCCTTCCTGAGAACCGACCGTGAGCCGGAACTTCTTCTCCCCGAAGGCGGAGCATCCGCACGACCGATACACACCCGCATAGGACTACCGTTAGTCCTATGACTTCCCCTGAAACCACCGCGCCCAGCGACGAGAAAACCGCCGGCCAGAACTTCTCCGAGCTTGGACTCGCAGACGCCGTGCTCAAGGCACTGCGTGATGTTGGATACGAAACTCCGTCGGCAATCCAGGCCGCCACCATTCCCCCGCTCCTCGAGGGCCGCGATGTCGTCGGTCTCGCCCAGACCGGAACCGGCAAGACCGCCGCATTCGCCCTGCCGATCCTCTCCCGCCTCGACGTGTCGCAGAAGACTCCGCAGGCACTCGTACTCGCCCCGACCCGTGAACTCGCCCTCCAGGTCTGTGAAGCGTTCGAGAAGTATGCCGCCCATCTGAAGGGCGTGCACGTGCTGCCGGTCTACGGCGGCCAGGGTTACGGCGTCCAGTTGTCGGCGCTGCGCCGGGGAGTCCACGTGGTCGTCGGCACCCCCGGACGCATCATGGACCACCTCGACAAAGGCACCCTCGACCTGTCTGAGCTCAAGTACCTCGTCCTGGACGAAGCCGACGAGATGCTGAAGATGGGTTTCGCCGAGGATGTCGAGACGATCCTCGCCGACACCCCCGACGACAAGCAGGTTGCTCTCTTCTCAGCGACCATGCCGTCGGCGATTCGCCGCATCTCGGCCAAGTACCTCCACGACCCCGAAGAGATCACGGTCAAGAGCAAGACCACGACCTCGGTGAACACGACGCAGCGCTACCTCGTCGTTTCGTACCCGCAAAAGGTCGACGCCCTCACCCGCATCCTCGAGGTCGAGAACTTCGAAGGCATGATCGTCTTCACCCGCACCAAGAACGAGACCGAAACCCTCGCCGAGAAGCTCCGTGCGCGCGGATACTCCGCCGCAGCCATTTCGGGCGACGTCGCGCAGGTACAGCGCGAGCGCACCGTCAACCAGCTCAAGTCGGGCAAGCTCGACATTCTGGTGGCAACGGATGTCGCCGCTCGCGGCCTCGATGTCGATCGCATCAGCCACGTGGTCAACTACGACATCCCGATCGACACGGAGTCGTACGTGCACCGCATCGGACGCACCGGCCGAGCCGGACGCAGCGGCACGGCGATCAGCTTCGTCACCCCGCGTGAACGCCGGCTGCTCACCGCCATCGAGAAGGCGACCCGCCAGCCGCTGACACAGATGCAGCTGCCGAGCGTCGACGACGTCAATGCCACGCGTCTGAGCCGCTTCGACGACGCGATCACGCAGGCACTCGGCCAGCCGGACCGGATCGAAGCGTTCCGCGACATCATCGGGCACTACGTGAAGCACCACGACGTGCCCGAAGCCGACGTCGCGGCCGCACTCGCCGTTGTGTCGCAGGGTGACACCCCCCTTCTGCTTTCCCCAGAGGAGATGCGCGCCCAGCGTGACCGCGACGAGCGTGACCGCAAGGAAGCGTCCGCCTCCCGGCCGAGCCGGGACGACCGCGGCCCGTCACGTTTCGACAAGGGCGACCGCGGCAGCCGACCTGAGCGCCGTCCACGTGGTGCCGGCGATTCGTCGCTCGCGACCTACCGCATCGCTGTCGGCAAACGCCACAAGGTCGAACCGCGTCAGATCGTGGGCGCCCTCGCGAACGAAGGCGGCCTCAGCCGGAATGACTTCGGCCACATCGACATCCGACCGGAGTTCTCGCTAGTCGAACTGCCGGCAGACCTGCCGGACGACGTGCTCTCGAGGCTCACCGGCACGCGCATCGGTGGCAAGCTGATCGAGCTTCGGCCCGACCGCGGCGCCCCAAGCAAGCGTGGCGACGACCGTGATGACCGCCCGGCGCGCAAGCCTCGGCGCTAGCCGCCCCGCCACACACGGCTCGGCCGCAAACGGTTGTTCGCGCCGTTGCTCGGTCGCGAATGGCTGGACTTTCGCGAAAAGTCCGGCCGTTCTCGTCCACGCAACGCGGATGCCGCCCCGCCACACCCCGCTCGCTCGCAAACGGCCGGACGCGCCCGTGGCATCCTGAGGGGATGTGGATCGGCTGGGTCGAATTCGACCTCCTACTCGGGGACGTGCATACCCTCAAGGAGAAACGCTCAGTGGTGCGACCCCTCGTCGCGGAGCTCAGGCGCCGCTTCGAGGTGAGCGCGGCCGAGGTCGGTCACCTCGATCTCCATCGACGCACTGCGATCGGAACGACCGTCGTGTCAGCGGATCGCCGGCACGCCGTCGATGTGCTCGATGAGGTGGAGCGTTCGGTGGCGAACCGTCCGGAGTTCGAGATGCTGTCGGCACATCGCGGATATCTCACATCGCACGACGAGTAGAAGAAAGAGACGCCAGCCGTCCTTCGGGGCCGCAGTTGGCGCACCCGCCACACACCGACCAGACTAAGAAGACGCCCCCGACTGAGAGAAGTACTTCATGCCCGAAGCCGTCGATCCACGCGTCGCCGTCTACATCGACTTCGACAACATCGTCATCTCTCGGTACGACCAGGTGCACGGACGCAGCCAGTTCATGCGCGACAAACCGCGTGGGTTCAGCCCCGCAGACCGCAAAGCCGACCCGGAGATCGCCGAGAAACTCAACCGCGCCACCGTCGACGTCGGGGCCATCATCGACTTCGCGTCGTCGTTCGGCACCATCGTGCTGACTCGCGCGTACGCCGACTGGTCCGCCCCGGTGAACGCCGACTACCGCGGTCAGCTGGTCAACCGCGCCGTCGATCTCGTGCAGTTGTTCCCGGCCGCCGCGTACGCGAAAAACGGTGCCGACATCCGTCTCGCCGTCGACACAGTTGAAGACATGTTCCGGCTCCCCGACCTCACCCACGTGATCATCGTCGCCGGCGACTCCGATTACATCCCCCTCGCGCAACGCTGCAAACGGCTGGGCCGGTACGTTGTCGGCATCGGCGTCGCTGGCTCGACCAGCCGGTCGCTCGCTGCGGCCTGTGACGAGTTCGCCTCATACGACGCGCTGCCAGGTGTGAAGCCGATCGCCCCGGCGGCCGAAGCCACGGCGGCCCCTGAGGCGGCCCCAGCGGCCACGCGTCCCTCCCGCTCCAAGAAGACAGCGACGGATGCCACTTCAGCAGAACCTGCGAAGGATGTCGCCCCTCCTGCCGCGCCGGTCTTCTCAGATCCGGAGTCGGCTCTTGGCGCACCGCGCCGTCGGGCGTCACGGCGCGCGAAGTCGCCTGAACCAGTCGTTGACGACGAATTCGACGTCGAACCGGACCCACAGGAGGTCGCCACCGGGCTGCTCGAACGGGCCCTGCGGCTGGGGCACGAAAAGGACGACGCCGACTGGCTGCACAGTTCGAACGTGAAAACACAGATGAAGCGGATGGATCCCTCGTTCAGCGAGAAGGCACTCGGCTTCCGCTCGTTCTCCGATTTCGTGAAGTCTCGTGACACCGTCGCCGAGATCGACGAGACCAGCACAGCACGCCTCGTGCGCCTGGTTCCGGCGCTCTCCGACCGGTAGTCACCGCTCGGCCGGTTCACCCTGGCCGGGCAAGCACTCGCGGCTGGGCGTGGAGACCGTCAACGGGCTCCACGATCTTTCACGACAGAGTTGTCCGAGTTCGCACCACGCTAGCGGTCAGCGAGCCTCGCGGATCTCCGCGGTTCGCACCACGACAGCGTAAATGATCGTGATGTCGACGGCGATGACGATGAAGGACCACCATGGCTGCAACGGGACGAGGAACATCTGCACGACGGCGCTGAGAACGGCGAGAATGATCGCCGTGACGCGCGCCCAGCCGGTTTCGGTGAAGAGCCCGAATCCGGTGGCGATCAGGAGGGCACCGAGGATCAGGTTGGTCCAGCCCCAGCCCTGCGCGTTGAGGAGCCACAGGTCTCCTTCACTGACGGCGTAGTACGTGTTGGGGCCGATGACAGCGGCCAGCCCCTGGATGACGCTGAACAAACCGCTGACCAGAAGGATGATCGCCGCAAACCGCACCTATCCTTCCCACTCCGATTGCGACGTGGCCCGGCGGGAACCTGCAGTGCTCATGATGTCGTCCTCTCGGATGGTTGTGTGCGCGCCATGTTTCCCGGCAGTATCACTCGACTTCGACGACGGGCACGCCTTCTTCGGCCGCCGCGGGGACGGTGATCACAGGACGCTGCACGAGTTCGAGGATTGCGAGGGCGAGGGCTGCGAGCACCAGCGTCCACAGGGTCAGTTCAACGGTGATCGGCCGCACGAACAGAACGACAGCAGCAGCCACGACGGCAATCACGCCCCTCAGCAGCATCCGTCGCGTGTAAATCCAGACTCCGACACGCCCGGTCGTGATCCCGCGGCGCTCGGCCGCCCCGCGAACGGCACCCGCAGCTTCGCTCGCCATAGCGCGAAGACGCCGGGGAATATCGAACGGGCCGGCAAGCCAGCCGACAAGCGCTACGACGATGGCAAGCACCAGGACCGCGATCGCTGTTGCTCGCATGTCACTCGCGACGGTGTTGTAGAGCAGAGCAGCAACACCGGATGGCAGAACCGCCGGGCTCAAGGCCGAAATCAGCAGAATGCTGCCAACCGCAAGCCCCGCGAGGGCCAGCGCCATGGACAGGGCAAGCGCGACGGCGGCCCAGATCAGCGCGATGGATCGGCGACGGGCCACGACAACACCCAACGCCAGCAGGAAGATGGCGGTCCACGGTAGCCACGCTCCCGCCGTCACCGCCAGCCCGTAGGCCAGCTTCACCGAAGCGAGCGCGTCCGATTGGGCGATGATGATCGTCCTGTCGACCTCGGGGATCTGATTCGCCAGACTGATGCCCCTGTCGACCAACGCGGATTTCGCCTCGGCGATGATCGGCCCGAGCTGAATGCCGATCGAGCCGTTATCGCCGAGCTGGAGGGCGGCATCCGGATCTGTCCCCATCGCCCGTTCCAGCTGCGTGTGGCTCACGCGAAGCGCGGTTGCCCAGACGTTCGCAAACGCATCGGACTGCACGAAACGGGTCACCGCGTTCTCGACAAGTGTCTGCATTCCTGACGCAGCCGGCCCTTTCAACGCCTGGAGTGCCTCCGTGGCGCGGGGTCCGGTGCCGAGTTCTGTGATGCCGTCGATGACGTCGGAGGTGATCTCCGGGATGTCGATCTGCTGGTTGATCACCGCAACGACCTGGTCGGTGACGTAGGCCTGCATTTGCGGATCCTCGGCCAACGGGGCGTAGGTGGCGACGAATCGGTCGGTGTCGGTGAGAGCGGTCTTCGTCCAGGATGCCACGAGCGCGACAGGGGCGAGGACGGCGCCAAGCACGATGAGCACGGTCGCGAGAAGCGTCCACCCCCAGCTGCGTCGCTTCTGACGGGGCGCCGCCCCGACGGCCGGTGCCGCCGGCGGCACAGATCTCTGCTCGCGCAACGCGCCGTTTTCAGCCTCGAGTTCTTCGATCCGTCTCTGCAGGTCGACGTTCGACTGGTCCGCCATGAGGTCCTCACTCGTACCGATTCGTGTGCTGACGGCTACTCTGCCCGCACCTTCTACAGTGCAGATCACCCACAGAGCATGAGAAATCGACGAAGGGCGGTACGTACCTTTCTGCGGCCGACACGCGGCGATACTCTTTCGCCAAGCGCCGCGGGAGCTCAGGATGGACGGTGTTGAGCGCAGAACAGAGGATTCGACGATGGGCGACACGGACGGTTTCATCCCCGGCACGACAGCGGTCTCGCTCGATGGCAGATACTTCCAGTTCGCCGGGTCGCTCCGGTCCGCGTTCGAACCCGGTGGGTTCGTCGCTCTCCAGGCTGAGAACGGCGTTCGGCAACTGGGCCCAGGTGGAGGATGTCGCGTTCTCGATCGGTGGCGGCGAACTGCAGGGCTCCGGCCGCATACTCGGGATCGTGTCTGCGGACGGCGACGAACTCGACCAGCGCCGTTCGATGCCGTTCGGTTCCGCTCGGGTGCGGACAGCTGACGCCGCAGAGGTCGAGGCGTTGTACAACGGCACGGGGGCCGTCCTCGAGATCGGTTCGTACCTGGCATCCGCAGACGTCCCTGCGCACCTTCTCCCCCACCGGTTCAACCGTCACACCTTCTGGTGCGGGCAGAGCGGGTCAGGCAAGACGTACGCACTCGGCGTCGTCCTCGAGCAACTTCTGCTTCACACCGGCCTGCCGATGGTGATCTTCGACCCCAACGGTGACTTCGTCCGGGTTCGTGAGCCCAACCCTTCAGCAGGAGACCAGGGTTCCGCACGCACACTCGCTGAGCGTGACATCCGGATCCTTCGGCCCTCATCACCGGACCCCGACTCCCTTCGGGTCAGGTTCGTCGATCTTTCCCTTCAGGCCAAGGCAGCCGTGATGCACCTCGATCCGCTCGAGGATCGCGAAGAATTCAGCGAACTCCTCCACATTGAGGAAACCATGGGGGCGCTCGAGGGTAATGATGTCGTCTCGGCTCTGCTCGCACAAAGCACTCCTTCCGCGACCGCACTCGCCGCGCGTGTCGAGAACCTCGGTCTCCTCAACTGGAATGTCTGGGCCAGGGGCTTCGAGGCGGTCACCGACATCATCGACACCCGGCCCGATGCGACAGTGCTCGACCTCGGCGGGTTCGACAATCCAAACGAATCGCTCGTCGTTGCGATGGCGGTGCTCGACGACCTCTGGGCGAAGCGGGAATTGCGACGCCCGGTGTTGCTTGTGATCGACGAAGCACACAACCTCGGCTCGCCTGAACAGCAGAGTCCGCTCCACGTAGCCGTGCGCGAACGACTCATCCAGATCGCAGCGGAAGGCCGCAAGTTCGGGTTATGGCTCCTGCTGTCGACGCAGCGGCCGTCACGGATTCACCCCAGCATCATTTCGCAGTGCGACAACCTCGCGCTCATGAAGATGACGTCGCCGATCGACCTCGACGGCCTTGCCACGATCTTCGGTTTTGTTCCCCTGCGATGCTCGCCAGGGCCTCTCGTTTCTCGCAGGGTGAAGCTCTCTTCGCGGGTGGATTCACCGCCGCGCCGATGATGGTAAGGATGGGCAGTCGTCTCACTCGCGAGGGTGGAGTCGATGTGGGCGTGCCGATGAGGCCGCCGGGCTGAACAACCAGGCTAACTCCCCGAAACCGGGTTCACCGACACCAGTTCGATGTTGAGGTTGCCGAAGATCGTGAGAATCCCCTGCAGCTTGGTCTGGTCAGGAACCAACCCGATCAGATGCGTCTCGCCGTGTTCCACTTTGCTGATCTCAAAGCCGTCGATCAGGTCGGCGACCGGCTCGCTGAGCGTGCCTTTGATGACGATCTCATACGATTCACTGGTCACAGTTGAGCCCTCCCACGCCTCGCATTCATCTTCGGGTCCGCCTTTCGCTCCGTCGTCATACGCAGAGGGTGAACGCCCGAAACGACGATCAGTCGAGCTCGCAATGCGCACCAGAACGGGCGAACGAATGTCACCCACTGCGGATGACTATTCGCTCTCCCGAGTGCGTTATGTTTCTGAACAATCGATGACGGTGGCGCTGTAGAGGAGCTGATCAGCATGGAGTTGTTGAGCAACGTGTGGGACATCACCGTGTGGTTCTTCTGGGCTTATGTGTTCTTCGCCTTCCTGTTCGCGCTGGTGCTCGTCCTTGTGGACGTCTACCGGGACGAGACCCTGAACGGGTGGCTCAAGGCCCTGTGGACCATCTGCCTCGTCTTCATACCGTTGCTGACCGTGATCGTCTACGTCATCGCCAGGGGCAAGGGCATGAGCGAACGCAACTCCCGCGGCATGGCGACCCCGGCCGAACCGGCCGATTACGTGCCCCACTGGGGAACGCAGCCGAGCGCCTCCGAAGAAATCACCAGGGCGCAGCAACTCCTCCAGTCCGGGGCGATCACCCAGGAGGAATTTGCGGCGCTCAAAGCCAGGGCGCTGACGTAGCGCCACGAGCGAACGTCACGCCGCCCGGGCGAAATCGGACGACACAGATCGGCGAGTCGGCATGACGGAGGCCATCGGGCAGATCCTGCCGCTTGCGATAGCCGTGGCGCTCAGTACCGTCCCGATCCTCGCGACGATCCTCATCCTCCTCTCGGATGCGAAGCCCATCGTGAGCATCGCGCTCCTCGTCGGCTGGGCCGTTGGAGTGGCCTCGGTTCTCACCCTCTTCACGATCGGCATCGGGCTGATCCCGGCATCCTTCCTGCGGCGAAATGACTCGGCTGTTGGAATCTTCCGGATGGTGCTCGGCTGTGTGCTTCTCGTTTACCCGGTCATCGTGTGGCGGCGCCACCCGCCGAGGCCGCCGTCCGAGTTGCCCCACTGGATGAGCACGCTCGGCAAGATCAACGCGTGGGGGGCGCTGGGATTCGGGATCGCGCTCGCCCTACGCCCGAAAAACGTGATCCTTTCCGTGGCCGGGGCCGTGGTGATCGGTGATGCGTCACTACGTGAGGGGGATGCGGCCATCGTCATTGCCATCTTCACCCTCGTCGGCGTATCAACTGTCGCCGCGCCGATCATCGGATACCTGGCGGCGCCGGAGAAGACGAGGAAACCGCTGAACGCCACACGCACCTGGCTCGTCAACCACGGAGAGATTCTCATGGTCGTTGTCTCGCTCATGGCCGGTGTGGTGATCATCGGCTCAGGTATCGCCAAGTTATAGGACTCACACCTCGCGGCCGAGCTGAAGCGAGCACCGCTACGGGTCTGCGGCTGGTCGAGCGCATGCGGCACGAGCGCGAACGGCGACCGCCTCGCCTCATGATCGGGCTCCAGGTCGATGGCGTATCGCTCCCCCAGCGCATCGGTTCCGTGGCTTGGCACTCGAAACGCCGGGCTGTTCTGAACCAGTCAACGGTGGGTGAACGGCAGCGAGAGAACGATCCCGCCGGCAGCTGGGCCGATCAGAGAGCGGACGTGATCGCCATGGTGTACGCCACGTAACCGGCGGCGGTCGGGTGGAACGCGTCGGGTCCGCTCGCGTGAATCCACGGGTCGGGGCTGCCGATACCGTGACCGGTGAAGGCTTCCGTGACGTCGACATAACGGATGTCGACTCCCCTCGACGCGAGCTGCTGCACGACCCCCTGGATTGTGGCGTTCAGCAGTGCCGTCGCGGAATTGATCTCGACAATGGCGGCGTAGTTCGGGTCGGAGGGTGGCGGCGTCTCGAACAGGTAAGGATAGCCGGTCACCAGGATCTTCGCGTCTCGGGCGACCATCGCCACCCCGGTCAATGCCGTTGTGAGTCGGATGGCGAACCTGCTCGGTATCCCGGAGGCACGTGGGGTCAGGAGGGCATACACAGAATCCAACGCTGCCTGGCACTCCGGCGATGCGAACGACGTAGAGCACGCCGCGACAACGGCGGCCCCTCCCAGGTCGTTCGCGCCGACCGTGACCGTGACCAGGTCCGCGTCCCTGTTCATTGCGACAACCCTGAGCTGACGCGTGAGCACGTCTCGTGTCGTCGCGCCACTGCAGCTGGCGTCGGCGACCAATTCCACCCTGTCGACGTCGTCGAGCATCTCGGGGTAGCTCAGTGCGCTTTGCATGCAGGCGTTCTCGTAGGATCCGGCACCCTGTCCAGCTGCATAGGAGTCACCACGTGCTACGTATTCAATAACAGCGCTCTCCGCGCCGGCAGCCTGAGCGCTGACGGCGGAGACGGCAGCGGCCGGGGCAGCCTGCGCGGTCACCGTGGAGAGAGATCCTGCGAACAGGATGGACGCAGCGAGGGCAAGCGCTCCTACGTCGGCGAACGTGCGGTTTCTCCAAGCATGGCCAACAAGGTACCCCTCGGCTTCTCGGAAAGCCACGGGGTCAGCCAGGTTGACCACCCGAGTTCATCGCGCGGTAACGCGCTCCCCCTGCAACGGCAGGGAGCGCGCACTGGTGAACTGCCGAGGCTCGCCGTCGACCGGATCGGTGAAGCTCAATTCGCTGGCGAGCAATTGCAGCGGATGGGCAAAGTCATCCACCGAAACATCCCGCACGAGCGGGTACAGCGGGTCTTGGCTGATCGGGATCCCGAGTCCCAGCATGTGCATCCGGAGTTGGTGGGTGCGCCCGGTTCGTGGGGTGAGGCGATAGATGGCCGTCGCCTCGTCGACCGTCGCCTCGAGTTCGACCAGCGACTCTGAGTTGGCCGGAGCGCCGGCCACGATCTCGGCCTGCATCCGACCGCGCTGTTTATGAAGGTGGTTGCGAACGATGACCGGCAGGTCCGGGTCCGATCGCAGTGGCGCAAGCGCTCGGTAGACCTTCTGGACCTCGCCTCGTTGGAACATCGACTGGTAGGCGCCACGCCAGCGTTTCTCCGTCGCAAGGATGAGCAGTCCCGACGTCACACGGTCCAGGCGGTGCAGCGGAGATACCTCCGGCAGTCCGAGTTCCGCGCGAAGACGTACCACGACGCTCTGCGCAACATGCCGGCCCCGAGGAATCGTCGACAGGAACGCGGGCTTGTCGACGACGACGATACGCTCGTCCTGGGATATCACGCGGATGGCGCCGGGAACGGCGGCCTCGTCGCGCAAGTCGCGGTGGAACCAGACGAAGGTGTGCGGTCGGTATGGGTCCGTTCCGATCACCGGCGAACCCGACTCGTAGACGAATCGTCCAGCGGCGAGGAACGCGGCCACGTCGAGGAATTCTGACAGGCGCTCCCCGAGCCAGGCACCCATACTCGGCCACGGGTCCGGCCGCGAGCGGTCGAGATCGGGGGTCCGCATCCACGCCGGATCGAGCCCGAGTCGTTGCGGCAGAGGCGAACGGGGAGGCACCCACCGATCGTACGTCACCCGGCTGCCTGGAGTCGTTTCACGCATTCGGCGACGGCCACGCTTCTGTCCTATTATCGAACAGGCGGGAGGGTGAAGCGGATGCCCGCCCCTGGCCCGACTCGAAAGCTGGTTTGTCGATGGCATCGGACGAAGGAACGCAAGCGGGATCCCAGACGCTGAGCCGAGGCATCCGTCTCCTGGAGATCCTCGCCACCGCTGACCGCAACCTGTCGATCGGCGAACTGGCCGAGAGCCTGGGCGTGCACCGATCGGTTGCGTACCGTCTGTTGCGCACCCTCGAGGCCCATGACCTCGTCACCCGGGACGATGCGGGGCGCATGGCGCTGGGAGCCGGGCTCGCAGCCCTCACCTCCAACGTTGCGCGGGACCTCCAACAGGCCGCCCTGCCAACCCTCAACGAGATCGCGAACGAACTCGCGATGACGTGTCTGCTCGCCGTGCGCCTCGACAGCGGCGAGGCCGTGACGCTCGTCAGCGCGATGCCCCGCCAGAGTATCGCCGTGGTGTCGTATCGGCCGGGCCACCGCCACCCGACGACGCGAGGAGGTCCGGGCAAAGCGATCCTTCTTGGGATGCCGGAGAGCGCATGGCCCGCCGACCTGAGTGACGGGTTGCGACAGGAGCTCATCCAGAGTCGTGCCCGCGGCTACGCGTCAAGCCACGACGAAGTGGTCCCGTCGCTGTCGTCGGTCGCGGTGCCGCTCGTCCTGCCCGGGCAGCCGGCAGCGTCCATCGCTGTGATCCACGTTGCCCTTCCTCGATCCGAGAGCGAGATCGCCAACCGCCTGAAGTCCGGGGCCGAAAGCGTCGCGCGAGCCTACGGGCGCTGAGGTCGCCTCCGGAGGATGCCGGGGCGCAGGCGGAGCGCCCTTTCCCGGCATCCTTCTCGGGGGTGGGACTCATGCCGTGAAAATCGGCCTGAAGAACGCCGCGAGTTCGTCGGTTGCCGTCAGCGGCAGCACGTTGGCGACATACTGGTCCGGCCGGACGACGACGACCGCACCGCCTCTGTCGATCCCGCGAAGCTCAAAGATGTTCCGCGCCGGAATGGCGGAATACACCTTCTCGTAGTCGATCAGCTCGAACGGGCCGACCCTGGGCAAAAACGTCTCTGGAACTCGGCCGATATCGAGTCCGGTGTGGTCCTGCTGGTAGACGACCTTGACGTCGAAGACACTGTCGATGTCGGCGTCTTTAGGTGTGTGGACGATGAGGGGCGATTCCGGTGAAGTCCGAAGCCACTCGGCCCACTCAGCGACTGCCGACGCTTCGCCGGGCGCGGCAGAGTCGGCGAACGCGTAGACCCGCCACCGTCCGTCTGCCCGGTGGTGGTGACCGAGTTCGACCGGGTTGGTGTCTGAGACGCGAACCACGGGGGCGGACTTGAAACGCTTGCCGATCGGATAGCCGGTCGCCAACGCCCCATGAGTCGCCTCAGCGATCAGCATCGACGGTGAGTACTGCGTCATGAAACCAGCGGGGAACTCGGCGGTACTCGTGTAGAACGTCTCCAGCTCGGCCGGGTCCTTGAGCTCCTCCGGCTTGCGTGCCATGAGGCTCGACCATTCCTTGTCGAAGTCGATGAGGTTTTGCGCGACGACATGGCGCTCAGCGGAATACGTGCTGAGAAGGCTTTCCGGGCTGCGTCCCTCGAGCACGTGCGCGAGCTTCCAACCCAGGTTGAAACCGTCCTGCATCGACACGTTCATGCCCTGGCCGGCTTTGGCACTGTGCGTGTGGCAAGCGTCGCCGGTGATGAAGACGCGAGGCGTGCGGGTGCCGAGATCTTCGGGTAGGACATCGTCGAACCGGTCGGTGAGACGGTGGGCGACTTCGTAGACGCTATGCCAGGCCACGTTCTTCACATCGAGGGTGTACGGGTGCAGGATGTCGTTCGCTTTCGCGATGATCTCCTCGATGGTCGTGTTCCGGATCGCTCCCTTGTTGTCGGCAGCCACCTCACCGAGGTCGACATACATCCGGAAAAGGTAGCCACCCTCGCGAGGAATGTGCAGGATGCTCCCAACTTCCGACTGGATGGCGCACTTGGTTCGGATGTCAGGGAAGTCGGTGACGGCGAGGACGTCCATGACACCCCAGGCGTGAAACGCCTGGTCGCCGGCCATCGTGCACCCGATCGCCTGGCGCACACCACTGCGGGCGCCGTCAGCGCCGACGACGTACTTGGCGCGGACCACGCGCTCGCCTCCTTCGCTGTCACCGGCGGGCTGACCGAGGGTCACGGTGACCGGATAGTCGCCATCGCCGGTCACCTCCAGCCCGCGGAACTCGTATCCGTAGTCCGGCTTCATGCGGGTCGGCGAGTTGGCCATCACTTCTGCGAAGTAGTCAAGGACGCGAGCCTGGTTGACGATGAGATGCGGGAACTCACTGATGCCAGTGGGGTCGTCGTCCGCGCGCGCATGGCGAACGATCCGCGACGGGTCGGAGGGGTCAGGCTTCCAGAAGGCCATCTCGGTGATGCGATACGCCTCAGCGATGATCCTTTCGGCGAACCCGAACGCCTGGAACGTTTCGACGCTGCGGGCCTGGATGCCATCGGCCTGGCCGATCGCAAGACGGCCGCCTCGGCGCTCGACGATGCGGGTTGTGATGCCGGGGAACTGCGACAGCTGCGCGGCCGTGATCATGCCTGCGGGCCCGGTTCCGACGATGAGAACGTCGACCTCGGCAGGAAGTTCATCGGGGCGGTCGATACCCACCCCTGCAGCTGGCTGGATTCGCGGATCTGTGGACACATATCCGTGGTGGTGGAACTGCACGGCTTCCTCACTTCTCTGTGGGCGGTTCGGACAACATCGTCGGCCCGTTGTCCGATAATCGAACTTACGGTTCTAATATCGCTCAGGGCATCTTACGACGAGAATCCAGGCACCGTGACGCCCGAGCACCCCGTCATCCCGGGACGGACGCGCGTGGTCGCTGACGAAGGCTTCTCCGAGGAGGGCCCTGTTTCCGAAATTTAGCGCAGGGGCCCGGTGCTGCGTAAATCCCCCGGCGTTGTTGCATCCGGTTGTCCCGGGGCGAGCGGGACGACGGTGCGGACAGCGGAGACCTTCGGACCTTTCGGCGCCCAGTAGGCCCCGGGTCTTCCCGCCTCTCGCTGCGGCCCGGTGACCGTCAACCGGCAGATCGCTTCCTTGATCCTGGCGCCCAACCAGCCGGAGAATGCAAGTGGTCGAGGCGAGTCGTCCGCCCGGACGACCTGGACGTACCCGTCCTGACGGCCGAGGCTTATGCACTGAAGGAGGAAACCCACGGAAGCCACCGGAAGCGGTGTGCCACGGCGCGCGGCCAGGATGGTTGCCGCGGCGGCGCCACCGAGGGGAAGAGCGGCAGCGCAGCCCATGCGCAGATGACGCCCGAAGGGATCGGGCAGCCGCACGGCGTCTCCGGCACCGAGGATGTTGGGGAACTCAGGGGATCGTAAGTGCTCGTCAACCCGGAGTCGCCCAATCTCGTCGCAATCGAGTCCGCTCCCTGAGGCGAGTTCAGGAACCGAGAACGATGCCGTCCACAGGCACACGTCAAAGGGGAGATCCGGGCCGTCGGCGAAGAGAAGGGCGGTTTTTGCCACGGAGGCCACCGGGCTGCGCTCGAGGATCGTCACGCCGAGCGTCTCGAGCTTCCGAGTGATTTTTCTCCGAGCCGCCCCCCGCATCGACCCGACGATCGGCCCGTTCGTGACCAGGGTGACCTCAGCGTCCGGCCACTGCTGTGCGGCTTCGCTCGCCGTCTCGACCCCGGTGAATCCTCCTCCGACAATGACGATCCGCTGGCGGCCGCTCCCGTCCGCAATGACGCGTGCTGCCGCTTCAGCAGTCGCTGGGTCGCCGACGGCGTAGGAGTTTTCCGCGGCACCCGGCACGCGATGTGCCGACGACGTGCTGCCGACGGCGTAGACGAGAGTGTCGTATTGAAGGTCGGCGAGTGTTTCGTCCCCGGACCGGACCGTGAGACTCCCCACGGTCGCGTCGATTCGAACAGCAGTGCCGAGCACCACGTCGATGTCGGGGTGCAACATGTCAGCGAGCGGGATTGCCGCTGATTTTCTGCTGCCGGCCACGATTTCGTGCAGGCGGATGCGTTCGTAGAACAGTGGGCTTGGGTTGATGAGCTGAATGACGGTGCCAGCCGCCTCATCAGCTGTCATCGAGGACCGAAGCCGGTTGGCGCAGATCACACCGGCATAACCGGCCCCGACGACGACGACCGTCGTGACGGCAGAGCCGATCATCGTTCCTTCTTCACGTTCGTCCTGCTGCCCCTGTTCATGCTGCCACTGTATGGGTGTTCGGTCCTCGACGGATTCCCCCCTTTGGCCCGGCCGGAGCCTGGATCATGGCAGCTCCCACGAGGACGCTCCACGCCCCGGTGAACAGGTAGCCGAGATGTTTGCCAACAGCGACACCCAGGTATCGATGAAAGGACTGGAAGACGACGTCGATCGCTTCCTTGCGTGTCGGCGATGAGGCCGTGTCGTCCATCTGGCGGGCGAGATACGGCACGAGGAAGGGCCATCGGACCAGGCCGAGGAACTGCACGGTGGCCGCGAGCACACCCACCGTCGCACCGGGGCGGCGAAGAATGTCGGGATAGTCGAATGTTTTGGCAAGGAGGACGAACGCCGCGTTGAAGGCGATGGGAAGCACTATGAGCAGCACTCCAGCTGCGACCGCTGCCGGCATGTTCATCGCCCTTCGCTGATCGCCGAGAAGCGGGAATGGGTGTGCCAGCGACGAATTGACATGACGCGTTCTCCTCGCTTCACTCTTATGGGTTGAACGATACGTCGCATTCGACGAAGCCGCGCGCCTTTTTCGCCGAGGCCCCGCCGGGCTGGACGCTGACCACCGTGCGCCGGAGAATGGCTGCATGTTGGGCCGAGTCGCAGGCAGCCGGAGAACGGGGTGGCCGTCATGACCGCCGGTGCGCCTTCGATCCGGACGCCCGACCAACGCCTTCGGGTGTTCGTGAGTTCGACGCTGCGCGAGCTCGAACCCGAACGGCGTGCTGCACGCGGGGCGATCGAACGACTGCGTCTCGCACCCGTCATGTTCGAACTCGGCGCGCGTCCTCATCCGCCGCGGGACCTGTACCGCGCCTACCTCGAACAGAGCGATGTGTTTGTCGGGCTCTATTGGCAGCAGTATGGCTGGGTCGCACCTGGAGAGGAACTCTCCGGACTGGAGGACGAATATCGGCTCGCCCCTGGAGCGATGCCGAAGCTCATCTATCTGAAGCAACCGGCGGAGCGGAACGAGCGCCTCGCCGGTCTGCTCGCCCGCATTCGGGATGACGACTCCGCCTCCTATAAGGCCTTTTCGAGCCCGGACGAACTCGAACAACTGATCGAAGCCGATCTCGCGACGTTACTGGCGGAGCGGTTCGACGCGTCGCGCGCGCCGACGGAGCCGGTTCCGGCCGAGGATCCGCGATCGGGCCGGTTGCCTGTTCAACCCGCCGACATCATCGGCCGGGAGAAAGAAATCTCCACGCTCCTCGAGTGGCTCGATGACGGCACACGAAGGTTGATCACGCTGACCGGGCCCGGCGGAATCGGCAAGAGCAGGCTGGCCGTCGAAGTCGCCGCGCTCGGCCGAAATCGCTTCGACCGAGTGACATTCGTCGCCCTGGAACACGTCGAAGCCGTCGAGGACGTACTTCCCGCCATTGCCAGGGGACTCGGAGTTCGCGAGGGCGGGAACCGTCCGATCATGGAACTCCTTCCTCCTGCACGTGCGGGTCGCCGCGATCTTCTGGTCCTCGACAACTTCGAGCAGGTCCTCGGAGCCGCCCCGCTTCTCGGATCGCTTCTCACCGATCTGCCCGGTGCCACCGTTCTTGTCACCAGCCGGGCGAGGCTGCGATTGCGCGGGGAGTATGTCTTCGACGTCGAACCTCTGGGTGTGCTCCCGGATCCGGCCGCGGCATCCGCAACGGAGATCCTGCTGATGCCATCAGTCCAGCTGTTCCGCGAGCGGGCGCAGGCAGCCGACCCACGCTTCGACGTGACCTCAGACAATGCCGCGCACGTCGCCTCCATCTGCCGAGCGCTTGACGGTGTACCGCTGGCAATCGAACTCGCAGCCGCCCGCATCCGTGCGCTCACCCCGGCGGCGATGCTCGCGAAACTGGACCGGGTACTCCCCCTGCTCGTGACGGCCGCCCGTGACGTGCCTGAGCGCCAACGCACCATCCAGGCCACTGTCGAGTGGAGTATCCGCCTGCTCAGCGACGACGCCCAGATCCTTTCACGCTGCTCGGCGTTTTCGTCGGGGACTTCAGCCTCGACGCCGTCGAAGCGGTCGCCGGGGACGCGCAATGGACCACTGACCTGCTGGAAACGATCCTGGAGCTCGTGGACGGCAGCCTCCTGCGCCAGCACGACGTTCTCGGCGTGCCTTTCTTTTCGATGCTCGCCCCGGTGCGTGAGGTTGCGACCGCACGCTTCGAGGCCGACCCCGACGTCACCGACGCTCGCCGAAAACACGCCGAACATTACCTTCGCCTGGCCGCCGAGACCGAACCGCTGCTTCAGGGTCCGACGCAGCTGACGGCGCTGACCAGGCTCGAAGCGGAAAAGGACAACCTGCGGGCTGGGTACCGTCACCTCATCTCCATCGGAGAGGTGGACAGCGTCGCCGTTGCGGTGTGGAGCCTGCTTCTCTACTGGTGGATCCGCAACCTCCTTCCGGAGGCGAGGGCGTGGATGGAGAACATCCTCGTCGCCGGTGTGCCCTTGACCGACCGCACCCGTGCGATCGCGCTCGCGTTCTCGGCGTGGGTCGCATTGTCGCAGCCCGGCGCTCGCGGCGATCCGGGACCTGTCGAAGAAAGCGTCGCGCTGTTCCACGCCACCGGCGACGATTTCGGTGAAGCCTGCGCACTCACGGTCCTCAGCATCGCCTACATGTCGATCACTCCCCCCGACCTGGATCGGGCCGAGGAGACTCAGAGTCGCGCGATCGAGCTTTCGCACGGCTACCCCACGTTCCAGGCCCTGTTCCGCGGCTCGCTCGGTAGTGTTCAGCTCGTTCAAGGCCGCGCTACCGAGGCCCTGGAAACGTTCGACGCCGTCATCGAGGAGGCCGTTCGGATTGGCGACCGCTTTATCGAAAGCATCACCCTCACAAACGCAGGCTGGGCGCGGCTGGCTCTCGGCGAGGCACGACCCGGCCTTTTCGTGCAGCACCTGAAGCTGTCACTTCAGATGGCGAACGAGGATGGCATCGGCTACGCGTTCGAGGGACTCGCAGCCTGCGCCGCGCTGGTCGGCGACACCGAGACGGCCGGACTCCTCCTCGGCGCAGCGGAGACCGCCAGGAAGCGTACCGGCATGATCGAGCAACGGTCATACGTCCGTCTTCTCCGGTCCCTCCTCGACCGGATCCTCGCTTCCGAGGAGGTATCACGCTTCGAGGAGGCGCGGGAGCGGGGACGTGCGCTGTCACGCCGGGACGCACTCGACATGGCCCTCGGGGGATCCACCCGCCCGGGTGGTGACGCCGGAAAACGAGGCGGCGTGCCGGCAGTAGGCTGACCCCCGACGGACCGGGGTGCCGCTCTTTTCGGCGGCGCCTCATTCCCCGGTGCGCCGCCGTGCATTTGCGAGAGAAACCATTCCACTGCGCTCCCGTAACCACCGCAGCCAACCGAACCAGAAAGCGCGCCAGTCGGACCGGGGTTCCGGTTCGGGCACGGAAGGTTCGCTGAGGACTCGTCCGTCCGTGAGCATCGCGACCAGTTCGTCACGTGCTGACCGGTACTGGGGTGTCGACAGGTAGTCGTTGTGCTTCGCGACCGCCCAGAGGTACGAACGCGGCGACCGTTCTGTCGCTCGACGGTCGATCGGGTTCTCATTGACGCCGTCCGTCTCGTTGCTCCAGAAGCCGGTCACCGGGAAGCCCAGGTAGTCGGTTCGCCGCCAGAGGCTCCGCCACCGCGGCGCCACCGGATGCTCCCGGTCGCGGAAGTCCCCACCCAGGAGTTCGACGACGGATGGCGGATCGTCTTCTTTGTGCACCGGCAGCACGGGCGGCCGGTTGTCGGCGATCACTTGCCTTCTCCACGGATCGGATTCGAGCATCCGGGGTCCGAGCGTCCCACGGACACCGAGCACACGTGGGCCGAACACCTCAGGGAAGAACCTGCTGAAATAGGGACGCAGCTGCACGCCGTGGGTCAGCAGGGCGACATTGCCGAGCGCGTCAATTTCCTCATCGCCCTTCATTGCGAGGATCGCGCCGACGGCGATCGTCGCCCCCATCGAGTGCGCCGAGAGAATGACCTTTCCGTCTGGGCCGGCCTCGTTGGGCCCCATCCACCGTTTGATCCTCTTGGTCACCTCGGGAACGGCTCGTTCGGCGTAACACGGTGGCGCAAACGGATGCCCTGCCCGGGGGAAGAAGCAGATGATGTCCCAGACGAGTGCGAGTGGGCGTTCCGTGGACGTGACCGCGTTGGTCACGACAAAGGCAACCGCTGCGAGCGCAATGAGCCCGATCGCCCACCGCGACACGGCAAGGAGGGTGCTCCAGAACGGTGCGCCTTCGAGAAGATCGCCGACCGGCGGGATGGCGAGGGGAACGAGAGCGACGGCGGTGAGGACGGCGAGCACCCCGAGGAGCGGCTCTCCGCGGTGGAGAAGCCCGGCGACCCGTCTGGCGTCCGCGACAACACGAAGGCGACCGCTTGGCCGGATTTCGTCCGGAGGGTAGTCCTTCTCATGCACCGTCTGGGGCGGGTGTTCTGCGGGAGCCAGGAGCGGGCTCCCCTTCACGACGGTCGTGGCTGCCGGCGGGGGTGGAAGCTCGGCGTCCTCGGGAACCAACCGCCCTGTCCCCCCGAGGCCCTCGTTCCCAGGGCCGGGCAGACTGAAGGCGGGAAACCGGCGTAACGCGGCGCCCACGGTGAGCAGAACGAGTGCCAGAAAGACGATCAGCCCAACCACGAGCATGCCGGCGAAGAGCGAGTGAAATGGAGGCGCCTCGATCACCGCGGGCGCTGGAAGCGATGCGGCCGCGGTTGGGTCCGCCTCCGGCGGGTTGATGAGCCGCCAGCCGTCCCTGACCACCGGCAGGTCGGTATCCGTCGTCAACCAGGCATGTGTACCGAGCACAAGCAGACTGGTGATGATGAGCGAGGCCAGCAGGGCAAGCAACAGGATCACCGCAGCCCCGTTGCCGTGCCAGCCGGTGTGGCGGCGTGCTTCCCTCACCCGCGGATCGGCGAAGGGCAGATATCCGACCACGATGGCCAGCCCGATGAGTCCCGCCGATGACCAGGTCAGGATGGGCCCGACCCCGCTAAGTTCGGCCGGGGCGAGCCCCCACACGGAGGACGCGGCACCGCAGGCGACCGCCACCGGCAACACGAACCACATCACCAGGCGGCGTCGCCAGCGGTATCCCCAGGTGAGACTCGCGACAGCGATGAGCGCCCCGAGGGCGGCAATGATCGTCGGGGTCACGGTGAGCCCGCGGAGGCTGCTGGCGGCCAGAAGCTGCTCGCCCGCTGTCGGTGTTCGAGCGGCGATGATCGCCCACGCCACCCAGGCGACGTAGGCGCCGGCGGAGAGCACGAGGATGGTCGTCGACCAGCCGCGCTTGGATCGGGTGGACCATCTCTTACCGCTCAATCCTGCCGCTGCCGCGATCATCCCGGCGCCGGCGAGCAGCACGGCGGCGACAGCAAGTGCGACGAATGGCACAGGACCGGTACCCGTCGTGTCGACTCGGCCCAGGAGCACTTCGACCAGGTCCGCGCCCGGAACGGAAATGTCGCTCTCGCCTCGAATGGAGTCGACGAGCGCGTCTGAGGCGAGAAGGAGGAGGATCAGTGCGATGGCGGCTGCGAAGTGGGCCCGCTCAGACGTCTGCCCCACGCGGGAACGATGCCAGAAACCAGCGGATGAGAGGAGCGCAGGTCGCGGAGGATCGGCTTCACTCGCACCGTCGTCCGTGGGTTCCTCTTCGCTGGGCCGGCCCTTGGCGTCGTCATCGAACGAGCTCTGCGGGTTGAACATTCCGCGCGCCCGCGAACTGATCATGTAGATCAACAGCGTTACGGCGATCGGTGCGATGCTGAACAGTGCCGCGCGAGCGATCGGGCTCCATCCGGCGAGAAAATCGAGCCAGCCCGGCAACGCCGCACAGGCGTGATACCGCAGAGTGCCGTCCGGGCCGGAGGTCGCCTGGAAGCATTGCAGCCCCATCAGGTGTACCGACACCGTGAGGAACCCGACGGTGTAGAAGAGCGTCTGGAGGAGGGCGAACACGCGGAGTATGACGGCGCCATCGCCTCCTGCCCACCACTTCGGGTCTTCGTCGGTGCCTTTGATGTCGCGTCTTGCCCAATAGGCGAGGTTGCACAGTCCGAACGGGAGAACGAACAACCACCCCACGTGGACGACAGCGCGACCGATCAGGGCCAGTGCGGAGGCCCCACTCCTGGCCTGGTTGCCCCACGAGTACGCTTCGGTGTCCACTGCGGCACCAGGCACCGGCGCGGGTACCGGCGGAGTGACGGATGCCTGCGACGCGACGGATGCCTTCGGCTTGATCCTCCAGAACGACCCCTGTTCGTCGCCGTCCTTTTGTTCCACTTCCTCGTTCGTCGTGCAGAGCACGTCGGCGGGCGGCGCGTTCGCGATGCCATGAATGCGCAACTCAAGCACTCGCATGTTCGCCATGATCTCGCCTCTCCACGAGGATGACGCGAGTCTAGGACCGCGGATTCATTCCCCGGAAGCCCTGCCGGTCCGGCGTCCTGTCCGCCGGACCTCAGATCAGCCGCGGACGCGCAGGTCCGCCGAGACGAAAAAGGTGTCGGCGGGAGGTACGGCAAACAAACGGATGTTCGCTCCAGCGCAACCCCCTCGTCCTCGTCCGGGTCGGTTCATACACTCGACGGATGCTTCTCATCTTCGGTACGACAGTGCGCGACCGGGTCCTCGTCGTCGTCAGGTTCATTTGCGAGTATTGCCGGACGGACGCTTCGCAGGACGTCATCGAGAGCGCGACGAAGTTCTCGGTCTTCTTTCTTCCGCTGTTCACCGTCGGGCGGCGCTACGTCAACGTCTGCAGGAACTGCGGCGGGGCAACGCCGCTGACGAAAGAGCAGGCGACGCACGGGATCGAGTGGGCAGCCCGCAACCGTCAGATGACCTGACCTGCCCAACCAGGGCATTTACGCATTCCTCTCCCGTCACCGGGGCGCGGGCGACTCCTCCAGTCGGTCGTCCTGGGTATCGATAAGGGATGCCGTCGCAGAACCGTCCCGCAGCGCAGCCTCGAGTTCTTCCGCTTCCTGTCCGCCGATGGCCTCACCGCGGGCGACGAGTCCGGCGACATCTGACAAGGGGATCCGCTTGAGGAACAGGGAGAGCAGGAACGCGATCGCGATGAACGGCAGCAGGTACCAGAACACCGGTGCGAGCGCATCCGCGTATGCCGTGACGACGCCGTCGCGGACCGTGTCCGGCAGTGTCGCGAGGGTCTGCGGGTCGAGGGTCGACGTCGCGTTTGCTGCGGCGGATGGGTCCGCTCCCGCGCTCGTGAAGACATCCGTCAGGTTTTCGGTCAGTCGCGTGGTGAAAATTGTGCCGAAGACGGCGACGCCGAGTGAGGCGCCCACTTCGCGGAAGTAGTTGTTCGTACTCGTGGCCGTTCCGACCATTGACGCATCGACGGAGTTCTGGGCGACGAGCACGACGACCTGCATGATCAGGCCGAGCCCGGCGCCGAACACGAACAGGAAGACGCAGATCATCCAGATCGGGGTCTCAGCAGCCAGTGTGGTCATCGCGACCATGGCAGCGCCGGTCACGATCGTGCCGGCGATCGGGTAGATCTTGTAGCGCCCGGACTTCGAGATCGCGATTCCTGACCAGATGGAGGTGAGCATGAGCCCCGCCATCATCGGAAGCATGAGAAGCCCGGATGCCGCGGCGGACGTGCCGGACGACATCTGCAGGAAGGTGGGCACGAAACCGATCGCCGCGAACATGCCGAGGCCGAGGGTGAGTCCGATCGCTGTCGCGTTGACGAAGACCGGGTTCTTGAACAGCGACAGCGGAATGATCGGATCCTTCGCGCGGGACTCGACGAGGACGAACAGCAGGGCGGCGATCACCATGCTGATGCCGAACGCCCACGTCTCAATGGCATCCCAGCCGTGGTCGGAGCTGCCACCGAAGTCGGTGAAGAAGATGAGGCATGTGGTGAACGCGGAGAGCAGGAGAACACCCATCACGTCGATCGGCGCTGTCGCCTTCTTGTTCGGGAGCTTCAGCGTGAACCAGGCGATCGTAAACGCGGCGATGCCGACCGGGATGTTGATGTAGAACGCCCACTGCCAGGTGAGGTGGTCGACGAAGAAGCCGCCGAGGAGCGGCCCGCCGACGGCGGAGAGGCCGAAGACGGCACCGAGCGGTCCGAGGTACTTGCCGCGTTCAGAGGCCGGCACGATGTCGGCGATGATCGCCTGGGAGAGGATCATGAGCCCGCCGCCACCGAGCCCCTGCACGGCGCGCCAGATCACGAGATGGCTGAAGTCGCCGGCGAACGCGCAGCCGACCGATGCGATCGTGAAGAGCGCGATAGCGACGAGGAACAGCCGCCGGCGCCCGAGCACATCGCCGAACTTGCCGTACACGGGCATGACGATCGTCGTCGCAAGGAGGTAGGCCGTGGTCAGCCAAACCTGGTGATCCACTCCCCCGAGCTGGCCGACGATCGTGGGCATGGCTGTGGAGACGATGGTCTGGTCCAGGCTCGACAGCAGCATGCCGGCGATGAGGGCGCCGAAGATGATCCAGATGCGTCGCTGGGTGAGGAGCAGCGGCGCCTCGGTCGGGATTGTCACAAGGTTGCCTTTCGAGAAGAAGATGGTGCAGCCATCACGACGCGGAATGCGGCGAGTTGGGCACGGAGAAAAGTGGAGATGTCGTCGGTGCCTGGGCGGGCGAGATAGTGCTCACCCGCGTGCTTGAGAAGCGTCGACAGGACGCCGACCACGGCCACGGCCCGGGGGTCATCGGCCGCGACGCCCTCACGGGATGCCACGAGCGCTACGGCCTGCTTCTCCCGTTCGCGTGTGGCCCCGAGAAAACGAAGGAGCAGTCGCGGCTCCCGGTCAAGCGCGGCGTGGAACTCTGCGTGAGGCTTGTGGTCGTGCCCGGTCGATTCGAAATGCGCGATGACGAGGTCGACGAGGTCATCGATAACGATCTCCCAGCCGCGGGACCCCCGGGCCAGGAACTCCTCTGAGAACTTCCCCATCTCTTCACCGGGGTCGACGCCGAGTACGGCGTCATCCTTCGTGGGGAAGTAGTTGAAGAAGGTCCGGCGCGAGATGTCCACCTCGTCGCACACCTCTTCAACGGTGAACCCGTTAAGGCCGCGTTCAGCGGTCAGACGACGCGCCACGGAGGTGAGGCGGGCAGCGGTCTGGGCCATCCGCCGCTCACGACGATTCGAAATTGCACTGTCTGACACGAAGTATATGTTTGCACTTCCTGCATTGGAGTGCAACTTGCGTCAAAAGGAGCCCGGCATAGCGGATCCATAGGCGTTACCCCAGCGGATCACAGCGCTCCGGCGTGCCGGCGACCCTCGCTATGACAATCCTCGACATGGCGAACAACAACGCACCGTTCCAGGACGTCGCGTTTACGTCTGGCACTGCGGCAGTGCCGGCGGGTACTCGATGTATTCGGGGCGAAAGGCGACCGAGAGCAGGGGTGCGCCGCTCTAGCATGGACGCATGCACCGCTCATTGCCGAGAAGCACACCATCCGCTCATGCTGTGGATGCGCGCGGCATCACCGCGTTCATCGACGCTGTGGAATCCGCTCCCAACATCGAACCGCACAGCCTGATGCTGCTTCGCGACGGTGACGTGATCGCCGAAGGGTGGTGGGCGCCGTGCACGGCCGAGAGAACGCACCTGCTCTACTCCCTCAGCAAGAGCTTCACGTCCTCGGCCGTCGGCCTGGCGGTCAGTGAAGGGCTTCTGAGTCTGGATGACACGGTCCTCAGCCACTTCCCCGAGCTGGACGCCGACATCACGGACCCCCGCAGTCGGCGGATGCGAGTGCGGCACCTGCTTGCCATGGCGAGCGGGCACCGGGAGGAAACACTGCAGCGGGCGCTCGAGAAAGACGGCGAGAATCTCGTGCGCGGCTTTCTGACCCTGCCACCCGATGAAGAGCCGGGATCGGTTTTCGCGTACAACCAGCCATGCACGTACACGCTGGCCGCCCTGGTGCGGCGCCTCAGCGGCATGTCGCTCATCGACTACCTGCGGCCCCGACTGTTGGACCCGCTCGGAATCGGCGACGTCGGCTGGATTCGCGACTCCGAAGGGTGCGAGCTGGGCTTCAGCGGCCTGCACGCGCAGACGGAGGCCATCGCAGCGCTCGGCCAGCTCTACCTGCAGCGTGGCGTTACCGCGGAGACGGCGCATACGGCCAGTTCTGCGTGGTTCTGCCGGAGCACGGTGTGGTTCTGGCAATGACCGGCCAGAGCGAAGACATGCAGGGCGTCCTCGATCGTGCTTGGGAGCACCTGCTCCCGGCGTTCGCCGGGCCGGACGACGCTGATGGCAGCGACAGGAGCGCGGACTCCGCGCTCGCCGAACGACTGGCGTCGCTCGGCCTTTCCCCCGTGCCGACCAACGGTGTTGGCGCCCCGATCGGGGCCGGGCAGTACTTGCCTGCACCGGACAATGCACTTCCGCGCCTCACCCGCATCGACGTCGCCCCCGGCCATGGCACGAACCCGTGGACGTTCACGCTCGTCGAGGAGGACGGTCCGCTTGCGGTGGCGGCCCGCTTCGGCCACTGGAAGACGAACGATGCCACGGCGGCCAGCGCGGGCTGGGGAGGAGGCGGTGCGCTCCTGGCCGTCGACGTGATCTTCCTCGAGACGCCCCACCGCCTTCACCTGACTCTCGACTGGGAAGAATTGACCTTTGTCGCGCGCTGGGAGACCGAGCCCCTTCACGATCTGCCGTTGAGGTCAATGCGTAAACCAGACGCTGCCGGTCCGGGGGCTGAACGTGTTCGGCCGTAACGCGGCGGCCGTCGCGTTATACGAACAGAACGGTTACGTGGTGACGACGCAGATGCGGAAACGCTTCACCCGCTGATCGAGGGGTTCAGCTCCTCAGCGAGCATCACGATGATGCCGCTCGGACCCCGGATATACGTCAGCTTGTAGACGTCTTCGTAGGTTGCGACGCCCCGAAGCGGAAGGCATCCGTGCTTGGCCGCTATCGCGAGGGCTTCGTCGATGTCGTCGACCGAGAACGCTACGCGGTGCATGCCGATCTCGTTGGGCAGAGTGGGGCTCGTCTCGATCGCCTGAGGGTGGATGTACTCGAAGAGCTCGAGGCGACCCTGACCGTCGGGCGTCTGGAGCATCGCAATCCTGGCGTGGTTGGCGTCAAGGCCGACGGCAGTGTCGGTCCACTCGCCCTTGACTGTGTCACGGCCGACGACCGTGAGGCCGAGGTCGGTGAAAAAGGCGATTGTTGCTTCGAGGTCGCGAACGGCGATGCCGACGTTCTCCAGTTTGATGACCATGCGCTGCATGATACCGAGGCAGACTGGGCAGCCCTAGCTGAGGATCGAGATGGCTTCCTCGGCCCAGGCGATCCGGTGGGTAGCGGAGTCGATCAGGT
This sequence comes from Mycetocola miduiensis, assembly GCF_900115155.1. Classification (GTDB taxonomy): domain Bacteria; phylum Actinomycetota; class Actinomycetes; order Actinomycetales; family Microbacteriaceae; genus Mycetocola_A; species Mycetocola_A miduiensis. The sequence goes on from NZ_FOVM01000003.1 coordinate 168,307, forward strand.
AGTCGAACACGTGAGTCTTGAGGTTCACGATCCGGGCATGCTCAGCAGGGTCACGGCGCTGCAGTCGCTCCCGAATGAGCGGCGTGTCGGCGGCAGCGAGTCGCGCCCGGTGTGCCGCCCACTGTTCCCGTCGCTCCTCGATCTGGGTGATGTGCGCCCGGAGGACGGATTCCGCCTCAGCGGGCGGGATCATGTCGAGGAACAGGGTCTGCAGCAGAAACGCATCGCGCACGTTCGGTTCGGCGTGCGGTTCTGCAAGCCAGTGGCGGAGCTCGAGAACGCCCGAATCGGTGATCGAATACGAGGTGCGCTTCAGCTTGCTGCCTCGCACCTGCTCCTCCCCCGTGATCAGGCCGTCTGAGGCCATCCGCGTCAGCAGCGGGTAGATCTGGCTTTGCGGCGCGGTCCACACCCATCGGGCCGTTGACTCGAAGAACTGGGTGAGCTCATAACCGCTCATCGGACGCGCTTCGAGCACGCCCAGCACGGCATACTGCAGGGACATGGGCATCATCCTAACTCGAAATATGTCTCAATTGACATTTCTACTCATACATGTAGTCTAGTTCTGTTCTACAGAGTAGTAAGGATGAGCGTGACCACAGACCCCCAGGCGGCACTGCTTGACGCAGCGGCCGTCGTCGCCGGCGCCGGACTGACCGACGCATTCGGCCACCTCTCCATGCGCACGGCGACGAACGAATGGATGATCACCCCACCGGTGGCCCTGTCCGCACTCACTGCGGACCATCGGTTCAGCCACTTCTCCCCCGGCGCTGACGAACTGCCGGCCGCCGCCCCCAAGGAGGCATGGATCCACCTTGCACTCGCCGAGTCCCGGCCGGAGATCGGAGCGATCTGCCGGGCACAGCCTCCCGCCGTTGCCGCCCTCGTCGCTGCCGGCCAGCCGGTCCTGCCGCTGAACGGGCACGGTTCGTTCCTCGGCGAGAGCGTTCCGGTTTACGACGATTCCCGCCTCATTCGCGACGCCGCCAGCGCTTCGGCGGTGCGCGACACGATGGGCACCTCGAACGCCATCATCCTCCGTGGCAACGGCGCGGTCACGGTCGGCTCGGACCTTGCCAGTGCCGTCGCCCTGATGTGGGTGTTGGAGAAGACCGCAGAACTCAACCTTCGCGCGCTTGCCGCCGGCACGCCGCATCCGCTGCCGGCAGACGAGCAGTCCTGGTGGCGGGAGCGTGCCACCGAACTGCTGCCCAGAATTTACAACTACCTCACCCACACCTACCGAAAGGGTCAATGATGATCGAAATCACCGACATCGCCTACGTGCGATCCGGGTCTGCGGATGTCGACGCTGCCGTGCGTTTCGCCGTGGACATCGTCGGAATGCAATACGCCGGCAATGACAACGGAGTGCACTACCTGCGTGCCGACCACCGCCACCACTGCCTCGCCTTCGTCGAAGGAGAGGCGGGCGTGCTCAGCTCCGGCCTGACTCTGAAAGACGACGACGCACTGCGACTCGCCGAGACCGAACTCACTCTGGCCGGCGTCAACGTCGTGCGTGGCACCGCCGAAGAGGCGCGCTCCCGCCGTGTCAGCAGTTTCATCAGCTTCGACGACCCGTGGGGCAACCGCTTCGACCTCGTGGTCGGCCAGGTCCATGACGCCGATACGGTGCACTGGGGCAGGCAGGCCGGCATCGTCGAGTTCGGTCACCTCTGCGTCGATGCTCCGGATGTGAGGGCGGCGTACGAATGGTGGAGCTCGCTGTTCAACATCAAGATCAGCGACTGGATCGGTGACTGGGCGGCGCTCATGCGCTTCGACCCGGTGCACCACAAGCTCGCCGTGTTCCGCGGCAGCGAGCCGGGACTGTGCCACATCAACTTCCAGGTCGAATCGATCGACGACGTCATGCGGAGCTGGAACTTCCTGCTCGAGCAGGGTGTCGAGATCGAGCAGGGCCCCGGCCGTCATCCGCAGTCCACCGCCATCTTCATCTACTTCAAGGGGCCGGAGGGGCTCACCTACGAGTACTCGTATGGCGTGCGCCTCATCGAGGACGATGCCACCTGGAAGCCGCGCACGTTCGACCCTCTGCACCCCAAGTCGATCGATATGTGGGGCGGAGTCACCCAGCGTGTGCAGACGCAGAAGCAGATCCGTCGTCCGCTCGACTCGACCGAATTGCAGGATGCCTGATGCCATTCGTCGAGATCAACGTTGCTGAAGGCCGCAGCGAGGAGCAGTTGCGCGACCTGATGGGTCGCGTGCATGACGCCATCGAAGAGTGGGGCGCCCCCGGCCAGAGCATCCGGGTGCTGGTCCGCGAGGTTCCTCCGGCGCGGTGGTTGTCTGGTGGGGTCACCCTCGCGGAGAAGGCAACCTCGACGTAGCGCTCCCGCTGTGCATAACTTCCGGTGACGCGAAAGCCCCTAATACCAACGTATTCGGGGCTTTCGCGTTACTGGAGCGGATGTGGTTGGCACCTGGAACAGGAGATCGCACGATTTTCAGGAGAAAAGCAGCGAAAGCATCCTGATAACCGTGTGATCTCCTGCAAATTGTGCGCCCGCGCTCAGCCCCTGAGCACCGGGGTGGCGTGCGAGTGGAACGAGTCGGGTACCGCGAGTCCCCAGGCGGTACCGCGCCCACCCGCCTCTGTGGTCCAGGTCACGGGCTCGAAGTCGGGCGAGAAGATATGGATGCCGCCGGCGAACACCTCGATCCGGTTGCCGCCCGGTTCGAACACGTACAGGAAGAACCCCTGCGTGCGGGAGTGCTTGGCCGGCCCGAACTCGAGGAACACCCCGTTCTCCATGAAGATGTCCGCGGCCTTCAGCACGTCGTCGCGGGTTTCAACCGCGTAGGCGAGGTGATGAAGGCGGCCATCGGTCTGCGCCGGTTCACGGGTGAGGGCGAGATCGTGGGATTTGGTCATCAGGCTGAGCCATGCGCCGACCTCGTTGTCCTCGGTGGGAACTAGCCGTTCCCTCAGCTTGAAGCCGAGGGCCTCCTCCTGGAAGGCCCGGCTGGCCGCGACATCCGGCACCAGCAGGTTGATGTGGTCGATGTGCGCGGCGGCGACGCCGTGCGGGTTGTATCGCTGGGGCTGGTTCGGCAGGTACGGCTTCTGATCGGGAGCCGGGCGGAACTTCTCCGTCTCGAAGTAGACCTCCATCGAGTGCCCGCCGGGCGCCATGAAGGAGTACGCCTTGCCGTGACCGATGTCCCCGTCGATCCACCGGCCTTCGATTCCCCGTTCGGTGAGCGCAGCCACCCGTCGTTCCAGCCCCTGTGGGCTGCTCGCGCGCCAGGCGACGTGGCCGAGTCCTGCCTCCGGCGATGCCGTGAGTTTGAGCGAGGTGAGCACGTCGTCGTTCCACGCCCGGAGGTATACGGAGTCCGCGGTCTCGGCGACCGGGTACAACCCGTATACCTCCGTGAAGAAGGCTGCTGACTTCTCGAGGGTCGGCGTCAGCAATTCGGTGTGGCCGAGCTGGGCGACGTCGAAGATCGGCTCGCGGTAGACCGACGTCATGGCGTCAGTGCGCTCCGGACAGCACGACAGGCGGGTGCGCCGCCGGTCGTACGAGCTGCATGACCACGGCCTTCGGTTCGGTGAAGAACTCGCGGCTGAAGTTGCCGCCTTCGCGGCCGACACCGGATGCTCCGACGCCGCCGAATGGTGCACGCAGGTCGCGGATGAAGAAGCAGTTCACCCAGACAGTTCCGACCCGCAGCGAACCAGAGACGCGGTGCGCTTTGACGAGGTTTTCGGTGAACAGCATCGCGTTCAGTCCGTACGGGCTGTCGTTGACCTCGTGCACGACCTCGTCTTCGGAGTCGAACGGCGTGATCGTGACGATCGGTCCGAAGATCTCTTCACGCTGGTGCTTCGCGTCACGGTCGAGACCGGTCACCACGGTTGGCTTGACCGTCCAGCCGTCCCCGAGGCCGCCGGTGACACGGGTTCCGCCGACCTCTTCGATGGTGTCGAAGTAGCCGCGCACCTTCGTGTAGTGCTCCTCGCTCGCGAGCGGGCCGATCTGGGTCGCCGGATCCTTGGGGTCGCCGATCACCATGGCATCCGCGGCGTCGGTGAAGCGCTCGAGGAACTCGTCGAAGATGGGACGTTCGACGTAGATCCGGCTGCCGGCGAGGCAGACCTGGCCGGCGTTTGTGAAGATGGCGCGGATCGACCAGCTGACCGCGTTGTCGAGGTCGGCGTCGGCGAACACGACGTTTGCGCCCTTTCCGCCGAGTTCGAGGCTGACCGGGGTGAGGTTGGCACTGGCGGCGCGGGCGATGATCCGGCCCGTGTTGGATTCGCCGGTGAACGTGATGCGGTCGACGTCGGGGTTCTCGGTGAGCGCCTGGCCCACAGAGTCCGGGCCGAATCCGTGGACGACGTTGAAGACCCCGGCCGGGATGCCTGCCTCGAGGGCGAGGCGTGCGAGGATGGTGGCGGAAACCGGCGTGTCTTCGGCTGGCTTGAGGACGACGGTGTTGCCCCACGCGAGCGCAGGAGCTACCTTCCAGCTTTCGAGCATCATCGGGAAGTTCCACGGGGCGATCGCGGCGACGACGCCGGCTGCCTCGTAGCGCGTGTAGGTGTGGTGGCCGGAGTCCATCGGGAGAACGTCGGCGGGGCTGAGGTGCGCGTGATCGGCAAAGAAACGGAAGTTCTGTGCGGTGCGTGCAACGTCGTTGCCGAGGCTCTGAGTGATCGGCTTGCCCATGTCGCGGGTGTCGGCCATTGCGAGTTCCTCGCCGTGCTCGAGAATCAGATCGGCGAACTTGTTGATCAGGTCGCGGCGCTGGCCTGCCGTCATCCGGGGCCATGGGCCCTCATCGAATGCTCGACGGGCGGCGGCGACGGCGAGGTCGGCGTCGGCTTTGGCGCCGAGGGCGATCTCCGCCCACGGCTCGCGGGTGTAGGGGTCGATGCTCGGGAAAGTCTCCCCCGAGATGGAGGCGATCTCCTGGCCATCGATGATGTGACCGAATCTCTGCATGGCCTGGTGCCTTTCGTGGTGTGCCGGGCGGACGGTCCCGCCCGCCCGGCGGATTGTGAAGTGTTTACTTGCCTGGGACGTAGACCATCGCGTCGAGGTCCACGGGAGCGGGAATCGCGCCCTGGTCGACCATGATCTCGTTCCAGACCTCGAGGTTCTCGGCCTTCGCCGATCCGGCGACCCATTCAGGGAGCATGATCTTGGCAGCGAGCTCAGGGGTGGTCTTGCTGTAGGTCGGAACGATCTCACGAGCAGCGTCGGGGTTCTCAGCGAGCAGTGCGTTCGCCTTCTCCAACGCGCGGATGAACGCGGCGGTTGTGTTTGGGTTCGCCTTCACGAAGTCGGCGGTCATGCCGAGGCCGGAGAGCGGAACGCCAGCGGTTGGGCCGGAGAAGTTCGCGAAGAGCTTCTTGGCGCCGGCTTCGTTCGCAGCGGTCTGGAACGGCTCAACCAGCCACACGGCGTCGACGCCACCCGACTGCAGGGTCGGCACCATGTCGGGGAACGGCAGCTCGAGGAACTCGACCTTGCTCACATCCATGCCGGCTTCTTCCATGAGCACCTTGATGGTGAGCTCACCGGTGTTCTTGAGCGTGTTGACGGCGACCTTCTTGCCTTCGAGGTCCTCGATGGACTCAATGCCAGAGTCCGCCTTGACGTAGACGCCGTTGCTCTCTTCGTTGCCACGAACGCCCTCGGCGACGATGTTGATGCCGACGCCTCCGCTCTGTGCGAGCAGGAACGAGGGGTAGGTCGCGAATGCAGCCTGCATGTCGCCGGCGATCATTGCGGGGACCGCGGCGGCCCCGCCCTGCGCGGGCTGCGCAGTGACGTCGAGGCCCTCGTCTTCGAAGAAGCCTTCTGCGATGGCGATGAAGACGGATGCCTGGTCGGCGACTGGCGTGATACCGACGAGCAGTTCCGTGGTCTCCGGCTTGCCGTCGCCTGCCGGCGCCGGGGCGTCGTCAGCGGGTGCTGCTGCGCTTCCTGCCGAGCATGCGGCGAGACTGAGCGCCAGGGCAGAGGCTGCGGCGACGCCGAGCCAGGTCTTTTTGGTGCGAACTGTCAGGGATGTGATGGGCACGTTTCCTCCTTGAATAGTGCGGTGCTTGTTGGTGGTGCGGGGTTTGTCAGGCGACGTCGGCCACCGGGATGGTGACGTCGTCGCTCTTGGGATGACGGATGAGGCGGGCTACCTCGCCGCGCAGACGAATGAACTCGGGATCTTCCTTGGTCTCGATCTGGTCGCGGTTGTCCGACAGGGGGATGTCGAGGGTGGTGACAACGAATGTGGGCGGCTTGGAGAGGACGACGACCCGGTCGGCGAGGTACACGCTCTCGTCGATGTCGTGCGTAACGAAGAGGATGGTCATGTTGAATTTCTTCTTCACCGAGAGCACGAGGTCCTCGAGGTCTTCCCTGGTCTGCGCATCGACGGACGCGAACGGCTCGTCCATCAACAGGATTTTCGGCCGGTAGGCCAGCGCACGCGCGATGGCGACGCGCTGCTGCATGCCGCCTGAGAGCTGGAACGGGAAGCGATCTTCGAAGCCGGTGAGGCCGACTGCCACGAGCGACTCAGACACGCGGGCGTCGAGGTCGGCCTTGCTGAGACCGAGCCGCTTGAGCGGGAAGCGCACGTTGGACTCCACACTGAGCCACGGGAATAGCGAACCGCGGTAGTCCTGGAAGACCATTGCGAGTCCTTCTGGGACGGATGTGATCTCGTTACCGAGGAAGGTGAGGTCACCCCCGGTGGGTCGCATGAGCCCTGCCATCGTGCGCAACAGGGTGGTCTTGCCGCAGCCGGAGGGTCCGACGATGGAGACCAGCTCACCTGGCTCGACCGCGAACGTGATGTCCTTCAGCGCCAGGTGCGCCTTCGCGCCCGTGCCGTAGGTGTGGGTGAGGTGTTCGATGTTCAGCATGAATTTTCCTTACGGACTAGGCGGTTTCGCGACCTGAGCTGCGCTGCCAGGCGAGGATGCGACGCTCAATAACGGTGAGCAAGGTGTTGAGAAGGAAGCCGATGATTCCGAGCAGCACGATCCCGGCCCACATGTCGGGGAATCCGAAGCCACGCTGGGCCTGCACGATCGAGAAGCCGATACCGCTGGAAGCGGCCACCATCTCGGAGATCACCATGAGGATCAGTCCGAGTGAGAGGCTGGTGCGCACGCCGGCGAGGATCTTCGGGGCGGCGCCCGGAAGCACGATTCGCTTCAGTCTGCTGACGAAACTGATCCTGAACACCGTGGCGGTTTCGTACTTCAGTTCTTCGATCGAGCGCACGCCGTCGATGGTGTTCAGCAGAATCGGCCAGGCCGTCCCGAAGGCGATCAGCAGGACGCGCATCTCGTCGCCAGTGCCGAACAGCACAAGGAAGATCGGGATGAGTGCTGGCGGGGGTACCGCCCGCAGGAACTGGATGATCGGGTCGACATAGTCAGCGAACTTGCGGCTCAGCCCGATCGCGACGCCAAGGGAGATCGCAAGCACGACCGAGATCGCAAATCCGAGCAGCACGCGGCCCATGCTCGGCAGCACATCGTTGAGCATGCTCGGCGTGAGCACACCGTTCGGACCGGGCAGCCAGAGCAGCGCGGCCCGTTCGAAGATTCGGATCGGCTGGGGGAAGAACGGCGAAGGGAAGGCCATCGTCGCCAGTTGCCACAGAGCGAGCAGGACGGCGAGGACGATCCAGCGCAGCGCGAACCGGCTCCACCACTGGCGCCGGGCGGACTGCGGCTCGCGACTGGCGCGCGGCCGGTTGGCGGTGGATATCGATGCTGTGAGTGCCATTACGCCACCCCCTCCTTCTTCCAGGCGAAAATCTTGCGCTCGATGGCCACCAGAACGAAGTTGATGAGCATCCCGAGCAAACCGGCCACGATGGTTCCGGCGAACACGAGCGAGGTGTCACCGCCACCGGAGCTGATTCGAAGGATGTACGAGCCGATACCGCTGGCGGAGCCGGCGAGCAACTCGGCACTGATGGTCACAATCAACGCGATCGCCGCAGAGATCCGCACGCCGGTCGCCGCGAGCGGTGCGGCGTACGGCAGGCTGACGCGGGCGAGGATGCCGACGCGGCTGAGCCGGAACGTGCGGGCCGTCTCCTTAGCGACGGGGTCGACATCCCGGACTCCATAGACGGTGTTGAAGAAGATCGGCCACAGCGAGGCGTAGACCACGAGAGCGATCTTCATATCGGTGCCCTGACCAAAGACCAGGATGGCGAGAGGGATCAGCGCGACCGAGGGAATCGGCCGCATGAACTCGACGACCGCTGACGACGCCTCGTAGGCGATCCGGAACGAGCCGAGCACCAGGCCGAGCGGCACGGCGACCAGGATGGCGATGCCGAGTCCGATCGCCCATGCGGTCAGTGTTGAGCCGACGTCATGGAGGAACTCCGGGTCCACGATGAGGCCGGCCGTGTCGAGCAGCACCCGGGACATCGGCGGAAGGATGTTTCCGGGGATGATTCCGAGCCGGGAGACCGACTCGGCCAGGATGAGGAGAACGGCGACACCGATCAGGCCGCGGGTGACCTTGGGGGTCACCCCCCGGCGGACGGGCACGGTGGCGACGGCGCTCATGCCGACCTCCGCACGGGGACGACGATCTGGCCGAGCGAGGTGAATTCAACGGACACTTCGTCGCCGTCCGAGATGAACACGGCGTCGGTGATGCCACCCGTCAGAACGATCGAGCCGGCTTCGATCGCCTCGCCGCGAGCCGCGAGTGCGTTCGCCGCCAGCGCCAGCGCCTCAGCGGGGTGCCCCTGAACGGCGGCACCGGTCGCCGTGTCGACGACCGCGCCGTTGATGCGCAGCACGCAGGCCTCGAGCGCGAGGTCGAGGCCGTCTGGGGACACCGACTTCGCGCCGACAACGAATCGGGCGCTGGAAGCGTTGTCGGCCACCACGTCGGGCATCGCAAAGCTGAAGTCGCGGTATCGACTGTCAATCACTTCGAGCCCGGCGTGCACCGAGGCGACGGCACGCATGGCAGTCGCGGCGGTGACCCCCGGGCCCTCCAGCCGTTCTCCGAGCACGAAGACGATCTCGGGTTCGACTCGTGGGTGGATGAGCTGGTCGAGCACGATCGGAACCCCGGCCTCGAGCACCATCTTGTCGGTGATGACCGCGGTCAATGGTGAGTCGATGCCCATCCGCTTCTGCTTGGCGCGCGAGGTGAGGCCGAGCTTCACACCCACGACGGTGTGACCGTCGGCTTTCTTGCGTTCGATCAGGACCTTCTGCGCGTCGTAGCCGGCTTTGAGGTCGAGCCCCGGCCACTCGTCGGTGATCCGGCCGCGGTCGGTGCGGTTGGATTCGGCGTCGAGCAGGATGTCGGCGACCTTCTCGATCGTCCAGTCTGCGGTCATACTGCGTCCTCCTCGGATGCTGCGGTGAAGCGGGCGCGCACGTCGCCCAGGTGGGCGAACGTGGCGGTGAAGACGTCGCCAGGGGCGATGGGGACGGCGGCGGTGATCGAGCCGGCCATCACGACCGAGCCCTCCTCGAGCGTCTGACCGAGCGATCCGAGCTTGTTCGCCAGCCACAGCACGCCGTTCAGCGGGTTCCCGAGTACTGCGGCACCGGCCCCGGTGGCGACGACGTCGCCGTTCCTGGTGAGTATGCAACCGGCGAGACCGAGGTCTGCGACGTCCAGCCGGACGGGGCGATTACCGAGCACAACGGCGCCGGAGGATGCATTGTCGGCGATGGTGTCGGCAAGCTTGATTTTCCAGTCGGCGACGCGCGAGTCGATGATCTCGAGTGAGGCGATCGCGTAGTCGACGGCTCCGATCACGTCGACCAGGCTGAGTCCCGGTCCGCGCAGGTCATGCTTCAGTACGAAGGCGATCTCCGGTTCGATTTTCGGGCTGATGAACGCAGCCGCGTCGACAGCTGAGCCGTCAACGATCATGTCGCTGAAGAGGTGACCGAAGTCGGGCTGGTCGACGCCCAGCTGGCGCTGCATCGCGAGCGAGGTGAGGCCTACCTTGTAGCCGCTCACACGTCGACCCGAGTTCTTCCACCGCTCGACCTGGTGGAGCTGAATACGGTAAGCGTCCTCGAGCTGCAGGTCGGGGTGCGCGTCCGTAAGCGGAGCGACGGGCATACGTGTCCCGTAGGCCTCGTGCAGGTGTCCGCCGAGGGCGGCGATGTCGATGTCGTTCAAGATCGGACCTCGTTGTCAGGGAATCGTCAGCGATTCCGGAGCGGCAGAACCATATTATTCATCATGTCGAATATGTCTATAGGGATGGGCGAGTTTCCCTATGTTGTCGTCAACTCATGGTGTCGGTGAGTCGCTCCGAGTATGGGGCATGTCGCTCGGCCGCGATGCGTGCGCGTCCGGGGCTGCCGGACGCGATGGCATCCACAAGCTCCCGATGCAGTTCCCAGTTGTCCCGCCATGAGTTCCTGAAATGGGGGTCGGCCGCAACGTTCTTCAGTGCCTCGCGGGCGGTATCGATCAAGGAGATGTAGATCGTGCGGAGCATCTCGTTGGGCGACATCCGCGCGATTTCCTCGTGCAGGTGCCAGTTCTGCCTGAGGTATTCGGCTGGGTCATCCTGAAGCTCGCCCATTCGTGCCAGAATCGCTTCCAAGCGAGCCAGTCCTTCGCGATCTGCACGGATAGCGGCGTGTGCGGCCAGCGGAATCTCCAGCGCGTTGCGAATCTCGAGCGCGTCAGACACCGACAGCGAGTTGCTGTCCAGAGCCAGGATCAGGTGGCTGAGACGAAGCTGGGCGGACTGCTCCGCCACAAAGATGCCACCCTGCGGGCCCGGGCGCGTCTCGACCAGGCCGCGACTCTCCAGCAGGCGAATGGCTTCGTTCAGGGTGGAGGCTGCCACTCCGAATTGAGCGCGCAGGTCGGATTTCCTCCCCAGGCGCGCTCCCGGAGTCGGATGCTGCCGCTTGATCAGCTCGCTGACCTGGTGCGCAACAGCCTCCGCCCGCGAGACGTGGTCATTGGTCACCCGGTCGAAGGTTGGGCTGACGTCACCGCCGAAGGACTCGTTCATAATTTCAAAATCGTAACATTGAACATGCTGAATAGGAAGAGAAGATTATCCGCGCGTCCTGCTACCCCGTTGATGGCGCGGCTGCAGGAGTTCATTCTGGGTGAAACGGCACTGCGAGACTGAGCAAGGAGCGAACGATGCCTCTCTACCTGACGAAATTCAGCTACACGGCCGAGACCTGGGCGCGGTTGGCGAGCAACCCCGAAGATCGCCGGAAGGCGGCTCAGACCTACATCGAATCGGTCGGCGGACAACTCCACGGGTTCTGGTACGCCTTCGGCGACCACGACGGTTACACCCTGTGGGAAGCTCCGGACAACGTCTCGATGGCTGCAGTTGCGCTTGCGATCAACGGGGGCGGCGCCATGAGTTCCATCCAGACAACGGTGCTGCTGACGGTGGACGAAACGTTGGAAGCGCTGAGCAAGGCGCGACAAATCAGTTACCGCCCGCCGGGCGCCTAGAAGCCACATCAGTCCCTCTCCGTTTCGATCACCAGGCAGATGGCATGGATGGTGTCCAGGCCGCGATCGACGCGTTCAACGCTGAGTCGGGATCGCAGCTGCGCTCGGCTGAGGAACTGTTCCAGGACTGGGCCGTCGCGGTCTACCTCGACGATGAGGAGTCGGACCGCTTCGACATCAAGGCCGTCGACTTCGGCGACCCGGCGTCGACCACCTCCCGTACGCACTTCATTGAAGAGGGCTGGGACTACGGTTTCGTTGAGGCGCTCGTCAACGGCGAATGGGTAACGGTTCCGCTCGTCGACGACGCGGGCACGGTTGTCACCAGCAGCGACAACCCCCACGGCAACAACACCGAGGGCGCCGGCCTCACCGGAACATCCGGCGGCGCGTACTTCGTGGACGCCCAGGTCGTCGCCTCGCGCGACCTCACCTCGGGTGTCAACTCACCATTCGAGATCACGGATGGCGCAGGCAACTACGTCTACCGCCTCAGGGGTGATTTGATCTCGCAGTCCGGCTTCAGCACCAAGTGTGCGAACGGCCAGAAGCGCGACTTCGCGACTCTCGTGTCGAACATGCCGGGAAACGGAGGGGCCCACTTCTTGTCTGCGGGCTAATCGGCCGACGGCCTCCGCCGCTGTTGCTTGGTCTCGGAGCGCTGCCCTTTCGCGGCAAGCCGACGGCGTTGCGAGCCCCGGGAGGGCTTGGTCGGCCGACGACGAGGCCCGTCAGGAGCGAGACCTGCACTCACGATCTCGGCAAGCTTGCGCCGGGCGACCTCGCGATTGCGCAACTGCGAGCGTTGTTCAGAAGCGGTAACGGTGAGAACCCCTCCGACGAGTCGGCGTCCGAGACGCGCGTTAAGTCTCTGGCGCTGCTCATCCGTGAGCGACGACGAATCGGCGACGCTCCAGAAGAGCTCGACGCGACTGTCCGAGGTGTTCACGTGCTGGCCGCCGGGCCCGGACGAACGGGAGAATCGCCAGCCGAGTTCGGATGACGGAATCGTCAGCGCCGGTGACACCTCCAGGTCCATGAGCCAAGCCTTGCACGATCCCGGGTCCCAGGCAGAGCGGGAACCCTCCTCGTAGACTGGATGTCGCGCGAGAACAGGAGGCCGCGATGGCCCAGACGACGATGGCCCAGACAACGACTGCCAGTAGGCCGACCAGAACGACGGTCCCTGAGTTGATGGCGGAGCTGGCTGCGCTCGACGACCCGAGAGCACGCGAGGTGAACGCCAGGCATGGCGATGACCACGGCGTGAATCTTGGCAAGCTGCGTGCCATCGCGAAGCGACTCAAGACCCAGCAGGAGCTCGCACTGGACCTGTGGCAGACCGGCGACACCGCTGCGCGGCTGCTCGCGCTACTGATCTGCCGCCCGAAGGCGTTCGAACCAGGCGAGCTCGACAGGATGCTGCGTGAGTCGCGCACTCCCAAAGTTCAGGACTGGCTCGTGAACTACGTGGTGAAGAAGAACCCGCACGCCGAAGAGCTGCGAGTGCTCTGGTTTACCGACCCGGACCCTTTGGTGGCAAGTGCCGGCTGGGCGCTAACCGGTGGACGCGTGGCCAAGAAGCCGGAGGGCCTCGACCTTCCCGGTCTGCTTGACGCCATCGAGGCAGAAATGAAAGATGCACCGGATCGCCTGCAGTGGGCGATGAACAACACCCTCGCTTCGATCGGGATTGAGCACCCCGAGTATCGCGCCCGCGCGGTCGACATCGGTGAGCGCCTTGAGGTGCTCAAGGACTATCCCACTCCCCCGAATTGCACGTCTCCGTTCGCGCCGATCTGGATCGCCGAGATGGTGGACCGGCAGCAGGGCGCCTAGCCCCCTCGGCGAAACCGCGCATGCTTACTGTGCCGCGGCGGGACTCCCGGCCGGCATCTTCAGCTGTTCAACCGCGTTCTGGATGGCGATGGCCGGGGTGGTGGCCGCGATTTCCGCCGTGGCGGTGAAGGAAGGAATGCGATGAACCAGAAAGTGCACACAGAACCGGTCAGATTTACAAGCGACGACTATGCGGCCCGGATGGTTCGCGTTGTCGAGGACGCGGCCGAGGTCGGCCTCAACGGAGTTCTCGCGACACCGGGACCGGACCTCGTCTGGCTCACCGGTTACCAGCCCACCGCGATCACCGAGCGGCTGACGATGTTGGTTCTCGCACCCGACGAACATCCGACGTTACTCGTGCCCGCCCTTGAAAGGTCCGATGCGGAGGCTGCCGAAGGATCGTCCAGCGTTACAGTCGTCGATTGGGCCGATGGGACGGACCCCTACGAGGCTGCCAGACACCTGCTCCCGCCGGACGGCCGGTTCGGAGTGTCAGACTCGGCGTGGGCACTGCATTTGCTCGGGCTGCAAACAACGCTGCCCGACACCAGGTATCGGGCGTTGAGCGCAAGCCTTCCGATGATGCGCGCGGTCAAGGATTCGAATGAGCTCGGCCGCCTCGCGATGGCGGGCGCCGCCGCAGACGCAACCTACGGCGAGATCGTGAAACTGCGGTTCGCCGGCCGGCGCGAGACGGAGGTGGCTGCCGATCTCGCCAGGCTCCTGCGGGAGTTCGGTCATGAGCAGGTCGACTTCACGATCGTCGGCTCTGGCCCCAACGGGGCCAACCCTCACCACGAGGCGGGCGATCGGGTGATCGAGCAGGGAGATGCGGTCGTGCTGGACTTCGGCGGCCTCATGTACGGCTACGGGTCGGACACGAGCCGTACGGTGTATGTCGGTGAGCCATCCGCGGAGGTGCGGGCGGTTCACGAGGTGGTTCGACTGGCGCAACAGGCGGCTTTTGAAGCGGTCCGTCCGGGGATCGCGTGCCAGGAGATCGACCGGGCGGCGAGGGCGGTCATCACGGAGGCCGGGTACGGCGAGGCGTTCATCCATCGCACCGGCCACGGAATCGGTGTGACGACTCACGAGCCGCCGTACATGGTCGAGGGTGAGGAGCAGACCCTCCGGCCCGGGATGTGCTTCTCGATCGAGCCGGGGATATACCTCGCCGGTCGCTTCGGCGTGCGGATCGAGGACATCGTCACGGTCACCGACACCACCGGTGAGCGGTTCAACAACACCGACCACGCTCTCCGTACGGTCGAATAGGCCGCAACTCTACTTCTGCCAGACCTGCACCATAGAGGGGCGAGGTGCGGCCACCATGCCGTTGCCGGTCACCGCGGTGTAATCGGGGAAGTCGGAGTGCTGTTCGGCGAAGCTGCCGTGCTCACGCGGGTGCTGCACGGCTACGTAGACCATGCTCTCGTCGTCGCGGATGATCGGGCCGCAGGTCTCCGCCTCGCGCGGTACGGCGAGGAACTGGTCGACGCGGCCGCGGTTGGCACCTTCGAGGCCGACGCGGAACAGGCCGTCGTTGTAACCGATGGCGCCGGGCTGGCCGTCGGTCGAGATCAATAGGCCTGCCTTGTCGAAGGCGACGTTATCCGGGCAGGAGATCGGCGAGACCTGGTCGACGGGGTAGCCGGCGAAGTATGCCGAGCCTGAGACGGCGGGGTCGCCGCAGACGAGCAGGATGCTCCATCCGAAACTCGTCGCAGTGGCGTCGTTCCGCGCCTCAGTGATCTCGAGCACGTGGCCGTCGCGGTTGATCGTCTTCGGGTTCATCTCGTCGACGCCCGCCTTGCCCGGCGTGCCGCGCTGCGTGTTGTTGGTGCAGGCCACGTACACCTCGCCGCTGGTCGCAACGTCTTGTGGGAGACGAACTTATAGAGGTAGTCGAAGCACTCGTCATCACCCATGTATGCGACCACTCGGCCGTCGGGTGCGACGGTGACGTTGGCCCCTTCGTGCTTCATGCGGCCCATGGCGGTGTGCTTCACCGGGGTGGATGTGGGGTCGTGCGGGTCGATCTCCACGATGTAGCCGAACCGGTTCGGCTCGTTGACGTAGCCGGGGTTGGCCACCGCATCAAAGCGCGGTTCGAGGGCTTCCCAGCCGTAGGTGGATGCCGACGTCGACAGGCCGTAGCGCTTCTGGCCGGGCGTGGTGGCGGGCGACCGGAAGTAGTTGTTGACGCTCTCCTCACCCCAACGGATGATCGGCGCCCACTGGTAGCCGGACGCGGTTTGTAACCCGACTGTCGCGACGTTAAACCCTGGCAGTTATCGGCCGCAAGCTGTTCTGGGGGCCTTGGCTGCGCCGAGCCGAAACGGGTAAGACTGTGTCATGACGATCTCACCGCTCGTGCTCGGCCCGTTGATGCGGCATGTGGATGAGACTTCGGCAACGATCTGGGTGGAAACTCGGGACGCTGTCCAGGTCGCGGTCCGGGCCGGAGGCCGAAGCTGGGCTGCCCGCACCTTCGGGGTGCACGGCCACCACTATGCCCTGGTCGAGGTAGATGGGCTGGAACCAGGATCGGTGACGGCGTATACGGTGGACATCGACGGCAGCCAGGTCTGGCCCGATGTGGGGTCCGCGTTCCCGCCGTCGAGAATCGCCACCCTGACTCCGGGAAAACCGCTGCGGATGGCCTTTGGTTCCTGCCGCACGAGCGTTCCGCACGATGCATCCGGAAACCGGACCCACGGCGTCGACTCGTTGCGTGCCTACGCACTGGCAATGGCCTCGAATAGCGATGACCTGCCGTGGCCAGATCTGGTGGCCTTCCTCGGCGATCAGGTGTACGCCGATTCGACCAGCGAGCAGATGCAGGAGTTCATCCGCGCCCGCCGCGATATCAAGGCGCCGCCTGGTGAAGAGCTCAAGGACTACGAGGAGTACGCGCATCTCTACTATCTGGCCTGGTCGGATCCCGCCAACCGGTGGCTGCTGTCGACTCTGCCCAGCGCCATGATCTTCGATGACCATGACATCCGCGACGACTGGAACACGTCGATGAACTGGAAGCAGGAGATGGAGGCCACATCGTGGTGGCACGAACGGATCGTGGCGGGGCTCGCCTCCTATTGGGTTTACCAGCACCTGGGCAACCTGTCGCCGAAGGAGCGGGCCGAGGATGCCATCTGGCAGCATGTCGCCCGGTACAGCGGTGAGGCCGAACTGGATCTGAGCGCGGTACTGGACGCTTTCGCGGATCGGGCCGACAAGGAGCCGACGTTCTACCGATGGAGTTACTGCCGGGACTTCGGGGACACACGGCTCGTTGTTGTGGACTCCCGCGCCGCGAGAAATCTGGCGCCCGATAACCGGGGACTGCTGGACTCCGAGGAAATGGCCTGGCTCGATGACAGGATGCGCGGCGGCTTCCGCAACCTGCTGGTGGCGACGTCGCTGCCCTTCCTGCTTCCTATGGGCCTGCACCATGTCGAGTCCTGGGACGAGGCTCTGTCGCAGGGCGCATGGGGCAAACGAGCGGGTCGGATCGGCGAGAAGCTGCGCCAGGCGGTCGATCTGGAACATTGGGCGGCATTCCAGGACAGCTTCCGGAAGGTAGCGGTCATGGTTTCCGAGGTCGCGGATGGCAGACGCGGCCCGGCTCCGGAAACCGTCGCGTTCCTCTCCGGGGATGTGCACTTCTCCTACGTGTCGGAGGTGAAGCGTTCGTCAGGGAGCAAGATCGTGCAGGCCGTCTGCTCGCCGATCCGCAATCCGCTCCCCCGGCTGACGAGGTCGTTTGCGGCGGTCATGTCTTTCGGCGTTGCCGGGACGATCGGAGCGTTGGTTGCCCGCTCGGCAAGAGTTCCGGATCCGCCGTTCCGCTGGGCGGGCCTCAAGGGTCCGTGGTTCGACAACAACCTCGCCTGCCTCGAGGAAACACCGGAGGGGCTCAGAATCTGGTGGCGCACGGGCGTGGTCGAGGACGGTGACGAACTGAACCCGAAGTTGAAGGAGGTCTCTGCCTTGACAGTGGCTCCCCGGCGGAGTGCGAAGCACACGGGGTCTGGTAACAGCACGATTCATCGGCCGGAAAAGTCCCGGAGAGCTATCCCCGGCGGGAGGTGAACAGCACGTGCAAAAGCGGAACAATCGACGCCACCATGAGCACCGTGCCGAAGACCGCATCATCGGCGCGGAGCAGAACACCGCCGATGAGGAGGGCGCCAAAAAGGAGCGCCGGAACGAGCCGCCGCCCGATACTCTCCAACCGCGCGATCCGTCGTTCGACCGCGGGAGTCTGCACCGAAACCGAACCGTCTTCGAATCGGGCGATGATCCCGTCCAGGCGTTCGGGCAAGCGTACGGAGCGCCCTGCGACCTCAAGCGCCTGCAGGGCGACATCCTTCACCACGTTGCTGCCTTCGTCCCGCAGCAGTTGCGCCGCGTACGGTTCGACGGAATCCCACAGGTTGAAGCTTGCGCAGGCCGCTGCGCGTACCGCTCGACACCTCCCCCATCATGCCGAAGTCGATGAACGTCAGTCTCCACGGTCGCTCGCCGGAGCCATCCGACACCGGAGTGACGAAGATATTGCCCGGATGCGGGTCGGCGTGGAAGAAACCCTGTGTGAACAGCTGGTCGAACATCACCGTGGCGAAAACCGGCGCCACCTCCACGGGGTCATTCCTGCTGCCAGAAGCGATGCCCTGTCGGTGATCTTGATCGCCGTCACATCTTTGAGCGTACGGTCGCAGACGAGCCGCACATGGCTGAGCCATCCACCAACCCTGTGGAGCCGACGGCACCGCCGTCAGTCCTGGGCGAGAATCGAGTAGAGCCGGCGTCGTGCCTCGTCGAGCACCTTCACCGCCTGCTGTATCTGCTCAGGTGATCCGGTTCGACCGACCTGGGCGGCTGCCTGTGCAAGTTCCATGCCCGCTTTCGGCAGGGCGGAGAAGCCGGATCCGCTGCCCGAACCCGCGGTCTCCCACGGTGCCGATGAGCTGGAACTGGCGGCCTCCTGACGCCCGGCCTCTGTGAGTGAGTAGGTCTTGCGACCGTTGGACTCCTCGGCGCTGATCAGTCCTTCGTCGGCGAGTAGTTGCAGCGTCGGGTACACGGAGCCGGCGCTCGGTTTCCAGGTGCCGTTGCTGCGCTCGTCGATCTCTCGGATGATCTGGTAACCGTGCATCGGCTTCTCGGCGAGCAGTGCAAGAACCGCCGCGCGCACGTCGCCTCGGCCCATGCGGCTGCCGCCGCGTTTCTCGAATGCCGAGCGCAGTTGCTCCATGAACTGCCACATACCATCGGCGGGGTTGCCGGCACCGAACGCTCCTGCTGGGAATGAGTTACCCATGATGAATCTCCTCCTCGAACGTGAAAGATGCTCAACGATATATCGTTCCGTGCCTGAGCGATAGGGGTCAGGATGCCGTGTACGACGCGTCTTTTTAGTATGGGATTCCACCGGAAGTTGTGGCGTGGTTTCATGAAGTATGGCGACGACAGTGCCATCCGATGTCGCTGAGAATCTCGCCCTCCGCGGCGCAATGTTATCCGAGGTGATCCCACCGAAGGATGCCTCCAACCTGCTGATCGCGACCTGGAATCTTCGCGCGATGGGTGGCCTGACGGCGAAGTGGCACTCCGACGTTGGCGATTCACCAGCACGCAACTGGTACGCCGTGGCGTGCATCGCCCAGATCGTCTCGCGCTTCGACGTGATAGCCATCCAGGAGGTGCGCCGCACCACGACCGCACTACGTTTTCTTCTCGAGCAGCTTGGCGACGAGTGGCGGGTGATCGTTTCAGACGTGACCGAGGGCGGTCCGGGAAACGGCGAACGGCTGACGTTTCTCTATGACTCGACGCGGGTACAGGCCTCGGGGCTGGTGGGCGAGATCGTCTTGCCGGCCACCGTCCAGGGTCCAACCGAGCAGTTCGCGCGCACGCCATACGTGGCCAGCTTTTCTCGCGGATCCGCCGAGTTCACTCTGACGACGCTGCACGTCATCTGGGGCGCCAACGCCCAAGCGCGCCTGCCTGAGATCGCGGCGTTCGCGGAGTGGATGCGCGCTTGGGCGGATCGCCCTCACGACTGGAACGACAACCTTCTGGTGCTCGGTGACTTCAATCTGGATCGCATCGGGGACCCGTTGTTCGAGGCGTTTGTCTCGACGGGCCTGTGGCCGCCAGCAGAGTTGAACGACGTCCCGCGGACGGTGTTCGACAACGACAGGTCCAAGCACTTCTATGACCAGATCGCCTGGTTCAGCGGGCCGAACGGGGCCTCCCTGCTGCACTCCCTGACCTACTCAATGCGAGCAGGCTCCTTCGACTTCCTGCCGAACCTGCTTGGCGGGCTGACACGCTCAGAGCAGTCGTGGCGGATCTCCGACCACTATCCGTTGTGGGTGGAGTTCCGCCTGCCTCCATAAGCGCCTGGCACCGGACTGCCCGCTCGGATAAGTCGGGGCGCAAAGCAGCGTCGCCCGTTCCGGCTCCGCTGCCGTCACCTTCGGCCAGCGCTGACGAGATAGTCGTACACGAGGCGCACGGCAACCGCGCCCTCACCCACGGCGGACGCCACACGTTTCACCGAACCGCTGCGCACGTCCCCGGCCGCGAAGACACCCGCACTCGAGGTCTCAAACATCACGGTGCCTCCGGAGCCGGCGCCGGCCAGCACGAACCCTCGGTCGTCGAGTGCGATCGTGCCCTTGAGCCATTGGGTGTGCGGCTCTGACCCAATCAATACGAAGAAAGCCGTCGCAGGGAGGGGTCGACGCTGGTCGGTCTTGAGGTCCCGTACGACGACCTCCTCGAGGCGAAGGCTACCTCGCAATTCGCAGACCTCGCAGTTCCGCCAGAGGTGCACTCGAGGAGCCGACACGACCCGATCCGCGAGGTAACGGGACATGTCGCGATTCAAGTCGTCGTGTCGGATCACAAGGTTGACCTCAGTGGCGTTACGGGCGAGAAACAGGGCCGCCTGCCCGGCGGAGTTCCCGCCGCCAACGACGACGACCGGGTCGCCGCGGCAGAGCCGTGCCTCGAACTCCGTGGCGGCGTAGTAGACGCTGGACCCCTCGAGCCTGTCCATGCCAGGGATGTCGAGGCGGCGATAGCTCACGCCGGTCGCGAGCATGACCGTATGCGCTTCCACTTGGTCACCGTCGGTCAGACCCACGACAAAATGGTCGTCGATCTGCCCGAGCGATTGGGCCTCGCCGGGGATCGTGAAGGTGGCGCCGAATTTGCGAGCCTGGACCACCGCTCGGTCGGCGAGCTCGGCACCCGAGATTCCCGCCGGAAAGCCGAGGTAGTTCTCTATCTGGGACGAGGTCCCGGCCTGCCCTCCCGTGGCGATCCCGTCGAGCACGATCGTGGAGAGCCCTTCGGAGGCCGCAGTCACCGCAGCGGCGAGGCCAGCAGGCCCCGCCCCGACCACCAGAATGTCGTGTGCGTCGCGGTGCGGCGCGTCTTCCCGCAGGCCGAGTACCTCGGCAAGCTCCGTGTTGCCGGGGTTGCGCAGAACGGTGCGCCCCTTCCAGATCACGACCGGGGTCTGGTCGGGTGGGATGCCGAAGGCCCGCAGGGTAGTCTCAGCCTCGGGATCCTGCTCCAGGTCTTCCCAGCGGTACGGGATGCGATTACGGCTCGCGAAGTCCCTCAGCCGGCGGGTATCGGCTGAATAACGGGAACCGATGATCCGGAGGCCGACGCCGAGATCGGCGTGGATGTTGCGTCGGATGATGAAGGCCCGCAGGATCAGGTCCCCCAGCGCCTGACTCTGGGCGACCGCCTCCTTCAGCCGGGCGTAGGAAATTTCCAGGACGTCGACGTCGGTCTGGGCGACTGCGGTGACGTAAACGGGCTGGCCGGTCAACATCGACAAGTCGCCCACGAAGCGGCCCCGCCCGTGGACGGCGATCACCCGCGCTTCTCCCCCGGGGGCGTCCTCGTCAACAACCCGGACCCGGCCGTCCAGCACGACGAACAGTCCGCAGTTGCGGTCCCCCTCGCGGAACAATGCGGAGCCTTTGGTCAGTCGCTTCCGCTCACCGTGATGAGAAAGCAGCATGATCTGGTCGTCGGTGAGCCGGGGATAGGCTCCGGTGGTATCGGGGGTTTCGGGCAGGTCCTGAAGGTCGAATTCAGACGAACTGCTCGTCGACATAGCACCACCTCCAGCTCTCCCCCGGCTCGATCGAACGCACGATGACGTGGCCCGTCGTGGCGGCGTGAGCGCGAGCGTGACGCATCGGTGAGGAGTCGCAGCAGCAGATCTGACCGCAGGTGAGGCACTGCCGCAGGTGCACCCAGGGCGTGCCCAAGCGCAGGCATTCCTCACAACCGGGAGCCCTGGGCGGACCCACCGGCCGCACCAATGCGAGGTGCGCGTCTGGGACCACCCGACCAAAGGCCGTAGTCACTGGTCGTCCCCGCTTGATGGGCTCTCTCGCGTGGGCGTTGTCTCCTCCGCGGGCAGGTGCTTTGTGAGCCACGACCGCAGAGCGCCCGCGGGCGCTGCGCCGATCTGTTTGTCGACCACCTGGCCGTGGTGCATGAGGACCAGTGTCGGGATCGCCTGAACCTCGAAGCGTCGGCTCACCTCTGGTGCCTCATCCGCGTTGACCTTGACGAGCTTCAGCTTGCCCGCGAGTTCCGTCGCCATTTGCTCAAGCGCCGGGCTGACCATTCGGCAGGGACCGCACCACGGCGCCCACACGTCGACAAGCACTGGGATGGTTGCCTTATCTGCCACGGTGGGGAAATCCGCGTCGGACGTGTCGACCACCCACGGAAGTGGCTTTTGGCAGTTTCCACAGCGTGGTGCCCCGTCAGCGGCGGCCGGAACTCGGTTCTTCGTGCTGCAATTCGGGCACACCACGACCTTTGTCGGACTACTCGCTGTCGTACTCACGCCACTGCCTGCTTCCGGTACTCGGCTCGTCCGGGGAGGACGGTGAGTTCCCCGTCGGCGAGGTCTATCACGATGGTGGAGTCCTCGGGCAGGTCTCCGCGCAGGAGCGCGCGGGCCACACGCGTCTCCACCTCACGGGAGATGTAGCGCCGCAGCGGGCGAGCGCCGTACGCCGGGTCGAAGCCCTGCTCCGCCAGGTAACGCCGGGCCTGCTCAGTGGCCTCGAGCGTAATCCGTTGCTCGGCCAACCGCTCCCGCAGCTCGTCGAGTTGGAGATCGACGATGCGCTCGATCTCGGCGAACGTCAGCGGCTTGAAGAGCACGATCTCGTCGATCCGGTTGAGGAACTCCGGCCGGAAGTGGGATCGCAGGGAACTCATCACCAGGGTACGGGCTTCTGACTTCACCTCGCCGTCCGGCGTGACGCCCTCGAGCAGGTACTCCGACCCGATGTTGGAGGTCATGATAATGACGGTGTTGCGGAAGTCGACCGTGCGACCGTGGGAGTCGGTGAGGCGCCCGTCGTCGAGAACCTGGAGCAGGATATTGAACACGTCGACGTGAGCCTTCTCGATTTCGTCGAGCAGGATCACGGAGTAGTGCTTGCGCCGAACCGCCTCGGTCAGCTGGCCGCCTTCCTCGAATCCGACGTATCCGGGTGGGGCCCCCACGAGCCGGCTCACTGTGTGCCGCTCCTGATATTCGCTCATGTCGATGCGGATGATGTTCTCTTCGCTGTCGAACAGGGCTTCGGCGAGCGCCTTGGCGAGCTCGGTCTTGCCCACGCCAGTCGGGCCCAGGAAGACAAAGGAGCCGATCGGGCGGGTCGGGTTCTTGATGCCGGAGCGCGCCCGCACGACCGCGTCGGTCACCAACTGCACCGCCTCGTCCTGGCCGATCACGCGCTCGTGAAGCACCTCGTCAAGACGAAGGATCTTTTCCCGCTCGCCCTCCTGGAGGCGGCTCACCGGGATACCAGTCCACCGGGCCACGATCGAGGCGATCTCGTCGGCTGTCACCACCTCACGAAGGAGGCGCCTTCCGCCCTGCTTGGCCTCGAGTCTCTCCTCGGCAGCCGTGAGTCGTCGCTCGAGTTCGGGCAGCTTGCCGTGGCGCAGGCTCGCCGCCCGGTTCAGGTCGTATTCGCGCTCAGCCCGTTCGCTTTCCAGGCGCACGTGTTCGATTTCCTGCCGCAGCGCCTGGACCTCGCGGAGCGCCTGACGCTCCGATTCCCACTGGGCGCGCATCGCGTCGGCCTCGGCCTTGAGGTCGGCCAGTTCCTTGCGCAGCTCCTCGAGGCGACGCTGGCTGGCCGGATCCGTCTCCTGTGCCACCGCAGCGTCCTCGATCTCCAGGCGTGTCACACGGCGGGTGAGCTCGTCGAGTTCCGCGGGCATCGAATCGATCTCCGTGCGCAGCATTGCGCACGCCTCGTCCACCAGGTCGATGGCTTTGTCTGGCAGGAACCGATCGGAGATGTAGCGGTAGCTCATCGTGACCGCGGCGACCAGAGCGCCGTCGTGAATCTTGACGCCGTGGAACACTTCGAATCTCTCACGCAGTCCCCGGAGGATCGACAGGGCATCCTCGACACTCGGCTCATCGACTACGACCGGCTGGAAGCGACGCTCGAGCGCCGCGTCCTTCTCGATGTGGGTACGGTACTCGTCGAGCGTCGTGGCACCGATCATGTGCAACTCGCCGCGCGCCAGCATAGGCTTCAGCATCTGGCCCGCGTCCATCGCACCTTCGGATGCGCCGGCGCCGACCACGGTGTGCAGTTCGTCGACGAACAGCAGGATCTTCCCCTCGGCGGCCAGAACCTCGTTGAGGACGGCCTTGAGCCGCTCCTCGAACTCGCCTCGGTACTTCGCCCCGGCGACGAGGGATCCCATGTCCAGGGCGAAAACCGTCTTGTCCCGCAGCCCCTCCGGCACGTCACCGTTGTGGATCCGCTGTGCGAGACCCTCCACGATCGCGGTTTTCCCGACACCAGGCTCTCCGATCAGCACCGGGTTGTTCTTGCTCTTACGGGACAGGATCTGGACGGTGCGACGGATCTCCGAGTCCCGGCCGATCACCGGTTCCAGCCGTCCGGCTGCCGCGTCTGCGACAAGATCGCGACCATACTTGGCGAGGGCCTCGTAGGTCCCCTCGGGGGTGGCGGATGTGACACGCTGGGACCCCCGCACGGTGGTCAGCGTGTTCAGGAATGAGTCGCGAGTCACGCCGTGTTGCGAAAGAATCCGACCGGCTGCCGAGCCGGATCCCTCGTCGAGCAGCGCGATCAGCAGGTGCTCGACCGAAACGTAATCGTCCTTGAGCCTGCGGGCCTCCTCCTCGGCGGCATCGAGGACGCGGTTCAACCTCTGGGTGACGTACACTTTCCCGGGTTCGGCACCGGTGCCGGTGACCCGGGGGCGCTTCTCCAGTTCGGCCTCCAGGTCTTCACGCAGTCGGTCCACGTCCGCCCCCGCCCGAGCCAGCAGCGGGCGTACCAACCCTTCGGTCTGCTCCAGCAGCGCCAGCAGCAGGTGCTCGCCGTCCACCTCCTGGTGGCCGAACCGGAGCGCCTTGGTCTGGGCGTCGTGTAGTGCTTCCTGCGACTTCTGCGTGAGTCTGTTCAGGTCCATGGGAATCCCCTATCTGAGCGCGAGCGCCGTTGTGATCTCTCGAGGTCGGCAATCCGGTCGAGCAGGTCCATTACCAGGCCGAGCGACGCGTAAGAGAGGTTCAGCCGCAGGTGCAGCCGCTGGATCGTGGCCATCTCCCGAACCTGGGACGGGGCGAACCAGAGGTTGCCCTCGGCGTCCCGGGTGATCTCGAGCAGCCCGAGAGTGACCAGCCGACGAACCAGCTCGGGGTGCACACCGGTGATCCGGGCGTAGCTGTCAAGACTCAGGCGATAGGGGCGGGCCAGAGGCCAGTTCGTCCCGGCGGTCGGGTCGGTCATTGTGAGCTCCTCGGGTCGAAGGTGGACACCTTGCCGAGCTTCTCGAACAGTTTGCGTTCCTCCGCGGAGAGCGACTTGGACACCTTGATCTGGGCTTCGGCGTACAGGTCTCCCGGCTTGCCCGCTTTGTTCGGCAGCCCGCGCCCCTTCAGCCGCAGCCGCCGGTGGCTCGAGGTGCCGACAGGTACCTTGACGGTGGCGGGGCCGCCAGGAGTCTCGATGGGGAGCGACGTACCGAGCGCCGCTTCCCAGGCGGCGAGCGGCAGCATCACGTGCAGGTCACGGCCCTCCAGCCGGTAGCGAGGATGCGGTGCGATGCGGACGATGAGGTACAGGTCACCGGCCTCGCCACCGCCGGATCCCTGACCCCCTTGGCCGCGCAGCCGGATCCGCTGGCCGTCCACAACACCAGCGGGAATGACAACGTCTATGGTGCGCGGGCCGGCGGCGTCACGAAGCGACAAGGTTCGCTGGGTCCCGGTGTATGCCTCCTCGACGGACAGCTCCACCTCCGTCTCCTGATCGGAGCCTGAGACCGGTCCCCATCCACCCCGGCCGCGACCGCGGGCACCGAAGATGCCGCCGAGCAGATCCTCCAGATCCACATCGTCTCCGGAGCCGGAGTACCGGAAGTCGCCGTAGGGACCAGCCCCGCCCCAGCCGCCGGACCGACCGCCGGTGGCATCGGCACCCGCATAAGCGCGCGCACGGCGGTAGGCGTCCGGGTCCACGTTCGCATCGACGCGCCGGAAATTCTCGCCGAACGCGTCATACCGTTTGCGCTGGTCGGGGTCGGATAGCACGTCGTACGCCTCGGAGAGCTCCTTGAACCTGTCTTCGGCACCGGGATCCTTGTTGACGTCTGGGTGGAGCTTGCGGGCAAGTTTGCGGTAAGCCCGCTGGATCTCCGACTGGTCGGCGTCGCGGGAGACACCGAGGACCTCGTAAGAGTCCCGGGCCATTACTCGCTCCTGGTCGCTACTATTA
The DNA here is from genome assembly GCF_900115155.1 of Mycetocola miduiensis. Lineage (GTDB taxonomy): Bacteria > Actinomycetota > Actinomycetes > Actinomycetales > Microbacteriaceae > Mycetocola_A > Mycetocola_A miduiensis. The sequence goes on from NZ_FOVM01000003.1 coordinate 194,480, forward strand.
CGGACGCCGGGCGGAGGATCTCATTGTCGGGCCCGTAGCCTGCCCTGACAACGTGCGCCACCGTGCCTGGAACGAGGTCTTCGCCGGCGATCGTGCTGACCGCCTCGTGACGGGCAGGGTCGAAGGCTGCGCCCGTGTCATCCTCGCGCCTCGGGTAACCCAGGTCGGCGAGAATGGACAGTGCCTGCTGGTGCACGGCACGCACCCCCTCGACGATCTGGTCGGGGTTCGAGGATGCGTGCTCCAGCGCACGCTCGAGGTTGTCGAGGACCGGCAACCAGCGGGCGGCCACCGAGGCCCGCTCCTGCTCGCGAGCACGGAGCAGGTCCTTCGCGCATCGTTTGCGAAAGTTGTCCAGCTCCGCGGCGGTACGGCGCCAGGAGTCTTCGAGTTCGGCGATCTGCTTCGCGCTCTCTGCGTCGCTCTCTGCCGCGCGGCTGTCGTCCGGCGCAGGTGGCGGATTCTCTTGTTCAGGCATTTTGACGCTCAGTGGGTCGTGAACTCGGCGTCGATCACGTCGTCTGAATCGTCGCCCGGTCCAGCCTGGCTGGAGCCAGCCGGCTGACCGCCGGGCCCGGCGTCGGCCTGGCTCGGGGCGGACGTACTCAGGGCCTGGGCCATCTGGTGCAACTCGCCCGTGAGCGACCGCAGACGGTCGATCGGGGCTTGCTCGTCGAGAGCCGCGCGCGCGTCGTTGACCAGCATCTCCGCCCGGGCGCGGTCATGCTCCTGGACTGCATCCCCGGCCTCTGCGAGTACGCGCTGGACCTGGTAGGCCACGGCGTCGAGTTCGTTACGGGCGTCGACCAGCTCGCGGAGCTGGGCGTCCTCGCTGCGGTGCGCGTCAGCGTCCGACACCATGCGATCGATCTCTTCCTTGGTCAGGGTCGACGTCTCGCTGATGGTGACCTGTTGCTCGGCACCGGTGTCCTTATCCTTCGCGGAGACGTGCAGGATGCCGTTGGCGTCGATGTCGAACGTGACCTCGATCTGGGGCTCACCTCGAGGCGCTGGGCGGATGTTCTCCAGCCGGAAGCGCGCGAGGACCCGGTTATCGCTGGCGCGCTCCCGCTCCCCTTGGAGGACCACCACGTCCACCGCCTGCTGGTTGTCGTCGGCGGTGCTGAAGACCTCGCTCCGACGCGCCGGGATTGTGGTGTTGCGTTCGATGACCTTGGTCATCACCCCGCCCTGCGTCTCCAACCCCAGCGAGAGCGGTGTGACATCGAGGAGCAGGACGTCCTTCACGTCACCCTTGATGATCGCCGCCTGAACGGCCGCGCCGAGGGCGACGACCTCGTCAGGGTTGACGGTCATGTTGGGATCCTTGCCACCGGTCATCCGACGAACGAGGCTCTGCACTGCGGGAATGCGAGTGGATCCGCCGACCAGGATGACCTCGTCGATGTCATCCGCGGTGACCTTTGCATCTCCCAGGGCCTGTTTGACCGGACCCATGCAGCGTTCAACGAGATCCGCGGTGAGCTGGTCGAACGTTGAGCGCATGAGGTTGACGTTGAGGTGCTTTGGGCCAGAAGCATCCGCGGTCACGAAGGGAAGGTTCACGGCTGTCTGGGTGACGGCCGACAACTCGACCTTGGCTTTCTCGGCCGCCTCGAATAGGCGCTGCAGGGCTTGCGGGTCTTGCCGCAGGTCGACGCCGACCTCCTTCTTGAACTCGTCCGCGAGGTAGTCCACGATGCGCCGGTCGAAGTCGTCCCCACCGAGGTGAGTGTCGCCCGCTGTGGACCGGACCTCGACAACGCCCTCGCCGACGGTCAGGAGGCTGACATCGAACGTTCCCCCGCCGAGGTCGAAGACGAGAATCGTCTCGTTCTCGAGCTTTTCCATGCCGTACGCCAGGGCCGCAGCGGTGGGTTCGTTGATGATGCGGAGCACCTCGAGCCCCGCGATCTTGCCGGCATCCTTGGTGGCCTGGCGCTGGGCGTCGTTGAAGTGGGCGGGCACGGTGATGACGGCTTCGGTGACCCGCTCGCCGAGCGCCTTGCCTGCGTCGTCTGCCAGTTTTCGCAGGATCTGCGCCGAGATTTCCTCAGGCGCATAGAGCTTGCCGTGGACCGAGAAACGGACTGCGCCGTCCGGTCCGGCGACGACGTCGTATGAGACGGCGTGGATTTCGCTCTCCACCTCGTCGTACTTGCGACCGACGAAGCGTTTGGCCGAGTAGATCGTGCCCTTGGGGTTCAGGATCGCCTGTCGCCTGGCCATCTGACCTACGAGTCGTTCACCGCCCTCAAGGAACGCGACGACGGAGGGAGTGGTCCGGTTTCCTTCGGCGTTGGCGATGACCTGGGGCTGGCCGCCCTCCATCGCGGCGATCACCGAATTGGTTGTTCCCAAGTCGATACCTACAGACCTAGCCATGACGCACTCCGTTCGCTCGATGCCTTCATTGGCAATGCTTTCGCTGTGCACCACCCCGCGCATCCCGTAAACGGGTATAACTCGTGCGGTCTGCGCCTCGGCGCCGGGCGTCAGGCGGCCGGCGAGCCGTGGCGAAACGCGAGTACGGTGAGCTCAACCCGCGAGTGAATACCGAGCTTCTCGTAGATGTGCTTGAGATGCGCGTCGACTGTGTGGGGTGACACGATCAACTCCTCGGCCGTCGCGCGGTTCGTCATGCCCCTGGCCACCAGCTCGGCAACCCTGACCTCGGCGCCGGTGAGGAGCAACCACTGGTCATCCCCGTCCATGGGGCTTGTGGGAAGCCTGGCCAACGGGTAACGCGGGACGGCATCTGGCGCGGTCTTCGGATAATCGGGCGGTGCAAGGAAATGCAGGTTGGGGAGCAGTATCCCGTCGAGCAGCACCATAGGGTGGAGCCTCAGTACGTCGATGAGCACGCCCACCCCGAAACGCTGCACGTCGTACATGCAGAGGAAGACGGCGGGCAGCCCGGCGATTATGTGGCTGACGGCCGTCTCGTAGTCGAACATTTCCCTCGCGCCGGGCTCAAAGGGCACCGAGGACATCTGCCCGGCGGCGCGTAGCAGAGGTACCTCGGCATCGGCGGACGATGCCGGTTTGGCGACGAGGAACGAGATCATCTGCTTGACCGAGAATCCGCTGGTCTGGAGGTAGGCGTCTGGAGCCGAGTACACGTCGAGCTGTCCGGACCGGCGCGCGTCGCCGGGACTCGCCGGTTCGTACGCCCGTTGCCGCATGCTGGCTGGCTCGACGTCGTCGATAAGGCAGACACACTTGTCCCCGTGGCGCAGCCCCTCCTGCATGAACGGCACCAGCAGCCGGTCTCGTTCCTCTGGTCCCGCATAGATCACGCAGACGTGCATCCCCGGATGGATCTCGCCCACCCCAGGGATTCCCATCCTCAGGTCGTTCACGGGGAGTCCCGTTCCTTTCCCATTCCATCGACAGTACGCGCGACGCACGGTCCCGGTCAATCGAGCGCGAGATCGAACGCAACGGGAACAGGGTCGCCGTCGCGGCCGCTAGGTTTCTTCGCTCGCGAGTCGATTGCGGCGCTCCTCCTCCCGCTTGGAATACGCCGCTGCACGGATCGCTTCGTCCGACTCCAGGCCGGTGCCGAGGGCGCCGCCGAGAGTCGCCGCCGACGCGACGAACCAGGCAAGCACGAAGAGATCGCCGTAGCCGACCGGTCTGCCGAGGGAATCGGCCATCACGGCCGGGTCGAGCACGAACAGAGCCCAGGCCAAATTTACGACGTAAAGCGCCAGATAGCAGATGAGGACGCCGACCGTCAGGGTCACCAGGGTCGATGTGTTGTAGAGACGGGACCTTTCCCTGGCCGCGGCGGAGTTGCCGTCAGGGCGGTCCCAGAGCTCGCCGTCGATTACGATCCACGCGATGACGATCCCGATGGAAACGACCGTCGCGATCCCGAGGCGCCACCCCGACAGGGAGCCGGCCAGTTTCCAAACGTCAGAGCTGATCGTTGCGACAGCTCCGGTTGCCAGGGCAGCAACGAGTGCGGACTTGAGGCCGGACATGAGGAGCCATGGACGGTTGGCGAGCACCATGCCCACGAGCACCCGCCCGCGGGCGCTGAGGCCGGGGAGAGCTACGCGTTGCTCGTCCTGCGCTATCGACTCTGCCATGCCGCTGACGAGCCCGCGCACCGCGTGACGGGCGCGTGTGTGCACACGGAGCCCGCCGAGCGCAGGTAACGACAGCACAGCCGTTCGTCGTTGCGGGTCGCTCGCGGCCAGCAGGTATCGGCCGTCGTCGTCCCGGAGCGGAAGTTCGGTTACCCCGATGACAAGGTCCCATTCGTGCTGGCGTGCCTGGCCCCGCAGCCGTGCCAACGCGGTGTCGACGTCCTCGGACCCCAGGGTGAACGGCTCGCTCACGACCTCGATGTCCCAAACGTCGGGGCCCTCCCCCTCTGGCGGGCCCAGGTTGATCATCCGACGCGCAATCTCCGTGGGCGAGGCCGGGTCGGCCACCAGGCCCACTCGGATCGCCGTCACCTCGGCAACCTAGCCACAGCGCCGACGGCTAACGGAGCTCGCTTTCGGCACGGGAGCAGCGGCCGAGCCGCACTTCAGGAGCAGAGTTTTGAGCGGAGTGAGCATCCAGTCCGTCTCGCGCATGCACCAAGTATCACTTGACCGTCATTGAAGATCAATCGACTGAGATCGATGAAATCTACATTCGCTCTCGCGCTCATTCGATCGAAGCGGGCGTGCAAGCACGCCCTTTGTTTGTCAAGAGGAGCGGGGCGGCGCGGTCGACTCACGGACCATAAGGCTCGTGCCGAGCTGCACGTGGCGGGACTCTGGGACGCTCCCGCGTACGGTATCAAGGATCATCGACACCGCCATTCGTCCCATGTCGGCTAGCGGCTGCCGCACGGACGTGAGCTTGGGAGTGGACCAAGATGCCTGAGGGGTGTCGTCGAACCCCGTGACGGACACATCGCCGGGGACGCTGAGGCCCATGGACAACGCCCCGTCGATCGCTCCGATGGCGATCTCGTCGTTGGCTGCGACGAACGCCGTCGGCCGATCGCGCAGCCCGAGGAGTTCGACGGCCGCGACCCGCCCAAATTCAAACTCGAAGTCGCTATTACGCTCTCTCGACGCGACGACCTCGATTCCCGCCGATTGGAGCGCAGCCCTGTAACCATGCAGCCGTTCGGCCGATGCCTCATTGCCTGCGGGGCCGCCGATCCAGCCGATCGCCCGATGCCCGAGCCCCAGCAGGTGGTCGGTCGCCGATTTCGACCCCATCCAGTTCGTCGCCCCGATGGTCATCCAGTGCGCAGGAGCGTCCTCCCACGGATCAATGGCGACGACGGGAAGCCGGGCAGACGCCTCCGGAAACCGGAGGCCCTCAGCGGCATGAGTGATGGCAATGACCCCGACGCAGTCTGATGGGAGCTCCACTTCAGCGTCCATCGGGATACGCTCATGGGCGCCCGCGCCCATCCGGGCGACAACGTCTACACCAAGGGCCAAGCCCCCCGCGATAATGCCGTGGACCACCGTAGCGGAGTACATGGTCTCGATGCCCGGGACCATCACCACAATCTGGGGCCGATGACCCGGCTCGAAGACGGCGGCGCGGCCGCGATAGCCGTTTCGTCCGGTTCGAGCGACTGGACTCGCGTATCCGGTGTCCTCGAGCACCTGCAGGACTCGGGTCCGAGTGGTGGGTGCAACATCGCTGCGGCCGTTGACGACCTTCGAAGCGGTTGCGATCGAGACATCCGCCAAGGCGGCAATGTCGGCGAGCGTTGGACGACCTTTTGCCATGAAACACCTTTCGAAACATTTCGATGTTAGCGGCATGGTCTGGCGCACGCAAGTTCGTGTTTGATAGTTTCGCTCTGTCCGCCTTCGCAAAGTTTCGACGTCAAGGCGCCCGGCTATCAAGGAAGCGAGAAGCAATGACATCTGTCGAACTGGTGCCGTCTCCGGCGCCGCGCGGCGTCGGCCTGGAGATGCGCGTAAACGGCCGGGAAGCGGCACGCCTTACAATCCCGGCGTCGGTGCGGACAACGGACGGCCAGGTTGCCTCGGGCGGGTACGACTCCGTCGAGCGGGACCGCGACTCCCTCATCTGCCTGTTCGAGGCCCGGTTGAACGAGGGCACCCGGGTGGTGCTGGAGGACCGATGGAACCCATCGCCCGAGGGCGACAGTTTCTTCGTCGATCGCACGCTGACTATTGAGGAAGCGGGCTCGACAGGAGGTGTACGGGCGGAGCTCGTCGTGGACGCGGCGCTTTCAGATGAGAATGCCGATTGGCAGCTCTTCATCTCTGGTGCCTGCTACAACCGGAACGACACGAACCTCGATGGCCTCGAGGACTACCTCGGCACCTACGTACAGGAGTACCGGGACGATCGGAACGGCCATCTTGCAGTACTCGCCTACCTGGCCGGCCCGGGACTCGGGATCTCATTGGCGCGGACCAGCGTCCCCGGCCACGATACCCCCGTGTCCAAGGCGGAGCTTCTGTCCGGCGTTGTGGTACAGCAGTCAGATATCGGGTCGCTTGGCCTGATCCCCGATGAGACCGGGCCCCTTCGCCTCCGCGCAGGGTATCCATTCGGCGAGGAGCGGACCTTTTGTCTCGACACGAGCGGCCGAGGGTGGGCGGGATATCTCCCGGTTGTCGCCGGCCACCGCGCCGCGGTCCAGTATGAGTTGCGCGTCGTCCCCGCCGCTGACCTCACAGAGGCGATCTGGAGTGTCGGCGAAAGGCAGCGGCTCCGTCTGCGTACGGCGCCGTCGCCTCTCCCCCTGCCTCTGGAGGAGCTGGAGCGCCACCGCTTTTCGCTGACGCAACAGTACTTCCGGGCATGGACAGCGGACGAGGACCCGCGCAGGCCAGCCGGCTACCTCACCCACTTCTCACCCCGAGAAGGCGAGACGCTCGGGTCCTTGATCGAGTTCGGGTTCACAGGCGCCCAATCTCTCCACGCCCTCGCCGCCATTCGCCGCGGATACCGGGAGGGGGTACCACTATGGATCAAGCGCGGGCGGATGGTCAACGACTTCTTCGTGCGCGAATGCCAGTCTGAGAACGGATTCGCGGAGGGGCTGTACGACACCCGAAGCAGGAGCTTCGTCCAATGGTTCACAGGAATCCTTATGCCCTTCCAATATTCTGAGGACGAGGAGGAACTGCGTGCGTACCTCGGCAGTCAGGTCACCGAGGCGCTCGCCCCCATCGCCAAGGAACTCCGCGGAGTCCCGGGGAACTACACACGCACGATGTGCGAAGCCGTTCACTCCGTGCTGCTCGCCTACGAGGAGGAGGCCCGGCACGGCGTCCATCAGGCCGACTGGCTGAAATCCGGCGAGCGGTTCGGCTCATTCTTGCTGCAGAACCAGGAACCGGACGGCTCCTGGTATCGCGGGTATATGCCATCGGGCGAGCCCCTGACCCATCCTGTCGAATGGTTTGGGAACGGCCCGGTCGAGCAGCGGTCGGGAACCATATTCCCCATCCCGGTACTCGCGACGCTGCATCGCCTCACCGGTATGCCCGAGTACAAGGAAGCGGCTCTCCGGGCCGCCGATTTCATCGCGACCACCTACGTCCCAGAGGTCCGCTACTGCGGCGGACTTAACGACACGGCGCAGCTCAAGTCGGTCAAGATCGACTCCACGGGCGTGCTCTTCGCGATGCGGTCGCTCATCGTGGCCTACCGACTTGGAGGCGAGACCCGGCACCTAGAGGCCGCGGTGAAGGCGGCGAAGATTGCCACGTCCTGGCTCTTCCTTTGGGACGTCCCGTTCCCGGTGAGCACCCTCCTCGCCACCGGGGGGTTCCGGACGACAGGGTGGGCTGTCTGCGACGCCATCCCCGCCGGGTCCTATGTGGAGGATGTGTTCCTCGAGTTTGTCGGGGACCTCCTCGACGTGGCAGCAGCGAGTCGCGTGCCGGCGTTCGTCGACATCGTCGAGCTTGTCATCAACGGGATGCAGCAGGGCACGTCCATTCCCGGCAACATGCTTGGTTATGCGGCTCCGGGCATTCAGTGCGAGGGCTTCATGACGTCCTACTGGCTGAGTGCGCCTGAGTCGACACTCTTCTCGGGAGCGGTCGGCAAGGTCAAGGGTGATGACAACGACACGTGTAACGGTTTCGTCAACGCAGCGGCCCTGTTTGGGCTGGACGCCATTCGGGAGACGTACGGAACGCTCAACCTGCCGCTCATTCGTGAGCGGGTGGGCGCGCCTTAGGTCGAGCGGCGACGCCAGGCTTCGATATCGAGGAGCCCTGAGTCTGGAAGTCCTTGTCCTTCATTTACGAATGTGTTAGCGTGCTTTCGGTCGGAACCTTTTCGAAAGTTTTCGACATAATCAATGTCGATTAGCGAGTCTCTCGCCAAAAGGAAGGCAACGATGCCTAGGCACACAAAGAAGTACGTCGCAGCGTCCGTAGCGCTCATAATGGTCGCGCTCGGCACCGGCTGCTCTAACTCTGGGTCGGAATCGCAGACCGCAGACGGCAAGATCGAGCTGGAGTTCTGGAACCCGGAAACCGACGAGGCGGAGGTCGAGGTCTTCGAGAAGATCATTTCGGCCTACGAAGACGACAACCCCAACGTCGACGTCAAGCTCGTCACGATTCCGTGGTCCGATATTTTCGCCAAGTGGCAGACCGCCCTGCAGAGCGGGAACGCCCCCGACGCCTCGATCGGGTCGGTGGCGTTCGGCGCGTCGTTCCAGGAGCAGGGCGTGCTCGAGCCACTGAACGACGTCGTCGATGCCATCGGCGGCGAAGCGGCGTTCGCGGACTCCGCGTCGTCCCTCGTCGATTTGAGCAAGACTGAGGAGGGCGACTGGTTCACGCTGCCCCTCGTCCACAACTCGGTCGTACTTTGGTACAACAAGCCGATGTTGGAGGCCGCCGGTCTGCAACCGCCGAAGACTTGGGATGAACTCGAGGCCGCCGCCAAGGCGATGACCCACGACGACCAGTACGGCATCTTGATTCCTTCGTCGACCAGCCAGGTCACGAACCAGAGCCTGTACAGCCTTATCCTCTCCAACGGTGGAGACATCGTCGACAGGGACGACCCGAACACCGTCACCTTCGACGAGGAGAAGTCCGTCGAGGCGCTCGAGTTCTACAGCTCTCTCGCGCAGTACTCGCCCCCAGGCTCGGGTGGCTACGACCGTCCCGAAGCCCAGGCTGCGATGACGACCGGCAAGTTGGGCATGTTCATTTACGGCAGCTGGATGCAGTCAGCGCTCGACGCTGCCGGCCCGGAGGTCGCGGAACAGTTCGGAACCGTCCCAGTTCCATCCAACGGTGGTGCCGGGGCCTTCATGGGCAACCTGAGCGTCTTCGCGTTCAAGGGTGGGGAGCATCCAGAAGAGACGAAGGACTTCCTTTCGTACTTTTACGACCCGAAGAACTACGAAGAGCTCATCCTGGTCAACCCGACATCCTTCTTCCCGGTCCTCGGGGAGGTCCAGGACAGCGAGACCTACCAGAGCAACGAAAAGGTCGTCGCGAGCGCCGAGCTCATCGAGGCGGTGAAGACCAGCCTCCCGGATGCGTGGATCTTCGGGCTCCCCAACCCTCACGCCGGTGAATGGGAGGGTTTGAACCTCATCGCCAAGGCGGCGACTGCCGTTATCGAGCAGGGCAAGGACCCGCAAGAGGCGGCGGCGGGCGTCGCAGATGAGATGCGGGACACCATCAAGTAGTCGAGCACGTCCGCTGAACGGGCGGACGGGAACCCAACCCCGTCCGCCCCTCACTTCCCCCTGGAGCGACAATGAACGTCACATCCGATCTTGAAACGCAGCCCGCAGACCAGCCGCGACGAAAGGTGTCGGGACCACGTCCTCGCCCCCTCCCTCACAAGAAGTCTCGGCAGGCGCGCCGCGAGAACCTGACCGGCCTACTCCTCCTGCTGCCGGCCGCCGCCGTCATCGTGCTGTTGATGGGCGTGCCCCTCGTCTCGGTCATCATCGACAGCTTCACCGATCGCAGCTTCCTCAGCCCGGTGGCCGATTTCATCGGCCTCGAAAACTACATCGAGGTCCTGACCGATGACAGCTTCTGGTCGACCTTCAGCCGCACCCTGATTTGGACGGCCCTGTCGGTAGCCCTGCAGATCGTGATCGGCCTCGCCTTCGCTCTGCTGCTCAATCAGCGTTTCCGCGGCCGCGGCATCCTCCGCGGCGTGTTCCTGCTCCCGTGGGTGACGCCCGTCGTCGTCGTCGCCCTGATCTGGAAGTGGATGCTCAACGACCTCTACGGCGTGATCAACAACTTGCTGGCGCAGGTAAACCCGGCCTGGGGAGACCTCGCCTGGTTTTCTGACGAGTCGCTTGCGCTGTGGACGGTCATCGGGGTGAACGTGTGGCGGGGCGTGCCTTTCACCATGATCATCTTCCTCGCTGGGCTGCAGAGCGTTCCGCGCGAGCTCACGGAGGCGGCTGCCGTAGACGGCGCGGGCCGGCTGCGCACATTCGCCAACGTCACTCTGCCGCACCTCCGCGGCATCCTGCTGACGGTCGCCCTCATCTTCACAATGTTCAACTTCAACAACTTCGACCTCGTCTACCTGTCGACGCGTGGCGGTCCCGCGGACCGCACGATGATTCTTCCCGTGAAGACCTACGAGGTCGCGTTCAAAGGATTGCAAATTGGGGAGGCCGGAGCCTGGGCCGTCCTGATGCTCATCACAATCGCGATCCTCGCCACCCTCTACTTCACCTACGTGCGCCGCAGCGAGAAGGAGTCACGATGAAGATTCTCGAGTCAAAAACCAACCGCCGAGTTCTCCTCCTGCTCGCGATTCTCGCCGCGACGGTGTACTCGGCCTTCCCGTTCTACTGGCTGTTCATCTCGTCGATCACCGCGCCGTCCCAGTTGTTCTCAGGTGCGCTGTTCCCGTCGGCCTTCAGCGCCGAGAGTTATGTGCAGCTGTTCTCCGCCACACCGATCTTCACCTGGCTGGGCAACAGCATCCTCGTAGCGGTTATCGTCACTGCCCTGACCGTTGTCGTCGCAGTACTCGGCGCCTACAGCCTGGCGTTCTTCCCCACCCGAATCGGACAGGCGGCAGGACAGCTCATCCTCTTCACCTACATGTTCCCCGGCGTCGTGGTGGTCGTGCCCGCGTACACGCTCCTCAGCCGGTTAGGCCTCGTCGACAACCTCGTCGGGCTCGTCCTCGTCGAACTGGTCCTGACTGTCCCCTTCTGCATCTGGATGCTGCGAAGCTTCTTCCTGCAGGTGCCTAAGGAGCTGCTGGAAGCAGGCCGGATCGACGGCGCCTCTCGGATGAGGGTGCTGTGGGCCATTCTCCTGCCCGTCGCGCGACCCGGCGTCATTGCGATCGCAGTCTTCTCCTTCATCTTCTCGTGGAACGAGTACCTCTTCCCCCTCGTGCTCATCAACGCGGACGAGGGCAAGACCCTGCCGCTCGGTGTCGCCGGCTTCATGGGCAACCTGACCGTGCAGTGGGGCCCCCTCCTGGCTTCGGGCGTCGTCGCCGTGATTCCGGTGCTTGTCCTCTTCCTGTTCCTGCAGCGCCATCTGGTCGAGGGCTTGATGGCCGGGGCGGTCAAGGGATGACAAGTCCCTCGCCCGCGACCGCCTTCACCAACCCCGTCATTTCCGGCTTCCATCCCGATCCCAGCGTCTGCCGCGTAGGAGACCGCTTCTACCTTGTGGTGAGCTCGTTCGAGTACTTCCCCGGCATCCCAATATTCACGAGCACCGACCTTGTGTCGTGGCTCCCACTCGGGCACGTCCTCGACCGGCGGAGCCAACTGGACCTGTCCGGTGCCGCGGCATCAGGAGGAATCTACGCACCGACCATCCGTTACCATGACGGGCTCTTCTTCGTAACCGCGACGAACGTATCCGGCCGAGGGCACTTCATCGTCCACGCATCCGACCCCGCCGGCCCCTGGTCCGATCCGGTGTGGGTCGACCAGAATGGAATCGATCCGTCTCTTTACTTCGAGGACGGGCTCGCGTACTTCGCATCGAATATCGAACCGCACCCCGCCGGGCCCCATGTAGAGAACCCGGGCTTCGAGCGCGGCATCCAGCAGTCGCTGGTGGATCCGATGACCGGCCGCCTACTCGCAGAACCTCGCTTCCTCTGGGGCGGGACCGGCGCGCGTTACCCGGAGGCGCCGCACCTCTATCGCCGGGGCGATTTCTACTACCTCGTCCTCGCGGAGGGCGGGACGGAATATGGCCATATGGTGACCATCGGACGATCGACCTCGCCCTGGGGCCCTTTCGAGGCTTCCCCGCATGGCCCTCTGGTGAGTCATCGCAGCGTCGCTAGTCCCCTGCAGGCCGTCGGTCACGCCGACCTCGTGACCCTGCCGAACGGCGACTGGTGGCTGGTGTGCCTCGGGGTCCGCCCGGTCGGCCAGTGGCCGCGCCATCTCCTCGGGCGCGAGACCCTCCTCGCGCCGGTACAGTGGCGCGAGGACGGATGGCCGACAGTTGGCGACGGTGGCAAGATCGAGGTCGAGCAGCCGCGCCCACCGCTCCCGGCATCCGCACCGTCCCCCATAACTACGCGCGACGACTTCGACGGACTCCGTCTACGAGCGGAATGGGAGTTCGTCCGCCAACCCCTCGATGCTGAGGTGCTGCACGGAACGCGTCCCGGATGGCTGACGCTCGTGGCGGAGGCTGTCGGTCTCGTAGACCCGTTCCCGTGCTTCGTGGGCCGTCGGCAGCAGCACTACTCCTTCGAGGCGCAGACGCGGCTGGAATACTCGCCGGCCTTGGACGGCGAGGAAGCCGGCATTGCGGTGCGCATGAACGACAACCATTTCTTCGCCTTCGGCGTCCGACGGCGAGGACCCGTCAAGGAGATCGTCCTCCGCCAGGTGATCGGGCGACTGGATCTCTGCACGGTGGTCGGTGAAACGGACGAGAGCGACCTGATGCTTCGCGTCGTTGGGGACGTCGACTCCTACGTCTTCTCCGCTACGACCCGCCTCGGGACGGTGCACACGAGCGATCCTGTCGAGTCCCGTTTCCTCGCCACTGAATTCGCCGGCGGCTTCACCGGCGTTCTTATCGGGCTGTACGTCGCGTTCCCGTCCGGCCGCTCCACGCCCGCGCATTTCGACTGGTTCGATTACCGGCCGAACCCGAGCGCCGAGGACGGTGGCTCAGTCCAACTCTCCGTTCTCGAGGTCGCCGGACCAGAGGAGCTGGCGGGAAAGACGGCGACGTGACCGACGCCTGTCTCCCAACGGTCGCATCCGTAACAACCCACGAAAGGACACCATGGCCCAGCCCGTCTCCCTCAACATCGACAGCGTTGCGAGTCGTCCCGTCGTTGTCGTGCGCCGCGGCGACGACGTCGTCGAACTGACCACCCCGGTCATCGTCACCGTCCTCGACCACGAACCGGCCCGCTCCGGATATGACACGGTCGACGACGACAACGGCTCAGTTCGTGGCCAGGCGCACGTGGAACTGGTTGACGGGACGGTAGTGAGCGTGACCGACCTCCTGAGCGTCGCAGACGACAACGCCGTTCGCCTGGATCGTCGCGTGACGGTGGTCGCGTTGGGATCCGGCTCCGGGCTCCAGGTTCGGTTGGAAGGAGTGAGCCGGACGACCGGGACGACGGAGTCCGAGTGGCAGTACTACCTGCCCTGCACTCTCTACAACCGCAATGACGGTGACGGGGACGGCGTCGAGGACTATCTCGGCAGTTACACGCAGGACCTGCGTGACGACAAGAACGGAGCGCTGGCGGCGCTCGCCCGCTCGCCGAAGACGGGGACGGCCTTCTCCATCGCCCGCACGACAGTTCCGACCTTCGATACCGCGATCAGTGCCGACGACTTGCGGGCGAGGAGTTTCGTGCAGTCCACTGACATCGGCTCTCTCGGTCTCGCTCCCGGATCGGACGGCTCAGTCACGCTCCGCGCCAGCTACCCCTTCGCGGAGGAGCGGAGCTTCTCCCTCGACACCGCAGGCACCGGATGGGAGGCGTACGCTCCTCTGACGGCTGACCTGGAAATGAACCTTTCGTATGAGTTTCGCATCGAAGTCGGCACTCCCGACCTCACGGAGGCCATCTGGGCACTCTTCGAGCACCAGCGGCAGCAACTAGGAACGCAGCGCCCGTCCCCCGATGTGAGCCTTGACGAGTCCGTGGAGTACCGCCAGCTGCTGACCCAGCTCAACTACCGCAAGTGGAGCAAGGACGAGAATGAGAAAGAGCCGGCCGGCTACCTCGTGCACTTCTCGCCCCGCTCCGGCGAGGTCCGGGGCTCGCTCATCGAATTCGGGTTCTCCGGCGACCAGACACTGGTCGCGTGGGCGCAACTCGCCTACGGCTACCGCACCAACGTGCGGCTCTACCAGGACAGGGCACGGTCGGTCATCGACTTCTTCGTCCGGCACTGCCAGCTGGAGAACGGGTTCTCCCAAGGCATCTACGACCCAATCCACGACAGGTTCACCTACTGGTTCACCGGCATCCTGATGCCCTTCCAGTACGCCGAGGACGAGGAGGATGTGCGCCGTTTCGTCGGAAGGCAGATGGCCGAGGCCCTGATGCCGATCGCTCGCGAGCTGCGGGAGGTTGAAGGCAACTACATGAGAACCATGTGCGAGTCGTTCTACCCGATCCTGCTCGCGTATGAGTTGGATGCCGCCAACGGGCGCACGAACGACGAGTGGTTGACCACAGGACGTCGGTTCGGCGAGTTCCTGCTGGACGCGCAGGCTGAGGATGGGTCATGGTTCCGCGCATACGAGCCGAGCGGGGACGGCTTGACGTCCCCAGGCGCCTGGTTCGGCAAATCTTACGTGGAGCAAAAAAGCGGGACCATTTTTCCCGTCCCGGTTCTCACGATGCTGCACCGCCTCACCGGGGACGAGCGGTACCTGACCGCCGCGGAGAAGGCGGCGGACTTCATCATCCAGAACTACGTCGAGCCGACTGTATACATGGGCGGCCTCAACGACACGACCCACATCAAGTCGGTCAAAACCGATGCTGTCGGCGTGATGTTCCTCATGCGCTCGCTCCTCAAAGCCTACGAGGCCACGTCGCGGAGGCCCTACCTCGACGCGGCGGTGAAGTCAGCGAAGATCCTCTCCTCGTGGGTCTACTTGTGGGACGTTCCGATGCCGGAGGGTACCCTTCTCGCCGAGGCCGGGTTCAAGTCCACCGGCTGGGCGGGCTGCGACGTCATTGCCTCAGGTAGCTACCTGGACGATGAATTCCTCGAGTTCACTGCAGATCTCGTCCGCATCGCCGAGCTTGCCGGTGAGCCCGCGCTTTTCGACATCGCCGAGCTCGTCGAATACGGGATGCAGTACGGGGTCTCAACCCCTACCAACGACCACGGCTATGTGGCCCCGGGGATCCAGTGCGAAGGGATCCTCACGTCGTACTGGGTCAGCGCCCCTGACACCACGGAGTTTTCCGGCGCAGTGAACAAGGTGAAGGGCGACGACAACGATACCTGCAACGCACTCACCAATGCCCAGGCGGCCTACGGCATCTACAGTCTCGTCGACGCCTACGGTACCTCCGATTTCTCAGAGCTTCGCAACCAAATCTTCCAGCACGAGCGGGTGAACAAGTGACCAACCTGCAGGCAAGGGGCGAAATCGCTCCCCAGGAGGCATCCCACGCGCCGCTGCGCTGGGGAATTCTCGGGGTCGGCTACATCGCTCCCCAATTCGCACGGGACGTACTGCGGTCTCGCTTCGGCACTCTGACGGCCGTAGCGAGCCGGGACGCGGCGCGAGCGGCAGAGCTCGCGGCGGCACATGGGGCCGCTAAGCACTTCGGCTCCTACCAAGAGCTTCTTGACGACAATGAGGTCGACGCCGTCTACATCGCCCTTCCGAACCACCTCCATCTGGAGTGGACAGAGAAGAGCGCCCGCGCGGGCAAGCACGTCCTCTGCGAGAAGCCGATCGCCCTGAACGCGGCCCAAGCGGCCCGCGCTGCCCAAACTGCGGAGGAGCATGGAGTCGCGCTCCTCGAGGGGTATATGTATCGCGCCCATCCCCAGATGACTGAGCTCGTTCGCCTACTCGGAGACGGTGTGATCGGCGAGGTGCGCGTCATGGAGTCCTCCTTCGGCGGTCACATGCACGGCGGGTACGACAACTACCGGATGCAACGGGCAGCGGGCGGGGGCGCCCTGATGGACTTGGGATGCTACGGCCTGTCGCTGTCCCGGCTGGTCGCTGGCATCGGAACCGGCCGGCGCTTCGCCGAACCCGTCTCGGCCAGAGCAACCGCCCGAATCGGCGAGAGGAGCCGGGTGGACGAGTGGGGCGTCGGGGTCTTCGAGTTCGAGAACGGACTGATCTCGAGCATCACCTGCGGCAACCAGGTGGACATCCCCTCGATTGCCCACCTCTGGGGTACCGAGGGAAGCATCACGATCAGCAACCCGTGGCAGCCGGAGATTGGAGGCCGCACCCCCGAACTGCTCATCAAGCGAAACGACACGATCGAGTCGCGAGTCATCCCGAGCGACCGGCCGTTGTATGCGCTTGAGGTCGACACTTTCGCCGAGTACGTCCGCACCGGCTCGGTGCCGTTACCTGTAATGGACCTCGCCGATTCGCTCGGCAACATGCGGGCTTTGGACAGCTGGCGCCGCGCCATCGGTCTTCGCTTTCCCACGGATGAGGAGGACTAGGAAAATGCAGTTTGGAACCATTCCCGGAGTGCCCGTTCCTGTGTCGAGGCTGGTCATGGGCACCGCTGCCATGTCGATCGACGCCCGCAAAGACGCGTTCGCCCTGCTCGACGAATACGTCCGGCTGGAGGGAAACACGCTCGACACTGCCGCCATCTATGGGATCGACCGCTCGTGCGAGCGGGTCGTGGGCGAGTGGATCACTCGCAGCGGTATCCGTGACCGACTATCAATCATCGCAAAGGGCGCGTGCTCGACGTCGGCCGACCCGGAATTGGTCACGAGTGACCTCGTCCGTTCGCTGGAGGAGCTCCGAATCGAGACCGCGGACGTGTATATGATGCACCGCGACAACCCGTCGATCCCCGCGGGTGAGTTCGTGGAAGTGATGAACGAGCACGTCGCGGCCGGCCGCATCCGCGCCATCGGTGGCTCCAACTGGCTCCCTCACCGGATTGAGGAGGCCAATGCGTACGCCGCTGAGCACGGCCTCGTCGGGTTCACGGTCAGCAGCCCGAACTTCTCGCTCGCCCTCTGGAACGAGGCGACCTGGACGGACTGCTACAGCGCGTCGGATCTGCCGACTCGCCGCTGGTACGAGGAGCGTGATTTGTCGCTCTTCGCCTGGTCCAGTCAGGCGAGCGGCTTCTTCACCGGCCGATTCGACCGCGCTGACGCTGTGAACCCCGCCCTCGCGGATGTCGTGCGGGTGTGGTTCAACGATGAGAACTTCGCACGCCGGGAGCGCGCCGAGGAGACCGCCGCTCAGCGAGGGGTGTCCGCCACCGAGATTGCGCTGGCGTTCGTGCTTTCACAACGCTTCAGCGCCTTCGCCCTTATCGGCCCTCAAACGATCGACGAGCTCCGCTCCTCCATGGCGGCTGCAGACCTCGTCCTCACTCCGGAGGAGTGCGCCTACGTGAACCTGGAGTCGGACCGCTGCTCCACGGGATGGGATTCGACGGCCGAGTTCAGTGGTCAGCGTTCCTAGAAGACTGCTGAAGAAGGTACTTGGTTGCGAGCGTCTACGCGGCCTCCCAATTGGTAAGACGGAGGCCGGGCCTGTGGCCGCGGCCCCCGTCTCGCCGTTCAATGTCGCGTCAACCGCGACTCAGGCTCCTTGGCCCGTCGCCCCCAGGATCCGACGGATTTCGGAGAACTCGATCGTGCCGAAGGTGTTGCGGAGGGTGTCCAGACCATAGAGGGCTTGGGCGTTGACGAGCCCGTTGCACGTGTCGTTGTCGTCGCCCTTCTTCTTGTTCACCGCTCCTGAAAAGGCGGTCTTCTCGGGAGCGCTCAGCCAGTATGACGTCATGTAGCCCTCGCACTGGATGCCCGGTGCGGCGTAGCCGAGCATGTTGCCGGGGATGGAGAGCCCATACTGCATGCCGGCGAGCACGATCTCGACGATGTCGACGAGGTCCGGCTCCTCGGCGGCTTGCGCGATGTCGAGCATGTCGCCGACGAATTCGAGGAACTCGTCGTCCACGTAGCCGCCCCCTGGGATGGCGTCGCAGACCGCCCAGCCGGTGCTCCGGAATCCACCGACGTCGAGCAGGGACCCCTTGGGGAAGGGCACGTCCCACAGGAACAGCCACGAACTCAGGACCTTCGCCGCTTTGAGCGCTGCGCCGAGGTGACGCTGGTCGCCGCCAAGCTTGTACGCCATGATGAGTGACCGCATGGCGAACATGACCCCTACTGAGTCGATCTTCACCGACTTGATGTGCGACGTGTCGTTGAGGCCGCCGCAGTAAAGGATACCGGGGACGAAGGTGTCAGTGATGTAGTCGGCCGCACGGAGCGCGGCCTGCTTGTACTCAGCCTTGCCGGTGATCCGGTGCAGAGCCGCGAGCACCTCTATCGGGAAGATCGTGCCTGATCGCTGCTCGACGGAGGACTTACCGAACCACTCGACAGGGTTGGTGAGTCCCTCCCCCTCCGGTGAGTACCCGCGGAACCAAGCGCCGTCCTCTCCTTGCGCGGCCAGGAGAAAGGCTCCGAACCGCTCCCCCGCCGCTAGCCACTGGCTCTGATCGATGCCGTGGCGGGACTCCTCCTCATACGCGAGAAGGAGGGGGAAGATGGACTCACACATCGTGCGCGTGTAGTTGCCCGGCACAGTGCGCAAGGTCCGGGCGATTGGCCCGAGGGCTTTGGTCATCTGGCTGCCAAGGTACGCCAGTGCCTCCGAATCGTCGTCCGAGTACTGGAATGGCAGAAGAATGCCCGTGAACCACCGGACGAAGTCCTTGCTTTGCGTGTCATAGATGCCTTCGGAGAATCCATTCTCGGCTTGCATCTCACGCACGAAGAAGTCGAGGACCTTCCGAGCACGCTCCGTCCAGAGCGGCGCATCTTCGCGGTAGCCGCGGCGGATCGCGTTGAGGGCGTGGAGCGCTTGGGCGCCGGTGAAACCGAACTCGATGAGCGAGCCGAGGGTCTCGCCCTTCCGAGGCGAGAAGTGCGTCATGTAACCGGCCGGACGCTTCGGGTCCACCTCTGCGTCCCAGTCCTTGAAGTAGAGCTGGGTGAGAAGGAAGCGGTGTCGCTCGAGTTCTTCCATGGGTAGGGGAAGCTCGGCGGGGCGTGTTTGCAGGCGCGCGATCTGCCGCTGCGTGACGCTCCAGATGGCCTCCGTCAGGTCCTCGGCGAAGAACGTTCGCAACTCGTACTCGACGACGGCGGTGCGACCTTCCCTGATCGGCAGGAACCCGGCCCATCCACGACCGCTGGTCTCCAGGCTGAAGGTGACTTCCTCACCGAAAGGGTATCCCGCCCGAAGCGCAAGGGGCTCACCCTCACGTGAGTCGATGCCGAGGGAGCCGATGTCCGAGTCGCTGATGACCACTCCGCTCACGAGTTCGTCATCGGAGATGGCTGAGTCGAAGGTGGGGACGCTTGTGCGAGCCAGACTGAAGCCCTGATTTTCCTGCGGCAGGTAGGCAAGGACGGCTAGGTGCCCGTTGCGGTCGTCGCGGTACTCCTGGACGTAGCCGCCCAGGTAGTCCTCTTTGCCGTCGAGGTCCGTGTCGTTGCGGTTGTATAGGGCACCTGTTACGTAGAACTGCCAGTCCGCCTGCTGTGCAGGCACCGTGCTTTCGACTACGAGCTCGGCGCGGACCCCGGCAGCGGAGCCTGCCGTCGGAATCGAGATCGAACGGCTCACCTGCACGCTGTCACCCTCGGACGAGGGTGACCAGCGGTCCAGCACGACGACGCGGGTACCGTCGGGAAGAACGGTGTCCAGCCGGCCGAGGCTCGCCTCCTCGTCTTGCTCGACGGAGTCGTATGCGCGGGCGGTAACGACGCCGTCATCGGTGATGAGGCGGACGGGCGTCGAAGTTGCGAAGAGTCCGGCGTCACCGGAGCCGAGTTGCAGCCCAGTGCCGTTCTCCGCATCGAAGGGCGTCACTGCGAGTCCGGTCGCGGTTTCGAAGTTAGTCATTTGTTCGCTTTCTAGGAAGGATGGAGACAAGAGGAGAAGTTGAGAGAGACAAGGAGCCGATTCAGCGCGCCCCGAGCAAATGCTCGGTGGCGAGCTGCTGCAAGCGCACGAACCCAAATCCCTTGCCGTTCAAGTAGGCGGACGCGTCGAAGTCCTCGAAAGCAGAGCGGTCGCCGAGGAGGTCGTCGTAGCTCTCGTGTTCGCCCAACGTCGGTTGTGCGAGCTGGGGTGCCTTGGCAGCTTCCAGTGCCTCCCGCACCTCCGGGTCAGCACGGAACGCGGCCGCCCGCTCCTTGAGGAGCAGGTAGTTGCGCATGTTTGCACGCGCGGACTCCCAGACGCCCGCCTCGTCCTCGGTGCGGCTTGGCTTATAGTCGAAGTGGCGCGGGCCGTCATAGGAGCGTCCGCCCTGAACGCCCCCGTTCTCCAGCAGATCTACGAGAGCGAACGCGTCGTAGAGGTCGCCGTGGCCAAAGACGAGGTCCTGGTCGTACTTGATACCCCGCTGGCCATTGAGGTCGATGTGGAAGAGTTTCCCCTGGTAGAGCGCCTGGGCGATGCCGGCAGTGAAGGACAACCCAGCCATCTGCTCATGCCCGGTTTCCGGGTTGATGCCGACCAAATCCGGACGATCGAGGGTCTGAATGAACGCCATCGCGTGGCCGAGCGTAGGCAGCAGGATATCGCCGCGGGGCTCGTTCGGCTTCGGCTCGATTGCGAAGCGGATGTCATAGCCTTTGTCGGTGACGTAGTCGCCCAGCAGATTGACGGCCTCGCGGTATCGTTCCAACGCGACACGGACGTCCTTCGAATGGGCGTACTCCGCCCCGTCACGGCCACCCCACATGACGTAAGTCTTGGCGCCGAGCTCGGCCGCGAGGTCGACGTTCCTCAGCACTTTCCGCAGCGCGAACCGGCGCACCGAACGGTCGTTGGAGGTGAAGCCACCGTCCTTGAACACCGGGGCGCTGAACAGGTTGGTCGTGACCATGGGAACAATCAGCCCGGTGTCGGCCAGGACCTGCTTGAACCGGTCGACCTCCCCTTGCCGGACCTCGTCCGACGCACCGAAGGGGAACAGGTCGTCGTCGTGGAAGGTCACCCCGTACGCGCCGAGCTCGGCCAGCTTCTCCACGGCATGGACCGTATCGAGTTGCTTGCGCGTTGGACCGCCGAAGGGATCGGCACCGTTGTAGCCGACCGTCCACAGGCCGAAGGAGAATTTGTCGTCTCGGGAAGGCGTAAGTGTCATTTTTGTCCTAAAGGTAGGGGCATTCGCCGTTGAATCGAGCGGCTGGTAGGCGGAGCGGGCGGACCGCCCACTCCCCTTCCTGCAGCCGCGACCAGCGAAACACTTAACCGCATAAGATGCAATAGTGACTCACGAAACATCAGGCCAGGAGATCGCCAGCCGCCCTCGAATCGGTGACATCGCGCGAGCTGCCGGGGTGTCCACAGCGGCCGTGTCTTACGCTCTGAACAACCGGGCCGGTGTGTCCACCCAGACCCGAGACCGAATTCTGGATGTGGCCGCCCGCCTCGGTTGGTCCCCGCACGACGCCGCCCGGCGGCTGTCGTCTGCCCGTTCCGAGACAATTGGCATGGTCATCGGGCGTTCAGCCGAGGTGGTGGCGACCGAGCCGTTCTTCGGTTCTTTCACGGCCGGAGTGAGCGAGGTTTTGTCAGGGGAGAGCCATTCCCTCACGCTGCAAGTGGTTCCCGATGTCGATGCCGAGATGTCGACCCTGGAGAAGTGGTGGGCCAGGAGGACCGTCGACGGCGTCCTCCTGCTGGACCCGCGCGCCGCCGATCCAAGAATTCGCCTCGTCGAGAAGCTCGGCATGCCCACCGTGGTTGCGGGAGGCCCCGTCGCGAACGCCTCTGTCACATCAATCTGGACCGACGACGAGGCCGGCATGCGTGAGGCCGTCGCCCACCTGCTCGCTCTCGGCCACCGACGCTTCGCGAGGATAAGCGAGTCAGGGACACTGCTCCACAGCATGACCCGAACTGGAGCGATGGTCGGGGCACTTCGGGAGGCAGGGCTCCCCAAGCCGACGGTGTTCGAGCTGGACGACACACCGGATTCTGCCGAGACACTCACCCATCGCCTGCTCGACCAGCAGGTACGGCCGAGTGTCATCCTCTGCGACAACGACCTCGTCGGGATTTCCGTTCTCTCGACACTGCACGAACGGGGACTCGACGTGCCGCGCGACATCTCGGTCATGGTGTGGGATGACTCTCTCCTCTGTCAGCGAATGAGCCCAAGCCTTTCCGCCATGCGGCGCGACGTCCTGAGCTACGGGGCGCAGTCCGCGCGAGCTCTGCTCCGTATGGTGCGCGGGGCGGCACCGTCCGTCGAGCTGCACAGCGTCCCCTCGTTCATAGCCCGCGCGAGTACCGGCCCCGCGTGAGCATCCTCTCGGTCGACCGCTGCTGCTATCCACCCGACCCACGAATTGAGTCTCGCGTGAGCAAAGGCCAGGAGGCTGAGACGCCACACATCTCTAGGGCTACGCGGCGAAGGAATCAGAATTGCAGTCTGACTCTTGACCAGTGACAGCAGGTCGACGGCACCCGAACCAGCGCGTACGAACTGAAGCGCAGCTTCCTGGTCCCGTTGGACCAGGAAGCTGCGCTTAGCGCGATGGGGACTTCGCTGACGAACGCGGCGTATTGGAACGGCAACGCGACGACACTTCCACGCCCGGCGCCTGGAAGGCGCAGATCCTCGGCTGGGCTGTGTCAGGCGCGGACGAGGGCGTTGTTAGTCCAGTTGGTGGCGACCTCCACGCCGGCGCGGACGAACAGTTGGGTGAGCGGGCATCTCCGAGCAACCTCAGCAACGAACTCGTCGAACGCGGCGTCGTCCAGCTCGGTCTCGACCTCAACGGTAAGAACAACCTTGGAGAAGTTCGCGTTGCCGTCTGCACCGAAGACGAGCACCGAGTTGTCGAGTTCTGCCTCGACACGGCCGTTGAACTCTCCGAGCACAATGCCCTGCCCGAGGGCAACGATCTTGGAGGTCACCTGGTTACAGGAGACGAACGCTCCAAGAACGTAGTCGAGGGGACTTGGTGCACTGTCGGTTCCTCCGAACGCGGGATGGCCCTCTGCGCGGATTGAGTGGTCGCTTCCTTCGATGGAGATCTCTTGGAGAACACCCTCCCCTTTTCCATGAAGATTGAATTCGATGATGGAACCTTTGGTGTGCAGCGGCATGCCGATCTCCTTCGAGTGTTGGTATTTCTTGTGAGCCTAAGGTGCCGGCCCGAGGAGAAACACGAATATGACGCTCTAAGACGAACCCATCGAGGCGGACTCTTGGAAGTAAAGGATTCCGATCAGTGCGATGGCGGCAGTGCTGCTCCGTCGCACACCTTCACGCGGGACTTACTCGGCCGGTAGTGATGCCCACCCTCAGCCGGCGAAGCTACGACGAGGCGCCGGTGTGCCCTCTGTTTCTGTTCGGACGAAAACAGGACCTCGCCTACCAGCAGGAGGTCGCGGGAAATCCGGCCAAGCGGCATCGCGTGCGGTTCTACCCCGGTGCACAGCGATCCCGACGTACGAGTGGATGTGATCGCGGACTTCTCCGCGGGGTATCACTCGCGCAACGGCGGAGGTGACAGCATCCGCGTCCTCCTTCCACGCAGGTCCCCTAGATGGGGTGATTCGCTCCCGAATTTCCGTGCAGAGCCGTATTGGGCAGTTCCTACCGTTTCCGGTGGCCCCAGCAGAGAAACCCTCAGCGGGACGTTGACCTCAAGCGGATCTATCTGCAGACGGTCCGGTATCTGGACCAATTGAACTGTCGATGGTGATCGTGCAGTCGCGAGGCTTCACGCGAGCCGCGTGGTCCTCAGTTACCGTGCTTGGGGATCCTTTTTGCGCAGGTCGTCCGCGACGCTGATGAGCACCTTTCCGGTGACTCCGTGTTCAACGGCATCGTGAGCGGATGCCGTGTCCTCGAGTGAGAACCACGTCAGGGGCAGCCCGGCTTCCGCGCCCACGGGGAGAGCACCCGCCTCGAGCGCGGCAGTGATGTCTTCCGCGGCGACGGTGAGTGCCTCCCGCCCCACGGTGTAGAGCAGCAGTCCTTGCCAGCGAACGTTCTTCGCATAGCTGGTCGTGATCGGAGCGGTGAACTCGTCACCGTTGTTGTTCGCGTAGTACGCGATGCTGCCGTGGTTGGCGAGCACCTCGACATCGAGCGCAGCGTTCTGAGCGGGCGCGACTTCGACAACGTGGTCGACACCGCCTGGAGCGACGGAATACACCTTGGCCGAGAGCTCGCCATCCGGGTACTGAAAAACGTGATGAGCGCCCGCGGCGCGGGCGAGTGCCGCCTTGTCGTCGTTGCTCACCGTGGCAATCACGGTGGCACCCGCCCATACCGCCAGTTGGATCGCGGCGTGCCCGACGGCCCCTGCTCCGCCCTGCACCAGCACCACACGGTCGTCGAGGGCGGCGGGTGCGAGACGCGCCGGGCCGAACTCGTGCACCGTGAGCGCACGGTGGGCGGTCATCGCGGGAACGCCCAGGCTGGCGGCGACGTCGAACTCGATGCTGTCGGGCAGGCGGACGACTCGGCTTGCCGGCACGACCGTGAACTCCTGCGCTGTCCCCGTCGGACGCTGGTGGGCGGCGAGGAAGATCCACACACGGTCGCCGATCCTCAGATCTTCGACGTCCGAGCCGACAGCATCGACGACCCCGGCGCCATCCTGGTTCGGGACAACCTCTCCGAACTCGGCGGGCTTGCGCGCGCGGGCCTTCCAATCCGTCGGGTTGACGCCGGACACGGCGACACGGACTCGGACCTCATCCGGGCCGGGCGTGGCGGGCGCGCGTTCGGCGAGTTCGAGGACGGACGAAGGGCCGGAACGTGAGTAAATGATGGCTCGCATGATGGGTCCAAGGATCGGGCGGCGGCGAGTATTCCCGTGACCCTTCTCGTGGAGGTAGGGAGGTTCGGATCCGGCGCGCGAGACGGTGACGGCCGCACAAGACGCAGCTCATGAATGTCCCTCACCGATGGTGTCGGCGACGTGGACGGACACTCCCCGACGCGAACTCGACCGGTCGAGGTTGAGAGGAGCGCACTGCGCCGCCACGGGTCAGCGCTGCCGTCCGGGGAGATCCCACCGACAGGCAGATCTCTTAAGTTCAATATTGCGTTCTTCAGCCGCTTCGATGAAAACGGCCTCATTGTCGACGAGCGCCGCTACTACGACGTTTTGAACCAGCTCGAGCAGCTCGGTCTCGCCGAGTGACCGCCTCCAGACCGATACGGGGCTCAATATGACCGCTTTCCGACGTTGAGCACAACCCCGCCCTGGACCGGCAGGGTGCCGGTCGACGACACGGCTCTCGCCGTCACCGATTCAGGGGGCTCGGGGCCCTCCGTGGTCTACCTCAACGGACAGTTCGCCACCCAAGGCTATTGGCGGCGGGTCATCGCCGAGCTGGGGTCGGGCTGGCGGCACCTCACCTACGACGAGCGTGCCCGCGGGCGGAAGTCGGGGCGTTCTGCGGACTATTCGTTCGAGGCAAGATTTGAAGGTTTCATTCCCGACGGTTGTTTTCTGAGGACCGCATGATCGTGTTGCCGACGCGTGCCGCGAGCAGGATCGAGACCACGACCATCAGACCAGTGGCGGCGAGTGCTATTCCCAGGAGGGAGTCGGGCCAGCTGAGTGATCGTGAGGAAAGGCTCGTGATGAGCATGTATGCGGTGAACCACCCGAGGAAGACAGCGGGCGCCAGAATGCTGAGCAGGGGGACGAGAGTCTCCCAGGAAATGATTCTTGCTAACGTATTTCGGGGCATGCCCATGAGCTGCAGCAAACTCAGAGTGCGCTTCCGGTCATAGAGCGCAGCCGTGGTTGCAATCGCGAGGACTGCCGCGGTGAGGAAGGTGACGAGGACAATCGCCAGGCGCCCAATCTCGGCGAACTGCGTCGCGAGGTCACTGTCTGTGTCGACTACATGCTCGGCACGTGTCCACACGCCTGCCGAACGATCGACGCCCTCGAAGGTCAGCAAGGCGGTTCGGGCTTCTTCGATGGAGGGAGCCCGACTATCGGTCTGCGCGATGATGTCGTTGATGCGCAGGCCGTCGAGCGTGGAAATGGTTGCTTCGTGTAAGGCCGGACCGTCGGGCGCGAGCGAGTAGATGCCGCCGGTCAGTTCGCCGATGTCGCCAGCGAAAGCGTGGTTGGTCAGCATCCGTGCATCGTCGCCTGCGATGTAAATCCCTTCACCATCGGTGTAGGTGAAGTGCACGCTGGTGATTCCGGAGACTCGGCTGAGGCGCTCCTTGACCGACGCACCTGCGATGTCGGTGTCCAGTTTGACGTTCGCAGCGACAGCGTTCTCGGGCAGGAGCGGCTCCGAGGTGTACGAGCCTGCGCTCCCGCTGGCGGATGCTGAGAACGCGAAGACACTGATCAGGAACGTCGCTGCGACGAGCCCCGCAACCGACCGGAACCCGGCTCGGGGTGTACGGACAATGCGGCGGGAGGCGATGACGGCGTCGCCGGCCTGAGCGAGGCGCGCGAACCACGTCCCCGTCAGCCAGGTGAAGTACGGGCCCGCGATCAGAAGTCCCATCGCGATCAAAGCGAAGCTCGCGACGATCGGGATAACGAGCGGCACCGGAATCTGCCCAGCGAACGTTTTAACCAGGAAGAACAAGCCTAGACCCGCCAGCAGCGGGATCACCCGCGCGAAGCGGGGGGCGGCCTCGAACACAGCCTGCGACGTCGCGCTGCTGCCGGTGCGCCGGGCACTTCGTAGGGCTGCCACGACAGCTCCAATGACCACGGCAACCGCGACGACGAGGACCACCGTGTTCGACACGGCGAGATCGTCGGCAATGAGTCGTTCGCCCGCGACGGGGAGGAGCGCGAGCAGAGGGCGCAAGGCAAAGAATCCGCCCACGCCGAGTGCCGCGCCAAGGACGGCGGTTCCTGCCGCCTCGGCCAGGGCAACTCGCTTCACCAGCTTTCTGGGTGCGCCGATCGTTCGCAGCGTCTGCCACCGCTCAGCTCGTGCTGCCGACCCCAAGGTGGTGGACACGGCCACGAGCAGGAAAGCGGGAATGAGGACGGCCAGTGCGCCGACCAGCGCGATCGTCTGATAGTTCTGATTGCCCCCGTAAGCGCCGGCGTAAAAGCTGTCCACCACTCCGGCGGATAACAGTGCCGAGACCCCCTCAGGTGTCCCGCCTACGACAACCACGAGCGAGTCCGGACTAGCCAGAAGGCTCTCCGGGATCGTGCCGACCTGTTCACCGTAGCGGTCCTGCAGTTGCGTCGAGGGCGTGTTCTTGATCAGTTCAGTGAGCGCCGGCGAGGCCTTGTATGTGCCCGGGGTCGGGACTTCCATACCGGGAAGCACCGCTTGTGCGTGGGCCGGTGCGGCGATATCGAGTCGATCGATCCGTTCGCCGCCGAAGATGTCGTCCGATCGTGCCGCGATAGTGTCATCGGTCGTCGCGGTGCTCAGGTCGTTCACGGCCGGCTGAAGCCAAGAGGAGCGAATGTCGCGGGTCTCCAGCGCGTTCGCGCCTGCGACGAGCAGCAGCGCGAGTAACACACCGATGGCTACCCCGACAACGATGCCTGCGAGGCGCACCCAGTTGCCACGTGTGCCGAATATGAGAAGACGAAGCACCCCCATCAGACTGCGCTCTCGAGAGCCGGGCTCGTGACGCTGCCGTCACGGATGAAGATCTCACGGTCACTATAGGCCGCGACTCGTGCGTCGTGTGTGACGATCACGAGAGTGGTGCGCGTGCTCCGCGCCACGTCGGTGAGGGTCTCCATCACCCTCTCCGCGGTCAGAGAGTCCAACGAGCCAGTGGGCTCGTCCGCGAAGAGCACCGCCGGTGCATTCACGAGGCCGCGGGCCAGGGCAACGCGTTGCGCCTGCCCACCCGAGAGTTCCGAAGGAAGGCGACGTTCCATGCCTGCGAGCCCGAGACGTTCCAGCCACGAGTGCGCCTGCACGAGAGCTCTCGCACGCCTTGTGCCTCCGAGCATCAGCGGCAACGCCACATTGTCCTCGGCGCTGAGTTCTGGCAGCAACTGCCCGAACTGGAACACGAACCCCAATCGAGTGAGCCGGAACAAGGAGCGCTGATCCTCACTGAGGTCACTGATCCGCGTGTCACCAATGGTCACCTCCCCGGTGTCGGGAGTGATCACTCCCGCGAGGCAATGCAGCAGCGTCGATTTTCCGGACCCGGAAGGACCCATCACCGCGACGATCTCGCCTTGGCGGATGGTGACATCCACGCCGCGAAGCGCATGTGTCTGCCCGTGGTGCTTCTCAAGCCCGCGGGCGGTGATAAGTGCCGGTGCAACCCGCGGGGGGCCTATGTGTTCGAGTTGTGTCATGCCAATGTCTCCTTGAGATTCGTGAGTCGTGCTTCCGCCATATCGATCCACCGGATGTCCGCTTCGACGCGCAGGAGCGCATGGTCGTACGCGAGCACATCAAGCAGCGCGGCGTTCTGTTTGGCTCGGGTGAGTTGCCTCATCGCATTCAGCAGGGCGCTGCGCTGAGCGTTGAGGATTCGCGTGACGTCCTCGTCAAGAAGAAGAGCGATTACAACCTTTGCGAACAGATTCGTGCGCGACACACTTGCGTCTGCGTCCGTCGTCTTCAGCCACTCGATGACGCGTTTTCGACCGTCAGGCAGAATCCGGTACTGCTTCCTGGACGGACCCGATCCGTCCTCGACACCCACCATTTCGACCAGGTCATCACGGGCAAAACGGGCAAGCATCGCATACACCTGGCCATACGCCAGAGGTCTTGCGCCGCCGAAGTGCTCGTCATAAAGCTGCTTCAGCTCATACCCATGTCCCGGCCGTGCCTCCACGAGGCCCAGGAACGCCAGAGAAGTATCCATACACAACACTATACACTTCGCGTATACGCTCAGTGAATAGCTTGGACTTGCGGATAGTGCGGCAGTCAAGAAACCTCCGTTTCAGGGCGTCCTCCACGGTCATAGAACAAAAGGATCGCAATCGCGTAGAGCGCTCCCCCGCGTTCCACGAGCATCAAACCCGTACCGACGACGCATCGATGTCGCGTGGCTCAAACGACGACCGATGTAACTGTCTAGTCCGCCTGCAGGAGTTACACGAGCGAAACCGTCGAGCAATTGGCGGGCAATGTCACGGCTCCACACTGATGTCATCCCACGACACTGAGGTGAGAGATGACGATTACAGCTCCAGCACCGCACAGCACCCAGCAATCCGACCTGACGGTCACCAACCTGACCCGTATCTTCACGGCGCCCGACGGAACCGAAACGCGCGCCCTCGTCGACGCGTCGTTCACCGCGAAGCCCGGCGAGTTTCTGTCGATCATCGGTCCGAGCGGCTGCGGCAAGAGCACCCTGTTCAACGCGGTCGCCGGACTCGACCAGCCGACGTCCGGTGACATCTCGATCAACGGCAGCCCGATCGTCGGCCAGCAGGGCCACGTCGGCTACCTGCTGCAGAAAGACCTGCTCCTCCCCTGGCGCTCGGTACTCGGCAACGTCACCATCGGACTCGAAGTCTCCGGCGTTTCCAAGAAACGCGCCAACGAGATCGCACTGCCGATGCTGCAGGCATACGGACTCGGCGAGTTCGTGAACCACCGCCCCGACCAGCTCTCCGGCGGCATGCGGCAACGCGCCGCCCTCCTCCGCACCATTCTGTTCAACCGCGACGTCATCCTCCTCGATGAGCCATTCGGCAAGCTCGATGCCCAGACCCGCGCCACCATGCAGGAGTGGCTGCTCGACCTCTGGGACGACTTCCAGAAGACCGTCGTCTTCGTCACCCACGACATCGACGAGGCCATCTACCTCTCCGACCGCATCATCGTGATGTCACCGCGACCCGGCCGGATCATCGCCGAGCTGCCGGTGGATCTGGACCGTCCGCGCAAACCGGCGGTCGTGACATCCGCCCGCTTTATCGATTTGAAAACCGAAATCCTCGACCTTCTCGCCACCGGACAGAACTGAGGCACCGCCGTGAGCACAATCGAACTCGAGAAACCCATCACCGCTACCGCCCAGGTCGGTGCAGCGATGGTCGCCCTCTCCGACCTGCCGAGACGCGCGCCACGGGTGCGCAGCCGGCAGCTCTTCCCGAGCGAGCCGAAGGGCTGGCTCGTCGCCACCCTCGCCGCCGGCATCGTCATCGCATTGTTCGCCGCCTGGCAGCTGCTCGCCGATGCCGACGTCGTCGACACCTTCTTCTGGTCAAAGCCCAGCATGGTGTGGGAGTCAGCGGTGATCGCGTTCTCCAACGGCACCATGCTCGGCGACACGCTCTTCACCTTCACCTCAACGATCGCCGGCTTCGTGCTCGGTGTCGTCGGCGGCGCGGTGATCGGTCTCTCGTTCTGGTGGTCGAGGCTCTACGCCCGCACCTCAGAACCGCTGCTCATCGCGGTCGAGGCGATGCCCAAGCTCGCCCTCGCTCCGATGATCGTGCTCGCGCTCGGCATCGGAATCGAGTCGAAGATCGCCATGGCCACGGCGCTCGTGATCATCATCCAGGTGCTCAACACGCACACCGCGGTCCGCGCGGTCGACCGTGACCTGCAGACACTGCTCTACTCTCTCGGCGCGAGCCGCTGGCAGGTGTTCACCAAGGTGGTCGTGCCGTCAACAATCTCATCGATTGTCGCGAGCTTCCGGGTGAGCATCGGCCTCGCACTCACCGGTGCGATCGTCGGCGAGTACATCGGCTCACAAGAGGGCCTCGGCAAGATGATCCAGTTCGCGGCGTCGAGCTTCGACATCTCACTGATCTGGGTCGGGGTCTTCACACTCGGCATCCTCTCGTTTGTGCTTTACCTCGCCGTGCTTCTGCTCGAGAAGCTGCTGCTCCGCGCCATCCGCGGCTAATCCCCTCATCCCCCGTGTGATCCACCCCCTTCTACAGGAGAGCTCCGTGAAAAAGACCGTTCTATCCACCCTGGCCGCGCTTTCGACGGTTGCCGTATTGAGCGGATGCTCCGCGTCAGCCGCCGGTGAAACCTCCGATTCCGAAGGTCTCACCAAGATCATGATCGCCGAACCCGTGCACGGCGTCGGCTACCTGCCGCTCTACGCGGCCATGAAAAACGGCTACTTCGAAGACGCCGGGCTCGACGTCGAAATCACCACCCTCACCGGAGGTGCCCACGTCAATGCCGTGCTCAGCGGCGACGCCTGGGGCTTCATCGGTGGGCCCGAATCAGGAGCCATCGCCAACGCGAAGGGCGCCGAGCTCGTCACCATCGCGGGCGTCGTCAACAAGGCGAACATCTACTGGACGGCGGCGACCGACGTCGAGATCGACCCCGACGACCTGGCCGGCTCGCTCAAGGGCAAGAGCATAGCGATCGGCCGACACGGCGGATCACCCGAGATCATTTCGCTCTACCTCATGCAGCAGTTTGGCATCGACCCGGCCGACATGGTGATCACGAACAACGACCAGTCTGGTTCCGAGATCGCCCTCGTCGAGGCCGGCAAGGCCGACATCGCGGTGACCACCGAACCGGTGCTCGGCCAGGGCATCACCGAGGGCATCTGGACCGAACCAATCGTCAACGTTCCGGCTGAACTCGGTGACTTCGCCTACTCTTCCATCGTCATCGACTCGAAGACCACGAAGGAGGACCCAGACACCGTCAAGGCGTTCACCGCCGCGCTCGGCAAGGGCATGGACTTTGTCCTCACCGACAAGGAGGGCACCGCCAAGCTCGCCGCCACCGAATTCCCGACCATGACCGCCGATGTGCTCCAGCCCACCCTTGACCGGGCCTACGCCGACGAACTCTGGGACGGCATCGACATCTCCGACGAGGGCATCCAACTCGACCTCGACGTCTCCCGCGCGGCCGGGCTGCTCGTCGACGACGGAAAGGTGACCGTCGAGTCACTGCTTGACCGTTCCTTTATGCCGTAAGCACTCGCATCCGCTCCTCATTTTTTTCGAACACGAACAGGACACGAATAATGACGCACTTTCCCTTTCGCTATGACCCCGCACACACGGCCCTCATCGTGGTCGATGTGCAGAACGACTTCTGCTCACCCGACGGATCGCTCGCCGGCGTCGGCAACGACGTCTCGGCCGCCGTGGAGATGGTGCCGCGCCTGCAGGGCCTGATAGAGAACGCGCGTGAGGTCGGCATGCCCGTGGTGTTCATCCAGACCATCCATGACGAGACCAACGACTCGCCGCAGTGGCTCGGCCGCGTCGATGCCGGTCCGGGCACCGAGCGTCCGGGCATCACTTGCCGCACCGGCAGTTGGGGTGGCGAGTTCTACGAGGTGGCGCCGCAACCCGGTGACCACGTCGTGATCAAGTACCGCTACAGCGCGTTCATCGGCACCAACCTCGAGATCCTGCTGCGCACACTGGGCGTTCAGTCGCTGCTTTTCACCGGAGTCGCCACCGAGATCTGTGTCGAGTCGAGCCTGCGCGATGGCCTGTTCGCGGACTACTGGGTGAGCCTCGTCGAGGACTGCGCGGCGTCGTACAGCCAGGCCGCACACGACGCATCGGTGTCGGTGGTCGGCAAGCAGTTCGGCACAGTCACCACGAGCACCGAGCTCGCGTCGATCTGGGCGCCGGCTCAGGCACTCGCCGTCGCGTAACACCCGATCGAAACCGCACCACGCCTCCCGTACCACGCCTCCCGCACCACTCGAAAGGACGACAGCCGTGACGACCCAACCCCGGTCACGGACGATTATCGCGACTGTCGTCCTCGGAACGGTGCTCAACCCCCTCGATGGCTCGATGATGGCGGTGGCGCTCCCCTCCATCCGCGACAGTTTCGCGGCAACGGCGGCGAGCGCCACCTGGCTCATCACCGTCTACTACCTGGCCGGGGCCGTCGCCCAGCCCATCATGGGCCGCATCGCCGACCTGCTCGGAGCTCGTCGTGTCTTCGTCGGCGGGCTCCTTCTTGTCGCCTTGGCTTGCTCTCTCGCCCAGTTCGTTCCCACGATCGAATGGCTCATCGCACTGAGGCTCGTGCAGGCTGTCGGCTCCTCGGTCGCTTTTCCGGCCGGCCTCATCATCGTTCGGCGCAGTTTGCTCGCCGATCCCGACGCCTCTGCTCGCGCCGTTGGATCGATCACCTGGATAAACTCCCTCGCCGCCGTCGCCGGACCACTCGTCGGCGGCGCCATGGTGCAGCTGCTCGGCTGGCGCGGCCCGTTCGTCTTTGGCATCCCCTTCGCGCTGCTCGGCGCCATCATCGCGATGGTCACACTACCGCGAGACTCGGAAGTCGAAAAGGTTCCGAGCACTACGGGGTTATGGACGAGAACGGATGCCCTCGGAGCGGTCCTTCTCGGAACCGCGATCGCTGCGCTCCAAGTTGGCATCGTCGGACTCGCGAACCCCGCGATGCTTCTCTGGTTCGGTGCGTTCGCGATCGCCCTCGTACTGCTGGTCGTTCGTGAGAAGCGTGCCGCCTACCCCTTCATCGACTCCCGCGTTCTGTTCGCGGATCCGAAAACACCCGTCGTTCTGGTGCAGTACCTTCTCGCGAACTTCACCTTCTTCGCGGTGATCGTATCGCTCCCGACCTGGCTGCAACTCGCGCACAACCTCCAGCCGGTGCAAAGCGGACTCGTCACCTTCCCCATCGCCGTCATCGGCGTCACCATCACCCTCCTGCTGAGCCGGTTCGTCTACGGAGGCCACGGCCAGCACATCCTCGTCGGCATGGCCTGCCTGTCCCTCGGCGGAGCCGTCGCCCTGTCCTTCCTAACCCCGGCCACTCCCCTGCTCGCCGCGGCTCTGTTCGCCGTCGCCGCGGCGTCGCCGAACAACCTCACGACGCTCACTCTGCAGAGCTCCCTCTACCAACGGGTGAACTCGGCTGCGACCGGAGCCGCGACCGGACTTTTCCAGACGTTCCGTTACGTCGGAGCGACGCTCGCGTCGACGGTTGTTGGGCTCAACCTCCACTCAACAGACCCGGCTGAGTTGACCGTGGGTATGCGCAACGTCATGCTTTGCGCTGTGGCAGCTGGAGGACTGGCACTTGTGATCGCCCTCCTCCTCCGACCGGGGACCGCGCCAGAGACTCAATCGGTCATCGCTCCGGTAGAAAGTTAGCCATGGACGCAACACGCACTCCCCTCAGCGGGTCGCACCGCGACCGCGTTGTGCTCGCCGCGATAGAGCTGGTCAACGCGCTCGCTCCGGGTCACGAGCATGGGCACGTATTCGCGCCTGGACTTTCGCCAGTGGACGTCGCGAATACGGCAAACGCCGCGTTCGCGGGCTTTTCCGACAACCAATCCGACTTTGAGCCAAGTGACGCGCGAGAAACTCTTGCTCTTGCCCTCTCGCTTCAACGCATTTTTTTCGCCCTTGGGTCCCAGCGTGTGCCAGAGGCGATCGCCCTCCTGAACATGTTGCTCGGCAAATACCCTTCTGCCCTGCACCTCTCGGTCGATGAACCGTGGTCACTGCACTATCACGACCACACGCTGCCGGCCCATGCCGGATGGACCACGGGTAGCGCGGCGGCGCTCGCGTCCTTCGTCTCGTCGGGGCACTGGGCATATTTGGGCACCTGCGAGGCAATCGCCTGCGATCGAGTGTTCCTGGACGTCACTCGTAACACGTCGCGACGATTCTGTTCGGTGCGCTGTCAGAACCGCGAGAAGGTGCGGGCATTCCGTCGACGACGCGAATACTGACCTCGCAGAACACCGAAACGGCGAGGGTCCGTTGAGTCAGGTCCTGTTCCTGGTCGAGCTCGCGGCAATCGCTGTCAGCTCTCCCCTCGACCGAGCGCCCGCTTTGCGGAGCAGATTCGACACGTGGAACTTGACGGTGTTGTCGCTGATGCCCAATTGATCCGCGATCGCACGATTGCGCGCTCCCGATGCCACCAGGCGGAGCACATCGCGCTCCCGCGGGCTGAAGACCACCGAGTCCTCGAGCGGCTCGGCTTCTGCCGGAGGGTCGAGCGGGAGCCGAATGTCGAGGGATGTCCCCCAGCCTGTCGTCGACGACACCTCCAGGTCGCCGTCGAGAACAGCGACCCGTTCGGCGATGGGCCTGAGCGCGTCGTCGTGGGCGCTGATCTCGCCCTGACCGTCGTCGCGGATGCCGATGAGCAAGTTGAGTCCATCGCAGTCCCACTGGATGCGCACCCGTTTCGCCTCCTCCTGGTCGACAAGCGCGAGCACCGCGCTGCGAACGATCGCGCGAGCCGCATGAGCCACCTCCCCCGGCAGCGCCCGCCCGCCGGTCGGCGGTTCGACGAACTGCACGTCCAGGCCGCCGAAGCGCGCGAGCGGACGAAGGTCGGAACGGAGCCGGGCGAACGCCCCATCCACCGGCTCCAGCATGGTGCCCAGCTGTTGGTCGGTCGTGCTGCGTAACTCGATCAGGGCAGCGGATGCCAGATCGAGCGCCGTCGCGCGACTTGCGCGGTCGTCCAGTCGCGTCGAACGGAGGACCGCGAGAATCGACTCGAGCGTCACAGCATGCCGATCAGCCTGCTCCGCCACCGCCTGGGCGTGCTCGAGCTGAAGCCTGCGAGAGACCGGACCAAGGGCGTTGTTGTTGCTCATCGCTTCAACCTACCCGCCCAACCTGTACCTACCGCAATGGGTAGGGCCACTCCACCGCCGGGCGGGCGCGTCGCGACCCCAACCCGGCGACTATGGATACATGACTGCTGCGAACTCCGACGCATTGACGCCCTCAACACCCGGCGTGACGGCATCCCTCTCCCTCATCATGGAGGAAGTCGGTGCGACGACCGACGAGGTGATGACACACCGAGCGGACGACCTCGACGGCCTCGCCGAAACCCTCGCGATTGCCCGGCGGATCTTCGTGCTCGGGGCGGGCCGCTCCGGCATCGCCCTGCAGATGACTGCCATGCGCCTCATGCACCTCGGCCTGACCGTGCACGTCGTCGGCGATGTGACCACGCCGGCGATCGGCCCTGGCGACGTGCTGCTGACGGCAAGCGGCTCGGGAACGACGACATCGATCGTTCGTGGGGCGGATGCCGCGGTGAAGGCCGGCGCCAGCGTCACCGTCATCACGACAGCCGCAGAGTCGCCGTTGGCCGCACTCGCCACCGCCGTCGTGGTCGTGCCGGCCGCGGGAAAACTGGACCGTTCCGGCAACGTTTCTACGCAGTACGCGGGCGGCCTGTTCGAGCAGACCGTCATGCTGCTCGGCGACGCCGTGTTCCACAGCCTCTGGCTGCGTTCGGGGCGGAGCGCAGACGAGCTCTGGCCCCGGCACTCGAATCTTGAATGACACCGCCTCCGTGCATACACGAAGGCTCGCACCACAACCAGAAAGAGACACCATGAAGTTGCAGTTCGCCATGGACACCCTGACCACCGAAGCAGCGCTCGAGCTCGCCGCTGCCGCCGCGCCGCACGTCGACATCCTCGAACTCGGCACGCCGCTCATCAAGAGCGCAGGCTTGTCGGCCATCACCGCCGTGAAGGCTGCGCACCCAGACAAGATCGTGTTTGCCGACCTCAAGACGATGGACGCTGGTGAGCTCGAGGCCGACATCGCGTTCGCCGCAGGCGCTGACCTCGTCACTGTTCTCGGCGTCGCCGGTGACAGCACCATCACGGGAGCGGTGAAAGCCGCGAAGAAGCATGGCAAAGGCATCGTCGTCGACCTGATCGGTGTTGCCGACAAGCCGGCCCGTGCCCGCGAGGTCGTCGCCCTCGGCGCCGAGTTCGTCGAGATGCACGCCGGGCTCGACGAGCAGGCTGAAGAGGGCTTCACATTCGCCACCCTCCTGCGTGACGGAGAAGCATCCGGTTCGCCGTTCTCGGTCGCCGGCGGAATCAATGCGTCGACTATCGCCTCCGTCCAGGCATCCGGTGCCCAGGTTGCCGTCGCTGGCGGAGCCATCTATGGCGCCCCGGATGTCGGCGCCGCTGCCGCGGAATTGCGCGCCGCGATCGTCTAGACCGAGTCGGTGTCCGCATGGGTTCGCGGAACACCCGCGAACCCATGCGGTCTG
The DNA here is from genome assembly GCF_900115155.1 of Mycetocola miduiensis. Classification (GTDB taxonomy): domain Bacteria; phylum Actinomycetota; class Actinomycetes; order Actinomycetales; family Microbacteriaceae; genus Mycetocola_A; species Mycetocola_A miduiensis. The sequence continues at coordinate 231,628 of NZ_FOVM01000003.1, forward strand.
ATCCTGTCGCGGCAAAGCCGCTGCCAAGTTGTGGGAATGACTGAAGCGAAGCCTGTGATTGCATGGCGATCCGCTACCTACGTCGGCTGTTCACGCTCATATCTTCACGTCCAGCGCTGCGCGCACGATGCTGTCGGTGTCTATGCCGTGGTGCCGGTAGACGTCGTCGATGTCGCCGGACTGTCCGAAGCCCGACACCCCTAGATTCCGGGCAGGTACGTTGTTGATGCTGGAGAGGAACGCGAGAGTGTGCGGGTGTCCGTCGATTACTGTCACCTGCGGGACAGCACGGCCGACCGGGAAGACTTGGTCGAGGATCCACGACGGCCCTTCACCGAGCCCGCGCCGCGCTTGCAAGGCCTCGAACAACAGGCCCGGGCTCGTAACGCACACCACCTCGGCCGCCACGCCCTGGTCGGCGAGTCGGTCAGCCGCCGCGAGTGCCTCGGGAACCAGTGCGCCCATCGTCGCGATCTGGACCGCTGGCTGGTCGACCGCGCGCAAAACGTATGCACCGGCCACCACATGACGGCGGCGGCGCTCTCGAGCCGCCGGATCCTCGGGCACTGCGGCGAGCTTTTGATCGATCGGTTTCGTCGAGAGGCGCAGGTACGCCGACTTACCGCCGGGCCGTCCGAGCTGTCCCATCGCAGCTAGTAACGCCCATTCAACATCGACGACGAAGGCGGGCTCGTAGCTCAGGCATTCAGGTTGTTCGAGCCCGATCGACGGTGTCTTGATGGACTGATGCGCGCCGCCTTCGGGGGCGAGCGTGACACCCGACGGCGTCCCGACGAGAATGGATTGGCCTCCCGCGTACATGCCGTACGACCATGGCTCCAGCGCGCGCTCGACGAACGGATCGTAAATTGTGCCGATCGGGAACAGAGTCTCGCCCCAGCGGCTCCACGTGGCTCCGAGCTCGCTGATGAGACCAACAAGGTTCACCTCTGCGATGCCGAGTTCGATGTGCTGGCCGGACGGACGCTCGCGCCAGTGCAGCATTGTTTCACGGTCGTCGTCGAACCAGTCGCGGCGTTCTTCGGTCGACCACACACCGACTTTGTTGATCCAGCCAGCGAGGTTCGTGCTCGAGCTCACGTCTGGGCTCACCGTCACGACACGACGGGCGGCCTCAGGGGCGACCCGAGTGAGGTCGAGGAGGGCGCGGCCGAGGGCTGCTTGAGTGGTGGCGATACCCGTGGGTGTCCGGCCCAGGTCGGTCGGCACCTCCGGGGGGGCACTTGTCTGGATCGTGGGACGCTCGAGGCGCTCGGCCGCGGCTGTGCAGATCAGACCAGCGGCAGAATCCACCGTGAAGCGCGACCATGGCGCCGCAGCGTTCTCGCCGAGCGACGCTGCGAGCTGCTCGTACTGCTCGACTGAGAGCAGCGAGGAGTGGTTCTGTGGGTGCCCTTCGAGCGGCAGGCCATGCCCCTTGACGGTGTAAGCGATGATGACGCTCGGCCGCGTGTCGTCAATCTCGGCGTAGGCACGGCGAAGCGCGTCGATGTCGTGGCCGCCGAGGTTGCGGATCGCGGCGAGAAGGGTCGGGTCGTCAACATCCGCGATAAGCGCGCCAATGGCCGCAGCGTCTACACCGGCGCCTGGCAGCCGCTGGCGTAGGTCATCTGCGGCACAACGTAGCAGCCGCTGGTATTCAGGATTCGACATCTCCAGAAGCCGACGGCGGAGGCTGTCGCCTCCTGGTCGTGCCATCAGGCTCTCGAGCCTACGGCCAAAGCGGACGGTGATCACCTGCCAACCGGCCGCATCGAAGAGCTTCTCGATCTTGCCAGCAGCAATATTCGGGACGACACGGTCGAGCGACTGGCGGTTGAGGTCGACGATCCAGACGATTTCACCTAGGTCCTGCACCGAAGCATCAAGCACCGCTTCCCAGATCGCACCCTCGTCAAGTTCGGCGTCGCCCACCAACGAGTATTGCCGGCCCCGGTTCGGACAACCGGTGAGCGTTTCGGTGTAGCGACGAGACATCGCGCCCCAGATCGGAGCAGTCGAACCGATCCCCACGGATCCCGTCGAATAGTCCGCGGCGTCAGGGTCTTTCGTGCGGCTCGGATAGCTCTGCAGCCCACCAAACTGACGCAGAGTCGTCAAGTACTCCTCGCCAAGCTGACCGGTCAAGTAGTTGATCGCATGAAGTACGGGAGAGGCGTGCGGCTTGACCGACACGCGGTCTTCAGCCCGCAACTGCTCAAACCAGAGCGAGGTCATGATCGTGGTCATCGACGCGCTCGACGCCTGGTGCCCGCCGACCTTAACGCCGGAGGTGTTGGGGCGGACTTTGTTGGCGTGATGGACGATCGACGTGGCCAGCCAGAGAACGCGCTTCTCGATCTGTTGAAGGGCGATGTCACGCTCCGCGCTCTCTATCAAGGCGGCGGGTGTCGTCATCAAGGCGGCGGGTGTCGTCGGTGAATAGGAAAGGGCAGTGATGTTCATGGGAGACCTTCGGCGCTGAAGAGAACGTTGTCCACGGGGCGAACGGGTGTGCGCCGCCGGAATAGCTGTGCGGCAGATCTTGTGGACCGAGCCGTGTTACGCGAGCTTGAAACAGAGCCACGCACGAGTGTTTTGACTTGCAATCTGACCACTCCTGACGATCATGCGCAACACACGATGCGTGAATTGCGCAGGTTGCGCACTACGCTGGGGTACCGATCGAGACGGAGTGATCATTGTGGACACAGCACGGCGGGCCGACGACATCGACGCTGCACTTCTTCGTGCGCTCATCGCAAATCCGGATGCTACGAACCTCGCGCTTGCCGAGGCGACTGGGCTAGCTCGAAACACAGTCAGGGCCCGGCTGGCGCGATACGCCGCCGAAAAGTCTCTGCGGTCCTTTGAACGTCGCCTCGATCCAGCATTTCTCGGCTTTCCATTGGAAGCGTTCATTCTCACGACGGTCAAGCAACGCAAGCTCAGCGCCATTTCGGGGACTCTCGCCGAGATTCCCGAGGTTGTTCAGGTGCACGGCCTCGCTGGAGTGGCTGACCTGCTCGTGCACGTTGTGGCGCGAGACGCCGAGGACCTCTACAGAATTGCCGGTCACATACTCGACATTGATGGCGTCAAGCGGACCACCACCGGCCTGGTAATGGGCGAGTTCGTTGAACACCGGATCGCACAACTCATCGGAGCGGATTCAACGGGATCTCGGCCGGCCGGGCCACGACGTGCCCCTCCACTCCCCCATCGATGAAAAGCGCGGCGTCAAAGTGTTCTCCGACTCAGGCCATTCTCGCCAGGACCCAGGCATCGGAAGACAGGTAATCGCCCTGACATGAACCACACCTCGCTACGCCATCGAGGCCCGGGCTTCATCATCGCCACACCCATAGGTGGCGCGCGAAGCCGCGTTCCAATGCGAAGCACCTTGAACCCGCCGGACCCCCACAAGGTCGAGTAGGCCGGCTTTCGCTCGCCTACCCACTCTTCTTCTTTCTGGCATTCACTCGCTTCGTCGGCCTTCGAGCAGACTGCGGTATCGATCCCCCATGACTTCCGGAGGCATTAGTCCTATCGCGTGGATGGGCGTATCCGGATCCTTACCGTCTTAGGGCGGCGGAGACGTAGAGCACGGAGCGGATATCGCCCGTGCTGGTCTGACCATTCGCTGCCTCGGACGCGAGTCAGCGATTCGCTGGTCATGCGAGAAAACGGTTGCCTATAACAAAACTGTTGACAGATCTCGAACCCGTCTTCCATAATGGTCCAACCATTGGTCATATCAAAACAAAGGAGTTTCGATGCTTCACACCGACGTGCAGGACATCACTGTTGACGAATATCGGGGGCGAGTCGCCAAGACTCAGGCGAAAATGTCTGAAGAGGGCTACGACCTGCTTCTGGCTTGGTCGGACAGCTATCGGATGAGCAATGTTCGTTGGCTCGCGAATTACCGCGCGTTCGACGGCGTGTTCCCCTACCCGGCCATGGTCGTGCTACCGCAAAAGGGCGATCCGATCCTTCTGGCTGAAGGCAGCCTGGTCAGTTACGCGCAGGACTGCACCTGGATGAATGACGTCCGAGGAATCCGCCAGCAGCTCGCGAATGTCCTTCGTGAGTACGCGGCTTCAGGCACGGTGCGCACGGTCGCGATCGCGGGTTACAAGTACCTAGCGGCTGAGTTCCTGGACATCATCAAAGCATCCCTCCCTGATTCCATCGAAATCGTGCCGACCGGCTTCCTCGACTACTTCAAATCGATCAAGAGCGAGGCCGAGATTCGCAACATGGCCGTCGCCGGTCGCTTGGCAGACATTGGCATCGAGGCTGTGCGCCAGAACACTTACGAAGGGGTTTCCGAGCGAGAGCTTGCTCGGGCCGCATACGCGGCAATGTACGCCAACGGAGCCGACACTTCATCGTTCGACATCATGGTGCAGACCGGCGAGAACTCCGCGAACTACTTCCTCGCGCACCCAACTGACCGCAAGCTCCAACACGGCGAGACCATCCTTATCGACATGGGCTGCCGCTACAACGGGTACTCGTCCGACATGGCGCGCGGCGTCTCTTTCGGCCCGGTCTCGAGGGACGCACAGCGAATGCAAGAAACCTGCTTGGAAGCGTGGCAGGCGGGATACGACGCCCTGCGTGTCGGGATGACTGGCGAGGAAGCGGACGTCGCCGCCGACGACATAATCCGCGCCGCGGGTTACAGCCACTCCGCGGGCGAGGGACGCGGTTGCGCGCACGGAACCGGGATGGACCCGGAAGAGGAAGGCCCCGTGATCGGTCCTGGTAGCGATTGGGTTTTGACGGCAAATCAGAGTTTTGCCTTCGAGGTAACCCTCCTGCTCCCGGGCATTGGAGGGACCCGCATCGAGGACGTCGTGATCCTCCGTGAAGAGGGTGCTCAGTCTTTGACCCACTACGACTACGTCAACAACTGGGATTGGGTGACCAAGCCGGCTGACGCTCCTGTCATCCCGAAGCTCAACCACCCCATCGAGCTTCCTTAACGAAATGGGAGCCGCAGACATGAACGCGGTTGTTCTGGAGTTGAAAGACATCAGTAAGTCTTTCGGTGCAGTGAACGCTCTCACTGGAGTCGACCTGACGGTTCACGCGGGCGAGGTGGTCGCGCTGGCTGGCGACAACGGAGCTGGCAAGTCGACCCTGGTGAAGATCATCACCGGTGTCCATGCGCCCTCGAGCGGTAGCATGAAGATCAACGGCAAGCTCGTTCATTTCAACACGCCGAAAGAAGCAGCCAACGCAGGGGTGGCTGCGGTCTACCAGGATCTCAGCCTGTGTGACAACCTCAGCGCCGCGGCAAACCTCATGCTCGGCCAAGAGCCACGTAGGCGCGGCTGGCGAGCTTGGCTGGGCATGATTGACACCGACGCCATGCACGTCAAAGCGAGGACGGCGTTATCTGACCTCGGGATCAGAACCCTGGCGAGCACGGAAACACTTGTGAGCTTTCTCTCGGGTGGACAGCGGCAAGCAATCGCAATTGTTCGCGCATCGCTGGAGGAGGCGAACATCATCGTCCTCGACGAGCCGACTGCGGCCCTCGGTGTGCGCGAACGAGACCTCGTCTACTCCCTGATCGAGAAACTCAAGTCATCGGGATACGGGATCGTCCTGATCTCGCACTCCGTGCCCGAAATCCTACGGCTCGCTGATCGGGTGTCGGTGCTCAGACTTGGCCGCATTGCGACGACCCTCGTAGGCGCGGAGATGGAGGGCGATGCGATCGTCTCGGCCATCACTGGATCGAAGGTAGAAGAAGGTGAGAAGGTATGACGACGACCGCTCTAGATTCACGGCTCGCCCCTTCGGCGGCCAAACCCGTCGAAGGCTTCTCGAATCAGGCGTACTCCATGAGGCGTGAGAACGGGGGCTACAATCCGGTCCCCGGTCTGGTGGCCCTCGCGATCATCTACGTGTTCTTCGCAGCTGTTGCGCCAGTGATGCTGGGGAGCTTCACACTCCAGAGCATCGTGCTGTCCATGGTGAGCTACGGGTTCGTCGCTCTCGGTGTTGTGCTCGTGCTCACTCTCGGTGAGATCGACCTCTCTGTCGGTTCGGTCGCGGGTCTCGCATCCGCGGTCACGGGCACGCTCCTCCAAGTGATGCACTTCCCCTGGTGGGTCAGCATCATCGCGGGAATCGCGGCAGGGATGGCGGCCGGCGTCATACAGGGTCTCCTCGTAACCAAACTTGCCGTTCCCTCGTTCGTTATCACTTTGGGCGGTTTGCTTAGTTGGCAAGGATTGCAGCTGATGATCCTGAATGACACCACGCTGAATGTCGTTAGCGACGAGTTGGATGTCATCGGCAGCGGAGTCGTAACTCAGCCTGTCAGCTGGTTTCTTGCACTCGTGGTGGTCGTGGTCTGCGGCCTCGAGCGATTCGTTCCCTTGATAAGAAAGGGAGCGTCCTCAGATGCATGGCTACGGCGTGGCGCTGCGGTAGCGGGCATCGCGATTGCAGCGTTCGGTTGCGTCGCTCTCTTTAGCCGAGGCAGCGGTGTACCGATGGTCTTGTGGATCTTCGCGGGGCTAGTTGGTCTTATGGGATTTATTCTCCAGAAGACGCGTGTTGGTCGAGCCGTGTACGCGGTCGGCGGCAATCGGGAGGCAGCACGCCGTGCCGGATACCGCCCCGATTTGGTGCGAGTGGTCGTGTTCGGTCTCTCCGGTGGATTTGCCGCACTCGGCGGTGTGTACATCACAGCCCGCGGAGGAACCGCGGACACCTTGACCGGCAGCGGCAGCCTCGTCCTGATAGCCATCGCTGCGGCCGTCATCGGTGGGTGCAGCCTTTTCGGCGGCCGCAGTTCACCTTGGGCCGCGTTCATCGGAGCCGCCGTGCTGGCGACCCTGGTTCAAGGTCTCAACATCACCAATCAGGGCGCGGATCTCCAGCTGATCCTTCAGGGTGCGATCCTCGTTGCAGCCGTCGCGGTCGACGCTATCTTGCGCCGACGCATTGCAAACCGCACTTCCGCACCGTCGCGTTCATGGCTCAGCCGGCGCTTTGGACGCGGTGATCGACCGGCACCAACACAACAATGACCGAGGCAACACCATCCACCTGAAGCACCTTCACTATAGAGAGGAACAACGATGTTTTTCACAAGAGGTTCACGCCCCCCGAAAGCCCACCTGCTCGTCCGCACGCTGGCGGTTGTACTGGGAACTACGGCACTGCTAGCGACGTCAGGATGTGGCGCCATCATCGCCGAGGAGGGCACCGGGAAGAACGACAACTCCGGGGACGACACCAAAGTCGTGGCTATGTTGATGTCAGACAGCACCACCTCACGCTGGTTCCAAGTCGACGTTCCCAACGTCACCGATGCGCTTGAAGAGATCGATCCGGAGGCAAAGGTGATCTCGTTCAACGCGGAGAGCTCACCCGACACGCAGCTCTCTCAAGCTCGTACGGCGATCGCGCAGGGAGCAAAGGTTCTGATCGTCGTGTCCGTGGACCCGACCTCGGCAGGCGCAATCGTGGACCTTGCGCATGAAAATGATGTACAGGTGATTGCGTACGTGCACCAGATCACCGAGGCGCCGATTGACTATTTCGTGGGTTTCGATCCCATTGCCATCGGAAACCAGGAGGGACAATTCGTCGCTGATAACACCAAATCAGGTGACAACATCGTCCTGATCAACGGATGGGAAGCAACCTCGCTCGCGCACGTGTTCCGTGAAGGGTACCTGGAGGTCCTGCAGCCACTGTTCGACAGCGGTGAGCGAACCTTGATTGGCGAGGCATTCACTCCCGAGTGGCTCGCGTCAGAGGCTCAGTCGCAGATGGACGCATTCCTCGCGCAGTCCGGCAACGACGTCCAGGCGGTGCTCTCAGAAAACGATCAGATGGCGGGCGGCGTAATCGCATCGCTGAAGACCGCAGGGCTCGAAGGAAAGGTCATGGTTACCGGCCTCGACGCAGAGCCCGCCGCGCTCCAGCGAATTCTGTTGGGCACTCAGGCAATGACCATCTACCCCGCCTTCAAGACCGAGGCGACCAATGCCGCAACCATCGCCGCAGCGATCCTCAATGGTGAGACACCGGATGAATCTTTGTTCGGCGGTGAAGCCGTCGATACGATCGACGGTGAAACGGCGCCGTGGGCCGTCACTGAGACTGTCGTCGTCACAAAGGAGAACATGCAGGTCGTCGTGGATGATGGATATATCAGCCTCGATACCCTGTGCAACGGAGTGCCTGCCGAGGGCGTCTGCGGTTAGTCGAGAATGCGTCCTGGGGCCGGGATAACATGACCGGCCCCGGGACCCCGCCGCTAAGGAGAATGAGCATGACCGAGCGCAACACCGAGTCAGAGGCGGAACCACAGCCCTTCATCGGGTTCTCGCAGTTCGTGATGAATCATCCCTTCCGCATCGCCAATGTTGAGACGATCAAGGAAGCGGCTCGACGGGCCGGCGCTCGTATCGTCGTGACAGACGCAGAGGGCAGCGCGGAAGTGGAAGCTCAGAACGTGCAGTGGATGCTTGATCAGGGGGTCGATGCTGTGATCATCAGCAGCCTGTCGGGAGCGGAATCCCATGAAATGTACCGCCGTGTCGCCGAAACGGGCACACCACTGATTATCTTCGCAAGCGGGCTGCCTTCCGATGAATATGACGTGCCGTACACGACTTACGTTGGGTCGAACGAAAAATGGGTGGGGGCACAGGCAGCTGAGTACATAGGCAAACGGCTTGGAGTCAGCGGCGGTAAGATCGTCGTGCTCTACGGACCGATGGAGTCCTCGAACGCTCGGCTGCGCGGTAGCGGATTCAAGCTCGAACTCGAACGATCGTATCCGCAGGTGGAGATCACCGGGCACCTAACAGGCGACTGGCTACGTGACTCGGCGTTCGAGCTGATGACGCAATACTTGACTCAGCATCCGCACGTGGATGCAGTGTTCGCCGAGAACGATGAGATGGCGCTCGGGGCGATGGACGCTTTGGTCCGTTGGGATCCCCATGCGAGTACTTTCATCGTCGGCGTGGATGGTCAACAGGCCGCATTGTGTGAGATATGGTCAGGCGGACCCTTCGCAATGACAGTTCGAACCGAGTTTGATGGCGACGCCGCCGTTCATGCGGCCATCGACGCACTGCGTGGTCGGGACGTGCCGAGTCGCATTGAGTTGGCGGCGTCAGTGATCACAGTCAAGAATATCGACCAGTTCCTGCACCAGCGCCGGACGACATGGTGAGAGGAGAATCACGATGACCGAGAGCCATGCGTCCGGGGCCGGCGACAACTTGGACCCTACCGAGAACGGAGGCGACATCCAGGAGGTCCGTCGTGTGCGCTCGTTCGAGGGGATCGTCGACCAGATACGCCGGGCTATCTTCAGCGGTCGATACTTGCCTGGCAGCCGTTTTGCGTCCGAGCGAGATCTGGCCAAACAGCTTGGCGTGAGCCGGACTACACTGCGCGAGGCGCTTCGCGCCCTGGAGTCTGAGGGTCTAGTGGAAGTGCGCTTGGGAAGCGGGGGCGGCATCTTCGTCTCCAAACCGAGCGCAGCGCGGGTCGGTAAAGCCTTGGACTCGATGCTCGTTCTGCGGCGGACAAACCAGTGGGAGATCGAGGAGTTCAGGCGCGATTTCGAGTCTCAGAACGCTTCACTCGCTGCGCGCCGAGCGACTCACGAGGACATGGAAGTGATCTCCAACAGCCTTAATCGTCTCCGCGCGGCTATGGGCGCCAGCGGGCCACCTTCTGGGCAGCTCGATCGGCTCACCGGGGATGTCCATATAGCCATTGCCGCGGCGACCCACAACGACGTCCGTCTGTCGATCATGATGGCCCTAATCCGGGCGACCTCGCGTGTCCTGGCTCAGCGACCGAACTCCCGCACACGTCGCGTCTATGCCCACGCACTCGCCGACTATGAGGATATAGTTGCCGCCATCGCGCTTCCAGACCCCGATCGGGCCGCGGCTCTAATGCTGCAGCGTCTCAATCACATCTCATAGACCTAACGCGCGGAATCGTCCTCGAGCGCAGTGATAACTTGAGCCGTGGTACCGCGTTGGCGCTGATCGGCCATTCGCTTCCAATCAATTAAGCCGGTACTGGTCTGTTGGGCCGTGGACGGTCACCACTCAGCTCTTGACCGGGCTTCCATCGACGCCGGACCCATTGGTAGCGCAGGGCCTCCTCGAGACGCAGCGCGGCCGCGGCGGAGGTTCGTTCGTGCGCGAGCAGTGGACGTCGACGTCGAACGCGTCGGTGCACCGCACTCTCAGCGGGCGCTGGAACGAAATGCGCGACACCTGCGAGGCGGTAAGCCGCTTGCACGGCACCATTGCCCGAGCCGCGGCGGAGAACCGCACGGACGATGACATCGAGCGGATACGCGAGCGCCTGCAGGCCTTCCGGCTCGCGGAGTCTGGGCTCCAGTCGCAGAAGGCCGACGAACTGCTGCACATCGCAATCAGCGACGCCGCCCACAACGCGACCCTGCAGTCGGTGCTTGTGGAACTCGAGTCGCGCGTAAGCATCTCGGCCCCCGCACACCTCTGGGGCGAACCCGGCGGCATGCGCCAGATGGAAGCCCGCGCTCTCATCGACCACGAGAACCTGGTCACCGCTATCTGCAACGCCCAGCCGGATGCCGCCAGCGCGATCGCACGTGAGCACGCCCGCATCGACCTCGAGCTGCTCGAGGCAGCGCTTCACCGGGCGGGTGCACCGCTCGACAGCATGTAACAGATGCCACAGCGGGCGGTGCCACTTTCGCCGCGTCGATCGTGTACTGGGAGAACTCCCGCACATCCGTTGCCGAATGGGTTCCACGGTTGCGCCGAAGGGCGGTCGGCTGGAGGGCGGCGATTACCGACGCGATCGTACCGAATTCGATTCCGACGGCCTTCGCCGTCAGAGGTCTCCGTCCCGGGTCGCCGAGTCGTTCTTCGAATCCGACGAATCGGGCCCTTCGCCATGCAAAATGCGCAGTGCATCCCGCGCCCAGGCAGTGTCCACGAGGACCTCGTAACGGGTGGCGCGCAGCGTCGCGGCCGAGACGAAGTTCCGCTGGCTACTCATGAGCGCGTAGCTAATCGCGCCGATGACACCACCGATGATCGCACCGGCGATCAACCCGTAGAGGGCCAGAAGAAGTCCTGCAACGAGGGGAGTCAGCCAGCTGAAGAGGGTGAACAGCCAGCAGATCAGCAAGCCTGTGAGCGCTCCGCCGAGGGCACTGCGACCGACCGCCGACCACAGCGTGAGACGCCCGGTGACATGCTCGACCCACTGCAGATCGTCCCCGACGATTCGTGTATGCTCCACGGGGAAGTCCCGGTCCGCCAGCCTCTTGACGATGGCTTCCGCTTCGCGGTAATCATTCACCACCGCCAGAACCTGGCTGTCATGCCCCACGTCGGGCGAAGACGACGTTCCTGAAACTGTCATGTCGAAATCACCGGCTCACGGGAACATCGGAGGAGGCGGCAGCCGCGTCGTCAGAGGACGAGCTGATTGTCACCTTGCGGGGCTTGCTCGACTCGTCCACTGGAATCTTCAGGACGAGCACACCGTCGCGGAGCACGGCTGACAGCCGTTGGCTATCGAGACTGTCCCCGAGATAGAGCTGCCGGACGAATTCGCCCCGGGGGCGTTCGTCGATAAGCAGCTCGTCATCCGGTCCGCGCAACCCCTTTCGGCGAGCACGTATCGAGACGACGTTGCGCTCGACCCTGACATCGATGTCGTCGTTGGAGACGCCAGGCAGGTCGATTGCGACCGTGTACTCGTCGCCGTGCCGGAACGCTTCGATCGGCACCGCCCACGTGCGTCTGTTCTGGGGCAGGCTTTGCTCGACAGCTCGCTCCACATCCCGGATCGTGTCGAACCCCATCAACGTCATGATTCCTCCTGATTGCTGGTTGGCTGGATGCCGGCCGACTGGCAGCTGCTTCGGCGGTCTCGTTCGTCGGCTGAACTGATTCGCCGGCTGGACCCGTGAAAAGAGCCAACGCGGGAATTGCACCACAGTCTGGCCCGGATTTGGAGGGGGGTCATCGGTCTGGGTGGACAGGACTGCGCTCGCGGAACTGACCCATTGTGACAAGTCCGATGCGGACCGGGGATCCACGGACCTGCAGTTGCGGCGAACCCCGTCAGCGCTGCGGCACCCCCCTGTCGACCGGTCGTGATGGACTGGACCGGATGACCAGTTGACCGCCCGCCGACGGCCGTCCGCCTGGGCTGCAAACGGTGGGACCTGGCGATTGCGCTAGGCGGCGCATCCATCGGCAATGTTCTGCCATCGCAGGCCGATACGGCGAGTCGGGCCGGCGCGTAGCGTGAGCGGTCGTGGGCGCGGCGGTCGCCGCGACCCGATTCGTCGAAATTCCGATACCGAGGAGCCGTTCATGGCCAGCGAAATCCAGCCGACACCGATCGAAACAGAGTTCATCGCGGCTGTCCAGTCAGGTCCGTTGACGCAGGTCGAAGTGATCGAGGCGACCGATGGCGCAGGGCTGGTCGTCACTGCAGTTGCGGTCGACCCGGAGACTGGCGGCGATGTGCCGGTCGGCATCGCCCTCGATCCCGACGGTGCCGCGTTCGTCGTGACGATCGCGCGCGAGGAGATCATCATCCCGCTGGACGAGTCCTCGGAGCAGGCGTCCTCCTCGAAAGATTCGAGGCACATCGAACCCCTCCGGAAGCTTCACGAACTCGCCACCGGGCTGGAGCAGGAGGCGAAAGGAAAGGCGCGACAGCTCGCCGAGCGGCTGCGGCGGAAGCGGGACAGCTAATCTGATACGGGCATGCAGTGACCGCCGCCCCCTCCATAGCTGTCTCGACGCTGACAAACCGAGGGCACGAGCACGCTGCCTCACCGCTGTGTGGCGAAACCACGGAACCTGGGCAGACAGGAGCCTCGGTGAAGATGTGCGTCGCGTGACCATGGCAACGCGCGTAGCCTTCTTCTATCGACGCGTAGCCTTCTATCGAGAGGTGGTCACGGGATGGGCGGCTCAGACCCCACCAGCGCGGGAGCGCCGGTCTCTGACGGCGGCCCGCACTCGTGGCTGTATCGAATCTTCCTGGCGGGGTCGGAGATGTTCGAGCGCCCGACCCCCAGCGACACGTTCCGCATCGCGAGCAACACGGTCGCCGCGATCTCGGCCTGCACGGTGATCGCCACCTACACCGTCGAACAGGGGCGTCTGCGCAGGTTCTCCGGCGCGCCCGACGCGAAGCTGGATCTCCTGGTGGAGGCCGCCGATTATGCCGACGGCGTTCTCCCGAGCACGGACGGCGCTTGGCGGTACGCCCTCTTCCTCGCCGGCAATTCGGTTCAGCACGGGTGTCTCGTCATCCGGTCGCAGTTACCGCCGTCCAGCGATGAGCTGTTCCTTCTGAGCGCACTCGCAAAACCGACGGGAGCCGCGCTAGCGACCTCCGAGTTGCTCCTTCGCGAGCGCCGCCGGACTGCCGAGCTCCGAAAGCACAGTGAAGCTCAGGCCGACATGAATCAGGCGATGTCGAGCACGATTCAGCGGCTCGGGGCGCGGCAGCGCGTCCGCGATTCGTTCGCGACAGCCGTGGCCTCCGGCGGGGGTGAGACCGCGATCCTGGAGGCGCTCCGCGCGCTGACCGGACGGCCCGCGGTGCTTCAGGACTCCTTCGGCGACGAGCGGGCACGAGCCGCCCCCGAGGACCAGCGAGGGCCGAGAGCGGCTCTCGAGCAAGACGACACTTTGCCGACGACCGACCGGGCCGTTCAGGAGTGGTGCGCGTCCGCCGTCCGCTCGAACGGCCAACTCCTCGGTTTCGTCGGCATACTCGATGCGGACCACACCGTGACGGACGACGATCGGATCGCGTTGGAGTATGCGAGCACTTCCCTCGCGATTGAGCTTAGCCATCGCCGGAATCTGGCTGAGATCGAACTGCGCCTCGGACGGGACCTTGCCGCCGATCTGGTGTCGGGAGCGGACGCCGAAGGATCACGGATCCGCGCTGAGGCACTCCATTACGACCTTGGCCAGCCTCAGCGAGTCGTGCTCGCCTCGTGGGTGCTCCCTTCCCCGAAGGGAATCCAGACCGGTGCAGCACTCCGGCAAGCGCTCACGGCGCTGCAGGTCCCGGCGCTGGTCTCGCAGTATCGAGACTCGTCGCATCGGGACTCGGCCATGGCCGTCGTCGCGGACGATCGAAACCGGTCCGGGCTTTACGAGCAGCTCGCAATCGCCTTCGGCAGCCCGAAGGGGTCGATCGGAGTCGGAGGACGCTGCTCCGTGGCTGACTTGCCGACATCGTTCGCACAGGCGCGCAGAGCCCTGCGGATCCGAACCGAGTCGCGGGAACCGTACGGGCTCAGCAATCACGACGATCTCGGCCTGCTCCGGATACTGGACAGCAGCGACGGCGGTGCGGAAGTGGAGAGCTTCGTGCAGGAGTGGCTCGGCGTCCTCCTCGATCACGACCGGGTGCACCACTCCGAGCTCGTGCACACTCTGAGCGTGCACCTGGACTCCGGCGGGAACTACGACCGCACGGCCGCGGCCTTGATCGTCCACCGGAGCACCGTCCGGTATCGGCTGGGCCGTATCGGCGAGTTGACCGGTCGCGACCTGTCCGATCCAGACACCCGGTTCCACCTGCACGTCGCGACGCGCGCCTCCGCGGCGGTTCGTGGCGGCTCGCTTTGAACGCCCTCATAAATCGGATGTGCGCATGGCGAATGCAAGCCTGGAGCGGCCTCCTTCTCCGTCGGCGGAGAGAAGGCTTCATAGCGTTGGGCTTGGGAGATCCCCGCTCATCTCTCGGATCGCTGTCGTGACCCGAGCGGACTCATTTTGCCCACGGTCCGTGCAAACGGCCGGCAGGAAGAAGTCCACCTCACGATCGCTCAACGTGACGACGGGAGGGATGGAGGGGTTGACCCGCTGATTCGGACCGTGCAACTTCGCCCGAGACCGTGGACGTCGGGGCGGAAGTGGGTTCTCGTAGTTGGAATGGCGTGCGCTGACTCCGCCAGTTGCGCTATGCACGTGAACCGTTCGTTCGGAGATTTCTCTCACGGGCTGATCTGTGCTGACCTCGCCCGTTCGGGAAGGTTCACTGCAACGACACCGACAATGATCAGGCCAATTCCTGCCCCTTTGAGCACGGTCGCTTCCTCTCCCAGTAAGGCAATACCAATCGCAGCAACAGCTGCCGTACCCGCCCCCGACCACACCGCGTAGGCGACCCCGAGTGGAATGCGCCCGAGACAACGAGAAAGCAAGAAATAGCTCATCGCGTAGAGAATAAGGACCACCCCGCTGGGCACCGGCAGGGTAAACGTTTGAGTGGTCGGGAGCAGGCTGGTCGCCACAACTTCCAGCGCGATTGCGCCGAATAAAAGCAGCCAACTGGTTGCCAGGCGTGGACCCAGGACCGGTGTATCACGTGTCACTTCGCTCATTCAGGCTACGCCTCCAAGGTTGAGCACAACGACGCCGGCGACGATGCACAGGATTCCGCCGATTTTTTTCATCGAGGCGGACTCTTGGAAGTAAAGGATTCCGATCAGTGCGATAGCGGCAGTGCCGATCCCAGCCCAGAGAGCGTAGGTGATCCCCAACTCAAGAGTTCGTAACGTCTGCGCCAAGAAATAGAAGGCAACTACATAGAGGGAAGCGACCGCGATGCTGGGCGCAAGCCGACGAAAACCTTCAGTGCGGGGTAGCACGGCAGTGGCAACAACTTCTGCGGCGATGGCGAGACCCAACAATATCCACGTCATTTCTGCTCCCTTACGTACAAACCTTCGTTGCTCCACTGCCACCTATCTACCGCTGGGCTCCGCCTTCGCTTCCCCTTCGCCAAGTTGCGGATCGGCACCGCAAGAAGAGGACGGGAGCTGGGCCACGTCACCTGCCGCTACCGTCCTATCCTGGTCAGCGGGTGGCGCCCAGAAACGAACGTCGACGCTAACCTAGCGTCCGCTAACCGCATCTGCGATCCGGGCCGCTATATGCGTGCGGGGATTGGCGGTCTCGTATTCGCGTCGATCTGCGAACCGGTATGCCGAATAGAGTGTCGAGGCGCCGATCCACCGCAGCGGTTCCATTTCCCAGTTTCTCGCCCTGTGATTGACCCAGGGAAGAGCCGTCAGCGCAGTCTGTTCGCCAAGTATCAAGTCACGCACGGTCCGCGCGGCGAGATTCGTGCCGCTTAGGCCGTGTCCGACATAGCCGCCAGCGGTAGCGATCCCGGCGGCAGGGTCGTAGGTCACAGCCGCCGACCAGTCGCGAGGCACACCGAGGACTCCCGACCAGGAGTGATGCAGGCGGGTTCGGCCAAGTCCGGGGAACAGCTCTCTGAGCCGCGTCGCAAGCTGGCCGATCGCCTTCTGAGCCGTCTTCCCATCCCTATCAAAGCTTGATGCGAAGTTGTACGGGACCCCCCGGCCGCCGAGGGCGATCCGACCATCAGCGGTGCGCTGGACGTACGCGAAGCTGTGCGCCATGTCACCGAGCAACTCAGCGCCATTCCAGCCGACGGAATCCAGTTCGGAATCACTAAGGCGTTCGGTGACGATCATGCTGCTATTCATCGGCAGGAGCCGACGCCTCTGTCCCGGGAGAGAACTCGTGTAGCCCTCCACTGCCTGAACGATGTTCCGAGCGCCCACTTCTCCTTTGTCTGTGGTGACGACGTGTGGGCTGATGGCCGTCACCGTTGTGCCTTCGTATATCCGGACCCCAGCGCGCTCCGCCGCGGCCGCGATGCCCTGGACGTAGTGCATGGGGTGCACGCGGGCGCAATGAGGGGTCCAGTACGCGCCAAGGGCGCCACGGACTCGGACGCGGTCCGAGAGCTCTGCCGGACTCAACTCGAACAAGTCGTCGTCACCCCAGCCGTTCTGACGCAGCGACTTGAGATTGGAGCGCATCCGTGTGAGTTGAGCCGGGTTGGTTGCCACATGGATGAGACCGTCCTTGTCGACGTGCTCGCCAAACCCTTCTGCATTGGCCACGCGGACAGATTCGTCAACGGCGCCGAACATCTCTCGCTGGAGGGCGATAGCGCTGGCATGCCCGCCTTCACGTGCATAGTGCCGGAACAATCCCGCCGGTTTCGCGCTCATCCAGCCGCCATTGCGGCCTGAAGCGCCGAATCCGACGAACTCCTGCTCCAGAACCGCAATCGTCAACGTGGGGTCGCTCTGCTTCAAGTAGTAGGCAGTCCAGAGCCCTGTTAAGCCTGCGCCAACAATGGCCACGTCAACCTCTATCGGTCCCGTCAGCGCGGAACGAACAGATGGGCGGCCGGAGTCGCGCAGCCAGTACGAGACTCCCCCGTTGGCGAAGGTGTTGCTGAGTCCTTGGATATTGCTCACCAGAGGTTCCTGTCTTCCTCGATTTGTCCCGCCCACGTTCACGGTGGAGTGCGTTCATTGGGGTGCCGCGCAGGCCCTCATCGGTCGCCCGTGGGGGCCTGCGCCGTGCAGTCTGCTACGCGAGGATTCTCGCTTTGCGGCGCTGATAAGTGAGTTTCATCAGCACGATGTAGACCAGCATCGTCGTTGCCACCGCGGGCAGAGTGGCGGTGGTGTATGGGAACACCGGGGCGGACGTGAAGGTGATCGGGTCGAGGATCAAGAAGAAGACCACCATGCCGACAGCAAGGCTGATGAAGCCGACGAGATTGAACCCGCCGGTGTACCAGTATGCCGATCCACGTGAGTCGCTAAACAGACCATCGATGTCGAGCTGCTGCCTGCGGACGATGAAATAGTCCGCTATCTGCAGCCCGCAGAGTGGCCCGAAGACAACGGCGGAGAGCGTCAGGAAGGTACCGAAGTTCTCGTAGAACGGTTCAGCCGCGAACACGATGACGGCAATCGAGACAATCACAGACACCCCGGTCGCGCGACGCCAACTCAGCCTCGCATCGATCGAGGGCTGCTGCTTCAATGCCAGGGCAGCGGTGTAGACACCGACCATTGTCGTTCCTATGTTGGAGATGATGACAAAGGCGAATGCCGGCAGCGCTAAAGCGAGGCCCCCCATTTGGAAGAGCCCAGCGATCGGGTTTCCAGCGGATCCAGGAAAGAGCAGTTCGGAATAGAGACCGATCAGGCAGATGATCGCGACGGCCAAACCAAGTCCGAGAACCACCGGGAGGATGGACTTTCGAGTGCCTTTGTTGAAGCGGCTCATGCCCCCGACATATGGCCACCAAGACAACGCTGTGGCGAGCATCAGTTCGATTCCCGTTGTGTAGTCGAGGATGGGGTTGTCACTCGCGAAGGCGGGTTGGGCAGCGAACAGTTTCTCGAACCCGAGGGAGGCGACGATCGCAATGATGACCATGAGGCCTAGTGCGATCACCGACGTCGCCACGATCGGGCCGACCCGCCGAAGGATGCCAGGGCCGCGGCTAATGAAGAGGAACACGACGACAAGACACACGATGCTGGTCGCACCTTGCACTATCCATGACAGCTCCGCTGGGATCAAATCGAGCGCAACAGCAAGGTACGCCGCCGATTTTCCGCTGAGGATCATGAGGGTTGTGCCCCAT
Source organism: Mycetocola miduiensis (assembly GCF_900115155.1). Taxonomy (GTDB): domain Bacteria; phylum Actinomycetota; class Actinomycetes; order Actinomycetales; family Microbacteriaceae; genus Mycetocola_A; species Mycetocola_A miduiensis. The sequence goes on from NZ_FOVM01000003.1 coordinate 250,174, forward strand.
CCGATCGTGAACAGGAAGATCAGGGCGACGCTGACGCGTGATCCGCGGTTACCGAACACGACTCGGGTCGATCGCACCGCTTCGAGTCCGTATCGGGTGGCCATCGGCACGGTCGCGAGCCAGACCAGGAACATGCCGGCGAGCATGGCGGCTGGCATGACGATTGTGCCCTTGCCGGCCGGCAGGTAATAGGCCACGTAGGCACCGATGATGAAACACCAGGTGGCCACGGCGGCCTGTGCGGAGCTGAAGAACAGTGTTCTGGGCTTCCACTGTCGCTCGCTGGACAGCAGCGGGAGTGACCCTTCGGTGCCGGAGACCGAAACTCCATCCATGGATGTTGTCACAGGAACCACCCCACAATCAGCGCGCCGATGGGCAAGACAACGGTGAGGATGATGAGCGGCAGATACTGGCGGCCGTGGAGCTTCGGTTCGAGGGCGTTGGAGTGCCACTCTCTGAGGCGAGTCTGCATCTCGCGTTGATAGATGTCGGCGGTGATGTTCGAGACGGTGGTTGTTGTGATGGCGTCGGCGTTATGAATGCTCATGATCAGCCCTGTTCGACGAGCAGGTCGGCGTCGGCGTCCGCCGAGGCGGCGTGGAGTTTCTCGTTTGATTGGGCGGCTGCGCGAGCCCCGGATTCGATGGCACCATCGAACCAGCCGGCCCATCCGGACGCTAGATCGGAGTTGCCGAAGAAGACGCGACCGTGGGGCTGCTGCAGCGCCTGCGAGTGGGCGATGACCTGTCCAGGGCGGTACGCCATCCAGGTCCCGTTGGAGAATTTGTCGTTGTTCCAGTCGTGAGAGTCTGAATCGAGCACTTCGATACCCGGGAGAAATTCTTGGACAGCGCGCGTGACTGCTTCGAGGTCGCTGCCGTCGAGGTCTGCCTCAGCGGACGCGAAGCCACACAGGTAGCTCCCCTCGTCCGTCGTGTATTCCGTGGCGAGCCATTTCAAAGTTGTGTGTATGCCTACCCCAAAGAATGCCTCGTCCTGTTTGGGTACGAGCGCCCAGATTTTCACAGACTCGCCGGCTTGCTTTTCGGTCGCCATCGCTTGGTGTGAATAGGGCAGGGAGGGGCTGAAGTCTATCCGTTCCCACGTGTTGATCGGCGCGGTGACGATGACGTGTTTCGCCGTGTACTGGGTGCCGTCCTCGGCGGTTACCACGACGTGGTCGCCATGGTCCCTGACCTGTCTGACGTCGACGTTGTACTCAACTCGGAGCTGCTGGTCGTGCAGTATTCGCTCGATCAGTACCCCGGTTCCGCCGACGATTTTGTCCACCAGGAAGAGGTACCAGCCGACGGCGCTGCCGAAACCCGTGTTCCACGACAGGACGTGCAGGGCGGACAGTTTGTCTGGATAGGCACCGAAGTAGAACGCGGGCCACGCAAGGATGAAATCACGGACACGGTCTGGAAGGTCGAAGCGGTCCACGTAGTCGCTGAACGGGATGTCGAGATCTTCAAGTCCGGGTTGTCCGAGCGGCTCTTCATAGAAGCGAATGCGGTCTGAGTCCGAGTCGATGCGCGCGATCACTCGCTCAAGAGCCGGCCAGTCTGAGGCGGGAAACGGGAATGGGGCGTTGATGATTTCTCCGCCGATGCCCCAGCCGAATTTGTCGTAGGTGGGGCTCTGAAACAGCTCGAGTCCATAGCGTTCGATCTCAGCTTTGACGTAGCGCTGTTGATCGGGTGCAATCCAGGTGCCGCCGAACTCGAGTGCCTTCTCCTTGCCACGGAAGTGCTTGTACCACGTGCGTCCGCCGAGACGGTCTCGCCCTTCCAAGACCAGCACAGAGTGGCCGGCTTCGGCCGAATCTCTCGCAGCGGTGGCACCGGCAAAACCGGCGCCGATCACAATAACATCAACTGACTCCATTGACAGTTCTCCATTCGGGTTGAGGGCGCTTTTGTGCCCGGGTACTGAGTTGAAAATGTGGGTCGAGCGTATAGCCCGGTGCGGAATTACCAGGCTTCTTCGTCCTGGTACGGGAACCACCAGAAGTCCTGTACGGAGGCGGTGGGGTCAACCATGACGAGCTTCGTGTGCCGGAAGGTGTCCAGGCCCTCGGCCCCGAGCTGCCGACCGATACCGGAAAGCTTGCGGCCGCCGAATGGGCCGGCATCGTTGTCGAGGAGGGGTGCGTTGACCCACACCATCCCGGTGACCAGCTCACGCTGGGCCCGGTCGATTTCGACGATGTCGGTCGAGTACAGCGTCGCTCCCAAACCAAATGGGGAGTTGTTCGTCAGTTCGATCGCCTCGTCGAAGCTGGATACCTTGTATACAGGAGCAATCGGTCCGAACACTTCCTGGGTGTACAGGTCCATGCCGGTGTTGCAGCCCTCGATGATCGTCGGAGTGAAGAAGTAGCCGTCGGCGAGGTCGCCGCCGAGCTCAGGGCGAGAGCCGCCGATGACGATTCGTGCACCCTGTTCCACCGCGCGCGCCAACAGCGATTCGATTCGCGCGCGTTCGTTCCGGTTCTCCATGGGGCCGATGTCGACACGATCGAGGCCGTGACCGATACGCAGCTGCTGGACGTTTCGAACGAAAGCCGTCATGAAATCGTCGTAAACATCCTCATGAACCAGGATTTTCTCTGCAGAGGTGCAGACCTGTCCACAGTTGAGGAACGCCGCGAATGTTGCAGCTTGCGCGGCTACCTCGATCGGCGCCGACGGCATAACGATGAAGGAGTCGCTTCCGGATGCTTCGATCAAGAAGGGTTTGAATGTGTCCGCGCATGCCCTCGCCACCGCACGCCCGGTCGGAACGCTTCCGGTGAATGCCACCATATGAGTATCCGGGTGCGCGACGAGGTGTTTGGCTGCTTCGGCGCCACCAGGCAGGCACTGAACGAGTCCGGGGTCAAGCGCTTCGAAAGCCTGCATGAAGGCCAAGGTGGTGAGACTCGCGTTTTCAGAAGGCTTGACGACGACCGAGTTGCCGGCGGCCAGCGCCGCTGCGGCAGACCACATGAGCAAAAGGATGGGAAAGTTGGCGGGGAGGACGATCACGACCGTGCCCATGGCCTCTTTGATCGTGAAATGGGTCTGACCGGCGACGGCTGTTCCATGGATTGATCCAATGGAGTGTCGACCGATTTCGGCGTAGTAGTCGAGTGCAGACGCGGCCCAGCCGATCTCGTCGACAGATTCTTTGAATGGCTTCCCGGTCTCGAGCGTCATGATCTCGGCCACCAGACGCGCTCGCTGGCGCATGGAGGTAGCAACTTCATGCAGCAGTTCAGCCCGCACCAACGCGGTACGTGCGTTCCACATCTGTTGGGCTGTGTTCGCAGCGGTGATGACCGACTCGATCTGAGCGATGGTCGGGTCGACGAAGCTGCCGAGCGGCCTCATCGTGGCGGGATCGAGAACGATCTCTCGTCGTGCCCCACTTGCAGCTGTGAGACCACCGACACCGTAATACTGGTCGGACACGGACTCAAGGATCTGAGCGGCTCCGTCTGAGGGGCTCATCTCGAGGGGCGACACGGGTGTAGTAGACGACATTGTCTTTCCTTTGGTTCGGTCGTGAGGTGTTACTGGATGATTCAAGTGGACTATCGCCAGGTACCGAATCGTACCCAGATATGAATTATTCGAATTTGTTGGGCTTGAGACTGAAACGTCTGACGACGCGTCCTGTCTTGGGGGCTCGCTCAGGTGGCCATTACCGTGCACTTGACAGCGAGGTACAGAATCGGGGCGAATATCTCCTCGCGGGAGACCGCACTGTCTGTCCGGGCGCCGGTCATACGCCCACAACCGTTGTGTAGGACTTGATGATCGTTTTCCGGATCACCCAACGACCACGCCATCCGGCTTCGAGATACACGGTGGTGCCGGCAATCAACGGAATCCTCGAGCCGTCATCGCGGACGAGCTCTCCCTCACCCTCGATCACGTGGAAGTATTCCTCGTATCCCTCGTGGTTGGTTGTAAACGCGCCGGGTGTCGAATACCAGAGTCCGAACTCGGCGGCTTTCGTGCTGTGCAAGGTCAGGGTGCTTGCCGTTGGTGAGCCAGATGTGACGCGGTCGGCGGCGATTTCCGCAGGTTCCGGCCACGTGATCTCGGCGACGTTATGGATGACGTTCATGCGGAGCTCCTTGCTGGCGCGGGGTTGGATTGGTTTTTGAGCTGAGCGTGCACTCGCTCCGCGGCGCGTTCTCCACTACGAATCGCTCCTTCCATGAGTCCTGTGAATTCAGCGTCGGCGTACTCTCCCGCCCAAAAGACGTTCTTGATGGGTTGTTCGAGGACGTTGGCCGGAAATCGGCTGAGGCCTTCTCCTGGAGCATGGGCGGAGTATGCTCCGCGGGAGAGCGGGTCCTCCGACCAGATGGTGGTCAGGATTTCGGCCTCTGCTGCAATCTCAAGTTCTGGGCGAAGTCGGCGGACCTGTTCAGCCCACCTTTTCGGCGAGTTCAGGACGCCGGCACGGTCGATTGCTTCTTTGGATCCCATGAATCCGTTGAGCACGGGGGCGACTGCTCCGGTGGCGTCGAGTGCCGTCCAGGTCCAGTACCGATCACGCACGGACATTACGGCGCTGGAGTGTGGGACTGCTACGAGCGGAACGTGCAGTTTGACGGCGTGGCCCTGAACGACACCACGAAGAGCCTCCTCCCGCGCCGAATTCGAAGGGAGAGTGATGGTGGCGGGATCTTTCACCACGGCAAGTGGAAGTGCAACGACGACAGCGTCGAAAGTTTCGCTGCCGGCCCCGTCTGCGACGCGGACACCACCGCCCTCCAGGTTCTCGACGTGAAGCACGCTCGATCCGAAGCGGATGGTATCGCCGAGCCGCTCGGCCATGATGTCGGGAAGTTGCTGATTGCCGCCCGCCACCCGCCAACTCGGCTTGGGTTCGAACGCAGCGATGCTTTCAAGCGAAGTCGCCGTCACTGCGTGCGCGCTCACCGCCGTCGAAATCTCAATCCTTGCTCGCAGCGCCTCGATCACGTCGCGCTGACCCCGGAGCCGCGAGATTACCTCTTCGGCTGAAGGCGCTCCACCAAGCCTGTCGGCGACTGCGACAGCGACACGGCCGAGAGCCACGATGTCGTCAGTGGTGACCGCGGGATAGTCGCCCGGCTCCCGAACGTAGTAGCTCATACCGGTGTCCACGAGTTCAAGTCCTGCTTCGACCAGGAGTCGTCGCATTGAGGAGTAGCCATCGAGGATGAACTCGGCTCCGCGTTCCACCACATACTCGCGTCCGTCCACGCCGACGGAATCTGACCAGACCCGGCCACCCGCGCGACTCCGAGCTTCGTAGACTGTTACATCCTCGCCCGACTTCGCCAACTGCCTCGCTGCGGCGAGGCCAGCCAGGCCGGCTCCCAGAACTGCAACCCGTTTCAATTCAACGACCCAACCTTCCGATGATTCGTCTTCCTCGCGACGACGCTGCACCCAAGCTAGGGCGAGCTTCCGCCGCAGCGGAATTAGCCCTCGATAAGAATTCAGGGCGTGAATTGAACTTGCGTATATAGTTGCGCAATGGCCACCGAAGTCCTTACCGTCGCAGATCTCATCGCTACTGCCAGCCTCGACACGAGCCTGTTGGCGGGCGGAGACGGCCGGTCTCGCGAAGTACTGTGGGCACACAGCTGTGAGATGCCGGATCCGGAACAGTGGCTGGGCCCGAATGAACTGCTCATGACCGTGGGATTGTGCGTACCGCGGAAAGCAAACGAACAAGCGTCGTTCGTAGCAAGGCTCGACGACGCCGGCCTGGCCGGCATGATGATCGGTGATCACGAAACGGCGCCCCCGATCACGGCTAAGATGCTTGCCGAGGCCGATCGCCGAGGCTTCCCGGTGCTGCTGGCTGGGTCACGCACTCCTTACGCGGTGATCGCCCGTCACGTCGCGGCCGCCAACTCCACCAATCAGACCCTCCAGGTGTTGAAGCTGAGCAAGCTCTACAATCTGGCTGCATACGCCGATGATGACGCCGCCGCGCTGGTGCGCGCCATTAGCTCATTCCTCGGGGTCGATATCGAAGTATTTGACTCAGCCTCCGGCTTGCGTGTCCTGTCTTCAGCCCACGACGGGGAATCCGCTCGGGCTACAACCCACACGTCCCGGCGCTCGTACCCTCTCGAGGGCCATCACGCGGCAGAGTTGAAGCTGTCCGAGTACGCCGGGGAAGAACTTGATAGCTTCATCCTGGTTCATCTTCTGAAGGTGATGGAGGTTACTGTCGACCGGATCCTCGACGCAGCTGATCGCCGGGCGAAGGAATCCGCAGAGATCATGCTTTCGCTTCTCAATGGGGTAATTCCTTCTGATATCGGCGCGTTCATTGCGCCGCATTTGCCTTCAGACGGCTTTCGGTTAGTAGCTTTTCCCCGCGCGGATGAAGCGGCGGTCGCGCGAGCAGCCGCATCATCGAAATTGCCCGTGATCGTCGGTGCGGGTCGGGTATATCATCTCGCTCTGGTCCCCGTTGATGCGATGGCCGATTTCCGGGAACAGGTTCAGGGGGCGGCTGGGCAGGCAGGCATCTCGTCTATCTTCTCTGACTATCACGACACTCGCACAGCCGCGGTTGAAGCCGGCAACGTACTGGCCGCAGGCCAGCTCTCCACGCGCGCCTGGACCGAATTTGAGGGGTTCTCCGTATCGGTACTCACGCGGTCGCACCGGGAAGCAACCGACATAGTCGCGGGCGTGTTGGGGCCACTTGCGGAGGACTCGGCCCGTGCCACGATGCTGCGGGAAACACTCTTCGCTTACCTGCGACACGACCGCAAGTGGCGCGAAGCAGCGGAGGAACTCGCAATCCATCGGCAGACTCTGTCGTACCGACTCGGCAAGATTGAGGAAGCGACCAGTCTTAGCCTCTCCAAGACAGCGGATTTGTCCTCCAGTTGGATCGCATATCAGGCCTGGCTGGCAACACACCCAAGCTAATCGGAATCGTCCTCGCAAATGCGCCCGGCCAGAGCCGCTACTCCGGAAATAGCGCCGATTGCAACGGTTCCACAGTGCCGAGCCCCATCGCAAGAACGGCATCGGCGGTGGCGCGAACGAGCGGCGCGAACGAGTCCGGGTGTCTCGTCTCAGAATCAAAAACGAAAGTCGTCGTGCCCAGGCGGGCACCGCAGTACTGGATGATCCCGTGCTCGATCTGATTCCTCAGCGAAGATTCGTAGCCATGTCGTGCGTATCCTTCAGCGTCTCCTGAGGCGATGGGCACCAGGTGGATGGTCAACCGTTTCATCATCGGCGTCGACCCCGTCGCCCGGCCGTAGCTGAATGCCCACCCGTTACTGAAGACTCGGTCGACCCATCCCTTCAGCAATGCGGGCATCGACCACCAATACACAGGAAACATCAGAACTAGGTTGTCTGCCCGCTCGATGCGCGCCTGCTCCGCGATGACGTCTGCGGGATAGCCACCACCATCGCGGTAGGCGGCGTGGTCGCGCGCGGTGAATCGGGGGTCGAACCCCTCCGCAGCCAGATCCACGACTTCAGCACTCGCGCCAGAACTCAATCTGGTCAAGTCATCGCGGAGCTCCTTCGCGAGGTGGTGACTGAGTGAGCCGGGGATTGGGTGGGCTACGACGATGAGGGTATGCACTATCGTTCTCCTTCCGACGGGCAGTGGCAGGGCGACATGCCAAAGGTGTGTTCGACCCCGCGGGCGTTACCGCTTGATTGCGCTCTGTGCCTTCGCGTTCCTGACGATCTGCTCGTCGAAAGTCCCCAAACGATGCGACGGTAGCGATCTCGGCCCATAGCTCCAGATCTGCAAGGACGATCAAAACCAATCCAACCGCAACAGGCGCGCCTGAAGCCCACGCGAGGAACGGCTCACCTCATCTGTGATCCCCGACGGTTCTGGATATTGCAGCGTGGCTCCGAAACCAATGCCGAGTACGCCGAGACCGACGCCCAACACGCCCTCTGCACTGATCTTCGCCATGGCCCCATTGTGACTTATCCCGACGACGATCCCTCTGCTCTCGGACGGGTCTTGGACGGGATTCCGTTCCGCGCAAGAAACAGCCTCGACAGAAACTTGGTTCTATCGGGGCATTTGTGGTCGGGCTGACTGGGTCTGGTATGCAGCCCAAAGAAGCTGAACCGCGCTGCCGCGCCGTGCTCGCGCACTGTGATCGCGACCTCAAGACGGCACGGGACACTCCGTCCCCATGCCGCCCGTGGCCGCCACGACGGAGGCCCCCAGCTTCCGACGGTGCTCAGCGACGAACGGGAACACCCCGAGGCTCGAGACTCGGGGCGTTCCCGTTTCCCGCCGTGACAGTTCAGCGGAACACCGGACGAGATCCTCGAGTACGCCAAGCGACGTTGACGCATTCGTCTTCGCCGATCCAGGCGGATTCGACGTCCCGAACGGGGGCGAGCGGGTACTGACGAGCGGTCAGTACCCTCGTCAGGACGCGCACCGCGCTGTCCGCCCGAAAGGACCCCATGCGCGCTCTCCGCCGTTCTCCTGCCCGCTCCCTCCGCCTCGCCGCCGTCGCGATTGCAGGTGTTGTAGCGCTGGGAGGGCTCCTCGCGGTCCCGGCCACGGCCGTTGCCGCGGGCACGCTCCACCTCGACCAGGCAAACGACGACACCGGCGCCGCTGGTCCGATGGCCGCAGCGTACGGCGACATCTCTCAGACCTTCGTTGCTGGGTCCTCTGGAGCGCTCTCGCGGGTCGAGATCTACGAGTACTGGTACGGCTGGGACGCGCAGACCCTCTCGATCTACCCCGCAAACGGCTGGGGCGGCGCCGACCAGTCGCAGCCGCCGCTCGCGACCACGCCGGTGACCGGCTCGGGCGGTCCCGCCTGGATCACGTCTGACTTCGCGGAACCAGCACAGCTCGTGGCGGGCCAGAAGTACGCCTTGGTGCGCAACGGTCCCGGCCAGATGCTGACGACCGGCGACCGCTACCCGAGCGGTAACCCGAATGTCGGCTCCGAAGACATGGACTGGATCTTCCGGACATACCTGGACTGGAGCGCCCGGATCAGTGGCGGACCGGGTACGGTCACCGTGCCGGTCGGGTCCGCGTACTCGTCGACCTACGCCCTCTCTGGCACGCCGAACCCTGCACTCGCGGTCGTGGCCGGCGCGCTGCCGCCCGGCCTCACCCTGACCGCTGACGGCATCGCCGGGACGCCCACCGCCACCGGCACCTACGACTTCACGGTGCGGGCCTCGAACGCCGACGGCGCCGCCACGACGACGGGAAGCATCACGGTGCGTCCGCGCATCGCCCCCGCCGTGCCGTCCGCGATCACCGTCGCGCCGGCACGCGACTCCGCCCTCGTCTCCTGGACGACCGGCGACCCCGGGGACGACGCCGCGACCTTCACGGTCACCGCGTCGCCCGGCGGCGCATCGTGCACGACGACGGGCAGCGCCTGCACGGTCGAGGGTCTCGACGCTGGCGCGGCGTACTCCTTCAGCGTGACGGCTTCGTCGGCCGCGGGCACGACGACACCGACCGCACCGGTCGCCGCTACGACCACCGACGTGCCGCTCGCACCGACCGGCCTCGTCGCGACGGGCACCGACGGCGGCGTCCACCTCGCGTGGCAGGCCGCCGTCGAGCGGGGCGCTCCAGTCGCCGGCTACCGCGTCGAGGTCTTCGACGGCTCCGGCTGGATCGTCGTCCATGACGCTCCGGACACCTCCGCCGATGTCACCGGGCTCGTTAACGGCACCGAGTACCGCTTCCGCGTCTCGGCGGACTCGATCGATGGCCGCAGCGACTCCGCACTCGCGCAAGCGGTGCCGGTCGGTCCCGCGTCCGCGCCCACCGCCCTGTCGGCCGTTAGCGGTCCTGGTTCGGCGGTGCTGAGCTGGTCGAACCCTGCAGACGACGGCGGCTCCGACGTCCTCGGTTACGAAGTCGAGCACCGGACCGTCGGCGGGGATTGGACGCCCGCTCTGAGCAGCGCGTCCTCCCCCGCGACCGTGACGGGGCTCGTCGACGGCACCGCGTACCAGTTCCGCATCCGCGGGGTCTCCGCGGCTGGTCCGGGCTCGTGGACGACCGACCCGGGCGTCGCCAACACGGTGCAGCCCTTCACGTTCACGGGTGCGTTCACGGGAGACTTCTCCGGCAGCGACCGCATGGTCCGCACCGGCGCTCCGGTCGTGTTCTACGCGACCGGCTTGCCCGTCGGCGCGACCGTCGTGCTCGAACTGCACTCGTCACCCCTCGTGCTCGCGACGAGCACCGTGGGCGCCGACGGCGAGGTGCACATCAGCACGTCGCTGCCCGCCAACGCGGAGATCGGTGAACACCGACTTGTGGCCACCATCTCGGGCGACGACCTCGCATCCCAGTCTCTGTCATCAAACCCGTTCGCGGTCGCCCTCATGGTCGCTGCCCCAATCGACGGAACGGACCCGACCGACGGGACCAACCAGGACGGAACCGCGACGGCCGGCACCGACCCGACCGGAACCGGATCCCGCCTGGCCTACACAGGCTCCGCCGGCACCCAGGACGCCCTGGTGCTCGCGTTGGCACTGCTCGCAGTCGGCGGCGTGCTGACCACCGTGCGTCGCCAGCGCACCCTGCGGCGCTGAGCTGATCCGGCCGCGGTTCGCTAATTTCAGGGGAGCAGTTTGAGATTTCGTGTTGCGCGCGAGCGCCACTTGCCGTCCGAGCATCAGCATGGCGTGAAGGGGAACCGCTGGCAGGGGGGCCTGAAGCGAGTTGTCGGCGGCTTCGCAACTGTCGCCATCCTTGCGTCTTCACTCGTCATCTTTGGTGTTGCTGCCCCTGCGGCAGCGGCAGACCCGTTCTCTTGTACGCCGGGCTCGATATACGTTCAAAGCTCAACAGAGGTGCGCGAATTTACGGTGAACGTGCAGGGCGGCGCTCCCGGAAACGGCGGCACCCTCAGCTCCACTGGCCTCGGCTCCAACCACTCGGACAACGGCCTCGGCATTTCGGCAAATGGCCGCTACGCCTATACAGTGACGAACTCGGCAGGCAACAAGACGCTCGCGAGGCACGACCGTGTCACCAATGAGACCACTCGGACGTCGTTCGATCTCGACTCCGCGGTACTGCGCGGTGCGGTGCACCCAACCACCGGGGTCTACTACTTCGGGAGCAATACCGCCAACAGCGGCATCAACCTCTACGCGTGGAATGAGAGCACCACGCCGCAGAGCGCTGTTCAGGTCGGCACTCTCCGCCCTGCGACCGGCAGCAGTGCCTTCGGTGCAAACGGCGACATGGCGTTCAGCGCTTCCGGCCAGCTTGTCCTCGTTGCGGATCGATACATCTACTCGGCAGACATCCCACAGTCCCTGGCCTCGAGCTCCGCGACGATCGGCGCGAAGCAGGTGCACGATATGGGTTCTACCGTCCAAGGCAACGGCATCGCCTTCGGCAACCTGGGTCATATCTTCGTTTCTGCGACAAACGGCGGCAGCCGCATCATCGAGGTCGACCTCGCACGCGGCCAAACAATCAACGAGACAAGCATCGGCAGTTTCTCACCGACCGACATGTCCAGCTGCACGTTTCCGAACACTCTGACGTTGAAAAAGGATGTGCCGGGTGGACGCCATGCTGCAACCGACCAATTCGGGCTCCGCATCCAGTCACCGGACGGATACCAGGTTGCGCAGACCAACGCCACCACTACAGGCAATCAGCCTGGTCTTCAGCCTGACTATGCGGGCCCGGTCTTCACCAACCAGGGTGATTCCTTCGATCTCACCGAATCGGCATCCGGCACGACAGTTCTGAGCCGTTACGACACGTCATTGCGATGTGATCAGTCGAATTCTGACGGTACAACGACACCCGTTGCGGTGAGTTCATCGAACGTGGTGATACAGCCCGCAGGCGCCCGAGGCACCGAGGTGGTTTGTACCTTCTCAAACGACCGACTTGCTCCCAGCATGGAGCTGCGCAAAACCTCCGACCCAGCCGACGGCTCTCCGGTAAGCGCCGGGCAAACGATCACATACACGGTCGAGGCAGAAAACACCGGCAACACAGTGCTCGACCCCGTCGAGATCGCGGACAACCTCGCAGGCGTCGTCGCGTACTCGGAGTACTCGGATGATGTCACCACCGAGATCGACGGATCCGAGGTCACCGCGGGCGCCGCCACCATCACCGGTAATGACCTCACATGGAACGGTGTTCTCGAGCCGGGCCAGGTCGTCTCGATCACCTACTCGGTCATCGTGAACGATGGCGTCGAGGGTGAGCGCATCGCCAACAGCGTGACATCCTCGGGCACTCCACCCGCGCCGTTTGATCCCATCGTTCCTCCGGCAGTGACGACCGAACACCGAGTCGCCGGATTCTCCCTCACAAAGACGGCCAACCCAGCATCGGGGACCGTCGTGGAACCCGGGCAGGTCATCGAATACACCGTGGCCGGCACGAACGCAGGCGACGCCGCGCTCAACCCGGTGACGATCACAGACAACCTGGCCGACGTGCTCGACCACGCGGAATACAACGACGACATCACAACTGAGATTGACGGGACTGAACTGACCGCAGGCTCAGCCGCCCTCTCGGAAAACAACCTCGCGTGGGCTGGCTCATTGCAAGCCGGGCAAACCGTGATAATCACGTACTCGGTGACCGTCGACGAAGACACCTCCGGCGAAGTCCTGAACAACACCGCCTCCGGCTCCGCGACCCCGACCACCCCGAATCCGACGGACCCCACCGGTCCCCAAATCCCGGGCGAACCCATCTCACCTCCTGCCGTCACGACCGAACACCCCGTGATCGGATCCGGCTTCACTTTGAGTAAGTCGGCCACGCCGGCGTCGGGCACGGCGGTTCGGGCGGGTGACAGCATCGAATACACGATCACTGGTACGAACACCGGCGACACCGACCTCGATCCTGCTGAGATCGTTGATGACCTCTCGGCGGTTCTTGAGGACGCGGAGTACAACGATGATGTCGTGGTCAGTCGCGGCGCGGCGGAGATCGTCAACGAGACGCTCACCTGGACCGGCTCGATCCCTCGGGGGCAGTCGGTAACCATCACCTACAGCGTCACGGTTGACGCGGGCGTGGAGACTGCGCTTTTGAGGAACGTGGCGACCGGGAAAGCCACGCCGCAGGTTCCGCAGGACCCGACAGACCCGGACAGCCCGACGAACCCGGGCGTTCCGGTTACGCCGCCGCCGGCCGAGACGGCGCACCCGGTGGTGGACACTGGTTTTGAGGTCGCGAAGTCGGCTGATCCCGCGTCGGGAACCGCGGTTAAGGCTGGCGACACGATGGAGTACACCGTCATCGGCACGAACACCGGCAACACGGTGCTTGATCCTGCGTCAATCACCGACGACCTGTCGGCCGTGCTCACCGCAGGTCAGTACAACGGCGATGTGACGGCCACCGTCGGCACCGCCGAGGTCCAGGGCACTACCTTGAGCTGGAGCGGCATGCTCGCCCCTGGCGCCGCCGTCGTGATCACCTACACGGTGACCGTCAACGATGACGCGACCGGTGTGCTGTTGTCGAACACCGTCGGCGGTGAAGCGACACCGCTGATCCCGGAGGATCCGACCGACCCTGACAGTCCGACCAACCCGGGTCAGCCTCTGACGCCGCCGAAGGTGACGACCGAGCACCCGGTGGCCAACCCCGGCTTCGAGATCATCAAGTCGGCGGACCCGGCGACGGGCGCCCGGGTGGATCCCGGCAGCGTAATCGCATACACCGTGACCGGCACGAATACGGGTGATACCGTGCTCAGTCCCGCCGCAATCACGGACAACCTCGCCGGTGTGCTCGCGAACGCCGAATACAACGATGATGTCGCCGCTTCGCGGGGGGCTGTCGAGGTGACGGGGAAGACCCTCCGTTGGGCCGGTGCGCTCACCCCGGGCCAGGACGTTGTGATCACCTACTCGGTGACCATCAACGCCGATGCCGGTGGCGAAATCATTACCGACTCGGTGACCGGCCAGGCGACTCCGCTGATGCCTGAGGACCCGAGCGACCCGAACAGCCCGACGAAACCCGGTCTGCCGGTGTTCCCGCCCGCGGTGACAACCGAGCACCCGGTCAACGAGCCCGGTTTCACGTTCTCCAAGTCCGTCAACCCGGGCTCGGGAACCGCGGTGGATCCCGGTCAGGTGCTCACTTACACCGTGACGGGCACCAACACCGGCGAGACGGCGCTGACTCCGGTCGACGTCGTCGATGACCTGTCGGGTGTGCTTGAGTACGCCTCCTACAACGGCGACGCCGCCGCGACGATCAACGGAGGCGTAGCTTCGGCTCCGGTCGTCGTCGGCAACGAGCTCGCTTGGGCTGGTTCGCTTGAGGTGGGCCAGGCAGTCACGATCACATACTCGGTGACGGTGAGGCTTGACGCTGTGGGCGAGACGCTCGAGAACTCGGCGACAGGTGCCGCGACCCAGCCCGGCGGTCTGGGGATCACGCCTCCGCCCGCCACCACCACGAACCCGGTGAACGTGCCTGGGTTCTCGGTGTCGAAGAGCGCAAATCCTCAGACCGGTACCGCCGTCGATCCCGGCAGCATCATCACCTACACCGTGACCGGTGTGAATACGGGTGAGACCGCGCTTGATTCTGTTGAGATCACCGACGATCTGTCGGGTGTGCTCGTTCACGCTGAGTACAACGGCGACGCCGTCGTGACCATTGCAGGCGGGTCCGCCTCAGCACCCGAAATTGAAGGCGACGAGCTCACGTGGACGGGTGCGCTCGAGGTCGGCCAGACCGTTACGATCACCTACTCGGTGGCTGTGAACGGTGACGCCGGCGGGAATGTACTCGAGAATATCGCGAGCGGCAGCGCGAGCCCTCCGGGCGGCGTACCACCCATCGAGACGCCTCCGGCGACCATCGAACATCCGGTCCACGAGTCCGGATTCGAACTCACCAAAACGGCCAATCCGGTATCGGGCAGCCACGTCGACCCAGGCAGTGTCATCACCTACACGGTGACGGGCATCAACACTGGAGAGACGGCGCTCGACCCAGCGACGATCACCGATGATCTCTCGGAAGTGCTCACGCACGCTGAGTACAACGGCGATGCGTCCGCGACAACGAGGGGCATACCGGTGTCGGTACCTACGGTAGCGGGCGATGAGATTCTCTGGTCAGGCGCCCTGGCAATCGGCGAGCGTGTCACGATTACCTACTCGGTCACTGTAAACGGCGACGCCGGCGGCGAAGCCATCACGAACGTGGCGACAGGCGTCGCGATGCCCCCCGGCAACGAGGAGCTCACACCACCTTCGGTGACCACCGAGCACCCCGTCGGCGAGCCCGGCTTCACGTTTGAAAAGACCTCGAACCCCGCCTCCCGCACCTCGGTCGCCACGGGAAGTAGAGTGACGTACACACTCACCGGCGTGAATACCGGCGAGACCGGCCTCGACGAGGTCGTCATCACCGACGACCTCAGCGACATACTGCGTTACGTCAAGTTCAACAACGATGTGGTGAGCACAGTCGGAGACAGCAACGTCACCCGACCGGTCCTGAACGGCATGGAGCTGACCTGGGTCGGAAGCCTCGCCCAGGGCGAGAGCGTCACGATCACCTACTCGGTGACCGTCAACGACGATGCCGCGGGGAAGACGTTGAAGAACGTGGCCGTCGCGTCAGCGACGCCTCCCGGTGGTGAAACGATCACGACTCCGCCGAGCGTAACCGACCACCCCGTGCTGACAGCGCTTGCGATGACCGGTGCGCAGATCTTCCCTTGGGTTCTGACCCTTGGCGTGGCGCTCCTGCTCAGCGGCGGAGTGCTGATATTGCTGCGTCGCCGTAACGGCACAGCATAAGAGCCTTTGCCGTGCACTCGCCAGTCGTAGACCGTGGAGATCGGGATGCCCAGGTAAGCCGCCAGGTCGCCACCCAGTACGACGTGCCACCGATCGCAATCGCCACAGCCTGGATCGCGCGACACCCGGCGCAGATCCAGGTCGTACTCGGCACCACGGCACCGAACGGTTAGCCGGCGCCGCACTCGGCTGCGACCTGCCGCTCACCAAGCCCCAATGGTACGAGCTGTGCCGGGCAGCAGGCCATCTGGTCCCGTAGCTGCACCTTCAGCGGGACGGCAAAATCCTCGCGCCGATGCTCCCCGTCTTGGTGCCGATGCTGCGCGCCGAGGGCGGCATCGATCTCACCGACGAGCAGGCGTCGTTGTTAGCGCGGATGAGCGCCGCGACGATCGACCGGAAACTTGCCGGCGAGCGGGCGACGATGATGCCCCGGGGCCGGTCGCATACCAAGCCGGGAACCTGGCTGAAGTCACAGATCCCGATCCGGACCTGGGCGCATTGGGATGACGCGGTCCCCGGGTTTGTGGAGATCGACCTCGTCGGTCATGACGGTGGGATCTCGTCCGGGGAGTTTTGCTTCACCCTGACCGTGACCGATATCGCGACCGGGTGGACAGTGAACCGGTCGGTGCGCAACCGGGCGGCGAAGTGGGTATTCGAGGCGCTGATGCAGGTCACGTCTGTGTTCCCGTTCCCGATCCGCGGCATCGATTCGGATAACGGCAGCGAGTTCATCAACGAGCACCTGTTCAACTACTGCAGCGAGCAGCGGATCACCTTCACAAGGTCGCGGTCGGGGAACAAGAACGATGGTGCGCATGTCGAACAGAAGAACTGGGCGCGAGTGCGGGAACTCGTCGGATATCTCCGCTATGACACCGGCGGAGAGTTGGAGTTGCTGAACCAGATCTGGGACTTGGACCGGGTGCTCACGAACTACTTGCTGCCTCAGCAGAAGCTGCTGTTCAAGCAACGCAACGGAGCGAAGGTCACCAAGCGGTATGACCGGGCGATGACACCGCACCAGCGCGCTCTCGCCGACCCGACCGTGGGAAAACGAGCGGTGATCGGCATGAACGCCCAGTTCAAGAAGATCAAACCGCTTGCGTTGTCACGTCGGATCGGCGCTCTCACCGGCCAGCTCGAGACGCTGTCGCTGACGAAAACCCCCGCGCCAAGAAAACCCACGGTGAACCCGACCTACAACCGTCGAATGCATAGCCACAAAGCGGAGATCTCGTAATGAGGCAACGTATCAACGTTCCCGGAGGTATTGACATGAGGCAACAGGGCCCTAGGTAACAGCAGACACCGCCCTCACCGGCGGATCGCTTCGCCACCCGGCACGCTTCATCCGCACCCGGCCCGAGCTCACACCCGGCGGCTAACGATATCCATCTGTCGAACCGTGATTTGGCACGCAGCTCGACGCCTGGGTTCAGACCGTCGAAGCACACGGGACTGCAATGTCAAGCACTAACGAGGAATTGCTGACCAGGAATATTGTGACTCTGCTGGGGGTCCCAGGTGAACGGAACTCCCATCATGTGGTTTTCTACCTCGACAAAGGAGCACACCATGACCTCTCGACCGGCAAACACACCATCGACCCGTACCCGGCGAGCACCCGTGCAGCTGGCGGCACTCGTCTTTGGAATTGTCTTCGTCCTCGTCGGCATTCTCGGTTTCATTCCCGGAGTGACGACGAACTACGATGCGCTGCTCTTTGCGGGCAATGACTCAGGAGCCCTCCTGCTCGGCGTCTTCCAGGTGTCGATCCTGCACAACATCGTCCACCTCTTGTTCGGCGTCGCCGGTATCGTACTGTCACGCAAGTTCTCCGGTGCCAGAAACTTCCTGATCTGGGGCGGCGTGATCTACTTCGTCCTCTGGATCTACGGCCTCTTCGTTGCGGGCATGGATACCGCGGCGAACATCGTCCCGCTCAACAACGCGGACAACTGGCTGCACCTCGTGCTCGCGATCGCGATGGTCGCCCTCGGGCTGCTTCTCGGTCGTCGCGAGGCCACCACCCGCCGCTGAGCGAGCCGCTGAATGAACCATTCGACCGGCTCCCGGCGGAACCTCCTGTCGGGTGTTCTGCTCGGGGTCGGGATCGCGGCGTTCGTCGACGAGACGGTGTTCCACCAGATTCTGCACTGGCATCACTTTTTCGACCGCTCAACGCCTGCTGCCGGGCTGGTTTCCGACGGGATCTTCCATGCGTTCGGGTGGTTCGCCACCGTGGCGGCGCTGTTCCTGTTCGCCGACCTGCGTCGCCAGGGACGGCTGGACTGGACGCGCTGGTGGGGCGGCATCCTGCTCGGCGCCGGCTTGTTCCAGCTATACGACGGCACGGTGCAGCACAAGCTCCTCGGCCTGCACCAGATCCGCTACGACGTGGACCTGCTCCCCTACGACCTCGCCTGGAACATCGTCGCCGTCCTTCTGACAGCGGCGGGGACCGCCCTTGTCCTCCGGGCCCGCCGGAGCCCGGCGCGGGCAGAGGCCGGCCGTGCATAACCACAGCGGCGGCATCTCGCTCGCCGATTTCGTCAGCCTCTTCCTTCTCACCACCATTGCCTTCTATCTTGCCGCCGCGCTGCGCCCGAGCACCCGCCCGCGGTGGCCGAGACATCGCATCATCTTCTGGATCACCGGATGTCTCGTCGCGGCGTTGAGTGTGCAAGTCGCGATCGCGAACCACGACGATTTCGCCAGTCACGCCATCGCCCACGTCGGCCTCGGTATGCTCGCTCCGCTGCTTCTGATGCTGTCAGCGCCGGTCACTCTCGCGCTTCGTTCCTTGAGCCCGATTCCCGCGAGGCGGTTGGCCCGGATGCTGAGGAGCCGACCGGTTCGCTTTGTGACGCATCCGGTCACAGCCGCCATCCTCTACATCGGCGGGCTCTGGCTGCTCTACGCGGGCGGTCTATACCCGCGTATCCACGAAAACGGGTTCCTGTTCGCCGTGGTCCACGTGCACGTTTTCGCGTCGGGCTACCTCTTCTCGGCCGCTATCGCCGGCGTGGACCCGAACCCTCACCGCGCTCGCTTCTTGACCCGAGCGATCGTGCTCTGCGCTGTCATGGCCGGTCACAGCATCCTGTCAAAGCACGTCTTTGGGAATCCGCCCGCAGGTGTTCCCGATGCCGCGGCCGAAGTGGGGAGCATGGTCATGTACTACGGCGGCGATGTGGTCTCGGTCGCCCTCGTCGTCCTGCTCTGCGCCGAATGGTACCGGCAGGCCGGGCACGCGCGGAACCATGCCCGGCTCGTGCGACGGCCGTCACCGATCTGACGACTTGCTCGGCCTCGGCCTCGCCTCGCCACGCGAACGGGTGATTCTTGATGAATCCGCTGCGAAGCGGAAATTTGGCCGCCAACGACTGGCCCGTCATCACAAACGCAACGTCGAGTTCCCTCTTCCAAATTTCACGCGAAGCACAGTGGTCGAGTTTGCTGCCCTCTTCAGGCGGGAGCCACCGTATTTCGCGCCTCCGAGCATCCATGCACCCACAGCCAGCCAGACGCAGATCGCGCGCTCCAGCAGCCACGCAGGCGCCCACAGAGCACTCGTTACCGGAAACACCTGTGCCCCACCGGAACGCTGTCTGCCCACTTCGGCCAGCGTGAGGCGCATTGCGGCAAATCCGGCAAGGCGACCCGGTCGACGCATGCTCCACACCAGTAACGGCAGAAGGGCCAGTTCGAGAACGAGCCGGGCCGGCTGCGCGAAATCGTCATATGCCTGCCGAACTCGCTGGCGGGCGAAGTGACCAAAGGCCGGCGGTATGCGTCCGACGTAGAGATCGTCGACGCACCGCACACGCCCGCCGCCGGCACGAATTGTACGAATGAGCTCGAGGTTCTCGAACAGGACGTCACCGTCATACCCGCCGAGGGAGAGCAGGAGGTCCCGGTTCACGCCGAGCGTGCCCGGATAGTCGGACGCCACCGCCCGGTTGAGCAAGCTGCGAGCGGTGTCCCAGCGCGCGTGCCAGGGAAGCACCGTGAAATAGTTCTGCGGACGAACGAGATCGGCACTGTGCAGCTCGGCCACCATCCGCTCGAGGCCGCGGCGGTCATAACGAACATCGTCATCGGCGAGGATCACCTTGGGGTGACGCGCGAGGCGGATGCCGGTGAGCACGCCGGCGACTTTTCCGTTCCGCATGGTCGGACCGTCGGGCCGAATATGGCGAACAAGATTCCTCCAAAGCGCGTGGTGCGCTGCAAAAACCGGCCCGGGTGACCCGTCCACGATCGTGACGTCGAGATATTCAGAAATGGTGAGCAAGTAGTCGGTGAGCTGGATCATCTCACCCGCGCGGTGGTTCGCCCACTTCAGCGGGAGGACGTACTCGGCCTCCAGCCAGTCGTCGTTGTGCTCGTCCTCAAAGGACGTCGCTACCGCGGGCCCCACGTCGACGCGTGTGCTCATGCCGACACAGTCATCGAAGTGCGGGCATACGGTCAACCCCTTGCCAGAAGACCCGGCCCGCTCGGGAACGCCAGTAGTTGATCGGATATTCCCTCGCTGTCAACACGCGTAAGGACGGCTGAGCGGCTTGCGGGCGGCAACTGAGTTTAATCAGCGGGTTGGCACCCGAACCGGGAGACCGAGAAGTCCCGGCGGATCTGACGACCCACCGGGACTCTTCGCGCTGGTGATTCGAACACGCGACCCCTTGGAGGTTCAGGCCCTATTTTGGTCCTTGCCGAATGTCTTCGAAAACTCGCGGATTCCCATGTGTTTACAGGGAACCGGGCGGTTCACTGCTTCCGATTGTACGCGGACAAATCCGGTCGGTCACGGTTGTTTTTGATGGGTAAATGATGGGCGTCCGAACGAACCAGTCGAGTGCAAGTTGGGGAGCCGCATCAACCTCGGTAGCTCCCCTCCCCCGCTGGCCCGACAAACACGGTTCGCTGCCGCCCAGCTTCCAAACGGCGAAGCCCAGGGCACCAAAACCTGCTGAGTCAGCGGAGGGGCGGGTGGATCTGCTCATCGCCCTGATCGTCTCCGCGACGACCGCGAGACTACTCGGAAATCCAGCGCGCTGAGTGTTACCAGAATCCAGAATGCGTGTGAGTCAGGCCGAAGGGCCGCACCCTTCCAGCAAGCGTCTGCGAGCAGCTCGATTGTCTGTCGCTTGCGGAGACAGGCACATCGGACGAAGAAGCGATGGGTTACGCCGAATCGGGGAACAGTCAGTTGCTACCGTGGCTTCATGTCTCACGAATCTGCCGCCACCGACGTTCCCGCACTACCTCCCCTTCGGTGGACCGGCGAGGACGGAGATGCCCACTTCGATCCCGACACGTCGAGGCTCACGCTCGTGTCTGCTTCGGGCGTTGACTGGACAAATGATGCGTTCGGTGCGGAGCATCAACATAACGCCACGGCCCTGGCTTTCGAAGCCCCCGATGAATTCACGTTCTCGGCCCGCGTCAGCGTGGTAGGTCAGCGCTCGACATTCGATGCGGGAGCACTCGCGATTTGGGCTGATCGCGACCATTGGGCGAAGCTCTGTTTTGAGTTCTCACCCCAAGCTCAAGCGATGGTGGTCAGCGTCGTGACCGCCGACGGTTTCTCCGACGACGCCAATTCATCGGTGGTGGAGGCGGATGCGGTGTACCTTCGCCTGACGCGCATTGGTTCGGGTTGGGCATTCCACGAGTCGCGTGATGGAGCCACATGGCATTTCGTTCGCCAATTCCGTATGACCTTCCCAGAACCACCTCTCGTAGGGTTCCTTGCACAAGCACCGATGGGTGCAGCGTGTACCGCAGTGTTCGATCGAATAGCTTTCGCCTTGACCGTCCCCCACGATCTGCGCGACGGCACCTGACCGCCGGTCCCAGAACTGCTCCCGCCCCAAGCAATCAAAGCCGGTTCGCCACTTCATCTCGACCGAGGTCGCCCGGGTGCTCCACCGGTTTCGTTGACGTTCTGTCCCTACAGATCGTCGATCTTCAGATCCGCATGGGCGGCAATCGGGAGAAGTGACATGCGGGTGCGGTACGTGCGAGTCTCGCCGGGTGCGAGCGTGATGAGTTCGCCGGTTTGACTTGCTTCCGCACGCCCGTCGTCTCGGGACGTCGACGGCTCGATTCCGAGGACGTTGACTCCAGGGCTGGGGTCCCGCCATGCCACGAGCAGCGGGAAGGTCTCCGCGGTCCATTCGATCGAGAACGCAACGCCCCGGTGAGGGGCCGTGACGGTCAGGGCCCCGGTCGGGCCGCTCCGCGCATAGGTAACGCTCTCGTCGACGACATGCTCCGCAACATCCAGTCGCATCGTGTCGAGCGGATCGGCAACCCCTCCCCCACGGAGCGCGAACGCTGCAGCGTCCGTCGACAGCGAGGATCCCGCGTCGATGAGCGGGTATCCGAGATTGATGTGGTGGCGATACATATGCCCGGCCTCGACGAATCCGTCGTTGGTGACAACGTCGTGCACTTCGATGACCGGGCGATCGCACCACGCGCGGATGATGCGGGTCAGTCGCAAGGTCGGCGCGCCCAGCGCTGCTTCGACCACGTCACCAGTGATTTCGACGAGTGGTCCTGAAACGTCGGCGCCGAACCGCCATGTCACATTTTCGGCGGGAGTGTGGCCGATGCGCCCGTGGAGGCCATACTCGATCCCGTCGACGGTGGAGGGCATTCCGGTGGAGGCGAGCCCACACGTGGTAATCAGTCCGCCACCGAAGGTGCGGGTCCAGTTAGCGCCGGCGGGCTCGTAGCGTGTTGAGGCGACCCGGCCGCGTTGAGTGCTCCACGCCAAGGGCATGTTCAAAGCATCGGCCCACCCGATGTCCATCGCACGGTCAAGAAGCACCTCGAACGAGACACCTCGGGGGTTCCGCACGATAAGAACAGGAGAGCCGGCACCCGGCCCATCGGTGAGTTCCGCGCGATCCACCCGAACGAGCTGGGTTGGGCTACCGACGCGTCGCCTGGCGTCCTCGCCCATGATCGGTGACGAGGAGCTGCGCATCAGCCGGCTCCTCGCACTTCGGCGGCCGACCGGCGCCGAGCACCGACCGCTACGGCGATAACGAGCACGGCGCCGGTGACGATGTACTGCCAGTAGGAGGAGACGCCCAGCATGTTCAGAGACTTGGACAGGACGGCGAACAACATGGCGCCGATAACGGTTCCGAAGACGGTTCCTCGCCCTCCCCGTAACGACGTGCCTCCAACAACGACAGCGGCGATGACGCCCATTTCGATGCCTGTGGCCATGTTTGCTTCGGCGGATGACAGCCTGCCAGCCATGAACACGCCGGCGAGGGCGAAGCAGGCGCCAGCGACCATGAATACGACCACCTTGCTTTGATTCACTCGCATACCGGCCAGTTCCGCAGCGCGCTGGTTTGATCCCATTGCGCGCAGCGTGCGACCGAACGATGTGCGGTACAGCAAAGAGTACGTCAGCACCGCGAGCACGATGAGTGTCAGGAACGGGTACGGCAGAAAGCCGATGGAGTCGGTCGTCAGCGCGCGAAAGTTCGACGACGTGACGGTGACAACTTTCCCCCCAGTCCAGATGAAGGAGGCGCCAAGGAACAGGTAGAGCGTGCCGAGCGTCGCGATGAACGGCGCAATCTTGACGTACGTGACCAGCAGCCCATTGACCAGGCCGAGGATCGCACCGATCACGACTGCGAGAAGTATCGCCATTCCGATGTTGGTATAAGGCAGGACCGTTCCAACGGCGATAGCGCTGACAGCGATGACGCCGGCGACCGAGAGGTCGAGCAGACCGGCAGTGATCAGCAGGACCATTCCGCATGCTGCAATTCCGACGAAGGCGGTTTCGAACAGGATGTTCTGAATGTTGCCCGCGCCGAAGAACGAAGGTTTGATCAGTCCGACGACGATGAATGCGACGGCGACAACGACGACGAGGTACTGGTGCGAGAGAAAACTGAGGATGGTTGAGGTCACCGACGACGTGGGCGCTGTCCGTGTGGTCTCAGGTTCGGTGATGGCTGATGTAGTGGTCACGCCACTCTCCCTTCAAAGACGCGACGAACGGCCGCTCGCTGCGCGCTGTCGACGCTGAGCGCGAAGACCAGGAGGACGCCGAGCGCGATGTACTGGTAGAACGAGGGGACGTTCAACAGGTTCAGACCGGCGTTGATCATCGCCAGCAACAGCGACGCCAGGAATGTGCCAACGATATTGCCTCGTCCGCCGGCCATGCTCGTACCACCGAGGACGACCACGGCGATCGCCTGCAGTTCGAGACCGGTGCTCAGCGAGCCGTTGACGCTGCCGAGTTGGCTGGCCAGGAGAACTCCGGCGAGACCAGCCGTGGCTCCGGCGGCGATGTAGGCGATGAGCTGGATGCGCTTGACGTTGATGCCGCTGTCGGTGGCAGATTCGGGGCTGCCCCCAACGGCGACGAGGTGTTTGCCGAACCGCATCTTCTCCAGAACGAACCAGAACCCGGCTCCGACGAGCACAGAGAGAATGAAGGGTACAGGAATACCGAACAGTGACGACGTCGCGATGGAACGAAACGCTGTGTCGGTGATCATGACGGGGGCGCCATCGGTGAAGAGCAGAGCCACCCCTCGGTAGATCCCCAAGGTGGCGAGGGTCGCGATAAAGGCGGGGACCCGGAACTTCGTCACGATCACGCCATTGAGCAGTCCGAGGACGATCGCCGCGGCGATGCCGGACAGAATGCCGGGCACAAGGCCCCACGCATTGACGGACACCGCAACCACACATGCCGCAACGGCCTGAGATGAGCCGACCGAGAGGTCGATACCGCGCAACGCGATCACCATAGTCATGCCGTAAGCCGTGATGGCGAGAATCGCGCCGTTGACGAGCATGTTCGTAATGTTTGAGGCGCTCAGAAAACTCGGCACGAGAACGATCCCGGCCAAGAGCACCAAGGCAAAGGGGACGATGATGCCAAGCTTCTGCAGTAGGCTCTGCCGCCGGGCCGCGCGGGCACCACGGCGAGCGGATTCCTCGCGCTCATGCTCAATCGACGCGACAGCGTCCAGTTGGGCCTTGGATGTGTCAAGCATGCGTTCCTCCAACGGCAACCTGTCCTACAGAAGCGCCGACGATGTTGTCCTCGGTGATGTCCGGTCCGGCGAGCTCTGCGGTCTGCCGCCCAGCAAGGTACACAAGGCACCGATCAGAGATTGCGGTGAGTTCGGGGGCATCTGAGCTCGACACGATCACAGCGACACCTTGTGCCGCCAGACGTCGAATCAGTTGGTAAATTTCCAGCTTGGCGCCGACGTCTACGCCGCGAGTGGGTTCGTTGAGCAGCAGGACCCGGCATCCGGATTGAAGTGCCCGGCCGAGCAGGACCTTCTGCTGGTTG
Organism: Mycetocola miduiensis; assembly: GCF_900115155.1. Classification (GTDB taxonomy): domain Bacteria; phylum Actinomycetota; class Actinomycetes; order Actinomycetales; family Microbacteriaceae; genus Mycetocola_A; species Mycetocola_A miduiensis. The sequence goes on from NZ_FOVM01000003.1 coordinate 275,365, forward strand.
CCTCCAGAGAGATTGCCGATGAGTTGGCCGCCGTGAGGTACCCGGATGCTCAATTCGCCGCGCAATCGCTCGAAAACCGCGCGTTCGCTGCGTCGAGACGGTACCAGCCGACGCCACCCGGACACCGACTTGGGGTCACGGGAAACCATCGTATTCTCAGTGACGTCGAGATGGGGAAGGATGCCTTCGCTCTTGCGGTCCTCGCTCAGCATGTAGATCCCGGCAGTGATGGCGGCGTGCACCGATCTCACCTGCACGGGGACACCATCGATGGAGATACGTCCAGCGAGCGCGGCACGGTCGCCGAAGAGAGCGCGCGTGAGCTCCCCCCGACCTGATCCAACAAGGCCGGCGAGGCCAACGATCTCACCCGCTCCCACTGAAAGAGAGAAGGGTTCGTCGAAACCTCCGACGCGCAGCCCGTCGACAACCAGGCGCGGATCCTTCCCGGTTGCCGCTGCGTCGACTGCTCGTTCAAACGTCTGCGGCTTACGGCCGAGCATGTGCTCTACGAGAGCCTGCTCATCGAGCGCACCGGTTTCGGAACGGTGCACCAGGGATCCGTCTCGAAGCACCGCCACCTCGTCGCAAAGGTCGAAGACCTCGTCGAGGTGATGCGAGACATACATGATCGCCTTGCCTTGGGCTGCCAACCGCCGCACGATCCCGTGCAGGCGGCCGATTTCGGCGCGGTTGAGCGCCGCGGTCGGCTCGTCCATGATCAGCACATCGAAGTCACGCGAGAGTGCTCTGGCGATCTCGACCATCTGCTGGTCGCCTGTCGTCAGAGAGCTCACGAGTCGGTCGGGGTTGAGATCCAGTCCGAGCGTCGAGAGCAGTTCTTGAACCCGCGCCCGAGTGTGCCCGGCGCGGACCACTCCTCCGCTCGTCAATTCGTGGCCGAGCATGATGTTATCTGCGATTGAGAGCTGGGGCACGAGCCGAAATTCCTGACTCACCACCGAGATCCCCGCCGCCTGCGACTCCGCGGAGTTGGCGAGCTGGAGGCTCTCTCCGCGGAGTAGCAGACGACCTTCGACGGGCTGTTCGATGCCCGCGAGAATCCTGATGAGAGTGCTCTTACCTGCCCCATTCTCGCCGACAAGGGCAAGTACGCGGCCCGCGTCCAGGGCAAGCGATACCCCCTTCAGGGCGCGCACACCGGGGTACTGCTGCACGATGTTCTCGACGGCGAGCATGGCAGGCATGAGCTGTCCTCTCTTCAGGATGGTGGATGTTAGCGGTTTTCGCGGCCAGCTGTGAAGTCAGCCACGGTCTCCTTCGTCACGACCGTGACTGGGAAGAACACCGTCTTGGTGTCGGCGTCTGAGAACTCAGGGTCCTTCCCATCCAGAAGTGCGAGCGCGGTCTTGACCGCAGCTTCGCCCTGGCCGTACGGGTCCTGTGCAATGGTGGCCGACATCAGTCCGTCCTCGATCAACGCGAGTGCGTCGTCGTTGCCGTCGAACCCAATGAGGGTGAAGCCGTCGGCGACTGATTTGCCCGCAGTCTCGAGCGCGCGCTGTGCACCAACCGCAGATGCGTCGTTCGCCGCATAGATGATATCGAGATCGGGGTTTGCCGAAAGCATGTCCTGCGCGGCGGCGTAGCCACCGTCAACGGTGTCTTCGCCGCTCAGGCTCGCGACGACCTCGAACCGGGTGTCCTCGGCCAGCGCGTCCTTGAAACCGGCGACCCGCTCCTCGCCGACGACCGAACCTGCGTGCAGCTCGATGACACCGACCTTCTTGGACTCGGTTGAGGTGCCGGCGAGGTCGATGAGGTACTGCGCCGCCTGCTCTCCACCGTTGTAGTTGTTCGACAGAACGTAGGCATCGTAGTCACCGGCGGTGCCGATGTCGCCGATGACGACAGGAATCTGGGCGTCGTGTGCCGCGTCAATCGTGGCCGGTAGAGCCGACGGCTGCACCGGGGTCACGATCAGCGCTGAGATGCCCTGGTTGATCAGGTCGAGACTCCCGGAGACCTGCTCCTGCTGAGAGCTTTTCTGGTCCGCGACGACGACGGTCGCACCGTTTTCTTCAGCCGCCGCCTTGACTCCAGCAGACCAGGCTTGCCAGTAGGGGTTCTGGAGGTCGTAGACCGAGTATCCGATGACAAGCGGGTCCTGCTTGACGAATTCGGTGGCTGCACCCCCTGCGGTTGCTTCGTCGGACCCCGAGGCGCACCCGGTGAATGCGATAAGCGGAACAGCTACGAGTGCGAGCAAGCTCAAACGTCGACGCATGATGTCTCCTTTGACTGTGTTTTTGTGGTGGTTGTGGTTGTGATTTGAGGAAATGGAACTAGCTGATGGCCGTCCGGAGGCGCCCGGTATTGGCGGCGTCCGAGACGAAGTCGTTATCGTGCACGCCGGCCCAGCTGGGGAGCGGGGCAAGGTTGTTCTCGGCGGCTTCGGTGGGCTCGTGGCTGTAGGTCGAGACCTCTCGCACGACCAGAGGAACGTCCGAGTCGGGCGGGCAGCGGAAAGCGTGAAGGTGCTTGCGATGCATGACGAACTTTGGGTCACCAGCGCGCAGTCGCACGTAGCTGGTCAGTTGCTCATAGGACTTCTCGCGTCCCTTGGGCAGGGCGACACCCTCCGGCCATGCCTCACCCTCTGGCATCCCCGAGAACGTCAGCACTTCGACACCCGGCTCCACGGACGGGGTCGGGCTGTAGAAGACCTCCATCTCGCCGAGGACGACCTCGTAGCTTTCGGTCTTCCGAGCGTGATGATGCGGCGGGCAGAACTTGCCCGGGTGCACGATCATCAGTTTGTCGCACAGTCCCGAGTAGTCCGCGTAGGGTGCCGCGCCAGCGGGCAACCCGTCGACGGCAGGCTCATTCAGCGATTCGAAGATGATCATCGCTTCATAGGGTTCCCGCGACCAGAGGCCGTTCTCGAATGCGTCGTACTGGTCGGCACCGAAGACAATGCCAGCAGAGTCGTTGACCATGTCGCTGGTGATCGGGTAGCGAACCGCCGTGCCGAGGGCAGCGGCCTCCCGCACCCATTCGTCGTACTCGCGACGTGTAATTGACGTCCTTGTCATGAAAACCTCCGGTGCAGTCCGAGCACCGCCCATCTCGACGGTGAACCGGTTCATTTTTGAACCGGTTCGATCTTCCGACATCCATGGCCCGTTGTCAACCTCAGGACCTGCGCTTCATTAACGCAAACGAGCGGGCCCCGTCGACTGGCGCACGATGAGCGCGGGAGTGAGGAGCTCTCGCTCACCACCGTCACGGGTCGCGCCGCTCAAGAGCATCTGCCCGGCGATCACTCCAACCTCGAAGGAAGGTTGCCGAACGGTCGTCAAGGGTGGGCGCAATGCCTCGACGAATTCGACATCGTCGTATCCGACCAACGACACATCTTCTGGCACCCTCAGTCCACGACGCTGCAGCGAAAGCAGAGCACCAAGGGCAACGAGGTCATTGGCGCACACGATCGCCGTCGGCTCACATCTACCCCACAGTTCGTCTGTCGCGGTAATCCCCATTGCCGCAGTCAGATCCGACACCTCAACCTCGATGAGCACGTCACTGGCTTCCAGGCCAGCCGTTTGGATCCCGGACAGAACACCCTCGCGCCTCTCGACACACCAAGGAACATTGCGAGGACCATTGATGAAAGCGATCGAGCGATGTCCGAGCTCCAGGAGGTGAGTGATCGCCTGGCGAGCTCCCTCCACGTTGTCGAGGCTGATGCTGCTTCCGGCGTCTGGCGCATCACCATTCTCGAGCGCCACCACCCCCAGGCGTCGGTCTGCGAACTGCTCCCAACTTCGCAGTTTGTCGATCGGGGCAACGAGTAATCCGTCGACGCCCTGCTGGGCGAGAGCTCGAAGTAGACGTTCCTGTCGAGCGGGATCCTGGTGGGTCGACCCGACGACGAGGGTGAGGTCGTGCTCCTCGAGCACGGACTCCACCCCACGTAGCACATCCGCCCAATAAGGATTCCCGACATCAGGCAGAACCACGCCGACGAGGCCACTCTTCCGGCTACGCAGCTGACCGGCAGCACGCGAGCCGACAAAGCCGAGTTCGCGCATCGCCTTTTCCACACGCGCGCGAGTGCGCGGCCTCACGCTATCCGGTGTGTTGATCACGTTCGAGACCGTTCCCAGAGAGACCTGGGCCCTCTTCGCAACATCGCGAACGCCGACGGCTCGGCGGACATCGGCACCCTTGCTTGGGTCGCTTCGATCGGATGTGACAGCCGGAACCATCTTCCTCCATCCGCTATAGCATCAGACGATTGTGGCAATCTAACCGGCAAGCCAGACCGAGGCCCGGCGCGACTGTCGAAAGAGAGACTGGGACTATTCTAGCGAATCCTGAACCGGTTCACAGTCCTGCAGCGTTGATTCCTCGACCTCTCATGCGATAGGACGTTTGCTATCATCCCAATCGTCATCACCGTCACGATACAGCGGGGCCACTTCTCGAGCACCATTTCCAACTCGCCGCCTAAGCCCACCGCTTACGCCAAGAGCCTCAGCCCAACCAAATCGCCGCTTTGGGAAATCGCCCAGGAGTAAGTCCAGGAGAGATCACGTTCCCGAGGAAATCGCTCACGAGGTGCACATGTGACCGGAGCTCGCGGGCCTAATAGATCTGATGCTTGCGACTCCACCGGTGACTGTATTCCTTGGCAAAATCAATCATGCCCAAGTCCGGCCTCGTATCCCGCTTTTGCACTCCAGTCGGCCGTCGTCACGGGCGGCGGGGGCGTCGTCCGCTCTCGGAGAGTTCCATGCACCAGCCAAATTGCCGCGCGTCCGACGCCATCCATCCGGGGCGGGCCGGAGATGTGCCAGACGGTGCGACCCCTTGGACGTGCAGAGCGATTCTGGACGACACCGGATGTCTCGGAGATTCGCCGCTTCCCCTGTGCTTACAGGGAACCGGGCGGTTCGCTGCCTCCGTGTACCTAGACACGATCGGTCGGTCACGATTGATTGTGATGGGTTAATGATGGGTATCCCGACAATTTGAACCAGGAACAAATGAGAGTGTTTTTCGCCGTCTCGTCCACCCGCGATCGGAGCATGATCCTGCGGATTTCCGCGGTTCTCATTGACACAGCCAATGCGCTGGTACGGAAGAGTACGGGTTATTGCTGGTGGCCGAGAGACGTTTCCGGTGCACTGCAGGTCCGGATCGACGATCAGGATGCCGGTGAAACTCGCTACGCCGATGGCACCCCTTACTCGCGGAATGCCACCGATTGCCCGTTTCATAGGCGAATAAAAGTGTGCGCCTCATTCCACCTGAGAGTGCTCGCGCACGGGATCCTGGCTCCGCTTGCGGAGAGCACGAAGGATACTCGGTCCAGTGCAGAGAAGCATGCATAGTATGAGGACAACGACCGCCATCGGGCTGGTGAACACCACTCCGAGGTTGCCGTCGCCTACAGCAGATGTCTGCACGAGCGCCTTCTCCAGCAGTGGGCCGAGCACAAGCCCCAGCACGAGCGGTGCCAGCGGAAGGTCGATCTCCTTCAAAATCCAGCCGATGATGCCGAAGACCACAACAATCCAAATGCTGAACGTGTTGTTCGACACGGCATATGCGCCGATGATGCTCGTCAACAGGATGATTGGGTACAAGTACCCGTAGGGCACACGAAGCATCTGCGCGAACACCGGAGCAAGGGGGAGGTTGAGCAGGAGCAGCACGACATTGCCGATGAAGAACGAGACGAGTAGTCCCCAAACGAGCGCAGGCTGGGTCTCAAACAGCAGCGGGCCCGGCTGGAGTCCGTACATGGTGAACGCGCCGAGGAGCACGGCGGTCGTGGCACCTCCGGGAATTCCGAGCGAGAGTGTCGGGATGAAGTTCGCGTTGGCGGCAGCATTGTTGGCCGACTCAGGTGATGCGACGCCCTCAATAGCTCCGCGGCCGAACTGGTCTCGATTTCGTGAGACGCGCCGCTCGATCCCGTAGGCCATGAAGGAAGCGAGGGTGGAGCCGGCCCCCGGGAGGATGCCGAGCATGAAGCCGATCCCGCTCCCTCGCAAGATCGATGGGATGCTTTTGCTCACGTCGCGCCGCGAGATGACCATGTCGCGGAAACCTGCGCGGATGGGTGCAGCAGCTCCAACACGGATTTGGTGAAGCACCTCCCCCAGGGCGAACAGACCAATTGTCACCTCGACGAAGGGAATACCGCCGAGGAGCTCCACGGCACCGAACGTGAATCGTGCCTCGCCAAATCCAGTCGAGACACCAACGGTGGCTAGAAGAAGGCCGAGGGCGGCCATCATCGCGCCGCGAACCAGCTTTCCGCCCTGGAACGTTACGACGATGACAAGTCCGAGAGTCATGATCGCGAGATTCTCGACCGGTCCGAACTGCACGGCGAGCTGGGCGAGAGGCGGTGCTACCGCCATCAACAGCACAAGCGAAAGGATAGCTGCGACGAACGAACCAATCGCCGCGATCGCCAAGGCTGCACCAGCCCTGCCCTTCCGCGCCATCTGATAGCCGTCCAGAGTCGTTACGACGCTGGCGGCCTCGCCCGGTGTAGCGATCAGCACGCTGGTGATCGTTCCACCATACTGGGCGCCGTAATATATGCCAGCCAGCATGATGAGGGCGGTCACGGGTTCAAAGGCGAAGGTGAGTGGCAGGAGAACTGCCACGCCCGTCGTCGATCCGAGTCCTGGGAGAAGGCCGATAACGGTACCGACGACAACCCCGACGAGGCACCACAGCAGATTCTCCGGTGTCAGCGCGGTCTGGAAACCGAGTATCAAGTTGTCGATCATGAGAGCAGGCCTCCGAGAATGCCGCCAGGCAGCGGGATACTGAGCAGTACGGCGAAGATGAGGTACAGCGCGGCGAGCGTCACAGCCGTGATCACGAGAGACAGCACGACGCTGCGGTGCTCCACAGCAATAGCGGCGAACGCCATGAGCAGGCCGAGGCTGGCCAACAGGCCGAGCAACGGGATGAGGGCGACGCAGAGGACGAGTGCCACGATGATCTTCGCCAGCTGTCGGTTCCGGGCGCGCTGGTCACGGCCGAATATGTCGATGTCTGACACGACCTGGAGCTGATCCGTCGTGTCGGGCCTGCCGTCGATGAGCTGCTCGAACAGCAGGTCGTCGACGGCGCGGGCGCCGGGCACATGGCGTGCCTGATGGACGAGATCGATCAAAGCCAGCACAAGCATCGCACCGCCTGCGACGAACGGCATGAATCCAGCTGCGATATGTCCGGATGAATCCAGCACACCAAGTTCGATGGCGCCGAGCACGGCACCCGCTCCAAGAAGAGCAAGTGCCGCGACGACGGTGAGGTTTGCGGGCCGCGCGGTCACGGAGATCACCCGAGGGCGGCTTCGACGTCGGCACGTGTCTCGTCGAGGAATGCGACGAACTCATCCCCATAGACGGCATTAGGCTGCATCATGTTGCTCTCGATGTAGTCGGTGTACTGCTCGCTGTCGGCAAATGCTTCGGCTGCCTCGATCCAGTACTTTCGCGCGTCTTCGGAGATACCTCCCGGGGCTATGAAGCCGCGGAACTGCGCGAACGCAACATCGATTCCCTGCTCAGCTGCGGTCGGAATTGCGGCGAGTTCCTCGTACGCATAGCGCTCCTCGGTGAATGCGCAGAGCGCCCGAAGATCGCCCGACTCGAGCTGCCCGACCACCTCGGACGGATTGAGCGGGGCGACATCTACGTGACCGCCGAGCAGGGCTGCGACGACCTCACCGCCCGATTCGTAGGGGACCCGTGCAAATTCGACGTCTTGGTCCTGCTCGATGAGCGAGACCGTGATCTCGTCGATGCCGGTAGCTCCGGTCACCGCAGTCACGACTCTCTCCGCCTTCGCGGCGGTAACGACGTCGGCACACGTCTCGAACTCCGACGACGCAGCTGTCATGAGTAGCGCGTAATCGCCGCCGAGATTCATGATCGGGGTGAAGGAGTCGGACCGGAAGGAGACATCCTGTGCGAGGGGCAGCGAGACCAGCGCCAGCTCGGAGGCGAGAAGCACGTCCTCGCGACCCTCCATACCGAGCAAAGCGGAGTAGCCGACTGCGCCGGCGCCTCCCTCGCGGTTCTCCACCGTGACGGTGAGGCCTGTTACGCCCTCCAGCCCGGACGCGACCGCGCGCCCGGACACGTCTGATCCTCCTCCAGCGGCGAACGGGACAATCATCGTCGCCCGTGTCGGGGCGGCGAACTCCTCCGCGGATGATCCGGTTGACGAGCAGCCTGCGAGCAGCACCGCGGCTGCGGCCACTGCTCCGATTGCGAGGTGGTTGGTTCTCGACTTCATTGTCATGCCTTCCTGTTGTGATGTGGTGTTTGCGTCACGACGAACGTGTGGACGCTACTGGGTCAGGCCCGACTCGCCTCCTGGTGAGCCGAAACGGTGCCGACTCGTGAGTTAGGTTCCGGAATATTGAGGGGGCCGTCGCTGCAGGAACGCCGTGACTCCCTCGTGGAAGTCGCCCGAGCCGTAGACTTCGTCGAAAACGTCGTCCGAGACGATAGTGGCGAGAGAAGCATCGATGCGACGCTCGAATTCCTTGAACGAGCGCAGACTGGCGGGGGCCGCAGTGGCGATCTTGGCGAGAATGTCTGCCAGCCGCATCTCAAGCCCCGCAGGATCGAGGACTGCATTCACGAAGCCAGCGGCTAACGCCTCGTCCGCTGTCAGCAGGCGGCCGGTGATCAGCACCTCGCTCGTTAGGCGGCGCCCGAGGTGCCACCAGAGACGCGCGATCGACGTTGGAGCGATCGAGTTCCCGATGGTATAGGCGATCGGCGAGCCGAATCGCGCTCCAGGTGTACACAACACTAGGTCGCTCAGGGCAGCAATCACGAAGCCTCCGCCGACGCAGGGGCCGTCGACGACCGAAATCACAGGCACCTGAACGTGACGGATCGCGCTCAGGACCTGGGAGATGCGCGCTTCGTATGCAACGCCGTCTTCCCCCGAGGCGAAGCCCGCAAAATGGGAGATGTCGGTGCCGCCGGCGAAGGCGCCGTCCGCTCCACGAAGCACGAGGGCGCGCACCGACGAATCTTCGTTGACGGCGATGCATTCGCGTTCTACAACGTCATACATGTCCAAACTGATAGCGTTCCGCCGTCCAGGATTGGAAAGGGTGATCGTGACCACCTCGCCGTCTCGCTCTACGATGACCTCGCCGGTCATACCACTCCCCCGCTCGCCTGCTGGGGGGCTCGTTCTCCCAGCACCTCGTTTTGATGCTCGCCGAGCAACGGAGGGTGACGCCGGGTTACGGCGGGAGTCTCCGAGAACTTCACAGCGAAGCCAAGAGTCTTCACCTCACCCTCGACAGGATGAGGGATTGACTGGGTGAGCTTTCGCGCCCGAGTGTGCGGATCGTCGAGAACCTCGCCGTAGCTGCGGATCGGTCCGGCAGGCACGCCGCCGTCAAGCAGCTTTGCAACCCATGCCTCAGTATCGTCGTTTGCGAGCACGCTCTCGATCAGCTCGGCAAGTTCGGCCTTGTTCCGCATCCGGTCAGGATTGCTCGCGAAACGTGCGTCGTCTTCGAGGTCCGGCCTTTCGAGTGCCGCGCAGAGGAATCCCCAGAGGCGCTGATTGTTCGCGCCGATAGTGATCCAACCGTCCCGAGTGCGGAATGCCTGGTATGGGGCGGACATCCGGTGCGATGATCCAGTCGCCTGAGGCACCTGTCCACTCGCCCAGTACTCGGTCGCTTCCCAAACAGTGAAGGAGAGTGCTGCGTCGTAAAGCGACGTTTCGAGCCGCTGCCCCTCGCCCGTCCTCTGCTTGTGCACATATGCTGCGAGAATTCCGTACACGCAGAACAGCCCCGACCCGAGGTCGGCGACGGGTACGCCGGCCTTCACCGGTGGCCCGTCGGGCATGCCGGTGATGCTCATCAGCCCCGTCATTCCCTGGGCGATGAGGTCGTAGCCCGGGCGTTGTGCGTATGGACCATCCTGACCGAAACCCGAGATGCTCGCGTAGATGATGCCCGGGTTGATGGCTCGGAGCGTCTCATAGTCCACACCGAGTCGCTCCGTCACACCTGGCCTGTAGTTTTCTACCACGACATCGGCATCGGCGACCAGCTTCAGGAAGTCGGCCTTGCCCTCCTCGCTGCGCAGATCGAGCACGATGCTGCGCTTGTTGCGATTGAGCGCGAAGAACGCTGGCCCGTCTGACCCTCCTCCGGAGCGACCCCATGAGTGCCTTGTCTGATCGCCCGCCGGCGGTTCGATCTTGACGACGTCGGCGCCGAGGTCGGCGAGCAGCATCGTGCAGAACGGTCCCGCCATGACCTGCGTGAGATCAAGGACGCGGATGCCTTCGAGTGCGCGGTTGTTCATGCCGTGATTCCTTTCATTGGTCATCGGGTGTGTTGGTTCTCACCAGTCGGTGGCGACATACTTCGTCTCGACGTATTCGAGTAATCCCTCGTGGGATCCCTCGCGTCCGATACCACTCTGCTTGACGCCACCGAACGGTGCCGCCGGGTCCGAAACGAGTCCCCGATTGAGCGCGATCATGCCTGCCTGCAACCGTGCGCTGAGGCGTAGCCCCCGAGCGAGGTCTCTGGTGTAAAGGTAGGCAACGAGACCGAACTCGGTGGCGTTCGCCGCTTTCACAGCTTCCTCTTCCTCTTCGAATCGAACGATCGCAGCGACCGGACCGAAAACCTCCTCGTGGAGGATTCGCGACTCGGACGGCACGTCGACAAGCACCGTGGGCGGAAAGAACGACCCCGGTCCGGCTGGCACGCGGGCGGAGGTGATCACTCTTGCTCCTCGTGCGAGTGCGTCGTCGACCAGCTCCTGGACCTTGGCGACGGCCGCATCATTTATCAGAGGACCACAAGCCACACTTTCGTCTGCGGCATCCCCTACGCTGACGGCGTCGAATCGCGCTGCGAACGCTTCGGCGAATCGGTCGTGCACAGAGCTGTGCACGTAAAATCGGTTTGCCGCGGTGCACGCCTGACCCCCATTGCGGAGCTTCGCAACCATGGCTCCGTCAAGCGCGGCGTCGAGGTCGGCATCTTTGAGAACCAGGAACGGCGCGTTACCGCCGAGTTCCATGGCGCTGCGCATGATGGACTCCGAGGCCTGTCGCTGCAGGACGCGCCCTACCGGAGTAGAACCGGTGAATGAGATCATGCGAACTGCCGGCTCACGCATAAGCGCACCGACGACATCGCTCGCCGACGTGGTGGTGACGACCCTGAGCACACCATCGGGCAGGCCGGCCTCTTCCAGGATGTCTGCGATCGCGAGTGCGGTCAGCGGTGTCTCGGCGGCCGGCTTGAGAATGGCGGAGCAGCCGGCGGCGATCGCCGGAGCGATCTTCCGTGTCGCCATCGCGGCTGGGAAATTCCACGGGGTCACGAGCAGGCAGACGCCGATCGGCTCGTGGGAGACGAGAACCTTATTCGTGCCGGTTGGGTTCTCAAAAAGCTCACCGCGTAGGCGAACAGCTTCTTCGGCGTACCAGCGGAAGTACTCGGCGGCGTACGAGACCTCGCCGAGCGCATCGAGGTGCGACTTCCCATTCTCGAGCGAGATGAGTCGCGCTAAGTCGGCACGGCGCTCGATCATTAGGTTATGCGCCGTCATCAGGACGTCGCTACGTTGGCGTGGGGAGAAGGCTGACCAAGCCAGCCCGGCGGACTCCACTTCACGGAGCATGACGAGGGCGGAGTCGGTTCCGTGATCTGCAACCTTGGCGACAACCTCACCGGTTGCGGGATTCTCGACGTTGAATGTCAAAGCGTCCGGGTCAGGTTCGGCCAAGGAGACCGGAAGGGCGATCGTGGAGGTCATGCGTTGTCCTGTCCTTCTGAGGCGGTGTATCCCGAGTGAGCTGAGGTGAGAATCCTGAGGGCGCCGTCGAGCGTCAGCGGAACCGGGTTGTTCTCGCTGAGACGCACCGCCGCGAGCCCCTGCCCGGCCGCCCAATTCAAGCGATCGAGGGGGAAGCCGATCTCAGCGAGCGAGGCGGGAATTCCGATTCGCGCGAGGTAGCCGGCGACCAGGTGCGGTGCGGACGCGGCGCACGCCTCCTGCGATCCCTCGGCGCCGAATACGCGGGCGATAGCAGCCATTTCAGCCGGACGTGCGGGAGCGTTGTAGGTCATGACTGCTGGAAGGAGAACACCTACGCCGATCCCGTGTGGCGTGTGCGTCACGGCCCCGACAGGATATTGCAGTGCGTGTGCGGCGGCAGTCCCCGCGGTACCGAAGGCGAGGCCTCCGAGCAGCGCCCCGTACATGACCGCGGCCCGGGCCTCCACGTCCTGTGGATGGGTGAGCGCTCGCTCGAGTCCGTCAACGATGCTGCGGATCCCTGTTATAGCGAGCTCGTCAGTGAGGGCGCTCTTGCCGACGAAGACTCGCTCGCCGGCGAGCCCTCCCGTGGAGGCGCGACGGACTGCCGTGTACGACTCTATGCAGTGCGAGAGGGCATCGACTCCAGACGCGAGTGTCACCACAGGGGGGCAGCTGAGCGTGAGTTCGGGATCGCAGATCGCCACAGTAGGGATGAGATAGGGGCTTGAGATCCCCACCTTCGACTCCTTATCGGGATCCGTAAGCACAGCTACAGGCGTAACCTCCGAACCGGTGCCAGCCGTCGTGGGTACGGCAATCACGGGTAGCCCAGGACCTGGCACTTTGAATTCGCCGTAGTACCGTTGAATCGGTCCTCCGTGCGCCATGAGTACGGCGACAACCTTGGCGAGGTCGATCGAGCTGCCACCACCGATGGCGATTATCATCTCTGCGTCCGCACGCCGCGCTGCTTCCACCGCGGCGTCAAGTGTGTGTGTGGGGAGTTCGGGCAGTATCTCGGAGTAGACATGCGTTGCGATACCAACGTCCTCCAGTCCGGCAAGAGCAGCCGTGAACTCGGGCGAGGAGGTGAGGAACGGATCCGCGAATACGATGGCGCGAGATCCGTAGCGAGCGGCCACCCACGGAAGAGCGAGGCGTTGTCCGGCTCCGAAGAGAACCTCGTGCGGCGCTCGTAGAATCGCGAGGAAATCAGAAGCGGGCGGGAGGTCGGTATCCGCCGTAGCTGTAACGGTCGTCGGCATTTTGAGTCCTTTAGTCGAAATCCGATACGATCGGATCTTGTTGGTACCATATGGGAAATGTTCTCGTCATGTCAACAACTCGAGCAAAGCGCTCCGAAGGTCTCTACCATCGGATCTGAGAACGGTAATGTGAGTGAGGAAGAGCCAATGGTTGATGCAGTGCAATCCCGCTCTGAGGGGCGACCTGGGATGTCGCGTTCCCCGGTTGCCGAGCAGGTGTATGGCGAGGTGCTCTCGCGAATCCTCTCCGGCGAACTTCAGGCGGAGGAGCGCATCACGATCGACGCGCTCGGTCGCGACCTCGGCGTCTCGCAGACTCCCATTCGTGAAGCTCTTCATCGCCTCGACGCAGACGGGCTCGTCGTTCATGCGCACCTGTCCGGATATCGAGTCGCTCCGCGCTTGACCCGTGAGCAGTTCGAGGCGCTCGTCGAGATTCGCCTTTTACTCGAGCCCGCCGCAGCACGGTACGCGGCGTCCGGATCAGACGAGAAAGGTCGGCGCGCCCTGCAGCAGGCGGCCGCGTGCATCACGCCAGATTTGATCGATACTTCCGATCACCATGCGTATGCGCGGTTCTCCCAACTCGACGCCGCGCTCCACAACTCGATCGCCGCACAGAGCGGGAACTCGTTCATCGAGGACGCCGTGTCGCGACTGCACACGCACGCTCGACTGTTTCGACTTTCCGATCGTGCGGACATCACGATTCGTGCCATAGATGAGCACAGCGCAATTGTTGCAGCCATCACTGAACGAGCGCCCGATCGTGCCGCGGAGGCGATGCGCGAACATCTCGAACGGTCCGCTGAGCGGTTTCGCACGGCATTCCGATCATGACGGGCGCCTACAGACGCTAGGTCCGACAGCTTGGGTTCTTCGGGAGGACCTCGTGCCGCACCTCCGGAGAACGAAACGGCGCTGGAGGCTTCAGAGAGGGAAAAGGATGGGTTTCGATGGATAGGTCAAATCTCTGACCAAAAAGTTTTGAGCCCTGCGTATTCCGGGACATTGTGGTCGCGCTGACAGGATTTGAACCTGCGAACCCCTTGTTAGGTTATTTCCTAAACTCGGGTTTTACCGAAAATCTCCCAAAACTGGCGGATTCCCTTGTGTTTACAGGGAACCGGGCGGTTCACTGCCTCCAATTGTACTCGGTTACTTCGGGTCAGATGAAATTGAATCTGATGACTAAATGATGACCGCTTGAACCCCTTTTGGCTGCACTCCGGGCCCGTCTAAAGATCCTCCCCATGCGCGCCGCGTGTAATCGAGCATGGCCGTGCTGGCACTCGATCTGCGGTCTGGTTGGATCACGACGGAGCTACAAACGGGTAGTGATTTGGGGCTTCGATGAGAACGGCACCGGCAATCGTTTGAGGACGGTCCGACGAACGCGAGGCGCGCATCGAAGGAGAGCAACGAGATGGGACCACTCCGGTACTCGATCAACGTCACACTCGAACGGCTGCGGCGAGCCCGAAGCAGGACTCCCTCCGGACGAGGACTCGATGCGCCACTGGACCACTCAGATGGAGCGAGCCGATGACCTGCTATCCGGCCGGGTGACCTACGAGACGATGGAGGGGCACCATTCTGAACGTCAGATTCGCGTCTCGCGCTGAGGGCCCGCAACCGAATTGCAGTCGCTGGTCGGGCAGTCATCAAATATGTACTTGGAGCCATTGAGGGCGCGGTGCCACCTACCGTGCCTCGATGACGCCCATCATGCCGTTGTCTTCGTGGTCGAGAATGTGGCAGTGGTAGACGGAGCGCCCCCTGAAGCCGTCGAACACAATCCGCACCCGGACCTGACCGCGGGCTGGCACGTTTACGACATCCTGCCAGACGGCAGCGGCCGAGCCGCTATTGTCGCCAACAAGCTGCATCGGCCAGACATGCAGGTGCATTGGGTGATCCATCGGGCTTGTGTTTCTCAGGGTCCATTCCTCGGTGCTGCCCGCTGCAACAGTGACGTCTACGCGCTTTCTGTCGAATCTTTGGCCATTGATGGTGAAGCTCATCATCCCGTTGGGGCCCATCATTCCGCCCATGTCCATCGCGAAGGTGAGTTCCCGCCTGGCTGTGACGACCGAGCCGCGAAGGTCGCGGGGCATCAGTTGGACCGGGACTTCGGCAGCTGCAGGCACCGTCTCGCCCGCAACGGCCAACGTCGCCAGCTGGGCTCGGCCAGCCGCGGTTCCAGACCGTGGCCGTCCATTTCCGCCCATCATCCCCCCGGCGCTGCCCCTGTCGTAAGACTGCGTTTCGAGTATCGCCGTGCCAACGGCCATTGTGACCAAGACATCCGCCCGGTTACCGGGCGTGAGCACGATCTCCTCCACGGTCCTAGGCTTAGCGAACCGGCCCGAGTCGATTCCCAGGAGCTGCATTCGCTGCCCGCCGAGTTGAAGTCGCAGGTAACGGGAAACACACGCGTTGACAATCCGCCACCGTTCACGCTCACCCGGTCGAGCGTTCAGTGTCGGATTTACCTGCCCGTTGACGAGCACGATTTCACCCTCCCGACCCAGCATCTGCTCCATCGGAGAAACGGCGGCAATGCTCCCTCGCCCGTCCAGGGTGATGTCCGAGATCACGAGCACCCGTTCCCGGGCGGCGTCTATCGATTTTGGATCTTCGACAATGATCGCCCCATACAAGCCGCCGAATATCTGATCGGCGACAGCGCCGTGGTGGTGCGGGTGATACCAGTACACGCCCGGCGGATGATCCGCCGGCAGTTGGTACTCGTAGTCGAAGGCATCTCCCGGCTCCACCATAACGAAGGGATTGTCGCCGTTGTCTTGGGGCGAGACGTGCAGGCCGTGCACATGAAGGTTGGTTGGGTCAACAAGATCATTGTTCAGGGATAGTGCCAGCCGGTCCCCCGCTTTCAGCCGGAGAGTGGGCCCCGGAATCCCGCCGTTATAGCTCAGGACGCTGGCACTGCGCCCGCCAATCTGCGCCGTGCCTCGGGCAGCGTCAAGGCGAAGCTGCAGCCGACCGTCAGCGCTACGAAGTTCGAACGGCTCCCGGAGTTGTTCTCCCGCTCGCGTTTGGGTGTCGATTCCTGACGTCGAAGTCCACAGCAGGCCAGCGGCACCAACCGTGGTGCCGGCCAGGCCCAACCCACCCAGGGTCAGAGCGGTCCGGCGACTGATCGGTTCCACTAGGGGTCCTCGCTGAGCACACGGATTTGTTCCCGATATTGCTCGGCCGTCAACTCGCCTGTGGCGTATCGCTCGTCGAGGATCTGACGAGCCTGACTCGGTCCAAGTACCGACCTCGCTGGGCGGGGACCTCCGCTCCGACCGCTACCTCCGGCGAACACCCTCACAGCCAGCCAAACAAGCAGCACAATCCCCGCAAGCAGCAGCGACCCGAACAGCCACAACAGGCCCATGTCCCAGCCGGATCCCCACATCATGGCGAACTCCTCCACTCGCTGACCGGTTGATCTCCCTAGACCCCATGATACCCCCGGAGGGTATACGAGGACAGAATATGAGGACCGAAATCTGCTGTCAGATCACGACGTTCTGCAGGGATCCTAATCGGAACCGCACGACGTTGGCGGAGTCACAAGGAAACGCCGCGGGCTCGTAGATACGGTGTCAGGTTGGTGAAGGACCCACTGATGCGAATCTTCAGGTCCAGGTGGCAGCCGGAGACGACCACCGTGGCTCCGACGTTGGCCACAGCGGTTCCCGCGCCGATCGAGTCGCCGACGGACACACGAAAAGATCCGCTTTGAAGGTGCCCGTAGATGGATTCGACGCCGTCATGGAAACCGTTGGAACATCCACCTCCGTTGCAGATGATTCGTCGCGGACCGTATGGCGATGAAATCGGTCCGGAGACCGGTCGCTGCCACTCCCCTACGACGCCGGTGAAGATATCGGTCCGTGCCGAATCATTGTCGGTGCCGAATTCCGGCCCACTGAATTTTTTCTGCGCGGCGGCCTCTACTGCCTCGGCCTGAGCCGCGGCAGCAGCAGCGGCAGCAGCAGCTCTGGCTGCCGCCGCGGCCGCGAGCTCCTCAACGGTGGTCGCCGAGTAGCCGTCTCGCATGAACTCATTTTTGAGAGCAGCGGAGTTGACTGTGAAGCTTTGAACTTCGCCGCTGAGCAGGACGTTGACGTGCGTCGGCGCCTGCTCGCCGGGGGCCGCGAACGCGGGAAGGGCGAGCGTTCCAAAAATCGCGGGGACGACCGCCCACGGTCATCGCCACTCGAACACGCTTGTACCGCTGCTCGAGACGGCGGCCCGGCTGGTCGTGGCACCCGCTTCGGGATCGGACGCGAGGCGCGAACTGGAGGAGCTTGCGGCTGTAGAGCCGCCGCAGCTCGCCTGCTGCGACGGGTGGGGAACTCGCTGGTTCCTGGTTGGGGAGAGATGATCTCGTCGTCCATTGTGTCCTTGAAGTCATCGCCGGGTGGCGGGAAGAAGAGAGGGTGGGGTCGCAGGGGCATACAACCCCACCCAGTGGAGAGCGGCAGCTAGAGGCGGCTCTCCGTTGGACGCGCGAACGCGCCCAAGTCGCGCGGGCTAGAGGGACCCGAGGAGGTTTCGCATGACGTTGATCTCCTCGGACTGTGTCAAGACAATCGCTCCGGCCATCTCGATGGCGTCAGCGTTCACGCCGTCGTTGATCTCGGTCTCAGCCATCTCGACTGCACCTTCGTGGTGGACGATCATCTGCTCGAGGAAGAGTTGGCTGGCTTCGGCACCGGACGCACCGTCCAGTGCCATCATGTCGTCATTGGACATCATGCCGCCCGCGCCATGGTCCATGCCGGCCATGTTGTCGTCGGCACCCCAGGCATCGAGCCACTCGTTCAGCTGCTCAATCTCTGGCTGTTGGGCATCTTTGACCTGGGTAGCGAGGCTCACGACCTGTGCGTCGATGCCGTCTTTGGCGAGAAGCATGTCGCTCATCTCCACGGCCTGTTCGTGATGAGGAACCATCATCTGGGCAAAGACCACATCGGCGTCGTTGAAGCCCGATACGGCGTCAGAACTCGGCGCTGGTGCTGGCTCTTGCTCTGGCGAATCATCGTTTCCAGCGGTGGAGCAGGCGCTAAGTGTGATGGCAAGGGCGAAAGTCGCGGCCGCCAACGCATATCTACGGGGAGGATTCATCGATCTATTCCATTCAAAGTCGAGGACACTGTGAGCCAGGCCAACAAGAAAGCTGGCGGCTGCAGAGATGAAACAGTGTGCGGCTTAGGTGCGACTAATGGAAAGAACAGTCAAAGAGGGCAGGTAGGAATGCTGTCGGCCAGCAGCGATGGCATGAACTGACCATTGCAGCCCGCCGACTAGCAAACGTTTAATGTCGGGATGCCTGGCCAGGACCTTGAGGGCAGTGAGAACCAGAAGGAGAACGGTCATCATTGCTATCAACGCATTATCAAGGGCGCATCGTTGATCACACGACACATCCTGAGCGATGGCTCCAGACTGGGAGGTGATGCTTTGAGCGGTGAAGGCTGTCTGATGGGCGGCTTCATCGTCCGCATGAGAGTGCGTTTTCGACGACGCGATAGTCTCCATTCCATGCGCACCGCTCACGGCGTGCAAGGCGAGAAACCCGATAAGCACCGAACCGACCAGGAAAGCGACCATCAAAAGACGACCGACAGCGGACAGACGATCGAGCGGAACATGGCTCATCGCGATACTCCGCACCTCGCTCTCGCTTTCTCCTCGTCGTGAGTTGGACCCTCGGACCCCCCCCAGGGTACCCACTTAGAGAAGATAGCGTCTGAATGGTTCATGCGGAAAGCTTTAGGCGCGAACTTGGCTGCCGGGTTTCCGTCTCGCTGGCTCGTCATCCCGTGCGACGACTCCCTCCCTACTGGCTGACTCGCGCGATCGGAAATCGCTACCGACAACCGCCCGGATTGAGGAACAAGGACTGCCCAATCCGGCTTTAACCACGAGGTGCGGCCTGCTGCAACGACATGTAAACCGACCACTGCTCGAACTCCAAGTTGGCATCAATCCAAGTTGGCATCAGTAGGAGAGGGCTCGAGCGATGGCGCCGGTTCCCGCTACTGTGCCGGACGGTGTGACGCTCGCTCTCCCGGGAGCTCAAGCAGAGGGTCGCGGGAACCCTCACCACCCCAATTTACAAAGCGACGTAAGCCCACTGATGCCGCCATTGTCGACATAAGCAGGCGATTTAGGGAGACAGGTGGAATTCCACCCATAACGGATAGTGGTCCGAGATCCGCCAGGACGCCTCCGAACGGTCAGGCCGCCCAGCAGATGGGGGCAGAAAGTCGAAAGATCCAGCACGTATTCGGTAGGTCAGGGAGCGGAGTAGGGACTTCCCGTCCGGATCGGAGAACCAGGCGATCTGGTCATAGAAGTGCTTTGACCTGTCGTTATCGAACACCGTCCGCGGGACGTCGTTCAGTTCGGTGGGAGGCCATAGCCCCGTCGACACAAACGCCTCGAACAACGGATCGCCGATCCGGTCGAGGTTGAAATCACCAAGCACGAGCAGGTTGTCGTTCCAGTCGCGGGGGCGGTCAGCCAGCGACGCATCCACGCTGCGAACGCCGTGACCTCCGGCAGCCGCGCCCGTGGGTTGCTCCCCCAGATGACGTGCACTGTGGTCAGAGTGAACTCTGCTTATTCGCAAACAAAGCTCGCCGCGTAGGGGGTCCGCGCGAATTGCTCCGTTGGCCCATCCGCCGTCGCCGGCAGGATAATTTCGCCCACCAGCCCTGAGGGCTGCACTCGAGTCGAGTCATACAGATACGTCAAGCGTTCCCCGTTCCCAGGACCGCCCTTAGTAACGTCGGGAATGATCACCCGCCACTCCTCTCCGAGTAGGTCAAGCAGGAAACGTAACGCCGCCGTATTTGCGGCGTACCTCCTGGACGGCAACCACGTCGAATCGAGCGACGACTTCGGCGATGCAAGCCACGGCGTACCAGTCCCGCTTGGGCGAGTCATCTGGTTCGGACTGCCACTTACTCGTTAGATCACCAAACGCGCGAAGATTCCATGTCCCGATCAGAAGGTTGGAGGAGTTTTTCGGGGGTATCACGGCGGACAGCGCCGCGTGGAGACCTTCGAGATTCTCCTCGACATCGAGCGGAACGGTCGTCGTCATGCTCCAGGGAACCACGCCGCCACCCGGAACGGAACTACCACCGAGAAGGAAGCGTCAGGCGATGCCTAACGCGCGAGAAGTCCCGGTGGATCTAGAGTTCCACCGGGACTTGATTCGCGGTCGGGCTGACGTGATTCGAACACGCGACCCGTTGGAGGTTATTTCCTAAACTCTGGTTTTCCCGAAAATCTCTGAAAACTGGCGGATTCCCTTGTATTTACAGGGAACCGGGCGGTTCACTGCCTCCAATTGTACTCGGTCGATTCGGGTCAAATGAAGTTGAATGTGATGACTAAATGATGACCATTTGAACCACTTTTGGCGTGTACACCGAGCCCTTAAAACGATTCTGCCCATGCCCGCCGCACGTCATCGAGCACCGCTGTGCTGGCGCGCTCGATTTGCGGCCTGGTTCGCATTACGAGAGAAGCACAAACGGGGAGCGATTTTGGGGCGTCGATGAGAAACGGCACCGGCAATCATTTGAGAACGGTCTGACGACCGCGACGCGCATCGAGGGAGAGCAACGTGACGAGACCGCTCCGGACTCGATCGACGTCACACTCGAACAGCTGTTTCAGTTTGCACGGCTCTAGGCGGTCGGCCTTAGTTGCCGCCGTAGTACGGATGCGTGATCGACTCGCGCCCGTCGACCAATGCCTGGGTTTCCTCGCTTGAGCGACCCAGAATCGCTTCACGCAGAGCACGTGCAGCGGCCTCGCGGGCAGCGAGGCGTACGGCGGTCTCATCGGTCGCCGCTGTGTCGACCCACAGTGAGACGAACACAATGCTCTCTTGATCGGCCTGGATCAGCCCCTCTGCCACAACGTCGAGAACCGCTTGGGAGATTCCAACGGGGCACGCCCCGAAGATCATGGTCTCGTGGGCGCCCTCAACTGCGGGCGACTTGCTCAGGATGATGGTGGGCGGATTCAACGTCTCGTATGACGGCTGATCTGCGCCCAAACTCGCCAGCACGGGAGTGAACCCGGGGCTCGGGGACGTAAAGGCTGTTGTGATTGCAGCGGCGGTGGGCGTGCCGCGGCGTGCCACCAGCACGTTCACGTGCACGCCGTTGGGCGCCAGCCCGCCCCAGCCCTGCGCAAAACGGCCGTCAATGTCTCGGTTGTGCGGACTCATCGTGTTCTCCTTATGGATGTATCGACGTAGGGGTTGGATCCCGGGCTCACCGCTCGAGCCGCGCTAGAGCGATGTACTTCGTCTCGAGGTACTCTTCGATGCCGAGTTTGCCGCCTTCGCGGCCCAGGCCAGAGGCCTTCACGCCGCCGAACGGTGCTCCGACCTCAGAGACGAGGCCGCGGTTGACGCCGATCATTCCGGCCTCGATACGGGATGTCGCGTTGAAAGCCCGCGTCACGTCATCGCTATAGAGGAACGCGGCAAGCCCGTACGGTGTGTCATTGGCTGCCGCGATGGCCTCGTCGTCGCTGTCGACCACGCTGACTACCGCAACCGGGCCGAAGATCTCCTCGTTTGCAATGTCCGCGTGCGGCGGCACATCTACGAGTACTGTCGGCTCGAAGAAGTGCCCGTTACCCGGAACAGATTTACCGCCGGTAAGAACGGTCGCGCCCTGAGCGATCGCGTCGTCGACGAGGTTCTGCACGCGGGCGAGTTGTCGTGCGTCAATGAGCGGGCCGACATCCATGCCTGGCGTGGCCCCGTCGCCGACTGCGAGCGCCTGGGTACGTTCGACGAGGCGGGCGATGAACTCGTCGGCGACCGCACGCTGCACGATGAAACGGTTGGCCGCGACACACGACTGGCCACCGTTTCGGAACTTGGCCAGCATCGCACCATCGAGTGCGGCATCCAGGTTGGCGTCGTCGAATACCAGGAACGGCCCGTTGCCGCCGAGTTCCATCGAGGAGCGCAGCACGTTCGGCGCCGCCTGCTGCAACAGACGGATGCCGACACCGGTCGAGCCGGTGAAGCTCACCTTGCGCAGGCGTGAGTCAGCCATGAGCGCCTCGGACTGCGGCGCAGAGTCACTGGTTGGCACGAAGTTCACGACACCGGCCGGCACGCCGGCCTCGGCGAGCAACCGTACGAGCAGCGCCATTGTCAGCGGAGTCTGCGCGGCAGGCTTGATCACGACGGTGCATCCTGCAGCCAGCGCGGCGCCGATCTTGCGGGTACCCATGGCGAGCGGAAAATTCCACGGCGTGATGAGTAGGCTCGGGCCGACGGGAACCTTGGTGGTGAGGATGTCGAAATCTCCTCGCGGCGAGGAACCGAAGTCACCGCTGAGGTGCGCGGCTTGCTCGGAGAACCACCGGAAGAACTCTCCGCCGTAGTCGACCTCGCCGAGTGACTGCTCGATCGGGCGGCCCATTTCCGCGGTTGTCACAGCCGCGATCACGTCACGATTCTGCCGGATGAGGTCGAACGCTGCGCGCAGGATTTCGGCGCGTTCGCGCCCACTCGTGCGACCCCAAGAGGCCTGAGCACGGTCTGCGCTGCCGAGAGCGTCGAGAGCGTCGCTCACCGATGCATCCGCAACCGACGCGACAAACGCACCCGATGCCGGGCTGATGACGTCGAACGTCGCGTCGTTTTCGCCCGGACGCCACGTGCCGTCAATGAACAGACCGGTCGGGATAGCGGCCCCAGCGATATCGACAGAGGAATTGTTGCTGTTAGTCATGAGTGCAGACCTTACGTACGTCAAAGGAATCAGTAGGCGAGCTTGTCGTCGAACACGAGAACACCGCGGTTGAGCTTGCCAGCAGCCATGTCATCGAACGCGGCGTTGATGTCATCGAGCGCGTAGGTTTTGGAGATCATCTTGTCGAGCGGCAACAAGCCGCGCGCGTAGAGGTCCAGGATGAGCGGGATGTCGACGGCCGGGCGCGATGACCCGTAGAGCGAGCCGGTGACGATCTTCTCCTCGCGCACCAGCTGCGGGCCTGGCAGTGAGGGCCGGGCATCCGCCGCGGGCACGCCGACGCACACGATGGTGCCGCCGGCGACCGTTGCATCGAAGGCCTGGGCGAGCACCGCAGGAGCTCCGACGGCGTCGATGGTGTAGTCGGCGCCGAATCCGTCGGTAAGGGCGCGCACCTGTTCGACGACGTCGTCGCCGGGTGCGATCACATGAGTCGCGCCGAATTCCATCGCCTCGGCACGCTTCGACTCGATCGGGTCGACAACGATGATCTGGAGGGCACCCGCTACTTTTGCGCCCATCACAGCGCTCAGGCCGACGCCCCCGGCGCCGAAGATGAGCACCGAGCTTCCTGGGCGCACCTGGGCACGGTTGACGGCGGCCCCATAGCCGGTCATGATCGCGCAACCGACCAGGGCGGCAACACCGAGCGGCACGGTCGGGTCGATCTTTATCGCGCTCGCAGCCGGCACCACGGTGTGCGACGCGAACGTCGACAGGAATGAGTAGTGGTAGACGGTGTCGCCGTCCTTGCTGAGCCGCGAACTACCGTCGAGCATGGTTCCGGCCAGCGTGTACGGGGTGGCGGCTGTGCACAGCACGGGGCGCCCATTGTGGCAGTGACGGCACTCGCCGCAGTTCGGCATCCATGACAGCGCGACGTGGTCCCCCGGCACCACGTGCGTCACGAGCTCGCCGACAGCTTCGACGACACCGGCTCCTTCGTGCCCGAGCACGCACGGCAAGGGCGATGGGATGCGACCGGAGCGTGTGTGCGCATCAGACGCGCAAATACCGCTGGCGACGATGCGCACGAGCACCTCTGTCGGCCGCGGTTCCGCAAGCTCCAGCGAGGTGACCTCGAACGGCTGATCGGTCCCGGCGAGAAAGGCTGCGGTGATCTCCATGGTGTTGCTCCTTGACTAAGTTGTCGGGTATCTAACGGCACGCGATGGTGTCGAGCTCTTGAAAAAGTGGGTCGAGATGCACGGGCAAAAGCGCGTACGCGTCACGGATCGGGCGGTATGCGAGAGCACCGTGCGGATCCACATCCCATGTCTCTCCCGGGTGCACCGTGGCGGCCACCGCAGCATCCCAGTCCGGGTACACGCCTGCGCCGACGAGCGCGCAGATCGCTGAGCCCATGCCGGCGGCATCTGTGAGGCGATTGCGTCGCACGGGACGTTCGAGGACGGCTGCGAGAATCCACATCACGAGGTCGGACCGCGATCCTCCGCCCGACACGATCACGTGCTCAAAGCGTCGCCCGAGCGTTTCTTCCATTGCGTCGATGTGCCGACGCATGGTGAGGGCGATTCCCTCAAGAATTGCTCGGTAGATGTGAAAGCGCCCCTGTCTGCCATCGAATCCGATGAGCGCACCGCGGCGGTAGGGGGCGTCGCCGGGTGCCAGCCAGTCGAGAACCGCGAAGAGGCCGTCGCTTCCAGGCGCGACAGCGCGCGCACCTCTCCCCAGTTCGTCGTCAGTGAGACCGGTCCCGTTGTCGAGGAGTTCGCGCCACCAGCTCACCGTCCACATGCCGCGACGGATGCCGCCGCTTTCGTAGAGAAATCTGTGCGGTTCGGAGGCGAAGTTCATCCAGACGTCGTCATGCTCCACAGAGACGAGCGACCCTGTCGTCATTGCGGCGATGTAGGTGCCTAGGGAAAGTAGTACGGTATCTTCGTCGCGGAGCCCTGACCCGAGTGCTTCTACGGCCTTGTCATTCGCCGTCGCGTACACGGTGAGGCCTGCAGGAAGGCCCGTCGCTGCCGCCGCGTCGGCGGTGATCGTGCCGAGTGGGGCGCCCGGCAGCACGAGATCGAACAGCTGCTCACGCATCATCCCAGTGCGCTCATAGGCCTCCGGATCAGTCGACCAACCCCAGTTCTCTTCATCAACCGGCCAGACACCCTGGAGGTTGGCCACGGTGTCGACAAACCGGCCCGTCAAACGGTGCCCGAGATAGCCAGACGACGTGGTCACATACCGCACACGCGGATCGTGAACGTGGGCTCGCGAGACGCGCACGTCCATCCAGCTGAGCACGGGTTCGACCAGCTGACCATGCTCGTCAAGTAAGGCCCGGCAGAAACGGATTGTGCACAGCCCGACACCGACGATCCGCGAACGATCCCCCGTGAATCCAGCGAGCGCCTCATGGCACGCATCAACGATCGAGTCCCAGAGGTCGTCACCGGGGTGCACTACGTGTCCCGGTGACGGTGACTCTGTGGGTTTCAGACGCCGCTGCGCGGAGGAATGGACGACACCGTTCTCATCGACGATGAGAACCTTCGTCGATTGTGAACCGCCGTCAATTGCGACGACGTAGCGGCGTCGGGTCACGCTTCGAGCGGGATGATCGTGCCGGCGTTCATCACGCCGTTGGGGTCGAAGGTGTTCTTCAGGTGCTCGATCAGTGCATATGCGCTGCCGTGCTCCTCTCGCGTCCAGGGGGCGCGATACTTACCGATTCCGTGGTGATGCACCATCGAGCCGCCGAGGCGCAGAGACTCTTCCACGATGATCGCGTTCAACGGGATGTGGTAGCGGTCGATCTCTTCCCGCGGGTCGCAGTCAATGTTGTAGTCGTACACGAAGTACAGGTTGGTACCGGTCTGGTAGCTGTGCGAAGAGTGCGCACCGAGCATCGTGAGGTCGTGGGCCCGCGGGAATTCAGTTCGGATGCGGTCCATGACGGCACGGTAGAGCTCACCGACGCCCGACCAGTTGATCGAGACTTCCGTGGTGTAACCGAGGTGAGCGTTCTGCAGCATCGTCACCTTTTCGGCGTCGATCTTGTCTTGACCCCAGTTGAGGTTGGCAAACCACGCTTCAATGAGGCTCGAGTCGACGCTCTCATGCGCACGGTTCGCGAATGTCTCGGTGATCGCCTGCGAGGTGGCTGCCACGAGCGGCTTTGGTCCTTCGGCGGTGAAAATGACGACGTTCTTGCCCGCGGAGAAGTGCGCGAAGTGCTGGTTCGCATCCTCCGGCGAGTACACTCGGCAGACCGAAGGACGGTATCCGGCTGTCACAAGTTCACGGATGGCGGCAACGCCCTCATCGAAGTCGTCCATGAGGAACCCGAAGAAGCGGGTGTTCTCCGGCCGGTACGGGAAGACCTTGATGGTCACTTCGGTAATGAAGCACAGCGCGCCTTCGTTACCGATGATCACGTGGCGGATGTCGGGACCAGCTGCGCGTCGAGGCACGCTCTTGACGCGGGTGACCGTTCCGTCTGGGAAGACGGCCTCGAGACCGCTGACCATGTCTTCGATTGCGCCATACAGTGTTGAAAACTGACCGATCGAGCGGGTGGCGACGAGGCCGCCGTATTGCGCAAGCGGCTTCGACTGGGGCGAGTGCCCCGTGGTCAGACCTTGCTTGCGAAGCTGATTCTCGAGATGCTCGAGCGAAACACCACACTGCACCGTGACCAGCATGTCGGTCTCGTTCACCTCGATGATGCTGTTCATCCGCGAACCGTCGAGTACGATCGTGTCTTCGACAGCGGTTTCCAGACCGCCTTCGGTACCTGTGCGGCCGGTCCGCGGCACAACGTTCACCAAATTGGCGTTCGCAAACTGAAGAACGGCAGCAACGTCGGCGGTGTTGCGAGGGTAGGCGATGACCGACGGGAACGGCCCATCGAAGATGCCGTGCACGGCCTGGTACTTCTTGAACCGGTCGACACTCGCGAGTTGAAGCTCGTGCTCGTCGGTGACAACTGCGTCGCTGCCCAGAAGATTGGTGATGCCCGCGACGATCTCGTCACGGCTGAGTGTGGATCTGGATGCCGACATTGAGGGGCCTTCTCTTTCGGGGTGAGTCGAGTGTTTGACTGAAGTGACGTGGTCAGCGGACCAGGTATCCGCCGTCAACGGTAAGGATGTGTCCGTTGACATAATCAGAGGCGCGGCTGGCGAGGAAAACCGTTGCCCCCATGAGGTCAGCCGGGTCACCCCACCGTTCCGCCGGAATGTGCTGAAGGATGCGATTGCTGGCCTCTTCGTCGGCGCGCGTCTGGGCTGTCAGTGCTGTTGCGAAGTAGCCGGGAGCAATGGCGTTCACCTGGATGTTGTCTGCGGCCAACTCATCGCAGTACGCCCGGGTGAAACCGGCGATGCCGGCCTTTGTCGCGGCATACGCAGGCGACTGCTGTCCGCCGAGGAATGAGAACAAAGAGGCAATATTGATGATCTTGCCGTGTCCCTGTGCTCGCATTACTCGGCTGGCCTCATGAGCGAGCTCGAAGGGCGCGGTGAGATTGATGGACACCATCGGATCCCACTTGTCTCGACCGAACGACTCGACATCATCGAGCAGGCAGATGCCGGCCGAGTTCACCAGAATGTCGAGTGAACCGAACCGTTCCACGCAGGCCGCCACGATCTCGGCGGATACACCGCGTTGACCGAGGTCGGCCTGCAGGAACTCGTACTCCCGGCCTTCTGCTTCGATGAGTTGGCGCGTGGTTCCGTCGTCATCGACGAGCCCCGCTACGAAGACGTTCGCACCGGCCTTGGCGAGGGCGACGCTGAATGCCCGGCCCAACCCGGAGTTGCCCCCGGTCACCACGGCGTTGCGGCCGGGGAGCGAAAACAACTCCAACGAGAAGTCGGTGATTTCCATCGTGCGTTTTACCTTTCTCGGTGAAGCTTTCGCTTCGGGTTGTGCAGGTCCGCGAGGTGCTAGATGAGGCCTTGCTCGGTGAGCCAGTCGATTGCGACGTCTTCCGGCTCCTCCCCGTCGACATCGACGAGGGCATTGAGCTTCTGCATTTCTTCGGTGGTGAGCAGCGGGGAGATTTCCGCGATGATGTCAGCGATTTCCGGGTACTTCTTGAGGGTCGACTCCTTGACGGTGAACGCACCCTGGTACGTCGGGAAGAACTCTTTATCGTCTTCCAACACAACCAGGTCGAGTGCGGCAATGCGCCCATCCGTCGTGAAGACCTCACCGAAGGTGCAGTCGGCGGCCTTCTCGGTAGCCGTGTAGATCAAGCCCGTGTCGAGAAGCGTGACGTTGGACTCCGAAGCGCCGAAACCGTATGCCTCCGAAACACCGGTCCAGCCGTCGTCGCGGGTGGAAAACTCGCTCTCGATGCAGAAGGTCTGCTTCTCGCCGGGTAGTCCCGCAACATCGCTGAGGGTTGTGATGCCCAGCTCTTTGGCAGTGTCTGCGCGCGTTGCGAAGGCATAGGTGTTGTTGAATGGCGCAGGGTCGAGCCATGCGATGCCTTCGGCAGCGTCGGCTTCCTTGACGGCCTCGAACTGTGCTTCCGCACCCTTCACCGCGGCAGTGTTGCCTTGGTATGTGATCCACGCGGTGCCGGTGTACTCCCAATACCCAACAAACTCGTCGTTCACCAGGGCGGCACGCGTGTTGGCTGAGCCGACCAGCTTGGTGTTCGCTTCCAGGTCTGCGCCGTGTGCATTCAGCAGCTCGGTCGTGATGTGGGCGAGAATGTACTGCTCCGAGAAGTCCTTCGAGCCAATCTGCCCGGTCAGACCTTCGAGTTCGTCGCCAGCGCTCGACGATGAGCTTGCACTGGCGCCGGAGCATCCGCTGAGCAAGAGTGCACCGGCGGCAGCAACCGCAAGACCGGCAGTGAGATTTTTTTTCATGAGTACTCCTTTGTGTTGTGAAGCGACCCGCGCACGAAGCTGTACACGGGTGAAGCCACCCGCGCGCGAGCCTGCACACGGGTGAATTGAATCGAGGTTGAAGAGCTGATGTTTAGAGCCCTCGCGGTTTGACGAACTCTTCAACCAGCCCGGCGATCCAGTCGATGAGCACTGCGATGGCAGCGACGAGGATGGCGCCGACGAAGAGGACGGGAAATCGCTGCAACTTGAGGCCGTTGACGATCATGTCGCCAAGGCCGCCGGCATTGATAAAGGTGGCGATCGTCGCAACACTCACACAGAAGACAAGGGCCGTGCGCAGACCCGCGAGAATGACGGGCGACGCGAGCGGTAGCTCGATGCGCCGAAGCACCTGCGAGTACGTCATGCCCATGCCGCGCGCGGCTTCTTTCACGCCAGCGTCAACCTGCTCGAGACCGATGAGCGTGTTGCGCAGCACGGGAAGAAATGAGTAGGCCACCAGCGCAACGAGCGCCGTAGCGAACCCGGTCTGCCAAACGATGGCCAGCAGGATCACCACACCGACTGCAGGAGTGGCCTGGCCGATATTGGCGAGGCCGAACGCCACCGTGTGCACCACTTTGGAGCGGCTTCGATAGACAGCGATACCCGCGGGGATCGCAAGAATTGCAACCAGCGCGGATGCCGCGACGGTGAGCACCAAGTGCTCACTGATCCGGGCGAAGAGATAGTCCGCATTGAGCGTGCGCTTCTCGATCGAGTCGAGCTGCATCGACGCGATCCACAAGTATGTGGCTAAGAGCACGAACCCCACCACGACAGGGGCGGCCGCGATGCGAGCAAGTCTGCCGTACCGACGACGACCGGAGCCGTCCGGGACTGCCTTGAGATCGTCGACGAGGCTCACCTCGGTCTCGGTCACGATACTCATGTCAGCGCGTTCCCTCGGCAGCAAACGCCACGGGCTGAGCGTCATTGAGCACGGCAGAGATCGAAGCGTTGGTAATCGAACCGCACACGCGGTGGTCGACATCTACGACGTTGACCGCTGCCGCACCGGTGAGTACCAGCATATTCAACGCATCACGCAGGGAGTCCTGCAGCGTGATCTGCGGTGCTCCGTCGACCGCCGGGCGAAGCGGCGCATCGATCAGCGGGATCAGGGCGAGGCGCTTGAGCGCGGCACCCTGACCGATGAAGGAAGAAACATACTCGTTCGCCGGGTTCGCGAGAATCCGCGCCGGGGTATCGAACTGCTCAATCTGTGACCGATCGCTGAGAACGGCAATGCGGTCTCCGAGCTTGATCGCCTCATCGAAGTCGTGGGTGACAAAGATGATCGTCTTGCCGATGTCTGCCTGCAACCGAAGGAACTCGGCCTGCAGCTTCTCGCGGGTGATCGGGTCGGTTGCGCCGAAGGGCTCATCCATAAGCATGACGGGTGGGTCGGCTGCGAGCGCGCGAGCAACACCGGCGCGCTGCTGCTGCCCACCAGAGAGCTGCTTCGGGTAGCGCTTCGCGAACTGCTCTGGGTCGAGCTGCACCGTCTGAAGCAATTCGTCGACGCGGTCGGCGATTCTCGATTTCGACCAACCAAGGAGCTTGGGAACGACCCCGATGTTCTCGGCGATCGTGAGGTGCGGAAAGAGGCCGATCTGCTGGATGACGTAGCCGATATGACGACGCAGTTGATTCGGATCCATCGAGAGGATGTCGGTCCCGTCGATGCGAATTGACCCATTCGACGGTTCTATGATGCGGTTGATCATCTTCATGGTCGTCGTCTTGCCGCATCCGCTCGGCCCGACGAACATCACGAGCTCACCTGGTTCGATGCGCATCGAAAAGTCATCGACGGCCGCCTCCGGCTGACCAGGATAGACCTTGCTCACGCCATCCAGTTCAATTGAGACGCCGCGCTGCTTTTGGGAAATCGCAGAGAGGAATCCGGTATTGGTACTGACTGCGGGCGTATCGGTCGTTGAATCAGGCACGGAGCCCCCTCGAGGTCGTGTAGCGGGAAATGAGTACGAACGCACCGTCGACGAGAAGCGCGAGGAGGATGATCCCGACGGTGCCCGCGAGTGCGTAGTTGAGTGCATTCTTCGAGCCCAGCGAACTCAGACCCTTGAAGATGTATTGCCCGAGGCCCGGGCCGGCCACATAGGCGGCAATTGCGGCAACACCGAGCCCCAGTTGCGCTGCCACGCGTGTTCCGGTGAGGATCAGGGGCCAGGCTAGCGGCAGCTGCGTGGTGAGCAGGATTCGGCGCGGGCTCATGCCCATCGCCTTCGCCGATTCCATGATGTGCTCCGGAACTTCCGTTAGTCCCACGACCGTGTTGCGAATGATGGGAAGAAGCGAGTAGAAGACCAGCGCGACGATCGTCGGCCCCCACCCTAGGCCGAGCACCGGACTGAGCAGTGCGAGAAGCGCCAGAGACGGAACAGTGATGGCGACGGATGCCGCAGTGATTGCGGTCGCGCGAGGCGTCGCACGGTTCCATACGAGCAGTCCGAGCAGGACGCCGGTGACGAGTGCGATCGCCAACGCGATGACCACGACGAACAAGTGCTCGCCCGCGAGCACGAGGATGTCCTCCCAGCGGCGCTCCAGGAATGTCATGGCGTTGCCGAAGTCAAAACTGGTCATAGCTGCTGCTCCTTTCACCATTGAGGGGGCGCCGAACTGACGACGTGCTCAGCATATGGAGGTGATGTCTTTAGCGCAACGACTGTTGTGCATATGACAACTTAGTGGGTAGCCTGAGCCTATGATGACGACTTCGCGCCCTACTCGGCACAATTCCTCAGGCCTCACGCGTGACATCGAGATCCTCGAGTTGCTGGGCAGTGCGGAGGCGGTCGCCGAAGGCGGGCTCGGGGTTATGCGCATCGCGCAGCTCACCGGCCGCGATAAAGCCGTCATCTCCCGAAGCTTGTCGACGCTGACAGAGGCCGATCTCGTCACACGCGATCCCCAGACAAAGCTCTACCGAATCGGGAGCCGAGTCTTCTCACTCGCCGCGCGTACGGCAGAGACGACTCTGATCTGGCGGGCACGCGCTCACCTGCGCGTCATCGCCCAGGCGACCCGAGAGACCACGCATCTCTGCGTGCTGCGAGGTGGGAATGTGCTCACCGTGCTCAGCGAGCTCAGTCCCCATGAGTTCCACACCACCGGGTGGGAGGGTGTGACTACAGCGGCATGGCGTAGCCCCTCCGGGCGAGCACTCCTCAGCGACTGGGATCCCGCGTCCCTCGCGCGGTGGTACGAAGAGCACGGCCAGGATCGACCCCTCGTTGGGCCTCTGAACCCTGAGATGGCGGCGGCGGGGTTCGCCCCGCTCGACTCACCGCCGGAAGGCAAGGTCGTCGTCAGCGACTTCGACTCGTTCCTCGCCGAGCTGCAGCGCATCCGAGAACGTGGCTACGCCACCCTCGACGAGGAACTCGAGCTGGGCGTCGTCGGCGCATCAGCCGCAGTAACCGACTTCACCGGCCGAATCGTTGCCGCGATAAATGTGAGCGCCCCAAAGTCGCGCATCGGCGAAGACCAGCTTCATGGCCTGGGCACCTATGTCGCCCGCGCGGCACGCGCGCTCTCCACGACGCTCGGCGCACCCCCCTCCCCCGATATCCCTACGGGCACGCCCTG
Organism: Mycetocola miduiensis; assembly: GCF_900115155.1. Taxonomy (GTDB): domain Bacteria; phylum Actinomycetota; class Actinomycetes; order Actinomycetales; family Microbacteriaceae; genus Mycetocola_A; species Mycetocola_A miduiensis. The sequence continues at coordinate 307,773 of NZ_FOVM01000003.1, forward strand.
AACGCTCGCGCTCTGATAGCACAGCACCACACCGCCCACGACGAAGGGATGCTTCAGTGAAGGCCCTCCGAATCCATGGCAAGCGAGATCTACGCGTTGAGGAACTCCCCGCGCCCGCCCTCGCACCGGGTATGGTGCTGCTGCGTGGCGGGTTCACGGGCGTGTGCGGGACTGACCTGCATCTGTATGTAGAGCCGGAGAGCTACCCTGCCGACTTCTCGAGAGCAGCGACGCTCACCGGTGCCCGGTGGCCACAGATCCTCGGACACGAGTTCTCCGGAGAGGTCACAGAGATCGGCTCTGGCGTCACCAATGTAAAACCCGGCGACCGCGTCGCGGTGTTTCCGTACCACCATTGCGGGCAGTGTCTCGCCTGCTCGGCCGGTCACCCCACCGACTGCGAACACATGGCGTTCGAAGGCATGCAGGGCCAGTCGGGCGGGATGGCGCAATGCAAACTGGTCGACGCTGAACTATGTTTCGCCTTGCCCGATGAAGTAGATCTGGCCCTCGGCGCACTCGTCGAGCCGATGGCTGTCGCCTGGCACGGCGTTGGCGTCGCCGACGTGCATCCCGGTGATTCTGTGCTTGTGCTTGGTGGTGGACCGATCGGGATCGGAGTCTATTTCGCCCTGCGCGCCCAGGGAATCGAGACGATCATCGTGTCAGAACCTCTTGCGGAGCGCCGAGCAGCCCTCGAACGCCTGGGTATTGATCACATCGTCAATCCGCTCGTCCAGAACCTTCAGGAAGAGGTATTTCGACTGACGGGCGCCCACGGGGTCACGGCAACTATCGACGCGGCGGGAGCTCCCCACGCATTCGTGGAAGGGATGCAGTGCCTCGCGGTTGGCGGCCGGATGGTGACCATCGCCCTGTACCGGGAGCCAATCCCGTTGACACGACCACTTTTGGCCGCAGGGAGGTCAATCCGAAGCTCGGCGGTGTACTCCAGGACAGACTTCCGCGAGGTCATCGGCGCGATGCGCGATGGAAGAATCACACTCGACGGGGACTGGGTTCGCTTTGTCGATTTTGCAGACGTCGCCTCGGCGATAGAGGATCTTCATTCCGGGGCCACAATGAAGGTGCTCGTGCGCACTCCCGCCTTGGACGGGGTCCCGCTTCGGGCAGAGAAATAACCCCTACACAAACAGGGTCCTCTCGGCGCGTGTGTGGTCGGGATTACAGGATTTGAACCTGTGCGCCACTGGACCGCCCAGATAGGGCGAGCCGATGCCCTGCTATTCGGCCGGGTAACCTACGGGATGATGGAGTCAGCGTGTCGGAAGCCGGCCATGGGCACATGGCCTGCCTGGATGGATGAGGGGCAAAACCCGTTCGTGTAGACGATCGACCGGGCGAAGAAGTACGTCGTGTCCACCGAAGGCCGCCTCCACATGGGTTGCGTCGGTCTCCGACACGAGGCCTGGGACGGGGATGTCGGCACGGCGAGCGTTCACCGAGGCTCCCGGCCAAGGGTCTGTCCGAACTCGTGGACAGCGGCTTTCCGTCGTTTCTTGGCAACGAGCGCACGGAACCGTGCCGGACCGACCTGCGGTCGCAGGTTCTCAACTGCCGCATGCGCTTCCTGCGGTGTCGTGCCGAGGGTCGGTCGCGTGAGAAGGTCGTAGGCGGTCTGCTCCGGCGTCGTCACGAGAATCTGACCGAGATCGGCCGCCTCGAGCTGAGCGTCCAACTTGCCGACGTCCCGCTTCACGAACCGCGCCTCCCCCATCGGGAGTTCCACGTGCCGTGCTGATGCGGACTCCTGCAGGCCAGTTTGCTGGATGAGGACATTCACCCAGCTTGGGCTATCGACAACCTATCTGATAACTGATAGGTTCCTTTCCATGGTCACAAAGGAGTCCCTCTACATCGTGGTTCAGCAGCAGCTGCTGGCCCTGATTCAGGACCGTCATTTGAAACCGCACGACGCCCTTCCCTCCGAAGGTGAGCTAGCCGAAAGCCTCAACGTAAGCCGTTCCTCGTTGCGCGAAGCCACGCGAAGTCTGCAGTCCATGGGTGTGCTCTATGCCCAGGCCGGCAAGGGGTTGTTCCTCCAGGACTTCTCGCTCACGCCCATTCTCGACCGGCTCCCCTATCGGCTCATCACGTCCGGCACCCAGCTGGCCGAGGTGCTGCAGGTTCGGGCGGCGCTGGAACGCGGGCTCATCGCCGAGGTCGCGTCAACGGTCACGGCCGATGACCTCCTTGAGCTCGATGAGATCGTGGCCGGCATGTACGAGTTCGAGCGGGCAGGGCGCACGTTTCCCGAGCTCGACCGGCGGTTCCACCTGAAGCTGTACGAGCGGCTCGGCAACTCGCTCATCACCGATCTCCTCGAAATCTTCTGGTCGCTCCGCGACCGCATGCAGGCCGTGCTCCCGCCGCTCCAGGTCGCCAATCTGGCCGCCCTGCACGAGAACATCGTGATCGCGCTGCGTGATCCTTACACGCTCGACCCCGTCGCCGCGCTCGACCAGCACTTCCTCGACATCAAGGACCGCGTCGAGCACATGTCCACCAACCTGAAGTCGATCCAGACCAAGGACTCCGACATCTCCACCGAAATGAAAGACACGCATGCCTGAGACTTCCTTCTCCGACGCGTTCGGGATCGTTCCCGCACTGCTCACCCCGTACTTTTCCGACGGCACCGTCAACCACGCGGTCCTCGCCGAGATGACAGAATCGCTCGTGGCCCAGGGCGTGCACGGCTTCTACGTCGGCGGCAGCACCGGCGACGGTGTCCTCCAGACCGCCGAGGAGCGCCTCGCGTGTGTTGCGACTGTCGCCTCGGCGGCCGCGAACGCCGTGCCGATCATCGCCCACATCGGCACCAACAGCACCGCTGAAACGATTCGGCTCGCGAACGGCGCCATCGAGCGCGGCGCCTCAGCCGTGTCGGCCATCACGCCTTCGGTCCCGCTGCGGCTTGCCGAGATCTCAGCGCACTTCCGCTCCGTAGCATCCTCGGTCGACGCCCCCTTCATCGCCTACAACTTTCCCGGCCGCACGGGCGTGACGCTCAGCCTCGACTTCTTCGCTGAGCTCAGCGACGAACCCAACATCGTCGGCGTGAAATACACGTCACTCGATGTCTTCCAGCTGGGCCTGCTCGCCCGGTTCGACAACGAACGCTTCGCCGTCTGGAACGGCAACGACGAGGTCATCTACGGCGGCCTCATCGCCGGCGCCAAGGGCGCAATCGGCAGCACCTTCAACGTTGCCCCAGCGCTCTACCTGCGCCAGCTCGACGCGTTCCGGCAGGCCGACCAGACACTCGCCGCCGACGTGCAGCGCGAGATCACCGACTTCGTCAGCGACGTCGTGAAAATCGACGTGCTCGCGTTCCTACGGGAGATCATGCAGCTCCAGGGGTTCGAGATGGGCGAGCCACGCCAGCCGCTGCGCCGCCTCACCGCCGACGAGCAGGCCTGGACCCGATCCGTCTTCGACCGCTCCTCCGTGCTCCAGCCCCAACTCGCCTGATTCCGTGGGCGCGCCGTAGCCGGTGCGCCCACGTCCCGCTTCACCGCAGCGCCCCCACCGTCGTTTGGCGCGCCATCGACATCCCAGCTTCGACCTGAAGCCACACCGCAGCACCCAACCAGTCCACATTCAGTTCACATTTAGGAGTAAAGATGCTCTTCATGACTTCTGGCCCGTACGCTCGCCGCAGGGCGATCGTGCTCAGTATCGGCCTGATCGCCGCCACCGCCCTCACGGCCTGTGCCCCCGGTGCGCAAAACGCCGGCAAGTCGGCCGAGCAGAACGGCGACGGCGCTCTCACGGTCTGGCACTATTACGGCGGAGGCGCAACCGCGCCGTTCGAATCCCTCCTGGCGAAGTACACAGATGAGACCGGTGTGGAGGTTACTCCCCGGCTGATCCCGTTCGGCGACTTCAACCGCACGCTCCTCCAGTCAGCGACCGCCGGAGACCTGCCCGACGTCGCCCTCGTCAACGCCTTCGACACCGCACTGTTCGCCGACGCGGGCATGATCATCGACCTCTCCGAGCAGGTCGAGAAGTGGGGCGAGAAGGACCAGTACTTTGACGGAAGCTGGGCGACGACACAGTTCGACGGCGCAACCTACGGCATCCCCCACGTCGCCGACACCTACTCTCTCTGGTACAACGAGACCCGCCTCGAAGAAGCCAACACCGAAGTACCGACCACCTGGGATGAGACCGAGGCCACCGCCAAGGCCCTCTCCGATGGGCAGAACTTCGGCCTCGTCTACGCAGGAATCGAAGGCGCTGAGGGCTCAACCGCCTTCATCCTCCGGTTCCTCGCCGCGGGAGGCGACATCACGAAGATCGACGGGCCGGAAGGGCTCGCGGCGATGGAATCCTTCGCCCGGATGAACGACGAGAAGTCCACCTCTCCCGGGGTACTGACCTGGAATGAAGACGACACGACGCTGCAGTTCCAGAACGAGACCGCCGCGATGATGATCAACTCCGCCTCGTACATGACCGCGGTGAGCGAGGAGAGCGACGCGACCTGGAACATCGCCCCGATGCCGGAGGATGCCGTCCAGACCTCCTTCCTGTCGGCGGAGAACCTCACGATCACCAAGGACTCCGCGAACGTCGACGCGGCGTGGGACCTCGTCGAGTGGATGCAGCAGCCCGACGTGATGAACGAGTACCTCCCGGAGCGCAACAAACTCCCGGTACGCGAAGACACCGCAAGCGACGAGCAGTGGAGCGACGCCAAGGTGCAGACCTTCATCAACCAGCTGGATGTCGCGTGGGCTCCAGACGAGAAAGTCGCGCCCAAGTCGGCCGAAATCTTCACCGCCATTCAGAACGCGCTGCAGGCCGTCCTCAGCGGCCAGAGCGACCCTCAGACCGCACTCACCGACGCGCAGCTCGTCATCGACAAGGCTCTGGGATGACAACCGCCCCACCACTGGCCACGGAGTTGCGCGCATCGGACACGGTGCGCGCAACTCCGGGCAGGAAGCGCCGGAAGAAGAGTCCGCGCCGACTGCTGAATTACCTGTACGTTGCGCCGGCCGTCCTCTTCGTGGCGGCGACGACATTGTACCCGCTGTATTACAACGTGTCGCTCAGCCTCTACGACGCCTCCCTCAAGAACTTCCTCCAGGGCACGCTCGAGTTCGTCGGGCTGGCGAACTATCAGGAGCAACTGGCGAACCCCGCGGTGTGGAACGGGCTCGGTGTCTCGCTCATCTACACGATCTCGACGATCGTGCTCATGTTCGTTCTCGGGCTCAGCCTCGCGGTTTTCTTCAACCGGTCGTTCCCGGGAAAACATCTGCTCCGCGCGGTTCTGTTCCTGCCCTACATACTGCCCACCGTGGTGTCAGCGAACATCTGGCGCTGGATACTTGACGGTTCGTATGGGCTCGTGAATTACGTGCTCATGTCGGTGGGCATCCTGTCGGAACCTGTCTTCTGGCTGGGGCGTACCGAAACGGCGCTGCTCAGTGTCATCCTCGCAACAGCGTGGACGATGGCGCCGTTTGCCATGCTCCTTCTACTCGCCGGGCTGCAGGACATCCCGAAGGGACTCTATGAAGCCGCGACTCTCGACGGTTCGTCGAAGTGGCAGGAGTTTCGCCACATCACGTTGCCGCTCCTCCGGCCGGTGGCGCTCGTCGTCGGGCTGCTCGGCTTCATTTACACCTTCCGCACCTTCGACACTATCTTCATCATGACCCGCGGTGGCCCCGGGGATGCGACAACCGTGCTCCCCGTGCTCGCCTACAACGAAGGTTTCGTCAACTTCGAACTCGGGCAGGGGGCGGCGATCAACACGCTGCTGCTGGTCATCCCGACCGTGCTCGCCTTGATCTATTTCCGCGCCACAAAGAAGGAGTAGTGATGGTGAAGAAACAACGCATCACAACGGCGGTCGCCACCCTGCTGACCATCGCCTACCTCCTCCCCGTGTACTGGATGGTCGCGACCTCACTCAAATCGAAGTCCGACATCTTCAATTCCCCGCCCGACCTGGTGCCGTCGCCCCTCTCGTTCGACGCCTACGCAGAGACCGTTTTCGGTGACGGCGCCGTCTGGCAGGGCATCCTGAGCAGCACGATCATCTCGGTGCCCACGCTCATCCTCACGATGCTCCTTGCCATTCCCGCCGCCTACGGTCTCGCCCGGTTCAGCCTGAAGCTCACCGGAGCGATCATGCTGCTCATGCTGGGCGCCCAGATGCTCCCGTCGATCAGCCTCGCCCTGCCGCTCTTCGCAATCTTCAGCGAATACAACCTGGTCGACACCTACGCGTCGCTGATCATCGCCAACATCGCGCTGGCGCTGCCGTTCGCCATCGTGATCCTGCGTCCGTACATGCTGAACGTGCCGCAGGAACTGCTCGATGCTGCACGCATCGACGGATGCACGACGTTCGGCTCATTCGTCCGGATCGCCCTCCCGCTCATGCGCCCCGGATTGATCATGGCGGCCACGCTCACCTTCGTGAGCGCGTGGGGTGAGTTCGTCTTCGGTCTCACTCTGGCCACGAGCGACGACATGCAGCCGATCACCGTCGTCCTGAACCGCTTCGTCGCCCAATTCGGTACGCAGTGGGGAAACCTTATGGCGGTGTCCACGATCGTGGCGATCCCGATCATCCTGATCTTCATCTTCCTCCAGAAGTACGTCGTCGCAGGCCTGTCCGAAGGCGGCGTGAAGGACTGAGCGGACAACGAACACGGCGTTGGGGTACGACGTGAACGTAAGGCCACCTGCACCGACTGAACACCTAACGAAGGAGCCACCATATGCGTCCGCTTACCTCAGCTGAGATCGAGGGAACGTGGGCTACGGTACTCACTCCGTTCGATCAGGACGATGCGCTCAACGAGGCAGCCCTGGACCGCCAGCTTGATCTGATCATTGACGCTTCACCTTCCGGAATGTACACCCATGGCACCGCGGGCGAGTTCTTCAACCAGACCGACTCCGAGTGGCTCACCGTGGTATCTCGCGTCGCCACGCGGAGTGAGGCCGCGTCGCTTCCATTCCAGGTCGGTGCCAGCCATCCGAGCCCCGTCGTTGCGCTGGAGCGTATTCGCCTCGCCGGTCATCTGAATCCGTCCGCCATCCAGGTAATCCTGCCCGACTGGTTGCCTCTGAGCCGAGACGAAACGCGATCCGTCCTTGAACGCTACTCAGCCGCCGCTGGTGACGTTGGACTTGTGCTCTACAACCCACCACACGCCAAGAACGTACTGCTGCCTGACGAACTCGACGCACTCACAGATGAGTTCAGTTCGATCGTCGGCCTCAAGGTAGCCGATGGAGACGCCGACTGGTACGAGTCGATGGCAACCATCATGCAGCGGGTCTCTGTGTTCGTTCCAGGGCACCACCTCGCCACCGGGCTCGCTAAAGGCGCGAAGGGTGCGTACTCGAATGTCGCTTGCCTGCACCCGGCGGGCGCTGTGGAGTGGGCACGCCGAAGCATGAGCGAGGCGGCTTGGGGGCTCGACGTCGAGAAGCAGATCGCAGCGTTTCTTGACACGGCGATTGCTCCGCTGGTGGCGAAGAGGTACTCGAACGTCACGCTTGACAAAGCCCTTGCCGCTGCAGGCGGTCACCTAGGTGATGTCGGCCATGTCCGATGGCCACACGTCACAGCCAGCGATGCAGAAGTCGCACACATCCGCGATTCCGCGACAACGATGCTCCCCGCCTTTCTTCGTCCTGCTGCCGGTTAGATGCTGGCTGAACGTGGTGTGGAAGACTGAGCGCACGCGGAGGCGAGAAGTTCATGTGAAGGAACGTGATGTCCAGGATCGTGGCAATGCGAGCAGTGCTCCTCAGCGCGCCCTACGGAGACCCTGCTCACAGCATGGAAAATCTACTCCACCTGCCATCCGGTCTGCGCACTAGCGGCTTTGTCGAGATCACCCTTGCGAACGGGATCCGCGGCATCGGCGAAGGGTACCTTGCCGTCTTCGCGCCGGAGGTGTTTCGTGCGCTCGTGGAACAGCTCGAGCCTCTTCTTCTTGGCATGGACGTGCGGCGCCTCGCGGAGATCGAGAAGATGCTCGTCATCGCCACTGGATACTGGAGCCTACAGGGAGCAGCGAGACACGCGATCAGTGCCATCGAGATCGCGCTGCACGACTGCAATGCGCGGCTCGAAGACCAGCCCCTCTGGAAGTATCTCGGTGGCGCCGACAATCCGCAGCTCGCCCTCTATGCCAGCGGCGGAGACTCGATCGGTCCCGATTCTATGGCCCGAGAGCTCGCCGCTGTCGCGCAACTCGGTATCGAGACCTTCAAGATTCGCGCTCGCTTTGGTCACGTCGACAAGGTCGTGTGGACGCAACAGGCAGCGCCGCAGATCGGCATAGCAGTAGACATGACGCAGAACCTGGTGAGCCCTTCGCGGGAGATCACCGATGTGCTCGTGTTTGCCAACGCGATCGAAGCGAGAAGCGGACGCGCACCGGCGTTCCTGGAGGAAGTGTTCGGTCCAGATCAGATCGACTCTCTCCCCGAACTGCGACGACGGACGGACGTGCCGATTGCGGGGGGCGAGATAGTCACTACGGAATTGGAATTGATCGCCAGGATCAGGAATGGTTCATACGACATTGCCCAGCCGGATGCCACGGTGATCGGTGGAATCCAGCCTGTGTTGAGTGTCTTCGCCGCAGCCCGGGAAGTCTCCACCGATGTCTACGTCCACTGCTGGGGAGCCGGCGTCGGAGTCCTGGCGAATTATCATGCGGCAGCGGCGGCCGGCGGCCGTACCGCGGAATGGCCGTTGCCCTCGTACCCACTGCGCGATCGATTCCTCGACCGCGTGGCCGTCGTCAAGGATGGGCACGTGAGGCTCTCCGATCTTCCCGGTCTCGGAGTCGAGTTGACGCCGGAGATCGAGCAAGAGTTCGCTTATCAGAACGATGCCGTCTACAAGTGTCTAGTCCATCCATCGAGCGTGCCGGCGGCACACGCCTGGAAATGAGCCCAAGTCGCGTAATGCGGTTGTTTCGCCGATGTCGTCTCCCGCACGCCACCGCCCTCGCCTGACGAACATGACAGTTCGTGCCGCGTACTTATGTCTTGGGTTGTGTGCTATTCGCCATCGCGGAGGGCCTGTTCAACAAACCTGGTCCCGCAACCCATCGACCCGACTAGAACTACCTCGCCAAGAAATGACGAAAACCCGTCCTGAAGAGAGGGTTCCGAGTATGCCTCGACACACCACATGGTCGGGCTGACAGGATTTGAACCTACGACCCTTGTAAGGAAATAACCTAAACTCGGGTGTCACCAAAAATCTCTGGAAACTGTCGGATTCCGTTGTGTTCACAGGGAACCCGGCGGTTAACTGCCTCCAAATGTACGCGGTCAATTTGAGTCCAGTGGAATTGAATCTGATGACTAAATGATGACCATCTGAACCCATTTGAGCGACCCGACGAGCCCTCCGCACTATCTTCCGAACGCCGCCGCACTGGACCGAGCACGGCTGTGATAGCGATCCGTCGCGCGCTCGGCGTGCCGTCTGGTTCGCATCACGGCGTCGCGTCATCGCGACGTAAAAGTTCTCTCGCGTCGTGCTGGACGCGACGATGACGTGCGCGGTGTCGGTCGTAATCCCTTGCGCGCGGTGAGAAGTGACCGCATAGCCGAGTTCGACGTGCCGCTTCATGTACTCGGCAGGGAGCAACACAGCGCTCCCCCACCGCTCGCCGTGCCGTCCCACTTCGGCCGAGCCGTTCGGGCGCACTCCGATCACGGTCCAGCGGTCACCGTTTCGAACCCAGGATCGGGCCGTATGAAGCCGACGATCGTTGCGTCGCGTAATGATCGTGTCACCGACAGCCGCACGGGTTCCGTCATGCAGGGCGACTTCATGACGCGCATCGACACGACCTTCAAGAATCAATTCTGTGCGAGCGCGCACGTTCAGCGACGCCACCGCCTCGTGGGAGTCGCTGATCAGAACCGTTCGTTTGCCTGCTCGAGCGTCACATCGCCAGGCCTCGTATGCGGCACCCGCCATTGCCTCAGTTCTGCCCTCGCGAACCCGATCGTGCGTGATGTATAGGTCGACGGACTCGGGGTCGCCCCGACGTAGCCCGAGGGATGCCGTCTTCTCCCAGTCTTCGGTGAAGCGGTACACGTCGACGAGCTCGGGCACGTCCGCCCGGCTGTGAACCAGTAGTGAGAACGCGCCGCCCGCATCGACCGACTGGAGCTGGGCGTGATCGCCAACCAGGAGAACTTTCGCGCCGGCGTTCGCAGCGAGCGCGGTGACCCTATCTAGAGACAGTGTCCCTGCCAGAGACGCCTCGTCGATGATCACGAGTTGACCCGGGTGGAACGTCGCCCCATGGACCAGGTGGCTCTGCCACCACTTGGCCAGGTTCTCGGTCGTGATCACAAGATCTTCCCCGAGAACCTGTGCGGCAGCCGCGGAGGGGGCGAGCCCAACGACGGATCCCGCACCATGTGCTGTCTCCCAGGCCAAACGGAGCGCGTGCATCGCGGTCGTCTTGCCCGCACCGGCCGGACCGACGAGGACATCAACGACGCGTCCGGAACCAGCGATCCTCGCGAGCGCTCCGAGCTGACCTTCGGCGAGTACTCCCCCACCGGGCAGCCGCCTCCGGGACACCGAACGCAAGGGTGCCAGTGCGAGTCTGGGTCCAGTCTCATCGGCCGCGCGTTCGAGCAGCCGGGCCTCCGCGTCGAGCAACTCCGACGACGTGTACACGGCGGAGTGCTTCGGGTGAAAGACCGACGTCCCATCGTCCCGCTGGAACGCCTGCGGACTCGACACTATCTCCGGCGGCGTGAGCCGCAGCGACGCGCTTTCGGCGGCTTTGACGACACGGCCGAGGACGGCTTCGCGGTCGGATGCCGACGCGAAGCGGAGGTGCATCATCTGCCGCGCGGCTTCCGCCATCAGGTTCCAGCGCCGCCAGGTGGACCGCTTCTCGCTAACCGCCGTCATCACACTCAACCCCAGCGAACGGACGGTCTCGGGCGGCACATCCTCTGCGCGCATCACCCGCGCAGGAGAGCCGGCCAATGCGGCGCCCGCCCAGGTCGTCGCATCCTGTCCCAGCACAAGCTCCGCGTGGGCACGCCATTCTGCAGTGAGTTCTGTGAGTGAGCGCACTCGCTTTGCGGGTCGTGTGGAAAGTGTGGCCTGAGCGCGCAGCTTCATGATGGTGGCCGGCCCGGGACGATGGCCGTGCTGGCCCACGTACGCTTCGATCAGCTTGTCGGTCTCGGCATCGATGTGCCGTGCCCGCGTCGAGAACTCCGCGACGAGCGCCTCGGGAACGAAACTGATCGCCCATGCAGGGTGGCGGTCTCGGCCCCGCTCCCTCCTCTCCCACTGCACGCCGAGCGCTCGAGTGAGTGCGTCTGCGAACAGGGTCTCGTGTAGTTCGGACAGCGCAACCACAGCCGCGTGCATCGGTCGTCCATCGAGGGAGCGCCACTTGCCGTCGAGTAACGTTTGCACTTTGTTGCTGATCACGATGTGCGTGTGCAGGTGAGGGTCGCCGGCCCGGCTGTCGAAATGATCGAACGCCGTGGCGATCAGGCCAGTCACATCGACTTGCGCAACGGCGCCGTCGGACGCGGACACGCCGGTCCGCGTCGCCGCGATCTCACGCTCCATGAATGCGACGACCTCGGCCACTGCCGCATGATGCACCTCCACGATCCGCGACTGTGTCGCTGCGTCCGCCACACCCCAGAGGATGCTCGCCGATTTCGGAATCGAGAACGTGAAGTCGTACCCGGCGACCGCACGTCGCCGGGCACTCATATCCTGGAACATGCCGGTCGGCGCTGGATCTGCTGGGCCTCGGTACACGGGATAGGCGCAACCAAGAGGCGAGCCGTCGACCGGGTCTCGCCCCAACCCGATCAAGCTCTGCAGATGTGCCTCCGTCACTTCATCGCCCTCGACGATGCGACCCGAGCCGAGGCCCGGGAGGCCGCTTCCCAGCCATCGACCCGGTGGCGTTCCATTCGCGCTGTAGTAACGAGTCAACGGCGTGAACAGCGACCGCTGCCCGTCTCCAGCAGCCACTGTGCGCAGCAGGTACTTGTAGCCATTGCCGGCGCTCATCACCCGCATCGACACCGTCACCGCGCACTCCTCCGCTATCGCTTAGGAGGTGCGCCACCTCGACCTGCAAGAGGCGTGGCACTGTATGACAGCCTGGCACTTCCTGATTGTCGGAGGTGGAATCGATGGAGGCCGGATCGATGACGGTATACGCTCAGCGGGTCCGGGTTATCGATCATTCACGGCACGCGGACGTCGGAGTGCCATACGCGCTCGCCGTGACGGTTGGGGCCCAGAGAGGAAGTGTTGGGCCGATTTCCGCGGTGCCCTCCCATGTCGGGCGTCTCCGGTAGCCTCCTCACATGGCGCCGACTAATATAAATCCTTCATTGCTCAAGCCGCTTGTTGGGTGGAGCATCGTCCACCTCATTGCTGCGGCTGGCATGTTTGGAGACACGTACGGTACGCCCCTCGCCGTCGGGGATATGGAGTACCGATGGTTCTTTGCGACGATCTACTTGTGTGCTGGATTGGTCCCGGTAGCGAGTCTTCTAAACGAACGTTTACAAATGGTCCCGGTGACGCCGGCCCACACGATGGGGATCGCATTCGGCCTATACGTCTTCCTGATTGGCATCCAAGTGGGTCAACTACCTATCGATGACGTGCGGCTCCTCACGGGAGGTTGGGCAGCAATAGGTGGCGGGCTGTGCCTGATCGTCTTCAATCGGCGGCTACAGCTAGCCCGCAACGCTCAGGCGAAGAGGGATGAGGATGAGCTCGTACGCCGAATCGCAGCGGCGGTCCGCGTCGAACTCCAGCGATGACTAGCTCAACATCAACACTCAATCCCCGCTTGTCGCAGTATATTTCGGAGCAGAACTTTTGAGGACAGCCCCCACGGCCTTGGTCAAGAGAATCGCTCGTCTCCGCGCATCTGTTCCAGCCAACTCGCTACGAGACACGGAGCGCCGTCCGTCACATCCAATTCAACGGTCATTGCCCAAGCCAAGTAGAACTCTTGAATGGCCCGGTGGGCAAATCCGATTCGTCGGACGTCTTGGGAGGCGCCGTTGGTTGGTGCCAGGAGAGACTGCGTCGCAACCAGAGCGAGAGTCGTTCCGCGCGCGAGCTCGCTCGAGTCTTGCAGCTTGGACCAGGCGATGGAGTCTGTGAGTACCAGCTGACCATCAATTCGCTCCAGCATCAGGAGTGCTGCCTGCCGAGCGAGCTGGTGCGCGTGTGCGATCGTCTCGGCCAGCTCTTCGTCGCGGTGGCCAATTCCGGGCCGACCTTGCGAAGAGATTATGAACGGCGACATTACGTCTCTCTGCACTTTGTACGTAGTCCATTGGTGAAGTAGCTGGGCCTGGTTCGCGGCGACAAGGTCTTCTGTCTCAGTGACTTCAATCGCCATATTGAGGAACAGCGGGCGCTCCAAGAGCGGTTGGACTGTCGCGCCGCCTGGGGGGTCGGCGGTCGAGCAGGGCAGACTCGTCTAGAGCCATCGTGTGGTGTCCTTCGTGAGTTGCTCAGTCGGTACTCACTGACCATCCCACGGTGGCTCTTCACGTTGACGAAGCAACGCTCCGAGGATGGAAACCACACCGCTCAAAGGGACGTAACCGCAGCCTGCGCGATAAGAGCGGCATTCAGCGGAAGGGCCGCGGAGCCTTTGACCACCTACGTGGCGAACTTTCGCCGACTTCGCCAGGGAGGTGCGGCTGCTGGAACGGCGGGCGGTGCGGGCCTCACGGCTCGTCGAGAAAGCGGAATACCTCGCTGATGGTCTTACGGTTGCTTTGTGTTGCGACGTGCCCTTTGTCAGGGTAATAGAGCAACCGCGCATTCGGGAGCCGCGACGCGGTGTCACGAAACACCTCCTCGCCGTAGTAGCGATCCCGCCCGCCACCGACGATCAGTGTCCGGGTGGTGATCGCTGGCAGCTCGCCGGTGAGGTCGAACGCATTCTCAGCGTCGATGGTGATTAGCATGTCGGACAGATCCTCACCCCTACGCGCAGGCCCAACCAGCCAGCCAAGTTTCGCCAACGCCCACTGCGTGGGTTCGTTTGCCGCCAGCATGGACATCATTTCGGCGTTCGCCTGCCGGGTGTCGCCGTTGCGCAGTAGCTCCGCGAGTCTGCGCTCGGCAGAAAGACCCAACGGTCCGAGCCGGCATGCCGCGGACAAGAGCACGAGTCGACGCACGGCCTCGGGGTAATCGGCGGCGAGCTGCAATGCCGCGGTTCCCCCGGTCGACGAGCCGACAACGTCCACCGGACCGCTGAACCGGTCGCTCAGCGCGCGGGCGTAGTCGCGGGCGATGTCGGTCATCGTGGTGCCTGGGGCCAGACCCTCCCGACGCTGCACCCACCACACCTCACGGTGTCGGCTGAATGGCCGTAGCTGGCCGACCTGGAACACGCGGTCCATCCCACGCGGCGGCCGGTGGTGCGTCGTCAGCCCTGGCAGGTAGACCAACGGGCGTCCCGCGCCCACACGGAAGAAGGCTGGACCATCTCCCAGCCTGCCCTCTTCGACGATGTTTGCTTTCACCACGGGGTCCTCTTCTAACATCTGGGCACACGGGTCAACTGGCGTGATCGTGCGTGGCTGCTTGAACGCGTCATCGGGTGCGCCCCTTGCGGACACCCCGATCAGCGTCCGATTGCGCGACTCCTGACCAGGCCAGAAGCCGGTCGCCTGTCCGGGCGGCTAGCACCGCCAGAATGACGCCCCCGAAGGCCAGCATCATGAGTGCATACGTCAACGAGGTAGGTTGTTCGCCCCACATCGTGTTCAGGATCAGCATGCCGGGAACCAAGCCCAGGTACCCGACGACGCCAGCGCCCAGCGCCCACGGCCACACCCGGGCGAAGGCCCGCGAGCCAGCGCGTGGGGGTTGCGATGGCACGGTCAGCCACGTACCGCCAAGGCCCAGGATGATGGCCAGCAGCGGCGGTCCGAACCCGCCGCCAACCAGCAGAAGCAGGAGCGACAAGCCAATCAGGACAAGTCCGCCGTACCGGCGGTGCACTCCGATAATTGCCCAAATCCCCAACCCGGACGCGACGATCACAGTGACGATTCCGGAGAGCAGCATGGTGGGGAGAACAGTCAGCGCCGGCTCGCCGCCGAGGACGTCGAATGCTTCCGTGTCGGGCCAGGACCGGATGAACGGTCCGTCCGATGCGACAGAACCCTGAAGGATTTCGCCGATACCGTGCTCGACTCCCGCCCCGGCGGCCAGCACCCCGAACACGGCGACCACGGTTCGAACCGCCGCTCCCGGCGGGACCCGGCGCAAGACGCTGCGGGCGCGGGAATCCTGCGCGCTAGCCACGCGTCCCCCGCTCCCGTCCGCCGTCAGGCCGGCCCGGTGCGGTGTCTTGCCGTGGACGTTCATGACCCGGCATGATCTGACGATGGCTCCCTGTTTTTCTCAGGGCGTGCGCTCGCACGACCGGCATCAGAGGGTGCCGGTCTCGGTGGGGGTGTTTTGTGTCCGCGTGTATTTGTGTTCGGCATGCCGTCGCCGCCAGGCACTCCAAACCAGGTATGCACCGCCTCCGATGACAGCAACCGGCCACAGGTAGTTGAGCACGATCAGCAGTTCCGCGGTCTGCAGCACCACCACGAGCGCGACCGCCGCCAGCGCTGCAGCCACGATCCATGCCCACCGGCGCCGCGAACTTCCGCTCGGGAGCATCGCGACCAGCACAAACGTCACGGCCAGACCGAGCAGGAGGATCGCGCCGGTCCCCTGCCCGCCGACTGCGTCCGTGACACCGCTCACCACGGCGAGGGTCAGCAGCGCGCCGCCAGGGATCACCGCCCACCAGCGGCGGTGATCCTGCAGGTATACGGCCCAGAAGCCCGTGCTCACTGCCGCCAGGAACGGCACCTCAGTCCATTGCCCGGCCCCGTCAGGGTCGAGCTCCATCACCGGTGCAATGGCTGCGCCGAGCAAAGCCCCCGCCGGGATGGCCGACCACCACCACGATCGGTGGGCGAAGTACGCGTACCAGAACGCGGCTGACCCCGCCGCGAGCAGTCCGGCCCACAACAGGCCCGGGACCTGATCGGAGAGCACGGTCTCAACTAGGAGCAGCACACCGGCCGCCAGCACGAGAAGCCCGAGAATTATCTGGATCGTCCACTGCCTCATCGCCCCCTCCTCGACATGGGTGGCCGTCCCCTCGGGGATTTTGCCACCATCGAACGACCTGTCAGCCATGATCAGACCTCCGTTCCTCCGCACCGTGATAGGCGACCCGCCCCCTGAAGGTTGGGGTGACTCAGAGTCCATACTTGCGCCCGCCGCTCGGGCAGGGCCGAAAGTCCCGCGCGGAGGAGGGACAAGAGTCCTTCACTTTCCGTGCTCAACAGGTTGTTGCTCCTCCCAGCTCGGACGTGATGACGAAGGGTGAGCAATGCGAGTAATGGTGACCTATGCCAGCAGGCATGGATCGACCGCCAAGATGGCCGAACGCATCGCCGCTGACCTGACCGCCGCCCTTGTCCGGATGCTGTGCGTGCGCCCATGACCGCCGCGGAGGGGCCCAATCTGCATCAGCTCGCGGTGGCTCCCGATGACCGGCACGGCCGGTCGTTGAGCGCATCGCGCGCGCTTGCCGGGACTGATTTGTCCGGTGGACGTTACCAATGGGCAGTCCAAGGGCCACTAGATTGGCGACATGGACATCACTTGGCTTTTCGTCGTACTGGTGCTGGTCGTCATCTTCGCGAGAATCAGCGTCGCAGGTGCCTTGCGACGGATTGTGGACGCTACGGAGAAGTCGGCGTCGGACCTGGCGATACTGGCGGCAGTACCCGATAAGTCCCATTTGCGACTGTAGGACGTTCCCTCCCGGACGCTAGGCAGTGTCCGCCAGTTGGCTCGCGAGCCGCGCGTGTCTCACCGAGGTCGAGGTCGAGGTCGAGCAGATCGGGAACGGCGCCGGCATGCCGCCCGATCTGCCCAAGGGTCGTGCCCGAACTGGATCGAAACCGCACCGAACGACGTGTGGAGCTGAGATACCGCGAACATGCGCGTGCCCTCGAAGGGCTGTAGGTACATGGCGACGGCCGCAATCGGGACCTTCGGCTCTGGCTATTGCCAGCGCGCGAATCCTAGTCTGCCAGTGACGACAAGGAATGGCGCGGTGGAGCCAGTCGCAGGGTCAAGCGAAAGGCGCCTGCCGTAGCGGCGTCGGTGAATCGCTCGGAGAGCAGTCAGGAAAGGTCAGGTCGAGCCATGGAGACAAGGCAGCAAAGATCTTTTCGCGCGTTCATTGAGCGGCACGCGGTGCTGGCTTTCTATGTTCTGGTGTTCGCGCTCCAAGTCGGCCTCTATCTCCTCGCCTTCCTGGGTACCGGCTTCCTGGGCACCGGCACCGAGCAGCCGACATCGGTTGCTGACCTTGGGGGACCTCTGCAGTATTTGGCCCTTCTCCCCGGATCGCTCGCAGTCGCCATGGCAGCCATTACGGTGATCGCCCTCGCCTTCGGCAGGGTGGGCTTGCGCGAACTGCGATCGCGGTTGTTCCGGTGGCGGGTGGGCATTCACTGGTACGCGGTTGCATTACTGACCGCCCCGCTCCTGATGACGGCGCTCCTCTATACGCTTTCGCTCACCTCGCAGGCTTTTCTCCCCACCGTCATCACGATGGATGACATCGCGAGTCTGATTATGGCCGTTGTCGTGGTGGGGCTGCTCGTCCCCTTCTTCGAGGAGCTTGGCTGGACAGGATTTGCTACTCACGAACTCCGCAAGCGGCATGGGGTGGTGGCGACCGGACTGATCGTTGGCCTGCTGTGGGGCCTGTGGCATGTGCCGCTCTACATGGCAACCGGGAGTGGGAACATCCCGATGGCGCTCTACGTGCCCGTGATGGCCTTCTCAATTCTGCTGCCCTTCCGGGTGCTGATGGTGTGGGTCTACGACCATACGCAGAGCGTGCTGATGGCGATGCTCATGCACCTGTCGATCACCGTCTACCCGTTGGTCTTCCTCAACTCCCCGGAGATGGTGGGGGGACCTGACTTTATCTTCAACCTCGTCGTAGGTGCGACGTTATGGGTCCTCGTGGTCTTGCTCGTGGCGGCCGACCGCAGAGAACGTTCGCGACCCGAGTCTGGCCAGGCCTGGCATGACGTGACACAGCCGCGACCCGACAAGGTCCGCCGTCCCCGGGGCACCCGATGACTGTCGCTGCCGGGGTGCGGCAGGTGGCTCCCGGCGTGCACATGATCACGCTGGGGCGGACGGTCGCGGCGTCCAACGTCTATCTGGTCGGGTCGGGGTCGGCGTGGGTGCTGGTGGACGCAGGCTGGCCCGGCAGCGTCGGAAGCATCACCGCGGCGGCGGAGTCGGTGTTCGGCACGGGCGCGAGGCCGGCGGCGGTGGTGCTGACCCATATCCACCCCGACCATTCCGGCGCCGCTGGGCCGTTGGCCCGCTCGTGGGGGGTGCCGGTGTACGTCCATCCCGCGGAGCTGGCGATGGCACCGGGCCGGTACCTGCCGGAATACGAGATGCCGCTGGACCGGTGGGTGGTCGTCCCCTTGATGCGGCTGCTACCGGCACGCACCCGGGCGCGGATCGAGCGCGCGGGCAGCATCACCGACGTGGTCCGCACGTTGGAGGAGGGCGTGGTACCGGGACTTCCGGATTGGCAGTGGGTCCACACCCCGGGGCACACCCGGGGTCATGTGGTTTACCTGCGGCGCAGCGACGGGGTGCTAATCGCCGGGGACGCTGCGGTGACCGTGGACCTGAACTCGCTTATCGGCGTGCTGACCGGCCGGCAGCGTGTCGCCGGCCCGCCGCGGTACACCACCTGGGACTGGTCGGCGGCGGTGCGGTCGGTGGCTGCCCTGGCGGCGCTCGAGCCTCGGGTGCTGGCCCCGGGGCACGGGCAGCCGGTGACCACCGGGGCGGCCCAGGCGCTGGACGCCCTGGTGCACGACCTGGACCGGTCGGAAGTTGGCACGCTCGGCCGGCTGCGGGCGGCGGCGGCGCTGCCCCGGTACGGCGGAGCCGAGGGGTATCGGCCCCCGCCGCCGGTATACGCCCGGCTGCAGTGGCTTGGTTATGCGCTCACCAGGCTGGAGCTCAGCCCGCGAAATGTCGTGACCCTGGAAGTCCCCGGGCGCAGCTCCGGCGTGATGCACCGGACCAACCTGGTGCTACTCGACCACGACGGCCAGCAGTACTTGGTGTCCCTGGCCGGGCGGTCCCAGTGGGCCCGCAACGTCCAGGCCACCGACGGACGGGTTGTGCTGGCCCGCGGCCGCCGCCGCCGTGCGGCCATGCTGACAGAGGTTCCAGTCCAAGCGCGCCCGGCCATCATGCGCGCCTACCTGCTGCGTGGCGGGCGGGAACCAGGCAACCAGCGGATCGTCCGGGAGGCGGACATGTTCTTCGGCCTGGCCGGTGAACCCACATTGGAGGACCTGGCGGCTGTGGCGCCCCGCTACCCGGTGTTCCGGGTCACCGGCGGCTGGCACGCGCCGTACGCGACGCGAGCACGACGATGAGTGCCACCACCTGGGTGCGGGCCCGGCCGGTGCTGGCGTTCTCCCTGCTGACGTTCGTGATCACCTGGGGCGCGTGGTGGCCCATGGCCGCCTACAACCGTGGCTGGACCGACCTGAACCTCCCGGCCCTGTACTTCCTCGGCGGTCTGGGACCTGGCATCGCGGCGTACGTGGTCATGCGGATCCTGCGCGGCAAGGCGGCCGACGCCGCGCTGCTCGGCCCGCTGCTGCGCTGGCGGGTCGGCTGGGCCTGGTATGCCGGGGCGACCCTCCTCGCCCCGGCGGTCTGGTTGCTCGCGGCCACTCTCACCGGCACCGTGGGCACCGAGCTCGCCGCGTTGGGGTCCGTGGCTGCGGTCACCACGGCCCTGGCACGGTACCTGCTGGCCGCGGTGCCCGAGGAGGTCGGATGGCGCGGCTTCGCCCTGCCGGCGCTTCAGGCCCGGCACAGCGCGCTGACCGCCAGCCTCATCGTCGGCCTGCTCTGGTGGGCTTGGCACCTGCCTCTGGTCCTCGGCGGTGACCCGGGGATGTCCACCTACCCGCTGGTCCCGTACACGATTTGGATCCTCGCCCAGGCGGTGCTGTACACCTGGCTGTACAACAACACCGGTGGCAGCCTGCTCATCGCGGTGCTTCTGCACGGGATTTCCAACGTCGTCGGCGTGTTCAGCGCCGCACCTTGGGCTACCACCGGGGTCACCGTCGCCCTGGCGGTCATAGTCACCGTGGTCTACGGGCCGCGCGAGTTGTCCCGCACCGGCCCGCGGGTCACCCTGGCCCATCTGGGGCAGTCCGCTGTATGACGCCGGATGCAAGTTCCGGTCGCCGCACTTCGAACGAGTCACTATCCTGCTGCCAAGGGAAACCCTCATCGGGACCTTCAACGAGAAACTTCTGCGGGAATCGTAATTGGACGAAGAGTTCACTTGCGGCGTCGACGGGTGGCGGCATCTGGCCCCCTAACGCAGCAACGGTGTCAGCTGGTTAGCGCAGCAGCCGCTGCGATGCGGACGAGCTCTACGACTGTTGAAGTGATCCTGCTCACCGGTTTGCTCTTCCGGCTTTCCGGTTGGAGAGCGAACGTCGCTTCCTCACCGACACGGACGGTATGAAAGTCGAGCACTGGCACCGGCTCGCGGTCTTTCGGAAGCTGTTTTGCGTCCGGGCGCGCCACAAGTTCGGCGTGGCCAATGATGTATATCGTTCTCCTTCATACAGCCGAGCGATCAGGCGTGGTCGGAGATACTCCGTCAGTGTCCTACACAAGAGATGAATAACGGTGAGATGATGCCTCGCGCACAGACCGCCCATGGGGGGACCTTCAACGGGACCACCTCCCGCAGCCGACTGGGTCTCGCGACCCATGAGAGACAAGACGCCTCCCTGAGGGAGCACAACGCCACTTCGACCGGGCCGCTGCCATCAAGCAACTATGCCCTCGAAGCACGCCGAGCTTCGGTGAAGAGGGAGACAGTCGCGAGACGTATGTCCACACGCCTGCCGACGTTCGGTCGACCTTTGCCCTCACCCCACTGCGTGTCCACCCGGTTTTCCGTCTGAACCGCCTCCCGTGGTCACCAACTTGCTCGCTTCCGCCTCTGACGGAAGGCGCGGTCGAGCTGTGCGGCGACCGGCGAGGTTAAGCACCAGCATCATCGAGCCGGACACAATGTCGGCGACCACCGACACCGCCACCATGAGCGTGATATCGGGAAGGTGATAGAGCCCAACTTCGCGCAAGTTATATGCCCTCCCTAGCAACGTCGGTATCACGATGTACATCACTCCTATCAGCAGAGCCGCCGTGAAGAAGTGGGAAACAATCTCCCAGGCCTGTCTTTTACTGGACATCCCGATGCGTCGTCGCGGCCAGCTCCGTAACTTCACCAGGGATCGGACGCTGAAGAACGCGATTACTGCGAAGACGGCGAGCAACGCCCATCCCAGCATGCGGGCGCTCACACCCTCCGCTTCGACGTCGCGACCGGCGAGCAGATGGATCATTCCGGAGCGCAACTGCGGGTTTATCAGCGAGTGCTCGAGTAGGTGTCCTTGATTTATCAGCAGCACGTACCCACGTTGATTCTCTGGCAGCACGGCCATTTGGCCGCTGTAAGTGGGGTCAAGCCCGTCATGGCCCCCGACCCGCTCGCCGTTGACCTCCGTTACCTCCCACCCGAGGCTATAGCCGAGTCCGCCAGTGGGGTTGTTCATCGCGTCTGAACTGTCTGCGGAGAGCAGGTTCGTGGAGTCGTCCGATGGCAACCCGACCGCGATCGCGAAGCGGGCCATATCAGCAGCGGTCGACACCAGGTTGTCAGCTCCGTCACGGTAATGCCGGACAGGGGCGTTCTGGGAGATAGCGAATCCGAACAGCTTCACGTAGCCCTGCGCCAGGTTCTGCTTCAGGTCGGGGTCAGCTGTGCTGTCGGTCATCGCTAACGGGGTAAGGATGCGTTCGGCTACCACCTCGGCGTACGGGCGGCCTGTCACCTCCTGCACCAGCAGGGCCAGCGTCGAGTAGTTGGGGTTGAAGTACTGGTATTTCGTTCCCGGTTCCGCGGTGGGGGCTGCGTGCTGCAGGTCGCGGACACCCTCTTCGAGCGACGTCTCAGGATTGAGCAGCCGGCCGTACCCGGCGTCCGCAAGGCCGCTGGTGTGCGTCAGCAACTGACGCACGGTGATCTCCGTTGAGGTCTGATGGTCGGCGACCTCGAACTCCGGCAGGTACACCTGTACCGGGGCATCCAGATCGACCAGTCCTTCGTCAACCAGTTGCAGCACGGCCACGGCCGTGAAGGGTTTGGTCATTGAAGCAATTGGCTGTGGCGTGTTCGCGGTCATCGGGCGGTCGGTGCCGGCTGAGCCGTAGCCCTGGGTGTAGCTGACCTGCCCGTCCTCGATGATCGCCACGCTGAGTCCCGGTATCCCGTGCCTGCTGACCTGTTCTCCGAGGAAATCGTCAACAGCGCCGGTGTCGACTCTTCCGTCGAGCGCGCTTGTCGCACGGGATGTTGGGAAGGGGAGCGCTGCGCTTCCCGAGAAGACGCCGACGATCAAGAGCGTCACGGCCAGGATAGGTATTCGCTGTGCAGCCCGGTACGAAGCAGTCATCTGTATCTCCTGCGCTACATTGTGGGGTCTCTCCGGTGAGCCTCATTCGACTGCTCTGGCCGACAATCCTCGGGATCGCGGTGATCCTCTGCGCCGGCTATCGCGGTGCGAGTCGACCTCGTGCGGCAGCCCGTTATCTGCGCGGATGCCCCGTGCGCACGTCCACAGTCTGGAGGTCGGGACCATGCGTTGCATAGCCCCTCGACGCGTTCCGCTTTCGCGGATGGACTTATTGCGAAGCCTCGATTCTCGGCGCACAATGGAAGGTAGTTCTGAGGAGGCCCGTACGCTTCATACGGGACCTGATTTTCGGGCTTCCGATATAACTCCAGATGAGACGGTGGTGCCACGGTGGCACCACCGTGATCCGTGGTCGACGCTCGCTAACTCCTGATCCATGTGCGTAGCCGCGACCCGCGACAGAGCTTCAATGCTGGCGGTAAAACCCCAGAAGAGGCGGTGCCACCACCGTGGCGGCACCGCCAAAAGTCGGTCGTGATCCACTGAGAAGCGGCAAAACCCCAGATCGTGCGGTGCTGCCACCGTGGCAGCACCGTGTTCACTCTTCATCCTTTGCGAACGCCCGGTCGAGGAGCGCGGCGGTGGCCGGGTTCACCATCTCGCTGCGCTGGATGTAGTGCTGCACGGTGATTTTGGTGTCCGTGTGGCCGAGCAGCTCGGCGGCGAGCTCAATGCTGGCGTTCGTGTTGACCGCGGTTGCAACCGTGCGGCGAAACATGTGCGGGGTCACTCCCCTGATGCCCGCTCCCTCGAGTACCTGCCGCAGTTGTCTGCGCACGTTCGCCGTTGTCAGCGGGGTCCCGTCCCGGGACTGGAACAGCAAATCGTCCAGGCCCAGGCTCCCGACCTTGGCGAGCCGCCGGCGGACTGCGTCGGCGGTGAACGTGGGGATGGCAACAACGCGGGTGGACCTGGCGGTTTTGGGGTGATCCTGCCGGAAGGTCTGCTCACCTTTGCGGCTGACGATCGTGCCGGCCAGACGGATGGACGGCACGGGGCTGGTGACGTCGACGTCCCGGCGTCGGACGGCCAGCACCTCGCCGATCCGTGCTGAGGTGCCGAGCATCACCTCGATGATGGCACCGAGTTGGCCGTCGGGCTTAGGGCCGGAGATGTGGTCGGCGGCGCTCTCCCACTGGGCGATCGCCGCTCGGATCACGTTCACCTCGGGCGCCATGAGCGCATCGGGGACGTGCGGCTCGCGGTGCAGGCGGGAGACGTGGTCCATCGGGTTGCGCGGAAGGACCTCATGCCGCACCGCTAGCTCCAAGGCCAGCCGCAGCACCACCCGAGCCTGCTTGGCGCGACTGTAGGAGATCTTGGACAGCTGCTTGATGAACTTGTCGCACCGGGCGACGCCGATCTCCCGCAGGGCCAAGCTGTCAAAGACCGGGGAGACAAGGGTACGCATATTGCGCTCGTAGAGATTCCGGGTGGTCCGGGAGCTCCGGCCCTCCAAGTCGATGTCCTCCAGCCAGTAGGTCACCAAATCACTGAACAGGCTGTCCGGCGTGAGAGTCGTGTCGGCAGGTTGGAAGAGATCACGGTCGGCGAGCTTGCTCTTCAGCGCGAGTTCTGCAGCCTTGGCGGTGGTGCCGCTGGCTTGCACCAGGCGCGCGTGACCGTCCCAGTCGCGGTAGCGGGTCCGCGCCACGTATCGGCCGCTCGGCGACATACGGGTGCTGATGTCGCCGAAGGTGCCAATGCTCAACCGTTGCCGGGCCATCTCAGCTCACCGCCGATCGATGCGCCTGGACTCGCTGATGGGGTCGCGTTGCTGGGCGATCCAGGCCCGCACGTCTGAGACGGCGAACTTCAGGTGTTTGCCGAACCGGTAGGCGGCGGGGCCTTTGCCGTGCACCCGCCAGTCGTAGACGGTGGAGATCGGGATGCCCAGGTAGGCCGCCAGCTCGTGGACGTCCATCAGGGGCTCGAGGCCCCAGTCGTCGATGGGAGGAGAGGTTGGGTTGTCGTCGTGAATACTCATACCCAGTAGGTGCGCACGACGATCCCGGGCGATCGGGACGGACCGAAACCGACCTCAGCGCCCCGGATGACAGGGCAGGTTCAGCGGCTGAAAAGTGCTCAAAGTGATGACGTAGTGATGACTCAATCAAATCTGTTAACCTAAAAAGTCCCGGAAACCCTTGAGTTTCCGGGACATTCGGTCGGGCTGACAGGATTTGAACCTGCGACCCCTTGACCCCCAGCCAGGATCGCGCCACTTGCCGAGTCGCACCGTTTCGCTCCGAACCGCTCGGATATTCCCCGTTCGCGCCCGAATTTCGCGGAAACCGCTGCGCCACGACAGTGCGAGGTGGACGCACTCGGAGTGTGTTGGATTGCCTCGGAGAGGCGTGGCTGGACGGGTTTTCGCCGGGTTACGCGCCCGGGTCTTGCAACGCGGCGGGATCTCCCCAGTGGTCCCCCGCGACGCCCGCCGACCGAAGCGCCAGCCACTCATCAGCAAGTTCAGGAATTCGGGTGACAACTTCCCGCCCAAATAACACTTCGTCAACCAGACCCATGTGCAGCATGTCGACCATCCGACACAAATACGAGCGCCCCTTACCCCACCAGGTGTCGTAGGCGTCGACGATCAAGTACCTCCGCACTAAACCCAAGCCCAACGGTGAACTCCGGTCCGAGACTTCTGTGCTGGGTGCATACAAGGTCGTCGCAAAGGTCTTCGGCTACGCCTACAAGCACCGGCTCATTACCTACAACCCGTGCATTGCAGTATCGAAACCGCGCGCCGACACGCAAGAGGCCCGGTTCCTGTCCGTCGAAGAGGTCTCGGCGGTTGCTTCTGAACTCTCGACACAGGCTCCATACGACTTGATCGTGCGGTTCGCGGCGTTCACCGGGCTACGCGCCGGGGAGATTGCAGCGCTGCGCATCCGGGATATCGACCTTCTGCACGGTGAGGTGCAGGTTCGCCGGAACAAGACCCACACCAGCACCGGCTACGTGACCTCCACGCCCAAGACGGCGCGGTCAGTGCGGGACGTGCCGATTCTGGACGAGGGGCTATTGCGGGAACTGGAGGAGTACATCTCCGCTCACCCCAAGGCTGACCAGCCCAACGCGGGGCTGTGGCCGGGAAAGGTTCCGGGGCACTCAAAGATCAGCTTTGAGCACGAGTTCGACCCCAAGGGCTTCTACCGGTACACCTTCAAGCCAGCGGCGGCACGTGCCGGGTTCTCCGGGCTGCACCTCCACGAACTCCGGCATACCTTTGCAACGTTGGCGTTGGAGTCCGGCGCGCTGAGTATGTTCGACCTGTCACGGGCCATGGGCCACGCATCGCAAGCCATCACCGACAAGGTCTATGCCCACCTCCGCAAGAAGGACTACTCCAGCCACCGCGCTCTGTTCTCCAGCCACGTCGCCAACGCCTCACAGCCGGCAGCGCTGTTACGCGCAATCTGACTGGCTCAACGACGGGAAGACCCGACTCTGCACTGCGCGGAGCCGGGTCTTCCGTTTGGTCGAGGATCTATCGACGACGGCCGAGACCGGGCAGGCCTCCGCTGACAATTCGAATGTAGGGCTGCTTGTACTCGTACGTCGGCTTGGCCTCGATGCGATCCATGATCTCTTTCAACCGCTCGTTAGGGATGAGCGGTTTGAACTTCGGTTCGTACGGCGGGAGGCTTGCTGGTGGATTCCAGAAGTCGTCCGGCAGTCCGAGTGTCGGGAGCGGAGCCTGTCGAGCGTGTCGCTCTGGCTTCCTGCGATGCTCCACGGGCGGAGCCTCCCAAGAGTTGGCGGCTGGGGTGTTGGTGGCGGAACAACGGCGACCTGCCGGAGTTTCGTGGGACATCAGCAGACCTTCGTTGCTGACAGGGGCGAATCGTTTGCACTGGTCACACTGAGCGCGTTCGGTAATTCTAGACCTCCATATTCAGCCCTTCGGGTGGGCCTTACAGGGGAATTTCCCACAACACAGACTAGGACATAAGTTCGAATAAACTGTTGAGCGACACGCCCGAACTGTAAGCCGAGTTGACACGCGTGGTCGGCCTCAACTAGTGCGCGACACCTAGTCCGGTGGACGCAACGACAGAAGCAGATAGAGGCCTAGGGCGGCGGGCAGCCCCCGATGGATAAGCAAAAGCAGGGCGAGACGGAGAGTTGTCTGCCAGCCCTCGCGCGCTGCCTGGAGCAACGCGGTCGAGCCGTATGCCCGATTGTCGGGGATCTCGCGCTTCATGCGATTGAGAGACTTTGCCATCTGGTCCTCCGGGCGTCCTAAACGGACCTACCGGATGAGCAGGCTACGAGCGCGTGACGAGCATTGCTGCTGTCTGGAATTTCCCTACCAACGCCTAGGGGCCCACTACTTGTGGACGGGTCTAATCTATCAGCGATACATCCAGAACCTGCGCACCAACAACGGCGTGTCGCCGGACTAATTCCCACCACCTTGCGGCCTTAATCTGAGGCGTGCGGGAGCAGCGCGGGCAGATGAACGTGTACGCACCGCGGCTCATCATCGAGCCCGGGGTTGCCTCCTTGCCCATTGGCGGAGAAAAGGCTTCCAATGCGTTCGGCATGTGGAGTTCGCCGTTCATCTCCCGGATCGCTGCTGTGAGTCGGGTCTCCTTGTGCTGCCCCCGATCAGTGCAGACGACCGGCAGATAGAAGTCCACCTCGCGACCGCTCATCATTGCTACCGGAGGGATGGCCGAGTTGAGTCGCTCGTCCGGACCGGGGAAACCGTCGTGTGGATTCATGACTGCATTGTCTCGCATCCCTCCGGGGCTTCTCCGTTTGGACGGGTTTTGGACGGGTTTTTGTTTCTGGGCATAGAAATAGCCCCGACAGAAACATGGTTCTATCGGGGCTTTCGTGGTCGGGCTGACAGGATTTGAACCTGCGACCCCTTGGAGGTTATTTCCTAAACTCGGGTTTTACCGAAAATCTCTGAAAACTGGCGGATTCCCTTGTGTTTACAGGGAACCGGGCGGTTCACTTGCTCCAATTGTACGCGGACAGACACGCTCATTCACGGTTGTTTTTCATGGGTTAATGATGGGTAAATGATGGGGTTTTCGAGCGACTCTTTCGAGGACCAGCGCTGGTCGGACAGACCACCATTGGCTGACCAGAAAGACTTCGTTTGCTTCGACCCAGCTCCTCTCGAAAGCGGAACCCTCAGCGCGACAGTCAGGACTCTCCGCGGGCTCTCATGGAGCAGGGCGGCTCTATCGCGCGACCGATGGGATTAGTGTCGGGCGGTTCAGGCGGGCCCGCACTGCGATACCCGCGCAGAGGATCACCGCGATGCCGCCGAGGATTGTTGACCAGAGCAGTTCCTCGTGCAGGAGCAGGGCAGCCCAAATGATGCTGAGTACGGGTTGGATGAGTTGCACCTGGCTGACCTGCGCCATCGGCCCGATCGCGAGTCCGCGATACCAGGCGAAGAAGCCGAAAAACATGCTCACCACGCCGAGGTAGGCGAATGCGGCCCACTCGAGCGGTGTGCCGGTCGGCGGTTGCTGCACCGAGGCGACGACAGTGAGGATTACCATCAGCGGTGCGGCGACGAGGCCTCGGTCCCGGCAACCTGCTCGACGACGCACGCTGGGGCCGCGGGTCTAGGTGTGATGTCCAGCCCATCCGGCGCCGGGTGCCGCCTCGGCGAGCATGGCGAGGGCGATCGCCTCCACGATCATCAGACCGTCCTGGACCACGTTCCACTGCTTGTTGATCGTCCCGTCGTTCTCGAGGACGGCGGCGATCACCGCCGCTACGTCGCTCCGGGGGATGTCACCCTCCGGTACGTCTCGTCCGATGACCACCCGGCGCCGGCCGGGGTCGTCGGTCAGCCACCCAGGCCGCAGGATCGTCCAGTCGAGCCCGCTGGCCCGCAGCGCCTCGTCCGCCTCGCGCTTCGCCTCGACGTAGGCGCGCCACACCGGTGACGCATCCGCGGGAACTGGGTCGTCGAGGGCCATCGCGGAGATCTGTACGAAGCGCCGGATACGAGCGCCCTTGGCCCCCTCGATCGACTTCAGCGAACCCTCGAGATCGACCGTGCGCTTGCGCTCGACCTTGCCGTCGGGGCCGGCTCCAGCGGCGAACACCACGGCCCGGCACCCGTCGAAGGCACGCGTGAAGTCCTCCGCCGTGGACCTCTCGATGTCGAGCAGGCGGACCTCGGCGCCCAGTTCCTCGAGCTGCGAGGAGTAGGCCTCGTTGCGAACGAGAGCGACCGGCCCGAACCAGCAGGGGATGGAGGTGGCGGGCCACCTTCCCGTGGCCCCCCACGACAGCGACTCTGGCCATCCATCCACGGTAGATGTCGCGGACCTTCGCGGTAGCCCGTGAACACGGGATGTTCGGAGCACGCGCCGAGGAACGGCACCGGCCCCGAAGGCGTCCCGCGCGCGGGCCGTCGTAGCTCGCTACAGCAGGAGGTCGAAGATCTGGACGGCGCGGTCCCAGTGCTCGGTCTGCGGGTTCACCAGGTCCCGCTGGAGGATCGGGAACGTCCGCGCGAGAGCGACGCCCAGCCCGCCCGCGACCAGCGGGAGCTGCGCCTGGGCCTCGTCGCTGTAGGTCACATCGAGCGGCGGTCGCCGGGTGAGCTGCTCGAGGATTGCCTCCAGGGACAGCTCCTGGTCGATCGCCTTGAAGGCGTGGATGGACTCCTGGAGGCCCTTGGTGATCGGCAGGTCCTGCGGCTCGATGACGTCGCGGCCGTTCGCCTTCGCGTTCGCCTGTCCGCGCAGCAGGAGGTCGTAGATCTTGTCGTTCACGAAGTCGTCGAAGCGGCGCAGGTCGTCCTTGTCGACGTCGAGACCGGCGGCCGCGCGGAAGAAGCGTTCGAAACGGGCGACGCCGAAGAGCTCCATCGTTCCTCCTGTGTTGTGGGTCGTCCCAGCCTCGCGCACGCGGCGCCACAGGACATCCCGGATACACGGGATGCGCCGATTCGCCGGGTCGACCGAAGATGGGTATCGGCCGCAGCTTCGGCACCCGAACAATGCCCGGAAGGATCAGGACCGATGGCAGACATCTCGACGACGGACCGCACGAGCTGGGTGGAGGGTTTGGATCGCCTGACGAAGGACCGCGAGGGACAGGACGTGACGATCGAAGTCCTCGACCGTTCGTTCGGCGACCAGACGGAGGCCGAGCGCCTGCCGTTCGCGTACACGTCGTACGACCCCAAGGACGACGTGGTGGTGGTGGCCGTGGGCGGGAGGTCCTCAAGCCACCCCGTCGTGCTGCGCCACATGGTTCCGCACCCGAGTCAGGTCGACATCGACCCGGACGTGGGCGCCTTTCGCGTCGTCGAGCAGGACGGCACCACGACCATCGTGACCTTCTTCTCCGCGTCCGGCAGCTGACGGCCGGTGCTTCTCGGTCCGGGTCGACGTCGGCCGGAGCTGCCGACCGTGCATCCGCTCTGCCGGGTAGGCGCCTGTGTCACGTTCGGAGCAGGCGCGCGGGTGAGGGCTCACTCGGCGGGTACGGACCGGACCGTGCTGAACAGGAGGGAGTACTCCTCGAGCCCTCGTACGGCGAGGTCGGCGGCTGCCGCGGCGTCGACCCTGATGGCGGCCGCCACGCACGCAGCGCTGAGCACGGATCTCCGCGAGTCATGAGGGCTTCGCTCCGTTCTGGTTGCGCTTGAACGTGGCAGGGTGCGGTAAGGCCGAACGACTCTCACGGTTCACTGCTTAGTGCCTTAGCCTCCGGTCAACATGAACAGCTAGAACAGGGGTCTAGAAGCTCCCGGTCAAACTTCAGCAAGATTGGTCCGATGGAACCCCCTTACGGACGACAGCGACGACGTCGCGACCGACTCCAGAGGAGAAGCTTTGGACCCAGTAAACGTCCTTCCGCGAGCACCGAAATCGTCACAAGTCAGGAATTAACCAAACCAAGAGCGGTTCCGGGTCTTTAATTCGCTGCAGAGCGGCGAAACCCCGGGTGGCGCGGCGCAGCCACCGTGGCAGCACCGCGTTCACTCTTCATCCTTCGCGAATGCGCGATCGAGGAGCGCGGCGGTGACCGGGTTCACCATCTCGCTGCGTTGGATGTAGTGCTGCACCGTGATCTTCGTGTCCGTGTGGCCGAGCAACTCTGAGGCGAGCTCAATGCTGGCGTTGGTGTTGACCGCAGTGGCAACAGTACGGCGGAACATGTGTGGGGTCACTCCTTTGATGCCCGCCCCCTCGAGTACCTGTCGCAGTTGTCTGCGCACGTTCGCCGTCGTCAGCGGTGTGCCGTCCCGGGACTGGAACAGCAATGCATCCAGGCCTAGGCTGCCAACCTTGGCGAGTCGCCGGCGGACTGCGTCGGCGGTGAAGGTGGGGATGGCGACAACGCGAGTGGACCTGGCGGTTTTGGGGTGATCCTGCCGGAACGTCTGCTCACCCTTGCGGCTGATGATCGTGCCGGCCAGGCGGATGGACGGCACGGAGCTCGTGACGTCGACGTCCCGGCGGCGGACGGCCAGCACCTCGCCGATCCGTGCTGAGGTGCCGAGCATCACCTCGATGATCGCGCCGAGCTGGCCGTCGGGCTTCGGCCCCGAGATGTGGTCAGTGGCGCCCTCCCACTGGGCGATCGCCGCGCGGATCATGTTCACCTCGGGGGCCATGAGCGCATCGGGGATGTGCGGCTCGCGGTGCAGGCGGGAGACGTGGTCCATCGGATTGCGCGGGAGGACCTCATGCCGCACCGCCAGTTCCAAGGCGAGCCGCAACACCACCCGGGCCTGCTTGGCGCGGCTGTAGGAGAGCTTCGCCAGCTGTTTGATGAACTGATCGCACCGGGCCACACATCTCGCGCAGCGTGAGGCTGTCGAACGCCGGAGAAACCAGGGTGCGCATGTTGCGCTCATACAGGTTCCGGGTGGTTTTGGAGATCCGGCCCTCCAAATCGATGTCGTTCAACCAGTAGGCCACGAGGTCTGCGAACAGGCTGTCAGGCGTCAGGGAGGTGTCGGCGGGTCGGAACAGGGACCGCTCAGCGAGCTTCGCTTTCAGCGCGCCTTCGGCGGCCTTGGCGGTGGCACCGGTGGCCTGCACTTGGCGGGCCCGACCGTCCCAGTCGCGGTAGCGGGTTCGTGCCTCGAATCGGCCGGATGGCATCACCCGCGTGGTGATGTCGCCGAACGTGCCGATCGTCAACCGGGGCCGGGCCATCTCAGTTCACCGCCGATCGGTGTGACCGGGTGGGTTGGACGGTTCGCGCTGCTCGGCAATCCAGGCCCGAACGTCGGAGACGGCGAACTTCAGGTGTTTGCCGAACCGGTAGGCCGTCGGGCCTTTGCCGTGCACGCGCCAGTCGTAGACCGTGGAGAGCGGTATGCCGAGGTAGGACGCCAGTTCGGCGACGTCCATCAGGGGTTCCAGACCCCATGAGTCGGTAGGAGGAGAGGTTGGGTGGTTGTCGTGAATGCTCATACCCAGTAGGTGTGCACGAGAATCCCGAATGATCGGAGCGGACCCAGAACGACGTCAGCACGACGGACGGGAGCGTGGCCTCAGGGCCTTGTGAGAGGAGTAAAAGGTGGGTTTTTGATGGGGTAGTCAATTCCGTTAACCTAAAAAGTCCCGGAAACCCTTGAGTTTCCGGGACATTCGGTCGGGCTGACAGGATTTGAACCTGCGACCCCTTGACCCCCA
This sequence comes from Mycetocola miduiensis, assembly GCF_900115155.1. GTDB lineage: Bacteria > Actinomycetota > Actinomycetes > Actinomycetales > Microbacteriaceae > Mycetocola_A > Mycetocola_A miduiensis. The sequence goes on from NZ_FOVM01000003.1 coordinate 340,145, forward strand.
GTCAAGTGCGCTACCAAGCTGCGCCACAGCCCGCGACCAGTCACCCTCACGGGCAACCTCGTCAATGCTACAGGACTTTCCGGGGCCCTTCGGTCACTCCGAACAGCTCAGATCGACCGGATGCACCTCAGTGCTGGATCCACGACGAGGGCAGTGATTCATCCCTCCAGCTGGGTGAGCAGCTCGTGACCGCCCGTGCCGGAGAACTCCACGATTCGCCCGTTTGCCACGCGATACATCGCAAACTCGGCGACGTTGGCGTGCTTACGCGTCGGCGCGATGCCGGCATATCTCCCCAGATGCGTTCCACTTCCTCGCAGATGCACCGCGACGCGGTCGCCCTCGATGACGAGTTGGATGCGGCGCCAACGCCAGTCGGGAAACCCCTGGAAGAGCTCGGCCAGGTCGGCAATCCACGCATCGGCACCACCGGGTAAGTGCGCACGCCGAACCGAGGGATCGACGAAGGAACGGATCGCATCGAAGTCGTGCCGATTGCACGCGTCGAGGTAATCGGCGTACCACTCGCGCATCTGCCACAGTTCCACCCCCTCATTATCGGCGCCGATCGCCGCAGTGAGGATTCGCTGCCTCTCCGCTCAGCCCACGACGCTCCGCGCGAACCGCGTCGAGGGCCGCCCGGATGTCGCATAATCGAGCGTCTTCCGCGCCCGATCCGTCTCCACCAGGTACTCGAGGTACCTGCGTGCACTGACCCGCGAGATACCCGACAGCTCCGCTATCTCCCCAGCCGAACTGTTCGGCACCGAACCGAGCGCCTCCTCGACGATCGCGAGAGTCTCGCCGCTCAGCCCCTTCGGCAACTGCACCCGTCCACGCCCACCTGTCCGCATCAGCGCATCGATGTCGCGCTGCGCCAACTCCTCCCGGGTTCCGGATGCCACGAGCGCGAGCCGGTCGCGCGCCACATCGTCCAGTCGCGCCCGCAGGTCGAGCGCCGTGAACGGTTTCACCAGGTAATGCTGAATCCCGGCACTGCGCGCCTGCCGCACACTGTCGACATCCCTGGCGGCGGTCACCGCGATCACCTCCGGCTGCGCGCCGCCCATCGCCCGCACATCGCGGAGCACATCCAGCCCGGGCAGACCCGGCAGGTCGAAGTCGAGCAGCACGAGGTCAGGACGGTGGTCGGCGATGAGCGTCAGGGCTTCCGGACCGTTGTGCGCGATCGCCACTACGTCGAACGCCGGATGCGCCCCCACGAACTTCGCGTGCAACGACGCGACCTCAACGTCGTCGTCCACAATGGTCGTCCGGAGCTTGGACGCGACCGGATGCGATGAGACCGGATTCGAGACCATCACTTCAGCACCGCCGCAACATCGACGGTGGCGGGCAGATCCTGCGCCGCAGCCTTCGGAAGATCCCCGAGAGGCAGCTCGACCGTAAACGCCGCTCCCCCACGCTCAGACCGCCCAACGGTTACCGTGCCGCCGGCCCGCATAACCGTGCGTCGCACCAGCGCGAGGCCGATGCCTCGGCGTCGTAACGCGGGGCTGTCGGCATCCGTCAGCGCTTTCGACGAGACGCCCTCCTCGAACACGCGCTCGTACTGGTCTGGCGGGATGCCGTTGCCGTCGTCGTCCACGGTGACCCGGATCAGAGAGGGATCCACGGCGAATCCGAGCTGAACTTCGTCGCCCGCCGCGCACGCCTCGAGCGCGTTGTCGACGAGGTTGCCGACGACGGTCACGAGGTCTCCGCGCAAAGTGAGCGCAGCATCCGACCGCAACCAGGCGGGGAGAGGAGCCGACGGTGTGATCGACACCGACATGCCGAGCTCCCGCGCGTGGCTGGCTTTCACGAGCAGCAGTGCGGCGAGCTCCGGGAATTCACGGAGAACCTCCTCGCCGGGAACCCGAAGCGCACCACCGGTTCCCGTCCGCTCCACGAATGCGCGCGCGTCATCGACCAGGCCGAGCTCAAGCAAGCCCGAAATCACATGCAGCTTGTTCGCGAACTCATGGGCCTGGGCCCGCAGACCATTGGTCAGCGACTGCGCTCCATCCATCTCCCGCAGCAGCTGGTGCAGCTCGGTGTGGTCACGCACGAGCAAGGTCGCACCGACGGCGCGGCCATCGAGTTCGGTTCCGGTGCTGCGCGCCACGAGGATCCGCTCCCCAGCGAGCACGAGCTGCCCACCCGGTTCACCGCGCTTCAGCACACCGACCAGCGACGGGTCGAGCACGTCGGCAGCCAACCGTCCGGTCAGCGAATCCTCCTCGAGTCCCAGCAGCTCGAGCGCCGCATCGTTGACGAGCACGATCACACCGGCTTCATCCACGCTGATCATGCCCTCGCTCATGCCGTGCAGCATCGTCTCCCGAGAGTCAACGAGCGACGCGATCTCCTTCGGCTCCAGCCGGTAGATCCGCCGGCGGATCACCGCCGTCACCCACGCCGCACCGAAGATTCCGACCACAGCGGACGCGATCAGCGGGAACACCAGCGCACCCAGCCCACCAAGGAAGTCTTCCTGCAGCGCCGACTCCAGAATGCCGACGGACACCGTGCCGATCACCTCACCGTCGTCGGACCGCACGGGCACCTTCGCCCGCCACGACTCCCCCAGCGTGCCGGTCTGCGTCCCCACGAACATCTTCCCGGAGAGCGGCACAGACGGGTCGGTCGACACCCGCTCGCCGACACGAGCAGGATCCGGGTGCGAATAACGGATGCCGTCGGCATCCGTCACGACGACGTACGTCACGTTCGACGCCTCCCGGATCAACTCGGCGATCGGCTGGATCACCGCAGCGGGATTCTTGTCGTCGTAGGCGTCGCGGATGGCGGGCAGCGTCGCCACCGACTGGGCGACCCCGATCATGCGATCCAGGTAGGCGTCGCGCATCTCGCGCTCGAGAAGGTTGGCCGTCACGATGCCGGTCACCAGCACGACGGCGCACACGATCAGTGCCTGCAAGAGCAGGAGCTGGACCCGAAGCGACATTGCCTTCACTCCCCCATTGTCGCCCGAACGCCCCACCGTCGACGACCGAAAAAGCCACTGGACCCGGCGGTCGTTGCGTCCAATACTTACAAAAGAGGCGCGACGTCGCCGACGGGACCTACCGTTCTCTTCAGCATCATCGCGTTTTGCAACGAGGCAATCACTCAATGAGGAGAAAAATCATGCGACGACTCGCACTGGTCATCGTGGCCGCAGCAACGGCTGTCACCCTGGCCTCCTGCAGCACACCAGCTGCCGACACCGGAACGGGTAACGGTGACACAGCAGAAAGCGTCAAGGTCAGCGACCTCTCGATCATCGTCCCGGCTGAGCCCGGCGGCGGATGGGACCAGACCGGACGCGCCATGTCTGAAACCCTTACGTCCGAAGACCTGGTCGACAGCGCCCCCGTCACCAACATCGGGGGCGCCGGCGGAACGGTCGGCCTCGCCTCGCTGGCGAACGAAAAGGATCCGCACACCCTCATGGTCACCGGACTGGTGATGGTGGGCGCCGTCGAGACGAATGACGCCGAGATCCGGATGGAAGACACCACCCCCATCGCTCGCCTGACCGAAGAGGCCCTCGTCGTCGTGGTTCCGGCGGAGTCGAAGTACGACACCCTTGAGGATCTTGTCGAAGACATCAAGGAGAACGGCCAGGATGTCTCGGTCACCGGCGGATCAGCCGGCGGTGCCGACCACATCCTCGCCGGCCTGATGCTCGAAGAAGCCGGCCTGTCCGGCTCCGAAATCGCGGAAAGCCTGAACTACATCCCCAACTCGGGCGGTGGCGAAGCCGTCGCGCTGATCCTTGGCAACAACGCATCGGCAGGCATCTCCGGCATCGGTGAGTTCCTCGAGCACATCGAGGCTGGAACAATGAAGGCCCTCGCCGTATCCTCGGCAGAGCCCGCGGAAAACCTCCCCGACGTGCCGACGATCACTGAAGAGGGCTACGACGTCACGCTGACCAACTGGCGTGGCGTGCTCGCTCCGACGGACATCTCGGACGCCGACCGCGAAGCGCTCATCGATGTCGTGACCGAGATGCACGACAGCGAGGCCTGGACCGAGGTGCTCGAGACTCGCGGCTGGGCGGATGCCTTCCTCGCCGGTGATGACTTTGAAACATTCCTAGAGGAAAACATCGCCTCGGTCACGACGACGCTCACCAACATCGGGCTGGTCGACTGACCATGTCCACACCATCGATGGGCGCGGCGGGCACAGGCCCGGCGCGCCCTTCGGCCGGTGGAGAACCGGCCGAAGCATCCGCCCCGCGCTCCAAGCTGGGCGAGTACATTTTCGCGGGGCTCGCGCTCGCGCTCGGTATCTTCGTCTTCGTGGGCGCCTTCGCTATTCGCCTGCCGACCTCCGGTACCCAGGTCGGGCCGCGCGTCTTCCCGTTCATGGTCGGCACGATCCTCGTGATCTCGGCAGCTATGGTGATCGTCGACATCGCAAGAGGAAAACTGGGAGACCTCGAACAGGGTGAAGACGTCGACACCCAAGCGAAAACCGACTGGATCACGCTCGCCAAGATCGTCGCCTTCGTCGCCGCCTTCATCGCGCTCCTCGAGATCATCGGCTGGCCGTTCGCGGCCGCCCTCCTCTTCGGAGGCGTGGCCTGGTCGCTCGGTGCGAAACGCTGGTGGGTGGCACTGCTCATCGGTCTCGCCCTCGGATTCGTCGTCTACATCGTGTTCGGAGGACTCCTCGGGCTCTCCCTCCCGCCGGGTCCGCTACTCACCTGGCTCGACCCACTGCTGCAGAGCCTGAGAGGCTGACATGGACAACATCCTGAGCCTGATGGAGGGCTTCGCAACCGCCCTCCAGCCGCAATACCTCATCTTCGGCTTCATCGGCGTGCTCGTCGGAACCGCTGTCGGCGTGCTGCCGGGCATCGGACCCGCCATGACCGTGGCGTTGCTCCTGCCGCTCACCTACACGCTCGACCCCACCGCCGCTCTGATCACCTTCGCGGGCATCTATTACGGCGGAATGTATGGAGGCTCGACCACGAGCATCCTGCTCAACACGCCTGGGGAATCCGCGTCGATCGTCACCGCCCTCGAGGGCAACAAGATGGCGAAGCTCGGGCGTGGGGCCGCCGCCCTCGCCACAGCGGCACTCGGTTCCTTCGTCGCCGGCACGATCGCGACGCTCGGCTTGACCATGCTCGCTCCCATCATCGCCGCCTGGGCGGTGAACCTTGCGCCGGCCGATTACGTGGCCCTCATGGTCGTCGCCTTCATCACCGTTGGCGCACTGTTGGGCTCCTCCGTCTGGCGCGGACTCACCTCGCTGGGCATCGGCCTCTTCCTCGGCCTCGTCGGTACTGAGATCCTGTCGGGCCAGCAGCGTTACACGTTCGGGCTGCTTCCTCTGGCGGACGGAATCGACGTGGTCCTCGTCGCTGTCGGCCTCTTCGCCGTCGGCGAGACACTTTACGTTGCGAGCCGGATGCGACACGGCCGAATCGCTCTCGTCCCGGTGACCCGTGGATGGCGCAGTTGGATGACGAAGGACGACTGGCGCCGTTCCTGGAAACCGTGGCTCCGCGGCACCGCGATCGGATTCCCGATCGGCACGATTCCAGCGGGCGGCGCAGACGTCGCCACGTTCCTCTCCTATGCCAGCGAGAAAAAGCTGAGCAAGCACAAGGATCAGTTCGGTCGGGGTGCAATCGAAGGCGTCGCCGGGCCGGAATCGGCTAACAACGCGGCCGCCGCGGGCGTGCTCGTTCCCTTGCTCACGCTCGGGCTTCCCACGACGGCCACCGCAGCGATCATCCTGTCCGCGTTCCAGTCATACGGCATCCAGCCCGGCCCGCAACTGTTCACGAACCAGCCGGCGCTCGTCTGGGCGCTCATCGCCAGTCTCTACATCGGCAACGTCATGCTACTCATTCTCAACCTGCCGCTCGTGGGCATCTGGGTGAAGCTGCTGCAGATCCCGCGGCCCTATCTCTACGCGGGCATTCTCACGTTCGCGGTTCTCGGGGCGTACGCGGTGAACTTTGCCGTGGCTGACATCGTGATCCTGTTGTTCGTCGGTGTGCTCGGCTATTTCCTGCGCCGGTTCGGCTACCCGATTGCGCCGCTGGTAATCGGTCTCATCCTCGGTCCGATGGCTGAGGCACAGTTGCGGCGTGCACTGCAGCTCAGCCAGGGCGACCTGAGCGCACTGTTCCTCAGTCCGTTCGCCGCGGTTTGCTACATCGCGCTCATCCTCATCATCGCGCTGGGGCTGTGGCTCCGACGTCGCCAAAGCCGCCTCGAGCGAACCCTGGCCGCGGCCGCGGCTGCGGACACGTCGCTGTCCGCTGCGGTGAACCAGGCCTGGGATGCCGGAGAGCGGCCGACCGATGTGAAGACATCGGACATCCGCGTTCAGGCTCCCGCTGAAGAGCCGCCGACGGAGAAAGGGTCGCGCAGGCGAGGTGGTCGCTAGGACAGGGGATCTCGGTACGCGGCCTCGCTGCGCTCGGGCGCTACTCGATCAGCGATTCACTCGCTGGTCGAGTAGCCCGCGTAGCGAATCACTTGCTGGTCGAGTAGCTTGCGTAGCGAGACCCAACGGACGTCACGCAACCGGCGACATCCGCCCGGGCGTCAGCTCCAACGCCCGTTCGCGCACGAGGGAGAGGGCCTGCTCGACAGCCCCCATGCCAACCGCCTCGGGGCCGAGCGCCGATGGCACCAGATCGGGCGCCGTCGGGTCGTCGCTTGCAGCAATCAGCAAAGCCGCCCGCTCGATCACCGTCGGCAAAGTCGCGGTAGCGGCACCGCCAACGATGACACGGTCGACGTCGAGCAGGTCGCCGAGCACGATGCAGATGCGCGCGAGGCGCTCTGCGAGCCGCTCCAGGATGCCGGCCGCCGTCTCATCACCGCGCGCGGCAGCGTCCGTGACCTCGCGAGCGCTCAGCGACTCCGGGTCAAGCTGGCTGAGCGGGCTGCCAAACGGCAGATTCCCGGACCGGATCGCCTCGGCGGCCCATTGCCTGGCAATCAGCGCCAGGCCGTCTGCCGAACGGACTCCGTCGACGTAGTCGAGGAACCGCATCTCCCCCGCGCCGCCCCGTCGTCCGCGAACGAGCCGCCGGTCGATCATCAGCCCTGCGCCGATACCCTCGCCGACGAGCATTGCTATGTATGAGTCGACCGTGCGACCACTGCCCTTACTCGAGGTTCGCTCGGCGATCGCCGCGAGGTTGGCGTCATTCTCCACGGTGACGAGCGGCGCATCCTGGTCGAACTCGTTGAGAAGGCCTGGGTTCATCAGCTGCCAGAACCCGGTCCGGTGTGGCGGTGAGTCCCCGGCCGCATCGATTGGCGATGGCACGCCGATGGTCACGGCAAGAATCGTTGACGCGTCGATGCCGGATTCGACGAGCGCCCGATCGAAAACCGACCGTGCCATCCGGCGGCGATCGTCGGCATCCGCGAGTCGCTCGACGCTCTGCGGTGTTGCGGCAGGGATGTTCTCGTCCGCCTGGCCGAGGACCCGGCCACGAAGATCTGCAACCGTCGCTGACATCCGGTCGTAGCCCGCATCGACGCCGACGACGACGGCAGCGCGGTCGCGCAGCGTGTAGCGACGAGCCGGCCGTCCCTTGCGGTAGTCGCTGCCGGTTCGCGCGTTACCCAGTTCGTCGAGCCAGCCCAATCCAACGAGGTCGTCACAGAGCCCGATCACTGTGGCGCGGGTGAGCCCGGTCGCCGCCATGAGATCGGATGCCGTGAAAACAGTCGCCTGCCACGCGAACTCCAACACGTGACGCGCGTTGAGCGTCCGCATGAGCTGCGGCGAAGACGCTGCGACGGAGTGACTCAACCCCTTGACCTTTCCATTGGGCGGGCGCAATATTTACGACACAAATAAATGCACAACCTATATTTAGTCGATCCTCGCCTGCCGGATCGCTTCTATCAAGGGGGACAACGACGTGCTCCAAAGAAAATCTCTCACTCGGGTCGGCTTTGCTCTTGCCGGAATGCTGGGCGTATCCGCCGCCCTGTCAGGGTGCGCCGCCGACGGGAGCGGCCCAGCCGAAATCACCTTCCACATGAGCAAGCCGGAAGCGATCGAATTCTTCCGCGAACTCACGGCCCAGTTCAATGAAGAGCAGTCAGACGTCCATGTGACACTCGACACAGCGTCGAACCTGTCAGCCGGCTTCCTGCGCGGCAACCCGCCCGACGTCGGACTTCTCAACTACAACATGGAGATGTCGCGGTTCATGGAACGCGGCGCTCTTTCCGACCTCGGTGACATGGAGGAGGCGAGCCGCATCCGCCCGGACGTGCAGGACCTCGTCGACCAGTACTCCACCTATCCCGGACGCACGAGCGTGCTGCCGTACTCGGTCGCCGCGGCATCCGTCATCTACAACAAGGACATCTTCGAAGAGAACGGCCTCGAGGTCCCCGAGACCTGGGATGAACTGATCGAGGTGTGCAACACGCTGCAGGACGCCGGAATCACCCCGATCTACAGCACGTTCTCGGAGCCGTGGACGATCGCGCAGGGACTGTTCGACTACACAGCCGGCGGATCGCTCGATCTCCCGGACTTCTTCGAGCAAATGAACGAACTCGGCACGGAGGTGGGGCCCGAATCGCCGGTCTCCTTCCAGAAGGACTTCAAGGAACCCGTCGAGAAGATGGTGGAACTTTCCGCCTACTCGAACGATAATGCGGAGAGCCGCACCTACGGCGACGGGAACGTCGCTTTCGCCAAGGGTGAAGCGGCCATGCTGATGCAGGGTCCGTGGGCACTCGGCGAGATCGCCAAGACAGACGACAGTCTCGACCTCGGCACCTTCCCCCTTCCGGCCACGAATGACCCCGACGACCTCAAGGTTCGGGTGAACGTCGACCTCGCGCTCTGGGTCCCCGAGGCCGGCACTGACAAGGAAGCCGCACGCACCTTCGTCTCGTACCTCATGCAGCAGGACACGATGGACGAGTACAACGCCGCCTTCCTCGGCTTCGGAACCACCACTGACGCCGCTCCGCCCACGGATGAACGCATCATCGGCATGGCCGACTACTACCAGGACGGCCGCTTCTACCTGGGCCCGTCACAGCGCGTCCACCTGAGTATCCCCACCGCCAACTACATCCAGGCCATGGCGACCGGTGCGGACATCGATCGGACGCTTGCCCGACTCGACGCCGACTGGGCACGCCTGGCCTTCCGCGAGTAATCAGAAGCCTCGGAGGACAACGACATGACGATTCCTATCACACCGGCCTCGGCGGCCGCCGGCGACCTCGTCTCCGCGGCCGAGCACGGGCAGACCGATCATCTCGCCGGTGCGCACACGAAGAGGGGCAAACCGAAGGTCGACGGGGTCTACTACCTGTTCCTCCTGCCGACACTCATCCTCTTCACCCTGTTCATCACCCTCCCGGCGCTCGTGGGGATCTTCTACAGCTTCACGAACTTCATCGGTTTCGGTGACTGGCAACTCGTCGGGTTCACCAACTACATCGCGGTATTCTCGGACCCCGCGATCCTCTCGAGCTACCTCTTCACCTTCGGCTTCGCTCTCGTCACCGTGATCGTGGTCAACGTCATCGCGTTTCTCCTTGCGGTGGCTCTGACCTCCCGGATCCGCCTGAAGACCCCGCTGAGGGCCATCTTCGTCATCCCGATGGTCATCTCCGGCATCGTCATCGCGTTCGTGTTCAAGTACCTTTTCTCGAACTCACTGCCGGCGCTGGGCGCCGCCACCGGGATACCGTGGCTGCAGGAATCGATCCTGGCCAACGAAAGCACCGCCTGGATCGGGATCGTCATCGTCACGGCGTGGCAGTCCATCCCGGGCGCCCTGCTGATCTACATCGCCGGCCTGCTGTCCATCCCCGGTGAAGTATACGAAGCAGCCGACATCGACGGCGCGAGCGCCTGGGTCCGGCTCCGCTCGGTCACCCTTCCGCTCGTCGCCGGTTATGTCGTCATCAACGTCATTCTCGGGTTCAAGAACTTCCTCAGCGCGTACGACGTCATCGTGGGTCTGACCAACGGTGGGCCGGGCACGTCGACGCGAAGCATCGCCATGACCATCTTCACCGGCTTCACCGGCGGCGATTACGCCTACCAGATGGCGAATGCGACGCTCTTCTTCATCATCGCCATTCTCATTTCGCTCCTTCAACTTCGACTTACTCGTGGAAAGGCAGCCATCTCATGACGCAGGAAAAGATCCGGACGGCGACTCCCGCGACTCGGTCAGCCGCCGACAAGGGGAGCGGGGATGCCGGAACGCGCAGCACGCGCAGCAGGCGCGGAAAGGTCGGACAGGAGACCACCAATTGGCCGGTCATGATCATCCTGTTCCTCTGCGCGCTGACGGTTCTGCTGCCGTTGTACGTCACGATTTCGATGTCGATGAAGACGACAGCGCAAGCCGTCGACGGCAATGCCTTCTCGCTCCCGGCGCCGGTCGACTTCTCCGGGTTCGTCGAGGCCTGGGAACTCACCAACTTCCCCGTCACCTTCACCATCTCCGTCCTGGTGACGCTCGGCACCGTCGTCGGCACCGTGCTCCTGGCCGCCCTCGCCTCCTACGCCATCGTGCGCAATTGGGAACACCGCCTGTTCCGCTGGTCCTTCTTCTACCTGCTGGCGGCCATGTTCCTGCCGTTCCCCGTCGTCGCGCTCCCCCAGATCCAGCTCACCGGACTGGTCGGTCTCGCGAACCCGGTCGGTGTGACGATCCTGCACATCATGTTCCAGCTCTCGTTCAGCATCCTGCTGTTCACCGCCTTCCTGCGCTCAATTCCACTCGAGCTCGAGGAAAGCGCGCGGATCGACGGTGCCACGACCTGGCAGACGTTCTGGCAGCTGATCTTCCCGCTGCTCGCCCCAATGAGCGCCACCGTCGCGATCTTCGCCTTCCTCGCGTCGTGGAACGACTTCATGATGCCGTCGCTGATCATCGCCCAGGCGGACCAGCAGACCATCCCCGTGGTGCAGAACATCTTCCAGACGCAGTTCAGCACCAACTACAACGTCTCATTCGCGTCGTACCTCATGGCGATGGCCCCGGCGATCATCGTCTACCTGTTCACTCAGCGCTGGGTCATGGAAGGTGTCACCCAGGGCGCTGTGAAGGGCTGATGCTCTCGCGACCGTAACTCGTCACCACTCCCGACACCAAAGGATCACCCGTGACCGACGTGCGCACGCGCGAAACCGCCCGAGAACTCGACGCAGACCCCAACTGGTGGCGGCAGGCAGCCGTGTACCAGATCTACCCTCGCAGTTTCGCGGATGCCAACGGTGACGGGATCGGCGACCTGCCCGGCATCCGGTCGCGTATTCCGTACCTCCGCCGCCTCGATATCGATGCGGTGTGGTTGAGCCCGTTCTACCCGTCGGCGCTCGCAGACGGAGGCTACGACGTCGACGACTACCGCGATGTCGACCCCCGCCTCGGCACCCTCGACGACTTCGACGCCCTCGTCGCCGACCTCCACTCGAGCGGCATCCGGCTCATCGTCGACATCGTGCCCAACCACACCTCGAACCGGCACGAGTGGTTCGTCGAGGCCCTCGCCTCGCCGCGCGACTCGGCCGCGCGCAACCGGTACATCTTCCGTGACGGCCGCGGGCCGGATGGTTCAGAACCGCCGGCCGACTGGACGAGCGCGTTCGGCGGGCCTGCGTGGGAGCCGGTCGGTGACGGCCAGTGGTACCTGCACTACTTCGCGACCGAGCAGCCCGACCTCAACTGGGACAATCGTGAGGTCCGCGACGACTTCCTGACGACGTTGCGGTTCTGGTCCGACCGGGGGGTAGACGGGTTCCGCATCGACGTCGCCCACGGCCTTGCCAAGAAGCTCGACCTCGACCTGCCCAGCCAGGCCGACATGGACGCACTCCCCCGCGACGCCGGGGGGCATCCGCTGTGGGACCGCGACGAAGTCCACGAAATCTACGCCGAGTGGCGGGCCGTGTTCAACAGCTACACGCCACCACGCACCGGGGTGGCCGAAGCGTGGGTGGAGTCGAGCCGGCGGCACCGGTACGCCAGCCCGGAGGGCCTCGGCCAGGCCTTCAACTTCGATCTTCTCGAGGCAGGATTCGACGCGGTTACGTTCCGCCGGATTGTGACTGAGAATCTCGCTCTGGCTGGACTGTCCGGGTCCTCGACGACCTGGGTGCTCTCCAATCACGACGTCGTGCGGCACGCCACCCGGTATGGCCTGCCTGAGCCCGCCGACCCGAAGACGAAGCACGGCAGCGACTGGCTGCGTTCTGGTGGCACGTCTCCGGTGCTCGACGCTGAACGCGGGCTGCGCCGCGCCCGCGCGGCGACGCTGTTCGAACTCGCTCTGCCCGGTTCGGCCTATCTGTACCAGGGCGAAGAGCTCGGACTACCCGAGGTTGCCGACATCCCCGCCAATCGACGTCAGGATCCGGCGTTCTTCCGGAACCCCGGTGTGGACATCGGCCGTGACGGATGTCGCGTGCCCCTTCCTTGGACGGCTACGGGGCCCTCGTTCGGCTTCGGACCCGGGGAACCCCACCTGCCCCAGCCGGCGTCATGGGGTTCCGTCGCAGTCGAGGTCCAGGAGAGAGACCCGGAGTCCACGCTTCGGCTTTACCGGGATGCTCTCGCGCTGCGGCGGGTGCTGCAGACCGGTGAGCAACTCGAGTGGATCCCGTCGAAGTCTGACGTTGTGCATTTCCGCCGACCCAACGGGTGGGAGACGGTGATGAATTTCGGCAATACGCCGGTGGAGCTGCCCGAGGGCGAAGTGTTGCTGTTCAGTAGTCCCCTCGAGGGCGGGCTGCTCCCCGGCGAAACGACCGCCTGGCTTCGTCGCGACTGACTGCCCTGTTCTCCCATTCGGGCCACGTCCAGGCGTCGGGCTGGCTGAGGTGGACGGGATGGTTCAGAAGGGCGGGATGGTTCAGGGCGGGATGGTTCAGGGCGGGATGGTTCAGAAGGGCGGGATGGTTCAGGGCGGGATGGTTCAGAAGGGCGCTGCGTCGTCGAGACCGGTCTCTGCCTCTGCTGGTGGCGGGGGCGCGGATTCCGGCTCGTCGGGAGCCTGCAGGTGCGGGGATGAGTATGTCTCGGGTTGGGTTGTGTAGGTGCGTCCGCCGGGTGAGGTCCATTCGAGGACTCCGTTGCCGCGTTGTTGAACCTGCCAGGTGGTCTGGTGCTTCAGCCGGTGGTGTTTTCGGCAGAGATGGGCCAAATTGTCGCATTCGGTCGGGCCGCCGTGCGCGTGATCGTTGGTGTGGTCGAGGTCGCAATGCCGGGCGGTGCGGTTGCAGCCGGGGAACCGGCAGGTTCCGTCGCGGCAGCGGAGGTACTGTTTCATCTTCTTCGTCGGCTTGTACTTGGTCCGGTCCAGAGCGACCGGGACCCCGGCGGTCGGGTCGGTGAGCATCCGGTACCAGACGTTCGACTGGCCGGCGAGCTCCCGGGCAGTGTCCGCGTCGATCGGACCGTACCCCTCGAGCGTCCCGGGTTCCTCGGACCTGCCGAGCAGGGTCATCGCCGGTATCGTCACCGTGACCGTCGGCCGGATCCTGCGGAACGCCGCACCCGAGCCGAAACCGGAACGTCGCTTCTGGGCGGTGGAATTTCGCTTCTGGGCGTCGAAAAGTTGTTTCTGGCCGTCGTCGGAGAGGTCGCCCGGGCTCTCCAGCTGATCGCCTCCATCGCCCGGGCCTCCATCACCCGCGGGCAGTTCCCCGCACAGCGCCGCCGAGACGGCGTCGGTGAACACATCCGCGCTCAGCTGGGTCAGGGTGCGGGGATCGGCCGGGGTTCGCACCGCGAGGGCATGATCACGCACGGCGGTGTAAATCGAGGTCGCTTCAGGGGCGGTCGTGTACAGGCTGAGCCACGCCATCCCGTCATCGGCGGGCTGGAAGTCCAACCGCCGGTCCTGCGCTGACTTCGCGACCCGGGCGGCGACCGAGTCCGGGTCGAGGTGCTCCCGGAGCAGCCGGGTTTTGGCCCGGAACTTCGACACCGTCAACGACCGGCCGAACGGCACCGCCTGCTCCTCCAACAGCAGCGCAGCTTCCGGGGAGAGGGTCGCGGTCTGGTCGACGAGCACCTTCGCATGCTTGTACGTGATCTCCCCGGCCCGGAGCGCGGTCATCGTCGCCGGGAGCCGGTGGATCAGCGCTTCGGCGTCGGTCAGCATCCCGATCACCGTGGTCTCCGGCATCAGCAACGCGCAGGCGAGTTCCGCGACCAGGGAGCGTCGGGCCATTTCCTGCCGCCGCGCCTCGGACAGGGTCGAGCCGAGCACCCGCACCCCGTGCAAGCTCGCCTCGGACGCCCGCCGGGCTTCGTCGATCAGTTCCACCATCCACGCCTGCCGCCGCGCCTCAGCCCGCTGCAAGTCCGCGATCTCACCCACAATGTTCGAACACCCATCGGCCAGCGCCGCGG
>NZ_FOVM01000005.1 GCF_900115155.1 Mycetocola miduiensis
AAGTTAAGTCCGGCGGTGTCCTACTCTCCCACAGGGTCCCCCCTGCAGTACCATCGGCGCAAAGAGTCTTAGCTTCCGGGTTCGGAATGTGACCGGGCGTTTCCCTCTTGCTATGGCCGCCGAAACAATTAGTGACGTATGTCAAAACTGAATCGAACAACACATCAAGTGTGTGTGTTCGGTTCTCGACCGTACATCGAGAACCACATAGTGGACGCAAGCAGTATTTTTCACGAAACTTCGATACAAAGTTCATGCTCCCACCTCAAGGGTGGGTTTGATTATCAAGTTATCGGCTTATTAGTACCGGTCAGCTCCGAGAGTCGTTAGTCCTCTCTTCCACATCCGGCCTATCAACCCAGTAGTCTAGCTGGGAGCCTCTCGCCCGAAGGCGTGGAAATCTCATCTTGAGGCCGGCTTCCCGCTTAGATGCTTTCAGCGGTTATCCATCCCGAACGTAGCTAATCAGCGGTGCTCCTGGCGGAACAACTGACACACCAGAGGTTCGTCCAACCCGGTCCTCTCGTACTAGGGTCAGATCCTCTCAAATTTCCTGCGCGCGCAGCGGATAGGGACCGAACTGTCTCACGACGTTCTAAACCCAGCTCGCGTACCGCTTTAATGGGCGAACAGCCCAACCCTTGGGACCTACTCCAGCCCCAGGATGCGACGAGCCGACATCGAGGTGCCAAACCATGCCGTCGATATGGACTCTTGGGCAAGATCAGCCTGTTATCCCCGAGGTACCTTTTATCCGTTGAGCGACAGCGCTTCCACAAGCCACTGCCGGATCACTAGTCCCGACTTTCGTCCCTGCTCGACTTGTCAGTCTCACAGTCAAGCTCCCTTGTGCACTTACACTCGACATCTGATTGCCAACCAGATTGAGGGAACCTTTGGGCGCCTCCGTTACTTTTTAGGAGGCAACCGCCCCAGTTAAACTACCCACCAGGCACTGTCCCTGAACCGGATTACGGTTCGAAGTTAGATATCCAATATGACCAGAGTGGTATTTCAACAACGACTCCACCGACACTAGCGTGCCGGCTTCACAGTCTCCCACCTATCCTACACAAGCCACACCGAACACCAATACCAAGCTGTAGTAAAGGTCACGGGGTCTTTCCGTCCTGCTGCGCGTAACGAGCATCTTTACTCGTAGTGCAATTTCGCCGAGTTCGCGGTTGAGACAGCTGGGAAGTCGTTACGCCATTCGTGCAGGTCGGAACTTACCCGACAAGGAATTTCGCTACCTTAGGATGGTTATAGTTACCACCGCCGTTTACTGGGGCTTAAATTCTCAGCTTCGCCTTACGGCTAACCGTTCCTCTTAACCTTCCAGCACCGGGCAGGCGTCAGTCCGTATACATCGTCTTGCGACTTGGCACGGACCTGTGTTTTTAGTAAACAGTCGCTTCCCACTGGTCTCTGCGGCCCTACCACGCTTCCCGGAGTAAATCCGTTGACGTGTCAGGCCCCCCTTCTCCCGAAGTTACGGGGGCATTTTGCCGAGTTCCTTAACCACGATTCTCTCGATCTCCTTGGTATTCTCTACCTGACCACCTGAGTCGGTTTGGGGTACGGGTGACTTGAACCTCGCGTCGATGCTTTTCTTGGCAGCATAGGATCATCGGATCTTGCCCTTGCGGGCTCCCCTTAAGTTCTCAGCCTGTGTGAGAGACGGATTTGCCTATCTCTCGGCCTACAACCTTGGCCTGGGACAACCATCGCCCAGGACCGACTACCTTCCTGCGTCACACCTGTTAATACGCTAACCGCACCAGCATAGGGTCGTGCGCTAGGCCCAGAGTCTCACCCCGAAGGGATCAATCACTGGGATTCAGACACTTAGCATTACTGGATTAGCTTGGGCGGTTCTTCGTCAGTACGGGAATATCAACCCGTTGTCCATCGACTACGCCTGTCGGCCTCGCCTTAGGTCCCGACTTACCCAGGGCGGATTAACCTGGCCCTGGAACCCTTGGTCTTTCGGAGGACGGGTTTCTCACCCGTCTTTCGCTACTCATGCCTGCATTCTCACTCGTGTGGCCTCCACGGCTGGTTTACACCGCCGCTTCGCTGGCCACACGACGCTCTCCTACCCATCAACATGGCTGGACCAACACACTAAATGTGCGGCCTACCTAAAACGTCAATGCCACAACTTCGGTGGCGTGCTTGAGCCCCGTTAAATTGTCGGCGCGGAATCACTTGACCAGTGAGCTATTACGCACTCTTTCAAGGGTGGCTGCTTCTAAGCCAACCTCCTGGTTGTCTGTGCAACTCCACATCCTTTCCCACTTAGCACGCGCTTGGGGACCTTAGTTGGTGGTCTGGGTTGTTTCCCTCTCGACGATGAAGCTTATCCCCCACCGTCTCACTGCTGCGCTCTCACTTACCGGCATTCGGAGTTTGGCTGACGTCAGTAACCTTTTGGGGCCCATTAGCCATCCAGTAGCTCTACCTCCGGTAAGAAACACGCAACGCTGCACCTAAATGCATTTCGGAGAGAACCAGCTATCACGAAGTTTGATTGGCCTTTCACCCCTATCCACAGCTCATCCCCTCAGTTTTCAACCTAAGTGGGTTCGGTCCTCCACGCGCTCTTACACGCGCTTCAACCTGGCCATGGATAGATCACTTCGCTTCGGGTCTAGGACATGCGACTGAATCGCCCTATTCAGACTCGCTTTCGCTACGGCTACCCCACACGGGTTAACCTCGCCACATATCGCTAACTCGCAGGCTCATTCTTCAAAAGGCACGCTGTCACCCCTACAAGGAGGCTCCAACGGTTTGTAAGCAAACGGTTTCAGGTACTATTTCACTCCCCTCCCGGGGTACTTTTCACCTTTCCCTCACGGTACTTGTTCGCTATCGGTCATCTGGGAGTATTTAGGCTTATCAGGTGGTCCTGACAGATTCACACGGGATTTCTCGGGCCCCGTGATACTTGGGATACTTCTCGCGCCATCACGTCATTTCGACTACGGGGTTCGCACCCTCTCTGACCAGGCTTTCAATCCTGTTCGTCTATAACGCTCTGTAACGCCGTACCAGCGGCAGCCAGTACTGAGAAGTCCCACAACCCCGAACATGCAACCCCTGCCGGGTATCACACATGCTCGGTTTAGCCTGTTCCGATTTCGCTCGCCACTACTGACGGAATCACTGTTGTTTTCTCTTCCTGTGGGTACTGAGATGTTTCACTTCCCCACGTTCCCTCTACCCGCCCTATATATTCAGGCGGGAGTCACCAGGTCGACTTGCGCCGCCTGGCGGGGTTTCCCCATTCGGAAATCCTCGGATCGAAGCTTGTTTATCAGCTCCCCGAGGCTTATCGCAGATTACTACGTCCTTCTTCGGCTCCAGATGCCAAGGCATCCACCGTTTGCTCTTAGAAACTTGCAATCACATGAGTTTGAATCGAATTTATCGTTTCGGAAAAATTGACCAATGAACTCTGAACCGAAGTTCAGAGCTAATTGTTTCTGTGATTTGAACATTAGATGTTCAAATCTAAGATGCTCGCGTCCACTGTGTAGTTCTCAAAGTACGGGCGGTACCCACCCCATCCAGCCACTGATGTGTCTGCTGAACAGGAGAAGGTCCAGAGGTACAGTCCACAACCACTTCCGTGATCATGTTCCGGTCCCTCAGGACCCAACAGCGTGCAACATGCGAACCGTGCCGGCCGGTGCTTTCCTTCCCAAACCAAAGCCTGGGCGTACTCATACCGGATCGAACCGATCCGCATCAATGTCAATGTTCCACCCATGAGCGCCAGCAGGAAACATTTGCTCCTGAACTGACTTGGCACCACTACTGCGTCCTGTAAACAGGGACGCGGGTGCACATGCTCCTTAGAAAGGAGGTGATCCAGCCGCACCTTCCGGTACGGCTACCTTGTTACGACTTAGTCCTAATTACCAATCCCACCTTAGACGGCTCCCTCCCAATAAAGGGTTAGGCCACCGGCGTCGGGTGTTACCGACTTTCATGACTTGACGGGCGGTGTGTACAAGGCCCGGGAACGTATTCACCGCAGCGTTGCTGATCTGCGATTACTAGCGACTCCGACTTCATGAGGTCGAGTTGCAGACCTCAATCCGAACTGGGACCAGCTTTTTGGGATTCGCTCCACCTTACGGTATTGCAGCCCTTTGTACTGGCCATTGTAGCATGCGTGAAGCCCAAGACATAAGGGGCATGATGATTTGACGTCGTCCCCACCTTCCTCCGAGTTGACCCCGGCAGTATCCCATGAGTTCCCACCATTACGTGCTGGCAACATAGAACGAGGGTTGCGCTCGTTGCGGGACTTAACCCAACATCTCACGACACGAGCTGACGACAACCATGCACCACCTGTATACCGACCTTGCGGGGCGACGATCTCTCGCCGTTTCCGGTATATGTCAAGCCTTGGTAAGGTTCTTCGCGTTGCATCGAATTAATCCGCATGCTCCGCCGCTTGTGCGGGCCCCCGTCAATTCCTTTGAGTTTTAGCCTTGCGGCCGTACTCCCCAGGCGGGGAACTTAATGCGTTAGCTGCGACACGGAGACCGTGGAATGGTCCCCACATCTAGTTCCCAACGTTTACGGGGTGGACTACCAGGGTATCTAAGCCTGTTTGCTCCCCACCCTTTCGCTCCTCAGCGTCAGTAACGGCCCAGAGATCTGCCTTCGCCATCGGTGTTCCTCCTGATATCTGCGCATTCCACCGCTACACCAGGAATTCCAATCTCCCCTACCGCACTCTAGTCTGCCCGTACCCACTGCAGGCCCGAGGTTGAGCCTCGGGTTTTCACAGCAGACGCGACAAACCGCCTACGAGCTCTTTACGCCCAATAATTCCGGACAACGCTTGCACCCTACGTATTACCGCGGCTGCTGGCACGTAGTTAGCCGGTGCTTTTTCTGCAGGTACCGTCACTTTCGCTTCTTCCCTGCTAAAAGAGGTTTACAACCCGAAGGCCGTCGTCCCTCACGCGGCGTTGCTGCATCAGGCTTTCGCCCATTGTGCAATATTCCCCACTGCTGCCTCCCGTAGGAGTCTGGGCCGTGTCTCAGTCCCAGTGTGGCCGGTCACCCTCTCAGGCCGGCTACCCGTCGTAGGCTTGGTGAGCCATTACCTCACCAACTACCTGATAGGCCGCGAGTCCATCCTTGACCGAAATTCTTTCCACCAACACTCGATGCCGAGGCTGGTCGTATCCGGTATTAGACGTCGTTTCCAACGCTTATCCCAGAGTCAAGGGCAGGTTACTCACGTGTTACTCACCCGTTCGCCACTAATCCAGAGAGCAAGCTCTCCTTCATCGTTCGACTTGCATGTGTTAAGCACGCCGCCAGCGTTCGTCCTGAGCCAGGATCAAACTCTCCGTAAATGTTTAATCGCACGACACCCGAAAGTGCCGGCACATTATTTGCGGTAACGAACCGGAATAGGTTCAGAAACCGCGAGTTTGAAACTGACAGAACAAATCATTACTGACTTGCTTTGTTGTTTAAATGTTTTCCAAAGGAATCCGTAACCCAACCAGAAAAGGTTGAGTTGCCGGGTATTTGGCATTTGACATTGTGCACGCTGTTGAGTTCTCAAGGATCGGATGCTCCTGCTTTTCACCCTCTCGGGCTGCTCCGCAGGGCAACTTCTCTAGCCTAGCACCGATTTTCTCTTGTGTTGTACACGCTCCGGACCGAAGCCCGAGTCTCGAGTACGAGAGAAATCCAGTGAAGGATTATCCCCACAAAAACCGGTAATCCGAATAATTCGGGGCGATTTTTATGTGGGGTTTGGTCCCGCATGAGGCCGGCGAGCTGTTCCGCTCCGCCGCACCTTTGGGGTGACGAGTGATTACTTTACGCACATCCCGGGGGCCCTGCAAATTGCATCTGCAGGCCGGGCGTGTCGCGCGGTTTTCAGCCGGTGAACACGCCGGCGAGGGTCTTCTTGCCGCGGCGAAGAACCGCCACTCCCCCGGCCAGCATGCTATCCAGCACCGCCGATTCATCGGTCACTTTGGTGTTGTTCAGGTACACCCCGCCCTGGGCGATCGCGCGGCGCGCTTCGCCGAGGCTCGCGGTCAGCCCGGTGTCGACAAGCAGCTGCGTGATCAGGATGCCGGCGGTCGCCGTCGTGTGCGGAAGTTCGCGGAGTGCGGCAGCGAGCGTGTCTGCGTCGAGACTCTCCAGTTCCCCCTGCCCGAACAGTGCAGCAGACGCGGCGATCGCGGCATCCGTCGCTTCGGCACCGTGAACGAGAGAGGTGACCTCCCACGCGAGCCGCTTCTGCGCCTCACGGCGGAACGGTTCAGTGGCCACGGCCTCTTCGAGCTGTTCGATCTCGGCGCGGGTAAGGAACGTAAAGATCTTCAGGCGCGCGATGACGTCAGCGTCGTCGGAGTTGAGCCAGAACTGGTAGAACGCGTACGGGCTGGTCAGTGTCGGGTCGAGCCAGACCGCGTTGCCCTCGCTCTTGCCGAACTTCGAGCCGTCGGAGTTCGTGATGAGCGGCGTGCCGATCGCGTGCGCGCTCTCACCCTCGGCCTTGTGGATGAGGTCGGTGCCGCTCGTGAGGTTGCCCCACTGGTCGCTGCCGCCGGTCTGCAGGACGCAGTCGTAGTTGCGGTACAGCTCGAGGAAGTCCATCCCCTGCAGGATCTGGTAGCTAAATTCGGTGTAGCTGATGCCGGCATCCGAATTGAGTCGTGCGCTGACGGCATCCTTCTTGAGCATCGTGCCGACGCGGAAGTACTTGCCGACGTCGCGGAGGAAGTCGATAGCAGAGAGCGGCGCCGTCCAGTCGAGGTTGTTGACCAGGCGGGCGGCGTTGTCACCGTCGAAGCTGAGGAAGCGTGAGACCTGGGCCTGGAGGTACCCCACCCATTCGGCGACGGTGTCCGGGGTGTTGAGCGTGCGCTCGGCGGTCGGGCGCGGGTCGCCGATGAGCCCGGTCGAACCACCGACGAGTCCGAGGGGCTTGTGACCGGCAAGCTGGATACGACGCAGGAGCAGCAACTGGACGAGGTTGCCCAGGTGCAGGCTCGGCGCAGTCGGATCGAATCCGCAGTAGTAGGTGATCGGCGGCCCCGAGAGCAGAGTCTTCAGTGCGGCTGCGTCAGTGGACACGTGGACGAGTCCGCGCCAGACGATCTCCTCCCAGACATCCTCGAACGTCGGGTCATTGGACTGGGACTGGAGTTGGGGCTGCGACACGCAAGCTACAGTACCAGCGTGCTATGACCCGACAGGCGGGAATGTGAGCTTGAAACCTCACTCTTGACGAAGTTTAGGTTATTCCCTAATATCAATGCAGTTAGGTCTCACGCCTAAACAAGGGAGGCACCGTGTTCGTCATCACCGCTGATCAGGTCGACAGCCGCAACCAGCCCGACCGAGCCGCATCCGCCCTCAACACCCTGAACGGGCCCAAAGGTCCCGCCCTCCTCCTCCCGGCCGATCGTACGGCCGGCGATGAGATCCAGATTCTCCCGGCCAGTGCCGAAGACACCCTCGCGATCGTGCTCGAACTGACGCGCGAGGATGCGTGGAGTGTCGGCGTCGGCATCGGCCCCGCGCGACTCCCCCTCCCCCAGGCAACCCGGGAAGCGACCGGTGAAGCTTTCTTCGCGGCCCGGGATGCCGTGACGCGCGCGAAGAAATCCCAGACGCGTTTCGCGCTCACCCGGGCAGGTACCGATACGGATGAGCCTCTCCGTGGTGTCGACGCCGAAGCCCTCATCTCGCTCCTGCTCGTTCTCCGCGAACGTCGGACGGACGGCGGCTGGGAACTGTACGACCTCCTCACCACCGGCCTGACCCAGTCGGAGTCGGCAGAGAGACTGGGGATCACGGCCGGCGCAGCCAGTTTGCGGGCCCGAGCCGCTGGCATCCGTGTCGAAAAGGCAGCGTCGGAGGCGCTTGTTAGGCTACTCGACACGGTCAACCGATCCGCCGACCCGGCAGCATCCGGGGCCAGCGGCGATGCTCGGCCGAGCTGAGTCGGCAGACCGTCGAAACGGCGCCGACGCAGCAAGGAGACGATAGTGAGCCCGATCAACGGTGCCCTCCCGATCACCCTGTACTGGGTGGCCGTTCTGGTGCTCGCCGTTGGCTGCCTCGCTGCCATCGGCATCGCCCACTGGCGAAAAAGGAACAGGATCATCGTGATCGCTGCGGCACTGCTCGCCGTCGACCTGGTGCTCGTCAGCATCCCCTCGCCCGAGTCGCCCATCTGGGTCAGCATCGCCCTCGGCATTCTCGCGATGGCCATTGCCGTGCTCGGCGGCGGTATTGCGTCGAACTATGTGCTCAAGCTCTCGACCCGGGGGCTCGTTCGCCCGGGTCTGTTCGGCGGCATCATCGTGACCGAACCGGAGCGTTTCGGCAACTCTCTGCGCGCGAACGCCGGTGAGCAACACGAGGTCCTGCGGGGCGGGCGGACCATCGGCTACCTCGAACGATTCGCAACCGCCGGAACCCTGATCGCCGGGTTCCCCGAAGCAGTCGCCGTCATCATCGCCATCAAGGGCGTTGGCCGGTTTACGGAACTCGCCGCCGCGGAGGCTCGGGAACGGTTCATCATCGGAACGTTCACCAGCCTGACCTGGGCGACGTCGAGTGCGGCCCTGTTCCACTTCGCGATGCTCTGAGCCCAGTCGGCGGCGGGAGGCATCCCCTCGTCGCGCGCTTTGCGACGGATGGGCTTCGAGTGGGCCCAAAGGGTCACTGCCTCAGCGATGAACCACCGTTTGGGATCAATCGATGGTGCGAACGACCCTTTGGGACCGACCGATCGCGCGATCTAGACGTCAGAGCTTCGGATGCTTCTTGTACGGCGACACGGACGGCTCACCCGGGATCCAGAATCGCCACGGGAAATCCGCTGAACCACCCGGTCCGCCGAGACCCGTGCGCGGCCCCGTCAGAACCTCGGGAGCCCGGGGCCCCGCCTCGAGCGAAAACGGCGGCGAGAACAGGTCGCTCCCGTCGTCGGTCAGCGCGATACCGAGCGCAACGGTCAGCCGGGCCGGGCCCTGGGCGAGGTCCCGGTCCGACCGGGACGTGGTCCGCCGTTCGCGCGCGAGTTCGATGCCCTCGACGATCTCCCCCGCCCGGATCAGGACTCCGGATGCTTCGCCGTCCGGTGAGCAGACCATGTTCGCGCACACATGCATGCCGTAGGTGAAGTAGCAGTACAGGTGCCCTGGCACACCGAACATGCTGGCATTCCTGCGGGTCTTGCCACGGAACGCATGCGACCCAGGGTCGATGCCCTGCCCGACGTACGCCTCGACCTCGGTGATCCGGACCGCGACGGCGCCGGCATCCGTTTCGTGCCGAAAAATCGTCCCGAGCAGTTCGGGGGCAACCTCGACGGACGGTCGCTCGAAAAACGCGCGCTCCAGCACGGCGGGCTAAGCCCGAAGGGCCAGCGACAACTGCCGCACACGTTCGGTCAACGCCAGGCGCTGCTCAGCCACCCGGTCGGGCGCCGTTCCGCCTGCACCGGTGCGCGAGCTGATCGAGCCGGCGACAGTGAGCACGTCGCGAACCGCGGGAGTCAGATGCGGCGACAGCTTCGCGAGTTCTTCGTCCGACGGTTCATGCAACTCGAGCCCACGCTCCTCGCAGAACTGCACGAGTTCACCTGAGATCTCATGGGCGTCGCGGAATGCCACTCCCTGCTTGACGAGCCACTCGGCCACATCGGTCGCGAGCGAGAATCCCTGGGGCGCGAGTTCAGCCATCCGTTCGGTGTTGAAACGCAAGGTGGCGACCATGCCGGTGAACGCCGGCAGGAGCACTTCCAGCTGTTCGACGGTGTCGAAGACGGGTTCCTTGTCTTCCTGCAGATCGCGGTTGTACGCGAGGGGCAGCCCCTTGAGCGTCGCGAGCAGTCCGCTGAGGTTGCCGATCAGCCGCCCTGACTTGCCGCGGGCAAGCTCGGCGATGTCGGGGTTCTTCTTCTGCGGCATGATGCTCGACCCGGTCGAATAACCGTCGTCGAGGGTGACGAAGTCGAACTCGCGCGTGTTCCAGAGAATGATCTCCTCGGCGAAGCGCGACAGGTTGATCCCGATCAGCGCCGTCACGAACGCGAACTCGGCGACGACATCCCTGCTGGCAGTCGCGTCGATCGAGTTCTCGGTCGGGCGGTCGAGTCCCAGTTCGGATGCGACGAGTTGCGGGTCGAGACCCAGCGAACTTCCGGCAAGCGCGCCTGACCCGTACGGGGACGCCGACGCTCGCTTCGACCAGTCGGCGAGCCGCTCGAGATCGCGGACCAGCGGCCACGCGTGGGCCATCAGGTGGTGGGCGAGCAACACGGGCTGAGCGTGCTGCAGGTGGGTGCGGCCGGGCATCGGAGCGTCTCCGTGCGCTTCGGCCTGTGACGCGATCGCGTCGATGAGCTGCACGACCAGGTGCCCGATCAGCCGCGAGTGGTCGAGCAGATACAGCCGCACGAGGGTGGCGATCTGGTCGTTGCGGCTTCGCCCGGCGCGCAGCTTGCCGCCGAGTTCGGCGCCCGCGCGCTCGATCAACGCACGTTCGAGCGCGGAGTGTACGTCTTCATCGGACTCGGCAGCGGTGACCGCACCGGATGCCACGTCCTCCTGCAGGCGGAACAGCGCGTCAAGCATCGCCTCGAGTTCCGTCTCGGAAAGGTACCCGGCGGCCGCGAGTGCTTTCGCGTGGGCTCGTGAGCCGGCGATGTCGTACGGCGCCAGTTGCCAGTCGAAGTGCGTCGACTTGCTCAGGCGGAGGAGTTCGGGTGACGGCCCGCTGGCGAATCGGCCGCCCCAAAGCGCCCCAGCTTCGCCGGCGCGATTCTGCGAGTCGTCACCCGACATCGTCTACTCCTGGCCTGCGTCGCGGCGAGCCGAGATCTTGCTCGGCAGCGACCACAGCTCGATGAAGCCCTTGGCCAGCGACTGGTCGAAGGTATCACCGGTGTCGTAGGTGGCGAGGTTGAAGTCGTACAGGCTCGAGTTGCTCTTGCGCCCGGTCACGACGGCGGAGCCGGCGTGGAGCTTGAGGCGGATGTCGCCAGAGACGTGCTTCTGAGTCTCGTCGATGAACACGTCGAGTGCCTTCTTGAGTCCCGAGAACCAGAGGCCGTCGTAGACGAGTTCTGCCCACTTCGACTCAACGTTGCGCTTGTAGCGGGCGAGGTCACGCTCGATGGTCATGTTCTCGAGCTCTTCGTGCGCGGTGATGAGCGCGATGCCCGCGGGCGATTCATACACCTCACGGCTCTTGATCCCGATCAGGCGGTCCTCGACGATGTCGATGCGGCCAACGCCCTGGTCGCCGGCGATCCGGTTCATCAGTTCGACGGCTTCGAGCGGTGTGATCGGGTTGCCGTCGTAGGCGACGGGGACACCCTGGTCGAAGGTGATCACGATCTCGGTCGGGGCGCCTGCCTCCGCCGGGTTCTTCGTGTAGGTGTAGAGGTCCTCGATCGGGGCGTTCCACGGGTCCTCGAGGAACCCGGTTTCGACCGCGCGGCCCCAGACGTTCTGGTCGATCGAGTACGGGCTCTTCTTCGACTGCGCGATCGGGAGGTTGTGCTGCTCGGCGTAGACGATGGCCTTGTCGCGGGTCAGCGCGAGGTCACGCACGGGGGCGATGCTCGTCAGCTCGGGGGCGAGCGCGGCGACGGCCGCCTCGAAGCGGACCTGGTCATTGCCCTTGCCGGTGCAGCCGTGGGCGACGCTGTTCGCGCCGAGTTCACGTGCGGTCGACGCGAGGTACTTCGCGATGAGCGGGCGGCTCAGTGCCGAGACGAGCGGGTAGCGCTTCTGGTAGAGCGCGTTGGCCTTGAGGGCCGGCATGATGTAGTCGTTCGCGAACTCATCGCGGGCGTCTACGACAACCGATTCGACTGCACCGCAGTCGAGGGCGCGCTGCCGGATGACCTCCATGTCCTCGCCCTCCTGGCCGACGTCGATCGCGAGTGCGACGACCTCTTTGCCGGTGGCATCCTTCAGCCAGCCGATTCCCACTGAGGTGTCGAGGCCGCCTGAGTATGCGAGTACGACGCGTTCCGCCATGAAGTTCTTCTCCTTGATTGCTTAGCTGTTAAGTGTAGTGAAACCCGGTGGTGCCGAATTGCGCGGCTGGCGATCCTGACTAGGCGCGTTCAAGCAACCACGTGAGCAGCGCCTTCTGAGCGTGGAGGCGGTTCTCTGCCTCGTCCCAGATGATCGATTGTGGGCCATCGATGACGTCGGCCGTCACTTCGAAACCGCGGTCGGCCGGGAGGCAGTGCATGAACAGGGCGTCGTCCTTGGCGAGCCCCATCATGTCGGCGTCGACCCGGTATGGGCCGAGTGCAGCGACGCGATCCGCCTTCTCCTCCTCCTTGCCCATTGACACCCAGGTATCGGTGACGAGGATGTCGCTGCCGACGGCCGCTGTCCGCGCGTCGGTGAACAGGGCGATCGAACCGCCGGTCTTCTCGGCGATCGCTGTCGCGTCGGCGACCACGACCCGGTTGGGGGTGAACCCCTCCGGCGAGGCGATCCGCACGTTCATCCCGGCGGTCGCTCCGGCGAGGAGGTAGGACTGCGCCATGTTGCAGGCTCCGTCCCCGACGAACGTGAGAGTGAGTCCGGCCAGCGCCCCCTTGTGCTCACGAATGGTGAGCAGGTCGGCGAGCAGCTGGCACGGGTGGAAGTCGTCGGACAACGCGTTGACGACGGGAACGGATGTGCCGTGCGCCATCTCCTCGAGCCCGGCCTGGCCGTAGGTGCGCCAGACGATCGCGGCGACCTGTCGTTCGAGGACACGCGCCGTGTCAGCGGCGGTCTCCTTTCCGCCGAGTTGGCTCGACGCGGTCGAGATGATCAACGGGACGCCGCCGAGGTCAGCGATACCGACGGCGAATGAGACCCGGGTCCTCGTCGACGACTTGTCGAAGATGACAGCGACGGTCTGCGGGCCCTCGAGGGGACGGCGGCTGAACCGGTCTTTCTTCAGCTCGAGAGCGAGGTCGAGGATCTCGGACTGCTCAGCGGGGCTGAGATCGTCGTCGCGCAGGAAGTGTCTGGTCACGGTGTTCCTTCGTTCGGGGTGCCGAGGGTTTCGAGGGCGGCTCGAAAGCGCTCGTCGAAGAGACGCAACTCGTCGTCGCCGATGATCAGCGGCGGGGCGAGGCGGATGGTGGTCGGGTTGGGGGCGTTGATGATGAGCCCGGATGTGAGCGCGGCGCCGACGAGGTCGTTCGCCACCGGGTGGGCGAGTCCGATGCCGAGGAGGAGGCCCCGGCCGCGGACCTCGGTGATCAACGGAGAGCCGATGCCCAGGACCAACTCGCGGAGTTGTTCTCCCCTCACCCGGGCATTCTCGACGAGACCGGCATCCTCGATTTCACCGAGGACGGCATTGGCCGTCGCCGTTCCGAGCGGGTTACCGCTGAACGTGCTGCCGTGTTTGCCCGGCGTGAAGAGGTCGGATGCCGCGCCGAAGGTGACGAGGGCGCCGATCGGGAAACCGCCGCCCATCCCCTTGGCGAGGGTGACAGCATCCGGAACGATGCCTGCACGCTGGAACGCAAACCAGCTGCCGGTGCGCCCTGCCCCCGTCTGCACCTCGTCGAGGATCAGCAGCGCGCCGTGCCGTTCGGTCAGTTCGCGGGCTGCGGCAAGGTAGCCGTCAGGAAGCTCGACGACACCGGCTTCGCCCTGGATCGGCTCGACGATCAGTGCGGCGACGGTCTCGTCGAGTTCCGCTTCGAGTGTCTCGATCGTGGAGTCGATGTGGGTGACCCCGCCAGGCAGCGGGGCGAAGTCGGTCTGGATCGACGGCTTGCCGGTGAGCGCGAGCGCGCCCATCGTGCGGCCGTGGAACGAGCCGTTCAGCGCGAGGATGCGGGTGCGGCTGCCTCCCCCGTTGTTCAGCCGGGCCAGTTTGAACGCGGCCTCGTTCGCTTCCGCTCCTGAGTTGGAGAAGTAGACGCGACCGCGCTCGCCTGCCCCGGTGAGCCGTTTGAGCCGGGCGGCCAGTTCGAGTTGCGGCGGGGTGACGAAGTAGTTCGACACGTGGATGAGTTCAGCGGCCTGACGGCTGATCGCGGCAACCATCACCGGGTGGGCGTGGCCGAGCGCATTGACGGCGATGCCGCCGAGGAAGTCGAGGTATCCGGTGCCGTCGGCATCCCAGACGGTGCAACCCGCGCCGCGGACGAGAAGCGCCTGTGGCGCCCCGAAGACCTGCATCATGTCGGCGTTCGCGGCGTCGTGCCAGTCGGTCATGATTCGTCCTCGATGCTCGGGTTTGAGTTGGTCTCGTTGGCGACGATCTGGGTTCCGATGCCCTGCCGGGTGAACACCTCGAGCAGGATCGAGTGCTCGAGCCTGCCGTCGATGATCGCCGCGTTGAAAACGCCGCCGTCCACCGCTTCGAGGCACGCGGTCATCTTGGGGATCATGCCCGACTCGAGCGACGGCAGCAGTTCGCGCAGTTCGTCTGCCGAGATGACCGAAACGAGAGAGTCTCGGTTCGGCCAGTCGCTGTATAGTCCGGCGACATCCGTGAGGATGAGGAATTTGTCGGCCTTGAGGGCGACGGCGAGGGCGGATGCCGCGGCATCGGCATTCACATTGAGCACCTGCCCCGGAGTGTCTCCGTCTGGTGCGATCGACGAGATGACGGGGATGAGCCCCGCTTCGATGGCGGCGTGGACAGCGTGTGGGTCGACCGCGACGACGTCGCCGACGAGGCCGAGGTCGACGGTCTCGCCATCGACCACCGCGCCGCGCTTGCGGCCGGTGAAGAGCGACGAGTCCTCGCCGCTCAACCCGATGGCGAAGTCGCCGTGCTCGTTGATCGAATCGACCAGTTCCGCGTTGACCTCGCCGCGGAGGACCTCGCGGACGACGGTCATCGCCTCGGGTGTCGTCACCCGGTAGCCGCCACGGAATTCGCTGGCGATCCCGAGCTCGGTGAGGCGGGCGGAGATCTGCGGGCCGCCGCCGTGCACGACGACGGGCTTGAGGCCGGCGTGGCGGAGGAAGACCATGTCTTCGGCGAAGGCGCGGGTGAGTTCAGGGCTGACCATGGCGTTGCCGCCGAACTTCACGACGGCGATGGCGCCGTGGTAGCGCTGAAGCCAGGGAAGCGCCTCGATCAGCACGGCCGCTTTCGCGATCGCTTCTGCAGTGGATGCAGGGAGAACTGTGGCCATCGTCTAGCTCGAGTACGCGCTGTTCTCATGCACGTAGTCGTGCGTGAGGTCATTGGTGAGGATGGTCGCTGCCCGCTGGCCTTCATGCAGGTCGATGAGAACGTGCACGGCGCGACCGGTGAGGTCGACGAGGTCCCTGGACTGGTCAGGGGCACCGGCGTGGCAGACCCGGATGCCGTTCATGCTGACGTCGACCGCGTACGGGTCGAACGGAGCGCTGGTGGTTCCGATCGCCGCGAGGACCCTGCCCCAGTTGGGGTCGTTGCCGAACACTGCAGCTTTGAACAGGTTGTTGCGGGCGACGGAACGGCCGACTTCGACGGCATCCTCTTCACTGACCGCGCCGACTACCTCGATCGTGATGTCGTGGGCGGCACCCTCTGCATCTCCCTGAAGCTGGCGGGCGAGGTCGAGGCAGATCTCGCGCAGGGCTTCGGCGAAGACGTCGGCGTTGGGTTCGATTCCTGAGACTCCAGAGGCGAGGAGCGACACCTGATCGTTCGTCGACATGCATCCGTCTGAGTCGAGCCGGTCGAAGCTCACCCGGGTTGCCGCACGGAGCGCACGGTCGAGCTGGTCGGAGGCAAGGCTCGCGTCGGTGGTCAAGACGACGAGCATCGTCGCGAGTCCGGGGGCGAGCATGCCCGCGCCCTTCGCCATGCCGCCGATGGTCCAGCCGTCCCGTTCGATGACCGCCGTCTTCGGGTGGCTGTCGGTGGTGAGGATCGCTTCTGCAGCATCCGCTCCCCCGTCAGCGCTCAGCGCGGCGGCGGCTGTGGCGACACCGGGAAGCAGCTTGCCCGTGTCGAGCTGCTCACCGATCAGGCCGGTGGAGCAGACGAGCACGTCGCCCGCAGACACACCGAGTTCGGTGGCGACCGCTTCGGCGGTGGCGTGCGTGGCCTGGAACCCCTGCGGGCCGGTGAAGCAGTTCGCACCGCCCGAGTTGAGGACGATCGCGCTGACCGTTCCGTCGGCGATGACCTGCTGCGACCACAGGATCGGGTTCGCCTTCGCGCGGTTGCTGGTGAACACGGCTGCTGACGAGTGGCGGGGGCCACGGTTGACGACGAGGGCGAGGTCCTTGCCCCCTGAGGACTTCAGGCCGATGGCGATACCGGCGGCTTCGAATCCCTGCGCTGATGTGACGCTCATGGTGCGACTCCGTTCACCGGAAGGCCGGTCGTTTCCTCGAGCCCGAGGGCGATATTGGCGGATTGGATGGCAGCACCGGCGGTGCCCTTGGCAAGGTTGTCGACGGCGGTCACGACGACGACACGGCCGGCGGCTTCATCGACCGCGAGCCCCATCAGCATCGAGTTGGAGCCGAGCACGTCTGCGGTACGCGGAAACTGCCCCGCCGGCAGCAACTGCACGAAGGACTCGTCACCGTAGGCGCTCTGCCAGGCCGCGCGAACGGCATCCGCACTGGTGCCCGGGACGATGCGGGCCGTTGAGGTGGCGAGGATGCCTCGCGACATCGGCACGAGGACGGGCGTGAACGAGACGCTCACGTCTGCCGCGCCTGCACCGCGGAGCCCCTGCGCGATCTCGGGGATGTGCCGGTGGGTGCCTCCGACGGCGTAGGGGTTGGCCGATCCGAGGATCTCCGATGCGAGCAGGTTGGTCTTCAGCGCCTTGCCTGCGCCGGACGGACCGACGGCGAGCACCGAGACGATGTCTGAGGCTTCGATCACACCGGCGGCGATGCCAGGGGCGAGCGAGAGTGCGACGGTGCTGGCGTTGCAGCCTGGGGCGGCGATCCGCTTCACACCGGCGAGGTTCTGGCGCTGCTTCGCGCCGTCCGCACCGACGAGCAGTTCAGGCACGCCGTACGCCCACGCGCCGAAGTAGTCACCGCCATAGAACGACGCCCAGTCG
Source organism: Mycetocola miduiensis (assembly GCF_900115155.1). Classification (GTDB taxonomy): domain Bacteria; phylum Actinomycetota; class Actinomycetes; order Actinomycetales; family Microbacteriaceae; genus Mycetocola_A; species Mycetocola_A miduiensis. Next base: position 17,078 of record NZ_FOVM01000005.1, read on the forward strand.
GACTCGTTCGTCAGCCGGTGGTCTGCGCCGCAGTCGACGACGAGGGTTGCCTCATCGAGCTGGGCGGTGACCTCGCCGGACTTGCCGTGCGGCAGGGCCAGGAACACCACGTCGTGACCCGCGAGGTTCTCAGGCGTGGTGTCGACGAGGGTGAGGTGCGCGAGGGAACGCAGGTGCGGCTGCACGGATGCCAGCGGCTGGCCGGCATTGGAGTGTGCTGTGACGGTCTGGATGTCGAAGTCGGGGTGCGCCGCAAGCAATCGCAGCAACTCGCCCCCCGCATAACCGGATGCACCGGCTACGGCTACAGAGAAGGACATGGCTCTACCTTATTGAGGAAAACGATGGGGTTAAGGTCGGCGGCGTCTGTCGGAACCGTGACCTGCACCGTTCGCCCAGCGTCGCCTATCGTCGCTCTGAGGTGTTACGGCGTCGACGCAGCACGCACGGGGCGAAACCCTGTGCTGAAACACTGCTGTTCGAGATGGCCATGGTTGAACTGTAGCCGGTTCGCCGTGGCATCCGCGAATCGAGGGCTGCCGTCACAACCGGTTCACGCCGGTGACGGTGACCACGGCGAACCCCTGCTCGTCGGATTCGGCGAGGTCGATCTCGGCGCTGAAGCCCCAGTCGTGGTCGCCTGCGGGGTCGTCGAAGATCTGCCGGGCGGTCCACACCGGGCCGCTTTCGTCGAGGATCAGGAGCGCCGAGCTGCGGGCGTCCGGGCCCGTGAGGATCTGGTCGTGCTCCTCGAAGTAGCCGTCGAGGGAGTCCGCCCAGCGGTCGGCGTCGAACCCGGATGCCGCGTCGAGTTCTCCGAGCGCGTCGTAGTCCTCGAGCGCCGCGAGTTGAACGCGGCGGAACAGTTCGTTGCGAACGAGGATGCGGAACGCCCTGGTGTTGCCGGTGAGCCGTTTCGGCGCCGGCGGGACGATGTCGTGCGCGTGCTCCTTGTGCTTCTCGGCATCCGGGTGGCTGAGTTCTTCCCACTCATCGAGAAGGCTCGAGTCGACCTGGCGGACGAGTTCACCGAGCCATTCGATCAGGTCGAGGAGGTCCTCCGTCTTCACGTCGTCCGGGATGGTCTGCCGGGCAGCCCGGTACGCGTCGGACAGGTAGCGGAGGACGACACCCTCTGAACGTGCGAGCTTGTAGAAGGCGATGAATTCGCCGAACGACATGGCGCGTTCGTACATGTCGCGGACGACGGATTTGGGGTTCAGCTCGAAGTCGCGGATCCACGGCTGGGCGGCGCTGTAGGTCTCGAACGTGACGGTGAGAAGTTCTTCAAGGGGTTTGGGATGCGTGATCTGCTCGAGGAGTTCCATCCGCTCGTCGTATTCGATGCCCTCGGCTTTCATTGCGGCGACGGCTTCGCCCCTGGCGAGGAACTGCTGCTGGCTGAGCACGGCACGCGGGTCGTCGAGGGTGGCCTCGACGATGGAGATCATGTCGAGGGCGTAGCCGGGGGCCTCCGGGTCGAGCAGGTCGAACGCGGCGAGCGCGAACGGCGACAACGGCTGGTTGAGCGCGAAGTTCGGCTGCAGGTCGACGGTGAGCCGGATGGTGCCGTCGGCGGACTGCTCGACGATGCCCGACTCGCGAAGGGTGCGGTAGATGCCAAGCGCGCGCCGTGCGAGTTCGAGTTGCCGCTTCCACGGCTCGTGGTTGTCGAAGACGAGGTCGTGCACGTGCTGGTAGACGTCTCCCCCGCGCCCGATCACGTTGATGAGCATTGCCGAGGTGATCTGCATGCTCGAGGTCAGGGTCTCCGGCTCGGCGGCGACGATCCGCTGGAACGACGGCTCGCCCCACGACACGAAACCGTCCGGCGCCTTCTTACGGATGATCTTGCGTTTCTTCTTCGGGTCGTCGCCGGCCTTCTTGATCGCGCTGAGGTTTTCGGTCTCGTGCTCGGGCGCCTGGACGACGACGGTTCCGGCGGTGTCGTACCCGGCACGGCCTGCCCGCCCGGCGATCTGATGGAATTCACGCGCCTTGAGCTGGCGCATCCGGGTTCCGTCGTATTTGGTGAGCGCGGTGAACAGCACCGTGCGGATGGGCACGTTGATGCCGACGCCGAGGGTGTCGGTGCCGCAGATCACCCGGAGCATCCCGCGCTGCGCGAGCTGTTCGACGAGCCGTCGGTATTTGGGCAGCATGCCGGCGTGGTGCACCCCGATCCCGGCACGGATCAGCCGGGACAGTGTCTTGCCGAAACTCGTGGTGAAGCGGAATTCCCCGATCAGCTCGGCGATGGCATCCCGCTGTTCCCTCGTCGCCACCTTCATGCTCGACATCGACTGGGCGCGTTCCATGGCGGCGGCCTGCGAGAAATGCACGACGTAGACCGGTGCCTGCCCGGTGGTCAGCAGTTCCTCCACGCTCTCGTGGATCGGCGTCGTCTCGTAGTAGAAGTGCAGCGGGACGGGGCGTTCGACCCCGGTGACCAGCGCTGTGCCGCGGCCGGTGCGCCTCGACAGGTCTTCGGCGAGCGCCGTCACATCGCCGAGGGTCGCCGAGAGCAGGATGAATTGGACCCGGGGCAGGCACAGCAGCGGAACCTGCCAGGCCCAGCCGCGTTCCGGGTCGGCGTAGAAGTGGAATTCGTCCATGACGACCTGGTCGACTTCGGTGTCTTCACCGTTGCGGAGCGCGAGGTTGGCGAGGATCTCCGCCGTGCAGCAGATGATCGGCGCGTCGGCGTTGACCGACGAGTCGCCGGTCATCATGCCGACGTTCTCCGCTCCGAAGATGTCGACGAGGGCGAAGAACTTCTCGCTGACGAGTGCCTTGATCGGCGCGGTGTAGAAGCTGCGTTTGCCTGCGACGAGCGCGGCATAGTGCGCGCCGACGGCGACGAGGGACTTGCCGGTTCCGGTCGGGGTGCTCAGGATCAGGTTCTGCCCCGACACGATTTCGATGATCGCTTCGTCCTGCGCCGGGTACAGGCGGATACCGGTGGCCGTGACCCACTCGGAGAACGCGTCGTAGATGGCATCCGGGTCGATCGTGTCGCCGAGTGTCTCGCTGAGGGCGTGTGGGTCGAGCTTCGGCTGGGCTGTCATGGTCCTTCGATCATCCCACCTCGTCCGGAGCATGGGCGCCGCGCGCTCCTCGACCCCACTCCGCTCGCTTGAAGGAGCGCCCCCTCCCCGCTCGTTTGAGGGAGCGCCCCCTCCCCGCTCGCTGGAGGGAGCGCAGCGACCGAAGCGGAGGGACCCGCACACCCACCCGCACCAACACACCCGCCCCGGACCAGTACAGCCGTTGTACCAGGTGACCCCGTCCGTACCGAGTGAAGAGACGCCCCCACCCCCGCCGCTCCTCCAGCGAGCGGATATGGATGCCGCGGCGGATTCGGGTCAGTGCTTGAGCGTGGGGTCTGGGAACGCCGTCTCGATGCTCAGCGAGTTTCTTCTGTGCACCCGCATCCAGATGAAGAACCCGACGAGGGTAAACCCGCCGTAGAACAAATACAGCACCGCGGACGCGTAGTACCCGGCGCTGATCAGCAGCGGCACGCCGACGATGTCGACCGCGATCCAGATCAGCCAGAACTCGACCCAGCCCTTGGCCATTCCGTAGGTGGCGAGGAGGGAGCCCATGAAGATCCAGGCATCCGCCCATACCGGTTCGAACGAGCCGAGCGCCCGAAAGATCGGGATGAGCACGAGTGTGCCGCCGATCAGCCCAAGGCCGAGCAGCACGCGGGTCTTGTTCGACGCCCAGTGCGGGGTCACCGCGGTGTGCTCGCCCGTTCGGCGGCTCTCTGACCACTGCACCCAGCCGTAAATGGACACGATGATGAACATCACCTGGCGGCCGGCCTGACCGAGAAGGTTCACCGGGTTCGGGGTACCGAACACCGCGCCGAGGAACACCGTGAGCAGAAGTACGTTGCCGAGAATGCCGACGGGCCACGCCCACACTTTGCGGCGCATGCCTCCGACCGCGCTGGCCATGCCGAAGAGGTTGCCGATGATCTCGCGCCAAAGGATCGTCTGGCCGCCGATGATCAGTTGCGCATCGAACAGCCACTCGATCGGATTCATGCCTGCATCCTTCCACTTCGCCACACAGGAAGCGGGCATATGTCCTCCGGTAGAATCGCCCGAATGACCGCCGCCACACCGCCACCCGCTTCCCTCGGCGACGGGATCGACCCCACCGACCTCGAAACCACCCTCCGCGTCCTCGCTTCGATGAACACCCTCGACGAGGAACATCCGGACTACGTCACGGTCCGCCGGGCGACCGCCGCCATGTTCAAAGCGGTCAAGCGCACCCGCCGCAGGGAGCTCCGTGACGAGATCGCCAACGCCGACAAGGCGGTCATCGCGGCCACCGCCACCGGGGCATCCGATCGCATCGACGACGAGACCCGTGGCATCCCGCTCGCGACGACGATCGAGGCGCCGACCGCAGGCGAACTGCTGAAACCGCGCAACTGCTACATCTGCAAGCAGCCGTACACGCTCGTCGACGCGTTCTACCACCAGCTCTGCCCGGATTGCGCCCGGTTCAGCCACACCAAGCGCGACGCCCGCACCGACCTCACCGGCAAGCGCGCGCTGCTCACCGGCGGCCGCGCGAAGATCGGCATGTACATCGCGCTGCGACTGCTGCGCGACGGGGCGCACACGACGATCACGACGCGGTTCCCGCGGGATGCCGTCCGCCGGTTCGCGTCACTCCCCGACTCTGCGGACTGGCTGCACCGGCTGCGCGTCGTCGGCATCGACCTCCGCGACCCGGCCCAGGTGATCGGCCTCGCCGACTCTGTCGCCGCCCAGGGTCCCCTCGACATCCTCATCAACAACGCTGCCCAGACCGTACGCCGCTCCCCCGGTTCGTACTCGCTGCTGGCGGATGCCGAACTGCAGCCGCTCCCCGACGGTCCCCTCCCCGAAATGGAGACCTTCGGCCACACCGCCGACCAGCACCCTGAGGCACTCGCGGCATCCGTCGCGGCGCATCCGCTGCTCTCCGTCGCATCCCTCGCCGGGACGGTCGCCCAGTCCGGCTCCCCCGCCCTCACCGCCGCGGACCTCGCGAACCTGGCCATGGCACCCGGCTCGTCGTCACTCGCGAAGCACGCTGACGGCACCGCCATCGACGCGGGCGGGCTCGTTCCCGACCTGCAGACGACGAACAGCTGGGTGCAGAATGTCGAGCACGTGGACCCGCTCGAGATGCTTGAAGTGCAGCTCTGCAACACGACGGCGCCCTTCCTGCTGATCAGCCGCCTGCGTCCGTCAATGGCAGCGTCCCCCGCTCGCCGGAAGTACGTCGTAAACGTGTCGGCGATGGAAGGGCAGTTCTCGCGCCGATACAAAGGGCCGGGGCATCCGCACACGAACATGGCAAAGGCTGCGCTCAACATGCTCACCCGCACGAGTGCCGGTGAGATGCTCGAGAAGGACGGCATCCTGATGACCGCCGTCGACACCGGCTGGATCACCGACGAGCGTCCGCACCCGACGAAGGTGCGGCTTGCCGAGGAGGGCTTCCACGCTCCGCTCGACCTCGTCGACGGTGCTGCCCGCGTATACGACCCGATCGTGCGCGGCGAGGCCGGCGAGGACTTGTACGGCTGCTTCCTCAAGGACTACCGCCCCGGCGCCTGGTAGCTGCTGCGCACAACTCAGCCTGTACACAACCGAAACGGTCCCGGAACCCTCTGGACGGGCTCCGGGCCGCCACTTGGGCTGAGTTATGAACGCTCGGTGACCGAGAGCCACGTCGCGGCCACCGGAGCCACCGAGAGCCACCGAGAGCCACCGAGAGCCGTCGAGCCCGCGGCGCCGCGTCGCTCGCCTGGTGTGCGCAATTCAGCCTGAACACCACAGAAGCGCCCGTGGGACCCCGTCGAACGTCACCGCCGCCGGTTTGGCTGACTTATGAACGCTCGGTAGCCGAGAGCCACATCGCCGCCGGGAGCGTCTGGCCCTGATGCCCCGAGCCAGGCTGCCGCACCCGCCGTCCGCGCGCTCGCACATAACTCCGCCTGAACACAACAGAAACGGCCCGGCACCCCCTGCAGGGGCCCCGGGCCGTCACTCTGGCGGAGTTATGAACACTCAGTCGCGGATGTGCGCCCCAAAGCGTTCAGCCGCGAGGGCAGACCCGGCGAGCTTGGCCTCGGTCGCTTCAGCCGCCGTAAGGGTCCGATCCGGCGCCCGGAACCGCAGGGCGAAGGTCAGGCTCTTGGTGCCGTCGGCGAGACCCTGGCCCCGGTAGTCGTCGACCAGGCGAATGTCCTCAAGCAGCGAGCCTGCGCCCTCCCGTACCGCAGCACCGACGGCAGCGGCAGGCGCGTCAACGGAAACGACAAGGGAGAGGTCCTGGGTGGCGGCGGGAAGCGTACCGATCACACCGGCGGTGAAGGCCGCATCGGTCGACTCGAGCAACGCATCGAGGTCCAGCTCGAGCACGGCGACCACGCGCGGCAGGTCCGAGTCGAGGGCCAGCTGGGGCAGCAGTTCCCCGGCGAAACCGATCGAACGGTCACCGATCCACAATTCAGCGGTCCGGCCGGGGTGCATCGCCTTGTGGCTTCCCTGCTTGACCTCGATCGGTGCACCGGTCGCCAGGCCGATCTGGGTGACGGCGGCGAGGGCATCCGCAATGCCGGATGCCACAGCGGGCTGGCCCGGCTGCTTCGGTACGGCGTTACCGAGGATCAGCACGCCGACGTGACGAGGCTGCGGAGGGATGCCGTCGTTGAGCTCCGCGAGCTGCTCGTCGGTCGGCAGGGCGACGCCGGAGGGCAATTCGGCCTGGCCGTAGGAGCGGCCGGCCTCCGGTGTGAAGACGAGCCCGACCTCGAACAGCGACAGGTCAGTGAGTCCGCGGGAGAGATTGTGCTTCGCGGCAGCGATCAGCCCGGGCAGGAGAGTCGTCCGCAGGTATGGGGCACTCGCGTCGAGGGCGTTGGCGACCTTGATCGCCGGCACCGTCTCCGAGTCGGGAGACCCGTAGAGGTTGTTGTCTTCGGCGCCGAGGAAGGGGAACGCGAGAATCTCAGTGGATCCGGCCGCGGCGAGTGTGTCGGCCACCGTGCGACGGATGCGCTGCGAACGGGTCAGCCCCCGCCCTGCAGGAGCGACGGGAAGCACGGACGGGATCCGGTCATACCCGACGATGCGGGCGACTTCCTCGGCCAGGTCGGACTTGTCGGTGAGGTCGGGGCGCCAGCTCGGCGGCGTGACGAGCAACCCGCCATCGGCATCGGCGACCGTCGCACCAATTTCCTCGAGCGAGCCGCGGATCTCGTCATCGGTGTAGTCGACGCCGATCAGCGCCGAGACGTAGCCGCCCGGGAACCGGATCGCTTCCGGTTCCGCCGGTTCCCCGACGACGCCGGCAACGGCATCCGTTGTTCCACCGGCGAGCGACACCATCAGCTCGGCGACCCGGGCCGCCGAGGCCACGGCGATGCGCGGGTCGACCCCGCGCTCGAACCGACGGGAGGCTTCACTCGGCAGTTTGTGCCGGCGAGCGGTACGAGCAATCGACACGGGGTCGAAGTTCGCCGCCTCGATGAGCACATTGGTCGTCGCGTCGCTCATCTCGGTGCGGGCGCCGCCCATGACGCCGGCGAGGCCGATCGCTCCCGAGCCATCGGTGATGAGCAGGTCTTCGAGGTCGAGCTTTCGCTTCTGCCCATCGAGAGTCTCGAGGGTCTCGCCGCCGATGGCCCGTCGCACGACGATGCCGCCGGTGAGGTGATCGAGGTCGTAACCGTGGATCGGCTGGCCGAGTTCGAGCATCACGTAGTTGGTGATGTCGACCAGCAGCGAGATCGAACGGATGCCCGCGAGCTTGAGTCGCGAGACCATCCAGGGTGGCGTCGGACGCGTCGCGTCGACCCCCCGAACGACGCGGGTCGCGAACACGCTCGCGCCCTGGCGTCCGCGGATCGGCGCCACGTCGTCGATCGCGACGGGGTAACCGTCGCCGACCGGGGTGACGAGCTCGGGCCGGGTCGCCGGGTCGCGGAAGGTAGCGCCGGTGGCGTGAGAGTACTCGCGGGCGACACCTCGGATGGAGAAGGCGTAGCCGCGATCGGGGGTGACGTTGATCTCGATCGCCGCGTCGTCAAGGCCGAGCAGCGCGATGGCATCCGTTCCCACCTCGGCGTCGACACCGAGCGTCGACAGGCGCAGGATGCCGTCGTGCTCGTCACCGAGGCCGAGCTCACGGGTGGAGGCGATCATTCCGTCAGAGACGTGGCCGTAGGTTTTGCGGGCGGCGATCGGGAACGGGCCTGGCAGCACAGCGCCTGGCAGGGTCACGACGACCTTGTCGCCGACGAAGAAGTTGTCGGCTCCGCAGACGATACCGTGCACAGCCGGTCCGCCGTCCGCGGCGGTTTCTCCGTCGGGTGCGACGCGCACCTGGCACCAGCGGATGGTTTTACCGTTCGACTGGGGTTCCTCGACGAACTCGAGCACCTCTCCGACGACAACCGGTCCGCTCACGTCGAAGGTGTGGATGTCTTCTTCTTCAAGACCGACCTTCACCAGTGCGGCGTGGACGTCTTCGGTCGTCGATCCCGGTGCGAGATCGACGTACTCGGCGAGCCAACTCAGGGGCACCCGCATGCTAAACCACCATTCCAAACTGCTGTGAGAAGCGCACGTCGCCCTCAACCATCTCCCGCATGTCCTGGACGTCGTTGCGCAGCATCAGGCCGCGCTCGATTCCCATGCCGAAGGCGAAACCTGAATATTCGTCCGGGTCGATTCCGGCGGCGCGAAGCACGTTCGGGTTGATCATGCCGCAGCCGCCCCACTCGATCCAGCGCGGCCCGTGCTTGAAGGTCGGGTGCCAGAAGTCGAGCTCAGCGCTCGGCTCGGTGAACGGGAAGTAGCTCGGGCGCAGGCGGATCTTCGCTTCGTCACCGAAGATCGACTTCACGAAGTGATTGAGGGTGCCCTTGAGGTGCGCCATCGTCAGTCCTTTGTCGACCGCGAGACCCTCGAACTGCATGAACACGGGCAGGTGCGTCGCGTCGAACTCGTCGGTGCGGTAAACCCGCCCCGGTGCGAGCACGTACACGGGAAGCTCCCGGTCGAGCAGCGACCGCACCTGCACCGGTGAGGTGTGGGTGCGCAGCACGAGGTGCGACTCGGGCGGGTCGATGAAGAAGGTGTCCTGCATGGCCCGTGCGGGGTGGTCGGCATCGAAGTTGAGGGCGTCGAAGTTGAACCACTCGCTCTCGACCTCGGGGCCTTCCGCGATCTCCCAGCCCATTCCGGTGAAGATCTCACTCACCCGGTCCTGAAGGAGGGTGAGCGGATGCCGCGCGCCGGCCCGGTAGCGACTGGCAAGGGCGGTCACGTCGACGGCTTCGGCGGCGAGCTGACGGGCGTTCTCCACCTCGACAATCTCGTGCTCGCGAGCAGCGAATGCGGCATTGACCCGGCCACGGGCCTGGCCGACGAGCTTGCCCAGCGGCGCCTTCTGCTCTGGCGCGACGGAGCGGAGCATACCGTTGAGCTTCGCGAGAGGCGATGCTTCCCCGGTGTGCTCTGTTCGCACCTGCTTGAGTGCGGACGAGTCAGCGGCTGCGGCTATTGCCTCGAGCGCCGCTTCAACCGCAGCGGTGACGGTGGATTCGGAAATTTCGGGAGAGTCGGACACGGGTCACAAGTCTACCGAGTGGAGCGAATGCCCCGTGCCGCTGCGCGGGGCTGGTTAGAGGCCCTGCTTCGATTCCGACTGTGCTGCTGTCGCTGACGCCTGGGCGATGGCCAGCCCGGGGTCGACCGGGACGTTCTTCTTGGCCTTGCCTCCACGCCGCGCGGAGTCGGTGCGCTTCGACAGCCAGCGGGCGAACCAGGACAGCGACAGGTTCATGATCAGGTAGATCACGAGTGTGACGATGAAGAACGAGAACAGGTACCGGTTGCCGTAGAAGCTCGCCAGGTTGTTCATGGTCGACCGGATCAGCTCCGGGTATCCGACGATGTAGCCGAGCGAGGTGTCCTTGAGGAGTACGACGAGCTGAGCGACGATGATCGGCAGCATCTGACGGAACGCCTGGGGGAACTCGATGAGCATGCGCGTCTGCAGTTCACGCAGGCCGAGGCTGAGCCCCGCCTCACGTTGACCGCGCGGAAGAGCAGCAAGACCGGCGCGCAGGGCCTCACCGATGATGGCGCCGTTGTACAGGCCGAGGGCGAGGACAACTGCCCAGTACGCCCCACTCGCGAATCCGAGCAGGATGAAGAGCATCATGAGCAGCACGGGCATGCCGCGCACGAATTCGAGGACGACGGTCGTCGGCACACGGACCCACGATGCTTTCGCTGTGCGAAGCAGGGCGAAGACCACTCCGAGGATCAACGCGAGCACGGCGGCAGCCGCTGCGGCCTGCAGAGTGTTGACCACACCCGACCAGATGAACGTCCAGACCTCAGGGTTCGCAAAGACGTCCCAGCGGCTGGGGTCGAACATCCCGGGAAGCACGATTCCACCGGAGCTGGGCCTCGGCGCGGCGAGCACGGCGTAGAGCCAGTACAGTCCGGCGACGATGAGTACGCCCACCACGATGGACAGCGTGATCGAAAGACGACGGGCTTTCGGGCCCGGTGCGTCGAACAGAACGGAATTGCTCATCGCGACACCACCCACTTCTTCTCGAGCCGACCGGCAAAGAAGCCGAGCGGGATGGTGATCAGCAGGTAGAAGGTCGCAACGCCGAGGAGGACGGCGATGACGGCGTCGCCGTTGGCGTTGGCGAGTTCCTTACCGATGGCGAACAGTTCGACGACGAAGAAGCCGCCGGCAACCGACGTGTTCTTGGTCAGCGCGATGATGACGTTGATGAGGGGCGGGATCACCATGCGGAATGCCTGGGGAAGGACGACATAGCCGACGGTCTGCCCGAACCCGAGTCCCACGCTTCGAGCGGCTTCGGCCTGGCCGATGGGAACGCCGTTGATGCCCGAGCGGAGTGCTTCAGCGATGAAGGGCGAGGTGTAGACACTCAAACCGATCATGGCGAACTGCTCGTACGGCATCCGTGCGCCCAGGTACGGGAGGATGAACGCGCAGAAGAAGAGGATGAGGGTGAGCGGCGTGTTACGGACCAGCTCGGTGTATGCCGCCGCAAAACCGCGGAGCGAGGGAACGGGCGAGATGCGCATGATGGCGATGAAGGTGCCGAGGACGAGGGAGGCGATCGCTGCAACGACGAGCAGTTGCAGGGTCATGCTGAAACCCTCGAGGTACCGAGGCATGTTGTCGATGATGACGTCCATGTGGCCTCTTCCGTTTCTGTCTGTACGACGGGCTCGTGGACGGGGCGGGGAGAAAGTCCCCCGCCCCGTTCACGGTTGGGACTAGTAGCGGTCTACAGCCGGCGGCTCGACGAACTCGAGCACGGTGCCAGCGGTGCTGTCCCATGCTTCTTCGTACGAACCGTCTTCGTAGGCTTCCTCGAGGGTGTCGTTGATGAAGTTGCGGAACTCGGTGTCGTCCTTCGCGAGGCCGATGCCGTAAGGCTCCTCGGTGAACGGCTTGCCGACCACCTTGAACTCGCCCTCGTTCTGTGCGGCGAGGCCCGCGAGGATCACGTTGTCGGTCGACACGGCGACGACCTGTCCGGTGCGCAGCGGCTCCAGGCAGTTCGAGTAGGTGTCGGTGAGAACGGGCTCTGCGCCGATTTCGGCCAGCTTGGCGGCCGGGGTCGAACCGGTGACGGAACAGACCGGCTGCCCGACGAGGTCCTTCTCGCTCTTGATGTCGTCGTTGTCGGCGAGCGTCAGGATCGACTGGCCTGCCATGTAGTACGGCCCGGCGAAGGAGATGACTTCCTTGCGCTTGTCGTTGATCGTGTACGTGGCGATGACGAGGTCGACCTCACCGTTCTGAATGAACGGCTCGCGGTTCGCGGAAACCGTCTCCTTCCACTCGATCTTGTCGTCCGCGATGCCGAGCTTCGCGGCGATGATCTTGCCGATCTCGACGTCGAAGCCCTCGGGCTCGCCGCTCGGGCCGACGAGGCCGAACAGCGGCTGGTCGAACTTGGTCCCGATGGTGATCGAACCGGCCTCAGCAAGCTCAGCCATGGTGGTGCCCGCTTCGAACGTCGGCTTCTCTTCCGGCTCCGGTGCAGCGGCGCCGCCGCCGTCGCCACCCGCGCAGGCAGAGAGGGCCAGCAGAGCGGCTCCTCCGAGAGCGATCAGGGATAGCTTCTTACGCTTCATCAGCTTCTCATTCCTCTTGTGTTGTGCTGTGTCTCGACCGCCGAGGACGGTCAAGGGAAACGGGCGCGGCCGAACGCCGCAGCCCGGTGGTCAGTGCTCGAGAATCTTCGACAGGAAGTCTTTCGCCCGGTCAGACTTGGGTGTCGTGAAGAACTGTTCGGGAGTAGCCTCTTCGACGATCTCACCGTCCGCCATGAAGAGCACCCGGTCGGCAGCCTTGCGGGCGAAGCCCATCTCGTGGGTCACGACGATCATCGTCATGCCCTCCTTGGCGAGTCCCACCATGACGTCGAGAACCTCGTTGATCATCTCGGGGTCGAGAGCGCTCGTCGGCTCATCCATGAGGATGAGCTTGGGGCTCATCGCGAGCGACCTTGCGATCGCCACACGCTGCTGCTGGCCGCCAGAGAGCTGCGCGGGCATCTTGTTGGCCTGGTTGGCGACTCCGACGCGTTCAAGCAGCGTCATCGCGCGCTCCGTCGCATCCTTCTTCGACATCTTCTTCACCTTGAGCGGCGCGAGGGTGACGTTCTCGAGGACCGTCTTGTGGGCGAAGAGGTTGAAGGACTGGAAGACCATGCCCACGTCTGCGCGCAGGTGGGCGAGGTCGGCCCCTTCTTCGGGCAGTTTCTTGCCATCGATGGAGATCGTTCCGGCGTCGATCGTCTCGAGCCGGTTGATCGCGCGGCACAGCGTCGATTTACCGGAGCCGCTCGGGCCGATGACAACCACAACCTCACCACGTGCGACCGAGGTGTTGATGTCCTTGAGGACGTGGAGTTCACCGTAGTGCTTGTTCACCCCGTCCATGACGACAAGAGGCTCGCCACGTTTGGCAACGGGCACACTTGTGGTGTGCGGGATAAGCGTTGGTTCCATGGGATCCAACGTAGGGGACTCCATGTTTCGCGCGCATATCGGAGCAGCCCCCGTTACTCAGTTGTAACCAAACATTCCCGTACGTTCAGGATGCGGCGGAACGCTGCGAGAAGGCAGATTCGTACAGGCAGACGGATGCCGCGGTGGCGAGGTTCATCGACTCCGCGTGGCCGTAGATGGGCACCGTGATCGCAGCATCCGCCAGCGGCAGCTGCTCGTCGGTGAGTCCGTGTGCTTCATTGCCGAAGAGCCACGCGGTCGGGCCGCCAAGAGTGCCGTCGGCGCGGGCGTCGAGCAGGCTGGTGCCCTTCACGTCTGCCGCGAGAACGGTGAGGCCAGCGGCGCGGGCGCGCTGGATGACATTCGGCAATTCTGCGCCAACCGCGATCGGTAAGTGAAACAGCGACCCCGTGGTCGACCGGACGACCTTCGGGTTGTACAGGTCGACGGTGCGACCGGTCAGGATGACGGCATCCGCCCCAGCGGAGTCTGCGGCACGGATGATCGTGCCGAGGTTGCCCGGGTCACGGACCTCTTCGAGGATCGCGATCAGCTTCGGCCCCGCCGCGAAGATGTCTTTCATCGACGTGGGGAACTGGTGGGCGACAGCGATGAATCCCTGGGGGGTCACCGTGTCACTCATCACATTGAGGACTTCTTCGGAGACGTACTCGATCTCAATGCCGGCGGCAACGGCCTTCTCGGCGATGTCTGTGTAGCGTTCGAGCGCCGTGGGCGTCGCGAACAATTCGACGAAGAGCTGAGGCCGGAACATCAGCGCCTCGGCGACCGCCTGCGGGCCTTCGAGGAGGAACAGTCCCGTCTCTGCGCGGCCTGGGCGTTTGGCAAGTTTGGCGACCGCTCTGACGCGCGGGGAACGTGGATTATCAAGCACGGCCCCAGTCTAGGAGGGGCAGCCGGGAGAGCCGACAGGCTCGCCAGAAACGCAACAACGGGCATCCCGCGAAAGCGGAATGCCCGTTGTAACAAGCAGGAGACTACGCCGCAGCGTCAGCCTTCGGAGCCGACGTGTCGGCCGGGAGAGCGTTCTTGGCGCTCTGAACGAGGGCAGCGAACGTGGCGGGCTCGTGAACGGCGAGTTCAGCGAGGATGCGACGGTCGACCTCGATGCCAGCAAGACCCAGACCCTGGATGAGGCGGTTGTAGGTCAGGCCGTTGGCGCGCGATGCCGCGTTGATCCGCTGGATCCAGAGGCGACGGAAGTCACCCTTCTTCTGGCGGCGGTCACGGTACGCGTAAACCATGGAGTGGGTGACCTGCTCCTTGGCCTTGCGGTACAGGCGTGAACGCTGACCGCGGTAACCCTCGGCGCGCTCGAGGATGACCCGACGCTTCTTGTGAGCGTTTACCGCCCTTTTTACTCTTGCCATTTGTCTATATTCCTATCGGGTCTGGTCTAGCGACCGAGAAGCTTCTTGATGTTCTTGAAGTCGGCCGCCGACACAAGCTGGTCGGAGTTCAGGCGACGCTTGCGCTGGCCGGACTTCACCTCGAGGTTGTGGCGCATGCCCGACTGCTGCTTCTTGATCTTGCCGGAACCGGTGAGCTTGAACCGCTTCTTGGCCCCGGAGTGGGTCTTCTGCTTAGGCATTGTTTTCCTCCTGCTTCGCTGCCTTGTCGGCAGCACGATGTGCGTTGGCCTCGGCCTTGGCCTCTGACTTGTTCTTCAGAGGACCAATGACCATGACCATGTTTCGACCGTCAATGGTCGGAGAGGACTCAACAGTGCCCAACTCCGCAACATCTTCGGCAAATTTCTGGAGCAAGCGCACGCCCTGGTCGGGGCGGGACTGCTCACGGCCGCGGAACAGGATCATTGCTTTGACCTTGTCGCCACCCTTGAGGAATCCCTCAGCGCGCTTTACTTTCGTCTCGTAGTCGTGCTTGTCGATCTTGAGGCGGAAACGAACCTCTTTGAGGATCGTGTTCGCCTGGTTGCGCCGGGCTTCTTTCGCCTTCTGCGCAGCCTCGTACTTGAACTTGCCGTAATCCATGATCTTTGCGACCGGTGGCTTGGAGTTGGGTGCAACCTCGACGAGGTCGAGGTCGGCATCCTGCGCCAGGCGCAATGCCACCTCGATTTTGACGACGCCGACCTGTTCTCCGGCGGGACCGACGAGGCGAACCTCGGGGACGCGGATTCGGTCGTTTGTACGGGGATCGCTAATGCGTAAACTCCTCTAACTCAAAACTCGTGACCATCGGTTCAGACGGATGCCTGCACCGGGCGAGAGAGGAGAAATACCACATCGCAGCCGTAATGGTTCAGCCATCACAGCGGCTCGTACCCTGACTACCTCGGCATGGGGACCATGCGTCTGGCGGAGTACAACAACCCGGTAACCTTAGTGAAGCGGTCAAGCGCGGGTGGGAAATTTCCTCTTTCGTACCGAGACATAGTCCCGGAGCCGTCCTAAAGTCTAGCAGAGGTTGGCATTGAGCACTAACGAATCCCCTTACGACAACATTGAAGACGCGGCAGCGGATGCTTCGCGCGATATCGCCGACGTCGGCGCCGTCGAGGTCATCACCACGACCGCCGTCCACCTGATGAGCGCAGCGGCCGTGAAGTGCGGCCTCGCCGACGACCCCGACAGCCAGCTCGACCTCGACGAAGCCAGGAAGCTCATCAACGCGCTTGCCGGCCTGATCACTGCTGGGGCACCCGAGATCAGCGACATGCACGCTCGGAGCCTGCGCGACGGGTTGCGTTCGCTGCAGCTTGCGTTCCGTGAGGCATCCGTCATCCCCGACCCCATTGGGAAGGGGCCGGGGGAAAAATGGACGGGGCCGGTTAACTAGTCCTTCTGCGGCTCCGCGGCGTGCGCCGCGTCCCCGCCCGTGGACGCCCGTCCACGCCCTGGACGCGGCACACACCGCTTCGCCTTGTCCGGCAGTTCACAAACGGCTTGAAGGCTGGGCGCCCGACCACACCCTCGGCACAATTCGTCGTCGCCCGCCTTGTTCACCAGTTCACTACGGCTGGAAATGCTCCGCCACTGAACGGTCAGTCGACCAGCGGGACCACTTCCAGGCGAGGGCCGGGACCGAGGAGAACCAGGACACGTCGCCCCGTTACTCCTTCCAGTGCCCGCATGAGACGCTCCGCATCTGCCGCAGGTCCGGCAGCCACCCCGGCCGGCGCCGCCGGGGTGTAGGAGGACGCCAGCGGCAGATCCTCAATCGGCGGAGGAACCGGCAGCGGCCCCTGCGCCCGGACACCCGCAAGTTCCTGTTCCACTCCCGGCAGGGTTCCGGGTCCAGCGGATGCCATCCGCCAGACGGCGACGGATGCTCCGGTCACCGCCTGAATGGCCTGGACGAACGGGGCCGGGTCTGCGGCCGTCACGAGGATGACCTCGCCGATCGTTCGCCGACGTGACGCCGGGGCCGGCGCGACGGCATCCGCCTGGTCCTCCCGCCAGACCGCGAAGTGATAGCCAGCGACCAGCGCCGTCGCGGTAAGCAGCCCGAGCGGTGCACGGATCTGGTCGATAAGGCCGGAGCCGCCCTGCAGGACGACCTGGAACACCTGGAAACCGATGACGAGCAGGGTGATCAGGGCGACGATGGCACTGATGCCGAACACTGCGATGAGGTAGATGCGTCGCCCTGTCGTCAGCCGCGAGGCATCCGCTGGACGGAGCGGCCGCCAGGACAGGATCCACGCGACACCACCGACGAGGAGCGCACTGAGTCCTCCGAGCAGCAACGGACGAAGACCCTCCCCCGCGAGCGGCGTGGAGAGGATACCCAGTGCCGAGTTGACGACGACCCCGAGACCGGATGCCGCACCGACGAGGGCGACACCGCTCGTCGCAAGGATGCTCGCCTGCCGCGTCGACGGTGACCGGTCGATGGCGACGGCGCGGTGGTAGGTCCAGACTGCGGTTCCGACTGCCGCGGCCGCGAGCGCGAGTCCGAGCGGGGACAACAGTTCGCCCACCGGCTCGGAATTGTCGAACAGCAGTCGAAGGACCACGTACAGCACGGTGCCGATGCCGCCGAGGGACGCAACGCTGGCGAGGAGAATCCCGAACAGGATGAGGAAGACGTTCGCGAGCCCGTTGGTCGTGGTGCGTGCCCCTTCCCGGTACCAGTGCCAGGCCCACACGGCTCCCCCGCCGACCGCCCAGACCAGCGCCTGCAGGGTTCCGATCCACCACGGCCCGCCGATCGTCGGGGATGACGTCAGGTCGCGAATCGCCGTCGTGAAGATCCCGTTGAGCAGGGTGATGGCGCTCAAGGAGCCGAGCACGAGGCCGAACGCCGCGCCGATGATGAGAGGCAGCGTGACAAGTTCGACCGGGCCCTTCGACGGGTGGCGCCACATCCAGCGGTGCCACACCCAGACTGCGGCCCAGACCAGGCCCGTGCCGAGCGCTAGCGCGTCCCAGTCGCCGTCGATCAGGGAGGCGATCACCGAGAGCAGCGCGGTGCTGGAGGAGACCAGCGCCACGACCAGGACAGCCGAGATGTAGAGTCCCCACTCGATCGCTCCCCGCTCGGCAGGGTCGGCCAGCCGGCGCCAGAGGATCCACCAGAGCACACCAGCGAGCGGGCCGCCGATCAGGGTGAACGCCAGCCCCTGCGCGATGGTGGACGTATTGTTCCCGACGAGGAGAGTGTCTGGCCCGAGGACCAGGCTGAGCAGGGTCTGCACGCCGATCGCGGTGATGACGACGAGGACGAAAAGAAGCGTATAGACAATGAGCCTGCGGACCGTCTGACCGGCCGTCGGCCCAGGAGCAGGCGCATATGGGGCCTGGACGGCACTCACTTCGCACCGTCCATCAGGCAGATGGCGAGTTCCCACGGGGCGGTTTCGATGACCCAGTCGCCGCCCTCCTGCACGAGGCGAAAGTCTTCTTCGTAGCTGTACTCCGACCCGAACGCGCCCCCCTCGTGCCTACTGACCTGCACACGCACATCCGCACTGTCGTCGCGCTGGTCTGTCGAGATGAGTGTGATCCGGATATCGTCAGCGGATGTGTTCTGGACGGTCCCGCATTCCTCCTGGGCGCCGGCGGAGAGGTAGTCCATGGCCGCGTCGTCGTCACCCTCGAGGACAGCTGTCGAGTATCGCTGCACCACCCCCTCCGGCGTGGACTCGTCGAGCAGCTCCGGTTCGCCCCTGGTGAAAACCAGGACAAGCGCGACGATCACCAACACGGCGATCACGGTGAGGAGAAGAATCAGACTTCTGCGGGCACCAGCTGTGGCGTGCGTCATCTGGTCAGTATGGCGCACCTGTTCCGGCGTGGGCACCCCGAGAACGGGCCGCTAACCGGCGGAGGCGCGGCGAACCTGTTCGGAGTAATACTCGAGCTGAGCCGGGAAGTAGTCGTCCCACTCGGGGCGCGGCACACCAGCACGGGATGCCACGAGCAGGTCGAGGTAGTGCTCCCAGCCGGGGCCGCTCATCTCGGCGGTGGCGACGTCGTCGAGAAAGTGAACGAAGGTCAGCACGGTCTGGCCGTCGTTCTCTTCGAGCCGCGTTTCCAGCAGCCACTCCTCGCCCTGCCCTGCGCCCGACGCCGTGACCCTGAGCAGGTGCGTCGGATTGCACTCGTCGATGCGCACGGCACTCCAGTCCGCACCCTCTTCGAACGACATGCGAAGCTCCACGGTGCTGCCGGTTCCCGGTCGCCCGCGCCACGGACCGATCCATTCGGCGGTCCGTTCGGGATCGGTGAGGCTCGCCCACACATCAGCGGCGGGGGCGTCGAAGGTGCGGGTAAGTTCAAGTTCGAAGGTTCCAGCGCCTGAACGCGTCACCTTCCCAGTGGGCTGCGGCATCGTTGCTTCCTTCCGGGTGACTGATGGCACCACCATACTCGGGGCACGCACCGGGAAAGCGGATGCTGTCAGACTCTGGAACGGTTCAGGCGGACGCTTCCAGCTTCACCCTCAGGGAATCCACCCGGGTGGCGATGATGTCACTCGCCGCCCAGCGCTGGGCCAGCCGGTTCAGTGTGACATCGAGTTCGGCGCGGGTGAGGCCGTCGACGAGTTCAAGCCGCACAATCACTTCGGGTCCGCCGAGGCGAGCCGAAGTGTCGCCGGCAGCAAGCCGGACGTTGAGGACCGCCAGTTCCGATCGCACACTGGTGAGGAAGGCGTCGAGAACATCCGGGTTCGCATAGCCAGGCTGCCACGGCTGCGACTGGGCGATCGCCCACAGCGCCGGGCGGCGGATGGCGAACTCGGTCGGGCTCGTCGGGTCGAGGACGACAAGGTCCGTGCTCTCGCTCGCCGCAGCTAGCGCGACACGGATGCCGTCGGCCGGCACCGGGCGCGCTTTCACGTTCCACGCAGCCATGGCCGTAACCGACGAGAACACCGGCAGGACATTGCGGCCGTCCGGTCCCCCGACGGTCACGATCGAGAGTTCCTGCGTCTTGTCGACCTTCTGGCCGTTCGGCCCGATCCCGACGTCGCCGGCGTGCGCGACCAGCGGGATCAGCAGCCGGGACGTGCGGAACGCGTCGACGACATCCGCTTCACCGGATGTGCCGTCGTGGAACCGCGCCAACGCACTGATCAGGAGTTCGGGCGCTGACCCGTCATCGGTCGACGCCGGGGCATCACCGAACGAACGGCCCTGCCACGGCTGGCCCGCCGAATCCGCGGAGTCAGTCGGATGCGACATCCAGCGCCTCAGCGAGCGTGAAGGCGCCCGCATAGAGCGCCTTGCCGACGATGGCACCCTCGAGCCCGAGAGGGACGAGCGAACGCAGCGCGACGAGGTCGTCGAGGCTGGACACACCGCCGGAGGCGACGACGGGCCGGTTCGTGCGTTCAAGAACCTGGCGGAGCAGCTCGATGTTCGGGCCCTGCAGGGTGCCGTCCTTGGTGACGTCGGTCACAACGTAACGCGCGCAGCCAGCCTGTTCGAGCCGGTCGATGACGGTCCACAGGTCGCCGCCGTCCTTGGTCCAGCCGCGAGCGGCGAGGGTCGTGCCGCGAACGTCGAGACCGACGGCGATCGCCTCCCCATACTGCCCGATGACATTGGCTGCCCACTCCGGGTTCTCGAGCGCGGCTGTACCAAGGTTGATCCGCTTGACCCCGGTTGCGAGAGCGGCCTCGAGTGACGCGTCGTCACGAATGCCTCCTGACAGCTCGACGTTCACGCCGCGGACCTGCTTGATCACCTTGCGGATGACGCCGGAGTTGCTGCCTCGGCCGAACGCGGCGTCGAGGTCGACGAGGTGAATCCACTCGGCTCCCTGCGTCGCCCAGTCGGATGCCGCATCCACCGGGTCACCGTAGTTGGTTTCGGTGCCGGCCTCGCCCTGGGTCAGCCGGACGGCCTTGCCGTCGGCGACGTCGACCGCAGGAAGCAGCACAAGCTTCGGCGTCGAGTTGAACTCACTCATTATTGTCCTTGGTTTTCGGGCGCGGCAGTTGGACGCCGCATGGGTATTCGTCAGTCGGTGGTAAGGGAGCCGACCCAGTTCCTCAGCAGCCGGATGCCGGCTTCTCCCGACTTCTCGGGGTGGAACTGGGTGGCGGAGAGGGGACCGTTCTCGACGGCGGCGATGAAACGGGCGCCGTGTTCGGACCAGGTCACCCGAGGCTCAGGGAACGGGCGCGTCGCTTCGAGCGTCCAGTGTTGCGCGGCGTAGGAGTGCACGAAGTAGAAGCGTTCGTCCCGGAGGCCGGCGAAGAGGACCGAATTCTCCGGGGCATCCACCGTGTTCCAGCCCATGTGCGGGAGCACGGGGGAATCCAGTTCGGTGACGGCGCCGGGCCACTCGCCGAGACCTTCGGTGTCCATACCGCGTTCGACGCCGCGTTCGAACATGACCTGCATGCCGACGCAGATGCCGAGCACCTTACGACCCCCGGCCAGGCGGCGGTCGACGATCTCAGCGCTCCGGTTCTTGTTCAGCTGCTCCATCACGGCGCTGAATGCGCCGACGCCTGGCACAAGGAGGCCGTCGGCTTCCATTGCGCGCGCACGGTTACCGGTGAGCTCAACGTTGGCCCCGGCCGCTTCGAGCGCCTTGACCGCAGAGTGCACGTTTCCGCTGCCGTAGTCGAGGACGACGACGCGAGGAGAAGACCCTCCGCTCACAGCACACCTTTCGTCGATGGGATACCCGTCACTTCGGGGTCGAGCGCCTTCGCCAGCCGAAACGCCCGGGCGAAGGCCTTGAATTCGGCCTCGGCGATGTGGTGCGGGTCGCGGCCACCGAGAACCCGGACGTGCACGGTGAGGGCGGCGTTGTATGTGATCGCCTCGAAGACGTGGCGGATCATCGATCCGGTGAAGTGCCCGCCGATCAGGTGGAACTCGAAACCGGCGGGCTCGCCGGAGTGCACGAGGTACGGGCGGCCGGAGATATCGACGACCGCCTGCACGAGTGCTTCGTCGAGCGGAACAAGCGCATCACCGTACCGGGAGATCCCCGACTTGGTGCCGAGTGCTTCTTTGATCGCCTGGCCGAGCGCGATTCCGATGTCCTCCACTGTGTGGTGCACATCGATATCTGTGTCCCCCTTGGCGCGCACAGTGAGGTCAGTGAGCGAATGCTTCGCGAACGCCGTCAGCAGGTGGTCGTAGAACGGAACGGACGTGTCGATGTCGCTCGTGCCGGTGCCGTCGAGGTTGATCGACAGTTCGATGCTGGATTCGCTCGTCTCACGCTGGATGCGGGCGACACGCCTCTCGGTGCCGATGTGCTCGGTGCTGATGGTTTCGACGCTCATGGTTTCGAGCCTATCGCGGCCATCGCGTCGAGGAACGCGGTCGTCTCTGCTTCGGTGCCGGCGGTAACGCGCAGCTGGCCGGGTAGCCCGATGTCGCGGATCAGGATACCTCGCTCCAGCAACGCTTCGAACAGGGCGTGCGGGTTCTCCACTCCCCCGAAAAGAACGAAGTTGCTGTGGCTGCGGTAGGCGTGGAAGCCCAGCTGGGTCAGTCCTGCGGTGATGCGGTCGCGCTGGACCCGGATGTCGTCGACCATGGCGAGCATCGCGTCGCTGTGCGCGAGTGCGGCGGTCGCCGCCGCCTGGGTGAGTGCGGACAGGTGGTAAGGCAGCCGCACGAGACGGAGGGCATCCGTCACGGCGGGGTCCGCGGCGAGATACCCCACCCGGATGCCGGCGAAAGCGAACGCCTTGCTCATCGTCCGCGAGACGAGCAGTCGCTCGCGGCCGGGCAGCAGGGTCAGGGCGCTCGGGATGTCGTGCGGTGCGAACTCGACGTATGCCTCGTCGACGACGACGATGCCGTCAGTCGCGTCATAGACCGCCTTGATCGTGTCGAGCGCGAGGGGCGTACCGGTCGGGTTGTTCGGCGAGCAGAGGAAGACGATGTCCGGTTGAGCCTTCGCCACGGCCGCAGCAGCAGTGGCCGGCGACAACTCATACTCGGCGTCCCGCTCGGCGGCGAGCCACGTGGTCCCCGTCCCTGAGGCAAGGAGCGAATACATCGAATAGGTCGGCGCAAAACCGAGGAGGGTCCGGCCCGGACCACCGAAGGCCTGCAGCGCCTGCTGGAGCACTTCGTTGGATCCGTTCGCGGCCCAGATGTTGTCCCGGCTGAGCCCGTGTCCGAGGTACCCAGCGAGGCTGTCGCGCAGCGCGCTGAACTCACGGTCGGGGTACCGGTTGGCGCCGAGGACGGCGGAGGCGAGGGCGGTCACGATGTCGCGGGCGACGACCTCAGGAATCGGATGCGTGTTCTCGTTGACGTTGAGCGCCACGGGGACGGTCTTCTGGGGAGCCCCGTAGGGCGTCTTGCCGCGCAGGTCGTCGCGGATGGGCAGGGACTCGAGAGAACTCACCCGACAAGTTTACCGACGGCGGCCACCGCCTCGGTTCGCCCGCGCGAAGCCGCGGACAGCCTGGTTCAGTTGCCTGCGTACTGCTCGGGGACGGCGATGCGCTGCCCGGGCGAGACGGTCGAACTGTCGAGCTGGTTGAGCCGCATGATGTCTGCGATCACATCGCGCGGGTCTGCCTCGGGGGCGATGCTCGACGCGAGCTGCCAGAGCGATTGACCGGACTCGATGGTCGCGTATTCGAATACGACGGAACTCGAGCTCGATGTCGCGACGGCGGGAAGCGCGTTGACGCCGAGCCATGCGGCGACGGCGACCAGTGGAGCGGCAGCAAGCGAGGTGAAGACGACGCGGCCGCGGCGGGTCAGTCGGATACGGCCGGTGGGCTGTGTCCCGGTTGGCTGCGTCCCGGTTGGCTGCGTCATAGAGGCGACCGGGTGCGGGGCTACAACGGGCGACGGTCGCATCGCTGCCTGGCGGGATGAGAGTGCCGGGCGGATCGGGGTGATGACTGCTGTGCTCATGATGTGTCTCCTGCGTGGCTGACTGTGCGGTGCGGTGCTTCGGAGTGTTCGTATCCGACCCCCGGCGGGGGGAGCCGGATACGAAGCTGTGTTCCGAATATATATTCGATTGTTCGAACATTCAAGTAGGTGTTCGTACTTTTGCGGAATTCTTTCCCGACACACTCGAACGAATGTTTGCCGCCCACCGGTGCCGAGACTAGAGTTCTGCTACTGGTTGATACCCAATCAGCGACCACTGACATTGGCCGGCGACGCCCGCCGGACGGGAGTGACATGACGCTCGACAAGAGGAATGCCGCCGGAACGGCTGGGGCTGCCGCCGCTGCCGCGAAACCCAAGCGGGTGCTCGCCGAGAAGCCGACAACCCGGCGACGTAAGAGCCTCAGCGAGAAGCAGATGGCGATTCTCGACGTGATCCAGCGCTCGGTGAGTTCTCGTGGGTATCCGCCGAGCATGCGCGAAATCGGCGATGCGGTCGGCCTCGCCTCCCTGTCGAGCGTTACCCACCAGCTGAACCAGCTCGAGCTCAGCGGCTACCTCCGCCGCGACCCGAACCGTCCCCGCGCGCTCGAGATCCTCATCGATCTGCCGTCGCCGTCATCCGAAGTGGACTTCGAGAACACGACTCCGGTCGGCGACGCCGCCATGGTCCCCCTCGTAGGGCGGATCGCCGCCGGCGTGCCGATCACCGCAGACCAGCAGGTCGAAGAGGTCTTCCCGCTTCCCCGGCAGCTCGTCGGCAAGGGCGAGCTCTTCATGTTGAAGGTGTCAGGCGAGTCGATGATCGACGCGGCGATCTGCGATGGTGACTGGGTGGTCGTCCGGCAGCAGCAAACAGCCGAGAACGGTGACATCGTCGCGGCGATGCTCGACGGCGAAGCGACCGTCAAGGTCTTCCGCCAGCGCGACGGTCACACCTGGCTGCTCCCCCGCAACTCGAGCTTCGAACCGATCCTCGGTGACGAAGCCGACGTGCTCGGCAAGATCGTGGCTGTGCTCCGAGCGGTCTGACGGGTCAGGCCGGCCGGGCGAACTCCGCGACCTGCGCGGCGAGTTCTTCGGATGCCATCGCGCGAACGTGGGTGCCCTCCTCGAGGTAGTCGAGATGATCGACCCGTCCGCGCCGGTGCAGCATCGAAATGACATCGCCTCGGTCGTACGGCACGAGAAGGTCGAGTGCGACCGATGGGCTCGGCAGGAGCCGGCCCAGGGCGGCAAGGATCTCGTCAATGCCTTCGCCCGTTCGCGCTGACGCGAAAATGGCATTCGGCTCGAGGCCGCGCAGCAGCAGCCGGTCATCTTCGTCGACGAGGTCGCTCTTGTTGAAGACGACAAGTTCGGGGATGTCCCTCGCGCCGACGTCTCCGATGACGTCGCGAACGGTCGTCAGCTGAGCCGCGGGATCCGGGTGGGATCCGTCGACGACGTGCACGATGACGTCCGCTTCACCGACTTCTTCGAGCGTCGACCGGAATGCTTCGACAAGCTGGTGCGGCAGGTTCCGGACGAAGCCGACGGTGTCCGAGATCGTGTAGAGCCTGCCGTCTTCAGTCTGGGTGCGCCGGACAGTGGCGTCCAGGGTAGCGAACAGGGAGTTCTCGACGAGAACGCCCGCCTTCGTGATGCGGTTGAGAAGGCTCGACTTGCCCGCGTTTGTGTATCCGGCGATCGCGACGGACGGCACTTCGAAGCGGTGCCGGTTGGCGCGTTTCGCCTCTCGTGCCGGGCCGAAACCTTTGATCTGCTTGCGGAGCCTGGCCATCCGGGTGTGAATGCGGCGGCGGTCGAGTTCGATCTTCGTCTCACCTGGTCCGCGCGAACCCATTCCCGCGCCGGCCCCACCGACCTGGCCACCGGCCTGGCGGGACATCGATTCACCCCAGCCTCGAAGTCGCGGCAGGAGGTATTCGAGCTGCGCCAGTTCGACCTGCGCCTTACCCTCGCGGCTCTTCGCGTGCTGGCTGAAGATGTCGAGGATGACGGCGGTGCGGTCGATGACTTTCACCTTCACCACGTCCTCGAGGGCACGGCGCTGGCTGGGCGCCAGTTCGGTGTCGGCGATGACGGTGTCGGCGCCAAGGGCCGCGACGATGCCGCGGAGTTCCTCAGCTTTGCCCTTGCCGAGGTAGGTGCTGGGGTCCGGGTGCGGTCGGCGCTGGAGCATGCCGTCGAGCACAACGGCGCCGGCTGTCTCGGCCAGCGCGGCGAGTTCCCGGATGGAGTTCTCGGCATCCTGCAGCGATCCCTGCGAGTAGATCCCGATGAGCACGACGTTCTCGATGCGCAACTGCCGGTATTCGACCTCGGTGACGTCTTCGAGCTCGGTCGACAGCCCGGACACCCGGCGCAGCGCCTGACGGTCTTCGCGGTCGAACTGCTCGCCGTCGCGGCCTGCGTCTGTCGTCTCGAAGCCGGTTTCAGCGTCGAGCGCTGTGGCCTTGCCCGTGCCGAAAAGCGAGTACCCGGACGCGCGGGTCTCGGCGTTCTTCAGGACGCGGGCGACGGCGTCGTCGTCGACGGGTGTGTCTGGAGTATCGCTAGGTTGAGTCATCAGAGTTAACCCTAACCCGAATGGTCGAGTAACGTTCGGGTATGGCCAGCGATCACTATTTCACCGGGGTGCCTGGCACCGAACTCAAGCTGCGGACCGTCACGGTGCACCTCGCGGGCGCCGAACGCGAGCTGACCACGGCCAACGGCATCTTCAGCCCCAGCCGTGTCGACCAGGGAACCCAGGTCCTCCTGAGCGAGACACCCCGCCCGCCGGCGACCGGCAATATCCTCGACCTCGGCTGCGGTTGGGGACCGATCGCGTTCACTATCGCTTTTGCGTCACCGGATGCCACGGTGTGGGCCGTCGACGTCAACGAACGTTCCCTCGAACTGGTCCGGATGAACGCCGAGAAGCTCGGCCTCGACAATGTGCGCGCAGTGCTCCCCGACCAGGTGCCCGCCGATCTCGTCTTCGACTCGATCTGGTCGAACCCGCCGATCCGGATCGGCAAGCAGGCGCTGCACGAGATGCTCGAGTACTGGCTGCCGCGGCTCGCCCCAGGCTCGGACGCCTGGCTCGTCGTGCAGAAGAATCTCGGCGCTGACAGCCTGCACCGCTGGCTGCAGGAGCATCTCCCCGACTTCGATGTGACCCGGGAGGCGATCAGCAAGGGCTATCGCGTGTTGCGCGCCGGCCGGCACGACAGCTGAACTCAGCCCAGTTCGAGCGTTCCAACGTAAACCAGTTCGGCGGGGCCGCTCAGCCCGACGTGCTCACCGTCCTGGGTGGCGAACATCCGCACACCGAGTGTTCCACCAGGCACGTCCACCCGCCACTGGTTCGGGGCGGCCGCTCCCGCCCAATGACGTGTCGCCAGCGCTGCCGCGGCGACGCCGGTGCCACAGGAAAGCGTTTCGCCGCTCCCCCGCTCGTGGACCCTCATGGTGATGCGGCCGACGCCATCGGTGACCAGCGGGTCGTGCGGCACGACGAACTCGACGTTGGCGCCGTCGATCGGCTCCGGTTCGATCCGCGGCACGTAGCTGAGGTCCGCTGACGCCAGCTCCGTCTCATCCGCGAGGGCGAGGACCACGTGGGGATTGCCCACGTTGATGCCGAGGCCCGGCCGAGCCACTTTGAGTTCCTTGGCCCGGACGAGAGGTTCTCCGCCGTCGAGTTTCCACCGGCCGAGGTCGACCTGGAAGCCGTTCGTCGACTTCTGAACGTCGCGCACGCCAGCGCGCGTCCCGATCGGCAGCGTGTCGCCGGACTCCAGGGTCGCGAGGCCCTGGTCGAGCAGGTAACGGACGAAAACGCGGATGCCGTTGCCGCACATCTCTGCGATCGATCCGTCTGCGTTGTGGTAATCCATGAACCATTCGGCGTTCTCATCTTCCGCCAGGGCCGCAGCCCCTGCGTCGAGGTTCGCCGACCGCACGGCGCGGATGACGCCGTCTGCGCCGACGCCGAAATGCCGGTCGCAGATCGCGGTGATCTGTTCGGCGGTGAGTGGCATGGTTCCGTCCGGGTCAGCATAGAGGACGAAATCGTTGCCTGTGCCGTGACCTTTGGTGAACTGGAGAGTGAATGCCATGGCCCAAGTCTACGGTTCGTGCCAGCGGGCCAAGGGCGCCGCGGCTCGAAGGCGTTGGCGCTCGGATGCACATCGATCGGGCCCTAAGGGTCACTCACCGGAATTCCGGCGACCCTTGCGGACCGATCGATCCCGTGTGCGACCCTTTGGGACCGATCGATCGTCAGCCTGCGACGGATGCCAGCGCGGTCGGGACGAGTTCGGGGTCGTCGTAGTACAGCCAGACAATGTCGGCGTAGCGACGGAACCAGCTCACCTGCCTGCGGGCGTACCTCCTGGTCAGCTGTTGTGTCTGGTCGATCGCCTCGGCCTCGGTGGCCGTGCCTGCGAGTTGCTGCAGCGCCTGGGCGTAGCCGATCGCCCGGGATGCGGTGACACCATGCTCAAGCCCGAGCGGCACCAGTTCACGGACCTCGTCGACAAGGCCGCCCCGCCACATCCCGAGGACTCGTTCGTCCAGCCGGGCGACCAGTTCGTCCCGCGGCGCTCGGAGGCCGACAATGCGGGTCGGCTTCCAGTAAACCGGCGCTTCAGGAAGCATCCCGGCCACCGGCGACCCGGTCAGCTCGGCGACCTCGAGCGCCCGGACGAGACGGCGCGTGTTCTGCGAACCGATCCGTGCCGCAACGGCAGGGTCCATCGCGACGAGGCGGCGGTAGAGCGCGCCCGCGCCGTCCGTTTCGAGCTCGGCTTCGAGCCGCGCACGGACAGCCTTGTCGGATGCCGGGAACTGGAAGTCGTAGAGAACGCTTGCGACATACAGGCCCGACCCGCCGACCAGGATCGGCGTTGCGCCGCGTTCGAGGATGTCCTCGATCGTGGCGCGGGCATCCGCCTGGTAACGGGCGACGGTGGATTCCGTGGTGACGTCGAGGACGTCAAGGAGGTGGTGCGGGATACCGCGGCGCTCTGGCAAACCAAGCTTGGCGGTGCCGATGTCCATGCCGCGGTAGAGCTGCATGGCGTCGGCGTTGATGATCTCGGCAGGCCGGCCCAGAGCGGCGAGTCGCTCGGCGAGGTTGAGCGAGAGTTCTGACTTACCGGTGCCCGTCGGGCCGACGACCGCGATCAGGTCGGCCGGTGACGGGTTCAGCGCTGACCGTCCAACTGGTCGTAGATCGGTGTCGTGGCACCCGCGAGGGATGCCTGCGGGCCGACGCGCAGCGACGGCAGCCCCAGCGACACCCGGCCGGGAGTCGCAGACGCGGGGGACGGCACGCCGCAGGACTCCGCCTCTGCCCGGTCCCAGGCATCCCCCGCCGAGGTGCGGCGCACCCGGAGCGGCTGTCCGTCTGCCGTGTCGGCGATGAGATAGAACGGAGCCGCCTGGCTGATGCGCACGGTGACCACATCGCCGGGGCGAGGGATCTCGGAGCCCTCGGGAACGTCGAAGTGCACGAGCCGGGAGTCCTCCGCGCGGCCAGACATCCGGTGGGTGGCGGCATCCTTTTTGCCTTCGCCGACGGCGACGACCAGCTGCACCTCACGGCCGACGACGGCCCGGTTCTCTTCGAGGCTGATCCGGTCCTGCAGGGCGGTGAGCCGCTCGTAGCGCTCCTGGACGACCGCCTTGGGCACCTGGTCGGGCATGGTCGCGGCGGGTGTGCCCGGACGAACCGAATACTGGAACGTGAACGCTGTGGCGAAGCGGGCGGCTTCGACCACGCGGAGCGTCTCCTGGAAGTCTTCTTCGGTCTCACCGGGGAAACCGACGATGATGTCGGTCGAGATGGCCGCGTGCGGCATCTGCGCCCGGACCCGGTCGAGGATGCCGAGAAATTTCGCGCTGCGGTAGGACCGGCGCATGGCTTTGAGGATCCGGTCCGAGCCGGACTGCAGCGGCATATGCAGCTGGGGCATGACGTTGGGCGTTTCGGCCATGGCGTCGATCACGTCGTCGGTGAACGCGGCGGGGTGAGGGCTGGTGAAGCGGATGCGTTCGAGTCCCCGGATCTCGCCTGCGGCACGGAGGAGTTTGCTGAAGGCCTGCCGGTCGCCGAATTCGACGCCGTAGGAGTTCACGTTCTGGCCGAGAAGGGTGACCTCGATCGCACCGTCGTCGACAAGCGCCTGGATCTCGGCGAGGATCTCGCCGGGTCGGCGGTCTTTCTCTTTGCCGCGGAGCGCTGGGACGATGCAGAACGTGCAGGTGTTGTTGCAGCCGACCGAGATCGACACCCAGCCGCTGTAGGTGGATTCCCGTTTGGTGGGCAGCGTCGACGGGAACGTTTCGAGGGCGTCGAGGATCTCGATCTGCGCCTCATCGTTGTGGCGGGCCCGTTCGAGCAGCCTCGGAAGCGACCCCATGTTGTGCGTGCCGAACACGACGTCGACCCAGGGCGCCTTCTCGAGGATGACGTTCTTGTCTTTCTGGGCGAGGCATCCGCCAACGGCGATTTGCATGCCCTTGTGACGCTTCTTCACGGATGCCAGGTAGCCGAGGTTTCCGTACAGTTTGTTGTCCGCGTTCTCACGGACGGCACACGTGTTGATGACGACGACATCCGGTTCGACTCCGACGGCCTTGACGTAACCGGCGGCGTCAAGCGAACCGCCGAGGCGCTCCGAGTCGTGCACGTTCATCTGGCAGCCGTAGGTGCGGACTTCGTAGGTTCGTGCGCGCCCTGACCCGTCGAGTGCCGCGGCTGACGGCGTGATGACGGTGGGCGTTTCCTGCAGCGTGCTCATAATCGTCCCAGTCTACGTTCGCCCGCTCGAACTGGGCGACGGATGCACCGGCGGCTTCGTCGCACGAGTTCACCCGGTACGGACGGGCTCACGCGGCCCACCGGGTGTTTGCGGCCGCAACGAGTGAATTCGCCGCAGGAGCAAAGCCCGGCTCGCGGACGCCGCCCGCCCGCCATGCGCAGCAGCGGCCCGGCGGCACCGGCGCACCGGCGGCACCGGCGGCTTCGTCGCACGAGTTCACCCGGTACGGACGAGCTCACGCGGCCCACCGGGTGTTTGCGGCCGCAACGAGTGAATTCGCAACGAGTGAATTCGCGCCGCGCGCCGCCTCCACGGCCCAGCGAGCGGATGCACCGGCTTGTGCCCGCCGCTCAGCGGTAGGCACAAGCCGGGTCGGGTGTCCTCGGGCAGCGTCGGCTCAGCGGAACCGCACCGTGGACGACGCCGAGCTCGAACGGCCCGCGAGGAGAGGTGCGATCGCCTCGCGGACGATGTTGCCCGGATAGCCCCGGCGGGCGAGGAACCCGACCAGCCGGCGCTCGAGTGTTTGCTTGTCGAGCCCGGTGAGCTGTGACGCGCGCTTCGCGGCGAGCTCGGTAGCCGCACTGAGCTCGTCGCCCGAGTCGATGTCATCGAGGACCTCATCGATGATCTCGCGGTCGATCGATCGGCCGGACATCGCCCGGGTGACCACGGACTTGCTCTGCCCCTTGCGCTCATACAGCGCGTGCTTCAGCTGCTCGGCGAGGACCCGGTCATCGACGTAGCCCAGGTCGCGCAAACGGTCGAGCACCGAGTTCGCCTGGTGAGCGGTCAGGCCTTCGTCCATGCCGTACGACAGGACTTCGGCCTCACTCAGGGCCCGCCGGGCGAGCTTCTTCACGAGCGCAGCCTCGACCGCCTCAGGGTCGGCCTCCAGAGCAACCTCCTGAGCCACCTCCTGGGCCACACTCGAAGCGGGAAAGTCCCGCTTCGGCGTCGCTCCGGGAAGGTAGGTCACCGTCGCAAGCTTGGCGGCCTCGCCCGCGGGCGAGTCGTTCTCGTCTGGATCGATGAACCGGACCATACTCGGGACCAGCCCTAGGCGCCGCGCCGGGCGGCGAGCTGGTCTGCGGCCGATTTGGCTGCAGCGGTCGTCTTGCCGGCTGCGGGCGCTTCGACGGCATTCTCGGCCGCGACGGCCCCACCGATGCCGA
Organism: Mycetocola miduiensis; assembly: GCF_900115155.1. GTDB lineage: Bacteria > Actinomycetota > Actinomycetes > Actinomycetales > Microbacteriaceae > Mycetocola_A > Mycetocola_A miduiensis. The sequence continues at coordinate 48,492 of NZ_FOVM01000005.1, forward strand.
GCTTCGCCTTGATCTTGCCCTCGATCTCGTTGGCGACATCGGGGTTGGTGAGCAGGAAGTTCCGGGAGTTCTCCTTGCCCTGGCCGAGCTGCTCACCGTCGTAGGTGTACCAGGAGCCGGACTTCTTCACGATGAGGTGCTCGACACCGAAGTCGATGAGGCTGCCTTCACGGGAGATTCCCGTGCCGTAGAGGATGTCGAATTCAGCCTGCTTGAACGGCGGTGCCATCTTGTTCTTGACGACCTTGACGCGTGTGCGGTTTCCGACAGCATCCGTGCCGTCTTTCAACGTCTCGATCCGGCGGATGTCGAGTCGGACCGACGCATAGAACTTGAGCGCCTTTCCGCCGGCCGTGGTCTCGGGGCTACCGAAGAACACGCCGATCTTCTCGCGCAGCTGGTTGATGAAGATCATGGTGGTGTTGGTCTGGCTGAGTCCACCGGTGAGCTTGCGGAGAGCCTGCGACATGAGCCGCGCCTGGAGTCCGACGTGGGAGTCACCCATCTCGCCTTCAATCTCGGCCCGGGGAACGAGTGCGGCCACCGAGTCGATCACGATGAGGTCGATGGAACCGGAACGGACGAGCATGTCGGCGATCTCGAGGGCCTGCTCACCGGTGTCGGGCTGGGAGACCAGCAGGGCGTCGATGTCGACACCGAGCTTCTTCGCGTATTCGGGGTCAAGGGCGTGTTCCGCGTCGATGAACGCAGCGATACCGCCGGCCTTCTGCGCGTTGGCGATGGCGTGGAGAGTGAGAGTGGTCTTACCGGACGACTCAGGACCGTAGATCTCTACGATCCGGCCGCGTGGGAGCCCTCCGACACCGAGCGCGACGTCGAGCGCGATCGAACCGGTCGGGATGACAGCGACAGGGGCACGCTCATCGCTGCCGAGGCGCATGACTGACCCTTTGCCGAACTGGCGGTCGATCTGGGCGAGAGCGGTCTCGAGGGACTTCTCGCGGTCTGCTGGTGATGGCATGTCTGCCTCTTTCTCTGTCGATATCGGTGCGCCTGTAGGCTGTCGCGCCCCGGGAAATCCGGCGCTGTGACAAGGCTGGAAGCGATGTTCAGGAACGCTGTCGACTGTATTGTGCACCCCTGACATTAATGTCTGGGGGAGGAAATCAGTGGGCAGAACGAAGCCGAATAGCTCTTGTGAAGGAGCCTAACCCAAACCGAACAGATGTTCGAGAGGAACGCGTCGGCGTGTCGAAGTCAATTTCGGTGCACGGCGGCGAAGTGCAGTGGCTACTTGCGGGGCGGCGGAACCCCGGCGCCGTGGCGGCGCTCCTCAGGGACATCGGTTTCGCGGCAGATGGCCAGCCACACGGCGCGAGGCGACTCCCCTGCTGCCAGCGCGTCGTTGGCCGTCCGGCCGCCGAGTTCGCGAAGAACAAGATCGTTCGCGAGCACACGGCTGTAGGCGCCACCGAACTCGGTCGTCATGGCCGTCCTGAACTCGCTGAGCTTCACGGACTCAAGCGTAACGTTCGCGCAGACGGCGAAAAACCCCGGAGCGCAACGCACTCCGGGGTTTTTCGAGGATTCAACCGTGTCAGTGACTGACGAGGTTGGCATCCAATTCTGCGACGAATTCGTCTGGGACGGTGTCTGGAATCGGCTCGATGCCTTCGAGAACAGCGAGGCGGTCTCCGACTTCGCGCATGATCACGGAGATCGGCGTCTCCAGCGCGTCGGCAACCGAGGCGAGAATTTCGCTCGATGCCTCTTTCTGCCCGCGTTCGACTTCGCTGAGGTAGCCGAGGGCTACACTCGCTTTGCTTGCAACCTGGCGAAGAGTCCGCCCTTTTTGCAGCCGGAAGTCACGAAGCACGTCGCCGATTTCTTGACGAACAAGTATCATTTGACCCCTCCTTCTCTGCCGGTCAGCCTCACCACCGGTAAGTCTGTGAATGGCTACTTTACTACACCCATCCACGCACGAACCCTAGTGTTGCTGACTGGATCTTTTCTTGTGAGTCTGTTCGATGCAACGACGGGATGTTTGCTGGTATTCCGTGGTCACCGAACGGGTTGAAATCCTTCAGGATTCCCCCATTTCCGCGCCGGTGATGGCGATGAGGTAGTCGATGGCGGCGGTGACGGTGTCGCGCCGGATTGTGTCCCTGTCGCCAGCCAAACTGAGCCCGATCGAGCGGGAGCCGTTTCCCATCGACAGTCCGAGAAAGACCGTGCCGGGTTCCCGGCCATCCTGCGGGTCTGGACCGGCGACCCCGGTCGTCGAGATTCCGATATCGGCTTCGCGGCCGCCGACGCTGAGGACACGACGCGCACCGGCCGCCATCTGCTCCGCGACCCGGGGATGAACGGCGCCGTTCTGAGCGAGGAGCGCCGATTCGACTCCGAGCACGGACTCCTTCGCAGCGGTTGCGTAGGCGACGACTCCGCCGACGACGACAGCGGAGGCCCCAGCGGGCCGGATCAGTTCGGCTGCGAGCAGTCCCCCGGTGAGCGACTCAGCCACGGCGACGGTGAGTCCGCGCGTGGTCAGGTGGCGGATCAACGCGGCTGTGCGATCCGCCACGTGCCCCCCTGTGCCGGTCATGGCCGTCGGGATGCTTTCAGTGCTGTCAGGACGTAGTCGAGACCGCTTGCGATGGTGAGAAGTACAGCGATGGTCATGAGAGCCCCGTTGACCCAGAAGATCCAGTCGCCGAGCAGGAGGTAAAGCGGGGCGAGCGCGATCGAGATGGCGACCGCCTGCGCGAGCGTCTTGAGCTTGCCCATCCACGCGGCGGCGACGACATGGTCGGTGGCCACGATCATCCTGTGCACCGTGATCCCGATCTCACGGACCAGCACGATGATGGTCACCCACCAGGGCAGTTCGCCCAGGATCGACAGGGCGACAAGGGCGCCGCCGGTCAGGACCTTGTCGGCGATCGGATCGAGCAGCTTGCCCAGTTCGGTGACGAGGCCCTGCTTTCGGGCGATCGCACCGTCGATCCCGTCTGTGGCGATGGCGACGACAAAGAGCGCGGCCGCCGCCCAGCGGAGAGCACCGTCTGCTCCGTCATCGGCCAGGAGCATCCACATGAACACCGGGGCGAGAAGGATGCGGACGACGGTGATCGCGTTCGGCAGGTTCAGGTTGGCAGAACGGGGGGAAGCGGCGCTGGGAAGAGCCATGATCTAGTCCTTGCCGGTGAGTTGCCAGGCGTCCTCGTCGGATTCGCCTTCAACCTCATCGTAACCGGCGAACTGGTCCTCGACCTTGTCTCCGTCGTAACGATCGTCCGATTCCGGTCCGGATCCGGATGCAGGCTCGGGCTGAGAGTCGAACGCTGGGCCGTCTTCTCCCTTGAGCTTCGCGAGAAGTCCTGGCAATTGCTCGGCCGTTACGAGCACGTCGCGCGCTTTCGAGCCCTCAGATGGTCCGACGATCTCGCGGGACTCCATGAGGTCCATCAGACGGCCGGCTTTCGCGAAGCCGACCCGGAGCTTGCGCTGCAGCATCGACGTCGACCCGAACTGCGTGCCGACGACGAGTTCGGTCGCGGCGAGGAGCAGCTCGAGGTCGTCTCCGATGTCAGCGTCGACCTCCTTCTTCTCGGTGATCGCCGCGACATCCTTGCGGTATTCGGGCCGCGCCTGCTGGGTGACGTGCTTGACGACCTTTTCGATCTCCGCTTCGGACACCCACGCGCCCTGCACCCGGATTGCCTTGTTGGTCCCCATCGGCAGGAAGAGCCCATCGCCCTGCCCGATGAGTTTGTCGGCGCCCGGCTGGTCGAGGATGACGCGGGAGTCGGTGACGCTCGTCACGGCGAAGGCAAGCCTCGATGGCACGTTCGCTTTGATCAGTCCGGTCACGACGTCGACCGATGGCCGCTGGGTGGCGAGGATGAGGTGGATGCCGGATGCTCGCGCGAGCTGCGTGATGCGGACGATCGAGTCCTCGACGTCGCGCGGGGCGACCATCATCAGGTCGGCGAGCTCGTCGACCACGACGAGGAGGTACGGGTACGGCTTGAGCACGCGCTCACTGCCGGCGGGTAGGACGATCTCGTCGTTGACGACGGCCTTGTTGAAGTCGTCGATGTGGCGGAAGCCGAAGCTGGCGAGGTCGTCGTACCGCATGTCCATCTCCTTCACCACCCACTGCAGCGCTTCGGCCGCCTTCTTCGGGTTGGTGATGATGGGAGTGATGAGGTGCGGGACCCCGGCGTACGAGGTCAACTCAACCCGCTTCGGGTCGATCAGCACCATGCGCACGTCGCTGGGCTTGGCCCGCATGAGAAGGCTCGTGATCATCGAGTTGATGAAGCTCGACTTTCCGGACCCGGTGGAGCCGGCGACGAGGAGGTGGGGCATCTTCGCGAGGTTGGCGACGACGAACCCGCCGCCTACATCTTTTCCGACACCGATGGTCATCGGGTGCACGCTCTTCGTGGCGTTCGCTGACCGGAGCACGTCGCCGAGGGTCACGATTTCGCGGTCGGTGTTCGGGATCTCGACGCCGATGGCGCTCTTGCCAGGGATGGGCGCGAGGATTCGGACCTCGTTCGACGCGACGGCGTAGGCGATGTTGTTGGTGAGCGCCGTGATCCGCTCGACCTTGACGCCCGGGCCGACCTCGATCTCGTACTGCGTGACCGTCGGCCCGCGAGAGAACCCGGTGACCTTCGCGTCGACCTTGAACTGCTCGAGGACACTCGTCACGGCGGCGACGACGACGTCGTTCGCTGCCGAGCGGGTCTTCGCAGGGTCGCCCGCGCCGAGCGTCGAGGCGGAGGGGAGCCGGTACGGAGCGGCAGGAGCCACCGGCCGGGTCATCCGCTGCGGGCTGGAGTTCTCCATCAGCCCGAGCCCCTCCATCCCGGGGAGCGCTTCGGTCTGTCCGTCCGGGCCGTCGTCGTGCAGGCCTGAGGTGGACTCCCCCGAACTGTCGAACGTGCCGAGCGCGGCTTCAGCGGCGGAGAGATCACCGATGATCTCGGTCATGCCCTCGTCGTCGTCGATCGGGTTGCCGAACATGTCGAGGTCCTGGCCTTCGAGCGCCGAATCGAACTCCCCGTTGCCGCGGCTGGGGCCGCCGAGCAGCTCGGTGACGTCGTCGGTCTCGAGCGCCGAATCGAACGCGGGATCGATCTCGCGTTGGCTCTTGTTGCGTCGCCACCAGGGCAGTGAATCGTCGGCCTCGTCGTCGTCCCCGTCGAGCCCGGAGAGCTCGACCTGCTTCGTCTTCTCGAGCTTCGCCGCCTGGCGTTCTTCTTCGGACGGAAGTTCGGTGCCGAAGGTCCACGCGTACAGCTCGCGGAGGCGGTTACCGATTTTGTTCGGCGGTGTCTTGGTGATGATGAAGAGGCTGAGCAGGAGGAGAAGCGACAGGATGATGGCGGCGCCGACCTGGGTCGTCAGTGCGACGAGGGGTGCTCCGACGATCCAGCCGATAAGTCCGCCGGCCACCGCGAGGGCGGGCATCCCCTCGCTCGGGCTCGGCTGGCCGCCGAATGCGTGGCACAGACCCGCCACTGCCACGAGCGCGAGGATGAGGCCGATGCCGATCCGGCCATTGTCGTTGTCGTTGACGGAATTCGGGTGCCGGAACAGCCAGATGGCCAACAGCAGCATGATGACGGGAAGCGCGAATGCGAGACGCCCGAAAATACCGCCGAAGGTGAATGCGTTGAGGTTCTGGGCCAGGTCGTTGTTGACGCCGAACCACTGGATGACCATGCCGACGATGGCGAGCAGGACGATCAGGAACGGGATGCCGTCGCGGCGATCTTCCTTGGCGAACCGTTCAGGACCGAACGCGCGGGCGGTGCCGCCGGCGAGGTGGGCGAGCCCCATCCACATCCTGACGAACACGTTCTCGGTCGATTCGGCGGGGTACGCCACCGTCTTCGCCGTCGGAAGCTTGGTGGTTTTCGCCGTCGTGTTTTTCGCCGGTGCTGCTTTCGCTCGCGCTTCGGGGGCGCTCGATGTTCCTCCGCGCGCCGGCGTGCTCCGACCGCGGCCGGACGTTTTGCTGGTCGTGGCCATGGTTCAACGGTACTTCCGAGGCGGCGCTTTGCCCCGCATTGACGTGGGCCTGTCCCCCGCTGCAACGGCGAGTCTTAGCGCCCCATATCGCCGAAGTGCCCGGTCTGCCGGGTCCTGGCGAACCAGGACCGGGCAGACCGGGCAACTCGAACGTGGTTACGCCTCGATGACGAGAGGCACGATCATCGGACGGCGGCGGTACGACGTGTTCACCCAGCGGCCGACGGTACGACGGACGATCTGCGAGAGCGCGTGCGGGTCGCGAACGCCGTTGCGTGCTGCCTCAGCAAGCGCCTGTTCGATCTTCGGCTTGACGCCGTCGAACACACGGTCGTCCTCGGCGAAGCCCCTCGCGTGAATTTCAGGGCCGACGATGACCTTGCCGGTCTGCACGTCGACGACGACGATGATCGAGATGAAGCCCTCTTCGCCGAGGATGCGGCGGTCCTTGAGGTCGGCGTCGGTGATCTCGCCGACGCTGGAGCCGTCGACGTAGACGAAGCCGAGGTCCAGCTGGCCGACGACTTCGGCCACTCCGTCGCGCAGGTCGATGACGGTGCCGTCCTCCGCGAGGATGGTGTTCTCCTCTGGAACACCGGTGTCGATGGCGAGCTTCGCGTTGGCGACCAGGTGCCGGTATTCACCGTGCACAGGCAGGACGTTCTTCGGCTTGATGATGTTGTAGCAGTAGAGCAGCTCGCCGGCAGCCGCGTGCCCGGAGACGTGGACCTTGGCGTTCCCCTTGTGCACGACGTTGGCGCCGAGCTTGGTGAGTCCGTCGATGACGCGGTAGATCGCGTTCTCGTTGCCGGGGATCTGGCTGGACGCGAGGATGACGGTGTCGCCGTCGCCGACCTCGATGGCGTGGTCCATGTTCGCCATGCGGCTCAGCACGGCCATCGGCTCGCCCTGGGAGCCGGTCGACATGTAGACGATCTTGTCGTCAGGAACGTCCTTCGCCTTCTTGTAGTCGATGAGAACGTTCTCGGGGACTTTGAGGTAGCCGAGGTCCGCCGCGATGGTCATGTTCCGAACCATCGAGCGGCCGAGGAGGGCGACCCGCCTGCCGTTGGAGTGGGCAGCGTCGAGCACCTGTTGGACGCGGTGGACGTGGCTCGAGAAGCTGGCGACGATGACCCGGCGGGGGGCACGGGCGATCACCTGGTCGAGGACGGGTCCGATGGACCGCTCGAGCGGTGTGAAACCGGGCACGTCGGCGTTGGTGGAGTCGACGAGGAACAGGTCGACGCCCTCCTGGCCGAGCCGGGCGAACTCGCGAAGGTCGGTGAGCCGGCCGTCGAGCGGGAGCTGGTCCATCTTGAAGTCACCCGTGGCGAGCACGGTGCCCGCCGACGTCTTGATCGCGACGGCGAGGGCATCCGGAATCGAGTGGTTCACGGCGACGAACTCGAGATCGAACGGGCCGAGCTGCTCCTTCTGGCCCTCTTTCACCGTCAGGCTGTACGGCTGGATGCGGTGCTCCTTGAGCTTCGCCTCGACGAGCGCGAGGGTCAGGCCTGAGCCGATCAGCGGGATGTCCTTGCGCAGGCGAAGCAGGTACGGGACCGCACCGATGTGGTCTTCGTGACCGTGGGTGAGGACGACACCAACGACGTCGTCGAGGCGGTCCTTGATCGGGGTGAAGTCAGGCAGGATCAGGTCGACGCCTGGCTGGTGCTCTTCGGGGAACAGAACGCCGCAGTCGACGATGAGAATCTTGCCGTCGATCTCGAAACTTGTCATGTTCCGGCCGACTTCGCCGAGACCACCGATCGGGATGACGCGGAGCGTTCCCTTCTTCAGGGCAGGCGGACTGTAAACGGATGTGGGCATATGCCCTCCTTGGATGTGTGCGTCAGCGAGTGGTGCCGTGCACCTTGGGCAGTGCACCGCCGGCTGCCGCGTTGCGGTCTGGACGGAAGTTGGAGAAGTCCACTCCCGGGATGTTCCTAACGAGGTCGATCTCGTCTTCAATCTGTGCTGCTTCCCATTCCTCGGGTCCGACGAGGGGGAGGCGGACGCGAGGGCTGCCGATGCGGCCGAGCCCGTGCAGGATGTATTTCGCGGCCACGGTGCCCGGCACGTGCGTCATCACGGCGCGGACGAGTGGTTCGAGTTGCTTGTGCGCGGCGGTCGCTGCGGTGAGGTCGCCTGCGTTCACAGCATCGACGATCTGGCGGTACGGGGTCGCCGCGATGTTCGCGGTGACGCCGATGAGGCCCGCAGCGCCGATCGACAGGTGCGGCAGAGCGTTCGCGTCGTCGCCGGAGAAGTAGAGGAGGTCCGTCTGGTTGAGGACACGGCTGACCTCTGAGAAGTCACCCTTGGCGTCTTTCACAGCGAGGATGTTCGGGTGCTTGGCGGCGCGCAGGATGGTCTCGTACTTGATCTCGACACCGGTGCGGCCGGGGATGTCGTAGAGGATGACCGGAAGGTCCGTGGCATCCGCAATCATCCGGAAGTGCGTGAGGATGCCTGCCTGCGTCGGCTTGTTGTAATACGGCGTGACGATCATGACGCCGTCGGCGCCGGCCTTCTCGCTCTGGCGGTACAGATCGATGGCGTGGGCCGTCTCGTTGGATCCGCCGCCGGTGATGATCTTCGCCCGGCCGGCAGATACCGACTTGCCGATCTCGACAAGCCGGAGCTTCTCCGGGTCGGTGAGGGTCGACGTCTCCCCCGTCGTGCCGGTGACGACGATGCCGTCAGCGCCCGCGTTGATGACGTCGTCGATGTGCTTCTCGACGCCGGGCCAGTCGACTTCACCATCCGAGGTGAAAGGGGTGACGAGAGCTACGAGGACCTGACCGAAAGGATTTGCGACGTTAGACACAGGTATCAGGTTACCGGTTGCGGGGCCCGTCCCGACCCACCAGGCGGAGGTCGGACGCGCTCAGTTACGATTCGTAGCGCTGGAAGCGGTACTCGATCCCGGTCGCTGACGTATGCCAGCCTTCTTCGGGGTCTGAGGCGACGAGTCGCCAGCGTTCCGTGATGGCGGGGGCGACGGCATCCCCCTCGATCCGCACACGGAGAGAGGTGACCTCGAGCCGGTGGGCGATGTCGATGACGGCGGAGAACACCTCCGCTCCCCCGATCACCCAGACGAAGTCGTCTTCTCCCGTGCCCTCAGCGGCGAGCTGGAGGGCGGATGCCAGGGAGTTCGAGACTTCGGCGCCTGGCGCCTTCCAGTCTGGCTGGCGGGTGATGACGATGTTGCGGCGGCCGGGCAATGGGCGGAAGCGTTCAGGCAGCGACAGCCAGGTCTTGCGTCCCATCACAACAGCACTGCCGAGCGTGACGGCCTTGAAGTGCGCCAGGTCTTCCGGGAGGTGCCACGGCAGGACGCCGTCCTTGCCGATGGTTCCGTTGGCAGCCTCAGCCCAGACCAGACCGACGCGCGGAAGCGTCATACTGCCACCGGTGCTTTGATCGCCGGGTGGTGCTCGTAGCCTTCGACGACGAGGTCCTCGAACGCATAGTCGAAGATGCTCACCGGCTGGGTCGTGATCCGCAGCTTCGGCGCCGGGAACGGCTCACGGGTCAACTGCTCGGTGACCTGCTCGATGTGGTTGTCGTAGATGTGGCAGTCGCCGCCGGTCCAGACGAAGTCGCCGACCTCGAGCCCGGCCTGCTCGGCGACGAGGTGGGTGAGCAGCGCGTAGCTGGCGATGTTGAAGGGGACGCCGAGGAACAGGTCGGCGCTGCGCTGGTACAGCTGGCACGACAGTTTGCCGTCTGCGACGTAGAACTGGAACAGGGCGTGGCAGGGCGCGAGCGCCATGTCGGGGATGTCGGCGGGGTTCCAGGCGGACACGATCAGCCGGCGGGAGTCCGGGGTCTCCTTGATGGCGTCGATCACCTCGGAGATCTGGTCGATGGTGTCGCCCCCTGGCGTCGGCCATGAGCGCCACTGAACGCCGTAGACAGGGCCGAGCTCGCCGTCGGCATCCGCCCATTCGTCCCAGATGGTGACGCCGTTCTCGCGCAGCCAGCCGACGTTGCTCTCACCGCGGAGGAACCACAGCAGTTCATAGGCGATGGACTTGAAGTGGACGCGCTTGGTGGTGATGAGCGGGAATCCCTCGGAGAGGTCGAACCGGAGCTGCCGGCCGAACACGCTCGTGGTGCCGGTCCCCGTTCGGTCGGTCTTGCGTGTGCCGTTCTCGAGCGTGTCGCGGAGAAGGTCCTCGTACGGGGTGGGGATCGCAGCCATGACTCCAAGGGTACCGACCCCTGGCCGCGGCGGAAGCACGAGCTGTGCCGTGTTTCGCGGGTGGACGCCGTGGCATCCGTTCGCGCTCTGGCACGGGCTGGGGATACGCCGCAAGCTGGTGACCCCGTTGGGCCTTTTGGTTAGGCTCGGGGCAGCGGCGACACTGCCGCCCCGATCTCCTGGAGGATGCCATGACTGCAACCAGCGAAGCAACGACCGTGTGGAATGGAACGCTTTTCGAGGGCTCGGGCACCGTCTCGCTCGACTCGTCGAAGGCGGCGACGAACCTTCCGGTGAACTGGACGGCCCGCGCTGAGGGTTCAGACACCGTCACCACCCCCGAGGAGCTGCTCGGGGCGGCGCATGCCGCCTGCTTCAGCATGCAGTTCTCGAACATGCTGACCCAGGCGGGCACCCCGCCGGAGAGCATCCAGACGACCGCGGCCGTCACCTTCCAGCCCGGTACGGGCATCACCGGCAGCCACCTGCTCGTCAGCGCAAGCGTCCCCGGCATCAGCGAAGAGGACTTCGAACGCATCGCGAACGAAGCGAAGGCGACGTGCCCCGTTTCGCAAGCGCTCGCGGGCACCGCGATCACGATCGAGGCGAGCCTGGCCTAAGCCGATAGCGGCGCTGGAGCGGATGCCGTGAAACGTGTCGTTCTCGCCGGTGCGTCCGGCCTCATCGGAACCGCCCTTGCTGACGCGCTGCGGGCCCGGGGTGATGAGGTCGTTCGCCTCGTGCGCCGGGAGCCCGGCCCAGGTGAGGTGCTGTGGCATCCCGCGTCGCGGCGGCTGGATGCCGGTGTTCTCGACGGCGCATCCGCCGTCGTGAACCTGTCGGGAGCATCCATCGGACGGTTGCCGTGGACGCCGCGGTACAAGCGGGAGATCCTCTCCTCACGCATCGACGCGACGAGCACTCTTGTGACGGCTATCCTGGCCGCGCGGGAGGCACCCGAGGTGTTTCTCAGCGCGTCGGCTGCCGGCTACTACGGGTCCCGCCCCGGGGAGGTCCTCACCGAGGAGAGCCCACGGGGTACGGGTTTCCTCAGCGATGTGACCCCCGAGTGGGAGCGAACGGCACTGCGCGCGGCATCCGTCACCCGGGTGGCGATCGCCCGGAGCGGCATCGTGGTGGCGACGGACGGCGTGCTGAAGCCGCTGCTGCTGATCACGAGAGCCGGTGTGGCCGGGCCGCTCGCCGGCGGACACCAGCTCTGGCCCTGGGTGAGCCTCGCCGACGAGGTGGGAGCGCTCCTGCACATCCTCGACGGCACCCTCTCCGGCCCGGTGAACGTCACCGGACCGACCGCGGCGAGCGCTAACGACCTCATGCGTCACCTCGCCGCGCGGATGAAACGCCCGTTCTTCGTGCCAGTTCCGAGCTTTGCTCTGAAGGCGGTGCTCGGTGATGCTGCGCGTGACCTGTTACTGGTCGACCAGCATCCGCAGCCGAAGCGGCTTCTCGACGACGGGTACGTGTTCGAGCACACCACCGTCGAGCGGGCCGTGAATGCGGCGCTGAGGCGGGGGCGCTGAGGGCGCTCCGAGCGTTCGGGTAGCTCACGTTTTGCACCTCGATCGACTCCAAGGTTTCGATCGGGCCCAAAGGGCGGTCCAGGCCGCGATGGACGACCCTTTGGGACCGGTCGATCAGGCGAATGACCCTTAGGGCCCAATCGACTCGCCTCGTGGCGACTCGACCGCGGCAGGGCTCGACCGGGCTCAAAGGGAGGTCCAGCCCGCGATAGACGACCCTTAGGGACCAATCGAACAGGGCGAATGACCCTTTGGGCCCAATCGCTCACCACATCGGGTGATTCGGCACGGCCGCGAGCAACACAGGGCGGCAACCCGACGACCGCAACGACACCTCGTGCGACTCGACCGCCGCAGGATTCGCTTGGGCTCAAAGGGAGGTCCCGTTTGCGATGGACGACCCCTTGGGACCAATCAATCACGTGAATGACCCTTCGGGCCCAATCGACTCCCCTCGTGGCGGCTCGACGAGCATGGGGCTCGATTGGGCCCAAAGGGCGGCCCAGTTCGCGATGGACGACCCCTTGGGACCAATCAATCACGCGAATGACCCTTCGGGCCCAATCGACTCCCCTCGGGCGGCTCGACGAGCATGGGGCTCGATTGGGCCCAAAGGGCTGTCCAGTTCGCGATGGACGACCCTTTGGGACCAATCGATCACGTGAATGACTCTTTGGGCCCAATCGACTCACCGCAAAGGGCGTTGAGGGGACTGGACGCGGATGGCTCGGCCGGGCCCATAGGGCGGTCCAGGCCGCGATGGACGACCCTTTGGGACCAATGGATTTCGGGAATGACCCTTTGGGCCCAATCAACGCAGCGCGTCAGGAGCGGGCGCTAAACCGAATCGCCTCACGGATGGCGTGCCGCGCCCGCCGACGGTCGCCAGCGCCGTCATAGGCCAGCCCGAGGCGGTACCAGGCGCGCCAATCCTCCGGCGCGGCCTCGACGGCCGCGCGGTACTCGGGGAAGATCGCGTCGACAGCATCCCTCTCCGGGCGACCGCTCGGGCGCACCGGCAACTCGTCGGCGGGGAGGGCGTCTTCTGCCTCGAGGATACGTCCAAGACGTTCCGCCCGCACCCCGAACAAAAGCTCCCGAAGAAGGGCCCACGCCCCGATGATCGGAAGAACCAGGAGGGCGACCCCGATCGCAATGGCAATCGGCTCACCGGTGGCAAGGAACTTGATCGCACGATCCCCGACGAGCACAAGGTACAGAACGAGGAGCGCAGCCATCACAACCACACCGATGCGTGTGGTCATGCGCGGGAGAGCCCCAGATCCATGAGATTCTCGAGCCCGACCGTGAGGCCCGTCGCGGTTCGCGTCGCCTCGAGCGCGAGAAGGATCCCCTGCTCGTACGAACTCGAGTCGATGGTGTTGTGGGTAATCGACAGGGTCTCCCCCGTGCCACCGAACGTCACTTCCTGGCGGGCGACAACCCCGGCGAGCCGCAGGCTGTGGATCGGGATGCTCGACACCTGCTGTCCGCGCGCACGCTGGTCGGTGTACGGCGCCTCAACGGGCCCGAGCCCTACCCGTGCCTCACCGATCAGCTCAGCCGTTCGCACAGCGGTTCCGCTCGGCGAGTCGATCTTCGCAGCCCGATGCGCCTCAACGATCTCGATCGAGTCGAAGAACCGGCCGGCGATCGTCGCGAGGGTGGTGCCGAGCACAGACCCGAGCGAGAAGTTGGGGATGATCACGACGCCGTTGTCGGCGTCTGCGAGCTGGCTGCGCAACGTGGCGACCCGGTCCCGCGACCAGCCGGAGGTGCCGACGAGGACATTAGCGCCCGAGCGGAGAGCGTGCTCGACGACCTTCGGTGAGACGGCGGGCGCTGTGACGTCGACGACGATGTCGGCGCCGTTCATCTCATCGAGGGAACTCGACGAGCCAAGCCGGGCCGACACGTCGAACCCCGGCGTCTCTTCGATGAGCCGCGTGAACAATCGCCCCATCGTGCCGTTCGCACCCACCACTGCCACGCTCGTAACCATGCTCCCAATCTACAGGCCGTTGCCGATGCACCCGCCGGCGCCGGTTTAAGCTGATCGGGTGCCCGACTTCACACCTACACCTGTCACAGACGCCACAGCCCACGACCTGCTGGCGGAGTATTTCCACAGCAGAGAGCTGACCTTTATCGGCGGAACCTACTCCGTCACCTTCCCCGCGCCCGAGCAGTTCGAACCACCGGCGGGGGTCTTCGTCGTCGTCCACGACGGCGATCGCGCCGTCGGCTGCGGCGGCGTCCGCCGGCTTGCGCCGACCCGGTACGAGGTCAAGCACCTGTTCCTCCGCCCCGAAACGCGCGGCAAGGGCTGGGGAAAGCAGCTTCTCGCCGAGCTGGAGCGTCGCGCGGCCGAATTCGGGGCCACTGAGGTCGTGCTCGACACCAACGCGACGCTCACCGCTGCCGGCGGGCTCTACCAGTCGACGGGCTACGAGAGCGTCGAGCCGTACAACGACAACCCCAACGCCACCAACTGGTACCGCAAGTCCCTCACCCTCTGAACGTGCGGGAGCGAACGGATGCCGTCCGGCTCAGACCAGCGGCACGTCAGGTAACCCGGTTCGAAGCTCCATCGGGAGGTGCGCAAGGTCGTTGTGGGTGAGGAGCGTCCACGGCCGGCCGGGCTTCCGCTGGATCACGCTGAGCCCGCAATGTGCCTGGTCGAGGGTCATCCAACGCCACTCGGGCGCACCGAGCACCTCGCGGATGAACCAGGCGATGACGACGTTGTGGGTGATCAGCAGATCGTGCCGGTCACCCTTGCGCGGTGCGAGAAACTCGGAGACGGCATCCGCCATCTGTGCGGTTCCCGCCTCGATCTCCGCCTCGGTCACCGACCCGAAGAACGGCAGGTACGCGGAGGGCATCTGGGACATCCGCCCCGTCGGGACGCAGTCCATCAAGAGCGCCGACGGCTCGGAGACGATCGCCGGCATCCGCTCGCCGACGATGCCTGCTGTCTCGGACGCCCGCTGCAATGGGGAATGGTGTGCCGCGGTGAGCGGCAGGCCGCCGATGCGTTCGGCGAGCAGGTGTGCCTGCCGCCTGCCCCTGGCTGAGAGAGGACCGTCGCCGAGCCCATGCTGGGCATCCTGCTGTTCTCCGTGGCGAACGAGGTAAATGTACTGAGACACGAGTGTTACTCCTGGTGATCTGTCCCGAACCCGGCGAACACGTCTTCATCGACGGCTCCGACTGCGGCAAGGGAAAGAGGTCGGGAGACGAGATCGGCGGCAAGCGCCTGCACCTCGTCAGCGGTGACGAGAGCCAACCTTCGCAGGCTCTCGTCGAGGTCGAGGAACTCACCGAGGGTGATCTCGGCGCGGCCGAGCCTGGACATCCGGGTGTCCGAGTCCTCGAGGGCCAGAGCGGATGCTCCGGACAGCTGGCCGTTCGCCCGGGCCAATTCTTCGGGTGTGACGCCGTTTGCGGCGAGGAGGCGTAATTCTTCGAGCATGAGGTCGGCGACCTGGCGTGCCTTCGCCGGTGAGCAGGCGCCGTACAGTCCGAACACTCCGGCATCGGAGTACGACGCGGCGAACGAGTAGACCGAGTAGGCCAGGCCACGCTTCTCGCGGACCTCCTGGAAGAGCCGGGACGACATCCCGCCACCGAGGATGGAGTTGAGCACTCCCATGATCAGTCGTCGATCATCGGACGCCGACAGGCCAGGGAACCCGATGAGAAGGTGGACCTGCTCGATCGGGCGGGTTTCGACCGAGAGCGCTGATCCTCGAGTCACGAGCGACTCGGACTGGCCCCGGCGTTCCACCGGTCGGGCGGTCGCTGAAAGGTCCCAGCCTGCTGCGGTCAATGCTGTGGTGACGTCTGCGACGAGCGCGTCGTGGTCGACGGCTCCCGCGGCGGTGATCACAAGGTCCTGCGGGCGGTAATTCTCGCGGTAGTGGGCGTGGACGGCGTCGCGGGACACCTGCCGGACGGCATCCCGTGTTCCGCCGATCGGACGGCCGAGGTCGTGGTCGCCGAGGACCGCCTCGAACAGCTTCTGGCTGGCGACGTCGGCGGGGTCGTCCTCCGCCATGGCGAGCTCTTCGAGGATCACGCCCCGTTCGTTCTCGAAGTCTGCCGGATCAAGCAGGCTGCTGGTGAGCATGTCGGCGATGACGTCGACGGCCATCGCGAGGTCGTGGTCGCGCACCCTGGCGTAGTAGCAGGTGTGCTCTTTCGCGGTGAGCGCGTTGTGTTCGCCGCCGACCGAGTCGAAGGCGATGGCGATGTCAAGAGCGGTCCGGGTGGGTGTTCCCTTGAACAGCAGGTGTTCGAGGAAGTGGGTGGAACCGTAACCGGATTCCCTTCCCGGGCGTGTCTTGGTGGCGTCCTCTGCGCCGTGCTCGTCACGTGAGCCGACGGCGACCCAGTAGCCGAGCGTGGCGCTGCTGCTGCCCGGAACGTGTTCGCTCAGGATCCGAACGCCGCTTGGCAGCACACTGCGGCGGACGAGAGCGTCGCCGGATGCGGCAAAGGAGAGCTCGGCAATATCGAGCGGAAGTTCCACGGCGCCGTTCATCGCTTCCACCCTACGGCAGCGGAGCCGTCGTGTCGCACGCCCGTCCGGGGCTTCTCACAGCTTGTGACAGCAGAGCTCGTGACAGCACGGCTTGTGAAAGCTCAGACCCGGGCGGCACGTTCAAGTTCGAGCAACTGGGTGCGGGTGAGGCGGATCACAGTCGACCGCACGAGGGCGTCGACCTGATCTGCCGTGGATGCGCTGACCACTGGGGCGACGACGCCGGGCTTCGCGAGCAGCCAGGCGAGGGCGATCGACGCTACCGGAGCGTCCTGCTCCGCGGCGACTCCGTCGAGGGCGTGAAGCACGCGCAGGCCGTTCCGGTTGAGATGACGCGCGACGCGGGCACCACGGGCGGACCCGTCGAGGTCGGACCGGGACCGGTACTTGCCGGTCAGGAACCCGTTCTCGAGTGCGAAATACGGCATGACGCCGAGCCGTTGCCCCCGGCTGACCAGCCCGAGGTCACCCTCGAACGGCTGGCGGTGCAGCAGGCTGTAGTGCGTTTCGAGTGCTTCGACCCGCGGGTACCCGGCGGCGCTGAGGATTCGTGCTTCGACGAGTCGCTCGGCTGAGAAATTCGACGCGCCGAGATACCGCACCTTGCCGGATTCGATCAGCCACTGCGCCGTGCCGAGGGTGTCCTCGAGCGGGACGGTGCGATCGTCGAGGTGGAAGTAGAGCAGGTCGATGTGGTCGGTCTGCAGCCGCTCGAGGCTGGCCTCAACGGCGCGCACCATGGCGACCGGACCGAGGCCCGGGTTGTCAGGGTGGTTTCCGATCTTCGTTGCGACCACCATGCTGTCGCGGTTCTTGCGGCGTGCCATCCACTGGCCGATGATGTGCTCGCTGCGCCCGGCCGAATAGCTGTCGGCGGTGTCGACGAAGTTGCCGCCGAAGTCGAAGTAGCGGTTGAGGATCGCGGCGCTCGCGTCAACCTGCGCCGTCCAGCCGAAAGTGCTCGTGCCGAGGGCGAGGGGGAACACCGTGAGGTCGGTCTCGCCGAGGGGGCGCCGGATGCGTGCGCCGAGACCGGCGCCATCGCCCATCACCGGGATCGGCGACGAGGGGTGGAGCGACGGATCCGGCTGCGTCTGGCGGGTGCCGGATGGGCCCCGGTCCGGCAGATCGGATGCGAAGCGGCGAGGTGACATCCTGACCATCCGATCCCACCCCTTTGCCCGAAATCTCGCGGGATGTGGGAGCCGACGCGCCCCCGCACCTGTGGCCAGAATATGCCAGTCCACCGACACGTTTGAACCGCCCCGGCGTCAGCGCGCGAAATACTTCATAACGATTTGGCGTCGGTCTTTCAGAGCCGTCCTGAACGGCTTCGGCGAAGCACCGAACGGGCGTGTCTGAGCACCGGTTCGTCGACCATTCTTCCCTCGAATCGGAACACACCGGCGGCGTTTTCGGCGGCCGCGAGGACGGCCTCAGCCGCCGCGATCTCGGCGCCGTTCGGTGCGTATCCCGACCGGATCGTTGCCACCTGGCCCGGATGGATACACGCCGTCGCCGCGAACCCGGATGCCGCCGCGTCGCGCACCTCCGCACTCAGCCCGTCGAGGTCCTCGATGTCGAGGTACACCGAATCGATGGCGGCTCTGCCGTTCGCGCCTGCAGCGAGAAGCACGGCGGACCGCGCGTGCAGTGCGACGTGGCGGTACCGGCCATCCGCCGTCCGGCTCGATGTGCCGCCGAGCGAGGCGACGAGATCTTCCGCGCCCCACATCAATGCGACGACCGCCGGGTGCGCCGCAATGTCGGGTGCGGCGAGCACGCCTCGGGCTGTTTCGCAGAGCCCGATCACCCGAAATCCGTCACCGATCCGATCGATCTCGGCGGCCGACTCCGCTTTGGCGAGCATGAGCGTGCGGTACGGAGTGGACGCCAGCGCGTCGAGGTCGTCGGCGAAGTCGACGGTTCCAGCGGGGTTGATACGGACGATCGTCGTTTCCGGGTCCAGCGGATGCTCCGCGAGGGCGCGTCTCGCGGCCGGTTTGTCTGCCGGGGCGACGCCGTCCTCGAGATCGAGGATGACGGCATCCGCTCGCTCCGCGGCTTTGCCGAAACGGTCAGGACGGTCCGCCGGGCAGAACAGCAGAGCAGGCCCGAGGGAGAAATCGGTCACGAGGCGGCGTCCCTGCACCAGACCAGCGTGTTGCGGACGGCGGTGACGACGACGACGCCGTGCTGGTTGCGTCCTGTGTGTTCGAGGGTGACGATGCCCTGCCCCGGGCGGGACGTCGACAGGCGACTGCCGAGCACGACGGTCTCGGAGTAGAGGGTGTCGCCGTGGAACAGCGGCGCGGGGAACCGAACCTTCTCGAAGCCGAGGTTCGCGACGATGGTGCCCTGGGTGAGCTGGGCGACGGATGCCCCGACGACGGTGGCCAGGGTGAACATGGAGTTCACCAGGCGTTGCCCGAACGGTTGCTCAGCACTCCACGCTGCGTCGAGGTGCAGCGCCTGCGTGTTCATCGTCAGAGTTGTGAAGATCACATTGTCCGCTTCGGTGACCGTCCGGCCCGGGCGGTGCAGGTAGCGGACGTCTGGCTCGAACTCCTCGAAGTACAGTCCGCGTTGCTCGACGTCACGGCGTTCGGCCTCGCGCGGATCGACCTGAGTCGGCTCGTCTGGCATCGACTCCCCTCCCCTGGCGCTCTCCTGTGCCACAGCCTAGGCCTCGAATCCCAGTTCACGGGCGATGATCATCAGCTGCACCTCGCTGGTCCCCTCGCCGATCTCGAGGATCTTCGAGTCGCGGTAATGACGGGCAACAGTGTTCTCGTTGAGGTAGCCGTAGCCGCCCCAGATCTGCGTGGCGTCCCTCGCGTTGTCCATGGCCGCTTCGCTGCCGAGCAGCTTGGCGATCGACGCCTCCTTCTTGAACGGCTTGCCCGCGAGGAGAAGGGATGCCGCGTGGTAGTAGGCCATTCGGGCGGCGGTCGCGCGCGCCTCCATCCGGGCGATTTTGAACGCCACGTACTGGTGCGAACCGATGTTCTTGCCGAAGACGTTGCGGGTCGACGCGTAGCGGACCGCCTCGTCGACACATCCCTGCGCCGCTCCGGTGCAGAGCGCCGCGAACGCGATGCGGCCTTCGTCGAGGACCTCGAGGAAGTTCGCGTAGCCTCTGCCCCGCTGCCCGAGCAGGTTCGCCTCAGGCACCCGCACGTTTTCGAGGATGAGCGGGTGGGTGTCCGAGGTGTGCCAGCCAACCTTGTCGTAGGCCGGTCCGACGGTGAATCCGTCGATCGGCGTTGGGACGAGGATCGTCGACAACTCTATCTTGACGGTGCCGTCGGGGCGGTCGCTCTCGCCGGTGACGGCGGTGATCGTGACGAGGCGGGTGATCGGGGTGCCTGAGTTGGTGATGAACTGCTTGGTGCCGTTGATGACCCACTCCCCGCCGTCCAGGTGCGCGTGGGTCTTCGTCGCTGACGCGTCCGACCCGGCCTCGGCTTCGGTCAGGCCGAATCCGGCGAGCGCCTCACCCGTCGCGAGCATCGGCAGGAATTCGGAGCGTTGGGCGTCGGTTCCGAAACGGAACACCGGCATCGCGCCGAGGCCGACTCCTGCTTCGAGAGTGACGCCGATGGACTGGTCGACCCGGCCGAGTTCTTCAACGGCGAGGCACAGCGCGAAGTAGTCCTGGCCTTGCCCGCCGTACTCGACGGGGAACGGCAGACCGAACAGTCCCATCTCACCCATCTGGGCGATGATCTCCATCGGCAGCCGACGCTCGGTGTCGTAGGAGTACGCAGCCGGGGCGACAACGGTTCTCGCGAAATCGCGGACCTCGTCGACGACTCTCTGGTGCGCTTCGCTGAGTTCGGTGTTCATTCGGTGTCTCCTTCGACAGTCGAGTTCTCTGGCTGGGCTGGCGGAATGAGGGTGGCCACGAGCTGGTCGAGTTTGACGAGGTCGCCGGGGGTCACATGGACGGTGACTTGCCCCGAAACCGAGGCGACGAGTTTGTGCTCCATCTTCATGGCCTCGACGACGACGAGAGTGTCGCCGGCGTCGACACTCTCCCCGGTGGCTGCCTCGACGCTGATGACCGTCCCCGGCATCGGCGACCGCACCTCCGGGCTGCTCGGGGTGTCCTTGCGCGAGAGAAGCGCGAGTCGGGCGGCCAGCCGTTGCTCGCGAGTGAGGATGGGCAGTTCGACGCTGAAACCGTTGTCGGCGACCCAGACCGACGTTCCCGCATGCGCGAGGCGGAGCATCCGCGTGCCGGCCCCCCAGGTCAGTGCGTAGTTCATGCCGTCGATCAGCCGCAGCGTTGCGGGCGTCTCGTCGCCGTCGCCGATTCCGACGGATGCCATCGGCTCGCCACCGAGGACGGACACGGTCGTCGTGTCGTCGCCGACGGCGAAAACGTAGGAGCTCGGGCGGGGGTCGCCGAGACGCCAGCCGCTCGGACGAGACCACGGCGATCGTGTGGACGCCGCCTCCCGTTCGGCGTGAAGCAGGAGCGCTGCGGCGGCGAAGAGGTCCTCCGCCGGGCGGCGGAAGGTGAGCTCGGGAAGTCGTCGGTCGATCAGCGAGGTGTCGAGGTCGCCTGCCCGCACGTCGCCGTCGGCGAGGAGCAAACGCAGGTATTCAATGTTCGTCCTAACGCCGAGGACGGTCGTGTCGGCGAGCGCACGGTCGAGTCGGGCGAGCGCTTCGTTCCTGTCGGAGCCGTGCGCGATCACTTTGGCCAGCATCGGGTCGTAGTCGCTGCCGACCACGAGGCCGCGTCGGAGAGAGCTGTCAACGCGGATGCCGTCCCCGGTCGCTTCGTGCAGTTCGAGGACGGTGCCGGTCGCCGGGAGGAAGCCCCGCTCCGGGTCCTCCGCGTACACGCGCGCCTCGATCGCGTGCCCGCTCATCGCGACATCACGTTGCGCCTCTCGGAGCGGTTCGCCGGCAGCGATTCGGATCTGTTCGGCGACGAGGTCGAGCCCGGTGACCTCCTCGGTCACCGGGTGCTCGACCTGGAGCCGCGTGTTCATCTCCATGAAGAAGAACTCGTCAGGCCGATCCGCCGACACCAGGAACTCGACGGTACCTGCGCCGACGTAGCCGACGCTCTCAGCCACCCGGCAGGCAGCCTCGCCGATCCGCGACCGGGTGCCGGAGTCGAGGAGAGGCGAAGGAGCCTCCTCGATCACCTTCTGGTGGCGGCGCTGCAGGGAGCATTCGCGCTCCCCGAGGTGAATGACGGAACCGTGGGTGTCGGCGAGCAACTGCACCTCGATGTGGCGCGGGTGGGCGACGAGTCGTTCGAGGAACAGGGTGTCGTCTCCGAACGCCGCCGCCGCGACGCGGCGCGCGGTGACGAGCGCTGATTCGAGGTCGGCGGGGCCCGAGACGGCGTGCATGCCCTTGCCCCCTCCCCCCGCCGAGGGTTTGATGAGGAGCGGGTAGCCGACCGTCGCTGCGGCGTCGGCCAGTTCGGCGTTGCTGAGGCCCGGGCGGGAGTCGCCTGGGATGACCGGTACCCCGCTTGAAGCGACGTGGTTCTTCGAACGGATCTTGTCGCCCATCACCTCGAGTGCCTCAACCCCAGGCCCGATGAACACGATGCCGGCGTCGGCGCACGCCCGAGCGAACGCGGCGTTCTCGGACAGGAAGCCGTACCCGGGGTGGATCGCGTCAGCACCGCTCGCCACGGCCGCGCCGATCACGGCGGAGATGTCGAGGTAGCTCTGCGCGGCAGGCGCCGGGCCGATCCGTACGGCGGTGTCGGCATCCGTCACGTGTTTCGCGTTCCGGTCGGCGTCGCTGTAGACCGCGACCGAGCGGATGCCGAGGGTACGGAGGGTGCGGAGGACACGGCAGGCGATCTCACCGCGGTTGGCGACGAGGACGGTGCCGAAGAGCGGCGAGGAGGTGTCGGCCATCGCGTCACATCCGGAACAGGCCGAAGGCCGGCTCGGGAAGCGGGGCGTTCGCGCAGACGTCGAGGGCGAGGCCGAGGAGCGTGCGGGTGTCTGCTGGATCGATGACCCCGTCGTCCCACAACCGTGCGGTGGAATAGTAGGGGCTGCCCTGGGACTCGAACTGGTCGCGGATCGGCGCTTTGAACTCTTCTTCGTCATCGCGGCTCCACTCGGTGCCCGCCCGATCGTGCTGGTCGCGCTTGACGGTCGCGAGGACGCCAGCCGCCTGGGCGCCGCCCATCACCGAGATGCGGCTGGCGGGCCACATCCAGAGGAACCTGGGCGAGTAGGCGCGACCACACATCGAGTAGTTGCCCGCGCCAAAGGACCCGCCGATGACGACGGTCAGCTTCGGAACGCGGGTGGTAGCGACTGCGGTTACCATCTTCGCGCCGTGCTTGGCGATGCCGCCGGCTTCGTAGTCTCGGCCGACCATGAAGCCCGAGATGTTTTGCAGGAAGATCAGCGGGATGCCGCGCTGGTCGCACAGTTCGATGAAGTGGGCGCCCTTCTGCGCCGACTCGGAGAACAGCACGCCGTTGTTCGCGACGATGCCGACGGAGTGTCCGTGGAGCCGGGCGAAACCGGTGACCAGCGTTGTGCCGTAGTCCTTCTTGAACTCGTGGAATTCGCTCGCGTCGATGAGCCGGGCGATCACCTCGCGGACGTCGTACGCCGCCTGCACGTCGACCGGGACCACTCCGTAAAGTTCGTCGATCGACGCGACAGGCTCGCGGCTCGGGGCAATCGACCAGTCGGGGGCGGATGCCGGCGGCAGAGTCGCGACGATGTCCCTGACGATGGCGAGCGCGTGGGAGTCGTCCTCCGCAAGGTGGTCGACGACTCCGGACACGCTCGCGTGCAGGTCCCCTCCGCCGAGCTCCTCCGCTGTGACGATCTCGCCGATCGCAGCCTTCACCAGTGGCGGCCCGCCGAGAAAGATCGTTCCCTGGTTTCGGACGATGACCGTCTCATCGCTCATGGCGGGCACGTACGCACCGCCCGCCGTGCATGAGCCCATCACCGCCGAGATCTGCGGGATCCTGCGAGCCGAGAGTTGGGCCTGGTTGTAGAAGATACGGCCGAAGTGGTCGCGGTCGGGGAACACCTCGTCCTGCATCGGCAGGAAGGCGCCTCCGGAGTCGACCAGGTAGATGCACGGGAGCCGGTTCTCGAGGGCGATCTCCTGCGCACGAAGGTGTTTTTTAACGGTGAGCGGGTAGTAGGTGCCGCCCTTGACGGTGGCATCGTTGGAAATCACCAGAACATGCCGGCCATGGACGAGGCCGATCCCCGCGATCACCCCGGCGCCGGGGCTGGCGTCGTCGTAGAGGCCGGTCGCGGCAAGCGGCGCGATCTCAAGGAACGGGCTGCCTTCGTCGAGCAGCTCATCGATGCGTTCCCTCGGCAGCAGCTTGCCCCTGGAGGCATGCCGTTCGCGGGAGGCTTTCGAACCGCCGCGTGCAGCGGCGGCAAGCCGCTCCCGCAGGTCGGCGACGAGCGCGCGCTGCCCGTCCTCGTTGAGCGCGAACGTCTCGCTCGACGGAGAGACGGACGAGATCAGTGTCTGCATTGACAGTCCTTTACACCAGCATCGCCCCGACGATTCGGTTAGGCGGTACTAACTGATGTCGAGGTTAGCGGGAACTAACTGAAATGTCCAGCGCCCCAGACAGAGACTCTCCCGCTCTCCGTTGGGCTGTCTGAGTGGACCGGTCCCCGTGCCAGCCGCCAGCTGAGTCAAGCCAACGCACATCAGCGACAGAGTCGACGATGCTGCATTCCCGGTGCGTGACGGGGCCCTCGGCCCCCAGTCGGCCTTCGGAGAACAGACCGAGTGCGTTAGGATGAATTAACTCAATTCCCCCAGCTTCGCTTCCAATGGAGGATGCCATGGCCGAGAGAACGCGGCTCGACGTTCGCCCTGATGACACCGATTCCGGGCCCCTCCGGGTGGGACGCACCGAAGCGAAAGCCCAGCGTCGAGAAGCCCTCCTCGGCGCCGCCGCCCGCTACTTCGCAGAACGTGGCTTCAACGGTGTTTCGATCGAAGACCTGGGCTCGGCGGTCGGCATGAGCGGCCCCGCCGTGTATCGCCATTTCGAGAGCAAGCAGGCTCTGCTTGCCGCCATCCTCATCGACGTCAGCCGCGAACTGCTTCACGGCGGCACCGAGGTGGTGCAGCGGGCCCCTGATGGGGAGCTCGCCCTGCGGGCCCTTGTCGAGTTCCACGTGCGGTTCGCACTAAACAACCCGGATGTCATCCGCGTCCAGGATCGTGACCTCGACAGCCTTTCGGACGAGGACCGCCATACGGTGCGCACCCTGCAGCGCCGTTACGTCGAGTTGTGGGTCGGCATCCTCCAGCGGATGCAGCCGACCACGAACGTGGGGATCCTCCGGATTCGTGCGCATGCGACCTTCGGGCTGATGAACTCGACTCCGTACAGCGGACAGGAGCTTCCCCACGACGAGCTGCGTGACGTGCTCGAGCGAATGGCGTTCTCGGCCCTGCGGTAGCGGTGCCGCTCGAGGTGACCGGCGATCGTTCGTGCAAGCAACGGGCATCACTCGGAACCAGCGTCGCGGCGGATGCCGTCACCGCTGTCGCTGCTGACAGCATCCGTTTCGATGTCGACCGCCGGTTCTCCAGCGGGGTCGAGCGGATGGAGGATTTCGTCCTCCGGCAGTTTGAAGAGCAGGATGGTCGCCACCGCAAGGACGAACGGGATGGCCCCTGCTGCGAGGAAGGCCGGTGCGAGCCCGATCGCCTCACCGACCGGACCGGCGACGGCCATCGAGATCGGCATCAGGGCGAGTGAGACGAAGAAGTCGAGGCTGGACACGCGCCCGAGCAGGGCCGGAGGTACCCGCCTCTGGAGCAGGGTTCCCCAGATCACCGTAGCCGCGGAGAAGGTGAAGCCGACGAGGAAGAGGGCGACGACCATCAGCCAGAGCTGAGAAGTGGTGCCGATAACGGCGAGGGGGATGCAGCCGGCGCCCCACAGCAGGTTCATGATGGTGAGGTAGCGCCGCGGGAGCGTCAGCGACGCGACCACCAGCGAGCCGAGAGCGCCGCCCACACCGAACGCAGCGAGGACCAGGGCGAAGGCACCGGGTCCTCCCCCGGTCTGGTCGCGCACAGCGAACGGCAGGAGCACCTCGATCGGTCCCATGATGACAAAGACGAGAAGGCAGGCATAGAGCAGGGTGCCGAGCAGCCACGGGGTTCGCCACATGTAGACGAACCCTTCGCGCAGGTCGCTCGACAGCGCGCGAAGCGGATGCTGCGGCTTACCGATCTCGCGGCGGACGGGCGTCGAACGGATAAGCAGAAGTCCCCCGACGGCGAGTGCCTGCGCCGCCGCCACGAAGGCGAACGCCAGCCCGGGCGAGAAAGCGGCGATGGCCGCACTCGCGAGGGCGGGGCCCGCCGCCTGCATGATGGTGGGTCGCAACATCCCCTCGACGCCGTTCGCCGCGAGCAGGTCCTCCGCCGGAAGGATGGCCGGGAGGAGGGCGGAGTACGCGGGGTAGAAGAACCCGTCGGCGAGGCCGAGGATCGTCGTCACGATCACGAGGTGCCACAGTTCGAGGGTTCCGCTGAGCGCCAGGACCGCCGCAGTGGCGATGGACACGGTTTTCGTCGCTTCGACGGCGAGCAGGATGTTGCGCTGGGGTACGCGGTCGGCGAGGACTCCGCCGAACAGGACGGCGACCAGCATCCCCGCCGCATTGCCCGCCGCGACGAACGACAGTTCCGCCGGCCCTCCGCCGAGCTCGATCACCTGCCAGACGACGGCGACGATCCACATTCCTGCGCCGAGGAGGGACAGCGTCAACGCCCCTGCGAGCAGGCGGTACTGGCCGAGGCGGAACGGCCTCAGCGCCCGTGGCAGCCCACCACGCGGTGGCGGGTATGCAGGTGTTGCGTCCGAATCGATCTCCGGCATGCCCCGATGATATTCGACGGGTCCGACATCGTCAGTGGGTCCCCGGAATGTGGCGGGGTCACACCATGGTCAGGACCATCCCGGGGTCGCTGAGGACCGTACCGATGTCAACCAGGAATCGTGATCCCTGTTCGCCGTCGATCAGCCGGTGATCGAACGACAGGCTGAGTGTCATCACCTCACGCAGGGCGATCTCACCGCGGTACTCCCACGGCATCCGCCGGACGGCGCCCATCGCCAGGATAGCGGCCTCACCCGGGTTCAGGATCGGTGTGCCGGCGTCGACCCCGAAGACGCCGACATTGGTGATGGTGATCGTTCCCCCGCTGAGGTTCGCCGGGCTTGTCGCACCGGAACGCGCCGCCTCGACGAGGTCGACGAGGGCATCGGCGAGTTCGCCGAGGCTCAGCGTGTCTGCGTCCTTGATGTTCGGCACGATGAGCCCGCGCCCGGTGGCGGCCGCGATGCCGAGGTTGATGTGCCCGAACTGCACGATCTCCTGGGCATCCTCGTCCCAGTGCGAGTTCACGGCGGGCGTCCGCCTGGCCGCCAGGATGAGGGCTTTGGCCACGATGCTGAGGATGGTGATCCGCTTGCCCGCGAAAGCGGACGACGATGCCAGCGACCGCACGAGATCCATGCCCGCCGTCACGTCGACGGTGAGGAACTCGGTCACGTGCGGCGCGGTGAACGCCGAGTTCACCATCGCCTGCGCGGTTGCCTTGCGGATGCCGCGAATCGGCATCCGGGTCTCCTGCCTGCCCGCATCACTGCCGGAACGCAGGGTGGCGCGCGCTGCCTCGTCGATGGTCACGGCGGATGCCGCCTTGCCGGCTGCGGCCACGCGCTGCACGTCGTCCCGGGTGATGAGCCCGTCCTCACCGGTGCCGTTCACCTGCGTCAGGTCGATGCCCAGGTCGCGTGCCAGTTTGCGGACCGGAGGCGTCGAGCGGGGCCTCTCTCCCGCGTCGGCGGTCGGGATGTCGGCCGCCACATCGTCGCGCGCTTCCGGTACCGTCGCCGCTGCATCCTGTGACTGGAGGGCATCCTGAGGCTGTGGCTCATGCGCCGACCAGGCGCGTGCCCGGCGCGCGGGTCGCGGACCGCCCTCGACCTTGGGCCCATAGCCGACGAGCACGGCCTGCCGTTCGGCGAGCGCCGGCGACGTGGGCGCGAGGGCCGCGTCGAGTTCCGCGGGCACTCCGTCGGCCGCCGCATCGGCTGCCGCTTCCGACACCGGTGTGCTCGGCGAGGTTTCGACGTTCCCCGCGTCACCGTCCCCGGCGTCGCCGTCCCCAGCGTCGACGTCGAATTCAACGATCGGTTCACCGACCTGCACCGTGGCGCCTTCGTCGGCGAACAACTGCGACACCACCCCGGCGAACGGCGACGGTAGTTCGACCAGTGCTTTGGCCGTTTCGACCTCGGCGATGACCTGGTTGAGCGCGACAGTGTCGCCGACCGCGACCTTCCACGCCACGATCTCCGATTCGGTCAAACCCTCGCCGAGGTCAGGGAGGGCGAACTTCTTCGCGCTCATGCTGTTGCCTTCCATCCGGTCAGGGAGTTCCGGCGGCCCATCACCCGGTCGACGGCGTCGAGCAGCCGGTCGAGGTCTGGCAGGAACGCTTCTTCGAGGGCGGCGGGCGGATACGGGGTGTCGAACCCGGTCACGCGGGCCGGCGCTGCCTCGAGCCAGTCGAAGCAGCGCTCGGTGACGGCGGCGGCGACTTCGGCTCCGATGCCGCCAGACTGGGCGGCTTCGTGAGTGACGACGAGCCGGCCGGTCTTTCGAACGGACTTCTCGACCGTGCTGAAGTCGATCGGCGACAGCGACCGGAGGTCGATCACCTCGATCGAGATGCCGTCGTCCGCGGCCGCGGCGGCGGCATCCATCGCGGTGGGAACGAGCGGGCCGTATGCGGCGAGGGTGACATCCGTGCCCTCCCGTGCGACGCGCGCGCTTCCCATCGGCAGGGTGTCTGCACCGAGTTCCTCGGACACCTCGCCCTTGAGCCAGTAGCGGCGCTTCGGTTCGAAGAAGAGCACGGGATCGTCGCAGGCGATGGCCTGCCGGATCATTGTGTGGGCGTCCTGCGGATTCGAGCAGGAGATCACGCGGAGCCCCGCCGTGTGGGCGAAGTACGCCTCCGGCGACTCCGAGTGGTGTTCGACCGCTCCGATTCCGCCGCCGAAGGGCACTCGGATGGTGATGGGGACCTTCACCTTGCCGCGGGTCCGGTAGTGCAGTTTCGCCACCTGCGCGACGATCTGGTCGAAGCCCGGGTAGATGAACCCGTCGAACTGGATCTCGCAGACCGGGCGATAGCCGCGGAACGCGAGGCCGACGGCTGTGCCGATGATGCCGGCCTCCGCCAGTGGGGCATCCATCACCCGGCGTGGGCCGAATTCTTCCTGGAGCTTGTCGGTGACGCGAAACACGCCGCCGAGTTTGCCGATGTCTTCACCGAGGAGAACGACCTTGTCGTCGTCGGCCAGGGCGTGCCGGAGTCCTGAGTTGATTGCTCCACCAAGGGTCATCTGGGTCATTGCTCACCGCCTTCGAACGACGCGAGGTACGCCGCGTACTGGCTCTTCTGCCGCTCAAGCCCGGAGTGGGGCTCTTCATACACGCCGTCGAACACCATCATCGGGTCGAGTTCCTTGTCGAGCGCTACGCACGCTGCGCGCATCTCGCGAGCGACGGCATCCGCTTTGTCGTTGACCCGTTTGGTCACGTCACCGGTCAGCGCGCCGCGGCTCTCGAGCAGGCGGCCGAGCCGGGAGATCGGGTCCTTGCGTCCCCATTCCTCGAGGTCGTCTGCTGGACGATAGCGTTTGGGGTCGTCTGAGGTCGTGTGCGGTCCCATCCGGTAGGTGACGGCTTCGATGAAAGTGGGGCCTCCTCCGCTGCGGGCCCGGTCAAGGGCGATCCGAGTGGCGGCCATCACGGCGAGAACGTCGTTGCCGTCCACACGCATGCTCGGGATGCCGAACCCAGGGGCGCGGTCCGAGATGTGGCGGTGGGCCTGCAGCCCGACGGGCTCGGAGATGGCCCACTGGTTGTTCTGGCAGAAGAAGACCACGGGTGCCTGGAAGCTCGACGCGAACACCATCGCCTCGTTGACGTCGCCCTGGCTGGTGGCCCCGTCGCCGAAGTACGCGATCGCGACGGAATCCACACCGTCGTAGGTGCAGCCGAGTGCGTAGCCCGTGGCATGGAGGGTCTGAGCGCCGATGATGACGGCGGGGGTCGCCATGCCGATGGCGTATGGGTCCCAGCCGGCGGAGGCGATACCTCGCCAGACCTTGAGCATGTCGCCGAAGTCGACGCCCCGCGTGTAGGCGACGCCGTTCTCACGGTAGCTCGAGAAGACGAAATCGTCGGTACGGAGGGCGCGGCCTGAGCCGATCTGCGCGGCCTCCTGGCCGAGCAGCGGCGCCCACAGTGCGAGTTCGCCCTGGCGCTGGAGCGCTGTCGCTTCCGTGTCGATGCGACGGATGACGACCATGTCTTCGTAGAGGTCGACGAGCTGGTCGTCAGTGACATCGGCGACCCACGGGTCGAAGCCCGGGCTCTCGGCGCGACTGCCGTCTGGGCGGATCAGTTGGACGATATCTTCGAGCTGGCCTGGGCCCATGTCCTGGTCGGATCCTTCGGCCAGCGTTTCGGTTCGGGTGTGTTCGTGGGTTGTGGACACAATTACACGCAACTCTCTCTCGTGCACTGCGCGCGCCTGGATCGCAGCCGCGCTCAGCATCCGGCGCCGTTGCCAGAAGTCCTTCAGACGGTACGCCCGATACCCCATTGCGCACAACCATCCCCGCGCGAACTGCACATTCTGCTCTATACGAGGCGAAAAGCGCCTGCTAAGGTCGGGCACTATGCACAAGCTGGACCGCACCGACACGCGTCTTCTCATCGCGCTGACCGAGGACCCGCGATCCACCATCGTGGCGCTCGCCGAGAAGCTTGGACTGTCACGCAACACTGTGCAGGCGAGGATGAGCGCTCTCGACGCCTCGAGCGTGCTCCATTCGTTCGACCGTCGGATCAATCCCGCCGCGCTCGGGTACCCGCTGACCGCCTTCATTTCGGTCCACCTTGAGCAGCACAAACTCGGCGCTATCGTCGGGAAGTTGAGCGAGATTCCTGAGATCGTTCAGGCGCACGGGCTCAGCGGAACGAGTGATCTCCTCGTCCGGGTGGTGTGCACCGACGCTGACGACCTGTTCCGGATCACCGGGCTGATCCTCGAGTGCGATGGCGTGCAGCGCGCCGAGACGTCGCTGGCGATGGGAGAGCTCATTCCGTTCCGCGCTCGTCCCCTGCTCGAGCGTAGCCAGGACGCCTGACGCCGACGCCGTGTCACGCGCGGGCCCGTCGATCGGGCCCAAACGCCTGTTGCGCACCGGGACGAACGACCGTTTGGGACCACTCGATCGGGCGAACGCCCCTTTGGGACCGATCGACCGCACGACACTACCGCGTTGACGCCGGATGCCCCGCCTCGATTTCTCGAGACGGGGCATCCGTTGTTCGCAGGAGGCTCTAGAGCAGCTGCTTAGCCTTCGGCGGGAGCATCGGCGTGGACACGCTCTGCTTCGCGGCCGTTGGTGTCGGCGGTCTCAGCGATGACCGGCTCGAGCGACAGCTTGCCGCGGTCGTCGATCTTCGTGATCTGAACGAGGATCTTCTGGCCGACGCCGAGGACGTCTTCGACGTTCTCAACACGCTTGCCGCCGGCGAGCTTGCGCACCTCGGAGATGTGCAGCAGGCCGTCCTTGCCCGGGAGCAGCGAGACGAAGGCGCCGAACGTGGCGATCTTCACGACAGTTCCGAGGAACTGCTCGCCGACCTCAGGGTTGGTCGGGTTTGCGATGGCGTTGACCTGGGCACGAGCGGCCTCAGCCGACGGTCCGTCGACAGCGCCGATGTACACGGTGCCGTCTTCCTCGATCGAGATGTCTGCGCCGGTCTCGTCCTGGATGGCGTTGATCGTCTTGCCCTTGGGGCCGATCAGCTCACCGATCTTGTCGACGGGGATGTTGACGCTGATCACGCGAGGCGCGGTCGGTGCCATTTCATCCGGAGCGTCGATTGCGGCGTTCAGGACGGAGAGGATCGTGGTGCGAGCCTCCTTGGCCTGGGTCAGCGCAGCCTTCAGCACGGAGGCGGGGAGGCCAGAGAGCTTCGTGTCGAGCTGGATGGCGGTGACGAACTCAGAGGTACCTGCGACCTTGAAGTCCATGTCGCCGAGGGCGTCTTCAGCACCGAGGATGTCGGTCAGCGCCGCGTAGCGGGTCTGACCGTCGACCTCATCGGACACGAGGCCCATGGCGATGCCGGCGACCGGGGCGCGCAGAGGCACACCGGCGTTGAGCAGCGACAGGGTGGACGCGCAGACGGAACCCATCGACGTCGAACCGTTGGAGCCGAGAGCCTCGGACACCTGACGGATGGCGTAGGGGAACTCCTCGCGACTCGGCAGAACCGGAACGAGGGCGCGCTCGGCAAGGAAGCCGTGCCCGATCTCGCGACGCTTCGGCGAACCGACACGACCGGTCTCACCGGTGGAGTACGGCGGGAAGTTGTAGTGGTGCAGGTAGCGCTTCTTCGTGATCGGGCTCAGTGAGTCGATCTGCTGCTCCATCTTGAGCATGTTCAGCGTGGTGACGCCCAGGATCTGGGTCTCTCCGCGCTGGAAGATGGCCGAACCGTGGACGCGAGGAATGACCTGCACCTCGGCGTCGAGCGGGCGGATGTCAGCGAGACCACGGCCGTCCATGCGGACGCCCTCGGTCAGGATGCGGTCGCGCACGATCTTCTTGGTGACGGACTTGTACGCAGCAGACACCTGAGCGTTGGCTTCTGCCGGCAGTTCGCCAGCTTCGACCTTGGCTGCGATGGCAGCCTTGACGCGGTCCTTGAGCTCGTCGTCGGCGTTCTGTCGCTCGGTCTTGTCGGCGATCTGGTAGATCGAGGCGAGCTCGTCCTTGGCCAGGTCGGAGACAGCGGCGAGGGTCTCGTCGGTGTACGGGAGGAAGACCGGGTAGTCGCGAACTGCCTTGGCAGACTGGGCAGCGAGCTCGGACTGAGCCTTGACCAGCTGGAGGAGGAACGGCTTCGCAGCGTCGAGGCCCTCGGCGACGACGTCTTCGTTCGGCTTGATGGCGCCGCCCTGGATGAGGTTCCACGCACCTTCGGTGGCTTCGGCCTCGACCATCATGATGGCGATGTCTTCGTTGCCGTTCTCGTCGGTGACGAGGCGCCCGGCGACCGTGAGGTCGAAGACGGCGTCAGCGAGCTGCGACGCCTTCGGGAAGGCGACCCACTGGCCGTCGATGAGGGCGAGGCGGATACCGGCGATCGGACCCGAGAACGGAAGTCCCGAGATCTGGGTCGACATGGATGCCGCGTTGATGGCGAGGGCGTCGTAGAACTCGTCGGGAGCGATGCTCAGGACGGTGATGACGATCTGGACCTCGTTGCGCAGACCGTCCACGAAGGACGGGCGCAGCGGGCGGTCGATCAGACGGCAGACGAGGATGGCCTCGGTGGACGGACGGCCTTCACGACGGAAGAACGAACCGGGGATCTTGCCCGCAGCGTAGCTGCGCTCTTCGACGTCCACCGTGAGGGGGAAGAAGTCGAAGTTGTCTTTGGGGTGCTTGCCGGCGCTGGTGGCCGAGAGAAGCATGGTCTCTTCGTCGAGGTACGCGGCGATGGCGCCCTGTGCCTGCTGGGCGAGACGCCCTGCTTCGAATCGGACCGTGCGCTTACCGAACTTGCCGTTGTCGAGGACTGCCTCGGCGAACTTGATTTCTGGACCTTCCATAGGTCTCTCCTTACGTCTAGCGCCGCCCCGTGTGGGCGCACGCTCTGCATAGGAGCAGGAACAGGCAGTGATTACTCAGACCTTCGAGGGTCTGGCTGATCTCCAGTAGAAAATCGCTCTCAGCGCCGCAGGTGCCTGTCTACCGCAAGGGGGGAATCGCCGGGATCCCGACGTGAGAGAAATCCACCACCGAGGACCAGCTTCCTGCCGGCCTGCTCCGTGAATGTGTATCCGATATCACTATCGGACCACCTAAAGCCTAGCAGAGG
This sequence comes from Mycetocola miduiensis, assembly GCF_900115155.1. Taxonomy (GTDB): domain Bacteria; phylum Actinomycetota; class Actinomycetes; order Actinomycetales; family Microbacteriaceae; genus Mycetocola_A; species Mycetocola_A miduiensis. Next base: position 81,804 of record NZ_FOVM01000005.1, read on the forward strand.
AGGGGTTTTTTGCAGCTCTGTCCTTCGACGCGGCCGGCGAGACCGGGCTCAGTCGCGGGTTCGCTTCAACCACGCCCACCCGATTGCGATGAGCACCAGCGCGACAAACGCGATCAGCGCGAGCTTGAATGCCGCCGCCAGGAACGCCAAGGCAACGTTGACGATGACGGATGCCAGGAACACCGCAACGATAACGACAACAATGCCGATGAGCAGGTTCTTCGTGGAAGTCTTCATGACACCAGTTGAGCACATCCTGCAGTGCGGATTCGACAGGGCACGATTTCACCTGGTTCAGACGGCTTCACGCGGTGCGCCGGGTGTTTCGGTCCGCAGCGCGTGAATCGGTGCTCTGGGCTGGTCCTTCGACAGGCTCAGGAACCGACCCCGAACGGGCTCAGCGCCGCGTCGAAACCGAACGGGTCGCGAACGGCGGTCGACCGCTCCGAGGCGATCACCAGCGGCACCAGTTCACCGGCGGCACGGTCGATCCGGTCGGGCAGGGTCTTCACCTTGTCTGCGCCACTCCCCCAGTCTTCGGATGCCGCAAAGACGCCGGTCGGGACGACCACGGCGTGCAGGTAGGTGAACATCGGCCGGATCGCGTAGTCGAGCGCGAGCGAGTGGCGGGCGGTCCCGGCGGTTGCGCCGATCAGGACAGGCATGTCGGTGAGCGCCCGGTTGTCGATCACGTCGAAGAACGACTTGAAAAGTCCGCTGTAGCTCGTCGTGAAGATCGGCGTGACGGCGATGAGGCCGTCGGCGGTGGTGACCGCGTCGATGACGCCCTCGAGCTTCGGGCTGGCGAACCCGGTCAGCATGTTGTTCATGATGTCCTGGGCGACGTCGCGGAGCTCAACTCTCGTCACGTCGACCTCGTGGCTCTGCTCTTCCAGCCGGGCCACCGTGGCAGCGGCGAGCCGGTCGCCCAGCATACGGGTGGACGACGGCTGGCTGAGTCCGGCCGAGATCATGGCAAGTTTACGTACAGTCATTACTTCACCTCGACAGAGTAGGTGGCGCCGGAAACTCCGGAGAGTGCGGCGTCCTGGGTGGTGGCTTCGGCGACTGCCTTGAGTGCGTCGTGGGTGGGGCCATCCGGAACATCCGCCGGGCGGTTCTTGGCGAACTCGCGGCGAAGCACAGGGACGACCTCCTCACCGAGCAGGTCGAGCTGCTCGAGGACGGTCTTGAGTGGCAGACCGGCGTGGTCCATGAGCCACAGCTGGCGCTGGTAGTCGCCGACGTAGTCCCGGTAGCCGAGCGTGTTGTCGACGACCTGCTGGGGGCTGCCGACGGTGAGCGGTGTCTGCGAGGTGAAGTCCTCCAGGCTCGGACCGTGGCCGTACACAGGCGCGTTGTCGAAGTACGGGCGGAATTCGCGGACGGCATCCTGCGAGTTCTTGCGCATGAACGCCTGGCCGCCGAGTCCCACGATGGCTTGGTCGGCGCGACCGTGACCGTAGTGCTCGAAGCGCTGGCGGTAGAATCCGACCATCTTCGCCGTGTGGGATGCAGGCCAGAAGATGTGGTTGGAGAAGAACCCGTCACCGTAGTAAGCCGCCTGTTCGGCGATTTCGGGGCTGCGGATCGAGCCGTGCCAGACGAACGGCGGCACGTCGTCGAGGGGGCGAGGGGTCGAGGTGAATCCCTGCAGAGGCGTGCGGAACTGGCCTTCCCAGTCGACGACGTCTTCGCGCCACAGCTTGCGGAGCAGCGCGTACTTCTCCAGCGCCAGCGGGATGCCCTGGCGGATGTCCTCACCGAACCACGGGTAGACGGGGCCAGTGTTGCCTCGGCCGAGGGTGAGGTCCATGCGGCCACCTGAGAGGTGCTGCAGCATCGCGTATTCTTCTGCGATCCGCACCGGGTCGTTCGTGGTGATGAGCGTGGTCGCTGTCGAGAGGATGATCTTCTCGGTCTTGGCGGCGAGGTAGCTATTGATCGCAACCGGGCTGGAAGGGAAGAACGGCGGGTTGTGGTGTTCACCCATGGCGAAGACATCAAGCCCGACGGCCTCAGCGTGCTGCGCGATGGTGAGGATGTCCTGAAGACGCGACGCGTCGGTGGGAGTGTGACCGGTGGTCGGGTCGGTGGTGATGTCGCCGACGCTGAAGATTCCGAACTGCATGATGACCTTCCAGCAGAAGATTTCGATCCATTCAGTTGAATGGATATCCAGTGTAACGGGGTGCCTCCCCGATCTATTCCGTCCGACGAAAAAGATTCTCGGAATAGGCTGGAGGAGCGAGCGATGCACAGTAGGGAGCACCGGTGAGCGCTGAACCACAGGAACAACAGGCGGCGACGGCCCCGAAACCCCGGGTACCGTTCTGGGACAATGCGAGGTTCGCCTGCATCGTCCTCGTCGTCATGGGTCACGGCATCCAGCGGATTACGTACGACTCGGATGCCGCCCTCGTCACGTACCTGTGGATCTACTCGTTCCACATGCCTGCGTTCGCGATCGTCAGCGGCTACTTCACGAAGAGCGGCCCGCCGAACATCCGCCAGATGAAGCGCGTGATCACCGACATTCTCCTGCCGTACATCATCATGGAATCGATCTGGACCCTCGTCCAGTTCCTGGTCGAAGGCAAGCAGGAGCTCAACCCGACACAACCCAGCTGGACGCTCTGGTTCCTCCTGGCACTCGGAATCTTCCGCCTCGTCCTGCCCTACCTGGCACTGCTGCGCTGGCCCCTCGCCTGGTCCCTGGTCATCTCGGTCGGGGTTGGCTACCTCGACAACGTGGACAGCACATTTTCGCTGTCGCGCGCGCTCGGCATCCTGCCCTTCTTCGTGCTCGGCTGGCAACTTCATCGCTGGAAGCTCATCGACCGGTGGCGGGTCGCGGAACGCCAGACCTGGCTGATCCGGAGCTGCGCCGTCGTCTTCATGCTGGCGTGGATTGCAGTGCTCGTAGCCTTCGTAGACCTGTGGCGCGCCATCAACCTGCAGCACTGGTTCTTCTACGACCAGTCATACTCCGGGCTCGGCGACGACCTGTGGTGGGCGGGTGCGGTCCGGCTGGGACTCATCGTCCTCGCGGTTCTGCTCAGCGCGGCCTTCTTCGTGCTGCTCCCGCGGCGGGAGACCTGGATGACAACCCTCGGCCAGTACACGATGTATGTGTATCTGCTGCACAGTTTCGTTCTCTACCCGCTTCGTGAAAGCGGAGTTCTTCGCGGTGAGGAGTTCCCCGAGCTGTACCTCGTGGCGATGCTCATCTTCGCACTTGTCATCGTCATTGTGTTGTCCAGCGGGCCGGTGCGGAAGCTCTTTCGGCCGATCGTCGAACCCAAACCGAAGTGGATCTTCGCCGACCACAAGGATGCCCGTCCCGGTCCGTCACGGCGTGACCCGACCGGCGCGCAACGAGTGGTGCCCCCGGCGCGAACGCACCCGCCGGCTCCGCCGTCGCACCGTTGAGGCTCAGCGGGTCGCGGCGACCGGGCGCCGAGCCTGCGCCAGGCGGAGAGCGCGGGCTTTCCGCGCCGTGAGAATAAGTCCGACGAGCACCCCGATCACCGCGCCGCAGGTGTTCGCCACGATGTCGCGCGGGTCGGAGACCCGGGTGGGCAGGAAGAGCTGTGCGGTCTCGATGGCGACGGTGATGCCGAAGCCGAGCAGCATGGCGAACCACCACAGCCTCCGGCCGAAAAGCAGGACGAGGAACAGGCCGATCGGAAGGAACATGCCGATGTTGGCCGTGAACTCGAGCCCGTTGTACGTGATCCACGAGGTGGCAGCGTGCCGGTCGAAGAAGGCAAGCAACCGGAAGACCATGCCGTTGGGGTCGTCGTCGAACGGTTGCGGCCCCAGGGTCACCCAGCCGACGAACGCCAGGTACGCGAGCGTGAAGAGCCCGAGTACCGGGTGACGATGAAGCATCCGCCTAGTCTGCAGTAACTTTCTGAGCGCGCGCCACATCGGCCTGTTCACGGCCGAGGACGGAGTGGTGACGTCCGTAAGCGAAGTAAATGATCAACCCGATGGCCAGCCAGACCAGGAACCGCACCCAGGTCAGCGTTGTGAGGTTGAGCATCAGCCAGGTGCAGAGGACAGCGGAGAGGATCGGCAGGAACGGCGACAGGGGAACCCGGAACGCCCGCGGCAGATCCGGGCGCTTCTTCCGGAGCACGATGACGGCGATGCTGACGAGGACGAACGCGCTGAGGGTTCCGATGTTGATCATCTCCTCGAGCACTCCCACGTCGGTCAGCCCGGCGAGCAGGGCGACGAGTGCGCCGGTGAGGATCTGTGTCCGGACCGGCGTGCGCCGTTTGTCACTCGTGACGCTGAGGGCGCGGGGCATCAAGCCGTCGCGGCTCATAGCGAACAGCACCCGGGCGAGTCCGAGCAGGAGGACCATGATGACCGTCGTCAGCCCCGCCAGGATGCCCACCGAGATGACCTGGGCGGCCCAGTCCGCGCCGACGGCGACGAACGCGGTGGCGAGGGAAGGATCCTCGGCTTCGGCGAGTGTGGTGTACGGAACCATGCCGGTCAGCACGAGGCTCACACCGATGTAGAGCACGGTCACGATGGCGAGACCACCGAAGATGCCGCGGGGCAGGTTCTTCTGCGGGTCCCGTACCTCTTCAGCGCTCGTTGCGACGACGTCGAAACCGATGAATGCGAAGAAGACGAGGGATGCGCCGGCCAGCAGTCCGAACACGCCGTACTGCGCGGGAGCGGCGCCGGTCATGAACGAGAACAGCGACTGGGCCCAGACATCGTCCGAGCCGCCCTCGGTAGGACGTGCCGCCGGGATGAACGGCGTGTAGTTCTCCACTTTGATGAAGAATGCACCGACGACGATGACGAACAGGACGATGGCGACCTTGATGATCGTGAACACTGCGCCGACCCTCGCCGACAACTGGGTGCCGAGTACGAGCAGGGTGGTGAACACGGCGACGATGAGGAACGGTCCCCAGCTCACCTGCAGCCCGAGAAGGTTAATCGTGTCGGGGACGTCCCAATTCCAGAGTTCGAAGACGAGAGAGAGGTAAATACCCCAGTACTTGGCGATGACCGCCCCGGCCGTCAGCATCTCGAGGATGAGGTCCCAGCCGATGATCCAGGCCAGCAGTTCGCCGAGAGTGGCGTAGGTGAAGGTGTACGCGGACCCGGCGACAGGCACGGTCGACGCGAACTCCGCGTAACACATGATGGCGAGCGCACAGGTGACAGCGGCGAGGAGGAAGGCGAGGCTGACTGAAGGCCCGGCGTAATCACCGGCCGCCCTCGCCCCGACCGAGAAGATACCGGCGCCCACAGCGACGGCGACACCCATGATCATGAGGTCCCAGGTGCCAAGGGTCCGCTTCAGGCTGCGGTGTTCAAGGTGCGAATCGGCGAGGGACGCCTCAATGCTTTTCGTGCGCCACAGGCTCATCATGGTCCTCCCGGTAACGTGACCCGAACAGGGCACGTACTGAGGATGCCAGACATCAACCCCCGCGTCGAGAACGCCACACTGATGAGAGGATCGACTGCATGACGGATGCGACGACGAAGGCAATCGAAGACGACCGGGCAGCAGCCCCCTGGTGGACGCGGGCGGTGGTGTACCAGGTGTACCCGCGGAGTTTCGCGGATTCCGACGGGGACGGGATCGGCGATCTGGCCGGCATCCGCTCGAAACTCGGTTACCTCGCCGACCTCGGTGTCGATGTGATCTGGCTATCGCCGGTCTACCCGTCGCCGCAGCACGACAACGGGTACGACATCCGGGACTACGAGGACATCGATCCGGTGTTCGGCAGCCTCGCCGACTTCGACGAGCTGGTCGCCGAGGCGCACGCGCGCGGCATCCGCATCGTCATGGACCTTGTCGTGAACCACACGAGCGATGAGCACGCCTGGTTCGCCGAATCACGGTCGTCGACGAGCAACCCGAAGCGCGACTGGTATTGGTGGCGTGCACCGCGGGAGGACGGCAGCGCTCCGAACGACTGGACGAGCGCGTTCTCGGGCCCGGCTTGGACGCTCGACGAGACGACGGGCGAGTACTACCTGCACCTGTTCGCGAAGCAGCAGCCCGACCTCAACTGGGAGAACCCCGAGGTGCGGCAAGCGGTGTACGCGATGATGCGACGGTGGCTCGACCGCGGGGTCGACGGGTTCCGGATGGATGTGATCAACCTCATCGCGAAGCGCACCGAGTTGATCGACGGGGAGGAGCGGGGGTCGGGCCTCGGCTTCACGATGGGCCCGCAGATCCACGACTTCCTGCAGGAGATGCATCGGGAGGTCTTCGCCGGCCGGGAGGGCGAGTACCTCACCGTCGGCGAGATGCCCGGCGTGAGCATTGAGGACGCTGTGCTGTTCACGGACCCGGCGCGTGCCGAGGTCGACATGGTGTTCCAGTTCGAACACGTGTCGCTGGACTCGGGCAGCCACAAGTTCGACGCGATCCCGCTGGACTTCGTCGCCCTCAAGTCGAATCTGGCCCGCTGGCAGGCCGGGCTCGCCGAACGGGGCTGGAACAGCCTGTACCTCAACAACCACGACCAGCCGCGGCTGGTGTCCCGCTTCGGGAACGACGCCGAGTACCGGGTCGAGTCGGCCACGCTGTGGGCGCTCGTGCTTCACCTGCACCGGGGGACGCCCTACATCTACCAGGGAGAGGAGATCGGCATGACCAACGTGCGGTTCGAGTCGATCGAGCACTACCGGGACATCGAGTCGCTCAACCACTACCGTGAGGCCGTCGAGCAGTTCGACCAGGCTCCGTCGAGCGTGCTCGCCGGAGTGCACGCGCGCGGACGGGACAACGCGCGTACCCCGATGCAGTGGGATGCGACCGAGCACGCCGGATTCACCACAGGAACCCCGTGGATCGCCGTGAATCCGAACTACCCCGAGCTGAACGCGGAGTCGGACCGGGCGTCCGGTATGAGTGTCTTCGACTTCTACCGCAAGCTCATCGCGCTCCGGCACGAGAACGACACCGTCGCGCTTGGTGCGTTCGAACTGCTCGCGCCGTCGCATCCGACGCTCTACGCTTTCACGCGCTCGCGCGGTTCAGAGGTCCTCGCCGTGGTCGCCAACGTGTCGGATCAACCGTTCGAGGGTGACCTCCCGGTCGACATCGCTGCGGCCGAGCTCCTCCTCGGCAACTACCCGGTCGAGGCAGACACTCCCCTGCGGCCGTGGGAGGCACGACTGTACCGGCTGTAATTGCCGCACCGCCAGCATCCGGGCACGAAAAACGGGCCGTCCACCTCGCGGTGAACGGCCCGTTCTTGTGAGATTTATTTGATCTCGAGGACTGGAATTAGCGACGCAGTCCGAGACGCTCGATGAGCGAGCGGTAACGGTTGATGTCGACATCAGCCAGGTAGCCAAGGAGGCGGCGACGCTGACCAACGAGCAGAAGCAGTCCACGACGTGAGTGGTGGTCGTGCTTGTGCTCTTTGAGGTGCTCGGTGAGATCCTTGATCCGCTGGGTCATCACGGCGATCTGGACCTCTGGGGATCCGGTGTCACCGGGGTGAGTTGCGTATGCTTCGATGATCGCCTTCTTGGCTTCGCCTTCAAGTGCCATAGGTGAATCCCCTTTTCTCTCGCTGCGCGGTGCCCGTCACAGGATGTGCAGGCTCTCTTTATCCGCGGCCGTTGGACGGCAACCTCAAGAGTTTAGCAGCTTTTACCGGCCCGGTCGGCGCTAGGGTGAACCCGTCCAGCAGCAACAACGGATGCCGTGAGGTCACCTTTTGAAAGGGATGCCATGAGCCACCTTCTCCCCTCTCTCCTGCGGTCTTTGCCCAGCTTCCCGGACGACCTTCCGTCGTTCGCTGTGAGTGAGGCGCCTGAGGATCCGGTGAATCTCTTCGCCGACTGGCTCAGCCAGGCCGTCGGTGCCGGCGTGCTCGCCCCGCATGCCATGACCCTGTCGACGAGCGGACCCGACGGAGTCGTCACCGCGCGGACCCTTGTCCTCAAGGACATCGACGAGCGGGGCTGGGTGTTCGCGTCCCGCGACGACGGCGCCAAAGCGCGGGACCTCGGGGCGAACCCGTTTGCGGCTCTCACCTTCTTCTGGCCGGCGCTCGGGCGGCAGGTGCGGGTCACCGGCCCCGTCCGCAAGCTGCCAAGGGCGGACGGTGAGGCGGACTTCCTCTCCCGGCCGGAAGAGTCGCGGGCTGCGGCGTTCGTAGGGCACCAGAGTGAGCCACTCGGGTCACTCGACGAGTTCGCCGCCGCGTACGTGGATTCCGTTGCGCGCCTCGCCACGAACCCGTCTCTCGTCGCCCGCTCCTGGAACACCTGGGCGGTCGCCGCCGACAGTGTCGAGTTCTGGCAGGCGTCCCCGGACCGGGCTCACACCCGGCTGCGGTACCGGCTGCACGGACGGACCTGGGATCGTGGCCTGCTCTGGCCGTGACGCTCAACAGGATGATCGGCCACTCACGCACGCCCAGCAGGAGAAAGGTGCACCTTTCGAGGGCACCTGCTGGCGCTGACGGAGCCCGCGCGGCTGGCATCCGTGATCGAGGAGTTGCTGGGCCCGCTCGGGATCCAGCGGTGACTGCCGCTCGTCGAATAGCGATGCAAGGAACGGGCGCCGAGTATCGAGACGGAGGAAACCTTCCCGAGCGACGCAACCCGTGCATACGATGGACGCCATTATAGAAATCTCGAGGACACCATGGATACCCAAACCCCAGCACCGAACGCCGACGACGGCCAGGCGTCGGAGGAGACGAAGCGCAAGTTCCGCGAAGCGCTCGACCGCAAGAAGCGACAGTCCCAGGGCAAAGGCACCGACCACCTCGATGGGAACTCAGCGATCCACGCTACTCACGGACCTGTGTCGAACCAGAAGGAGTTCCGGCGAAAGAGCGGCTGAGGCCCGCCGGGCTGTCCCACAAAGTCGTGTTGGGCACGGATTTCCATCGATTCCCTGCTCCTGACTGCGGATCAGGAAAGAGACCCTTTGCTGCTGCTGTCCGTCAGGGCACGAGAATGGCCCGACCGCGGACCTTGCCTGCATCCAGGTCGCTGATCGCTTTCTGGAAGTCGGCAAGAGCGTATTTCTGGGTATGAAGCGTGACAGCCCCGCGGGCAGCAAGGGCCATCAGGTCCTGCAGATCGTTGTATGAGCCGACCAGGTTGCCGATGATGTTGATCTCGGAAGAGACAATGTCGATCGTGGGAACGTTGATGTTCTCGCCATAGCCCACCACGTAGTAGTTACCCGCTTGCCCCAGCATTGCGATGCCCTGGGCGGTCGCCCCTCCTTCTCCGACAAAGTCGATGAGAGCCTCGGCGCCTTTGCCGCCGGTGAGCTGGAGTACCTGCTCGACCTGGGACCCGTCGGCGAGCACGCCCACGTCCGCTCCGATCTCTTTCGCGAGGTCGAGGGCGGCGGAGCTGCGGTCGACGACAACGATGCGGGCCGGGGTGAGCGCCTTGAGGACTTGAATTCCGATGTGGCCCAAGCCTCCTGCGCCGAGGACCACACAGGTGTCCCTGGCTGTCAGCTTTGTGACCGCTTTGGCCGCCGCGTGATAGGCGGTCAGGCCGGCGTCGGCCAGAGCAGCGACATCGGACGGTTCCAGCGAGTCGTCGATCTTGACGACGGACCGGGCCGACGTCAGGAGGTAGTCGGCGTACCCGCCGTTGGTGTCGATTCCGGGGAATTTGCTGACCTCGCAGTGCACGTCATCGCCGGAGCGGCAGGCGCGGCACAGGCCGCAGGTGACCAGTGGGTGAAGGATGACCTTGTCTCCTTCCCTCACGTTGGTGACGGCGCTCCCGACGGCGTGCACCCAGCCGGCGTTTTCGTGCCCGATCGTGTAGGGCAGGTGGACGTGGGATTTCTCGGCCCACTGGCCCTCGAGAATGTGCAGGTCGGTCCTGCATACTCCGGCTCCGCCAATTCTTACGATGACGTCCCAGGGGCCGGTCACCTCGGGAACGGGCACTTCGGCCATCTTGAGCTCTTGGTGGTAGCCAACGACCTGAACGGCTCGCATGGTGTTCATGAGTGAATCTCCTTGACTGTAAACGGAAGCAGGTTGTGGTGGTCGGCGGCTTCGGCGCCCTCGGGCCGGTGCACCTGTTCGTCGCCGGAGCCCTCGTAGCGTGTGCGCAGCAGACCGCGGCAGAAGTGGGCATTTCCGTCAATGGATATGCGCGTCGCGCGGGCGCGGCGCAACGCCATGGGGACGTCTCCTGGCGGGTAGGGACGGCCCTCGTGGTTGACGAAGACTATTGCGCCCCCGCCCCCGGGCAGTCCGAGGGCCGCCCGTCGGCGCAGCAGAGCTTCTGTGTTCCTTGCCGCCGGAAGGTCCTGGAGACGCACCGTTCCCAGGTCGGTTTCCGAAAGACCCGGATCCTTTCGCAGGAGGTCCGTGAGGCAACGCTCCATAGCGGCCGTGTGCGCCTTTCGACGGAACGTTTGCCGCAGTTCTTCCAGGCTGTCCTCGGCCTCGTGCCGAAAGGTCCCGCGATAGCCGGCATCAGCGGCCAATCCGGCATTGATGAGGTCGGAATCGTGGTGGTCGTCCAGTTCGACGAGCACCTTCTCCACTCCTTCCAGCGCTGAAATGACGTCCTTGGAGTCGGACGCCATCAAGTAGGCGAAATTGGGCGAACAAAACGATGTGGGGAGCCGCAGGTGAACAACTGCCTGCGTCCCCTCTGGACCAGCGGAGACGGCCACCGAACGGACGAATCCAAGATCGGTGATCGGCTCGTCGAGTTCCGGATCGAGAACTGCGCCGAGCGCCCGGCGAATGTCCTCTTCGCTGACCGCGGCGGCCCGCCTCGTACGCTCGAGCTGGGTGATAGTCATCAGGCGGCCGCCAAATCGGCCCGCTCCGGCTGACGCGGTCCGGTTGTCGTCTCGTCGGCATCCGGGAGCCTGAGCTCTGCGGGTACCGGGATGTCATACATCTTCGCGGCGTTGAGTCCCAGGATCTTCTTCTTCTGGGCAGTGGTGATCGGGGCGTACTCGGTCATGTCTTCCGGGATCTGGAAGTCGACGAACCGCTCAATCAGCCAGCGGGGTGACCAGATCGCGTAGTCGCTGGAGAACTGGATGCGGTCCTCCCCGATCCAATAGATGAGCTCGCCGATGATCTGGGCGAAGTACCGCGGCCGGGTGTGCATGAAGGGCATCGCGACGGCCAGGCCGCCATGAACGTTCGGCTCCTGGGTGGCGATCCAGCAAAAGTCCTCCAGTCGGGGCAGGCCGACGTGCTCGACCACAAAGTTCAGGTCGGTGAAGTCGGAAGCGGCGTGGTCGACGTCGGCGACGTCGAATGCGTCCCGGTCCAGCGGGCGGACAGTAGGACCCTTGTGGATGTGGATGTTCTTGATCCCGAGCTTGCGGCACTCCTCGAAATACCGGTAGGACCAGGGATCCGAGAGCTTGAAGCCGCGGGACTCTCCGTACCACTCAGCGGTGTAGAGCTTGACCCCCTTGAACTGCATCTTCTCGTGGTCGGCGCGGAGCCGGTCAAGGCCTGCCTCACCATCCCGCGGGTCATAGCAGTGGTTGTACGTCAGCTTGCCCGGATTCGCCGCGGCCAAGTCGTACGCCTCCTCCACCTGTGCGAATCCGTTCTTGTAGAACTCGCGCAGATAGGCCGGCTGAAAGATCGCGTGGTCGACGTAGCCGTCCTCGAACAGATCCTTCATGAGGCGTTCGCCTCCCTGGTAAAGGAATTCCTCGTAGGACCAGTGTTCCTCGTCCGGGCCGAGGTTGCGGTGGTAGTCGTAGAAGCAATCGATGAACTGCTTGCCGTGAATGTTGCTTTGGTTCTCCGGCCGGGCGTCCCACAGTGCGATGTGGGCGTCAACGATGAAATAGTTTTCGCCATCTTTGCTGTACATGTCTGGTCTCCTCCTCGGGACTGCCATAGTCCCGACACCATCGAGGCTAGGTCCCCGGGGAGAGCGCCAACACGTGGTGCGTGTCTCATTTTGAGACAGTTTGAATGGTCGCTCACAGCCCGGGGCGTTACCCTCTAAGTACCGAGGCAAGGAGAACGGCGATGGTGCCGAACCAGGACGAAGGGCTCGCCAAGCTGGCGCGAGAGCCACATGCAGGCCAGATCGTCCCTGCTGCCAGACGCCTTCTCGCGTCGTGGCAGCGCAGCCAGGAGTATGGCGTCTCGGCCGAGATCGTCGACCCGGCGTGGGCCGGCCCGGCCGCAAGCGACTCGCTGTTCTTCCAGTGTGGACAAGAGGTACTCGCCGGCCTCCATGGAACTCTCGCAAACGAACCGGTGAGCCTGATGCTCACCGACGCCGATGGTCTGGTCCTCAACCGGTTCAGCGGTGACACCTCGCTGCTGCGGGCCCTCGACAAGGTCCACCTGGCGCCCGGCTTCGCGTTCTCGGAGCGCGAAGCCGGAACGAACGGGATGGGTCTCGCGCTGGCGGACCGGACCCCCACCCTCGTGCGGGCCGAGGAACACTACAGTGCCAGCCTGCGCACCTACACCTGCGCCGCTGTCCCCGTCCTCGACCCTCACACAGGCCGCCTCGAAGGCAGCGTCAACATCACCACCTGGGCCCGGTCCTCGCCCGAACTCCTGCTGGCGCTGGCACAGTCCGCCGCGGGCAACACATCAGCGCTCATGCTCGCCCGGTCGCAGGGACACCGGACCAGACCAGAGCCGAAGGGCGGGGTGTTCCGTGTCCAGCGTGAACGGCTGGACACGGGGGCCGGCACTTTGCGGGCCATGTCATCTGGGTGGACAGAAGCCCTCGATCAGGCGGTGCAGGCGCTGGCCGCCGGCAGGGTGGTCGCCGCCGTCGGGGAGCCTGGGTCCGGACGCGCCACACTGTTAGGACAGGCCCTGCGTCAGGCCTGTCCCGGGAGCCGGATCCTGTGCGCTGCCGTTCCCGCGCCCGAAGATGTCGACTACTGGCTGTCCTTGTGGACGCCCGAGCTGGCCAAACCGGGAACCGCCGTCATCGTCGAGAACGTCCATTCCCTGCCCGCGTGGGCAGCCGAGGAATTACGCGCCCGGGTAGCCGGTGCGCTGCGATCACTGCCGGTGCCCGCGGCGGGAGGGCAACCGACTCTCGCGTGGGCGGTCACCGCAGAAGGGCTCGACGCGGTCCCTCAGCCGCTGGCCGCCCTGGTGGACACCGTCGTGCCCGTCCCCGCGTTGCGCGAACGTGCCGCCGACGTTCTGCCACTGGCCCGGTACGCCGCCCGCCAGACACGCCTGCGTGAGGTCGACTTCACCCGCGCAGCGGAGCACATGCTGACAAGTCACCCCTGGCCGGGCAACATCGACGAACTTTTCAGCGCTGTCCAGGCCGCGGCGCTCCTCGCCGAAACCATCGACGTACGGCACCTACCCTCCACGCTGGTCGGACGACCGGGTCCCCACCTCAGCCGGATCGAGTCCGTCGAACGCGATGAGATCGTCCGGTGCCTGTCCCGCCCCGGCACCACCGTTGCTGCCGCAGCAGCAGAACTAGGGATAGGCCGCGCGACCATCTACCGCCGCATGGCACGGCTCGGTATAACCCTGCCCAAATAGGAGACCACGACGCCGGCGCCAGGCGGTGTGCTGCCCGTTGATGCGTCGTCAACGTTTTTCGACCACGCGCGCGACGTCTCCGCAGCATCCGGCGAACGGTTAGCAGGAGATCGCTCGGTAATCAGGAGAAAGGTCCGCTTTCGGTCCCGATAATCATGTGATCTCCTGTTTTGCGTTCAGCGCAGGCCGGGCAGCCGCCCGGCAACCTCAGCCAGAATGCTTTCCGACCCGGCGTAGACGCCTTCGGCCCTCGGCCAATGCGTGATGACATCCGTGAACCCGAGTTCGCCTGCCCGGCCGACCGCGTCGTCGAAACGGCCGATGCTCTCCAGCGCGAACGAGCCGCCGGAGTCGATCATGAGATACCGGTCTACAGACAACGGGTCGGTGCCGACCGAGACCGCGGCGTCTTCGAAACGGGCGGCAAGATCGGCGACCGAGGCCCACCACTGCTCGTCGACGTCACCATCCGTGCCCGTCGTCACCCAGCCCTGGCCGTATTCGGCGGCGACGCGCATCCCTTTGGGGCCGTTGGCGGCGATCACGAAGGGCACACGGGGGTGCTGTGCCGGGGTCCCCACCATCCGTGCGTTCACGGCCGTGAACCAGTCGCCGTCGAAGCCCACGCCACCGCTGTGGGGCAACTCGTGCCGCAACAGCAGGTCGAGCCCGGAGACGAACTCCTCGAATCGTTCGTGTCGTTCCCTCGCTGTGTACTCCGGCAACCCGAGCACGAACGCGTCGAAACCAGTGCCGCCGGCACCGATCCCGAGACGGAACCGGCCGCCGGCGATGTCGTCGAGGGTTGCGATTTCCTTCGCGAATGGCACCGGATGCCGGAAGTTCGGCGACGCCACGATCGTCCCAAGCCCGATCGTGCTCGTGACAAGGGCGGCGGCGGTCAGGGTCGGGATCGTCGCGTTCCACGGTTCGTCCCCAAGCGTCCGCCACGACAGGTGGTCATACGTCCATGCCGTGTCGAAACCATACTCTTCGGCGGCCTGCCATTTGCGTCGGGCTTCTGGCCAGGGATCCTGCGGCAGGATTGTGATTCCACATCGCATGCGCCCGAGTCTACGGTTGTGGCCCCGCAGAGGCCGATTTGTCCGCCCCGCCGCACGGTTCCCCCCTCTGTCGGGGGCCGGTGTGAGAATTCCGGTATGACGTCGCGACCGAACCAGACACCGACCGCACCCCGGGCATCCACGACCCCACACCGCTCGTTCACCGCGCACCGCTGCTTCATTGTGCCGCCGTACCTGCTCGCGCATCTTGCCTCGCTCGAGGACCCGCGGTTGGAGCACACCCGCCACGCAGCCCGGCGCGCTCTCGAGAGCGAACACGTCTTCCACACCATCCGCCCGGGCGAGCCGGGCACCATGCGCCCGCCCGCTGCGCACCCGAGGGCCTCCCCGGACGATGACCTGTCGAGGCCGAACCGGTTCATCTCGGATGCCGCCGGCACCGAAACCCTGCCCGGTCGCCTCGTCCGCAGCGAAGGTGAGCCGCCGCACACCGACGCGAGTGTCAACGAGGCCTATGACGGTCTCGGCTACACGCACGCGCTCTTCTGCGACGCGTATTCGCGGGCGTCCATCGACGGCGCCGGGCTGCCCCTCGAAGCAACCGTGCACTACGGAGAGGCATATGACAACGCCTTCTGGGACGGCAGCCGTATGGTTTTCGGCGACGGCGACGGCCAGGTCTTCTCAGGGTTCACCCGTTCGCTCAGCGTCATCGGGCATGAGCTCACGCACGGGTTCATCCAGTACACCGCCAACCTCGTCTACTCCGGCCAGTCCGGTGCGCTCAACGAGTCAGTGGCCGATGTCTTCGGAGCGCTCGTCGAACAGCACTCACGGGATCAGGACGTGACCGAGGCGAGTTGGCTCATCGGCGAGGGCATCTTCACCGACGAGGTCGAGGGCACCGCCCTTCGCTCGATGAAAGCTCCCGGCACCGCGTACGACGACGATGTGCTGGGGAAGGACCCCCAGCCGGCCCACATGGACGACTTCGTCCAAACCGATGACGACAACGGTGGCGTGCACATCAACTCCGGCATTCCCAACCGAGCTTTCTATCTCACCGCGGCGGGTATCGGCGGCAACGCGTGGGAACGTGCCGGTCGCATCTGGTACGAGACAGTCACCACCGAGATCAAGGCGAACGCTGACTTCCGCGGCTTCGCCGGTGCGACGATCGGAGTAGCGGGCAGGATCTACGGCGACGGGTCCGGCGAGGTGGAAGCCGTCCGATCCGCCTGGCAGGTGGTAGGCGTCACCAGCTGAGCGGAGTACGATCGCGGGCATGAAGGTGACGGTGACCCGAAGTGGCGGATTTGCCGGGCTTGCCAGGCGCTGGCAGGTGTCCGTCGAGAGTGAACCCGACGAGGAATCGTGGATTCTCCTCCTGCGCAAGCTCCCCTGGAACGAGATCGCACAGGAACCCCCGCAGCCTGACCGCTACCTGTACCGGATCAATTACGAGCCGCGGAACAACGCAACTGCCGCCTCCCCTGACCGCAACCGGATCACGGAACCCGTCATCGCCGAACCGCGAGAAGTCGTCATCCCCGAACAACGCCTCACCGGGCCGTGGCGGGAACTGGTCGACCGTGTTCGGGAAAGGGACGAGCAGGAACGCAACCTGGCGCATCCGACCCGGAACGACGGCTGACGTTCAGACCCTGGCGAGCTCGGGCGGGACGACGTCGTCGAGGGACTTCCCTCGCTTATCGGCGAGCGCCAGTGCGGCACCGGCGGCGATGAGGAAGAAGACGGCAAACACGCTGAAGAGCAGGACGTTGCCGCCGACCCCGGTGAGCAGCGGCACTGCGAGCGGGGCGAGGATCGAGGCGATGCGCCCAACGCCGGCAGCCCACCCCGATCCGGTCGCGCGAAGCGCGGTCGGATACAGCTCAGGGGTCACGGCGTAGAGCGCACCCCAGGCACCGAGGTTGAAGAACGACAGCAGCATGCCCGCGCCGATCACCTGCCATTCAGCCCCCGCGAGCCCGAAGAGCACGGCGGAGACGGCGGACCCGGCGAGGAAGACCGCAAGCGTCCTGTTCCTGCCCCACTTCTCGACCAGCCAGGCGGCGACGAGGTAACCGGGCAGCTGCGCGAGGGTGATGATGAGGGTGTAGCCAAAGGAGCGGACAAGCGAGAATCCGGATGCCACGAGGATCGTCGGCAACCAGACGAACGCACCGTAGTACGCGAAGTTCACGCAGAACCAGACGAGCCAGAGCGCCGCAGTCTGCACCCGGTGGGGCCGGGCCCACAGCGCTGCCACCTGGCGACCGGCGCGAACGCGCGGCTGGGTGGGGGCGTCCCCCAGCGGGAGGGGCTGGTCGGGAGGTTTCACGCCGGCCGACCGTTCGAAGCGCTGAACCGTCGCTTCGGCTTCGGCGACCCGACCCCTCGACTCGAGGAACCGAACGGACTCAGGCAGACCGAACCGGACGACGGCCGCGTACACGGCAGGAACGGCGCCGATGGCCAGCGCCCAGCGCCATCCTTCAGCGCTCGCAGGAACAACGACGAATCCGATGATCGCCGCGAGGGTCCACCCAACGGCCCAGAACGCCTCGAGCAGGACGATGACCCGTCCGCGGATTCGCGGCGGGGCGAACTCCGATACGAGGGTCGAGGCCACCGGGAGTTCAGCTCCGAGCCCGAGCCCGACGAGGAAGCGGAGAGCGATGAGCGCCCCGACCGACCAGGCAAGCGCCGACGCGCCGGTGGCGACTCCGAAGACCAGCAGTGTGATCGCGAAGACCTGGCGCCGTCCGAACCGGTCGGCGAGGAGCCCACCGAGGCTCGCCCCGATCGCCATCCCGATGAAACCTGCCGACGCGATCCAGCTCAGTTCCGTGCCGGTCAGGCTCCACGTCACGGCCAGCTGCGCGAGGACGAAGGAGATGAGTCCGACGTCCATCGCGTCGAGCGCCCAGCCCATGCCTGAGCCGACGAGCAGCTTTCGATGCTCTTTCGTGAAGGGCAGGGCGTCCAGCCGCGCCAGCCGCGTGGTCGGGCGTTCGGTTTCGCTCATTCCATCATTCTCTCGCGTGCAGCGGTGTCAGGAGCGCGCGTCGACCTCGAACTGTTCCGAGAGGAGACGCAACGTGGTGGTTCGGCCGGGCGTCCGGTCAGCCGGCTCGGCGTCGAACGCTGACGCCGACGGCGACACCATGACTTCGTCTACGTCGAAACGCCGGGCGAGTTCGCGGACCCGGCGGGCGGCGGCGACCGGTTCGTCGATGATCCAGCTGTCCAGCGACGCCGCGATGAATTCGTCCTGCAGCGGGGTCATCGTCGTGGCCTGTGCCTCCTCCACCGTTGCCAGCCGCTCCAGGCGCTCGTTCGTCCTCAGCCGTGCCATGTGCTGCAGGTTCGGGAGCGCAAGGGCGAGAGCCTCGGATGCCGTCGGCGCGACCACCACGTTCGCGGTCACGAAGGTGCGCGGGGCGTCAAGCAGCGGCGACGCACGGAACTGGCTGCGGTAGATCTCCAGAGCGCGTTCGGCACCCGCACCGGCGAAGTGGTGGGCGAAAACGTATGGCAGCCCGAGCGATGCGGCGAGGGTCGCCGAATATTCGCTTGAGCCGAGAAGCCAGATGTCAGGCGAACTGGTGGCCGCCGGGGTCGCCCGGAGTTCATACTCTGACCCATTCGTGAGCCGGACGGTCGCCCCATCGGAACTAAGCAGGGCAGCGATGTCGCTGACGTAGTTCGGGAAGCTGTTCACATCGCTGGTGGCCCCCGAGCGGTTCAGGACCGCGGTCACCACCGGGTCGCTTCCAGGGGCACGGCCGAGGCCGAGGTCGATCCGGCCAGGCGCCGCCGCTTCGAGCAGCGCGAACTGCTCCGCGACGACGAGCGGTGCGTGGTTGGGCAGCATGACCCCACCGGACCCGACCCGGATCTGCTTCGTGTGGGACGCGATAATGCCGATGATCACCGCCGGGTTCGTCGACGCGACCGACGGCATGTTGTGGTGCTCAGCCACCCAGTAGCGCTCATAGCCGAGGTCGTCGGCTACCCGGGCCAGGTCAAGGGATGCGGCGAGCGCCTCGCTGGAGGACTGCCGCGAACGAACAGGGACGAGATCAAGAACAGAGAGTTTCACACACACAACCTTTCGTTGAACCCAAGTCACTGCCCCCTCGAAGAATTCCCGCCAGCGGTCGCCGGCTGGCGAACGCCGAGCTCAGGCGAGCAGTTGCTGCCAGCCGGTCCCTGCTGCGTGCTCGAACACGAGGTTCGTCTCGGTGTGGGCAACGGCGGGGTGACCGGTCAGGTACTGCACCACGAATTCGCGAAGGTCCGCGGTGCTGCGCGCCGCCACATGCATGAGGTAGTCGTCACGGCCGCCCATGTGGAACATCGACAGCACGCCAGGCCAGGTGGGCGCCTCACGACGAAACTTCTGGATGTCGGCACGATTGTGCTGCGCAAGCTGTACGGCGATGAGGGCCTGGAGCGGCGCCCCGAGAACGGCGAGGTCGATGTCGGCGTGGTATCCGGTGATATGGCCCGACTGGTGAAGCCGACGCAGGCGGAGCGACACCGTTGACTCGGCGAGCCCGAGGTCTGTCGCGAGCTGGGACCCGGATGCCCTCGCGTTGGCTGAGAGGGCACGGAGTAGTGCGCGATCGGTACTGTCAAGCTGCGGCTTCTTCGGTTCCATTGCTGCTTCCCCTCGCGCCTTTGCATTATCTGCGGCAAAAATGCCGTACCCCCAGAGTACCTGTTAGTGCTCTTGTGCGCGATCGAAGAAGATGCTGAGATTCCCGCATGCTCAACGATGACGCACGGTTGGAGACTCTCGCCGTCCACGGCGGTATGGACGGATTGCGGACGAGCGGAGGCCACGTTCCGCCGATTGACCTGTCGACGACGAATTCGCTGCCGGGAATCGAATCCGGCGGTGACTCATACGAGAACCTGGCGACCGGGCATCCGCTGGCTGATGGCGCCTCGGCGGTCTACCAGCGACTGTGGCAGCCGGGGGTTGCGCGGTTCGAAGAGTCGCTTGCTGCGCTGGAGGGCGCGGAGGGCGCAGTCGCGTTCAGCACGGGCATGGCCGCGCTCTCCGCCGTGCTGATCGCCGTGTCCCGGGCGGGCTCCGGCCACGTGGTCGCTCTCCGCCCTCTTTACGGAGGGACCGACCATGTGCTCGAATCCGGTTTCCTCGGCACGAGCGTTACCTGGTGTTCTGCGGATGAGGTGGCGGGCGCTCTCCGCCCCGACACCGGCCTGGTGATCCTCGAGTCCCCGGCGAACCCGACTCTCGACCTGATCGACATCGCCGCCGTCGTCGAACAGGCCGGCACGGTGCCTGTCATCGTGGACAACACGTTCGCCTCCCCCGTCCTGCAGCAGCCGCTGAGGTGCGGGGCGACTCTCGTGATGCACAGCGCCACGAAGTACCTCGGCGGCCACGGCGATGTCATGGGCGGCGTGGTCGGCGGTCCCGAGGACTGGATGGTGCGCCTGCGCCAGGTGCGCGCCCTCACCGGTGGGCTGCTGCACCCGTTTGCCGCGTATCTGCTCCACCGCGGCCTGCGCACACTGCCGATTCGTGTGCGGGCGCAGCAGGAGACCGCAGCGCTCCTCGCCGCACGGCTCGACGGGCACCCGGCGGTGCGCGAGGTGCTGTATCCAGGGCTTGCCGGCCGCGACCCGGAGCACTTGATCGGTCGCCAGCTCGCCGGCCCCGGATCGATTCTCGCCCTCGACCTTGGCAGTTTCGCGGCGGCCCGGGCATTCACCGAGGCCTGCACCCTGGTTACCCACGCCGTGTCCCTCGGCGGGGTGGACTCACTCGTGCAGCATCCGGCATCGCTCACCCATCGCCCCGTCGCCGAGCAAGCGCGCCCGGGTGCGGGGATCGTGCGCTTGTCGATCGGGCTCGAGCACGTCGAGGACCTCGCGACGGACCTCTTCCGGGCGCTCGACGCGGCCGCGGCGGCCACCGATATCTGGCCGGGAGTACTGACAAACGGATTCCCGGCGCAATAGGCTTCGCCGCATGACCATCCTCATCACGATCGCCGCGACCCTGTCGGCCGCGATCCACGTGCTGATCTTCTATTGGGAGTCTCTGGCATGGACCAGGCCAGCGGTCTGGAAACGGTTCGGGCTTCTGAGCGCTGAGGACGCCGAGACCACGAAGGTCTTCGCATACAACCAGGGCTTCTACAACCTGTTCCTCGCGATCGGCGCGCTCATCGGCTCGATTTTGTATGGGCTAGGGGCGACGGATGCCGGATTCGCGCTCGGCCTGTTCTCCGTGTCGTGCATGTTCGCAGCGGCGATCGTGCTGCTGACCAGCGGGCCTGGTCGGCTGCGGGCAGCAGCCGTCCAGGGGGTCTTTCCGCTTCTCACCATCGTGCTCTACATTGCGAGCCGGGTAACGGAGAGTTAAGCCGGCTCAGCCACGATCGCGTAGAGGTCGTAGTCGGCCAGCCGTTCCCTACCGCCGAGGCCTTGCAACTCGAGCACGAGGCCCATACCGGCCACCGCGTATCCCGCACGTTCGACCAGCCGAGCGGCTGCGCTACAGCTGCCGCCCGTCGCCAGCACGTCATCGAGAATCAGGATCCGCGACCCGGCGGCGACTTGGCCGGGTTTGATCTCGAGGGTCGCGGATCCGTATTCAAG
Source organism: Mycetocola miduiensis (assembly GCF_900115155.1). Lineage (GTDB taxonomy): Bacteria > Actinomycetota > Actinomycetes > Actinomycetales > Microbacteriaceae > Mycetocola_A > Mycetocola_A miduiensis. Next base: position 102,997 of record NZ_FOVM01000005.1, read on the forward strand.
CGCGTAATCCTCGGAGATGACGACACCCGGCAGCTTGCCCCCTTTCCGAACCGCGACGAGCGGCACGTGGGAAGCGTATGCGAGCGCTGCGGCGAGGAGGAACCCGCGGGCTTCGACGCCGGCGACGGCGTCGAAGCGGCCGGCGAATCGCGCAGCCAGGTCGTCGATCACCGCGGTGAAGGCTTCCGCGTCGGCGAAAACGGGGGTCAGATCACGAAACACGATCCCGGGCTTCGGAAAGTCCGGGATCGTGTTGCTTCGTTCGAGAACGAGGTCTGAGACGTTCAAGCGTTACTTCACACCAAGAAGGTCGATGACGAAGATAAGGGTCTGGCCGGACAGCGGGTGGTTGCCGCCAGCGGCGCCGTAGGCAAGGCTCGGCGGAACGGTCAGCTTGCGGCGACCGCCGACCTTCATTCCGGGGATGCCTTCCTGCCAGCCTGCGATGAGGTTGCGGAGCGGAAAGTTGATCGACTCGCCGCGGCTCCAGGACGAGTCGAACTCGTCGCCGGAGTCGTACGAGACGCCCAGGTAGTGCACGTTGACGGTCGAGGAGGCCTGTGCCTCGTCGCCGTCGCCGACGATGAGGTCTACGACCTCGAGTTCAGTGGGGGCTGGGCCCTCCGGGGCGTCGATCTCGGGCTTGGTGTTCTGCGATTCGGTCATGGAACCATCCAACCCCCTCACCGCCCACGCGTCAAAGCGGGAACGACGATAACGAGCGGGACGCCGATAAGCTCTGGCGCGTGACCCACAGAGATTACGCCGCCCTCACAAGGAACGTGGCCCCGGCCGAGGTGAAGGCTTTTCGCGAATGGGCCAGGACCTCAGGCTGGGTGCGGGCCACGCGCCCACCGGTCTCCGCCACGCAGGTGGTCTTTGTGGTCCTGTTTGTCATCTTTTTCCTGGTCATTCTGGTGATGATGGCGTCCATCGCCGGCTCCCTGTTCTCGCAAAGCGTCCTCATCGGCGCGGGCGTCCTCGCCCCGATCGTCGTGTTGGGCCTGGTCGCCGCAGCCGGGGTGGCTGCCTGGCGCGGATGGACGGGCACCGGAGCGACCTGGCAGAAGCGCCTGCGTCTTCGCGAATTCGCTTCGGCCCGCGGATGCTCCTATGCCGCCCATCTTTCGTCTCCCGCTTATCCGGGAATGATTTTCGACATCGGCACGGACCGGCGGTCGTACGACTCGGTTCGGGCCACGTCCGGCCGGGCACTGGACGTGGCCAACTACCGGTACACGGTGAAAAGGGACAAGAGCAGCACCGTCTACCGCCGGGGTTACCTGGCCCTGAAACTCGATCGCCGGCTGCCACACATTGTGCTCGACGCGACGAGCAACAACCTGCTGTTCGGCTCCAGCTTGCCGCGCCGGTTCGGCAAGAGCTCGGCGCTCTCACTTGAGGGCGATTTCGATCGCTATTTCACTCTCTACTGCCCTCCCGAGTACGGGCGCGACGCACTGTACGTTTTCACCCCTGACCTGATGGCGCTCCTCATCGACGAGTCGTCCGCGTTCGACGTCGAGATCGTGGATGACTGGATGTTCGTCTACTCGACGGAGCCGTTCGACCTGCTGCGGCCGGCCGTCTGGCAGCGACTCGACCAGATCGTCGACACCGTCGGGTCGAAGACGCTCCGCCAGACCGAACGTTACGCTGACGAGCGGGTGGACGACGCGAGCCTCAACATCGTCGCACCACAGGGCCGGCGGATGAGGCGAGGCATGTCCCCTGCGGCGATCGCCCTGTTTGTCGCAGGGCTTCTCGGCTTCGTGGCCTTCCACGCCCTGCGCTTCTGGGCATGACCGACTTCTAGGCCTGATCGGGTTCTGAGCCTGACCGAGTTCCGGGCCTGACCGAGGGGCTGAGCCAGAGAAAAAACCTTGCGCTCCGAACTCGTCCGGTGCATGCTGGAGACAGAACAACAACTCATCGCCCCGTCGACCTGCAGGCACTGCCGCGGCACAGGGCGATGAGTCTGTTAACGGCATATATTGCCTCACCTGGCGTCGCCTCAGCGCCGGCGGATGTGTCAGCGCCCGAGGATGCGCTCCCGCGCAGCGGCCACGGAATTCAGGAGCTCACCTTCCGTCCGTCGATGCACGAGCTCGTTCCGTCCGGTGATCATTCGTTGGCGGGTCATCGCGAGTCGGGTGGCATCCTGGGTGAAAGTCTTCATCGCTGCGCCCCGGTTCTCTGGGAGCGTTCTGGCCCAGGCCTGGGCCTGACGGCGACCGGGCCAGGTGGCGAGCATCTCTACTTCCGTCGGGGTGAACCATCCGGCGCGCGCGTATTCGCCGAGCCGCGCCCGGGTCAGCCGGATCTCGTGGCGCCTCACCAGCACTGTCATGAGGAGGAGGGCGAGAAAGATGGGAACCTGTACCAGCACGAAGTACGACGCGTACGACTCGAGCGACGTGACGAGGAACGTAGCGCCGTTCCAGAGAGCGTGCAGCAGGGTGGCGCCCGCCAGACCCGCGAGGAAGTAGCCGATCGCGCCGCGGCCGGCATGCCGCCGGGCGGCGAGTCCGAGAGCAAGACCGGTGAGCGCTGTGAACGTGGCGTGGGCGAACGGCGCCATGATGGCGCGCATGAAGAAGGTGAGCCCGAGCTCATCGAGCCCTCCCTGGACCAGCGCCAGCCCGAAGTACTGGATGTTCTCGGTGAACGCAAAACCGGCGGCGATCACGATGGCGTAAACGAGGCCGTCGACCGGCCCGGAGAAGTGCTTGCTCGCTGCGAAGAAGAGAATCAGGAGCCCAAGTCCCTTCGCCAGTTCCTCGACGATGGGTGCCTGCACGGTCGCACCGAAGACGGCATCCGCGTTCTGGCCCGTTGTCAGGAACGCCGCAAGCTGCACGCCCAGGTCCACGAGGAGGGCGATCGCCACCGATGCGGCAGCACCCCAGAGGAAAGCGAAGGCAAGGGCCAGCCGTGGTTCCGGCTCCCACCGATCGATCCAGGCCACGGCTGCAAGCACGACGACAAGCGGGAGCAGCGCCGCGAAAAACCCGACAGCGGCGGCACCTGGTCCGAGAAAGACCGTGAGGTACCCGAACACGACGAGGAAAACGATGCCGAGGGTGACGACGCCGAGGATACCGAGAATGACGGCACCCGAGCCTCGCTGCACTGGACCGCTCCACACGGGTCGCGCAGGATATGGCGCGCGAACGGGCTGCGGATGATCGAGAGGCGAGGAGGACATGCGAACAGAGTAGCGCCCGGCGCTGCCCGCCCGACCGGCATCCTGAGGTCGGCTAGGTTAGGACAGTGAGATTCTCGCATTTCGTCAATGAGGCGAACACCGGCTCCCCCGTCCGACTTGCACTGGTGCACGGAGACGATGCACTCTTTCTCGACGAGGTCCTCGACGATGCCCCCGAGACACTGCAGCAGCTGATCGAACGGGGCGACGAGGAACTCCAGCGGGTTCGCACCCACTCACATGTCGCCATCAGCCAGGGTGTCGAGCTCACGCCGATCGACGGTCTCCGCCACGCGTCGGCTGTCCTCAGGACACCGCAGATCATCGCCATCGGCCTGAATTACTCCGCGCACTCCTCGGAACTGAATTTCAAGGCCGACAAGGCGCCGACGGTCTTTTCACTCTGGCCGAACTCCCTCACCGGTCATGGCAGCACAACTGCGTGGCCGCGGGCCCTCAGCGAATCAATCGACTACGAGGCCGAACTCGGTGTGATCATCGGCAAACCCGCCAAGGACGTGTCAGAGGCGGATGCTCTCGACTACGTGTTCGGGTACACCGTCGTCAACGACATCACGGCCCGCGACATCCAGTATTCGGAAGCGCAGTGGTCGAGGTGCAAGTCGTTCGACGGCTTCACCCCGACCGGTCCGAGCGTCGTCACCAGGGACGAAGTCCCCGACCCGCAGAACCTCCACATCTCCACGGTGCTCGACGGCCACCTCATGCAGGACTCGTCGACGGGAATGATGATCCGGTCGGTGGCGACACTGATCTCCTATCTGTCGCGCTCGGCGACGCTGCAGCCAGGCACACTCATCTCCACAGGGAGCCCGGGCGGAGCAGGCTACTCCCGTGACCCGCAGGTGTTCCTGCGCGACCGGTCGACGGTGACGGTGTCCGTCGAAGGAATCGGCGAACTCACCACACACTGCCGGATGACCTGAGCCGCCTGTCAGGGCTGCCCGCTCCCCTCCAGGCTGGTGTGGACCTCACCCTCGGTGCTGGTCGGGGCGGTGCCGTCGAGAATCGGGATCGCCGTGGTGAGTGACTCGAGGCCGGAGAGTCGCGCCGGCGATAGCTGCCTGGTCACTTCTTCACGCGTCATCAACTCGGATTCGACGACGAGATCGGCGATGTTGCGCTTGGTGAGCAGCGCCGTCTTGGCCAGCGCGGCGGCCGCGGAGTACCCGATGAACGGGGTCAGGGCGGTGATCACGCCGACGGAGGATCCGACCATGGTCTGGAGCCGTTCCTCGTTGGCGGTGATACCGTCGATGCAGTTGATCCGCAGGGTGTGGCAGGCCTGGGCCATCCAGGTGATGCTCTGAAGCAGGGAGTGGGCGATGACCGGCTCGAAGGCGTTGAGCTGCAGCTGGCCCGCCTCGGCTGCCATCGTCACGGTCATGTCGGCACCGACCACAGAGAAGGCCACCTGGTTGACGACCTCGGGAATGACCGGGTTGACCTTTCCTGGCATGATGCTCGACCCGGCCTGCACGGCGGGAAGGTTGATCTCTCCGAATCCGGCCTGGGGGCCGCTCGACAGGAGGCGCAGGTCGTTGCAGATCTTCGACAGCTTGATCGCCGACCGTTTGAGGGTCCCGCTGAACGACATGAAGGCGCCCGCGTCGCTCGTCGATTCGATCAGGTCGGGTGCGGTCTCGCAGGAGAGCCCGGTGATCCGGTTGAGGTGGCTGACGACGGTCGCCGCGTATCGCGGGTCCGCTGTGATGCCCGTACCGATGGCCGTTGCACCGAGGTTGATTTCGGCGAGCAGCCAGCGGGTCTCGACGAGCCGTGCGTGATCTTCGCCGAGGGTCGTGGCGAAGCCGTGGAATTCCTGGCCCAGGGTCATCGGAACGGCATCCTGCAATTGGGTTCGACCCACTTTGAGGAGGTGGCGGAACTCGGCGGACTTGCGCGAGAACGAATCCTGCAGGAGGGCGAGCTCGTCGAGCAGTGTCTGCAGCGAGAATGACAGGGCGATCTTGATGGCCGTGGGATAGACATCGTTCGTCGACTGGCTGCGATTGGTGTGGTCGATCGGCGAGATATACGCGTAGTCGCCTTTGGGCCTGCCGCCGAGTTCAAGCGCGACGTTGGTGATGACCTCGTTCGCGTTCATATTGGTCGAGGTTCCCGCGCCGCCCTGGATGACGCCGACGACGAACTCCTCGTGGAACTCGCCGTCGATGATGCGCTGGCACGCCTGGTCGATCAGCGAGCCTTTCTCCGCACTGAGCACCCCCAGTTCGACGTTGGCGCGGGCTGCCGCCTGCTTGACGGTCGCGAGGGCCACGATCAGGGCCGGGTAGACCGAGATCGGCCGTTTGCTGATAGGAAAGTTCTCGAGGGCTCGGGCAGTGTGGATTCCCCAGTACGCCCCGGCCGGAATTTCCATCGATCCGAGCGAATCGATCTCGGTGCGCGTTCTTTCGTCGGACGTCATTGGGGACCCCTTCGCTTGCGGTTCAATCTCGAGGCCGCGGTTGGCGGGCGTGATCAGTCTCACTATGGCTCCATTGCCTTGTCTGTGCTTGTGGCGGGACTCTCCCGACTCTACCCCGCCGCTCCAGGCTCCGGGGTGGCCCAACTGGCAGATTGGTCCCGGCCGACAAGCCACTCTGTCGCCAGCACGAAACCCCACGCCGCAGTGGTCGATAGCGGCTACATTACGTACTATGTCCGACGAATCGCACGGGCGCGGCTCTGCAGAACAACCCGCCCCGACTCAGCCCGTCAGTCCAACGGGGGCCACGCCGGCTTCAGTCGCGAAACCCCCGCGTCCCGAGATGTCAGATACGACGCCACCACCGGCTCCGTTGCCGACCACGCCGACCGGTCCCGTGAAGGTTTCGCGTTACCTCTGGCTGGCCAGCTTCGTGCTTGGCCTCGCGGTTCTCGCATTCGCGTTCCTGTCCCGCGACGACCAGATCAAACGGTTGAGCGACGTCATCGCCGACGTCGACCCCGGTCGCGCCACCGCCACCCTCACCAGCGCCGCGACAATCGTGTTCTGGTCGTGCCTCGGCGCCATCGTCGTGGTGATGGCCGTCGAAGCGCTTCTGCTCCGAGCCATTGTCCACCGTCACCGATGGGCCCGGTGGACGCAACTCCTGGTACTCGCCATCCATACCGGGGTCATGCTCCTTGCCGGAACGTTCCTCGCCCTGGGGAATCAGGGCGTGCTGATCGCCGGGCTACTGATCATGCAACTGGTGCTCGGAGTCGTGGCGCTCGTCGTCAGTGTGCTCCCCGGATCCGGCGACTGGTTCCGGGCGAAGGACGAGCCGCACGGTATTACGTCGGTCTGAGCTTGCCTGAAGCTCGGTGAAGGCCGCCTCACAACTGCGGACCACGACCCGGCACGCCTCGCCGGCCACGCTGTCGGTCAGCGGATTCTCCGCGAGCGAGCGCCAACGACGAAGATGCTCCAGCGCGGCGCCCCGCAGCTCATCCGCAGACACCGAGTCCGGCAAACCAAGGCGGTGTGGCAGGTCGAGGCCGGATCCCCCGACGATCCGTTCCGCCTCTGCGGTCAACTCCGCGGACAGGGCCAGTCCCGTTGTGCGCGCGGTAGCCAGCATCCGCATTTCGCGGAATTCGTGCGCGCTCGACTGGATTCGCTCGATCGACGCGGAGAGTTCCTCGGTGCCTGGACGCGGCCGTTCGCGCAGGAGCGTGTCGACAGCGACGAGCGCGGCCCGCGCCTTGAGCTGTGATGCACGCGCGTGGAATTGCGCTGCGATCAACCGCAGCAATTCGTCAAGGCCGCTGCGGCGAGCGAGTTCGCGTGACAGAACAGTGGAATCGGGGATGCCGCCACGAAGGAGCGCGGTGGCCAGGCGGACACCGAAGAGCCCGAAACGTTCGAGCAGCGCCATCCTGACCTCAGGACTCACGCTGACGGGTTCTTCGCCCCTCACGAATCGATCAACCGAGACGAAAAGCCGCTCCCGGTCGGTTCGGTCCAGCCGTGCAAGCTCGACGAGGGCGGAGTACTCCGTCTCGCGGAGGCTGCGCGCGCTCTGCGCCAACAGGCCGGCGACGGGAACGACACCGAGCGTCAGCGCACGCATCCGGTCGTCGTTCCGATACCGTTCCGCGATGGTGCGGGCGGAGAGCAGGGAGTCGATGCGGCCAGCACCCACCTCGTCGGCGCGGGACAGGACCGCCAGCGCATTGACGGTGCCGGACTGCCCCGCGGTTGTGTCTCGGAATGACTCCAAAAAGTTCAGGTCTGACGCGTGCATGTGTCGCAGGAGATAGACGATCGCGTCGGCTTCGGACGGCGCGTCTTCCGGAGTGAGGAACCGGATCGAACGCGCCGAGACATCCTCCGAGAGCGACGCGATGCCCGGGGTGTCGATCAGCGTGATGTTGCGCAGGCTCTTCGACGGCCAGTCCACGACCAGTCGATCCACGTCTTCGGCGCGGGCGTCGCCGATGTCGAGGAGAAGCCGCCCGTCGATGCGCCTGATCGGCAGCTCCTCCGGCTCTCCGGTGACGGGATGGAGCGTCACGCGTGGAGTGTCTGCGTACCGATACCAGGTCACGATCCGCGTGCACTCGGCGGTGTCTGTCGGAGCTATCTCCTCGCCGATGATGGCGTTGAGCAATGTCGACTTGCCGGCCTTCACCATTCCGACGATGGCGACGCGCAGCGGTTCATCCAGCCGCCGCGCGTAGGCCTCGAGCACGTCGCGTCCGATCGGGTCGTCTGTGTAAACGGCCATCGCCTCTCGAACAAGCTCGGGAACAGCGACGCTGGTCGCAGAGCTCACGCGGATGCCGCCCGCACCGGCTGCTTGTCTCTGACCGACGGGGCCTGGCTGCGCAGCGCTCCGACCCTTTTCAGCTCAAGCTTGATCTCGGTGATGCGGTGCGCCCGCTCCTGGGTGAACGAGTTCGCCGCTTTCTGCGCGGCGAGTACGGAGTCGGTCAGCGAGCGGTGGTGTTCCTCGGCGATCTCGGTGAAATGATCCCTCGTGGCGCGTTGGATGAGCCTCAGCCGGTCTTTTAGCTGCTTTCCCACCTGGAAGATGACATCGTCGATCTGACGCCTCACCAGTTGCTTGGCCTCAGCGCGGCGGCGCTGCAGGCGAGCCTCTTTGTCGTCGCGAAACGCCTTCCCGCCGATCAGGAGCCCAGCGGCTATGGAGAACGGATTGATCAGCGACATCCCGACGATGCCGGTGAGCAGACCGACCATGAGCACACCGCCATACGATCCCCGGGCGCCGATGAGAACTTTCTGCATCACGCCGAGCGTTCCCGGGTCGAGCGTCGGCATGAGCTCGACCGGATCGAGCACGTCTTCGGTGTCGTCGACCCGGATCACAGGCAGAGGCACGTCATCGTGGGCGAAGTGGTTCGCCACTTCGCCGGAAAGCCACTGCGCACGTTCGTTCGTCCAGACAAACGTATCTGAGACGCCGGCCGCCACGCGCTGGATCAGCCAGCCGGCCAATTGGTCCCACATCGGGCCGGGGTCTCCAGCGTCTATCGCCGCCTCCGCCTCGCGCTGGATGCTGCGCATCCGCTCACGCAGGTCGTGGTCCATGTCTGCGATGAGATCACCCATGCCGTCGTTGAGAGTGATCTGCCATCGTGCTGAACGTTGACGAAGTTCGTCCGCCTTCGCTTTCGCCGCCTCGAGTTCGACGATCATCTGCGGTGTGCCCTCGGGGTTCTCAAGCGCCCGGAGTTCAGCCTGGAGTGACAGGCTGAGGTGCTCGGTGACCGACATCAGGTCCTGTGCGACTGATCGCGTCTGCAGGCGCTCAGCCTTGCCGACGATCTCGTTGCGCAGGAAGGCCACGAGCTCGGGAAAACCGGACTCCGTATTGAGATCGCTGTCGCCAAGGCGGGCTGCCGTGAGACGCACATCCGATGAGACAGGGAAAAGGCGAATGTCTGTGCCCAGCCGGTCGAGATGGGCTCGATTGAGTTCCGCGACCTCCCGCCATTGCGGGTAGAGGTCGGTTTTTGCCAGTACACACGCCACGTTCGGCGAGATGCGAAGTGCCTGCTTCAGGAACTGCATTTCTGGTTCGGTGTATTCCTGCGACGCGTCGGAGACGAATAGCATCGCATCCGCCGTCGGCAGCGTTGAGAACGTAGTCACCGAATGTGTCGAATCGAGCCCGCCGACTCCCGGGGAGTCGACGAGAGACAGTCCGCCGAGGAGGATCTTGCGGGGCAGGAAGATTTCCGCAGCCATCAACCGGCGAGTGTTGTCAGGGTTGCCGCGTTCGGATACGTAGGAGGGCAGCTCTTCGAGCGCGACCTGCCTGCGTTCCAACACCGGTTCGTCTGCCGAGCCTGCACCTTCCCGGGGAACCAGGATAAGCGCCGACGGCGGGCTTCCGTATCGCACCACGGTCGGTACCGAGGTCGCAATGTCGTCATCGACGGGGCAGACGGGCGCATTGACCAGCGCGTTGATCAACTGGCTCTTACCTTGCTTGAACTCGCCGACAACGATCACCCGGATGCTGGGATCGAGAAGGCGCTGACGCGTCAGTTCGAGTCGTTTGCGCAGGTCGGGCCTTTCCCCGTCTCTCGCAAGTTCGACGCCCTGTTCGACCAGCCTGACCAGCTCCACCACGATTGCCTCCTCCCTTGGAGATCGATTGCTCCATCAGACCACACACATCGGCCCAACAGATAGCTTCCGCCAGCTGTTGGGCCGATGGTCGGGTGGGTTGATCGTCACCTCGGCATAACGCTAGGGCGCGAGGTCCGCGTCCATCTCGTCGACGATGGGTGCGTCGTCGACGAACTCGTTGCCGATCGCATTGCCGTTGCCGGAGTCGACGACGTTGTCGTTGAACAGCTCGTTGTCCTCGACGTTGATGTCGGTGTTGACCGAGTTGTCCGAGTTGTCGCTGTTGTCGGAGTTGTCCGAGTTGTCGCTGTTGTCGGAGTTGTCGGAGTTATCCGTGACGGAGTTGTCCGAGTTGTCGCTATTGTCCGAGTTGTCCGAGTTATCCGAGTTATCCGTGACGGAGTTGTCCGAGTTGTCCGAGTTGTCACTGTTGTCGGAGTTGTCGGAGTTGTCCTGAAACGAATCCGAGATGTCGACGTCCACATCCACCGAGTTGTCGGTGTTGCCCGAGTCGTTGATCGAGTTGTCGGAGTTGTCGCTGTTGTCCGAGTTGTCGCTGTTGTCCGAGTTGTCGCTGTTGTCCGAGTTGTCGCTGTTATCGGAGTTGTCGCTGTTGTCCGAGTTGTCCGAGTTGTCGTTGAACGAGTCGTTCACCGAGTTGTCGGAGTTGTCAGAGTTGTCGCTGTTGTCCGAGTTGTCAGAGTTGTCTGAGCTGTCGTTGAACGAGTCGTCGACGACGATGGCCGTCGAGTTGTCCTCCGACTGGTCCACCATGGCGTCATTACCGGCAGCGACGGCGCCGGCACCGGATGCGATGATCGCGTCGTTGTCGAACAGCTGCGTGACGTCGCCGCTCGCCCAGATGTTCTGGTTGACCGACAGGTCAGTGATGGTGTCGTTGTACGAGTAGTTGTTCACGACGTGCATGAGCTGCTGGACAGCGTGGCCGTGGTCGTCGTCATCGTGGTGGTGGTCGTCGTCATCGTGGTGGTGCTCGTCGTCATCGTGGTGGTGCTCGTCGTGGTCGTGGTCAGCGTCGTCGTCGTCGCTGTCGTGCCAGCCGCCGTCGTGGTTGCCACCGCTGGTCTGGTTGCCTCCGGCGTTGTACTCACGGTCGCCGATGACCGGAGCGTAGTCGAGGACGACCGGCATGAAGGCGTCGACATCTTCTGAGGTGACGTTGCTGAGTCCGGCGCTCTCCAGCGCAGCCTCAGGGTCTGCGCGGAATTCGGCAGCCGCAGCAGGGTCCCGAAGGAGGCTGAGCAGGAACTCGAGAAGGACTGTGGTGATTGGCATGGCGTGTTCTCGCAATCGTGATGTCAAGGTTGTGCAGTCTGTGCCGCCAGGCGGATGTCTGACGCGACTTCCACGCTAGGTTTCGGCCTTTGCCACCCGCATCGGTGATTGGTCCCCTAATGCCTGGAACCGCAATGAGGGATTCGAGCACAGCCCGTTAGGGAGCAGGGGGGTTTGGGCGCCTCACCGGCGCATGTACGCGGTTTGTTCCGGCTGCTCGGCTTCCCGCCACTCACCGTGAACGTCGGGACCCTCGAGGGCCACCCGCAGCAGAGTGAGCAATTCGGACCGATTCGAGGCCCCAAGCCGCGAACGGATGCGCGCGATGTGATGCTCTGCCGTGCGCGGCGAGATGAACACCGTCTCACCGATTTCACGGTAGGTTTTGCCCTCGAGCACGAGGCGGGCAATCTCACGCTCCCGTGCGCTCAGACCCGTGTCGTCACGGATGCCGCCGACAGGGGCTCGGGTGGCGGCTTTGACCTCGGCGGGAGCCGAAGGCGCTGCCGCAGCCGTACCGGGGTGCAGGTCCCGAGCGCAGGCGAGGAGCCTCGCCATGTCTTTCCGTTCCTCGGTGCGCGCAGCAGCGTGGCCGGCCAGCCGGGATCCGTCCCAGGTCAGCCCGACCGAAGCCAGGCCACGCGCAGCGGTCTCCACTGCCGTCACCTCGAACGATTGGGCCAGCACCGACATCCATGCGCGTCCTGCCGCCGCCAGTACGAAGGCGAGGTGGCTGTGCTGCGCGGCACGCACGAGTGCAGCGGCGTGCGGAGCCAGATCCGATGGGCGTTCGGTCAGGATGGCGGCCTGCACAGCTGACCAGTGCAGCCGGACCGACCAGAGCGGGGGTTCGCCGAGCCGCGTGAGCAGGTCCCATGCCTGCGCCAGGTGGGATTGCAGGCGACCGGATTCCCGGAGACGAGCCGCAGCGACCACGAGCTCTTCGAACGGCATAAGGCTATACAGGTCGACGCCGGCGTGAAGGATGTTTTCCCTCGCACGCTGCCAGGCCAGAACCAGGGCGGGTACATCATCCGCCCGACGCGCCAGCCCGACCTCGATGGCACGCAGCAACAGTTCGTCGCGCTGTACGAGTCCGCCACCGGCCTGGGTCGCGTCTGCGATCGCTGCGCGCGCCCGCTCCGGCCGATCAGCCTGCATGGCGGTCCATGCGCGCAAGAGAAGAAGCCGGGGCCTTGCCACCGAGCCGCATTGACCGCGTTCGAGTGCCGCGTCGAGAATCGAGTCGGCGATGCTGAGTTCCCCGCTGTGAAGTGCCACAAGGGCGGCAAGGGCGGCCGGATAGTCCGGCAAGGGAATGACTGCACCAGAAGCGGACATGACGTCCGACGCGCGGGTGAGCGATGGAAGAGCATCATCCGCTGCGGGCGTGATGGAGTCGCGGATGCCTTGCCCGATCAGCTGAACCGCAACGGTCGACAGCGAGCGGGATCCGTCGCAGTCGCCGACCGAGAACATGCCTTCGGCGCCGTCCGTGTCGCCGACGCCGATCATTGCGACACCCGCGAGAGCGGCCGAGCAACCGGCTCGCTCGGTCCCCAACCACCGGTAGACCTCGGCGCTGCGCACGAGCATCCCCCGCTGGGCCCACACAGCGGCGGCGACGTCCGATGCCCGGGTCAGATCAGGCGGACTCTCATGGGCGAAAAGCTTGTCGAGGAGCCCTGTCGCCACCTCGAGGTCGCCGGTCGCCGCAGCGGCCTGTGCACGTCTCGCAGCGATGGCGAGCTCATCTGCCCCGGCGTCCAGGGCTTCGCCGTAGAGCGCGGATGCGAGCGACGGCTGGGTGGTCAGTACCGCGTCTCCCGCCTGGCGGAGGCTCTCTGCGACGCGGTCGTCTTTCAATCCGCTCCGTGCAAGTGCCCGGGCCGTCTCGGTGAGGACGCCACGATCGACGGGGTAGCTGGTCACGAGCGAACGCTGGAGGTTGCGGATGCGGTAGAGCGGGGTGGCGTGGAGCACCGTCTTCTCGATCAGGGGAATCTGCCTGCCATCGGGGAGAATCAGTCCAGCTGCGCGCGCCTCGGCGATGAGGGCGTCGACGCCCTCATCGCTTCGCTGCCCGAGCGTCTCCGGTATCTGCCCGGAAAGATCGAAACCGACCGAGAGCGTAAGCAGCAGCTCGCGCACCTCCGGATTTATCCGGTCGAGGTCGTACCCGATCTGGTCCATCACCGGGCAGAGGTCGAGGGTGGAAACGCTGTCGGTGAGCGTGCCAGCGATCCGGTCGACCAGCCACGGCATGCCAGCAGTCAGCTGCACCACCTGGGTCACCAACGCCGGCTGCGGCGGTGTGCCCATTGCAGCTGCCAACGCCATCGTGACGGCTTCGCGATCGAGAGGGCCGAGCACGACGGACGGGTGGTAGCGCTCGAGTGTGCGAGCGAGGCGCAGCAGAGCGGGCGGTTGTGGCCAGGACCGGTAGGCGACGATGAGATTGAGGTCGCGTTGCTCGACGACGGAGTGAAGCTCGGTGAGGGCGGAGTCGTTGAGTTTGTGCGCGTCGTCGACGAGGACTGTCCCGCGACCGTTGAGAGCGCGGGGGTGCGCCCCACTGGGCCCGCGCACCACGTCTACGCCTGCCGCACGGTAGTGCCCTTCAAGCTGGTCGAGGAGCGTGCTTTTTCCGGCCCCTCCCACCCCTGAGACGCCGACGAGCAGTCGCGACCGCGGTTCGGACTTCACCTCGTCGAGCAGCAGTCGTGCGCTCGTTGAACTCAACATGGCTCAGGCTTCTCCGGCGCCGTCGGCCGACGCCGCGGTGGTCAACGATTCCCGCCTCGTCATGGTGCGGGCTCCGGTGCTGGCTCGGGGGCCGGTGACGGCTCAGGGCCCGGCTCCGGTGTCGGATCAGGAGTCGGGTCCGGGGTTGGCTCCGGAGTTGGGTCCGGAGCGGGATCCGGTGTCGGTTCCGGTGTTGGTTCCGGAACCGGGTCCGGGGTCGGCTCAGGGACAGGGTCCGGCGTCGGAACCGGGGTTGGTGCTGGGTTCGGCGCAGGCGCAGGACTGGGCGCGGGGTTCGTTGTCGTTCCTGCCGGAGGAACGACCTCCTTCACTGGTGCGGTCTCAGCATCGCCGGGTGCGGGAGCCTGCGTCCCGGCTTCCGGTTGTGCGGGTTCCTCGGGAGGTTTAAGAGGCCCCCGGTCGTTTCGTTCGATCGGCTGCGGCACGATGGGGTTTGGCGCCGGTTCGGTGGTCGAAGACGGCACGACGGGTGTCGCCTCCTCTGTACCCTCCTGGTACTGGCCGGCAGCTTCGTCTGTGGCCGACGCCCCGTTCGATGTGAGGTTGGGAGATGCGGGTGTCGAACCGGCCACAGCGATGATCACACCGACCGCGGCCGCCATGCCGACCAACCGCGCCGCCTGGAAAGCCCTGGCCCGCACAGATGACATCGAGACGGCAGTCAGACCGCTGCTGCGGGCGATCTGGGCATCGGCCGGTTCGAGTGATTGCTCGGTGTCCGGTCCCTCTTCAGACCCGCCACCCGCGCCAACCCTCACCGCCCCGGGTAGTGCAGCCGCTGCCGCCAAGGCTGCCCCGAGTGCGATGGACGCTTTCGGGTCGGCATCGATGGCGAGAGGCCGCTTTACCTCCTCCGACAGCAATTGCGCGACAAGCGGCACCCTCGACGATCCGCCGATCAGGAGAATGGCGGCGAGGTCATCCGGTTCAACCCCCGCGGTCGCGAGGGCGTGCTGAAGGCTCGAGATGGTCTGGCGAACAGGCGCATCGATCAAGCCCTCGAACTCGGAGCGCACGATGCGGACCGAACCCTGGTTGCCGGGGAGCAGCACGGGGATCGACGCCTCAGAGTCGAACGAGAGGGCTTCCTTTGCTTCGGTGCACTCCCGGCGAAGTCGCGACAGTGCCACGAGAATTCCTGGATCCGTGGTGTCGAGGTCTCTGAAGGCGTCGCTGGCGTGAGCGACGACGTGCCCGAACACGGCGTCGTCGAAGTCGGAACCGCCCAGGCGTTCAATGCCTTCGGGCCGGCCGATCGGTTCGAAAGACCGATCGCCGGTCTTGGTGAGAAGCGCGACATCGAAGGTCCCAGCGCCCAGATCGTAGACCGCGATCGTGGCGCCCGCGTCGACACGAGCCTGAGAGGCGTAGTGAAGCGCAGCCGCCTCCGGCTCGGTCATCAGCGTGACATCCGCAAGGCCGACGCCGGCGAGGGCCTCACGAACCAGGGAGATCTTGTGTTGTCCCCAGCTTGCCGGGTGGGTGACGGTGATGGCATCCGGTGGAGCGCCTTCGCGTTCCTCGGCCCTGTCGACCACCCACCGTGCCATCGTCGCGAAGATGTCTTCGGGCGCGACCGTGAGATCACCCACCACGACCGGCACAGCGTCGCCGACGCGTCGCTTGAACTCACGGACCAGGCGCTCGGGATGGTCTCGTCCACGGCGTTCAGCGGATTCGCCGACGAGGACCTGACCGTCGTCGCCGAGAAAAATCACCGATGGCACCGCGCCGCCGCGCGTTCCGAGAGCCAGCGGCTCTGACGCCTGCGCCTCATCGCTGCCAGGACGGGTTATCGCTGCGGCCGTGAAGCTCGTTCCAACGTCAATACCAAGGGCGAAAGCCATCGCAAATTTTCCTCATCGAAGAACGGTTCATCTTCGAACCGTTATTCAGGCTCGGGGCCCCTCCAGCGTATGTGAGACTTCCTCATGCTCCAACCCCCGAACGGGGGCGTTGCGCGGGCTTCGATCGCGACGAGCCGTCAGCGCTTGCGGGAGAAGGCCTCTACCCGCTCTTCGGGGGTCAGTGCCTCCATCTCGGCGATGAAGGCGTCGCTGAAGAAATCGGAGGTCTCGAAGTCGCCGATCGGCACCACCGAGTGGGTGATGCGGTCTTCGTAGACGTGAAGGAGGTTGAAGGACTGCCCGCCGTTCATCCCGTTCGTCGATCTCGGCGGGTTGCCGAGATTCATCGTGTAGCAGGTTGCGGCGGCCACTGACACAGGGATTCCGGCGAACATCGACGTCATCGCAAAGTGGAGGTGCCCGGCGAGGATCGCCCGCACGTCCGTTCCGCGAAGTACCGTCTCAAGCCGGGACTGGTCGCGCAGTTCGAGAAGGTCGAACAGCGGTTGCGGGGCAGGCGCCGGCGGGTGGTGGAGGCCGACGATCGTGCCGAGCTCGGCCGGGGTCGCAAGTTCGGCGGCCAGCCATTCCAACTGGGAATCCTCGAGTTCACCGTGGTGGAATCCTGGCACGCTCGAGTCGAGTCCGATGAAGCGCAGCCCGCCAAGGTTCCAGACCCGGTCGATCGGGGTGTCGGACTCCTCCTGTCCGAGCAGCTGGCGGCGCATCGGCCCGCGTTCGTCGTGGTTCCCCATCAGCCAGATGAGTTCAGCATCCAGCCGCGCGGCCACCGGCTCGACCCGATCGCGCAGCCGGGCGTATGCATCCGTTTCACCGAGGTCGGTCAGGTCTCCGGTGAAAACCAGGGCAGAGGGGCGGATGCCCGTTGCCTCGACCTGCGCGAGAGCACGTTCCAGATTCGACTCGGTGGTGAGCCCGCCGTGCAGGAGTGCTCCCCCGGCGAGGAAATGGGTATCGCTCAGGTGCACCAGCACCTGGCGAGCGGGCGGATACTGGCCAAGCTGAATGGACATGCGCCCAGCCTAGCCAGCACCGCCGACGCCGATCAGGCGAAAAGTGCCTCGATCGGCCCGCGTGCGAAGTAGATCAGGAACCCGACGGCGACGATCCAGAGCAGCGGGCTGATCTCGCGCGCCTTGCCGCTCAGCGAGCGAAGAATCACCCAGGCGATGAACCCAGCGCCGATGCCATTTGCGATCGAGTAGGTCAGCGGCATGACGGTCACCGTCAGGAAGACGGGCAGCGACGTGGAGAACTCGGTCCATTCGATGTCGCGGATCTGCGACATCATCAGCGCACCGACGATGACGAGCGCAGCGGATGCAACCTCGCTCGGCACGATGCTCGTCAGCGGCGTGAGGAACATGGCCAGCACGAAGAGCAGACCGGTGACGATGTTCGCCAACCCTGTCCGGGCGCCCTCGCCGATCCCCGCGCCTGACTCGATGAAGACGGTGTTCGACGACGCGCTCGACGCACCACCGGCGACAGCGCCGATACCCTCGACGATGAGCGCGGACTTCAGGCGCGGGAAGTTGCCGTTCGCGTCGGCAAGACCGGCTTCCTTGCTGAGGCCGGTCATGGTGCCCATGGCGTCGAAGAAGTTCGTGAAGACCAGCGTGAAGACCAGCATGAGGGCGGCGAGAACGCCGATCCGTTCGAAGCTGCCGAAGCTGAACTGGCCGATCAGGCTGAGGTCGGGCACGCTGAAGATCTGGCTCGGCAACGCGGGGACAGAAAGGCTCCAGCCGCCCGGGTTTTCGCCGCCGTTCGACGCTCCGACGGGGAAGATCGCCTCGGCGATCAAGGCGATGACGGTGCCGACGAGGATGCCGATGAGCAGCGCGCCCTTCACCTTGCGTGCGACGAGAACACCGGTGATCAGCAGCGTCAACACGAAGACGATCGTCGGCAGCGAGGTCACCGACCCGTTGGTGCCCAGGCCGACCGGCGGCGACGCCTGGCCCGTCGACGTGACGAGTCCGGCGTTGACGAACCCGATGAACGCGATGAAGAGGCCGATGCCGACCGTGATGGCGATCTTCAGCTGGATCGGCACGGCTTCGAAGATGAGGCGCCGCAGCCCGGTCGCGGCGAGCAACACGATGAGCAGGCCGTTGATGACGACAAGACCCATCGCCTCGGCCCAGGTGACCTGCCCGACGACGCTGAACGCGAGAAACGAGTTGATGCCGAGGCCGGCGGCGAATGCGAATGGCAGGCGCGCGATCACGCCGAAGAGGATGGTCATCACGCCGGCGGTCAGCGCGGTGACGGCGGACAGCTGTGCGAAGCCAAGGCTGTTGCCATCGATGTCGACACCGCTCGACAGGATGATGGGGTTGAGGATGACGATGTACGCCATCGCCACGAACGTCACCAGGCCACCGCGCACCTCGCTACCGAAGGTCGAGCCCCGTTTGGTTATTTCGAAGAACCCGTCGACACGGTTCTTGACGGTTGGAGCAGTTGTCGTTGCCACGCGGGGGCCCTTCCAAGAAAAGAGGTGATGGGGCGACACCAGCGGATACTCACGTGGCGCGCAGAATTACAGCTTATTGCCAGCTGGATGCTCGTCTGCGCACGTCTCGTATTGCCGATACGGTATCGGAGGTACTCCCCTCCCCCTCTCGGAAAGAAGAACGCATGGCGCTGCCCTGGAAACTGCACGGTGACGGAAAGAACGTCGGCGCCCTTGAGGTGGTCGGCCCAGCCGAACGACTCAGCTGGCCGCGGATGATCGGACTGGGTGCACAGCACGTCGTCGCGATGTTCGGCGCGACGTTCCTCGTCCCAATCCTCACCGGCTTCCCGCCGTCGACGACGCTGCTGTTCTCCGGACTGGGCACACTCCTCTTCCTGCTGATCACGAAGAATCGGCTCCCCAGCTACCTGGGCTCCTCCTTCGCCTTCATCGCCCCGATCACCGTGGCAACCACAGCCGAGGGCATGGGGAGCGCGCTGTTCGGCATCGTGATCGTCGGCATCCTGCTCGCGCTCGTCGGCCTGCTCGTGCAGGTCACCGGGATCGGCTGGATCAACGCGCTCATGCCTCCCGTGGTCGCCGGCGCCATCGTCGCGCTCATCGGGTTCAACCTCGGCCCAGCGGCGTGGAACAACTTCCAGACCGCGCCCCTGACCGCGACGATCACCCTCGGAGCCGTCGTCCTGGCATCCGTTCTGTTCCGCGGCATCCTGGGGAGGATGTCGATCCTCGTCGGCGTCGTGGTCGGTTACATCGCCGCTGTGTTCCTCGGCGAGGTGAACTTCGACACTGTCGCGAAAGCGGCATGGGTCGGCCTGCCTGAATTCAACAGCCCAGCGAACCCGTTCACGAACCCGGCGCTCTGGGCGATCCTGCCCGCGTTCCTGCCGGTCGTCCTCGTTCTCATCGCCGAGAACGTGGGTCACATCCGCGGCGTCGCACAGATGGTCGAGGACCAGTCGATCAACAAGCTCACCGGCCGTGGCCTGTTCGCCGATGGACTCGCGACCGTCATCGCTGGCTTCGGCGGCGGTTCGGCGACGACGACATACGGCGAGAACATCGGCGTGATGGCCGCCACCCGCGTGTACTCGACGGCTGCGTACTGGGTCGCGGGCATCGTCGCGATCCTCCTCGGTCTCTCGCCGAAGGTGGGAGCGGTGATCAACACGATCCCTGCCGGGGTGCTCGGCGGTGTCACCACCGCCCTGTACGGCCTCATCGGGATCATCGGCGTGAAGATCTGGCTCGACAACAAGGTCGACTTCTCGAAGCCGAAGAACCAGTTCACCGCTGCGACGGCGCTCATCATCGGCATCGCGAACTACACCTGGCAGTTCGGCGACGTCATCTTCAACGGCATCGCGCTCGGGACGATCGCCGCGATTGTGATCTACCACGTGATGAACACCCTCGGGCGCCTCCGCGGTACGGACTGAGGCTGCCGGTCCGGGGCGGGCGGGGCGGACCGGCCCGCGCGCTTCGGGCCGCCGCCCATCCGCAAATACACGCACTACGGACCCACTCACCCGGCGCACCGGATGCCCCCGTCCGAAGCGCGTGATCCCGCACGAATGAGTGCCGCCGACCGAAACAGTCGACCCGAACGGCATCCGCAAGGGACCCGCACCGGCTCACGCGCTACGGACCACTCCCCCCGCGCACCCGATGCCCCCGTCCGAAGCGGGTGAATTCGCCGCGGCGAGGCCGGTCGGATCGGGCGGAACGGAGCGGGTGGGGCGGATCAGCCGCCGTGCAGCGCCGGCACGATGAGGTAGATCCCGAAGAGGATCGCGAGCCCACACACCGTGAAGCAGCAGTACGCAGCGATGAGCGCGACGCGCTTCTGCATCGGCGTCAGCGGGTTCTTCCGCGCGGCTTTGGCTGCCTTCTTCGCCGCCGACTTGATCTCAGCGGGGGTCAACACGGTGATGGCATCCGTGAACGCGGCAGGGATGACGACAGGCACCCGCCCGGCACGAACAAGCATTTTCAGGCCGAGGGCGTAGAACCCGACGACCAGGACGGTGCCGGTAAGCGCCGCGACGAGAACAACGATGAATCCCATCCAGTCGATCACTTTGCTACCTTCTTCGGCTCGATCTCGGGGGCGATGACGACCGCCTCGCCGGATGCCGCGACCTCACTGACAACGTTGTGGTGCCCGACAGTGTCGCGGCGCGACCAGAGGAAGATGAAGACGATCGTTCCGATACCAACGACGGCATCGAGGATGACTCCCCACGGGCCGAGGTGCGCGACGAGTGCCGCGAGAGCCCCGACAGCCCCGGCGGCAGGCAGGGTGAACAGCCAGCCGATGGCGATGCGGCCCGCCGTCTTCCAGCGAACGGTTGAGCCGCGGCGACCGATTCCGGAGCCGATGACCGACCCGGATGCCACCTGTGTGGTCGAGAGAGCGAAGCCGAGGTGGCTGGAGGCGAGGATGGTGGCGGCGGTACTTGTCTCGGCGGCGAATCCCTGTGCTGGTTTCACATCGGT
Source organism: Mycetocola miduiensis (assembly GCF_900115155.1). Taxonomy (GTDB): domain Bacteria; phylum Actinomycetota; class Actinomycetes; order Actinomycetales; family Microbacteriaceae; genus Mycetocola_A; species Mycetocola_A miduiensis. The sequence goes on from NZ_FOVM01000005.1 coordinate 123,732, forward strand.
GAGTCCCGTGCCGAGCGTCTTGATGATGCGCCAGCCACCCATGTAGGTACCGAGGGCGATCGCGACGGCGCAGACAACGACGACCCAGAATGGGGGGCCCGAGTCCGGCGCCAGCAGACCGACCGAGATGAGGGCCAGCGTGATGACACCCATCGTCTTCTGGGCGTCGTTGGTGCCGTGCGCGAGCGCTACCAGGGACGAGGAGAACACCTGGCCATACCGGAAGCCGGATCGACCGTCTGGCTTGCCGTCGTAACGGCGGGTGACGCCGTAGGCGAGCTTCGTAGCGACGAAGGCGATCAGGCCTGCGGTGAGCGGCGCCAGAACGGCGGGCAGGATGACTTTCGACATGAGCACGCCGAAGTCGATCGCACCGATGCCGAAACCGACGAGAGCGGCTCCGATGAGCCCGCCGAAGAGGGCGTGCGAGGAACTCGAGGGCAGACCGAGCAGCCAGGTCACCATGTTCCAGACGATCGCGCCGATCAAACCGGCGAAGATCAGTTCCGGCGTGATCAGTACCCCCTCGTCGCCCTCTTTGATGATTCCGCCCGAGATGGTTTTCGCCACCTCCGTCGACAGGAAAGCGCCCACGAGGTTGAGGATCGCGGCGAGACCCACGGCGACCTTGGGCTTCAAAGCGCCCGTTGCGATGGGTGTTGCCATCGCATTCGCGGTGTCGTGGAATCCGTTAGTGAAGTCGAAGAAAAGAGCTAGTGCAATGACGAGCACGATAATAAGGGTGATGTCCACCGGCATAGTTCTCTGAGTAAGGACTCCCCCGCACGCACAAGGCCCGGAGAGAATTCACCGGGAGTTCATGAAAACAGGATTGCCAGTTGAGTCGGCCGTAATGATGATTACACCGCTCGGTGCACGCGTCAACTTGAGCCCGGTGTTGCGACGGATGTCAGCGCCCGCCGCCACCACCACCGCCGCCCCCACCACCGGAGAAGCCGCCGCCTCCAGAGCCGCCCGAACTCGACGCCGTAGCGCTGGCAGACCACGGCGTCGACGAACCGGAAGAGGTCGCGAAGGTCCCGACGCCTGCGGAAAAGGCATACGGAGAAAAACCGGACCTGCTCGAGTACCAGTCCGGACCAGTGCCCGCCTGTTCGTAGTAGCGCCCCAGCTCCTCGGCCCACTGCTTGTCGATTCCCCAGAGGACCGCGAACGGCAGGAGCTTCTCGTAGAAGGCCACCATCTCGACCATGTTGCCCGGGTGGACCGAGTCCTCGACGCTGACCCTTTCTGCGCCGGCCGGGCTCTGCAGCATTGCGATGCGATCGGCCTCAGCCAGCGCCAGGTACTCGCGAAGGCCGAGCAGGTAGTCCCGCACCTCGGCGCCCTCCGCTGTCAGCGCCTTGCGGGAGGAGACGGCGAAGAAGGTCCCTATCGTCGCAGCCAACCCGACCACACCGGAGAGCACGACCCACGCGTTGACGCCGTACAGGGCCACGGCGGCGATGAACAGTCCGAAGAGGGCAACGAGCGCAATGATGGCCGCCGCGATGAACCAGCGGGCACCACGAACCCTTCGCTTCACCCGGTACCCGGCGTCGACGGATGCCTCTGGCGCGCCCGCTACGAAAGCCTGGACTTCTTTTGCCAGCTCGGTGTCAGTGGCGCTGAGGTCCTTCATCGCGCCTGGCCGCCTGCGTTGACCGAACAGCGCATCGAGGACCTCGACGTCCGCGGCGGATGCTCCGGCATCCGTCAGGAATTGCAGCCGATAGTCCGTCTTCGACGAGAACAGCGACGACGATTCGCCGTCGTCGATGATCCGCAGGTTGCGCCTCACAGCGAGGCTGAGAATCAGGGCAGGCATCGCCTTCGCTGCTTTGCCGATCAGGTCTGCAGCGACGAAGATGTCGAGTGCTTTCGGCACTGTGTATTGCGGCACGATGATGCCACGGCCTGGAGCGTCTCGCGTGTGCCGGCGCCTCGCGGCAAAGGCTGCGAGAAACGAGAGCACGCCTGCCCCCGCGAGCGCGGCAGGAACCACGGTGAATACCGGCCACGTGGACGGAATCTCGGGCGTCACAAAGGTGCCCTTGTCGAAGGCGATCGCCAGCGAGAAGTTTTCGCCCGGTGCGAGCCCGGCGACGGGTGACGCGAACTCCCTCCCGCCACCGACGCTCGTCTCTGAGAGTTCGCACTGCCTCGTCGACCCTTCCGGTCCCACGTAGCAGGCGGACTGTCCGGTCAGTGCGCCGGTCAGTTCCTCGGGAACCACGACACGCATCTGTGCCTCGGCGAACGGCTGCTCCCAACCGGTCCCGGGCGCATCCCAGTAGAACTCGTCTGCCTGGGTGTCAGCGAAGGCGCGCACGGCGTCGCGCTGCGTGTACTCGATCACGTAGGTCTGGCTGCCGCGGACGTAGTCGTCCGTGCCGAGCGCCAGCTGGATGAAGCCGTCCTCCGTCTCCGAGTCGTCGTACGGGACCGGGTTGCCGTTGGCATCCGTCACCGAAACAACCTGCGTGTGCAGGTCGACGCCGAGGTAGCCCTCGGGGATGGCCCGGATGATGCCCTTGTTCTGGTCGAAGTCGGGGAACTGTGCAACGAACGTCTCGATGGCGGTGAGGGTCGAATGACCCTGGTCATCCCTGCCGAGGGTGTACTCGCCGTCGAACGAGCTGAAGGTGAAATCCGATACGCCAGAGCGGATGCCGGGATCCGCGGCAACCGCAGGAACGGGAAGCCACAGCACACCCGCGGCGGCGAAGGCGAGCACAATCGCCGCGGTGCTGCGGCGGCGAGTCGAACGGGAATCGGGCCTCGGCTGAAGGGACATGACCTCAGCCTAGGAGCACTACATTTCTTCGTGGGTGTTCGGGTCTCCGCCGAACAGTCGCCCGTCGGCGCGGCCGAGTGCGGTGATCGCGGCGATCTCCTCCGTGCTCAGTTCCACCGGCGGGATGTCGAAGTTCGAACGCTGGCGGTCCGATGCGCCGACTTCGGAATCGGCACGACGCCGCGCAACTGGTGCCAGCGCAGCACCACCTGACTGGCGCTGATCCCGTGCGCTGCGGCGATGTCGCCGACAACGGATTCCTGGTACGGGGCGGCTCGCTTGCCGAGCGGACTCCAGGCCTCCGTCACGATCCCGTGCTCGGCGTGGAACGCGACGAGTGCCTCCTGGGGGAAATACGGGTGCAGCTCGACCTGGTTCACAGCTGGCAGGACACCGGTTTCGGTTCCGATCCGCTCGATCAACTCCTCGGTGAAGTTGGAGACGCCGATCGAGCGCACCCGCGAGTCCTTCTGCAACTGGGCCATGGCCTTCCAGCTTTCGGCGTACCGGCCGACGCGGGGGTTCGGCCAGTGGATCAGGTACAGGTCGACGGTGTCGACCCCGAGTGCCGCGCACGACGCATCGAAGGAACGCATGGTCTCGGCGTAGCCGTGGTCCCTGCCGGGAAGCTTCGTGGTGAGGACGATCTCGTTACGGGCCACGTCACTCTCGGCGATCGCCCGGCCGATGGCACCCTCGTTGCCGTAGTTCACAGCGGTGTCGATGAGCCGGTAGCCGATGTCGAGGGCGCTGATGACGGCATCCGTCGCCTCCTGCCCTTTCAGCGGGTAGGTGCCGAACCCGATGGCGGGGATCGTGTGGCCGTCGTGCAACGTGTGGGCGCGCAGGATGCTCATGCCTCGACCCTACGCGGGTAGCGTTGCAGCATGGCTTCTCTTCTTCCGCCGCGCGCGGCGACGCACCCAACCGAGCGAATCCACCACGGCGACACCGTGATCGACAACTACGAGTGGCTGCGCGACAAGGAGAGTGCCGAGGTGATCGCGCACCTCAATGCCGAGAACGCTTATACCGAGCAGCAGAACGCACACCTCGCCGGCCTGCGGGAGACGATCTTCGGCGAGATCAAGGGCCGCACTCTCGAAACCGACCTCAGTGTGCCGGTCCGCGAGGGGAGCTGGTGGTACTACGGCCGGAGCGTCGAGGGCAAGGAATACGGCATCCACTGCCGCGCTCCGATCGCCGATGAGAACGACTGGACTCCCCCGGCGCTCGAGCCGGGCGTCGATGTGCCAGGGGAACAGATTCTCCTCGACGGAAACGTTGAAGCCGAGGGTCACGATTTCTTCTCGCTCGGCTCGTTCGATGTTTCCCAGGACGGCGAACTCCTCGCCTGGGCCGTTGACACCGAGGGCGATGAACGGTTCACCCTGCGCGTCCGCAACCTCGTGACCGGTGAGGACCTTGCCGACGAGATCCAGAACACCTCACACGGCGCCGTGTTCTCGCCTGACGGCCGGTTCGTGTTCTACACCACCGTCGATGAATCCTGGCGGCCTGACACCCTCTGGCGCCACGAGGTCGGCACGCCGACACGAGCCGATGTTCTCGTTCTGTCCGAACCCGACGAGCGGTTCTGGGTGGGCGTCGGCGTGACCCGGAGTTCCCGATACGTCCAGGTCGTCGTCTCCTCGAGTGTCACCAGCGAATGGCTGCTCATCGACGGCCACGATGTCACAACCGAACCACGCGTCGTCTGGCCGCGACGCGACGATGTCGAATACTCCGTCGAGCACGCGGTGATCGGCGGTGAAGACACCCTCCTGATCCTGCACAACGCGGACGCGCCCAATTTCGAGCTCGTCGCGGTATCGCCGGATGCCACGGGCAACGGCCCAGGGGACGCCATGGTCGTGCGAGCCCACAGCGACGAGGTGCGGCTGGAAGACGTGGAGGCCTTTGCCGGTCACCTCGTCTTCGGTTACCGCCGTGACGGGTTGAGCCGGCTTGCCATCGCCACGCTCGACGGTGTTTCGTCGCCAGACGCGATCGACGTGCGCGAAGTCGGCTTCGACGAACCGCTCTATACCGTCGGGGCATCCGCGAACCCGGAGTGGGCACAGCCGACCGTCCGGCTGTCATACGGGTCGCTCGTCACGCCGGCAACGGTGTACGACCTCGACGTGGCCAGCGGCAAACTCACGCAGCTGAAACAGCAGCCGGTTCTCGGTGGCTACTCCCCCGACGACTACGAGCAGGCACGCGAGTGGGCGACGGCCGACGACGGCACCCGGGTGCCGATCTCACTCGTCTGGAAACGCGGCACGTCGCGCCCGGCTCCGCTTCTGCTCTACGGTTACGGATCCTACGAAGCGAGCATGGACCCGGCGATGTCGATTGCGCGGCTCAGCCTGCTCGACCGCGGGGTGACGTTCGCGATCGCCCACGTGCGCGGCGGCGGTGAGCTCGGCAGGGCCTGGTACGAGAACGGCAAGACGCTCAGCAAGAAGAACACCTTCACCGACTTCGTCGCGTGTGCGCGGCACCTCGTCGATGCCGGGTACACGACGCCGGATGCCATGGTGGCCGAAGGCGGAAGCGCCGGCGGCCTGCTGATGGGTGCCGTCGCGAATCTCGCGCCGGAACTGTTCACGGGCATCCTCGCCGAGGTTCCCTTCGTAGACCCGCTCACGAGCATCCTCGACCCGGACCTGCCGCTCACCGTCATCGAGTGGGACGAGTGGGGAAACCCGCTGAAGAACGCTGACGTCTATGGATATATGAAGTCGTACTCCCCCTATGAGAACGTGCGGGACGACGTGGAATACCCGCGGATCCTCGCTGTGACGAGTATCAACGACACCCGCGTGCTCTACGTGGAGCCCGCGAAGTGGGTCGCCAGGCTGCGCGAGGTCGGCGCCCCGGTACAGTTCAAGGTTGAGATGAACGCTGGGCACGGCGGCGTGAGCGGGCGGTACAACGCGTGGCGCGAGCGGGCGTACGAGCTGGCGTGGGTGCTCGACACCCTGGGGCTCGCGAGCTGAGCTTCCGGCGGCCGCGAACAGCCGAGATGGCTGGGGGTCGCCGTCACGTTCCCGAGATTACCTTGGTACTGGCTGCCGCCTTTGCTAGAGCTTCGCTCTAGCCAAAGAGAATCGCAGCCTCGTCGTAACGGTCCTGAGGCACCGTCTTGAGCCCACCGAGGGCATCCTCGAACGGCACGTTGACGATGTCGGTTCCCCGCAGCGAGACCATGGTCCCCCACTCCTCCTTCATGACGGAGTCGATCGCCGCCATGCCGAGGCGCGTGGCGAGCACACGGTCGTACGCGCTCGGAACGCCACCCCGCTGGAGGTGCCCAAGCACTGTGGCACGGGATTCGATACCGGTGCACTCCTCGATGATCGGTGCGAGCACGTCGGCGATGCCACCGAGGCGCGGACGGTTGAACGCGTCGAGGCCCTTCTCCGAGTGCGCGCTTTCCATCGTGTCGAGAGTGAACCCCTCTGAGACGACGATGACCGGCGCACGCCCGCGATCGCCAACGCTCTGCGCCCAGGCACAGATCTGGTCGATCGACTGCGGCTGCTCGGGGATGAGGATGGCGTGGGCACCGGCAGCCATACCGGCGTGCAGGGCGATCCAGCCGACGTGACGGCCCATCACCTCCACGACCATGCAGCGCCGGTGGGATTCACCGGTGGTGCGGAGTCGGTCGATGGCTTCGGTCGCGATTTCGACTGCGGTGTCGAACCCAAACGAGTAGTCGGTGGCGTCGAGGTCGTTGTCAATCGTCTTGGGTACGCCGACGATCTTGAGCCCGGCATCCGTCAGCCGCTTCGCTGCGGCGAGGGTTCCTTCGCCGCCGATGGCGATGAGCGCCTGGACTCCGAGCCGGTCCATCGTAGCCTGGATGTTGTCGGGACCACCGTGCGGTCCTTCGAACGGGTTGGTGCGGCTGGTGCCGAGGACCGTGCCGCCCTGCTTGCCGAGCCCGCGGACGCTGTGCCGGTCGAGCGGCATGGTCAGCCCTTCGACGAGACCCTTCCACCCGTCGCGGATGCCGACGAACTCCTGGTTGTGGATCCGAGTGCCTTTGAGCACAGCGCCTCGGATGACGGCGTTCAGTCCGGGGCAGTCGCCACCGCTGGTGAGCACACCAATTCTCATAGGGTTGTTCCTCGTACTGGAGCTGGGGGAATGAAAAGGGCAGCGACGTTGCTGACTTGAGGATAGCGTGAGACGCGGCCCGTTCGCTGGTCGGCGGTCCCCGCCCTGTTCCAGTCCCGACGAAAAGATTCTTTCACCATGGATTTCATCCCCGCTGACGGCACGATCACGATGTTCTCAACGACCTGGTGCGGCTACTGCAGCCGCCTCAAGTCACAGCTCGACAAAGAGGGCATCGGGTACATCGAGATCAACATCGAGGATGTTCCTGGTACGGCCGAGTACGTCGCAAGCGTCAACGGCGGCAACCAGACGGTGCCGACCGTGGTCTACCCCGACGGTTCGACGGCCACCAACCCGTCGCTCATGGCCGTGAAGGCCGCGCTCAGCGCCTGACGTCACTCCGCCCCTCACTCCGCAATGGGTGGAGTTCGATGCTGCGCGCGCGTAGCCTCGAACCATGACACACGACACGAACGACAACGACCCGCTCAGCGACTTCTCCGTGCCGCAGGATGCCGACCTCGTCGCCGACGATCCGGCCGGCGACACGAGCGAGTCGGTGACCGAGGATCCGGGTGAGCAGGCAGATCGCGTCGCGGAGGACCCTTCGGTGAAGGCAGATTCACCTGCGGAGGCCGAGGAACTGACGCCCGAACCGGGCGCGTAGTTGTTCAGCACGGCGCCCGACAGAGAGGCGCACGCGGATTAGCTGTGCTCAGGTCAGCGGCGTTCCGGCGCCTCTGACCGCGGCACGGTGATCATGATGCCCGCCGCCACGAGGAAGATCGGTGCGATCAGCTGCGCCGACATCCAGCCTGTTCCGGTGAGCCCCAGCGGGAACACCGGGTTCCACAGCACGACAATCGGCACGAGGACGACCAGCCACCACCATCTGCGTCCCGCAATCGCGAACCACGCGACGATCACGGCAAGGATCGCCACGACGAAACGCACGACGATGAACCAGCTGCTGTCGATCAGGGCGACCCCGACGAACAGCACGATCGCCGCGAGGATGCCCGGGGCGAGCGCCGGTCGCGTAAAGTTTGGCACCGCGGGCTTCACGGCCGCTTTCGCCACTGCTACGCCTCCAGCGCGTCGCGAAGCAGCGCGATGAGGGCGTTGAGCTGGACCGAATCACTCGACGTGATGTCCTGGTCGCTGCCGTCGAGCGCGCGGGCTGCGAGTCCCTGCTTGCTGTCGATGAGTTCCGCGATCTTCGCGTCGATGGTATGTGCTGCGATGATCCGCCAGGCGGTGACAGGCTCTTCCTGGCCAATCCGGTGAACCCTGTCGATCGCCTGCGTCTGCTCGGCGGCGGTCCAGCTGAGCTCAGCCAGCACCACGTTCGATGCGGCCTGGAGGTTGAGGCCGACACCGGCCGCAGTGAGCGAACACACGGCGACGGCGACGGACGGGTCGTTGTTGAATGCGTCGATCGCCTGCTGGCGGGCGGGAGTCGACTGGTCGCCTCGAATCGACACGGTGCGCAGGCCACGGCCGGCGAAGACCTGCTCGGCCGTGTCCATCACGTCGATGTGCTTCGCGAAGAAGACCACCTTGCCGACGGAGTGCGCGAGTTGCGCGGTGTAGTCGGATGCCAGGACCGCCTTGGCCTGGCCGATCTTGCGCACCATGGTGAAGACGTTCTCGGCGCCGCCAGAGGCCTTCGCCTCATCGAGCTCGCCCTGGGCGACGAGGCGCATGATGTCGGTGTCAGGACCGCCGTTGAACGATGCGCGTTCGCCACGGGCTTCGAGGATCCGACGGTACTTGGCGAGGAGCCTCGCGCCGAGTTCACGCTCTGCGTCGCGAATCGACCGGCCGAGGTCGTCGTCGAGTTCGACGGGCATGTCGGCGATCATCTTCGACGGGAGGTCCTTCGCGACGTCGACCTTGCGGCGACGCACGATGCCCAGGTCGATGACGGCGCTGCGCGCCTCGGGGTAGAACTCCCGTTCGGCGGGGGTGAGTCCGGTCTCCTCGAGCTTCTCCATCAGCTGATGCGCGGGCTTGTCGCCCTGGGTCCAGCCGAGGAACTGCCAGATGGCGTTGAAGTCCTCGACGTCGTTGATCAGCGGGGTTCCTGTCAGCGCCATCAGGAGCGGGTTTCCGCCAGGAGTCTGCTTGCGGATGCGGTTGGCGAGCGACAGCACATGCTGGGAGCGCTGGGAGTGCATGTTCTTGATGAAGTGGGCCTCATCGACGACCATGCCTTTGAAACCGAGGGTCCCGAGCCACGCGAGGTGCCGGTCGAGTACTTCGTAGTTGACGATGACGACGTCAGCGAAGGCATCGAGGTCTTGGCCGTCGCCGTGCACAACGGTGGCGCGACGGTTGGGGGTCCACCGTTCCACTTCACGTGCCCAGTTCATCTTCACGACGTTCGGCACGACGGCGAGGAGCGGGTACGCGTTCGCCACCGAAGCGGCGAGCACCGACTGTGCGGTCTTGCCGAGGCCGGGTTCGTCGGCGAGGAGAAAGGTACGGTGTCCTTCGCGCACGGATTCGACGAAGCGCGCCTGGTGCCGCATGATCTCGAGATTCTTCGGTGACAGGCGGTCGATCTTCGGCGCTTCTGGCAGCTCCATGCTGGCGGCGCGGCCGCCCGAGCCCTGCTCGAATGCCTTGTAGAGCGGTCCCATGAGTTCCCAATTGCCGAGGCGGCCGCGGACGGGCGGCGGTGGGGCCGGCTGGTCCAGGTCGGGGGCGAGGAACGGGTTCGCGAGCAGGCGGGACTTCACCGACTGCGGAACGACCTGCTTCTCGGCGAGTTCCGCCGGGACGACCTCTTCGACCGATGGCTTGTTCGTCGTGATGATGAGCTCGTCCGGGCTGAGTTCTGCGCCGGACTCGAGCAGCCAGTCGCGCCGCAGCTTCTGCGCGACGGGTGTCGTCGCTGCATCCGCCTCGAGGAGGGTGATGAGCGAGGTGTCACGAGCCGCGGTCTTGGCCAGGATGGTCGCCACGCCGTCGAGGCGTTTGAGGAGTTCGACCCGGGACGCGTCGCTGAGTTCCTTGTCTGCCTTGACCTTGGCGCGTTCTTCGCGAACGAGGAACGCGATCACCTGGAATTTGGTCCGGTTGGTCGGACCGACCTTGCCCTTCTGGGCCTTTGCCTCGACCTCGCGCACCTTGCGGGCGAGGATCGGGATGATGGGCGCTTCGTCGTCATGTCGCGAGCCGGATCCCCTCGAAGAGGAACCGCGCGAGGACGATGAGCCCCGGTTGGCCTGTCGGCCGGATGAACGTCGTGTACCGGTGTGCGGCATGCTCCTCCTGAGCAGTCGAATGACCAGGCGGATGCCACTGGCCGAGACATGCGGGCGCTGGTTCAGTGGCCGATCAACGCGAAATCTTCATGCGGATCGACACACCGGTAAAAAGCGGGCGCACACCAATTGTACGGCATTCACGCCCGGGAGATCGCTGACATTCGCAGTCGGCGTGGTGCGCGTCAGTCGCCGGGGCGAAAACGACGCAACCGCAGGCTGTTCAGTACGACGAAGACACTCGAGAACGCCATGGCCGCTCCGGCCACCATCGGGTTGAGCAGTCCGAACGCGGCGAGCGGGAGCGCTGCGACGTTGTAGGCGAAAGCCCAGAACAGGTTGCCGTGGATGGTGCCGAGGGTGCGCCGGGACAGCGCAACGGCATCCGCAACGGCGCCGAGCTCTGCCCGGACCAGTGTGATGTCTGCGGCCGACATGGCGGCATCCGTCCCCGTTCCCATGGCCAGGCCGAGCTCTGCTGTAGCCAGCGCTGCGGCGTCGTTGACCCCGTCGCCGACCATCGCGACGCGCTGCCCCGCCCTCTGGAGGCGCTGGACTTCGTCGACTTTCTGCTCAGGTAGCACTCCGGCGATAACCCTGTCGATGCCGACCTCAGTGGCGACGCGGTTCGCTGCGCGTTCGTTGTCTCCGGTGAGCAGAACCGGGGTGAGGCCCTGCCGTTTGAGGCGGTCCACTGCCGCCCGGGCTCCCGGCTTGACGCGGTCGGACACAGCGAAGATCCCTCGGACCTCACCGTCCCACCCGGCGACGACGACGGTCGCTCCAGCGGCTTCGGCGGTCGCGACGGCTGCGGCGAGCGACGTGGGCATCACGCAGCCGTGGTCGGCGGCAAACGCCGGCCGCCCGACGACGACATGCGCACCGTCGACCGTTCCGGTGACGCCGAGGCCGGACGCCGAGACGAACCCGCTCACAGGACGAAGCGAGTCGGTTGCGGCACCCGCGACGAGGGCGCGAGCGATCGGATGCTCGGAGTACGCCTCGAGGGACGCGGCGCGGGACAGCGCCGTATCGTCGGTTGCGGTCACCTCGGTGAGGGTCATGACGCCGGTGGTCACCGTGCCGGTCTTGTCGAGCACGATGACGTCGATGCCCCTGACCCGCTCGAGGGCTTCAGGTCCCGTGATGAGAATGCCGGACTGTGCGCCACGGCTCGTGCCGACGAGCAGGGCAACGGGGGTCGCCAGCCCGAGGGCACACGGGCACGCGATGATGAGCACGGCGACGGCAGCGGTGAATCCAGACGACACAGGGTTGCCGGTGAGAACCCAGGCGGCGAGCACGAGAACGGCGAGAGCGATCACGGCGGGCACGAAGATCGCCGAGATACGGTCGGCAAGACGCTGCACGCGACCCTTGCCCAGCTGGGCGGCCTCGACGAGACGGGCCATCTGGGCGAGCTTCGTATCGCTGCCGACCCGGGTGGCGCGGACGACGAGACGGCCGCCACCGGCGATGGTCGCACCGGTGACGCTGTCGCCGGTGCGAACATCCACGGGGAGGGATTCGCCGGTCAGCATGCTCTCGTCGACGGCCGCGAACCCGGATTGCACCACGCCGTCGGTCGCGATCTTCTCCCCCGGCCGGACGACGAACAGGTCACCGACGGCAAGGTCGCCGATGGTGATGGTGGTCTCGCGCGGCACATCCGCTGGCGCATCGGGGCGGAGCACCGTGACATCCCGTGCCCCAAGCTCGAGGAGGGCGCGCAGTGCCTGCCCTGCTGAGCGCTTCGACCGCTGCTCGAGGTACCGGCCGAGCAGGAGGAACACGGTGACGCCCGCGGCGACTTCGAGGTAGATCGCGGATGTCGCATCGGCGTCTGGCGTAAACAGCCGGAACTCGTGGGTCATGCCCGGCATCCCTGCCGTGCCGAAGAAGAGGGCCCAGATCGACCAGGCGAAGGCCGCCCCTGTTCCCATGGTGATGAGGGTGTCCATGGTCAGGGCACCGTGACGGAGATTGACCCAGGTAGCCCGGTGGAACGGGTAGCCACCCCAGACGACGACAGGGGCGGCGAGCGCGAGCGACAGCCATTGCCAATTGGTGAACTGCCACGCCGGGACCATCGCAAGGATGACCACGGGCACGCTGAGGATGGCACTGACGAGAAGCCGGGTGCGCAACGGGTCGGGCTCGGGGTTCGCAGGCGGTTCCTCAGGGCCGGATGCCTGCACCCGCTTCTCCGGGACGATCGCCGCCGAGTAGCCGGCCGCCTCCACAGCGGCGACGAGCTCGTCGACCGAGATGGCATCCGGGTACCGCACGCTTGCCTTCTCCGTGGCGAGGTTGACCTCCGCCGCGACGCCGTCCAGGCGGGTCAGCCGCTTCTCCACGCGGGCAACGCAGCTCGCGCAGGTCATGCCGGAGATCTCGAGCGTCGCTGTGTTCTCTGTCATCGGGTCCTCTCGGGCGCGGTGGCGCGCTCGAGATCACTATACCCCCCGGGGGTACCCGTCAGGTTCCCGGAGCGTTTTTCGCGAGCCATTTGTCGAGGCTCGACGGCTTGTCTGTGATGATCCCGTCGACGCCGAGCGCGCGGGCCTGTGCCCACGTTTCTTTCGAGTTCAGGGTATAGACCATGACCCCGAGCCCGGCGGCGTGCATCTCGTCGACGACGTCCGGCCGCTCTTCGATGACCGATGCCGGTGTGACGATGCCGATCACGCGAAACGAGCGGGCGAAGTCGACGGCGTTGTCAGGGAGCGACCGAACAATCGCAACGCGTGGCGTGCCCGGCGCGAGCTCCGCGGCGCTCGACAGCGACCCGAGGTTGAAGCTCATGAAGGTGACGCGTCCCCCGAGATCGAATCGGTCAAGTAGTGCGGTGACGGGGGCGAGGTCGTCGACGGACCAGTATCCCTTCAGCTCGAGCAGGGCTTTCTTACCGGTCGGGGCGAGCACGACAAGGAATTCTTCGAGGGTGGGGATGCGCTCCCCTGCGAATGCGCTGGAGTACCAGGATCCGGCGTCGAGCTGTTTGAGTTCGGCGAGAGTCCTGTCGGCAAGCGGGCCCCTGCCGTCGGTGGTGCGGCCAAGGGTGCGATCGTGAAAGAGGACAGGCACCCCATCACGCGAGCGAGTGACATCCGTCTCGACGAACTCCTGGGGCGACGCAAGCGCCCTGGTGAGCGCCGCCATGGTGTTCTCGGGTGCCGTCGAACGGTCGCCCCTGTGCCCGGCAACGAACGAGGGCTCCCCCGGCGTGCGCAGTTCGCCGAACATGTCCGTAGCGTGCACCGGGGTGCTGGCCGGATTCAGGATCAGCAGAACCACGATGGCTACGGCGGCGCAGAAGCTGGCGCCAAGCGGGAAAACCCCGGGCGTGCGGGTGCGCGGTGTCGTCATCGACCACCTGTTCCTTCTCGGGAAGAAGTTCCGGTGGCCCTACTCTAGAGGCTGCCGTTACCGTTTCGTTACTTCTGGGAAATGCCCCCCGCCCCAATACGGGGGACCACGGGGTCTGCGGCGGATTCAGCGATCGTTCCGCGCGTCGACGGACATCCGGGCGCCGGCGGCGACCGAGCGCGCTGGGCTCTCGTAGTACGGGCGCCCCATCGGCTGCGTTACACCGGGGATGGCAAGGCCGAGCAGTTCTGCAAAGCGGGGCGACGCGGCGATGCCGAGTTCGCGGTGGACGAGGGCGCTGAAGTCGCGGTATGACCTGAGCGCCGAGGCACGGTCGTCTGCAGCGAGGTAACTCCGCACCAGCAGCAGTTGGGACCGCTCCCGGAGCGGCTCGATCTGGGTGGCCATGGTTGCCAACGAGATGGCTTCAGCGCTGCGCGACGACATCAGTTCCCGACGGCAGAGGTCGTCAAGGCCGCCGAGGCGCTGCTGATTCAGACGTTCCCGCTCGAAGAGTACCCAGTCCTCGTACCAGCCAGGCAACAGGTCGGCGGTGCGAAGCAACTCCCCCGCGTCGGGTGGGAGGTTCTCCGTCGAGTGTTCGATTTCGCTGAGAAGGTCGCGAACCAACAGCACGTCAACGCGAACGTCTTCGTCGAGCGCCAGGACGTCACCGAACGATCCCAACAGCGAGGGAAGCTCATGCGAGACCCGATACACGCTGGCTCGAAGGTTGCCGGAGGCCTGTGCTTCGGAGCTGTCCGGCCACAACAGGCTTGCGAGTGAGCGCCGGGTTTGGGGGCCGCGGACGGCAAGCGCCGCGATGATTCGCTGTTGTCGCGTGCTGACGGCGATCGGATGACCATCTCGGTTGAGTTGCCAGAACCCGAAGAGGCGAACGGTCCACTGGATGCGGTCATCTGATCCCATCACGGCACCCCTTTGCGGAGGAAACGGGAGGAAAGCAGCGGGTCTGGGCTTGGGCGCCTCAGCACTTTCGACTGAGATCAGGATGACCGGGGAATCAATGGAATGTCAACGGAGTCGGCCGCACAGACCCGGGCTTGACGCACGGCGAGGGTTATGGAAAACCGCGGGCTAGTGCCCTGCACCGTCTGGTGTTGCGGCGTCTGCCTGCACTGCCGCCAGCCAGTCCCGCACGGCATCGAGAACATCCGACGGGGCATTCGTCATCGTCGTGGAGCCGACGCCCCCGGAATCGCCTGCGAAGGTCAGTCTCGCCCGGAATCGGTCGTCTGGACGGTTCTCCAGCCAGACGCGGATCACCATCGTCGCGAAGGCCCCGGTGCTGTCCACGCCGTCCGCATTCTCACTGCCTGACATGCCGTCGATTCTCTTGGTTCTCCGCCCCTGGATCCTCGGTCGGACCTGCCAGTGTACGTCCGAATATGTGAAGACACCTTCTCACAAGTGCCCGTCGGACGCGCACGTCGACAGTGACCCAGTTCGGAGGGCAGCACTCGATTCTTCGCGAGGGTCTCGTCTTCCATGCGCGACAGCATCCCACACCGTGGTCGGTCCTCACAGGTCGCCCCCTCGCCCACGAACGACCCTTATGGCCGAATCGATCACCCGAACGACCATTTGCGCCGGATCGCCTCACCCGATTCGCCTCGACGTGTCCCTCACGCACCACATCGGCAACAAACACATCGTGCCGAGTCGACGGCCTCAGGAGCAACCGGTTGGTCCCGAAGGGCCACCCCCGAGCACACGAACAAACCCTTGCGGCCCATTCGATCACGCGAACAGCCTTTTCGGCCCGATGGATCGCGCCGCTGAGCCGCTACCTCGGGCGGCGAAGCTGAACCCGCGCGAACGAGGTGTGATCGCTCACCGGCGGGGCTGAGGGGTGTTTGCGGGGTGTCGAGGTTTGAGCCGGTGCGGTCTGCCACGGGCTCAATGTCTGAGCTGAGGTGCAAACGCCCCTCAGCCCCACCCCCGTAAACCTAGATCAGACTCTTCGTGTGCCAGACCGTTTTCGTCTCCGTCAGCGCCGTGATCCGGTCCAGGCTCGGGGCGGCAGCATCCGTCCCGCCCTCCGGCCTCAACACGCGCTTGAGCGTTTCGGCCGCTGCGATCTCCAGGTCGACCCAGTCGAGCGCGCCAGCGCCGGTCAGGTCGAGAGCGTTGACGTCAGCGTGTGACGCGAGCCACGGGGCGACCTCGGCGGCAGACCCGGTGAGGATGTTCACGACTCCGCCGGGCACGTCGCTCGTCGCGAGCACCTCGGACAGCGTGATCGCCGAGAGAGGGAGTCGCTCGGAGGCGAGCACGACGACGGTGTTCCCGGCGACGAGGGCCGGCGCAACGACGCTCACGAACCCGAGCAGCGACGAGTCCTGCGGGGCGACGATGGCGACGACACCGGTCGGCTCCGGCACCGAGAGGTTGAAGTACGGCCCGGACACAGGGTTGGCGTTGCCGGTGACCTGCACGAACTTGTCGGCCCAGCCCGCGTACCAGACCCAGCGGTCGATGGCCTCATCGACCTGGCGCGTTGCTGCAGCCGTCGACACAGCCTCCGACTGAACGATCTCGTCGATGAACTGGGCGCGACGGCCTTCGAGCAGTTCCGCGATCCGGTACAACACCTGCCCGCGGTTGTACGCGGTGGCGTTCGCCCAGCCAGACACCGCTGAACGCGCGGCCACGACGGCGTCGCGGGCGTCCTTGCGGGATGCCTTCGCGGCGTTGGCGAGGAACGCGCCCTTCTTCGTCACCACTTCGTATGTGCGTCCGGATTCCGACCGGGGGAACTTTCCGCCGATGTAGAGCTTGTAGGTCTTGGGTACGGCGAGGCGGCTCATTTGGCGGCTTCCTTTGACGTCGTGATGGTGGAATCTGTCGCGTCGGCCGCCGGCGAGGCGGTGACGGCACGGGCGGAGCCCTCCGGTTTCAGGTATGCGGCGAGACCGTGCCTGCCGCCCTCGCGGCCGTACCCGGATTCCTTGTACCCACCGAACGGACTGGCCGGGTCGAACCGGTTGAACGTGTTCGCCCAGATCACACCGGCACGGAGCTTGTCGGCAACGGCGAGAATGCGGCTGCCCTTGTCGCTCCAGATTCCCGCGGAGAGCCCATACGGCGTGTTGTTTGCCTTGGCGATCGCCTCGGCCGGCGTGCGGAAGGTCAGGACGGACAGCACAGGCCCGAACACTTCATCGCGGGCGATCCTGTGGCTCGTCGACACGTTCGTGAAGATCGTCGGCGGGAACCAGAATCCCTCGGACGGGATCACGCAGTCGGCGCTCCACCGTTCGGCGCCTTCGTTCTCTCCGATGTCGCTCAACGTCTTGATGCGTTCGAGCTGTGCGGCGGAGTTGACCGCACCGATGTCGGTGTTCTTGTCGAGCGGGTCGCCGAGACGGAGCGTCGAGAGGCGCTCCTTGAGCCGGTCGACGACCTCGTCGTGGATGTTCTCCTGCACGAGCAAGCGTGAACCGGCGCAGCAGACATGGCCCTGGTTGAAGAAGATTCCGTTGACGATTCCCTCGATGGCCTGATCGATGGGTGCATCGTCGAAGACGATGTTCGCCGCTTTGCCGCCGAGTTCAAGGGTGACCCGCTTGTCGCTTCCGGCGATCGCCTTGGCGATCCCCCGCCCGACGTTCGTCGAGCCGGTGAACGCGATCTTGTTCACGCCCGGGTGGTTGACGAGGGCTGCGCCCGTCGAGCCCGCACCGGTGACGATGTTGACGACGCCGGCGGGCAGATCCGCCTGCTGCAGGATCTCGGCGAACAGCAGCGCGGTGAGCGGTGTCGTTTCGGCCGGCTTCAGCACGACGGTGTTACCGGCGGCAAGCGCGGGCGCGATCTTCCACGCGAGCATGAGCAGCGGGAAGTTCCAGGGGATGATCTGGCCGGCGACGCCGAGCGCCGTAGGGCTCGCGCCCGCTCCGGCGTAGTCGAGTTTGTCTGCCCAGCCGGCGTAGTAGAAGAACCATGCGGCGACGAGTGGCACGTCGACGTCGCGGCTTTCCTTGATCGGCTTGCCGTTGTCGAGGCTCTCGGCGACAGCGAGTTCACGGGCGCGCTCCTGCACGAGACGGGCGATGCGGAACAGGTACTTGCCCCGGTCGGAGCCTGACATCCGAGACCAGGTGTTGTCGTAGGCCCGGCGTGCAGCGGCGACCGCGCGGTCGACGTCCTCGTCGTTGGCCGAGGCGATCGTGGCGATCGTCTTCTCGGTGGCCGGGGAGATGGTGGAGAAGGGCGTGCCGTGTCCGTCGACGAAGCCACCGTTGATGAACAGGCCGTAGTCGCTCTTCAGGTTGAGGATCGCCGTCGACTCGGGGGCAGGTGCGTAGTCCAGAAAGCTCATGATTTTCCTTAGTCGATCGTGACGTAGTCGGCGCCGGAGTAGTGCCCGGTCGTCATCTTCTGCCGCTGCAGCAGGACGTCGTTCAGAAGGCTCGAGGCACCGAAGCGGAACAGGTGCGGCTGGAGCCATTCCTCGCCAACCGTTTCGGCGACGGTGACGAGGTACTTGATGGCGTCTTTGGACGTGCGGATGCCGCCGGCCGGCTTCACGCCGATTTTCTCACCGGTGAGCCGGTGCCAGTCGCGCACCACTTCGAGCATGAGCAGGGTGACCGGGAGGGTGGCCGCTGGGGCAACCTTTCCCGTCGACGTCTTGATGAAGTCGCCGCCGGCGAGGATAGCGAGCCAGGACGCCCTTCGAATGTTGTCGTAAGTGTTGAGTTCACCGGTTTCGAGGATCACCTTGAGGTGCGCGTAGCTGCCGTCCGGGCGGCGGCATGCCTCCTTGACCGCGACGATCTCGTCGAAGACCTGTCCGTACCGTCCGGAGAGGAACGCTCCCCGGTCGATGACCATGTCGATCTCATCCGCTCCGGCGTCCACCGCGTCGGCGGTGTCGCTGAGTTTGATCGCGAGTGAGGCCCGCCCGGACGGGAACGCCGTGGCGACGGCAGCGACCTGGATGCCCGAGTCGGTTCCCTTGGCGTGGTGCACGCCGAGTGCTTCAACAGCGTACGGAACCATGTCGCCGTACACGCAGACCGCGGCGACCCGCGGGGTCGACGGGTCAGAAGCATCCGGGGTGACCGCCTTGGCGACGAGCGAGCGAACCTTGCCCGGGGTGTCAGCGCCTTCGAGGGTGGTGAGGTCGATGAGCCCGATGATGGTGTCGAGCGCTCGCTTCTTCGAGGTGGTCTTGATCGACCTGGTACCGAGGCCGGCGGCTCGCTGTTCGAGCCCGACCGCGTCGATACCGGGGATTCCCTCGAGGTAGCGGCGCAGGTTGGCGTCGGTGACCGGCCCATCGAAAAGCTCGAGGGCGGTCGGCCGTGGCGCAATGGCCTTGTGGGTGTCGGTCATGGATTCCTCCTGGAGTGCGGCCGTCTCAGGCCGGGAAGTCGGGGTTGAGCAGGTCGAGGGCTGTTCCCTCGTCGGTGACGAGAACGGTGCAGAGCCCACTGGTGACGACCGCGCGAGCGACCGCATGCTTGCCCTCTCCCGCGATGACGGCGATGCTCGTCGTTGCAGCTCGGAGCGCGTCGAGGCTCATTCCGACGGTTCGTTCGTCGAGGGACGGGTCGACGATCATTCCGGCGGCGTCGATGTATCGGCCGACCACGTCGCCGACGGCGCCGCGCCGCACCAGTTCGTCGACATCTGCGCCGGTGAGGTATCCGCTCTCAACCAGCGCGGAGTCCGCTCCGGCCACGCCTGCGCTGTAGAGGTAGGCGGACGCGTTCGCCGCCATGGTGAGCACGCCCGCAACGGTGCGGTCAGCTTCGATGCTGAGTTTGGTTTCGCGGCGCTCGAGGATTGCAGGGCTGGGCAGCAGGGTGGCCTGGCCGGATGCTTTCCGCGCGATTTCGAATGCTGTGGCTGCTGCGGTTCCTGCCCGCTGGTTGACGCTGACACCGCCGTTGATCTGGACGACGTTGACACCGGTGGCCCAGCCTTCGGCCAGGTGCTCGGCGACGTCGTGCAGCGTGCGGCCCCAGCTGATGCCGAGGGTCCGTGGGACGGGTCGCAGGCTGGCCAGGTAGTCGGCGGCGCCCTGGGCGGCGCGCGCCCGGAGGTCGTCGGCGTCGTGCGTTCCCGCCGTTGGCACGACGATGGCGTCGGCCAGCGCGAATCGTTCCTTCAGGCTGCGTTCCAACGTGAGGCGCCGAGCCCGGGGATGGACGATTTCGATCCGGATGAAACCCTTTTCCTTGGCGGAGGCGAGGAGTCGGCCCACCTTCCAGCGGGTCAGTTTGAGGATCGCTCCGACTTCGTCCTGGGTTTTGTTCTCGTCGTAGTAGAGCTCCGCCGCCCGGATCGAGAGCAACTCGTCATTGTCGATGGCTTCCACATTCCCAGCGTAGGCGGCTCTCCTGCTCGTTTCAACACTCGTAGCCTTTTCTGCTCATATGAGCAGAGTGGGCGAGAAAGAGCCGCGAATGTTGCGTCAAGCGCCGTCTTCGAGCGTCCGGCCGCGCGCCACAACAGCACCGGCGCCGATCCCGCTGAGCGCGAGCACGATCATCAGTACGAGCGGGGCGGTCCACCCGCCGGTGACGGCGTAGAGGATCCCGAACGCGAGCGGTCCGGCTGCGCCGAAGAGGTAACCCAGGCTCTGGACGAAGCCGCTGAGGGCGATCGCGGACGCGTGGGTCCTGGTTCGGAGGTTGATCAGCACCAGGGCGAGCGGGAAGAGGATCGGCCCGAGGCCGACGAGGGCCACCCACAGCACGGGCAAGGCAGCAGGGGCGAGAAGCAGTCCCAGGTAGCCGATGACGAAGAAGGCGACCGCCAGGTAGACCAGGACGGCGACGTTCTTCATTCGTGGCGCGATCAACGGGATGAGCAGCCCGGCGGGGAAACCCATGAGGGCGAACACGGCAAGGAGATTGCCGGCGGTCGCGTCACTCACACCGGCGAGATCCTCAAGCAGCACCGGCAGCCAGGCGAACATGGCGTAGGCGTTGAGCGAGGAAAGTCCGAAGGTGACGGCCAGCGCCCAGGCCAGGGGCGACCTCCACAGGCTGCGGACGACATCCGGCCGCGCCTCTTCGACGCTCGGCCCCGCCTTGCGGCCGGACCCGCGCAGAAGAATACCGGCCCATGGAATCAGGGCCAGGACGCCGACTGCCGCCCACATCGCGAGCGAAAATCGCCAACCGGTGGAATCTGCGACGGGAACGGCAACGAGCGGCGGAACGAAGGTGCTCACCGACATCGTTGTGACGTAGAGCGCAGTGAGAAGCCCGATCCGGTCGGGGAAGTATTTCTTCACGAGGGGGGGCAGCAGGACGTTGCCGACACCGATTCCCGCGAACGCCAGGATGCTGCCGACGACGAGCGCTCCGACGTTGCCCGCGAACCCGCGCACGAGATGCCCGAGGACGATGGTGACGAGGGCTCCGACGAGTACGACCTCGAGCCGTGAACGACGGACGAGCATGGGCGTGAAAATGCCGAAGGCGGCGAAGCAGATCGGCGGCAGCGCACCGAGCAGGCCGATGACCACCGCGCTGAGCGGGATCTCAGCCGATACCCGGCCGAGAATGGGTGACAGCGCGGCCACCGCTGTCCTGAGGTTCGCCGCGACGAGGACAATGCCGACAATTGCGAGGAGACGTCCAGCCAGGAGCGGGCGGTTCGAGGCGGCTGTCACCTGTCAAGCTTACGGCGGTCGGCGGCTCGACCATGGCCGGAGGCCGGGCTTAGGGTTGGGCTATGTCCTCTCTCGGTTCCCGTGCAGAAACCCCTCCCCCCGGCCGTGGCGCTCGGATCGCAGAGGCGCTCGACGTTGTCGCTGACGGGCTGGACTCCCTGACGGCCCCGCAATGGGCCGCGCCGAGCCTGTGCGACGGCTGGAGCGTGAAGGACACCATCTCGCATCTCGTCTGGCGGGTGGGAACCGGCTCCTTCCGCCTCACGAGCGACGTTCTGCGGGCATCCGTCGCCGGCCACCACGTGAACCCGATGCGCACATTCGACGATATCGCCCGAGGGATCGCCGACGGCGGAGGCACCGACGAATTGCGGCGCCAGATGCGCGTGATCGCCCGGGAAAAGGCGGCCGGACGCGGCCGGACGAACATCGGCGAACTCGCCGAGGTGGTCGTTCACGGGTACGACGCCATGCATCCGCTCCAGATTTCGCTGCCGTTCGCCGCCGACACAACCCACCGTGTCGCGTCGATGAGTGCGCTGAAGGCGTCTCGATCGACTCGCGCGCTGCTGCGGCATCGCACGCTTGTCGCCGCTGATGCCGGGTGGCGGATTGGGTCGGGGTCTGAGATCGTCGCTGACGCGGCCGGTATCGTTCTCTTCCTCAACGGGAGGAAGGCGATGCAACCGCCCGAGCGCGCGGCCGTCTTCGCGCCGGTGCCCCGGCCGGGGCTCGCCTGAACCGCTTGTTCCTGTGCTGCTTGTTCCTGGGCCGCTTGGTCAGGAGAGCAACTGTCGAACGCGTTCGACGTCGTCGCCCATCTGAACGATCAACGGCTCGATGCCGGTGAAGGCGACCATGCCGCGGATGCGTTCGACGAACTGGACCTCGACGGTCTGGTCGTACAGATCGATGTCTTCATCGAGAACATAGGCTTCGACCTGCTTCAGCGCGACACCATCGAATGTGGGGTTGTTGCCGACCGAGATCGCCGCTGGGTACCGGTTGTCGCCGACCTTGAGCCAGCCAGCGTAGACGCCGTCAGCTGGGATCAGTCCGTGTGAGTCCGGTGACAGGTTCGCTGTCGGGTAACCGAGCTCCCGCCCCCGTTTCGCCCCGTGCACGACCACGCCCCTGACCGACGGCGAGTGCCCGAGCAGCACAGCGGCGTCGGAGACCTTGCCCTCTGAGAGAAGCTGCCTGATCCAGGTCGATGAGACCCGCCTGCTGTCCTTCGGTGCGACATCCGCGATGACCTCCACCCGGAAGCCGTACTTCTCGCCGAGTTCGATGAGCAGCGGAACGTCGCCAGCTCCCCGGTGGCCGAACCGGAAGTCGTGCCCGACGAGGACGCGGCGGGCGGAGAGGGTCTCGACCAGGATACTCGTGACGAAGTCTTCAGGGGACACCAGCGACAGGTCCCGGTCGAAGGTGAGCAGGAGCGTCGCGTCGACGCCAGTCTCTGCGAGCAGGTCCAGTTTCTGGTCGGAGCCCACGAGGGCATCCGGGCACTTCTCCGGTGACAGGAGGGCGAGAGGATGCCGGTCGAAGGTCACAACGACGGAGCGAAGGTGATCTTCGGCCGCGGCGTCGCGGAGCCGTTTGATCACAGCGCGGTGGCCGGCGTGGACACCGTCGAACTTGCCGATCGTCACGGCGGACGGGCCGAAGTCGCCGGGAATCTCCGAGAGGGCGTTGAACGTGATCATGCGGTGGCGCCGCGAGTCGGTCGGTGTTTGGCGAGCCACCACAGGCCGAGGATCGGAAGCACGAGCGGGATGAACAGGTACCCGCGGCCGAAGACCGACCACACGGTGTCATCGGGGAACAGCTGCGGGTCGACGATGCTGAGCAGCCCGACGACGAGGACGCCGAGCATCTCGAAGCTGATCGTGATCCAGGCGACCAGGTACCAGCCACTCCCGCTCCGGATCAGGGCGATCGTCGCGACGATGTACACCACGGCAGCGAGGGCCGACAGCGTGTACGCGACGGGCGCCTCCGAGTACCGGCCGACGATCTGTACGAACGAACGACCGGTGGCAGCGAGGGCCAGCACGCCATAGACGGCGACGAGGACCCGGCCGACGCCGGAGATGCGAGCCGGGTGCACCTCGGCGGTTCCGGCGGCCGCGCGGGCCGTCCCAGTGTTCTTGATCATGTCTTTCCCAGTGTATTAGCCATCGGACCTGTTCCCGCCCGGCCGGTCATCCGACCGGGGTGGTCCAGATCTCCTGCATCCGGTACACCATGACGGCGATCGCGAGGGCGGCTGTTCCGAGGACGACCGTACTCCACCTGCTCCGGTCGACGAGCGCCCAGAAGGCTGCGGCGATCGGCAGGATCAGGGCGGACACCAGGTACGTGTAGAACTCGAGCATGTTGCCAACCGGCTCGTTCCCGGTCGCCGGCGCAACGATCGCGACGATCGACTGGACGATCAACAGCAGTTCGACGAGGGCGACGGCGCCGAGGCTGAGGTCGCTGGGTTTGCGTCCGGCGAAGCCGAGGACGATGCACAGCACACCGGCGATGACGGCGACAGCAACCTGTACCGTCGTGAACCAGACGATCATGCCCCTGCCCGCCGACCCGGCGCATCCGCCGTCTCCTCGGTCGTGGCCGTCTTCTCGGGCGCATTCTTGGGCGTCTCGTCGGGCGGGAAGTTCACCACGCTCTTGGCGACGCCTCCGCTAATACGCAGCAGGCCGATGAGCCTCGAATTCGGCGCTACGGCGGCGTACAAGCCGTCCTGCCCGGGTTCGCTCAGTTCACCGAACGCTGCGGCATCGATCCGTTTTCCGTGGCCCAGATCGGCCGCCTGGGTGTCGGTCAGCGCGATCGTGGGGAAAAGAGCGGAGGCCGCGGCGGCGGGCGACATGAGGCTTGCGGCCACGTCGAGTTCGTCGAGCCGCGAGGCGCCGGCGATGTCGAACGGTCCGATGCGGCTGCGGCGCAGTGCGGTGAGGTGTCCGCCGACGCCGAGGCCGGAGCCGAGGTCGCGCGCCAGCGCGCGGATGTAGGTGCCCGAGGAGCAGACGACCCGGACGTCGAGGTCGATCGTGCCAGCGGCATCCCGGCGATCGAGGATCTCGAAGACGGAGACGGTGACCGGTCGTGACGCGAGGTCGACGTCCTCTCCTGCGCGAACGAGGGCGTATGCCCGTTTGCCGTCCACCTTGATGGCGCTGACGCTGGAGGGCACCTGGCTGATCGCCCCGGTGAGCGCGCCGATGCCGGAGGCGATCGCTTCCTCGGGAACCGCGGCGACAGCATCCGGGGCTGCGGTGGCGACGATATCCCCCTCGGCGTCGTCCGTGGTGGTGGACTGGCCCAGGCGGATCGTCGCCAGGTACTCCTTGTCGAGACCGACGACGTAGGTGAGCAAGCGTGTTGACGCGTTCACCCCGAGGATCAGCAGGCCGGTTGCCATCGGGTCGAGCGTGCCGGCGTGGCCGACCCTGCGCGTGCCTGCGAGCCGGCGGGTGCGGGAGACAACGTCATGGCTCGTGATTCCCTGGGGCTTGTCCACGAGCAGGATTCCGGAATTCACTGCACTCCCTGATTGCTTTCGACGAACCATCTTCCCACAGGCGGATCGCGCGCCCGCGCGGCCGCGGAGATCGTAGGCTGGCGGGATGCGAATCGCGGTGATCGGGGCAGGGGCACTTGGCTCGACCTTTGCCGCCCTGCTCGAGAAGGCAGGGCACGACGTGATTCTCGTGGCCAGGGGCGCGCAGTTGGCGGCGGTTTCGGCATCCGGTGTGCGATTGTCCGGCGGTTTCGGGGATTGGCGTACAACCCGCCTCGTCGCCGCGAACCGGCTGAACGAACCGGTCGACCTCGCGTTGCTGACGGTAAAGGCGCAGGATGCCGCTGCGGCGCTCCACGAGCACGGCGCCGCGCTCGCAGGAACCCCTGTGCTCGTCGTGCAGAACGGGCTCGACGGTGTGAAGACGGCGAGCGACGCATTGCCGGATTCCTCCTGCTTCGGTGCATTGTCGATCATCGCGGCGTCGTATCTCGAGCCGGGATCGGTGACGGTAACGACGCCGGCGATGACCTACCTCGGCAGGGGCACTGGCAAGCCCGACGCCGAGGTGCTGCGCTTCGCTGCTGTGCTCGGCGAAGCGTTCCCGGTTCAGGCGATCGGCAACTTCGTTGGCGCCCAGTGGACCAAACTCGTCGTCAACCAGTTGAACGCACTACCCGCCATCACCGGCCTCAGCGTGCAGGAGGTCATCGGCAACCGACGTCTTCGGCTGGTGATGGCGCGGAGTATGCGGGAGGCCGTCCGCGCCGGGATCGCCAGGGGCATCCGTTTCGGATCCTTGCAAGGACTCAGCGACCGCAACCTGCGGCTGTTCGCCCGCCTGCCGGTCGTTCTCGGCCAGGCTCTGCCGTTAGTGTTCGCCGCTCGCATGGGGTCGGTGCCGAACCCCGGCTCGACGCTGCAGTCCCTCAAGCGCGGCCAGCGCACCGAGATCGATTTTCTCAACGGCGCCGTTGTGCGTGAGGCACGGCTGGCCGGCTTTCATGCGCCGGTGAACGCCGCGCTGACGGCGCTCGTGCACGAAGTCGAGTCGACCGGCCAGTTCCTGTCGCCCGCCGAGGTGCTGGCGCGGCTTCCCCGCCTTCCGCGCTGACGCTTTCACTCGCCCGTCACCGTGCCGGAGCTGGCCGCCTACTCACCCACTGCGGACCAAAACACCCGGCGCACCGCGTGAGCCCGTCCGCAGTGAGTGCATCCGCGCGCACCGGCCACCGGATGCCCTCAGCTCTATCGCTTTCATGAGCACGCTCCTTGCCGCCTACACACCCGAAGCGGTCAAGAACACCCGGCGCACCGGGTGAACCCGTCCGCAGGGAGTGAGTCGGCGCGCATGTGAGGGCCGGATGCCGCGTCAGCAGCTGTCGAGGAACGACCGCGTCGGATGTGCCTCGTCGGCGTTGTCGATCACCACGGAAGCTTGGCCGCGAGGGGCAGCATCGATGGTGTAGAGCGCCTGCCCGCCGACGTAACGGGCGTTGGACGCAGCATCCGGTCGCCGGTCCGCGCCGATCGACTCGTTCAGGCGCCGATAGGCCTCATCGACGGGAACGTCGAGCCAGACTGAATAATGCCAGAGGCCGCGCAGTTCGGGGCGGTGCAGGAACACTCCGTCGACGAGGAGGAACGCGTCCTTCGGACCCGTCGCCCACCGCGCCTCCTCCCCCGTGTTCCGTTCCTCGTCGAACCCGGCGAGCTGGAAACCTGCGCTCCCAGCCATCCGGAACGGTTCGATGAGCACGCGGCGGAACAGGGAATAGTCGAACGAATCGGAATAGTAGCCTTCGCCGGAGTCGCGCCCCCGAGAGTACCGGTCCTCCCGGGGCCGGTGGAAGTCGTCGATCGAGGCCCGGAAGACCGCGCGGTCCTCCTCGCGGAACACCTCGGCGAGGTCGTCGGCGAATGCCGCGGTACCCGAACCGCTGATGCCGTCGACGGCGATGAGAACCCGGCCGACACGGTAGTTGTGAAGGATCTCCGCCCGCAGCTCTCGCAACAGGTCCACCCGCGGAGTCGTGACCAGTCTCATGACCCGAGCCTACCCCCGCACGATCCGGCGGCGAAGGAGCCGTGGCTTCTCGCTTACGCTGGATCTGATGCGCACACCGTCTGCCCTCCCGGCCCTGGTCATCCAGTGGTTCGCCGAGCACGGACGCGCACTCCCCTGGCGGGAATCGGGATTCCCGGCCTGGGGCACCCTCGTCTCCGAATTCATGCTGCAGCAGACCCCGGTGGCCCGTGTGATCCCGCGCCTGGCTGAGTGGCTGGAGCGCTGGCCGACCCCTGCGGACCTCGCCGCCGCCCCCTCGGGTGAGGCGGTGCGAGCGTGGGCGAACCTCGGCTACCCGAGGCGTGCCTTGTGGCTGCACCGGGCTGCCGTTGAAATCACCGAACGTCACGGCGGGGTCGTCCCCCACGACGTCCCGACGCTTCTGTCGCTTCCCGGGGTTGGCGATTACACCGCGCGGGCGGTTGCGGTCTTCGCTTACGGCAACCGGCACCCGGTGGTCGACACCAACACCCGGCGGGTTCTCGCCCGGGCCATCGACGGCGACGGCGAACCTGGGCCTCCCTCATCGCGACGCGACCTGGCGGCACTCGAGGCGCTGCTGCCGGATGGCCTGGACGATGCGCACGCGTTCAACGCCGGGATCATGGAGCTCGGGGCAGTCGTCTGCACGGCACGGAACCCTCGGTGCGACGCGTGCCCGATAGCGGATGCCTGCGCCTGGCGGCTGGCCGGTTACCCACCGTTCGACGGCAAACGTAAAGCGGTGCAGAAGAAGTACGAGGGCAGTGACCGCCACGTGCGCGGGCTGATCATGGCCGAACTACGGGCAGCTCATGTTCCGGTGTCGCGGGGCGAGATCGATTCGCTGTGGCCGGATGCGCCACAGCGTGAACGCGCCCTCGCCGGCCTGCTCGCAGACGGGCTTGCCGTGCAACGAGAACAGGGCTACGTACTGCCCTGAGGCGGCACGCAGCCCTGTCGGCGTAGTTGCTCGTTTAGTCTTCGTCATCCGCGATGACGCGCGGCTTGACGTATGGGTCTTCATCGCCGGCGTATTTAGCCGTCGACTTAAGTGCTTCGATCGACTCGTCCCGTTCGCGAGCCTGGGCAAGCAACTCGTCGAGGTGCTTGGCGTTCTCCGGGAGCGCGTCGTGGATGAATTCGAGGCTCGGGGTCAGCCGGGCGGTGATGTTCTTGCCGACCTCGCTGCGGAACATCCCCTTGGCTGCTTCGAGCGCAGCGGCGCTGTCTGCCCGCTCCTCGTCCGAGCCGTACACCGTGTAAAAGACGCTGGCATGCTGGAGGTCGCCGGTGACCCGGACGTCGGTGATGGTGACAAATCCGAGCCGGGGGTCACGCATCCCGCGCTCGATGCGCTTCGCGATGACTTCCTGGATGCGGTCGGCCAGTTTTCGTGCTCGTGGGTTCTCGCCCATGATTTTCTCCTTAAGCCATTACTGCGGGTTGCGGTACCGGCGGCGACAGCCTCCAGTGCACCAACGGGCCTGGAGGGTCCCGGTGGTGAACGGAGGCTGTCGCCACCGACGTCGACTTAGACGCGCGGCTTCTCTTTCATCTCAGTGGTTTCGATCTCGTCACCGATCTGGATGTCGTTGAACTTGCCGAGGCCGATACCAGCCTCGAAGTCCGTCCGCACCTCGGTGACGTCGTCCTTGAAGCGACGCAGCGATTCGATGGCCAGGTTGTCTCCCACCACGACGCCGTCGCGGATGACCCGCGCCCGAGCGTTTCGGGTGATCGTTCCTGAACGCACGATGACACCGGCGATGTTGCCGAACTTCGAGGAGCGGAACACCTCGCGGATCTCGGCGACACCGGACTGGACCTCTTCGTACTCGGGCTTGAGCATGCCGGTGAGGCTTGCTTCCACATCGTCGATGGCGTTGTAGATGACCGAGTAGAACCGGATGTCGACGCCTTCGCGAGCGGCACGTTCCCGGGCCTTCGGGTCGGGCCGAACGTTGAAGCCGATGATGATCGCGTTGTCGATGGTCGCCAGGTTGACGTCCGACTCCGTGATCGCACCGACACCGCGGTGGATGATGCGCAGCTGAACGCTCTCGTCGATCTCGATCTTGAGCAGCGACTCCTCGAGCGCCTCAACGGCACCGGAGACGTCACCCTTGATGATGAGGTTGAGCGATTCGACCTTGCCCTCTTCGAGTGCACGGGTGAAGTCCTCAAGGCTGATGCGCTTGCGGGACTTGGCGAGCATGGCGTTGCGCTCCGCGGCTTCACGCTTCTCAGCGATCTGGCGCGCGGTGCGGTCATCATCCGTGACGAGGAAGGTGTCGCCGGCACGAGGCACCGAAGACAGGCCCTGGACCTGGACCGGACGTGACGGAGTCGCGAATTCGACCGCGTCGCCGTTCTCGTCGGCCATCGCACGGACGCGGCCGTAAGCCGTTCCGGCGACGATCGGGTCTCCGACCTTCAGCGTTCCCGACTGGATGAGCACGGTGGCAACAGCACCGCGACCCTTGTCAAGCTTCGCTTCGATCGCGACACCGCGGGCGTCCTTGTTCGGGTTGGCGCGCATGTCGAGGCCGGCATCCGCGGTCAACAGCACGGCGTCAAGGAGTTCCTTGATGTTGATGTTGTTGCGCGCAGACACGTCGACGAACATGACGTCTCCACCGTATTCTTCGGCGACGAGTCCGTATTCGGTGAGCTGCTGGCGCACCTTCTGCGGGTTGGCGGACTCCTTGTCGATCTTGTTCACTGCGACCACGATCGGCACGTTTGCTGCCTGTGCGTGGTTGAGTGCCTCAATCGTCTGGGGCATGATGCCGTCATCTGCCGCGACCACGAGGATCGCGATGTCGGTGACCTGCGCACCACGGGCACGCATGGCGGTGAACGCTTCGTGGCCCGGGGTGTCGATGAAGGTGATGGGGCGTTCGACGCCTTCGTGCTCAGCGACGACCTGGTAGGCACCGATGTGCTGGGTGATGCCACCGGCTTCGCCGGCCACAACGTTTGCGTTGCGGATCGCATCGAGCAGTCGGGTCTTACCGTGGTCGACGTGACCCATGACCGTGACGACGGGCGGACGAACCTGGAGGTCTTCGTCGGTTTCGTCTTCGAGTTCCTGGTCGAGGTCGATGGAGAAGCCCTCGAGAAGCTCGCGGTCCTCCTCCTCCGGCGAGACGATGAGGATCCGGTATCCGAGTTCTTCACCGAGGATGCCGAAGGTCGCCTCATCGAGGGACTCCGTGGCGGTCGCCATTTCACCGAGGTGGAACAGCACAGTCACGAGGTTGCCGGGGCTGGCGTCGATCTTGTCGGCGAAGTCCGAGATGGATGCTCCACGACGCAGACGGACGACAGTCGTTCCGTCACCACGAGGAACGCTCACGCCGCCAAGCGACGGGGCTTCCCTGAGCTCGAATTCCTGCCTCTTGGCCCGCTTCGACTTGCGTGACTTGCTCTTGCCGCCACCACGACCGAACGCACCTGCGGTTCCACCGCCTGGACCACGGCCGCGACCGCCGCCGCCTGCGGGGCGGTTGGGGCCGAAGTTTGAGCCGGGGGTTCCCGGGGCGCCGCCTGGGCGCTGGAAGCCACCTGCTGCGGGGGCACCTGGGCGCTGGAATCCGCCTGCACCGCCGGGACGGCCGGGGCCGCCTGGGCGCTGGAATCCACCGGCGCCACCTGGACGCGGTGCTCCGGGGCGAGGGGCGCCCGGACGCGGTGATCCGGGGCGAGGTGCCTGCGGGCGAGGGATGTTGCTCGGGCTCGGGGCTGCCGGGCGCTGGCCCATGCCCTGAGCGCTCGCGAACGGGTTGTTGCCTGGGCGCGGGGTTCCGGTCGGCCGGTGCCCCATGCCCTGAGCCGAAGCGAACGGGTTGTTGCCTGGCCGGGGTGCACCGG
Organism: Mycetocola miduiensis; assembly: GCF_900115155.1. Classification (GTDB taxonomy): domain Bacteria; phylum Actinomycetota; class Actinomycetes; order Actinomycetales; family Microbacteriaceae; genus Mycetocola_A; species Mycetocola_A miduiensis. The sequence goes on from NZ_FOVM01000005.1 coordinate 154,416, forward strand.
GGCGAGGGGCACCCGAGCTGGCCGGCTTCTCGTCGGAGCCTGCGTCTGCGGCCGGAGCAGCAGGCGCGGGCGGCGCGGCGGGAGCGGGCGACGCAGCAGGTGCCGGCGACGCAGCAGGTGCCGGCGCAGCCGGAGCCTCAGCAGCCGGGGCGGCGGGGGCCTCAGCGGCCGGAGCCGGGGCAGCCTTCGCCGCAGGTGCTGGCGCGGGGGCCGGTGCGGGCACCGGTGCAGGACCTGGTCGTGAACCAGGCTTTGCCGGTGACTTCGTCGCCGTCGCCGCCGGGGCATCCGTGGCGGGCTTGGCGCCGTCTGCCTCAAGGGCAGCACGAAGCTTCCGGGCCACCGGAGGTTCAATCGTCGAAGAGGGCGACTTGACGAACTCGCCCAATTCCTTCAGTTTCGCAAGGGCTACCTTGCTGTCGACACCGAGCTCAGAAGCGATCTCGTGTACGCGTGGTTTTCCAGCCACTATTCTCCTGTCTGGGTCCACCCAGACAGGGCGGACCGTTAATTACGGACGGGTCTCATTTCGAGCCGCTCATTAGTTGTCCATTAGCCGTTCAGCCTGTTCTCTCGTACTGAATTTTCTAGTGCTGCCGTGTCGAGTTTCCCGCTGTTGCGTAGCGCGCGCCCGAAGGCCCGCCGCTTCACTGCGAGTTGGTAACACTGGATTTGCGGATGCAGCCACGCACCACGACCGGGGAGAACTGCGGCGGTGTCCACCACGAGTTCGAAATCCCGGACCACGATCCTCAGCAAGGAGGACCTGTCGGCGCGAGCGCGGCATCCGACGCACGTTCTAACAGGTCCCATCCTAGCATCCCCTCAAATCGGTCGGCTCATACGTTAGTCGTCCTCGAGGATGCTGTCCGGCTGAATGTCGATCTTCGCGCCAGTCAGCTTTGCAGCGAGACGCGCGTTCTGGCCTTCCTTGCCGATCGCCAGCGACAGCTGGTAGTCCGGGACGAGCGCGCGGACAGCCTTTGTGGACTCATCAAGGATGAATGAGCTGGTGACCTTTGCCGGCGACAGCGCGTTCGCGACGAACGTGGCCAGGTTCGGCGAGTAGTCGACGATGTCGATCTTCTCGTTACCGAGTTCCTCAGTGACGGCACGCACGCGGCGACCGAGCTCGCCGATGCAGGCGCCCTTGGCGTTGACGCTGGGGTCGTTGGCTCGGACGGCGATCTTGGTGCGGTGACCGGCTTCGCGGGCCAGGGACACGATCTCGACGACTCCCGAGGCGATCTCGGGGACCTCGAGGGCGAACAGCTTGCGGACGAGCGACGGGTGGGTGCGCGACAGGGTGATCTGCGGACCCTTCATTCCCTTGGCCACGCTCGTGACGTAGACCCGGATGCGGGCACCGTGGCGGTACTCCTCCCCCGGGACCTGCTCCTCGGGGGGCATGATGCCTTCGATGGTGCCGAGGTCGATGTGCACCATCCGCGGATTGGGGCCCTGCTGGACGACGCCGGCGACGATGTCACCTTCGCGCCCCTTGAACTCCCCGAGAATGGCGTCATCGGCAAGGTCGCGGAGGCGCTGGTTGATGACCTGTTTGGCGGCGAAGGCGGCGATGCGGCCGAAGTCCTCCGGGGTCGACTCGGCTTCGCCGATGACAACGCCCTCGTCGTCACGTTCCGGGACGAGGACGGCGACGTGCCCGGTCTTGCGGTTGAGTTCGACGCGCACCTCGGGTTCGGCTTCACCGGGTTCGGTCTGGCTCTTCACATAGGCCGTGCGAATGGCCTGTTCGATGATCTCGACGAGCTCATCGAATGGGATCTCTTTTTCCCGCTCCATCATCTTCAGTACGTTGAGATCGATGTCCACCGGGGTACCCCTCTATTCAGCTGCCACCGCCACTTCTGCACTGGCGGATCGATCTTCTAACTTACCCGACGATGCGGGCATTCGTCACCACAGCGTCCGAATGGCTGTTCACACCATTGCTCCGTCAAAAATGGCTGGACTTCGCGAGAAAGTCCAGCCATTTGTGACCGAGCAATGCGGGGGTTCCGCCGAGGTCAGCCCTTGAGCGCAGCCGCCGCTTCAGCGATCGGCACCGGGGTGCGCTCACCGGTCCTGCGGTCCCACAGCTCGACCACGCCGTCTGCGACTCCACGGCCGGCGATGACGATCCTGGGAATGCCGAGCAGTTCTGCGTCGCCGAACTTCACGCCTGGTGAAACCTTCGGGCGGTCATCGAAGAGCACGTCGAACCCGGATGCCTCCAGGTCGCGAACGACGGATTCGGCCGCTTCGAACACCGCCGCGTCGCGGCCGGTGGCAACGACGTGCACGTCGAACGGGGCGACGGTCTCCGGCCAGATCAGGCCGTTCTCGTCGTTGTTCAATTCGGCGATGATCGCGAGGATGCGGGTGATTCCGATCCCGTACGAACCCATCGTGACCGTGACGAGCTTGCCGTTCTCGTCGAGGACCTTGAGCCCGAGAGCCTCGGCGTACTTGCGACCGAGCTGGAACACGTGCCCGATTTCCATCCCACGTGCCAGTTCGACCGGGCCCGAGCCGTCCGGGGCCGGGTCTCCTGCGCGAACGTCTGCGACGTCAGCGATCCCGTCGCTGACGAAGTCCCTGCCGGCCACGAGCCCGAAGACGTGCCTGCCGTCCGCGTTGGCACCGGTGATCCAGCTGGAGCCGTCGACGACACGCGGGTCGAGCAGGTAACGGATGCCGGTAGCAGACTTCTCGCCCAGAACAGGCCCGTCTTCACTCCACGGCCCGATGTAGCCCTTGACCAGACCGGGGTGCTTGGCGAAGTCAGCCTCGGTGGCCGCTTCGATCTCGGCGGGGGCGAAGGCCACTTCGGCGCGTTTCAGGTCGACGTCGCGGTCGCCGGGGACGCCGATGATGACGAGTTCGCGAGTTCCGTCGAGTGCCTTGAGCGCGAGCACGACGTTCTTCAGCGTGTCGGCCGCGGTCCACGCGACGCCGTCTTCCCGCGGGTGCTCAGCGTTGGCGAGATCGACGAGGGTCTGGATGGTCGGCGTGTTGGGGGTGTCGTGGACTTGTGGCTCCGCCTGGCCGTCGATGGCGATGGCGGCGGGCACCTCGGTCGTCCACGCCTCGACATTCGCTGCGTATCCACCAGCAGAGCGCACGAAGGTGTCCTCGCCGACCGGGGTCGGGTGCAGGAACTCTTCGCTCTTCGAGCCGCCCATTGCTCCCGCGTCGGCGTTCACGATGACGTACTCGAGGCCGAGGCGGGTGAAGATCCGCTCGTAGGCGTCGCGTTGTGCCTGGTAGCTGGCGTCGAGGCCGGCGTCGGTGTGGTCGAAGGAGTACGCATCCTTCATGGTGAATTCACGGCCGCGGAGGAGGCCTGCACGGGGCCGCGCCTCGTCGCGGTACTTGTCCTGGATCTGGTAGATCGACAGCGGAAGATCCTTGTACGACGAGTACAGGTCCTTGACCATCAGGGTGAAGACTTCCTCATGGGTGGGAGCGAGGAGCATGTCGCTGCCCTTGCGGTCCTGAAGACGGAAGAGGCCGTCGCCGTATTCCTCCCACCGGCCGGTCACTTCGTATGGTTCGCGCGGAAGCAGCGCAGGGAAGTGGACCTCGTGAGCCCCTGCGTTCGTCATCTCCTCACGGACGATGCGTTCGATCTTGCCCTTGACCCGGAGGCCGAGCGGCAACCAGGCGAAGATGCCGGGCGCCTGCCGCCGGATGTATCCGGCCCGCACAAGGAGCCGGTGACTGATCACCTCAGCGTCTGCGGGGTCTTCACGAAGGGTCTTGAGGAAAAAGTTGGTGAGGCGCGTAACCATTCGTCCATGCTATCGCCGCGTGACGGCACGCCCCGCCGCGTCACCCAGGCTCCGGTCACCATGGCTTCTCGACATAGTCACTGTTCCTGTCCTCACCGCGCTGGCTTGAATCCTGGTCCTGCTTCTCCTGCTCGGCCTGGTCCCCGCGCTCTTGCAGGTCGTCGACCTTGCCTCCTCCCCCGTCGCCCTGCTCCTCAGGCTGGCCGGCATCCGGCCCCGCTTGCTCGGGAGCATCCTGCTGCTCGCTCTGGCGAAGTTTTTCGGTGACCCGCTCATCGGCCTGCTGCAGCCGCTCGGCTGTGCCGTCTTCTGGCTGCTGCGGAGTCGGCTGCTCCTGCTGGTTCTGTTGTTGTTCCTCCGGCGGTTGCTGCTCGAAGCAGCCTTCGTCCGCTCCGGCGTCCAGGACGGCCTTGGCGGTCTCGTACAGCTTGATCGCCCCCGCGAAGTAGCCGGCATCGAAGTATGAGTCACCCTGCATTTCCCAGGCCAGGGCGAGATTCACGCGCACTTCGCATCGGCGCTCCTGCGGTGCTCTCCCGAGTGCTTCAGCAAGGTCATCGGTCGCATCTGAGTATGCCTGCCCTGCGGCTTGCGCTGTACCCCTGTTGAAGTAGGGGATCCAGGGCTCGGCGACGTTGAGGAACATGAGCGAATCGGATGCCTCGATGCTGCGGTCGAAATTGCCCTGTTCATACGCGTCGATTCCTCGCTGCGCGAGGAGAGGCATGCTGATCAGCTTCCAGGCAACGAACAGCGCAAGGAGCACAACCGGGAAGGAGAACAGGATCATCCTCCGCCGGGTCTGTTTCGCGGAGGACGTCGCCTTAAGCAGCATGACCGCCCCCTTCCAGGCGGCGGAGGTCACGGAGCGCGACAGCGAGTGCGCCGATCTCGGTGAGGGCCAGCATCCCGAACCCAATAGCGAAGATCCAGTAGAACTCGGGGGTGTCGACCACCGGTTCCCGTTCGGCACTGACATCGCCCACAGTGATCCCCGCGATGGCCGCGTCGACGGGTGCTGCGGCATCGCGGTGCAGGTAGTCCACGCCGAGCTGCATCGCGATCGACTCCAGCGCCACCTCGTCGATGCGGGAGACCGCTTCCTGCATGCCTCCGTCGCCGAACCAGGTGATGTATGGCCGGTCGGCGTCGCTCTCGTCGTATCCGTTGAACTGCCGCATGCGACCACCGGACGCGGTGCCGTAACCGAGCACCGCACCCTCATCGACGAACGTGCCGACGGGCTCGAACGACTCAGGCGCCTGCGCAACGGTCTGTTCGCCATCGCCGAGGTAGAACAGAACGCGCGTGCGGTCCGGGTATTGTTCGGCGTCCCCTGCCAGTCGTTCGGCGAGATACCCGGCGGGAGCCGAGATGCTGCTGCCGCTCGAATAGATCGTCACCTCCTGGTTCAGGGCGTTGGCTCCGGACACGAGGGCGGACGTGTCGGTCGTGAGCGGCAGACGCTGCACCGTTTCGGCGTCGAAGGTGATCAGCGAGAACCGCGCCCCCGCGAGTTCGGAAGCGATGTCAGCGATGTCCGCGCGGACGCCAACGAGGCGGGGTTCGCCTGCCGGGCCGTAATCCTCGGCCGCCATGCTGCTCGTGGTGTCGACCACGAAATAGACGTCGACATCCCCTGACGCTGTCGGGGGCCGGAGGTTGGTGGGCAGCCCAGGACGGAGAGCAAGCCCGAACAACAGGATCACCATTCCCAGCCGAATCAGCCAGTGCCAGGAGCCCGGCCGTTTCGGCGCCCGGGCGAACTGCACTATCGCGAAGAGTGCCATGGTGCCGAGGATGAAAACAAGCATCCCGATCGGGAGGAGTGGCGAGAAGGTCATCGCTTGAGCCTCCAGCCGAAGTACATGATCAGCGCCGTGCCGAGCACGCTCAGGACGAACGGCCAGCTGGGCTCATCCGTTCGGACGAGCATGGGTTCGCCGGTCAGCCGGGTGGTCTGCTGCTGTTCTATCCCGTCGACGATCGAGGGGATGGCAGACGGATCGGCGAGCGCGAAATAGCCTCCGTCGGTTGCGAGGACCACCTGTTTCATCTCGTTGGCGAACTCAGCGATGTATTCCTTGCTCGAGACGTCGCCCGGGTTGATGCCATAGACACGGACACTCCGCTCGGTCGCGAGAGCCCCGGCCTCCGGGAGGGTGAGGATCGGCCGACCTGCGACGTAGTTGTCGGTGGCGAGCACGATCGAACGGGACCGTTCCTTGTCGACGTCATCGAATCGCAGGACGCACGAGCCGAGACCGTCGCCGATGAGGGATGAGCCCTCGCCGAGCAGGGTTCCGTTGATGAATTCGTAGTCGGAGAGAGGCGACGACAGGTCGTTCTCAAGGTAGGCGAGCTGCTCCTGGACGAAGCGGTAATCGGTGGTCAGGGGAAAATAGGTGACGGCGGATGCGTTGAACAGCACGAGGCCGATCCGTTCACCGTCGAAGTTGTCGACGAGATCCCGGAATGTCCTTACGATCGCCGCGTCGTAGTCGACCATCGAACCGGAGACGTCGAGGCAGAGCACGATGTCACGGTTCCGCATCTCGGGCTGGTACGTGCTTATGCTGACCAGCCGGGAACTCATCAGCACCGCGGCGACCAGCACGAGTGAAACGACGAGAACAGCGCCGAACAGGGCGGCCCGGTACCGTGCCAACGCGGTCCGGTAAGCGGGCAGTTCGGTGAGCCTGTCGGAATGGGCCACGGGTACGGCGTCCGCGAGGTTGCGCGCTCGACGCCTCGCGTGCAGCCACAGAGCCAGCACGATAACTCCGGCGGTAACGACGAGCCAGAGGAGCGGCATCCACCAGTACATCAGCTCCACGTGCCAACCACCTCCCTCGCCACATCAGCGGAGTACGGCACATCGCCCTGTTCCACGGCGGCGAACTCAGCCGGGTAGTACTGTTCCACGGCGTCGGCCACCGACCGAAGGTTGGCCTGGTTGAGGTCTTCCAGTGTCATGACCTGTGCTTTGCGGCCACTCGACTCGAAGACGTAGAACCGCACAAGGGTGCCGAGCTTCTGGTGAGCTGCCCGCGTGCTCAGTTCCTCAGCGCGCCAGGCTTTCTCCACCTCTTCGATGAGGCCGTAGTACTTGCCCTTCAGCCGGGCCGCCTCAACGAGGGGATCTACGGCCGGTGCCGGTTGCGGCATCCGGTGTTTGCGGTTCGAGAACCACCAGACGAACAGATACCAGGCTGCGACAAGCACAAGGAGGATCGTGCCGAGGATCGCCCAGATCGGCGCGTACATCGTCGGCGGGTAGAAGCCGTCACCGCCTGGCATGGTTGTGTCCCTCCAGCAGACGGAAGAGCCCGGGTACGACATCCTCTTCGCTTGTCATGCGGTGACTGGAGATGCCGATCCGGTCGAGCAGGTCTGCGGATGCAGCGGTCCGGGTCGCGACCGCGGCCTCGAACTCGGCCCGTAGCGCGCTGTCCCTGCGAAAGAACGGCGGGAGGTCCCGCCCGTCGGCGACATCGATCATGTCCTTGTCGGCGTAGTCGCCGAGGGTGGGATCGACGTCGCCGATGGTGATCCAGAGGATCTCGTGCTGGGCGTGCAGTCGCCGAACCAGTTGCAGTTCCTCGACCTGCCCGGCCAGAGCGCCGTCGTCCGCGACCACGATGAGCAGCATCCGACGACGGAACGTTCGCCGGACGTAGTCGAGCTGTGCGGCAAGGCGACTGGGACCGGCGCTCATGCTCGTGCGCTGGTGGATCACGCGGAGAAGTCGTTCGAGGTGCGACTCCGTACCGCGAAGCGGAACGTATTCGGTGCCGTCCGCATCGCCGGCCACAAGCCCGACATGGTCACCATGGCGCACGGCCAGGTAACCGATCACCCCGGCAGCCAGAATGGCGATGTCGCGCTTCGGCGTCCCGCCCTCGGACAACGCGGCGAAGTCCCTGCCTGTGTCGACGACGAGGAGCACCGCGTGTTTCTTCGTGGCGATGTACCTCTTGATCAGCGGGGAACCGACGCGGGCTGTTGCTTTCCAGTCGATGTCCTTGACGTCGTCGCCCGGTATGTATGCGCGCAGGTCGTCGAAATCGAGGCTCTTGCCGTGGAAGAGCGACACGTACTCGCCGTCGAGAAGTCCGCGTACCCGGCGATGGGCGCGGATCGCCAGTCGTGTCCTCACGCGGTGGAGCAGTTCGTCCACGATGCGTCCTAGGGAACGGAGATCGCCGCGAAGATCGCGTCGATGATTGTTTCAGGTTCCACGTTATCTGCGGCTGCCTCGAAGCCCAGGATCAGCCGGTGCCGGAGCACCTGGTGCCGGAAGAATTTGACGTCCTCCGGGATGACATGGTCACGTCCGTTGAGCAGGGCAAGGGCGCGCGCGACAGCGCTGAAGGCGATCGATGCGCGGGGGCTCGCGCCGTACTGGATGTATGCCGCGAGGTCTGGGGAAAGGTACTGTTCGGCGTTCCGGGAGACGAAAACGGCCTGGACGATGTAGTTCAGGATCGACGGGTCGAGATACACCCTCCGTACGAGCGACTGGAGAAACAGCACGTCGTCGATGGATGCGGAGGCGAGTGCAGGGGCCGCATCGTCGTAGATGCCCGAATTGACCCTGCGCACGATCTCCGCCTCGTCGGTGAGGCTTGGATAATCGAGGTTCTCCTTGATGAGGAACCGGTCGAGCTGTGCTTCGGGCAGGTGATACGTGCCCTCCTGCTCGATCGGGTTCTGCGTCGCCAGCACCAGGAACGGCTGCGGAAGCGGGTAGTTCACGCCGCCGATGGAGGTCTGGCGCTCCTGCATCGCCTCGAGCATCGCCGACTGGGTTTTCGCGCTCGACCGGTTGATCTCATCAAGCAGCACGAAGTTCGCGTGGACCGGCCCGAGCTGGGTGTCGAAGCGCCCGGTCGCCGGGTCGAAGATCTGCGTTCCGATGATGTCGGACGGCAGGAGGTCCGGCGTGCACTGGATGCGCTTGAACCGGGCCTGGACGGCTTCGGCGATTGCCTCGGCGGCCGTGGTCTTGGCAAGGCCGGGCACGCTCTCCAGCAACACGTGCCCGCCGGTCATCATGGCAACGAGAAGGCTGGTTCGGAGGCTCGACTGCCCGACGACCTTCGCGCCGTACGCACGGACGATCGTGGTGAGGATGTCGTGGGCACGCGCCAACTCGGTCGGCTGGACCGGCGTGCTGGGTTCTGCTGTCAGTGTCACGGCGGGCTTCTCTCCAGAAGTCGCGCGGGAGCGTCGTTGCCGCCCACGGTTCGGTCAGTCTAATCGACGGAATCCGCCACCCTGCTGGGAATTTGCACCGTTCGATACACCGGATTCAGGCGAGCACCCGGCCGGCTGTTGCCAGCAGAAAATCTACGAGCAGTAGAAGCTCCTCCATCGCCGCTACCGGCTCCTCGTCGGGCAGACTGCCCCGTCTCAGCGCTTCCCCTCGCTCGAGGCTTGGCGACGACGTCGACCGCGAGCTGTTCACCGAGGCGCCCGACCACGTCGGGGTGGGTGCGCCGAACCGTCGCGAGCCCTTGATCGACCGCCCGGCGGTGTCCCGGAGACCAGGGTCTGCGCGACCGTACCGATGTATGGCGTGATCCGATAGCCCGTGATCGCGCTACCGCCGTTCGGTGGCGCCGTCCGCGTGAGAGTGACGGCGGACCGGTTCGCGACCGTGGCGGTCACATTCGTGGACGCCCCGAGTACCGTCACCGCGATTGCGGTCGGAGTTACCGCGTTCGACGGCGCCGCCCCCAGACCGATCGCCGAGACCTCGAGTCCCTGGCCCAGCAGTCGCTTGTGCATGTCTTCCGCCCTTCGTGGTCGTGTCGCCGACATCGCAGGCCTGCGTACGCTCGCAAACCCCGCCGGAACAGGCGCCATTCCACACCGGGAGCGGTGACGCAAGCCCACGAGGGATCGCCAACAGCGGGCGTATCGTTCTCTCGTAGTTTGCGAAGGAGCGCGTTGCATGAGTACTCCGTCCACCCTCGTCGCCGATCGCTACCGGCTGATGGCGATGCTCGGCGCGGGCGGAATGGGAATCGTCTGGCATGCCTGGGACGAGCGCCTGCACCGCGATGTCGCGCTGAAGATGCTGCGCACCCAACTCGAGTTGACGGATGCCGAACGTCAGTTGGCAACTGATCGGGCGATGCGGGAAGCACGGATCACTGCCGGGCTTCATCATCCCCACGCCGTTACGGTGTTCGACGTCGTCGAGCACGACGGCCAGCCGTGCATCGTGATGCAGCTCATCGAGTCCACGCCGCTGTCGACCTTGCTGCGCGAGCACGGCACGCTAACCCCGTCCGAGACGGCGCGGACCGGGGCGCAGGTGGGCTCGGCCCTGGCAGCGGCCCACAAGCTGCGGATCGTGCATCGGGACGTCAAGCCGGGGAACATCCTCATCACGGCGGACGGCTCGGCGATGATCAGCGACTTCGGCATCTCCCACGCGCTCGGCGATGCGACGATCACCGCGACGGGAATGATGCACGGCACTCCCGCATACCTCGCGCCCGAGGTGGCGCGGGGCCTGCCGACGAGCTTCGCGTCCGACGTCTTTTCTTTCGGCTCGACTCTCTACACGATGCTCGAGGGTGCACCGCCGTTCGGTTCGGACAAGAACGCTATCGCGCTGCTCCACAAGGTGGCCCGGGGCGAGTACTCGCCGCCTGAGCACGCTGGTCCGCTTGCGCCGTTACTGCGGGAGATGCTCGCGGCTGATCCGAAACGCCGGCCGAGCATGACATCGGTCGTCGAGTCGTTGACGGCGTTGCACGACGACATCCGGGTCCCGCCTGCGGCGGTAGCCGTCGATCCGGATTCGTCGCCGGACGCCCCCGCGCCAGCGGACCCCGAGGGCGTGGACCCCGAGGGCGTGGACCTCGAGGGCGTGCGGACCGAGGTCTTCGACGACGTTGAGACCGAGCGCATCGACGATGTCGGAACTGAACGCATCGAGGGCGCCGACACCGAACGCATCGAGGATGCCGGAACCGAACGGATCGCGGATGCCGCGACCGCGGTGCACGACCCCACCGTGCCGACGGTTCCCGTCGACCGTCCCACCCGCTACGAACCACCCACCGGCACGACGGAGCGATTGGGGGCACCGGCAGTCCTTCCCCGGGTGACGACGGATGCGGAACCCGCACACGTTATACCTCATACGGAAACCCCGCCGGTGAGGCCGAACAGGTGGCGTCGCCGGACGGGTGTGATCGCCGGCATCATGGTTGTAGTGGCTGCCCTCCTTGTCGGAGCGATTCTGCTTTTCAATCCGCTCCAGCCTGGTGCCGGCGACGCTGCGGAACCCGCGATCAGCCCCACCCCGACCCCAACGACGGGCAGCCCGGCACCCCCATCGCAGGCCGCTTCGCCGTCGACCGCCCCCTCCCCCACTTCGCCGCCCGCGTCCGCGCAGCCGTCGGCGACGCCTGAGCCGGTTCCGCCGACGCCCGAACAGCGGGCTGTCGAGACGGTCTCCGGCTACTACGCGATGCTGCCGGGCGATATCGACGGCGCATGGCCGATGATGAGCGCCGACTACCAGGAGAACCATGCCGGTGGCCGACGCGCCTACGAGGCGTTCTGGGGGAACATCGCCGACGTCGAAATCGCCGATGTCAGCGCATCGGCGCCCGACCGGGCACAGGCGACGCTCACCTACTTCTTCCGCGATGGGCGCGTGGTGAAGGAGGTGACGTCCTACCGGCTGGTGGACGAAGGCGGCCTGCTCAAGATCGCTGCAACCGATGTGCTCAGCAGCACGGAACTCTGAAGCCCTTACTTCTTGCCCTTCTTGTCGTCCACGATTCCGCCGACGAGACCTCCGATCGCCCCGCCCAACACACCGCCGGCCGGTCCGCCAAGGAGCGAACCGATCCCGGCGCCGATGCCGGCGAGACTGGAACCGTAGCTCACCCGGGCGATCGTGACGGTGGTTGATCCGCCTGATCCCTCCGAGATCTCGAACGACCCGACTGCTGCCGACGCCACGACCAATGCGACAGGGCTGGCCTTGCCGCTGGCGGCCATCCTGTCGTAGATGTCACGCGAGGAGAAGTACGCCCGTTCGGCGTCGCCTTTCGGCTCGCCTGCCTCGTACCCGAGTTTGTACAGCTCCATCAGCGTTCGCACTTCCTCATCGGTGATGAGGTCGCTTGCTTCCAGCCGGTCGAGGATGGCTTTGTGATCGCTGATCACGTCGCCTTTGTTCTCATCCATGATGCGCCGGGCTTCAGCGCGTGCCGCGTGCATCAGCCCCGCAATGTCGGTACCGAGATACGTCGCCGTTTCCATGATGCTCCTCCTTCGTGAGCAGCGTGAGTTTTGCTCAGTTATGTGGTATGCCCAGTGAAGCACTTTCGGGGATTCCTCACGAGGGGTCTGGCGATCGGGGTACCGTGGGACCGTTGCGGAGGAAGAACCTGATGCGCAGGGTGACTTATTCGATGGGCGTTTCGCTTGACGGCTACATCGTCGGGCCCGACGGCGGCTTCAACTGGGCGGACCCGGATGACGAGCTCTTTCAATTTGCGATTGACCAGATACGCGGTGTCGGCGTCCATCTGCTTGGGCGGCGACTCTACGAGTCGATGCTCTACTGGGAGACTGCCGCCCAGGATCCGTCGCTCAGCGACTCAGAACGCGTGTGGACCGAGCTCTGGAATCCACTCCCCAAAGTGGTGTTCTCCACAGCACTGACCGACGTGAAGAGCAATGCCCGCCTGGCATCCGGCTCCCTGGCCGAGGAGATCGAGCGGTTGAGGGCCCAACCGGGAACGGGCGACATCGCGATTGGCGGCGCGACCCTCGCTGCCGAAGCGGCCGCATTGGACCTGATCGACGAGTATCGCCCCAAGGTGTACCCCGTGCTCGTCGGCGGTGGCCTGCCGTTCTTTCCCCAGAGCGAGCGGCGGGTGGATCTCGAACTCCTCGAGTCCCGCACCTTCCCATCGAAGGTCGTCTATCTCCGCTACCGCGTCAGGCGCTAACCGCCGCCGAACAGCCCGCCTCAGCTGACGCTGACAACCGGCGCGCCGACCGAGGTCTCGCTCGCGGGCATCTCTGCGGCGATGCGGTTTGCCTCTTCGATGAGCGTCGCAACGATCTCCGACTCGGGAACGGTCTTGATGACCTCGCCCTTGACGAAGATCTGGCCCTTGCCGTTCCCGGACGCGACACCGAGGTCCGCCTCGCGCGCCTCGCCCGGTCCGTTGACGACACATCCCATGACGGCGACGCGGAGCGGGACGGTCATCCCTTCCAGGCCATCGGTCACATCGTTGGCGAGCTTGTACACATCGACCTGGGCCCGGCCGCAGCTCGGGCACGACACGATCTCGAGCTTGCGCTCACGCAGGTTCAACGATTGCAGGATCTGAAGGCCGACCTTGATCTCTTCGGCGGGCGGTGCGCTGAGCGAGACCCGGATCGTGTCTCCGATGCCTTCTGAGAGCAGGATGCCAAAGGCCGTCGCACTCTTGATCGTGCCCTGGAAGGCGGGACCCGCCTCGGTGACCCCGAGGTGGAGCGGCCAGTCGCCGCGTTCGGCGAGGAGCCGGTAGGCCTTGACCATGACGATCGGGTCATTGTGCTTGACCGAGATCTTGAAGTCATGGAAGTCGTGCTCCTCGAACAGGCTCGCCTCCCAGACGGCGCTTTCGACGAGCGCCTCAGGCGTTGCCTTACCGTACTTCTGCAGCAGGCGCGGGTCGAGGGAGCCGGCGTTGACACCGATGCGGATCGACACGTCTGCGGCCTTGGCGCGACGGGCGATCTCTGCGACCTGGTCGTCGAACTTGCGGATGTTGCCGGGGTTGACCCGTACCGCCGCGCAACCGGCGTCGATGGCCGCGTAGACGTAATTCGGCTGGAAGTGGATGTCGGCGATGACCGGGATCTGGCTCTTCTTTGCGATGATCGGCAGCGCTTCGGCGTCGTCCCGGCTGGGCACGGCCACACGAACGATGTCGCAGCCTGATGCCGTCAGTTCGGCGATCTGCTGGAGGGTCGCGTTGATGTTCGGAGTCGGCGTCGTGGTCATCGACTGGACGCTCACTGGCGCGTCGCCACCGACGAGGACTTTGCCTACCTTGATCTGGCGCGACTTACGTCGCGGAGCGAGGGTCTCGGGGACCTTGGGCATTCCCAAATTTACTGCTGGCACAGGATCATCCTACGCCGGGCGTCCTGTACGGCAGCCGACCGCTCACCCCGGTGATCCGGGCGAGGAGCGCGTCGCGGAACTCAGCCGGGCGCGCAAGGTGCGGAGAGTGACCACACCCGTCGAAGAGCACCTCGCGAACCTCGCAACCGTTGTCCTGGTAGCGCTCGAGCACCTGTCCGTCCCCCGTATTCTCGCGTTCGAGAATGTTGGCGGCGGGCCTCGGCATCTTGACCGTTCTCGCCGTGATGCCCGGGAGCAGTGTTGCCATTCTGGACTCCTTCGTCGGTGTGCGATCAGACGCCGACGGCGACCTTGAGCGGTGGCTCAGTGGCGGCGATGACCTCGTCCACGCTCACCCCGGGGGCCACTTCGACGAGCACGAGCCCGTCAGGGGTGACGTCGATGACGGCCAGGTCGGTGATGATGCGGTCGACGACGGCACGGCCGGTGAGTGGCAGTGAGCACTCGTTGACGATCTTCGCCGATCCGTCCTTCGCGACGTGCTCCATCAGCACGATGACGCGGCCTGCGCCGTGGACGAGGTCCATCGCGCCTCCTGGACCCTTCACGACCTTGCCGGGGATCATCCAGTTGGCGAGGTCGCCGGTGGCGGAAACCTGCATGGCGCCGAGGATGGCGGCGTCGATCTTGCCGCCGCGGATCATCGCGAAGCTCAGTGCTGAATCGAAGAAGGCCGTTCCTGGCAGCGTTGTGACCGTTTCTTTCCCCGCGTTGATGAGGTCGGGATCGACTGCATCCTCCGTCGGGTATGGGCCGACACCGAGGATGCCGTTCTCCGACTGGAGTGTGACCGTCACCCCGTCCGGCACATAGTTCGGCACCAGGGTGGGCAGGCCGATACCCAGGTTGACGTAGGCGCCGTCGGCCAGTTCCAGAGCGGCGCGGGCGGCCATTTCGTTGCGGGTGAGTGCCATGGTTCAGCTGCCTTCCGTGGAGCGAACGGTGCGACGTTCGATGCGTTTCTCGATGTCCGGACCGACGTAGAGGACCCGGTGCACGAAGACCCCGGGCAGGTGAACGGCATCCGGGTCGATCTCTCCGGGCTCGACGAGCTCTTCCACCTGCGCGATGCAGATCCGGCCGGCCATCGCAGCCAGCGGGGAGAAGTTGCGGGCGGATTTGTTGAAGACGAGGTTGCCGTGGCGGTCGCCGCGTTCGGCGTGGATGAGGGCGAAGTCGGTCGAAATGGCTTCTTCGAGGACAAAGGGTTTCTCCTCGCCGCGCACGGGGAAGTTGCGGACGTCCTTGGGCGGTGAAGCGATCGCGACCCCGCCGGAACCGTCGTAACGCCGCGGCAGCCCGCCCTCCGCAACCTGAGTGCCCACCCCGGTCTGGGTGAAGAAGGCCGCGATCCCTGACCCGCCCGCCCGCAGTTTCTCGGCGAGCGTGCCCTGGGGCGTCAGTTCGACCTCGAGTTCGCCCGAGAGGAACTGGCGCTCGAACTCCTTGTTCTCACCGACGTAGGAGGAGGTCATCTTGCGGATCCGGCGGTTCGCCAGCAGCACCCCGAGTCCCCAGTCGTCGACGCCGCAGTTGTTGCTGACGATCGACAGCTCGTCGCTGCCTTTCTCAAGCAACGCCTCGATGAGGGTCATGGGGTTCCCGCACAAGCCGAAACCGCCGACGGCGATCGACGATCCGCTCGCGATGTCCGCCACCGCCTCAGCTGCGCTCGCCACTGTCTTGTCCATTGTCACCGTCGCACCTCCGTTGCTGCGTTTGCCGCCAAAAAGCGGCTCTGTTCTGCCAGGATCACCGAGCTAACGCGTGTAATGCCGGCAGCAGCGAGGACCACCTCGTGACGGCCTCTCGTGAGTACAAACCTATCGGGTCGTCCATGAGTCTTCGTGGGGCAGCGTGGCACAACATCACCCCGCCCCACGCGCGGATGTCGCCGAGCCAGGAAGACCACCTCGTTGAACCTCGTGTGGAGTCGACGTAGAGCACGCTCTCGATTTCGGCAGGGGAACACTGGCCGAAATCCGTGTCAAGCTAAGACGAGGATTCCGCGCGATGAAGCGCGGCGAAACGACGAAGGAGTCCTTCCATGAGTCCGAATGATGTGGTCATCCTGGCCGGAGCCCGCACGCCGCAGGGTCGTTTGCTCGGCCAGCTTGCGAGTTTCAGCGCGGTCGAGCTCGGGGCGATCGCCCTCAAGGCGGCGCTCGAGCGATCGGGCGTCGACGCATCAGACGTCGACGCGGTGATCTTCGGCCAGGTGCTGCAGGCAGGGGCCGGGCAGAACCCGGCCAGGCAGACGTCACGCGCGGCCGGGATCGGCTGGGAAGTCCCTGCCGTCACGATCAACAAGGTGTGCCTGTCGGGGATCGCCGCTGTGACCGACGCCGCCCGTCTCATCCGCGCCGGTGAGGCATCCGTCGTCGTCGCCGGCGGCCAGGAGTCGATGACCAACGCACCGCACGTGCTGCCGTCATCCCGGAAAGGCTACAAGTACGGCGAGGTCACGATGGTCGACACGGCCGCCTTCGACGGACTGACGGATGCTTTCGACGGTGACTCGATGGGGCTGTCTACCGAGCGGCACAACGGGCCGCTCGGCATCAACCGGGCGGAACAGGACAGGATCGCGCTCGGCTCGCACCAGCGCGCCGCCGCCGCGCAGTCCTCCGGCCTGTTCGACGACGAGATCACCCCGGTGAGCGTGCCTTCGCGTCGTGGAGAGCCGACGCTGCTGACGAGCGATGAGGGAGTGCGTGGGGACTCGACGATCGAAACCCTCAGCGCGCTGCGTCCGGCCTTCGACAAGGAAGGCACGATCACCGCAGGCAATTCGTCGCCGCTCAGCGACGGCGCCTGCGCGCTGATCCTCGCTGACCGGTCCTGGGCCGAGGAACGCGGCCTGACCTGGCTGGCTGTCGTCGGAGCATCCGGCTCGGTGG
The DNA here is from genome assembly GCF_900115155.1 of Mycetocola miduiensis. Lineage (GTDB taxonomy): Bacteria > Actinomycetota > Actinomycetes > Actinomycetales > Microbacteriaceae > Mycetocola_A > Mycetocola_A miduiensis. The sequence continues at coordinate 171,299 of NZ_FOVM01000005.1, forward strand.
CCGGTCCTGACAACTCGCTGCACTCGCAGCCATCACGGGCGATCGCGGATGCCCTCAGCAAGTCCGGCTGGACGGCCTCGGAGCTCGACCTGGTCGAGATCAACGAAGCCTTCGCCGCGGTGAGCGTGCAGTCGATGCGGGACCTGGAACTCGACGGCGACAAGGTCAATGTGCACGGCGGGGCGATCGCGCTCGGCCACCCGATCGGAGCGTCGGGGGCGCGGCTTGTGCTTCACGCGGCGCTCGAACTGTCGCGCCGCGGTTCAGGCAAGGCTGCAGCAGCGCTGTGCGGCGGTGGCGGTCAGGGAGACGCGCTGCTTCTGTCGCGCTAGGTGGTGGGCAAGCTTTCGTTCCGGTGACGCTTGAGCACCGAATGATGCCTCATTCGGTGTCTTGGCGTCACTGGAACCACGTCGCTGGCGGAGCTCAGCTCACCGGGACGTCGATCCGGCCGGCCTCCGTCGGCCCGCCACATCCGCCGCATTGCCGGTAAGCGATATCCGCACGGTGCTGATGTAGCCGATGGCAGGACACGCGACGAACCCGCCACCGGTACATCCCGTTGTGGCGAGGCCCAGCAGGGCGACCGCCCCGAGCCACCACCGCTGCCTTCGATCCGTGCCCATGCGTTCGACACTCCCACATCCGCTCGGACCGGTGAACGCCGCCCGTGAATTCGTTGTCGATCGGTTACGTCCCCCGCACAAAAAATCGGGCCTGCCGGAAGCCGGCAGACCCGATTCGGCGGCTCTGGCGCGAACGCCAGTGCTGGGCCTAGTTGTAGAGCATTCCGCCGTCGACGAGCAGGACCTGGCCGGTGACGTAGTCGGAGTCGGGGCCGGCGAAGAACGAGACGACCTTCGCGACATCCTCAGGCGTTTCGATCCGGCCGAGGGCGATCCCGTCGACGTTCTCCTTGAGGTTCTGGCCGAGAGGCTTGCCGTTGATCTTGCTCAGCTCGGCATCGATGAGCTCCCACATGCCCGTGCCGACGATACCCGGAGCGTACGCGTTGACCGTGATTCCCTTCGGGGCGAGCTCCTGGGCCGCGGCCTGCGTGAATCCGCGAACCGCGAACTTCGATGCCGAGTAGGCGCTCAGGATCGGGAAGCCCTGGATGGCCGCGATCGAAGCGGCTGAGATGATCTTGCCACCGTGCCCGAGTTCCTCGAACTTCGCGGCTGCTGCCTGGATGCCCCAGACGACGCTGTTGACGTTGATCTGGAAGATCTTATTGAGCTCGTCCTCGGTGATATCGAGCAACGGCTTGACCTGCGCGATGCCTGCGTTGTTGACGATGACGTCGAATCCACCGAGCTTCTCGGCTGCGGTGTCGACGGCAGCGACGACATCCTCGCGCTTGGACACGTCGGCTGTCACGAATGCCGCCTTGCGGCCGAGGGCCTCGATCTCGGCGACAACCCCCAGACCCTTGTCCTTTTGGAAATCGAGGTCGGCGACGGCGACATCGAAGCCGTCCTGAGCGAGCCGCAGTGCGATTCCGCGGCCGATTCCCTGTCCTGCACCGGTGACCAGTGCGACCTTGTTCTCAACAGTCATGATTACTCCTTGCTCTTGAGGCAGTGCGTCCCCTGTGGCGATTCACCGCTCGACGGTTTGGAGCCGCAGCTGCAACCCCTCACGTTGAGTACAACCGATTGCGAGCAGAACTATTTCCATTCGAATGCATAAACTCCGTACCGCGAGCCCGGGCGCGGATGCCCGCGCGGGTGTTCCGGTGTCGCGCGGGTGAAAAAACACCCGCACCCGGCAAAAACACCCGCGACAGGGTGGGCGACGACGGCCGGCGGTCAGGCGAGGCGTTCGGCGAGGAACCGATACGCGAGCGCCGACATCCGGGCGGCCTGCTCGTTCGTGGCCGCTCCCCCGTGCCCGCCTTCGATGTTCTCGTAGTAGGTCACGTCGCACCCCGCGTCGAGCATCCGTGCTGCCATCTTGCGAGCGTGCCCCGGGTGCACCCGATCGTCACGGGTGGAGGTCGTGAACAGCACGGGCGGGTACCTGCGCGACGGGTCAAACTGGTGGTACGGCGAGAACGTGCGGAGGTATGCCCACTGCTCAGGGTCGTCCGGGTCGCCGTACTCCGCCATCCACGATGCCCCGGCAAGCAGGCGGGAGTAGCGGCGCATGTCGAGCAGCGGCACCTGGCAGACCACGGCACCGAACAGTTCCGGGTATCGGGTGAGCATATTGCCGGTGAGCAGGCCGCCGTTCGATCCGCCCTGAATTCCGAGGTGCTTGGGCGTGGTGATGCCGCGGGCGACGAGGTCCCTGGCCACAGCGGCGAAGTCCTCGTACGCGCGGGAACGGTTCTCTTTCAACGCGGCCTGGTGCCAGGTCGGACCGTACTCACCGCCGCCACGGATGTTCGCGACGGCATAGGCGCCACCGCTCTCGAGCCAGGCCCTGCCGAGCGTGCCGGAGTACGTGGGAGTGAGCGAGATCTCGAACCCGCCGTAGCCGTACAGCAGCGTCGGCGTCGATCCGTCCAGAGCAGCATCGGTGCGGCGAACCACGAAGTACGGCACCCGCGTGCCGTCGTCGGAGATCGCGAAGTACTGCTCGATCGAGAGGCCGGCCGTATCGAAAAAAGACGGCTGGGCCTTCAGCACGACGGGCAGTGCACCGCCCTGGCCGACGGTCGCGATCGACAGGGTGGTCGGCGTGAGGTAGTCGGTTGAGATCACCCAGACGAGGTCGTTCTCGTCAGGGTCGACAGCCGAAACCTGGACAGTCCCAAACGCGGGGGCGCCGGGGAATTCATCGCGGCGCCACTTGGCATCCGTCGGCGTGAGCACCCGGATGCGGCTCTTCACGTCGTCGAGGACGGTGAGGACGAGGTGGTCACGGGTCCAGGTCGCGCCGGCCAGAGACGTGGTCGGCGTCGGCTCGAAGACGACCTCGAACGACCGGTCGCCTGCCAGGAAGCCGTCGAAATCGGCGGCGAGCAGCGAACCGGCACGGTAGGTGGTCTCGTCGACGGTCCAGCCGTCGCGGAGTTCGATCAGCAGCCAGGAGCGCGAGTAGCCGATCTCCGCCGAATCGGGCACATCGATCCGTTGCGGTTCGCCGTCGACGAGGACGAACACCTCGGACGTGTAGAAGGTGGGTGCGCGCCAGTAGAAGTCGCGGATGTAGCCGGGTGTGTGGCTGCGGAACGCGCGCACCGACACATCCGACTCGTTCCCTTCGAAGACGATCTCGGAGGACTCGATCGGTGTCCCCCTGCGCCAACGGCGGGCGATCCGCGGGTACCCGGATTTCGTCAGCGACCCTTCCCCGAGTTCTGAGCATAGGTATACCGTGTCGTCGTCGATCCAGCCGAGTCCGCCTTTGGCCTCCGGGCGGAAGAAACCGCCGTCTTCCTCGGGAACGAAACGGAGGGTCTCGAGGTCGAACTCGCGCGTGACATCCGCATCCGATCCGCCGTGCGAGAGGTCGATCAGCGCTTTGCGGTACCCGGGGCGGAGGACGCTCGCGCCGTGCCAGACCCAATCCTCCCCTTCGGCCTTGTTAAGGGCATCGATATCGAGGACCGTCTGCCACGCCGGCTCTGCTGTGCGGTATTCCGCGAGCGTGGTGCGACGCCAGAGCCCGCGCTGGTGTGCTGCGTCCGTCCAGAAGTTGTAGTAGTACTCACCGATCTTCTGAACGAACGGGAGTTTCGCATCGGAGTCGAGGACCTCGCGGATCGCCCGCTCGGTGCCGGTGAACGCGTCGGAGGCGGCCAGGCCGTTGAGGGTCTCGGCGTTGCGCGCCCGAACCCAGTCCAGCGCCGCATCGCTGTCGACGTCTTCGAGCCAGAGGTACGGGTCACGTTCGTCGACGGTCATGAATTCAAGCCTAGAAGGCTGCGGGGCGCTCTCCCGCGACGGCCTCCATCGCGGGGGCTGTTCGGCGGGGACCCCAAGGTCTAGCCTTCTTCCTGTGACAGCTGAGCCGGATGACTATCGCAGGGCACTCGATCGAGCCCGGGAGCACTCTCTCGGGTGGCTGGAGTCGATAAAGACGCGGCGGGTCGCACCGCGGGAGACCGCCGACGAGGTCGCAGCGCATTTCCGGGTGCCATTGCAGGAGAGCGGCATCGACCCCGCCGAAGTCATCGACGAACTCGCGACGTTCGCCGAACCGGGGCTGATGGGGATGCCCTCCGGCCGGTTCTTCGGCTGGGTGATCGGCGGAACCCTCCCCGCCGCCCTCGCATCGGACTGGCTCGTCAGCGCCTGGGACCAGAACACGGGCATCCGTTACGCGACACCCGCGACCGCCGCGATCGAAGAGGCAGCCGAGGATTGGCTCCTCGACCTGCTCGGCTTTCCGGCCACATCGGGCGTCGGGTTCACGACGGGGGCTACCATGGCCAATTTCGTCGGCCTGGCCGCCGGGAGGAAGAAGGTGCTGGACGACGTCGGCTGGGATCTTTCTGCGGACGGGCTCTCCGGGGCACCGCGAATATCCGTGCTCGCCGGGGCGGAGAGCCATGCGTCCATCGACATGGCACTGCGCTACCTCGGGCTCGGGCTCCCCACGCCGGTCGCCGCAGACGACCAGGGCCGGATCCGGGTGGATGCGCTGGCGGACGCCCTGGATGCCGTGTCCGGGCCGACGATTCTCTGCCTGCAGGCGGGGAACCTCCACTCGGGCGCTTTCGACCCGTTCCGGGAGGCGATCGATCTGGCCCACTCGCACGGCGCCTGGGTGCACGTCGACGGTGCGTTCGGCTTGTGGGCCGCGGTCAGCCCGGAGTGGGCCTCGGCCGTCGACGGCCTCGAACTGGCGGACTCGGTGGCGACCGACGCCCACAAGACCCTCAATGTGCCATACGACTGCGGGGTTGCGATCGTCACCGACCGCGCCCTGTTGCGGTCTGCATTCGGCGTGCACACCGATTACCTCATCCACGACGCGCAAGGCGACCCCTTCGAGCGCGTACCCGAATTCTCGCGCCGTGCCCGCGGCATCCCGGTTTGGGCTGCCCTACGTTCGCTTGGCCGGGAGGGCACGATCGCCCTCGTCGAGAAACTGGCCGAGAACGCCCGCGCGCTCGCACAGGGCCTCGGCGAACTACCGGGTGTCGAGGTGCTCAACGACGTGGTGTTCACCCAGGTCTGCCTCAGTTTCGGCACGGACGAGCGGACCCGCGCCGTGACCCAGGCGCTCATCGCCGATGGCGCCGTCTGGATGTCCGGCTCTCGCTGGCAGGGGCGTGACGTGCTGCGGATCTCGGTCAGCAACTGGTCAACGGATGCAACGGATGTCGCCGCCTCGGTCGATGCGGTCCGCCGGGCCATGGCCGCGGCCGCCTGACGTTGCCGAATTCACACACGGTGGGGACTTCTGCTGCCACCGTTCGCCGGTTCATAATCAAGGGCCCTGAACTGTAGGGCCAGAAACCCGGCAGACAGACGAAGGAGACCACAATGCCTACTCGACTCAACCCGTACCTCAACTTCCCAGGCAACGCTCGCGAAGCCATGACGTTCTACCGTGACGTCTTCGGCGGCGAACTGACCCTCAGCACGTTCGGTGATTTCCAGGCGACCGAGCATGCCGCGCAGACAGACAACATCATGCACGGCGAGTTGGTGACACCCAACGGTTTGAGCCTCATGGGCGCCGACCTGATGGAGGGCCAGGAGTACCGGCAAGGCACCAACTTCTCGATCTCGCTAAGCGGCGACGATGAAACAGAACTCCAGGGCTACTGGAACGGACTCGGCGAGGGCGGCACGATCATTGAGCCACTCGTTTCGGCACCGTGGGGTGACAGGTTCGGAATGCTGGTCGACCGTTTCGGGATTTCCTGGCTGGTGAACATCTCGGGTGCAGGTGCACAGGGCTGACACCCTTCCCGAACAAGCCGACGGTGATTAACCTGTTGGCATGTGCCGAAACATCCACACTCTTCACAACTTCGAACCCGCAGCAACGGACGACGAAGTTCATGCAGCCGCCCTCCAGTACGTCCGCAAGGTCAGCGGGTCGACGAAGCCTTCGAAGGCGAACGCCGACGTGTTCGACCACGCGGTCGCCGAGATCGCCCATATCACCAGGCATCTCATCGAAGACCTGGTGACGACGGCGCCTCCGAAGGACCGCGAAGTCGAGGCAGAAAAGGCTCGCGCCCGCTCGGTGGCCCGCTTCGCCCGCGTGTAGGGCGAAGCGAGGGTAGCAGCGGGCGCTGTGCCCGTCTCAGCGTCTTCACCTGGTACTCCATACGGAGTACTCGATCAGCCGAACAGATTGACCGGCTTGACGATGTCGGCGAAGATCAGCAGCGCGCTCATGCCTCCGAGCACGATCACGACGACGAACGTCACCGGCATGAGTTTCGCGGCGTCCACCGGCCCAGGGTCACGACGCTTGAACAGTTTCGCGAAGCCGCGCCGGATGGACTCCCACAACGCCGCCGCGACGTGGCCGCCGTCGAGCGGAAGCAGCGGCACGAGGTTGAAGACGAACAGGGCGACGTTGAGCGAGGCGACGATGCCGAGCATCGTCTGCACCTTGCTCGCGACCGGGATCTCTTCGAGACTGGCCACTTCACCGGCGATGCGGCCGACGCCGACGACGCTGATCGGCCCGTTGGGGTCGCGTTCGCCCGGGCCGAATGCGGCGTTGGCGACCCCGACCAGGCGGTCGGGCAGGTTGAGGATCATGTTGGCGACGTGGCCGATGTTGTCGCCCACAGCGGGCAGAACGGAGGTCGGCGGCTCCGGCACGAGTTCGGTCTGGGACGCGATGCCCACGAAACCGACCTCCTCGGTGACCGGCTTGCCCGAGGCATCCGTCACCTGCTTGCCGGATGCGTCGATCGTGTACCGTTCGGTGAGCAGCGGGGTGAGCGTCACGGATGTTTCGGCGCCGTCCCGCAGGATGACGACGTCCAGGTCGGTGCCTGACGAGGTGCGAATGATCGCGGTGGCGTCGGCCCATGTGGCGATCTTCGTACCGTCGATGGAGAGGATGGTGTCGCCGGGCTGGAGGCCTGCGGCGGCGCCGGGGGCGAGCGGGTCGCCTGCCTCGCACGATGTCTTCTCACTCGTCGCCGGCAGCACACACTGGCTCACCGAAGCGAGCGTCGGGGTGGACTGCGGCGTGCCGAAGCCCATCAGCACGATCGCGACGAGCACGACCGCGAGAAGAAGGTTCATGGTCGGGCCGCCGAGCATGATGATGATGCGCTTCCACACCGGGAGGTTGTAAAAAGTCCGGTTCTCGTCGCCGTCCCCGACCGTCTCGGCGCTCGCTGAGCGGGCATCCTGCACGAGAGTCTGGAAGAACCCGGTGCTCGAGCTGCGGGTGGCGCCGTCCTTGCCCGGGGGGTACATGCCGATCATCGAGATGTAGCCGCCGAGCGGGATCGCTTTGAGGCCGTACTCCGTCTCGCCCTTTTTGCGTGACCAGATCGTCTTGCCGAAGCCGATCATGTACTGGGTGACTTTGACGCCGAACAGTTTGGCGGGAACCAGGTGCCCGACTTCGTGCAGGCCGATCGACACGGCGACACCGATCAGAATGATCAGGACACCGAGGATGTACAGCAGGGCGGATTCCACTCCCAGAGAGTAGCGCTGTGCGCTGAATGGATGCTGGTGGCGCGCTGTGAGGGGTGCTCCGATCCGGCTGTGAGAATATGAGCTGTGCGACCCTCCCACCTCTCCCCCACGACCCTCGACGCCTTCGCCGCCCGGTTCCGTCTGGCACTGCACGATGAGGTTCCACCGGTGAGCCTGACCGGCATCACGATGAACAGCCGGGCCGTTCTGCCCGGGGACCTCTACGTCGGCGTCCCGGGGGAACGGTTCCACGGAGCGACGTTCTCCGCCGAGGCCGTTGCTCGTGGCGCTGTCGCGATCCTCACCGATGCCGCCGGCCTGGTCGCCGCAACGGCATCCGGTGTCCCTGTGCTTGTGACGGTTGAATCCCCGCGCGTCGTCGTCGGCGAGATGGCCGCCTGGCTGTACCAGACCGACCGTGACGCACCCCAGCTCTTCGGCATGACCGGAACCAACGGCAAGACGTCGACGGCGCACTTCCTCGATTCGATCCTTCGCCAGTTGGGCCGCTCGACGGGGCTCAGTTCGAGTGCCGAGCGCCGGATCGGTTCCGAGGTCGTGGCCAGTTCCATGACAACGCCCGAGGCGCCCGAACTTCACGCCCTGATCGCCCGGATGCGTGAGGCAGGTGTGAACGCTGCGATCGTCGAAGTCAGCGCGCACGCTCTCACCCGGCATCGGGTCGACGGGCTGGTGTTCGACGTCGCGGCGTTCACGAACCTCAGCCAGGACCACCTTGACGACTACGCGGGCATGGAGGATTACTTCGCGGCCAAGCTCGAGCTTTTCACCCCGGCGCACGCCCGCCGCGCAGTGGTCTCGCTCGACACGCCTGCCGGTTCCGCTGTCGTGGAGCGCACAGGGATCCCGGTGATCACCATCACCTCGCTCGACGGGGTAACGGCCGACTGGACCGTCACCATCGACGACGAGCAGCCGTCGTACACGGCGTTCACTCTTCAGCATGACGAGCACGGCGCGCTGTCCACCCGGGTGCCGGTGATCGGCAGGCACATGGCTGCGAATGGTGGGCTCGCCATTGCGATGCTCGTCGAATCCGGGGTCGCCTTCGCAGCCATCGACGCCGTACTCCAGCGCGACGGCGGCATCACCGCCTCCCTGCCAGGTCGCGCCGTCCAGGTGCCGGTGCCTGGCGGTCCCGCCGTCTATGTGGACTCGGGACACACGGCGCAGGCATTCGCCAAGACGCTCGAGGCAGTCCGGCACCTGACCACCGGACGCGTCATCATGGTGGCCGGCGCCAACGGCGACCGGGACCAGTCCAAGCGCCCGGAGATGGGCCGCGAGGCGGCACTCGGCAGCGACCTGCTCATCGTCACGGATCACCAGCCCCGGTCAGAGGATCCTGCCGTGATCCGCGAGGCTGTGCTCGCCGGGGCGCGCGCTGCCAAGCCGGCCGGGGACATCCGTGAGGTCGCTGCTCCTGAAGAAGCGATCCGCGTCGCCGTTCGCGAGGCCACAGCGGCTGACACCATCCTCTGGGCAGGGCTCGCCGAGAAGGACTACCGCGATGTCGCCGGGGTCAAGGTGCCGTTCTCGGTACTCGACGAGACGCGAGCCGCTCTCGCTGAGGCCGGCTGGGTCTGAGCAGTCGGGGCCTGCTGGGGTCTCTTCACTCAGTCTGGACCGGTTCACCCGGCGTACCGGGTGCACCCGTCCGGAGCGCGTGAACTGGCGGATGCCACTCGCGGTCAGCGCAGAGCGGCGATCGCCCGGTCCGCCTCGTCGCGGGCCCACGACTCCGCCGCTGCGAGGCTGTCGAGGGTGAGCTCGCCGTCCGGGCGGTGCGCGTCGACGACGCGGGAGATGGTGTCGACGATGTCGAGGAACCCGATCGCCCCGGCGTGGAACGCTGCGACGAGCTGTTCGTTGGCCGCGTTGAACACCGCCGGGTACGTGCCGCCTGCACGGCCAACCGTCTTGGCCAGTTCGACCGCTGGGAACGCCGTGTCGTCGAGCGGCTCGAAGGTCCAGTTCTGGGCGCGGGTCCAGTCCAGTGGCGTGCCCACCCCGGCGACGCGAGCCGGCCAGTCGAGGCCGAGTGAGATCGGCAACCGCATGTCCGGTGGTGACGCCTGTGCGATCGTGGACCCGTCGACGTACTCGACCATCGAGTGCACGATCGACTGTGGGTGCACGACGACATCGATGCGCTCGTACGGCACATCGAACAGCAGGTGCGCTTCGATGACCTCGAGCCCCTTGTTGACGAGGGTCGCCGAGTTGGTGGTGACGACGAGTCCCATGTCCCAGGTCGGATGAGCGAGCGCTTCGGCCGGCGTCACCCTGGTGAGCGCCTTCCTGCTGCTCCCCCGGAACGGACCACCGGATGCCGTGAGCACGAGCCTGCGGACCTCCTGTTTCGTTCCCGACCGCAGCGCCTGCGCGATCGCGGAGTGTTCTGAGTCGACGGGGACGATCTGGCCGGGTTTGGCGATCCGGCTGACGAGGTCTCCACCGACGATGAGGGATTCCTTGTTGGCGAGGGCCAGGGTTCGGCCGGTCTCCAGCGCTGCGAGGGTCGGGCCGAGGCCGACAGACCCGGTGATGCCGTTGAGGACGACATCGGCGTCGACCGAGCGGACCAGGCGTTCGGCCTCATCCACACCGACGGCGAGGTCGTCGACCTGGAACTCGTCGGCCTGGGCCTGCAACAGCTCGCGGTTGCTGTTCGCCGCTAACCCCACGACCTCGAAGCGTCGAGGGTTGGCCCGGATGACGTCCAGGGCCTGGGTTCCGATCGAGCCGGTTGATCCGAGAAGTATGACGCGTCGCACGCGATCAGCTTAGCGGCGGCATCCGTTTCGCTACCGCGACTACCGGCTCGTGGAGAGCACGTCCACGACGAAGACGAGCGTGTCTGTTCCTTCGATCCCCGCGCTGGGCTGGCCGGCTTCCCCGTACCCTTCAGACGGAGGAAGGACGGCGAGCACCTGCGAGCCGACGGCGGCACCGACGAGTGCGGCAGAGAACCCGGGGACCACTCCGGTCGTAGGGAACGTGGCTGCTCCCCTGCCCCAGCTCTGGTCGAAGACCTCACCGGTACGCCAGTTGACGCCCTGATACTGAACGGTGACGCTGTCGCCCTCCTGAACGGGTTCGCCTGTGCCCTGCTTCAGGGTGGCGAGCTTGAGTTCGGCCGGCGCGTCGGTGTCGGGAATCGTGACCGTCGGAGCGCCGTCGGAGTCCAGCTTCACGGTCGGCATGCCCTCAACAGGGGGCTGTGGTTCGCCGGTGGCTGTCGAGGGGACGATGCCGACGGCATCCGCAACGATCACGAGGGGGTCCCCGGGAGCGACGGCGCCATCGGGCGATCCGGTGTCGCCAAATCCGTCTTCGGCCGGCACGACGCTCACAACGCGTGAGCCTTCGTTCACGCACTCGATGGTGCGGACCAGTCCCGGGATGAACTTGGTGTCGTTGACTTCGATTGCGCCCCAGCCGCCACCGGAGTATGCGGTCTGGGAGACCATTGCACCGCTGGTGCCGTTGAAGATGGACACGTCGAAGTTGACCATGTCGCCCGGCTTCACCTCGTCGCCAGCGCCTTCGATCACCACAGCGCGCTGGGTGGCATCGACTTTCATCGGTTCCGGAAAGTCGACGGCCGGCGCGGCACCGAAGTCCCCGGTCACCGTCACCGAGTCGACAGCCGATCCACCCGGGGTGTCCTCGCAACTCAGCGCTGCGGGTTCCGTGGTCCCTGACGGCGCCGGTTCCGGTGACGCGCACCCCACGAGGACGAGGGTGGATGCCGCCGCGGCTGCGACGAGGACGGGGAGGGAAGTGCGCACAGGGAATCGCTTTCACAAAAAGGGGCGGAACGGCCAGTCTGCCGCACCAACCCTGTCGTTAGCTGCAAAGGGTCTTGACGATCGCTCTCATGCCAGCGCCGAACCCCATGCGCAAGGAGGAATACGTCAGGAACTACGCTCTTCGTTTGTGTCATTTCCGCAAACCGGCGTCGCCGATGAGAACGCCACCACAGCACCAGGTCTGGTCTACCACCTGGGCCGTGCCGTGCTGATGCCCGTCGTTCGCCTGGTCTACCGCCCACGCGTTCTCGGCCGGTCCAACGTTCCGAAGTCCGGGCGGGTGATCCTTGCCAGCAACCATCTCTCGTTCATCGACAGCATCGCCATTCCCGTCGTCGCCCCGCGTCGCGTGCAGTTCCTCGCCAAGTCGAGTTACTTCGACGGAACAGGCGCAAAGGGCTGGCTTTCCCGCACCTTCTTCACGTCGATCGGCGCTGTCGCCGTCGAGCGGGGTGCGGGGGCCGCCGCAACCGAGGCGCTGGAAGCCGGCAAGGGAATCCTTGAAAACGAGAGCGCGTTTGCGATCTACCCGGAGGGCACGCGGTCGCTCGACGGTCGCTTGTACAAGGGCCGTACCGGGGTCGCCTGGCTCGCCCTCTCGACCGGCGCCCCCGTCGTCCCGGTCGGGCTGATCGGCACCGATGAACTCATGCCGGTCGGCAGCACTGTGCCGAAGCTCAAGCGCGTCACCGTGATCTTCGGTGAGCCGCTCGACCTCAGCTCCCACGGCCCGGCGACGAGCGGCAAGGCGCGTCGTCATGCCACCGATGAGATCATGGCCGCCATTCACGCCCTCACCGGCCAGGAACGGGCGGATGCCTACAACGAGGCGCCGCCTGCGGACACCATGGAGAAGATCAAGCGCGCGGTTCTGCGCCCCGAGCGCGTCTGACCCACCGAGCCGCGTCGGTCAGGCGACGACGATCTCCGGTTCGTGTCGCACCGGGAAGTTCACCGAGTTGGCGATGAAGCAGAGCTCAGACGCCCGCGCGTGTGCCGCGCGTGCAGCATCCGCCATCGACGCGTTCGCGACCGTCACCCGCGGTCGCAGGACGACTTCGGTGAACGCTCCACCACCTTTGCCGTCTTCGACCATGGTGCCGTGAGCGTCGTCCTCGTACGCGGTCACAACGACTCCGACGGTGACGGCGACGTGCAGGTACGACAGTAGGTGGCACTGGGCGAGGGCAGCGAGCAGCAGCTCCTCCGGGTTCCACCTGCCCGGGTCGCCTCGGAACGGTTTGTCAGCCGACCCCTCGAGCGGATGCTTCCCCACAGCCGAAACGACAAGCTCGCGACTGTAGTCGCGGTAGCCGCTCGTACCTGTGCCGCGGTTTCCGTGCCATTCGAGGCCGACGGTGTACTCGTGCTTGCCCAACATGGCCCCAGTCTGTCACGCCCTGCCGCACGGATGACGGCTACCCTTGAGCGGTGACTACTGCACCGGACCTCGTTGAAACCTTCTCTTCGGCGAGCGCTGCCGAACTCGCCATCGTCACCCGGAGCGGTTTCGTCGAGTCACGGCATTCCGGCTCGGCCATCGTGCTCAACCAGCACGCGGATGTGATCCGTACCCTCGGAGACCCGGCGGCGCCGGTCTTCGGCCGTTCCGCCCTCAAACCGTTCCAGGCGATCGCCGTGATGAATGCGGGCGTCGGACTCCGTGGCGCCGCCGCCGTGCTCGCAGCCGCCAGCCACGCGGGCACGCAGCGTCACATTTCAGTTGTGCGCAGCATCCTCGCCCAGGCCGGCCTCACCGAGATCGCCCTGCAGTGCCCGGCCGACTGGCCGACCGACGATGCCGCCCGCATTGAGCTGGTTCGGGACAACAGCACGGCGTCGCCCATCTACATGAACTGCTCAGGCAAACACGCGGCGATGCTTCTCGCCTGCGTGACGAACGGCTGGCCGATCGAGACATACCTCGAAAACGACCACCCGATGCAGGTCCAGGTGCGGGATGTTCTCGAACGGTTCACCGGGGAACGCCCCGTTCTCACCGGAATCGACGGGTGCGGTACCCCCGTCCACGCGATCTCCCTCTCCGGTCTCGCCCGCGGGATCGGTCGCATCCGCACGTCGTCGCCGACGTCGCCGTTCGCGATCTACCGCAACGCCGGCATCCTGTGCGCCGCCGTTCTCGAGAACGGCTGGGCGCTCGACGGTGCGGGGCGTGCGAATACCCTCGTCATCGACCGGCTCGGGGTCTTCGCGAAGCTCGGCGCCGAAGGGGTCATGGTGATGGCCGCTCCCGACGGCACGACCGTCGCGCTCAAGATACTGGACGGCAGCCTCCGCGCTGCCACCCTCGTCGGCCTGACTCTGCTCGCGGACGCCGGCGCTCTTGATCGGGACGCGGTCGACGCTCTGCTCCCCGACCTGAAGCTCTCGGTTCAGGGCGGCGACCGCACCGTCGGCGAGATCCGGGTCTCTCCACTGCTTGAACAGGCCTGACCTCGCTAGGCTGGCCTCGGGCAGCTATGCCCACCTGACAGTGCAGTCAAACCTCCATCGGGGTGCGAGGCACTTTCCTCGTGCGCCGCTCCCACCCGGAGCGGCCAGGACAAAGGAGCACCATGCGAGTCGCCATTCCCCGTGAGGTCAAGAACAACGAGTTCCGCGTAGCCATCACCCCGGCAGGAGTCCACGAACTCACCGTCCACGGACACGACGTCTATCTCGAGACGGGCGCTGGGGAAGGCTCGTCGATCTCCGATGAGGCCTACGCCGCCGCTGGCGCGACGATTCTCCCGGATGCCCGTTCGACGTGGGAACGGGCCGAACTGCTGCTGAAGGTGAAGGAGCCGATCCCCTCGGAGTTTGGCTACTTCCGGTCCGACCTCGTGCTCTTCACCTTCCTGCACCTGGCCGCGGAGCGGGACCTGACCCAGGCGCTCGTGAATTCGGGGATCACGGCGATCGCCTATGAGACAGTCCAGCTGCCGAACCGCTCACTTCCGTTGCTCGCCCCAATGAGTGAGGTCGCCGGCCGCTTGGCCACCATTGTCGGAGCCAACACCATGCTCAAGCCGAACGGGGGGCCAGGCCTTCTCGTTCCGGGAGTGCCGGGGACCTCGCCTGCCCGCGTCACCGTTCTGGGCGGCGGAGTCGCCGGGACCAACGCCGCTTCCGTCGCCGTCGGCCTCGGAGCCGATGTCACCGTGCTCGACACGAACATCGCCAGGCTTCGAGAGCTCGACGCCCTGTACGCGGGACGGATCAAGACGATCGCAAGCAACGCGTTCGAGATCGAGCATTCGCTCCTGGGTGCCGACCTGGTGATTGGCTCGGTGCTCGTCGCCGGGGCGCAGACGCCGAAGCTCGTCAGCAACGCACTCGTCGCGAAGATGAAGCCGGGCAGCGTGCTCGTCGACATCTCCGTCGACCAGGGCGGGTGCTTCGAGGACTCCCACCCGACCACACACGCCGATCCGACCTTCGTCGTCCACGGCTCGGTGTTCTATTGCGTCGGCAACATGCCGGGCGCCGTGCCGCACACGTCGACGTATGCCCTGACCAACGCGACACTCCCCTATGCGCGCGCAATCGCTAATGCCGGCTGGCGGGATGCTTTCGCGGCTGATCCCGCACTCGCCCTCGGCCTGAACGTTCACGCTGGGGGCATCTTCAGCGAACCCGTTGCCAACGCCCACGGCCTCCCGCACCAGGACCTCTCGACGCTGATGTCTGTGTCCGGCACTCGGGCCTAGCCTGTCCCGCATGGAGCTCGCTAGCCTGTCGCCGAACGGACGCTGACCCGCCGGACCGTGCCGCCCGGGTCGATCAGCCATGCCCGGCCGGGCAGCCGTGCGAGCAGGGGTGGTCGATCCTGGATGCGGGTGAGCGCCCTGAACTCAGCCACGGAGCATCCGTCGACAATCACCGCCGCGTCCTGACGCAGTGCGGCGAGAAGAGGCCAGTGGGCCTGCCACTGTTCGCTGTCGCCGACGATCACGACGGGAGTGGACGTGCTGCGGCGAACCTGCTCGACGGTCATCCGGCCGGACGGCGCGTCAGCGAGCGCAGCAACCCGGACCGGGGGCTGGCCGGGCGATGCGGCGTTCATTCCCAGGATGCCGCCGGCGAGGCGGGCAGGGGCCCGGGAGAGCACCAGCCACAGCGGATGCTCCGTCCAGTCGATCGGGCGCACGGTTCGGCTGGCCGCATGCCTGGGTGTTCGGTGCGTCGCCACCTCAGGAGCGCAGAGCTGCACCGGAACACCGCGCCAGGTCGCGCTGCCCGGCCGACGGGCGTCGACCCACGTGCCGCTTTCACCTCCGGCGAGCAGATGCTCCTGCCGATTCGCCGTTCCGAGCAGCACAGTGGAGCCGACGAAGCCGGCGAGCGCAGCCGTAGGCCCCGCCAGCCGCTGCACCGCTACCACCACGTAGACGCCCCGGCGCGGCCCGTCACGGAGGAGCGCCAGGATTCCGTCGCGGAGCTCGATGGCATCATCGGCGTCGATTCCTGCGAGCAGGGAATCGAGGTCGTCGATGAGCACCAGCACGTTCCGCCCGTGGGTGGCCTGCCCATCTCCAGGGTGCCCCTCAACCGGGGGCGCATCATCAGGCAGCGGTGAGAGCGTCGCGGTGAGCGAGTGCACAACGTCCCACGCCTCTTCCGGGTCACGACCGATACGTTCAACGACGAACGACTCCAGCCGAGCCGTTTCGGCCGCGATCGTGCCGAGCAGAGTCGATTTACCGGACCTCGCCATGCCGAGCACGAGCATGCTGCCGTCGGCTTCCGGATCCCAGACCACGGTAGCCTGGCGCTGCTCGGCGGGCAGGTCGGCGAGCCCAAGACGGATGCCGGTCGCCGGTTCGTCGAGGCTGCCACGCTCCACCCACGCCGGCAGCGGGTCCAGCCACGGTCGTCGGACGACTGGGTTCGGCGGCCATCGCTCCGCGACGCGGGCGATGTCGGTTTCGGTCGTCGTGGCGACCTGCAGCGACACGGGGCCGGTGGGTCCGGCGAGGACGAGGCGCCCGGGGACGTTCGCCGGCAGGTGGGCGGCGGCATCCGTCCCGAGGATCGCCGTGCTGTCTGCACGGTTGTTCACCCGAAGGCACATTCGCAGTCCGCAGTTCGCGAGGAGTGAGTCTTTCACAACGCCAGCTGGGCGCTGCGTGCACAGAATGAGGTGCATCCCAAGCGAACGCCCGCGAGAGGCGACATCGATGAACAGCGCATGCAGATTCGGGAAGCCATCGAGCATCGCCGCGAACTCGTCGACGACGATGACCAGCCGGGCCAGATCGGGCGCCTGGCCGATGTCGCGAGCTCCGAGCTCGCGCAGGCGCTGTTCCCGGTAACGCACCTCGGCCCGCAGGCTTTCGAGCGCCCGTGCGGCGGAGCCGGGATCGAGGTCGGTCAGCACGCCGACCACATGCGGCAGGCCGGTCAGCGGCGCGAACGCCGCGCCGCCCTTGAAATCCACCAGGAGCAGGGTCACGACATCTGGTGGATAACGTTCAGCGATGCTCGCGACCCAGGTGACGAGCAGTTCGCTCTTGCCGCTTCCCGTCGTCCCCCCGACGATGGCGTGGGGACCGTCTGCCACGATGTCAACGAGTGCCCGTCCGGCAGCACTGGAGCCGAGGACGGCCGACAGCGACGGCCCGCCGGCCGGCGGCGCTGCTCCTGCAGACGCCTCGACGAAGCTGACAGTGTCTGGCAGTTCCGTGTCATCCGGGTCACGGCCTGCCTCGAGCGCCAATGCGGCGAGGTTCTCGGCGAACTGCCGCGATTCGGCCGCCGAGATCAATTCCAACGCCAGCCGGACCTGATCGGCGTTCCCAGCGGCCGTCGTGCGATGGAGGATGGCCGTCGCCACACCCGTCAGTTCGATCACAGCCGCGCACCGTGGTGGTATCCGATCCATCCGGTCCGCGAGCACGACGAGGATGTCTTCGGAGCCGAGCGTTGCGGCATCCGCCGGGACCTCGGCCACCCGGACAGATGAAGCTCCGTCGCGGGCGCGGCGATGGGGCAGAGCGGATGCCCACGCCCAGCTGGGCGGAACGCCCACGACGGTGAGTGCCTCCGGGCCGGCGGCTGCGCACAGTTGCACGAGAAGCCCTCGGGCGACGGCGTGGGTGACGAGCGGGGAACCGACGACACCGATTCCGCGCAAGGCGTCGACGTCGACCGGTACGTCCGGCACCATCCCGGCTCGGTCCCTCAGTTTCGCCGCCCCTTCTCCGGATGGGCCGTCGACTCGAACGACGCTGGGTTGCGACCCGCGGCCGGCGACAACGACAAACCGCCGTTCGACGGGCACCCGCCAGCGGGCGAAACCGATCGCGGAGGCATCCTCGGCGTCGAGGATCTGCCGGGCACTGGCGGACAGGGCGTTCCGGCTTCGGCGCTCGGCGGCGTGCCTCTCGTCCACCTGGTCGTGGAGCTTCTCGAGCTCAGCTCGGTAAGCCGCGGTATCCGCGCGCAGGCGCCGACGGGCGGACCAACGGTTGTCGACCACGCTCGCCACCGCGATGACCGGGCCGAGCAGCGCGAAAACAAGAACGAACGGTGACCGGGTGAGCGCCCAAATGGCGACGGCGGCGACAACAGGCGCGAGGCTCGCGACGACCGGGAACGACGAGCGCGCGAGACCTGCCGGCTCGGCGGGAACCAGGATCGGTTCATCGGTGGGATCGTGCATGCCTCAAGCGAAGCAGGAGATGCGCTGGCCCGTAGGTGGAACTCGGCGTCCGGGGATAATCCGATTTCGCCGGGGCGTCAGTGGAGGAGTGTCAGGACTGCGCCGTCACTGCTGGGTCGGCACTGCGGGGTCGGCATGATCGACGAGGAGCTCATCCAGGACGATGGCGCTGACGTTGTCACGACCGCCGTTCTCGAGCGCTGCACCGACGAGGCTGCGGACCGCTTCTTCAGGAGTCTTGCTCTGCAGGAGGAAGTGACGGAGACCAAAGTCGGTGAGTTCTTTGGTGAGCCCGTCTGAGCAGACCAGCCACCGGGCACGATCGGCGGAGGGGACATCCGTGTAATCGGGCAGCGGGTCGTCGGTGAAGCCGACCGCGCGGGTGATCACGTTGCCGTGGGGGTGCGATTCTGCTTCGTCGGGGGTGATTGCCCCAATCGAGATCAGTTCCTGCACGACCGAGTGGTCAAGCGTCACCTGGATCAGTTCGTCGCCGAGAAGCCGGTAGACGCGGGAATCGCCGATGTTGAACACAGTCCAGGCTGGGATGTCGGCGTCGGGCCCCGAGAAGCCGAAGACAATGCCCGTCACCGTCGTGCCTGTGCCGAGCTCCGACGAGCCGACCTGTTCCAGCATGTCGTCGACGGCCGCGCGGAGGGCATTCTCGACAGCCCCGCGGTCGACGGTGTCTCCTGAGGCAACACGTTCGGCCAGCCGGGCGATGACCGCGGCGCTGGCGACCTCACCGGCGTCGTGTCCGCCCATACCGTCGGCAACGGCGAAGATCGGGTAATCGACGATAAGAGCGTCCTGGTTGACCTGGCGCTTTCGTCCTGTGTCGGTAACCGACGCCCAGGACAACGTCAACGGAGGTCGGCCGGGCACGTCGACGACTCGCGATCCGGTGCGCACGTCGATGGCTGTCACGCAATCATCCTTTCGGAGCCGCACAACTGTGAGGCCTGCGTCGATAATAGCGGCAGCGGCGGACGCCCGGAGACGTGGCTTACGGTCTCCCCTCGATTGCCGTGCCATCCGTGGCGTCCGGCCCGACGTCCCATGCCCATTCCGGCAGCCGGCCGGCCGAGAGCATCCGGTCGAGAAGTTCGGCCAGCGAGTACTCCGGATCATGTTCGCGGACCTGCGCCACCCATCGCCCGGCGAGGGTTCCCGAACCCAGCGCCCAGTGCGCCCACGCGAGCATGGTGAGCAACGGTGCCTGCGCGTGGCGGGGAACCCGGGGAGCCGAATACCGAAGCACGTGGATGGCGGTTCTCAGTCTTTCCGGGTCAGGTCGCGGCATGCCGAAGCCGCCGAGCGCCATCGCTCCCGGCAGCGAACTGATGTCGTCCCCGGCGTTGTGCCTGTCGTTCATTTCACCCACGGCCACACCGAATTCCGGGCCCCAGGCCCAGGTCAGGAGCACTTCGTCGCGCAGCGCCGGCGCCTGCACGAGAAAGGCCAGCACCGCGGCATCCCGGGGAGGAACCGGTTCGCGGCCCGACGCGAGCAGATCGTCGGCGAAGCCGACGACGTCGCCACTGAAGCCGTGGTCGAACAGCAGGGCTGGGCCCAGTTCGGCCGACGCTCGGAGCGAGTCGAGCTCCGTGAACCGTTTGGCCGTTTGTTCCCTGGTCACGAAATCAGCGACCGGAAGCCGGGACTCCGATTCCAGATCCATCAGGCCTGCCGTCGGGATGGAGCGGGCAAGTGTGCTTCGGGCTGGGGATGCGGAAATGAGGCCGAGCGGCCGCCCACGGCGAGGGCAGTGTTCGTCGAGGTAGCTGCCCCAGGCATCCGTCGCAACGCAGAGGGCGTCGCGGACGGTGAACCCGGAATGGCGTGCGCGGGCGAGCAGGTCATCGATGACGGCCCGATAGGGCATCCCATCGCCGCCGGCGAACGAGTCGTGCGTGTAGACCACGGGGACGAATGCGTCGACGTCGGGAATCCTGCAGACCATGCCGAGCATCGTGGTGGCGGCTCGACGTCGAACGCCGGCAGGGGCGTCGGCCTTCGGGAGGTCGAGACGGAGGGCACCGCAGGTCCGGTTGCCGCGGAAGGCAACGAGGACGATGCTCTGCTGCGGCTGGAACCCGGTCAGGTGGGGAACGAGCGCGAGGAAGTCCTGGGCCCCGGAGGCCTTGATGATGGTGGTCATGCCGGGAGTCTGGACCCGGCCGCTCGTTCGCCCGGTCGGTTCCGCCGATCTGTGGATAGCCAGCCTCGTTCGGCAGCCTGTGGAGAGTTACGCCTCGTCGCTTACGGGAGCCGCGAACTGCGCGTTGTACAGGTTGTAGTACGCGCCGCCCTGTGCCAGAAGAGCGTCATGGTTGCCCTGCTCGACAATCCGGCCCTCCTCCATCACGAGGATCACGTCGGCGTCACGGATGGTGGACAGGCGGTGGGCGATGACGAAACTCGTCCGGTCCTTCCGCAGCGTCGACATCGCCTTCTGCACGAGCACCTCGGTGCGGGTGTCGACGGAACTCGTCGCCTCGTCGAGGATGAGGACGCTCGGGTGGGCAAGGAACGCCCTCGCGATGGTCAGCAGCTGCTTTTCGCCTGCCGACACGTTCGATGCTTCGTCGTCCAGTACCGTGTCGTACCCGTCGGGCAGGGAGTGGACGAAGCGGTCGACGTAGGTCGCCCTGGCGGCTCCGAGGATCTCCTCCTCCGTCGCATCCGGCCGCCCATACGCGATGTTGTCGCGGATGGTGCCGCCGAACAGCCAGGTGTCCTGGAGCACCATCCCGACCCTGCTGCGCAGGTCGAGCCTCGTCATCCGGGCGACGTCGACTCCGTCGAGGGTGATGCGCCCCCCGTCGAGCTCGTAGAACCGCAGAATCAGGTTCACGAGGGTGGTCTTTCCTGCACCGGTCGGTCCGACGATCGCGATGGTGTGTCCGGGCTCAGCGACCAGGTCGAGGTTGCGGATCAGCGGCTTGTCGGGCGAATAGCTGAACGACACGTCCTCGAACACGAGCCGACCGCTATGGGCAGGCGGGCTGGCCGGGGCGTCGGGGTCTGGGAGCTGCTCGTCGGCATCGAACAATTCGAACACCCGCTCGGCGGATGCCACGCCCGATTGCAGCAGGTTCGCCATCGATCCGAGCTGGGTGAGCGGCTGGGTGAACTGCCGGGAGTACTGGATGAACGCCTGCACGCTGCCGAGGCTGAGCGCCCCCGTTGCGACCTGCAATCCGCCGACAACCGCGATGGCGACGTAGACGAGGTTCCCCACGAACATCATCGACGGCATGATGATCCCCGAGATGAACTGGGCGCCGAAGCTCGCCTCGTACAGTTCGGCGTTCTTGTCGGAGAATCGCTTTCCGACCTCACGCGACCGGCCGAAGACCTTGACGATCGCGTGGCCGGTGTACATCTCCTCGATCTGCGCGTTCAGTTCGCCGGTGTGCGCCCACTGGGCGACGAACTTCTTCTGCGACCGTTTGGCGATCACGCTCGTGATGAACACTGTGAGCGGAATCGTAATGAGCGCGATGCAGGCGAGCAGCGGCGAAATGGAGAACATCATGACGAGCACGCCGATGACGCTCAACAGCGACACCAGCACCTGGCTCAGCGTCTGTTGAAGGGTCTGCGAGACGTTGTCGATGTCGTTCGTGACCCGGCTGAGGAGTTCGCCGCGGGGCATCCGGTCGAAGTAGGACAGCGGCAGGCGGTTCACCTTCGACTCGACGTCTGCACGCAACCGGTACATCGTCCTCTGGACGACACCATTGAGCACGAGCGCCTGGATCCAGGCGAAGAGGAACGCCAGCGCGTAGATGGCGAGGACGAGCAGCAGGACCCGGGAGAGCGCTGCGAAGTCGATTCCAGAGCCCGGGTCGAGGCTCATGTTGGCGAGCATGTCGGCCTGCTGGTTCTGACCGGACGCCCGGAGCCCTGCGACGATCTGCTCCTGCGTCGCCCCCGCCGGCAGGTTCGCCGAGATGGCACCCTCGAAGATGAGGTTCGTCGCATCCCCGAGGATGCGTGGTCCGATGACGGTTAAGCTCACGCTGATCACCGCAAGCACGGTCACCAGGACGAGCGGCAGCCACTCGGGCGCCAGCCGTTTCGCCAGCCGTTTCGCGCTCGGGCCGAAGTTCATCGATTTCTCGACCGGCATCCCGGCTCCGGCCCACGGGCCTCGTCCCATCGGAGGACGGGCGGGCACCCGGGTCGCCGTCTTGGACTCGGTGTCGCTCATGCTGCTTCCTCCGCCGTGAGCTGCGATTCGACGATTTCGCGGTACGTCGGCGAACGCCCGAGCAGCTCGTCGTGGGTTCCCCGGCCGACGATCGCGCCGTCTTCGAGGACGAGGATCTGGTCTGCGGAACGGATGCTCGACACGCGCTGGGCGACGATGACGAGCGTGGCGCCGGCGACGTCACGGGCGAGCGCGGCCCTCAGCCGGGCATCCGTCGCCAGGTCGAGAGCCGAGAACGAGTCGTCGAACACGTAGATCTCCGGCCGTTTGACGAGGGCACGGGCGATGGCGAGGCGCTGGCGCTGCCCGCCTGACAGGTCGGTGCCGCCCTGTGCAACAGGGGCGTCGAGCCCCTCGTCGAGAGCTTCGACGAAGTCGCGGGCCTGGGCGACCTCGAGCGCACGCCACAACTCGTCCTCACTGGCGTCCGGCTTGCCGTAGCGGAGGTTCGAACGGACCGTTCCAGAGAACAGGTACGGCTTCTGCGGAACGATGCCGATCTTCGACCAGAGCAGGTCCTGGTCGGTTTCGGCGACGGAGACGCCATCGACGAGAACGCGTCCGGCGGTGGCGTCGAAAAGTCGAGGCAGCAGGTTGACGAGGGTCGTCTTCCCCGCCCCCGTTGAGCCGATAATCGCGGTCGTCGTCCCCGGTTCGATCACGAACGACAGGGCGCGCAGCACGGGCTGCTCGGCACCGGGATAGGAGAACGAGACCCCGTCGAAGATGATGCTTCCCGCCGTGTCGACGCTGGGAACAGGGGCGACCGGCTGGCGGACGGACGACTCGGTGCCGAGCACCTCACCGATCCGGTCGGCGCTGACCGCTGCGCGCGGGATCATCACGGCCATGAACGTCGCCATCATCACCGCCATGAGAATCTGCATGAGGTACTGGAGGAACGCCATCACCGTCCCCACCTGCATCGATCCTTCTTCGACGCGGAACGCCCCGAACCACAGCACGGCGATGCTGGACACGTTGAGCACGAGCATCACGATCGGGAACATGATCGCCATCAGCCGGCCGGCGCGGAGCCCGACATCCGTCAGCTCGGCGTTAGCCTTCTCGAACCTGCGGGTTTCCACGTCCTCACGCACGAACGCCCGGACGATACGGATGCCGGTGAGCTGCTCACGGAGGACCGTGTTGATCCGGTCGATCCGGCGCTGCATGGATTGGAACAGCGGCACCATCCGCACGATGATCATGCCGACGGCGAGAAGCAGGACCGGGATGGCCACGGCGAGCAGCCAGGACAGCTGAAGGTCGAGTCCGAGCGCCATGATGACCCCGCCGACGGCGAGGATCGGGGCGGACACCATGAGGGTCGCCGTCATCAGCACGAGCATCTGCACCTGCTGGACGTCGTTGGTGGTGCGGGTGATGAGCGAGGGCGCCCCGAACGACGACACTTCCCGTTCGGAGAACTCAGACACGCGCTCGAACACGGCCTGGCGCACATCGCGTCCAAGCGCCATGGCCGCCTTCGCACCGAAGTAGACGGCCGTGATGGCGCAGAGCACCTGCAGCAGCGTGATGCCGAGCATCATCGTGCCCACCCGCAGAATGTATTCGGTGTCACCGACAGCCACACCGTGGTCGATGATATCGGCGTTGAGGGTCGGCAGGTAGGGCGAGGCGATGGACTGGGCGAGCTGGAAGACGACGACCCCGACCAGAAGCGGCCAGTGCGGCTTCAGAAAGCGGCCGGTGAGTTTAGCGAGCATGAGGGTCCCTGGTCGTGCTGAGGTCTGGGGAACAGAGAATGCCGTGCAGGACGAAATCCGCGAGGTCCTCGTCGGAGAACTCGCTGCCGGTGGTGAGGAGCGGGAAAGAGCTCGAGAACGCCAGGAGGCGTGCGAACTGGGCGATCTGGGCTGGGCTCCAGCGGAGGCTGGCCGAATCGGGGGCGAGCGCGGCCGCGACGAGCCGCTCGATGTCTTCTCGTAGCGACGCCGGTGTTGGCCGGTCTTCCTCGCTGAGGGTCGACATCACCCGGAAGACGCCGTCGAAGCGGCGACGCAGCGCGGCGAGAATCGACCGGATCTTCTGTTCCAGCGGCCATCCCGGATCGATGGCGGCGAGTTCGGTGAGAAGCGGTTCCGGGTCGAGGTAGCGGGAGACCGCAGCCTTCAGGAGGCTCTTCTTGTCGCCGAACGCCCGGAATATCGTGCCCTCGGCGACCCCGGCGGCCTCGGCAAGCTGTCTGGAGGTCACTCCCCCGCCCTGTTCGAGGATCAGGGGAAGGACCGCGTCGACGATGCTCGATCGGCGGTCGTGAGGCGGAAGAGGGGCGGCACGGGTGGGCTGCTCGAGCGCAGACGGGCTGATGGTCACCCAGTGAGCCTAGCTGAGTGAGCGCTCACTCAACCCTTGCTGGCACCTCTTCCGCTCCGCCCGCAGCGAACGGTCGGAGGATCCGAACGCGCGAGGTCACCCGCTCCGGTCGGGCACACTCGCGAGGACGCATGATTCCGACCGGAGCGGGTGTTTCGAGCAGGAGGCCTCAGCCCTCGCCGTCGGGGGCGAACAGTGCGGAGATCGTGTCGAGCTCCTCGGGAGACGGATGCCACGCGGTCGCGGCATCCGCGTTCTGGAGGATCTGTTCCGGCCGAGTCGCCCCGGCAATGACGCTCGTCAGGGCGGGTTGCGCGAGCAGCCAGGCGAAGGTCGCCTGAAGCATCGTGATCCCACGTTCGTCGCAGAAGGCCTGGAAGGCGTCGATCGCATCCCACGGGGCGCTCTCGAGCAGGTGGCTGCGCTGGCGCATGATCCTCGAATCGGCCGGGCCGCCGTCGCGGCTGAACTTTCCGGTGAAAAGGCCGTTGTAGAGCGGGAAGTACGGCAGGAATCCGAGACCGAAGTGCCGAACCGCCGGGAGCACCTCACGTTCGGCGTCGCGCACGATCAGGCTGAATTCGTTCTGCGCTGAAATGAATTTCGGATGCCTGTGGAGTTCGGCGGTGAGTTCCGCCTCTGCAACCTGCCAGCCGGCGAGATTCGAGTGGCCGATATAGCGAACCTTGCCCTCGCGGATCAGGTCGTCGAGCACCGAAAGGGTCTCTTCGATCGGTGTCACCGGGTCCGGGGTGTGCAACTGGTACAGGTCGATCCAGTCGGTCTGCAGTCGCCTCAGTGACGCCTCAACGGCGAGGCGAACGTAGCGCCTTGAGCCTTTGGCACCCCAGCCTTCCAGGCCCACGTCGGCACCGGAGTGCCCGAACTTGGTGGCGAGCACAACCTTGCCGCGGCGGCCGCGGAGGGCGTTGCCCATCAGGGTTTCGCTGAGTCCGGGTTCCTTCCCATACATGTCTGCGGTGTCGAGCAAGGTGACCCCGGCGTCCAGGGCGGCTGAGAGCACGGCATCCGTACCCTCCTGCGTTTCGGTCGCCGTGCCGAGCCTTCCAAAGTTGTTGCACCCGAGTCCGATCGTCGAAACGCGGAGTCCGCTTCTGCCGAGGGTGCGGTATTCGATGTCTGCCATCCCCCAAGGCTAGCGGGACGGTTCCTCAACAGGCATGCGCCTGAAGCAACCTTTGCACCGAATCCCGCCGGCGGGCGGGTCGGCAGCGGCGGGCTCGTACCGTCGGTCGCATGACATCTCGAACCGTTTCCCAGGTACCCCAGCCCACCCTCTTCGATCGTCCCGTCGGCCTTCTTCGCATGCCCAGCCCGCTCGGCCGCATCGAACTCACCAGCGACGGGTTCGCCGTCACCGGTGTACAGATCGAACGTGACGGGAGGCTGCCTCGCGACGGATTTCGTGAGGCGTCGATCGATGTCCTGGTGGCCGCTGCTGAGCAACTGGCCGAGTATTTCGACGGGAAGCGTCGCACCTTCGACGCGCCCGTCGCCGCCGAAGGAACACCGTTCCAGCTGCGGGTGTGGTCGGCGCTGGCCGAGGTCCCGTTCGGCACGGCGACGACGTATGGTCTCCTCGGCCGCGAGGCTGGCCTCAGCATCGCCGGGCGGGCAGTCGGCGGCGCGATCCGCGCCAACCCGCTGCCGCTCCTTGTTCCCTGCCATCGGGTTCTGTCGAGCGCACGGAGGGTCGTCGGGTACAGCCAGGGACAGGGGGTGCAGACGAAAGTGTGGCTGCTCGATCACGAGGCCATTTCATACCGTTAGCCCGCGTCGACTATCCTGACGAGGCCCGAATTCCCGCCTCCGTGAAGGATCCGCTATGACCGTCCCGCCCTCGCTGCTCGTCGGAACGGATGCTCGCGCCCGCTGCGCCTGGGTCGGGACCGACCCCGAGTACCAGAGGTATCACGACGAGGAGTGGGGAACCCCTCTTCTCGGCGACCAGGCGGTCTTTGAGAAGATCAGCCTCGAGGGTTTTCAGGCCGGGCTGTCGTGGATCACCATCCTTCGTCGGCGCCCGGCGTTCCGGGCCGCGTTCGCGGACTTCGAGATAGACCGGGTCGCAGCGATGACTCCGGATGACGTGGAGCGACTTCTCCTCGATGCTTCGATCATTCGCCACCGCGGCAAAATCAACGCCGTGATCACCAACGCCCGCGTCACCCAGCAACTTGGAGAGAGCCTCTCGGACGTTCTCTGGAGCTTCCAGCCGGAGGCCGGACGGCCGCGACCGACGCGTCTCAGTGACATCCCGGCCATCACCCCTGAGTCCTCGGCCCTCAGCGCCGAGCTTCGGCGCCGAGGCTATCGGTTCGTCGGGCCAACGACGATGTACGCGCTGATGCAGTCTGCGGGTCTCGTCGACGACCATGTGGTCGGCTGCTGGCGCAGCGGCACCTGAGGTAGTCGCCGCAGACCGAGCGCGTCAAACGATGAGTGCAAGCTCCGTCGTTCCCGCCACACGCTCCAGGCGGAACCCCGCGGTCGGAGCCCACGCGAGAAGTTCGTCCGAACTCCCGAAGACGACACCCGACTGAACGATGGAGCGGGTGAATTCGCCCTTCGCCTTTTTGTTGAAGTGGTTGAGGGCGCGCCGTACGCCGCCCTCGCCTTCGGTCAGCACGCGAAGGAACGACGAGCCATCCGGAGCCGGCCCCAAACCGACGTACGCCTCCGAACGCAGGTCGAGCACAAACCCTTCCTCACCGGCGAGCGAAGTTTCGACAGCACTCCGCCAGTGCCGTTTCAACGGCCGGCCGGGCACGCGTGAATCGTGGGAGAGACGGTAAGCCGGAATCGGATCGAGGGAACCGACCGGACCGAGTAGCGCCGCGTGGATGACCAGGTGGCGGCCGGCGAAAGCTCGCTCCTCTGGGCTGAGGGATGCGGCGTCGAGGGCATCGAACAATACCCCGGTGTATCGATCGAGCGCCGGCATGGTCGGCGACTGCCACAGCAGCCGGTTCGTCTGTACCTCGGTGTGTTGCTTCGGACCCAATTTCAGCGCCGCTATCGCGGCATCCGTGTCGTGCGACAGGGCGACGACGTCTTCGGCAAGCTGGCGCCGCGCCTCGGTCAGCGCAGGGAAACGCAGGAGCTCCAGGGACAAAGAACGCCCCGTGCCACCTGCTTTCTTCGTCTCGGACGGAGGAAGCAGGATCAGCACGGGGCGTTACAGGGGCCTTGCGGCGAATTACTTGACGAGGCTGGCGTTGCCGGCCACGACGGTGACGGTGTTGTTGTCGACAGACAGGAATCCGTCGGCGGCGCGCGCGACGATCTTCTCGCCATTCTCAGCGGTCACGCGTACTTCACCCTCAGCGAGAATGGCAAGCATGGGCTCGTGGCCGGGGAGAATACCGATCTCTCCCTCAACCGTCCGGGCGACGACCATGGATGCGGCACCTGACCACACCTCCTGGTCGGCCCCGACAACACTGACCTTGAGCGACGCCATGCTTAGCCGTTCTCCTTCTGGATCTGTGCCCAGCGCTCTTCGACATCGCTGATGCCACCGACGTTGAAGAACGCCTGCTCTGCAACGTGGTCGAACTCGCCGTTGGCGATCGCCGAGAAGGACTCGATGGTCTCCTTGAGCGGAACCGTTGAACCCTCGACACCGGTGAACTTCTTCGCCATGTAGGTGTTCTGCGAGAGGAACTGCTGGATACGACGCGCACGGGCCACCGTGATCTTGTCTTCTTCGCTCAGCTCGTCGACACCGAGGATCGCGATGATCTCCTGGAGTTCCTTGTTCTTCTGCAGGATCGCCTTGACGCGGACGGCCGTGTTGTAGTGGTCGTCACCGATGTAGCGCGGGTCCAGGATGCGGCTCGTCGAGGTCAGCGGGTCGATCGCGGGGTACAGA
The DNA here is from genome assembly GCF_900115155.1 of Mycetocola miduiensis. Lineage (GTDB taxonomy): Bacteria > Actinomycetota > Actinomycetes > Actinomycetales > Microbacteriaceae > Mycetocola_A > Mycetocola_A miduiensis. Next base: position 199,833 of record NZ_FOVM01000005.1, read on the forward strand.
CCCTTCGACGCGATCTCACGTGACAGCTCGGTGGTCGCGTCGAGGTGTGCGAACGTCGTCGCCGGAGCCGGGTCGGTGTAGTCGTCAGCAGGAACGTAGATCGCCTGCAGGGACGTGATCGAGTGGCCACGGGTCGAGGTGATGCGCTCCTGGAGGATACCCATCTCGTCGGCGAGGTTCGGCTGGTAACCCACAGCGGACGGCATACGGCCGAGCAGCGTCGAGACCTCGGAACCGGCCTGCGTGAAGCGGAAGATGTTGTCGATGAACAACAGCACGTCCTGCTTCTGCACGTCACGGAAGTACTCAGCCATGGTGAGGGCCGAGAGCGCGACACGCAGTCGCGTTCCTGGCGGCTCGTCCATCTGGCCGAAGACAAGCGCTGTCTTGTCGAAGACGCCGGCTTCTTCCATTTCCATGATGAGGTCGTTACCTTCACGGGTACGCTCACCAACACCGGCGAACACCGACACACCACCGTGGTCCTGCGCAACGCGCTGGATCATCTCCTGGATGAGGACCGTCTTACCGACACCCGCACCACCGAAGAGACCGATCTTTCCACCCTGCACGTACGGGGTGAGGAGGTCGATCGACTTGATGCCGGTCTCGAAGAGCTCGGTCTTCGACTCGAGCTGGTCGAACGCCGGCGGCTTGCGGTGGATCGGCCAGCGCTCGGTGATCTCGATTCGCTCGCCCGGCTCGGCGTTGAGGACATCGCCGATGACGTTGAAGACCTTGCCCTTGGTGATGTCTCCGACGGGAACCGTGATCGGCTCACCCGTGTCGGTGACTTCCTGGCCACGGACGAGTCCGTCGGTCGGGTTCAGGGCGATGGCGCGGATCAGGTCGTCGCCGAGGTGCTGGGCAACCTCGAGCGTGAGGACCTGGGTCTCCCCCGCCATGTTGACGGTGGTCTTCAGGGCGTTGTAGATACCGGGGATCGCGTCGTGCGGGAACTCGATGTCGACAACCGGACCGGTGACGCGGGCGACGCGGCCGGTTGCGCCGGCCTTCACCTCACTCGTGTCCTGAGCGGTGGCAATGTCTGTCATGCTCTTCTTCTCTCTTCGTAATCTGCGTTACTTGGCGGACGACAGTGCGTCTGCGCCGCCGACAATCTCGGAAATCTGCTGGGTGATCTCGGCCTGGCGTGCGTTGTTGCGCAGCCTGGTGTACGTCGTGATGAGCTTGTCCGCGTTATCACTCGCCGAGCTCATCGCCTTCTGCGTAGCCGCGTGCTTCGCAGCAGCCGACTGAAGCAGGGCGTTGAAGATACGGCTCTCGATGTAGACCGGCAGGAGCGCGTCGAGCACGCTCGCCGGGTCCGGCTCGAACTCGTAGAGCGGAAGGACTGTCTTGTCGTCCGGCTCTTCGACACCTTCGACGACCTCGAGGGGCAGCAGGCGGACGACCTCGGGAACCTGGCTCATCATGCTGACGAGGCGGTTGTAGACGATGTGAATCTCGTCTACGCCGCCTTCGGATGCGTCCAGGACGAACTTCTCCAGCAGTGCAGCGCTGATCTCCTGCGCTGTGGCGAAGGTGGGGTTCTCGGCCTCACCGATCCACTGACGCTCTGATGGGCGTTTGCGGAATGCGAAGTAGCCGACCGCTTTGCGCCCGTACAGGTAGAAGACAACGTCCTTGCCCTGGCTCTTGAGCAGCTCGGCGAGTTCGTTCGCTTCGCGCAGGACCTGCGAGTTGAAGGCACCGGCGAGACCACGGTCGGACGCAAAGATGACGACGGCTGCCCGTTCGATCTTCTCCGGCTCAGTGGTCAGCACGTGGTCGACGTTGGAGTACGTCGCCACGGCTGACACCGCGCGGGTGATTGCCCGCGAATAGGGCCCGGATGCCGCAACGCGCGCCTGTGCTTTCGCAATGCGCGAGGCGGCGATGAGCTCCATCGCCTTCGTGATCTTCTTGGTCGTCTGCGCAGATTTGATTTTCTGCGTGTAGACCCGAAGTTGAGCACCCATTACTTATCGACGTCCCTTGACGATCTTTTCCTGATTGACGTCTTCAGCCGGGAGCTCCGTGAACTGCTCGGAGCCTGGACCGCTGAGGGGCTTGCCCGCACCGGTCTGGAACTCCTGCTTGAACTTGTCGACGGCAGCATCGAGCTCGTCGACGATGTCGTCGCTCAGCACGTTGGTGTCGCGGAGCTTGGTGAGAACCTGGGTGTTGCGGCCGAGGTAGTCGTGCAGTTCGCTTTCGAACCGCAGGATGTCTTCGACCGGTACCTCATCGAGCTTGCCCTTCGTGCCGGCCCAGATCGAGACGACCTGGTTCTCGACGGGGAACGGCGAGTACTGCGGCTGGCGCAGCAGCTCTGTGAGGCGGGCGCCACGAGCGAGCTGGCGACGGCTCGCTGCGTCGAGGTCGGATGCGAACATCGCGAATGCCTCGAGGGAGCGGTACTGTGCGAGCTCGAGCTTCAGTGTTCCTGAAACCTTCTTGATGCTCTTCACCTGGGCGTCACCACCGACTCGCGACACCGAGATTCCCACGTCGACTGCTGGACGCTGGTTGGCGTTGAACAGGTCGGACTGGAGGAAGATCTGGCCGTCGGTGATCGAGATCACGTTGGTCGGGATGTACGCGGAGACGTCGTTCGCCTTGGTCTCGATGAGCGGCAGGCCGGTCATCGATCCTGCGCCGAGCTCGTCGGAGAGCTTTGCGCAACGCTCGAGAAGGCGGGAGTGCAGGTAGAAAACGTCACCGGGGTATGCTTCGCGTCCCGGCGGGCGACGCAGCAGCAGCGAAACGGCGCGGTATGCCTCAGCCTGCTTCGACAGGTCGTCGAAGACGATAAGGACGTGCTTGCCGCCGTACATCCAGTGCTGGCCGATGGCCGAGCCGGTGTACGGAGCGAGGTACTTGAAGCCTGCGGGGTCAGAGGCAGGAGCAGCGACGATGGTCGTGTATTCCATGGCGCCGGACTCTTCGAGTGCAGCCTTGATGGCGGCGATCGTCGAGCCCTTCTGGCCGATGGCGACGTAGATGCAGCGAACCTGCTTGTTGACGTCGCCGGAGTCCCAGTTGGCCTTCTGGTTGATGATCGTGTCGATCGCGATCGCCGACTTACCCGTCTGGCGGTCACCGATGATCAGCTGGCGCTGGCCGCGGCCGATCGGGATCATGGCGTCGATGGCCTTGATGCCGGTCTGCATCGGCTCGTGCACGCTCTTACGCTGCATCACGCCTGGGGCCTGCAGTTCGAGGGCGCGGCGGGTCTCCGCTTTGATCTCGCCGAGGCCGTCGATCGGGGCACCGAGCGGGTCGACCACACGGCCGAGGAACGCGTCGCCGACCGGGGTCGAGAGCACCTCTCCTGTGCGGGTGACTTCCATGCCTTCGACGATGCCGCCGAATTCACCGAGGACGACAACGCCGATCTCGTCTTCATCGAGGTTCTGCGCGAGGCCGAGGGTTCCATCCGCGAAACGGATGAGCTCGTTGGCCATCACGCCAGGCAGACCCTCAACGTGGGCGATGCCGTCACCGGCGTCGGTGACGTATCCGACCTCGGTGGTGGTGGCCTTACCCGGCTCGTAAGCCGTGACGAAGTCCTTGAGAGCATCCCGGATTTCGTCGGGGCTGATCGTAAGTTCTGCCATCTTCTTCCCTATCTGTGTGGGGACGAATGTCCCCTACGTTGTCTACTGGCGCTAGCCAGCAAGCTGAAGTCTAAGTTCGCTGAGGCGTGAGGCGATACTGCCGTCGATGACGTCGTCGCCGACCTGCACGCGCAGGCCTCCGATGACGCTCGGCTCGACGATCTGGTTGAGTCGGATCTTGCGACCGTACTGCGCCGCCAGCCCGTTTTCGAGCCGCTCGACCTGGGCGGTTCCGAGCGGGAAAGCGCTGGTCACGCTTGCGATGATGTAGCCCTGCTGGTCAGCGATGACGGATGCCGCGTGGCGGAGAAGCTCTCCGATACGGCGTCCACGGGGCTGCAACACGATGTGCTTGACGATCTCCGCGGTCTCGACCGAGCCCTTGCCGGTGAGGAGCTTTTCAACGAGCGCGCTCTTGGAAGCCTGCCCGCCGAGCTTGGAGCCGAGCGCGAGCTCGAGTCCGGCGTCCGATGACACCAACCGGCTGAAAGCGAAGAGCTGGGCGTCGAGGCGGGCATCGGGCCCAGCGGCGACGGCAGCGGCCCGAAGGCCGAGTTCTTCGATTCCGCCGAGAAGGTCGTCAGCGCTCGACCAGCGTGCGGACACGATCTCCCGGAGGAGGTCGAGCGCCTGCGCGCTGAGCTGCGAGCCGAAGACGCGGTCGATGATCGACGCCTTCACGCTGCTCTCGGCCGACGGGTCGGCGAGGAGCGAGCGCAGCTGGCCCGACTCACCGATAACCCGGCCCGCTGCGAAGAGATCCGTAGCGGTGGTCAGGTCGATTCGCCCGGTGTCTGACAGTGCCTTCCTCGACGACGCGAGAGCTTCCCGAGTTGCGCTTCCCATTACTTGGTTGCCTTCTCCGAAGCTTCGAGTTCAGCAAGGAAACGATCCACGATGGCGGTCGCCTTGGCGTCATCGGCGAGGGTCTCACCGATGACGTTGCCCGCGAGGTCGATGGCGAGCGTGCCGACATCGCTCCGGAGGGAAACGAGCGCTGCCTGCCGTTCGGCTTCGATCTGCGCCTGCGCGCTTGCCGTCACTCGCGCAGCTTCGAGCATCGCCTGGCTCCTGGCCTCAGTGACGATCTGCTTGCCGTCCTCACGAGCGGACTCGCGGATACGGCCTGCCTCCTGGCGTGCCTCTGCGAGCTGAGCGGTGTACTGCTCGAGAGCGGCCTCAGCCTGGCGCTGTGCTTCATCTGCCTTGGCGATGTTGCCTTCAATGGCGGCAGAACGCTCTTCGAGCATGGTCTGCATCTTCGGAAGAACGAACCTCCAGAAGAGTGCCAACAGGATGACGAAACACACCGCCGACCAGAAGATGTCGTAGAGCTCGGGGATCAGAGGGTTCTTGGTAGTGCCCTCTTCAGCCGCCGCAACGAGTGCGTGTAGCATCTTGCCTCCTTACGAGGGTGAAAGAGAGGTCTAGGCCGTGAAGATGAAGTAGGTGGCGATGCCGATGAAGGCGAGCGCCTCGGTGAAGGCGATACCGATCCACATCAGGACCTGCAGGCGGCCAGCCAGCTCAGGCTGACGAGCGACACCCTCGATGGTCTTTCCAACGACGATGCCGACGCCGATGGCGGGGCCGATCGCTGCGAGACCGTAACCGACCGTCGCGATGTTTCCGTTGATCTCGGCGAGAACGGTTGTTGCGTCCACGTGATGTTTCCTTCCGTGATGAAAAAAGCTGGCGGTTGCCGGCTTCTTAGTGCTCTTCAGCTACCGCGAGCTGAATGTAAACCGCGGTGAGCAGGGTGAAGACATATGCCTGGAGCAGTGCGACCAGGATTTCGAACAGGGTGAAAGCGAACCCGAAGGCGAAGGTGACCGCGCCCATGGCGATGAACCATCCGCCGAGCGTGAACACGAAGAACTGGGTCGCCGCAAAGAACAGGACGAGGAGCAGGTGGCCGACGACCATGTTCATGAGGAGTCGGAGCGTCAGCGTCACCGGACGGATGATGAAGGTCGAGATGAACTCGATCGGGGTGACGATGATGTACACGGGCCACGGCACACCGGTCGGGAAGAGGGAGTTCTTGAAGAACTTGCCCGGGCTTTTCTTGATGCCGGCGTAGATGAAGGTGACGTAGGAGATCGCGGCAAGCACGAGCGGCACACCGATGACAGACGTTCCCGCGATGTTGAGGCCCGGGATGATGCCCGTGAAGTTCATGGTGAAGATCATGAAGAACATCGTGGTGAGTAGCGGCAGGAACCGCTTACCGTCGACCTTGCCGAGGAGGTCTTCTGCGATGTTGACCCGCACGAAGTCGAGCGCCATCTCGATGAGGCTCTGGAACTTGCCTGGCACGATCTTCATGTTCCGCGTGCCGAGCCAGAAGACGATCACCAGCGCGAGAACAGCGAGGAGGCGGATCAGCATGATCCGGTTGATGTCGAATCCGGTGCCCTCGAACAAGACGATGTCCGGGAAGAATTCCATGATCGACGGCCCGTGGAAGGTCCCGTCGTCGGTTGAGGTCTGAACCAGTAAGTTCACAGCGTTAGCTAACAGCGCGCTCTCCTGTTTCGGGCGTGGAGCTTAGCTCTCGCGACGACGAACGGTGGGAAGTGCCCGACGCACATACTTCTTGCGACATGTTCGGGCGGGGAATCTTCGATAACACTATCAAACGATGCGTTACGCGACGAATTGAGAGCCGCTTTAATTGGGCCGTTTCTCGTCACCGGGAAGAGTGACGTCGCTGACATACGGCATTCGGGACTTCGACACGATGATCACGTCAACCGTGAGCGCCCCGATCACACCGGCGATGATGCTCAGGAAGAGCACCGTGGGGTTGATCCACGGCTGGTCCTTGAGGAGCACCGCAAGAACGAGGAACAGGACGAACTTGATCAGCCAGCCGCCCATCACGATGCCGAAGAAGATCGGCACGAAAAGGTCGGTTCCGAACCAGCGGTTCGCGAAGAGGATGCTGGCGGCCGTAATGCCGAGGAAGACGATCGACATCGCGGTGCCGATCAGTGCGCTGGTCAGGCCGCGGTTGCCGTCGACCAGGTAACCCAGCCCACCGCCCACCACAGCGATGGCGAGCGCGAGGAGGCCGCCCCACTTGAGGCTGGCTCGAAGGATCTCTGCTGACTTCATCGGGGTTCCTTGTCTGGGGTTTCGAGGTTCTCAATGGCCACGGGTGCGTAGCGGTTCCGTTCCTCCGATGCCTCGTCGAGCGGGTCGAACACCGCGAGCGTGTCTGCGCGGCCCGTTCCTTCCGGGGCGGCCTGCGCACGGATCTCCGCTGACTTGCGACGGCCGAGCGGGGCGAGGGTGAAGACGGTGCAGACGACCACACCGACCACGAGGAAGCCAAGGCCGAACCAGTATGGCTGGAACACGAAGAACAGGAGGCACGACAGCGCGATGACGGTCGTCCACGCGTAGAAGATGAGCACTGCATGCAGGTGTGAGTGACCCATGTCGAGGAGACGGTGGTGCAGGTGCATCCGGTCAGCGCTGAACGGCGACTTCCCCGCCCGAAGCCGCCGGATGACGGCAAGGGCGAAGTCGACGAGCGGCACGATGAGAATCGCGAACGGCAGGATGATCGGGATGAACGCACCGATGAGCTGGCTGCGTCCGACTCCCCCGCCACTGGCCGGGTCGGCGTTGAGGGCGGACGGGTCGATCTGGCCGGTGATGGCAACGGCGCTCGTGGCCATCAGGAGGCCCACGAGAAGCGCCCCCGCGTCGCCCATGAACATCTTCGCCGGGTGCCAGTTCATCGGCAGGAATCCGGCGCACGCTCCCACGAGGACGGCGGAGATGAGCAACGAGAGGTTGAAGAAGGTGGACTGCCCGAGGTCGCGGACGAGGAGGTAGCCGTAGACGAGGAACACCCCGTTGGCGATGAGCCCGACACCGGCGACGAGACCGTCGAGCCCGTCGATGAAGTTCACCGCGTTCATCACGAGAACGATGGCGAATATGGCCAGGGCCGCGGACATCCATGACGATCCCACGGTGAGTCCGCCGATCGGCAGGGAGTAGATCTGCACCCCGAGCCAGGCGATGAGCCCGGCGGCCATGAACTGGCCGGCGAGTTTGATCATCCAGTCGAGGTCCCAGAGGTCGTCTGCGATGCCGATGAGCACGATGATGAGCGAGGCGCCGAGGATGGCCAGGATCGACCCGGGCGGGTTGAAGGTCTGCTCGAAGAACGGGGTCACCCGGGAGATGAGGTAGGCGAGGCCGAATGCGGCGACCACGCCGATGAACATGGCCACCCCGCCGAGTCGCGGTGTTGGCCGCGTGTGTACGTCCCGCTCGCGGATGCCCGGGTAGAGCTTGTAGCGCAACGCCACCTTGTAGACGATGAGCGAGAGGACGAACGTGATGAGCGCTGTTGCGAGGGCGATCAGGGCGTAGAGGATCATGCCGTTGACACACCGTCGACGGCCGCTGGGTCGTCGAGCAGGTCACCGAGGACGTCCCGCAGTTGCGAGCGCGTGATCGCCCCTTCGCGGAGGATCGTCACCGTTCCGCCGGGGGCGACGAGAGCTGTGGCGTCGACGATGGTGGATGCGGTCGACTCGCTCGTTCCGCCGTCGAGGTAGACGTCGACGGAGTCCCCGAGCATGTCCATCGCTTCCTGCGCCGTGGTGGCTGCGGGCTTCCCGGTGAGGTTTGCGCTCGAGACCGCGAGTGGGCCGGTCTCCTCGAGCAGTTCAAGGGCGATGCGGTTGTCCGGCATCCGGACGGCGACGGTTCCGTCGGTGTCTCCGAGGTCCCATGCCAGTGAGGGCTGCGCCGGCAGGACGATGGTGAGTCCCCCAGGCCAGAACGCGTCGACCAGCGTGCGGACAGCATCCGGAATCTCGGCGGCAAGGGCCTCGAGCGTCGCGATCCCCGGCACGAGCACCGGCGGCGGCGACTGACGGGTGCGACCCTTGGCGTCGAGCAGCTTCTGTACTGCGGCCGGCGAGAATGCGTCGGCGGCGACTCCGTAAACGGTGTCGGTGGGGATCACGACGAGTTCTCCTTTGCGCACGGCGGCACGAGCGAGGCGCATGCCGGTGAGGAGGTCGGAATCCTGGGAGCAGTCGAAGAGGCGAGACATCGCGCCAATTCTAACCCGGACCCGGTGGGAGGATTCCGGGAACCGTGCCCTGTTCTCGAATCGATACCGCTACGGCCGGGTGAGCGGGCAGGCTAAGCCCGAAGTGCCGTCGTGGTTCGGTCTCGCTGAGTGAGGTCGCGGAACGTCGCCGCAGCCCGCCAGCCGTCGCGGGTAAGGATGTCGCGGATCGCTTCGCCCTGCAGCTCACCGTGCTCGAGAATGAGGGTTCCGCCCGGCCGGAGCAGCCGGGCAGCCGTCTCGGAGAGCTGGCGGACGACGTCGAGGCCGTCCTCTCCCCCGTACAGTGCCGCAGCCGGGTCGAAGAACCGGACCTCCGGATCCCTCGGGATCGCGGCATCCGGTACGTATGGCGGGTTGGAGATCACGACGGATGCCGCCCCGTCGAGCTCGGGAAACGCTCCGGCCAGGTTCTCGAAAACGAGGGTGGCATTCGGAGCAGCGGTCTCGGTGAAGTTCTGCCGGGCCCAGAGGAACGCGTCGACGGAGTTCTCTGCGGCGTAGATACGCGCGTTCGGGACCTCTGTGGCCATCGCCAGCGCGATAGCGCCTGACCCGGTGCCCAGGTCAATGCCGATTGGTTCAGGGTCGGGCACGGAACGCAGGGCGTCGATCGCGAACTGGACGACCTGTTCTGTTTCGGGCCGGGGCACGAACACCCCAGGGCCGACGGCGAGGTAGAGCGACCGGAAGGCGGCCCGCCCGAGAATGTGCTGGAGCGGTTCACGCTGTGCGCGCCGCTCGGCGAGGAGCGTGACAGTCTCGGCCTGCGCATCCGTGACCGGTCGGCCGGTGAGGGCCGCGGCCTGGACCTCTCCTCGGCCGATGTCGAGGACGTGTCCGAGAAGGAGTTCGGCGTCGACGTCGGGGTTCGCGACGCCTGCCTTCGCCAGGAGCTCGGTCATCGCGGTGGCGAGCGTGCCGACGGTTGCTGTTCTCGGAGTCATGAAAGTGCCGGGCCTGCCTGTGGGGTAAGGCGGATAGGGAAAGCCGCCGGTTCCCGAGCCTACCCGGAGGTTTTCGCGGCGCATCCGGAATGACACACAGCCATGAGCGGTTGCACCGGGCAATAGGCTGTAATCCCGTCGACTGCGCCCAGCGCAGACCATAACCCAAGGAGCATATACGTGGCCGGAAAGATCTATGCCAATATCACCGAGGCGTTCGGCAACACCCCGCTTGTTCAGCTGAACCGCGTGACCGATGGCGCTGAGGCCTCCGTTCTGGCGAAGCTGGAGTACTACAACCCCGGGTCGAGCGTGAAAGACCGCCTGGGCGTCGCCATCGTCGACGCCGCGGAGGCCGCAGGCGCATTGAAGCCCGGCGGAACCATTGTCGAAGGAACCAGCGGCAACACCGGCATCGCCCTCGCGCTCGTCGGCGCCGCCCGTGGGTACAAGGTGATCCTCTCGATGCCCGCGTCGATGAGCACAGAGCGTCGTGTCCTGCTCCGCGCATTCGGCGCTGAGCTCGTGCTCACCGAGCCGGCGCTCGGCATGAAGGGCGCTGTCGCTGCGGCCGAGGAGATCGTCGCGTCGACGCCAGGAGCCATCCTCGCCCAGCAGTTCGCCAACGAAGCCAACGCCGAGATCCACCGCAAGACGACGGCAGAGGAGATCTGGCGCGACACGGACGGCGACATCGACATCTTCGTCGCCGGCGTCGGCACCGGCGGCACGATCACCGGTGTCGGCCAGGTCCTCAAGCAGCGCAAGCCTGAGATCCAGGTCGTTGCTGTCGAGCCGATCGACTCCCCCATCCTCAACGGTGGTGCCCCCGGCCCCCACAAGATCCAGGGCATCGGTGCGAACTTCGTGCCTGAAATCCTGGACACGACCATCTACGACGAGGTCATCGACGTCAGCTTCGAGGACTCCGTGCGCGTCGCCAAGCGACTGGCCGCAGAGGAAGGCATCCTCGCAGGAATCTCGTCCGGTGCGATCATCTGGGCGGCGCTCGAACTGGCGAAACGGCCGGAGAATGCCGGCAAGCGCATCGTCGCCATCGTCTGCGACACCGGGGAACGGTACATCTCGACGCCGCTCTGGTCGGATCTCGTCGACTAAGCGATGCCGGTTCTGTCCCGAATCCGCGAAGACATCGCGGCCGCGCGCGTGCACGACCCTGCCGCGCGCAGCTCGGTGGAGATTTTCCTTACCTACTCCGGCCTCCATGCCATTTGGGCGTACCGGCTGACGTCCAGGCTGTGGATGCGTGGCGCACGGATGCCGGCGCGCATTCTGTCGCAGTTCACCCGGTTCCTGACCGGGGTCGAGATCCACCCTGGTGCCGTCATCGGCCGGCGGTTCTTCATCGACCACGGCATGGGTGTCGTCATCGGCGAGACGGCTGAGATCGGCGACGACGTCATGCTGTACCACAGCGTCACGCTCGGCGGGAAGTCGAAAGGCAGGGAGAAGCGCCATCCGACGCTCGGGAACGGTGTGCAGGTGGGAGCGGGCGCCAAGATCATCGGCCCGATCCTCGTGGGCGACGGCAGTATCGTCGGCGCGAACGCGGTCGTGACGAAGGATGCCCCGGCGATGTCGCTGCTCGTCGGAGTTCCGGCGGTCGCGCGTCGGCGTGAGCCGGGGAAGACCTACGGGTTCACCGAGCCGGAGTACCACATCTAGGTTTCTTGGGGCGGGTTCAGTATGCGCCAAGGCACCTCTCGCGGCGACTTTAGAGCCATTTGCACGCATCGAACCGCTATGCCGCACACACAGAAAAACCGGTCATTCCTAAGAATGACCGGCTTTTCCGTCTGCGGTTGCGAGTGAAGGTCAGCCCTGGTCTCCGATGTCGGCCAGGCGGGCCTCCTCGTCGGCACGGATGGCCGAGTCGATCAGCGGATCGAGGGCGCCATTGATCACAGCGTCGAGGTTGTACGCCTTGAAGCCGGTGCGGTGATCTGCGATCCGGTTCTCGGGGAAATTGTACGTACGGATGCGCTCGGACCGGTCCATCGTGCGGATCTGCGTCTTGCGCTTGGCGCTGTCGAGTTCGGCCTGCTCCTCCTGCTGGCGGGCGAGGATCCGGGCGCGCAGCACGCGCATACCGGCCTCACGGTTCTGCAGCTGGCTCTTCTCGTTCTGCATGGCCACGACGATGCCCGTCGGCAGGTGGGTGATGCGCACGGCGGAGTCGGTGGTGTTGACCGACTGGCCACCAGGACCACTCGAGCGGTACACATCGATCTTGAGGTCGTTCTGGCTGATCTCGACCTCTTCGGGGGCGTCGACCTCCGGGAAAACGAGCACACCGGTGGTGGACGTGTGGATGCGACCCTGCGACTCGGTCGCCGGAACACGCTGCACGCGGTGGACGCCACCCTCGTACTTGAGGTGCGCCCAGACCCCCTGCGACGGGTCGCTGGCGTTGGACTTGATGGCAACCTGGACGTCCTTGTAACCACCGAGGTCGCTCTCGGTGCGTTCGAGGAGCTCGGTCTTCCAGCCCTTCGACTCGGCGTAGTGCAGGTACATCCGCAGCAGGTCTGCCGCGAAGAGTGCGCTCTCGGCGCCGCCCTCTCCACCCTTGATCTCCATGATGACGTCGCGGCCGTCATCCGGGTCGCGCGGGATGAGCAGCCGGCGGAGCTTCTCCTGCGCCGTCGCCATGCCCTCTTCGAGGCCGGGCACTTCGGCAGCGAACGCGTCGTCTTCCTTCGCGAGCTCGCGGGCTGCCGCGAGGTCCTCCTGCGCCTGAAGCCACGACGAGTGCGCCGCGAGAATCTTCGACAGCTCGGCGTAGCGCCGGTTGATCTTCTTCGACCGGGCAGGGTCAGCGTGTACTGCCGGGTCGGCCAGCTGTTCCTGCAGGTCCTTGTGCTCGTCGATCAGTACCGATACCGATTCAAACATTTCTCATCCGTCCTTTGCGTTTCATCCTGCCACCCGCGTCATGACAAAACCCGCCTGCCCCGGCATCCGACTCGAGAGGAGTCGTACGCCGGAGGCAAACGGGTTCGTCAATTCAGCTAGCGGTGGTCGCGCTCGTGGTCGTGGCTGCGGCCGGTGCCTGCGACGGGCGCCGGCATCGTCTTCTGCATCTGGACGAGGAACTCGACGTTGGACTGGGTCTCCTTGAGCTTGCCGAGGACAACCTCGAGCGCCTGCTGCTGGTCGAGACCAGCGAGGGCACGACGCAGCTTCCAGGTGACACGGACTTCGTCTGCTCCGAGCAGCATCTCCTCACGACGTGTCGACGACGCGTTGACGTCGACAGCCGGGAAAATGCGCTTGTCGGCCAGCTGGCGCGACAGGCGGAGCTCGGAGTTGCCCGTGCCCTTGAACTCTTCAAAGATGACCTCGTCCATCTTGGACCCGGTCTCGACGAGCGCCGTCGCGAGGATGGTGAGCGAGCCACCGTTCTCGATGTTGCGCGCGGCTCCGAAGAAACGCTTCGGCGGGTACAAAGCGGATGCATCGACTCCACCGGACAGGATGCGTCCTGAGGTCGGCGCAGCGAGGTTATAGGCACGGCCGAGGCGGGTGATCGAGTCGAGGAGCACGACAACGTCGTGCCCGAGCTCCACGAGGCGCTTCGCACGCTCGATGGCGAGCTCGGCAACCGTGGTGTGGTCCTCAGCAGGACGGTCGAAGGTGGAGGCGATGACCTCACCCTTCACTGTGCGCTGCATGTCGGTGACTTCCTCGGGGCGCTCGTCCACGAGGACAACCATGAGGTGGACCTCGGGGTTGTTGATCGAGATGGCGTTGGCAATCTGCTGGAGCACGATCGTCTTGCCGGCCTTGGGCGGTGCGACGATGAGGCCGCGCTGGCCCTTGCCGATCGGGGCGATCAGGTCGATGATGCGCTGCGTGAGCTTGCCCGGCTCCGTCTCGAGCCGCAGGCGGTCCTGCGGATAGAGCGGGGTGAGCTTGCCGAACTCGACGCGGGCTGCTGCCTCGTCGACGCTCTGGCCGTTGACCGAGTCGACCTTGACGATCGCGTTGTACTTCTGGCGAGCGTTGGTGTCGTTCTCACGGGGCTGGCGAATCGCGCCGACCACGGCGTCACCCTTGCGCAGGTTGTACTTCTTGACCTGCCCGAGCGACACGTAGACGTCGTTCGAACCGGGCAGGTAACCGGAGGTCCGCACGAACGCATAGTTGTCGAGGACGTCGAGGATGCCGGCGACGGGCAGGAGCACGTCGTCGTCGGAGATCTCCGGCTCAAAGTCAGCGTTGTCGGTTCCGCCGCGGCGCTTGCGGTCGCGGTACCGGTTGCGGCCGTTACGGCTGCCGTCGTCCTGCTGCTCGCGCTGCTGGTCACGGTTGCCATTACGGTCGCCGCCCTGGCGGTCGGCGTCGCGCTCGGGAGCCTGGCGGTCGTTGCGGTCGTTAGTGGCGTTGCCCCCACGGTCGTTGTTGCGGTTGCGGTCGTTCTGGCCGCCCTGCTTCTCGTCCGTGGCCTGGGCCTGGTCGCTGCTCCGGTTGCGGTTGCGGTTGCGTCCGCGACCCTGACGGGGCTCCTGCGAGGAGTCGTCGGACTCGCCCTGCTCGGAAGCTGCGGTCTCGAAGCTTGCCGATTCCTCAACCTGCTCCGAGGTTTCGGTCTCGGTACGCTCGCCTCTTGAACCGCGTCCACGCCGGTTGTTCTTCTTGGGACGCTGTGCGCCCGCCTCGTCGCCGGACTCGCTCGGCTTCTGCTCGGCGGGTGCCGATTCTGCCGACTCCGTTGCGACGGCATCCGGTGCCTCAGCATCGGGTGCCTGAGCCTCCGGTGCCTGAGCCTCTGTTACCTGAGCCTCTGTTACCTGGGCGGCCGGAGCTTCAGCGACGACGCCTTCGGGTGCCACGACGGATGCGGCCTCTTTCGCGGACTGGGTCGTCGCACGCCGCGGTGCACGCTTCCGTGCCACGGGAGCTGACTGCTCCGCAGGAGTCTCTGTCTGCGGCTGTTCGGCCATGATAGCCGGGGCCTCGACGACGGCGGCCACTTCGGCCTGCGACGGAGCTTCAGCCGGCGCCTCGGCGCCTGCCTCGGAAACGACGGGCAACGTCGCCCCGTCGACCTCGGCAGCGGCCTGAGCCTCTGAGATCTTCTCCACGAGTTCCCCCTTGCGAAGTTTGGATGCGCCCTGAATACCCCACTGGCTGGCAAGCAGCTGCAGGTCTGAGACCTTGAGGGAGGTCAGGTTTGCGCCTGATTCCGTATCGAAACGGATATTGACATTGGTCACTGAAAGTGGGTTCCTTCCCCCTGAACCGTGGGATACACGTCAGGAGAGCACATCGCGTTGGCGGGAGCGTCCGTCAGATTGACTCGCACCCCGCACGCCGTGTGTGCCCTAGAACAAGAGACGCACAATGCAGTCGGCGATGGCGTTGGGTTTGCAGAAATCACCCGAAGGCCAGATTTGCCATTCGGCTTGCCTGTCGGGATCAAGCCAACTCTACCACTTCCGCAATGACGCCCTGAACCCCTCGAACGGGGTTGCAGAACGGCCAACGAGCGGTTAGGTCAGGAGATGGCTGGGGGTCGCCGTCTTTTTGTGCAGCTAGCTATCGTCGAGAAACGACGTGGTTGCGGTTCGCCGTCATGTTCTCGAGACTCTCACGTCGGGAGAACAAGACGGCTGGGGATAGCCGTCTTGTTATGCAGATTGCCTTAGTAGGGGCTGCCGCCTTTCGCATCGCTTCGCGATGCGCGTCCGTTCACGCGTCGCGAAGCGACGTGTGAACGGACGCGCCCTTAACATCCACGGCCAGCAGCATGCTCTCCCACGGCGATTTCGATTCGCGAGCGACGAGTTCCGCTGCTTCGAGCCGCTGGCCGGGGCCGTCGGCAAGGACAAGCACCGACGGGCCTGCGCCCGAAACGACGGCGGCGTGACCGTGCGAACGCAGGAGCGTCACCAGACGGTCGGTCTCCGGCATGGCGGATGCCCGGTAACTCTGGTGCAGGCGGTCCTCTGTGCCAGCGAAGAGCAACTCGGGGCTCTGGGTGAGCGCGGCAATCAGGAGTGCCGACCTGGACACGTTGAAGACGGCATCCTCGTGCGGCACGCTGGCCGGCTGGAGGCTTCGGGCGACCTTGGTCGACAGCGTGTGCTGAGGGACGAGGATCAGCGGCGACACACCGCGGTGGACGAGAAGCTTCTTGTGCTGGGGACCCGCTTCTTCGACCCAGGCGATCGTCAGCCCGCCGAAGAGGGCCGGTGCCACGTTGTCCGGGTGCCCCTCCAATTCGGTCGCGAGCCGCAGGAGCGTGTCGGTGTCGATGTCGACGATGCCTTCGAGCAAGCCCTGCGCAGCGACGATCCCGGCGACGACGGCAGCACCCGATGATCCGAGACCCCTGCCGTGGGGGATGACGTTGTGTGCGACGAGGTCGACACCGGGAACCGACTGGCCCATCGCCTCGAAGGTGTGGGCGAGCGCACGGACGACGAGGTTGGACGCGTCGGTTGCGACGACGGACTCGCCGACGCCCTGGATCTCGACGAAGGCTCCCGGCTCCTGGCGAACGGTGACGGTGACCTCGTCATAGACGCTGAGCGCGAGGCCGAGCGTGTCGAAGCCCGGCCCGAGGTTGGCCGATGTGGCCGGAACGCGAACCGTGACGGAGCGGCCCGTCAGGCTCACGCGGAGCCCTTGGCCAGCCCGAGGACGCTCGCGACCTCGTTGACGTCCACCGGGACGATGGTCGGCGCGATGTCGCCGCCCTCGGCGTTACGGAGCGCCCACTGCGGGTCCTTGAGGCCGTGGCCCGTGACGGTCAGCACGACCGTCGCCCCTGCGGGAACAAGACCGGCTTCCGATCGTTCGAGCAGGCCGGCGACGCTGATCGCTGAGGCGGGCTCGACGAAAATGCCGACCTCGGTCGACAGGATGCGCTGCGCGGCGAGGATCATGTCGTCCTCGATCGCGCCGAAGTAGCCGTCGGTCGCCTCGCGTGCGGCGACTGCGAGGTCCCAGGATGCCGGGTTTCCGATGCGGATGGCGCTTGCAACGGTCTCCGGGTTCTTTACGACGTTACCGCTGACGAGCGGCGCGCTGCCCGCAGCCTGGAATCCGAACATCCGGGGCAGCTTCGTACTGATGCCTCGTTCGAGTTCTTCGGTGTAACCGCGCGTGTATGCGGTGTAGTTGCCGGCGTTGCCGACCGGGATGAAGTGGAAGTCGGGCGCGTCTTCGAGCACTTCGACGATCTCGAATGCGGCCGTCTTCTGGCCTTCGATCCTGTCGTTGTTGACCGAGTTCACGAGGTGGACCGGGTAGTTAGCCGAGAGCTCGCGAGCGATGTCGAGGCAGTCGTCGAAGTTGCCCTGGACCTGGATGAGCTGTGCGTTGTGGGCGATGGCCTGGGCAAGCTTGCCCATGGCGATCTTGCCCTCAGGGACGAGGACGGCGGCGGTGATCCCGGCGTGGGCTGCGTACGCTGCCGCGGACGCCGAGGTGTTCCCGGTGGAGGCGCAGATGACGGCCTTTGCTCCAGCCTCAACCGCCTTCGACACCGCCATGGTCATGCCGCGGTCCTTGAACGAACCGGTCGGGTTCATGCCTTCGTACTTGACCCAAACCTTCGCGCCGGTGCGGGCGGAGAGTGCTGCCGCGTAGATGAGCGGCGTTCCGCCCTCACCCAGGCTGATGATGGGGGTCTTTTCGGTTACGTCGAGACGGTCTGCGTACTCGTGCAGAACTCCGCGCCACTGCTTCGCCATCTTTAGACTCCTTCAACTCGTAGAACACTGACAACTGAATTCACAACGTCGCTGGCTTTCAGCGCTGCGACGGTGGCCTGGAGCGCGTGCTCGCGCGCCGCGTGTGTGCCGATCACGAGGAAGGCGGTGCCGCCCTCCTCCGGGTCGATCGTCTGCTCGACAGTCTCGACCGAGACGCCGCCGTTGGCGAAGGTGGTCGCCACCTCGGCAAGGACGCCCTGCAGGTCGTTCACCCGCAGTGTGATCTGGTACTTGGTGATCACGTCGCCGATCGGCAGCAGCGGAAGGTCGGCGTGGGTGGACTCACCGAGGCCCGGACCGCCGGCGATGTGGCGGCGGGCGGCCGAGACGAGGTCGCCGAGGACAGCGGATGCGGTCTGGACTCCCCCGGCGCCTGCCCCGTAGAACATGAGTGGCCCTGCTGCTTCGGCTTCGACGAAGACCGCGTTGTTTCCGCCGTGCACGGCGGCCAGCGGATGCTCGCGGGCGACGAGAGCAGGATAGACGCGTGCCGAGATCCCCTCGGTGCCGTCGGCGGCGGTGATCCGCTCGGCGATGGCCAGCAGTTTGATGACGTAACCGGCGGTGCGGGCAGCGTCGATCTGCGCCGGCGTGATGTCGGCGATGCCCTCACGGTAGACGCCGTCGGCGGGGACGGTGCTGTGGAACGCGAGGCTGGCCAGGATGGTGGCCTTCTGGGCGGCGTCGTAACCGTCGACGTCGAGGGTCGGGTCGGCCTCGAGGAAGCCGAGTTCGAACGCCGTCTTCTGGGCGTCTTCCATGCTGTCGCCGAACCGGTCCATCCGGTCGAGGATGAAGTTGGTCGAACCGTTGACGATGGCGAGGATGCGTTGAACGTTGTCGCCGGCGAGGCTGTCGCGCAGCGGCCGGATGATCGGGATGGCTGCGGCGACGGCCGCCTCGTAGTAGATCTCCGCGCCGACCTGTTCGGTGGCGTCGAAGAGCTCGGAACCGTGGGCCGCGAGCAGCGCCTTGTTCCCTGTGACGACATCCGCTCCGGCGTGGATCGCCTGCAGAATGAGCGAGCGGGCCGGTTCGATACCGCCGATGAGTTCGATGACGATGTCCGCCCCGACGACGAGCGATTCAGCATCCGTGGTCAGGAGTTCACGCGGCAGTTCGACATCGCGGCCGGCGTCGATGTCACGGACGGCGATCCCGACGAGTTCGAGCCTCGCGCCGGAGCGGGCGGCGAGCTCGTCACCGTGGGCAAGGAGCAGCCTCGCCACCTGGGAGCCGACGGAGCCAGCGCCGAGCAGCGCCACTCGGACAGTGCGGTATTCGGTCATCGTGCATCCAATCCGGCGTCGCGCGCCAGCAGGTCGGATTCGGTCTCGCCGCGGACGATCACGCGGGCGACTCCGTCTTTGACGGCGACGACCGGCGGGCGTCCCAGGTAGTTGTAGTTGCTCGCAAGCGACCAGCAATAGGCGCCGGTCGCAGGTACCGCGGCGAGGTCGCCCGGCGCCACGTCGCCTGGCAGGTAGTCGTCCTGGACGACGATGTCACCGGATTCGCAGTGCTTGCCTGCGATGCGGACGAGCACCGGTTCCGCATCGGACGTGCGGCCTGCCAGCCGGACTGAATAGTCCGCGCCGTAGAGAGCAGGTCTCGCGTTATCGCTCATTCCGCCGTCGACGCTCACGTAGCGCCTCGTCGCTGAACCGCCGGCAGCCGTCTGCAGCTCGACGTCCTTGGTCGTTCCCACCTCGTAGAGTGTGAACGTGCTCGGGCCGATCACGACCCGGCCGGGTTCGAAAGCGACTCGTGGGATGGGCACGCCGAGGCGGTCGCACTCGGTGGCGACGATCCGTGCGATCTCGCGGGCGAGTTCGTCGATCGGGGTGGGGTCGTCTACGTCGGTGTATGCGATGCCGAACCCGCCGCCGAGGTTCAGTTCGGGCACAGGACCGGCAGCGAGGAGGTCGCGGTGCACGGCGAGCAGCCGGGCGGCGGACTCGGCAAACCCGTCCGATCCGAAGATCTGCGAGCCGATGTGGCAGTGCAGGCCGAGGAACTCGAGCGAGTCGAAGCTTCGAACGGTCGCGACGGCGTCTGCGGCGTGTTCGAGTGGGAGTCCGAACTTCTGGTCTTCGTGCGCCGTGGCGAGGAACTCGTGGGTGTGCGCGTGAACGCCGCTGTTGACCCGGAGCCGGACCCGCTGCTTCCGTCCGTGACGCTCAGCAGCTGCCGCGACTCGCGGGATCTCCTGGAGGCTGTCGAGCACGATGGCGCCGATGCCGGCTTCGACCGCACGGTCGATCTCGGCGAGCGACTTGTTGTTGCCGTGGAGGCCGAGGCGTGAGGCGTCGACACCGGCAGCGAGGGCGACGGCGAGTTCACCGCCGGAGCAGACGTCGATGTTGAGCCCGGCCTCGGTGACCCAGCGCGCCACCTCGGTGCAGAGGAACGCTTTTCCGGCGTAGTAGACGGTGGCCGAGCTGCCGACGGCGGCGAACTCGCGCTGGAACGCGGCGAGGACGCCTGCGGCGCGGTCGCGGGCATCCGTCTCGTCGACGACGTAGACGGGAGTGCCGAACTGTGCGGCGATGTCGGGCGCTGAGACGCCGGCGACGGTGAGTTCGCCGGTTGCCGCCCGGGAGACGGACGCAGGCCAGACTGCTTCGGCGAGGGCGTTCGCATCGTCGGGCGCGTGCAGCCATGACGGGGCGAGTGGGTGAGAAGCCACGGCAGGAACCAATCGTGCGGAGGGGGAACGTACCGCGCGGGTAGGCGGTGGAAACAGTTCGATTCTACTGAGGCTCGTGGCCCTGTCGTGAAATTGTGGCACGCGACGTATGCGGGGCAGGGTATCCAGCCCACGGCATCCGTCAGGCGGGGCACTCCCCCAGAGAGCTCAGAGAGCTGTCAGAGAGGGTGACGTCCGATGCGGCAAGGGAGAGGGTCGCGACGCCGTTCTCGACTTCGATGGACGAGATCGAGACGCCCACCGGAAGCTTGTCCGCCAGGCAGAGGCGTACGGGTTCCGAGACCACCCTGTCGACAATGCCGGACAGGTCGAGGGCGCCAGCGGCTGTCGTCACCTCGGCTCCCTGCGGGGTGACGAGCAGGTCTGTGCCGTCGGGGCTCAGGTCAGCGGTGACGACGTAACCGATGGGCACACCGAACACCGACGTGGATCCTTCGTACCCGATCGTGCCGTCGCCAAGAGTGATCGCCGCGTCGTTGTCGGGAAGGGTGAGCAATTCGTTGAGCGCTGGTTCGTCGAGCGTGACCGTCGCGTCGATGTCCTCCACAGCGGCTTTGAGGTCGATCGGAACCCCGAGGGCGGTCACCGTCATCTTTTCGACGGGGATGGAATCGAAGCTCAGGTCGTCGGAGGTGAGGGTGACCTGCTCCATCCGCCCGCTGAGGAGCTGGAGGAGGACCCAGTCCCCGGCGATGTCCACATCCACCGTGCCGTCGACGTTTGAGGGCAGGTTCGACTCGGCGGCAGCGGCTACCGTGTCCTCGACCACGCCACGGGTGATGTACTCAGCGAGGAACGCGCCTGAAAGAACGACGAGGACGGCCACCACGAGGACGACGACGGCGGTGAGGGCCCGCCTGCGCGCCGGCTTCCGAACCGGTTCGCGACCGGATTCAGAGTCGTGCTGCAGTGCTGCCCAGCCGTCGGCCACGTTACATCCGCTCTGGGGCCGACACCCCGAGCAGATCGAGTCCGTTGCGGACCACCTGGCCCGTCGCGTCGTTGAGCCACAGCCGGCTGCGGTGCACGTCGCCGATCGGCTCGTCACCGAGCGGGATCACCCGGCAGTTGTCGTACCAGCGGTGATACAGGCCGGCGACCTCTTCGATAAACCGCGCGACACGGTGCGGCTCCCGCAGCTCGGCCGCCTGGGCAACGATGCGCGGAAACTCCTGCAGCGCGCCGAGCAGAGCTGACTCGGTTTCGTGCTCGAGAAGTTCGGGAACGAAAGCGCTCCGGTCGACTCCGGCGGCCTCCGCGTTGCGGGCGACCGAGTGAGTGCGGGCGTGGGCGTACTGCACGTAGAAGACCGGGTTGTCGTTGCTCCGCTTGCGTAGCTGCTCCGGGTCGAGGGTCAGCGGGGAGTCCGCCGGGTAACGCCCGAGCGAGTAACGCAGTGCGTCGGTGCCGAGCCACGCCTGGAGGTCGTCGAGCTCGATGATGTTGCCCGCGCGCTTCGACAGCTTGGCGCCGTTGACACTGACGAGCTGCCCGATGAGCACCTCGATGTCCTTGGTGGGGTCGTCACCAGCTGCACCGGCGAGCGCCCTGAGCCTGTGCACGTAACCGTGGTGGTCGGCGCCGAGCAGGTAGATCTTGTGCGCGAATCCCCGATCGGATTTCGACAGGTAGTACGCGGCATCCGCGGCGAAGTAGGTGTAGATGTTGTTGCCGCGGCGGATCACACGGTCTTTGTCGTCACCGAAATCGGTGGTGCGTACCCAGACCGCGTCGTCCTGGTCGAAGACGTGACCCTGCTCGCGAAGGCGTTCGACGGCGTCATCGACGGCACTTCGACCCGTCTCAGGGTTCGTCGCGTGAAGTTCCCGCTCCGAGAACCAGACGTCGAAATGCACGTTGAAGCTCGCCAGCGACTTCTCGATCTCGACCAGTTGGAGCTTGTACGCGAGTTCACGGGCGGTGGCGACGGCTTCGTCGGCGGGCAGCTCGAGGAGGTTCGGCTCGATCTCGAGCACCTGGCGGCCCAGCTCAGCGATGTACGCGCCTGGGTATCCACCCTCCGGCGTCTCCTCGCCCTTGATCGCAGCGAGTACGGATGCGCCGAAGATGTCCATCTGGCTGCCTGCGTCATTGATGTAGTACTCGCTGGCGATTTTCGCGCCGGACGCGCTCAGCACACGGGCGATCGAGTCACCGAGTGCGGCCCAGCGGGTGTGTCCGATGTGGAGCGGTCCGGTCGGGTTGGCTGAGACGAATTCGAGATTGATGGACTGTCCGGCGAGCGACGTGTTGTGCCCGTACGTGTCTCCGGCCTCGACGATGACCTTCGCGAGGGCACCGGTCGCTGCCGCGTCGAGACGGATGTTGAGGAACCCGGGACCAGCAACCTCAGCGGTAGCGACGCCGGGGACCGAGGCGATGCCTTCAGCGAGCTCGGCGGCCACCTCGCGAGGGTTCGCGCCGATCCGCTTGGCGATCCGCATGGAGATGTTCGATGCCCAGTCACCGTGGTCGCGGTTGCGGGGACGTTCGAGGACGACGTCGTCGCGACTGATCTCTGCTCCGGCTCCTGAGCGGCGGTTCTCCGCGAGCGGCACGACGAGTTCGAACAGGGCAGCGGCAAGGTCGTCAGGAGTCACATATCCGATTCTATCCGGAGCCGTGAATGCGCCCCGCGCGGCGTGTGCACGATTCCGACTGTGACTGTTGTTATGGTCGAAGCATTCCCCACAGAGAGACTCACATGGCTTCCACGATCGCCCGCCCACGCGCACTCCGCCCGCTCGCCGTCGCCACCGCGATTCTCGGCTCCGTCCTCCTCGCCGGTTGCACGCCGGCCCCAGCGTCGACCGCGACGCCTGCGCCGTCCGAGACAGGACCGGCACTGCCGAGCGCGACCCCGGAACCGGCGCCATCTGCGTCACCTGTCGTGAGCCAGCCGGTCGAGATCACCTGCGATGAGTTGCTCACACCCAACGACATGTACGAGTTCAATCCGAACGTCAGCCTGATGCCGGACGGCACGCCGAAGTCAGGCACCGCAGCGAGCGAGATCGCCGCCATGAACGGCCTCACCTGCCAGTGGGTCAACAACACGAGTAACACCACGATCGACGTGGCCGTCGCCAAACTCAGCGAGGACGAACTCACCGACCTGAAGAACCGCGCCGTGACCGAGAGCCAGCAGGTGCCGACTTATGCCGCTCCCCCCGTCGAGGGATACTTCACTGTGGTGGAGAACGAGGGCGAGGCACAGGTCTTCAGCGGTTCGTACTGGGTGACCCTGCGCGCTGTCGACTTCGTCGAGCCAGGCGATGCCGAGCAGCTTGCTGAGGCGGCCATCGCACACCTGTCGTAGGGGTATCGCCCCGCGCGGGTCGTTTTGCTTCGCGCGGGTGTCGAAACGCCCGCGCCGGGCCGGAACACCCGCGCGACTCGCGAAACGGGGATTTGAGCGCGCAGAATTCTGATAGTTTTGTGATGCACGCCTTCGTAGCTCAGGGGATAGAGCGTCGGTTTCCGGTACCGCAGGTCGCAGGTTCGAATCCTGCCGAGGGCACACCTTTCTCCACACCGGACCGTTCAACGGTCGTTCTCGCGGCGATGTCGGCTAGCGCTGAAGGCCGTCGTCTCGCCTGCCCGGCCGATAGCGCCGCCTGGTGGCGGTAAGGCCGCCAAGTTGGCACGATGACGATCATGACCCTGTCAGGCACCGAACTCGCCCGCGACTACTACCACGACGTCGTCGCACCCCTGATCGAAGCGCGATGGCCCGGGCTCCCCCACGCCGCCGGACGACTCGGAGCCGGCTCCGACGTGCTCGGCCTCGACGACGAGATGTCGCGCGATCACGACTGGGGGCTCAGGCTCACGCTCCTGGTGGCCACGGATGTCGTCGCGCCGATCCGTGCGCACCTCGCCCAGAGTCTCCCGGCCCAGTACCGCGGGCATCCCACACGGTTCGCGACCACGGGGCATCCGCTCCCCACCTCGCAGGTCGAGGTGACGACGGCTGAGCACTTCGCCTTCTCGCGGCTCGGTGTGAACGCCGGCGACCTTGCTGCCGGGGACCTTGCGGTAACCGACTGGTTATCGCTGACCGGGCAGTCGGTCCTCGAGGTCACGGCCGGAGAGGTCTTCACCGACTCGGCGGGGGCTTTCAGCCGGATCCGGGAACAGCTCACCTGGTACCCCGACGACGTGTGGCGCTACGTCCTCGCCGCTGACTGGGCCCGGATTCGCCAGGAACTGCCGTTCATCGGCCGAGCCGGGATACTTGGGGATGACACCGGGTCGCGTCTGATCGCCGCTCGGGTCGGTGTCTCGATTATGCGGCTCGGCTTCCTGCTCGAACGGCGCTGGCCCCCATACTCCAAGTGGCTCGGCACCGGGTTCTCTACACTGCGGGGGGCCGGCGGCGCCCAACCGGCGCTCGCCAGGGCTCTCGCCGCCGGCCGGTGGCAGGACCGCGAGGCGGCTCTCGCCGATGCCCTCACCGTCCTGCACGACCTGCAACGCGACCGCGGACTCCCCGAGGCCGACGCCGTCGTCGGGCCGTTCTACGAACGGCCGTTCCTCGGGCTTGGCCCGGTGCCCGAAGCACTTCTCGACTCGATCACCGACGAGCGGGTACGCGCCCTGCCACCCGGTGTCGGTTCGATCGAGCAGGTGTCGGACAACGTGGATGTCCTCACCTCTCCGACGCGTCGCCGTGCCGCGATGACGGCCATGTTGTCGACGCCGTGAGCCGGCCGGCCGAGGTCTTTCGGATGGTGGCTTGAGGGGTCAGGGAGCTGTGACGAAGTCGATGAGCTCTTCAACCCGGCCGAGGAACGCCGGCTCCAGGTCCGAGTAGTTGCGCACGCGGCCGAGGATCGCCTGCCAGGCCCGCGCAATGTCGGCCTGGCTTTCGTTCGGCAGCCCAAGGGCGGCACAGATGCCCTTCTTCCACTCGATCGACCGCGGGATGTCCGGCCACTCCTTCAGGCCGACCCTGGCGGGCTTCACCGACTGCCAGACGTCGATGTACGGATGCCCGACCACGAGGACGTTTCCTCCGTGACTGCCGCGCATCACGGCATCCGCGATCCTCGACTCTTTCGACCCCGGGACGAGGTGGTCGACGAGGACGCCCACCTTGCGCTTCGGGGTTGGGGCGAAGTCGGTGATGATCGCGGCGAGGTCGTCGATGCCGCCGAGGTATTCGACGACGACACCCTCGACCCGGAGGTCGTCGCCCCACACCTTCTCGACGAGTTCGGCGTCGTGACGTCCTTCGACATAGATGCGGGAGGGCAGGGCGACCCTGGCGCGGGCATCAGCGACGGCGAATGAGCCGGATGCCGTCCGCGTCGGACCGGCCGCCTTCTTCTTCTGCGGCGCGACGAGGATCACCGGTTTCCCGTCGATCAGGAACCCGGCGCCGAGTGGGAACATCCGGCGTTTGCCGTGGCGATCCTCGAGCTGGACGGTCTTGCCTTCGATCCCGGTGACGGCTCCGCACCAGCCGGTCGACGCCTCTTCGACGACGAGGTCGATTCGCGCCTCCTGCTCGAGCGGAGGAGGCGTTTTACTTGCCCGCCAGTTGGTCGCGAGCACATCGGATCCGTAGCGGTCGTTCATCACCCGGGCAAGGATAGCGGCGATTGGATAGCACAGGAGGATGCCACGCGGCGACCCCACGGGCCTCACGGCGACTCTCTGGACGCGCTCAGCCCGGCAACCCTAGACTCGCAGGTGTTCTCCACCGACGACAGAAGGCGGGCAGATGCGGGCACGCTCACTCTGGGCTCTTTCGGCAGTGACTGCCGCGCTTGTGCTGGGAACTCCCGCTGCTGCGTTTGCCACCGACCCGGTTCAGCTCGGATCCGGGCGTGTGCTCGACGAGGCCGGGGTCCTCACCGGATCGGACACCACTGAGATCGAATCGGCGATCGACTCCCTCAACAACGAATCGGGTGCGGACCTCTGGGTCGTCTACGTCGACGAGTTCACCAATCCGAGCGATGCCGCCGAGTGGACGAATTCGACCGCCGAGGCGAACGGTCTCGGACCCTCCCAGTACCTGCTGGCAGTGGCCACCGAACAGCGCACCTACTATCTCTCTGGCGCGACCGACGGGCCGGTGAGCAATGAGCAGCTCGCCCAGATCGAGCAGCAGCTCGTGCAGCCCCGATTGAGCGACGACGACTGGGCGGGCGCAGCTGTCGCCGCGGCAACCGGGCTCGGCAACGCCATCGCCGGGGAGGATGTTGCGGCATCCGGTGGCGGCGGTGACGGGGGCGTGTCGAACTCTGTGGTGTGGCTGGTGATCGGCGCGATCGTCGTGATCGGGATTATCGTGATCGCCGCCACCCTGCGCAGGCGCAACAAGAAGAAAGCGGTCGACCCGCGCGCCGGAGAACCAGCCGAACTCGCCGCAGTCGAGACAGCCGATCTGGAACGTCAGGCCGGAAGCGCCCTCGTCGAAACGGACGACGCCGTGAAGACCAGCCAGGAGGAACTCGGTTTCGCCCTGGCCCAGTACGGTGAGGAAAGCGTCACCACGTTCCGCACGGCGATCGACTCCGCGAAGGAAGCCCTGTCGCGTGCGTTCACCATCAAGCAAAAGCTCGCCGACGCCGAACCGGACACCGAACAACAGGTGCGCGCGTGGAACGCCGAGATCATCCGGCTGTGCATCGACGCCAACGACGCGCTCGACCGGGAGGCCGAAGCATTCGACGAACTGCGGCAGCTCGAGAAGAATGCCCCGGCCGCCGTCGCCGCGCTCCGCGCGGAGCACCAGCAGGTGACGGAGCGCCTCGGGGCGGCAGCCGCAGGCCTCCAGTCGCTTTCGGCACGCTATGACGCTGCCTCACTCAGCACCGTCGCAGACAACGTCGAGCAGGCGCAGGAACGACTGGCCTTCGCCGCCGAGAACCTGGCGGCAGCCGACGAAGACATCGCAGCCGGCCAGTTCGGCCAGGCTGCCGTCGACATCCGCGCTTCGGAGGAGGCCATCGACCAGGCCGCGATGCTGTTGAATGCCATCGACAGGCTCGGTGCGGATCTTGACAAGGCGCAGGCGTCGATCTCGGATGCCATCGGCGATCTGCGCAGTGACCTTCAGCTGGCGAGGTCACAGCCGGACCCTGACGGCTCGCTCGTCAACGTGATCCGCGCGACCGAGACCGCGGTCGCGGAGGTGGAGCAGAAGCGCACAGGAGCGCACAACCCGCTCGATCTGCTCCGTCAGCTCGAAGCCGCGAACACGTCCATCGACGGGATTCTCCAGCAGGTCCGGGACGCCCAGGCGCAGCTCCAGCGGGCTCAGTCCCAGCTTGGTCACGCGCTCTCCTCCGCCGGCGCACAGGTTTCGGCCGCCGAGGACTACATCACCGCTCGCCGGGGTGCCGTTGGCGCCGATGCACGGACACGGCTGGCCGAAGCGGGACGCAACCTGGTGCAGGCGCAGCAGCTGGCGGCATCCGACCCGGTCTCAGCCCTGACCTACGCGCAGACCTCGAATCAGCTCGCCCGCGCCGCGATCGATTCAGCCCAGGCGGATGTCTCCGGTTTCGGGATGCAGCCGGGCGGCTACGGCCCGATGGGCGGCGGAATGATGGGGGGCCAGCAGCAGTCGGGCGGCGGCATGATGGGCGCCATCCTCGGCGGCATCCTCATCAACTCGGTGCTCAGCGGCGGCGGTCGGTCCGGCGGAGGGTTCGGCGGATTCGGTGGCGGCGGATTCGGTGGCGGGTTCGGCGGGGGCTCGCGCAGCGGCCGCAGCGCAGGGAGTTTCGGCGGGGGCGGCACACGTTCCCGACGGGGTGGCGGCCGTTTCTGACGGCCGATAGACAACACAGATACCGATCGAGAGGAAAGAATTCATGGCAAAGCAATCGATCTTCGGGCGCATCGCCCAGCTGGCGAAAGCGAACATCAACGCACTCATCGACCAGGCCGAAGACCCCCAGCTGATGCTGGACCAGATGGTCCGCGACTACACCAACAGCATCGCCGAAGCGGAGAGCGCCATCGCTGAGACGATCGGGAACCTGCGCCTCCTAGAGGAAGACCACCACGAGGACATCCGGGCGGCGGGCGACTGGGGCAACAAGGCCCTCGCTGCGAGCCGCAAGGCGGACGAGTACCGTGCCTCAGGCGACACGTCAGACGCCGACAAGTTCGACAACCTCGCCAAGGTGGCCCTGCAGCGCCAGATCACCTCGGAGAACGAGGCGAAGATGGCCGAGCCGCAGATCGCGTCGCAGACGCAGGTCGTCGACCAGCTCAAGAACGGCCTCAACGGCATGAAGCAGAAGCTCGAGCAGCTCAAGTCGAAGCGCAGCGAGCTCATCGCGCGGTCCAAGACTGCTGAAGCGCAACGGAAGGTCGCTGATGCCGTCAAGAGCATCGACATCATGGACCCGACGAGCGAGGTCAGCCGCTTCGAAGACAAGATCCGTCGCGAGGAAGCGAAGGTGCGTGGCCAGCAGGAGCTTGCCGCATCGAGCCTCGACGCGCAGTTCGAGTCGCTCGAAGACATCGGTGAGCTCACCGAAGTCGAGGCCCGCCTCGCAGCGATGAAGTCCGGCGGCCCCTCCCCCGTCTCAGGCGGGCAGCCGCAGCCCGCGGTCGAGGCGACGCAGAGCGCTCCGTACACTCCCAACCAGTAATCGGCTCGCCTTCACTCCTGGAGGCGAGGCAGGTTTAGCAGGACATCGCACGGTTATCCGGCCGACTCCTCCGATTCGGTCCGGATAACCGTGCGATGTCCTGTTTTGCGTTCGAGCGGAAAACGAAAGGATGCCTGTCAGGCGCTCTCGAGGACCGCGCCGGCCTGCGCGGCGAGGCCGTCGAGCAGCACGCGCAGTTGCCCTACCGGGGCGAGGAGAGCTTCGGGGTGCCACTGCACACCGGTGATCGGAAGGGAGTCGTGCTCGATTGCCTCAATGTGGCCGTCGTGGGCCCACCCGACGGCGCGGAGCCCGTTGCCGAGCCGGTCGACGACCTGGTGGTGCGCGCTCTGCACCACGATGTGGTCTCGGCCAAACCGCTCACCGAGGATGCTGCCCGGCTCGAGCCGGACGGGGTGCTCGACGAGTGCGTACTCAACGGGCAGGTCGATGTTGCGATGCCCGGCATCGTCGACGTGCTGCAGGAGCGTGCCGCCGAGGGCGACGTTGATGACCTGGTGGCCCCGGCAGATGCCAAGCACGGGGAGGTGGCGGGACGCCGCCCGCCGGACCAGCTGGATCTGGGCGGCATCCGCCACTTCGAAGTGATGCCCTTCGCCCTCGTATCCCCGCTCGCCGTCGTAGAACTGGGGGTCGATGTCTTCGCCGCCCATGATGACGACGGCGTCGGCGTTCTCGGCGGCCTGCAGCAGCCCGTCGACGCCGATGTCGGCGGCGGACACCTGGGAGACATCCCAGCCGGAAACCCGGGCCTCAGCAGCGGCCCGGTCGATCATGGTACGCACGTACGCATCGTAGGCGGGTGAGTGCTCGCGCTGGGCGGTCACTTCAACCATGAGGAGGCGGCGGTCGCCGGCGCGTTCGGTCATGCCTGCCTCCCTTTCGCCGTTCGTGGTCAGGGACCATTCTGCCCTGCCGGGGCCGCGTCTCGCCATGGGCACCGAAACAGGCCGCAATACGCGGTCGAGTGGCGCGCCTGCCTCGCGTCGCGTGCGTGAAAACCGGATACTAAGACAATGGCGACTTTCGTGGTTGTGCCCGCGTGGCAGGGTTCCGGTTCCTCTCGCGCGATGCGCCTTATCGACGGGGCTGAGGCGATCCGCGGTGACCTCCCCTCCTCTGCGACCCAGATCGTCGATGTACCGACTGAAGCGGGCGAGTCGCTCGAAACCGGGGTGAATCGCCTGTCGTCGCTGCGGATCATCCGGGATCGCCAGGAAGCAGCGCTCCGTGCCGCCACCGGCCCCGTCATCACCGTCGGAGGAGGATGCTCCGTTGAGCTCGCCGCCGTCGACTCCGTTCTCTCAACGGGCGACGACACGTGCGTTCTCTGGTTCGACGCCCACCCGGACCTGAATACTCCGGCTGACTCCCCGTCCGGATCGTTCGACGGCATGGTGCTGCGCGCGTTGATCGGCGAGGGGATTCCGGAACTGTCGCCGAAGACGCCGCTCTCGCCTGAGCGCCTCGTGATCATCGGCGCTCGCGACATCGACCCCGGTGAGCAGGAGTGTCTCGACAACTCCCGCATCCGCACCCTCTCGGTCGAGGATGCGACGCCCGCCGCGCTCGTCGACGCGGTGACGGCATCCGGAGCGAAGCGGGTCTACGTGCACGTCGACCTCGACGTTCTCGACCCGGCCGACATCGCCGGCACCGACTGGGCCGAACCGTTCGGCCTGCCTGCCGCGACGCTCGTGGAACTGATCGGGGCTGTCCGAGCCGAGTTCGAGCTTGCCGGCGCCGGCATCACCGGTTTCGCTCCGGCGAGTTCGGCTCATGCAGTCGACGACCTCGGCACCATCCTGAGAATTCTCGGCGCTCTCGCACGCTGAGAACACCGGCCATGCGACCGGCCGGTAGCCTCGGAGCATGACGGACACCGCACACCCCTGGAGCGAACGATGAAGCGGATGCTCTTCGACTCTCCGGTCAGCCGCCTCGGCTACCTCTACGCCAACCTCGTCGGGTTGGTCTGGGGCTCGATCTGGTCGACAGGTCGGGTACAGCGACGCAACGGGCTGTGGATCTTCACCGGGATGCCGAACTGGACGTTCGGGCGAGGCGGTTCGTGTGTCGGCGGCTGTTACCTCACCGGCACGAACGTCTCGGACGATGTGCTCGAGCACGAAGCCGTGCACAAGCGGCAGTGGCAGCGGTACGGCATGCTGTTCCCCCTGTTCTATCTGGCCGCTGGCACCAATCCGCTCAAGAACCGCTTTGAAATCGAGGCCGGGCTTGAGAAGGGCGGCTACATCCGCCCGGCGAGGCGTGGACGCCAGTAGGTCACCTCATGAGCATGCAACTCGGTGTCTACACGTTCGGCGATATCCCGGCCGACGGGCTGGTCTCCCCCGAGCAGCAGCTCAGGGAGACGATCGAACGAATCCGCCTCGCAGACGAGGCTGGGCTGGACTGGTTCGGCGTCGGCGAACACCACCGGCCGGAGTACTCGATCAGTTCTCCCGCGACCGTTCTTGCGGCGGCGGCGACCGTGACGAAGAGCATCCGGCTCTCCAGTGCTGTCACTGTGCTGTCCACCGAAGACCCGGTGCGGGTGTTCCAGCAGTTCGCGACCATCGACCTGCTGACTGGCGGGCGGGTTGAACTCGCTGCCGGCCGTGGGTCGTTCATCGAGTCGTTCCCGCTGTTCGGGGCGAATCTCGCCGACTACGACGACCTGTACGAAGAGAAGCTCAACCTGCTGCTCGAGCTCAACGCGAACGAGCGGGTGACCTGGCGTGGCCGGTTCCGTCCTGCCCTCGACAACGCGCTGATCCTGCCGCGGCCGCACGCCGACAAGCTCGACATCTGGATCGCGACCGGCGGCAACCCTGAATCGTCGATGCGCGCCGGATACCTGGGCCTGCCGATCAACTACGCCGTCATCGGCGGTTATCCGGAGCAGTTCGCGCCGTTGGCTGCGCTGTACCGGGAGGCCGGCCAGAAGGCTGGGCACGATGCATCCGCCCTGAGAGTGGCTGTCTCCGGACCGGGCTTCATTGCGCCGACAAGCCAGGAGGCGAAGGACACTCTCTATCCGTACTGGAAGACGTCGATGACGAAGATCGCGGCTGAACGCGGCTTCACCGCCCCCAGCCGGCTCGGTTACGACACCCAGACGGCGAAGCGTGGGGCGATTTTCGCCGGCAGCCCGAACGAGGTCGCCGACAAGATCGTCGCCCTGCACGGGCATCTCGGTTACGACCGTCACTGCCTACAAATGGACTGGTCTGGTGTGCCTCACGCCCTCGTTATGCGGTCAATCGAATTGTTCGCTACCGAGGTGCTGCCCCAGGTTCGGGCTGCCCTCGGCTAGTCCTCGCTAGTCGAGGTCATCCGGGTCGCGCCCGGTGCGTTCCCCTGAGGCCAGGGTGGCAATGCCCGTCAGGTCGGCGTCGTCGAGCTCGAAGCCGAAGACATCGATGTTCTCGGCGATGCGCGCCGGCGTGACCGACTTGGGGATGACGACATTACCGAGCTGCAGGTGCCACCGGATCACCACCTGTGCAGGGCTCACACCGTGCTTCTCTGCGATCAGGTCAAGGGTGGGGTTGTTGAGGATGCCGCCTCGGGCAAGCGGAGACCAGGCCTCCGTCACGATGCCGTTCGCGTCGTGGAACGCCCGGGCTTCACGCTGCGGCAACCACGGATGCAGCTCGATCTGGTTGACCGCAGGGACAATGCCGGTCTCGGCGAACAACCGGTCCAGATGGTGAGGATGAAAGTTGCTGACGCCGATCGAGTTGACTCGCCCTTCGGTCTGGAGCCGCTCGAGCGCCCGCCAGGTTTCGACGTACCTGTCCTGCGTCGGGGCGGGCCAGTGGATGAGATAGAGGTCGAGCAGGTCGAGGCCGAGCAGGTCCATGCTGTGCTCGAACGCCCGCAGCGTGTTGTCGAAACCGTGGTCTGAGTTCCAGACCTTGGTGGTGACGAAGAGCTCGTCGCGGTCGATGCCCGACCGGCGGATGCCCTCCCCCACGCCTCGCTCATTGGCGTACAGGGTCGCCGTGTCGAGGTGCCGGTACCCGGCCTCGATGGCCGTGGTGACGACATCGACGACGGATCCCTCCGGCACTTTATAGAGGCCGAGCCCCAGCTGCGGGATCGTGTGTCCGTCATTCAGGGCGAGAGCAGGAAAGTCGGAGGCCATCGCCCCATTATGGCGGGAAGGCTCCGCTTCTGCCCCTCCGACGCATCCATCCAGGCGGCCAGCCCCCGAGTGGTTCCGGTGACGCTAAAGCCCCTTATGGGGCGCTATTCGGGGTCTTTGCGTCACCGGAAGCTCACTGCGGGGTGGCGAAACGCCAGAACGGGTCAGCGCGAGACGCCGAGGCGGTAAACCGGAGGAGTCTGGATGACGTCCTCAGACACTCCAAGGTCGGCCGTCAAGTAATCATGGGCCTCGGAAACTCCACGGTAGTGACCTCCGAGCCACACGTGGATCTCTTCGGGGTTCTCGCAGAGCATCTCACCAGCCCAGGCACGCACGGCGCGGGATGCCGCCTCGCCTGGAGCGCAACTCCGACCGGACCCGGGAGCACCGGAGCGGTCGGAACGCGGCAACCAGGTCACCGTCATCCGCGGTGGCACCTGAAGGGTACCGATATCGTCTGCAGACCCCACCTCGACGAACACGCGACCGGTCGCACAGAGCGGAAGGGTCGTCAGCATCGCTTCGAGTTCGGGAAGTACCGTTTCGTCACCAGCGATGAGGAACTGAACACGGTGCTTGTGGTTCGCTTCATTGGCTCTGTGACCGGTGTGGTCGGAGCGGGTCTGTCGGGTCATCTCCCTCTCAGTATAGGCAAGCCTTACCTGACTTGGCCAGACGAGATCACGCCCGTTCAGCCCGCTCCCAGCGTCGCGCCGCTCAGGACTCCTCGGGGTCGACGAGGTACCTGCTCGTGACCGCGATGCGGTTGAAGGCGTTGATCGACACAATCATCCACGACAGCGTTGCGAACTCCTCCTCATCGAAGACTTCACGGGACGCGGCGTAGATCTCGTCGGAGACGTGCCCATGCGAGACCAGGGTGATGGCCTCCGTGAGGGCGAGGGCCGCCCGCTCCCGCTCCGAATACAAACCCGCTTCGCGCCAGGCGGGAAGCATGGTCATCCGCTCCGTCGTCTCCCCCATCGACAGGGCTTTCTTCGTGTGCACCCGGAGACAATAGGCGCACCCGTTGATCTGCGACGCCCGCATCTGCACCAGCTCGCACAGGAGCGGCTCAATACCTGCGTCGCGCGCGAGATGACCGATCTCCTTTGAAAGTGCCGCGAGCTTCTCGTAGGCGGTGGGGCGGGTCTTCGCGAGATGCACTCGGGCAGCTGTGGTCATAGGACCATTGTGGCCCATGGCTCTGTGTCGAGGATCAGTGTTGGGGCTCTGTGTTCGGGGTCAAGCGCCGCTCAGCGCGCTGCGATCGGCGGCGTGCGCAGCTGCCAACGGATGCGGCGCTCCAGCTGACTCCCGATCGACAGGAGCGTCGACTCACCACCCGGCCGCCCGATCAGCTGCACCCCCATGGGCAGGCCGTCAACCGTCTCGGCCACAGGAAGGGTGATCGCCGGAAGCCCGGCGACGTTCACGAAGGAAGTGAACGGCGAGTACTGGCATTGCTGGATGAAGTTGTGCTCAGCATCCTCGTCGTCAAACCAGCCAATCGGCCGAGGCGTCTGCCCCAGCGTCGGCGTCAGAACGACATCGAAGCGCGAGAACTGCTCGAGAACGCTGCGTTCAAACGCTGTCAGAACGGCCAAGGTCTCCGCCATATCACGGGCGCTGAGCTCCCTTCCGGATTGCACCAGGTGCCTGGTCACCGGCTCGAGCAACGACAACCGGTCGTCGTCGACCGGGATCGAAGCCGCCGAAATATGCCATAACCGGCGGAAGGCATCCGCATACACTCCGTCATGCTCGAGGCGAACGTCCTCGATGCCGTGCCCCATCGCACCGAGGTGCGCGAGAGCGACGCTGACCGCAGCGGATGCCTCGGGGTCGACGCGAATTTCCATGCCGTCCTCGAACGGCGAGTTGCCGAGAACGCCGATCGAGAACCGGCCTTCGCCGCGAACCGCAGCGCCCAGCAGGTCGCCGTCATTGTCATCCGGGGCGCGGAGGGCGAAGTGATGGTCGATGCGGCCGTTCCTGCGGCCGATCATCGCGTCCAGTAGGAGGGCGGCATCGGTCACCGAGCGAGCAATCGGTCCCTTCACGGCGAGACCGCCGATGGATTCGATACCGGAGCCTGCCGGGACGAGACCACGCGATGGCTTGATGCCGACGAGCCCGCACGCTGCCGCTGGGATACGAATGGAGCCGCCCCCGTCACTGCCTGGAGCAAAAGGCAACAGCCGCGCAGACACCGCGCCAGCGGCCCCGCCGCTGGACCCACCTGCACCGAGCGCGAGGTCCCACGGGTTCCTGGCCGGGGGGGCAACGAGCGACTCGGTGTAGCCGTGCATGCCGAACTCCGGTGTGTTGGTCTTGCCGAGGCTGATCGCCCCTGCACCGTCGAGAACTTCGACGATCTCCTCCGACCGCGGGGAGATCGTGCCGGCGAATGCCCGTGAGCCGTACCCGGTGGCGACGCCACGACGCATGGTGAGGTCTTTGTCGGCGATGGGCAGCCCCCAGAGCGCGGTCGTTCTGGGCACGATGCGTTCGAGGTCCTGCGCCCGCCGCGTGGCGGCATCCACGGTCACGGTGACGAATGCCCCGAGCTGCGGGTCCAGCATCTCGATGCGCTCCAGATAGTGCGCCGTCAATTCGGCGGGCGATACTTCACCGCGCTGCAGGGCGAGCCACTGGTCGAGAGCGCTGAGTTCATGCAATTCGGTCACAACTCGAGCCTATTCCGAAGAGGTCAGTCCTCGAGCTCGGCCGCCAGTTCGGTCAGCAGCCGACCGAAGACGTGCGCCGACTGCTGGATCGATTTCCGCCCGGCGATCGGGCCCGCCCAGTGGGCGGCCTGCGCGACGTTGACGAGTTCATGTTCGATCCGCGATCCGCCGTCGGCCGGCAGCACCCGGTATTCTCCGCGGTACCACCAGCCGCCCTGGACGATCAGCAGTCGTTGGTCGTCGTCAGCGGTGAAGCCGGACACCTCGGGATCGGGGGGCGTCAGCCTCCGCTTGATCGCGGCATACACGTCGGCCGGATTTGCGTGGATCTCCCCGGCGTATGAACGAAGAACGGTGTTCCTGGCAGGGCGGTCGTGAGGGGCGGATTTCGGCATGCCGACACGCTATCGCAGCTCGTCGGCATCCGTTATTTGAGAGACTTCTGCAGGAGAACCGTTCCGAGCCAGCGTTCGAACTTGAACCCGACGCGACCCATCCGGCCGATTTCGGTGAAGCCGAACGATTCATGCAACGCGATCGACGCTTCTGCTCCCTTGTCGCTGATCACCGCGAGGATCTCCTTGAGTCCAGCCGCCTTCGAACGGTCGATCAGCTCGCCCAGCAGAACGCGGCCGAGACCCTTGCCTGTCGATGCCGGGCCGAGGTAGATGGAGTTCTCGACGGTGAAGCGGTACGCGCGCTTCTCCTTCCACGGTGACACCAGCGCATATCCGAGGATCACCTTGTTCGGCGACTCCGCGACGATGAACGGCAAGCCGAGTTTCTGCAGGTGGGCGAACTTCGCCTTCCACTTGGCAAGCGACATCTTCTCTTCATCGAAGGTGACAACGCTGTTCATGACGTAGTAGTTGTAGATCTCGCGGATGTGCGGGAGATCGGCAACTTCGGCTTCCCGGATCGTGTACAGGAAGGGCGCCTCAGGCTCGGGTTTCTTCCGCAGGTGCGGTGGTAGCGTCCGGCGGGTCTGGTATTCCTCTTCAAGCACGAGTACATCGTAAACGACTCGGGTTTCGCGCGCGTTTCACCAGAGCCCGGCCGAAGCGAGACTCCAATCCACAGGGTCAGCTCCCTGCTCTTCAAGGAGGGCGTTCGCCCGCGAGAACGGCCGCGACCCGAAGAAGCCACGGGATGCCGAGAGCGGACTGGGGTGGGCGCTGGCCACAATGGGAGTGTCGCCGAGAATCGGAGCGAGTGCCTGTGCGTCACGGCCCCAGAGGATCGCGACGAGCGGAGTGGCCCGGTCGACCAGGGTGCGGATCGCGAGGTCCGTCACCGTCTCCCACCCGATGCCGCGATGGGACCCCGACTCCCCCGCGCGCACGGTGAGCACTCGGTTGAGGAGGAGCACACCGTTGCGCGTCCACGGGGTGAGGTCTCCGGATGCCGGAGGCGGCGTTGAAAGATCGTCATCGAGTTCCCGGAAGATGTTGGCGAGGCTGCGCGGCAGCGGCCGCACGTGCGGCTCGACAGCGAAAGCCATCCCGATCGAGTGCCCAGGCGTCGGATATGGGTCCTGCCCGACGATCAGGACGCGCACGTCGGCGAGGGGCGCGGTGAAAGCCCGGAGGATGTTCTCCTGTGCCGGCAGAACGGCGATCCCGGCGTCGCGGTCGGCATCGAGGACCTGGGCGATGGCATCCAGCTGTTCCTGCACAGGGGCGAGCGCGTCGGCCCAGCCGGCGTCGAGACGACCGGATGCCGCCAGTGCGGCGAGGTCGAACCCGGTCGTCATTCGGCCGCTAGCGACGAGACGCGCACACCCGCCTCGGCGGGAAGAACCTGCCACACGTTGCCGGCTCCGACAGCCCGAAGGGCGCCTTCTCCGACGATGAACGCCGTGTTCTCGTCGATGGCGATGCCCCCGGCGACAAGCCCGGCCTCGGTTGCGGCGATCAGCCGAGAGAGATTCCCCCACTGCACCGCGTGGACGTCGACCGAGATGTCGAGCAGCCCGATGCCGTTCTCGACGGTGACCTCATCGAGGCCTTCGGATCCGCCTTCGGGGCTGACCTCGACGCCGCCGATGCGCCAGCCGCCGACGAGCGCATGCTCGGAGGCGATCGTGGAGCCGGCTGAGAAGCCGAGGTAGGGAACTCCGGCGGACACTTGCCTGCGAATCTCGCCGAAGACGGGGCGGAGTGCCTCAAGGTATGCAGGAGTGAGTCCACCGCCGACCACGATGCCGTGCACTTCGGCGAGCGCCGCCGTCGTGGCTTCCTCACCGTGCGCGAGCGCGGTGACGACCGCTTCGAAGTCGTCTGTGGCTCCGGTCGCCGACATCAGTTTCTCGGCGTGTTCGGCGCCGTCACCGTCTCGGACGACGACCACGGCGATCCGCGGTACTCCCTCGAAGCCGGACGCTCGCGCCCGTTCAGCCGCTTCGGCCAGGAAGGGGGCGTAAACCGACCCATCGTTCGACTCGGACCAACCGCCGCCAACCAGGTGCACACTCATGCATCGAGCCTACGGTGCCAGAAGAGGCGCCAACGCCGACCACGGAAAGGTGATCCACCGGTCCGTATCCCGCCAGATGTAATCGGGGACGAGGATTGTCCGGGGCTTCCGGTAGAGCGTCAGAGTGCGGACCGTCGCGCCGTGCTCCTCCAACAGCTCGACCACCATCGCGAGCGTTCGGCCAGAGTCTGAGACGTCGTCGACGAGGAGCACGTTCTTACCGTTGAGGGCTGGGGCGTCAAGCAGCGGCGGATGCAACACCGGCTCGGGGAGCCGTTCATCGACGTCGGTGTAGAACTCGACATTGATGCTTCCGCAGTTCCTGGTTCCGAGTGCATACGCGACCGATCCGGCGAGCAGCAGACCGCCGCGGGCGACAGCGACGACGATGTCGGGGTGGAAGCCGGATTCAACGACCTTCACCGCGAGTTCGCGAGACGCCTCTCCGAACTCTTCCCAGCCGAGAACCTCCCGCTCTGGGGGGAAGGATGCCGGCAGTTCCGTTGTCGGGTTGGTCATGCAGTCACGCTACAGCCCGGACGCGCGTTGGCGTCGGGATTGCGCTGACGGAACTTCGCCGCCAAAATGAGCTGCGGCTGGCCGGTCGCCGCCCGCCACCCCTGAAGGACTTCGACATTCTCCAGCCCATCTCCGCCGGCATCGTCGCGGCCATCACCGGCTTCGCCACATCATTCGCCCTCGTCATCGCCGGGCTCCAGGCGGTCGGCGCAACGGACGACCAGGCAGCATCCGGGCTTCTGGCGCTCTGCCTCGCCGTCGGCGGCATCAGCGTTGTGCTGACCTGGCTGCTTCGGATCCCGCTTTCGTTCGCCTGGTCCACCCCGGGCGCCGCTCTCCTCCTCGCCGCGGGAACGGGATCGACGAGCTTCGCGTCGGCGGTCGGAGCGTTCCTCGTCTGTGCGCTGCTCATCGTGCTCTGCGGACTGTGGCCGTCCCTCGCCAACGCGATCACCCGCATTCCGAAGCCCCTGGCATCCGCCATGCTGGCCGGCATCCTCTTTCCGATCTGCCTGGCGCCGATCCAGGCCTCGGTCGAACTGCCTCTTCTCGGCCTGCCGATCGTCGTCACCTGGTTGGTGCTCTACCGCTGGGCGCCTCGGTGGGCGGTGCCAGGGGCCATGGCTGTCGCCGGCGTCGCCATCGCGCTGTCCGCTGGCACCGACTGGCTGCGGTCAGCCACGATCGCGCCACAACTGACCTTCGTCGCCCCAGCGTTCGACCCGGCGGTGGTCCTCAGCCTCGGCATACCGCTCTTCGTCGTCACGATGGCGGGGCAGAACGTGCCAGGAGTCGTCGTCCTGTCGACGTTCGGCTATACAACTCCTACCCGCGTCGCGCTCATCGGCTCGGGGGCGGCGTCGGGCCTCGGGGCGTTGTTCGGCGGCCACGTCATCAACCTCGCGGCCATCACGGCGGCGCTCATGGCCAGCCCTGAAGCACACCCGGACAGGAACAAGCGCTGGGTTGCCTCGTTCACCGCGGGCATCGTCTACCTGCTCCTCGGCCTCGGAGCAGGTGTCGCGACGGCGCTCGTCGCCGCGTCACCACCGATCATCATCACAGCCGTCGCCGGACTCGCCGTGCTCGGAGCATTGATCACCTCACTGACGGGCGCACTTGAGGACCCGTCCTCCCGTGTTGCGGCGATCGCGACCTTCCTCGTCGTCGCCTCAGGCATCGTGGTTATCGGCGTCGGGAGTGCATTCTGGGGACTCCTCGTCGGCGCTGTCGTTCTCGTCACCCTTCGGCGTAGGGTTTCGGCGTGACATCTATCGACGACGCATACGAATTCCGCCGCTTCCTGCCATCAGGCACCGACGTCAACCAGGAGACCCGCGGCTGGCTGCAAGCCGATGCCAGGGGCTTCCACGCCAAGAGGTTCACCGAAACCTCACTCGCGCGGGTCTCGTCTGGCCTCGTCACCGACGGCCAGACCCTTGCCGGCACGTACGCCCGCTCCCGCCAGGAAGCATCCCTGCCTGCTGAGTACCCCGTCGCCACGTTCGCGTCGTTCCCGAAGACGCTCAACGTCGGCGGTGGGCGGATGCTGCCGGCGCACCTCATCTCCTCGGTCACCGTCCGCCCCACCCACCGCCGCCGCGGGTTGCTGCGCCGGATGATGACCGACAACCTGGCTGTCGCCGCTGCCGAGGGTTTCGCGATTGCCGCGTTGACCGCATCCGAGGCGACGATATACCGCCGCTTCGGTTTCGGACCAGCGGCGTGGACCCGCGACATCGAAGTGTCGACCGACGCACGCTTCCGTCTCCTGACGGTTCCTCGCGGCAGCTGTGACCAGATCGAAGCGCGAGCGCTCACCGATATCGGTCCGCGGGTTTTCGCCCGGTTTCACGCCGGACAGACCGGGTCGGTCGATCGCCACGTCGGCATCTGGCACCACGTTTCAGGGATCGCGGATTCCGACGGGCAGGAGGACCGCAGCGTGCGCGCCGCCGCGCACTATGACGACGAAGGCGTCATAGACGGGTATGTCTCCTACCGGGTCACCGGCGACCTGCGGACCGTGAAACTGCTCGACTTTGTGGCCGCCGATGACAATGCCGCGCTGGGGCTCTGGCACTACCTTGCCTCGATCGACCTCACCGAAACAGTCACCTGGAAACAGGGCAGACTCGACGAGCCGCTGTCCTGGGCGCTCGAGAACCCGCGTCTTCTCCAGGTCAGAGCCGTCGAAGACTGGCTGTGGCTCCGCATTCTCGACCCGATAGCCGCACTCGAAGCCCGTCCGTACTCGTCGACCGGACGGCTCATCCTCCGCATCGTCGATTCGCTCGGCCACGCGTCAGGGGTGTTCCAGCTCACGGTGACGGATGCCGGCGCAACGGTCACCAGAGACGACGATGCCTCGCCCGACCTGGATCTCGACGTCTGGGTGCTCGGCTCCCTTTATCTCGGCGGCGCCGACCCTCTCAGCCTCGCCGCAGGCGGGCAGCTCGTCGAGCACTCACCCGGCGCCGTCTGCACGCTGCGGGCTCTGCTGGCTCCGGACGTGCCGGTCTACGGGATCACTCCGTTCTGACCCGCGGTGGCTACCGTTCGGCTGCCTCCGTCTGCAGGTCACGCTGGAAGCTCGCGTAACGGGCGAGGTGGGAGGGACGGCGGCGGAGGACCAGCCATCCGATGCCGAGCAGGACAAACCAGACCGGCGTGACAAGCAGCGCCAGAAAAGTGTCCGGTTGCGTTGTCAGCGCCCACAGCACGAACGCGAAGAAGGCGAAGACGGCCCACACCATGGGGATGCCGCCCGGCATCCGGTACGCGGACCGCTCGTGAAGCTCTGCCCGGCGCTTCCGGAAGGAGAGGTAGCTCGCGAGGATCATCGACCACACGAAGATGAAGCAGACGGCGGACACGGTGGTGACCATCTCGAATGCCTTGCCGATGTCCTGGCCCGCGTACATCAGGACGACTCCGGAGAGCAGAAGGACGCACGAAAGGAAGAGCGCGTTCTGCGGCACCTTGCGCCGGGAGAGCGCGGCGAACCTGGCCGGGGCGTCGCCCTCCTTCGCCAGGCCGTACACCATGCGCGACGTGGAGTAGATGCCGGAGTTGGCCGAGGACATGGCTGAGCTCAGCACCACGAGGTTGACCACCGTTGCGGCCGCACCGAGCCCCGCGAGGGAGAACATGGCGATGAAGGGGCTGCGGCCGGACTCGAACTGCGTCCACGGCGTGACCGACATCAGGATGATGAGGGCGCCCACGTAGAAGAGCAGCACGCGGATCGGGATGGCATTGATGGCCTTGGGCAGATTCTTCTCGGGATCCTTGGCTTCTGCTGCCGTTGTGCCAACGAGCTCGATACCGACGAACGCGAAAACGGCGATCTGGAAACCGGCGACGAAGCCCATGAACTCGTTCGGGAAGAATCCTCCGTGACTCCACAGGTTGCTGAACGTTGCGGGTCCGGCGTCAGAGCTGAATCCGCTGAAGATCATGAACATGCCCACAACGATCAGGGCCGCGATGGCGATGATTTTGATTAGCGCAAACCAGAATTCGGTCTCGCCGAACGCCCGGACGGTGGCCAGGTTCAGCAACAGCAGGATGCCCACCGTCGCGAGGCCGGGGATCCACAGCGGGAGCCCAGGCCAGAGTTCCTGCGAGTAGCCTGCGATCGCGATCACGTCGGCTATTCCGGTGATCACCCAGCAGAACCAGTAGGTCCAGCCGGTGAAGAACCCGGCCCACGGCCCGAGGAGGTCGGCCGCGAAATCGCTGAACGATTTGTAGTTCAGGTTGCTCAGCAGCAGTTCACCCATAGCCCGCATGACGAAGAACAGCATGAAGCCGATGATCATGTAGACGAAAATGACCGAAGGACCGGCCGCCGAGATCGTCTTGCCTGAACCCATGAAGAGTCCCGTGCCGATGGCCCCGCCGATGGC
The DNA here is from genome assembly GCF_900115155.1 of Mycetocola miduiensis. Lineage (GTDB taxonomy): Bacteria > Actinomycetota > Actinomycetes > Actinomycetales > Microbacteriaceae > Mycetocola_A > Mycetocola_A miduiensis. The sequence continues at coordinate 242,355 of NZ_FOVM01000005.1, forward strand.
GATGAGCTGGATGTGCCGGTTGCTCAGCTGCCGTTCGAGGTGAGGGGCGTCGACACGTGTTGACGAAATGCTCTGGACCGCCATGGGAACTCAATCGTTCTGGTGGCGCGTCGGCGCCAGGATTCGGTGTGTGAGGGGTACTTCAACGGCACCTGTGCATGGCTGCGGGATTCTCCCGCCGCAGAACAATGGCTTGTTCAGTGTGCCCGTGTCATTCGAAGGGAAGTGACGCGAACACACATTACGTGACGCCGGGCCGCTCACAAAAACGGCGCATCGGCTACGCAGACGTCGACCTAGAGCCAGCCGGCCAGGTACTTCGCGTCACGCTCGTACGCCACTGCTTCAGCTCGCAGGTGCGGTTTGAACAGCTCATCCGCCTTCTCGACCGAGAACTCGGCGAGGTTGAGAAGCCGTGTCACCGCGACTCTGACCACGTCCTTCCAGGAGGCATCCGACCCGTACTCGCGAAGGAGAAGTTGGATGCGACCGCGTGCATCTTCAGGGCCAGGCGCGCCGTCTGGCGGCAGTGCCGTCAGCGGGCACGCCCTTGTCGCGAAATACGCGATGTCCCAGATCCGCGGCCCCGGTGAGCACATGTCGAAGTCGATGGCGCCGGTGATTCGCCCCTCACCGTTAAACGCGAGGTTGTGCGGCGCGAAGTCGTTGTGGCAGACGACCTCGGAGGGGATTTTCGTCGGCGACTGCCACACAGCGTCGTCGATGCCGAACCCGATCGACGCGTCGTGGAGCTGCCGCAGCATCCTGGCGCCGTCGACGAGGACGGCTTCGTCCCAGACCCAGGCCGGCAAAGGGTACTCCGGCACCATCCCCTCGACATAGCTCAGGATTTCGGTCTCCGCCTCGCTCCCGATCGGCGTCGGCGCCCAGTCAACGCCGTTGCGCGCCAGGTACCGGAGGTAACGGTGCACCGTCGGCGTCCACGGGCCGGCCTGGCGTCGAACCGTGTTCCCCACCCGGGAGACCGCGTTCATGTTGCCGCCGGAGCGAGCGCCGTTCATGCTCAGGCCTTCATCATCAGATCGCCGCGCATGACCTTGTGCGGCGCTGCCTGTGCCACCGGTTTCACGGTGATCGAATCAAGGTTGATGTGCGCGGGCAGTTCGACGGCGTGAACGATGGTCTCGGCGATGTCCTCAGCGCTGAGCGGATTGCGGACGTCGTCGTACACGGCATCCGCTTTCGCCTGGTCACCGCCGAACCGGACCAGTGAGAATTCCTCCGTGTGCACCATGCCCGGAGCGACCTCGATCACCCGGATCGGCTCGCCGGCCAGTTCAAGCCGGAGAACCTGCAGCAGTGCCCGCTGGGCGAACTTCGCCGCGTTGTAGCCACCGCCGCCCTCGTACGCCACCGTGCCGGCGATCGACGTAATGCCGACGATCGACGCGGCATCCGCCTGGCGCAGAATTGGCAGCAGGGCTGAGATGACTCGTTTCGTCCCGAGCACGTTGATGTCGAACATGCGGGCCCAGTCGTCGGGGTCTCCTGCTTCGACCGAGTGCATGCCGAACGCGCCACCGGCGTTACAGATGAGGGCGTTCGCCCCGCCGGATGCCGCGACGACGTCCCGCAGGGCGTCGACGTCGGCCTGCACTGTCAGGTCGGCGGTGACCACCTGCGCTCCGGTCTCAGCGGCGAGCGCTTCCAGCCTGTCCGCCCGCCGAGCGACGCCGACCACGTCCCAGCCTCGCGACCGGAACAGCCGCACGGTTGCGGCTCCGATCCCTGAGCTCGCTCCGGTCACGATTACGCGTTGTGCACTCATGGCTTCAGCCTAGGGCGACGCCATTACGTTCTATTGCGAACGGCGTTGTCTCGCTTTCGCTCTGTGCCTAGTCTCGAAGGAACGAGCATCCGTTATCTTCCACCCGATTGAGAAAACGAGGGGGCTATCATGGCCGATTCCAACCCCGCCTGGCAGTTCGAAACCAAGCAAATCCACTCGGGCGCCGCCCCGGACCCGACCACCAAGGCGCGCGCGACCCCGATCTACCAGACGACCAGTTACGTGTTCGACAGCGCAGACCACGCAAAGAACCTCTTCGCGCTTGCCGAGTTCGGCAACATCTACACCCGCATCCAGAACCCGACCCAGGCCGTCGTCGAGGAGCGCATCGCCGCGCTCGAAGGGGGCACCGGCGCCCTCCTGCTCGCGTCCGGCCAGGCCGCGTCGACCTTCTCGATCCTCAACATCGCGCAGGCCGGCGACCACATCGTCTCGTCGTCGTCGATCTACGGCGGCACGTACAACCTGTTCAAGTACACGCTCGCGAAGCTCGGAATCGAGACGACGTTCGTCGAAGACCAGGATGACGCCGACGAGTGGCACCGGGCGATCCGTCCGAACACGAAGGCGTTCTTCGCCGAGACCATCGGCAACCCGCGCATCAACATCCTCGACGTCTCGCTGGTGTCGAGCATCGCCCACGAAGCCGGCATCCCGCTCATCGTCGACAACACGATTGCGACCCCGTACCTGATCCGCCCGTTCGAGCACGGCGCAGACATCATCGTTCACTCCGCGACGAAGTTCCTCGGCGGTCACGGCACTGTCATCGGCGGTGTGATCGTCGACGGCGGCACCTTCGAGTGGTCGAAGAACGTCGAGAAGTTCCCCGGCCTTACCGAGCCCGATCCGTCGTACCATGGCGCGAGCTACACGACAGCGGTGGGTGACGCGCTCGCCTACATCATCAAGGCTCGGGTGCAGTTGCTCCGTGACCTCGGATCGGCGATCGCCCCGGCGAGCGCCTGGCAGCTCATCCAGGGCATCGAAACCCTGTCGCTCCGGATCGAACGCCACGTGCAGAACGCGCAGGAGATCGCCGAGTGGCTCGACGCCCACCCCGACATCGCAAGCGTCAACTACTCGGGGCTTCCGTCGAGCCCCTGGTATGCGGCCGCCAACAAGTACGCCCCCAAGGGTGTCGGCGCCGTGCTGTCGTTCGAGCTCAAGGGCGGCGTCGACGCCGGACGTGAACTCGTGAACACGCTGAGTCTGTTCTCCCACCTCGCCAACATCGGCGATGTGCGTTCACTCGTCATCCACCCGGCGTCGACGACACACTCGCAACTGACCCCGGAGCAGCAGCTCACAACGGGTGTCACACCCGGGCTGGTACGCCTCTCCGTCGGTCTCGAGAACGTCGCCGACCTCAAGGCCGACCTCGAACAGGGACTCGCAGCAGCGCGCGCGGTGGTCGTCGCCGCCCGCGGCTAGCTGTCACTCTCCTGTGGCGGTCCCGCAAGGGGCCGCCACAGGTGTTTTCGCGGGTTACCCTCGGTGGATGAGTACGCTCACCGACGTGTGGCGGTCCCACCTTCTCAGCACCCTGTCCGGTTCCAGCGACGGCAGACCGCGCTGGGTGGACCGCATCGAGGAGGGCTCTGACGCGGGCTTCTTCGGCCCCGGTTCCGCCTCATGGGCCGTGCACGGCGGACTCGCGACCATGGTCGCCGGCATCCGTGCTCTCCTCCTGCAGACGCTTCACCCGGGTGCGATGGCCGGCGTCCACGACTGGTCGAGGTACCGCGAGGATCCCCTCGGCCGTCTGTCCGGGACCATCCAGTGGCTCGTCACCGTCACATTCGCCGACACGGCGACTGCCCGCCGTGAATCCGCCCGGGTCGGAACCTTTCATCAGCGAGTCGCCGGTACGTACACCGACACGACCGGCGCCATCCATCCGTATTCCGCTGGCGACCCGAACCTGCTGTCCTGGGTGCACATCGTCTTCACCGATTCGTTCCTCGCCTGCCACACGCTCTGGGGTGACCCCATCCCGGGTGGCGCCGACGCCTACGTCCGAGAATGGGCGCAGGCGGGCGAACTCGTCGGGGTCGTCGACCCTCCGCGGTCGGCGGCCGAACTCACCGACGCCCTCGACGCGTACCGGCGTGACGGCATCCTGCAATACGACGAGCGAGTCGCCGAGGCTGTGCGTTTCATCCGCAACCCTCCGCTTCGCCGGTCGATCATGCCCGCGTACCGCGTGATGTTCGCCGGTGCTGTCGCATCTATCCCGCGGGAGTATCGGGAGCTGCTCGGGCTGCGCCGTTCCCGGCTTCCTGTGATAGCCGCGACGGGTCTGGTGCTCGGCGCCGTCCGTCGGATCCTCGGCTCGTCGTCCACCTCGGAGGATGCCGCACGCAGGCGCATCGCCCGGCTGGCCGAGCCGGCATCCTCTCGCTGACGCGTGCGACCGGCTGGATGGGCGCTTGCTCGGTCACCAATGGTTGTTGAAGTCGCTGCTCGGTCGCGAATGGATGAAGATTCCGCCCGCGAGCAACCCGTCCCGACCGAGCAACGGGTACCCCGCCTCCACCCGCGCCCAACATTCCGAGGCAACCGAGCCCGTCGTAACACTGCCCACCGGGCGTGCAGGAGCCGACACAATGGATGCATGGACTGGCAGACCCCCGAAGACACGGTTCCGTCCAGCTTCATCACCGAGGAGCTGGCCAGGCAGGTGCTCGGTAAACCCCCGGCGACGGGCGCCTGGCGCGACGGCGACCCCGCCGGCGAGCGCCTGTTCGCGGACCTCGGCGCTTTCGACTTCGAATCGGGCGGCCACCTTCCCCACGTCCGTCTCGCCTATGAGACCCTCGGCACGCTCAATCCCGAGAAGGACAACGCCGTCCTCATCACCCATGCCCTCACCGGTGACAGTCATGTGACCGGCGACGCCGGCCGCGGTCACGCGACCGCCGGCTGGTGGAGCAGCATCGTCGGCCCGGGCCTCGCCATCGATACCGACGTGTGGTTCGTCGTCACACCCAACATGCTCGGCGGCTGCCAGGGCTCCACCGGCCCCGCGTCGTTCGCCCCCGACGGGTACGAGTGGGCGACACGGTTCCCGTACACGACCATCCGAGATCAGGTCCGAGCTCAGGTACAGTTCGCAGACCTGCTCGGCATCGACCGCTGGGCCGCTGTCGTCGGCGGGTCCGTCGGCGGCATGCACGCCCTGGAATGGGCGGTCGGCTACCCCGACCGGGTCGAGCGGCTCGCGGTCCTCGCCGCTCCCCCGCACACCACCGCTGACCAGGTCGCGCTCAACTCGGTACAGATCGAAGCAATCCGGATGGACCCGCTGTTCGCCGGCGGTCACTATTACGACGCCCAGGACGGCAACGGCCCGCACCGTGGGCTTGCCCTCGCGCGGCGGATGGCGCTGCTCAACTACCGCAGCCCGTCGGAGCTCAACGCCCGGTTCGGCCGCACCTGGCAATCGGCGATCAGCCCCCTCGGCGACGGCGGCAAGTACGCCATCGAGTCGTACATCGACTTCCACGGCAACAAGTTCACCCGTCGGTTCGACGCCAACAGTTACATCACGCTCGTCGAGGCCATGAACTCCCACGACATCGGGCGCGGCAGGGGCGGAATCGACGCGGCGCTTGCCCGCGTGAGCGCCGCAACCCTCGTCCTCGGCATCGATTCAGACCGGTTGTTCCCGCTGGAGGGGCAGGAGACGATCGCGCGAGGCATCCGTTCGAACATCGACGGCGACGTTCCCGCCGTCATCACCTCGGACTTCGGCCACGACGGCTTCCTGATCGAAGCGGATGCCGTGAGTGCGCACCTGAGGCGGTTGCTCGACACCGCAGACCGGCGAGCCGCCTGGGTCTCCTGACCTCAGGAACCCTAGACTTCTCGACATGATCGGCTGTGGCGACGACTCGGGCTGCGGCCTGCGGGGAACGTCATGAGCCCGTCCCGTCTGAGTGCGGAGGAGCGGGACCGGTTCTCCTGGCAGCTGGCGAGGCTTCTGTACCGCACGACCCGGCTGTTCGGGGTCACCGGCGCCGCCGTCGCCGCGATCTGCATCTGGTTGCCGGGAGCGATGACCCTCTCGAACGCCGTCGCCTGCTCGAGCCTCCTCGCCGCGCTGACCGCGACCCAGCTCCTGATGACCCACCGCCCGCATCCGCTCTGGATGGTCCTCGCCTTCTCGCTCGGGCTCTCGCTGATCGCCGGTATCTACATGCCGGCGAATGGGCAGCTCAACATCGCCACGACTGGCGCCATCTCCGCCATCGGCGCGTGGGGAATCGGCTCAATGGCCACCATTCTGGTGTCGTCGTGGGGCCAGGTGCTCGTCCTCCTCGGCGCACTCGCCTCTACCATCGCCTACATCCTCCTGCTCACCCGCGCCAGCGAACCCCGAACCGGTTCCATACTTCTCTCCATCGTCACGGGCTGGGCGATCTCGACCCTGTTCGGCATCTGGCTCCGGTCGAGTTTCCCGCGCGTGATGCGGAGGGTTTCGAGCATCGGCCGGGCACACAACGTCGAACGGCGTGCAAGCGAGACCGAGGCGCAACGGCACCGCGACGCGCGCCTGCTTCACGACACGGTCCTCGCAACCCTCACCCTCCTCGCCCACTCCGGAGTCGGCGTACCGGCGGAGTCCATGCGTGCCCAGGCCGAATCCGACGGGCTCCTCCTCAAACGGCTGCGCCTCGGCGAAACGCCGCAGCCCCGCTCATCCGGTGAATACACCCTGACCAACACCGCCGAGCTCTCGCTCGGTGGAACACTCGAAGCCCTCAAAGGGCGGTTCGGTTCGATGGGCCTCGACATCGAATGGCACGGATCAGGCCAGATCGGCCTGCCCGGAACGAAGCTTGAGGCGTTCATCCTCGCTCTGTCGGAATGCCTCGAGAATGTGCGACGGCACTCAGGCGTGAACGAAGCTCACGTCACCCTGAGCGACGACGGTGAGATGGTTCGCGGGGTGGTGACGGATGCCGGCAGCGGCTTCGACCCGGCGACCGTCCCCGACGGAAAACTCGGCTTCGCCGACTCCGTCGTCGCGCGCGTTCGCGATGCGGGCGGGAGCGTCCGCGTCTTCAGCGCCCCGAGTGCGGGCACGACCGTCGTCCTGGAGATGCCGAAATGAACCGCGTGACCGAACGACCCGACCGCGTCGCATCGGCACGGGCGACGCTGGGCACGAGCCAGCTGGGCACCTCACTGGCCGTCGCGGGCAGCATGGTGGTCCTGCACTCGTTCTTGCGGTTCCTGTTCTCCCTGGGCGACCTTCCGAATCCGCTGCTCAACGCGAGTTCCTGGCTGTTGCTCCTCGCGGCATCCGTTTTCTCGATCATCGCGGTGCGCGCAAGTGGTTACCTCCTCGGAAACCTCACCTTCTCCTTCCTTCTCGGCAGCCTCGCCGTCGTTGTCGCGCTCGACCTGGCCGCGGTGTGGCACGCAGGCAGCGACAACGTCTACCCGACCGCGGCGATCGCCGCGGGAGGTGTGCTCCTGGGTACCGTCACGCTGCGTTCGGTGCGCGACGTCGCCATCAGCTCAGGCGTCCTCGGAGCCGCCCTCGTCGTGACGTTCCTGAGCCGACCGGATGTCGATCCGCTCTACGTCGGGGCGGAAGTCCTGCTGACCACGCTCGCCGTGATGCCCCCGCTCATCGCGTGCATCCTCGTCGCGTCGTACCGCCGTATGGTGCTCATGGCCCTCGACCGCGTGCTCATCCAGAGCACCGTCATGGCGCCCGCATTCGGGGTGAGCATGCTCGAGTCTGAGGAACTCGCGCAGGTGGACCTCGAGGTCGAGCAGTTGTTCGACGACATCTCCTCCGGGCGCGAGCCCCTCCCCCTCGAACCCGACCGCGCCCACCGGGCCGGTGAACTTTCCACGGTGCTTCGGCGCCACCTCATCGCCGGCCGGCGCCACACCTGGCTGCACCATGCCATCGCTGAGTCGGACTTCCTGTCGGTTTCGGTCGAGCTCCGTGACGACGAAGCGCTTGCCGCGCTCCTTGACCAGCGCCAGCGAGATGGCCTCCTGTCGGCGCTCTGGCTCCTCATGTACGGCGAACAGCGCACGACGAGGCATGCCGTCGTGACCTTCGGTCCGTCAGCTCCTGTGGCATCGACAGGACGCCCCCGGGTGCGATTCCCCATCGAGATCGAGGCCCGCGGCATGCGACGCGTCGACGTGGAACCCGCCACATGGCAGCATTTAGGCCGCACGGGACGCTATGTTGATACAACGACGACGGGGGCCCTCATGGTCGTCATCGAGTGCGCGGTCGATAGTCCGATCGATCAATAACCGAGGACTCACAGAGGAGAACGATAGATGACCAGCGTGGAAAGCCCGATCCGTCTCGCCATCGTCGACGATCACAAGATGCTTCTTGGGGCGTTGACGGAGTGGATCCGCGGAGCCGCCAGCGACATTCGAATGGTCGCAGCGGTGCCCACCTGGCCCGAGTTGCTCACCCACTCGGAGTTCCCCGTCGATGTCGTCCTCCTCGACCTCGACCTCAAAGACAACATCCCCGTCTCACTGAAACTGTCGATACTCAAGACGACCGGTGTGAAGACGGTCCTGATGAGCACGTACTCCGACCCTGCCGTCGTTCGCGAAGCGCTCGCATCCGGCGCGCTCGGCTACCTGGTGAAAACCGAAGACCCGACGATGATCGTCGAGGCGATCCGGGCCGCATACATCGGTGAGTCGTTCATCTCCAACGAACTCGACATCGCTCTCAATGCCACAACGACGGGCTCACCGAAGCTCAGCGCCCAGGAACGTCGGGTCATGGCACTGTACGCGGCTGGCGAGCCGGTCAAATCGGTTGCCTACGAACTCGGAATCTCCGAGGAGACGGCGAAGAGCTACCTCAAGCGCATCCGCGAGAAGTACCGCGCCTCCGGCTTCGACGTCGGTACGAAGGTCGCGTTGCGCAAGCGGGCAATCCTCGACGGCATCATCCTCGACTGAGCGGTCCCGGGCTACCCGCCCTCCATGGTGCGGTGGGAGAATAGGCGCATGCTCGTCTCCTTCTCAGTCGCTCCATCCGGCACCGGCCGTGCCGATGCATCCGTTCACGACGCCGTCGCCGCTGCCGTGCGCATCGTCCGTGAATCCGGGTTGCCCAACCACACCGACGCGATGTTCACGACGATCGAAGGCGACTGGGACGAAGTGTTCGACGTGATCCGTCGCGCGACCGACGCCGTCGGACGGTACGGTTCCCGGGTGTCCCTCGTTCTGAAGGCTGACATCCGGCCCGGTTACTCGGGTGAGCTGACCGGCAAGGTCGACCGGCTCGAAGCAGCCCTCGGCGAGGACTGACCGGTCTCGGAGCCGGCCTTCCACACGTCGACGAGCGCCCACGCGAGCAAGACGAACAGCCCTGCGTTGCGCACGGTGAGGAGGAACACCATCGCCGGTGACGCCGACAGCAGGCCGCCATAGAGGTACGGGTACACGGCCTGGGTGAGCCCGGCCAGGGCGAGCGCGATACCGGCCGGCCAGGCGAATGCCCTGCCCCGGTAGACCAAGCCGATGATCACCGGTGCGATCAGCCAGGTATGGAACTGGGGCGACCCGACCTTGTTGACGACGATGAACACGAGGACGAGCGCGAGAGCGAGCGACGGGAACAGGCGCACGACGGATGCTCCGCGCCGGCGTGACAGCACGCCCGCCAGCACCGTCCCCAGAACGGCGACCGCGAGGAGCGGCGTCATCAGGGTGATCACGCCCGCCGTACCAGGACCGGTGACCTGGAAGGTGAGGATCTGCCGGTCGTAATAGATGTAGCTGCCCGGCTCCTGCGCCGACGCGAGCCACAGGTACGGGGTCGCAACCGGCGCTTCGATCTGCAGCCCACGACCAGTTTGCTCTCCGACGAAGCTGAACAGGTACGCACCCCCGCCGAGCACGTACACGAGAACGGCGATGGCGGCACTCGTGGCGGCGCCGGCGAGAAGCACGGCCACCCGCGACCGACTCGACACCAGCACTGCGGCGATCAGCGCCGCCGGCCACACCTTGATCCAGGTGGCAATCGCAAGCAGAACACCGGCGACATGCGGATGCCGCGCCACGAGCAGCAGGGCGACGACCGCTATCGGCACCGTCACGGCGTCGATCCTCGCCAGCGCGATCGGGCCGAGCAACGCGGTGAAGGCAAGCCACCACCAGGCTGCTCGTTCCCGTCGCTTCGACGGTCGGGGACCGAGGAGCACGGCGAAACCGGCGGCGTTGAGGATCGTCACCAGCGAGAGCCACGCCGGGCCGTACAGGTCGGGCCCGAGTCCCATGGCGGCGAACATCGGAACGATCGCTGCGATGGGATACACCCAGGGTCGGTCGATTCCGATGATCGGTCCGCCCGCGAGCGCCTGCTCGATCCAGTGCTGGTAGACCAGCGTGACATCGCCGAGCGGAAGGCCGACGGCGTACTCGCCGATGCCGGTCCCTGGTAGGCCGAGGCAGATCCAGGCGAGAGCGGCGTGCACGACGACGAAAGCCGCCCAGAAGCCGATTCGTCTGATTCGCGGCTCCATTATTCCCGGCCTCATCCTCACCGGTCTCATCCTAGGGGGGTGTGCCCTGGTCAGTACCCGGAGAAGTAGTCGGTCTTCGCCCGCCTCCCGAACGCCGGCCGCAACGCGTCGACGAGCCCCGGCGGCCCGGAGATCAGGGCGGTCCGCTCGGGCAGATCGGGAATCGCTGCTCTCAGCCGTTCGCCGGTGAGCCGCCCAGCGCCGAGGTAGGTCCAGCCTTCGGGCAGAACGTCCGGGGGTTCAGGGGCGGCGAGGAACACCGTCACCCCGATCTCTACCAGCTCGGTCCGGTGGGCGATCTCCCTCGCGCTTGACACCGCGTAGACGAGGACCACGTCGCGCTGCTCCTCCGCGCGGCGCAGGTCGTTGAGCTGGCTGAGGAACGGGGTGATGCCGATGCCGGCCGCGACGAGGACCAGTGGTTTCGTGGCATCCGCCGGGAGCGTGAAATCGCCCCAGATGCCGGTGGCTCGGACGACCGCCCCGGGTTCGAGGCGGGCGAGGGCGGCTTTGAAACTGCTGCCTGGCTCATGCTCCCGGTACGCGATGGCGACCATGGGATCCTCGGGCGCAGTGACGATGCTGAACATGCGCCGGCTCCCCCGTGAATCGGGATGCGGGTGAGGCACCGACAATTCCAGGTACTGCCCGGCTGCGTAACGCAGGGGAGCGACCGGACGGAACCACAGTTCGACGATGGTCGGGCTCAGCCGGAGCCGGGATTCGAGCACCAGGCGGATGCCGCGGCGCTGGCCCACGGCAAAGGCGAGCAGGTTGCCGACGACGAGGGCGAGTTCGGGTGTCGCGTACAGCGGGCCGAGGCTGTACGGCAGGGCGAAGAGCAGGCCGACGATGCCTGCCTCGGTGAGTTGCTGCCAACGTCTGGGCGGCAGCGTGAGTGGCTCGGTGAGCATGAAGGCCGCGAAGAACACCACCGGATACGACGTGAACGGTGTCGCGAGGGCCGCGGCTGCAGGCATCCCGGCGGCGAGGAGTTGCAGCACGATCGTGACCACGCTGACGACGATGAACACCGCGGCGAGGGCGAAGCGGCGGGTGCGGTAGAGGACGAGGAACGCCGCGATCGCGACGGCCGGCAGGAGGGCGCTGCTGCCGACCCACCACCACGACACACCCAAACCTGTGGCGCCGACGACCACGACGCCGAACGCTGTCGGGTTGAAGATATGCCGGCGACGTACCGCGACAAGGTACTTCGACAGGGTCGCCACGAGCGCGGCGACGGCGGTCGCCGCGAGCTCAAGCGGTTCGATGCTCGGCCGCATGATGAAAAACAGCAGGAGCCCGGTGATCAACGCCGACTCGGTGTGAGGCGAAACGCGGAACAGCCCAGCGACGAGCCGGTTGGAGAGCACGCTGACGCCGGTGGCGACGACGAGTCCAGCCGTAAGTTCAAGGGGATTGAAGAACAGGACGCCGACGACCGAGAGAACGTAACTGACCGCCACGAGGATTCCGAGCAGGATGCTGACCAGGCGGTACATGGTCACGCGGCCGATGGCCGTGTCGAATCGGCTTTTCATCGGAACAGCTCACCACCGAATCCGGGAGAACGTTCGATCCGCCCGTCGCTGAACACCCGGACACCTTCGGCGGCAAAGGACACAGCGAGGTCGGCGGACGGCGAGAAGAACAGCGCGGTCGCGACGCCATCCGCTGTCGCCGTGTCGGCGGCAAGTGCCCACGTGGCGACGATGTCCTCGATCGGTGAGCCGGTCCGCCCGTCGATGACATGGTGCAGACCGTCGCCCCAAGCCCTGCGGTTGGTGGCCGACGCGCACAGGGCGCCACCCGTCAGGGTGACGACGCCGATGGCCCGGGTGGGATCGTACGGATGCTCGAGGGCGACGCGGATGGGCGCACCCCGATGGGCGATGTCACCGGAGGCGTCGACGGTGAAGCCCGTGTGGCCCGCCTCGGTGAGGAGTCCGGCCACGAGGTCGACGAGGTAACCCTTCCCCGCCGCCCCGATGTCGATGGTCACGGGGGCCGTGGTGTGCAGCACCGTGCCTTCAAGTCGTGCTGTGGATTCCCAGTCCGGCGCGCCCGCCCGGGGTTCGTCCCGTTCCCGCATCGAGTATGAGGCGTCGTAGCCGAGGTGATTGAGTGCGTTCCCGACGAACGGAGACACCGCACCGTCCGTGGCATCCGCGAGCCGTGCGTAGAGGGCGAAGAGAGGCGGGGAGTCCACCCCGAGGTCCTGGCTCCCGGCTTCGCGGGCGATGTCGGCGACGACGGAGTCGGAGCGGAACCGTGACCAGGTCCGGTCAAAGCCGGAGATCCGGTCGAGGATCGCCCGGGCAAGCGAGGCGCCGATGGGGTCCGTCGAGTCGATCTGCCAACGGGTGCCGATGGCCTCGAAGACCAGCGGGGTCGCAGCCACCTCAGCTGGCATCGTCCCGGATCTGGTCCAGGCCCTCGTTGAATCCGCCACTGGTCAGCGAAGAGCCGGACACCTTCGACACGTTGAGTTCATCGATGTTCCTGCCGACGACGACCTCGTCGATCCCGTCGATGAATTCGCCCTGGAACTTCTTCGCATTCGGTGTGCCTCCCGAGCCCGTCACCTCCAGTGCCGTGACGGTGTTGTCCTGCAAGGTGAGTGTGACCGTGACCGACTCCGGCCCACCGGGCGAGATGTAGCTCCCGACGGCGGTGTACTCCCCGTCCTGATACTCGGTCCCGGTCGACGGTTGCTCGGCTGCGTTGCCGTCGGACCCAGATGGGGACTCCTGCGGGGCGGTCGACGCCGAGCCTGCGCCGGAGCACCCGGCCAGTGTGCCGACCATGGCGATCCCCGCGAGTGCCGCTGCGACGTTCTGTCTGGACCGAATCTGCATTGCCTGCCTCTTTTCCGGGACGGCACCGCTATTCGTGCCGTTCGGCAACGCTAGCGCGCGAGTCATCAGCTCTGCGTTGCGACGGCTGTGAGCTGGCTGTGAAACGGCTTTTACGCGCGGACGGCTCCGAGCAGGCGGCGCACGGCGTCCGGCACCCGTTCGGCGATGTCGAGGGCGACGATCGGCCCACCCCTCGATGCGATCGACGCTGCGAGGCCATGGATCACCGCAGCAGACGCCGCGAGCCTGGCAAGCATCCCCGGTTCCGTCGCCGCGGCTGAATGGGTGGCGAGGAGTGCGCCGAGGATGCCGGCGAGGACATCGCCTGCGCCCGCCGTCGCGGTCCAGGGCGGGGCGACGGAAACCGAGAGGTGGGGGCCGTCCGGTTCGGCGATCCATGTCGTCGAGCCCTTGAGCAGCACCGTCACGCCAAGCTGGTTCGCGGCCCAAATCGCCCAGCGCCCGGGAGCAGCGGCGATGTCGTCCACATCGACAGACGTCCCGGTTGCCGCAAGCATCCGCGCGAGCTCACGGAAATGCGGTGTGACGATGACTCCGCGGCGCGGGGCCAGTGCGACACTCTCCAGGGCGCCGGCGTCGGCGACGACCGGCTCGACCGAGGCGAGCGCGTCGGAGAACAGGGCGCCGAGCAGCCCAAGGTCCTGCGCGTCGGTGCCTGACCCGATCAGCCAGGCCTGAACGCGGCCGGGGGCCGAGACGACCTCGGGGCGGCGGGCAAGGACGGGGTCGGTGGCGTCGCCGAGGTAACGGATCATCCCGACGCCCGTCCTCGCTGCCGCTTCCACCCCGAGCACGGCGGCGCCGGGGTAGGCGCTTGACCCGGTGACGACGCCCAGTACCCCGCGGCTGTATTTGTCACTGACGGCGGTAGGGATGGCGATCATCGCCGCTGCATCGTGCTCAGCCCACGGCATCCATTGCGCTCCGGAAATATTCTCCATGGCATCACGATAGGTTGAAGTTGCCGATGAGGAGCGAAATGCCTGGATTGTTTGACCCGATCACCCTGCGGACCCTTACGGTGCGCAACCGCCTGTGGATCGCCCCGATGTGCCAGTACTCCGTGTTCGCCGAAGACGGGATACCGACCGACTGGCACCTCGTGCACCTCGGCCAGTTCGCGATCGGCGGGGCGGGACTGGTCTTCACCGAGGCCACGGCGGTGACGCCTGAGGGCAGGATCTCGCCACGCGACACGGGCATCTGGACCGATCAGCAGGCCGACGCGTGGAGTCGCATCGCCGCGTTTGTCCGGTCGCAGGGCGCCGCCGCGGGGATTCAGCTCGGCCATGCTGGCCGCAAAGGGTCTACGTTCCCGGCGTGGGGCAGTGACCGTCGGGGAACGGTCCCACCCTCGGGCGGCGGCTGGACGGCCGTCGGTCCGACGGATGAGCCGTTCGATGGCTTCGCCGCACCGGTCGCGCTCGACGAGAACGGTATCGATCGCATCGTCACGGCATTCGCCGACGCCGCTGCGCGATCGGTGCGCGCCGGTTTCGACGTCGTCGAGATCCACGCCGCCCACGGCTACCTGCTTCACCAGTTCCTCTCCCCGCTCGTGAACACACGGACCGACCGTTACGGAGGGTCGCTGGAGAACCGGGCGCGGTTTCTCCTTCGTGTCGTCGAAGCGGTCCGCGCCGTGCTCGGCGACACGGCGCTCGTCGTCCGGTTCTCCGCCACCGACTGGTCAGATGGCGGCTGGAACGAGGCCGACACGGCAGCCGTCGCGCGGTGGGCAGCGGATGCCGGCGCCGACTTCTTCGACATCTCCACCGGCGGTGCTGTCGCCGGGGTCAAGATTCCGCTCTCCCCCGGTTACCAGGTCCCGTTCGCGGCCCACGTCCGGAACGCGGGGCAGGTGCCGGTGTCGGCCGTCGGCCTCATCTCCGACCCAGCCCAGGCAGACGACATCGTGCGTTCAGGACGTGCGGATGCCGTGATGATCGCCCGTGAGGCGCTCCGCGACCCGCACTTTGCTTTGCGCGCCGCCGCGATGTCCGGGATCGACGACCTCGTCCCGGGCGCCTATCGGCGTGCCCCGTATCCCCGCGGGGACTGAGCAACCGCCTCGGCCCGGCCGTCCTGGTCAGCGACGCTGCGTGGCATCCTGCACTTCGCCGACCAGCTCTTCGATGATGTCCTCCAGGAAGAGCACGCCGGTGGTTTCGCCCTCGGTGTTGAAGGCCCGGGCCAGGTGGGCGCCAGATCGGCGCATGATGGCGAGGGCGTCCTCGAGGTCGGTGTCCTGGAAGATCGACACCAGTTGCCGGATCCGCTTCGCCGGCACCGGCTTGTTCTCGTCGCCGGGCTCGGCCGACGACTCGAGCCGCAGGACGTCCTTGAGGTGCAGGTACCCGCAGGGGAGCCCGTCCCGGTCGACGACCACGTACCGCGAGAAACCGTACTTGGCGACGGCCCGTTCCACCTGCTCCGGGGTGGTGTCGTACGGCAGCGTCACCAGGTGGTCGACGGGGATGGCGACGTCGAGCACCTTTTTGTTGGTGAACTCGAACGCCGCAAGCAGCGCTCCCGTGGAGTCGAGCAGCAGCCCCTCCTTCGTTGACTGGTTGACGATGTTGGCGACTTCGTCGAGCGTGAAGGTCGATGTCGCTTCGTCCTTCGGTTCGACCCCGAACAGGCGCAGCACACCGTTCGCCACGGCATTCAACGACCAGATCACCGGCTTGAACACGCGTGCGACGAAGACCAGCGGGGGCGCGAGGAACAGGACGGCCTTATCCGGAACCGAGAACGACAGGTTCTTGGGCACCATCTCGCCGAACACGACGTGAAGGTACGACACCAGGAGCAGCGTGATGATGAAGGCGATCGTCCCGATGGCTTCCTCCGGGATACCGGTGAGGCCGAGCGGAACCTCCAGCAGGTGGTGGATGGCCGGTTCGGAGACGTTCAGGATCAGCAGCGAGCAGACGGTGATACCCAATTGGCTCGTGGCGAGCATGAGGGTTGCGTGCTCCATCGCCCAGAGTGCGGTGATGGCGCTGCGTTTGCCTTGCTCGGCGAGGGGCTCGATCTGCGAGCGTTTGGCCGAGATGACCGCGAACTCGGCGCCGACGAAGAATGCGTTGCCTGCCAGCAGGACGAACAGCCAGGCGATTCCGGCCCAGTCACTCATGATCGTCGCCCTCCTCGGCGGGGTGGGGGGTGAAGCGGATGCGGTCGATGCGGCGCCCGTCGAGGCGCTCCACCTTCAGCGTGCCGGTGTCGATCGGGACTTCGTCGCCGACGACGGGCAGCCGTCCGAGCTCGCTCATCACGAAACCGGCGACGGTGTCGTACGGACCGTTCTCCGGGACCGAGATGGATGTGCGTTCGAGGAGCTCGTCGGGGCGGAGGCTTCCGGGAAATACGATCGAGTCGAGCGTCTTGACGACGCCAGCCCGCGTTCGGTCGTGCTCGTCGGCGACTTCACCGACGAGTTCTTCGACGAGGTCTTCGAGCGTGGCGATTCCCGCGGTTCCGCCGTATTCGTCCACGACGACCGCCATCTGGTAGCCGCGGCCCCTGAGTTCTTCGAGCAAGGCGTCGAGGCGCATGGTTTCCGGCACCCGGACGATGTCGTACTGCAGTGCCGACACCGGGACATCCGCCCGTTTCTCGCGGGGAACGGCGATCGCCTGCTTGACGTGCACGAGGCCGACCACGTCATCGGCGTCCTCGTCGATCACCGGGAAGCGGGAGTAACCGGTGGTGCGGGCGAGTTCGATGACGTCCTGCGCGGTTGCGTTGCGGCGCACCGACTCGACCCGCGGTCGCGGGGTCATCACGTCCGCCGCTGTGTGGTTGGCGAACACCAGGGTGCGGTTCAGCAGGGTGGCGGTGTCGCTCTCCAGCGTCCCGGCCCCGGCGCTCCTCCGAACGAGGCTCGACAGCTCCTCTGCGGTGCGGGCGCCTGACAGCTCTTCTTTCGGCTCAATGCCCATCGAGCGGAGGATGCCGTTGGCGCTGCCGTTGAGCAGGCTCACCGCCGGTTTGAACACCGTGGTGAACACCGTCTGGAACGGGATCACCAGTTTTGCGGTGGCGACGGGGAGCGCGAGCGCGAAGTTCTTGGGGACGAGCTCACCGATGATCATCGACAGCAGGGTGGCGACGACGACGGCGATGGTCACCGCGATCGGTGTCACCGCGGCGTCGGGCAGGCCGAGGGCGAGGAGGGGGGCGCGGAGCAGCGAGCTGATCGCTGGCTCCATCGTGTACCCGGTGAGCAGGGTCGTGAGGGTGATCCCCAGTTGTGCGCTCGAGAGGTGCGTCGAGGTGATCTTGAGCGCGGCGATCGTCATGCCGAGGCGGGTTTCGCCTCTGGCCTGGCGGGCTTCGAGCTCAGACCTGTCGAGATTGACCAGCGCGAACTCACTGGCGACGAACAGGCCTGTCCCCACGGTGAGGGCAAGTCCAGCAGCGAGGAGTACTAACTCGGACATGAGTTCACTCCCGCCGGGACGGGTTGGTGGGCTTCGGGCGATCTGGCAGGTGGGGGGTCGTCCATTGTGCGCCCAAGTATACGCGTCGACGATGGGAGTGCACTGCGGGTCCCGGCGCACGGCGCCCTCCGTTCGCTCGCGCGGGTGTTTGGGCACTGCGCGGGTGTAATAACGCCCGCGCCCGGCAAGAACACCCCCGTGGGCTTGGGGTGCTCGCTCCACGAGGCGCAACGCACAATCCCTCCCCACAGGTGGCATCGCCACGAACTCTCCACTCGCCCGATGGGATACCGCTGCAGGAGAGCGGCAGGGCGGATGCTGGTCGGCATGGACGCCTTTCAGCACGCGGACTTCATACGGCGTCGCGACCTCGTCGCCATCGGTGAGGATCAGGCAATCAGGCAGCAACTGCGCCACGGGCGGCTGGTGCGCGTCGCACCCGGCAGCTTTGTCGAGCAAGGCACCTGGCAATCGCTCGACGCCCTCGCGCGTCATCGGATGGCAGTGCTTGCGACCGCCAGGCGACTCCGCACCCCCGTCGTCTTCTCGCACCACGCTGCGGCCGCCCTTCATGGCATCCGTATGCTCGGGAACTGGCCGAGCACTGTCGACGTGACTCTCGAGCGCGCGTCGGGAGGTCGCTCCGACGGATGGCTGAGACGCCACTGCACCGGGCTGGACGATGTCGATGTCGTCGTACTCGGCGACCTCACGGTGACCTCCCCCGCCCAGACGGTGGTCGATCTCGCGCGGATGCTCCCCTTCGCCGATGCGGTTGTGACGATGGACTCGGCATTACATCGCAAGCGCACGGGCGGGGCGCTGACGACCAGGGCGGCAATCCTGGATCGGTGCGCGGCCGCCGAAGGGAAGCGTGGCTGGCGCCGGGCACAGCTTGCGGCGGACTTCTCTACCGACCTCTCCGATTCTCCTGAGGAATCCCACAGCCGGGTGCAGATTCATCTGGCGGGCTTTCCGGTCCCAACCCTCCAGGAGACCTTTGTCGATGCAGAAGGCTTCGTCGCCCAGACGGACTTCTACTGGCGCGAGTTCGACCATGCCGGCGAGTGCGACGGCCGAGGGAAGTACCGGGATCCAGCCTACCTACGCGGACGCACCCCCGTCGACGTAGTCATTGCCGAGAAGAACCGCGAGAACCGCCTGAGGCGCCTCGTCCGCGGGATGTCGCGGTGGGAACCCGCCGACCTCTACCCGCCGTCGCGCATGGTGAACATCCTCCTGCGCGCGGGGCTTCCGCGGTCGCGCGGGTGAATGGGGCAAGCGCGGGTGCAATAACGCCCGCGCCGCACAAAAACACCCGCGCGGGCAATCGCTCACCAGGAGACGGGCAGTGCCTTACCCTCGTCGTAGCCCGACGCGGACTGCAGCCCGACCAGCGCACGCTCGCGGAACTCCGCGAGCGAGGCGGCACCGGCATAAGTGAACGACGACCGAACACCCGAGGTGATCATGTCGAGCAGGTCCTCGAGCGACGGGCGCGACGGGTCGAGGTAGATCTTCGACGACGAGATGCCCTCCGCGAAGAGCGTCTTCCGAGCCAGTTCGTACGGGTCAAGCCGGCCGAACCGTTCCTGCACGGCCTTCGTCGACGCCATCCCCCAGCTTTCCTTGTAGAGACGGCCGGAGGCATCCGCGTTCAGGGTGCCTGGGGCCTCGATCGTACCGGCGAACCACGACCCGACCATGACGGAAGCCGCCCCTGCGGCGAGCGCGAGCGCCACGTCCCGCGGATACCGCACGCCGCCATCTGCCCAGACGTGGGCGCCGAGGTCGCTGGCGGCCTCAGCGGTTTCGAGGACGGCCGAGAATTGCGGACGTCCGACGGCGGTCATCATGCGCGTCGTGCACATCGCACCCGGGCCGACACCCACCTTGATGATGTCGGCGCCCGCGGCGACGAGGTCGGTCACGCCCGCGGCGGTGACGACGTTGCCGGCGACGAGCGGGATGCCGAGCCCGAGACCCTTGACGATCGACAGTGCCCGCATCATGCCCGCCTGGTGGCCGTGCGCCGTATCGAGCACAAGCGTGTCGACGCCTGCTGCCGCGAGGGCCTTCGCTTTGGCGGCCACGTCTCCGTTGATGCCGATGGCTGCGGCCACGAGCAGGCGACCGGATGCGTCGACCGATGGAGTGTACAGCGTGGACCGCAGCGCAGACGTGCGGCTGATCGTGCCCACGAGCCGGCCATGCTGCAGCACCGGCGCGAATTCGAGGTCAGCGGCGACGAGCAGGTCGAAGGCGACACGAGCGTCGCTGACGTCCTCCGCGTCGATCGACGGGAGGCTCCGATGCGCCAGCTCCCCGAGCAGGTCCGCCGGGTCCGCCTGTTCCAGCTCGGTTGCGGGCAGGCAGGCGATGTACGAGCCGTCAGCGCCGGTGAGCACGATGCCGTGCCCCGGAAGCGCAGGAAGGAGGGAGAGCGCATCGGCGACGGTGGCCTCCGCCGGGAGCTCCACGGGGATGTCGAACGCCACCGGTCGGTCCTTGACCCAGCGGATCGCGGCATCCAGTCGTTGCAGCGGCATGTCCTGCGGGAGCACACCGAGTCCGCCGCGCCGGGCGAGGGTCGCCGCGAGCCGTGGGCCGGTCACCGAATTCATGTTCGCCGACACGATCGGGAGGTGCGCACCCGTGCCGTCACCTGGCGCGAGCGAGACATCCAGCCGACTGGAAACACGCGACCGGGAAGGCACGAGAAACACGTCCGAGTAGGTGAGATCGAATGCCGGGGCCTCGCCGTAGAACTCCATACGTCCACGCTACCCATCCAGCAACCGGGCCGCAGCCTTGTCCGAATGGGATTAGGCTGGAAGACGGATCTGGCAGCGCTTCCCACGGATGTCGCTGTCGTACTCACATCGACGTAAGAGAGTGGTGGTCTGGCGGTGTCAAGCCAGTTGACCGGAGTGGGAACTGACGACGGTTCGTCGGGAGAATTCGGTGCGAACGAATGGCTCGTGGATGAGCTGTACGAGCAATACAGTGCCGATAAGAATTCAGTGGATGAGTCCTGGTGGCCGATCCTCGAGAGTTATCAGCCGGTCAAGGGCGACAAGGCTACTGGCGAGGTACCGGCCCACCCGATCACTGCGCCGATCCCGGTGATCGGTGCGCCACCCGTGGCGAAGACGACCTCGGTGCAGCCGAAGGCTGCCCCGATTCCAGCAGATGCCCCACGGAAACCCGCTGCTCAGCCGGCCCAGAAGGCGCAGACAGACACGGCCGCCGAGACGGCGGAGCCGGTCGACACGGTCTCCCCGCTCCGTGGCATGGCCAAGTCGCTGGCTATGAACATGGATGCCAGCCTCACGGTGCCGACCGCGACGAGCGTCCGGACCATTCCGGCGAAGCTCATGATCGACAACCGCATCGTCATCAACAACCACCTGAAGCGGGCCCGCGGCGGCAAGGTGAGTTTCACCCACCTGATCGGATGGGCGCTCATCCAGGCGCTCAAGGAATTCCCGAGCCAGAACGTGTATTACGACGTCGTCGACGGCAAGCCTAGCGTCGTCGCCCCCGCGCACGTGGGCCTGGGCATCGCGATCGACATCCCCAAGCCGGATGGCACCCGCGCCCTGCTGGTCCCGGCGATCAAGAACGCCGACACGCTCACCTTCAGCGAATATCTCTCCTCATACGAGGACCTCGTTTCGCGCGCCCGCAAGAACAAGCTCACCGCGGATGACTTCAAGGGCGCGTCGGTCTCGCTGACGAACCCGGGCGGCATCGGCACCGAGCACTCCGTTCCCCGCCTGATGAAGGGCCAGGGCTGCATCATCGGCGCCGGTGCCCTCGATTACCCGGCGGAGTTCCAGGGAGCGAGCGAGCACACGCTCGTCGAGCTCGCGATCGGCAAGACGATCACCCTGACCTCCACCTACGACCACCGCGTCATCCAGGGCGCAGGTTCCGGCGAGTTCCTCAAGAAGGTCCACGAGCTACTCACCGGGCAGAAGTCGTTCTACCAGGACATCTTCGCCGCCCTCCGCATCCCGTACGACCCGATCCACTGGGCTCCGGACATCTCGGTCGACCTCAGCGACACGGTCAACAAGACCGCACGCGTGCAGGAACTGATCAATTCGTTCCGCGTTCGCGGCCACCTGATGGCGGATGTCGACCCGCTCGAGTACGTCCAGCGCTCGCACCCCGACCTCGACATCCTCAACCACGGCCTCACCTTCTGGGACCTCGACCGGGAGTTCGTCACCGGCGGTTTCGGCGACAAACGCCAGTCGAAGCTGCGTGACATCCTAGGCCTGCTTCGCGACTCCTACTGCCGCACCATCGGCCTCGAGTACATGCACATCCAGGACCCTGTGCAGCGCAAGTGGATCCAGGAGAAGGTCGAGCGTCCCTACGCGAAGCCCCGCCATGACGAGCAGATGCGCATCCTCGGCAAGCTCAACGAAGCCGAAGCGTTCGAGACGTTCCTGCAGACCAAGTACGTCGGCCAGAAGCGGTTCAGCCTCGAGGGTGGCGAATCGACGATCGCACTGCTCGACGCCATCCTGCAGGGTGCTGCGGAGGCACAGCTCGACGGGGCGGCCATCGGCATGGCGCACCGCGGTCGCCTCAACGTGCTGACCAACATCGCAGGCAAGACCTACGGCCAGATCTTCCAGGAGTTCGAGGGAACGACCAACTCGAAGAACACCGGCTCGGGCGACGTCAAGTACCACCTCGGCACCGAGGGAACCTTCCGGGCCTCTGACGGTTCTGAGCTTCCGGTGTACCTGGCCGCGAACCCGTCCCACCTCGAGGCAGTCGACGGCGTCCTCGAGGGCATCGTGCGGGCTCGCCAGGACCGCCAGCCGATCGGCACCTTTTCGACTCTTCCGATCCTCGTCCACGGTGACGCGGCGATGGCCGGCCAGGGCGTCGTACTCGAGACCATGCAGCTGTCGCAGCTCCGCGGCTACCGCACCGGTGGAACCATCCACATCGTCGTCAACAACCAGGTCGGCTTCACCACGCCTCCAGGCGAAGGACGCACGTCGATCTACGCGACCGACGTCGCGAAGACCATCCAGGCGCCGATCTGGCACGTGAACGGCGACGACCCCGAGTCCGTCGTCCGCGTCGCACAGCTCGCCTTCGAGTTCCGCCAGGAATTCAAGAAGGATGTCGTCATCGACCTCGTTTGCTACCGCCGCCGCGGTCACAACGAGGGCGACGACCCGTCGATGACCCAGCCGCTGATGTACAACCTCATCGAGCAGAAGCGCAGCGTTCGCAAGCTGTACACCGAGGCCCTCGTCGGCCGCGGTGACATCACCGAAGACGAGTACGAAGCATCGCACCGGGACTTCCAGGACCGCCTCGAGCGCGCCTTCATGGAGACGCACGCGGCGCAGACCGCGTCGACCCCGGTCATCACCGAGGACTCGGGTGACGACGGCTACTCGGGTGAACCGGAGACAACCGGTGTTTCGGAGGCTGTCGTCCACCACATCGGCGACGGCTTCAACAACAAGCCGGCCGGGTTCACCGTCCACCCGAAGCTCCAGCAGTTGCTGCAGAAACGCCTCGAGATGAGCCGCAACGGCAACATCGACTGGGCGTTCGGCGAGCTGCTGGCGTTCGGTTCGCTGCTGCTCGAGGGCACTCCTGTGCGGTTCAGCGGGCAGGATTCCCGCCGTGGAACGTTCGTGCAGCGCCACGCGGTCCTGCACGACCGGGTCAACGGGCAGGAGTGGGTGCCGCTTGCCAACCTGGCTGACAACCAGGCCCGGTTCTGGATCTACGATTCGCTGCTGTCGGAGTACGCCGTCCTCGGTTTCGAGTACGGGTACTCGGTGGAGCGCCCGGATGCCCTCGTTCTCTGGGAAGCGCAGTTCGGCGACTTCGCCAACGGCGGCCAGACGATCATCGACGAGTTCATCTCGAGCGCCGAGCAGAAATGGGGGCAGCGTTCAAGCGTCGTCATGCTGCTTCCGCACGGGTACGAAGGCCAGGGCCCTGACCACTCCTCTGCAAGAATCGAACGGTACCTGCAGCTCTGCGCCGAGAACAACATGACCGTCGCACGGCCGTCGACCCCGGCGTCGTATTTCCACCTGCTCCGCCGGCAGGCATACGCCCGCCCGCGCCGGCCGCTGGTCGTGTTCACGCCCAAGGCTATGCTCCGCCTTCGTGGGGCGTCCAGCGCGGTCGAGGACTTCACGAGTGGCCGCTTCGAACCGGTTATCGACGACGCCCGCGTGAGGGACGCGTCATCCGTGAAGCGTGTCCTGCTGCACTCGGGCAAGATCCACTGGGATCTCCGCGCCGAACTGGAGAAGAAGCCGAACGACGCCATTGCACTGGTTCGCCTCGAGCAGTACTACCCGCTGCCCGCAGACGAGTTGAACTCCGTGATCGCGCGGTACCCGAATGCCGAACTGGTCTGGGTTCAAGACGAGCCCGAGAACCAGGGCGCATGGCCGTTCATCGCGCTCGAGGCGTCGAAGCACATCGGCGACCGGTCCATCCGGGTCGTCTCGCGTGCGGCAGCCGCCTCACCCGCCACCGGCTCGGCCAAGCGCCACGCCGCCGAGCAGGCTCAGCTCCTCGCGGAGGCGCTGAGCTTGTAGAGCAGGTTCAGTCCGGAGGGCGTCGCGAAAGCGGCGCCCTCCGGCATTAGTGGACGGGTATTGGTGGGCGCGTATTGACGGGCCGGCGTCAGCGGGCCGGAACGAGCAACCGGAGCGCCTCATCGTGGTGAAACTTCCGGTTAATTCTTCGGACGGTGTCCCGCGCCCCTCCGCCCTATGGAGCGCCGACCGGCGTGAGTGTATCCTCCCGGTCGGGTTTGGTGGGAACCGCCCTGTGAACACCGCGCGACAGCGCGCTCGGCCACCAGATCGCCCGGCCGATGTCATAGCTCAATGCTGGCACGAGCACGGTCCGGACCAGGAACGTGTCGAGCAGCACACCGAAAGCCACGATGAAAGCGATCTGGAGCAGGAACAGGATCGGAAGCACACCGAGCGCCGCGAACGTGGCCGCGAGGACCAGACCGGCGGAAGTGATGACCCCGCCGGTGACGGCGAGCCCCCGCAGGATGCCATGCCTCGTACCGTGCTTCCTGGACTCTTCCCGAACCCTCGTCATCAGGAAGATGTTGTAGTCCACTCCGAGGGCCACGAGGAACACGAATCCGAACAGCGGAACGGATGGGTCGGCGCCGGGTAAATCGAAGATGCCGTTGAACACCCAGGCCGAGACGCCGAGCGCTGCGCCAAACGACAGCACGACGCTCGCGATCAGGATGAGCGGTGCGACGATCGAGCGCAGCAGGATCATGAGGATGAGCGTGATGGCGCCGAGGATCAGGGGGATCAGGAGGTTGCGATCGTGAATCGCCGTCGTGTTCGAGTCCAGGGCGATCGCGGTCGTCCCCCCGACGAGCACCGGGGCGGACTCGGTGGAGATGTCAGCGAGTTCTGCCCGGAGGTTCACCACGACGTCCTCAGCGGCGATCGAGTCCCCGGCGTCGAGGAGAGTAGCCGAGAGCAGGATGTTGCCGTCGACGACCGTCACATCGGGAACGGGCGTTCCCGGAGGGCCGAGCGGCTGGACGCCGTCGTCGGTCACCGCAAGCGATCCGGACGGTGAGTCCTCCGACAGGACGGTGAGCGAGTCGACACCGTCAGTCCCCAGCACAATGCCCGACACTGCATCCAGTTCGTCCTCGGGGGCGATGATCACGGTCGGCGAGCCGGAACCGGCCGGGAAGTGGTCGGCGAGCACAGCCTGGCCGTCCCGTGCCTGGGACTCGCCGAGCACGAATTCGCTGGCCGCGACGCCGTCCGCCTTGAGCTGGAAGACACCGAGCGACATCACAACGAGCAGCAGCACACTGGAGATCCAGAGAATCCTCGGCCGCGTCAGGATGCTCCGCGCGAGCCACGGCCACAAGCCCTTCTTGTCCTCCCCGATTGGATTGTCATTCTCCGGCACCGCCTTGGGCCGGATAGGCCAGAACGCGACCTTGCCCGCCCAGAAGAGAAGGGCCGGGAGCAGGGTGAGTGAGGCGAGCAGCGCGAAGATGATGCCGATGGATGCCACGGGGCCGAGCGCCTTGTTGGAGTTGAGGTCCGAGAACAACAGCAGCAGCAGCAGTGCCGCGATGACGGTGCCGCCCGACGCGACGATCGGCTCCCACGAGCCCTTGAGCGCGGCCCAGGTCGCCGTCCACTTGGTCGGCTGGACCGCGAGTGCTTCCCGGAACCGGGCAATGTAGAGCAGCGAGTAGTCAGTCGCCGCCCCGATGACGAGGATGAACAGGATCCCCTGCGTCTGGCCGCTGAGCAGGAGGATGTCGGCTTTGGCGAGCTGGACGACGACCAGGATCGCCGCGCACAGCGCGGAGAGGCTTGAGAAGAGCACGATTACGGGCAAGAGCGGCGACCGGTAGACGATCACCAGGATCAGGAAGACCGCGCTGAGGGCGACGAGGAGAAGCAGAGAGTCAATTCCGGCGAAAGCGCCGGTGAGATCGGCGGTCAGCCCGGCGGGGCCGGTGATCGCTGTGGTGAGGCCGTCGACGGCGTTGTCGTCAAGCACACCACGGAGCAGCTCGACGGTGCCTGCGATCTTCACGCCCGTGTCGAGGACCATCACTACTTCGGCCGCCTCGCCATCGTCCGAGAGGATCGCCGGCGAGCTGCCGCCGGGCAGGACCCCGCCGAGTTTCCCGAACGACGCGATGTCGTGGTCGATCCTGGCGAGGTCGGCGTCGGTGAGACCGCCTTCGCGCTCGTAGACGACGAGGGCGGGAATCACATCGTCGCTGGTGAAGTGCGCCTGAAGCTCCTGCACCTTCGTCGCCTCAGCGCTCGCGGGCAACTGCTGCGACTGGTCGTTGGTACTGACGGCGCTGATCTGCCCGAAGCTCGCTCCCCCAGCCCCGAACAAGCCGAACCAGACGAGGATGAGGGTGACAGGGAGGAGCACACGCAGCCAGGTGGGCACACGCGAGGTCCGGACGGGGGCAGGATTCTTGATCACACCATCGACCTTACGGCCGCCTGCGGCCGGCCCGCGTGAATCGAAAGTTTGAAACTAATGGGTCGCTTGAGCTGCCCGCAGCTTCGCCATCACCTGGAGCTTGAGATCCTCAGGTGCGGTCTCCTTGCATGCACGCTGCACTGCCTCGGTGAGGGTCCGCGCGAGCAGCGCCTCTTCCTGGCACGACGCGCAGTGTTCGAGGTGCTCACGGATGTCGGCGGAGTTCGTCGAACACACCTCGTTACGGAGGTACTCCTCCAGGTCACGCTTGGCTTTGTCGCATCCGCAATCGGTCATTTCTTCGCTCCTGCCCGGCCGGTATCGATACCGCGTTCCTGGGCGTAGTCGGCCAACAGGTCCCTCAACATGCGCCTGCCTCGATGCAGGCGGCTCATGACGGTCCCGATGGGTGATTTCATGATGTCGGCGATTTCCTGGTACGCGAAGCCTTCGACGTCTGCCAGGTAGACCGCAAGTCGGAAGTCCTCCGGAATAGCCTGGAGGGCATCCTTCACCGCACTGTCAGGCATCCGGTCGATGGCCTCCGCCTCGGCCGAGCGTGACGCTGACGCGGTCCGCGATTCAGCACCACCCAGCTGCCAGTCCTCGAGGTCATCGATCGTGCCCTGGTATGGCTCACGCTGCTTCTTGCGATAGATGTTGATGTACGTGTTCGTGAGGATGCGGTACAGCCACGCCTTGAGGTTCGTTCCCTGGGTGAACTGGCCAAACGCGGCATACGCCTTGACGAAGGTCTCCTGGACGAGGTCCTGTGCGTCGGAAGGGTTCTTGGTCATCCGCATGGCGGCCCCGTAAAGCTGGTCGATGAACGGCAGCGCCTGCTCTTCGAACAGGGCGCGCGGATCGTTCTCCGGCTCGGGGGGGAGGGTTTCGTCGACGGTGCTCATCACCGGCCAGTCTACGACCGCTGTGGCCGCCTCGCCGCGTTCGAGCATTGCTATTACCACCCGTGAACACCCTTTCTTCGTCAATCGCCGTTAGATTAGAAGAACAATGCTTGAGTCAAAATATTCCGCACCGGAGTTCGACATCTACGGCGACCGGCACCAGCCGGACGACGACGGCAACTGGCCTGCCCCCGTCGCCTCGGCCCCGGTGGGCGCCATCGTGTCCCTTCCTGGGTCGAAGTCGCTCACCAACCGGGAACTCGTTCTCGCGGCGCTGGCCGAGTCCCCGTCGCTGTTGCGCTCCCCGCTGCACTCGCGCGACAGCCAGAACATGGTCGAGGCCCTGCGTGCCCTCGGGGCAACCATCACCGAAACCGGTGCCACGGGCAATTTCGGTGCCGACTGGCTCGTCACCCCCGGTGAGCTGACCGGCTCGACGACCGTCGACTGCGGCCTCGCCGGCACGGTGATGCGATTCGTTCCCCCGGTCGCGGCGCTCGCGCTCGGCCCGACCACGTTCGACGCCGACAGCGCTGCGCGTGGACGCCCGATGGGCACGATGATCGCATCGCTTCGCGCCCTCGGCGTGGACATCAACGACGACGGCCGCGCTTCCCTCCCGTTCACCGTCCACGGAACGGGCCGGGTCGGCGGAGGCGAGGTCACCATCGACGCATCGAGCTCGAGCCAGTTCGTCTCGGGTTTGCTCCTCGCCGCCGCTCGGTTCGAGAACGGCGTCACCCTCACCCATTCCGGAGCCAGGCTGCCAAGCCTCCCGCATATCGACATGACCGTCGCGGCGCTCTCCGCGCGCGGGGTCAGGGTCACGTCGCCCGCCGTCGGAACCTGGAGCGTCGAGGCGGGACCGATCGCCGGTCGCGACGTCGACATCGAGCCAGACCTGTCCAACGCCGCCCCGTTCCTGGCTGCCGCGGTCGTCACCGGTGGCACCGTGACCGTCACGGGCTGGCCCGCTGAGACGACGCAGGTCGGAGCGGAACTCCTCGAGCTGCTCCCCCGGTTCGGCGCCACCGTCATCCTCGAAGGAAACCGCCTCACCGTGACAGGGGGCGACACCATTCCGGGTGTCGATCTCGACCTCACGGCCGCTGGGGAACTCGCGCCCGCACTCACGGCCATCGCCGCGCTTGCGGACTCCCCGTCGACGATCACCGGGATCGGGCACATCCGGCACCACGAAACCGACAGGCTCGCCGCGCTCGCCACCGAGATCAACAAACTCGGCGGAAAGGTCACCGAGCTTGAGGACGGGCTGCGCATCGAGCCCCAGCCACTCACCGGGGGCACCTGGCTCAGTTACCACGACCACCGGATGGCCACGACGGGCGCGATCATCGGCCTCGTCGTCCCCGGACTGGTCATCGAGAACATCGCCACAACAGCGAAAACGCTGCCCCAGTTCACCGAATTGTGGACGACGATGCTCGCGGGAACCGTCCGCGAATGAGCTGGTGGGACACCGACGACGCAGACGACGAACCGGAACTCGATGAGTCGAGCATCCGGGTGCGCCCGAACCGCAAAGGCAACCGCCCGCGGACCAAAACCCGGCCTGAGCACAACGACGCCGAGACCGCCAGGGTGCTCGCCGTCGACCGTGGCCGGTACACGGTCCTCCTCGATGAGGGAACCACGGCGGAGCGGCGGATCACGGCATCCAGGGCGTCTGAGCTCCGCAAACAGGCCGTCGTCAACGGCGACCGGGTGCGCGTCGTCGGCGACCTCTCCGGCGACGAGGGAAGCCTCGCACGCATCGTGGGAATCGTCGAACGGACGACTCTGCTCCGCCGAAGCGCCGACGATACCGATGAAGTCGAACGGGTCATCGTTGCCAACGCCGACCAGATGCTCGTCGTCGTCGCCGCGGCCGACCCGGAACCGCGTGAACGCCTGGTCGACCGCTACCTGATCGCCGCACTCGACGCAGGCATCCGCCCTATTCTCTGCATCACCAAGACCGACCTCGCCGACCCGGCCGACTTCCTCTCCAATTTCGCGGGCCTGGACCTCCAGGTGTTCACGAGCGCAACCGATCGGATGCCGCTGACCGAGATCACCGCAGCGCTCGTCGGCCATGACACCGTCTTCGTCGGCCACTCGGGGGTGGGCAAGTCCACCCTGGTGAACGCGCTCGTGCCGAGCGCCCAGCGGGCCACAGGACACGTCAACGCTGTCACCGGGCGCGGCAGGCACACGTCATCGTCGACGGTGTCGTACCGAGCCGAGGGTGAGGGAGGGACCGGCTGGGTCATCGACACCCCCGGCGTCCGTTCGTTCGGCCTCGGCCACATCGACCCGGCGAACATCCTGCGGGCGTTCAGCGACCTGGCCGAGGTCGCTGAGAACTGCCCGAGGGGCTGCACACACCTGCCGGACGCACCCGACTGTGCCATCGTCGAAGCGGTGGAGACCGGCGAACTCGGGCCGACAGGTCCGGCGAGGCTCGACTCGCTCCAGCGGCTCCTTGCCACCTTCATGAAGCCGACACAGTACTGAACTCGCCTAGGCTGGAGCCATGACAGACGCACGACTCGCCGCAGGCGACCAGGCTCCATCGTTCACCCTCCTGAACGCGGACGGGCAGCCCGTCTCACTGGCCGACTTCGCCGGCTCGAAGGTGATCCTCTATTTCTATCCGGCAGCGATGACCCCAGGCTGCACCACCCAGGCGTGCGACTTCCGCGACAGCCTGGGTTCGCTTCAGGCTGCTGGTTACACCGTTCTTGGCATCTCCAAAGACGACCCGGCCACCCTCAAAACCTTCGAGGAACGTGACTCCCTGACCTTCCCCCTGCTCAGCGACGAGGACCTCGCCGTGCATAACTCCTACGGCGCGTACGGCGAGAAGAACCTGTACGGCAAGGTTGTCACGGGCGTGCTCCGGTCCACCTTCGTGATCGACGAAGAGGGAAAGATCGAGCAGGCGATGTACAACGTCAAGGCGACAGGACACGTGGCATCGCTGCGTAAGAAACTCGGTGTCGCTGCCTGAACGGGTTGCTTCGCCCTGACGGGTTGAACACTCACTCGGGCGAAGCGGTCGGTGTCGGAGTCGGGCTCGGAGTTGACGTCTGTGACGGCGCTGGTGCCGGCTCGGTTGTTGGCTCCGGCGTCGCAGGGTTCTTTTCCGGCGTCGCAGGTTTCTCCTCCGGCGCAGTCGGCGCAGTCGGCCCCGGCGTACTTTCGCCGTCCGGTGCCCGGTCGGTGGTTGGGCCAGGGGACGGCTGAACGGTCGGCTCGGTATTGCCTGTCGTCGCCAGGCCGGAGTTGGGGTCAGCCCGAAGGATGTCAAGAATCCGGGACTTGTAGCCCTGGAGCGCGTCGGCCAGCTCGGAAAGCGGCCGGTCGCGGATCGAGTTCCCGAACTCCGCGATCTCCGCCCACAGACGTTCAAGTTCGGCTGTGCTTGAGGCGGTCAACGGCCCGTCGAGCGTGACGACAAGCTGGCTCGCGAGGGCGAACGTCACGCACTCGACGCACTCGTAGTTGACCGCCGCAGACAGGTTCTGCGGGACGACGACGCTGGCCTGGCCTGCGATGAGGACGACCTGGAAGCTGACCGCCACGGCAGCGCAGCCGGTGCAACTGGCGAAGGCGTACGCCTCGTTCGTGGTGTCGACCCGGTCGCCGTCCGCCCAGACGAGTGCGAAGGCGACGTCGTAGACGACGGAGCCGTCCTCCGTCGCGACGGCCAGCGCCTGGCTGTCCTGGTCCGACGGGGCGTCAGGGCGGTTGAACGGGAACACCCACGACGGCGCGGCGGATGCGTCGTCGCGCGGAACAAGGACGACGGCAAGTTCAGGATCCTCAGGCCCAGGGAGGCTTTCCTGCCCGGGAATGAGCGCAACCGTTTCGCCGCGTTCACCCTCTCCGATGCCCGGTCGATCCGGGGCGACGGCGGTCACCATTGTGGCCAGGGTACCGCCCTCGTACGCCTCGATCGGCCGGTACCTCTCGGAGTCCGGCCACCAGGCGAATGCGACGGCACCGATCAGCGCAGCGACGAGGCCGAAGGAGAGCGCCCTTTTTACCGGTCGTCCTTCAGACGACCGCCACGCCTTCTGCGCGAGCTGTCGAACCAGGCGGACCAGCATGTAGATGAGCCCGGCGACGGGGATCGCTATCGCCACGACGCCGAGAAGATGCCCGGCCGCGCTGCCGTAATCTGCCGAAGAGAATCCCTCCCCGACGCGGCCCAGCTGTTCGCGAATGCCGGCCCAGGCGCTGCCGATCAGCCGCGGAAAGGACAGGATGATGGCGACCAGCGCGACCAGAAGCAGCGGGACCACGACGAGGACCCAGACGGTGATGACAGCCCTCGCGCCCGGCTTGAGCAGCCGTGACTCGGCGTTCCCCCACCGCCAGGGCAACAGACCGAGCAGAGTGGGTTTGATCCTCTGGAACAGGTCAGGAACGCCCGTCGCATCGGCGAGCACGTGGTAGCCGTCAAAGCGCACGATGGGCGCGAGCTGGCGCACCATGAGCAGAAGCTGGGTGGCGACGATCAGGAGCAGGGCGTCTGACCCCGTGAGCCACCAGACCCCGACAACCACGACGGCGACGATCGCGTTGAAGTAGAGCCCGCCGAGGTCGGTGAGAAGACGGCCGCGACGGTCCAACCGGTAGGAGTCGGTGACATCCGTGTAGAAGGCGGGCCAGACCAGGTAGAGTCCCGCTCCCATCCGTCCCGGTGTCGCGCCGGCCCTGGCGGCAGCGGCGGCGTGGCCGAATTCGTGGAAGCCGGCGGACAGCAGGGTGATCACGAAAGTCAGCAGCAGCAGGCCGGGTCGTTCGAATGCCTCGTGCGCGGCGGATGCCAGTCCCTTCGTGACCAGCAGCCACCAGCAGATGGCGGCGAACGCCGCGAGCACGAGAACGACGACGATCGGCGAGAACACTGCCTGGAACGGCCGGGTCAGACGGCGCGTGCGCTCCGGGTCGGTCACAGCGACGCGGAATCGCATCCGGAGCAGCGGGTCCAACTTCTTCACGTCCGGTTCCGACCCGTCCGCGAGGCGGAGCAGCCCGAGCTGCACAAGGTGGGCGTCGATGAGGGTCGAGACATCTGCTGCGGCCACTGCCCGGCCGGAAGCAGCCCCGACGACGTCGGCGATCTCCTCCAGGTTTCGCGTCCCGTCGACCGCCTGGAGCACCTCATACAGAAGTGGGGTGAGCTGGAGGACCTGCCCGTCGGCGCGTCGAACGAGAGCCGGGGGCTCCCGATACCCTGAGCCCTGCATCCCCCCGAGAAGCTCGACGCCCTCGGCGCGAACGGGGACGGCGATCGCCGGCGCTTTCATTCCGGAAGCGCCAGCGGTCGTCTCCCCGGACTGCGGCGACATCGTCGCTTACTGCTGCAGGTCGGACTGCTGGCCTGCGCTCGCGGTCGCCTCGCCGTCGATGTTCTGCGTGATGATGGCATCCTGCTGCGCGAGCGACACGGCGTCGCTGTCGATCGAACCGATGTTGGCGGCGACGGCAGCGTCGATAGGTGCGGCCACGTTCGCGTTGGCGGCCACGGCACCGTTGATGGGTGCTGCGACGTCGGCGTCGGCGGCGAGGTCGATGTCGACGTCGAGAAGGTCGCCGCTGAGGGCACTCCCGAGCTCGTCGGTGACGGCGCTGCCGTCGGCCGGAAGGGGCACACCGTCGACCGGGAGCGCACCGCCGTCGACCGGGAGGGTCGATTCCGCTGCCGTGGTTTCGCCGGCCTGCTCCGCACCCAGTGTTTCTGACTGGTCGATCGAGCTGTCCTGGGTGGAGGTCGCCGTGGCGTCTGCCGTGATTCCCTGGTCGATGAGCACACCCTGGTCGGCCATGGCCTGCGCGCTCGAGCCCGCCGAAAGGATGTTCGCACCGACAGCGGCGTCGATCGGGGCGGCGACGTTCGCGTTCGCGGCAACCGCAAGGTCAATCGGGGCGGCGATGTCAAGGTTGAGGTCGAGGTCGGCGTTGAGGTCGAGGATCGACGCCACTTCTTTGTCGGGTAGCGCGGTGATTCCCTGGGCGGCGAGCTCGTCGGCGGACAGGGACGTTGCCTTCTTGTCAACACTCATCGTGATCTCCTTTTCAGCCAGCAGGCGCTGGCCGTCCTTCCTACTTTGGCAGGAGCCATGCAGGGGGGCACGAAGCCACCGAGGGCTTGCGAACCGCCCCGGCTGACCGGTATGAGCTACGCCTGGGGCCGGGCGAGCGCGGCCATCACCGACGAGGTGAAGAGCAGAACGATGACGAGAACACTCGGGGCAATGAGCGCCCACCCGATGGCGGGCTGGGCGAACGTGCCCTGAAACGCCCCGATCGCAATGGCGATCTGGACGAGTTGCCAGATCAACGCGCCGCCACGCACCCAGCTCTGGCGGCGCAGCGCCCCGATCGCCACCGCGGATACGAAGACGGCTCCGATTGCAACGATCACCGTCAGGGCAATCGCGCTCGCAAGTGACGCCGCCGGCAGGGTCAGGATGTCAACAATGAGCACAACCACAACGACGATCATCGCGGCCGCCTCCATGAAAAGGAGTGCCGTCAGCAGTCGGAGTGCTCTCGAGCCCTTCGGGCCCGGCGTGTCGGCGGGAATGATAGCGTCAGAAGATGTCGGATCTGTTTCATCGGAGTTATTCACAGGTATATCCCATACGAAGCTATTGATTTGGCTGATGCTCTATGTCACGATTGTTGAGGCCCGAGTTCGATGCTCACAGAGAGGTGAGCAGATCCGACTTTTCTTCGTGATCGCCCTCTCTCCAGCTCGGCAATCCCTCATTTCCGACCATATCGGTCGTTTACCCTCATTCAAAGGAGCACCCGCATGGACTGGCGCGATAAAGCCGCTTGCCTCACCGCCGACCCGGAACTTTTCTTCCCGGTAGGTAACACTGGGCCGGCAGTCGACCAGATCGACAAGGCCAAAGCCGTGTGCGGTCGTTGCACCGTCACCGAGATCTGCCTTCAGTACGCACTGGAGACCGGGCAGGATTCCGGCGTCTGGGGCGGACTGTCCGAGGACGAGCGTCGGGCTCTCAAGCGCCGCGCCGCGCGCGCACGCCGCGCTTCCTGACCGAAACCGCATCGAACTCCCGGCCCGGTGGGCCGGGAGTTTTTTGCGCCTTTCAGGACCGGGAGATCCAGCGCAGAGGAACTTCGATGGTCACCTCGGTGCCTGACCCCATCACGGTGTGCCAGTCGATGGTGCCGCTCAGTTCGCCCTGGATCAGCGTGCGGACGATCTGCGTTCCGAGGCCGGTGCCGACCTTGCCTTCCTGCAGCCCCGCCCCGTTGTCGCGGACGAGGACCGTCAGTTGGTCTCCTGAACGGTCGGCGACGATCTCCACTTCCCCGTCGCGCCCGGCGAGCCCGTGCTCGACGGCATTGGTGACCAGCTCGGTCAGGGCGAGGGCGAGCGGCGTCGCGTATGCGCTCGGCAGCACACCGAACTCGCCCGTCTTGCGCGGGTGCACGGTCGTGTTGTGCGACGACGCGACTTCGGCGATCAGCATGAGAACGCGCTCGAAGACCTCGTCGAAGTTCACATCCTGGGTGAGGCCTTCGGAGAGCGTGTCGTGGACCACCGCGATGGCCGCCACTCGCCGCATGGCCTGGGTCAGCGCCTCACGCGCTTCGTCGGAGTGAGCGCGACGTCCCTGGATCCGCAGCAGCGACGCGACCGTCTGGAGGTTGTTCTTCACGCGGTGGTGGATCTCACGGATAGTCGCGTCCTTGGTGATCAATTCGCGTTCCTGGTGCCGCAGTTCGGACACGTCGCGGCAGAGGACGATGGCCCCGGCCCGTTCGCCCCGGTGGCGCAGCGGGATGGCTCTGAGCGACACGGTCACTCCCCGAGCTTCGATGTCGGTGCGCCATGGGGCGCGGCCGGTGACGACGAGCGGCAGGGACTCATCGATGACCTGCTTGCCGGGGAGGATGAGGGTGGTCACTTCGGCGAGCGACTCGCCCTCGAGTTCATCGTTGAAGCCCATCCGGTTGAAAGCGGACAGGGCGTTCGGGCTGGCGAACGTCGTGGTGCCGTCGACGTCCAGGCGGATGAGGCCGTCTGACGCTCGGGGCGCTCCGCGCCGGGGTCCCGTTGGTGCCGAGAGGTCCGGGAAATCTCCCGTAGCGACCATCTCAAACAGGTCGTTCGCGCATTCGTTGAACGTCAACTCCTGGCGGCTGGGCGTCCGGGCTTCACCGAGGTTGGTGTGCCGGGTGAGCACGGCGACCGGCGTGGACGCGTTCTCGGGTGACGTCGCAGCGAGGCGTCGCACGACGGGAACAGCACGGACCCGCGTCGGGGTCTCTTCGTACCAGTCCGGCGCTGTGGAGTCGATGATCCGCCCTGTCTCGTATGCCTCGGTGATCTGCGAGCGCCACTGCGGCTTGACGAGTTGACCGACAAAGTCCCGGTAGAACAGTGTCGCAGCGCTCGACGGGCGGTAATGCGACACCGACATGAAGCTTCCGTCGCCGGTGGGAACCCACAGGACGATGTCGGCGAACGCGAGGTCGGCAAGGAGTTGCGCGTCGCCGACGAGCATGTGTAGCCAGTCGACATCCTCGTCTGTTGAGCGGCCGTTGGCGAGGACAAGGTCACTGAGCGTCGACATTCGTCCAGTCTATGGCCGCGTCCACTGCGTCGAAACGCAGTCGCGGGAGCTCAGTCGGCTCGGAGCGGGCGCATGAGGCGTCTCCTCCGAAGCGCCCTGCGCCGCGACACCGGAAGGGCCGGGGGCAGAATGCTGTCGGTGACGAGCCGGGAGATCGCGCCGAGCGCCGGTGACCGGGGGCTCACATCCCTCAGCGCCCGTCCGGCGAGGAGCGCGGCATCCGTTCCCCTGTCGTCGGACGGGACGAGTACGGGATCCTCGATACCACCGAAACGCTGCAGGGTCGCTCGAACCTGTCCGTTCGGGTTGAGCCCGACCACTCCGGCTCGCACCTTGTTGATCACCGTGAGGACGGGCCTGTCGTCGACCAGGTCGAGCAGATCCGGGTATGCCCGGAGGTAGCGGGCGAGACCGATCGGATCGGCCGCGCCGACGGCGACGACCCGGTCTGCCGCCCTCAGCGCCGCCAGGGTAGCGGCGTTACGCCGTGGGGCGAACAGGTCGCTGGAGATTTCCTCATCGTTCTCGAGGCTGAACCCGGTGTCGAGGATGACGTAGTCCGCCCAGCCGCGACACCGGGCGATGGTCCGGGTAACCCGGTCGGTGCTGATCTCCGGCCAGCGCGACGCCCGGGGGATGCCGGTGAGCACGGAAAGAGTCCCGCCATTCACCGCATACGGCTGGTGGATCCTGTCGAGTTCTGCGAGGGTGAGGGCGTTCTGGCCGGCGAGTCGGCAGGCCGCCGCGAACCCGGGTGCCTCGTCGAGCATGCCGAGGACGGGGGCGATCGACGCACTGTGGGTGTCGGCATCGACGAGGGCGACGCTCGTGCCCGCTGCAGCGAGTTCGGTCGCCAGGCTGATCGCCACGGTGGTGCGTCCTGGCGCACCAGCTGGGCCCCACACGGCGAGGACCACGCCGGATTTCG
Source organism: Mycetocola miduiensis (assembly GCF_900115155.1). Classification (GTDB taxonomy): domain Bacteria; phylum Actinomycetota; class Actinomycetes; order Actinomycetales; family Microbacteriaceae; genus Mycetocola_A; species Mycetocola_A miduiensis. The sequence goes on from NZ_FOVM01000005.1 coordinate 279,519, forward strand.
CCTCGGGAACCGCTGTTCCCCCTGCCGCTCCCCCTCGAACGACCTCGTCGACCAGGTCGAGGGGCGCATCGGCGTCAAGGACGTCGTAGAGACCGAGTGCCGCCGCGTTACGCCGTGCAGCGTCGGATCCGGCGAGTGCCACCACCCGGATGCCGCCGTCGTCACACGCCACCAGGAGTGCCGGGGTGAGCGTGTCGGCGCCTGCGGAGACCAGGAGGACGTCGGGGTGTGCGCCGGAAACGGCGAGAACCGGGTCGGTGAGGGGCCCGATCCTGACCTGTACACGATGCCCGCGTTCGACCAGCGCGGCGACGAGCCGGTCCTCGTCGTCCCGGTCGAGGAAGAAGGCCAGGTTCGCCATGGGTCAGCCGGCCGGAACGATCGAAATGGCGCTCTCGCCAGCGATTGCGGCGAGGAGAAGGGCGACGGTGCCCGTCGGAACCAGGAGCTCCACGGTGTTGGCAGCGCCGGAGGAAACCAGCCCCTGCTGCTCGATCACCTCAACGACGCTTGCCCCGCCCACAACGACCACGGGAGGCGCGAACGAGCCGTCCTCGGCGCGCTCCGCCGCCCACACGTCCACAAGCGACCCGGTCTCCACCGACCCCGGCAGTCGAATGGCCGATTCGACGACGACGGCCCGAACCTGCACATGGGCACTCGATTTCACCGCTGAAAGCGGGACGATCTCACCTTCGAAGACGGTGCGGGTCACCACGAGTCCCCCGTCAGGAACACGGGCAAGATAGCGGGCATCCGCTTTGTCGAGGCGGACATGGGCGACGTCGAGGTCGTCTTCGGAGAGGGTGTCACCGACGGAGAGGGTCGACGCCGCGACGAGCACGGGGCTTGACCGGTCTGCCGCATCGACGACGACCCACACCCCGGCGACGGAAGCGAGGATCAGCCCCGCACCGACGACGACGCGCGGGTCGATTGCACGCAACCGAAAGCGCCCTTTCATGGAACCTCCTGACCTGGGCCACCGCCGAACCGGCTGCGGCGTTGTCTCATCGTGCCAAGATCCCGGACCTGCCGAGAAAGTTATCCACAGTTGGCTCGGAAAGGAATCCGGAGCGGAATAATCGATCCATGGATACGGTCTCCTCGGACTCCGTCGGGCGCTTCCTCACAGTGGCCGACACGGCGGATATCCTGAACATCTCTCCTTCCGAAGTGGTCGAACTCGTGCGCTCCGCCGAGTTGCCGGCCATCTCTGTCGGGTCCCCGAGCCGCTGGCGCATCGAGCGCACGGTCCTCGAGGCGTACATCGAGACCAAGTATGAGGAGACACGACGGATGGGGCTCTGGCAGGAGTCCGATCTCGCCAGCCTGCCCGAGGTCTCCAACGGCACGATCCGTCGCCCGGAAGATCCCTGACCGCAGTTCGATCAGCCCAGAGTTCGATCAGCTCAGAGTTCGATCAGCCCGATTCCGCCGATCGGCACGATCCGCAGGTGGCTGACGTTCCGTTCCCTGCGCGGCGCACCGTGCTCGTGGACGGCAAGATCGACATGGTCGCCGCCGACCCGGTCGAGCGTTCCGCCGTGTACCGACCCTGCGTTCCTGGCATCGTGGAGGCGCACGTAGACCCTGCGCCTGCACAGATCCCTGAGCACGAAACCCAACCCGATGCGGTCGCTGAGGCGCGGGCCGCGTTCCTCCCTTTCCGGCACCGCCAGGCTCCTCGTCAGGCTCGCTTTCGGCAGCAGCATCCCGGTGATCGCGTTCAGCGGGACAATGCATGCGCCGGACGTCCCATCCCCCAACCGCAGGTCGCCAGACATCCAGTCCCGTCCGAACGCCTGCGGGAGCACGACGATCGTGGAGCCGGTGACCAGTTCGAGGACGACCTCGCTGCGTGGGCCTGGTTTCCCTGAGAAGGTCTGCAGCCGGTCGCGAAGGGTGAGCCGGCCCAGCCGAAGCCGGTGATCCTCGGCACGCCGGTCCTGCTCTTCCGCGTGCAACTCGTGTTCGAGCTGGCTTTCGAGGTCGTCAAAGAGGCTGTCCCAGCGCATGCAGAGGAGAGTAGCGACTCCGTTCCCCGCCCCGGGGGAGTTATCCACAAATCGAAAAGTGGGGTTTACAAGTGACACAGGGCGCTGGAAAAGTAGCTCGACATAACACGCCCCTGAACGGGGGAAGAACCGCTGACGCAGGCCATGCGTGTGCCCGAAAGCAGGCATCCTGTCACCGAGCGAAACGTCGCGCGCGGGATGTGACGTTGAGCTTCCAGGCCCCCCGGCCGCCGTGCCCTCCCCGACCTGGTTGTTTTCGTCGCACGTTTCCAGCGGAGCCACGCATGAACTCCCCGACCGCCGGTGAGCCGGCATCCCACGCCCGGGCCTCCGGGCAGGCACATCTCCCGTTCGACCCTGAGCAGTTCTTCGGCAGGCAGACGACGCCGACCGACGAACTTCCGCCGCCTGAGCCGTTGCTGGAGAACCTGACGCGCTGTGTGATGGAGGTTCTCGCCGGCGCAAGGGAACTCGACCAGCTCGCGCGGTGGATCTCCGAGGACGTTTACAAGCATCTGCTGAAACGGCAGGTGGTGTCAGCACGGGCGCGGCAGGTGAAGGGCCTGCAAGCGGTTCGCCCGATCCTGAAGATCGGCCACATCACGCTCTTCGAACCGCGCGATGGTGTGGTGGAGGCCGTCGTGATGGTGCACCAGCGCACCCGGTCGCGTGCCGTGGCCATCCGTCTGGAGGGCATGGATCACCGCTGGCGGGCGACGGCCATCTCGGTGCTGTGACGGTGCTGTGACGGTGCTGTGACGGGCCTCACACCGACCGCCCCCAACGAAACACCGCCCCGGACCGGCGAACCAGTTCGGGGCGGTGTCCAAGCGGGCGAGCCGCCCTACTTCTTCTTGCCCTGCGCCCTGCGGTCTGCACGGTTGCCTGCGGCAGCCGGAGCGTCGCTCTTCTGGCCGAACGCCCCGCGTGCAGCCGGCTGTGCTGGCTGCGCGGCGGTCGCGCCAGTGCGAGGAGCAGCGGTCGCCTCTGACGCCTTCTGCGCCCGAACCGTCGCAGCCTTCTCGATCTGCCCCTTCTGGTTGCGGACCTCGACCTCTCCGCCTTCGTTCGCGGCTGAGTAGCTGAGCTTCTCGTCCTCGCCCTCTGGGCGGTCCAGTCCCTTGGCTTCGACCGTCGTGACTTCCTCCGTCGCGCCCTTCTTGACCTCGACCTCGAGGTTGAACAGGTACCCGACGGATTCCTCGCGGATCTGCCCCATCATCTGCTGGAACATGCTGAAGCCTTCGCGCTGGTACTCGACCAGCGGGTCGCGCTGTGCCATCGCACGCAGGCCGATGCCGTCCTTGAGGTAGTCCATCTCGTAGAGGTGGTCACGCCAGCGGCGGTCGATCACCTGCAGGACGACCCGGCGCTCGAGCTCACGCATGGCCGGTGCACCGAGCTGCTCTTCACGGCGGGCGTATGCGAGCCTGGCATCCGAGAGGATCTCACGGCGCATGAACTCGCGGTTGATCTTTCCGCGCTGCCCGGCTTCGGCCACCACCTCATCGACGGTGAGCGAGATCGGGTACAGCGTCTTCAGGTCGACCCAGAGAGCGTCGAAGTCCCAGTCGTCGCCGTTGCCCTCACCGACGTGGACATCGAGCACCTCGTCGATGACGTCCTCGAGGAACTTCTGGGTTCGCTCGTGCAGGTCATCGCCCTCGAGGATGTGCCGGCGATCGGTGTAGATCGCTTCACGCTGGCGGTTGAGGACATCGTCGTACTTCAGGACGTTCTTGCGGATTTCAGCGTTGCGTGCTTCGACCTGCGATTGTGCGCTCTGGATGGCACGGCTGACCCACTTCGACTCGATGGCCATGTCGTCGGGCACACCGCCCTTGCCCATGAGTGCTTCAGCCGCTCCCGAGTTGAACAGGCGCATGAGGTCGTCGGTGAGCGACAGGTAGAACCGGCTCTCACCGGGGTCACCCTGGCGGCCGGAACGACCGCGGAGCTGGTTGTCGATGCGGCGCGATTCATGCCGTTCGGTGCCGAGGACGTAAAGCCCACCGGCTTCGACGACTTTCTCGGCTTCTTCGTAAACTTTTTCCTTGACATGCTTGAAGACGTCGTCCCAGGCCGCTTCGTACTCTTCAGGGGTGTCGACCGGGCTGAGCCCCTTCGCGTTCATCTCCTGGACGGCCAGGAACTCGGCGTTGCCGCCGAGCATGATGTCGGTTCCACGACCGGCCATGTTGGTGGCGACGGTGACCGATCCGAGGCGTCCGGCCTGGGCGACGATGGCCGCCTCCCGTGCATGGTTCTTCGCGTTGAGGACTTCGTGCCTCACGCCCTTCTTCGCGAGGAGACGTGACAGGTATTCGCTCTTCTCGACGCTCGTCGTTCCGACGAGGACGGGCTGGCCTTTTTCGTGACGTTCGGCGATGTCTTCGACGACCTGCGCGAACTTCGTCTCTTCGTTCTTGTAGACGAGGTCTGCACCGTCGATGCGCCGCATCGGCTTGTTGGTGCGGATGGGAACGACGCCGAGTTTGTAGGTCGACATGAACTCTGCCGCCTCGGTCTCGGCCGTACCGGTCATGCCGGAGAGCTTCTCGTAGAGCCGGAAATAGTTCTGCAGCGTCACCGTGGCGAGGGTCTGGTTCTCGGCCTTGACCTGCACGCCTTCCTTGGCCTCGATCGCCTGGTGGATGCCCTCGTTGTAGCGGCGGCCCATGAGGATTCGGCCGGTGTGCTCGTCGACGATCATCACCTCGCCGTTCATCACGACGTAGTCCTTGTCCTTCTTGAACAGGGCGCGGGCCTTGATCGAGTTGTTGAGGAACGAGATCAGCGGGGTGTTAGCCGATTCGTAGAGGTTGTCGATGCCGAGGTAGTCCTCGACCTTCTCGATGCCGGGCTCGAGCACACCGACGGTGCGCTTCTTCTCGTCGACTTCGTAGTCTTCGCCCTCGACGAGGACGGTGGCGAGCCGGGCGAACTCGGCGAACCAGCGGTTCGCCTCCCCCGACGCCGGGCCGGAGATGATCAGCGGGGTCCGCGCCTCGTCGATAAGGATCGAGTCGACCTCGTCGACGATCGCGAAGAAGTGGCCACGCTGGACGAGGTCCTTGGACTGCCACGCCATGTTGTCGCGCAGGTAGTCGAAGCCGAACTCGTTGTTCGTGCCGTAGGTGATGTCGGCGTTGTACTGTTCGCGCCGCTGCTCGGGGGTCTGCCCGGCGAGAATGACGCCCGTCGTCATCCCGAGTGCACGGAATACCCGGCCCATGAGCTCGGACTGGTACGTCGCGAGGAAGTCGTTCACGGTAATGACGTGGACGCCTTTGCCTGCGATTGCGTTGAGGTAGGCGGGCAGGGTTGCGACCAGGGTCTTGCCCTCACCCGTCTTCATCTCGGCGATGTTGCCGAGGTGAAGTGCTGCGCCGCCCATCAGCTGCACGTCGAAGTGGCGGAGACCGAGGGTCCGCTGTGACGCTTCGCGAACGGCGGCGAACGCCTCGGGCATGAGGTCGTCGAGGGACTCGCCGTTGGCGTACCGTTCGCGCAGTTCCGCCGTCTCGGCCCGCAACTCCTCATCGGTGAGGTCGGAGAAGTCGGACTCGAGTGAGTTGACTGCCGTTGCGAGGTTCTCGAGTTTCCGGATCACTCGGCCCTCGCCCAGGCGAAGAACCTTCTCTAGTACTGAGGCCACGTATTGAACTCCACTTTGCTCTCGGGCACGTTGTCCCACGTGCGGCCGCGCGGAATGCGCGGGGTGGTCGACAGGCTGTCGCGCAATCGACCGTTTCCATGTTAGTCCGGGTCGGGGTGGGAGCATCCTGAATCCGGGTGGATCCCCCCTCAACGCGGTTCACGCGGGTGCCCCTGTGGAGCACCCGCGTGAAGTTTTCGCTGTTTAGGCCCGTTTCCTCTCGGCCCCGGATTCATCGCCGAGTCCGATGACCCCATAGTCCCAGCCCTTGCGACGGTAGACGACGCTCGGGCGATCGTTCTTCGCGTCGACGAAGAGGAAGAACGAGTGCCCGACGAGTTCCATTCGGTCGACGGCTTCGTCGACGGTCATGAACTCGGCCGGAAACACCTTTTCACGGATGACGACCGGGCAGTACTCGTCGTCATCCTTTGCCTGCTCATCGAGAACAGGAACGGTGCCGGTGGCCACGCGATCGATCGTGTCGATGTCGGCGGGCTGAAGGTCGATACCGCTGAATCCGGCGGCACTCGCGGCCGAAAGCGATGTCCGGCGTTTGCCACGAAGGACCTTTTTGCGGTCCTTCGCCCGTCTCACCTGTTCGAGCAGTTTGGCGATTGCCAGATCGAAGGCTACGTACTTGTCGGAACCGGCCGCTTCAGCGCGGACGAGAGGGCCGGGACCGATGAGCATGAGTTCCACGCGGTCATCGCCCGGTTTGCCACTCTTCTCATGGTGCCGGCTGACCTTGACCTCGAATGCGAGGGCCCGGTCCGACAGATGGGCGATTTTTTCCGACTTTTCTTCTACGTAATCGCGGAAGCGATCCGTGAGTCCCAGGCCTTGTCCGACAATGTTTGTTTCCACGTCAACCTCCCAGATCAGGCGTGCCGCCCCAAATATCCAGGGCGGTCCTTTCGCGCCTTTAGCCCCCACCGTAGTCCGGGGCGCCCGATAAGTCACTCAACCGAGTGGAACTCGTCCGACACGCCGTACGCGTTTCGGCGTGGCCGCGATGACGGCAGCGCCGAGAACCGATGCGCCTGCGGCGGCGAGCGCCCGCCTCGATTCGAGGAGGGTGGCGCCGGTCGTGACGACATCGTCGACGAGCAGAAAGCACCGGCCGGACACGGTTCCGCGGTGCCGCAGGGAAGAACCGAGGTTGTGTTTTCGCTCCTCGAGCGTGAGACCGATCTGGTCGGCCGGCTGTCGCCGCCAGGCCAGCGGATGCTCGAGCGCGAGCCCGGTTTTCCGGACGACGACGTCGACGGGCCGGTACCCCCTGCGCCGGTAGGCGGCGCGGGACGAGGGCAGTGCTGCAAGGGCGACGGAGCGGGGAGGGTCCGGTAGTTCGGACAACTCGAGAAGGGCAGCGTCGATGGCGCGGACGAGGATGCCGGCAAGGTGCCCGGCCGCGTCCGTTCTCTGCTCGTTTTTCAGAGCGAGGATCGTACGCCTGGCAACATCCGTGTATTCGGTGCCCGCCCACACCGGAAACCCCGATTCGATCTCGCGACGGCTCACAACTCCGGCCATCCGTTCGTCGCAGGCCTCGCAGACGGCGGCGCCGGCGACGCCGCAGCCCGCGCAGGCGATGGGGACGAGAACGGCGAGCGCTTCCCGTGCGGCGGCGGTGAGCCGATCCCAGCCAGGGTTCATTCGTCCACAGTGTCGGCTTTGGGCCTCGGCGAACGAGGACAGTGGACTCTGGGGAAAAGTGAGCGGCGGGGGAACGTGGTGGAGGGGCGGCGCGCGTGCCGTGCCCGGGCTAGTTGTACTGCACAGGCAGGTTAGTTAGCCGGCTAATGGGTGGGTGGCCTCCGATGGCGGTGTGGGGTCTGTGGTGATTGTATTCGTGGAGCCAGGCCGGGAGCGCGTTCCGGCGGGCTGATTCCGTTGGGTAGTGCTTGCTGAATGCCCAACCGTCGGCGAGAGTGCGGTGGAAGCGTTCGATCTTCCCGTTCGTCTGTGGACGGTAAGGGCGGGTCTTCTTCGCTTTGACGCCAAGCTCGGAGCAGGTGTCGCGCCAGAGGTGAGATTTGTAGGCAGAGCCGTTGTCAGAAAGCACGCGTTCGACCGTCACGCCGCGGGCGGCGAACCAGGACACTGCCCGGCGCA
>NZ_FOVM01000010.1 GCF_900115155.1 Mycetocola miduiensis
GGTGATCTCGCCATTACTCTCCCGTTCCCTTCTACTGACTCTTGAGCAGCTCAGCGACGACGACCTGCGCGTCGTCCTCGACCGGGCCATCGACGACCCTCGCGGCCTCGGCGGCCGGTTCGAGGTCACCGCAGACGCCCGCGACACGATCATTCGGCTGGCGTCCGGGGACGCCCGTCGCGCGCTGACGGCGCTGGAGGCGGCATCCGTCAGCGCGGACTCGCTCACGAGCGCCGATGCGCCGCAGGATTCCGACGGCGACGACGAGCTCGACGACGGCGCTCGCGAAGACGCCGATCTCGATGGCACCGGCGAGGCGCCGGCCGAACCCTCGAGCCATCGCCCGGTGATCACAGCAGAAGTGGTGTCGTCGGCTGTCGATCGTGCCCTGCTCCGGTATGACCGGAACGGAGACGAGCACTACGACGTCATCAGCGCCTTCATCAAGTCCATCCGCGGATCCGACGTCGACGCTGCGCTGCATTACCTCGCACGGATGATCGAGGCGGGGGAGGACCCCCGCTTCATTTCCCGCCGGATCATCGTTTCAGCTGCTGAAGACATCGGGATGGCCGACCCGAACGCTCTCGTCATTGCCGTCGCTGCGGCGGACTCCGTGCAGTTCATCGGTATGCCCGAAGGTCGGATCCCACTCGCGGAAGCTGTCGTGTACCTCGCAACGGCCGCGAAGTCGAATGCCTCATACGTCGCAATCGACCGCGCCATCGCCGACGTACGCGCCGGCAATTTCGGCCGCGTGCCGAAGCCCATGCGCGACGCCCACTATGCCGGGGCGAAGCGGCTCGGCCACGGCAAGGGCTACCGGTACCCTCACGATGCCGAGGTCGGCGTGGTGGAGCAGCAATACCTCCCAGACGAACTCCGGGGCGTCCGCTATTACCAGCCCACCCAGCACGGCCACGAACGGGATGTTTCGTCACGGCTGGCGAAGCTGCTCCGGATCGTGCGCGGGGGGCGTGGCTGATCCGTCCTCGTGTTAGGCTTGTTGCTGGCCTAGACCCGGTTTGAGCGTGCGGCTGCGCGAGAACCCTGGTTGACGGACGTGTTCATTAGCCGAACACCCCTGGCTCACCCCTCTGACTTTCCGGCTCGCCTTCGCGCGTGCCGGCACATCCAGTTTGAGATTCCATCGAAAGGAAACCGTGTCTACCAAGTCACGTACACGCAGCAAGACCCGCCTGTCCCGGGCACTGGGCATCGCCCTCACCCCGAAGGCAGCGAAGTACCTTGAGAAGCGCCCATACGCTCCCGGTGAGCACGGCCGCACCAAGCGCAAGACCGATTCCGACTATGCTGTGCGTCTTCGCGAGAAGCAGCGCCTGCGCGCCCAGTACGGCATCCGCGAGAAGCAGCTGAAGATCGCGTTCGAAGAGGCTCGTCGCATCAAGGGACTGACCGGTGAGAACCTCGTCGAGATCCTTGAGACCCGTCTCGACGCTCTCCTCGTGCGTTCGGCCATCGCCCGCACCACCGCGCAGGCCCGCCAGATGGTTGTGCACCGCCACATCCTCGTCGACGGCCAGCTCGTCGACCGTCCGTCCTTCCGCGTGAAGCCGGGCCAGCTCATCCACGTCAAGGCCCGGAGCGAAGGCACCGAGCCGTTCCAGGTTGCAGCGGCCGGCGGACACGTCGACGTTCTCCCGAAGCTCCCGCCGTACCTCGAGGTCGAACTCGACAAGCTCCAGGCTCGCCTTGTTCGCGCCCCGAAGCGTGCCGAGGTCCCCGTGACCTGTGAAGTGCAGTTCGTCGTGGAGTACTACGCAGCTCGCTAAGCATTCGCTTATCAGCAGAACGGGGTCGTGGCTTTGCCGCGGCCCCGTTTTCGCGTCCCAGCCGGCATTCGGCGGGGTCCATGACTTGCCCGATAAGATGAATAGCTTGCAAAGCACCGCCCCACAGTAAATGGAGGAGCCCCTATGAAGAACCTGCTCTGGTTGATCGCAGGCATCGGCGCCGGTTTCGTGGTCGCCCACGAGATCAACAAAACGCAGCGCGGCAAGGAATTCTTCGCCGACCTCGACATCAAGCTTCGCGAGTTCAGCGAAACCGTCGCGGACGCGTACAAAGAGCGCGAAGCCGAGCTTCGCGACAAGATCGATGACCTCGCCCGTAATGCTGAAGACGCGCTCGGCGACCTCAACAAAAACTGATCCACGCGCTTCGACGCACCCCTGAACTTCTCCGAACGGACCCATGAGAACCGCTGATATTCGCCAGCGCTGGCTTGATTTCTTTGCCGAGCGCGGCCACACCGTCGTCCCTTCAGCCTCGCTGGTCTCCGATGACCCGTCGCTGCTGTTCACCGTCGCCGGCATGGTCCCATTCGTTCCGTACCTCACCGGTCTGGTGCCTGCGCCATACCCGCGTGCGACGAGCGTTCAGAAGTGCATCCGCACCAATGACATCGAAGAGGTCGGCAAAACCCCGCGCCACGGCACCTTCTTTCAGATGAACGGAAACTTCTCCTTCGGCGACTATTTCAAGGAGGGCGCGATCACGCACGCGTGGGAACTCCTCACCACGTCGGAGAGCGACGGAGGCTACGGCTTCGACGAGAAGGACCTCTGGGTCACCGTCTACAAGGACGACGACGAAGCCATCGCGCTGTGGAAGAAGATCGCCGGGCTGCCAGAGGAACGCATCCAGCGACTCGACAAAGACACCAACTACTGGCACACCGGCCAGCCAGGCCCTGCCGGCCCCTGCTCGGAAATCTTCTTCGACCGCGGACCGGCGTACGGCGCCGACGGCGGACCGGCGACGGATGACGACCGTTACGTCGAAATCTGGAACCTCGTGTTCATGCAGTACCTGATCGGCGACGTCCGTTCGAAGACCGACTTCCGGATCGTCAGCGAGCTGCCGAGAAAGAACATCGACACCGGCATGGGACTCGAACGAGTCGCGTTCCTCAAGCAGGGCGTCGAGAACATGTACGAGATCGACCAGATCCGCCCCGTTCTCGACCGCGCAGCGGAGCTCTCCGGGCGCCGCTACGGCGCCGATCACTCGGACGACGTGCGAATGCGCGTCATCGCCGACCACGTGCGCAGTTCACTGATGCTGATGAGCGACGGGGTATCCCCGTCAAACGAAGGCCGCGGTTACATCCTCCGCCGCCTGATGCGCCGCACGGTGCGCGCCATGCGCCTGCTCGGCGTCGACGGAGCGTCGTTCCCCGAGCTCTTCGCTGCATCCCGTGACGCCATGAAGTCCTCGTACCCCGAGGTCGAACACGACTACAACCGGATCTCCCAGGCTGCGTTCGGCGAGGAGGAAACATTCCTCCGCACCCTCGCAGGCGGCACGACAATCCTCGACCTCGCCGTCACCAAGACCAAGGACACCGGCAGCGGAAAGCTCCCGGGCGACACCGCCTTCCTGCTCCACGACACCTACGGGTTCCCGATCGACCTGACCCTCGAGATCGCCGAGGAAGCCGGGCTGTCCGTCGACCGCACCGCATTCGACTCGTTGATGGCGAAGCAGCGTTCGATGGCCAAGGCCGACGCGAAAGCCAAAAAGACGGCCCTCGCCGACCTGTCGGTCTACAGCGCGTTCCGTGCACAGGGTGAGACGATTTTCACCGGCTACACCGACCTCGAAACCGAATCACGCATTCTCGGCCTCATCGTCGACGGGCACTCCGTGACGACCGCAGTCGCCGGCGACATCGCCGAAGTGATCCTCGCCGAAACGACGTTGTACGCGGAGTCCGGCGGCCAGGAAGCAGACCAGGGGCTCATCGTCGGCCCGGGCTACGAACTCGACGTCCTCGACGTCCAGAAACCGGTCAAGGGACTGATCAGCCACAAGGTCCAGGTCTCCAGCGGAGAAGTGGGCGTCGGCAGCCTTGCCCGCAGCGTCGTCGACGCGAACTACCGCCGTGGGGCAAAACAGGCCCACTCCGGAACCCACATCATCCACGCCGCACTGCGTCAGATCCTCGGCCCGAACGCACACCAGTCCGGTTCGTACAACAAGGCCGGCTACCTGCGTCTCGACTTCACCTGGAACTCAGGGCTGTCTCCCGAAACCCGTTCCGAGATCGAAGAGGTCTCGAACAACGCGATCCGTGACAACCTCGAGGTCGTCACCCGTGAACTGCCGCTCGACGAAGCGAAGTCGCTCGGCGCGATGGCGCTGTTCGGTGAGAAATACGGCGACGTGGTCCGTGTCGTCGACATCGGCGGCCCGTGGTCGCGCGAACTCTGCGCCGGAACCCACGTCGCATCGAGCGCCGAGATCGGCATGATCAACCTCGTCAGCGAATCCAGCGTCGGCTCAACGAACCGCCGTGTCGAATCGCTCGTCGGGCTCGAGGCGTTCCGCGACCTCGCTGCCGAGCGGGCGATCGTGTCACAGCTCACCTCGTCGCTCAAGACCCCGAGAGACCAGCTGCCCGACCGGATTGCGGAACTCGTCGCGAACCTCAAGCAGGCCGAGAAGAAGATCCAGTCCTTCGAGGCTCGTGCGCTCTCCGAGCGCATCCCGGCACTCCTGTCCAGCGCGCGCGACGGCGGCGGTTACCGCATCGTCGCCGAAGCACTCGGCACCCTTGCGTCGGCAGACGACCTCCGCGCGCTTGTGACCGGCGTCCGTGAACGCCTGGGCACCGAAGCATCCGTCGTCGCACTGGCCGCTACCGTCAACGACCGGCCGATCGTCATCGTGGCCACCAACGACGCAGCCAGGAAGCTCGGGGCGAGGGCAGGCCAGCTGGCCCGCACCGCTGCCGGCATCCTCGGTGGCGGCGGGGGCGGCAAGGACGACCTGGCACAGGGTGGCGGGTCGGATGCCACAGCCATCCCGTCAGCGTTGTCGGCGATCGTCGACGCGGTCGCCCGCTAAACCGTGGCTGGTATGCGCAGTGGCGTCCGGGTCGGCATTGATGTCGGCAAGGCGCGGATCGGTGTTGCCAGGTCGGATGCGCATGCCATGCTCGCGACCCCGGTCGAAACGGTTCCGCGCGCGGCCACCGGCGACGCTGACATCCGTCGGATCCTGCAGATCACCGAAGAGCTGAACCCGATCGAGATCGTCGTCGGCCTGCCGCTCGCCCTGCACGGCGGGCACACGGCATCGACCGACGATGCCGTGGCATTCGCGACCGCGCTGGCGACAGCATCCGCCATCCCGGTCCGCCTCGTCGACGAACGGCTGTCGACGGTGTCGGCGCACTCGGCGCTGCGGACCTCAGGTAAACGGCAAAAGGGATCACGTGGCATTGTCGATCAGGTTGCCGCCGTCATAATCTTGCAACATGCCCTCGATACCGAGCGTGGCAGTGCGCTGCCACCCGGCTCTCTCGTCGGCACGAACGAAGGACCCTAGTACGTGACTGAACAGACGCCGCGTGACGATGCGTTCGACGCCATTTTCGGATCAGACGCACCGGACACGCCCGCCGGGTCGGAGTCGGCCTCAGCCGGGAACCCACCCCCGATGTCGCGGCGTGAAGCACGCGAACAGGCCGAGCGGGCGCGGGCTTCCGCCGCACCCAAGCCTGGGACCGAAACCGTTCCCGATGCCGTTGAAGAGCCAGCAGACCCGCCTGTTCAGGACCGGCCGGCGCGGCGCGCAACTGACGCCCCCGACTACCCGCCGAGAGAAAAACGCAAGCGGACTGGGTGGATCGCCGCGCTCGTCGTCCTTGTGCTCGTCGGCGGCATCGGCGGAGGCGGACTGTACGTCTGGAACACGTTCGAGCCCCAGATCCGGAAGGTGATGGGCTGGCAGGAACCGATCGACTACGAGGGCTCGGGCAGTGGCGAGGCGATGGTCTTCATCTCCGCCGGCGACACCGGCATCGACATTGCCAGGACGCTGAAGAACCGCGGGGTCACGAAGACCACAGACGCCTTCTACGAACTGCTCCTCACCCAGGGTTCCGAACCGGTCTTCCACCCGGGCGTATACAAACTGGCGAAGAAAATGAGCGCGCAGACAGCACTCGACGCATTGCTCGACCCGGCGAACAAGGTCGAACGAACGGTACTAATACGCGAGGGCATCACCGGCGCCGAAATCCTCGCCGAGATCTCCGCCGGAACCGAGATCCCGCTCGAAGAGCTCCAGGCGGCTGTCGCCGACCCGACCGCCTACGGCATCCCCGCCACGGCGCCGTCGATCGAGGGCTGGCTGTTCCCTGCCTTGTACACCTTCGACCCCGACTTGAGCGCGCAGGATGTCATTCAGGTGCTCGTCGACCGCAGCATTCAATCGCTCGACGACGCCGGCGTCCCTGTGGAGGACCGGGAACGCATCCTGACCATCGCGTCCATCATTCAGCGTGAAGCCCGCCACGACGAGGACTTCTACAAGGTCAGCCGCGTCATCTCCAACCGTCTCGCTGCGAACATGAACCTCGAGATGGACTCGACGGCCCAGTACGGCGAGAACGCAGAGCCGGGAACGGTCTGGTCGACCAAGGAGGCACTCGAATCCGACAATCCGTGGAACACCTACGTGCGCCCCGGACTGCCCGTCGGTCCCATCGCGAGCCCCGGCGACGCCGCGATCGCCGCCGCCATGGCGCCTGCAGAAGGCAGCTGGCTGTTCTTCGTCACGGTGAACCTCGAGACCGGTGAGACGGTGTTCACGAACACGCTGGCCGAACACGACGCAGCGGTCAAACAGCTGAGGGCCTGGTGCAAGGCGAACCCGGACAAAGGCTGCTGATGGTTGCGCGCCTTGCCGTCTACGGTTCGCCGATCGCCCACTCACGATCGCCGATCCTGCACCGGACGGCGTATCACCTGCTCGGTTTCGACTGGGAGTACGGCTCCCGCGACGTCATCGCCGCCGACCTGCCCGGCGTCATACGTAGCCTCGACGACGACTGGCGGGGACTGTCCCTGACCATGCCGCTGAAACAGGCCGCTTACCAACTCGCCAACACGCGCGACGCCATGGCCGAGCTCACCGGCGCCGTCAACACCCTGCGATTCGTCGGGTCGGGCGCGGAACGCACCCTGTTCGGCTACAACACCGACGTCGCAGGCATCACCCGCGCCCTGGCCGCGGTCGGTGTCACCGTGGCCCCACACGTCCACGTCCTCGGCGGGGGAGCGACAGCTGCCAGCGCCGTCGTCGCCGCTGCTGAACTCGGCGCGCTCTCCGTGTCGGTCCTCGCCAGGTCACCGGGCAAATCCGAGTCCCTGATCGCGCTTGGCCACCGGGCCGGCCTCACGGTCGACCTGGTCCGGTTCGAGGACGTCGGGCGCCTCCCTCAGCCACAGCTCGTCGTCAACACCCTCCCAGGCGGATCACCGCCCCCTGTGAGCTACCCGGTGCCCGTGATTGCAGGGGCTGCGCTGCTCGATGTCGCCTACGATCCGTGGCCGAGTGAGCTCGCGTCGAGGTGGGCGGATGCAGGCGGCCCGGTCGCGAACGGACTGTCGATGCTCGTCCACCAGGCCCTCATACAGGTCCGCATCTTCGCATTCAACGATCCGTTCCAGCCCGTGGAAGACGAGGAGAACGTACTCGCCGCCATGCTGGCATCCGTCGGTCTCGACATGAGCGGGCGCCCGAACGCCTGATGCCCCTGGGGCCGTCCGAGCGAGGCCGGGCGCTGTGAAAGGATAGAGCCATGCTTCGTTGGCTCACTGCCGGAGAGTCTCACGGCCCGGAACTCATTGCAATCGTCGAGGGTCTTCCCGCCGGCGTTCCCGTCTCCCTCGACGCCATTCGCGCCGACCTCGCCCGCCGCAAGCTCGGCTACGGGCGCGGATCGCGGATGAAGTTCGAACAGGACGAGTTGAACATCTCGGGAGGTGTGCGCCACGGCTTCAGCCTGGGGAGCCCTGTCGCGGTGCGCATCGGGAACACCGAGTGGCCGAAGTGGGTCGAGGTGATGAACCCGGAACCGGTTGAGGAAACCGAGAAGTCCCGCGGCCGCAGTGCGCCGCTGACCCGTCCCCGCCCCGGGCACGCCGACCTCGTCGGCATGCAGAAGTACAACTTCGATGAAGCCCGTCCCATCCTCGAACGCGCCAGTGCGCGGGAGACCGCGGCGAGGGTCGCCCTCGGCGCCGTCGCGCGCGGCTTCCTCGCCGAACTCGGCATCACGCTCGTGAGCCACACCCTGTCGATCGGGCCCGTCCGCGTGCCGGAGAACAGCGCGCTTCCGACCCCGTCCGACGTCGACCGGCTCGACGCCGATCCGCTGCGCTGCTTCGACCCGGCCACCTCGGAACTGATGGTCGCCGAGGTCGACGCTGCGAAGAAGGACGGTGACACGCTCGGCGGCGTCGTCGAGGTCCTCGCCTACGGGCTGCCGCCCGGGCTCGGATCGCACGTGCACTGGGACCGCCGCCTCGACGGCCAGCTCGCCCAGGCGCTGATGGGCATCCAGGCCATCAAGGGCGTCGAGGTGGGAGACGGATTCCTCACCACGACCCGTCGCGGGTCCGCAGCACACGATGAACTCTTCGCGATCGACGACGAGATCGTCCGGTCGAGCGACAAAGCCGGTGGAACCGAAGGCGGCATGAGCACGGGCACCGTCTTGCGCGTCCGCGCCGGAATGAAGCCCATCGCCACCATCCCTCACTCGTTGCGCACCGTCGACGTCGCCACCGGCGAGGCCGCCGGAGCCCACCACCAGCGCTCAGACGTCTGTGCCGTCCCCGCAGCCGGTGTCGTGGCTGAGGCCATGGTGGCGCTCGTCCTCGCCAACAGTGTCCTCGAGAAATTCGGGGGAGACGCCGTTGAAGAGACGAAGCGCAACCTCCAGTCGTACCTCGCGGCGATCCCGGCTGGGCTGAAGACCGCGACGGTATCGACACCAGACATCCCGTGAGCACGCCGGCGCTGCCGCTGCCCCTCGTTTTGATCGGACCGATGGGAGCAGGGAAGACGAAGATCGGCCGCCGTGTGGCGCGTGCGCTCGAGGTGCCGTTCATCGACACCGACAAGCGCATCGTCGCCGACCACGGCGCGATCACCGAGATCTTCGCCGAACGCGGTGAGCCGGCGTTCCGTGAACTCGAGCGGGACGCCGTCGCCGCTGCGCTGGCGGAACCCGCTGTGGTCTCGCTCGGTGGAGGAGCGGTGCTCCACCCCGACACACAGCGGGACCTGGCCGGGTGCACCGTCGTGCTGCTCACCGTCACAGGTGAGGCGGTCGCCGCGCGCATCCGCACCGACAAGCGGCCGCTGCTGAAGAACGGCACAGGCGACTGGCAGCGTATCTACGACGAACGCCGCCCGATTTATGACCGATTGGCGACATTCAGTTTTGACACCTCGAGCGAGCCGATCGAGCGCATCGCCGAACGAATCGCAGACTGGGCGAGAGGACACGCATGAGCACCATCACGACGATAGAGGTCACCGGAACCGATGCGTACAGCATCGAGGTGGGCCGCGGCATCCTCGACCGTCTTCCAGCCATGCTGGGCGACCAGGTGGCAAAAATCCTCCTCGTTCACCCGCCGACTCTCGGTGAGAAAGCGGAACAGCTGCGGGCGAGCCTCGCCGACCGGTACCAGGTGCTGCTCGCCGAAATTCCGGATGCCGAGACCGGCAAACGTGTCGAGGTCGCCGCGTTCTGCTGGCAGATCATGGGGCAGGCGGACTTCACCCGCACCGACGCCGTGATCGGGTTCGGCGGGGGAGCCACGACCGACGTCGCCGGCTTCGTCGCAGCCACCTGGCTCCGCGGTGTGCGGCTTGTACAGGTTCCGACCTCTGTTGCGGGCATGGTCGATGCGGCCGTCGGCGGCAAGACCGGAATCAACACCAACGAAGGCAAGAACCTCGTCGGCGCCTTCTACGCCCCAGCCGGGGTGATCGCCGACCTCGACCTGCTTGACACGCTACCCAGGAACGAAATCCTCGCCGGGTTTGCCGAGATCGTGAAGTGCGGTTTCATCGCCGAGCCGGAGATCCTCGACCTCATCGAGGCAGACGTCGACGTCGTCACCGACCCGACCACCGACGAGTTCCGCCGCGTCGTCGAACTGTCGATTGCGCTCAAGGCGCGTGTGGTCAGCGAGGACTTCAAGGAGGGTGGTGTGCGCGAGATCCTTAACTACGGGCACACCCTCGGGCACGCGATCGAACACGCCGAACGGTACCAGTGGCGCCACGGAGCCGCGGTTTCGGTCGGCATGATGTTTGCTGCCGAGCTATCCCGGCTGGCTGGACGCCTGCCCGATGCGGTCGCCGACCGGCACCGGAGCATCCTCGACTCGCTCAATCTGCCCACCGAGTACCCCGTCGGGCGCTGGAACACGCTTCTCGCGACGATGCAGCGCGACAAGAAGGCGCGGGCGGGGATGCTCCGCTTCATCGTGCTCGACGACCTCGCCAAGCCCACGGTGCTCGCCGGGCCCGAAACCGCCCTGCTCTTCGCCGCCTACCAGGAGATCGGCTCATAGTCATGACAACAGTCCTCGTCCTCAACGGCCCCAACCTCGGCCGGCTCGGTTCGCGCGAGCCCGATGTTTACGGCAGCGGCGACCTCGACGACCTCTGTGCGCTCCTGACCGCCGACGCCCCTGACGGTGTCACCATCGACCTGCGGCAGACCAACGACGAGGCTGAGCTCATCGGCTGGATCTATGAGGCCGTCGACTCCGGATTCCCGGTGATCCTCAACCCGGCAGCATTCACCCATTACAGCTACGCGCTGCGGGATGCTGCCGCTCTCGTTTCGAAGGCCGGCCTGCCGCTCGTCGAGGTCCACATCTCCAACCCCCACGCGCGCGAGACCTTCCGCCACACGAGCGTCATCTCCGGTGTCGCGACCGGCGTCATCGCCGGTTTCGGTTTCGACTCCTACCGCCTCGCTCTGACAGCGGTCACCCGCGCCGGCTGACCGTTCCCAGGTATCCCGGTTAGCGGCGTCTTTGGCGACGGGTCGTGCGGCAGGTAAACTTCCTGAGACGGCCCCGTCGGGCCGGACCTCTTCCCACTGAAATGGAACCCCCTCTTCATGGCATCTACCGCCGACATCCGCAACGGAATCGTCCTCAACATCGACGGCCAGCTCTGGAACGTCATCGAATTCCAGCACGTCAAGCCGGGCAAGGGCGGCGCTTTCGTCCGCACCAAGCTGAAGAACGTCGTCTCGGGCAAGACCGTCGACCGGACATACAACGCCGGCACGAAGATCGAGATCGAGAACGTCGACCGCCGCGACTTCACCTACCTGTACCAGGATGGTGAGTCCTTCGTATTCATGGACGTCGCCGACTACGACCAGCTCACCGTCCCCGGCACGATCGTCGGCGACGCCGCAAACTTCATGCTCGAGAACCAGGCCGTCACCATCGCTCTCAACAACGGCAACCCGCTGTACGTCGAGCTGCCCGCATCCGTCACGCTCGAGATCACGTACACGGAGCCGGGCCTGCAGGGCGACCGATCGACCGGCGGCACCAAGCCCGCCACCGTCGAGACCGGCTACGAGATCCAGGTTCCGCTGTTCCTCGAACAGGGCACCAAGGTCAAGGTCGACACCCGCACCGGTGACTACATGGGCCGCGTCAACGACTAGTGAGCGCCCGTAGTAAAGCCCGCAAGAGGGCTCTCGACATTCTTTATGGTGCCGACCTCCGTGAGATGCCGTTGCGCGACGCCCTGACTGTCGAGGCGCAGCGTGCGGCGAGCGAACCGCAGCGTGAAGCATCCTGGCTCTACGCCCGCGACATCGTCGACGGAATCATCGATAACGCCGAAGAAATCGACGAGCAGATCGAGACCTACGCGCAGGGCTGGACGCTCGCGCGGATGCCCGCTGTCGACCGTGCGATTCTCCGGATCGGCGTGTGGGAGGTTCTCTTCAACGACGAGATCCCCGCGGCCGTCGCCATCGATGAGGCCGTTGAATCCGCCAAGACTCTGTCGACGGATGACTCGGCCGGTTTCGTGAACGGCCTGCTCGGCAAGATCGCGCAGGCGAACGGCTAGAACCCCTCCTGAACGCCCGCCCGTCCTGTGACGCGGCGGGCGTTCGGCGTCGAGGGATGCCGGGGGCTGGGCTCGTGCGCGGGTGTTCCTGCGCCGCGCGGGCCTTTTTTCACCCGCGCGCGGTCGAAACACCCGCGTCGGCGAGTGAAACGACCCGATCGGTCACGGCGTCGTCCGTATCGAGCAGTTTCACGATGCCGGCGACCGCCGCCCGGCCGGCGCGGTTGGCGCCGATCGTGGACGACGACGGACCGTACCCGACAAGGTGCACGCGGCGGTCCGTTGCGACAGCTGTGCCGTCCATGACGATGCCGCCGCCCGGCATCCGCAGGTGCAAGGGAGAGAGGTGGTCGAGGGCCGCACGGAACCCGGTCGCCCAGAGGATCACATCCGCCCGCTGGAAGGAGCCGTCGGTGAGGCGGACGCCGTCCGGTTCGATCGAGGCGAACATCGGATGCCGCTCCAGCACGCCGCGGGACGCCGCCGCCCGCAGCGCGGGGGTCCAGATGAGCCCGGTGACCGAAACGACGCTCTGCGGCGGCAGTCCCTGACGGACCCGTTCCTCGACGAGCGCGACAGCGGCGGAGCCCGCTGTGCTGTCGAAATCCGCATGGCGCCAGACGGGTTCCCGTCGGGTGAACCAGCTCGTGGTCGCGACCGCCGAGATCTCATCGAGCAGCTGGACGGCCGAGATCCCGCCGCCGACAACGACGACGTGCTTGCCGGCGAACTCATCCCGGGAGACGTAGTCGGCGACGTGCAGTTGGCGGCCACGGAACGTCGACTGGCCTGGGTAGAGGGGCCAGAACGGGCGGGTCCACGTTCCGGTGGCGTTGATCACCGCGCGTGCCGACCAGCTGCCGGCATCCGAATCGATGCGCAGTCGCCCGTCCGGATCTTCGTCTTCGCGGTGCACGTGAGTGACCCGCACCGGCCGGACGATAGCGAGGTCGAGCTCGCGCTCGTAGCCGTCGAAGTAGCCGGTCAGGAACTCCGAACTGGGCTGGGCGGGGTCCACATCGGGTTTCGGGATCCCGGGGAGGTCGCTGATCCCGTTCACGGTCGCCATCACCAGGCTCTTCCAGCGGTGCCGCCACGCACCGCCCGGCCCGGTCTCCGCGTCCAGCACGACGTAGGTGCGGGCATCCGTTGGCGTCGTCTGCCCGATCGCGGGCACGAAACCCCGGCGCTGCAGGTGGTACGCAGCGGAAAGCCCGGCCTGCCCGGCGCCGATGACGACGACGTCAGCCAGGCGCGCAGGAGTGGGGGAATTCAGTGTCACGCTCGGATGTAACGCCGCGCGCGCGGAAGTCCTTCCCTCTGCAGCGATCCGCCGGGACGCCGGTGTGCATGGGCGTCAGTAACGCCGCGGTAACGCCCGCTTCGTAGAGTCCAGGCAGCGGTTCGACGCCGCCTGGCTCAGGGCGGGAGGAGATGCCATGCGCCGCGGAATCTCAACTGTTGCGCCAATTCTTGTGGTGGTCTTCGTGCTGGCAGCGTGCGCGCCACTCCTGGCAGACACTCCTGCACCGTCGAGTGTTCCCACCGAGTGCGCGACTTCCGCTTCCACCCCCGGCCCGGACACCGAATGGCCGCCGCCTGACACCTGCGGGGAGTTCTTGCCCGCACCCGATCTTCTCTATCTGCCGGTGGAATTTGCCGGCTGCGGCAGCACCGTTTCGGTGATGGGAGGCGATTCTCGGACCCTCGAGTACACGTCCACCGTCCGGGACGACGGCTCAACCCTCGTGGAATACCGGGGTAGTTACACCCTGGACATCGCTCGGGACTATGGCGGCGGACTGGATGCCTTTGTCGACGAGTTGGATGTTTCGGGGCAGGGATACGATCTCCACTCGACAGACGGGGTAACCGTCACCTATTCACGGGAAGGCCCTGCGATTTTCGCCTCGGTCGATGCAGTGGAGGCGCAGGTCTTCGCAGAAGAGGGATTCCCTGCATTGTTCTTCTTCGAGAGCGGCACCGTCACCGAAAAGGTTGTCTTCACCGGCTCCGACGCTCTGGCGGTCGACGAGGCCGAGTTCACCGAGAACACGGTAAGCGGAGTTCAGAGCATCTGCTATCTGCTCGACCCGTCGAATCCGGGTGAATGATGAGCGATGATGCGGGAGAGACCCCGTCCCGGGAGCCGGCCGGACCAGACAAGAAGAAGCCGCTCGCTCTCCGCCCGATCCTGTGGCTCGGCGGAATCGTCGTCGCAGCGTTGGGCATCGCGCTGACCAACGCCCTGGTCCCGCAGTTCGGCAAAGGCATCAATCAGATCACTCAGTCGGGTGAGGCAGTGAGCGTCGACGACGTGTCCATCTGGCGGGTCGGTTCCTACCTGGCGTTCCCTTTCGAGTTCAGCCCCGACCAGATTGAGACCCTGAACGAGCAGGGGGAACAGGATCAGTGGCTCGTGGACCAGGGCGCCGTCGACATGGGAAGCGTCGAAGTGCGGCTCGCCTTGTCGGGGAACAGGGCAGACACCGTTCGAATCGTCAATATGACGCCGGTCAGCGACTGCTCGCAGTCGCCGTATTCCGGAGCGCTGTTCATTTCACCACCGGCTGGCGGCGAGTCCATCACCCGCTTGAGCTTCGACCTCGACGACCCCAACCCGGTCGCGAAAACCACGAACGTTGAGGACGGCACCTTCGAGGAGGAACCGTACTTCGCCAACAACACAATGTCGCTCAAGCAGGACGAGCAACAAGTGTTTATCGTCACCGCAACGACGCAGCTGCATCTGTGCAGTTTCGAACTCGAACTGTCCATTCTCGAGGACGGCGAGATACGGACGCAGACGATCGACGACCACGGGAGTCCATTCCAGGTGACGGCGCGGCTGCCCGACCGTCGGCAGTGGGGCCAGGTCTATCTGGGCGGGGTGTTGTGTGCGGGCCGTTATGTCGCAGCCACGGAGCGTTGGCTCCAGAGCACGGGGGAGAGTCTGGACGATGTCGCGGTTTGCGACAACGAAGGGAACGAACTGCCCGAGTAGGGCGGATGCCGCGACGCACGATGTGCAGGAGATCGCACGGCTATCAGGATGCTTCCGCCCCTTCGGTCCTGATGACCGTACGATCTCCTGATTTGCGTGCGACCAAGCAGCCCGAGGCAAGGACAGAGGCCCGAGAGAAAGGACAGAGGCGCGAGAAAAGGACGCCACGGCCGCAGCATCCTTATCTGGCGCTGTTCTCCTTGCCCCACACCGATGAGGGGCGGGATCCCGGTACGCCGCCCTCAGCCGCCCCGCGGCACCACGAAGTGGGTGATCTCGGCGTCCCGGCCGTCCAGCTCGGCCCACGGGGTGAGGGTCTCGAGCACGGCAAATGCGCTCGTGGGGTAGCGGAAGGCGGCGTCAGCCGACGCTTCGGAGTCGTTCGACGCCAGGCGGGTCACCAACTCCTGGACGCCCGGCATGTGCGCGACGAGGAGCACACAGCGGGCGGTCTCAAGCACATGGTTGATCACGGCGAGCATGCGAACAGCGGATGCCGCATAGAGCGCGTCGTGCAGGTCGGGCTCGGGAGCATCACCCAGCCCTGACCGAACCTTGGCGCAGGTCTGCTGCGCCCGCGTTGCGGTCGAGCAGAGGATGACATCGGGACGGATGCCGTTCGAGTGCAGCCAGGTCCCGGCGAGCGATGCTTCGCGGACACCCCGGGGGAGGAGGGGCCTGTCGAGATCCGCTACGCCGGGCGGCCACGCCGACTTGGCGTGCCGCATGATCAGCAATCGTTTCGTGAAAGGCTTGCTCATGGCAGCAGCATACGGTCGGGCCCGTGGGCGGGCTGATAGGCTGGAGCAAATCGACAACCTTTAACGCCGTCCAGAGAGACGGAGAAGGGAGTCAGCAGATGAGTGCGCGCGTCGTATTTCAGCAGGCTGATATCGCCCGAGCGTTGACTCGGATTTCTCACGAAATCCTTGAGTCCAATCGAGGCGCAGACGACCTCGTTCTTCTCGGAATCCCGACCCGCGGGGTGGTCCTCGCCGACCGGATCGCCGCGATCATTTCCGACATCAGCGGAACTCCGATGGAGGCCGGGTCGCTCGACGTGACCATGTACCGCGATGACCTCGCCAAACATCCGACGAGAACACCGTCACCCACCCGCATCCCGGCATCCGGCATCGACGGCAAGACCGTGATCCTCGTCGACGACGTGCTCTACTCCGGCCGCACCATCCGCGCCGCACTCGACGCGATCGGCGACATCGGCCGCCCCCGCGCGGTCCGACTGGCCGCACTCATCGACCGGGGGCACCGGGAACTTCCGATCCGCCCGGACTTCGTCGGCAAGAACCTGCCGAGCGCACAGACTGAACGGATCAATGTGCACCTCAGCGAGATCGACGGCGCCGACCTCGTCTCGATCGATTCGGCGGCCCGCTGATGCGCCACCTGCTGTCGACCCGAGACCTCGACCTCGACACCGCGATCCGCCTCCTCGACGTCGCCGAAGACATGGCAGACACCCAGCAGCGCGAGGTGAAGAAACTCCCGACGCTGCGGGGCAAAACCGTCGTCAACCTCTTTTTCGAAGACTCCACCCGCACCCGGATCTCGTTCGAAGCCGCAGCGAAACGCCTGAGCGCGGATGTCATCAACTTCAGCGCAAAAGGATCAAGCGTCTCCAAAGGCGAGAGCCTCAAGGACACCGCACAGACGCTTCAGGCGATGGGGGCGGATGCCGTCGTCATCCGTCACCCGGCATCCGGCGCCCCGCAGACCCTCGCGACGAGTGGCTGGATCGACGCCGGCATCCTCAACGCCGGCGACGGCACCCATGAGCACCCCACCCAGGCGCTGCTCGACGCCTTCACCATCCGCAAACGCGTGCACGGTGCGGGTTCCCGCGGCAAGAGCCTCGACGGCCTCGCCGTCACGATCGTCGGCGACATCCTGCATTCACGGGTTGCCCGGTCGAATGTCTGGCTGCTCACCACACTCGGCGCCACCGTCACCCTCGTCGCGCCGCCGACCCTCGTCCCCGTCGACACGCGCAACTGGCCGGTGACCATCGGCTACGACCTCGACGATGCCCTGGCATCCGGACCGGACGTCGTGATGATGCTCCGTATCCAGGGCGAACGGATGCGTGACGCCTTCTTCCCCAACAGCCGCGAGTATTCGAGACGCTGGGGGCTCGACGACGGGCGACTGCACCGGTTGGAGCCGACTACCATTGTCATGCACCCCGGACCCATGAACCGGGGCCTCGAAATCTCCGCTGCTGCCGCCGACTCACCCATGTCAACCGTGCGTGAACAGGTCACCAACGGGGTTTCC
Organism: Mycetocola miduiensis; assembly: GCF_900115155.1. Classification (GTDB taxonomy): domain Bacteria; phylum Actinomycetota; class Actinomycetes; order Actinomycetales; family Microbacteriaceae; genus Mycetocola_A; species Mycetocola_A miduiensis. The sequence goes on from NZ_FOVM01000010.1 coordinate 17,243, forward strand.
GTGCGAATGGCCGCACTGTACCTGCTGCTTTCCGGCGATCGGGAGAACTAGAACATGACGAACACCTACCTGATTTCCGGCGCAGCTTTACCGGACGGAACACGAACCGACATCGTGCTCAAGGACGGCCTCATCGCTGAACTCGGGACCGGGCTCTCCGCCGCAGGCGCACAGCGCATCGACGCCGACGGCCTCGTCGCGCTTCCCGGTCTGGTCGACCTGCACACCCACCTGCGTGAACCCGGCTACGAACAGAGCGAGACGGTACTCACCGGAACCCAGGCCGCCGCCGCCGGCGGATTCACCGCCGTGTTCGCGATGGCGAACACCTCGCCGGTGGCAGACACCGCCGGCGTCGTCGAACAGGAACTGTCGCTGGGGGAGCAGGCGGGATACGCCACCGTGCAGCCCATCGGCGCTGTCACCGTCGGCCTAGCCGGTGAGCAGCTCGCCGAACTCGGCGCGATGGCATCCTCCCGCGCAAGGGTGCGGGTGTTCTCCGACGACGGTGCCTGCGTCTGGGACCCGGTGCTCATGCGCCGCGCCCTCGAATACGTGAAGTCGTTCGACGGGGTCATCGCCCAGCACGCCCAGGAGCCGCGCCTGACCGTCGGCGCGCAGATGAACGAGGGCGCCGTCTCCGGTGAACTCGGCCTAACCGGCTGGCCCGCCGTCGCCGAAGAGTCGATCATCGCCCGCGACGTGCTCCTCGCCGAGCACGTCGGCTCGAGCCTCCACATCTGCCACGTCTCCACGGCGGGCTCGGTCGACGTCCTGCGCTGGGCGAAGGCCCGCGGCATCCGGGTCACCGCCGAGGTCACCCCGCACCACCTACTTCTCGACGAGGAACTCGTCCGGAGCTTCGACGCCCGATACAAGGTCAACCCGCCGCTGCGCCGCCCGGAAGACGTCCTCGCCCTCCGCGAGGCCCTCGCCGACGGCACCATCGACATCGTCGCCACCGACCACGCCCCGCACCCGGTCGAGAGCAAAGACTGCGAGTGGGATGCCGCCGCAAACGGCATGGTCGGCCTCGAGTCAGCGCTCAGCGTCGTCCACGCATCCGTCGTCGAGTCCGGCCAGCTGGACTGGACCGACATCGCCCGAGTGCTCTCCTCAGAGCCGGCCCGGATCGGACGGATCACCAGCCACGGCCAGGGCATCGTCGCCGGTGCACCCGGCCAGGTCACCCTGTACGACCCGTCAGCCAGCCGTGAGTTCGGCACCGCCGACCTCACCGGGAAAGGCGTGAACTCGCCGTTTTTCGGCCGGACGCTTCCTGGCAGGGTGATCGCCACGTTCCACAACGGTTTCGCAACCGTCCTCGACGGCGAACTCCGGCCGACGGAAGACGTCGCCCGGTTCGCCGCCGAGCAGAGGATGGGCGCCCGTGTCTGAACGCCTCCTTCCCGCAGCTCTCGTCCTGGCGTTCCTCGCCCTCCTGCTCCTCGGCATGTGGCTCGCCTGGCGCGCACGGTCCAGGCGTGATGCCGGGGTGTCCGCCGGACAACCGTTACCGTCGGGCGGCATCCACCCGATCCTCGCCACCGACGTGCTGTACGTTGCGACGACGAAGGCCGGCCAGCCGCTCGAACGCCTCGCCATCCGCGGTCTCGCTTTCCGGGCCCGCGCCGAACTCACCCTCGCCGACGAGGGCGTCGTGCTCGCCGTGCCCGGGCAGGAGCCGATCTTCATCGGCGCCGCGCAGCTCGACTCGGCGCAGCCTGCGACCTGGACGATCGACCGCGTGGTCGAGTCCGACGGGCTGATCGCGCTCTCCTGGCGATCCGGCGATACGGATGTCGACAGTTACCTCCGCGTTATCGACCCGCCCCAGCACACCCGCGTCCTGTCCACCCTGTCGTCCCTGATCTCAGCGCAGGCCAGCCCAGCGCCCGCAGACTCCACCACTCCCACTGAGAGCGAGAAATAATGAGCAGCTCACCTTTCGGTTCGGCGACCCCCGCCGTCCTCGTCCTCGAGGACGGAAGCCGCTACGTCGGCCGTGCATACGGCGCCATCGGCAAGACCCTCGGCGAAGCCGTGTTCGCAACCGGCATGACCGGCTACCAGGAGACCCTCACCGATCCGTCGTACGCCGGGCAGATCGTTCTGATGACCGCACCCCACATCGGCAACACCGGTGTGAACAATGAAGACAAGGAATCGAAGCAGATCTGGGTCGCCGGGTTCGTTGTGCGCGACCCTTCCCGCGTCGTCTCGAACTTCCGCGCAGAGGACAGCCTCGACAACGACCTCAGCGCGAGCGAGGTCGTCGGCATCAGCAACATCGACACCCGCGCGGTCACCCGCCACATCCGCGATAAGGGCGCCATGCGTGCCGGCATCTTCTCGGGCGAATTCTTCGACCTCTCGGAGGGCGACCAGCTCGACCAGGTCCGCCAAGGGCAGGAAATGACCGGTCGGAACCTTTCCCACGACGTCTCCACCATCGACCCGTACGAAGTGCCTGCGACGGGCGACCGCATTGGCCGCGTCGCGGTGCTCGACCTCGGCATCAAGACCTCGACGGTGAAGTACCTGTCCGAACGCGGCTTCGACGTGCTCGTCCTGCCGCAGAACGTCACAGCCGAACACGTGCTGTCGCTCAACCCGGATGCGCTGTTCTTCTCGAACGGCCCAGGCGACCCAGCGGCATCCGACGACCACGTCACCCTGCTGCGGGAGGTCCTCCACGCCGACGTCCCGTTCTTCGGCATCTGCTTCGGCAACCAGCTCCTCGGCCGGGCACTCGGCTTCGGCACCTACAAACTGCCTTTCGGGCACCGCGGCATCAACCAGCCGGTGCTGGAAAAAGCCACAGGCAGGGTCGAGATCACCTCGCAGAACCACGGTTTCGCCGTCGACCTGCCGATCGACGGCGAGCACCAGTCGCCTGAGGGCTTCGGCCGGGTCACCGTCAGCCACTACAGCCTCAACGACCAGGTCGTCGAGGGCCTCGCCTGCCTCGACATCCCCGCCTTCAGCGTTCAGTACCACCCGGAGGCTGCTGCAGGCCCCAACGACGCCAACCACCTCTTCGATCGATTCCGCGACCTCGTGATCTCAAACAAGGCCAACACAGCAGGAGACAACAACTAATGCCCAAGCGCGACGACATCCAGAGTGTCCTTGTCATCGGCTCAGGTCCGATCGTCATCGGCCAGGCAGCTGAATTCGACTACTCAGGCACCCAGGCTTGCCGTGTGCTTCGCGAAGAGGGCGTCCGCGTCATCCTCGTGAACTCCAACCCGGCGACGATCATGACCGACCCCGACTTCGCCGACGCCACCTACATCGAGCCCATCACATGGGAAGTCCTCGAGACGATCATCGCGAAGGAAAAACCGGATGCCATCCTGCCCACCCTGGGCGGGCAGACGGCTCTCAACGCCGCGATCCAGCTACACGAGCACGGAATCCTCGAGAAGTACGACGTCGAACTGATCGGCGCGAACTTCGAGGCGATCAACAAAGGTGAAGACCGCCAGATCTTCAAGGACCTCGTGATCGAGTGCGGCGCTGACGTCGCGAAGTCGTACATCGCGCACACCGTCGACGAAGCCATCGGATTCGCCGAGGACCTCGGCTACCCGCTCGTCATCCGCCCCTCGTTCACCATGGGCGGCCTCGGCTCCGGTTTCGCGTACACCCGCGACGAGCTCGTGCGCATGGTCACCGACGGCCTGCACCAGAGCCCCACCACCGAGGTCCTCCTCGAGGAATCCATCCTCGGCTGGAAGGAATATGAACTCGAACTCATGCGCGACACGGCCGATAACACCGTCGTCGTCTGCTCGATCGAGAACGTCGACCCGGTCGGCGTGCACACCGGCGACTCCATCACCGTCGCCCCGGCGCTCACGCTCACCGACCGCGAGTACCAGAAACTCCGCGACATCGGAATCGACATCATCCGCGCCGTCGGCGTCGACACCGGCGGCTGCAACATCCAGTTCGCCATCGACCCGGCCGACGGACGCATCATCGTCATCGAGATGAACCCCCGGGTGTCCCGCTCGAGCGCGCTCGCGTCGAAGGCGACCGGATTCCCAATCGCGAAGATCGCCGCCAAGCTCGCCATCGGTTACCACCTCGACGAGATCCCCAACGACATCACCAAGGTCACGCCGGCGAGCTTCGAGCCAACACTCGACTACGTCGTCGTCAAGGTTCCCCGGTTCGCGTTCGAGAAATTCCCGGCAGCGGATGCCACGCTCACCACCACCATGAAGTCGGTCGGTGAGGCGATGGCGATCGGCCGCAACTTCACGACGGCGCTGCAGAAGGCGCTGCGCTCCCTTGAGAAGCGCGGCTCCAGCTTCCACTGGGGCGAAGAGAACCGTTCCGTCGAGGAACTCCTCGAGATCGCCGCTGTGCCGACCGACGGCCGCATCGTCGTCGTGCAGCAGGCCCTCCGCCTGGGTGCAACACCGGAGCAGCTGTTCGAAGCCACCAAGATCGACCCGTGGTTCCTCGACCAGATCGTGCTCATCAACGAGGTCGCCGAGTACATCCGGGATGCCGCGCGGCTCGACACCGACGTGCTCACCACCGCCAAGAACCACGGCTTCTCGGACGTCCAGATCGGGCAGCTGCGCGGTTTCGGTGAGGCCGAGGTGCGCGAAGTGCGCCACATCCTCGACGTGCGCCCCGTCTTCAAGACTGTCGACACTTGCGCGGGGGAGTTCCCGGCGCTCACGCCGTACCACTACTCCAGCTACGACTCCGAGACCGAAGTCATCCCCTCCGACCGGCGCAAGGTGGTCATCCTCGGCTCCGGCCCCAACCGGATCGGCCAGGGCATCGAGTTCGACTACTCCTGCGTCCACGCCTCGTTCGCCCTCCGCGACGCCGGGTACGAGACGATCATGGTCAACTGCAACCCGGAGACCGTCTCAACGGACTACGACACCAGCGATCGGCTCTACTTCGAGCCGCTGACGCTCGAAGACGTCCTAGAGATCATCCACGCCGAAAGCAAGTCAGGCGAACTCGTCGGGGTCGTCGTCCAGCTGGGTGGCCAGACCGCCCTCGGGCTCGCCGCCGGCCTGAAGGCTGCCGGAATCCCGATCCTCGGCACCACGCCTGAAGCGATCGACCTCGCCGAGGAGCGCGGCGCGTTCTCGCAGATCCTCGAAAACGCCGGATTGCTCGCACCGAAAAACGGCACAGCCACCGAGGTGAACGGCGCCGTCACGATCGCTGAAGACATCGGGTACCCGGTGCTCGTGCGGCCCAGCTTCGTGCTCGGCGGCCGCGGCATGGAGATCGTCTACGACAGCGCGTCGCTCCGCGACTACTTCGTCCGGATGGCCGATCAGGGCATCATCGGCCCGCAGCACCCGCTGCTGGTCGACCGGTTCCTCGACGACGCCATCGAGATCGACGTCGACGCCCTCTACGACGGCACCGAACTGTACATCGGCGGCGTGATGGAGCACATCGAGGAGGCCGGCATCCACTCCGGCGACTCGAGCTGCACCCTGCCTCCGATCTCGCTGGGGCGTACGCAGATCGACCGGGTCCGCGAAGCCACCCTCGCCATCGCCCAGGGAATCGGCGTGCAGGGACTCCTCAACGTCCAGTTCGCCATCGGCGCAGGCATCCTCTACGTGCTCGAAGCGAACCCGCGGGCCTCGCGCACCGTTCCGTTCGTCTCCAAAGCACTCGGCATCCCCCTGGCCAAGGCCGCATCGCTCGTGATGACGGGTGCGACGATCGCCGAGCTCAAGGACTCCGGACTGCTGCCCCCTGTCGACGGTTCGCGCGTCCCGATGGACTCGCCGGTCTCGGTCAAGGAAGCTGTGCTGCCGTTCAAGCGGTTCCGCACCACGGATGGGCGGATCGTCGACTCCATCCTCGGCCCGGAGATGCGGTCCACCGGTGAAGTGATGGGAATCGACAAGGACTTCCCCCGCGCATTCGCGAAGAGCCAGACCGGCGCGTACGGCGGAATTCCGCTCACAGGCACCGTCTTCGTCTCGGTCTCCGATCGCGACAAGCGGTCGATCGTCCTGCCGATCCTCCGCCTGCAGGAGTTCGGCTACGAGATCCTCGCAACGGTCGGCACAGCGGAGATCCTCAACCGTAACGGCATCTCGGCGCGAACGGTCCGCAAGTACAGCGAGGGCGACGAGTCCGAGCTGGGCGAACCGTCGATCGTGGAACTGATCAACCGCCACGAGGTCGACATCGTCATCAACACGCCGTCCGGACGCAGCGGCCGCGCAGACGGGTACGAGATCCGCGCCGCGGCGGTCGCCGAAGACAAGCCACTGTTCACGACAATCGCCGAACTGACCGCAGCGGTCGCGTCGATCGAAGCAGTGCGCAACGGCTTCGAAGTCCGATCGCTGCAGGAGTACGCCAAGGACCGGGCGCTGCTCGCATGAGCCTCGCCTTTGCGACCCGCCTGGCCGGCGTCTTCGCCGGCCAGGGCCGGCTGTGTGTGGGCATCGACCCGCACAGCTGGCTCCTGTCGGAATGGAACCTCCCCGACAGCGCAGAGGGTGCACGGGAATTCGGGTTGCGCGTCGTGGACGCCGCCGACGGGCTCGCCGGCATCGTCAAGCCACAGGTTGCCTTCTTCGAACGGTTCGGCGCCCGCGGCTTCGACGCGCTCGAACAGGTGATCAGTGACGCCCGCAGCCGCGGCATTCTCGTCATCGCCGACGCGAAACGCGGCGATGTCGGATCCAGCGTCGACGCGTACGGGGAAACCTGGCTCGGTGACGGCTCGCCCCTCGAATCGGATGCAGTCACCCTGAACCCGTTTCAGGGTGTCGGCGCGCTTCACGGGCCGTTCGAACTGGCACATCGGAACGGCAAAGGTGTTTTCGTGCTCGCCGCCACATCCAACCCGGAGGGTATCGCCGGTCAGAAGGCAAAACTCGCGTCCGGTGCGACCCTGGCCCGGAGTATTCTCGACGACGTGACAACATGGAACGCAGCGCACGCGACCGGTCCTCTTGGCGACGTCGGCGTTGTACTCGGGGCGACCCTCGATCTCTCCGGATTCGAACTCGGGGATGCTCCGGTCCCCGCACCGCCCGTGCTCGCTCCCGGTTTCGGGCACCAGGGGGCATCCGCGTCCGCTTTGAAAACTATTTACGGGAACCTGGCCGACGGCGTTATCGTCTCCGAGTCCCGTGCCCTCCTTGCGGCGGGCCCAGGCGGTATCCGCCAGGCCGTCGCCGCCCGAGCAGAAGAGGTGAGGCTGGCCAGTGGCTGAACCGACCGACCGAACACCACCAGAGGTTGACCGCGTCGCGGCATCCCGCGCCGCCGTCGAAGCCCGTCGCGCCCGCGCCGCGTTGAAGAACTCGATCGCCGTTGGCACCGTGACCGCGCTGTCCGTCCTCGATGACGGACTGGAGCATCCCGACGGTGTCGCCGGACGGATGCGGGTCACCGACTTCCTGCTCAGCGTCCCGGCCATCGGCCGTACCAAACTCAGCCGCATCCTCGACGACCTCGGCATTTCGCCGTCGAAACGGATCGGTGGCCTCGGGCACAACCAGCGCGTGCGCCTCAGGAACTTCGTCATCGACCGGGAGGCGCGAAACCGCGGCAGGCGCAAGAGCCGCCTCGTCGTTCTCGCCGGACCGACCGCCGTCGGCAAAGGAACAGTGGCTACCTACATCCGGGAGAACTATCGGGACGTCCTGCTCTCGGTCTCGGCGACCACCCGCGCGCCCCGGCCGGGAGAGGTCGAAGGGGTGAACTACTACTTCGTCGACGACACCGAGTTCGACCGGCTGATCGCCGACCACGAGCTGCTGGAGCACGCGACGGTCCACAACGCGTACCGCTACGGCACTCCACGAGCTCCGATCGACAAAGCACTCAGCGCCGGGCACAGCGTGCTCCTCGAGATCGACATCCAGGGCGCGATGCAGGTACGTGAGGCAATGCCGGAGGCAACGCTCGTGTTCCTGCTGCCACCCAGCTGGGACGAACTCGTCCGCCGCCTGGTCGGCCGGGGCACCGAAGATTCCGAGGAACGCGAACGCCGGCTCAGCACCGCAAAGCACGAATTGGCGGCCCAGAACGAGTTCGATTACCGGGTCGTGAACCACACCGTGGCCGAAGCTGCCCGGGAGGTCGTAGACTTGATGCAGACTCGCGGCCCGTCAGTCGCCCCCAAGGCATGACTCGCGGCCGCCGACAGACCTCTATTTCTCCAATCCGCAACACACGAGGAGTGTGACTTCAGTTATGGCTGAAAAGCCCAAGGGAATCATTGACCCGCCCATCGACGACCTGCTCTCCAAGGTCGACTCCAAGTACGCTCTGGTGATTTTCGCTTCCAAGCGTGCCCGCCAGATCAACGACTACTACTCCGACCTGCACGAAGGCAGCCTCTTCGACAACGTCGGCCCGCTCGTCGACTCACACGTCGAAGACAAGCCGCTCTCCGTTGCCCTCCACGAGATCAACGAGGACAAGCTCGTCCTGCGTCCCATCGTCGAGTAGCACGTCGTCCTCCCGATGACAGGTTCGCTGAATGTCGTTGTCGGCATAACGGGTGGCATCGCCGCGTACAAAGCGGTCGGTGTCATCCGTTCTTTTGTGCTCGCAGGACACCGGGTCCAGGTGGTCGCCACCCAGGGTGCTCTGCGGTTCGTCGGCAGGCCTACCCTCGAAGCGATCTCACGTAATCCGGTGCACACCGAACTGTACGAAGGCGTCGCCGAGGTACGCCACGTGGCGATCGGGCAGGCAGCGGATCTCATCGTCATCGCCCCGGCGACGGCGAACACCATCGCCCGTTTGGCTTCCGGCCTCGCCGAAGACCTGCTGGGCAACACGGTGCTGGCGAGCACAGCGCCCGTGGTGATTGCCCCTGCCATGCACACCGAGATGTGGCAGAACCCCGCCACCCAGGCCAACATCGCCACACTGCGCTCACGCGGGGTCACCGTCGTCGGGCCGGCAAGCGGCCAGCTCACCGGCGCCGACACGGGCCCTGGGCGCATGGAAGAACCTGAGACGATCGTCCAGGCAGCACTCGCAGCGGCAGCCCAAGCCCCTGGCGACCTCGACGGCGCCCGCATCGTCATCACAGCGGGCGGAACCCGTGAAGCGCTCGACCCGGTGCGTTTCATCGGCAACCGCTCAAGCGGCAAGCAGGGCGTCGCCCTCGCCAGTGCTGCCCTCCGCCGAGGCGCGACAGTGACGCTCATCGCGTCGCACCTCGACGTGGCCCCACCGGGCGGCGTCACCCTGGTCTCCGCGCCGAGCGCCACCGAGCTCCAGCAGGCGGTGACGGATGCCGCCGCCGAGGCAGACATCGTCATCATGGCTGCAGCCGTCTCCGACTACCGCCCCGCCGAAGTGCTGGACGCGAAAATCAAAAAAGAAGACACCGGCACCGAGCTCACGCTGAGACTCGTGCAGAACCCCGACATCCTCGCCGGGCTCGCAGCATCCGCCCGCCCCGGACAAAAAATCGTCGGCTTCGCTGCGGAAACGACACCGGGCGAGGACGAACTGCTCGAGATCGGACGGGCGAAGCTCGCCCGCAAGGGATGCGACTTCCTCGTCGTCAACCGGGTCGGCTGGAACGAAGGATTCGCGCTCGACACCAACAGCATCGTGGTGCTCGGGAAGGGCGGCAACGTCGTTCTCGAAGCATCCGGAACCAAGCTCGAGATCGCTGACCGCATCCTCGACGCCGTGACCTCTGGCGTTCCGGTTCGCTGACCACGACCGCTGTCTCCCGAAAAGCCTGCCAGCAACCCGACGATATAGTGATGAGGGCTTTCGCAGCAGCATGATGTCGGTGGTCCCATCGATACTGAACTGCGGGCGTCCCTCACCATTGTTTTCGCCCCGTACCTTTTGGAGTTGGTATGACGCATCTGCGCCTGTTTACCTCGGAATCCGTCACTGAAGGACACCCAGACAAGGTCTGCGACCAGATCTCAGACAGCATTCTGGATGCCATGCTCGACCAGGATCCAGACAGTCGCGTCGCCGTCGAAACGCTCGTCACCACCGGGCTCGTCCACGTTGCCGGTGAGGTCACCACCGAGGCATACGTCGAAATCCCGGCGCTGATCCGCGAACTCGTGACCAACATCGGCTACAACCACTCCGACGTCGGCTTCGACGGCGCCTCCTGCGGGGTCTCGGTTTCGATCGGCCAGCAGTCCCCGGACATCGCACAGGGCGTCGATGACGCATTCGAGTCTCGGGAGCAGGCCAGTTCGGACGCGCTCGACCACCAGGGTGCAGGGGACCAGGGCATCATGTTCGGTTTCGCCACCACGGAAACAAAGCAGCTCATGCCTGTACCCGGCTGGATCGCGCACCGCCTCGCGGAGCGGCTCACCGCCGTCCGCAAGTCGGGTGAACTCGACTACCTCCGCCCAGACGGCAAGACCCAGGTCACGATCGGCTACGACGGAATCACCCCGAAGAGCGTCGAAACCGTTGTGCTCTCGACCCAGCACGAGGACGGCATCGCACTCGACCGCCTGCGCGCAGACGTCGAGGAGCACGTCATCCGGCCCGTCCTCGACGGAGTCGAACTCGACACCTCCGGCGTGAACTTCTTGATCAACCCCACCGGCCGTTTCGTCATCGGTGGCCCCGCCGGCGACGCCGGACTCACCGGCCGCAAGATCATCATCGACACCTACGGCGGAGCTGCGCGCCACGGTGGCGGTGCGTTCAGCGGCAAGGACCCGTCGAAGGTCGACCGTTCGGCCGCCTACGCCATGCGCTGGGTGGCCAAGAACGCCGTGGCCGCCGGATTCGCCGACAAGCTCGAAGTGCAGGTCGCATACGCGATCGGCAAGGCAGCGCCGGTTGGACTGTACGTCGAAACGTTTGGCACGGCGAAAATCTCCGAAGACACCATCGTCGACGCTATCCGCGAGGTCTTCGACCTGCGGCCTGCGGCCATTGTGCGCGACCTCGACCTGAAACGCCCCATCTACGCCGCGACCGCCGCCTACGGGCACTTCGGGCGCGAACTGCCGGACTTCACCTGGGAGCGGCTCGACAAGGTCGCCGACCTGCGAAGCGCCGCGCGGCTCTGAATCATCTGGGAGCGGCAGTGAATCAAGGCGTGTTATGACCACGGGCGCCGCAACCGGATGGGCAACACCGGCGCCGGCCAGGCGTGGCACGACCGCCCGGGTTGTCCTTGATTCCCCGTTGCCACAGCTCGACCACCTCTTCGACTACCGGATCCCCGATGGGCTCGCCGCCGAGGCGATCCCCGGGGTGCGTGTGACCGTGCCCCTGCGTTCAGCCGGCCGGGTCGCTCGCGGCTACATCGTCGAGACGGTCGACGCGTCCGACGGCTTCGACGGCGAACTGAGCCCGCTCGACTCCGTCGTCTCCGCCGTCCCGGTCCTTACGCCTGAGGTGTGGGCGCTCGCACGGAAGGCGGCCGACCGGGCTGCTGGCGGTGCCGGCGACATCCTGCGGCTCGCCATCCCACCGAGGCAGGTGCGGGTGGAGAAGGTCTGGCAACGCGCCCAGGAGGAGAGCCCCGCGGTGTCGTCGCCGCCGGACGCGCCAGAGATCGACGGCTACGGTTCTGCACTGGCCGACCTTCTCGCCGGGCATCAGCGAATCGCGCTCGATGTGATTCCGCAGGTCGTTCAGCTTGAATCAGGGACCTGGGTCGGGCGCTGGGCGGTCACCATCGCCCAGGCTGCCGCGCGAACCGTTGCCGCGGGGGAGACCGCAATCCTCGTCGTTCCCGACTACCGCGACAGCGACCAGTTGTTCGCCGCCCTCAGCGAGTATCTTCCTCCTGACCGGATCACCCGAGTCGACGCGTCGCAACCGAACGCCGACAGGTACCGGGCATTCCTCGACTGTCTCACCGACATCCCGAGGGTGATCCTCGGCAACCGATCAGCCGTGTACGCGCCAGCGAAATCCCTGGGCCTTCTCACAATCTTCGACGACGGAGACCCGCTGTACTCCGAACCGCTCGCCCCGTACGTGCACGCAAGGGATGCAGCGCTCATCCGCCAGCAGCAGTCAGGGGCCGCCCTCGTCCTCGCCGGACACACCCGAAGCGCCGACGCGCAACGGTTGGTAGACATCGGCTGGCTCGACGCCATCGGACCGGAACGAGCCAAAGCACCCCGCGTCGTCATCACCGCGAAGGCGGACCATGAGGATGCTGTCGCCGTGACCGCGCGCATCCCGTCGATGGCGTGGCGGCTGGCCAAGGAAGCGATCGCCTCGGGCCCCGTGCTCGTCCAGGTCGCCCGCCCCGGCTACGCTCCCGTGGTCGCCTGTGGCACGTGCGCCTCGGCCGCGAGGTGCCGCACCTGCGCCGGCCCGCTCAGAATCGCCAGCGCCGGAGCCGCCCCGTCCTGCACGCTCTGCGGGGCCATCGCCGCCGGCTGGGTGTGCCCGACCTGCGAAGGAACGAAGTTACGACTCGTCACCCGCGGAACCGGTCGCACCGCCGAAGAACTCGGGCGGGCTTTTCCCGGTGTGCCTGTGCTCATCTCTGACGGTGAACGCCAGGTCACCGCCGTCGAGGGGAAACCGGCTCTCGTCATCGCAACCCGCGGCGCCGAGCCGGTGGCCGCCGGCGGCTATGCCGCTGTCCTCCTCCTCGACGCAGGCCGGATGCTCGCTGCAGAACATCTCCGCATCGGCGAGGACTGCCTGCGCTGGTGGTCGAACGCCGCCGCTCTCGCCCGGCCCGGCGCCCCTGTGGTGCTCACCGGTGTCACCGGCGACCTCGCTCGCGCACTCGCCACGTGGACCCAGCCCGCCTTCGCACACGCAGAACTTCTGGATCGGCGCGCCCTGCGGTTCCCACCCGCCGTCCGGGCGGCATCCGTCTCAGGCGACGCCGCCGCTGTCGCCGAAGCCCTCGCCGAGGTCCGCGACCTGCCGGGAGCCAGCATTCTCGGGCCGACACCCGCCGATGACGGGGTACGGGCGATCCTCCGGCTCGACTACGGGCAGGCCGGAGAAGCCGCGCGGCTGCTTCGCGGTGCCGTCGTCAGGAACGCGACGAAGCGGCGCAAGGCACCGCAGGGGAAAGCCGGTTACCGGCCGCCACCTACACTGAAAGTCCGCTTCGACGACCCGGAGATCCTGTCATGACCGCCAGCAACACTCGAATCGGATTCGCATGAGACTTCTCTTCGCCGGCACGCCCGACGTGGCTGTGCCGAGCCTGCAGCGCCTCCTCCGGAGCGAGCACGAGGTTGTCGCCGTGCTCACCCGGGAGGATGCACCGCTCGGCCGCAAACGCGTCCTCACCCCGTCGCCGGTCGCCCGTGCCGCTGAGGATGCCGGAATTCCGGTCATCAAGGCGAACCGGCTGACCGACGACGTCACCGCCGCCATCGAGAACCTCGACACCGACCTCGGGGTCATCGTCGCATACGGCGGTCTGCTCCGTGAGCCCCTGCTGTCCACGCCACGCCACGGCTGGATCAACCTGCACTTCTCCCTCCTGCCCGCATGGCGGGGGGCGGCGCCCGTGCAGCAATCCGTGCTCGCCGGAGACACGATCACCGGCGCAAGCGTGTTCCAGCTCGTTCGGGAACTCGACGCAGGCGACCTGTTCGGCGTCGTCGAACACCCGATCGACCCGGATGCCACAGCCGGAACCCTGCTCGCCGAACTCGCCGAGTCGGGCGCCGGGTTCCTCGCCGGCGTCGTCGACGACATCGGCAGCGGCCAGGCCCGAGCAGTGCCCCAGACCGGGACGCCCACCCTCGCCCCGAAACTGCGCATCGAAGACGGCCGGCTCGACTGGGCCGCACCCGCGAACGAGGTCTACAACCGGTTCCGTGGCGTCACGCCCGAACCCGGCGCACACACCACGATCAGCGGCACGCGGTTCAAGATCCTCGACGCCCGACTGGCGCCGTCGGTCACGCTCGAGGCGGGGATGATTGACCGGCTCGACGGCCGCATCCTCATCGGAACCGCAACGTCGGCACTTGAACTCCTGCAAGTCCAGCCGGCCGGAAAACCGGCCATGGCAGCATCCGACTGGTGGCGAGGACTCAGCCACGACCAGCCCGTCCGGGCAGAGTAGGTACCACTCATGACTCCAACACAGGCGCCACCGCCCTCGACCGTCCAGCCCGCCAGGCGCATCGCCTACGATGTCCTCGCCGCGGTGAGCAACGATGACGCGTACGCGAACCTGCTGCTGCCGACCCTCATCGCGCGGGCTGCGCTCAACTCAGCAGACGCGGGCCTCGCCACCGAACTGACCTACGGCACCCTCCGGCTCCGCGGCTACTACGACCGGGTGATCGCCATCGCCGCCGGCCGCGATATCAGCCAGATCGACGCCGGCATCCTCGACGTTCTCCGGCTCGGCGCGCACCAGCTCCTCGCCACCCGCGTCGCGCCGCACGCAGCGGTCAACGAGTCCGTCGCCCTCGCCCGCAGAGTCGGATCACGTTCGGCCGTGGGGTTCACCAACGGTGTCCTGCGTACCATTTCACGCTCAACCCCCGATGAGTGGCGTGAGCGCGTCCTCGCCGCGGCGAAGAACCCGGACGACCGGCTCGCAGCCGACTTCGCCCACCCGGCCTGGATTCTCCGTGCCTTCCGGCAGGCCCTCGCATTGGAGGGCCGCGCGGACGAGCTCGAGCAGCTCCTCGCCGCCGACAACGAGGCACCGCGGGTGAATCTGATCGCGCTGCCGGGTCTCGCTGAGGTACCGGAGGGCGCCGAATCGAACCGGCACTCGCCGTTCGGGTTCACCCTGTCCGGCGGAGACCCGGATGCCGCGATCCGTCACGAGAACGGACGCCTCCGCGTGCAGGACGAAGGGTCGCAGCTCGCTGCCCTCGCGCTGAGCCGGGTGCGTCCGACCACCGCGGGGGAGCGCTGGCTCGACCTCTGCGCCGGACCGGGCGGCAAGACCGCGCTGCTCGGCGCCGAAGCCGCCCTGTCGGGCGCGACGGTCACCGCCAACGAGCTCGTCCCTGCCCGTGCCCAACTCGTCCGCCGTGCCGTCGCCCCGGTTCCCGGCGACATTACAGTCACGGAACTCGACGGCACGCAGGTCGGCGAGCTCCAGCCCGAGGCGTGGGACCGCATCCTGGTCGACGCCCCCTGCACGGGCCTCGGCGCGCTCCGCCGCCGCCCAGAAGCGCGCTGGCGCAAGACCGCGAAGGATGTGGCCGACCTCACCGTGCTCCAGCAGTCACTGTTCCTCTCCGCATTCGACGCGCTCAAGCCCGGCGGCGTCATGGCCTACGTCACCTGCTCACCGCACCTCGCCGAGACCCGTGGCGTCGTCACCGACGCACTGCGGCGGCTGGGGCCAGCGGCTGAGCTGCTCGACACCGCCCGGGTGGTCCAGTCGATCGCCGTTGAGAGCCTCGACCTGCCCGCCGTGGACTCTCCTGACGGCGGTACGACGGTTCAGCTGTGGCCGCATAGGCACGGGACGGATGCGATGTTCATCGCGCTGATCGCCAAATCGCCATCGACCGGCGGCACTCGTTAGGCTGTCGGGATGTCGATTCGAATCTCCCCGAGCATCCTGGCCGCTGATTTCGTCAACATGGAGCGTGACCTCGGTCGAATCGGCACAGCCGACCTCGTCCACGTCGATGTGATGGACAACCACTTCGTGCCCAACCTCACCTTCGGGCCGCAGATGGTCGACCGGATCCAGCAGGTCTCAGTGCTGCCGCTCGACGTGCACCTGATGATCGACAACCCCGACCGTTGGGCGCCCGGCTACGCCGAACTGGGCGCATACAGCGTCACCTTCCACGCCGAGGCGACAGCCGAGCCCGTTGCCCTTGCCCGTCGTCTTCGGTCGATCGGCGCCCGAGCCGGTATCGCCCTCAAGCCGGGCACACCCGTCGAGCCGTATCTGGAGCTGCTCGGCGAGTTCGACCAGGTGCTCGTCATGACGGTCGAACCCGGCTTCGGCGGCCAGTCGTTCATGCACGAGACGATGCCCAAGCTGCACCTGCTGCGGCAGGAACTCTCCCGCACCGGCGGAGATGTCTGGTTGCAGGTCGACGGCGGAATCAACGAGGACACCGTCGGCATCGCCGCCGAAGCTGGCGCAGACACCTTCGTCGCCGGCTCGAGCGTGTTCAACTCGGACCGTCCCGAACTGCGGATCAGCGCGTTGCGCGAGGCTGCGGCATCCGGTCACGCCCACGCGCACGGCCCGTCGGCGCGGACCTAGTACCCTGATAACTGTGAAGACATTCGACGACCTGTTCGCAGAACTCAGCCTGAAGGCTACCGAACGCCCGGAGGGCAGCGGCACGGTTCGCGAACTGGATGCCGGCGTCCACGCCATCGGCAAGAAGATCGTTGAAGAAGCCGCAGAAGTGTGGATGGCGGCCGAGTATCAGAGCGACACCGAGACCGCCGAAGAGATCTCGCAGTTGATCTACCACCTGCAGGTTCTCATGCTTGCGAAAGGCCTCTCGCCGGAGGACGTCTACCGACATCTGTGACGCCAGCGCCACAGCCGACACCTCCACGAACAGATCAAACACGAGAGACTTCCGCATGTTGAGAATCGCAGTGCCCAACAAAGGCTCGCTAGCTGAGACAGCCGCCCAGATGTTGTCCGAGGCCGGGTACGCCGGTCGCCGTGACCCCAAAGAGCTTCACCTTCTCGACGCTCCGAACGGCGTCGAATTCTTCTTCCTCCGCCCGCGCGACATCGCCACCTATGTCGGATCGGGGGCACTCGACGTTGGCGTCACCGGTCGCGACCTTCTCCTCGATTCCGGCTCGGACGCATGCGAAATCGAAAGCCTCGGCTTCGGCGACTCAACCTTCCGTTTCGCGGGACCCACCGGCCGGTTCTCGAACCTCGCCGACCTCGCCGGGCACCGGGTGGCGACGAGCTACCCCGGCCTCGTCGGAGCGTTCCTGGCCGGGCACGACGTCGACGTGACCCTCGTTCCGCTGGACGGTGCCGTCGAATCCGCCGTGCAGCTCGGTGTGGCGGATGCTGTCGCTGACGTCGTCTCCACCGGCACGACGCTGCGCAAAGCGGGTCTCGACATCTTCGGCCCGGTGATCCTCGAATCGACGGCCGTGCTGATCGGCTCCCCGCAGGAGAAACCGGGACTGGAGACGCTCCGACGCCGGCTGCAGGGTGTTCTCGTCGCCCGCCGTTTCGTGCTGATGGATTACGACCTGCCGGCGGAACTGCTCGACCAGGCCACAGACATCGCCGGTGGCATCGAATCACCGACCGTGTCGCCGTTGCGCGACAAGGACTGGGTCGCCGTCCGTGTGATGGTTCCGCGCGAGCGCACCAACCAGATCATGGACTCCCTGTACGAGCTGGGCGCGCGGGCGATTCTCGTCAGCGCCATCCACGCCGCGAGACTTTAGCGGGGGCGGACCGATGACCGTTGCGTGCCGTGTGATTCCTTGCCTCGACGTCGCCGCGGGCCGGGTCGTGAAGGGAATCAACTTCCAGAACCTCCGTGACGCCGGCGACCCCGTCGAACTGGCCCGCCGCTACTACGAGCAGGGTGCGGACGAACTCACGTTCCTCGATGTCACCGCCACCGTCGACAACCGGGCGACCACCTACGACGTCGTCACCCGTACGGCGGAGCAGGTTTTCATCCCGCTCACCGTCGGTGGGGGAGTTCGCTCCGTCGACGACGTGGCTCGGCTGCTCGGCAGCGGCGCAGACAAAGTCGGCGTCAACAGTGCCGCGATCGCCAGGCCGCCGCTCCTTGGCGAGATCGCCGACCGTTTCGGCGCGCAGGTTCTCGTCCTCTCCCTCGATGTGAAGCGGGGCGGATCCACGCACTCCGGCTTCATCGTCACCACCCACGGCGGCCGCACCGAAACGACGATGGACGCGCTCGACTGGGCACGGGAAGCCATCGAGCGCGGTGCCGGGGAGCTCCTCGTGAACTCGATCGACGCCGACGGGACGAAGCAGGGCTTCGACACCGAACTGATCTCACTCATGCGCGAGATCAGCAGCGTCCCAGTGATCGCCTCAGGCGGCGCGGGCAAAGCGGCAGACTTCCCACCGGCGATCGCAGCCGGCGCGGATGCGGTCCTGGCTGCGAGTGTTTTCCACTCGGGCCTGCTGACCATCGCCGACGTCAAACAGGAATTGACCCACGAAGGGGTATTGGTGCGCTGATGAGCGTTTCGTCGACCATCCAGCAGATTCAGTTCGATGCGGACGGCCTCATCCCGGCCATCGTGCAGCAGTGGGACACCGGAGAGGTGCTCATGCTCGGTTACATGAACGACGAGGCGGTCCGGCGCACCCTCACCGAAGGCCGGGTCACCTTCTGGTCGCGGTCCCGGCAGGAATACTGGCGCAAGGGCGACACCTCCGGCAATGCCCAGTACGTGAAGGGCGCGGCGCTCGACTGTGACGCCGATACCCTGCTTCTGCAGGTGGAACAAATCGGCGTTGCCTGCCACACCGGCACGAGGACGTGTTTCGACGCCCACGAGCTCAGCCCCGCCATCGGCGACCAGCCCGACGAGGAATCCGCCGATGACAACGAGTAGGGGCACGGGCTCCACCGACCGGGCGTCCTTCAATGCGCTCGCACGCGACCACCGTGTCATCCCGGTGATTCGTGAACTCTTCGCCGACGGTGAGACCCCGGTCGGGATCTACCGCAAACTCGCCATCGGCAGGCCGGGCAGCTTCTTGCTGGAATCCGCCGAACAGGGCGGCATCTGGTCTCGGTTCTCCTTCGTCGGCGTGTCCACGTTCGGCGTGCTCACCCAGCACAACGAGTCCGTTGAGTGGATCGATTACGGGATCAGCCGGGAACGCGCCCTCGGGGATGCCACGGGGCTGCGTCCCCTGCAGGCGATCTCCGAGCTGCACCGCCGCTGGGAGACGCCGCACATCGACGGTCACCCTCCGCTCACCGGCGGCCTGGTGGGATTCATCGGCTGGGAGGCCATCCGGCAGATCGAGAAGCTGCCGCACCGCCCGCCGAAAGAGTTCGACGTGCCCGGCCAGGCACTGTGCTTCGTCGCCGACCTCGTCGTGCTCGACCACCGCAGCGGCACCGTCCAGCTCATCGCGAACGTGCTCAACGACGGCCTCGACGACGAAGCGACCCTGTGGCGCTCGGCGCAGGACCGGCTCGACGCCATGCAGTCCCGGCTGGCCCAGCCGAACGACGCCTGGCTCGCCGAGGTGGATCTCGCGACGGCTCCGAACCCGCGATTCCGTACGGAGAAGTCCGACTTCCTCGACGCGGTCGTGACGGCGAAAGAGCGCATCCGTGACGGTGATATCTTCCAGGTCGTGGTGTCCCAGCGCTTCGATGAGGATTGCACTGCCGAACCCATCGACGTGTACCGAATTCTACGGAGTCTCAACCCGAGCCCGTACATGTACCTGCTTACCCTGCACAACGTCGATGGCACGCCGTACTCGATTGTCGGTTCGAGCCCTGAAGCGCTCGTCAAGGTGCAGGACAAACGGGTGCTCACCCACCCGATCGCCGGATCGAAGCCACGCGGGGACACCCCGGAACGGGACATCGAACTGGCCGATGAGCTTTCCGGGGACGCGAAGGAACGCGCCGAGCACCTCATGCTCGTCGACCTTGCACGCAACGACCTGCTCAAGGTGTGCACGCCCGGCAGTGTCGAGGTGACCGAGTTCATGCGCATCGAACGGTTCAGCCACATCATGCACCTTGTGTCGAGCGTCGAGGGAACCCTCAGGGACAGCGCGAGCCCGATCGACGTGTTCACCGCCACCTTCCCGGCGGGAACACTGTCAGGGGCGCCCAAACCCCGCGCCCTCGAGATCATCGATGAGCTCGAACCCGCTCAACGGGGCGTGTACGGGGGAGTGGTCGGGTACTTCGCGTTCTCGGGTGACATCGACCTCGCCATCGCCATCCGCACGGCGACCATCGTGAACGGGGTCGCCCACGTGCAAGCCGGCGGCGGTCTGGTTGCCGACTCGGACCCGGAGAGCGAATACCTCGAGTCGCAGCACAAAGCAGCAGCGCCGCTCCGCGCGGTGGCTGTCGCGAATGCGATGAAGCGCGTGCGATGACATCCACACCGCGCTCGGGGAAGCGCTCGAAGTACCTCCTGATCCTGGGCTCGCTGGCCCTCAGCGGAATGGCCCTGATTGCCTGGACGCAGACCTGGCTAGTGGTGGAACTCGCGCCGGGTTCGCCGGCGACAACGGTGACCGTCGATGGCGTGGTCGCGGCTCCGGCCATCGCGGCCCTTGCCCTTGCCGGGCTCGCCCTCGCGGCGGCGCTGGCCATCGCCGGACTGCTGTTCCGCATCATCCTCGGTGTGCTCAACATCGTGCTCGGCGGTTGCATCGCCCTGTCTGGAGTGCTTGTACTCACCGGGCCCGTCGCCTCGAGCGAGGCCGCTGTGACCAACGCCACCGGGATCGCCGGGTCGAAGTCCATCGCGGACCTCGTCTCAGCCACCTCGCTCACCCCGTGGCCGTTCATTGCTCTCGCCACGGGCATCCTGCTCACCCTCGTCGGAGTGGGCATCGTCGTCACCGCCAGGCGCTGGCCGTCGTCGTCCCGCAAGTATTCGGCGGTTCGCATGGAGCCCGCCGACTCGGACGCCATGCCCGACTCGGTCGACAGCTGGGATGACCTCACGAGGGGCGACGACCCGACCCGCTGAGTCACCGTGCCTGGGACCCGCTCGGTCACAATCGGTCGAAACGCCTCCACCTCGGGCGAAAATGGGTGCACTTTCGCCCGACGAGTCGCCATTGCCGACCGAGCAACGGATGCCGCCCGCGAGCCGCAAACAGGAGATCGCACGAATACCAGGACCGAAAGGCCACAAGCATCCTGCTAACCGTGCGATCTCCTGAAAACCGTTCGAAGAGAAGCAAGCCGTCTTTGTGATGCCCGCCGCCCGCCGTTCGGTGGCCAAGCAGCCGCCGCAGGCGCCCACCTCCGACACCCGATAGACTGATCCGGCACTGATTGATTGAAGGAGACCCATGAGCGCAGAGTCGACAGACCTAGGACACGGCCACTCACCGGCTGCCTGGACGGCGGTAGTAGTGATGCTGCTCGCGTTCCTCATCGGCACCGTCGCCTTCTGGCTGGACTGGGCCTGGCTGGTTTGGGCTTCGGCAGGCCTGCTCGTCGTCGGCGCGCTTCTCGGCTGGATCCTCGCCAAGGCGGGATACGGCGTGAACGGCCACAAGTACAGCCC
Organism: Mycetocola miduiensis; assembly: GCF_900115155.1. Classification (GTDB taxonomy): domain Bacteria; phylum Actinomycetota; class Actinomycetes; order Actinomycetales; family Microbacteriaceae; genus Mycetocola_A; species Mycetocola_A miduiensis. Next base: position 38,414 of record NZ_FOVM01000010.1, read on the forward strand.
GAAGGACCACTAACCCCGTGCTGGCCGACCTTACGGCTGGCGCACTCCACGACGCACGCGAGCGCGAACTGTTGCGCCCGCTTTCCGTTGTTGAATCCGCTGCTGCGGATGCTGCGCCACCACTCGATGCCCTTTGCGCGCTGTCACCGGCGGCATCCGTCAAGATCATCGCCGAAGTCAAGCGCGCGAGCCCTTCGCGCGGTGACCTCGCCGACATCCCGGATCCGGCCCAGCTCGCTGTCTCGTACGAGCGCGGGGGAGCCAGCGCGATCAGCGTCCTCACCGAAGGCCGCAAGTTCAAGGGATCGCTCGACGACCTCGTGAACGTGCGCAACTCGGTCGAGATCCCTGTGCTCCGCAAAGACTTCATCTCGATCCCATACCAGGTCTTCGAGGCCCGGGCTGCAGGGGCTGACATCGCCCTGCTCATCGTCGCAGCACTCGACCAGCGCACCCTCGCCGAGCTGTACAGCCTGATCACCGACCTCGGCATGACCGCGCTCGTCGAAACCCACAGCGCTGACGAACTGGAACGCGCCCTCGACCTCGGCGCAGGACTCATCGGCGTCAACGCGCGCGACCTATCCACCTTCGAACTCGACCGCGACCTGTTCGGGCACCTCGCACCGCAGATCCCTTCAGGGGTCATCCGCGTCGCCGAGTCGGCCGTCAAGTCCCCGTCCGACGTCGCGCACTACCGCGAAGCGGGAGCGGATGTCGTCCTCATCGGAGAAGCGCTCGTCACGAGCGACCCCATTCTCACCCTCGGCGAATTCCTGGCGGTATAACTCATGGCACTACGCGACGAAACAGGCCCATACTTCGGCGACTTCGGCGGGCGCTTCGTGCCCGAATCCCTCATCGCCGCCCTCGACGAACTGTCGGAGGCCTGGGAGCTGGCGAAGCTGGACCGCGGATACGCGGCCGAGCTCAACGAGCTGCACAAGACCTACACCGGGCGCCCGTCCCTCATCACCGAGGTCCCCCGGTTTGCGCTACACGGCGGAGGGGCCCGGATGATCCTCAAGCGCGAGGACCTCAACCACACCGGCTCACACAAGATCAACAACGTCCTCGGCCAGGCGCTTCTCACCAAGCGGATCGGTAAGACCCGGGTCATCGCCGAGACCGGCGCCGGTCAGCACGGCGTCGCCACGGCGACCGCAGCCGCACTGTTCGGGCTGGATTGCGTCATCTACATGGGCGAAGTCGACACTGAGCGCCAGGCCCTCAACGTCGCCAGGATGCGCCTGCTCGGAGCTGAGGTCGTCGCCGTCAAGACGGGCTCACGCACCCTCAAGGACGCCATCAACGACGCCATGCGCGACTGGGTGACCAACGTCGACACCACGAACTACATCTTCGGTACCGTCGCGGGCCCGCACCCGTTCCCGGCGATGGTCCGCGACCTCCAGAAGATCATCGGCGAGGAAGCCCGCCAGCAGGTCCTCAACCTGACCGGAAAGCTTCCGGATGCCGTCGCGGCCTGCGTCGGCGGCGGATCGAACGCGATGGGCATCTTCCACGCCTTCCTGGATGATGCGGATGTCGCGCTGTACGGTTTCGAAGCCGCCGGCGAGGGTGTCGAAACACCCCGCCATGCCGCCACCATCACCAAGGGCCGCGCCGGCGTGCTTCACGGCGCCCGCAGTTTCCTGCTCCAGGACGAGGACGGCCAGACCATCGAGTCGCACTCGATCTCCGCCGGCCTCGACTACCCGGGTGTCGGCCCTGAGCACTCCTGGCTGGCCAGCATCGGCCGGGCCAACTACCGCCCGGTGACGGATGCCGCCGCGATGGCCGCCCTCCGCCTGCTCAGCCGCACCGAAGGGATCATCCCCGCGATCGAGAGCGCCCACGCCCTGGCTGGCGCGCTCGAGCTCGGCAAGGAACTGGGCCCTGACGCCACCATCCTCATCAACCTGTCCGGTCGCGGCGACAAGGACATGGAAACAGCCGGTCGGTACTTCGACCTGATCGACGCAGGAGCAGAACAATCGTGAGCAGTGTGGCATCCGTCCTCCGAGCTAGACGGGATGCTGGCAGCGGCGCCCTGATCGGTTACCTTCCGGTCGGGTTCCCCAATTTCGACGAAAGCGTCGATGCGGCCGTCGCCATCGCCGAGAACGGCGTCGACATCATCGAACTGGGCCTCCCGTATTCGGACCCGGTCATGGACGGCCCTGTCATCCAGAAGGCCACCCAGCAAGCGCTGGCCAACGGGTTCAAGCTGCGGCACGGTTTCGAGGCCGTCCGGCAGATCACCGCTCGCGTCGACGTCCCCGTCCTCATGATGACCTACTGGAACCCTGTCGTGCAGTACGGCGTCGAGCGGTTCGCCGACGACCTCGTCGCAGCAGGCGGCGCCGGCCTGATCACCCCGGACCTCATCCCAGACGAAGGCAGCGACTGGCTCGCCGCGTCTGAGCGCACCGGGCTCGACCGGGTGTTCCTCGCCGCACCGTCTTCGAGCGACGCGCGCCTCCGCCAGGCCGTCGAGTCGAGCAGGGGATTCGTCTACACCGTGTCCACCATGGGCATCACCGGCGCGCGCAGCGACGTCGACCAGGCCGCGAAAGTCCTCGTCTCGCGACTGCGTGACGCGGGCTGCGAGCACGCCTGTGTCGGGCTGGGGATCTCCACGGCCGAACAGGTGCGCGAGATCCTCGCATACGCCGACGGAGCGATCGTCGGTTCAGCGCTCGTCAAGGCTCTCGCCGAAGGCGGAGTCGAGCGCGTCGCAGCCGTCGCCAGCGAATTGGCGCGGGGAACCAGCCGCGCGAACTAGAGTTAACCGCGCACGAACGACAGCAACCCAGAAAGGCATGGAACCCACGTGTCCATCCACCTGAGCATCCCGAGCCCGGACGTCAGTTCGATCCAGCTCGGTAACTTCACGATTCACTTCTATGCCATCTGCATCCTTGTCGGCATTCTTGCTGCCGCCTTCCTGACCAACGCCCGGCTGACGAAGCGAGGCGCCGAACCCGGCATCGTCCTCGACATCATTCTCTGGGCCGTGCCGTTCGGCATCATCGGGGCGCGGGTCTTCCACGTCATCACCCACCCGGACGACTACTTCTACCCCGGCGCCGACCTGCTGCGCACCCTCTACATCTGGGAGGGCGGCATCGCGATCTTCGGTGCGCTCATTGGTGGAGCGGTCGGCGCCTGGATCGGCTGCCGGATAACCGGCATCCGCTTCTGGACGTTCGCCGACGCTGTCGCTCCCGGGCTGCTCCTCGCCCAGGCATTCGGACGATTCGGCAACTGGTTCAACCAGGAACTGTTCGGTACCCCGACCACCCTGCCTTGGGGCCTTGAGATCGACCAGTCGAATCCCGCCTGGCCGCTCGGCCTTCCGGCAGGAACCCTGTTCCACCCGACCTTCCTCTACGAAGTGATCTGGAACCTCGCCGGCGTCGCCGTCCTCCTCCTGCTCGAGCGGATGTTCCGCCTCCAGTGGGGCAAAGTCCTCGGTCTCTACCTGATCTGGTACGGCCTCGGCCGTACCGTCTGGGAGTCGATCCGGATCGACCCGAGCGAGGTCATCCTCGGCCTGCGGGTCAACGTCTGGGCAGCCCTGCTCGCGATCCTCGTCGGCCTTGTGATCTTCATCGTGCAGTCCCGCAGGCACACCGGTCTCGAGCCTGGGCCGTACGTCCTCGGTCGCGGGTGGGAAGGTGCTCCTGCTGGGGTACACTCGTCTCACAGCGATTCGGACTACGTGGATCTCGGCGAGCCCGAGGAAACCGCTCCCGAATCGATCGACGCCGCCGCCACAAGTGAGATCGGCTCAAAGTCTTAGGTCCAGCCGCACCAACGGCTTTCCCCCGATAACACATTCGCCTGGCGTGTGAGATCACACTGCCCACTGCCGGGCGACGAACCCTCAATTTCTCTGGGCCATCGTCGTCCCACCGCCGATAATTCCTTGTGAGGACGGTTTTTCGATGGAGCCTCGACCCACTTTTTCCCAGTTCAGCCTGGTTCCTCCTGCCCAGGGTCTGTATGACCCTGCGAGCGAGAAGGATGCCTGTGGCCTGGCGATGGTTGCCACGCTCCGAGGCACCGCCGGCCACGACATCATCGTTTCGGCGCTCGACGCGCTGAGAAACCTCGAGCACCGCGGGGCCATCGGCTCTGACGCCGGAACTGGTGACGGTGCGGGCATCCTGACCCAGGTCCCCGACGAGTTCCTCCGGGCCGTCACCGACTTCGAGCTGCCCGCGGCCGGCCAGTACGCCGTCGGCATCGCGTTCCTGCCGCTCGACGACGTCGAACGGGCCGAGCTCAAGGCCGGGATCGAACGGCTCGCCGACTGCGAGGAACTTCAGGTTCTCGGCTGGCGCACCGTGCCGACCGACGACGACAACCTCGGCAGGCTCGCCCGCGACGCGATGCCTGCGTTCGAGCAGCTGTTCGTGTCGAGCACGAACACGACGGATGCTGGTGAGCTGGTCTCAGGGATCGCCCTCGACCGGCAGGCGTTCCGTTTCCGCAAGCGCGTCGAACGTGAACTGAACGGGTACTTCATCTCGATGTCGTGCCGGACCCTCGTCTACAAGGGCATGGTCACGACACTCCAACTCGAGCCGTTCTACCCCGACCTCAGCGACGAGCGCTTCGCCTCGAAGCTCGCGATCGTGCACTCCCGCTACTCCACGAACACGTTCCCGTCGTGGCCGCTCGCGCAACCGCTGCGGATGATGGCGCACAACGGCGAGATCAACACCGTCGAAGGAAACCGCAACTGGATGCGTGCCCGCCAGTCGCAGCTCGAATCCGACCTTCTCGGCGACATCCGCCCGCTACTGCCGATCATCACCCCCGGCGCGAGCGACTCAGCCTCGTTCGACGAAGTGCTCGAGCTGCTCACCCTCACGGGTCGGACGCTGCCGCACGCGATGATGATGATGGTTCCTGAGGCATGGGAGAAGCAAAGCGGAATCCCGCAGGAGCTCCAGGACTTCTACGAGTTCAACTCGATGCAGATGGAACCCTGGGACGGACCGGCTGCGCTGACCTTTACCGATGGCACGGTCGTCGGTGCGACGCTCGACCGCAACGGCCTGCGCCCCGGGCGCTGGCTCGAAACCACCGACGGCCTCATCGTCCTCGGCAGCGAGATCGGCGTGCTCGACATCGCTCCCGAACGGGTGAAGCGGAAGGGCCGCCTGCGTCCGGGTAAGATGTTCCTCGTCGACACCGAGGCACAGCGACTGATCGAAGACGACGAAATCAAGGCGGAACTCGCCGCGTCGCAGCCGTGGGGCGAGTGGCTCGAAGCCGGCCGTATCAACCTCGCCGACCTGCCTGAGCGCGAGCACATCGTGCACACGCCCGCGTCGGTCACCCGGCGCCAGCGCACCTTCGGCTACACCGAGGAGGAAGTGCGGATCCTGCTGCGCCCGATGGGCCAGACCGGTGCCGAACCTCTCGGTGCGATGGGTTCGGACACGCCGATCGCCGCACTGTCGAAGCGTCCCCGCCTGCTGTTCGACTACTTCACCCAGCAGTTCGCGCAGGTCACGAACCCGCCGCTTGACTCGATCCGCGAAGAGGTCGTCACGTCGCTGAAGCTCGGCCTCGGCCCTGAGCGCAACCTCCTCAGCTGGGGTCCGGAGCACGCTCACCAGGTCGTCCTCGACTTCCCGGTGATCGACAACGACGAACTCGCGAAAATCCAGCACATCGACCCGGCACACGGTTCCAGGACCACGACGACGATCAGGGGGCTCTACCGATTCGACGAGGGCCCGGATGCCCTGCGCAACCGGCTCACCGCGATTTGTGCGGAGGTGGACGAAGCCATCGAGGCCGGCGCACACTTCCTGGTGCTGAGCGACCGCGACTCGAACAAGGACCTGGCGCCGATCCCGTCGCTGCTCCTGCTCGCCACTGTGCACCACCACCTTCTCCGTGCCGAGAACCGCCTCAAGGTCGGCATCGTCGTCGAAGCCGGCGACGTGCGCGAAGTGCACCACGTGGCTACCCTGATCGGGTACGGCGCGTCCGCGATCAACCCATACCTGGCCATGGAGACCTGCGAGGATCTCGTCCGCAGCGGAGCCATCGAGGGCGTCACCCCCGAGAAGGCCGTGCGCAATGTCATCTACGCACTCGGCAAGGGCGTGCTCAAGATCATGTCCAAGATGGGCATTTCCACCGTCTCGTCGTACGCGGGCGCTCAGTGCTTCGAGGCCGTCGGGCTGAGCCAGGACTTCGTCGACGAATTCTTCACCGGCACCCACTCGAAGCTCGGCGGCGTCGGGATTGACGTAATCCAGGCCGAGAACCTCCGCCGCCACCAGTCGGCCTACCCGCTCAACACCGCGGAGATCTCCCACGAGCGGCTCGAAACCGGCGGAGAGTACTCGTGGCGCCGTGACGGTTCGCCGCACCTCTTCAACCCGGACACGGTGTTCCGCCTGCAGCACTCGACCCGCACCCGGCGATACGACATCTTCCGCGAGTACACGCAGCTCGTCGACAACCAGGCCGAAAACCTGATGACCCTCCGCGGGCTGTTCAAGCTCAAGACCGCCGATCGGGACCCGGTCCCGCTCGACGAAGTTGAGTCGGTGGCTTCGCTCGTCAAGCGGTTCTCCACCGGCGCGATGAGCTACGGGTCGATCTCCCAGGAAGCACACGAGACGCTCGCCATCGCCATGAACCGTCTTGGCGCGAAGTCGAACACGGGCGAAGGCGGTGAGGACACCGACCGGCTCCTCGACCCCGAACGCCGCAGCGCAATCAAGCAGGTGGCATCCGGCCGGTTCGGCGTCACGAGCATGTACCTCACTCACGCCGACGACATCCAGATCAAACTCGCCCAGGGTGCAAAGCCGGGCGAGGGTGGCCAGCTACCGCCGACGAAGGTGTACCCGTGGGTGGCGCGCACCCGCCATGCGACCGCAGGCGTCGGACTGATCTCGCCGCCTCCGCACCACGACATCTACTCGATTGAAGACCTGAAACAGCTGATTTTCGACCTCAAACGGGCGAACCCGTCCGCGCGAATCCACACCAAGCTGGTCAGCCAGTCGGGGATCGGCGCTGTCGCCGCCGGCGTCGCCAAGGCTCTCTCGGATGTCATCCTTGTCTCCGGCCACGACGGCGGAACCGGTGCCAGCCCGCTGAACTCGCTCAAGCACGCTGGAACGCCGTGGGAACTCGGGCTGGCCGAGACGCAGCAGACGCTCATGCTCAACGGCATGCGCGACCGCGTCGTCGTCCAGGTCGACGGGCAGCTGAAGACGGGAAGGGACGTCATCATTGGCGCCCTGCTCGGCGCTGAGGAATTCGGGTTCGCGACGGCGCCGCTCGTCGTCTCCGGATGCGTCATGATGCGCGTCTGCCATCTCGACACCTGCCCCGTGGGAGTCGCCACCCAGAACCCCGTCCTGCGTGAGCGGTTCGCCGGCAAACCCGAGTTCGTCGTTAACTTCTTCGAATTCATCGCCCAGGAGGTGCGCGAGTACCTGGCTGAGCTGGGCTTCCGCACGCTCGAGGAGGCCATCGGCCACAACGAGCTTCTCGACACAGACACGGCGATCGAACACTGGAAGGCGTCGGGGCTCAACCTCGAGCCGATCCTGATCGGGCCGACGTTCCGCGCGGACGAACCGAGGATGCACGCCAGGGAGCAGGAGCACGACCTCGACAAGCACTTCGACGTCGAGCTCATCAAGCGCAGCCACAACGTCCTGGAGCACGGAGGATCGGTTCGCATCGACCTGCCGATCCGCAACACCGAACGCGCCGTCGGCACCATGCTGGGACATGAGGTCACCCGCCGCCACGGCGAGAACGGGCTCCCGAGTGATTCCATCGACGTCCGGCTGACCGGTTCTGCCGGGCAATCGTTCGGAGCGTTCCTCCCCAGTGGGATCACCCTCCGCCTCGAGGGCGACTCGAACGACTATGTCGGAAAGGGCCTGTCCGGAGGCCAGATCGTGGTGCGTCCGCCGAGGTCGAGCACCTTCGACGCAGACCGCAACGTCATCGCAGGCAACGTCATCGGCTACGGTGCGACGCAGGGGAGCATGTTCATCTCCGGCGTCGTCGGGGAACGGTTCCTCGTCCGCAACTCCGGTGCGACCGCCGTCGTCGAAGGAGTCGGCGACCACGCACTCGAGTACATGACCGGGGGACTGGCGCTCATCCTCGGAGCGACCGGGCGCAACCTCGGCGCCGGGATGTCAGGCGGCACCGCCTACGTCTTCGACCTGCAGCCCGACCGGGTTAACCGCGAGGCGCTCCAGTCCGGCGAGCTCGAACTCACCGCACTCGGCAGCGCCGACGGCGAAATCGTCCGCGACCTGCTGGAGCGGCACCGTGCTGAGACCGGTTCAGCACGTGCGGAACGACTTCTCGCCAATTTCGACGAAAGCATCCGCTCATTCGTGAAAGTCCTGCCCCGCGACTACGCAGCCGTGCTGCGCACTCGCCAGGACGCCGTCGCCGAGGGTCTTGACCCTGACGGTGACGTGGTCTGGGGCCGAATCCTGGAGGTAACCGGTGGCTGATCCCAAGGGATTCCTGAAAGTAACGGAACGGGAGCTGCCGAAGCGGCGCCCCGTGCCGATCCGGCTGATGGACTGGAAAGAGGTGTACGAGCAGGGCGATCCCACCCAGCTGCGCCGGCAGGCTGGCCGTTGCATGGACTGCGGTGTGCCGTTCTGCCACCAGGGCTGCCCGCTCGGCAACCTGATTCCGGAGTGGAACGACCTCACCTGGCGCGGCGAAGGCAGACAGGCCATCGAGCGGCTGCACGCCACCAACAACTTCCCGGAGTTCACGGGCCGGCTGTGTCCTGCACCGTGTGAGAGCTCGTGCGTGCTGGGCATCAACCAGCCGGCCGTGACCATCAAGCAGGTCGAGGTGTCGATCATCGACCAGGCGTTCGCGAACGGCTGGGTCGACTCGCACCCGCCCGAAAGCCTCACCGGCAAGACCGTCGCCGTCGTCGGCTCCGGCCCTGCCGGGCTCGCGGCGGCACAGCAGCTCACCCGCGCCGGCCACACCGTCGCCGTGTTCGAGCGGGACGACCGGATCGGCGGCCTCCTGCGCTACGGCATCCCCGACTTCAAAATGGAGAAGAAGCACATCGACGCCCGTCTCAAGCAGATGGCCGACGAAGGCACCCGGTTCCGCGCCGGGGTGAACATCGGTGTGGACATCAGCTGGAGCGACCTGCGTGCGCGCTACGACGCCGTCGTCATCGCGACCGGCGCCATGGTTCCCCGCGACCTGCCCATCCCCGGTCGGGACCTCGCCGGGGTGCACTTCGCCATGGACTACCTCGTGCCGCAGAACAAGGTCGGCGCCGGAGACGACGTCACCGGCCAGATCACGGCTGAGGACAAGCACGTCGTCGTCCTCGGCGGCGGTGACACCGGTGCGGACTGCATCGGAACCGCGCACCGCCAGGGTGCGGCATCCGTCACCAACCTGGCGATCGGCAAGCAGCCGTCGCCGGTGCGGACCGACGCGCAGCCATGGCCGATGATGCCGAACCTCTTCGAAGTGCAGAGCGCCCATGAAGAAGGTGGAGAGCGGGAGTACCTCGTGTCGACCGTGGAATTCCTCGCCAACGAGTCGGGTGAGGTCCGCGCCATCCGGGTTGCTGAAACCGAATTCATCGACGGTCGCCGGGTTCCGAAGAGCGGAACCGAACGGGAGATCCCCGCGGATCTCGTCCTGCTGGCACTCGGCTTCACCGGACCCGAATCGGATTCGCTCGCCCCACAGCTCGGTGTTCCGTTCGACGATCGCGGAAACGTGGAACGCGACAACGATTACCAGACCAGTGAACCGGGTGTCTTCGTTGCAGGAGACGCCGGCCGAGGACAGTCGCTCATCGTCTGGGCCATCGCAGAAGGCCGAGCGGCGGCCGCTGCGGTCGACCGGTATCTCGAGGGGGAGACGAACCTGCCGGCACCCGTCCGCCCGACCGACCGCGCCATCTCGCTCTAGACTCGATGGCGGGGCTTACGCCCGCCCGCTTCCCGCCCCGCAATCCCGCCAGCGCATTCGAAGCGCAGAAATATGGAGCAGTACCTATGAGACGAGCCAAAATCGTCGCGACCCTCGGCCCGGCTACCGCCAGCTATGAGGATATCCGCGCGATCATCGACGCCGGTGTGAACGTGGCCAGGATGAACCTCAGCCACGGCAGCTACGACGTGCACGAAGGCGTCTACGCCAACGTCCGGAAGGCAGCAGCCGACGCCGGAAAGCCCGTCGCAGTTCTCGTGGACCTCCAGGGACCGAAGATCCGCCTCGGCAAGTTCGAAGGCGGGCCCTATGAGCTCGCCGAAGGCGACATCTTCAAGATCACCACCGAAGACGTTGTCGGCAGCAGGGAACTGTCCGGCACCACCTTCAAGGGTCTGCCGAACGACGTCAAGCCCGGTGACTTCCTGCTCATCGATGACGGCAAGGTGAAGGTCAAGGTTCTCGAGACCGACGGCGTTGTCGTCACCACCGAGGTCGTCGTCGCCGGGGCCGTCTCCAACAACAAGGGCATCAACCTGCCCGGTGTCGCTGTCAACGTTCCGGCCCTGAGCGACAAGGACGAGGCCGACCTTCGCTGGGGCCTCAAGCTCGGCGCCGACTTCATCGCCCTGTCGTTCGTCCGCAACGCCGAAGACATCACCCGCGTCCACGAGATCATGGCCGAAGAAGGCAAGCGACTCCCGGTCATCGCCAAGATCGAGAAGCCGCAGGCGGTCGACAACCTCGAAGAGATCATCGACGCGTTCGACGGCATCATGGTCGCCCGTGGCGACCTCGGCGTCGAACTGCCGCTCGAAGCGGTGCCGATCGTGCAAAAGCGCGCCGTTGAACTGTGCCGCCGCATGGCCAAGCCGGTCATCGTCGCCACCCAGATGCTCGAGTCGATGATCTCCAGCCCGATCCCGACGCGTGCAGAAACCTCGGACGTCGCCAACGCCGTCCTCGACGGTGCGGATGCTGTCATGCTCAGCGGCGAGACCAGCGTCGGTGAGTACCCGGTGATCACCGTGCAGACGATGGCGCGAATCATCGAGTCGACCGAGGACCACGGTCTCGAGCGCATTCCTCCGCTCGGCACCAAGCCCCGCACCCAGGGCGGCGCCATCACCCTGGCCGCGAGCGAGGTCGCTGACTTCGTCGGCGCCAAGTTCCTCTGCGTCTTCACCGAGTCAGGTGACTCCGTGCGCCGGATGGCTCGTCTGCGCACACAGATCCCCGTCCTCGGATTCACTCCGGACGAAGGCATCCGTCGCCGCATGCAGCTCAACTGGGGTGTCGAGACGTTCCTGGTCGACCGGGTGACCCACACCGACGCGATGTTCGGGCAGGTCGACGATGTTCTCCTCGGGCTTGGCAAAGCACAAATCGGTGACAAGGTCGTCGTGATCTCCGGTTCCCCTCCCGGAATCTCGGGATCGACCAACGACCTGCGCGTGCACAAGGTCGGCGACGCACATCACGGAGTCGTACCCGCTTACCAGAACTAAAAGCGGCGGTTTCTACAGCGCGGGTCCGGGTTCCGGGCCCGCGCTGATGTCGTTCGGGGTTGTTACAGGTCGTCAGTCAGGTTGTCGTCATCCGAGTCGAATTCGAGGTCGTCGATCGGACGCTCGTCGTCGGGAAGAACGTCCAGGTCATCGTCGTCGTCTGGCAAAACCGCGAGGTCCTCGTCCTCGTCGTACTCCACCGGGTCGTCGTCTGGTGTCAGGTGCGTCATTGTGCGATTTCCTTCCCGCTTCTGAGCTGGGGTAGCCCTTCCGCGCCCCCGTTGTCGGGAAACACTAGGCTTGCGAGGAGCCGTGCTCAAGCCCTTGACCGGCCTCGAACGCCGGTGTTAACACAGAGCACAGGCACGACCGAGAACCGAAGGCGGACCGATGGCACCGGAGAGCACTTCCCAACCCGAGCGTCCAGGAGGAGGCGACGTCACGGGCGACCGCCACGAGACTGAGACGGAACGGTTGGACCGCAACTGGACCGATGTGCTGCAGGAGTTGAGGGTCGTGCAGGCCGGCACTCAGATTCTCACCGCTTTCCTCCTGGCGATCGCGTTCCAGCCGCGGTTCCCCGAGCTCGACAACTATCAGCTGCTGCTGTACCTGGCACTTGTGTCTGTGTCCATCACCACCACTCTCCTCAGCCTCCTGCCGGTCAGTGCCCACCGAATCCTGTTCGGCCACCTCGTGAAGGAGGCGACCGTGCAGATCGGAGACCGGATGCTTCGCGCGGTTCTCGTGGGCGTGTCCTTGTCGATGATCGGCACCGCGATGCTCATCTTTGACTTCGTGATCAGCCGCCAAGCCGGCGTCATCGCTGCGGTGACCGTCGCACTCATCGTCCTCGCGCTCGGACTCATCATTCCTCTCGCTGTGCGGGGTTCGGTGGCCCGGCGGCACCCCGAACAGGTTCGCAAGGGCTAGGCATCATCCGTTCGACTGGTGTTCACTGGTGGCATGAGAGCAATCTGGAAGGGCGCGATCACGTTCGGGCTGGTCAACGTGCCGGTGAAGGTGTACAGCGCCACCGAAGACCATGATGTCGCCCTGCACCAGGTGCACGACAAAGATGGCGGCCGCATCCGATACCAGCGTCGCTGTGAAATCTGCGGCAAGATCGTCAAATACGAGAACATCGACAAGGCGTATGAGGACGGCGATCGCACCGTCATCCTCACCGCCGAGGACATGGCATCCCTTCCGTCGGAGAAGAGCCGCGAGATCGAGGTCGTCGAATTCGTGCCGAGCGACCAGGTCGACCCCATCATGTACGACCGCAGCTACTATCTCGAACCGGACTCGTCGTCCGCCAAGGCGTACGTTCTCCTGCGCCGCACCCTCGAAGCCACTGACAGGACCGCGATCGTGCAGTTCGCTCTGCGGCAGAAGACCCGGCTCGGCGCACTGCGCTCCCGCGACGGTGTTCTTCTCATCCAGACGCTGCTGTGGGAGGACGAAGTCCGCAAGGCTGAGTTCCCGGCGCTGAACGAGAGTGTCCGGATCTCTGCCAAGGAGCTCGAATTGTCATCGTCACTGGTCGACAGTTTCGCCGACGACTTCACGCCGGAGAAGTTCTCGGACAGCTACCAGGAGGAACTCAAAAAGCTCATCGAGGCAAAGCTCGAGCAGGGCGATGCTGTCGACACCGATGCGACGTTCGGCGAGAGCGCCGAGGAGTCGGGTGAGAGCGGCGAAGTGATCGACCTGATGGAAGCCCTCCGCCGAAGTGTGGAGAAGTCCAGGGACGCGAAGAAGAAGTCGTCGAAGACGCCGGCGAAGAAGACGAGCAAACCCGCCTGAGCCGGCTCACTCGGCGAGCGGCTGGACGGCTGGTCCTTCGAGAACCTCTCCGTTCGGTGTGTACCGGGAGCCGTGTAGCGGGCAGTCCCACGACCTCTCGGCGTTGTTCCACGCGACGATACCGCCGAGGTGGGTGCAGACGGCGGACCGGCGGTGCGTGACACCGTCTATCGTGCAGACCGCCACCGGCGAGACCCCGTGCCGGACGACGATCCCTTCGCCTTCGGCCGGGGGATTCGTTGGCTCGGGAGTGAGTTCGGCTGCTGCCCAGCCGTGTGCCAGGTCGCCGGCGACTTTCGCCCCGGCCTCGAGCGTGCTCCCGATTGCGGTGAACGCCGATGGCCGGCTTTCGAGGCTCTCGGCCCAGGCCGGGCGGGCGTCGGCCAGACGTGACGACAACGCGATCGCAGCGGCGACCGCATTGGTGAAGCCCCATTTCGCGTACCCGGTAGCGACCAGCACGCGATCGTCGCCAGCGGTGATCGGACCGAAGTGTGGCAGCTCGTCTGTCGATCGGTAGTCCTGCGCCGACCAGCTGTGCGAGGCAGCGGTGCCGGAGAATGTCGTCTCTGTCCATCGCAGCAGGTCGTCGAACCGCTCCAACGTCGGAGCGCCCTTGCCGCCTCGGTGGCCGTTGCCGCCGACGACGAGATAGCTGCCGTCTGCGCGATGGACGTCGCGGATCGAGCGGGTCTGCTCGTCGACGGACAGGTACATGCCTTCGAGCGACCGGTCGGGCCAGCGGCAGGCGATCGCGTAGGAGCGCTGGGGGATCAGCGTCGCAAAGTGAGCACCGCGTTTCGGGAACGGGGTGCCCGTCGCGACAACCACGCGCTCGGCGGCGACGTCGCCCCGGCTGGTCGACACAATGCACGGGTTACCGGACTCGATCGATGTCGCGCGGACGCCCTCGATGACCAGCCCGCCGTTCCGGCGAATTGTGCGGACGAGCGAGTCGAGAACGTCCATCGCGTCGACCTGGGCCTGGTCGGCCAGGTACACGGCCGCCAAAACCGGAAACGGGAGCTCCAGACTGCGGGTCGCCGAGACGTCGAGTCCGAGGGCGGATGCCGCGTCAAGCTCCGCTTCGACGGTCGGGGCCCCGGCATCCGTCGCGGCGTATGTGACAGCGGTGCGTTCGTCGTAAGCGACGCCGTTGTCGCGCAGGTGACTGAGCAGCCAATCCTGCCCGGCCCTGTTCGCCGCAACGTAGGCTTCAGCGAGTTCGCGAGAGACGGCATCCCGGATCTGGGACAGCCGAGACCCCTGCAGCAGCGACACCTTACCCGTCGTGTTCCCCGTCGTGACAGCGCCAACCGACCGCGCCTCGAGCACGACGACCGACCGCCCCTGCTCGGCGAGCATCGCCGCGGTGGTGAGTCCGGAGAGGCCGGCTCCGAGGATGACGACATCGACGGGGTCCAGCGAGCGCCATTCGTCCGTCGTTATGGGGGCCGGGCGGTCCAGCCAGAGTGAACGGTGCTGGGGCTGGGGCGTCATGGTGGGTATCTTTCGGTCTCGCGGCACGGGGTGCCCGGGCTGTACTGGGTGCCGGAGCCGGATAACGCTACTGGGATTGCCCGGCGTGGCGCCACCCCTTGAGCCCCGTGAACGCAGGCACGTATGGTTGCTCGCACCATTCGCCCGTCGACCGCCGAGCGCGGATCCCACCCGAAAGGTCTCTCAGTGACCAACACCGATCCCACAAAGAAATACACGTCCGAGGACTTCCCCCGCCAGGAACAGGACCAGCCGGGCCTGACGTCGAAGACCGACCCGCGCCCCGACCACGGCGAGGACAGCTATGTCGGAAGCGGAAAGCTCGACGGGCAGGTCGCGCTGATCACCGGGGGCGACTCCGGAATCGGCCGTGCCGTGGCCATTGCGTTCGCCCGCGAAGGCGCCGATGTGGCGATCTCCTACCTTCCTGAGGAGCAGGACGACGCTGAGGACACAGCGACGTGGATCGAGAAAGCGGGCCGCCGTGCCCTGCTGCTGCCAGGCGACGCGCGCGAAGAGCAGTACAGCACCGACATCGTCGAACTCACGGTGGAGGAGTTCGGGCAGCTGGACATCCTTGTGCTCAATGCGGCATACCAGGAGAACCGGAAAGGGCTGGAGAACATCCCAACACCTGAGTTCGATCGCGTGTTCAAGACCAACCTCTACGCCCCCATGTGGACCGCCCGCGCGGCGATCCCGCACCTCAAACCGGGTTCCTCCATCATCACCACGTCGTCGATCCAGGCCTTCCAGCCGTCACCGGAACTGATCGACTACGCCATGACCAAGGCGGCACAGGTCGCGTTCACCCGAGCACTCGCCGACCAGCTCGGCGAGAAGGGCGTCCGGGTCAACGCTGTGGCCCCAGGCCCGATCTGGACCCCCCTGATCCCTGCGACGTCATGGCCGGACAAGGTTGTGACGTTCGGGCAGGACACTCCGCTCGGGCGAGCCGGGCAGCCGGCCGAACTGGCACCCGCCTACGTTTTCCTGGCATCCGACCAGGCATCATACGTGTCGGGTTCCGTACTCCCGGTCACCGGCGGTAAGAGCCTGTGACCGGCGGAAGAGACCGAGGGGAGGGGCGATGCCAAAGGACAGCAACCCGTCGTTGAAGGACCCGGAGCTCTACGACGAGCTCCGAAAGGATGGCGCATCGAAGCAGAAGGCTGCCCGGATCTCCAATGCGGCTGCCCAGCGGGGACGAGCCTCTGTTGGCCGCAAGGGCGGCGAGTCGGGAAGTTACGAGGACTGGACGGTCGCTGACCTTCGGAAGCGCGCGAAGGAGGTCGGAATCAGCGGCTATTCGAATAAGCGCAAAGCCGACCTTATTTCGGAGTTGCGCAATTCCTGAGTTCACGCGAAACGGCAGGAGGCCCGGTGCCCCGGCTTCGCAGGAGTGACACGACCGGGCCTGGGTACGGGCGGAGGAGGACCCGCTCCGGGTTCCGTTACATCGACGAAGGCGGCCGACCGCTCCACGACGAAGCCACCATCGAGAGGATCACTGCTCTCGTCATCCCGCCCGCCTGGACGGATGTCTGGATCGCCCCATACGCGAACGCACACATCCAGGCGGTGGGCACTGACGGGGCGGGGCGCAGGCAATACCTGTACCACGAGGCCTGGTCGAGAAAGCAGGCCGAGCGAAAGTTCGACAGGGCTCTCGACCTTGGCCTCGCGCTGCCCTCCGCGCGACGGCTGGTGACTCTCGACCTGCGGGGTGTAACCGGCTCGCGTGAACGCGCCCTCGCCGCCGGCTTCCGCCTCCTCGATTCCGCCCGGCTCCGCGTCGGCAGCGAACGCTTTGCGCTGGAACACGGCAGTCACGGGCTGACAACCCTGCTGTGTGCCCACGCGACGGTCAGTGGGAACAGTGTGCTACTCGACTTTCCCGGAAAAAGTGGGCAGGCGTGGTCAAGCGAAACCGAAGATGAGGACCTCGCCGCGGTCGTCCGGTCGCTCAAAACGCGCGGGCCACGGGCGCGGCTCCTGGCCTGGAAGAGCGGAAACACCTGGCGGCCACTGCGGGCGCAGGAGGTCAACGATTACGTCCGCGAACGAACGAACGGCGACTTCACCGCCAAGGACTTTCGCACGCTTCACGGGAGCATCATCGCTGCGACGGCGTTGCGCCGGCTGGGTGTTGCGCCGAACGCGACCCGATGTGCCCGGAACGTCGTGATCGCGGTGAAGGAAACGGCTGACGCTCTCGGCAACACCCCCGCTGTCGCCCGCAGCAGCTACATCGATCCGCGCGTACTCGACCGGTACCAGTCCGGCGACCTGCTCGAGGGTCGGGGTCTCGCGCCGGAGACCGCCCTACGCCGGCTCATCCTTGGAACCTGAACGGGCGCAGAGGAGTCAACCCCTTGGGGGAGCCCCGCCTCGCTGACAAGAATGAGGGGATGACCTCACCTGACCCCAGCGAAGCACAGGCTGCAGCCCTGGCCGAGTCCATTGCAAACGCCGTGGACGGCACCACATTTCGGATAGCCGTCGCGGAGTCGCTGACCGGTGGTCTGCTCGCATCGAGGCTCGCCGCTGCGCCCAACTCGTCGAGCTGGTTCGCCGGGGGAGTGGTCGCATACATGACCGAGACGAAGCACCGGGTACTCGACGTCGGTCCAGGACCTGTCGTCTCCGCCAGGGCGGCCGAGCAGATGGCAACCGGTGTGGCGAGGCTGCTCGGCGCTAACCTCTCGCTGTCCGTCACCGGCGTCGGCGGGCCTGACAAGCAGGACGGCCGGGAGGTGGGCACCGTCTTCATCGGCATCCATTCACCGCGCGGTGAACTCCACGTCGCTGAAAGACAACTCGGCGGCAGCCCTGAGGAGATCGTGGACTCCGCAATAGTTGCAGCACTGCGCCTGCTCGAGTCGCGGGTGCACGCGCTCGTCCAGCAGAACGCGCGCAGTCACTGAGCCTTGGGTTGCCTGCTCACCGCACGACGGGCGATCAAGCGCCTCGCCAGGTGGTCGATGAGCACCGCACAGAGTGTTCCCGCCGCATAGGCGATGAGATCGGATGCCACAAACGTCGTACCGAGGACGTAACGGGTCGGCGGCACCAGGCGTGCAGCGGCCGTCGGGATGCCGGTGAGCTGCAGCATTTCGACGACGACGCAGATGCCGAACGCGATCGCCCCGATCCGGACGGACGGCGCCGCGGGCATCACCAGCGCGATGAGCGCGAACAGCAGCGTCGCGTAGAGGATGCCACCCGCAGCGTCGCCCGCAACCCCTGGCACCGTTCGCAGCAGCAACCCAACCGCAACGATAGGTACGCAGACAGCGAGGAGGACACCTCTCGATCGGGTCCTCATGAATGGGTTCCTGGGCACGCCCTCATTCTGGCGGACTGCGCCAGAGCCCGTCGTCCGAACTCGAGTGCCGTCTGCCGCGTATCCTGAACGAAGAACGAGCAGGGGAGAACGCCGATGGACTTGACCGACGTGCTCTCCGACCTCTATCTCCGCGCTCCGACGGAATTCGTGACGGTGCGCACCGCCCGGGTTCAGGCAGCGCGGGACGACGGCGACGCCGAGCTGGCGAAGCGCATCGGCCGGCTTTCGAAGCCGTCGACCGCTGCATGGCTCATGAACCTGCTTGCAGCGAGACGGACGACGGACGTCGACGACATCGTCGAGTTGGGGGCGTTGATCCGGGATGCCGAGAAAAACATGGACGCCCAGGATCTGCGACAGCTTGGAAAACAGCGCATAGCGCTCATCCGCGCCCTGGCCAGGCAGGGCGAAGCGCTGGCGGCGGAGGCGGGCCAGAAGGTCAGCGCTGCCGCCATGCTCGAGGTGGAGCAGACGCTGCACGCGGCGATGTCCGACCCGGCGGCTGCCGACGCGGCGCGGAGCGGACGGCTCGTCCGGGCGTTGTCGTCGAACGGAATCGAACCCGTCGACACCGACGGCGCCGTTGCTGAGCCATCGGTGATCATCGAACGGGCGTCACGCCCTGCACTCAGGGTCGTTGAAGACGCGTCTTCCCCCCGCCGCCTCGCGGAAGCCGAGAAAAAGGCTGAGGCTGCCGCGGCCGCGGCCGCAGCGGCAAAAGACGAACGGGAGGGGGTTCGCGAGAAACATCGTGCCCTCGCCGGGCACCGTGCCGAACTCACGCGGGAACGACAGGATCTCACAGCCCGGCTTTCGAAGCTTGACGAGGAATTGTCGGCCATTGAGCGGGAAGACGACGCTCTTCGCCGCGCCGCGGCGTCCGTCGATCACCGGCTCGATGTCGCCAAGCGCGCGGCGGACCGGGCAGCCGAACGCGTCGCCTCGCTTCGCAAGAAGTGATCGCGTTCGCCGCTGAAAGCATCCGGCGCCGGTCAAATCGTTTTCGGCCAATGTGTGATCTGGAGCCCCTTCGCCCACTATCGTGCTTAAGGGGGCACATCACCCGTCCGGAGAGGAAAGCATGGGAAAACTGCTCTATGGACTTCCGCCCGTCGAGATCAATGCCACCGATCGGGAGTTGGCGCACCTCAGGGTCGTGATGATCACAAAGCTCCGGCGCGGTGAGATGTTCGCTTTTGCGGTGGACGGCCGGGTCGAGAACGCGGGTCCTGGACGGCGGATCCTCTGGGTACACCCGTCGATTCCTCTGCAGTTCCAGTTCGACGGCACGGTCGAGGAAAAGCTCAACCGGGAATGGCTCGAAGAGCTGATGTCTGCGGCGAACAGCGGCGGAAACCTTCGACTCACAACAGAACCCGCCGAACACGCCTGACCCCCACACCTGACCGGGGCGGCGTCATACCTCGATGTCCGATGTGAATCTGGATCCTGCACACCCTGGCGCGTAGACTTACGCTCACGGCAGCCCCAGACCCGGTAGCCCCCTTCCGCCGGTCTGGAGGACTCCGTGGCATCCGACGTTCCCCTTTCTCTCCCCGTTCACTCGCCGCGGCCGCACATCCGGCAGAATCCGACGAGCGACTTCTCCGAGTTGGCGCGAAGAATCCAGGCCTCTGGCCTGATGCGGCGGCGATACGTGTACTACTGGGCCAAACTGCTCGCTGTGCCGCTCGGGTTTGCCGGGGCTTTCGCCGTCTTCATCCTGGTCGGAGACACCTGGTGGCAGTTGCTCGTCGCCGCCGGGCTGGCTGTGTTGTTCACCCAGACAGCATTCCTCGGCCATGACGCGGCGCACCGGCAGATCTTCCGGTCTGGCCGGTGGAACGACTGGACAAGCCTCGTGATCGGCGACCTGTTCGTCGGGATGAGCTACGGCTGGTGGCAGCACAAACACACTCGCCACCACGCGAACCCGAACAAGGAGGGCGCAGACCCCGACATCGAACTGCCGGTGATCTCCTTCACCCCTGAGCAGGCCGCCCAGCGTCGCAACCCCGTCACCGCGTGGGCAGTCGCCCACCAGGGGGCGTTCTTCTTTCCGATTCTGCTGCTCGAAGGCCTGTCTCTTCACGCGTCGAGTGTCCGGCGGGTTTTCAGCAGGGAACACATCGACCGGCGCTGGGTGGAGATTGGGTTCCTCGTCTTCCGCCTCGGCGGGTACCTGGCTCTCGTCTTCGTCGTTCTGTCGCCGGGGATCGCTTTCGCGTTCCTCGGTGTCCAGCTTGGCCTGTTCGGCTTCTACATGGGTGTCGCGTTCGCGCCCAACCATAAGGGGATGCCTCTGCTCCCGCGCGAGGCGAAGCTTGACTTCCTGCGCAGGCAAGTGCTGATGAGCCGGAATGTGCGGGGCACAAGGTTCCTCGATGTCGTGCTCGGAGGACTGAACTATCAGATCGAACATCACCTGTTTCCGTCGATGCCGCGGCCTCATTTGCGCAGGGCCGCTCCGATCATCGCCGCGTACTGCCGGGAACGCGGCGTGACCTACACGCAGACCGGGTTGTTCGAGTCATACGGGATCGTGCTGCGGTACATCAACCGGGTCGGCCTGGGCCAGAGCGACCCGTTCGCCTGTCCTCTCGTCGCCGAGCGTTCCGCTTTGCAACCGGGCGACCTTACGCGCCGGTCCGCTCAGTGACGTCGGCTGGCCGCGCCTCGTGGTGTCGCAGTCCGTGGGTCCGCCGGTCTTCTTTCATTTCAGCTTCGAAGAGGTGGCGTTTGCCGCCGACCAGTTGCTGCCTCGCGTTGTCTTC
The DNA here is from genome assembly GCF_900115155.1 of Mycetocola miduiensis. Classification (GTDB taxonomy): domain Bacteria; phylum Actinomycetota; class Actinomycetes; order Actinomycetales; family Microbacteriaceae; genus Mycetocola_A; species Mycetocola_A miduiensis. The sequence continues at coordinate 59,356 of NZ_FOVM01000010.1, forward strand.
TGCCGCGACGACGGCGCGATAGTAGTTCGCGTCGTAGTCTTCGACGATCTGGAAGGTCCAGCGTCCCTCGATCACATTGCGACCGACAATGTCGCGGTCGATCTCCGCGGCCAGGTCCTCATGGCCGGCCTTCCTGAGCAGCTCGACCGCCTCCCCGATAGCCAGGTCCGCTTTGCCGGTGAGCCGGTGGAATCCGTAAAGGTAGCCCCGTGCGTGCTCGATCACCTCGAGAGCTTCCGAGAGCTTGCCGAGCGCCTCTACGGTCTCATCGCTCACTCCATCCGGGCGTCGGTGTTCAGAGTCAGGGCCCGATTCGAAGGAAGTCATAGCCAGCCATTATGCCGTCGCCGGGTTGGGAACCGCCATCCCTACGCTCTGCCGAGTCGGCCACGGGAACTGACTGAGACGACCGTGATTCTCGGTGATCTGGCAAACTGGCGCGCATGAGCGCAGAAGCCCTTCTGGCATTCGGCAGGACGCTTCCTGGCGTGGTGGTCGACACCGTCGGCGCCGGATCCGCTGCGCCCGAGATCGCCTGGGGTGACTCCTTCTTCTACTACGACCCGGACGACGACGAACGCAACCGGATGCATCCGTTCGCCACGATCGCCACCAAGGACTACACCGGCTTCGACGAAGCATCCGATCTGGATCGGCCGGGGATCTTCCGGCTCAACATCGCCGTCGGTCGGGCCGCGTTTCGTGATCTGCTCGGCTTTGAGCCGGATCAGCTCCAGACGCACACCGGCGGGTTCGACTACACCCGGCTCGACCTGCTGCTGCCGCATCCCATCTACGCAGCGCAGGGCTGGGTCGCGATCCTGAACCCGGGGGAGAGGACGCTCGAGACGGTGAAGACGCTCATCGCCGGCGCCCGCGACCTCGCGGCGAAACGCTACGATCGGCGGGCGTCGCGCTGAGAAGGCTCGACTAACGGATGCTGTGCGCCGCGAAGAATCAGCCCAACAACGCCAACGGTGAGGAAGGTCACCCCGAGGGCGCGCCGTCGCACGGGGTTATCCGACCGCGACGTGTGAGGGCTGGCGTGCGGGGCGTCGCACCCGGTCGGCGAGCAGGATGGCCACGACGCCGAGGACCACGGTGCAGATGCTGCGGGCCAGCGCGTCAAACGCGGTGAGGTACATCATGAGCGTCGGGTCGGACTCGGGCGATGTGCCGGCGGTCACGACCTGTCCAAGCACCCACGGCACGGTGAGCACCGCAAGCGCCCAGGCAGGAGCCCAATTCCACGGGGCAGGCACCACGGGGGTGCGCCCCACCTGCATGGCCGCAACGAGTGCGAGGGCGAACCTGAGGTACGGGTCGATGAGGCTGTACACGATGAGAGCCGAGGACGGTTCGTTCTCAATGGGGCCGGAGAGGAGAACATCCGTCAACAGCGGGCTGAGCAGGACCCACACGGCAAGGATCGTGAGCGCCGCTGTCCCCAACGGGCGGCGTGCGGTGACGCTTTCTGCCCTGCGGAAACCGAACGCGAACACCAGCAGGGCTGCCGCGAACAACATGGTTCCGAGGACTGAGATCACGCTGACGACGGGGCTCGGCAAGTGCGAGTTCCATCCGAGTACGAGCGACCCCAGAAGGAACGAGCCACCGACGAACCAGGTGTGCCGGAACGCTCCACCCTGAGAACTGGTCATACTCCGCAGGCTAGCGGAGTCGGTGGTGGAACGTGGCGCGTTTCACATCCTGAAAAGGGATGCCTCCGGTGGAAAAGACGATGACCCCTCGACTTCGCTGAAAACGAGGGAAGTCGAGGGGTCATCCTGTTGTGCCGGTGGTGGGACTCGAACCCACACGTCCTTTCGAACAAAGCATTTTGAGTGCTCCGCGTCTGCCATTCCGCCACACCGGCGCGTAACAACGTGCACAAGAGTACCGTAGGATTAAGGCGTGACCGAGCCAGATGTAACGCCCCCAGCCCCGCGCCGAGTTGTCGTAGCCGAAGATGAATCCCTCATCCGGCTCGATATCGTCGAGATCCTCCGAGACAACGGGTTCGAGGTTGTCGGAGAAGCTGGTGATGGAGAAACCGCTGTGGCCCTCGCCACCGAACTCCGCCCGGACCTCGTCATCATGGATGTGAAGATGCCGCAGCTCGACGGCATCTCGGCTGCCGAACGCCTCAACAAGGCCCAGATCGCACCGGTCGTCCTGCTCACCGCGTTCAGCCAGAAAGAACTCGTCGAACGCGCAAGCGAGGCGGGCGCCCTTGCGTACGTCGTCAAGCCGTTCACACCGAACGACCTCCTGCCGGCCATCGAAATCGCGCTTAGCCGGTACCAGCAGATCATCACCCTCGAGGCCGAAGTCGCCGACATGGTCGAGCGTTTCGAGACACGCAAGCTCGTCGACCGGGCGAAGGGCCTGCTCAACGAGAAGATGGGCCTGACCGAGCCGGAAGCTTTCCGCTGGATCCAGAAGGCGTCCATGGACCGCCGCCTGACCATGCACGACGTCGCGCAGGCGATCGTCGAACAGCTCACCGCGAAAAAGTAGCTTCCACGCAGAAAACGGGCCGGTCCTCCGGCCCGTTTTGCGTTTAACAGCGGCGGATGCGCCAGGTTCATCCGTCGCAGACGTCGACTTCCGGCGCGAAAAACCGGCATCTGCGACAGATGAAGAAAGGTGTGCGTCAGCCGTTCGGCAGATCCTTGATCAGATTCGTGATCCGGATGGTGGAGCAACGGCGCCCCTGCTCGTCGGTGACCGCAATCTCGTGCACGGTCATCGACCGGCCGAGGTGGATCGGCGTGCAGACACCGGTGACGATGCCGGACGTCGCGGACCGGGTGTGCGTCGCGTTGATGTCGATGCCGACGGCCAGCTTGCCGGGTCCCGCCCACAGGTTCGCGGACATGGAGCCGAGCGACTCCCCAAGGACCACATACGCGCCGCCGTGAAGCAGCATCGCCGGCTGGGTGTTGCCCTCAACCGGCATGGTCGCAACGGCCCGGTTCACCGAGAACTCGACGAATTCGATACCCATCTTCTGGGCGAGCGCACCGCCTCCGCGCTGCAGGACATAGTCGAGATCGTTGGGGGTTGTGTCGGTCATCGTCGCCTTTGCTCGTACTCGAAACCCACTGTCGCAAGTCGCTTGTAGGCTGGTGTGGTGTCGGACAACGAAAAGCCTACCCTCCTCGTCATAGACGGTCATTCCCTAGCATTCCGGGCGTTCTACGCACTCCCGGTCGATAGTTTCTCGACGAAGGACGGGCAGCACACGAACGCCATCCACGGCTTCCTCGCAATGCTCATCAACCTCCTGCGCGATCATCAGCCGAGCCACATCGCAGTGGCTTTCGACATCTCACGGTCCAGTTTCCGCACCCGCGAATACCCCGACTACAAGGGCACAAGGGGCGAGACCCCATCGGAGTTCATCGGGCAGGTTCCGCTCCTGCAGGATGCCCTCAAGGCGATGAACATCACGACCATCTCGATCGAGGATTACGAAGCCGACGACATCCTCGCCACGCTCTCCGTGCAGGGCACCGAGCAGGGCTACCGCACCCTCGTCGTCTCTGGCGACCGCGACACGATCCAGCTCGTCAACGACGACGTCACCCTGCTGTACCCCTCGCGCATGGGCGTCTCCGACCTCACCCGCTACGACGCCGCCAAGGTCATGGAGCGGTACGGCATCCAGCCCCACCAGTACCCGGAGGTCGCCGCGCTCGTCGGCGAGACGAGCGACAACCTTCCCGGTGTGCCGAAGGTCGGCGAGAAGACCGCCGTGAAGTGGCTGAACCTGTACGGCTCGCTCAACGGCATACTCGAGAACGCCGACAAGATCACCGGCAAGGTCGGCGAAAGCCTTCGCGAACACAAAGAGAACGCAATCCGCAACCGCCGGCTCAACCAGCTGCTCACCGATGTGGAGCTACCGGTCTCGATCGACTCGCTCGCCAAGAAGCCGATCGACGAGCAGGCCGTCCGCGACATCTTCGGCCGCCTCGAGCTGCGAACCATGCTCGACCGCCTCTTCAAGGCAGAAGGTATCGGCGAGGAGGAGGGCGAGGCATCCGGTTCGCCGTCTGCCGGCGCCGTCAGCAGCCCCGTACCGCAGCAGCTCCTCGATGAAGAACTCCGCGGATGGCTGGACCGGGCAGTCGCCGCCAACCCGAACGGCCTCGGCTTCACCGTCGACGTGTTCGAGGGCAAGCCGGCAGGAATGGGCATCTCGACTCCCACCGAGAGCGTCACCATCAGCTGGCTGCCCGGCCGAGCCGACTACGCGCCGTTCGAGGAGTGGCTCGCCAGCCCGGCACCGAAGCTGATGACCGACTCAAAGCGGCAGCTCAAGGCGCTCAAAACCGCCGGCCTCGCGTTCGACGGGCTCGCCTACGACACCCACGTGGCCGGGTGGCTGCTGCGACCGAGCGGCCAGGAAAAGACGCTGGCCGACCTGGTCAGCCGTTACCTCGGCGAAACCCTCCCGGTGTCAGACCCCAACCAGCTGGTCCCAGTGAACGAACCGGCTTCCGCCCCGGTCGAAGCCTGGTACACGGTCCGGCTGGTGGATGCGCTCAACGAGGCGCTCGACCCGGGCTCCCGAAACGTCCTCACTTCGATCGAAGTCCCGACCTTGCTCACCCTCGTCGACATCGAACTTCGGGGCGTCACCGTCAACCACACCCAGCTCACCGCGCTGAGCACCGAACTGGCCGCGAAAGCCGCCGACCTGGCATCCAGGGCTTATGCGATCATCGGCCACGAGGTGAACCTTGGCTCGCCGAAACAGCTGCAGGAGGTCCTGTTCAACGAACTGGACATGCCGAAGACCCGCGCCAACAAGACGGGCTATTCGACGGATGCCGGCGCGCTGGCCGACTTGCAGGCATCCAACCCGCACCCTTTCCTCGGGCTCCTGCTCGAGCACCGCGACGCGACCAAGCTGCGCCAGATCGTCGAGACCGTCGACAAGGCCATCGGCCCCGATGGCCGCGTCCACACGAGCTACGTGCAGACCGGAACCACCACAGGGCGGATCTCATCGACCGACCCGAACCTGCAGAACATCCCGGTGCGCACCGAAGAAGGACGCCGCATCCGGGCGTCGTTCGAGGCAGGCGCCGGCTACGAAACGCTGCTCACCGCCGACTACTCACAGATCGAGATGCGCATCATGGCGCACCTCTCGGGCGACGAGGGTCTGATCGAAGCGTTCCGCTCGGGTGAGGACCTTCACCGCTTCGTCGGTGCCCGGATCTTCGGAGTCGCCCCGGCGGATGTGACCAATGAGATGCGCACCAAGGTCAAGGCGATGTCGTACGGCCTGGCCTACGGGCTCAGCGCGTTCGGCCTGTCCAAGCAACTGCGGATCGACACGTCCGAAGCCAAGACGCTCATGAGCGACTACTTCGCCCGCTTCGGAGCCGTCCGCGACTACCTGCGCAACGTCGTCGAGCAGGCGGTCGAAGACGGCTACACAACGACGATCTTCGGCCGTCGCCGACCGTTCCCCGACTTGAAGAGCCCCAACCGGGTACTGCGGGACAACGCCCAGCGAGCAGCGCTCAATGCGCCGATCCAGGGGTCAGCTGCAGACATCATGAAGATCGCCATGGTCAACATCGAAGCCGACACCGCAGCCCAGAACCTCCAGTCGCGGATGCTCATGCAGGTGCACGACGAGTTGATCTTCGAAGTGGTCGAGGGGGAGTGGGATGCCCTCGAGGCGATCGTCCGCACCCGGATGGCCGGTGCCGCCGACCTCACTGTCCCGCTCGACGTGCACGTCGGTCGTGGTCACAACTGGGACGCCGCCGCGCACTGAGCGGATTCCGTGACGGGCGCGCGCGGCTGTCGTAGGCTTCACTCCATGACTGAACCCACGCGCGCCCCATCCGCCGTCGATGCCATCGCCGAAGAGTGGGTTGACACTCTCGTTGAGCTGGACCCGCTGGTCGGGACGTACATCGGTCGCAGCGAAGCGAACAGCAGGTTCGGGGACTTCTCACCGGCCGGGCACGAGCGGTATGTCGCAGAGGCGAAGAAAACGCTCGCTGCGCTCGACGCTGCAAGGCCCGTCGACAGCATCGATGAGGTCACCAAGACCGACCTCAGCAGCGAGCTGCGCCTCGACCTGGAGAGCTCGGACGCCCAACTGCACTTGCGCGACCTGAACGTGATCGCGTCACCCGCCCAGGGCATCCGGGAGATCTTCGACATCATGCCGACGGCGACCGTCGACGACTGGGAAGACGTCTCCGCGCGGCTGAAGGCCCTGCCGGATGCCATCGCCGGGTACATCGAAACGCTGCGCCTCGGCATCGAACGCGGAGTCACACCGGCCAAGCGGCAGGTGCGCGAGGTCTTCGAACAGGCGAAGAAGTACAGCGCAGACGAAGGCTTCTTCGTCTGGCTCGCTGCCACCGCGTCGCCCGCAGACGGCCAGCTGCCGGCATCCCTCGCCTCTGACTTGTCAGTGAACGCCGGGCGGGCCGCCGTCGCATACCGTTCGTTCGCTGACTTTCTTGCCCACGAGCTGGAGCCTGTCGCCCAGGAGCAGGATGCCGTCGGCCGCGACATCTACGCTCTCCAGTCCCGCAGGTTCCTCGGCGCCACCATCGACCTCGACGAGACCTACGAATGGGGCATCGACGAACTGGCCCGCATGGTCGCCGAGCAGGAGTCCATCGCGCGCGAGATCAAACCGGGGGCAAGCGTCGAGGAGGCCATCGCATTCCTTGACGGCGACGCCAGCCGCAAACTGAACGGCACCGAAGCGCTGCAGCAGTGGATGCAGGAGACCAGCGACCGCGCGGTTGCCGAACTTGGGCGAAGCCACTTCGACATCCCGGAGGAGATCCGCACGATCGAGTGCATGATCGCGCCGACCCAGGAAGGCGGCATCTACTACACCGGCCCCACCGATGACTTCTCCAGGCCCGGCCGGATGTGGTGGTCCGTGCCCGAAGGCGTCACCGAGTTCGACACCTGGCGTGAGCTGACCACCGTCTACCACGAGGGTGTCCCAGGGCACCACCTGCAGATCGGCCAGGCGGTGTACAACCGCGCCAAGCTCAACACCTGGCGGCGCCAGCTTGCAGGAACCTCCGGCCACGCGGAAGGCTGGGCCCTCTATGCCGAACGGCTGATGGAGCAGCTCGGCTACCTCGACGACCCGGCCGACCGACTCGGGATGCTCGACGGGCAGCGGATGCGCGCGGCGCGCGTTGTGCTCGACATCGGTGTACACCTCGGCAAACCGCACCTGGACGGCACCGGGACGTGGACTGCGGACGACGCGTTCGCATTCCTCGGGAAGAACGTGAACATGAACGAAGGCTTCGTCCGGTTCGAGGTTCACCGTTACCTCGGCTGGCCGGGCCAGGCGCCGTCGTACAAGGTTGGCCAGCGGATCTGGGAGCAGCTCAGGGACGAATACTCCCGCCGCGAAGGCAACGCTTTCGACATCAAGGAATTCCACCGCAAAGCGCTGGATCTCGGCGGCGTCGGACTCGACACGCTCAAGCGCACCCTTCTCGCCGACTGACCCGCACGGTACGGCGGACGCACTGTCCGCTGCACAGCCGCGCGCCGAACCTGTTCCTTTTCCCCGGAGAACCACGCAATGACCAAGATCGCGCTCGTCAGCCACGGCCTGACCGACCCCGCTTTGATCGATGACGACCTTCCGCTCCTCGTCGACGCCCTCGCCGCCGCCGGCCTTCCTGCCCGCGTCGTGCTCTGGACCGACCGGGCGGTCGCCTGGGAGGACTTCGACCTGGTGATCATCCGGTCGCCGTGGGACTATCCGGCGGATGCCGCGGCCTTCCTCGACTGGCTCGAGCGAGTGGCATCCGTCAGCCAGGTCCTCAACGCACCCGACCTGATCCGCTGGAACATTGACAAGGTCTACCTGCGGGACATTGCCGCGGTCTCCAACGTGCCGCTGGTGCCGACCACATTCTGCACCACCATCGACGAGGTCGCCGCGGCCGTCGCCGCACTCAACAGCGATCGCCTCGTGATCAAGCCATCGGTGTCTGCCGGATCGCAGAACACCGGACTGTTCGACGCGGGGGACCCGGCTGCGCTGAGCCTCGCCGAGCACATCCTGGCCATCGGCAAGACCGTGATGGTGCAGCCGGCGATCGACGGCGTGCAGGAACGCGGCGAGCACGCGCTCCTCTTCTTCAACGGGCGGTTCAGTCACGCGATCTCAAAAGGTCCGCTCCTGGCGGTCGGCGGAGGCCTCCGCGGGGGAGTGTACGTCGAGGAGATCGCGCGGGTCGACCCCGGGCCGATCGAGCTGGGCGTGGGCACCGCCCTCATCGACGCCGTCGCGGAGGTACTGACCGGACGCGGCCTCACGGCATCCGACGCCCTTCCTCTCTACGCTCGCATCGACGTCGTCGACGACCCCGGACGCGGGCCGCTCGTGCTCGAAGCCGAGCTCTTCGAACCCTCGCTCTTCCTCGGCTCCCACCCGGACGCCGTCGCCAATTTCGTCGCGGCCGTGCGACAACGCATCCTCAGCACGAGCGATCAGCCGGCCTAACATCCCGGGCAAAACGCCCTCATCCGCGCGTTTGCCACCGGCCCCCCATTCCCGATAGACTGACATGTCACTTTTGTGACGTTCTATCCGTTCGCCGTATACGGAAAACATCCTGACAGTTCACTATTGGCAGGATCGTGTCGGCCTGAAATCAGTCCTTACTGGAGCAACCACTACATGACAACCGCAACGACCGCTAAGCAGGTCGCTATCAACGACATCGGATCGGCTGAAGACTTCCTGGCCGCGGTCGAGAAAACACTGAAGTTCTTCAACGACGGAGACCTCATCGAGGGCACCGTCGTCAAGATCGATCGCGACGAGGTTCTCCTCGATGTCGGCTACAAGACCGAGGGTGTCATCCCCTCGCGCGAACTTTCCATCAAGCACGACGTCGACCCCAGCGAGGTCGTCCAGGTCGGCGACATGGTCGAAGCCCTCGTCCTCCAGAAGGAAGACAAAGAAGGCCGTCTCATCCTGTCCAAGAAGCGCGCACAGTACGAGCGTGCGTGGGGCGACGTTGAGAAGATCAAGGACACCGATGGCGTCGTGACCGGTTCGGTCATCGAGGTCGTCAAGGGTGGCCTCATCGTCGACATCGGACTCCGTGGCTTCCTGCCCGCATCGCTCATCGAGCTTCGCCGCGTTCGTGACCTCACGCCGTACCTCGGCCAGGAGATCGAAGCGAAGATCCTCGAACTCGACAAGAACCGCAACAACGTTGTGCTTTCACGTCGCGCGCTGCTCGAGCAGACCCAGTCTGAGAGCCGCACGACATTCCTGAACAACCTCCAGAAGGGCCAGGTCCGCAAGGGCGTCGTCTCCTCGATCGTCAACTTCGGTGCGTTCGTCGACCTCGGTGGCGTCGACGGCCTCGTCCACGTCTCTGAGCTCAGCTGGAAGCACATCGAGCACGCTTCTGAGGTCGTCGAGGTTGGCCAGGAGGTCACCGTCGAGATCCTCGAAGTCGACCTCGACCGTGAGCGTGTCTCCCTGTCGCTCAAGGCGACGCAGGAAGACCCGTGGCAGGTCTTCGCCCGCACCCACGCCATCGGCCAGGTTGCACCGGGTAAGGTTACCAAGCTCGTTCCGTTCGGTGCGTTCGTTCGCGTCGCAGACGGCATCGAGGGCCTCGTTCACATCTCCGAGCTCAGCGGCAAGCACGTTGAACTCGCCGAGCAGGTTGTCTCGGTCGGCGACGAGGTCTTCGTCAAGGTCATCGATATCGACCTCGAACGCCGCCGTATCTCGCTGAGCCTCAAGCAGGCCAACGAGGGCGTCGACCCCGAGGGCACCGAGTTCGACCCGGCTCTCTACGGAATGCTCACCGAGTACGACGACCAGGGCAACTACAAGTACCCTGAGGGCTTCGACCCGGAGACCAACGAGTGGAAAGAGGGCTTCGACACCCAGCGCGAGAAGTGGGAGCAGGACTACGCTGCAGCCCAGGCTCGTTGGGAAGCTCACAAGAAGCAGGTTGCTACCGCCGCAACGGAAGAGGCCGCAGCAGCGTCCACCCCGTCAGCCGGTTCGACTTTCTCGAGCGAGACGGCCGGCAGCGGCACCCTCGCGGATGACGAGTCGCTCGCGGCTCTTCGCGAGAAGCTGACCAGCAACTCCTAGGCACCACCTCACTGCGGCTGGCCGGTCCCACACGGGACCGGCCAGCCGTTGTGTTCCTGCCCTCTTCGTTCCCCCGCATGTGGGGGATCAGCGGATCGGTCTGACTGATAATGTTGGCCGTGAATGCTGCGAGTTGGGGGCGGCTCCCTGTTCATAAAACAAAAATGAAGGCGCGACGTGGACGTTGGTTCTCTAAAGCAATACCTGGCAACGGACATCTCTAACGAGAAATCTCTGCGGAACAGCCCACAGCAGGAGAGAAGCCGCCAGAGTCTCGAAGCGGTTCTTCGGGTTTGCGGTGAGATCATCGACGAGTCAGGGCACGCCGGCGTCACGACCGCCGAAGTCGCCAAGCGGGCCGAGATGGCGATCGGAACCGTTTACCGGTTCTTCCCGGACCGGATCGCCCTCATGATGGGTGTGTACCAGTTCATGCAGGACCAGTACGTCGCCCTCTGCATCGAGAAGCTGCTCGAGGCGAACCCGACCACCTGGCAGGAGACGCTGGGGATCATGACAGACGCGTCTGTCCTCGCCCGCCGCACCATCCCCGGTTTCAAGGCGACGCAGTACCGGATCCTCGGCGACGAGGAGAGCCAGGAGCAGTACCTCAAGGCGTCGCACGAGTTCGTCGCCGCCGTTGCCGGTCTTCTCGCCCAGTTCGACTTCCCGACCGATGAACGCTGGCTCGTCCACCTCAACGTCGCCGTCGAACTCTCCCGCGCGCTGCAGCGCCTCGCCTTCGATGCATCCCCTGAGGGCGACCCGTGGCTTCTCGACGAAGCACGCTCCGTCCCGGTCGGATACCTCGAGGGCCACCTCGTCCCGGTCTCCTGACAGCGCGACATCCGTGTACCTGATCGGTCTGACCGGCGGCATTGCCTCAGGCAAGTCCACCATTGCCAGGCGCCTCGCGGAACACGGAGCCGTCCTCATCGACGCCGACCAGCTCTCCCGGGAAGCTGTGGAACCAGGCACGCCCGCACTGGCAGCGATCGTCGACCGGTTCGGCCGCACGGTGCTGGCCCCTGACGGCGGACTCGACCGTGCCGCGCTCGGCGGGATCGTCTTCTCAGACCCTGAGGCCCTCGCGGCGCTCAACGCGATCGTTCACCCGGCCGTGCACAATCTGAGCGCCCAGCGCATCGCCGATGCCGGTAGCGCCGATCCTGGAGCCGTCGTCGTCTACGACATTCCCCTTCTGGTCGAGTCCCAGAACGAATACCCGTTCGACCTCATCGTTGTCGCGCACGCCACGGGGCCAACGCGCACGAAGCGCCTCATCGAAACGCGAGGGATGCCGGCCGCTGAGGCGGCGAGACGAATCGGCGCGCAGGCGAGCGATGACGAACGCCTCGCCATCGCCGACCTCGTGATCGACACGGACGGTAGCCTCGACTGGACGCTCACGCAGGCGGACCGGCTGTGGGAACGGGTTCGGACTGCGCCTGCCGATTGAACCACGGGCTCCAATGTCGGTGGACCTGCTTAGACTCGAAGTATGCAACCCACCCGCTCCGTGCACCCCTTCGAGGTCATCAGCGAATACACCCCGAGCGGCGATCAGCCCAAAGCCATCGCCGAACTCAGCGCCCGGATCAACGCAGGCGAGACGGATGTCGTACTGCTCGGTGCTACCGGAACCGGCAAGTCGGCGACGACCGCGTGGCTGATCGAAGCCGTCCAGCGTCCCACTCTCGTTCTCGCGCACAACAAGACGCTCGCTGCGCAGCTGGCGAACGAGTTCCGCGAGCTGATGCCGAACAACGCCGTCGAGTACTTCGTCTCGTACTACGACTACTACCAGCCTGAGGCGTACGTTCCCCAAACCGACACCTTCATCGAGAAGGACTCGTCGGTCAACGCTGAAGTCGAGCGGCTCAGGCACTCCACTACGAACTCCCTGTTGAGCCGTCGCGACGTCGTCGTCGTGTCGACGGTCTCCTGCATCTACGGCCTCGGTAAACCAGAGGAATACCTCAATGCCATGATGGCGTTGCAGGTGGGCCAGCGCGTCGACCGGGACTGGCTGATCCGCAAGTTCATCTCGATGCAGTACAACCGCAACGACGTCGACTTCTCGCGGGGCAACTTCCGGGTCCGTGGCGACACGATCGAAATCATCCCGGTCTATGAAGAACTCGCGATCCGGATCGAGATGTTCGGCGACGAGATCGAGGGGCTGTATTCCCTTCACCCGCTGACCGGCGACATCGTCAAGAAGCTCGACTCGGTGTCCGTGTTCCCCGGGTCCCACTATGTCGCCAGCACCGACGTGATGCAGCGCGCAATCGGTACCATCCAGGAGGAACTGGAGGAGCGCCTCGCCGAGCTGGAACGGCAGGGCAAACTCCTTGAAGCCCAGCGGCTGCGAATGCGGACGAACTTCGATCTCGAGATGATGCAGCAGATCGGGTTCTGCTCCGGCATTGAAAACTACTCGAGGCACATGGACGGGCGGGCTCCCGGCCAGGCCCCGCACTGCCTCATCGATTACTTCCCCGATGATTTCCTCGTCGTGATCGACGAGTCCCACGTCACCGTGCCGCAGATTGGGGCGATGTACGAAGGCGACTCTTCGCGCAAGCGAACCCTCGTCGAACACGGATTCCGACTCCCGAGCGCGCTCGACAACCGCCCGCTCAAGTGGAACGAGTTCAAAGACAGGGTCGGGCAGGCCGTGTACCTCTCGGCGACACCCGGCCGATACGAGATGGGAGTCGCCGACGGCGTCGTCGAGCAGATCATCCGTCCGACCGGTCTCGTTGACCCGCAGATTATCGTCAAGCCCTCGAAGGGCCAGATCGACGACCTGCTCGAAGAGATCCGGTTGCGTGCCAGCCGGGACGAACGCGTCCTCGTCACCACCCTCACCAAGAAGATGGCCGAGGAACTCACCGACTTCCTCACCGAAGCGGGCGTGCGGGTCCGTTACCTGCACTCCGATGTCGACACGCTGCGCCGGGTGGAGCTGCTCAGCGAACTCCGGTCCGGGCTGTACGACGTTCTCGTCGGCATCAACCTGCTTCGCGAAGGCCTCGACCTTCCCGAGGTCTCGCTTGTCGCCATCCTCGACGCAGACAAAGAGGGATTCCTTCGGTCGTCGACGTCGCTCATCCAGACGATCGGGCGTGCCGCCCGAAACGTGTCAGGCGAAGTTCACATGTATGCAGACGTCCTCACCGATTCGATGCAGCGCGCGATCGAAGAGACCACCAGACGCCGCGAGACCCAGGTCGCGTATAACCTCGAACACGGCATCGACCCGACACCGCTCCGCAAGAAGATCGCGGACATCACGGATGCCCTCGCCCGCGAGGGAGCCGACACTGCCCAGATGCTTGCACACCGCGATGGCCGAAAGAAAAGCCCGACCCCGCGGCTGCGCCGTGAAGGGATCGCATCTGAGGGTGCCGCCGAACTCGAGTCGATCATCGCGGATCTCAACGCGCAGATGCTGGCAGCGGCGGCGGAACTCAAGTTCGAACTCGCCGGTCGGTTGCGTGACGAGCTGTCCGATCTGAAACGAGACCTGCGCCAGATGGAGAAGGCGGGCCACCTCGGCTGACGCCGATCAGTCGTCGTTCTCTTCGAACAGCGGAGAACCGATGCCGTAGGCACCGATCAACGGCACGAAGGTGACGCCGCCGAGGTCGTCGGCCCGGGGGACACGGCCGGGTCCGAGTGTGATCCGCTGCAACCTCTGCCCGAACCCAGGAGTACCGACGGGCATCACCAGGCGACCGCCATCCTTCAACTGCTCGAGCCAGGGACCCGGCACGCGCGCTGCGGCCGCCGCCACGACGATCGCGTCGTAGGGGGCGGCATCCGGCCAGCCGAGTGTCCCATCGCCGGTCACCACTGAGACGGTTGAATAGCCGAGGCGTTCGAGCACCTCGCGCGCACCATTTGCGAGTTCAGGGTGCCGCTCGATAGACACCACGTCGGCGACGATCTCAGCGAGGACCGCTGCCCCATACCCGGACCCGGTCCCCACGTCGAGGACGTGGCTGCGCTCATCTACCAGCGCTGCCTCCACGGTGAGTGCGACGATGTACGGCTGGGAGATCGTCTGCCCCGAGGCGATCGCCAGCGGATGGTCTTCATAGGCGCTCGACCGCGACAGGCGCCGCACGAACTCTTCCCGCGGCACGCGCCGCATGGCATCGAGGACGCGGGAATCCCGGATGCCTCTGGCCGCTATCTGCTCCGCCACCATCCGTTCGCGTTTCGAGCGATAGTGGTCCATAGCCCTCATTGTCCACCTTGGGGAGAGCGATGTCAGTGGGTCAACGTAGACTCGTGGGGTGTCAATCTCGAAGGTAAATTCCACGTCAAAACTCAGCGTCCGCGGTGCCCGCGTGCACAACCTGCACAACGTCGATCTGGACATTCCCCGGGACTCCCTGGTGGTTTTCACCGGATTGTCCGGCTCCGGAAAGTCGTCGCTCGCCTTCGACACCATTTTTGCTGAAGGTCAACGCCGGTACGTTGAATCACTTTCGGCGTACGCCCGCCAGTTCCTCGGCCAGGTCGACCGACCAGACGTCGACTTCATCGAGGGTCTCAGCCCGGCGGTGTCGATTGACCAGAAATCCACCAACCGCAACCCACGGTCCACGGTCGGCACGATCACCGAGGTGTACGACTACATGCGGCTGCTCTGGGCGCGCATCGGCGTTCCCCACTGCCCGGTATGCGGCGAGCCGATCGAACGTCAGACGGTGCAGCAGATCGCCGACCAGCTCATGGAGCTTGAAGCCGGCACCCGGTACATGGTGATGAGCCCCATCGTCTCGCAGAAGAAGGGCGAATTCGTCGACCTGTTCAAGGAGCTGGCCGCGAAGGGGTACGCCCGTGCCCTCGTCGACGGCGAGCAGGTCCAGCTGAGCGAGCCTCCGACTCTGAAGAAGTCGTACAAGCACGACATCTCTGTCGTCGTCGACCGGCTCGTCGCCGGGCCCGATGCTCTCAGCAGGCTCACCGACTCGCTCGAGACCGCCCTCGGCCTGACCGACGGCGTGGTCCAGATCAAACTCGTCGACGAGGATGGCCCTGACTCGGTGCGTTCGTACAGCGAGAAGCTGTCCTGCCCGAACAATCACCCGGTCCAGCTGACCGAGATCGAGCCGCGCACGTTCAGCTTCAACGCGCCGTTCGGCGCGTGCCCCGAATGCTCCGGGCTTGGCACCCGGATGTCAGTCGACCAGGACCTGCTCATCGGCGATGAGGAACTGAGCATCGACGACGGCGTGATCATCCCGTGGACCACACAGGGCAAGGGGCTCTACCAGTACTACGAGAAGCTGCTCGAGGGTCTCGCGCGCGACCTGGACTTCTCGCTCAGCACCCCATGGAAGAAACTGCCGACCAAAGTGAAGGACGCCGTTCTGCGCGGTGAGAACTTCAAGGTGAAGGTCAAGTGGAAGAACCGTTACGGCCGTGAGGTGAGCTACACCTCCGGTTTCGAGGGTGTCATGCCATACATCGAACGTCAGTACTCCCAGGCCGAAACCGATGTCCAGCGCGCCCGCTGGGGCGAGTACCTCCGCGAGATCCCGTGCCCCGTGTGCGACGGCAAACGGCTGAAGCCCGAAGTGCTGAGCGTGCTCATCCACGGCGCCAACATCGCGGATGTCGCGTCGCTGAGCCTCACAGACGCCCGCGAGTTCATGGACCAGATGCACCTCACCGATCGGGAGGGGATGATCGGCGCCCAGGTACTCCGCGAGATCAAGGTGCGCCTGGACTTCCTGATCCAGGTCGGACTGAACTACCTCAACCTCTCACGCACGGCCGGTTCACTGTCCGGCGGTGAGGCGCAGCGCATCCGCCTGGCCACCCAGATCGGGTCGGGGCTCACCGGCGTGCTCTACGTCCTCGACGAGCCGAGCATCGGCCTGCACCAGCGCGACAACCGCCGCCTCATCCAGACCCTCGTCACCCTGCGCGACCTCGGTAACACGCTTATCGTGGTCGAGCACGACGAGGACACCATCCGGACGGCTGACTGGATCGTCGACATCGGACCCGGCGCCGGCGTCAACGGCGGCACCGTCGTGCACTCGGGCGATTACGACGACCTGCTATCGAACACGCGCTCGCTCACCGGTGATTACCTCTCCGGTCGCAAGGAGATCGCTGTTCCTGAGTTCCGCCGGCCGGTGGACCCTGAGCGGATCATCACGGTGGTCGGTGCGGAGGCGAACAACCTCCGCAAGGTGACCGTGGACTTCCCCCTCGGGATCTTCACCGCTGTGACCGGCGTGAGCGGGTCAGGCAAGTCCTCGCTCGTGAACGACGTGCTCTACCGTGTGCTCGCCAACAAGCTCAACGGCGCACGGAAGCTCCCCGGGAAACACACCCGTGTCACCGGCGTCGAACAGCTCGACAAGGTGATCCACGTCGACCAGGCACCGATCGGCCGCACCCCGCGTTCCAACCCGGCGACGTACACCGGGGTCTTCGACCGCATCCGAAACCTGTTCTCAGAAACGATCGAAGCGAAGACGCGGGGCTATCTTCCCGGACGGTTCAGCTTCAACGTCAAGGGTGGGCGCTGCGAGGCCTGCTCGGGCGACGGCACGATCAAGATCGAGATGAACTTCCTTCCAGACGTGTACGTCGCGTGCGAGGTGTGCGGGGGAGCACGGTACAACCGCGACACTCTGTCTGTGCACTACAAGGGCAAGAACATCGCTGAAGTCCTCGACATGCCGATCGCGGAGGCCGCAGAATTCTTCGAACCGATTACGGCGATCCACCGATACCTCAAGACGCTGGTCGAAGTCGGCCTCGGTTACGTGCGCCTCGGCCAGAGTGCGACGACCCTGTCGGGCGGTGAAGCGCAGCGCGTGAAACTCGCCACCGAGCTTCAACGCCGGACGAACGGCCGGAGCATCTACGTGCTCGACGAGCCGACGACAGGGCTGCACTTCGAAGACGTGCGCAAACTGCTGCTCGTGCTCAACAGCCTGGTCGACAAGGGCAACACCGTCATCGTCATCGAACACAACCTCGACGTGATCAAGTCGGCAGACTGGCTGATCGACCTCGGGCCTGAGGGCGGAGCAGGGGGTGGCAAGGTCCTGGCCACAGGAACCCCCGAGAAGATTGCCACCGTGAAGAAGAGCCACACCGGGTATTACCTCAAGGAAGTTCTTGAGGCCGGCCAGATCTCTGCCCGTAAGGCGGGGTAAGTGGGCAAAACCCTCAGTTACCGGCCGCGCCCGGGGGAGATCCCGACGAGTCCTGGCGTGTACCGATTCCGCGACGAAAACGCGCGGGTACTGTACGTCGGCAAGGCGAAGAACCTCCGCGCCCGGCTCAGCAACTATTTCGCGCCCCTGCCGAGCCTGCACGAACGCACGCGACGGATGGTCACGACAGCGCGGAGTGTCGAGTGGACGGTTGTCGGCAGCGACATCGACGCCCTGCAACTCGAGTACACGTGGATCAAGGAGTTCGAGCCGCCGTTCAACGTCAAGTTCCGCGACGACAAGACCTACCCATACCTCGCCGTGACCCTCGCAGACGAAGCCCCGCGCGTGCTCGTCACCCGTAATCCGCGAATCCGCGGAGCGAAATACTTTGGCCCGTACCCGAAGATCTGGGCCGTCCACGAAACCATCGACCTGATGATCAAAGCGTTCCCGATCCGCACCTGCTCGGACTCGAGTTACAAACGCGCCATGCAGTCAGGGCGCCCATGCTTTCCCGGCCAGATCGGGCGCTGCGGCGGTCCGTGCTCAGGCAGGGTCACCATCGAGGAGCACCGGGCCATGGTGCAGGACTTCGTCAGTTTCCTCAACGGAAACGACAAGCGCTTCGTCACCGAAGCGACAAAGAAAATGCGTGAAGCGGCGGAGGTGCAGGACTACGAGGCCGCCGCGCGCTACCGGGACCGTCTTCAGGCACTCGAGGCCGTCCTCGACAAAAGCGCCGTCGTCCTCAAAGATTCCGTCGACGCCGACCTGTTCGGCCTCGCCCACGACGAACTCTCCGCCGCGGTGCAGCAGTTCATCGTCCGGGGCGGGCGTATTCGGGGTGTCCGCTCGTGGACGGTCGACAAGGAGCTCGATCTCTCGACCGCCGAACTCGTCGACAGTGTGCTGCAGCGGGCATACGACTCCGGCGGTGTCGTCGACATCCCGAAGGAAATCCTCGTCCCCGAGCTCCCAGAGGATGCCACCGAACTCGAAACCTGGCTCGCTGGGCTTCGCGGCAAGGGCAAGGTGCGGGTCCACACGGCGCAGCGCGGCGAAAAGGCTGCGCTCATGCAGACCGCCGTGATCAACGCCAAGAACTCGCTTATGCTCTACAAAACGAGACGAAGCGCCGATTTCGTCGCCCGTTCGCAAGCGCTGACCGACATCCAGACCGCGATCGGCATGGAACAGGCGCCTCTGCGGATCGAGTGTTTCGACGTCTCGCACCTGTCGGGCACGAACATCGTCGCATCGATGGTGGTGTTCGAAGACGGACTCCCACGCAAGGACCAGTACCGCCGGTTCAGCATCGCCGAATCGACGGACGACACCGAGTCGATCTACCAGGTCCTCTCGAGGCGCCTGGCGTACCTGAGCGAACCAGAAGCGGGCGAAGAGGGGGACACCGCGCCGGACACGGATTCGGCGATCGAGAACGTCGCCAAACCCCGCAAGTTCGCCTACCCACCACAACTGCTCATCGTCGACGGCGGACAGCCGCAGGTACAGGCGGCACGGCGGGCCCTCCTCGAATCCGGGAGGGCAGACATCCAGCTCGTCGGGATGGCGAAGCGGCTGGAAGAAATCTGGCTGCCGGACAGCGACTACCCGGTGATCCTTCCCCGCAATTCCGAGGCCCTGTTCCTTTTGCAGCGCGTTCGTGATGAGGCGCACCGGTTCGCCATCACCTACCAGCGGACGAAACGCCGTGCAGACATCTCCAGTGTTCTCGCGGATATCCCGGGGCTGGGCCCGGCCCGGGTCAAGTCGCTGCTGCGGCATTTCGGTTCCGTCGCAAAGCTCAAACAGGCCACTCCCGACGCAATCACCGAGGTCGCCGGCATCGGCCCTGCTCTTGCCACCGCCATCCATGCGCAGTTGAACAGTCGGTAGGCTGGGGAGGGCAGCCGGACCACGCCGGTTGCGATACGGAAAGTGCAGGAAACGGTGGAGCAGCCGATCCCTCAGGAAGTACTGATCGTCACGGGTATGTCGGGCGCCGGCCGGTCGACGGTCGCGAACGCACTGGAGGATCTCGACTGGTACGTCGTCGACAACCTTCCGCCGCAAATGCTCCGGCCCCTGATCGACCTCGCCGAACGTGCCGGCGAAGAACTGCCGCGGATCGCCGCAGTGGTCGATGTCCGCGGCCGCGATTTCTTCAGCGACTTCCAGCAGATGATCCAGAAACTGCGGGTCGGCACGAAGCTCCGTGTCGTCTTCCTGGACGCAACGGATGCCGCACTGGTTCGCCGCTTCGACGCCGTCCGCCGGCCGCACCCGCTCCAGGGCGGCGGGACGATCCTCGACGGCATCGGCAGAGAGCGCGCCAGGACGGCGGCGATCCGCGAATCCAGCGACATCATCATCGACACGTCCGACCTCAACGTCCACCAGTTGGCCACCAAAACCGCGGAACTGTTCGCCGCCGAGGGTACACCGGGGGTCCGCCTGACCATCATGAGTTTCGGCTTCAAGTACGGTCTTCCGTCGGATGCCGACACCGTCGCGGACGCCCGGTTCCTGCCGAACCCATTTTGGGTTCCGGAGTTGCGGGCGCATACTGGACTGGACGCCGAAGTCAGCGACTTCGTGCTCGGCCAGCTCGGCGCCAGGGAATTCCTGGACAGCTATGCGAAGGCCCTTGCCCCGGTTCTGGCCGGGTATCAGCGGGAGAACAAACGATTCGCCACGTTCGCCATCGGCTGCACGGGCGGTAAACACCGCTCCGTCGCTCTCGCGCTTCAACTCGCCGACAAGCTCGCCGAGTTGCCCGGAGTGGCCACGAGCGTCAAACACCGGGACCTGGGACGCGAATAGCAGCGTCGGCGCCCGCATTCGACTTCAACACACGAGATAGGACAACGATTGGCACTGACTGCTGAGGTCAAAGAAGAACTGGCCGGGATCGTGGAACCGAAGACAGCAGCGAGAGCTGCCGAACTGACCTCGATCCTTCGCTTCAGCGGTGGGCTCCACCTCATCTCGAGTCGCATTGCGATCGAGTCGGAGCTGGAAACTCCGCAGCTCGCCCGCCGCATCCGCAAGGACCTCGCCGAACTGTACGGCGTGCGCAGCGACGTCAGCATGATCAGCGGCTCCGGTACCCGCAGGGGCGAGTCGTACCTGGTTCGCGTCCAGGACGGCGGCGAGACCCTCGCGCGCCAGACCGGCCTGCTCGACGCCCGGCGCCGTCCAATCCGCGGACTGCCCAACCGCCTCACAACGGGAACCAAGGCGGAGCTCGCTGCCGTCTGGCGGGGTGCGTTCCTCGCAGCGGGGAGCCTCACCGATCCTGGCCGCTCGGCAGCACTCGAGATCACCTGCCCGGGCAACGAGTCGGCGATGGCGCTCGTCGGCGCGGCCGGCCGTCTCGGCGTCGCAGCCAAGGCACGGGAGGTCCGCGGCGTTCACCGCGTCGTCATCCGCGACGGCGAAGCGATCAGCGCCATGCTCGTCCTCATGGGAGCCCACGGAACGGTCAAGGCATGGGAGGAGCTGCGCCAGCGCCGGGAGGTCCGCGCAACCGCAAACCGGCTGGTCAATTTCGATGACGCCAACCTGCGCCGGTCGGCGCAGGCCGCTGTCGCCGCTTGCGCACGAGTCGAACGAGCAATGGAGATCCTCAGCGATGACATCCCCGAGCACTTGCGTTATGCGGGGGAGCTCCGACTGCGCTTCCGGGACGCCAGCCTCGACGAGCTCGGCCACCACGCCGACCCGCCCATGACGAAGGACGCGATCGCCGGGCGCATCCGTCGCCTTCTCGCGATGGCGGACAAACGCGCCCAGGACCTCGGCCTTCCTGGCACCGATGCCAACCTGCCCCCTGGCCTCGACGACGTCTGATCGGTTCCGTGCCTCGCCCCAAGGGGCTAGAGGACCTGACTAGACTGGAAATGTCGGCCTGTGCCGCATCACAGGCGGCCGGCGGCACAAGAAGAGGAGACATAACAATGGCTGAATACACCCTCCCTGACCTCCCGTACGACTACTCGGCACTCGAGCCGAGTATCTCAGGGGCCATCATGGAACTGCACCACTCGAAGCACCACCAGACCTATGTGACCGGAGCGAACACCGCCATCGCACAGCTGGCTGAGGCCCGGGACTCCGACAACCTCGCCAACGTGAACAAGCTTGAGAAGGACCTCGCCTTCAACCTCGGCGGTCACGTCAACCACTCGATCTTCTGGACCAACATGTCGCCGAACGGTGGCGACAAGCCGACCGGTGAGCTCGCGTCTGCCATCGACGAGTTCTTCGGCTCCTTCGACAAGTTCCGCGCTCACTTCACCGCCGCTGCCCTCGGCGTCCAGGGGTCCGGCTGGTCCGTGCTCGCCTGGGATTCAATCGGCCAGAAGCTCATCGTCCAGCAGTTCTTCGACCAGCAGTCCAACTTCGCCGCAGGCACCGTGCCCGTGCTCATGCTTGACGTCTGGGAGCACGCGTACTACCTGGACTACAAGAACGTCCGCGCCGACTACGTCAAGGCGTTCTGGAACATCACCAACTGGGAGAACGTCGAAAAGCGTTTCGTCGCGGCTCGTGAGAAGACCGCCGGGCTCCTGCTACTGTCATAACCGACATGGTCGTCCGGGGGTTCCCGGACGACCATTTCCTTCTCCCACCCCAACGATTCACCCAAAATCGCGCTTCGGCGCCACAGAAACAGGAGAGATCCTTGTCCGTAAAGATCGGTATCAACGGGTTCGGCCGCATCGGCCGTAACTACTTCCGCGCAGCTCTTGCCAAGGGCAGCGACCTCGAGATTGTCGCGGTCAACGACCTCACCGACAACAAGACTCTTGCGCACCTTCTCAAGTACGACTCCATCACCGGCCGCCTCGACGCCACCGTCGAGTTCGACGGCGAGCAGATCACCGTCGACGGCAAGGCCATCAAGGTGTTCGCTGAGCGCGACCCCGCCAACCTGCCCTGGGGCGAGCTGGGCGTTGACATCGTCATCGAGTCCACCGGTTTCTTCACCAAGGCCGTCGACGCGAAGAAGCACATCGACGCAGGTGCCAAGAAGGTTCTGATCTCGGCACCCGCAACCGGCGAAGACGCAACCTTCGTCATGGGCGTCAACGAGGACCTGTACGACCCGGAGAACCACCACATCATCTCCAACGCGTCGTGCACGACCAACTGCCTCGCGCCACTCGCGAAGGTCTTCAACGACGAGTTCGGTATCGAACGCGGCCTGATGACGACCGTTCACGCGTACACCGCCGACCAGAACCTGCAGGATGGCCCGCACAGCGACCTCCGCCGCGCTCGCGCAGCAGCGGTCAACATCGTCCCCACCTCCACCGGTGCAGCCAAGGCCATCGGCCTCGTCCTGCCCGAGCTGAAGGGCAAGCTGGACGGCTTCGCACTCCGCGTTCCGGTTCCCACCGGCTCGATCACGGACCTCACCGTCGAAGCGTCGCGCCCGGTTACGGTCGATGAAGTGAAGGCCGCGTACAAGGCTGCAGCAGAGGGACCGATGAAGGGCATCCTCCTCTACACCGAGGACGAGATCGTCTCGAGCGACATCGTGACCGACCCGCACTCGTCGATTTTCGACGCCGGCCTGCTGCGCGTCATGGGCAACCAGGTCAAGCTGGTCAGCTGGTACGACAACGAGTGGGGTTACTCGAACCGTCTCGTCGACCTCACCGAGTACGTCGCAGAGCGTCTCTAGAGACGCAGCCGTGTCGCTTCGCACTATCGAATCGCTTGGCACGCTTGCCGGCACGCGCGTCGTCGTCCGGTGTGACCTCAACGTTCCTTTGCAGGACGGGGTCATCACCGACGACGGGCGCGTGCGCGCATCGTTGCCCACGCTAAAAGCTCTCGCCAATGCCGGTGCGCGGGTCCTCGTGATCTCGCACCTGGGTCGCCCGGACGGCGCACCTGACGACCGGTACAGTCTCACCCCCGTGGCCCAGCGCCTTTCGGAACTCCTGGGCTCCGCTGTCCCGTTCGCATCTGACACTGTCGGGCCAGACGCACAGAAGGTTGCCGCCGCGGTTCAGGACGGCCAGATCGCCGTTCTGGAGAACCTCCGGTTCAACCCGGGCGAGACCAGCAAGGACGAGGCGGAACGTACCGCCTTCGCCGAGAAGCTTGCCGCTTTCGGCGACGCTTTCGTCTCTGACGGGTTCGGCGTCGTTCACCGCAAACAGGCCAGTGTGTACGAGCTCCCGAAACTCCTGCCGAGCGCGGCTGGACTTCTGATCACCACTGAACTCGAGGTTCTCGACAAGCTCACAGAGTCGCCCGAGCGCCCATACACCGTCGTCCTCGGCGGTTCGAAGGTTTCGGACAAGCTCGGTGTCATCGGTCACCTGCTGCCTCGAGTCGACACGCTCCTGATCGGTGGGGGGATGCTGTTCACGTTCCTCGCCGCGCAGGGCCACAAAGTGGGCTCAAGCCTCCTCGAGGAGGATCAGATCGAGACGGTCAAGGGTTACCTCGCCGAAGCCGAGAAGCTCGGTGTCGACATCGTCCTGCCGACGGATGTCGTCGTCGCGGCGTCGTTCAGCGCCGACGCGGACCACGTCGTCCAGGCGGCAGACGCGATCGAGGACACCGCCTTCGGTGCGTCAGGCCTCGGCCTGGACATCGGGCCGGAGACATCCGCGCGGTTCGCCGACGTCATCCGTTCTTCGAAGACCGTGTTCTGGAACGGCCCGATGGGCGTGTTCGAGCTCGCGCCGTTCGCGGCCGGAACCAAGGCGATTGCGCAGGCACTCACCGATGTCGACGGCCTCAGCGTCGTCGGTGGTGGCGACTCGGCAGCCGCGGTGCGCGCACTCGGCTTCGACGACGACCAATTCGGGCACATATCGACCGGTGGCGGCGCGAGCCTCGAGTTCCTCGAGGGCAAGCGACTCCCCGGACTGGAGATTTTAGGATGGGAACAATGACCGGAACCGTTCGGCGGACACCGCTCATCGCGGGTAACTGGAAGATGAACCTGGATCACCTCCAGGCCATCGCCTTCGTGCAGAAGCTCGCGTGGGGCCTGGCTGATGCCAAGCACGACGTGGCCAGCGTGGAGGTAGCGGTCTTCCCTCCCTTCACCGACCTTCGCAGCGTCCAGACCCTCGTCGCGGCAGACAAACTGCCGATCGCGTTCGGGGCACAGGACCTGTCCGAGCACGACTCCGGCGCCTACACCGGGGAGATCTCCGGTGCGTTCCTCAGCGCGCTTGACTGCAGCTACGTTCTCATCGGGCACTCCGAGCGGCGTACGCTGCACGGCGAGTCGGACGAGCAGGTGTCGGGCAAGGTCCGCGCGGCGCTGAGGCATAACCTGGTACCCATCATCTGCGTCGGTGAAACGTCCGACGACCTTGAGAAGCATGGTCCGAGCGCGGTGCCTGTCGCACAGTTGAAGGCAGCGCTCTCCGGCATCACGTCCACCGTCGACATCGTCGTGGCGTACGAGCCGGTCTGGGCCATCGGTTCCGGCCAGGCGGCCACTCCTGAGCAGGCCGAACAGGTCGCTGCAGCTCTTCGGGCAGTGCTCGTCGATACGCTGGGGGAGGACGTGGCTCAGAAAACCCGCATCCTGTACGGCGGATCGGTCAAGTCATCCAACATCGCCGGCTTCATGCGCGAGCCGAACGTCGACGGCGCACTGGTCGGAGGCGCGAGCCTCGACCTGAACGAGTTCACAAGCATCGTGCGGTACCAGAAGCACGTCGGACTCTGACGCCCGCACGCTCACGCTATAATTGAGGGCGGTTCATGGAACTCCATGTCCGCCTATGAAAGGTCCTTTGTGGAGATACTTCAGGTCGTTCTGCAGGTGGTGCTCGGAATCACGAGCCTCCTGCTCACATTCCTCATCCTCTTGCACAAGGGGCGCGGTGGTGGATTGTCGGATATGTTCGGCGGCGGCATGGGTTCGAGCCTCGGCTCGTCCGGCGTGGCTGAGCGTAACCTCAACCGGTTCACCGTCGTACTCGCTCTCGTTTGGTTCAGCTCGATCGTTGCACTTGGTCTCATCACCAAGTTCTCCTCGGGCGTGTAGGAGGAAAATATGGCTGCCGGAGGTAGCGCAATTCGTGGTTCACGTGTGGGTGCAGGCCCGATGGGTGAGCAGGACCATGGCTTCCATGCCGACCGCATCGCGGTTTCGTATTGGGACATCCTCGGCAATGAGACGGTTCGGTATTTCTCTGCCAGCCTTCCCGACGAGGAGATCCCTGAAACGATCGACAGCCCGTCGTCAGGTCTGCCGGCCGGCCGCAACCAGGCCAGCCCGCCTGAGGTCGCCAAGCTCGAGCCCTACAAGACTCACCTGGCGTATGTGAAAGAGCGTCGCACTGAAGAAGAAGCGGAGGCTCTTCTCGATGAGGCCCTGCAGCAGCTCCGTGCGCGTCGCGGAACCGCGCAGTAAGAACGCTTTGCTCCCGGTGTTAGCCCGGAACGTAAGAAGCCCCCGTCGGAATCCCGACGGGGGCTTCTTACGTGAAGACAGCCTGGCTCAATAGCTCCGGGCGATGAGGTTCTCCGGAACTTCGGATGCCGCGTCCGAATCGACGAAGAAGACCGTGCGCTTGCGTCCCTTCATCCCGGCGATGGGAACCTCGGTGTATGCGGCGCCGGCGAGGGCGAGGCCGAGCACCGATGCTTTGTCGGCGCCGGAAAGCGCCACCCAGATTCGCTGTGACGAGTTGATCGCCGAGCGCGTCAGGCTGATCCGCTCGGGCGGGGGTTTGGGCGAGTTGCGCACAGCCACGACGGTGGCCTCACGCTCGAGGACCTCAGGACGATCCGGGAACAGTGATGCCGTGTGTCCGTCAGGGCCGACGCCGAGGAAGGTGATGTCGAACCGGGGTAGGCCGCTGTCTCCGTCGGCGTTCGCCGCGAGTTCGTCCGCGTAGGCCGCCGCCGCCGCATCCAGGTCGAGCGTGCCGCCTGAGGAGGCACAGGTATGGATGTTGGCTGCAGGGATGTCGATGTGGTCGAGCAGCGCTTCACGCGCTTTCACCTCGTTGCGCTCCGGGTCCCCAGCGGGGAGCCAGCGTTCGTCGCCCCACCAGAAGTGCACGCGGGACCAGTCGACGCTGTCCCTCGCAGGCGACGCGTTGATCGCGGCGAGGATCTTGATCGCCACGCGGCCACCCTCGAGTACGACGTTGACCCGGTCCAACTCGTCGAGCAAGTCGACCGTCTTGGTCAGGAACCGGGCCGTGATGGATGCGGCCAGAGCATCGCTGTCGGCATGTACGAGCACACGTCGTTCGTTTGTCATTGAGTTGTACCTTCCCCGGTGCCGCTCTCCACTTTGAGCTGGCGCACACCTTTGGTGATCACTTCACCGTACAACGGATCGGGGTCGAGTCGGCGCAGTTCCTCGGCGAGGCAATCACGGAGATTCCGTCTCGGCAGACTCAACTCGTGGGTCGGCTGATTCGGCTGGGTGAGCTTGGCGATGGTGTCGTGCGGGCGCTCGAGGACGATGTCGCCGCTCGCACGGGTCAGGCGCACCCCGTGGATGCCGGTGTCGCCCGAACCACGCGGAGTCAGCTCCTGCACGACGGGGACCTGCAACTGCATCTGCAGCCAGGCGGCGAGCAAGACGGTGGAGGCGGAATCTGCGGCGCCGGCAACGGTCACACCGGTCACCGGCTCATACGGCGGCTGGTCGAGAACTGCGGCGAGCTGGGCACGCCAGAGCGTCAGCCTCGTCCAGGCGAAGTCGGTGTCTCCAGGGGCATACGATCGCGACAAATCGAGGAGCGCGGCATGCGGGTCCTCGTGTTCAGAGGCATCCGTGATCCGGCGCTGCGCGATGTGCCCGATCGCCGTGTTGACGACATCGGCGGGCGCTTCGATCGGCCACCAGGCGACGACGGGGGCGTCGGGCAGAAGGAGCCCGTTGACGAGGCTCTCCTCGTTACTCGCCGCGTCGCCGTAGGCGCGGAGGATGATGACCTCGCTGGCGCCTGCGTCCCCGCCGACGCGGATCTGCGCGTCGATCCTCGCTGCCTCAGCAGAATCCGCGGGGATCTGCGACAGCACGAGAACACGCATCGGGTGCTCGCGTGACGCTTCGTTGGCAGCCTCGATGGCCTCCTCCTCCTCGCCATACTGCGAGACGATGACGAGGGTGAGCACACGGCCGAGCGCGACGGCTCCACCGTCCTCGCGAAGCGTGACGAGTTTCTTCGACAGCTTGCTGATGGTGGTGTCGGGCAGATCGACAATCATGGTCGCCTCCAGGTGCGCCCGTCGCGCGCGAGGAGCGCGTCAGCGGAGGCCGGACCCCAAGAGCCCGGCCGGTACTGTTCAAGGGGTCCGCCCTGGGCAGCCCAGTATTCTTCGATCGGGTCGAGGATCTTCCACGACAGTTCGACTTCCTGATGGCGCGGGAACAGCGGCGGGTCGCCGAGAAGCACGTCGAGGATGAGTCGTTCGTACGCTTCAGGACTTGCCTCAGTGAACGCGTGGCCGTAGCCGAAGTCCATGGTGACGTCGCGCACCTGCGTGCCCGCACCAGGCACCTTCGAGCCGAAGCGGATGGTGACGCCCTCGTCGGGCTGGACCCGGATGACAAGCGCGTTCTGGCCGAGTTCAGAGGTCTGGCTCTCGGCGAAGAGGAACTGCGGGGCACGCTTGAACACGACGGCGATCTCCGTCACGCGGCGACCGAGACGCTTGCCCGCACGAAGGTAGAAGGGCACGCCGTCCCACCGCCGGGTCTTGATGTCGAGGCGCATGGCCGCGTACGTCTCCGTCGTCGACTCGGGAGACATCCCGTCTTCCTCGAGGAAGCCGCGAACCTGTTCGCCGCCCTGCCAGCCGCCCGCGTACTGTCCACGAGCGGTGGCGGTGCCGAGATCTTCAGGAAGGCTGACCGCGGCGAGTACCTTCTCCTTCTCGGCGCGGAGATCCTTCGCGTCGAACGAGAGAGGCTCCTCCATCGCCGTGAGGGCGAGGAGCTGCAGGATGTGGTTCTGGATGACGTCGCGTGCCGCTCCGATGCCGTCGTAGTACCCGGCCCGCCCGCCGACACCGATGTCCTCGGCCATGCTGATCTGCACGTGGTCGACGAAGTGCGAGTTCCAGATCGGCTCGAACATCTGGTTGGCGAAGCGCAGCGCCAGAATGTTCTGCACCGTCTCCTTACCCAGGTAGTGGTCGATCCGGAAAACCGAGTCCGGTGGGAAGACCGACTCGACGACGGTGTTCAGTTCGCGCGCGGTCTTCAGGTCGGAGCCGAACGGCTTCTCGATGACAACACGGCGCCACGCGCCGTCGCGGGCCTCGGCAAGCCCAGAACGGCGCAACTGCTCCGTCACCTCCGGAAACGCCTTCGGCGGGATCGACAGGTAGAACGCGTGGTTGCCCATCGTGCCCCGCTCGGCGTCCAGCTTTTCGACGGTCTCCTTGAGGTGCTCGAACGCCTTGTCGTCGCCGAATTCACCGGAGACGAAGCGGATGCCCTGGGCGAGCTGGTTCCAGACCTCCTCGCGGTATTCGGTGCGCGCGTACGATTTGACGGCCTCGTGCACCACCTCCTCGAAGTCCTGGTCCTCCCAGTCCCGCCGGGCGAAACCGACCAGCGAGAATCCGGGGGGAAGGAGCCCGCGGTTCGCCAGGTCGTAAACGGCGGGCATCAGCTTCTTGCGCGACAGGTCACCTGTCACGCCGAAGATGATCAGGCCGCTCGGACCGGCGATGCGGTTCAGGCGACGATCGGAATCCACCCGCAGCGGGTTGAACTCCGGGGTGATATCCACGGGGGACATACAGCTCCTCGGTAACGGCGGATCAACCAGCCTCGGCTAGTTGATCGCCTCAAACAGTGACACGATGTTGTTCTCAGGGTCAGTCAGGTGAAGCGTGAGAACCGGGCGACCGGCATCAGCGAGCACGCTCGCGTCGCCCTGCGCCTGTGCCTGAATCAGCTGGCCGAATGTGAACGGACGCCCAGGAACCTCAAGGTCGATAGGGGAGTCCTGCGTGATCTGCAGGAAAACGCCTGACGCCGGGCCGCCCTTGTGGAACTGACCGGTGGAGTGCAGGAACCGGGGACCCCACCCGAAGGTGACCGGACGCCCGGCGACACCCGCGAGCATGCCTCGGACGCCTTCCAGCTGGGGGAGCGCAACCCGGTCGACGTAAGCCTGAACCGCGAGGTAACCGTTGTCGTCGAGCTGGGCGAGAAGAGCGTCGATTGCCTGCTTCACGGTCGTGGCCTGACCGAGGACCTTCGCGTCGCCGCGCACCTCGATGCCGTTTTCGGAGAACAGCGGCGCTGTCGGCTCCGGGCGTGCGTCGAGGAGGCCGCGGCTCGCGATCTTCGCGGATTCGACGTCTGGCTGGTCGAAGGGGTTGATCCCGAGGATGCGGCCGGCAACGACCGTCGCGTACTCCCAGACCAGGATCTGGGCGCCGAGCGTGCCCGAAACGAGGATTTCGCCCTCGTGGCGGTTGCGCGGGAACAGGTGGAGCTGCGACGCATCGTCAACCAGCCGAACCACCTGAACGTCGGGGTAGTCGCCGGACAGTTCAGGGGCCAGGGTGTCGACAACGACGGGAAGCAGCCCGGTGCCCTGCTTGCCGGTGGACTCGGCCAGGAGCTGTTCAGCCCAGTCGGCGAATCCGATGATGTGGGTGCCGTCGGCGACGATGGCCAGCTTGTCGCGAAGCGGGCTTGTGCCGGCGATTGCCGCACCCAGGATCAAGCCAGGGTTGTGCTTGTCATCGATCGACAGTTCGACAGCGACGGAGTCCGCTTCGTCGAGGAGGGCACCCACGTCGACGCCGGCCAGTCCTGACGGGACAAGTCCGAAGGCGGTGAGCGCCGAGTACCGGCCTCCGACATTCGGGTCAGCGTTGAAGACCCGGTAGCCGGCTTCACGCGCTGAGGCGTCGAGCGGTGAACCCGGGTCGGTGACGACGATAATGCGGCCGCGTGGGTCGATGCCGGCGTCGGTGAACGCCTTCTCGTACGCGCGACGCTGGCTGTCGGTCTCGACGGTCGAGCCGGACTTCGACGACACGACGAGGGCAGATGCCTCAAGTCGGTCGGCGAGTGCAGCGAGGACCTGCCCGGGGGCGGTCGAGTCGAGGACCGTGAGGTTTCCACCCAGCGTGCGGGTGATGACCTCGGGTGCCAGCGACGATCCGCCCATCCCGGCGAGGACGATGTGCTCGACGCCGGCTTCGTTCAGTTCAGCCCGGAGCGCTTCGATCTGGGCAACCAGCGGCCGGGAGACGGTGGTGGCCTCGGTCCAGCCGAGCCGCTTTGCCGACTCTTCTTCGGCGTCGGGACCCCACAGGGCGGGGTCCTGGGCGGTGATTCCCGAAGCGACCATGTCGGTCACGAGCGTCGGCACGACCGCGTCTACGGCCGCCTTGGCCGCGCCGGAGACGTGGATCTTGAAGCTCATTTTGCTGCCGCCAGTGCCTCTGTGACAGTGTCGAGGAGTTCGTTCCAGGAGACGATGAACTTTTCAACGCCTTCCTTCTCGAGCAGCGCGGTGACCTCGTCGTAGGAGATGCCGAGACCGGCAATGGCGTCGAGGACCTTGTTGGCCTCGTCGTACGAGCCGGTGACGGTGTCGCCATCGATCTGGCCGTGGTCGAAGGTGGCCTCGAGGGTCTTCTCCGGCATGGTGTTGACGACGCCGTCGGCTACGAGCTGGGTCACGTACAGGGTGTCGGGCAGGCTCGGGTCCTTGACACCGGTCGAAGCCCACAGCGGACGCTGCTTGTTGGCGCCGGCGGCGAGCAGGCCTGCTGCACGCTCGCTCGCGAACGTCTGCTCGAAGACCTCGTAGGCGAGCTGGGCGTTGGCGACGCCCGCCTTGCTCTTGAGCGCGAGTGCTTCATCGGTGCCGACGGCCACGAGGCGCTTGTCGATCTCGGTGTCGACACGCGACACGAAGAAGGAGGCGACGGAGTGGATGGTCGACAGGTCGATGCCGGCAGCCTTGGCCTGCTCGAGACCGGTGAGGTACGCGTTCATGACCTCGCGGTAGCGCTGCAGGCTGAAGATGAGCGTGACGTTGACGCTGATGCCTGCGCCGATCGCCGCGGTGATGGCTTCGAGGCCTTCGACCGTTGCTGGGATCTTGATCATCACGTTCGGCTTGTCGATCTTCGCCCAGAGTTCCTTCGCTTCGGCGATGGTCGCAGCGGCGTCGTGGGCGAGGCGAGGCTCGACCTCGATCGACACCCGGCCGTCGAAACCATTCGAGGCGTCGTAGATCGGGCGGAACACGTCTGCGGCGCGGGCGACGTCTGCTGTGGTGATCTCGAAGACCGCCTCAGTGACATCCTTGCCGGCTGCAGCGAGTTCGGAAACCTGCTCGGCGTAGCTTTCACCGTTGCTGAGGGCGCCAGCGAAGATCGTCGGGTTGGTGGTCACGCCGACGACGTTGCGGGTGTCGATGAGTTCCTGCAGGCTGCCCGAGTCCATGCGGCCTCGGGACAGGTCGTCGAGCCAGATGCTGACGCCTGCGGCGGAAAGCTGGGCGGTGGGGGTGTTCTCAGTCATTGTTTCTCCTCTGCCCGGCGTTACTTGCCGAGCGTTTCTTTGGCGGCGGCGACGACGGCTTCAGTGGTGATGCCGAATTCGCGGAACAGGGTCTTGTAGTCGGCGGATGCTCCGAAGTGCTCGATCGACACGGAACGACCGGCGTCGCCGACGATGCCCCGCCAGCCCAGCGCAAGGCCGGCCTCGACAGAAACCCGGGCGGTGATCGCCTTCGGGAGAACTTTTTCCTGGTACGCGGCATCCTGCTCCTCGAACCATTCGAGGCAGGGGACCGACACGACACGCGCGTTCACGCCGTCGGCCCTGAGCGCCTCACGCGCTTCGACGGCGAGGTGAACCTCGGAACCCGTCGCGATGAGGATGACGTCTGGGGTGCCGTTCGGCGCCTCGGCGAGGATGTACGCACCCTTTGACACGTTCGACGCCGCAGCGAAGGTCTCTCCCGAGGCGTCGCCGTCGCCGCGCTCGAACACCGGGATGTTCTGACGGGTCAGGGCGATACCGGCGGGGCCGCCGCGGCGGGTGAGGATCTCCTGCCAGGCGTAACCGACTTCATTCGCATCGCCCGGGCGGACGACGGCGAGGTTCGGGATGGCGCGGAGGGCCGCCAGCTGCT
This sequence comes from Mycetocola miduiensis, assembly GCF_900115155.1. Classification (GTDB taxonomy): domain Bacteria; phylum Actinomycetota; class Actinomycetes; order Actinomycetales; family Microbacteriaceae; genus Mycetocola_A; species Mycetocola_A miduiensis. Next base: position 91,848 of record NZ_FOVM01000010.1, read on the forward strand.
CGATCGGCTGGTGGGTCGGGCCGTCTTCACCGAGGGCGACGGAGTCGTGCGTCCAGACGAAGATCGACGGCACGTTCATCAGCGCGGCGAGCCGCACAGCGGGACGCATGTAGTCGCTGAAGATCAGGAAGGTTCCGCCGTACGCGCGGGTCGGCCCGTGCAGGACGATGCCGTTGAGGATCGCGCCCATGGCGTGCTCGCGGATACCGAAGTGCAGCACGCGGCCGTACTCGTTGCCGGTCCACTCGTGGGTCGAGTGCTCGCTCGGGACGAACGACGCCGCGCCTTCGATGGTCGTGTTGTTCGACTCGGCGAGGTCGGCCGATCCACCCCACAGTTCGGGGATGATCGGGCCGAGCGCGTTGAGCACCTTGCCGGATGCGGCGCGCGTCGAGACGTCCTTGCCCGCTTCGAAGACCGGAAGGGCGTCTTCGACACCGTCGGGCAGTTCGCCCGAGAGCAGGCGGTCGAGGAGGGCGGACTTCTCGGGGTTCGCGGCCTTCCAGGCGTCGAAACCCTTCTGCCACTCGGCACGCTCCGCGGCACCGCGCTCCACAGCCTTGCGGGTGTGCGCGAGGACCTCGTCGGCGACGACGAAGCTCTCAGCCGGGTCGAAGCCGAGGACTTCCTTCACCGCTGCCAGTTCGTCAGCACCGAGCGCTGAACCGTGGATTTTTCCGGTGTTCTGCTTCTTCGGGCTGGGCCATCCGATGATCGTCTTGAGGATGATGAGCGACGGGCGGTCGGTCTCTGCCTTGGCGGCTTCGATGGCGTCGTTGAGGGCCTGCAGGTCCTCGACGTACTCGCCAGTCTTCTTCCAGTCGACGGTCTGCACGTGCCAGTGGTAGGCCTCGTAGCGCTTGGCGACGTCCTCGGTGAAGGCGATGTTGGTGTCGTCTTCGATCGAGATCTGGTTGCTGTCGTAGATCGCGATGAGGTTGCCGAGCTGCTGGTGGCCGGCCAGCGAGGATGCCTCGCTGGTGATGCCTTCCTGCAGGTCGCCGTCACCGGCGATGACGTACACGAAGTGGTCGAACGGGCTCTTGCCCGCTGCGGTGCCCGGGTCGAGCAGGCCGCGCTCGAAGCGGGCGGCGTAGGCGAAGCCGACGGCGGAGGCGAGCCCCTGGCCGAGGGGGCCGGTGGTGATCTCGACACCGTCGGTGTGGCCGTACTCCGGGTGGCCTGGCGTGAGTGAGCCCCAGGTGCGCAGAGCCTTGAGGTCTTCGAGCTCGAGGCCGTATCCGCCCAGGTACAACTGGACGTACTGCGTCAGCGAGCTGTGGCCGACGGAGAGCACGAAGCGATCCCGCCCGAGCCAGTGCTGATCGCTCGGATCGCGCCTCATGACCTTCTGGAAGAGCAGGTAAGCGGCGGGAGCGAGGCTCATTGCCGTACCTGGGTGGCCGTTCCCGACCTTCTCGACCGCATCCGCTGCGAGGAGGCGGGCGGTGTCAACCGCCGTGTTGTCAATGGAATCCCATTGCAAAGCTGCCACTTTTGTGACCCTTCTGATCGAAATCGTCGGGCCATCTCTGACCCGCCGATGAGGCGCGATATCACGCACATTGGCTTCATTGGCTCCGCCGGACGCGACCCGTCCCGCAGAAGAGCAGGAAGAACATAGCGCCGCGGACGGTAAGGCGAGCGTCTCCAGTATAGGGAACCTCGCATCCATGTGTCCGGATGGTTACGGCGGATGGCGGGCCCGCCCGCGGCCATGCCCTCGCGGAGTTCTCGCCTAGAATGGGGAACGCAAACGGTTAGAGGAGCGATGAACATTGCTGTAGAAGACCGCGTCACGCCGCAGCGCGTGAACGCCGTCGACAAGGTCAAGGGATACATCTCCCTTACTAAACCCCGCGTGATGGAACTTCTCCTGGTGACAACCATCCCCGTGATGATCCTCGCTCAGGGGGGCATCCCGGACCTCTGGCTCGTTTTGGCGACCGTGATCGGTGGATCGCTCAGCGCCGGTTCGGCCGGCGCGTTCAACTGCTACATCGACCGCGACATCGACAAGGTGATGAAGCGCACAAGCAACCGGCCGCTGGTTACCGGTGTGCTGACCCCGCGGGAGGCCCTGGTCTTCTCCTGGGTACTCGCCATCACATCCACCGTCTGGCTGTACCTGACCACGAACCCGCTCACCGCAGCGCTGTCGGTCGGCGCCATCTTCTTCTACGTCGTCATCTACACCCTCTGGCTCAAGCGCTGGACATCGCAGAACATCATCTGGGGCGGGATCGCCGGGTGCTTCCCGGTGCTGATCGGCTGGGCCGCTGTCGCGAACTCGCTCAGCTGGGCGCCGTTCATCCTCTTCGCCGTCGTGTTCCTGTGGACACCTCCGCACTACTGGCCGCTGTCGATGAAGTACCGCGACGATTACAAGTCGGCCGGCGTTCCGATGCTCTCCGTGATCCGTGGCCGCGCCCAGGTCGGCCTGCAGGTCATCCTGTACGCCTGGGCGACGGTGGCGTGCTCTCTGCTGCTCATCCCCGTGGCCGCGATGGGACTCGTCTACACGGTTGTCGCAGTGGCATCCGGTGGATGGTTCATCTACGAGACGCACCGCCTGTACAACCTGGCGATCCGCCACGAGAAGGTGTCGCCGATGCGGGTCTTCCACGGGTCGATCAGCTACCTCACGCTGCTGTTCCTGGCCGTGGGAATCGACCCGTTGCTTCCGTTCTGATCCGTCGTCGCTCACTCCAGGGGGATCCCTCACCACTCACACTGGGGGAGTAGTCCGGGCCACCCGCATGGGTCGCCGCGAATTGCTGTTCGGCGGCATCCTGAGCGACCGGTTGCGGGTCAGGCCCGTCGATCGGCCCCGAAGTGCTGTTCCCGTGCTCGCGAGCGACCCTTAGGGACCGATCGAATGCATGAACATCGCTTTGGGACCAATCGAATGCATGAACATCCCTTTGGGACCGATCGATTCCGCAACCCAGCGAATGCAGCTGATCGTACGAGGCTGAGTGGCCCTCCATGCGGCTCGAGGAACTCGCGAACGACCAATCCGGCCCCTCGACGCCGCTCGACGAGCTGGCGAGCGACCATTTGGCCCCTCAAGCTATGACGAGGGGGAGTGCCTACGCCGCCTTGAGCGCCTCGACGGGTTCGACCCCGACCGGAACGGATGCCGGCGTCTTCAGGTTGAGGACCGTCGCCGTCATCGCCGCCGCGAGAACGCAGGCGAGCACCATGTGAAGGCCGACGAGGATCTCTGGGAGTCCCATCCGTGCCTGGGCGACACCGACGACAATCTGAACACCCTCAACGGCGAGCAGAAGCGCCGAGGGGAAGCGAAGGCTCGGCACGGGGAGCAGCCACGCCGCCGCGACGATGACGACGGTCAGGCCGAGGGTGATGTAGGCCGGCCAGGAGTGCACGTGCTGCAGCAGTTCAGGGTCAAGGCCGTTGCGGGCGGCACCCTTGTCTCCTGCGTGCGGTCCAGACCCGGTGGTGAGGATGCCGACGATGATCGTCACCGCGACGAAGAACGACGCAGCGTGGGTGACCGCAGCCAGCCAGGTCGGAACCGCGAGCACCCGTTCGGCGTTGCCGTTGTAGACCCGGAAAACCAGCACAGCGGCGAGAACGACAAGGGTGATGCTGAGCACGAAGTGCAGCCCGACAACGTACGGGTTGAGGCCGCTGAGCACGGTGATACCTCCGACAACCGCCTGGAACAACACGCTGCACGCGGGGATCAAGGTGAGGATGAAGAGGTCCCTGCGCTGCTTGCGGTACTTCAGGACGAAGAGCAGCGCGAAGATGGCGATGATCTGGAGAACGAAGAACAGGGTCCGGTTGCCAAACTCGATCACGCCGTGGATGCCCATTTCCGGCGTCGACACGAAGGATTCAGCGGTGCACCTGGGCCACGTCGGGCAGCCGAGCCCCGACCCGGTGAGGCGAACGGCGCCTCCCGTGCCGACAAGCGCGGTCTGGGCCACAAGGTTGAGCCACGCCACCACCCGCACCCGTCGGTCGACATCCGTCGGGAGCCAGTTCCAGAAACGTCTGGCGGCTTGGGCGATGGTATTCACTTTGAGTGTTCCTCTACTTGTGTTGTTACTGTGACTGGTTGGCGGCCTGCTGCTATTTGCCCGCGCAACCTGTAGAATCTATGGGGTTCAAGCATTTAAGTCTGGCACTCGCCAGCGAACGGCGCGGGAGCAGCGCGGCCCCCGTCCTTGAACAATTGTAGATACGCACATCAGCCGCCCGCACATTCCTGAGGAACACCTGTTGCTCTGGCGTGCGCGGGAATGCGACGCGCAGAAATCCTGTTACGCAGCTGAGAAGGAAAGAGGTTGAACATGTCAGACGTTCTGATTGACCGCCCCGAACTCGCAAGCCTTGGGCAGTACGAATTCGGATGGTCGGACTCGGACGCCGCGGGTGCTTCGGCCCGACGCGGTGTCTCACCTGAGGTCGTCACCGACATTTCTCGCCTGAAAGATGAAGACGAGTGGATGCTGCAGCGCCGGCTCAAGGGCCTCGCCCTGTTCGAGCGCAAGCCGATGCCGACCTGGGGCGCAGATCTCTCCGAGATCGACTTCGACAACATCAAGTACTTCGTCCGCTCCACCGAGAAGCAGGCGCAGACCTGGGAAGACCTCCCGGACGACATCAAGAACACGTACGAGAAGCTCGGCATCCCCGAGGCGGAGCGCCAGCGTCTCGTCTCCGGTGTGGCCGCACAGTACGAGTCCGAGGTCGTCTACCACCAGATCAACGAGGACCTCGAACGCCAGGGCGTCATCTTCATGGACACCGACACGGCGCTCAAGGAGCACCCCGAGTTCTTCGAGGAGTACTTCGGCACCGTGATCCCCGCCGGCGACAACAAGTTCGCCGCCCTGAACACGGCCGTCTGGTCGGGCGGATCGTTCGTCTACGTGCCGCCAGGCGTCCACGTCGAAATCCCGCTGCAGGCCTACTTCCGGATCAACACCGAGAACATGGGCCAGTTCGAGCGCACGCTGATCATCGCCGACGAAGGCAGCTACGTGCACTACATCGAAGGCTGCACCGCTCCGATCTACAAGTCTGACTCGCTGCACTCCGCAGTCGTCGAGATCATCGTCAAGAAGAATGCCCGCGTTCGCTACACGACGATCCAGAACTGGTCGAACAACGTCTACAACCTCGTCACCAAGCGTGCGACGGCCGCCGAAGGCGCGACCATGGAGTGGATCGACGGCAACATCGGTTCCAAGGTCACCATGAAGTACCCGTCGATCTTCCTGATGGGCGAGCACGCCAAGGGTGAGACCCTCTCGGTTGCCTTCGCTGGCCCCGGCCAGCACCAGGATGCCGGCGCCAAGATGATCCACATGGCTCCGTACACGCAGTCGTCGATCGTTTCCAAGTCGATTGCCCGTGGCGGCGGTCGTGCCGGCTACCGCGGTGAGGTCCGGGTGGATGCCAACGCGCACCACGCCGCGAACACGGTGCGCTGTGACGCCCTCCTGGTCGACACGATCTCGCGGAGCGACACTTACCCGGCCATCGACATCCGCGTCGACGACGTCCAGCTCGGCCACGAAGCGACCGTCTCCAAGGTGAGCGAAGAGCAGCTCTTCTACCTGATGAGCCGCGGCATGCCCGAGGACGAAGCGATGGCGATGATCGTCCGCGGCTTCATCGAGCCCATCGCCCGTGAACTCCCCATGGAATATGCACTCGAACTCAACAAGCTCATCGAAATGGGCATGGAAGGATCGGTCGGCTAAATGACGATCTCCGCGCCGGAAGCAACAACCACGAAGCTCGAGAACACCGGGCAGCTTGGCTACAAGAAGCACACCGACGGCGGATGGGGACTCGTCCCGATCCAGACCCGTTCCGAACGGTTCGCGTCAACGAACGTCGAAGATTTCCCTGCCGTCACCGGACGGGAAGCCGTCTGGAAGCTCACCCCGATCGACCGGGTGGCCGACCTCATCGACGGACAGCTCGACGGCGGTGAATACGCTATCGACGCCACCCTGGTGAATGACGTGGACGTGAGCTGGGTCGACCGCACAGACGCCAGGATCGGCACTGCAGGAACGCCCGAGGAACGCGCATCGGCAAACGCCTGGACGCAGTTCGACAAGGCCCTCGCCATCACCGTGTCCGGCGAAGAACCGAAGACCGTCCGGGTTCGCCGCTCCGAGCTCGGCACGAGCCCCCGCGCGGCGCACGTCCTGCTCGAGGCCAAGCCGTTCAGCACCGGGCTCGTCATCCTCGCGAACGCCGGCCAGGCCCGCCTGACCGAGAACGTCGAAATTATCGTCGGCGAGGGCGCTAATCTCACCGTCGTCACCGTCCAGCAGTGGGATGACGACGCGGCCCACCTCGCGTCGCACTTCACCACCGTCGGCCGTGATGCCCGCGTCAAGCACGTCGTCGTCACCCTCGGCGGCAGTGTCGTCCGCGTCAACCCGTCGACCCACCTCAACGCCCAGGGCGGAGAGGTCGAAGCGCTCGGTCTGTACTTCGCGGATGCCGGCCAGCACCTCGAACAGCAGGTCTACGTCGACCACGACGCACCGCACACTCGCAGCCGCGTCACCTACAAGGGCGCCCTCCAGGGTGAAGGCGCACGCACCGTGTGGATCGGCGACGTCCTGATCCGCCAGTCGGCGACGGGAACAGACAGTTACGAGCAGAACCGGAACCTCGTCCTCACCGACGGGACCCGCGCAGACTCGGTTCCCAACCTCGAAATCGAGACCGGCGACATCGCCGGCGCCGGCCATGCCAGCGCCACCGGGCGTTTCGACGACGAGCAGCTGTTCTACCTGCAGGCCCGCGGCATCACGGAGGAAGAGGCACGCCGCCTCGTCGTCCGGGGATTCCTCACCGAGATCGTGCAGCAGATCGGCGACGCCGAACTGCAGGAACGACTCGAGATCGCCATCGAGGAAGAACTGAACGGAACCAACCTGTCGACGGACGGACGCTAAACGTGGCCGAACTCGTCTGCGCCCTCAGTGACCTCACAGTCAATGAGGCGAAGCGTGTCGTCGTCGGCGGCAAACCCATCGCTCTCGTCCTCGACGGCAGCGGCGACGTCCACGCGATCGGTGACACCTGCACGCACGGTGACATCTCCCTGTCGGAGGGGTTCGTCGAGAATGACACCCTCGAATGTTGGGCGCACGGCTCGCAGTTCTCCCTCCGCACCGGCAAGCCGCTGTCGCTTCCCGCCTACGAACCCGTCCCGGTCTACTCGGTAGAACTCACCGACGGCAACATTTTCATCGACCCGACTGTAACGAAAGAGATCTAAGCTCATGGCTGTACTTGAAATCCGCGACCTGCACGTCAGCGTCGAGACCGACCAGGGATCCAAGCCCATCCTGCGCGGCGTCGACCTCACCATTCGCAAGGGCGAAACACACGCCATCATGGGCCCCAACGGCTCAGGCAAGTCCACCCTTGCTTACACGATCGCCGGCCACCCGAAATACACGGTCAACTCCGGATCGATCACCCTCGACGGACAGGACGTCCTCGCGATGACCGTCGACGAGCGCGCCCGCGCCGGCCTGTTCCTCGCCATGCAGTACCCGGTGGAGATCCCCGGGGTCACGGTGACGAACTTCCTGCGCACCGCGAAGACCGCGATCGATGGCGAAGCACCGCCCATCCGCCACTGGATCAAAGACGTCAAGTCCTCGATGAAGAACCTCCGGATGGACTCGACCTTCGCCGAGCGCAACGTCAACGAAGGCTTCTCCGGTGGCGAGAAGAAGCGCCACGAAATCCTCCAGCTCGAGCTGCTCAAGCCGACCTTCGCAGTTCTCGACGAGACCGACTCCGGCCTCGACGTCGACGCGCTCAAGATTGTCTCAGAGGGCGTGAACCGTGCCAAGGAAAACACCAACCTCGGCGTTCTCCTGATCACGCACTACACGCGCATCCTCCGCTACATCAAGCCGGACTTCGTCCACGTCTTCGTCGACGGCCGCATCGCTGAAGAGGGTGGCCCCGAACTGGCCGACCGTCTCGAAGACGAGGGCTACGACCGCTTCCTCGTCGGCGAAGCAACGGCGTAAGCTTCGATCATGGTGACCACACTGAGCCCCCAGCGCTTCGACGAAGTCGAAGAGGCCCTCAAAGATGTGATGGATCCCGAGCTCGGGATCAACATCGTCGACCTCGGGCTGATCTACGACCTCGGCTGGGATGACGAAAACAACGCGCTCGTCATCCACATGACCCTCACCTCCGCCGGCTGCCCGCTCACGGATGTCCTCGAAGAGCAGACCGCCCAGGCGCTGGACGGCGTCGTCGAGGCATTCCGGATCAACTGGGTCTGGATGCCGCCGTGGGGTCCTGAGAAGATCACCGACGACGGCCGCGACATGATGCGGGCGCTCGGCTTCTCGATCTGACCGGGACAACCGGATATCGTCGGAAGATGACAGCGATCTCCTCCGACCCGATCGACATCCTGCGTTCGCGAACGAGCGAAAAATGGGCAGAACATCCTGAGGATGTTCTGCCCATGTTCGTTGCTGAGATGGACTACCCGCTCGCCGAGCCGATCAAGACGGCGCTGCACGACGCGATCGAGCGTGGAGACGCGGGTTATGTCGCGTCAAGCAACCCGCTGGGCGACGCGTTCCGCGGTTTCGCACGACGACGCTGGAACTGGGACCTGGACGAGGCACGGCTTCTGTCGACGGCGGATGTCAGCATGGGCATCGTCGAGCTTCTCCGGCAGGTCACCAAGCCCGGCGACCCTGTCGTGATAACGCCGCCGGTCTACCCGCCGTTCTTCGATCTCGTTCGCGAGGCGGGAGCATCCGTTGAGACCGTTCCGCTCACAGACGCGGGGGATGGCCTCCGCCTGGACCTGTCGGGCCTCGACCGGGCTTTCTCCAGCGGTGCACGCGCGATCGTGCTGTGCAACCCGCAGAACCCGATCGGGCACCCGCACAGCAGGGACGACCTGGCGGCACTGGCCGAGCTCGCCGCCAGGTACGACGTCCGGGTGCTCAGCGACGAGATCCACGCGCCGCTCGTGCAACCCGGCGCCACGTTCACGCCGTACCTCAGCGTCTCGGAGACGGCGAGAGCCTCCGGTTTTGCGCTGCATTCGGCCAGCAAGGCGTGGAACATCGCCGGACTGAAGTGCGCCGTTCTCGTGGCCGAGGGGGACGAGCCGTCGGGGATTCTCGACGGAATGCCGTATGAGGTGTCCTGGCGGACGGGACAGTTCGGGATGCTCGCATCGGCAGCAGCGTATGCCGACGGAGAGGACTGGCTCGACGGGGTCCTCGAAGCGATCGCAGGCAACATCCGCCTTCTGGATCGTCTGCTTCGCGACCACCTGCCTGAGGTGAACTGGCAGCGCCCGGAGGCGAGCTACCTGGCCTGGCTCGATTTCCGCGGCTGCGGCTGGGGCGACGATCCCGCAGAACGCATTCTGCGTGAGGCAAAGGTCGCGCTCAGCCCTGGCCCCGGGTTCGGCGAACCGGGTGCCGGATTCGCGCGGATGAACATCGCCTGCTCGCCTGAGCTGCTCGAGGAGGCGGTCAGTCGGATCGCCGCCATCCCGCGCGGTTCGGGGGAGAGCACCCCGCCGGCTGACCGGCGGGGCAGGCTCCCAGCTGCGACACCGTAGACTGTCGGGTTGACCCCTTTGTTTTTTGCGTCTTTTTGGCGCGCCGTCAAGAATTGGACCTGCTTTGCTGAGTGTGCACGATCTCGAAATTCGCGTCGGGGCACGGGTTCTCATGGACGAGGTCAACTTTCGCGTCTCCGACGGCGACAAGATCGGCCTCGTCGGCCGCAACGGTGCAGGCAAGACCACACTGACGAAGGTCCTCGCCGGCGAGCTGCAGCCGACGAACGGCAAGGTCGAGCGCTCAGGAGAACTCGGTTACCTGCCTCAGGACCCGCGCTCAGGCGACCCGGAAGAGCTCGCGAGAACCCGCATCCTCAACGCCCGCGGGCTCGGCAGCCTCGTCCTTGGCATGCAGGAAGCCACGATGGGGATGGCGTCGACGGATGCCGCGACGAGCGCAGCCGCGATGAAGAAGTACGGGAACCTCGAAGAACGGTTCCAGATGCTCGGCGGTTACGCTGCCGAAGCGGAGGCGGCGTCGATCGCAAGCAACCTCAACCTGCCCGACCGTATTCTCGACCAGCAGCTGAAGACGCTGTCCGGTGGCCAGCGCCGCCGGATCGAGCTCGCCCGGATCCTCTTCTCCGACGCCCGCACGATGATCCTCGACGAGCCGACGAACCACCTTGACGCCGACTCGGTGGTCTGGCTTCGTGAGTTCCTCAAAACCTACACCGGCGGGTTCATCGTGATCACCCACGATGTGGAGCTCGTCGGCGAAACCGTCAACAAGGTTTTCTACCTCGACGGTAACCGCCAGGTCATCGACGTCTACAACATGAACTGGAAGAACTACCAGCGCCAGCGCGAAGCCGACGAGGAACGCCGCAAGAAGGAACGCGTCAACGTCGAGAAGAAGGCGACGACCCTGCAGCTGCAGGCCGCCCGGTTCGGCGCGAAGGCGTCCAAGGCCGCAGCAGCCCACCAGATGGTCGCCCGCGCCGAGAAGATGCTGGCAGGGCTCGATGAGGTTCGTGCCGTCGACCGGGTCGCGAAGCTGCGTTTCCCTGAGCCGGCGCCTTGCGGTCGGACGCCACTGATGGCATCCAACCTGTCACGCAGTTACGGATCCCTGGAGATCTTCACCGCCGTGGACCTCGCGATCGACCGTGGTTCGAAGGTCGTCGTCCTCGGCCTCAACGGCGCCGGAAAGACCACTCTGCTGCGCATCCTCGCCGGAGTGGATGCCCCGGACACCGGCCAGGTCGAGCCCGGTCACGGGCTGCGGATCGGCTACTACGCGCAGGAGCACGAGACACTCGACGTCAAGCGCAGTGTTCTCGAGAACATGGTGTCATCCTCACCGCACATCACCGAGACGGAGGCCCGCAAGGTCCTCGGCTCGTTCCTGTTCACCGGTGACGACTCGCACAAGCCGGCCGGCGTACTCTCCGGTGGAGAGAAAACCCGCCTTGCTCTCGCCATGATCGTCGTCTCAGGCGCCAACGTGCTGCTCCTCGACGAGCCGACGAACAACCTCGACCCCGCCAGCCGCGCCGAGATCCTTGACGCACTCGCGCACTACGCGGGAGCCGTCGTCCTCGTCAGCCACGACGAAGGCGCTGTCCAGGCGCTCAACCCGGAGCGGGTTCTCATCCTGCCTGATGGTGTTGAGGACCACTGGAACAAGGACTATTTGGAATTGATCGAGCTGGCCTGATCGTTCGTAACCGGATCGCGCGCCATCGGAAAAGAGCGCTATTTGGAACTGATCGAGCTGGCCTGACCGTCCGTAACCGGATCGCGCGCCATCGGAAAAGAGCGCTATTTGGAACTGATCGAGCTGGCCTGAGGGTCACCGCACGGATGCGTCGAGGATGTCGTCCTCCACGTCGGCATCCGAGCGCTTGGCGACGCGTTTGCGTTCCCGCTCGGCAGCGCGAGTCTGTTCGGCCGGGTCATCCGCGTTGAGGTGACGGTATTCCTCGCGGATCGCGTACCCGAGGAAGGCGAAGCCGAGCAGCCCAAAGACGATCCACTGCAGGGCATACGACAGGTGCGACCCTTCGTCGAGCTCCGGTTTGAACGCGGGGAGCGGGCGGTCCTCGGCCGGTGCCGGCGTTTCGGATGCCATCAGGCCGTATGCGCCGGTGTACACGGGTGCGTCAAGGCGGTCGTCGAACTGGGCGAGTTCAACGGTGGCCATCTGGCCCTCAGCGGCGCTGCGGCCCTGCAGGGCGGGCTCGCCCGGCTTCAGACGTGCGGTCACTGTGACGTCGCCGGTCGGCGGGGCAGGCACGACGTCCGGGAGGTCCTGCGCGTTTCCGGTCGGAAGCCATCCGCGGTCGACGATGAAGACGCTGCCGTTCGACAGCTGCAGGGGAGTGAGGACCTCGAAGCCGGGCTGGCCGTTGCGGGGCCGGTTGCGAACGAGGACCTGCTCATCGACCAGGTAGCTGCCGGTGACGGACACCGGAGTCCACTCCCGGTTGTCCTCCCACGACTCCGGCGTGGCGAGTGCCTCGTCGAGCGGGATCGGAGCGTTTTCGTAGTTCTGGAGCACCCGCGAGTTCTCCAGCCGTTTCTCCTCGAGCCTCGACACCTGCCAGTTCGACAGCAGCACGCAGACGACCGCGAATACAACGGCGACGGCGAGGTAGCCGAACCACCGCCTGCTGATCACGAATCGCCAGTTCTTCACGATGCTTCCTTCGTCGTCAGGGGGAGGGTGGTGACGGGGAAGTCCCGCGCCGCGAGGAAGTCGTGCAGGTAAGCCCGATGCTCATCGCAGGCGAGCCAGACCTTGACCCGGTCCTCGGTGTGAATCTTCGGGTTGCGCCATTCGATCCGCCATCCGGCCGTGGCGGGGCAACCGGCCCGGGAACAGGTGAACTGTTCGGGCTCCTGGAACAGTCCGATCATGACGCCTGTCGGTCCTGTTCGTCGTCCTCGGGCGCTTTGCGCTCAGGGATGGCGACGACACCGCCGGGACGCAACACCGTGGTGTCCGCCGTGGGCGCACCGACGTTGGCGAGGACGACGGCGATGTACGGCAGGCAGATCGCTCCTGCGGCGCAGACGAACAACCACCAGCCATCGACGAACAGCATCATCACAAGGCACACCACACGGATGCTCATCGCAATCGTGTACTTGAGCATTCGTGCTCGCCGGTCCGCATCGGGCGACGGCGGCAGTGATGTGATGGATGGCTGTTTCATTCACTCCAAGACTACGCTTGTTTGCGCACCCCCAGCCGGGTTCGCGCTGGGAAACGCGCGAGGAAATCGCTGGGACACACCACACCACCGAAAGGCCGACATGCCCCACTCTGAGAACTCCCCGCGCACGGTACTCGTGACAGGCGGGAACCGTGGAATCGGCTACGCCATCGCCGAGGAGTTCGTCGCGCTCGGGCACCGGGTCGCCGTCACCGCACGCTCTGGCGAAGGCCCCGCCGGAAGCCTCACCGTTCGCGCCGACGTCACCGACGCCTCCTCCATCGATGCCGCGTTCAGCGAGATCGAGCAGAAGCTCGGGCCTGTCGAGGTGGTGGTTGCGAACGCGGGGATCACCCGCGACACCCTCCTCATGCGGATGAGCGAAGACGACTTTGACAGCGTTGTGAACACGAACCTGGGCGGGTCGTTCCGGGTGGTCAAGCGCGCCTCGAAAGGGATGCTCAAGGCCCGGTTCGGCCGGATCGTACTGATCTCGAGCGTCGTCGGGCTGTACGGCGGACCGGGCCAGGTCAACTACGCATCGTCAAAGGCCGGGCTCGTCGGCATGGCCCGGTCGATCACCCGCGAGCTCGGCGCACGGGGCATCACAGCCAACGTCATCGCTCCCGGCTTCATCGAGACCGACATGACGGCCGAACTGCCTGAAGCAACCCAGGCCGAGTACAAGAAGGGCATCCCGGCAGGACGGTTTGCGACACCGGCCGAGGTCGCGAAGGTCGTCGCCTGGATCGCCGGTGACGACGCAGGCTACATCTCGGGGGCGGTCATCCCGGTCGACGGTGGCCTCGGGATGGGCCACTAACCCGGTCGGACGGTGTGACGCCGGGCGCGCCCGTAAGGCGCGCCCCACCGATCCGCAACACGCCGCGACGCATACCGCGACACGCCGACACTCACCCGAACCATCCGCCTGAGGTGCGCCGGGGTCGGCAGAGTCTTTAGCCGCGCAGGCCGAGCAGCGGGAGGACGTCAGCGAGGTCGACGTTATCGAGTACCACATCGGCCCGCTCACGAACAGCGGGTTTGGCGTTGAACGCGACGCTAAGCCCGGCAACGCCCATCATCTGCAGGTCGTTCGCACCATCGCCGATCGCGATCGTCCGCGACACGGGCACGCCGGCATCCGCTGCCCATTCGAGCAGAGCGGATGCCTTCGCGTCGGCGTCGATGATCGGTCCGTCGACGCGCCCGGACAAGACGTTACCGGACACCTCGAGCCGGTTCGCTCGCCAGACGTCAAGACCCAGTTCTTCCCCGAGTGGATCGAGCAGTTCGTGGAAACCGCCGGACACGACGCCGACCCTGCCGCCCGCCGCCTGGATCCCTGCGATGAGTTCGTGGACGCCTCGGGTGGGCCGGATGCGGTCGGACACCGTCCGGAAGACGGACTCGGGGAGGCCGGCGAGGGTCGCGACGCGGCCGCGGAGGCTTTCCGCGAAATCGAGTTCGCCGCGCATCGCGCGTTCGGTCACATCGGCGACGAGCGCGAGCGAGCCAGCCTCCTCGGCGAGGAGTTCGATGACTTCATTTTCGATGAGCGTGGAGTCGGCGTCGAGCACGACAAGGAACCGGGCCGGCGCCTGCGGCGACGGCGTAAGGGGAGAACTCATCGGGTAACGCGCACTCCCTTGCCCACAACGGTGAGTCCTGAGTCGGTCACGGTGAAGCCCCTGGCGCGGTCGCGGTCGTGGTCGACCCCGATCGCGGCGCCGTCTTCGACGATGACTTCCTTGTCGAGGATCGCGCGTTTCACCGTCGCATCCGGCCCGACGACTACACGGTCGAACAGCACCGAGTCGACCACTTGCGCGCCGGACTCGACGTTCGCCCAGGCCCCGAGGACGCTGCGTTCGATGTGGGCGCCCGAGATGAGGGAGCCGAGCGAGACGATCGAGTCGACGACCCGCCCAAGGTTGCCTTTGCCGTCGCGCACGAACTTCGCCGGGGGAGAGTTGAGCTGCTGGCTGAAGATCGGCCATTCGCTGTTGTACAGGTTGAAGATCGGCAGTGTCGAGATGAGGTCCTGGTGGGCCTCGAAGAACGAATCGATCGTTCCGACGTCACGCCAGTAGTACCGGTCACGGTCGGTCGACCCCGGCACCTTGTTGTTCTTGAGGTCGAAGACGCCGGCGTCGCCACGGGAAACGAAGTCCGGGACGATGTCGCCACCCATGTCGTGGTTGGAATTCGTTCGCTCACCGTCACCGGTGACGGCGTCGATGAGCGCGTCGGTGTTGAACACGTAGTTACCCATCGAGGCGAGGACCTCGTGCGGCGCGTCGGCGAGCCCCTCGGCGTTGATCGGCTTCTCGAGGAATTCGGCGATCTTCGTCGGGTCGTCCTTGTCGAGCTGGATCACACCGAACTGGTCGCTGAGCTCGATCGGCTGGCGGATCGCCGCGACGGTTGCGCCACGACCCGAATCGATGTGCGCCTGGACCATATCGCGGAAGTCCATCCGGTAGACGTGGTCGGCACCGACCACGACGACGATGTCGGGCTTCTCATCACGGATGAGGTTGAGGCTCTGCAGGATCGCATCCGCTGAACCAGAGAACCAGCGCTTCCCGAGCCGCTGCTGCGCGGGCACCGACGCGACGTATGAGTTCAGGAGGCCGGACAGGCGCCACGTCTGAGACACGTGCCGGTCGAGGCTGTGCGACTTGTACTGCGTCAGGACGACGATCTGGGTGAAGCCGGAGTTGATCAGGTTGGAGAGCGCGAAGTCGATGAGACGGTACTGCCCTGCGAACGGCACTGCGGGCTTTGCCCTGTCCGCAGTGAGCGGCATCAGGCGTTTCCCTTCGCCGCCGGCAAGGACAATGGCAAAGATCTTCTTCGTTGCGACCATGCCCCAACACTAGAGGCAACCCCATACCTGTACTAGCGTTCGTTTCATGCGAGTTGATCTTCTCACCCGGGAATACCCACCAGAAATCTACGGCGGAGCCGGTGTGCACGTCGCCGAGCTCGTCTCGGCGATGCGCGGAGAGATTGATGTCACCGTGCGCTGTTTCGGCGAAGAACGCACCGAGGCGGACACATTCGCCTACCGAGTCCCTGCAGAACTCGCGGGAGCGAACGGGGCGCTCACCACCTTGGGCACAGACCTCCTGATGGCGCAGGACGCCGCAGGAGCCGACCTCGTGCACTCACACACCTGGTACGCGAACGGCGCAGGGCATATCGCCAAACTGCTGCACGGCATCCCGCACATCGTGTCGGCGCACAGCCTCGAACCGCTCCGGCCGTGGAAAGCGGAACAGCTCGGCGGCGGGTACCGGGTGTCGAGCTGGATCGAGAAGACTGCGTTCGAAGCGGCGGATGCCGTCATCGCCGTCAGCAACGGCATGCGCCGCGACATCCTCCGCAGCTACCCGGCGCTCGACGAGTCCCGCGTGCACACCATCTACAACGGCATCGACCTCGCCGCCTGGAAGCCGGTGCACGACGACGAGCTGGTGCGCTCGCTCGGAATCGACCCGACCCGCCCGAGCGTCGTGTTCGTCGGCCGGATCACCCGGCAGAAGGGCCTCCCGTACCTCCTCCGCGCGGCCGCCCAGCTGCCCGCCGACGTACAACTCGTGCTGTGCGCCGGTGCACCGGACACGCCCGAGATCCTCGCCGAGGTCGAAGCCGGCGTCAGGGAACTGGCGAAGGAACGGTCCGGAGTGGTGTGGATCGACCGGCTGCTGCCGCGCAACGAACTGTGCGCCGTGCTGACCGCCGCCACCACCTTCGTCTGCCCGTCGGTGTATGAACCGCTCGGCATCGTCAATCTCGAGGCTATGGCCTGTGGCGCCGCCGTTGTCGGGACTGCGACCGGCGGCATCCCTGAGGTCGTCGAGGACGGTGTCACCGGACGACTTGTGCCGATCGAGCAGGTCACGGACGGCACGGGAACCCCCGTCGACCCTGATCGGTTCGTCGCAGACCTCGCTGCAGCGCTCACGGCCGTGGTATCTGATCCGGATGCCGCCAGGGCGATGGGCGAGGCTGGGCGGCTGCGTGCCGAACGGGAATTCAGCTGGGACCGGATCGGCCGCGAGACCATCGCACTTTACCGCTCGATTCTCGCGCCCTGACGGGCGAGCCTCGGCACGGCCAGCCGAATCGGACGGATAGGCTAGAGCACATGTCGAGCGTTTTGCAGTTGAATGACGTGTCCGTTGTGCGCAACGGCCGCGCGATCGTGGATTCCGTGTCGTGGACCGTCGAGGGGGACCAGCGCTGGGTGGTGCTCGGGCCCAACGGGGCGGGCAAGACAACGATCCTGCAGGTCGCATCGACGCTCATGCACCCGAGCTCCGGAAAAGTCGAAATCCTCGACTCCGAACTCGGCAAGGTGGATGTTTTCGAACTGCGCCCGCGGATCGGAATCGCGTCAACGGCCATGGCCCGTCGCGTTCCGTTCGATGAGACGGTTCTCAACGTCGTCATGACGGCCGCATACTCGGTCACCGGACGGTGGAACGAGGATTACGAAGACATCGACGAGAAGCGCGCCAGGCGCGTCCTCGCGGAGTGGCACCTCGACGGCCTCGCCGAGCGCCGCTTCGGGACGCTGAGCGACGGTGAACAGAAACGGGTGCAGATTGCACGGTCCGTGATGACCGACCCTGAGCTGCTGCTTCTCGACGAGCCCGCAGCCAGCCTCGACCTAGGCGCGCGCGAAGAGCTCGTGAAGCTGCTCGGCGGTTACGCCCAGTCCGGGGAGTCGCCGGCCATCGTCATGGTGACCCACCACGTCGAGGAGGTGCCAGTCGGCTTCACGCACGCCCTGCTCCTCAACGACGGCAAGGTCGTGGCATCCGGCCCGATCGCCGAGGCACTGACGAGCGACACGCTGACCGAAGCATTCGGCCTGCCTATCGAGCTCAGCGAAAGCGACGGCCGGTACAGCGCGCGTGCCCACTGACGCCCGGCATCTGATAAAGTAGGTAGCTGGCCCGATGGCCATACACTTTCTTGCCGTGCAATCCGCGCGGGCGAGACTGAAAGACAATTTCCTCCGACTCACAAGGAAGTCCTCATGAAGACTGACATCCACCCCGACTACAAGCCGGTTGTTTTCCGCGATCTCGCCTCAGGCGCGACGTTCCTGACCCGCTCGACCGTGGGCAGCTCAAAGACCATCGAGCTGGACGGCACCGTCTACCCCGTCATCGACGTTGAGATCTCTTCCGAGTCGCACCCGTTCTACACGGGCAAGCAGCGCATCATGGACTCCGCCGGACGCGTCGAGAAGTTCAACAAGCGCTTCAAGGGCTTCGGCAACTAAGCTCAATCTGCTTTCGCAACGACCCGCAGTCTTCGGACTGCGGGTCGTTGTCGTTGGTGGCATGGTGTGGGCCCTGGGTCCACAGCGACGTAGTCACCCGCTCCGGAACCGCTCACCCGGTACGCCGGGTGAACCCGTCCGCAGTGAGTGACATGGCCGCGCAGAGGCACCGCGACCTCGACACGCCGAGCTAGCTGTACTGCACAGGCAGGTTAGTTAGCCGGCTAATGGGTGGGTGGCCTCCGATGGCGGTGTGGGGTCTGTGGTGATTGTATTCGTGGAGCCAGGCCGGGAGCGCGTTCCGGCGGGCTGATTCCGTTGGGTAGTGCTTGCTGAATGCCCAACCGTCGGCGAGAGTGCGGTGGAAGCGTTCGATCTTCCCGTTCGTCTGTGGACGGTAAGGGCGGGTCTTCTTCGCTTTGACGCCAAGCTCGGAGCAGGTGTCGCGCCAGAGGTGAGATTTGTAGGCAGAGCCGTTGTCAGAAAGCACGCGTTCGACCGTCACGCCGCGGGCGGCGAACCAGGACACTGCCCGGCGCA
>NZ_FOVM01000014.1 GCF_900115155.1 Mycetocola miduiensis
CCGTCTAACCCGTCTAACCCGTCTAACCCGTCTCATCCGGGCCCGGCTTCCGCACTTCGGTGTGGGGCCGGGCCCTTTGCGTTCCTGCGGTCCTCAGCTCACCACAAACGGTTCGAGCGGAGATTTTCGGTGTACGGCGGCGTGTCGCGGCGCGGACGCCGGCTGTGTCTGAAGAATCTCCGCGTGAGCGCACGGGTGGGCGACTGGGCTGCGTCACAGCCGGCCGGCCGCCTTCAGGGCCAGGTACCGGTCCGCGAGGGCAGGCGGGAGCTCGGACGGTGATGCGGTGACCACCTCCGCGCCCATCTGCTTGATGGCTTCAGACACCCTCGCGATATCGAGCAGTGACCGTTCCGCCGCCGCCGCGAGGTACACCTCGTCGCGGTTGCGCCGTTGCCGGCTCGCCGCGAGGACGGCCGGGTCGGTGACGGATGCGACGACCACGAGATGCCGCTTCGTCAGCTGGGGAAGCATCGACAGCAGCGCGGTGGACGCGCCGGGCGCATCGACCGAGGTGAGCAGCACGACCAGGGAACGCTGGCTGGTGACTTCGCGCACAAGGGCAGGTACCGCAGCCCAGTCCATCTCGAGCAGCTCTGGCTCGACCGTTGCCAGGGCGTCGACCATCCTCGCCATCAGGTCGGCGCCCCTCGCCCCCTGGACCCTGGCACGCATGCGCCGGTCGTAGGCGAGCAGGTCGACGCGGTCACCGGCGCGTGTGGCCAGGGCCGCGAGGAGCAGGGATGCTTCGAACGCGGTGTCGAGCCTCGGCTCGTCGGCGATGCGCGCCGCAGAAGTCCGCGCCGTGTCGATCACGAGGACGACGCGGCGGTCACGCTCGGGCCGCCAGGTCCGGACGACCACGTCGCGACGCCGGGCGGTGGCCCTCCAGTCGATCGATCTGACGTCGTCGCCGCGGACATACTCCCGCAGCGAGTCGAACTCGGTGCCCTGGCCGCGCACCATCACGCTCGTCGCGCCGTCGAGTTCGCGGAGGCGGGCCAATCGTGACGGCAGGTGTTTGCGGGCGTGGAACGGCGGGAGCACACGGATGCGGCCGGGGCTTTTCAGCGTCGCCTGCCGTGCGCACAGGCCGAGCGGACCGAATGAGCGCACGGTGACCTGTTCGACACGTCGTTCCCCGCGGCGGAACGGCGTGAGCGGAACGGTGACGAGCCGCCGTTCACCGGCGGGGATCGTGACCCGGGTGCGGAACACCGAGGCGCCCGCCGACGGCTGCCAGGCATCCCGGACGACGCCGCGGAGCGTACGCGGGCCCGGATTCGCGAGGTAGAGCTCACTTTCGACCGTCTCACCCAGCCGGGTCCTCGCCGGCAGTGACCTCGACGGCACGAGGACGCGGGGGGATGCCGCCAGCACCAGGTCGAGGATGCCGAGCGCGATCGCGAACAGCAGCCAGCAACCGAGCACGAGCCCGGGCTCGCCGGTGGCCGTGCCGATGCCGATCACCGGCACGATGCCGAACGCGACGAGCGCCACGAACCTCCCCGAAACGGTCATCTAGATCGGCACCTGCACCTGCTGCATGATCGAGCGAAGGATTGCGTCCGATGCCACCCCTTCGAGTTCCGCCTCGGGGCGCAACACCAGCCGGTGCCGCCAAACCGGAAGCACCATCGCCTGGACATGGTCGGGGGTGACCGAGGCGTATCCGCTCAGCCACGCCCACGCCTTGGCGGCGGAGAGGAGTGCGGTCGTGCCGCGGGGGCTGACGCCCATCCTCACCGACGGGCTGCGCCTCGTCGCCCTGGCGAGGTCGACGATGTAGCTGAGCACGTCCGGACTGACGCCGGTCGCGGCTGAAGCGACCTGTGCGTCGGCGAGATCGGCGGCGCCGAGCACAGGGGTGACTCCCGCGCCGGCGAGGTCACGCGGGTTGAAACCGGCGGCGTGCCTGCGCAACACCTCGACCTCGATGTCCCGCTCCGGGACGTCGAGGACGAGCTTGAGGAGGAACCGGTCCAGCTGCGCCTCAGGAAGCGTGTATGTGCCTTCGTATTCGATCGGGTTCATGGTGGCGGCGACGACGAACGGCGCAGGCAGCGGCTGGGTGACGCCGTCCGCGGAGACCTGGCGTTCCTCCATCGCCTCAAGCAACGACGACTGGGTCTTCGGAGGCGTCCGGTTGATTTCGTCGGCGAGGAGGATGTTCGTGAACACGGGGCCCCGCCGGAACTCGAATTCGCCGGTCTTCGCGTCGTAGACGAGCGAACCGGTCACATCGCCAGGCATCAGGTCAGGGGTGAACTGGACCCGTTTCGTGTCGAGGTCGAGCGCCTGGCTGAGCGTGCGCACCAGCAGGGTCTTCGCAACGCCTGGAACACCCTCGAGGAGCACGTGCCCCTTGGCGAGGAGGGCGACGATCAGGCCGGTCACCGCCGGTTCCTGGCCGACGACGGCCTTGCCGACTTCCCGCCGCACCTGAACGAGCTTCGCCCGCAGCTCGGCGTTCCTCGGGGGTTCGGCCCGGGAGAACGCACTCCGCTCCGCTGCGCCGTCGTTCCCAGGGGCTGGGTTCGGGGGCACGGGGCGGCCGTACTGGGCTTGCCCCTGCTGGTCGGCTTGCGGATATGGCTGGCCGTGCGGTGTCGGTGTGGTCATGAGCGCATTCTTCCGGTTCGTTGTCGTTCGGGCGAGAAATCGTGGGTTCAGCGGGGACGCGTCGGCGGACGGGGGTCGACGGCAGCGGCAACCGCCGACTCGAGGTCGCGGAGGGTGTCCGAGAGGGCGACGACGTCGCGTTCCGACCCTGGCAGGTCGTCGAGGAGGATGCCGCGAACCTCACCCGGGTTCCTGCCGAGCGCCGATGCGACGGCATCCGACACTTCGCCGACGCTGGCATGACGCGACAGCCCGAGCGCGTCACCGAGCCGGCCGACGGCGCCGATCCGGAGCGCGTCGACGGCGCGGGTCCGCGCGGCGCTGCGCTGGTAAAGCCGTGAGCGGCCCTCCATCGTTTCGCCGGCGGGCACGGTGACGGGGAGGTCCTCGGCGACGAGCGGCCCGAACCGTCTTCCGCGCCAGAACATGGCGACGAGCACGGTGATCGCGCAGAGCGACGTCACCGGGACGAGCCAGGTCGGCGTGAGCTCGGCGAGCGACGGCGGGCCGGATGCCTCCACGTCGGCGATCGAGGGAAGGTACCAGACCAGGCGGTCGCTTCCGCCGAGCAGCCCAAGGCCGAGTGCCGCATTCCCGTGCAGGAGCACGAGGTCGTTCGAGAGCGCGTCGGACGGCCCGAGCACCCAGATCCTGTCGCTGCCGTCCTGGATGCCCAGCAGTCCGAAGCCGCCGGTGTCTGCGGGGAAGCAGCGGATCGCGTCGCTCCCCTCCGAGTCGGCGAAGGTGGACCCTGGGCTGATCGTCCCCGCCCGGGCGGCCGCGCCGTCGCCGCAGTCCGCATCAAGCGGCGTGTACTGGTCTGCGGGACCCGCCGCCCTCACTGCGGGGGCAACGGCCTGGAGATGCCGGAAGCCGGGGGAGAGCAACACCACGTCGCCGGCCACTCCGGCGAGTTCGGTGAGACGGTCCCCGGCAAGGTAGCCGGACGGGTCATAGAGCGCGAGGGTCGTTCCCGGCTCCGAAGAGGCGGCGAGTGCTTCGTCGTAGCCATCGGGCAGGATCACGTCGACCCCCTGGTTCCGCAGCACCTCGGCAATCGCCTTCGCGCCGGTCGGTGCGGGGTCCGCCGGATCGAGGAGGAGCCCGCTGGTTGCGCCGCCGCGCGTCAGGAGCATGCTCGCGACAACGACGACGAGGCAGACCCCGGCCACTCCGGCCCAGAACAGGCCGCGCCTGGCCACCGTGCGGGCGCGCGGCGTCAGCACGCGGTCGTCGGTCGACACCGGTGGTTCGATGCGCGTTGTGGTGCTCATTCGGTGCCCCAGGCGTCGACCAGCTCATGACTGGCCGGCGATTCCTTCTGCAGGCGGACGTCGAGCCGACGCAACCGGTCGAAGTCGGAGGCGTTGCCGTCGTGGCCGAGATAACGGACCCGGTCAAAGATCTCCGCGGCTCGGGCGAGGTCGCCGGATGCCGTCGGAAACATTTCCGACGCGCGAGCCGCGAAGTCGTGGGCGGTCGTTCCAGGGCTGACCCGCACGATCGTGCGTTCGGCCAAACCGCGGGCCAGCGCCCGAAACTGTTCAAGGACCGCGAGGGTGAAGTCGCCGGCGGACGCAGCCGCTGCCGCCGCCGAACGCAGTTCCCGTGCCGTGCGGCGGTCGTCGTCGCCGAACAGCCCGGCAGCCGGCCGGCTGTTGCGGTTCACGCGGGGGAGTCCCCAGATCAGGAGGGCGGCGACCAGGCCGGCGACGACAAGTCCGACGATCGCCACGGGAAGCCAGTCGAGGGGCACAGAGTCGCCCGGCTGGAACAGCCGCATCAGCCACTCGAAGAACGCCTGGCTGAGCCGGTCGAACAGACTCGGCCGTGCCGCCGTGTACTCGGGTTTCGAGAGCTCATCGAGGAGCCACTGCCGCGCCTCGGGGCCGTCGGGCACGACCGGGACATCGAATCGAAAGACGCCCGTCAGGACCATGGAGACCCGGTGTTCCAGCCGTCGGCCCGGACCAGGTACGGGTCAGGCACCGACGTGTCGCCCGATTGCCTGGCCTCAACGAAACGGATGAGTTCCAGGTCGAGGCCCTCCTTGCGCATCCGCAGGTCGACGTAGATGAACGCGATCGTTGCGGACTGCACGACACTCGTAACGGATGCCACCAGCAGCGACACGACGATCAGGCCGACGTAGAGCAGTGCAGGAGCGATCCAGTCCTCGGCGGTCGTGGAGGTCGGGTCGACGAGGCCGAGGGCGATCCCGTACAGCAGGCTGATCGGCGTGACGACGATCTGGGAGACCGTGCCGACGATGAATGCGATCAGGTACTGGATGCCGAGCGTTCTCCAGAAGTACCCGTCGGTGAGCCGCCAAGACCGGCGAATCGCCTGCGGAACTCGCACCCGTTCCAGCACGATCACGCTCGGGACGACCGACAGTTTGATGCCCAGCCAGACGGCGGCAGCGAGAAGGGCGAGCCCCGCGAGGATGGCGAGGACCACCCCGGCCGCCACGAACCCGTCACCCTGCGCCACGAGCAGCCAGACGACGCTGACGATGAGCGCAACGGCGACAGCGAGGGCGCCGCTGGCGATCAGGGTCCAGAGCAGGAGGTGGCCGAGCCTCGGCCAGGTGGCTTTCCAGGTCTCACGGAGGGTCAGCTTCTCACCGAGCGTGGACCTGGCAGCTTCGGTGACGATGACGCCCTGGAGGAAGACGGTGGCGGCCAGCCCGACCAGGAACGGCACAATGGATGCAAGAAGAATGGCGACGATGCCGCCGGCGGCGACGGCATCCTGGTCTTCCGGTGCAGCGCTGGTGATCCTTCCGATGACGAAGAAGGTGACGACGCCGACGACAAGCAGGCTGACGAGGACGGTGATTGCCTGGACGAGTACAGCGCTGCCGAACGTGGCCTTCGGGTTCCGTTTGAGGGTCAGGAACGGGGCGCCGAGAAGTGTTCCGAATCCCAGCGGACGCAGCGGTATGAGCCCCGGTTTGGGGGGAGGCGCCCACGCCGCCTGTGCAAAGCCACCCGGTTGTCCGGGAGGATATCCGGCCGCCGGCCAGCCGTCGGGCGCATAGGGGTTCTGACCGACGTTCACCGGTCCCGGGTATTGGCCGGGCTGCGCATACTGCTGGGCGTATGGGTTCTGGCCGTATTGCGCCGGGTAGTAGGGCTGCCCGGGCGCGGGATTGGGCGGGGTGGGGGGATAGAACTGCTGGTCAGGGCCCCAATTCTGGGCTGCGGAGTATGGTGGGGGCGCGGCGCCGTCCCGGCGCGGATCGGCGGCCGGGGGGTTCGATCCTGACCCGCCCGGTTGCTGCCAGCTCTCGTCGTTCGCCACTGAAGCGACCCCCTCAAGTGTTCGACATTCCACGCCTTCTTATCGTGTCACACCCGCACCACCCTCACCATGAGAGCCCGGGCATCCGCTCGGGCGGTTCTCGGCCAACTGCCAACGGGTTGCGGCTAATCTGGTGCCAGGTACTGCATGGCCGCGCTTTTCGGCCGGCCGGCACATGAATCGAGAACGAGGCGTATGAACGCACGGATCCTGGTGGTCGACGACGACACCGCCCTGGCCGAGATGATCGGTATTGTGCTGCGCACTGAAGGATTCGAGCCGTCCTTCTGCGCAGACGGCTCAGGGGCGCTCGACGCGTTCCATGAGTCCCGACCGGACCTGGTGCTGCTCGACCTCATGCTCCCCGGCATCGACGGCATCGAGGTGTGCACCCGCATCCGCGGCGAATCCGGTGTGCCGATCATCATGCTGACCGCGAAGACCGACACGGCGGATGTCGTGAAGGGCCTCGAGTCAGGAGCCGACGACTACATGGTCAAGCCGTTCAACCCCAAGGAGCTCGTCGCCCGGATCCGCACCCGCCTGCGCCCGGCCTCCCCGCAGTCACAGGACTCCCTCCAGATCGGCGATCTCGTCCTCGACGTCGCCGGGCATGAGGTGAAACGCGGTGACAGGCGAATCAACCTCACCCCGCTCGAATTCGACCTCCTGCTCACCCTCGCGTCGAAGCCGCAGCAGGTCTTCACCCGCGAGATGCTTCTCGAGCAGGTCTGGGGCTACCACTACAAAGCCGACACCCGCCTGGTCAACGTGCATGTGCAGCGGCTGCGCGCAAAGGTCGAGGACGACCCGGACAACCCGCGCATCGTTATGACGGTCCGCGGCGTCGGCTATCGTGCCGGTGCCGGCGCTGCAGCCTGAAGTCGACCGAAGTGGGACAGGGCGTCTCGGGCATCAGGCTCGAAAACTGGAGGACATGGCCGGCACGTGCCGTGCGCTCCTGGCGACGGTCGCTGCAGTTCCGGACCGTCGTCGTCACCCTCGCCCTGTCGCTGTTCGCGTTGCTCATCTCCAGCTTCTACATGGCCATCACGATCGGCAACGACCTGTTCCAGTCGCGCGTGACCCAGGTCCAGCAGGACTCCGCCCGCGCGATCGAATCGGCCCAGAACATTCTTGACTCCTCCGGTGACACCGGAAGGGCCAGCACCCAGGAACTGATGGGTGCCGCCCGTGAGGAGATCGCCCGGGCGTCGTCGAGCACGATGATCGCCGGCTACCGGGCGGTGGGGCAGGAGCCGAGCCCGACGGGTCCGCAGGATTTCGAGAACGTCCGGCTCAAGGACGTCGTCAGCGACGAGCTGCGCCGTCTCGTGCAGAACAACCCGGACGAGCAGTGGTGGCAGTCGGTGTCGCTCCCCGCCGCCAACGGAAGCCGTGTTCCCGGGATCGTGGTCGGATCCCAGATCACCCTTCCTGAGGGCAGTCGCTGGGAGATCTACATCGGCTTCGACTTGAGCGATACCGAGCAGACCCTGCTGTTCGTGCAGCGCACCCTCCTCATCGGCGGACTCACGCTGCTGCTCCTCGTCGGTGCTGTGGCCTGGGTGATCGTCCGGCTCGTCGCGAACCCGGTGCGGGTCGCCGCAGACACCAGTGAGAGGCTTGCGAGCGGAGACCTCGAGGTGAGGATCCCGGTGAGGGGCGAAGACGAGCTCGCCACCCTGGCGCGATCTTTCAACCGCATGGCCGACAGCCTCCAGTCGCAGATCCGCGAACTCGCCGACCTCTCCCAGGTGCAACAGCGCTTCGTCTCGGACGTGTCGCACGAACTTCGCACGCCGCTCACCACCATCCGTCTGGCCGGTGACGTGCTCTACGACCAGCGCTCCGAGTTCCCGTCCGCAACCGCCAGGACCGCAGAACTGCTGCACACGCAGACGCAGCGCTTCGAGGTGCTCCTCGCCGACCTACTCGAGATCAGCCGCTACGACGCCGGCTCGGTACAGCTCGAGATCGAACCGTACAGCCTCGTGCACCTCGCCGAGGACTCGATCGAGGGGATGGCGTCCCTCGCCGAACAGAAGGGTTCCGACGTCCGGCTCGTCGCCCCCGGTGGTTACTCCGACGTCGAAATCGACCCGCGTCGCATCCGCCGGGTTGTCCGCAACCTGCTCGGGAACGCCATCGAGCACGGCGAGGGTAAGCCGATCGTGGTGACCGTCGACAGCAACGAACAGGCGGTAGCTCTGTCGGTGCGCGATTACGGGCACGGAATGACCGAGCAGGACGCCCAGCGCGCCTTCGACCGGTTCTGGCGCGCAGACCCGTCCCGCAAACGCACGATCGGGGGAACCGGGCTTGGCCTCGCCATCGCCCTGGAGGACGCACAACTGCACGGAGGAAGCCTCGAAGTCTGGTCGCAGGTCGGTGCAGGCAGCTGCTTCCGCCTCACCCTTCCGCGCCTGCTCGGCGGAGAGGTGACGATGTCGCCGCTCCCGCTGCCGCCAGAGGACGCTGAACCGATCCCCGTCGACACGACGGATGCTCCAGCATCGACCTCGGCGGATGCTTCGGCAGAGGCCCCAACGGATGCCGCCCGCAACGGGAAGGGAGTCGGGGTATGAAGGGTCGCAGCTGGGCGGTGGCCATTGCCGTCACCGCCTCACTGATCCTCGCGGGATGCTCGGGGATCCCTCAGTCGGGCGCCCCGCGCATCGGACAACCCGTGCCGGGGGCGGAGGACCCCGAGGTCCAGTTCATCGCCGACGGCCCGCAGGCGGGGGCGAGCCAGGAAGAAATCCTCCGCGGCTTCATCGACGCGGCGTCGAGTCCCCGCGAGGATTACGCCACAGCGCGGGAGTTCCTCGCTCCGAAGATCCGGTCGACCTGGGAGCCGGACCTCAACGTCATCGTCGACGAGGCCGCGCAGCGAAGCTATGTCTCCGCGGACGAGACCTCCATGAACCTCACCGTCGCGCCCGTCGCTGAGGTAAACGCTGAGGGGGAGTACACCGAGTTCAGCACCCGGACGCCTCTCACCCAGGGATACAGCTTTATCAAGGTGAAAGACGAATGGCGGATCAGCGTCGCGCCCGACCGGGTGATCCTCGACTCGCAGCGATTCAATGACGTGTTCGGCTCATACGCCCTCACCTTCTTCGACCCGTCGTGGAGCTACCTCATCCCTGACCTCCGCTGGTTCCCATCGAGGACGTCCACCGGAACCCGAATCGTGAACGCTCTGCTCGATGGCCCGAGCCCGCTCCTCGCCGGCGCGGTTGCTACAGCATTCCCGGAGGGCACGACCCTGACGAAAGGGGCGGTGCCCGTTGTCGGGGACGTCGCCCAGGTCGACCTCAGCAGTGAAGTGCTCGAGGCAGACGACCTGACTTTCCAGCGCATCCGCGCACAGATCGCCGGAAGCCTTGCCGGCGTGTCAGCCATCAACTCGGTGAGCGTCACCGTGAACAACAACACCGAGGACCTTCCCGCCCTCACGCTGCAGTCGCCGCGGGCTGACCCTCGGGCACTCGTGCTCTCGAAGGACGGCTTCGGGTTCCTCTCCGGTGGTGATGCGCTCGAGCGCCTGCCCGGCTTGTCCGACCAGGTCGAGGCACTCCGGCCCGACGTCGTCGTCGTCAATGCCGAACACAGTGCCGCTGCTGCGCGGACCGCTGACGGCGTCTTCAGCATCCGGGCGTCCGCGTCCGAACCGCTTCTTGTCGACGCCCGGTCGGGGCTCATCGCGCCGAGCTTCGACACGTTCGGTTATGTCTGGAGCGTGCCGGCGTCCGCTCCGGCGTCGCTTGTCGTTTCCGGGTTGGACGGTTCCCAAACGCCCGTGCAGACCAGCTGGCCTGAGGCATCCTCGATCCAGTCGCTCGCCGTCTCGCGCGATGGCACGAGGGTCCTCGCGCTCGTTCGTGTCGGAGACGACCCTCGGCTGCTCGTCGCCGGCATCCAGCGCGATGCCGAGAACATGCCGGTGGCGCTGGGCGACCCCCAGGTGCTTGCCGTCGGCACGAGCTCGGCCGTCACCACGACGTGGGTCGACGACCTCACCGTCGCGACCCTGACGACCGCGGCAGACGGGTCGACCGAGATCGTCAAGCAGGTCATCGGCGGGCAGTCGGAACTGCTGCAGGGGCCGGCCGGTGCCGAGTCGCTCGTCGCCGGTTCGGGTCTCCGCCAGCTGCGCGCCGTGACATCCGGCGGCAACCTCACAGCGCTCCGCACGTCGGCGTGGCAGGTGGTCGGCACCGGGATCGTTCTGATCGCTACCCAGTTGGGCAGCCCGAACTAGCTGTACTGCACAGGGACGTTGGTTGAATCGGTGTGACGACTCGCTGTAGTTGCTGCGAATGAGGTGAGGACCTCCGGTTGCAGAGTGGGAG
>NZ_FOVM01000004.1:0-214390 GCF_900115155.1 Mycetocola miduiensis
TGGAGCGGATGACGGGAATCGAACCCGCGCTATCAGCTTGGGAAGCTGAAGTTCTCAGGTGACGTTTCCCCAGAGTTCCCTAAGTTGCCGGTGGTCTGGGGTTTTGCGCTCTCGCTGTTCCCGTGAGTTCCCACGCTTGCCCACCCATTACCGTGGGTAAATGGTCAGCCGATACGCTGACCTCATGAAACCTCGCGCGGATGGCATGTGGCTCCTCTCAATCGTCGGCCTCGTGCTCGGCGGGATCGTCACCCTCGCCGGGCTCGCGATGCTCGAGCGCTCCGGTCCGGTGGCATTGATCCTCGGCGTCATCATCCTGGCGTTCGGCGCCGGAGCCTTCTTCACGAACCAGAGCCGAGTTCGCCAGTAGTGAGGTCGTGGGCCTCACTACTGCTTCAGTTGAGGGTTTGCCGATTGCAGCTCTCGAACGTATATTCGAAACATGCCGGACCTCTCGAACGTCACACAACCCATCGAGTGGGCGATCGTTCACAGCACCTCAAGAGATCCGATCGCGCTCATCCGTAAGCTGCAGCTCGGCGCCGGCCGCACCACCTACTACCGGGCGATCACCTGGCACGTGGATCCGACCAAGCGTGAGCTGATCGGTTACTGGGGGTCACTGAACGAGGCGACGCAGAACGTCTACGGGCTGTACGAGCGCAAGCTGCCACCTCAGTTCCTCGCATCCTCAGGATCGACGTGGCGCGAGCCGCTTCCTCTAACGAGACCGAAGACGCCGCCCTTGTCCTGATGCCTGGCGCAACTCGCCCGATAGGGTCGACAGCGTGAACGAGGATACCTGCGCCGTGCTGACGGCTGTCTTCCCCATCGTTATGCTGACCGTCGCTGTCGAGCGACGCTCCATTGATTTGAAGATCCGTCGTCTGAGATGGTTCCGGTTCTTATCGGTGGCGGCCTTGGTCAGTTCCTTCGTGGGCCTCGGGCTGGTGCTGCTCGGCGTTGAGCACAGTGGCCTCGGAGCTTTGTGGGGGTCAGTCGCGTGGCTCTGCGCCGGCGCGTCGGTTGGAGTGCTCACCGCAACTCTGATCGCCGTCCTCGCAACAGCAGAGGTCGAGGAAGATCGGGAAGAAGCACCCTTGGGAGCGAACTAGCGGGTGTCCTCTCGTGACGCACCCGAAGCGGCACGAGAGGACATGGCCGGTGAGGGGGCATCCACCGGACGCCCTAACCATAGCGGGTGGAGGGCTGGCGTGCCGTGGGGGGAGCGGCGCATACTGCCGGGATGGAAGACGACCCGTTCGACAGCCCGAACTGTCCCCGTTGCCTGGTCGGGCTCGTGATCGATGGCACCGAGCGGCATCCATACTACGTCTGCCCCGAATGTCGCACCGCTTACTTGAGTGGCCCTACCATCGCCCATTAGAAGCCTCCGCGCGGCACCCGCGCCGTCCAACCTCACGGCACGACATGATGGGGGGATGCTTTATGCATTTCTGGACGAGTCCTACACCGCCGACCGCTACTACGTTGGGGCGATCGTGGTGCGAACTGAGAACCTTAGCGACGTGTCCGGCGCACTGAAAGCGTCTCGCGAATACGCCCGTGGCTTCGGAATCGACAGCCCAAGCGTGGAGTTTCATGCCCACGAAATCATGTCCGGTGTCGGGTGCTGGGCCCCGGTGCGCGGCAAGACCCGGGCTGCGCTGGCGATCTACGGCGACGCACTTGATCGTCTAGCGGAGCTTCCCATCAAGATGATCATCCGCGGAGTCGATGTCACCCGGCTGAACGCGCGCTACCGATACCCGTATGCACCTCATCGGATCGCGCTCCAGCACGCACTTGAGGCGGTAAACGAGTATGCGGCTTCAGTGGGAGACGTCGTCACCGTCATCGCAGACGAGGTTCAGGGGCAAGCGATGCACATCTTGCAGACTGCGCAGTATCAAGTGAGCGGCACCGGAGGATATCGTTCGTCAAAGCTGGTGCAGATTGAGATGCCTATCGTTTTCGGAAAGTCTTCGGAGTCGCCCGGCGTGCAGTCGGCCGATCTCGCTGTCTACCTCTACCGGCGATTGGACGCGCACGTCGAGAAGCATGAACGCACAAGGCGTGCGGTAGAGCGCCTGTGGGAGAAAGTTCAGCCGATCAGGCACCACGTCTGGCGCTGGGACCCTTAAGCACTAAAACCCCGCATCGCGGGGTCCTAGGCGGACAACGCTCCGGTAACCGGCTCGTCGTGTTTCTAGTATTGCACAGAGCTTTGCACAGATTCTCCACAGATTTATCCACAGGCAGCAGCCCTCAGAATGCAAAAAAACGCCCCCTCACCATCCGAAGATGATGAGGGGGCGTTCGCCGTTCAAGGCGGCTACGACGTGCCGGTGCCGCGCAGCGGATCCCGTTTGATGTATCCCGCGATGCTGCCACCGATGGACACGATCGCGGCGTAACCGATCGGGCCCCAGATCCCGAGGCTGGCGAAGTGGTCGGGCGTCACGGCCGCGATGCCCGCGACGAGGGCTGTCAAGGCAACGCCAGTGACAGCCTGTGCAATGACCTTCGGGCTGATCGTTGTTTCAGGTGCTGCTTGGTCGGGCATGGTTACTCCTCTGTTCTCAGTTGCATGACCTCTTCCGGGGTCAGGGTCTTCTCGATCTCGGGCCACGCCTCAGGGGTGCGGCCTGCTTCGTAGTAGGCGGAACGGAGCCGCGATGCGTACTCCTGGATGATTCGGCGCTTGGTGGCTTCACTGTCGGCGTTCTTCTCCGCTGCGCGTCGAAGGCGGCGTTCGTGCGCTGCCTCGGCTGCGATGCGGTCAACCTCGGAGCGACGCTTGGACGCGGATCCGGTGAATGCTCTGCGTGCCCACACGACGAGTTCTTTGAGGAGAGCACCGCCACCGATCGCGGTGATGATGAGCGCCCAGTCCTGTGCGGTCATCAGTTACCCCTGTCGTGGCTCGAAGCTGTATTTCCGGATCATCAACAGCCGAATCACGAACACACCCGTTGACAGCATCCCGACGCCCGCTTGCGTGGGCCCTGCGTCGGCGGCGTCATTCACGGTGAGAGACACGATCACGAGAAGGAACAACGAAATCCCGACGAGGTTGGACCAGCAACCGATCCGCTCGAGCCACCACCAGCCGGGGAACACCGAGACAGCACAGGCCAAGCCGCCGAGGATGAGGAACACCGAAAAGGCGTGAGCGAGGACCACGCCGAGTACCAGCTCGACCAGATCGGGTGGCATCGTCAACGTCACGATGCCCGTGGCGATCGCCACGAGATAGTAGAAGAAGAAGACAGTCTTGATGTGGCGGGGTTCGCGGATCGAACCCCAGGCGTTGACGATACGTCTCACCCTTGACCTCCTGTGTGTTTGCAGGGGTCAGTCGTCGGCGTGCATCCGCGGCACTCCGACGGGCACACGCACGGACGGCGACAACGCATCAGGCTTCGCCGTCGATCTGCGCTTGCGTCAACGACTCCCGTTGAGCGTCCGTCAGCACCGGCACACCGAACACGTCGAGATCTGCAACGACATTCACGACGGTAGACAGCGACCGGGACTGGAGCGAGCCCTTCGTCCGCGCAAGCTCATCCTCCGACGCCACCAGCCGACGCACGACGAGGTCGGACAGCCACACCTTGTTGGACCTGCCCGTCTTCACCAGCACCGGAAGGTTCCGAGTGCGCAGCAGCCGGAGCGTCTCGGCAGCCTCCGCGCGGTCTTGATCTGTAAACATATCGTCCTCCTCGAACGGTTCAGGGTTGGTGGGAAAAGCGACGGCGCCTGCGGAGGCAGGCGTCCCCAGATACTCGGTGACGAACGGACGCGGGTCGACCGTGAAGTACAGCCGCTCGACCTGAATGTGAATGTGGTTCCCGCTCGCGTTATCCGCGCTGGCACCAGTCCGCCCGAGATAGTCACCCGGGAGGATCTGGTCGCCCTTCACGAACGCCGGCTGCCGTTCGAACATGTGGTACTTGACCACCACGAACGCGTCCCGACGGACCTGCAGGAAGTACCCGAAGATCGGAGACCAGCCGACAGCGACCACCTTTCCCGGCTGGATGGCGTAGACCGGATCGTGACCATAGGTCGCGGCATAGTCGTCGCCCTTGTGCTTCGCCTCGGATCGCCACAGACCGAACGCATCCCGCCACCGGCGAGACACACCGTACGCCCGCGTGCGGCATTTGAGCTCGTAGAGATTCATCGGTTCCTCCTAGGTTGCTGCAGCGACATAGCTCGTGCCGGCGAAGGTCAGAAATCCAGACACAGCGCCTAGGAGGATGACCTGCCCGTTGTTCTTGAAGTTGACACGCGCGGAGCCTCCCTGGTCGAGAATCAATACGTTGTCTGGGCCACCGTCGATGATGAATCCGGCCGGCATCGTAATGATGGGCGAACCAACTACTGCGTTCTGGACGCGACCCTTGAAGTACACAACAAGACCGATTCGGCGGTAGTACAACAGGTTGTCCGAGACCGCCTGCCCCGAGGTTGGCGTGATCTGAATCCAGTCGGTGTCGGTAGCCAGGGGGGTGTAGTCGTTGTTGATGCCGTCGTACATGTAAAGGCCGCGGTCTTGCGTTTGTGCGATGACGACGAGGTCGCCCTGTTCCGGCTTTTGCGCCAGCGCATCCCTCGCGGTCTTCGTCTCAAAGCGTCGCGGGATGGTCAGCCTGGTCCCACCATTGCCGCGCACGTTGGACTCACGAAGGCCGACCGTGTCCAAGAAGACCGTCGACAGCTCCACGGTGTCCAATGAGACGCTGAATTGACCCTTGGTGCCATCCACGCCGTTGACATATCGGGAACCCACTGTTATCCCCGGAGACCCGATATGCAAAAGGGGGCTAGTTGGGATCTGGGTGTTCGGGGACGAGGACAGTCCAGTTACGTTCCCGCCACTGCTCGCAGAGAAGAAGGAGAGTCCGGTCGTGTGGACCTCGACCCGGTTTCCCGAGGCGCTGGATTTGAGTCTTCCGCCGCCGCTAATAATCAAGTCGCCGGCGATGGTGCCACCGGTGGCGTTGACCGTTCCGTTGAAGGTTCCGGCACCGACAATGAGCGCCCCGGTGGCAGCATCGACGAACACCGTCCGAGTGCCAGATGAGTTCCACGCTTGGATTCCGCTGTTATCGAATTGCACACCCCGGTTGGTTGCGGTCGTGGTCTGGACGGTGGCACCCGTGATCGTCTTACCGTTGACCGCTTCACCGTCAAGCTGCGCGGCCTTCACTGCACCCGAAAGGATGGCGTTGGTGCCAATGAACTCGTCAGCGACGACCATCTTCGCCCGAACGACCTCGGCCCAGATCTTCTCGACCACGGCAGTATTCAGGTTCGCCGTACCCGTGACGAACAGGTTGGAGGCGTTGACCGTCTGGATGTCGGCCGTGCCTGCTGCGATCTTCTGTGCAACGGCGGCGATGAGGTTCGCCGTACCGGCAGAGAGCTTGCCGACGTCGAGGTTTGCGATCGTGTCCGAGGTTACGTCGCGCTTCGTCCATGTCGAGGCGATACCGGCGGCGGTCTGTTGCCATTGGCCGATGACCTGCCCTGTGCCGTTGACCTGAAACCACGTCGACCCGAACGGCGCAGTGCCAGACGGACTCGACGTCGAGAACAGGTTCTTCGACACCAGCCCCGCTGCCGTCGCCGCGTTGCCGGCAGCAGTGAGCGCCGCCTGAGCATTACCCTCCGCCGTGCCAGCGAGGGCGTGAGCGGCATCCGCCTGCTCTTGAGCAGTGTTCGCTGCAGCCTTCGCAGCGTCCGCCTTCCCCGTCGCGTCGAGCGCGGCCTCCGCGAGAGCGTCAGCCTTTGCCTTCGCAGCCTTTTGCGTGGCATCCGTGGCCGCCGCAGAGATCGCCGCCGCCTCCGCAGCATCTGCAGCCGCCTGAGCCGCCAGAGCCGCAGCAGCGACCGCCTCAGCCTCAGCAGCATCCGCGATGACCTGCGCAGCCGCAGCAGCCTCAGCCACGGCCGAGACCCGAGCCGCCTCGATCTGCTCCGTCGGGTCACTGAGGTTCTCGACCTTTCCGAACACCTCAACCAGGTCCGCCTCCGCCGAGGTGAGCCGTTCACCCGTGGAAGTCAGCGCAGCCTCCGCCTCCGACAGTCGCCCATCGAGTTGCACACCCGACGACTCGATCAGCTCCGCAGCATTGTCCAAATCCTCTCGCAACTGCTTCATCAGCAGATCGAACTCGCTGACCTTCACCGCCGCCTCCACGCCGGCCACGAGCGCCGCGGGGACCCCGACGTCTTCCTCGCCAATGCGAATCGTCGAGCGGGCAAGTTGTGCGCTCCGGTCCAGGGAGTTCAACCGTCGCTTGAGATCGGCGATCTCCCTGGCCAGTTTCTCGGCTGCGTTAGCCATGCTTACCCTCCGTATACGAATGAGTCAGAACGCGCCAGTGACAGCGTTGCCGTGTGTTCAGAAGTGAGTTCCCATGCCGTGATCCGACACCACAGTTCGACCTCGCCGAGCCAGGGAACCGTCGCCTGGACGCGGATGTCATCGCCGAGCGCCCACGACCCAATCGGTGCGTTCGGGTGTTCCCGAACAGTGATCGAATCGATGCTGAGAGTGCGCTGCCGCACCGTCAACTCGTCACGGATCAGAGCATCCATCCGTTCGACAGAAGACACCCCCTTATCGGAGTAGACGTACACGCGCCGGAGCCGGCCGTCGCGCACAGCGGTGTTACGACGCACCGCGCCAGCGCCCTCTCCGGCGCCGAGTCCAACGACCTCATTGGCGAACTCGTCGCCGTCGAGCTCCGGTGTCACGACACTCGTCACGTTGTCGCCTTGGATGAACGAAAGGTCAGAGCGGCGGCGACCAGCCCGTGGGTAACCGATAACGATTTCGTGGTGAATGTCGGTTCGGTCGGCGTTCCAGCGGTGCTGCTCCACGAAATCGAACGGGGTTTGGTTCGACAAGGCCGAGATTTCCCGCCCAATATCGGGGGACTCCCACCAGTTCAGTTCGTATGGGCCAGCGCGGAATGCGACATCCGTTCCGGCACCTGTCGTAAAGCTCACATCCTCGGGGTCTGTACCGATTCGCACCGGGGTTGAGCCCACCACCGTCACGCCCAAGTTGCCATCCGGGTGCGATTGCAGATGCTCCCACAGATGCCGCACCACGGATGCCGGGTCAACACCGATCTGCGAATAGGAACCGCCATAGGGCATACCGTGTGGGTAGGTCGAGAACTCCGCTGCCACCACCTTCCACTCCGGCCCGTCAAACTCGGAACTGATCACAATGCCGCCCCACCGAATGATGCCGTCCGCTTCCGCGAAGATCAGAGTTCCCCATTCCTCCAACAGCAGCCAGCCGTCCGAGGCACGTAGACGGCCGAGGTCGGGGGCGATCGTGCCGGTGAGAAAGCCGGTGCCGGACAGCGCCCATTTAGGGGTGGCCGTCAGCGGTAACTCCATGCTCAAGAACTCGCCCGTCGTCGCCCGCTGAGCAATGTAATTCCACCCGCTCATATCGCGGCCTGCATGTAGTTCAAGCTGACACCGGTAACTGTCGTCGGCCCGTGGTTGATGATGCCGGTGCCGACAGCCTTTTGAAGTTCCACCTTGACCGTCGCGGGCTGCCCGGAGAGAGCACTGAGATCCTCAAGGAATGATCCGAGAGGCAACGAGAATCGCCGCCCGGGCCAGTTGTACGTGGCATTCGTCTCCGTGACTGCCACGGGAGTCGAACTGCGGGTGCCCGCCGCTGTGGTGATCGACACGCGCAAAAACCCACGCCATTCGCCGGAATTGACCAGAAGGCCGGAGACCGAAATGTTCGCGTACGCGCGCGTCGCCCACTCGGGGATACGCCCGGACGCGGTGAGGGACGCAAGTGTGGTCCACGCTGCGCTCGTCGGCAGGTCAGTGTTCGCGCCTGGCCCGACGACAGACCATGCCTCCATCGCCGATTTGGGCTGCGCGATGCCGCGAACATCTTTGATCATCGCGGCCGTGATCGTTCCCGTGGACGCAGGGATGTCGATTCGAGCGAGTGTGATCGCCGAGCTTCCCTCATAACCGTTCACGGACTGCAAACGGGTAGTGTCCGCCGGCACGTTCGGGATCACCCGCAGGAAGACATACGGTCCCACCTTCGGGTCGCTCGGATCTTGCCAAGGCTCGCCCGCCATGAACGGATCTTCGACCCGGGCGACGATGAGGTCTGACCGGCCGGCGCCCGAACCCGTCGCTGCGATCCCCACCTGCGTCTCCGTCGGCATCCGTGACACATAGGTTTGCTGGGCGCCGCCGACGGCGCGGTTGAGGATCAGCGCGGCTCCCGGTAGAGCGCGGACTGCACCCCCAGGAACCGCCAGTGGCAGCACTTTGAGGTCGGTGGGGGTGATCACCCCTTCCACGCCTCCGGTTGCCGCGTAGGCCAACAGTCGCGCGACTTCAGGGGAGTGTTGCGCCCCGCCGCCGACGAACCAAGGGACCGGATCGAACATGTGTGCCTGCTTTCTAGAACGTGGTGAAGGCGTCCCGCCACCGAGCGGTGACGCGAGCTGTGCCTGCTTCGGACGCACCCCGGAGCACGAGTTCGTGCCGGCCCGGAGGGAGCGCCGTCTGAGACATGCGGGTCGATGTTGGAGCGAGCGACACGGATGCCCCGTTGCGCCTTGCGGTGCGTACGTGAGGGCGAGTGTCGATGGTGAGGACTTCGTCGAAGGCGAGGGTGCCGCGGTACTCCAGCCGGAACAGCCCGACGACTTCCACCACCGGGTCGATGAGCGGCCCCTCGACCTCGTAGATTCCGCAGGTCGACACCTCCCCGGTGACGGTGAACGCCGTGGAGCGATCCGAGGTTTCCGTCGTCGCGAGTGGCGACTGCAGTGGAGCGATGAGCCCGCCGCCGGGGGAAGGCACGAGCGTCACCGATGCTTCGTTCTCCACACCGGAGAACCAGAGGTCGGAGGTGGCGGTGAAGTCGCAGGTTGCCCGGATGAGGCCCTGCTTCCGGTACGTATCGTCGTGGGAGAACCGTCGGGGTCGACCGAACGTGAGCCGCCCGGACGGTGCCTCGAGAGTCGAGACTGCCCCGGGCGTGCGGCGTACCTGATCGGCACGCCACACCTGCCGGACCTGCTGCAGCGCCGAGACAGCCGCGGACTCGGAGAGGAGATCGCCGATGTCCAACGTGAGCAGGATCGAGGAACCGTCAAGCTCGTCGGCGCCGAAGATGATCCCGTCGCCGCCTGGCATGCTCACGTCATCCGTTCGGACGCCGTACCCGATCTCCGGTGCCGATGTGAGTACCACGGGGTGACCCGAAGATTCCCAGATCTCCACTGTCGCGGTTCCGGACGACACCAGCCATTTACCGGCCATGTCTGCCGCCTCTCTGAATCGTGCGGAGGAAGAAACTGAGTTCCTCGAGTGCGTCGCGGGCGTGTTCCTCGGAGGTGTTCTCGAAAGTGACCTGTCCGATGAGCGGCCCGCCGGCGACGACCGGTGCAGTGCTGCCCGTGCGGCCGCCGTCGGCGAACGCTTGAGCGCCAACCGGCACCAGCTGGTAACCGAACTCGTTCGCGGCGTCAGCGAGGATCTGCGTGGACCGTCCACGCTTCGCCTGGGCAATGGGGATGTAGTACTCCCCGCCGGTCTCAGGCTCCGCCCACACCCGCATGGTGCCCGCGCGAGCGAACTGTGCGACGTGGTTCTCCGACCGGCCACCGTTGGCGTAGAAGTCGAGCCGGCCGCCGTCGGCCATGCCCGAGCCGCCGCCGGTTTCGCCGCCGCTCAGGGTGATCTGCAATCGACGCTGGATCGAGTTCATCAGGATCTTGAAGTTGTCGAGCTTCCTCGTCGCATCACCGGTATCCGCGTCAACTGTCACGTTCGGGTCCGAGGACTCGATCTCCAGCTTGTACTCGGCCATGATCTGCTCGACCGTGGCCGTACCGTTCGACAGTTTCGTCGCGATCTCGCGTGCAGCTTCCTCGCCGAGCTGCGCGGACGCAGCCGAGATGACCGCCTGAGAGTTCGCAAGTGTCGTCGCGAACGCACCTGTCGCTGCCGCTGCCTTCTCCGCATACAGTGGTTCCAGCTTCGCCAGCTCCTCATCAGATGCCGTAGCCAGTGCGGCAACGAGCGGGGCACCTTCCGGGCCGAGCTTCGCAAGCTCGTCCAGCATCCCTTCCGAAACCCGCCCAGCGAGCAGAACCATGTTCGATTCCCAGTTGTTCTGGGCGTCGACCTGAGTCTGCAACTCCGTGATGTAGTCGCTGATGGCGATGGATACACCGTCGTAGAACGTCTCCCACGAATCCTTCGTGTCCTTCGTGGCATCCGCAGTGGATTGTGCAACGTCCTGGTTCTTCTGAACCACGGCGTCGTATGTCCCGCCGAGAGAGACGAACGCAGCGTCTTGCTCCTGAATCTCCGCGCGCCACTCTTCACCCTTGGCGATGGCTTCTTCTTCAGCGGCAACGAGTAGTTCCGTGGCCTCCGTTTGCGCCTTCGTCTTTGTGGTGGTGTCACCGGTCGCGAGGGCGAGAAGCCGTTTCAGGTTCAGAGCTTCGTCGTCAGTGGTGACGTTGATGCCTTGTTCCTTCGCCTGCTTAACGAGCGCCTCACGGTACTGGGGCATCTGGCGGAGGAGCACCCCGAGTTGCTTCTGCGAGCCGTCAGTCTCGTCGGCCATCAGCTTGAACGCACGTTGCGCCGTGGGTAGAGCTGACTGGGCGATAACCCCCAGCCGCTCACCCGTGGTCTTCAGTGCGTTTCGGAAACCGATGGTTTCAGTCGTGAACCGCAGGAAGACGTTGTCGTCCTGCGCGCTCACCTTGTCGAGCATCTCGGACATGTTCTTCAGGTCCGCCTCGACGTCGCGGAACGCGCTCCACTCGCGGCCCTTGCCGACGTCGTCGAAGATGTCTGCCGCGGTCTTCGCAGTGAAGAGCGCGTTCTCGACTTCCTCGGATGTCGCCTTCAGTGAGTCAAGGTGACGCTCGAGGAGCATCACCGACACAACGCCGGCGGCGAGGCCAAGACCCCACGGTCCACCCATGAATGACGCGAAGCCTTTCATGCGGGCGGTAGCGGTGGGCATCATCACTGAGAGCGCCCGGACGGCACCGATCAGTTCGACGGTCTTCGGAACTGCCAGGAGCATGGCGCCGCCCATGAGCAGTACCGCACCAGTGACGAGCCCTGTCTGCACGAAAACCGACTGCAGCTCAGGGTCCATGCCGCCGAGACCGTCCGCGAGACCGCCGATGAACGCCGTTACGTCGCGGACCGCGGGGAGCAGCACCTCACCGAACTGGATCGCGGTTTCCGTGACCCGGTTCTGTACGATCGCCATCTGCGACTCGGTGGTCTGGTACCGCTTGTACGCCTCCTGCTGCAGGGCGCTGTTTTCCTCCCACGCCTTGTTGCCTGTGGCGAGGGAGTCGGTGAGCAGGTCGCCAGCGTTGGCCATCGACAGCAACGCGTTCGAGACACGGATGTCCTTCTGGCCGAGGTCGTCGAGCGTGGTGAACACGTCTCCGCCGGCGTCGGCCATCTTGCCGAGACCCTGGATGAACAGGTTGATCGCCTCAGCCGGGGCACCCTTGAATTTCGTCGCGAACTGGTCCGCGGACATTCCCGCGACGGACGCCCACTTCTCGAGGTCTTCACCGTTGGTGGAGACCTCCTTGGCGATGTCCGTCATGATGCGGGAGATAGCCGAACCACCGGCCTCGACCTCGATACCTGCGGAGGCGAGTGCGTTCGCGAACGACAGCACTTCCGCCTCGCTGAGGCCAATGATCTTTCCGGCGCCAGCGATCCGCTGGGCCATGAAGATGATGTC
Organism: Mycetocola miduiensis; assembly: GCF_900115155.1. Lineage (GTDB taxonomy): Bacteria > Actinomycetota > Actinomycetes > Actinomycetales > Microbacteriaceae > Mycetocola_A > Mycetocola_A miduiensis. Next base: position 11,813 of record NZ_FOVM01000004.1, read on the forward strand.
CTTCTCCGTGGACGCACCATTGTTACCGAGCGAGACGAGGGCGGAGCCGAGCCGGTCGACGTCGTCGGGCGCGGTCTGCATGATGTTCATGAACTGCGCGATGGCCGTCGCTGCCTCGTCCGAGGTCAGGTTCGTCGTTTCGCCGAGGTCGACCATCGTCTTCGTGAAGGAGACGATCGAGTCGGCGGCCACACCGAGCTGACCAGCAGCCTCAGCGACGGCCGCGATTTCGTCATGCGTGCCTGGGAGGACTGCCGTCAGGTCGCGGAGCCCTTCCTCGATTTCGTCGAGCTTCGCTGCGGGTGCGTCAACCGTCTTGGTGACGCCAGCCCACGACGACTCCCAGTCCATGGCAGCTTTCGCCGACAGACCAGCCACAGCGACGAACGCTGCACCGATGCCGACGGCCGCCTGGCCGACCTCGCGAGATGTCCGCTTGGCGTCCTCCGACATGCCGGTGAGGGCTTTACCACTTTTCTCGGTAGCCTTTGTGGCCTCTTCGGTCTTCTGCTTCGTCGCCGTCTGCGACTTGCCGAGTTCGTCGGTCTCCTTCGCCGCAGTCTTCGTTTTCTTCGCGGTGCCGTCCTGCGCTTTGCCGAGTTCCTCCGTCGACTTACCGGTGGCCTTCGCTGTGGCGCCCGCCTTCGCGAGCGCAGCATCATTCGCCTTGAGTTCCTTCTCGAAGACCTCCGCGCCCATCGTCTGGATGCGGTAGATCAGAGCGCCGGCTTCGAACATGGGCGTTCACCTGCTTTCGGAGCCATGAGGCATCAATGTCGCGGAGGCGTTCGATCGCGGAACGCGTGAAGTGCCACGGGCGTGTGTCGAGAGCCCGATCAAGGTCGGGAATCAGTTGGTTTTGTGCCAGGTCAAGCTCGACTTCGCCGAACAGCTGCGGGAGGGCGAGCAGCCAGAACTCGCGGGTCGTTATCCCGCGCTCGGCTTCGGCTTTGCCGGCTGCCTGTCTTGCGGCTGCTTCCCGGGCTTCGCGCCACCCTGCGGGGTAGACGTACTCGGGGAACTGGCCTGTAGCTGGATCAGGTTTTCCAATGCCGAACTGGGCGATGTCCTCGAGGGTGAGAGACCCAAACGAGCTACCAACGCCCAGAGTGCTTTTACCCCACCAGCGACGCCTTCACCTGCCTCGACGAATGCCGTGACTCCGTCGATGCCGAGGACGGTCTGCCAGAAGAACGCCGGGAGGAGCACCGATTCCGCTTCGCCGAGCCTCAGCTCCTCGCTGATGCGGTTGTAGACGTGCCGCTCGCTCTCGGGCAGAGGAATGTAGAAACCGGTCTCAGGATCGAACTGGGCACCGTCGACGCACATCATGAGCGCGTCGGTGATCTCCTCGTCCGGGGCGGCACCGACAGCACCGTTCAGGTATGAGTCGGTGACTTGCACGCCGACCTTGCCGGGCAGCGGTTTGATGATGAATGGTTCGGGGATGTTCTCGACGGTCAGGTGCAGATCGCGCCCAACCTGTGTTGCTGTGATCACTGAAAGCCTGTCTCTCGTGTGAATGGGTGAGGCCGCGACAGAGCCTGTCTGTCGCGGCCTCAGGGGTGGGTGCTACGCCGCGTTGTACGGCAGCGCGAGCGACGCGCCAGCTGCGTTCGTCACGATGATCGGCGCCGAACCGGCGACGGCGGCGGGGATCTGAATGACTGCCGCGTAGTTGTCGACGATGCGGAGCTCGGTGACGGGCTCGCCGCCGATGGTCGCGGACACTGCCGAGGCGAGGCCATAACCGCGGACGACGATCAGGTCACCGACGCTCTGGCCGGCCGGGGTTGCCGACTCCAGGATCGGGATACCCGTTCCGGCGATCGGCGAGACGATCCGGTCGACCACGCCATCGTTGGTGAGAGTGAACGTCCAGCCGCCCTTGTCAGCGAACCCGGTGTTCAGGTCGGAGACGGCGATCGAGAACTTTCCCTCGAAAGCCGGGAGGTCCTCGTCGAGCGCGTCGAACCACTGGAACTCGCGCTTGTTGTCCTCACCCTCCGAGTAGGCGGCCTTGATGAGGTCGACGAGCCATGCCTGCGCGGCGACGATCTTCTTCGTCACCGGATCGCGGACGCCTTCGACGGAGAACGACGGGGCGAAGTTGTAACCGATGACGTCCTTCGACTGGCGTCCCTTCGTGCCGTACACCTCGCGGTTGATCTCGATGGGGGTCGGGTTCCCGGCGAGGTTGTTGATGTCGCCGGTGGTGTTGACCCATGCGCCGTTGAGCTTGACGCGGAGGATCTTCTGGTGCGCGAGAGCCAGCGAACCGGCGCTCGGGGTGGTGGTGTTGTAGAGGCTGTGGTCGGCCATTGTGGTACTCCTAATCGATTGATGCCCAGGTGGGCCGGGTGCCCCGGTTGGGGTGTCTGTTGGCGGTTACGCGCCGCGTCGGCGCCCGCGGAAGTAGAACGTCTGGATGCTCGCCGTGCGGCCGTTTGAGTCGGCGCTGTAGTCGAGTCGGGAGAACTCCCACGCCCAGCTGATGTGCATGCCGGGCGGCACGCCTTCCTTGTGATCGAGCGCGTCGAAGATGAACCCGGCGAGGTTGCCGGCGGCGATCCTGTTGCCCTTCACGCGGGACAGGATGTCGATCGGGAACACGAGGTTCGAGCGGCCCTCAGGGATCGGTCGGCGTGACGTGAGCACGATGCAGTTGTCCAGCGTCGTCGGCAGGTCCGGCCCGTTCGTGAAGATGCCCCGCTCGGTGGCGGTGTAGGGAATCGTCCCCGCCTTGTACACACCCACCTGCTGGTCGTGGAGATACTGGGCGAGAGCCCGTTTCAGTTCGACCTCTTGGGATACCGGGTCAGCCATGGTCAACCTTTCGCGATGATCGCGCCGAGCACGTCTTTGTTCTCCATCGCCGGTTCCTCGACGTAGTGCGACTGGCGGCCGTTCTGGAAGTTCGACCCGCCGGAGTAGCGGCGGCCGAGGGAGTCGACCAGTGCCTGGTCGGCATGCCAACGGGCGGCGTACGCGGTGTCGTAGACGACGCCTGCGCCCTCGGTGGCATCGGTGGCGAGTTCGACCTGCCCGGAGGCGACGAGCGTCCCGTCGTCGTCCATGGGTGCCCGTGTGGAGGACAGCGCGAGGAGGCGTTCGGCGGCGCGGTTCTCTCCGTTGACGATGTGCACCATCGCCTCGTTGTAGATCTGCGGGAAGTTGGACACCAGGTCGACCTGCACGCGAACGCCCATGGTGGTCCCCGCTTTCTGGCTAGCATTCAGCTATGGATGCTCAGACGCTCGTTCAGATCTCACAGCTTCGACGGATGTGTAAATCTGGTGAGGCTCGCGCGATCCGTGAAGCAGCCGAGTTGACTCGCGATGAGGTCGCATCAGTTCTCGGTGTCGATGAGTCACTGGTCGAGATGTGGGAGAAGGGAAGCGCAACGCCTCAGCCCGACGTCGCGCTTCCGTACGGCGAGCTGCTCGGATCGCTGAAAGCTGCGATGGCAGCCTCTTAGGCCAGGTACAGCTCCACGTGATTCGGGGTGCGCGCGTTGTAGTCGAACCATGCGGAGTCGATGACCTCTGCGGTTCGTTCCCGCGGGGTGCCCTTGAACACCGTGACCCGAGAGCGGGGCTGCACGTCGTCAGTCGGCAGGAGCACGACGAACATCGTCGAGGTGATCTCCTGGCCGCTTGTCGATGAGGTGCTGCGGCGGTCGACGACGAGGCGTGACTTCTGCTCGACGTACGCCGGCCGTTCCGTGTCCGGGTCGGACCACAGCTCGCCCTCGCCGCCCTCACCGAGCAGGCGAACGATGTCGACCCGGTGCGGGAGGTGCTTCTCTTTGAGGCGGGCCATTAGTAGCTCACCAGTGGGGTGAGCAGGCCAGCGTTGCGGAGGATGTTGATCGCCTTCGCACCGAATCGGCGCTCTTGCGCGTCGCCGTCGGATTCGCGGGAGCTGGTGGTGCCGAGCGACACGGAACCGATCTTGATCGCACCCTCGTGCGCGCCAGCGCCGGTCGGGGCGCCCGTTTCCTCCCAGTACTCGACGATCGCGCACGTCGCCTCGGTGAACGCGTCGGACAGGTCAGCATCCGTGGCGTACCCGTCGTCGTCGGTCACATACCCGGCGAGGCGGGTGAGGGACTCGACCTCGATGGATGCCGACCGGAGCCGCTTCTGGAGCTTCGCGTCGTCGCCGTCGAACGCATCCTCGGCGAGGCGGGCGTAATCGGTGGGGGTGGCGAATGTGCGCTGAGCCATGTCAGTCCTTGTCTCTCGATCGTTCGAGTGCCTCGGCGAGGATGCGTGCATTGCGGTCGGCACGCTCTGCGTCGAAGGCGATCGGGATGTAGCACTCGGTCCCTGTTTCGGGCTCCGCCCACGCGCGACCACCATCGTGGAGAATGCCGCCGTCGGCGAACTCGGCCATGGTTAGTCCTCAGCGACGGGCAGGGTGGCGAGCGATTCCCCGTCTCCGATGACCGTGCCGTCGGGCAGCTCGGCGGTGGCGAACTTCTCGGTGTTGAGTTCGCGGTGCTGGGCGAGGCGCTCGATCAGTTCCGGCTTCCGCCATGACGTCTTCACGTCGTACCCGAGACCTTCGAGTTCGGCGCGCAGCTCGGCGACGGTGCGCTCGTCGAGACCAACCGTTTCGTCGATGCCGTACCCGTGCTGCACGAGCGCCTGGCGCAGGATGTCGTTGTCACCGAGATCCACCTCGGCGAACCCGTCGATAAACTCGATACCGGCGAGACCCTTCGACCGGCCGGGGGCGAACGTGGGGTGAGTGATGCGAGCCATGACGGCCTCCTTCGTGTTCGTTTCGTACCCTGCGGGGAATCGAACCCCGCCTCGTCTCTCGCACGGAGCCGCGGGCTGTGCGAGTTCTGCAGCGCCACTCTGCTTTGGGGCTTGGGTGCGGGCCCGGTGATGGTGGAAGACACCACCGGACCCGCAGGGGTACTACTTGACGTTGTCGGGCAGATCAGCCTGCAGCTTCGTCGATTCGTCGTTCAGGTCACCCTGAATCGCGACGATCGCCGTGCCGTCAGGCTCGGTCACGCCCTTGTACGGCGTGCCTCCGGGCTTGATCGCGTTCCAGACCTCGTCCTTCGACTTGGCCTTCCCGAGGTCGATCTGCCGCTCGGTCGCATACGCGGTGAGCTGCTTGATCGTCCACTTGTCGGACGGATCTCCGAGCGGGTAGTCGCGCTCGACCTCGTCGAGCACCTCACCCGCCACGGTGTAGCCCTGACGTTCGAAGTACGCGATCGCGCCCTCGTTGTCAGTGCTCGCCTTGCCGTCGGTGAACTGGACCCCAACGACGGTGCCGTTGAAGTCCTTCACCGGGGATTCGATGGTGTGCTTAGCCATGCTGAGCCTCCTAGTTCTGCACGCGGATGTTCCGGAGAACAGCCGCGGCCTTGGTTGCCTTGAGAGCGACGGCGACGGGGCCCATCTCGACCTCGCCCTTCTTCACAGCGCCAGCCGTGGAGAAGTCAGGGAGCCAGGTCTGCACGATCTGGCCGCCGATGGTGGACACGCCGTGGAAGCCGTCGAGGCCAACCCGGTAGGCGTACAGGTCGGTGAGACCCGTGGTGGACACCGAGGCGACGGTGCGGGTGACGATCGGGATGATCGGGTTGTTGGTGCCGGGCTTGTTGCCCGGGTCCATGAACACGATGTTCCCGTACGTCTCGCGCACGATCGGGCGACCGTTCGAGTCGAGCAGGTCGTCGATCGGGTTCTTCGTGTACATCCCCGCACGGCGGGCTGCAGCGCGAACTCGGGCGAGCGCGCGAGCGTTGCCGAGGATCACGGTGGGTGCACCGTCGAGGTAGGACAGGAAGTCGTCGATCGCGTCGAGCGCCTTGTGCTCGGCCCGGTTGTCCGTGTCGAAGTCGGTCCAGTCGGTGACTGCGCCGACGCCGATCTCCGTGGACGAACCGGTGAGGGCCTTGTCGAGGCCGTCGAACCCGTTCGCGTCGACGGCGGTGTCACCGTTGATCACGGCGTCCTGGAACTTCGTGACCGTGCTTTTCACGGTCTGCGACAGGTTCAGGGCGACGTTCCCCGACGCGGCGGGGCCGATCTTCGCGAGAACGCGGTCGACCTCGAACGAACCACCGAGGGGGTGCAGCTCAACGCTGACCTTGACAGTGGTGACGTGCTCGGGCGTGTACTCCGTGTTGTACGCACGGAAAGCAGCGGAGCGCTGCGTGGCGAATCGACGGTACCCGTAGTCGAGGGTTGCGCCTCCACCGGCCGGGTTCACGACGTCGTCGAAGATCAGGGTGTCGAGGACAGCCGTCTCTTTCCGGAACTCGTCGATCACTGCGACATCGAGATCCTCGGCCGCGTTGGCTTTGGACTCTTGAAGAGTTACTGGCATTTCATCTCCTTAGGGAGCTAGGCGCTCGGGGTGAGGCGCGCTTTCACGGCGCCTTCGAGCGTTGGTTTTGATGTGGGTGTGCCGCCCTGGTGTCCGCCGCCACTCCTTGGTGGCAGTACCGGGCCGGCCTTGAACGCCGAGTTCCTCTCGAGCGCGTCTGTGATCGCCTTTTCGACGGCGGCCTGATCGTTCAGGTCGACGGTGGCGAAAGTCTTGGTGAAGCTGCTGGAGTCGAGCAGTGCGCCAGCGTTCGCGCCGAGCGTGGGGGCGACAAGGAGGAGCTTGTTCTCCCGTTTGACCTGGTCACGTTCGGCGGCGGCCGCGTCCCGTTCCTGCTGGGTGGTCTGGTGTTCGCCCTGCAGCTTTTCGAGCGCTTCACGGCGTTCCTTGGCTTCCTGTCGCAGTTCGCGCACGTGGTCGTCGGGGTCGCCGCGGTGATTCACCGGAGTCGGAGGTGTCGGAGCGGGCGGTGTGGGTGCCGGAGGCGCGGGAGGTGCCGGGGGAGCCGGCGCCGGGGGTGCAGGCGGAGCGGGCGGTGTGTTTCCGCCTTCTCCGTTGTCGTACCGGATGCCGCGGAGGTCGTGAAGGGTGCGGCCGATGACGGCCATCCCGTCGCGGTCGCGGATGACGGGTGGTGCTGTGCGCTTGGACACGTGAGCCTCCTGCTCATTGGTTCTCCACGCCCTGCGCGTAGAAAGAGTGGGGCTTGCCGCCGCCGTGACAGGGAGGACGACGGCAAGGGGAATGTGGGCGATGGTGGATGGCGCGCTGCAACTCTTCTGTGGTGGCCGCCCGCATACCGGTTGCGTTCTGCCGATCCATACCGAGAGAATGCGAGGGAGTCTCACCTTGTGGAAGGAGTGTGGTCCCGCCATGCATACCGCGGCAGCAGAAACGGCTTCTGCCGCATGGATTCCTGTCGCAGCCGCCGTGATCGCCGCCATCGCTGCGATTTTCGCGCAACTCGTCACTCGACTCGGTGAGCCTCGACGACTTCGTATGCTGAAGCTCTTGAATGAACTGATCACCGGGTATGAGCCGAAAGATGACGGCGAGAAGGAACTGGTCGCGGCGCGGCGAGCTCTGGCACACCGCGCGGCGGCAGCGTTGCTTAGTCCGCCATATTGGATACGTGCGCTTGGTCTGTCTCAGTGGGTGATCTTCTTCTTGGCCTCGTGGTTCCTTGGCGCAGCCCTAGCGGCGCTCGATAGCGAACCATTCCCTTCGTCGTGGGCGATCGCGGCGTTCACGACGGGCGGCGTGTGGGTGCTTGTGTGGGTCGCCCGTTCCTACGCCGAGGAAAAATGGCAGGAGCGTCAGACCCGAAGCACGCTCGCGGCGGGGCAGTGACCTAGTTCCCGGCGAAGTGCAGTTGCTCGCGTGCACTGTTGCGCTTCCGACCAGTGGCGGCCAGGTGGTCGCGTAGCTCCTGCTGCTTGCCCTTCACCTTGTTCAGCTCGCGGCGCCGAGTGACCGGATCACCTGCTACGTCGGCCTTACGTTTCGCTGACCGGATCTGCACCTCAAGGTCACGCTGGCGCTCGCGCGCTTTGTCGGCTTCCTCGGAGTACTCGAACCCTGCCTGAGGGATCGACAGCCCCGGGAGGTACGCGGTTGCCCTGTGGGAGCAGTTCGGGTGCCACAGCCCGGCCGAGCGCGCCTCGTCAGTGGTTCCGACGATGGTGACCGGGATCGTTTCGTTCAACGTCGCATGTGGGAGAAGGATCGTGCCCGTGCTGCCATCCGTGGAGAGGATCTTCCCCACCCACGGTGCGCACTTCGCACACGAGGCGAGTCCGCCCTGAATGGTGACGAGGTTGATGCCTGACTGCTGCATCCGCCACACACCGGCGTCGTTGAACGCTCGAGCGACTGACGTGCGGCCGGCCATCTCGGCGTACGTGCCGATGCGCCAGCGCCGGTCTGCCTTGTCAACGAACCCGGTGATGCCGTCCGCGAGGAAGTTCTGCACCGCCTGGCGTTGAGCGAGCATCTTCGTGGACGTGCCGAGGAGCACATTCGGCGAGGTGAGCGACACGATGTGCTGGTACGCGTCCTGTGGGAACCGTGTGATGCGCTGGTTCAACGCTTCCAGCCTCGACTGCAGCGACAGCGTCACCTGAGCGACCGCCTGTGAGGCTGTGCCGTTCAACGTCGTCGTAGCGGGCAGCCTGCGCGCCAGCGAGAGGCGTGCAGCAGCTTCCGCTTCCCCCTGCTCGGCGGCGACCCGGATGAGTTCCTCAGCGAGGTTCTCATCACGGAGTCGACCGACGACCTGGATGGCGAGTGCCTGCAGTTCACGGATGCTCTTGGCCCGTTCGCCGGCGAGTTTCGCGAGTTCCCGGTTCCGTTGGATCGCGTACGCGTACCCCTGAACCCGGTCTTCGGCGGCATCCGCGAGGCGTGCTTGCAACTCGATGTCCCGGTATGCGCGCTGGGCGATCTCACGGATGAGTTCGTCCTCGGCGTTCATGTACCGGCCCGCGAGAACCCGACCGAGGTCGTCGATCAGGTCAGGCGTGCTGATGTCCGGGTCGGGGACGTAGAGCGCCACTTTTCCCCCATTCGGTAGTCACTACGATGAGCACATGTCTGCATTCGATGTGCTTGTCTTCGTGATTGGAGCTGCCAGCCTCATCCTCGCTGCGCTGGGGTTCCCGCCGGTGTGGGCTCGTGTCTCCGCGTGGAGTAGTAACAATCGCGCGAAGTGGGTGCGCAAACTCCCGGACGCCCCCTCCACCTTTCGGGTGCTTCTTCGTGATGGGGCGCGCTCCATCACGCTCGTGAACCGGTCCACGCATTCGGTGTACGCCCTGACCTACGACGTGCCGGGGGCAATGCAGCAGGATGTTCTTGCCGAGAAGCTGCGACCGAAGCAATCTGTAGACGTCCCATTGAAAGACAGCCACGTTCGTGTCAACTGGCGCGTGACATCGCGGGCGGCAACAAACGGTTTGTTTGGAACGAGACCGCTGTATCAGCGGACCATGGGAATCACGATCGCTGGCGACTCGATCAGCTTCGACCCCGGGTCGGACTGGATCAGCCAGTAAATGTCGTCGGGTCCGGGGCAGCTTCCCCCTGCTCCTTCTGCACCCGTTCGATCTCCGCCAGGATCTCCGGCTCGGTGAGGTTCTCGCCTTCGAGGCGGTACCGCACGCGAGCCTCCGTCGAGATGGAGCGTGCCGCGTCGAGCATCTGCAGCGTGCGAGCGCGCTTCTCCGGGTCCTCCTGAGACACCTCGGGGAACTCGACCGTGATCGGCTTGTCGTGCCTACCGCCACCCTTGCCGGGGAACAGCAGCCCGTCGAGCTCGAGCGCGACAGATGCCTGCTCGCCGATGGCCTGCTTGTCGAACAGCGCCTTCTTGTCACGAGTCCGCTCAGAGCCCTGCGACCGGTCGTCGATCTCCGTGGCGGTGATCGCACCGTTCGCGCCGTAGTCGCCCCACGCGGATGGAGAGTAGCCGGCCTTGCGGAGGATTTCACGGTAGATGGCGTACGCGGTGCGTTCGTGCTGCTCAACACGGATGTCGAACTGGATCTTGTCGAATGAGACCTTCCCGATCTCGCCGGGAGCGTTCAGCTCGACAAAGAACTCCTGCCCTGTGTCGAACGACGCACCAGTGCCAGGGCCGCCCGCCGTCGCAGCACCCTGAGGGACCAGCACCTTGCCGGCGCCCTGCTTCAGGTCACGCATCCACGAGGACCAGGTCTCGTCGAGCGCGTCGAACAGCGGGTGCAGCTGGGCGAAGTCGGAGCGGCCCGCGGCAGCGAGTTCGCCCTTCTTCCGCCACGCCATTGTCGGCATGTTCTTGTTGTACGACACTGTGAGACGGTCGAGGCCGGTGAGGATGCGTGAATCAGCGTCAACGATCAGTGCGATGTGTTCCGTTTCCGGACGATCCTGCAGTGGTACACGGCGGCCGATCTTGTCAGCGGTGCCCTCGTACAGGGCGTGCTCGATCATGCCGCGCTCGTGCCGTTCGAGGTGCCGGAAGTACCGGTTTCCGTCGACGTACTCGGTCCACATCGTGGCTGCGAGGAGACGTTTCTTCCGGAACTCCGGGATCACGACATCGACACCGTACGACTCCAGCCACACGTGATCGGCGACGTCCTGGTCCCACTCGGAAGCGATGACGGTCGCGCCAAGAGCAGCCTTCAGTTCGCCCATCTCGTTGAACGTGGCGTGTGCCCCGTCGCTGTTCGCGATGAGGTCGAGCCGGGCCTGCTGCAGTGCGGTGAGGCCTTCGATGCGAACCTCGGGCGGTTCGGAGAACATCAGGTCCGACGAGAGCGTGGCAAGGTCAGCCGGTGCGGGGATGTGCAGCCGGGTGCGGTTCTGCCCTGCGGGGACCGGGCGGCCCCAGAAGAACCGGGACACCGCACCGACGACGCCACCGTTCCGCTGCCCACGCACCTCGACGGGGCGTGTTGCACCGTTCCGCTGGTACACCTTCGTCAGCTTGTCGACGTCGCCGAGGTACCACGCTTCGTTCTCCGCGTATGTGGCGTAAGCGGCAGCCCATGCGGGTGGTGGCCATGCTGAATTCGGCTCGGGAAGCGCCATCGTGCACCTCCAAGTAGATAGGTTCAATTGACTGTATGAAAGGCACGAATGAACTTCTGGTTGACGGCGGCGCAGTACGCAGCCGCGTTGCTACCAATAGCCGCATCGCTGTATGCGGGACTGACACTGCTGGTTCGCAGTCATCAGCTCCGACGCGAGCGAAGAGTGAGGACCCATATCAAGGAATTCGTGATGACTCGCGACTACTCGTTCGCTGGAGGATACCTGGAGGTGCAGAAGTACGAACGGGAACTGGATCTCAAGCTCCAACGGGCCTACGGACTGCCTGAGCCCACGAAAACGCGCATCCTGGATTTCAACGTGCAGAACGAGATGTCTGAGCACCCAATGGCGAACTACCAAGTCGTGAATCAGTACATCCTGTTGGGCGCGGCGCTGGTTTTACTGTCGTTATGGCCATTCGCTCAAGCGGCCGCGGTCGTCGCCAACTAAGCAGCAGCCACGTGAGTCTGGACGTACGGTGACCAGATGTTCTTCGTGGAGTGGGTGATGTACCGGCTGCCGTCGAGGTAGTGGTCGTCTTCCTTGACCACTTCGTCTTCGCCCTTGGCGGATGCCTTCTCGTTCCAGCGGTATTCCGTCACTTCGGACTGGAATCCTTCGCACCGGTCGGTGACGATCAGCTGGTCACGGTCGAGCAGGTTGCCGATGGTGGCGATGCCGGCGAGCACACTGTTGTCTGCCGCCCAGGGGGACAGTGACTGACCGCGGAGGTCGTTGTGGAGTTGCTGCCGGAACGATGCGGCCGCGGGGTCGAGCATGATGAACCGTGGCTGCAACGCTGTCGGATACGGTGTGTGCTCCTGCGGTAGCCATGCCCGGAACCGCTTGGACAGTTCCGCGTCTGTGAGGCGGACGTTGGATGCCTTGGAGTCGTAACCCCATTCGTCCATCAGCACGAGCCGCGCCTTCGGGTTGCCCCGCGGGTCGTACTCGTCAGTGATGCCGAGCATGAGCGCAGTGGTGGCGTTCGTGGTTCCGTAGTCCATGCCGATACCGACAATGTCCTGCAGGCGCGGCATGCTGTCGAACGGGATCACGTGGCGTTTGTCGTCCCACATTGGGTACACGGCGCCGGCGGCGTTCGTCCACTCACCCTTGATCATCCGGTCGTAGAACACACCGGAGAAGGACGCTTCCATGTCCGCGATGTACTCGGCCGGCAGGTTCGGGTTGTCCTTCATCGTGAAGTGGAACGACACGAGGTTCTTGGTCGCGCCGGGAACGATCCACTTCTTCCGAATCCAGTGGTTACGGGATGCCGGGTTCATGGTCGCGAGAAGACGCGCGCCCTCGACTCGGAGTCGGGAGATCAGCATGTTCCAGAACTCTTCCGGCATCAGCGCAGCCTCGTCGACGTACGCGAGCGCGACAGTCGAACCCTGGATGCGGCCAACGGCTTCTTTGTTGTGTGCGCCGATGACCATGACCTCGCGGCCGAGAATGCGCGCCGACGCGGCGCCCGGAGTGTAGACGATCTGCGACGAGATCACCGATCCGAAGATCGACGTGTTCTGGAACAGCACGAAGATGTTTTGGTACACCGTCGTCATCGTTCGCCCCGCGATCACGATGATGCCGGTCCGCGGGGCGGCTCGCACCGCGAGCAGAAACGCCCACAGGCTGATCACCGTCTTGCCCGACGACACAGCCCCGTACCAAAGCGCGAGCTTGAACTGCAGCGCATCGACCAGGGACAGCATCTGCGCCCGCGACACGAGCCGCTCGAGCGCGTCAAGCCTCATTGGTTGTGGTCTCTTCCCGGTACCGATCAGCCGCGGCAGCGAAGCCCTCCGCGATGGTGTCGAGCACGCCGACAGCCTGCTCAAGACCGTTGTCGGACTTCTCGACGATCCGAGTCAGCTTGTCGAACGCAATCCCCGCCGTCACGACGATGGAGCGCTTCACCTCAACAGGTGCAGTGTCCAGCAGGTGCTCGTTGTAGTCGTTCTCCTTACCGCCGAAGTTGTAGACCAGGTACGGGTCGTCAACCTCGTCGAGCATCTTCTCTGCGACGGCGGCCATCTTCTCAGCGAGTGTGATGCGTGCAGCAGCGAGGTCGACGGTGTGAGCCTTCACGGCTGCCTCAGTAGCGGAGCGGTCGAACTCGATGCCCTCGCCCCTCGCCCAGCGAGTAATCGTCGCAGGATCAAGGTCCAGACGGCGGGCGATCTCGTTGCGGCTCAGACCGGCGTCGAACAAAGCTCGGGCCTCAGTGCGCGTTTGCTCGTTCATTGGTGAACGCGGCATCGGTCATCACCTCGGTTCGCCACCTCTTGTGGCTGCGGGGGAGGCGTTGGCCTCAGGAGTGTCAGGGGCGGGCGGTACGGTTCGAAAGCTGCCGCGTCTTGCTGTGGCTATACGAAAGGAATAATCCATGTCCGTAACCCGGGACGAAATGATCGACGCCAAGGCGGATGCACAGGCTGCCATTCTGCGCATCATCGAGAAGGAGACTGCCAGAGTCACTGAAGCGAACATGAACGCTGCTGGGCGGGCGTCGGCCGTGAGGGATCTCGCTCTTGCGTTCCGGTATGTCGTGGGCGGCCAGCAGCCGGGAGCGGTCTCCGTCGAATCGAAGTAGTGCAGTTCCGCGCAGGTACGCCTCGTCCGGAAAGGTGCGGCACATCTTGGTACGTCCTTCACCAGGCACTATGAAACCTCGTGTTGACGCGGAACCTAAGAGAGTGTGAGAGCCGCCCGGATGGTCGGTGTGCCGTAGAGCGACAGGTTACCTGTCCGGGCGGCTCTCATGCCCCGTTATGCCAGCACGGGGTGGACTGTTTTATGAAGTTGTTGCGGCCGTCAGATGGTCGCTGCTCGTTTCTTGCACGGTGAGCTGCCGTCCCAGAGCTTCCCAACTCTGCAAGTCATTTACAGCGAAGTAATGTCCCACTCCTAAGTCGCGGCCGAGGCTACGCTGAGGCGATGAACGCGCAAAGTTGGGGGATAGCCCTCACCGTCCTGGGACTTGCGCTGACCATCTTTGGTCTACTTGAGGCTCATTCCACTGTCCGCACCCAGTACCTCCGCGCGCTTCGTCAGGAAGCCAGGATGCGGTATCTCAATGCTCGTTATTCCCGCGACTTCGATCGGTTTGGGGCGCTGGAGGACGACTGGGCGCGGGACACGTGGCGGCGCTGGGCCAGTGACAGGCGAATGCGCCAATGGAAGTTCTGGGGGCTCCCGAGGGTGCGATACGCGGATATTGATGTCGCGCCGGCGATGGCGGGGCGCATGGTCCTGGCGCAGGCTTTGTCGAGCGTAACTTCCGACCTGGTGTGGGTTGGACTCGGTGTCGTCGCTTCCGCTTTGGGTTCCGTCGTTACCGTTGTAGGTTGACTTGCTTCGCGGAGGAGCGGCAACGATTGGCTGACGACCGAAACACACCGACCGGATCGCTCTGTGCGGGGCTTTCGGGCTGGGTGTTCCAGCTAACAGTTCTTATCGTGCCGTGATTGCCGAATTAATGCACGCTCCCACTTAGACTCGGCAACATGAACGCTGGTTGGCCTGATTGGATTGCCGCGGCTATTGCCCTCTTCGCTCTGGTGGTGAGTTTCTTGGCATACCGTCGCGCAGCCGTTAGCAGCGCCGCTTACTGGGTCCTCGAGGCTGACCGATCGGCGATAGATTCGGGGATCGATATCGCTATGACTCTGTCCAACAGGGGAGACAGTCGCGCTCACGACGTCGAGATGGTGATCGACTTCGATCCCGGACATGTGTTCCTGCCGAAAGGGACGTGGTCCTTCGTTGACCGGCAGACGGACGTTCCTTACCGTGGCACAGACCGAGCAATGCGGCCGGTCATATCCCGTGGCGATTGGAACGAGAGTGTACTCGCGAGTGGAAAGCCGCACGCGACCGTGACGTGGCGTGCACCGTACAGTCGCAAGCGTCGTGAATCGCAGACAATTCCGCTGCCCGAGATTCGGTAGCGCCGGAACGCGACCCGGATGGCCAGCGCGAATAGGCAGGGATGAGGCGGCCGCGACCATAACGTCGCGGCCGCCTCTTTCTTACTCGATCGAGCTACTGTTGTGGCTTGCGGTGCCTGCGGGTCGCCCTCGCTTCGTTACTGACTCCACCCGCAGCGCATCCGTCGACGACACTTCGTACTTGCCGTCAGCGGACCGGCGGGCCTTGAGAGTGCCGTTCTCAATCCACGCGTACACCTTGCGTGGGTGGCGCTTGACGAGGACGGCTGCCTCGGCGACGGTGAGCCATGGCTTCATGGTGCTCATGCTGTTTGCCTTTCTCGGATGGTGGTGATGAGTTCGTTCTTGCGGAGCTGGCGCGCCTTCGGAACCTCGAGGCCTTCCGCGACGGCGACGAGTTCCTTGACGGTGCGTGTCATGAGCGGGTCGAGGTGGTCGTGGTCCGGGTTCTCCCGCGAGTACGGTTCCGCCTGGTTCCGGTCGAACGTGATTGGTTGGCCGGCGTCGATGATCGGGTTGGCGATGTTCCGTACCTGCCGTTCTCGTTCGACCTCGAGCTCGTCGAGCGTGAGGGTGACTCCGCACGGGCACAGGATGTGCACGCTGTCGTCGACGTGGCGGGGTGGTTTGTGGATGAGGTTCATCTGCTGACATTCCCCACACCGGATACGGGCGACTCGAGTGGTGCGTTCCTCGATCGGGTGAGCACGGAACGCTGCCAGCGCTGTCTTCGTGAACATGATCGCGTGACGGGCGCCGTCCACCGACGACACCCACAGGTCGACGTCCGCCGGGTACGACCGGTACCAGGAGAACACCTCGTCGATGGCGAGACCGATCGGTGGAATCGGGATCGGCGGGCCGGACTGAGTGCGGACGCCGGCGTTGTCGCGTTGCACCGCCCGGTCGACACCCTGCAGTGCCTCCCACCATGGGGCGACCTTGCCGAGGGCGTCGAGGACGCGGACGTAGCAGCCGTGGCACAGCAGGCCGTTGGTCGCTTCCCGGGGGATGCAGCCGTGGCAGAGGGCGCCGTCGCACGTGTCGTAGTGCTCACCGGTGATGGTGCAGGCGCGGACCTCCGGCATCTGGTTCGTTATGCAGACGAGTGTCATGATGCTTCGGTCTCCTTTTCGAGCTGTTCGACTCGGGCCGCCCACTTCTCGCGGCCTTCCCGAACCCCCTCGATACGCTCGAGGAGCGTCGGGTCGAACTTCTTCGCCTTGATGGCTTTGCGTTTGACCGCCTCAGTGGATTTCATGTGCTCATCGAACGAGGCGATTTGTGCGTCGAACATGGCGAGCAGCATCCGGGCTGTGCCGAGCTGGGACTCTGTGGAGCGGCTCATCGTCGTCCTCCTTGTGGGTAGATAAAGACGGTCTGCGCAATGGGGCGGCCTTGGCTATCGCGGCCTTCCCTGCGCCACTTCGGGTCGTAGGAGTGCGGTGGTCCGTCGCAATGACAGGTGCTCATCGTGTTCCTATCGGTTCGTTGACACACCGGACGGCGGACTTGCCGAACGGTGTCTTGCACTTCGCACACAGGTGCTCTGGCTTGCGGGGCATCTCCGCTTGGATGCGTGCCCATTCGGAGTCGATCTGCGACGCGAGTGGGTTCGGACGGTGGCTGTGGCCGAGCATCAGGCACCCCGGTTCTTGAGGATGCGGCGAACGCGGCCGACGCAGCGAGGGCAGACGACGTTCATCGTGTCGCCGTTCCACGCCGTTTTCGGTTCCGGGATGTTCTCGGTGTCGAAGTCGACCAGGTCGCCCTCAGCATCAAGGACTGCCGCCATGCCGCCCATGGCGTACGCGTCGGTTCCCCGGACTCCGCAGAGCGAACGTCCGCCGAGCAACCGGCCGATGAATGACTTCGGATCGGTCTTGTGGATCCCCGGGTACTTCCAGTAGACGGGCACATCGACCTTCAGTGCGTGGACGACGTCACCGTTCGTGGGGATCGCCCGCACGAACCTGCTGGCTTCAGAACGGGGTGTCATCTCCGTACCCTCCCAACGGTGCCGAGCTGTTCCACGGCTCCTGAGACGCAGCAGGAGCGGCCCCGGGTGCTGTTGCCGCCCACGGCTCGTCCTGAACCGCAGCAGGGCCACGAGAGTCGCCTGACGACTGCGCACGCGTCACCTGGGCGGTCGCGTATCGAAGGCTCGGACCGATCTCGTCGATCTCCAGCTCGATGCTGGTGCGCTTCTCGCCTTCCTTCGTCTCGTACGAGCGCTGCTTCAGCCGGCCAGTGGCGATGACGCGGGAGCCCTTCGTGAGCGATCCGGCGACGTGCTCGGCGAACTCCCGCCACACGGATGCGCGGAGGAACAGCGCCTCGCCGTCCTTCCACTCGTCCGAGTTGCGGTCCTTCACCTTCGGGGTGGACGCGATCGTGAAGTTCGCGACTGCGAGGCCGTTCTGCGTGTACCGCAGCTCCGGGTCGCTCGTGAGGTTCCCGACGACGGTGATTACTGTTTCTCCGGCCATTAGATGGCTCCGTTCTGTTTGAGGTACTGCTCGGCGAGAGTGACTCGCTGGAATCTGTCGGCGTCGCCGCCGGGCATGTCGGGGTGCGCCCACCGTTTCGCTGTTCGCACCAGGTGGGAGTCCGACGCCGAGACGTCCTTCCAGAGATCCCCGGTGACTGACCGGAGGAACTCGCGGGCGTCGTCGGCCGAGGTGAAGCCTGCGGGCACCGCGGTGGCTTCGATCGCCATGAATCCGCGGTACTGCTCGCCGCGCTTCGTCACCCCGTATCGGTCGACCTTCCGCAGCGCTTCGAGTGCCAGGGCGATCGCGCGCAGGTTGTCCTCCCACGTCGTGAAGGTGTCGCACGGGTACGAGAGGGCGCCGACGTTCGTCTGCATCGTCAGGATGATTCCGGGATGCTCGGCCTTCGCCGTCGCCCGTGGGTAGCCGTCGAGGCGGAACTGCGATGCGGGGATGGCGACCTGCAGGCGGACGTCCTCCGCGTCGAGTTGGAACAGCTCCCGGCGCAGCGTGGCGAGTGTCGACGACATCGTCGAGGCGAAGTTCGACGCGCGACGCTTCTCAGTGAGGGCTGAAGGCCAGGATCCGATCGGGTCGACCTTCATGCCGCTGGGCCAGTAGTTCATGATGTGGTTCTCTTCTCTGTCTCGGCGGCCTGCTGGCCGTGGATGAATGCCAGTTGGTTGGTGGTCTCGCGGTCGTACTCCCGGCGGGCACGTTCCGCTGCGGTTCGTCGAGGCTTCTCGTGACGGACTCGGTTCGGATTTCGGGTTGCAAGGAACACGGCGAGGTCAATGTCGGACTGAAAGATGCTCTCTCCTGTCGCCAGATTTGAGTTATCCACAGCCCCACTCCCGCGGTTATAAACGCGAGGTTTTCTCTGTGTGTCTTGGTCACGTGCGTTAGTTGCGTACGTTGCGTTCGTTGCGTGGATTGCTTCGGGCATCGGCTGAGCAATGCTTGGCGCATTGCTTGGGGCATCAGACATTGCGTGCTCCCCACCGTGCTTCGGCTGCCTTCCGGGCCTTCTCGGAACGCGCCTTCGACTCGTCGTCCGACGGCTGATAATCGGTGTAATCGTTGACATCCCAGCCCCCAGGGAGCGGATGCCACAGCCCAACCTCGACGAGCTGCTGCGCTGCTCTCGCTGTCCCGTGAATGAGTCCGAGAGCGGCAGTTGGGATGAACCCGTCAGTGCCCTGCGACGCACAGTGTCCGAGGCCGAAAATGTAGGTGTTGAGTGCACGATCTCCTCCTTTTTGCCCCAGAAGTGCGAGCGTTTTGTGGTTGGACGCGAGCGCGGCGTCTACGCGGACCCATGAGAGTGAAGCCATTAGGTGATCCCTTGCTTCATCGCGCCGATCATCGTGAGGTACTCGATCGCGTCTGTTGCGGACACCTGGACGGCGCCGCCCTCGTCGTCGTACCGCCACCACTTCGAATCGAACCGCCGGAACTTCGGCACCAGCAGCGGGTTGTGCCCTGAACGGATTGCCCAGCCGAGCGACTCGCCCCGTGCACCGGAGTGCGCGATGCCATGGCAGCCGGTGTGGTTGCCCCAGCCGCACAGGTGCAGTGCGTTGCCGAGCGTGTCCGGGCCGCCACGCGACTTGTACTGGGCGTGGTGTGCCTCTGTGGCCGGCTCCAGTCCGCAGCCCTCGCAGAGGCCACGGGACCGCTTCTTGAGCGCCTTGATCGTCGCCGGAGAAAACCCGCTCATGACGTCACCGCCAATAGGCTGCGGGGATGGATGACGTAGAAGAAACCCTGAAGTTCCTCACCCTCCTCGTTGACGGAGCGCAGCCAGCGAAGCTGACTACCTACACCTTCTTCATGGGACACGAAGAAGTCACCGTCAATGTGCTCGATCGTGGCGAAGCTGCTGACGAGCGTCGTTTCTCCGTGGAGGCGTACTTCTCGGACCTTCCTGTGAACGAGCGGCAGGATGGGTCGCCCGGATACATTACGGGTTACATGCACAGCTCCCTTGAAATGGCCCTTCACATGGCGCACTGGGATGACCTGAGAACGCGAAACTGATTGCCGGATCATGCCGCACGCTCCAGGTTCGTTCCGTTGAGCGCCTCGGCCACAGCCATCCCGAGATCCCGAGCAGCAGGAGGGGTGACCGCGTTGCCTGCCTGCTTGACCTGTTCGCGCTTCGTTCCGCCGAGGAAGTAGTCGGGGGCGAATGCCATGCCGATCTTGATCTCGTCGGGGGTCAGCATCCGGAACAGGACGTCGTCGACGTCGAGGCTGATCTCGGACTCGACGAGTCCGAACCGGTCGCCCGTGGTGAGCGTTCCGTGAGGTTCGCTTGTCGGCTTCGCGGTCAGGGATGCCGAGTAGTACGGCACCAGCAGGGACTGATGCCCCGCCGTGGTGATCGTCCGAAGCTCCTCCGTGACGGGCGTCGACATTTCCGCGCCGCCCTCGTTGTTCCGCATGACCAGGGCGTGGTGGTTGCCCCCAGCAGACACGGTGTCGATCGGGTGTGTTGCGGGCTTCGTGACGCCGTGGTTTCGCAGCGGGACGACGAGTGCCGTCTCGTTGCGGGTTGACTGCGTGCGGAGCGGTCCCGTGGTCGGCGCCGCGCTCTTACCCTCGCGACCTTCCACGGGGATCATCAGCGGGGCATACGCGAGGCCCTTCGTCTGAGCTGTCGTCTGCGTGAGCATCGGGTTATCCGACGACTGAACCGTGCCTCCGCCGTGGATGCCGTCCGTGATGAGCGGAGGGACCGCGACGCCGTACTCGGCGGTGCCGTTTTGCGTGCGCAGAGCCTCCTCAGTCGGCCACGCCCGCAGATAGGTGCCGGGCTTGCCTGATGCTGAGTCGTACGTGTTCCCGGCCGCCGCGACGACCAGCGGCTTCCAGTGCCGTTCGATGCCCTTCTCGATGCGGGCCCTCGTCTTCTCGGCGAGCGGCTTCTTCTTGTCACCAATGCGCTCGCCCGGGATGGACCAGTCAATAGCCGAGGAGGCGGGCAGCCACGCAGGTTCCACGATCGCGTTGCGGCACTCAACCCGCGGGCACCGGTACACGTACTGCGCCCGGTAACGGCCCCAGCGTTCCTCCTTCTTGAACGCCTGGACCGCGTGCACGATGCCGTGCATTTCGCAGAACGCCTGCGGACGGGTCCACTTCGTGAGGTTGGGTTTGCGCTCGCCCTTCCGCCAGAACACGACGTACATCCGGTCGCGTGACTGTGGGGCGGGGAGCCCCATGCCCTGAGCGTGCATCGAGTTCAGCCACACGATCTCGTGCTCATACCCGAGCAGCTCCATCGTCTGAAGCCATGCCGGGAACGGAACCCAGCGGGCGGCGTCGACGACGTTCTCGATGATGATCGCCCGGTAGTTGTGGTGCTCGGCGAACCGTGGCACATCCCACATCGTCGCCCGGGACCGGTTCGCTGCCTCGTCGGGAAGCGGGCGAGTGCCGTCGGCCTCGAACAGTGCGGCGTCCTCGACTCGCTGACGCTTCACCCCCTTCGCCACAGAGTGGTTGGTGCACTCCGGCGACGCCCAAAGGATGTCGGTGCGCGGAAAGAACCCGGGATTCACCTGCGAGATGTCAGCGTTCGAGTGGTCCGTTTCGGGGTGGTTGATCTGGTGCGAGTCGATCGCCTGCGCCCAGTGGTTCGCCGCGATGACGACCTTGAATCCGGCGGCGACGAGACCGGAGGAGGATCCGCCCGCGCCACAGAAGAGGTCCGTGACGGTGAGGCCGTTCCACTCGACGGCGGGCTGGCGGTATCCGACCCGCTCAAGCACGGCGCTCACCTGGGACCACCGCCCATGTTGTAGAGCGACGCCTGGACACGGTTGATGTTCTGGAATCCGAACATCCGCGCCTGCAACGCCTTCTGGAGTTCCTCGGCAGCGTGAAGGATCTCCTTCGCTGCGTCGAACTCCCGACGCAGCTCGAGCGTTGCAAGCTCTGCCTCGGCGCGCTTCTCAGCGACGGTGTCGTATTTCGAACGCAGCATGGTCTCGGCCTTCGCCTTGATCAGTGCACGCTCGGCGGCGTAGCGCTTCTCCCACAGTTCCTTCAGTGCGGGGATGGATGCTTCGAGCCGTTCGCCGATCGCACGGATGGCCTGCTCGATGTCGAGCGGGTGCATCGGCTGGTACGTGACCAGGTCGTCGGCCGCGAGGTTCGCAATCTCGCCGGTCGCTGGGTTCGGCTTCATCTCGACAGTCATGACTGCACCGCCGCTGCGTGCTCGGCTGCCGACTGGCGCTCGTACTCTTCCTTGGACAGTTCACCGTCCACGACTTCGACCTGTTCCTCAGCGGTCGGTTCCTCTGCGGGTGTTTCGCCGCGGTGGATCATCCCGGAGCGGGCGAGCACGAGCGTCCGGATCGCGTCGGTGAACTGTTCGGCTGCCCTCGCACGGTTCGCTATCGCGGTCAGCTCTGTCTTCGTGGTTGCCGCGGCAATCAGGGCCGCCCAGTCCTCGGCCGGGGCCGCGGTCACTTGGACCATCTCGCCGGCGTCGGTCGGGCCCGAGGTCAGTTCCTCGGCGGTGTAGTGCACGCCGAGGAGCACATCCTCCGCGCCCTCGCGGACGACGTCGCCGACGGCACGCCAACGGAGCATCGCGGGCGTGTACGCCTCCCACGGCTTGATGTTGTCGTTCTGGGATCGAGCCCGGACCTGCCACACGCCCTCGGCGTTCGGCTTGTAGGAATCAATCAATCCGGCGCGGATAGCGTCCTTCGGCTCCCAAGTCGACTCGTACGTGAAGTCGGGATCGTCCGACCGGATGAGCGTCGCTGTGACGGCGATGTCGCCGCCCTCGATCGTCCCGGTCTTTTTAATGCGGAGCGTGTGTCCTGCCTCGCGGACGAGTGCTGTCATGAGTGACGGCTTGATCGTCGGGTTGCCCTCGATGACGTCGATGCCCTGCAGGGCGGCCATCGGGTGGATGCCGAGCATGGCGCCAGTCTCGGCGACGAGCATCACCTTGCCTGGTGACGGCCGGTTCTCCATGAGACCCGTCTCAGCGTTGCGGACGTTGGCCCACAGGCCCTTGGGGAGGAGGTCGCCGGCCTCAGCGAGTGCGCGGGCGTAGCGGTACTTCTCGTCGAGCGAGGCGTTGCGGTAAGGGGTGATGTCAGTGCTCATGAGGCGAGCTGCCTTTCGAAATCGAGCGCGGCGGTGAGCCGCGCGAGGAGGTCTGTTGCGATGGGGAGGATGAACGGTGTCAGCTCCCGGATTCGGGAATGGTCGGGGCGCACGGTGATGCTCTTCGGTTCGCCGTGGCAGCCGGCGCGAATCTCGCCGTCCATCAGTTCGACCCAGATGAACTCGATGGACTCGAACTCGGGGACGCAGACGAACTGCCACGCGAGCTGCCGCCATTCACCGAGCGACGGGCCGTCGACGACGCGACCGTGCTTTGCTTTACACTCGGCGCCGACCGTCCCGCCAGCCCCGTCCGGTGTGGCAGCGAAACCGCGTTCTCCGGGGGAGTGGATGAGTGCCTTGTTCTCGGGGATGCCAGCCCACGCGAGCATCATCGGTTCCCACCGATTACCGGAGTCGGTGTACTTGTTCCCGCTGAATCCGCTGTCGCCGAGTTTCTGTGCGAGGTACTTGTCCACCGATCCCGGCTTGGCGAGCTTCGCGGCATCCGACGCCCCGATCACAGGACGGCGAGCTTCGAGCCAGCCGTCCCGGTCGGAGCCGTCGTGAAGGACCCTGTCGAGGTAGCTCATCGCGGAGCCACCTGACAACCGGTGAAGTGACCGCCGACGCACCCGCAGAAGACGCACACCTCTTTCACGAGGTCATCACGGCGCTCGAAGAGGCGGTCGGCGTAGCCGGGGTGCTTCGGGTCGTCGAGGTCGTAGGCGCTCATGCTGTCCACCTCGGCACAGCCATCGCTTCGACGATCTTCACCGTCTCGGTCTCCTGCGGGTGGCCGAGGAACCGGGCACCCATGGCCGCGAGGTGCACTGCATCCGCGACGTTGTTGTTCACGACGTCGGCGCCGGGGTAGCGCTTGATCGCGGCGGCGAGCATCTCGTCCTTACCGGCGTTGCCTTTCCCGGTGGCGAACTTCTTCACGGTGCCGGGCGCGACCTCGACGACATGGTGAATGCCGTGCAGGTAAGCGACGATCAGCCACCAGAGACCGGAGCGGTCGTGATGTGAACCGCCCGTCTGCGAGTAGGCGGGCTGCTCGATGACGACGAGCGCACCTTCGGGGATGAGGTCGGCGATCTGCTGGCAGAGGTCGATGAGGCGGGCGGAGCGCTGCTGGAGTGACGCATCCGCCTTCCCCTTCGAGGTAACCAGCGAGGTACGGATGCCGTCCTCGCCGATCACCGCGACGCCTGTGCCGGTGAGGGAGAGGTCGAGACCAACCACCCACGAGACAAGCGTCGGAGTGGCGGCGGTTGCGTTCATGAGAACGCCGGAGTCGTTGATGCTCATGAGAGGCCCAGTCCTTCTTCGGTCTCCCGCTGTACCGCGAGCTGTGCTTCGCGCTTTGCTGGGTCCGTGGACAACTCCCCGTCTCCGAACCACTCGATGAGGTTGGCGAGACGCTGCTGCTCGGCGGCGAAGAGCGTTGCGTGCGTCTGCGCCCGCGCGGCGTATAGAGCCGCTACCTCCGGTCCCGCGTGCGTCTTGTACGCCTCGTTGTCGAGGCGGATCGCCTCGGCCTTGTGGTCGACGGCGCTCATGCCTTCACCTGACCGTCTTCGATGACGACGCCGACCTTGCCGGACTCGTCAACGATCTCGATCCACACCTGGTAGTCGTTCTCCGTCGCCAGCTCGCCGATGATCTTGAGCGAGTCGGAGTCGAGCAGCGACCCGTCGAGGATCCGCAGCACGCGGAGCGTCGGGTTCGCGGCCATGGCCAGAGCCACAGAGACGCGGAGCTGCTCAGCGGCGGATGCCTGAGAGAAGGGGATGCCCTTGTACGTCACGCCCGAGTCATCGAACGAAAGACCGTCGACGGGGAAGTTCGCCGCAGCGAGAGCGCCAGCCTTTCGCTTATCGATCTGCTCGAGCTGGATCGTGAGCTGTGCCGCGCGCTGCTTCCGCTCCGAGAGCTCGGCGGCCACGGCTGCACGGTGCTGCTGTGCCCGCACCTTCGCGTTCGTCGCTTCGACGGACGCCAGGCGGGCACTGATCGCCGCGAGGTCCTTCCGCACGCTCGCCGCAGCCTTCGCGACTGTCGTCTCCTCGGTCTCGATCGCCATGGTCAGGTACGTGCGTGCGGCGTCGAGCTGCTCTTCCAGCTTGGCGACGTGCTTGGCGGCGTTCTCGCGCTCCGTCTGAGCGTCAGCGGCCGCGTTGTAGAGGCGGTCGATGGCTGCGTTGTGCTGGCTCGCCTCTTCGTATTCGTCGAGCACGGATGCCGCGGAGACCTCCTCAGCCGGGAGGGTCTCGTCGGTCGGAGCGAATCCTGCGAGCTGTCCTTCGAGCTTCGTGACCTCGCGTTTGACCTCGGTGCGGGTGTCGAACATGCCCTTGCGTTCCCGCTCGACGGCAGCAGGGTCGAACGGCAGCTTCACCGTGGAGACCAGCGTCGCGACCTGGTCGCGTGCCGACTGGCGGGTGAACGCCAGCGGGTCGAAGGCTCGGGCGCCGACAACCTCGTCGAGGAGCTTCTGCGGCGAGGAGTACTTCGCCCCGTCGCCTGACTCAACAGTGAGGGTGCCCGAGTCGTCCTTCGTCCAGCGGCGGGTGACGATGTACTCGCCGAGGTCGAGGCGGACGACAGCGGTTTCCTGCCCGTCGCGGATTGGCTGCTGAGTTGCCCGCGAGGCATCGCCGCCTGCGAGAGCGGCCCAGATGGCGTCGAGGACCGACGTTTTGCCCTGAGCGTTTCGGCCGCCGATGAAGACGACGTTCCCCTCAGGGGTGATGTTGACGGCCTTGACTCGCTTGTAGTTCTCGGCCTGGAGGTTGACGATTTGCAGTGTCATGGTGGGTGTTGCCTTTCAGTACTTGACGCCGGCGGCGAGGAGGTCGAATGCCGTCCAGCCGAGGATGATGAACACGACGACAAGGACGACGGTGCAGGCGATGAACGGTGCTTTGCTCTCGTCGTGCGTCTTCGGGAGGACCGGTTCGGTCGGGGGAGTCGGGTGCACCGGCTGAGGTGCGAGCCGCGGGTACTCGTCCATGCGGACCATGACCTTCGGTGTTTCGGTCAGGCCGTCACGACCGTCCCAGTCCGAGTACGCGGGGTGCGGGTCGTTGGCGACCAGCCACTTCGGCGCGCGCATCAGCGGAGTTCCAGATTCGGCTGGATGAGCGCCTCGGCGTACGGCGTCTTGTCGTCGTTCTCGAACGCAACAAGAACTACGCCGGGCTTCGACGAACCGTCCTCGGCGGCCGTGAACTTGATCCGCGGGGCGACGTAGCCGTTTCCGGCCATCTTCTGGGCGTCTGCGACGAATCGCAGATTCACCTTCGCTGTGGCCGACGCGATCTCGGCCGCTCGCGCCTTCTCGACCAGCTTCATCACTGGAGGGAAGATGCCGACGACGAGCTTGTCCGCGAACGAGAGCACGTGCAGCCGTTCATCGACGGACCGACGCACTTTGACTGTGATCGTTCCCGGGTTCGCCGAGTCCGCGTTCGCCGGGACAGTCAGCTCGATGTCGACGACTGGGATCGTTGCGTTGCTCCGAGCGCGTCCGTAGAAGTTGGCGTTCTTCCAGATCCAGATCAGTGCACTCCGGGGGACGATGAAGTGTCCCGCCTTCGGCTTGCCCGGGAGGGCGACGGTTGCCGTGTGGATCCGGTACCGGTCGGTGCCGACCAGTCGGAGTACGGAGTCCTCGATGATCCACTGCGCCGCGCAGAGAACCGGAGTGACATCATCCTTCGAGGTGGCGGGGAGGATGCCAGCGACCAGGTCGCGGAGAAGGACAGCCGGGACGGTGAACTTCGTTGCAGAACCGCGCGGTTTCTGGACCGGGGCGGTAGTATCTGTGGTTGACATAGGTTTTCGTGCCTTTCGTGTCACTGAGTCGCCGTCTGTTCCAGCAGGTGGCGATTCGTTTTGGTGGGGGTTAGTCCTCGTAGTCGGATTTGCGGTCGTCTTCATCGATCGGCTCGTATTCGTCCTCCTCTCCCGTGTCAGGGCGTTCGAGGCCGAGAACGGAGCCGGTGTAGAGGCTCACTCGGCAGCTACTAGCTGAGACTTGAGCCACGCGTCCAGGTCTGCGGGGTAATAGACGGTCTGTCGTCCGTGTTTGAACGACTTCGGACCGACGCCGGCGGCCTTCATGTTGTAGAGCGTCTTCGGCGCACGCTGCACGTACTCTGCAGCCGCCTTGACGCCGAGAACGGGTCCGCTGCGGTCGGCGCTCATTGTGCGGCCTTCGCGAGTCCCTGGATCCAGATCTCAGGATTGACGTTCATCTGGTCGCCGAGGACGATCAGCTCGCCTCCAGTGAATTCAGCGGCGCCTTTCAACTTCCGCTGAAGGGTAGTTCGGGGGATGCCCGAGTCTTCCGCCAGTCGATTGACGGCGATGTCGAGCGAGCAGCGGCTTGCGTCCACCCGCTTGGCGATGGTTTCTGTGTGATTGATTCGGCCCATGCAGACAATGTACGGCCCAAACGGGCTACCTCAAGTCAAAACGGGCCGTGTTGCCCAAATCGGGCTTACCCCACTCCGGGGGGCACCTTGAAGTCGGCCCATTTTGGCCATATAGTGCCCATATGGACACCGAAAGCTATACCCAGGCAATTGCGGCCATCTTGCGCGGACGCAAGGCGGAGCTGAACATGAGCAACGACGATCTCGTTGCAAAGTCAGGCATCCCCGAGCGCACCTTCTCGCGACTACTCAGTGGGGAGCGCCCCATGCGAATGGGTCAGTTCTTCGAGCTCGTCGACGCACTCGGGCTGGAGCCGGGCGAAGTGATGGGTCTCGCCAAGAAGAAGGCCGCCGAAATATCCTCGACCGGCGCAGCAAACAACAGCCGGTAATCCGCGCCCAGCGTCTCAGCCAACCCTAGAACCGTGCCAAGCAGCACCATGTCCGGGTGTTGCGACTCGACTCGATCAACCGGCGCCCCCGCGGCAGTGAGTCGTCCCATGACAAGCTTCGAACTTTCGAATCCCACAGTCATTATTTGTCCCCCCTGGAACATTGGATGCCAAATGGCATGTTCGAACACAGCTTCGACTAACCCACCGACATTGGCGGGAAGCTATCGGGTACCGAGCAGCGCGTCGATCTCCACCCGCAAAGCCACAGCGATGGCATCAAGCTCGTCGACGTCGAACGCCACGGCTCCGTTCAGCCGCTCCGCAAGGTCATCCGCAGGCAACCCGATTGCCTGGGCGAGATCTTCTGGCGTCATCCGTTGCGCCCGCAACTGCGCCATAATCGCTGTGGCGACCATGACACGCCGCGTGGTGTGGATCATGCCCCGATGGTATCCCAAATGGCATAGTGCGTCGAGCATGAGTGCTGGGGTGAATGTTCGCTACATTGGCTTGCGTGCCGTCAGTCAAGAAAACGCCGGGAGCGTACTCCCGCAACATCGCGGCGATTCTGCGCCGGGAAGCGGAGTTGCAGGGCGTGAGTCAGACGGCGCTCGGAGAGAGCATTGGGCTGTCGCAGGCGCAGATCTCGCGCATCTTCGGCGGCAAGCGTGTGCTCGACGTCGACCAGGTGCAAGGTCTGTGCGATCTGCTCGGGTTGCCATTCGAGTCCGTCATGCAGGAAGCAGCGCAGGCGGTCGCCCGGGACTCGTCCGACTGATCGAGGTGGCGTGATGGCGCGCCCACCACTGCCTCTCGGAACGTGGGGCGAGATCAAGACCAAGACGATTGACGGGAAGCCGGCAGCGGTCGCCTACTATCGCGACTTCGACGGGGTGACTCGTCGGGCGCAGAAGTTCGGCCGGACGAAGGGCGCGGCGGCGAACCTCCTGCGTGAGTCCCTCCGTGACCGGCTGACCCCGACGAACGAATACCTCACCCGGGAGTCGACGCTGACTGCACTCGCAGAGCAGTGGGTCATCGAGATCCGCAAGTCCAAGCGAGCCGACGCCACGAAGGAACGCTACGAGGGAACGATCCGGGCGCACGTGAATAAGGCTGTCGGCTCAGTGCGGATCCGTGAGGCGACGGTGCCTGTGATGCAACGACTCGTCGATCGCGTCGCCGAGGGCTCGGGTGAGGGCCAGGCACGGATGCTGGGCGTTGTTCTCAAGGGCATGTTCGGGCTCGCTGTCCGACACAACGCTGCTGACTCCAACGTCGCCAGAGATCTCCTCCTGCCGCCCGTGGAACGCAAAGCCGTCCGGGCGCCGAGCATCGAGGATGTGCATGAGCTCAGAACAGTGATGCGCGCCTACGATGCGAAGCCGCCGGCGCGGGGCAACTCAATCAGAGATCTCGCCGACATCGCCGACCTGCTCGTCGGGACTGGCTGGCGTATCGGTGAACTGCTCGCGCTGCGCTGGTCCGATGTCGACCTCGAGCACGGCAAGGTCACCGTCTCCGGCACCGTGACACGAACCCGCGGGAAGGGCATTCATCGTCAGGCGTTCCCCAAGTCGGAGGAATCGAACCGCACCCTGTTCCTCCCGCAGTTCGCCATCGACGTGCTCGTGTCGAGGCGGGTGAACTCGTACTGCGAGTGGGTGTTCCCGTCAGCGAATGGCAAGCTCCGCTGGCCGGAGAACGTCCGGGCGCAGTGGGCGGTCGCAGTGAAGGGGACACCTGTGGAGTGGATGACGACGAAGGCGTGCCGGAAGGCTGTCGCGACGATCCTCGGTCCGGAGGCGGCCAAGGAGCAGCTCGGCCACGCCGACGAGGGAGTGACGCGGAAGCACTACATCGAGCAGCAGATGCAGCGAACCGATCGGTCTGCGCAGCTCGACGTTTTCGGCCAATACCGTGAGTAAACCGTGGATCGGCACGAAAAAGCCCCTCGGGCTTGAAGACCGGAGGGGCTTGGATCCCAGTACTGGAGCGGATGACGGGAATCGAACCCGCGCTATCAGCTTGGGAAGCTGAAGTTCTGCCATTGAACTACATCCGCACGTTACGCCCGGAGGCGTCTCGCCATACTATCAAGCCCGGCCCTTATAAACTGACCTCGTGCTTCTCTCCGACCGCGACATCAAAGCTGAACTGGCCTCCGGACGCATCGGACTCGATCCGTCGCATCCCGAGATGGTCCAGCCGTCGAGCGTGGACGTGCGCCTCGACAGGTACTTCCGGCTATTCGACAACCACAAATACCCGTACATAGATCCCGCCGAAGACCAGCCCGAGCTGACCCGTCTCATCGAGGCGAAGCCGAACGAAGCGTTCATCCTGCACCCGGGCGAGTTCGTACTCGGGTCCACGTTCGAACAGGTCAGCCTGCCGGACGACGTCGCAGCCCGCCTCGAAGGCAAGAGCTCCCTCGGTCGCCTCGGTCTGCTCACCCACTCGACCGCTGGATTCATCGACCCCGGATTCAGCGGGCACGTGACGCTCGAACTCAGCAACGTCGCCACCCTCCCGATCAAGCTCTGGCCAGGCATGAAGATCGGCCAGCTCTGCTTCTTCCAGCTGAGCTCAGCGGCAGAGAAGCCGTACGGCTCGGCGGAATACAGTTCGAGGTACCAGGGGCAACGCGGCCCGACGGCATCCCGCTCATTCCAGAACTTCCACCGCACAGACGTCGGCGTCGTCGACGTTGGAAGCCCCGGCAGCTAACAGAAAGACTCCGCCATGAGTGAGAACGCCGACCTCCACTTCGCTGAAGCCCTCATCTCGGATGCCGCTACTACGCAGTACCCCAATCGCATGTCCCGGTTCGGCCGCATGGTCGGCCGCTGGCAGGTGCACTCGAAGCGAATGGACGAAAAGACCGGGCACTGGCACGAGACCGATTTTCTCTGGGTGATGTCGTTCATCCTCGACGGTAAGGCGGTGCAGGATGTCGCCCTGCACCCTCGCGAGGACGGCGGCTACGACGCGCTCGCCACCGCCGTGCGGGTGTACGACCGCGACATGGGCGCCTGGCGGGTCAGCTACTTCGAGCCGGAACGCGGGGAGTACGCCCACCTGGTCGCGACCGCGCACAAACGGGACGGCATCCGCCAGGACGGGACCCGCAACGACGGACTTCTGATCCGCTGGAACTTCTCGAAGATCACCGACACCTCGTACATCTGGGAGAGCTTCGTCTCAGAGGACGAAGGTGCGACCTGGGTGCTGAACGAGCACAACGAAGGCCGCCGCATCGGCTGACAGGGGGAGCGCTCGGCGAATCGGACGGAGTACGCTGCGGCTCATGAGCGAACTGCACCTTCCCAGGCTCGGATACGGCGGCGCGAATCTCGGCGACCTGTACCGGGCGATGAGCGACGACACGGCCTGGGAGATTCTGCAGACCGCATGGGATGCCGGCATCCGCTACTTCGACACCGCTCCGCACTACGGCCTCGGGCTTTCCGAGCGGCGGCTCGGTGCTTTCCTTGCCACGAAACCCCGGGACCAGTACGTCGTGTCGACGAAAGTCGGACGGCTGCTGGTGCCGCACCCCGAAGGTGCCGCGGAGCTCGACTCCGAGAACAACTTCGCTGTACCCGCCGACCACCGGCGGGTGTGGGATTTCTCGGCCGACGGCATTCGCTCCAGCGTCGAGGAATCGCTCGAGCGCACCGGGCTCGACCGGTTCGACATCCTCTACCTGCATGACCCGGAGAACCACGATCTCCACGAGGGACTGGACGTCGCGATTCCGGCGCTCGCGCGATTTCGGGACCAGAGGGTGACCCGGGCGATCGGCGTCGGCTCGATGGACACCGGCGCGCTCCTCGCCTCGGCGAACACCGGGGCCATCGACCTGCTCATGGTCGCCGGTCGTTACACGCTCGCCGAACAGCCGGTGCTCGCCGACGTCGTACCGGCCTGCCGCGCCCAGGGGGTGGGGATCGTCACCGCCTCCGTTTTCAACTCGGGGCTCCTTGCCACCGAGAACCCGGATGCCGACAGCCGTTACGAGTACGGCAGCGCGCCAGCGGCGGTGCTCGAGCGAGTACGGTCGATCGCTGAAATCTGCCGGGAATTCGGAGTGTCGTTGCCCGCTGCTGCCCTCCACTACACCCTGCGCGACGACACCGTCCGCTCCGTCGTGATCGGGGGAAGCAAGCCTGAACAGTTGCGTCGGAATGCCGTGTGGATGGCCGAGATTGTTCCCGAAACGCTGTGGACGGCGCTGGGCGAGAGAGGCCTCATCCCGGCGTAGCAACGAGCTCACCCGCCTGGCAAAGGGCTCAATTCGGCCCCCGGATGCGGGTCGCGCAATACTGGTACTCGGAAACTGGTCGCTTCGACGCCGACAGGGCGTCCTTCGGCCGTGGAAAAGAAACGGTGCCCCGACGTGTCGAATGAGTCGAACGAGCCACATATCACTGCGATCGTGCGAGCCGACGGTACCGGTGAAGTCACCGTCGACGGCCACAGGTCCGAGGTGCACGCGGCCGACGTTGCCGGTGCCCGAGCCGGGGTCATTGCCCGCGTCGCCGAGGAAGCGGCGGTCCGCGACCGCCCGGTCCGGGTCGCCACCACCGACCTCGACGGCGTCTACGCGCTGATCGTCCACCCAGACGGCAACGTTGAGTCGGAAGGCGCGATCCTCGTCGACGACGATGGGTATGCCGACGAGGCTGCCGACCGGCACGACGAGGACGACGACACCCCCAACGATGACGAGCACGACGACGAGCATGACGAGCATGACGAGCACGACGAAGACGTCACTGACGACGCGTACGTGCCATCGTCCGGTCCGGTTGAGAAGGGTGCGATCCCGCTGCCCCCGTTCGGCATCGAGGACCTCGTCGACTTCGCCGACGACGAAGCGGAACGCCGGCCAGCCACATCCTTCGAACCCGCCCCGACCCGACGATCGACCTTCCGGGCGCCGGGCGACGAGCCAAGCATCCCGGACTCCACAGATGACCTCGGTTACCGATATGACGGCCCGCCCCTCCACGGGGCTCCGTTCCCCCCGCTGCCGGAGGTCGCCCTGCCCGCCGACACCGCCACGCGAATTATTGCCGCGACAGCTGATTCCGCTCCGGATGCCACGCCCGACGACCGGCCCGCGGCAGAGGCCATCGCCGAGTTCGAAGCCGAGTTCGCCGCAGACGAACCGGCTGACGCCGGGGATTCGCCCGGGACGCCATCCCAGCCCGCGGTGTTCTCGGTGCCAGCCGATACCGGGGACGAAGCTGTGCCGACGCTCGAAGACTTCCTCCAGTCCCGCCCATCGGCCCCGGAGGGCCCGGCGAAGCAGGGTTGGCAGGGCTTCCTCCGCCGCATCACCGGGGGTGTGATCTCGCCGCGCCCGGGCAAGGCTGAGCAGGCGCACCGGGATGCCATCCGTCGCGTCCAGCGCAGCCTCAAGGGGCCGCGCACCATCGTGGTGCTCAACCCGAAGGGTGGCGCGCACAAGACGACAGCGACGTTGCTGCTCGCGGCGACGTTCGGCATCCACCGCGGCGGTTCCACACTCGCCTGGGACAACAACGAAACCCGTGGGACGCTCGGCTGGCGCGCCCAGCCGTCACGGCATTCGAACACGGCGGTGGACCTGCTCCGCGACGTTGGCCTCTTCTCCGACGTGGAGTCCGCGCGTGTCGGCTACCTGGACAACTACGTGCGTGGCCAGGGGGACGCCCAGTTCGATGTCCTCGCCTCCGACGAGGATGCCGCCGCGTCGTCGACGATCGACGCGAAGGCCTTCGACAGCCTCCACTCCACGCTCAGCCGGTTCTACCGCCTGCTCGTCATCGACACCGGCAACAACATGCGCGCCTCGAACTGGGAGGCGGCGGTCGAAGCGGCCGACCAGCTCGTCGTGGTCACGACGGTGAATGAGGAAACCGCGGCGAGTGCGGCGTGGCTGCTCGATGGTCTGCGGCAGAAGGGTCACCAGGACAAGGTCAGCCAGGCGGTGACGATCCTCTCAGCACCCGGAGACGCTGCGCAGCCAGAACTGTCCGGACGCCTGCACGCACATTTCTCAGCGCTCACCCGGGTGGTGCTCGAAGTTCCGTACGACCCCGGATTCCAGAGCGGGGGACCGCTCAACGTCGAGGTGCTCACCCCGCAGACCCGTGAGGCGTGGCTGCAGGTGACGGCGGCGGTCGCCGACGGGCTGTAACCGGCGGCCCGTCCTCTGACGGGAGCAGGCATGCGCTGCCCGGCACGAGGTCACTTGATGCGGACGGGGTCACGCGGTACACCGGGTGTGTGCGTCCGGACTGAGTGACTTCGTGGGGGCACACGGCGGGTTACCGCAGCTGCTGCTGCTTTGCGTGCACCGGAATGAGCAGCAGGAGCCCGATGAAGATGACGAGAACGATGCCGAGGATGCCCCAGTACTGTTCACCACCGACCGTGATGAAGAGCGCGAAAGCGGCCGGCGCCAGGAACGAGACGGCACGCCCGGTCGTGGCGTACAGCCCGAATACCTCACCCTCGCGCCCGGCCGGGATCAGCCGGGCCAGGAACGACCGGGATGCCGACTGTGCGGGCCCGACGAAGAGGGTCAGGGCGAGTCCGAAGATCCAGAACGTGAGCTTGCCTCCGTCATGGAGGAAAAAGATCAACAGCCCAGTAGCGACGAGGCCGATGAGGGACGCCATGATCACCGGTTTCGGGCCGAGTCGGTCGTCCAGAAGGCCGACGGTGATGGTCGAGATCCCGGCGACGACGTTCGCCGCGATGGCGAAGATGATCACTTCTCCTTGAGAGAAGCCGAACCAGCCCGCAGCGAGAACGCCGCCGAAGGTGAACACTCCGGCCAGGCCGTCGCGGAAGACCGCGCTGGCGAAGAGAAAGTAGACGGTCTGGCGGCTTTCACGCCAGAGCTTGCGGATGTCCTGAAAGAGACGACGGTAGGAGGCGAAGAAACCCACCTTGGTGCGACGGGCGCCGACGCCTTCGTACTCGGGGACGGCGAGGAGAACGGGCAGGGCGAACAGGCCGAACCAGATCGCCGACACGAGCACGGTGGCGCGGACATCCATGCCGTTCTCGTCAGTGATGCCGAAAATCCCGACCTCGGGCTGGATCAGGCCGAAGTACACAATCAGAAGGAGCACGATTCCGCCCAGATAGCCCAGCCCCCAGCCGATGCCGGAGACCCGGCCGATCGTCTTCGGCGTCGAGACCTGGGCGAGCATCGCGTTGTAATTCACGTTGGCAAATTCGAAGAACACGTTCCCGGCTGCGACGAGCAGAAGTCCGAGCCAGAGAAAGTCCGGGGATGGGGCGACGAAGAACATGCACGCAGTGAGGGCGACGACGATGTACGTGTTGACGCCGAGCCACAATTTGCGCCGCCCGGCACTGTCGGAGCGCTGCCCGGTGACTGGCGCGAAGAGAAGAACCAAAACACCGGCGGTGGCCAGCGCCCAGCCGAGCTGGGCCGAGACGACGGCTTCTTCGCCGAACGCGTCCGAGGTGAGGTACACGGTGAAGACGAAGGTCGTCACCACGGCGTTGAACGCGGCAGATCCCCAGTCCCACAACCCCCACGCCAACACCCGTTTCGGGCTGATTTTGGCCGGCGCCTCCGAGAGAGCGGGTGCGGCCGTATCCGGTGAGCCGTCGCTGGCGTTCTTCGTCATGAGGTCAGGGTAGTGGCATCCGGAGACGTACGGGTGAACACCGCGAAATCCGTGTCGGCCCGGGATTTCTCGCTGGATCAGAGCAGCTTGCGCTCCAGTGCCCATGCGGTCAGTTCGTGACGTGATGACAGCTGCAGTTTGCGCAGGACACTCGAAACGTGGGTCTCCACCGTCTTCACCGAGATGAACAGCGAGGCGGCGACCTCCTTGTAGGCGTAGCCGCGGGCGATCAGCCGCATCACCTCCTGTTCGCGTGCCGAGAGGCGGTCGAGTTCGTCGGATGCTTCGGCGGTCTCCCCGGACACCGCACCGAACGCGTCGAGCACGAATCCGGCGAGGCGGGGCGAGAAGACGGCGTCCCCGTCGGCGACGCGACGGGCGGCATCCGACACGTCGGCTCCCGAGGCGCTCTTCGTGATGTACCCGCGGGCACCACTGCGGATGACGGTCACCACGTCGTCGGCCGCATCCGAAACGCTCAACGCCAGGAACCGCGTGTTCGGCGCCTGCGCTGCGGACCGGCGGATGACCTCGGCCCCTCCGCCGCCTGCGCCGCCAGGCAGGTGCACGTCGAGCAGCACCACGCGTGGCTGGGTGGCCACGACGAGGGCGATCGCTTCGTCGACGGTGGCGGCTTCCCCGAGAACACGGATGCCGTCGGCCAGGTCGGCGCGCAGGCCGGAGCGGAAGATCGAGTGGTCATCGACGATCACCACGGTGAGGTCGGCTGCGCTCGGATCAGACATCGACATGGTGTGCTCCATCGGTCAGGGGGAGAAGAAGGCGGACCTCGGTTCCAGCGCCGCCGGGTCCCGGCGAGAGCTCGGCCGTGCCCCCGATCCGTCGCATCCGGCCGAGGATCGATTCGCGCACCCCCATCCGGTCGGAGGGGATGTCGTCGAGGCTGAGACCCGGACCCCGGTCGGTCACGGTCAGTTCGACGGCTGTCGGCGACGACTCGAGGTAGACCGAGACGGTGCCGCCGGCGTGGCGTGCCGCGTTCAGCATGGCCTCGCGGGCGGCGCCCAGCAACGCGTCGGGCACCGAACTTGGGCTCTGCCCGGCGGCCACCACGTTGATCTGGGCGGCGTATTCCTGCTCGACTACCGCGGCGAGCCGGCGCAGTTCATCGGCGAGGTCGACCGACGATCCGGGGGAGCCGGCGAAGAGCCAGTCCCGCAGTTCACGCTCCTGCGCGCGGGCCAGCCGGGAGGCGTCGCTGGCAGGGTCGGCCTTCTGCTGGATCAGGGCGAGCGTCTGCAGCACCGAGTCGTGCAGGTGCGCGGCGATCTCAGCGCGGTCCGCTTCGCGCACGCGGGCCGCCCGCTCTTCGGCCAGGTCGCGCGTCAGCCGGAAGAGCCACGGCGCGACGACGATGGCGACCCCGAACAGCACAGCGATAGCCGCGATGAAGACCGTCCAGACGTTTGGCTCCTCGCCGGTCACAAAGAACAAGAGGATGCCGAGCGCGACGAGAACCAGCGCGCCGAGTGCACGCACGAGCAGCGCGGAGGACGACGATGACCGCTGGCTGCGCAGGTCGTCGAACTGCCGCCAGGCGAGCCCGGCGCCGCCGAGTACGACGATCGCGGGGATGACGAAGGCGAGGGGAACGTCGACGCCCATACGGGATGCCACGAGCGCACCCGCTGCGGCGAGGAGGGCGACCCCGAGCAGGATCTCGGTGACCGGTGCGGATCGGGCCGGAGCGTCGTCGCCGTCAGCGGCCGCGGGATCGCTTGGACGGGTGAGCACGCGTTTCAGCGGGTCAGTCGAATCCTGGGCGATCGGTGTGGTCGCCCACAACCAGCAGTAGAGGAGCAACCCGGCTCCGCCGCACGCGGTCAGGAGCACCGTGATCGTTCGCACGAGCGGCAGAGGAAGGCCGGTGTGCTCGGCGAACCCGGCGCACACGCCGCCGACGAGCCGCACGCGCGGGCGGGTCATGCGAGGGGTGTCCATGGAGCAATCCAAGCACCCCCGACCCCCGGGCAGGGACCCGGTCAGGCGATCTCAGGGTCCGATCAGGGGGATACCCCATGGCAGACGGCCCGCAGCCGCCGCCAGACTCGAGTCATGAACGAAGCACCCCCCACCCCTGGCCCGACTTCGGCGAACGCGCCGACGGCGCCACAGGGCTCTTTCTTTGACTGGATCCGCAGCGCCGGGCTTGTCCGCACCGATGAGGCCTGGCTGGCCGGTGTCGGCGGCGGGATCGCACGACGCACCGGCCTGGACCCGCTGATCATCCGCGGCATCATCCTCGTGGTCGCCATCCTCGGTGGCCCGGCACTCTTCCTCTACGCCGTCGCCTGGGCGTTGCTCCCGGACAGTCAGGGACGCATCCACGCCGAGCGGGCGATCAAGGGCATCTTCGACCCGGCGATGGTCGCCATCGGCGTGCTCGTCGTCCTTACCTTCGTGCCGTTCATGCAGGGCATCTGGTGGCAAGGGGTCCCCGACTTCTGGAACATGCCCGGGTGGCTCGAGTCCATCCTCCGGTCCGGTTGGGTGCTCGCGCTGGTCGCCGGCCTGATCTGGCTGACGGTGGTGATCGCCAGGCGGACTCCCGCCGGGTCGACCGCGCCGCTCGCTCCCGAGCCGCGCGCGCATGCGGACTTCTGGACGAGTTCAGCCACCACCAGTTCAGCGACAACGGGCACCGCCCCCACTAGCTCGGCCACCCCGGCCGATTCGTCGGCGTTCGATCCCTTTACCGGGGCTCCGGCGGACACCCCAGCTTCCGCTGGGGCGACGAGCTCGACAGCTGCGCCGATGACGAGCGGCGCCGATTTCTGGTACTCGACACCGGAAGCCGCTCACGCCGCATCCGGCACCGCGGCACCGGGCGCCTGGGCGCAGGCCCCAGGTCAGGCTGAGCGCGACGCCCAGCGGCGTGCCCGCGATGCGGCGCGTGCCGAGCAGCGACGTGAGCACGAGGAACGGTACCGCCGGCGCCAGCCGGGGGCAGCATTCGTCTCGATCGCGCTCGGGCTGGCGCTGCTCGCCGGAGTCTTCGCCGCCATCGCACTCGGCTACACCACACTCTCGGACACCGCGGTGCTGGTCGGCGTTGGCGCCGCGCTCGGTGTGATCGCCCTGGCAACCATCCTCGCCGGCATCCGCGGCAAGGAGAGCGGTGCGCTCGGCTTCTTCGCCGTCGTCGCCATCCTCGTGCTGCTCTTCGTCGGGGTCTTCCCCCGCGGCACCGCCGTCTCGGTCGTCGGCAACACCACCTGGGAAGTGGAGGATGCCGCCGAGGGCACCACGACGGGCTACTCGATGGCTGCGGGATCACCGACCCTCGACCTCTCCGCGCTCGACGACCGCGGTGCGGACGTCGGCGGGGTTGTCGAACTCTGGCTGGGTGCAGGAACGGTCGACCTGGTCCTCCCTGAGGACGTCCCGGTGGTCCTCGAAGTCGCCGGCGGCATCGCCGGGCTCAGCTACACGACCGAAGACGGCGAGACACGTGAGCGCGGGGCGCCGGTCTACCGCGAAGTTGTCCGCTTCGGTGACACCTCCGACGACGACACGACAACGGTCCGGATCTGGCTCGGCGCCGGAAGCGTCGACATTGCTGACACCTCGAGGAGCACACGATGACCGATGCAAACGATACGACACCGATCCGCCCGGCGACGCCGGTAGCGGACCAGGATGCCACCGACGTCCTGTTTGGCGACAGCGCACGGCAGGGGCCGCTCCCCGCTCAGGCCTGGACCGCCCCCGCCGCGTCCGCGAAACCTGAGCGCCTCCGGGCCCGTTTCGGGACAATCTTCTGGGGCGTGATCCTGCTGGTCTTCGCCGCGTTCATGGTGACGAACGCGATTGTGCCTTTCATCGTCGACCCGGGCACCTGGATCATCGTCGCCCTCGTCGCCGGCGGCGTGCTCCTCGTCGCCGCGGGGATCGCCGCCGCATTCCGGCGAACCGACTGAGCGGCATCCGTCCGGCCCGGAACGGGCGGTCACTGCGGTGACCGCCCGTTTCTTGCGGCTATCACATCGAGAAACTTGAGCCGCCGGGGCTCAAGATTTGCCATGAAAAGTTGACAGCGCACAGGCAGCCGGTAAACTTGAGTCATCGCCGCTCAACTATTGACGCGGCCTCACGAACTTGATATGCGGGCCGCATCCCGGCCGACATCGAACAGACCCTCACCGGTCCAAAGGAGAGAAAACACATGGCACGTGCAGTAGGAATCGACCTCGGAACCACCAACTCAGTTGTTGCCGTCCTCGAGGGTGGCGAGCCCACCGTCATTGCGAACGCCGAGGGCCTTCGCACCACCCCCTCGGTGGTCGCATACACGAAGGACGGCGAGGTGCTCGTCGGCGAGACCGCCAAGCGCCAGGCCGTCACCAACGTCGACCGCACCATCGCGTCGGTCAAGCGCCACATGGGCACCGACTGGACCTTCGCGGTCGACTCGAAGAAGTACACCCCGCAGGAGATTTCGGCACGTATCCTCGCCAAGCTCAAGCGCGACGCTGAGCAGTACCTCGGCGACACGGTGACGGATGCCGTCGTCACGGTCCCCGCCTACTTCAACGACGCCGAGCGTCAGGCCACGAAGGAAGCCGGCGAGATCGCCGGCCTCAACGTGCTCCGCATCATCAACGAGCCGACCGCTGCCGCTCTCGCGTACGGCCTCGACAAGGGCAAGGAAGACGAACTCATCCTCGTCTTCGACCTCGGTGGTGGAACCTTCGACGTCTCCCTGCTCGAAGTGGGCAAGGACGACGACTTCTCGACCATCCAGGTGCGTGCCACCGCCGGTGACAACCGCCTCGGTGGAGACGACTGGGACCAGCGCGTGGTCGAGCACCTCATCAAGCGCTTCAAGGAGACCACCGGCGTCGACGTCTCGAACGACAAGATCGCCAAGCAGCGTCTGAAGGAAGCGGCGGAGCAGGCCAAGAAGGAACTGTCCTCCGGCATGTCCACCTCGATCCAGCTCCCCTACCTCTCGCTCACCGAGAACGGCCCGGCCAACCTCGACGAGACGCTGACCCGCGCCCAGTTCGAGCAGATGACCAGCGACCTCCTCGACCGCACGAAGAAGCCGTTCCAGGACGTCATCCGTGAGGCCGGCATCAAGGTGAGCGACATCGCCCACGTCGTGCTCGTCGGTGGATCGACCCGCATGCCCGCCGTCTCGGCCCTCGTGAAGGAAGAGACCGGCGGACAGGAGCCCAACAAAGGTGTCAACCCGGACGAGGTCGTCGCCGTCGGCGCGGCACTCCAGGCCGGTGTGCTGAAGGGCGAACGCAAGGACGTTCTGCTCATCGACGTCACTCCGCTTTCCCTCGGCATTGAGACCAAGGGCGGCATCATGACGAAGCTCATCGAGCGCAACACGGCCATCCCGACCAAGCGCAGCGAAACCTTCACCACGGCTGACGACAACCAGCCGTCGGTCGCGATCCAGGTGTTCCAGGGCGAGCGCGAGTTCACCCGCGACAACAAGAACCTCGGAACCTTCGAGCTCACCGGAATCGCCCCCGCCCCCCGTGGCATCCCGCAGGTCGAGGTCACCTTCGACATCGACGCCAACGGCATCGTGCACGTGTCCGCGAAGGACAAGGGCACCGGCAAGGAGCAGTCGATGACCATCACCGGTGGTTCCTCGCTCGCGAAGGAAGACATCGAGCGCATGGTGCGTGAAGCTGAAGAGCACGCTGCAGAGGACAAGGCCCGCCGTGAGGCAGCCGAGACGCGCAACACCGCCGAACAGCTCGCCTACTCGATCGACAAACTCATCCGTGAGAACAGTGACAAGCTGCCCGATGACGTCAAGAGCGACGTGCAGGCCGACGTCGACGCCCTGAAGTCCGCCCTCGCCGGCGACGACGAGGCCGCGGTCAAGACCGCGTACGACAAGCTCAACGAGAGCCAGGTCAAGCTCGGTGAAGCAATCTACGCTCAGGCTCAGCAGGCAGAGTCCGCTCCGGCGGAGGGCGCAGAGCAGCCCGACGAGACAGCATCCGATGAGGATGTCGTTGACGCTGAAGTCGTCGATGACGAAAACGAGACCGAGAGCGACAAGAAGTAACCATGACTGACAAGAACCCGACTCCAGACAACGGTGACGAGGTTCAGCCAGTGGACGAAGGGTCGGAAGCGCGAGCTTCCGACCCTGAGTCGCAGGTGGACTCCGAACTGCCCGAAACGACCGAAGACGAACTGACCGTCCAGGACATCCTCGATGCCGCCCAGGCGGACGGCCTCGACGAGGACCTCGGTGAACGCCTCGCCGATGCCGAGCCTGAGCACGAACATCTCGTCGACCTCAAGCGCGTGACCGCCGAATACGCCAACTACCGTCGGCGCACGGAGGCCAACCGTGAGGTCGAGCGGGAACGGGTCACAGGTGACGTGGCCAAGCTCCTGCTGCCCGTGCTCGACGACCTCGACCGGGCTGAGAAGCACGGCGATCTGGAAGGGGATGCGCCGTTCGCGACCATCGCCGCGAAACTGCGGGCCAGCGTCGAGAAGATCGGCCTCGTGCCGTTCGGTGCGAAGGGCGACCCGTTCGACCACAACATTCATGAGGCCGTCTTCCAGCAGCCGAGCCCTGATGTCGAAGCCGAGACCGTGATCGACGTCGTCGAGACCGGCTACCTCATCGGTTCGACCATGCTGCGCGCGGCCAAGGTCGTCGTCGCGGTACCCGCTGAGTAGGCGCCCATGGCAAGCCAGGACTGGTTTGACAAGGACTTCTACAAGGTTCTCGGTGTCAAGAAGGATGTGACGCCGGCGGAGTTGAAGAAGACCTACCGCAAGCTTGCGCGCAAGTATCACCCGGACTCCAACCCGGGGGATGCCAAAGCCGAAGCCACGTTCAAGGACATCAGCGAGGCCTACTCGGTGCTCAACGATCCCGAACAGCGCAAGGAATACGACGCCGTGCGGGCGATGGGTTCTGGCGCTCGCTTCACCGCGCCCGGCGGCAGCTCTGCGGGTGGTTTCGACGACGTCTTCGGTGGGATGTTCGGTGGCGGCGCGCGTGGGACGAGCACCAGCTACCAGCAGGCCGACTTCGAGGACATCCTCGGAGGGGTCTTCGGACGCAGCGGGGGCTTCGGCCAGTCGACCGGGGGTTACCGCGGCTACGGCGGGCCGACCCCTGGTCGCGACGTCACGGCATCCACCACAATCGACTTCCTCACGGCGACGAAGGGTGACCAGATCACCCTGCAGACAGCCGAGGGCCGGACGATCAAGGTGAACATCCCGGCCGGTGTAGCCGACGGGCAGAAGATCAAGCTCCGCGGCAAGGGGCACCCGTCTCCCGACGGCGGCCCGGCCGGCGACCTCGTGCTCACTGTCGCGGTGCGCAAGCATCCGGTGTTCGACCGTGACGGGCTCAACCTGCGGGTCAATGTGCCGGTCACCTTCGTTGAGGCGACGCTCGGCGCGACCATCGAGGTGCCGACTCTCGGCGGCGATCCGGTCAAACTGCGTGTCGCACCCGGCACGCCATCCGGCCGGGTCCTCCGGGTCAAGGGTCGTGGCGTCTCGACGTCGAAGGGCACCGGCGATTTGCTCGCCGTCGTGCAGGTGGCGGTGCCTTCGCACCTCAGTGCTGAGGCACGCGCTGCCCTCGAGCATTTCCACGAGCTCGAGCCGCACGAGAACCCCCGTGACGACCTTCTCCTGAGG
Organism: Mycetocola miduiensis; assembly: GCF_900115155.1. Classification (GTDB taxonomy): domain Bacteria; phylum Actinomycetota; class Actinomycetes; order Actinomycetales; family Microbacteriaceae; genus Mycetocola_A; species Mycetocola_A miduiensis. The sequence continues at coordinate 54,501 of NZ_FOVM01000004.1, forward strand.
GCGAAGGGATGACGAGGATGGACGAGAATTCGCCGATTTTCGCGATCGCGATGGCGGCCGAGCTGGCCGGAATGCACCCGCAGACCCTGCGGCAGTACGACCGGCTCGGCCTCGTCTCACCCACGCGGACGGCAGGCAAGTCTCGTCGCTACTCGATGCGCGACGTCGCCCAGCTGAGGGAGGTCGCCCGGCTCAGCGCCGAAGGTGTGAGCCTCGAGGGAATCGGCCGGATCCTCGCTCTCGAGAACGAAGTCGTCGAGCTTTCCGCCCGTGTACGGGAGCTTGAGCACGCCCTCGCTAACGAACTGGTCAAGTCGCCTGGTCGCCGCGTCTTCGCGGCAGGATCCCAGGGCGATGTCGTTCCGCTCAAGAGTGGCACCCGGGCGCAGCGGCGCACCGAGCTCGTCGTCTGGCGGCCTTTCCAGCGCTGAGGTTCCGGGAGCCGCAAAACCGGTACCCAGGATTGATTCGATCGGCACCCAGGGTGGGTTACGTGCACGCGTCCGGCTGATTATGCTGAGCCGCATGAGCGAGAATGAGCCCCGCGTTCCAGAAGACGCCACATCAGCGACGCCGCACGGCGGGCAAGACCCAACACCGACAGGACCAGCGCCTGGCGAAGGCGAACAGCCGGCAGGTGCGCCGCCGGGTTCTCCCCTCGCGCCCCCGACCGGTACACCGCTGCCACCGGCGGGCGACTCGCCCGCGGCTTCGGCGCCTGGACCGACTCAGCAGCCCGGCTATCCGCAGCAGGGCTACCCGGCCCAGCAGGGTTATCCGCCGCAGCCCGGTTACCCGCAGCAGGGGTATCCGCAGCAGCCCGGTTACCCGACGCATCAGCCGGGGTATCCGCCGCAGCCCGGTTACCCGCCCCAGGGGTATCCGCAGCAGCCCGGCTACCCGGTCCAGCAGCAGAGACACCCGCAGCCCGGATACATCGCTCACGCTCCGGCCAGGACAGAACCGCCGCGCCCGCCGCTCGAACCGCGGCAGAGGCGCGGCGCGATGCTGGCGGGCGCCGTCGGTTACTCCCTCATGAGCCTCGGGTTCGCGCTCGCGGCGATACCCCTGGCCATCGCCGCGTTCGGTGCGTTCTTCAGCACCGTGTTCTCGTGGGCTGCGACGACCAATCCAGACGACGTCGCGATTAGTACGGGACTCCCGCCCGCGGTGATCGAGCAGTTCATCGCGGATGCCTGGTCGACGTTCCTGCCCTGGCTGATCGGCCTGATCATCCTCGGCGTCATCCTATGGATTCTCGGTTATCTCTCGAGTCTCTGGATCCTGCGCAGCCACCGCGTGAACCGCCCGGTTGCCGTCACGTGGAGCGCCCTTGGTATCGCTATCGTCGCCGGCTGGGTGCTCAGCGCCGTCAGCTCTCCGATCTCGGGACTGGCCGGCTTGTGGACACCGGATTTCGGCAGGCCAGGACACCTTGGCGACGACGGCCTCAGCGCGCTGCAGAACATCGATTTCACGCCGATCATCGGGTTCGGGGCTCTGTTCCTGCTGATCGGTCTCGTATTGAACGCAGCGGTCGGCCTGCTCAGTTGGTGGTGGATGGCGCACGCGCTTCGAGAGCGGCGAACGCCGGTGGACGACTCGGCAACGACACAGGCCTCACCGGCCTGAGTCGGACGACGCAGGGTAACGGTGCCCGCCGCACCGTTACCCTGAACAGGTGACTGACTTCCCGTTCGACCGGCTCCGCCGGTGGCCCGACGTCGAAGCGACCAACCTCTTCGCCTCCGACGCGACCGACCGGCTGATCCTCGATCTGGCGGACGAAGCGTTCGCCGCCGCCGCACCCGGCGAAACGGTCGTCATCGGCGATCGGTACGGCGCGCTCACGCTCGGCGCGGCGCACCGCGGCGCCACCCGCATCCGAACGCATCAGGACGAACTCTCCGGCGAACGGGCCCTCGCCGCCAACGCAGCGGCCCTCGCGTCGACGGATGCCTTCACCAACCTTCCCCTCGACGGCACCCTGCTTCGCGGCGCCCGCGTCGTGCTGCTGCAGTTGCCACGGTCGCTCGACGCGCTTGCCGAGATCGCCGAAACAATCGCCAGGTATGCGGCGGCGGATGTCACGGTGTACGCAGGGGGACGCGTCAAGCACATGACTCCCGCGATGGCCGACGTGCTGGCGACCTATCTCGGTTCGGTCACAGCGTCGCTCGCGCAGCAGAAATCCCGGGTCCTGATCGCGCGGGAGCCGCGACCAGTGGCTGGAGAACCCCGCTGGCCCGCTCGCGAGTTCCACGCCGACCTCGACCTCTGGGTGTGCGCGCACGGTGCCGCGTTCGCCGGCACCAAAGTGGACATCGGCACCCGGTTCCTGCTCGGCTTCCTAGACGGGCTTCCCTCTGCACAGACCGCGATCGACCTGGGCTGCGGCACGGGCATCCTTGCGACCGCGGTTGCTCGTGCCCGCCCCGCCATGCGCGTGACCGCCACCGACCAGTCTGCGGCGGCCGTGGCATCCGCTCGCGAGACCGCGTTGGTGAACAGCGTCGCGGACCGGGTTACCGTCGTGCGCGACGATGGCTTGTCCGGCTGGGCGGACGGCTCAGCCGAGTTGATTCTGCTGAACCCGCCATTCCATATCGGGGCCACGGTGCACGCCGGGATCGCCGGGAAGCTGTTCGAGGATGCGGCGCGCGTGCTGAAACCCGGCGGTGAACTGTGGACCGTGTGGAACTCGCACCTCGGTTACCGGGCCGCGCTGGAACGCACGGTCGGACCCACCCGCCAGGTGGGACGGAACACCAAATTCACCGTTTCGGTGTCGGTTCGGCGCTGACCGGAGACTCTCCGCGGACTGCGGGTGATTCTTCTTTTCCACGTCGTCGGCACCGTCATGGAAGTGTTCAAAACCTGACCACTACATCGTCGACTTCCGCTGGGTGCTTCTCGCGGCGGTCATACTCGTGTACCTGCGCACGACAACGTATTTCCACGTCTTCCACAGCGTCCGCCGGATTCAGCGACGGTCAGCCCGCGTGGCCTGGGCGATGTCGATCTCGAGCTCCTCTAGGTCACGACGGGGCCCGAACGCCGGGGTGCCGGCGTCGATGCGCCAGCTTTCGCTCAAGGGCCCGATATCGAGGGCGTCGAAGCCGATCGTGTTCATGAACTCCGCGACGGCTCGCTTCGCGTCGTCGTCATCGCCGGCGACGATGAGTGCACGGCGCTCCGCGGTGCGCGCAGACTGGGCGTCACCGGTGATCGCCGGCGCCTGGATGTGGTTGAACGCCTTCACCACGCGAGCGTCAGCGAAGTGCGCCTGCACGAACTCCGACACCGTCATTTCTCCGGTGTCGAGGGGTGAGATGGCGCCGTCCCGCCGAGGGTAGTAGTTGCTGGTGTCGAGGACGATCTTTCCGGCGAGCAGGTCGGCCGGGATGCTTCTTACATCCTTCAACGGCACCGCGACCGCCACGAGGTCAGCGGCCGCCGCATCCGCCGGGGTACCGGCCGTCGCGTGCTCACCGAGTTCGAGGATGAGCTCGGTCAGGGATTCTGGTCCCCGCGAGTTCGAGACCACAACGTCATAGCCGTGAGCGACGGCGGCGCGTGCGAGCTGGGAGCCGATGTTTCCGGCGCCGATAAGTCCGAGTGTTGTCATAGGTAAGTTTCTCATCCTCCAGCCCGGTCTGTGGCGCTCAGGTACGCGAGCTGGGCTTCGACGGACTGCTCGGCGGCGAACCGGACCGCCGGGTCGATGTCGGAGTAGACGACGTCGGTGACCGCGGCGGCACTGGCATCCGGTCCCAGATTCCGCAGCGCCGCCCGTACCTCGTCGAGTCGCCGGTGCCGGTGGGCGAGGTAACCATCGCAGATCGCTTCGAGATCGAGCAGCGGCTCACCGTGCGCAGGCAGCACGGTGAGCGGGCCCATGCCGCGGAGTGTCATGAGGGAGTTAAGGTAGTCGGCAAGGCTGCCATCCGGGGCCGCGATCACCGTCGTACCGCGGCCAAGGATCGTGTCTCCAGTGAGGATCGCCCCGCTGGCACCGTCCTGCGCCAGGACGAAGCAGACCGAGTCGGCGGTGTGCCCAGGGGTTGCGACGACCCGGATGTGCACGCCTGCTGCGTTGATTACCTCTCCGTCGGTGATGGGATCAGCTCCGATGCAGAATGCCGGATCGAGCCCCCGCACCGGGGCGCCGGTGAGCCGGGCCAGTTCTGCGCTGCCTGCGGTGTGGTCGTGATGACGGTGGGTGACGAGGATGAGGTCTACCGGACCCGCCGCCGCCAGAGCCTGGAGGTGCCGGGGGTCGTCCGGACCCGGGTCGACGACCACGACCGAGCTGGCACCGGGTTCGCTGACCAGGTAACTGTTCGTGCCGTCGAGGGTCATCGGGCCCGGGTTCGGCGCGAGGAGAACACGGGCGAGCGCGCTGCTTTGCTCGGACATGCTGATCAGGCCAGGGCGCGGAGTCTCGGTGCGATGTCCCGGGCGAAAAGATCCAAGAACCGTTTCTGGTCGTGGCCTGGACCGTGGAAGACGAGGTGGTTGAGGCCGGCATCGACATACGGTTTGATCAGCGACACCGCTTCATCCGGATCGTTCGACACAATCCAGCGCTTCGCGACCTGCTCGATCGGAAGAGCATCCGCGGCGGCCTCCATCTCGATCGGGTCGTCGATCGAATGCTTCTGTTCCGGGGTGAGCGAGAGCGGTGCCCAGAACCGGGTGTTCTCGAGGGCGACCTCCCGGTCGGTGTCGTACGAGATCTTGATCTCGATCATCCTGTCGATCCCCTCGGCGTCGCGGCCGGCCTTTGCCGCACCCTCGGCGACCGCGGGCAGCAGCTTGTCTGTGTACAACTCCATGCCCTTGCCCGATGTGCAGATGAAGCCGTCGCCTGCACGGCCGGCGTAGCGAGCGACGACGGGGCCGCCTGCAGCGACATAGACGGGGATGCCGCCTTCGGGCACGTCGTAGATCGAGGCACCGCGAGTCGTGTAGTACTCGCCGTCGAAGTCGACCCGGTCGCCGACCCAAAGCTGGCGCATCAGATCGACGGCTTCACGGAGCCGTGCGAACCGCTCCTTGAACTCGGGCCACTCGCCCTGGTACCCGGTCGCGATTTCGTTGAGGGCTTCGCCGGTGCCCACCCCGAGGAACACGCGGCCCGGATACAGGCATCCCATCGTGGCGAACGCCTGCGCGACGACCGCCGGATTGTAGCGGAACGTCGGCGTCATCACCGACGTGCCGATCTGGATCCGTTCGGTGCGCTCGCCGACAGCGGTCATCCAGGCCAGGGAGAACGGCGCATGACCACCGTTGTGCCGCCAGGGCTGGAAGTGGTCGCTCACCGTGACACTGTCGAAGCCGTGCTCCTCGGCCATTACGCCCAGTTCAACGAGATCGCGCGGCCCGAACTGCTCCGCCGATGCCTTCACGCCCAGCTTCAACATGCGATCCTCCACAGCAACACCACGTCCGGCGCCATTCGCCGACAACCTCGACACTAGCGGGACGACCCGACGCCGGTCCCTGTGAATCCGTTGTTTTCATTCGGAGCCCTGATCCGTCGGTTCCCGGAATTCGATGTCAAGGCGTGGCCGGGCATTGCATTGACGGGTTGGGGTGACAAGCTTGAACCGTGCCACAACTTGACCACCGCCTGGACCTCGCCGAATCGCTCACCGTCGGCACGCCCTGGAACACCGTGGTGTGGGACGACCCGGTGAATCTCATGACCTACGTCTCGTGGGTTTTCCGGAGCTACTTCGGTTTCAGCAGCGCCCGCGCTGAAGAGCTCATGCTCCAGGTCCACACTTCTGGCAGCGCTGTCGTGGCGACGGGTCCGAAGGAAGAGATGGAGAGGCACGTCGTGGCGATGCACGGGTACGGATTGCTGTCGACGCTCGCGAAGGTTCCGCAATGAGGGCGTTCGACGCGACACCGGCCGGTGACCTTCTCGCCGAGTTCGAGACGCAGGAGGTGGCCCTGTTCATCGACCTGGTGCAGCAGATCATTGGTCTGCTTGAACGGGTCAAGGAGGGCGAGGCGGATGTTGAGCCGACCGTCCTCGCGCGACTGTTCCCGGATGCCTATACGGATGACCCATCAGCCGCTGACGAATTCCGCAGGTTCACCCTGGACGACCTGATCGACCGCAAAGTCGAGAACGCCAGGGGAGTGCTCGCCTCGTTCGACGTGGCGCAGGCGCGACGCACAGCGGACGGTGAAGTCCGGTTGGTGCGGCTCGACCGGGAGCACGCGATGTACTGGCTCGGTACGCTGACCGACCTGCGCCTTGTCCTCGCCACCAGCCTCGGGATCGCAACCGTCTCCGACGAAGGTGCCGTCGAAACCCCGGATGCCGAGTACGTCGAGAGCTTGTACGACTGGTTCGGGTTCGCGCAGGGTTCTCTACTGGAGGCACTTGAAGAGGTCGAGGGCATCGGGGGTTCCTGAACCCGCCTCGAACACTTCGCGTTCGTCGGTTCCTGAGCAAGGCCGCCCGCGGCCGCGTCGAAGGGCGGATACCCTTAGGGCACCATGCACATACTGATGTTCAGCGACCAGCACGCAGATTCTCTCGGCGGGGTGCAGGTCTCTCTCAGGCTGCAGAAGCGTTTCCTCGAGCAGGCGGGGCACACGGTGACCGTGTGCGCCCCGAAAATGCATCGGGAGCACGCCGGGGATCCCGGCTACGTCGACCTGCCGTCCGTCCCCATCACGCTTGACCGGGAGTACTCGATGACGCTCGTCGGGCGTCGCACCGACCGGTTTCTCGATCGAGCGCTCGAGAAGCGCCCTCCGGTGGATGTCGTGCACGTGCAGGCCGACTTCTGGGGCGCGATGCTGGGGTACCGGTACGCGGCGAGGCACGGCATCCCCGCTGTGCACACCTTCCACAACCACATGGAGTTCGGCATCGAGCGGGTCGTGCCGTTTCCGAAGCTCGCGATTCGCGCGTTGCTCTGGTGGGAGCATCGGCTGCTCAAGCCGTCGCTCTCGCGACTAGCCCCGAGCGCCTGGGCGTTCCTGAACGAACTCGCGCTGCGGGCGGATGCCACGACGGCGCCGAGCGGTCACTTCGCATCCCTGCTCGAGCGGAAGGGTGCAGCATCCGACGTGGAGGTGATCCTCACGGGCGCAGACGATTCGATCGTTGAGAAGGTGCTCGGGAGCGTCGAGCCACGATCGACAGCCCGCCCGTTGTTCGTCTGGATGGGCAGGATGAGCGCCGAGAAACGCATTCTTGAATATCTTGAGGCCATCAGGCTCGCCGACGTGGATGCGGACTTCCGCCTCTACGGGGCGGGGCTCCTGCTCCCGAAGGCGCAGGCGTTCGTGCGCGACAACGGGCTCGGCGACCGGGTCCACTTCGCCGGCAAGGTGCCGTATCCCAAGGCCCTGGCGGCGATCGCCTCAGCCGACGCGCTGGTCCAGACATCGATCGGTTTCGAGACGCAGGGCATGACCGTGTTCGAGGCGGCCGCGCTCGGCACCCCCTCGATCGTCAGCGACCCGAACATCGCCGGTGAACTCCCCGATGGGGTCTACTGGCAGCCGGCCGACGGATCGGTTGAAGCGCTCGCCGTGGCCCTCCGTCGGGTCGCCGCTGATGTGGCATCCGGGTCCCGGCTGATCGTCGAGCCGCAGGCCAGCTCGACTTTCCGGCAGAGCCACCAGACGGCGCGCATGATCAGCGTCTACGAGCGGGTGCTCGCGGGGCGGTCTTTACAGCGCTGACGCGTCCATAACTCCGCCTCGATCGCTCCGCGGCCCCCGCCACCCGCGCACACCCGCGTCGCTACTCGCCCGCCACCGAGGATTGGCGGAGTTCTGCACACCGGGAGTTCTGTGACGCCATGTTGCGGGCACAGTCGCACGCTTCGAAGCGAACACGCACCATGGAAACATGCCTCGCCACATCCGTTTCAATGCCTTCGACATGAACTGCGTCGCCCACCAGTCCCCAGGGCTCTGGCGTCACCCGGACGACCAGTCGCACCGCTACACCGACCTCAGCTACTGGACCGAACTCGCGAAACTGCTCGAACGCGGCAAGTTCGACGGGCTGTTCATCGCCGACGTACTCGGCACCTACGACGTGTACGGCGGCAACCATGAGGCCGCCCTCCGGAACGGCGCCCAGGTCCCCGTCAGTGACCCATTGCTTCTCGTGTCAGCCATGGCGGCGGTGACCGAGAACCTCGGTTTCGGCATCACGGCCGGCACCGCATACGAGCACCCGTACCCGTTCGCCCGCCGGCTGTCCACGCTCGACCACCTCACCAAGGGTCGGATCGGCTGGAACGTCGTCACCGGTTACCTGCCGAGCGCCGCCCGCAACATGGGCCACGACGACCAGGTCGAACACGACGAGCGGTACAACATCGCCGACGAGTACCTCGAGGTGCTCTACAAGCTATGGGAGGGTTCGTGGGAGGACGACGCCGTCGTCCGGGATCGTGAGACCGGTGTGTTCACCGACCCAGCCAAGGTGCACGAGATCGGCCACGCCGGCAAGAACTTCACGGTTCCGGGCATCCACCTGTCCGAGCCGTCGACGCAGCGCACCCCTGTGATCTTCCAGGCCGGAGCGTCCGGCCGTGGCGTGCAGTTCGCCGCTGAGAACGCCGAGGCCATCTTCGTCGGTTCCCCGACCAAGGCCATTTTGAAGGCGACGGTGTCGAAGATCCGGGATGCCCTCGAGGAGGCCGGGCGCGACCGTTACGCCGCGAAGATCTACCAGCTCGTGACGGTCATCACCGACGAGACCTCCGAGAAGGCGCAGGCCAAGCACGAGGAGTACCAGCAGTACGCGAGTACAGAGGGAGCACTCGTTTTCATGTCAGGCTGGATGGGCATCGACCTCTCGCAGTATGACCTCGACGCTCCCATCGGGGATGTGAAGAGCAACGCGATCCAGTCGGCCGTCGCGAACTTCCAGGCGGCATCCGAAGACGGAAGCGAGTGGACCGTCCGTGATATCGCCGCGTGGGCCGGCATCGGCGGGCTCGGCACGCGGATCGTGGGCTCCGGCAGCGAAGTGGCCGACCAGCTGCAGTCATGGGTGGACGAGACCGACGTCGACGGGTTCAACCTGGCCTACGCGATCACACCCGGGTCGTTCGAAGACATCGTCGAGTTCGTCATCCCCGAACTGCAGGCTCGGGATGCCTACCCGACCGACTACGCGCCCGGCAGCCTCCGCAACAAGCTGCACGGCAGAGGCGACCGCCTTCCTGACGAGCACCGCGGGGCGTCGTTCAGCTACCGGGAGCGGCTGGCCGCGCAGTAACACGGGGCGGAGCGCATAACTCCGCCTCGTTTGCTGCGCCGGTCGTGTCGCTTCCCGAAAGTTCGGCCCCGCTAGCGACCTGGTGCCCAGAACTGGCGGAGTTGTGCGCGTGCCGGAGCCCGATCCTGCGATGGGGAGAGCGCCGGGCAAGATGTCAAGGGCCTTGATGGCGGTTTTCAGCCGCGTACCTTCGACATATGAGTGATTCACGAGATTTCGACGAGCAGGTGAAGATCACCGATGCTGACAGGGACGTCAGCGGCGCTGATCGCATGGAATCCGGAGTTCCCGCCGGTTCCACGTCCGCGGATGCCACGGGCGACGACAACAGGGGCGTTCTTGGCGACGTCGCCCACCCCTTCGACCAGACCAACGGCATCCTCGACTCCTACGACGAGACCCACCCGGGCGACGTGACCGGTGAGTCTCCGAGCGAGTACGCCGCGTCCGCCGGGCCGGTCGGTGATGACGCGTCGAGAACTGGCACTGATCAAGCCGGCACCGGCGATTCGTACCTCGACGACGACACGCGCGTCGCTCCACCACCACTGCCGCCAGCACGGCCATAATTCAAAGGTTGCGACGGCGAGTCAGCCGACCTCCTCCGATGCCCCGCAGATGACTCAGCTGACTTGCCGTTGCTCATTGATGTGCGGGGAAGCGCTCAGTCCTGCAGCGCGGGTCGATCCAGCGCGAAGAGGTCGATCGAGAGATCGGTGCGGCCGCGCGTCGACAAATCCGCGGCGATCTCTCCCACGACCGGTACGAACTTGAACCCGTGCCCACCGAACCCGGTCGCGACGGTCACTTGCGAGTGCTCGGGGTGAAGCCCGATCATAAAGTGATCATCGGGGGAACTCGGGTAGAGGCACGTCTTGGCGTCGATCAGCCGCCCAGTGAGGTGCGGGAACAGTTCAAGCGCCCTGGATTGCATCCGCGCGACTTCGAACGGCAGCACCTCCCGATCGATGGCATCCGGATCGGTCGGCCGCTCCTCGTGGAAGAAGCCGATCTTGATTCCGCCGCCCGGTCCGTCGGCGATGGGGAAACCGTAGACCTGGTCGTTGCCATTCGTGCGCTCGATGAACACCGGCTGCCTTCCGACGGCGTAGTCCTCGAACGCCGGCCGGCCGGGCGAATAGCCGGGCTCGAACCAGTACATGACCTGGCGTTCGGACGCCACGGGCGCGCCTACCTCTCCCAGCAGCTGAGCCGACCAGGCGCCGGGGGCGACGACCAGGCGGTCGGCGCCATACGTTCCGTGATCGGTCACGACCTCCACGCCGCCCCCGCGCGTGGCCGTCCACGACCGCACCGCCTCGCCGAAGTGCAGGCGGGCACCGTGCTGGGTCGCGACCTGGATGTTCGCGGCCGTGGTTCGTTCGGGATTCACGAAGCCCGCGTTCGCCTCGAACAGGCCGAGCGCGGATTCCGCGGGACGCATCGCCGGGAACCGCCCTGTGATCTCCGCGCTCGACAGCACCTCGTGGGGCAGGTTCCACTGGCGGGCCGAGCGCAGCGCGCCAGTGAACGTCTCTTCCTCCGGGTCGCCGATGTAGATGCCGCCCGTGAGAGTGACGATCTTCTGCTCCGACTGCTCTTCGAGGCGCCGCCAACCCTCGTAAGCCCGGAGCAGGAGGGGGACGTATTCGACACCCTCGTAGTAGGACTGACGGATGATCCGGGTGCCGCCGTGCGCCGACCCGCGGTCGTGAGACGGCCAGAACCGTTCGAGCCCGAGCACGCTCAGGCCCCGCTGGGCGAGCGCGTTCGCCGCAGCCCCACCCATGGAGCCGAGCCCGATCACGATGACGTCGGCAGAAAGCATGGACACTCGATTCTGGCTGGGAGTTCGCTGGTTCTCCCAGCCTAGGAGATCGAGCCGGTGGCGTCATCGATGAGGAAGCTATAAACTTGAGCCCGCCAGACTCAACTTTGAAGGAGCCCGCATGCAAGCCGGTCGGAACTCGCAGGACGAGCAACAGAGCGCCCTCGAACTGTACGGAATGAACCTCACCGAGATCGCGAGGTCAGGCAAGCTCGACCCGGTCATCGGGCGTGACGCCGAGATCCGCCGTATCAGCCAGGTCCTCACCCGCCGCACCAAGAACAACCCGGTCCTCATCGGCGAACCTGGCGTCGGCAAGACCGCCGTCGTCGAAGGGCTCGCCCAGCGGATCGTCGAAGGCGACGTCGCCGAGTCGCTGAAGGACAAACAGATCGTCGCCCTCGACCTCGCAGCCCTCGTCGCCGGCGCCAAATACCGTGGCGAGTTCGAGGAACGGCTCAAGGCCGTTCTCAAGGAGATCAACGACGCCAACGGCCGGATCATCACCTTCATCGACGAGCTGCACACGCTCATGGGCGCCGGCGCCGCCGAAGGCTCTGTCGCCGCCTCGAACATGCTCAAGCCCATGCTGGCCCGTGGCGAGCTGCGCATGATCGGTGCGACGACCCTGAATGAATACCGCGAGTACATCGAAAAGGACGCCGCCATGGAGCGGCGGTTCCAGCAGGTGTATGTGGGGGAGCCGAGCGTCGAGGACACCGTGGCGATCCTCCGCGGGCTCAAGGAGCGCTACGAGGCCCACCACAAGGTGACCATCGCCGACTCTGCGCTCGTCGCCGCGGCATCCCTCTCCAACCGCTACCTTCCGGCGAGACAGCTGCCCGACAAAGCTATCGACCTGATCGATGAGGCCGCGTCGCGGCTGCGGATGGAAATCGACTCGTCCCCGGTCGAGGTCGACGAACTCCGGCGCAGCGTCGACCGGCTCAAGCTCGAGGAGCTCGCGCTCAAGAAGGAGAAGGACGAGGCGTCGAAAGAGCGGCTGTCCGCTCTGCGTAAGGACCTCGCGGAGCGCGAGGCGTCGTTGATTCAGTTGCAGTCCCGCTGGGACAGGGAGCGTGCGAACCTCAACCGGGTCGGAGATCTCAAGACCCAGCTCGACGAGATGAAGATACGGCGCGATCGCGCGTTTCGCGAGGCGGATTACAAGGAGACCTCGCGTCTCGAGTACGAGGTCATCCCAAAGATCGAGAAGGAGATCGCCGAAGCGGAGCAGGCCGAGAATGAACAGCCCCTCATGGTCAACGACCAGGTCACCGCCGATGACATCGCCGCCGTGATCGCCGCCTGGACCGGCATCCCGGTCGGGCGGCTGCTGCAGGGCGAGACCGAGAAGCTGCTGCATCTCGAAGCAGAACTCGGCAAACGGCTCGTCGGGCAAAAGCAGGCGGTCAAGGCTGTGGCGGATGCCGTCCGGCGCACCCGGGCGGGAATCTCCGACCCCGACCGGCCGACCGGTTCGTTTCTGTTCCTCGGCCCCACCGGTGTCGGAAAGACCGAGCTCGCGAAGGCGCTCGCCGAGTTCCTCTTCGACGACGAAAAAGCGATGGTGCGCATCGACATGTCCGAGTACGGCGAGAAGTTCTCCGTCTCACGCCTCGTCGGCGCCCCTCCGGGCTACGTCGGCTACGAGCAGGGCGGGCAGCTGACCGAGGCTGTGCGTCGGCGCCCGTACTCGGTCGTGCTGCTTGACGAGGTTGAGAAGGCCCACCCCGAGGTGTTCGATGTGCTGCTGCAGGTGCTCGACGACGGCCGCCTCACCGACGGGCAGGGACGCACTGTCGACTTCCGCAACACGATCCTCATCCTCACTTCGAACCTGGGATCGCAGTATCTCGTCGACCCGTCGATGTCCTGGCCTGAAAAGGAGGAGGCAGTGCAGAACCTCGTTCGCCAGGCTTTCAAACCGGAGTTCGTGAACCGGCTCGACGACATCGTCGTGTTCTCTGCACTCACCCAGGAAGACCTCAGCCAGATCGTCGAACTGTACATCGACCGGCTGCAGCGACGGCTGCAGGAGCGTCGCCTTGAACTCGCGGTGACCCCGGATGCCCGGAGCTGGCTCGCCGAGCGCGGCTACGACCCGATCTACGGCGCTCGTCCGCTGCGCCGGCTCATGCAAAACGAGATCGACGACCGGCTCGCGACCGCGATCCTCGACGGCACGGTCAGGGACGGCAACACCGTGCGAGTGGACCTCGACCCCACGGCTGACGAGCTCGTGGTCGCTGCGGCGGTCGACGCGCAAGTCCACCGCTGAGCCGGCTTGCTCCCGATTAGGGGGAGGTGCCGCGGCACCGAGTGAGCCAGCATGGAAACATGAGGTTCACTCAGCAACTGCCTGCGGCGCTTCCCGTACTCGGTCGGCGCGCTCTCTTCATTTTGCTCGGCGGGATAGCCGCCGTACCGCCGATGGTCGCGTGGTCCTGGTTCCTGCTCGTGCTCGGCGACGACAACGCATCGGCAGCGGCGAGGGCTGGCGCTGTCGTCATCGTCGGACTGATGACCGTCCCGGTGTTCCTTTCCGGCGCAGGCACCCTTGAGCGTCGGCTGGTGAATTCGCTCCTCGGGTCGTCGATTCCTGAACCCGGGGTTCCCCGCAGCGCGGACGCCAGGGTCCGCGGCTCACTGTTCTTCGCAGGACATCTCGCCGTCGGAGGGCTGCTCGTCGCTGCGCCAGCCCTCGCCACTGTGCTTCAAACGAGGCAACCGGCGGGTGACCTGTCAGGAATGTCTGGGGTGGCGACCGTTGCTGTCGTTGCCGTCGTTGTGCTCCCGGCCCTGGTTATCGCTACCGCCGTCGGCGTGGTGCTTCCCCGGATTGCGGCCGCCCTGCTCGGGCCGTCAGCAGCAGAGGCAGCCGTCGTCGCCAACGCCGAAGCGGACCGGGTGCGGCGACAGAATGTTCTGGCACGGGCGCTGCAAACCTCGATCAGCCGTGCCCTTGCCCTCACCTCGGACGAGACGGGACGTGCCGCCGGCATCCTGGACGCCGATCCTGATGCAGCCCGAGCCGCTCTCGGCCGCGCCGAGCGAGCGCTGAGAGCTGCGGCAGCCGATTTGGTCTATTCCTTCACCGTGCTGCGGGGGCCGTCGATGGCCACCGGTGACGTCGATCCCGTGCCCGAGCGGCCGCTCACAGACCTCGACGATCTCATCGAGGAGAGCCGGCAGGCCGGCCTTGACATCCGCCTGAACAGCGAGGGGGATCTCGAACGCGTGCCTGCCGCGCTGAGCACGGCAGCGTTCCGGATCGTCGAGGACAGCGTCACCCGGGCTCTCCGTCACGCATCTCCTCCGCAGGCATCGTTGCGATGCGCCGTGTCGGCTGATGCCCTGGAAATCAATCTCTTCAACCCGGCCGAGGGGATGCCTCGAGATGGCGACGGCATCGATTCCATTCGGGAGCGGGTCGAGTTTCTCGGCGGCCGTTGCGTCATCGGCGCGACCGGTGACGGCTGGCTGGTGCGTGTCGTCCTCCCGACCCATCACGCCTTCACCTGAGATTGTCGGCAGGTGCATCGACCGGCTGCAGCGGCGACGGCAGGAGCGTGGCCTCGAACTCCGCTGTGACGCCGGATGCTCGCCCTGGGCGACTCGCGGCATAACGTCAAAGCACCCGGTACCCTTGTAGGGTGCCGGGTGCTTCGGTGTTATTCGGAGATCAGGCGCTGAGAAGGACCAGTTCGTCGAGCGGACGCCGGCTGCGCGGAGCAACCTCGCGCTCACGCAGAACGTCGCTGGCGAGGGCCTCCGGCGTGCCGAGCACGCCGAGAGCGGTGACCGACATCGGCTCGAGCGCCGGGTCGATGCTGAAAGCGGTGCGAAGCCCGTCGACCTCGATGCCGCCCATCTGGTGCACGTGGAGGCCGTCGTGGTGAGCCTGAACCGTGAGGTTCGCGACGGCCTGGCCGAGGTCATACTGGGCCCAGCGCAGCGGCGTGCCATCTTCGGCGGTGACAGCTGCGAGGTTGACGATGAGCACGTGCGCAGATACTGCCCAGGCCTGGTTGAATCCCATCAGGTTCTCGACGATCGTTGCGTGCTCGGCGGTGCCACGGCGAGCGACGAGGAAGCGCCACGGCTGTGTGTTCGACGCGGAAGCCGACCAGCGCGCGGCCTCGAGTGCTGCCGTGATCTTCTCGGAGGGAACCTCGACGCTGGAATCGAAGGAGCGCGGGCTCCAGCGCTCGGCGAGTACCTCGTGGATCGGCGCGCTTGTGACGGCGGTACGGCTGATGGTTGTCATTGGCTTCCTTCGTTGTGCGAGTTTCGTCGTGGTCGCCATTGACCTACCTCGATGCAAACAAACGGCGCCGCGGAGTATTCCGCAGCGCTGTTGCCTTCTCGATTTTACGGGCGCGCACTGAGCGGCATCCGTCTGGGGCATCCGTCTGGGGCATCCGTCTGGCGGGTGCCGCTACGCAAGCGCCGGGATAACCTTCTCCTCGAACAACTCCATCCCCGAACGGTCGAACGCCGCCTCCGGGAAGTAGGTGATCAGGTAGCCAAGACCGCGGTCTTTCATGTCGCTGAACCGCTCGACGAGCTGGTCGGGGGTGCCGACTCCGAGGGCCTTACCGTTGCGGTATTCGGCCATGAACTGTGTCGTCTTCGCTTCACCGAGATATGGCGCCACCCGTGCTTCGAGTGCGTCGAGCCGATCCGCGACCTCCGCCTCGCTGTCGGCGACAACCACGTTGTAGTTCGCGCTCCGCACGATCTCGTCGAATTCCCGGCCGGCCTTGTCGCAGTGGCCGCGGAGGATCTCGCTCTTGTGGGTGAAGCCATCGGGGGAGCCGTCGAAGTTCGTGTACTGCGCGTACCGGGCCGCGATGCGCAACGTCACCTTCTCACCGCCTCCCGCGATCCAGAACGGGATGCCGCCCTCCTGCAGCGGCAATGGGCGCACGATGGCGCCGTCAACCTGGTAGTGCTTGCCATCGAGGGTGGCGGTGCCGGTCTCCCACGCCTGCTTCATGATCTGGACGCCCTCGTCCAGCCGCCCGAGCCGGTCGCCGACGCGCGGAAAACCGTAGCCGTACGCACGCCACTCATGCTCGTACCAGCCGCCGCCGATCCCCATCTCGACCCGGCCGCCGGAGATCACGTCGACCGTCGCGGCAACCTTCGCGAGGTACGCCGGGTTGCGATAGCTCATACAGGTGCACATCTGGCCGAGCCTCACCCGCTTGGTCGTGGCGGCGAAGGCGGACATCAGCGTCCACGCTTCGTGGGTCGCCTCGTCGCTCGGTTTGGGAACGGTGTGAAAGTGGTCGTACACCCAGATGGATTCCCAGGGGCCGGCATCCGCGTGTGCGGCGAGGCCGCTCATCCTCTCCCAGTGCTCGGCGGGGTCGATTCCAACAAGGTCATGGCGCCATCCCTGCGGGATGAAGGTTCCGAATCGCATGTCGGTCAGCCTAGGGGCGGCATTTAGCTGGGGTCGAGGTATTGCCCCGGCTCCGCGGATCGGGTAGACCGCGACCTTTGTCGCCGTCGGTTCACTCGCTCCGGGCCCTCTCATGCGGTGCGCCGGATGGATGCGTCCGGAACGAGTGAAGTGGCCGACGGGTGGACGAACTCAGCGACTCGCCCGCACGATCTCCTCGATGCGACCGGGCACCGTGTCGTCCTGCAGGCTCGTCACATCGCCGAGCGGGCGGGCGTCGGAGATGTCGCCGAGCAGCCGGCGCATGATCTTGCCCGACCGGGTCTTCGGCAGGTCCGGTACGACGATCACATTCCTGGGCTTCGCGATCGGACCGATCTCCGTGGCGACATGCGCCCGCAGACGCTCCGTGAGTTCGCGGCCGAGCTCCACCCAGTAGTCCGGATGCTCCGCCTCGGCTCCGACGGAACGCGCGGATGGCACAACGTACGCCGCGATCGCCTGCCCGGTGAGAGCATCCGCCACCCCGACGACGCCGGCTTCACCGACGGCGGGATGGGCGACGAGGGACGACTCGATCTCGATCGTCGACAGCCGATGCCCCGACACGTTGATCACGTCGTCAACGCGTCCGAGTACCCAGATGTCGCCGTCGGCATCCCATTTGGCGCCGTCGCCGCTGAAGAAGTAACCCTGCTTCCAGAATCTCGCCCAGTAGGAGTCGCGGTACCGCTCGGGGTTGCCCCAGACGGTCCGGGCCAGTGCGGGGCCCGGGCGGTCGACGACGAGGTAACCGCCCTCACCGAACGGCACCGGGTTGCCCTCGTCATCGACGATGAGCGTCGACAGCCCTGGCAGAGCCCGGTTCGCCGACCCCGGCTTGAGTGTGGAGACGCCGGGTACAGGGGCCATCACGGCGGCGCCGGTCTCGGACTGCCACCAGGTGTCGACGATCGGGGTGATTCCCCGGCCGATGTGCGTGTGGAACCACACCCAGGCCTCCGGGTTGATCGCCTCACCCACCGTTCCGAGGAGGCGGATCGAGGAGAGGTCGTATGCGGCGGGAACGCCGTCGGGGAACCAGGTCATCAACGTGCGGATGAGCGTCGGCGCCGTGTAGTACGTCGTCACCCCGTACCGCTCGATGATCTCGAAGTGCCGCGCCGTATGCGGCGTGTTCGGTGTTCCCTCGTAGATCACCTGGGTGAGCCCGTTCGACAGCGGTCCGTAGATCTCGTAGCTGTGTGCGGTCACCCAGGCGAGGTCGGCGGTGCACCAGTGCACGTCGTCCGGTTTCGCGTCGAAGATCGCCCAGTGGCTCCACGACGCCTGGGTGAGGTATCCGCCCGACGTGTGGACGAGCCCCTTCGGCTTGCCGGTCGTGCCGGAGGTGTAGATGATGAACAGCGGAGTCTCCGCGTCGAACGCTTCGGCTTCGTGTTCGTCGGATGCTGTGCCAACGGTGTCGTGCCACCAGACGTCGCGGCCGGGTGTCCATGCGACCGGCGGGATCTCGTCGCCGGTGCGCCGCACCACGAGCACGTGCTCGATGCTGTCGACGCCGGCCACGGCGGCATCCGCGTTGTCTTTAACGGCGACGGCTGTTCCGCGGCGGTACTGCCCGTCGGTGGTAATCAGCAGCTTCGCCTGGGTGTCCTCGACCCGGAACCGAAGCGCGTCGGCGCTGAACCCGCCGAACACGAGCGAATGGATCGCGCCGAGGCGTGCGACGGCGAGCGTGGCGATGATGGTCTCGGGGATCACCGGCAGGTAGATCACCACCCGGTCGCCAGCGCCGACACCGAGCTCGGTCAGCGCGTTCGCGGCCTTCGACACCTCCCGTAGCAGTTCGGCATAGCTGATCGAGCGCCGGTCGCCCGGTTCGCCCTCGAAATGCAGCGCGATCTTGTCGCCGTTTCCGGATGCCACGTGCCGGTCGACGCAGTTCACGGCCACGTTGAGCTTGCCGCCGGCGAACCACTCGGCCTTCGGCACCGTCAGGGCGCCGTCCGGGCCCTCGGTGACGGGCTGCCAGCTGTGGGTCGTGTGCCACGGCTCGGCCCAGTCGAGCCGTGTGGCGGCATCCGCCCAGAACGCGATCGAGTCGGCATCCGCTTTTGCCCAGTCCTCGGCGGTCACATTCGCCTGCGCTGAGAACGCGGCAGGCGCCGGGAACCGCCGCGTCTCGGTTGAGAGGTTGGCGAGGGTGGGGTTGGACACGGCAGGCATCCTTCGACGTTACGGCGGGGTGTTCTCGGTCACGAATCGCTGTGCAACCCGGCGTAACGTTCGCGAGTTGCCGACTTTGCCGGGTGTGCGTCGCGGCGGACCCGGCATCCCGGGCAACTCGCGAGAGAATGGAGCAATGAGTGCGAAAAGCGTCCTGTTTCTCGGCGGTACCGGCGTCATCAGCACGGCTGCGGTGGCGCTCGCCGCCGAACGCGGCTGGAACGTCACCGTTGTCAACCGCGGCCGGTCTGAGGCGCGTCCCGTTCCTGAGGGGATCGAAACGCTTGAAGCCGACATCCGGGATCTGGATGCCCTGAACGCGGCTATCGGGGACCGTTCATTCGATGTCGTCGCCGACTTCCTGAGCTTCACCCCCGACCAGCTGCACCTCGACACCTTCCGTGACCGCACCGGCCAGTACGTGTACATCAGCTCGGCATCCGCGTACCAGACACCGCCATCGCGGCTGCCCGTCACCGAGTCGACTCCGCTCTACAACCCGTTCTGGGAGTATTCGCGCAACAAGATCGCCTGCGAGGACGTCCTCGTCGCCGAGTACCGTGCGACCGGGTACCCGGTCACCATCGTGCGCCCCTCGCATACCTACGACCGCACCATGCTGCCGACCCTCGGCGGCTGGACGGACATCGACCGGATGCGACGCGGCGCGCCGGTCGTCGTGCACGGCGACGGAAGTTCGCTCTGGACCCTGACGCACACCCGCGATTTCGCCGTCGGTTTCGTCGGACTGTTCGGGCACCCGGCCGCCCTGGGCGACTCGTTCCACATCACCGGGGACGAAGCGCCGACCTGGGATGCGATCTACCGAGCCCTCGGCGCTGCGGCGGGTACCGAACCGGTGCTCGCCCACGTGACGAGCGACGCGATCG
Source organism: Mycetocola miduiensis (assembly GCF_900115155.1). GTDB lineage: Bacteria > Actinomycetota > Actinomycetes > Actinomycetales > Microbacteriaceae > Mycetocola_A > Mycetocola_A miduiensis. The sequence goes on from NZ_FOVM01000004.1 coordinate 74,135, forward strand.
CTGCGGCGTCTCCGGAGCTTGGGTCCGGCCTGCTCGGCGACAAGAGCCACTCGATGGTCTTCGACAACAGCAAGCTCAAGGCGCTCGTGCCGGAGTTCGGCCAACGCACGCTCTTCACTGAGGGCGCGCAGGAGATTGTCGACTGGTACGACGCCGATGCGGCGCGCCGTGTCGTCGATCCGGAGTTGGATGCCCTCTTCGACCGGCTGACGGGCGCTCTCTGATCGATTGCTACGGGGTGGGACTCACCCGCGGATGCCGGACCCGGTGCGTCGCCAGGACCAACACCACCGCAAGCGCGACACCCACCACCGTCTCGAACCTGCGGTCGACGAGCGATCAGGCGGCGAGTTCGGAGCGGATCCCGGCGACGAACGCGTCGATGTCGGCCTCGGTCGTGTCGAAGGATGCCATCCAGCGGACCTCGCCCTTCGAGGCATCCCAGTCGTAGAAGTGGAACGTCTCGCGCAGCCGGTTCGCGGCATCCGTCGGAAGAACGGCGAACACCGCATTGGACTGGGTGGGCTGGCTGAAGCTCAGGCCGGTCACGGCCCCGGATGTGACGAGTTCCTCCAGCGACGTCCGCAGCCGCCTGGCCATCGCGTTGGCGTGTGCTGCGGAGCGGAGCCACAGGTCACCGTCGAGCAGGGCGATCAGCTGCGCCGACACGAAGCGGAGTTTCGAGGCGAGTTGCATGTTGAGTTTGCGGAGGAAGATGAGGCCGTCGGATGCCGCCGGGTTGAGCACGACGACTGCCTCACCGAACAGCAGCCCGTTCTTGGTGCCGCCGAAGGAGAGCACGTCGACGCCCGCGTCGGTGGTGAAGTCCCGGAACGGGACCCCGAGCGCGGCAGCCGCGTTCGAGAGCCGGGCGCCGTCCATGTGCAGTTTCATTCCGTGGGCGTGAGCGTGGTCGGCGATCGCCCGGACCTCGTCGACGGTGTAGAGCGTGCCGAGCTCCGTCGACTGGGTGATCGACACGACGAGCGGCTGGGCGCGGTGCTCGTCTCCCCAGCCCCACGCTTCACGGTCGATCAACTCAGGTGTGAGCTTGCCGTCCGGTGCATCCACGGTGAGCAGCTTCATACCGCCGACACGCTCGGGCGCGCCGTTCTCGTCGACGTTGATGTGGGCCGTGGATGCCGCGATGACAGCGCCCCAACGCGGCAGCATCGACTGCAGCCCGATGACGTTGGCCCCGGTTCCGTTGAAGACGGGGAACACCTGCACGCCCTCGCCGAAGTGGCGGGCGAACACATCCTGAAGCCTCGCGGTGTAGACGTCGGCGCCGTACGACACCTGGTGCCCGCCGTTCGCCGCACCGATCGCCTCGAGTACTTCCGGGTGCACCCCGGCGTAGTTGTCGCTCGCGAAACCACGGGAGTTGGGGTCATGCAGGATTTCAGTCACCCCCTTAGTTTTGCGCATCCACCCATGCAGCGCCGAACCGGAATTCTCTGGCGCCGGTGGGTTCGCGCGGAATCCGGGCGTGGGACGGCGCTCTCAGCCGCCGAACAGCTCCTCGTACTTCTCCTGCAGTTCGCTCCAGCCGTACAGTTTGGCGTCCTCGCCGACCATCCGGGGCACGTCGAGTCCGCTGGCGACGCCGTCCAGCGCGGTGAGGCACAGGTGCCAGCCTGCGGCGTAGCTGGAGGCGTTGGCCCGGTCGTCGAAAGTGTGGCTCAGCCGGACGACCGTTGCGGATGCGGTCGGCGCCAACTCGATGTCGATCGCGTCGCCGCCCCAGGCGAGCGACAGCATCCGTTGCGGGGCGACCGTCACCACGGTGCCGATGGACTCGTCCGTTTCGTCGTCTGAGCCCTCCTTGCCGGCCTCGGGCAGCGAGACGAATCCGGTCTCGGTCAGGTCCCGGTCCGGGTCGAACGGCGCCCACCGGCTGACCTGCTCCCGTTGAGTGAGCGCCGCCCAGATGTTCTGCGGGGTGTTGGGCATGGTGCGTTCGAGGATGAGGAGCCACCGCGAACCGAGGTTGCTCAGTTGTGCCCCGATCGGATGCTGCGGGGGTTGCGATGCCGACATGGAACGCTCCTTCTGGGTTGGGGTTCCAGTCTGGTCGGGAGCGCGGCAGCCGTCCAGCGCGCCCTACTTATTGAGCGCCTCCCGCCATTTCACGCGAGCTCCCATCTTCAAGAGCGAGTTCTCGTAGATCCGTGAACCCAGCCAGATGCTGGCTGCCGTCGTCACCAAGAGGATCGCGAGGGAGACGAGCGGCTCCCACCACGCGGCCGTTCCCAGGAAGAGGCGCACCGGCATCCCGACCGGGGCGGAGAACGGCACGTACGACATGACCGTCAGCACCGCGGGGTTGTCGTTGAAGAACACGACGGCGAAGTATGGCAGCATCACGAGCATGGTCACCGGGGTGGTGGTCGAACTGATGTCTTCCTGTCGTGACACCATCGACGCGGTCGCCGCGAAGAGCGAGGCGAGCAGCACGAATCCGATGGCGAAGAACACGACGAACCAGACGATCGGCATGCCGAGGCCGGTGAGCAGGTCCGTCTGCCCGAGAATCGTCAACCCAATGATCGATAACGCCGCGGTGACCGCGATCTGGCCGAACGCGAGGATGGAGTTGCCGAGTACCTTTCCGGCGAGAAGCGCCTGCACCGGAATGGCCGACATGAGGATCTCGATTACTCGGGTCTGCTTCTCCTCAACGACGTTCTGCGCGATCGTCGAGCCGAACGTCATCGCCGACATGAAGAAGACGATGCCGAAACCGAGCGAGACGAGATACGTGATGAACGGATTCGGCGCGCTCTCGTCGAGCAGGGTTACCGGGGGAGACACGCTCAGCTGGCTGACCAGCGAAGCGGGCACGTCGGTGTCGGCGAGAATCCCGATGCCGAGCGGCGTTGAGCTGTCCGGCACGATGGCCGCATCGACGGTGCCGTCCCTGACGAGCTCGGTCGCCTCCTCGACGCTCGCGGCCTCGGTCACGTCGAGGCTGGCCGGGTCGCCGATGGACTGCGCGGCGGTGCCGACGACGGCAACCGGTGTCTTGTCGTCGCTGCTGTTCTGTGCGGTGAACCCGCCGATTAGGATCGACGCGAGCACGAGGAGGAGCAGGATGCCTGTGGAGATCAAAAAGACCCTGCTGCGCAGCCGCATGGTGATCTCACGTTCGGCGACGAGCCAGGTGCTCTGGGCGAAGCTCGGGGCAGAAAGCCTGGTCGACGTGCTCATCGGATGACCTCTCTGAAGATCTGGGCGAGTGACGGATGCCGAGGGGCGAACGTGGCGACATCGCCGCGGCCGATGGCGTCCCGGAGGACCGCCTGGGCCGTCGACTCCGAGTCGACGTCGAAGAGGGCGTAGCTGCCGTCGAAGTCGACGACGTGGACACCGGGAACGGAACGCAACCAGCCGGCATCCCCGCTGGAGATGAGCTCGTAACGAAGCGTCGAGTGGCTGGCCCGCAGTGCTTCGCGGGAACCGTTGGCCCGGATCGAGCCGTTGGCGATGATCACCAGGTCGTCGCAGAGCCGTTCGACGATGTCGAGCTGGTGCGAAGAAAACAGCACGGGGGCACCAGCGAGTGCACGGTCCTTGAGCACACCGACCACGACGTCGACGGCGAGGGGGTCGAGGCCGGAGAACGGCTCGTCGAGGATGAGCACCTCGGGGTCGTGGACCAGCGCGGCCGCGATCTGCGCCCGCTGCTGGTTACCGAGCGACAGGCTTTCCACCGTCGATCCGGCACGTTCGCCAAGGCCGAGCTGTTCCAGTAGGTCGCCGGCGTTCCGTTTCGCCGCTGTGGACGACAGGCCGTGCAGGCGGGCGAGGTAGACGAGCTGCTCCTCGACCTTCATTTTCGGGTAGAGCCCGCGTTCCTCGGGCATGTAGCCGAAGCGCCTCCGATCCTCCGGCGTGAGCGCCGCTCCGTCAAGGGCGACGGTCCCGCTGTCGGAGGAGAGCACGCCGAGGATGATGCGCATCGTGGTCGTTTTGCCTGCCCCATTGCCACCGACGAAACCCGTCATCCGGCCGGGCTCGACATCGAAGCTGACATCGGTGAGCACGTGGGCCGTTCCATAGTGTTTGTTGACGTCTCGGATCTCGAGCATGCTGCCTCCTTGTGAACGCTGAACTCAACGCTACGACCGGGCCGGGCCGATGGCATCCGTCTGCAGAAGGGTCTTTTCACGCGACCGGCCTCCGCCGCGCGGGGGAGCCTGGCCTACGCTGAACTGGTGCCTACCGCTCCCCGAATCCGCCGACTGCTCGCCGACCGGCCGCGCCTGTCGCGCCTGCCGCGCGACGTCGTCGTGCTCGGGGTCATCGCCTTCTTCGTGATGGTCGGGTTTGGTGTCGTCGTGCCCGTCCTGCCGGTGTTCGTGCGCAGTTTCGGTGTTGGCTACCTCGAGGTCGGCGCCGTTGTGTCCGCGTTCGCGCTGATGCGCTTCGCGGCCAGCCCGTTCTGCGGGCGGCTGATCGACTGGCTGGGTGAGCGGGCGTTGCTCGCTATCGGTATCGGGATCGTCGCCGTCTCGAGTGCGCTCGTCGGTTTCGCCGGCAGTTACGTCGAGGTGCTTCTCCTCCGTGGCGCAGGCGGGATCGGCTCGGCGATGTTCTCGGTATCGGCGATGACCCTGCTTCTCCGGTCCACACCGGCGTCGTCGCGGGGTCGCTCAGTGAGCTTCTACCACGGCGGTTTCCTTCTCGGCGGGATGGCGGGTCCTGCGATCGGCGGCGTCCTGGCATCCGTGTCGCTGACCGCGCCGTTCTTCTTCTATGCGGGCACGCTCGCCGTCGCCGGCCTCGTCGGCCTCCTCATGCTGCAACGGAAGACCGCAGAGGTCGACGAGGCTGCCGCTGGGCCCGTTGTGGCGTTGCGAACGGTGCTCCGCGATCCGCGATTCCGGTCCGCCTGCCTGGCCAACTTTGCGAACGGCTGGACGTCGCTCGGTGTGCGGAGCGCCCTGATCCCGGTCCTCGTCGTCGACGTGCTTGCCGGGACGGCGGCCTGGACCGGGATCGCGTTCGCGATCGCGGCGGTTGTGCAGACCATCGCGCTCGGGCCGGCAGGACGGTTCGTCGACACGGTCGGGCGTCGGCCGGCGATCCTCGGGGCGTATCTTGTGGCGGCCGGCACGATCCTCGCCATCGCGGTCGCGCCGAACTTCGCGGTGCTCACGGTTCTGCTCTGCGTCTACGGTGTCGCGGCGGCATTCATGGGAACCGCCCCGGCGGCGGCGGTCGGCGACGCCACAGCAGGAGCGCGGGGCGGACGGCCCGTCGCCCTTTTCTCGATGGCGAGCGACCTCGGCGCGATCGCCGGCCCGCTGATCGCCGGCTGGCTCGTCGACGTGGCATCCTTCCCCGCGGCGTTCGGCGTTGCCGCCGTGTTCCTGCTGATCGCGGCGTTGTCGGCGCTGCGGATGCCGCGGGAGCACCTCCGCGACTGACCGATGCGCGAGGTTGTGTTCCTCAGTGCGGAGATCCGGGGTGAAACGGGGCAGTGGGGAGGGTTCCCACGCCGGTCCGGTCGTTTTCTCCGCAGTTCGGAACGTGAGCGGTGCTACGCCCGCGGCACGGCCACCCGGTTCTCGTATGCCCAGACCACAGCTTGGATCCGGTCCCTCAGGCCGAGCTTCTGCAGCACTTTCGACACGTGCGATTTCACCGTCGCCTCGCCGACGTAGAGGCTCGTCGCGATCTCGGCATTCGACATGCCCTGCGCCACGAGCTGCAGAACCTCGGATTCCCGGTCGGTGAGCGACGCAAGGGAGGCGGGCGCTTCGGCGGCGTCGGCGTCCGGCTGGGCGCCGAAACGTTCGATGACCCGACGGGTGACCGCCGGCGACAGCAGGGCGTCACCTGCGGCGACGACCCGCACGGCGTCGATGAGCTGCTCCGGCGTCGAATTCTTCAACAGGAACCCGCTCGCCCCCGCGCGCAACGCCTCGAACAGGTAATCGTCGCGGTCGAACGTGGTGAGGATGAGAACGGCGGATGTGTTCGATTTATCGGCTACGATCCGTCGAGTCGCTTCGAGCCCGTCCATGTCGGGCATCTGGACATCCATGCAGATGACGTCCGGTTCGAGCTCGGCGGCGCGCGCCAGGGCCTCAGCACCGGTTGCCGCCTCCCCGACGACCTTGAGGTCGGGCTGCGATCCGAGGATGATCCGGAACCCGGCGCGCACCATCTCGTGGTCATCGGCCAGGAGCACTCGGGTCATTGGGCTCTCCTTGGGGGAAGGGCGGCGGTCGTTGCACGGTAGTCTATCGGGGTGGCTGCAGTCGGGGTGCCCGCCGGCACCTGAGCACGGACGAGGTACCCACCCCGGGCACGCGGGCCGAGCTCGAGGGTGCCGCCGAGGGCATCCACGCGTTCCCGCATCCCGATCTGGCCGAGGCCGCCCGGTCGCGGCCGGGAGGGGACGGTGCCGGTGTTCGACACTTCCAGTTCGACGGCTCCGTCGAGGTACCGCACGCGCACGTCGGCTGTGGCTCCAGGGCCGGCGTATTTGCGGGCGTTGGTGAGCGCTTCCTGGGCGATGCGGAAGAGGCTGAGCTTGGCCATCCCCGACAGCTCGCCCGGTTCCCCGATGATTTCGAGCGTTGTGGGCATCCCGGATGCCGTCGAATCGGCGACAAGGGCAGACAGGGAATCGAGGCTGAGCGTTGACGCGCTTCTCGAGGCGCTGGCATCCCGATGGCTCTCCGGCTCGCTGTCGCGCAAGGTGTGGAGAAGTCTCTGAAGCTCGTCGATCGCCGAGCGCGCCCCGAGCTCGACGTTGACGAGCGCATCCCTGGCCGCGGCCGGGTCCGAGTCGAGCACCGTGCGAGCGGCCCCGGCTTGCACGCCCATCACCGAGACGTGGTGCGCGACGACGTCGTGGAGCTCGCGGGCGATTCTCACCCGTTCCAGCGCGACGGCCTGGTCAGCGTTGAGCTCCCGTTCGCGCTCGAGCTCGTGGGTGCGGTACTCGAGCAGCGCTTTCTGGCGAGCCGCGGAGTATGACCGGTCGCCGAAATAATAGGCGCCGCCGAAGTAGAGCAGGTTGGTGAGGATCTGGATCATCAGGAACGCCGCAAGCGGTGAGAACGTGCCTACCCGGGAGATGCCCTCCAGCGCGTCAGGGTCCGTAGTCTGCCGAAGCATCGACAGCACGAGCCACAGAAGCATGGCGGCGATGATCAGCACGCGCACGAGCAGCGCCGTGCGGCGGTTGTCGACCCACGCACCGACGGCGTACAGCGCCATGAACAGGGTGATGTTGCAGATCAGCAGCTCGGGCACGTGCAGTTCACCGCCGGCGATGAAGGCTGCGGCGATGATGAGGGCGGCGACCGTGGGCCAGCGGCGTCGCACCGCAAGCGGCAGGGTGATCAGGACCGCCCAGACCAGGCTCAGCCACATCGGCGCCGGCTCGTCGTAGACGCCGGCGACCCGGTACAGCATGAGGCTCAGCAGGGCGCCCACAAACAGGGCGGTCGCGAGGATGGCATCCGCCCGGAGTCCACTTCGCGTCACAGCCGGGCGACGCCAGGTGGGATCGTCCGGGTCGATAGCGGGTGCGATGGGAGAACTCACCCTCCCACGCTACTGAGTCCAGGGTGCGGCGGCATCCGCCCTGCGACGGACTTTCCGATTAGCCCGCTGCGTCGGCCAGGGGTACCCGGTGCAGCGGTCCGGATGCCGCGTTGCTATCCCACAAGGCCGTGACCGCGGTCGCGAGTTGCGGCTCCAGCCCGTCGAGCGAGCGGACAACGAAGATGGTGGCGGATGCTGCCGGCGCCGATTTCGCGAAACCGTTCGCGATCGCCTTCACCCACGTCTCCGCCGCAGCCTTCGCAGCGGCATAGTTGGCTCCGCCCGGCATCGGTTTGTCGAGTGTTGTGGTCGAGACGATCGCGAGCCGGCCGGCATCCGATGCGTGCAGGTCGTCGATGAAGACTCGGGTGGTGTTGCGGAGTGTGGTCAGCACCCGGGCGTGCAGGAAGTCCCAGTCCTCGTCGGTCTGGCCGGCGAGCCCGCCGCCGCCGCGCCACCCGCCGACGAGGTGGATGAGCCCGTCGATCCTGCCGTGCTCGGCGTGGATGCGCTCCGCGAGGGACGCCACCGCCGCCGGGTCGCCGAGGTCGCACACCAGGGTCACTGAGCCCGGGATCTCCTCGCGATACCGCGCGAGTGCCTCTGGGCGGGAGCCAACCGCGACAACGCGCGCTCCGGCATCCACCAGTTGTCGACCGACTGCCCTGCCGCTGGCACTCGTAGCGCCTGCGATGAGGACAAGTCTTCCTGAAACCGACATCATTCGACCATTCTGGTCCACCGTCCGCTGCCGTGTCAGAATGAACCATGGATTCGCGGGAGCATCCAGCGACGGGCACACCGGTGGAAACAGCGGTCGAAGCGCACGACGCCAAACCAGGGCAGTCCCGGCGGGAGTTCCTCACCGCATCCGGGATATGGCGACGCGTATGACGTTATCGTTCAACACGGCAAGGGCCTGTTCGGAGTCACCGACTGACCGCTCCCGAGTCCACGGATACACGGGGGACGGATGCCGACGCATCCGACCTCCGCGGAACGTGCGCGTTACGCCCGATCGGACCCGGTGATCCCTGCCGTCGACTCGATCACGTCGCGCATTTTCTTCGAGAGTGCCTCGTAGAACATGCTCAGCGGGAACTCGTCATCCAACACGAGGTCCGTATACCCCTTCGGCACCCCGGTGAGGACGTCATCCGGCAGCCCGCGCGCCCAGGCCGAGGCCGGGTGCGGCTCGACCGTGCCTGACACGAGGTCATACGCGGCGAGCCAATGTGACACCTTCGGGCGGTCGATCGAGCGCCAGTACAGCTCGTCGATGGCCGTCCCCAGGGCGACGACGACGTCGGGAACCTCCGCCCAGTCGATCGTCAGCGCTGTGTCGGTCCAGTGCAGCACATGGTGCTGGTGCAGCCACGCGAACAGTAGCTGGCCGCCGAGTCCGTCGTAGTTGCGCACCCGGGTGCCGGTGAGTGCGAACCGGAAGATCCGGTCGAAGATCACCGCATACTGCACGAGCTTCGCGTGGGCGAGGATCTCCGTCTGCGCGTCGGTCAGCTCCGCCGGACTCTGCGCCGACAGAGTCCTCTCGAGTTTCACCGACTCCCGGAAGGCGGTGAGGTCACACCGCAACTCCTCAAGGGAGTAGAGGAAGAACGGCATCCGCTGTTTGATCATGAACGGGTCGAACGGCAAGTCACCGCGCATGTGAGTGCGGTCGTGGATGAGGTCCCACATCACGAAAGTTTCCTCGGTGAGCTTCTGGTTCTCGAGGAGAGCCTGGGCGTCTGCCGGCAGCTCGAGCTTGGTGATCTCGGCGGCAGCTTTCACCACCCGGCGGAACCGGGCGGCTTCGCGGTCGGCGAAGATCGCGCCCCACGTGAATGTCGGGATGGCGCGCATCGCGACGGTTTCTGGGAACAGCACGGCAGAGTTGGTGTCGTAGCCGGGGGTGAAATCGAGGAACCGAATCGGCACGAACAATTTGTTCGAGTAGTCCCCGCTCTCCAGCTCGGCGATGAACTCCGGCCAGACCACTTCGATCAGCACCGCTTCGATGAGCCGGTCGGTTGACCCGTTCTGCGTGTACATCGGGAACAGCACCAGGTGAGTACGTCCGTCGGCGCGCTGTTCCTGCGGCTGAAACGCCATCAAAGCGTCGTAGAAGTCCGGCACGCCGAAGTCCTCGGCCGCCCAGCGCTCGATATCGACGACGACCGCGTCGAGGTAGGCGGCATCCCAGGGGAACAGCGGCGCCAGTTCGCGAACGGCGTCGACGATCACCGCGACGAAATCGCGGGCGGCGCCATGGGCATCCGTTTCGGGGATCGAGCCGTCCTTGACCTGTAGCGGGCGGATGCCGACGGCAGCCTTCTTGAGGCGAAGCCAGGCCGGGTGGGTCGCGAGGTTGACGGCGTCATGGGCGTTGGTGTCCTCAAGCACCTCGGGCTCGCCAACGATCACGTGTGCGTGAATTTTGGACATAACAACCCTCCCGGCGTCGGTGCGAATAGTGTGCAATGAGCGTATCCGGCAGGGGTCAGGCGATTCTTTGACTCTTGCGAAGGTTGGCTGCGCAGTTGCGCAGGTCACGCAGCTTAACTGCGTCCTTTCCGCGAGTTGCGACGTGTGCAGGGGTGCGGCACCCCGGGAACCCCCTCAAAGGCAGCAACTCGCGGGGGCTAGAGTGCGGGCATGACGGATGCCATCGCCACCGACGTAAAGGACGCCCTCGCGGCGGTCGCCTCCGCTGAGCGAGCGGCCGGCTCCGCGCGGTTCTTCAAAACCGGGCCGGGGGAGTACGGGGAGGGGGACGTGTTTCTCGGTGTCACCGTGCCGGACACCCGGCGGGTCGTCAAACGGTTCGTTGACCTGCCGCTGGCGGAAATCGACGCACTGCTCGACAGCCCGGTGCACGAGCATCGGCTCGCTGCGCTCCTGATCCTGGTCGCACAGTTCGAGCGTGCATCGGCGTCGCGCACCCGGAACGAGAGCGTACGAAGGGAGCTGGCCGCGTTCTACCTCGCCGCCGTGCGCCACGGGAGCGTCAACAATTGGGACCTCGTCGACTCATCGGCACCGACCCTCCTCGGCGGCTACCTGCTCGACCGGCCCCGTGATGTGCTGTTCGAGTTGGCGTCTAGTGAGGTGCTGTGGCAGCGCCGGGTGGCCGTCCTGGCGACGTTCGGCTTCATCAACGCCAGCGACGCTTCGACCACGCTCGAACTTGCCGAGCGCCTGCTGGATGACCGTGCGGACCTGATGCAGAAGGCCGTCGGCTGGATGCTCCGCGAGGTCGGTAAGCGCGTCGGCCGCGAGGTGCTCACCGGTTTCCTCGACATGCACGCAGCGTCCCTTGGACGCACCGCGCTCAGCTATGCGACCGAGCACCTGCCGGCCGAGGAGCGGGCGCGATACCGGGCGATGCGCTGAGCGTTGTGCCGCGGCCGGCCGCGCGGGTTCACTCGTTTACGACGGGTGCACCCAGCGTGCCGGGTGCATCCGTCCGGAACGGGTGACTTTGTGCGCAGCCGGGCTACGCCGCCGTGAGCGCTGCCCCTTCGAGCCGGTCCATCGCGAGCTTCTCTGCCGCGGCCAGGGTGGTCACTCCCTGCTCTTTCGCTGAACGGTAGACCAGTCGCAGGGTGTCTCCGATGCCATCAACACGGGCGAGGATCGACTCGATGTCAGCACCAGGCTGGGATGCCATGTCGAGGTAGATCACGCCCCCGGCGTTGGCGATGAAGTCGGGTGCCCAGAGGATGCCGCGCTCAGCGAGCTCCTCGGCCCCGTCGTGCTCGGCGAGTTGGTTATTCGCGGCCCCGACGACCGCCGCACAGCGCAACTGCGAGATCACCTCACGGCTGAGGGCACCGCCGACACCGCACGGGATGAACAGGTCCGTCTGGAAAAGGTGCTCGTCGCCGGGTTCGATCCAGCTTGCGCCGATTTCGTGAGCCAGTGCCCGGCGCGCGGGGTTCACGTCGGTGACGATGAGCGACGCTCCGGCATCGGCCAGTTTGCGGGCGAGGCGGCCGCCCACTTGGCCGAGTCCCGAAATGATGGCGCGCCTGCCGCGCACGATCGGGCTCCCGAACACGGTGTCGAGGGTGGCGGTCACCGCGGAGTACACACCGGCGGCGGTGGCATCACTTGGTTCGCCGACTCCGCCGCGGTCGGCAGGGAGTCCGCAGACGTGATCGGTGCGTTCAGCGACGATGGCCATGTCGTTGGCGCTCGTGCCGACATCCTCAGCGGTCTGATAGCTGCCGCCGAGGCGTTCGACCGCGTCACCGAGGTCGAGCATGGCGGCACGCTTGGCGCCGTCATCGAGGGTCGTGCCGCTCGCGACGAACACCACCGACTTCCCGCCGCCGCGCGCGAGCCCAGCTGCGGCATTCTTGAGTGTCATTCCAGCGGAGAGCCGGAGGGAGTCCTCGACGGCTTCGAGCCATGACCCGTAGTGCCAGACCCGGGCGCCACCGAGGGCGGGGCCGAGGCGGGTGGAGTGAACCGCGACGCTGATCGTGAGTCCGGAACGGGCGCCGCGGGTGACCAGGACGGTTTCATGGTCGAGGGTGGGGGAGTGCAGCGCGTCGAGTGACGCGTCCGCGTGGAATGCTGACGTCATTGTCGATATCTCCTTGTGGGTGATGAAGCTGCCCCGGGTGAGGGCGTGTCGGCGCGTGCGCGGGTGGCGCGGTGCAGACATTCTTATCTTCGCGATCGCCGTGTGCTTTGACAAGGGACGGCTGCGGGAGTTCACACAGCCGCCGTGGTCACCCAGTTCGGACGGCATCACTCGGCATGCTGGATGAGGCGGTCCGGCACGCGTGAATCCGTTCCGGAGGAGGACGGATGCCGCCCCACTAGCTCCAGCGTTTGTTGACCCAGCGCTCAAACAGCCCGACGAGCGAATCGGTGAGCTTACCGAGCAGTGCGAGCAGCACGATGGCGAGGAAGATCCGGTCGAGGCGACCGTTGTTCTGCGAGTCGCTCAGCAGGAAGCCCAGGCCCATCGACGCACCCAGTAGCTCAGCTGCCACAAGGAACAGCCAGGCCTGCGCAAGAGCGAGGCGCAGGCCGGAGACCACCGACGGCAGCACGGCAGGCAACTGCACCGTGGTGAAGAGCCGGGCACCGTTCAGGCCGAAGGCACGGCCCGCTTCGACGAGCTGCCGGTCGACGTGCCGCAGTGCGGCGGAGACGGTGGTGTAGACGGGGAAGAAGGCACCGATGGCGATGAGGGTGATCTTCGATTCCTCGCCGTACTTCAACCAGATGATGAGCAGGGGCACCCATGCGAGCGACGGAACCGCCCGAATAGCGCCGAGGCTGGGGGCGAGCAGGATGTCGCCGAGCCGGGACAGCCCGACGATCGCGCCGAACAACAGGCCGAGGATGGCGCCGATGCTGAACCCGATCAGCACGCGCTGGGTGGAGATGGCGGTGAATTGCCCGAGCTGGCCGCGCTGGACCAGGTCGACGGCCGCCTCCCACACCATCGCAGGGGACGGCAGTTGCGAAACGGGTACGAGCTCCAGTGTGGTGACAAGCTGCCAGACGACGAGCGCGATCACCGGAAGAATGGCGCCACCGACGATAACAAACCAGGTGCGGCGGGTGAGCGGCCGGCGGCCGGCGGCGGCCCTGCCGACTGCTTTGTCTGCTGCCTTGTCGGCGGCACGGGAACGAGCAGCCACCTCGGGGCGAGGCTCAACCGCGACGGGAAGGCCGGCCGCGGATGCCTGTCGCACCTGTTCGCTCGTCGTCAGGTTATCGTTGGGGCTCATGCTCGGTCCTCTTACAAATGGGGCGGCGGGGATCCGGTTATCGGATCCCCGCCGGGCGATTAGCCGATCGCGTCAGCGTCGGCCTTCTTCGCGAATGTGTCGATGATGATGGTGTCGAGCGCCTCATCGACCGCATCCTGCGACGTGACGTCGCCGGTCTCGACGAAGATCGGGCCGATGATCTTGAGCACGTCGCGCTGTGCGCTGCCCGGGATCGGGTCGACGTCGAGGTTGGAGCGCTCGGTGATCACCTTGGTGGCGACCTCGGGGTCGAGACCGGCGACATCTCCGAGGATCTTCGCCGTCTCGTCCGGGTTCTCTGCGGCCCAGGCGCGGGCGTGCTCGTACGCGTTCACGACGGTCTGGGCGAGGTCGGGCTTCTCTTCGAGGAAGGACTCGGTCGCGTTGAGGAAGCCGTAGCTGTTGAAGTCGACGTTGCGGTAGATCAGCTTCGCGCCGGCCTGCTCAGCGCCGGCCATGATCGGGTCAAGGCCCGACCAGGCATCGACTGAGCCGTTCTGGAGCGCAGCCCAGCCGTCGGCGTGCTGGAGGTTCTCGATCGTCACGTCGCTCTGGCTGAGCCCGGCCTCTTCGAGTGCCTGCAGCAGGAAGAAGTACGGGTCGGTGCCCTTGGTCGCAGCGATCTTCTTGCCCTTGAGGTCGGCGACATCGGTGATGGACGAGTCCGGGCCGACGACGAGGGCCGACCATTCGGGCTGTGAGTACAGGTCGATGACCTGAATCGGCGAGCCGTTCGCACGGGCGAGCAGTGCTGCGGAGCCCGCGGTCGATCCGACGTCGACGGCGTTCGCGCGGAGGGCCTCGTTGGCCTTGTTCGAGCCGGCCGACTGGATCCAGTTGACGGTGACATCCTGGTCGGCGAGAGCCTCCTCGAGCCAGCCTTTCTCCTTGATGACGAGGGAGAGCGGGTTGTACGTGGCGAAGTCGATGTTCAGTTCGCCACCGGTGGTGACGATCTCGCCAGCGGAGTCGGTGGTGGACTCCGACGACCCTGCGGAGTTCTCACCTGCGACGCAACCGGTCAGGAGAAGGGCGGCAGCGCCGGCGACGAGCGCCGCGGCTGAGAGGCGTTTGCGAATCATGAAAGTCCTTCTGCTGGATGGCTGAATGCTGTTGTGCTGTGGTGCTGGGTGCTTTTAGTACGGGAAGTGCGGAATAGCGGTCGTCGACTCGATGCCCCTGGCCTGACCGTGCCGGTCGATGCCGAGCCCATCGAGGAGACGGGCGCGCAACTCGGCGAGCTCCGCCGAACCACGGTCGCGGGGGCGTGTGCCTGGCACGACGATCTCCTGCGCGATCGTCGACCCGTCTACCCCGTCCTGGCGGCCGAGCAGGATGATCCGGTCGGCGAGCTGGAGGGCCTCGTCGACGTCGTGGGTCACGAGCAGAACGGTTGTCGGGGCGGCGGCGTGAACGTCGAGGAGCAGGTCCTGCATCTTGAGCCGGGTGAGCGCGTCGAGCGCACCGAACGGCTCGTCGAGGAGCAGCACTCCCGGGTTGCGTGCGAGTGCACGAGCGAGGGATGCCCGCTGCGCCATTCCGCCGGAAATCTCTCGCGGTCGGTGGCCGGCGAAGTCGCCGAGGCCGACGAGGTCGATCAGTCGAGCGACCCGGGCGGCGCCATCCGCTTTGGAGGTTCCGCGGGGCAGGCCGAGCGCGACGTTCTCGGTGACGCTGCGCCAGGGCAGGAGGCGGGGCTCCTGGAAGCCGACGGCCGTGCGTGAATCGAAGTCGGTGACGGGGGAGCCGTCGATGAGGACCCGGCCGGCGGAGGCGGCGTCAAGGCCACCCGCGATGCGCAGGAGGGTCGACTTTCCGCAGCCGCTCGTGCCGAGGATCGCCACGACTTCGCCGGGCTTCACCGAGATCGACACGTCGCGGAGGACGGTGCGTGAGGCGCCGCGTTCGCTGGGGAAGGACCGCCCGACCGACGCGAATTCAACCGCGCACGGAGCATCCGCCGGCCGAGACACAGCCGAGGTGCTGCCGGCGGGGGCCGGTGCGGTGCTGGTGGATGGCATACGGAACTTCCGAGGGATGAGAGAGCGGGTTGCTACCACGGTACTGACGCGCTTGCGACGGTGCCCACCGAGCCGAAACACTGTGTAACACTTGCGGGCACAGCACGTGCAGCCAGAAAAGGGAGCAGGTCATGGTCGTCATCGACAATGCGGTGTACGTCCGCGGAGAACGCGTGGCCAGCCCGCCGAGCCTCGACGACACCTACGAGGTGCTGCATGAGAAACACGGAATGGCGTGGATCGGACTGTACCGCCCGGACGAAGCGGAAATGCACTCGGTCGCCGCAGAATTCGGCCTGCACGAGCTCATGATCGAAGACGCCCTCCGCGGTCACCAGCGGCCGAAGATTGAACGGTACGGCGACACCCTCCTCGCCGTGTTCAAAGCCGCCCGCTACGTCGACGCCGACGAACGCGTCGAGTTCGGTGAGGTCCACATCATCCTCGGCCCCGATTTCGCGATCACCGTGCGGCACTCAGAGACGCCCAACATCGGCATCATCCGCAAACGGCTCGAGGGCAATGCCAAGCTGCTTGCGCGGGGACCCGAAGCGGTGCTCTACGCGGTGCTCGACGAGATCGTCGACGGCTACGCCCCCGTCATCGCGGGACTGCAGAACGACATCGATGAGATCGACGACGCCCTGTTCACCGAAGGCAAGGAGTCCTCCAAACGCATCTACGCCCTCAGCCGCGAGGTGATCGAGTTCCAGCGGGCGACGAAACCCCTCGTCGGTATTTTCGACGCGCTCACAGCCGGTTTCGACAAATACGACGTCGACGTCGAACTCCGCCGCCACCTGCGTGACGTCCACGACCACGTCCTCCGGGTGATCGAACGAGCGGATGCCTTCCGTGCGGTCCTCCAGAACGCCCTCACGGTGAACAGCGCCCTCGTCGGGCAGCGGCAGAACGAGGAGACCCGGCGCCTGTCCGAAGCCAGCTATGCGCAGAGTGAGCAGGTGAAGAAGATCTCCAGCTGGGCGGCGATCCTGTTCGCACCGACGCTCATCGGAACGATCTACGGCATGAATTTCCGCCACATGCCCGAGCTCCGCTGGCAGTTCGGCTACCCGTTCGCCGTTCTGCTCATGGTCGGGATGGGCGCCGCGTTGTACCTCGTCTTCAAGAAGAACAAATGGCTGTGACACCGTCCGTCGTCTGGTTTCGCGACGACCTGAGGCTCGACGACAACCCCGCGCTGATGACAGCGGTGCGCCGTGGGGATCCAGTCGTCGCCGTCTACATCCTCGATGAGGAGTCGGCCGGCATCCGCCCGTTCGGCGGGGCCGCGAAATGGTGGCTGCATGAGAGCCTCACGTCGCTTGCGAGCGGGCTGGACGGTCTCGGCGCGCGGCTGGTCCTCCGCCGTGGACCCGCCGAACAGGTTCTGCCCTCGCTCGTCGCGGAGATCGGCGCCAGTGCGGTGTACTGGAACCGGCGTTACGGGGCTGCCGAGCGCGCGGTCGACGCCCGGTTGAAAACCCGGCTACGCGACGAAGGCATCGACGTGGCGAGTTTCGCCGCGTCACTTCTCTACGAGCCGTGGACGATCGCCACCGGTCAGGGTACGCCGTACTCCGTGTTCACCCCGTTCTGGCGGGCCTGCCAGGCGTCGTCGCCGCCACGGGCGCCGCTGGATGCTCCGACCGCGGTCGACGGCTGGGCCGGGCAGGTTGCGTCCGACGACCTCACCGGGTGGGCGCTCCTGCCGACACGGCCGGACTGGGCAGGTGGCCTCCGGGATGCGTGGTCGCCTGGTGAAGCATCCGCCCACCGGCTGCTCGAGGAGTTCCTCACCGAGAAACTCGACAACTACGCCGGCGACCGTGACGTGCCAGCCGAGTCGGCCACGTCAGGGCTGTCCCCGCACCTGCGCTGGGGTGAGATCAGCCCGTACCGCGTTTTGCATGAGACCGACGAGGCGCGGCGCGGTGCCACGGGGCGTACAGCCGAAGGCGCGTCGCGGTTCATCACGGAGCTCGGCTGGCGGGAATTCGCCTCGCACGTGCTCTTCGCCGCCCCTGAGCTCGCCACGGTCAACTGGCGCCGCGAGTTCGACGCGTTCCCGTGGCCTCCGCTCAACGAGGATGCGCTGCACGCGTGGCAACGCGGGCAAACCGGCATCCCGATCGTCGACGCCGGCATGCGGGAGCTGTGGCGCACCGGCGCGATGCACAACCGGGTGCGCATGATCGTCGGCTCGTTTCTCACCAAGAACCTGCTCATCGACTGGCGGCTCGGTGAGCAGTGGTTCTGGGACACCCTCGTCGACGCCGACGCGTCGAGCAACGCGTTCAACTGGCAGTGGATCGCCGGATCGGGGGCGGACGCCGCGCCCTATTTTCGCGTCTTCAACCCGGAGCTTCAGGCGAAGAAGTTCGACCCGCACGGCGAGTACATCCGGCAGAACGTTCCCGAATGGAAAACCGACGGCTACCCGGAGCCGATCGTCGACCTGGCTGCGAGCCGGCGGGCGGCGCTCGCGGCGTATGACGTGGTCACCCGCTCGAAGCGGGCATCCGACTAGAGCTTGTGTTCAGCCAGCCACGGCGAGAGCACGGCAAGGAACTGGTCGGGATGCTCCACGCTCGGCAGGTGGGCGGTATTCGGGAAGACGTGCCGGTCGGCGCCGGGGATCGTTGCGGCCAGGAACTCGAACTGCACGAGTGCCGGTGTGATGTCGAACTCGCCGACGGTGACTAACGATGGAACCTCCAGGTCCACCACCCGGTCGTATGCGGGCGGTTCCAGTTCGTCGGCAGGGGTGTCCACTTCCGGCTGGTGACGGAGGTTCGCCCGGCCGAGCTCGTACGCGGTCCGCACGAAATCCGGGTTCAGGTCTTCTTCCTTCCGCAACGGACCGATCGCCCAGAGTCGCGTCTCGAGGTCGACCATCCGGGGGAAGTCCCGGTCCTCCCAGGCTTCGTCGAGTTCGGTGATGAGTGCTTCCTCCTCGTCGGTGAGTTCCACCTCAGGAAACCCGCTGGGGCCCGAACCGATGGTCACAAGTCCGGCGACGCGATCCGGCGACTCAACGGCGATGTCGAGGGCGATCCGTCCGCCGCGCGACGCCCCGACGAAAGTGGCGCGGGTGATGCCCAGGTGGTCGAGGATGGCGCGGGCGTCATCACGGTTCGAGAACCCGGATGCCTCGCAATCGGTTTGACCGAAACCACGGCAGTCGTAGCGGATGACGTAGTGGTCAGCGGCGAGGGTTTCGACGAGCGGATCCCACATTCGCGAGGTCGCGATGCCGGCGTGGAGAAGCAGAAGCGGTTCGCCTGAGGCGGGGCCTGCTGTCTCGTAGAAAAGCCGGGCTCCCGGCACGTCGACGTGGGGCATTCTTCGAGGGTAGCGACCGAGGCGTGACACAGCTAGAGCACGGAGCCAACTGGCATGAGCGCGTCCCGCGCCGTGAAAGGATGAACGGGTGTCTGGCGTCCTCACGGGTTTCGGCGTCATCGGCGCCATCATTGCCATCGGCTATATCGTCGGGCGCTCCGGCCTCCTCGGGCAGCACGCGCAACCGGTGATCGCCCGAACCGTCTTTTTCGTGCTCTCGCCGTTTCTGCTCTTCACCGTGCTCGCCGACGCCGAGGTCGAACGGTTGTTCTCGCCGCTTCTCGTGGTTTCGCTGCTGGCCGCGGTCGCGGCATTCGCCATGTTCCTCGTGGTCGCCGCGGTGTTCTGGCGCCGGAAGCTCCCCGAAGCCACCATCGGGGCTTTGTCCTCCGGCTATGTGAACGCCAACAACATCGGCATCCCCGTGTCGGTATACGTCCTCGGTGATGCCGCATACTCGGCACCCGTCGTGCTCCTCCAGTTGCTCGTGTTCGCCCCGATCGCGCTCACCCTCCTTGACATCGGAACCGGCGGGAAGACATCCGTCGGTCGCATCCTCCGCCAGCCGTTCCGGAACCCGATCATCATCGGATCGCTACTGGGTCTCGTGGTTTCGGTCACGGGTATCCACATCCCCGCGCCGGTGATGGAACCGTTCCGGCTGATCGGGGCGGCCGCCGTGCCGATGATGCTGATCAGTTACGGGATGTCGCTACACGGCACGCGGATCCTCGAACCGGGCGGCAGCAGGCGCGATGTCGTCCTCGCGACGGCGGTCAAGCTCGCGTTCATGCCCGTCGCGGCCTGGCTGATCGGCAAGTTCGGGTTCGGCATCACCGGCACCGAGCTCTTCGCCATCGTGGTGCTCGCCGGACTTCCAACCGCCCAGAACGTCTTCAACTACGCCCAACGGTACGACCGCGGCGTGCTGCTCGCGCGCGACACGGTCCTGCTGACGACGGTCGGGTCGGTGGGTGTGCTGCTCGTCGCTTCGTTGCTGTTGCACTGAGCGGATCTCGATCTGCGGACTCGCTGCGCTTGGTTCCTGAGCAAGGCCGCCCGCGGCCGCGTCGAAGGGCGGTCGCTACTCGATCAGCGGATGCGGGCGCAACACCGCCACTCTTGACCCCGGCTACTAAACCGGTATAGCGTGACCTAAACCGGTTAAGCCCGGATCTCGATGTGGAGGTGTCATGGCGGAGCGCAAACCGACCATCACAGACGTTGCCCGCACCGCCGGCGTGAGCAAGGGCCTCGTGTCGTTCGCGCTCAACGACAAACCCGGGGTTTCACCCGAAACGCGCAAGCGCATCCTCGAAGTCGCCGGCGACCTCGGCTGGCGGCCCAGCCTCTCGGCCCGGTCGCTGTCGACGAGCACGTCATACGCCCTCGGCCTGGTCATCCGACGCAAACCCGAGGTCATCAGCGCCGATCCGTTCTTCCCGGCGTTCATCGCCGGTGTCGAATCTGTCCTCGCCGAAGAGGGGCGGGCCCTGGTGCTCAGCGTGGTCCCGGATGCCGCGGCCGAGTTGCGCAGTTACCGCACGCTCGCCGGGGACAGCCGTGTCGACGGCGTCTTCCTCACCGACCTCCGCAGCAACGACGCACGGTTCGGGTTGCTTGCCGAACTCCGGCTCCCTGCCGTCGCGCTCGGTCGCCCTGACCCCGCGGTCCCGTTCCCGTCGGTGCAGCTCGACGACACGCACGGTATCGCTCAAGCTGTCGCGCACCTTGCCGACCTGGGGCATTCCCGCATCGCCCATGTCGCGGGCGACCCGCACATGATGCACGGCGGGCGCCGACGTAGCTCGTTCAACGAGGCGATGCGCGAGGCAGGACTCGAGCCAGGTCTCATCGTTGAAACCGACTTCTCGGCCGCGTGCGGCGCGGACGCCACACGCATGCTCCTGGAGAAACGACGACCACCGACCGCGATCGTCTACGCCAACGACCCGATGGCCATAGCGGGGCTCGGCGTGGCGCAGCAGCGCGGCCTGCGGGTCCCCGCCGACCTCTCGATCACGGGGTTCGACGGCACGGACATCTCCGGATACGTCTTCCCGGCCCTCACAACCATCACGAGCGACCCGGTCGAGTGGGGACGGGTCGCCGCACGCACCCTCCTCCGGCTCATCGCCGAAGGCACCGCCGAAAGCGTCGAGCTCCCGCCGGCCGCCCTACTCGTCCGCGCCTCAACCGGCCCTCCACCATCCGACCGCGGCACCGTTGCCGCACACAGTTAGGAGAACACCGTGCATCGACGCACTCTCATAACGGCGACCGCGACAGCGGCCGTCGCCCTCCTCGCCCTCACCGCATGCTCGGGAGGAGGAGGCAATACCGATGCCCTGACCGCCCGTGGCGACATCACCGTCTGGTATTCGAACAACGAATTCGAAGTCAAATGGGCCAAGGCCATGATCGACGCCTGGAACGCCGACAACCCAGACGAGCAAATCAAAGGCCAGGAAATCCCCGCCGGCAAGTCGAGCGAGGAAGTCATCGGAGCGTCCATCACCGCCGGCACCGCCCCCTGTCTCATCTACAACACCGCACCGGCCGCTGTCGGTCAGTTCCAGAAGCAGGGCGGTCTCGTCGATCTCGAGTCGTTCAAGGATGGCGCGTCCTACATCGAAGAGCGCAGCGGAGACTCAGCAGAGCAGTACAAGTCCCCTGACGGCGGCTACTTCCAGATGCCGTGGAAGTCGAACCCCGTCATGATCTTCTACAACAAGGACATGTTCGCATCCGCCGGGCTCGATCCGGAGAACCCCAAGCTCGCCACCTACGACGAGTTCCTCGCCACGTCGAAGACCCTCGTGGATGCCGGTGTAGCACCATTCGCGATCAACCCGGCTCCGACGAGCGAGTTCTTCCAGACGCTGTTCGACTTCGTGCCGACGTATGCGGCTGAAAGCGGAGGCACCGGCCTTGTCGAAGACGGCAAAGCGACCTTCGACGGCGAAGAAGGCTTCGACGCCGCCAGCTTCTGGAAGTCGCTGTACGACGGCGGTCTGGCCGGTAAGGAGCAGTACCAGGGTGACGCGTTTGCAGACGGCCACGCAGCCATGGCCATCGTCGGCCCGTGGGCTGTATCGGTCTACAAGGACGCGGTGAACTGGGGATCCGTGCCCGTTCCGACGAAGGACGGCATGGCGCCGGAGGAGATCTACACATTCAGCGACGCCAAGAACGTCGGACTGTACTCGGCCTGCAAGAACCAGGCGACAGCGTGGGACGTGCTGAAGTTCTCAACCAGCGAGGAACAGGACGGACAACTCCTGGAGCTGACCGGGCAGATGCCGTTGCGCCAGGACCTGCCTGAGGTCTACGCCGACTACTTCGAGGCGAACCCGGCCTACACGACGTTCGGCGACCAGGCCTCCCGCACCATCGAGGTACCGGGCGGTAGCAACACCGTTGAAATGCTGCAGGTCATCCGTGACGCCTACACAAAGGCCGTCATCGCTGGTGAAGGCGACCTCCAGGAGGCGCTGACGTCGGCGGCAGACAAGGTCACCGAGCTGGCATCCAAGGGATAAACGATGTCATCCGAAACGCTGGATCGTTCCGCGGGGGCCACACGCCCCCGCGGGGCGGGAGGTGGGAGCCGCCGCAGGCAGCCCGCTCTCCAGCGGGTGCTCGGCAAGCATCCGCTGGGCTGGCTGCTGAGCACGCCGTATCTGATCTTCCTCGCCGTCGTCTTCGCGTACCCGCTCTTCTTCGCGGTGTACATGTCGCTCCACGACTACTTCTTCTCGGCACCCGGCGCCGTCGTCGAGCGTCCGTTCGTCGGTCTCGACAACTACGTCGCCGCGCTGACAGACCCCGCCGTGCTTCGGTCCTTCGCCAACGTCGGCATCTTCCTGATCATCAACGTTCCCCTCACGGTGGTCCTGTCCCTGGTGCTCGCAACCGCGCTCAATAAGGTCGTGCATCTTCGGACCTTCTACCGGGTGAGCTACTACGTCCCGTATGTCACGGCAAGCGTCGCTGTCGTGGCCGTGTGGCTGTTCCTTTTCAGCGGCGGTGGGCTGGTGAACACTCTCCTCGGTCCGCTGGCCCCCGAGCCCTCCTGGCTGATAAATCCCAGCCTCGCGATGCCGACCATCGCACTCTTCGTCACCTGGAAGCAGCTCGGATTCTTCATTCTGCTGTATCTGGCCGCGCTGCAGAACGTGCCGAACGAGCTCTACGAATCAGCGTCGACAGACGGCGCCGGGGTGATGCGGTCGTTCTTCTCCGTGACGGTGCCCGGGGTGCGATCAGCCACGGTACTGGTCCTCGTGCTGTCGACCATCACCGGTGCGAACCTCTTCACGGAGCCTTACCTGCTGACCGGTGGTGGCGGGCCGAACGGCGCATCCGCATCGCCCGTCCTCATCATGTACCAGCAGGGTCTTCAGCAGGGCAAGCCGGGCTTCGCCGCGGCGATCGGCGTCATCCTGGTGATCGTCGTGCTTATCATCGCGCTGCTGCAGAACCGGTTCGCCGGCGGAAAGGAGCAGTGATGGCCAATCAACACCGGGTTCCCGGTCAACTCACCAGGGGACAGGCGGCACTGCGCAGCATTGTTCTCGCCCTCGGCGCGCTCGTGTTCCTGTTCCCGTTCTACTACATGGTGATCGGATCGCTCCAGACGAACCCCGACACATCACTCGGCGGTATCTTCCCGAACCCGGCCAACATCACCGGTGAGAACTACGTCGCCATCAACGAGCGGATCAACCTGTACTCCGGGCTGCTCAACTCGGGCATCTTCGCGGGCGCCGTCGTGCTGGGCACGATCGTGTTCGGGATCCTCGCCGGTTACGCGCTCGCCGTGCTCCAGTGGCGCGGGCGGGGGACGACCTTCGCCCTGGCCCTCCTCGTGCAGGTCATTCCGTTCCAGCTGCTCATGATCCCGCTCTACGTGATGATCGCGCGGGATTACAACCTGGGCGACACCCACTTCGGGATGATCCTGCCGTACCTGATCAACTCGACGGCGGTCATCATCTTCCGGCAGTATTTCCTGCAGGTGCCGAAAGAGCTCTTCGACGCCGCCCGGATCGATGGCGCCGGCGAGATGCGTGTGCTGCTCCAGGTGGCGATCCCGCTCGTCAGACCCGCTTTGGTCACCGCGATTCTGCTCACCTTCATCGGCCCGTGGAATGAGTTCCTCTGGCCGTTCCTGATCACCAAGGAGGCGAGTCTTCAACCCCTCGCGGTTTCCCTCGCGAACTACATCTCGACGATCGCCTCGTCGACGGCCAACCCGTTCGGAGCGATGCTCGCCGGTGCGGTTGTCCTCGCGGCACCTGTCGTCGTCCTGTTCATCATCGGCCAGCGGTTCTTCATCTCAACGGACATCGGGTCCGGCGTGAAAGGTTAGTAATGTCAGTTTCTCCCTCCACCTTCCCCTACAAGCTCACCCGCGTCGGCGTCGTCATGACGCCGGAGCCGGGCAACGAACTCGAGGCAGAAGGGGTGCTCAACCCGGGTTCAGGCCGCGGACCTGACGGCGAGCTCTACCTGCTGCCCCGCATGGTTGCGGCCGGGAACGTCTCCCGGGTGGGTCTCGCCCGCGTCGTCGTCGAAGACGGGATCCCGGTGTCGGTCGAACGGGAAGGCGTCGTGCTGGCTCCGGATCGCGGGTGGGAACGCGGCGTCGGCAACGCCGGCGTGGAGGATCCGCGCATCACCTGGATCGAGGAACTCGGTCTGCATGTCATGACCTATGTCGCGTACGGTCCACTCGGGCCGCGCAGTGCTCTCGCGACCTCCCCGGACCTCCGCGAGTGGACCCGGCTCGGCCCGGTTCTCTTCGAATACGACGATGGCCTCGACATGGACCTGAACCTCTTCCACAACAAGGACACGGTGTTCTTCCCCGAAGCTGTGACCGGCCCGGACGGCGTGCGAAGCTTCGCGGTGCTCCACCGGCCGATGTGGGACCTCGACGAAGTGAAGCCGGGCCAGGGCGTCCGGGTTCCTGCCGGCGTTCCCGACGAACGGCAGAGCATCTGGATCAGCTTCGTCCACGTCGACGACGTCGCCCGCGACATCCGTTCCCTGACCCTCTGGCGTGGGCACCGGTTCCTCGCCGGACCGGAGTTCCCGTTCGAAGCGGTCAAGATCGGCGGAGGGCCCGCTCCGCTCCGGGTGCCGGAGGGCTGGCTGCTGCTTCACCACGGCGTCACCGGAGTCCTCTCACGAGCATTCGACCAGCAGCAGAACGTCAATTACGCCGCCGGCGGAATCATCCTTGACGGCGAGCAGCCGTGGAAAGTCGTCACCCGCACCGAAGAACCGCTTCTCGCCGCGGAAACTGACGACGAGAAGAGCGGGATCGTTCCG
This sequence comes from Mycetocola miduiensis, assembly GCF_900115155.1. Classification (GTDB taxonomy): domain Bacteria; phylum Actinomycetota; class Actinomycetes; order Actinomycetales; family Microbacteriaceae; genus Mycetocola_A; species Mycetocola_A miduiensis. Next base: position 99,180 of record NZ_FOVM01000004.1, read on the forward strand.
AACGTCGTCTTCCCGACGGCGATCGAGAAAATCGGGGATGCGCACTTCGTCTTCTACGGGATGGCAGACTCGAAGATCGGCGCGGCACGGCTGGAGCGCGTAAGCTGACGATCACTCACAGCACCGGCGCTTGAGAGGAGCGGCATATGCTTGCAGGGGCACGCCATCGGATCACGGCGATTTTCACCGCGGCACTCCTCGCAGTCGGTGCCCTGATTCCCGGCCTCCCCGCCAGCGCCGCTCCCGAGCGTCTCACGAACCTCGAACACCTGGACTTCCTCCTCGACGAGGTCACCCCGGCGACGACCGACGAGCACACGACGTACCGGCTCAACGAGGAACCCGCCCTCGTCATGCCGTGGACGTACGCGGATGCCCGTGACGGCGGCACGTTCGAACGGATCGGTGGCGGAACGTTCGACCCCGCAACCGGGTACTACGGCCAGGGCGCGTTCAACGCCGACGACGTCACCCGCGCGGCCGTCGTCTACATCCGACACTGGCAGCAGTTCGGCGACGACGACTCGAGGCAGAAGGCGTACGAACTTCTCCGGTCGGTGGCGTACCTGCAGACAGCATCCGGACCGAACGCCGGCAACGTCGTCTTGTGGATGCAGCAGGACGGCACGCTGAATCCGAGCGCCGACCCCGTCGAGCTGCCCGACCCGTCTGACTCCGCCGAGAGCTACTGGCTTGCCCGTACCCTCTGGGCCCTCGGGGAGGGTTACGCGGCGTTCCGCGACGTCGACGCCGAGTTCGCCGGCTTCCTCCAAGACCGGTTGCAGCTGAGCGTGGGCGCTGTGGATCGCCAGGTCCTCGACAGTTATGGCGAATTCCTGGTCGTTGACGGCGTCGAACTGCCCGCCTGGCTCATCACCAACGGTGCAGACGCCAGTGCCGAGGCGGTCCTCGGGCTGGCCGCCTATTCAACCGCCGCGCCGGACGACACTGCCGCGCGGGACACTCTCTCGAAACTCGCCGATGGGATCGCAAGGATGGGCGCGGGCGACCCCCAGACCTGGCCGTACGGCGCCATCCTCCCGTGGGCGGAGTCCCGGTCGATCTGGCACGCCTGGGGCACGCAGATGCCCGCTGCCCTCGCCGAAGCATCCGCCACGCTCGGCAAGCCCGAGCTTCTGAAACCGGCCATCGCCGACTCGGCCGTCTTCGACCCGATCCTGTTGACTGCCGGCGGACCCGACAACGCCTGGCTGCCGACGCCGATCGACCGCACACAGATCGCGTACGGTGTCGACTCCCGACTGCAGTCGCTTCTTGCTGTGGCGGATGTCGCCGGGCTGCCCGGTCTGAAAGAGCTCGCGTCGCTGTTCGGAAGCTGGTACTTCGGCACCAACGCCTCCGGGGAACCGATCTACGATCCGGCCACCGGCGTGACCTACGACGGCGTCCGTGGGGATGGCGTCATCAACCGCAACAGCGGCGCCGAGAGCACGATCCACGGGCTGCTGTCGATGCTCGCCCTTGACGCTCACCCGGATGTCGCCGAACGGGCCGTCGGCCTCACCACCGTCGAGTCGCGCTCAGGACTCTCCGTCGTCGAGGCGGAAACGACGCCGCTCACGACGGGCTCCGTGGTCACGCCTGAGTCCACCTGGACGGGTGAATCGCAATACTCCGGAACAGGCCACCTCGCACTGGACCGCCGCGAATCGGCGACCTTCACCCTGCCGGCATCCTCGAGCTCCCGGCTCATCGAACCTGTCGTGTTCAACGGAGAGAACGAGAAGGCCCGCTCGCTGTGGCGGGGCGGGGTTCTGCCGCTCGGTGTGCTTCGGCACGGTGTCGGTGACCAGGGCGTCACGGCCGTTCCCGGGGTGCTCTTGCCGCAGCCGCTGCGCATCGATATCCCCGCATCGCAGTCCACCGTGTCGGTGACCGTGCTGAACGGAACGGTTGCTCTCGACGCGCTGATCGTGCGGCCGGTCGTCGGCCGACTCGTTTTCAGCGGCCCGGTGGGGAGCACCGAGCTGGCGCACTCGTCGAGCACGATGCCGCAGCGGGTCGCGATGAATGAAGGCGGCGGCCCCGGCACGCTTCGCAGCTACGACCCCAGCGGCAAACTCGTCGCCTCGTACACGATCGCAGGGCCAGCGCATGTGACGATCAAGCCCGGCGGATTCGCCGTGGTCACCAGTCCCTAGAAAATCATCGGTCGATCGTCGTCGTCCTCGACCTCGAGGTCGAGATTCACGACGACCGGAACGTGGTCGCTCGGGGCCTCACCCTTGCGCTCATTGCGGTGGATGGAGGCATCCGTCACGAGGTTCGCAAACTCAGGGGAGCCGAGGATGAAGTCGATCCGCATGCCTTCGTTCCGCGGGAACCGAAGCTGCTTGTAATCCCAGTACGTGAAACCGTCCGGCTGGATCGGCCGGACCACGTCGGTGAGCCCGATCTCGCCGAACGCGGCGAGGGCGTCCCTCTCCGGCTGTGAGACATGGGTAGACAGGCCGGGTACGACGCTCGGGTCACCCATGTCTCGGTCGAACGGTGCGATGTTGAAGTCACCCATCAGCGCGAGGGGGACGCCGGGGTTCGCGGCCAGCCAGGCGGCGGCATCCGTTTTCAACCGGGCGAGCCAGTCCAGTTTGTAGATGTAATGCGGGTCGTCGAGTGACCGGCCGTTCGGAACGTACAGGCTCCACAATCGCACCCCGTTGATCGTCGCCCCCATCGCCCGCGCTTCAAGCGGCAGGCCGGGACCCTCCTGGCCTTTGAGGAAACCGGGCATGTCGGTGAACTCGGTCACGACATCCGTCATCGGCAGGCGGCTGGCGAACGCGACGCCGTTCCACTGGTTGAGGCCGTGAACGGCCAGCTCATAGCCTGCCTCTTCGAAGAGTTTGCCAGGGAACTGGTCGGGCCTGCACTTGATCTCCTGCATGGCGAGCACATCGATGTCTTCACGCACCATCCAGTCGACGGTGCGTCCGACGCGGGCTCGGATGGAGTTGACGTTCCAGGTGGCAATGCGCATGATCTCCACGGTATCCGACCCGGAGCCGCGAGTTGCCCGGTTCGGCGGGTGTTGGTCGTACCCGATCAACCGGGCAACTCGAGGTCCTGCGATCACGGGCGTGCACCAAGATAGGGACATGGGTTCTCTCTCCGTCGGCTACGCCGCCATGCTGGAGCAGTTCGCGCCGCAGGAGGCGGTCGCGCTCAGCGCCCTCGCCGAGCAGCATGGCTTCACCGGGGTGATGGCGACGGATCACTTCCAGCCGTGGGTTCCGCAGCAGGGGCAGTCGTCGTTCGTCTGGAGCGTGCTCGGGGCGCTGGGCGAACGGACGACAGGGGACTTTGGGACCGGGGTCACAGCGCCATCGTTCCGGCTGCATCCCGCTGTCGTCGCCCAGGCATCGGCGACGCTGGCGTCGATGTACCCGGGAAGGCACTGGCTGGGTATCGGCTCCGGTGAAGCGCTCAACGAGCATGTGATCGGGCAGTACTGGCCAGAACCCGCCGAGCGGATCTCACGCATGTTCGAAGCCGCTGACATCATCAAGAAACTTTTCACGGCGTCGCTCGCCGGCCGCGACGCCAAACACAGCGGCCAGTATTTCAAGCTTGAGTCCACCCGGTTGTGGACGATGCCCGCGGTTGCCCCCGAGATCCTCGTCGCCACGGCCGGCCCGGTGACGGCCAAACGTGCCGGCAAACACGTCGACGGGCTCATCACCGTCGGGGCGCCGCTCGAGAAGATCTCGATGCTGTTCGGCCGGTTCGCTGAGGGCGCGCGCGAGTCCGGCCGTGACGCCTCCACCATGCCGAAGGTGCTGCAGTTGCACCTGTCCTGGGCGCCGACCGAGGAGGAAGCGATGCAGAACGCGCTGACAGAATGGCCCAACGGGGCGATGCGGTTCCCGAAGGCCGACATCCGCTCCCCGTTCGAGTTCGAACAGATGGCGAAGATGGTCCGGGCTGAAGACTTCGACGGGCGCATGGTGATCTCGTCCGATCCCGACGTGCACCGGGCTCACATCCAGCGGTTCGCTGACCTGGGCTTCGACAGGATCTACCTCCACAACGTCGGCCGCAACCAGCGGGAGTGGATCGAGACCTTCGGCCGGGACGTTCTGCCCAGGCTGGTGCGTTGATCATGCTGAGCATCTGGGCACCGGACGGCATCGGTGAGATTCGGGAGGGCGCCGACCTGACCGGCATCGTGGCGGATGCCGTTCGCGGGTACATCGAGGACGGCGATATCCTGCTGATCACCTCCAAGATCGTGTCCAAAGCCGAGGGCAGGCGAATCGCCGCCGCCGACCGGGAGCAGGCGATCACCGACGAAACCGTGCGTGTGGTGGCCAGCCGGGAGCATCCGAACGGGGTGACCCGGATCGTGGAGAACCGGTTGGGTCTCGTGATGGCTGCAGCCGGTGTGGATTCCAGCAACACCCCTGACGGCACCGTGCTGCTGCTGCCCGTCGACCCGGACGCCTCGGCGCGGGTGCTGAGGGAGGGGTTGCGCGCCCGGTTCGGGATTTCAGTCGCCGTTGTCATCACCGACACCGTCGGCCGGCCGTGGCGTGAGGGCCAGACGGATATCGCGATCGGGGCTGCAGGCATCCGTGTCGTCGACGACCTGCGCGGTCAGACGGATGCTTCGGGCCGGCCGCTGACCGTCACCGTGGCTGCCGTCGCCGATGAACTCGCCGGGGCAGCCGACCTGGTGAAGGGCAAGGCCTCCGGGCGGCCGGTCGCCGTCGTTCGCGGGCTCCCTCACCTGCTCACCGAGGAGGACGGGCCAGGCGCCCGGGCGCTCGTGCGGGGCCCGGAGAAGGACATGTTCCGGCTCGGCAGTGACGAGGCGTACGCCGCGGGGTTCGAGGCCGGCCGGGCGGCGCGCACCGAGCCGCGCGCATAACTCAGCCTGCTCGCGGACTGGCCGCAGTCACCCGCCCGCCACCTCGCGGGTCGAGTCCGGCGTCGGCGCGGTCTGGCGGAGTTGTGCGCAAGGGGCCGGTCCGGGCATCAGCCGCCGCCGCCGTGCGTCCGCGGCCGACGCGCGTTCGTAACTCCGCCTGCTCGGGTGCCCGTGGTTTTCCCGGCCCCGTCGTCGTGCGTGTGGTCGTGGCAGGACGCTCTTTTTGGCGGAGTTGTGCGCAGACCCGCGTCAGGTCGTGTCGAACGCGATGAGCGGCCGGCCGGTGCGCGGGTGGCGGAGCACGTCGGCGCGGACGCCGTAAACGTCGCCGATCAGTTCTCCGGTGAGGACGGATGCCGCCGGCCCGGCGGCGACGACCTTCCCGTCGCTCAGAACGATCACCGCGTCGGCGTACGCCGCGGCGATGTTCAGGTCGTGGAGGGCCGCGACGGCGGTGATACCCGCAGCGGTCTGCGCTCGGACAAGCGACAGCAGGCTCAGTTGCGCACGCACATCGAGGTGGTTGGTCGGTTCGTCGAGCAGAAGCAGCCGCGGCTGCTGGGCGAGGGCCCTGGCCAGCTGCACTCGCTGGCGTTCGCCGCCGGAGAGGGTGTCGAAGGGGCGGTCAGCGAAGGCGGACATTCCGACAGCGGAGAGGGCGTCAGCGACCACCTGCCGGTCAGAGGGACCTTCGCTCGCCCAGCGGCCGATGTGCGGCGTGCGCCCAAGCATCACGACGTCGTTCACCCGCAGGCCGGTGTCGCCGTCACCGTGCTGCTCGCTGAGCGCCACCATGCGGGCGCGATCCCGGCGACGGAGCGCGAGCAGGTCGGCGCCGTCGAAGAGCACAGCCCCGGAGTCGACGGGCAGAGTGCCGACGAGAAGCTGGAGCAGCGTCGACTTGCCGGCCCCGTTGGGCCCGATCGCGGCGCCGAACGAGCCCACCGGCAGATCGACGTCGACACCGTCGATAACGAGCCGGCCGTCGCGTGCGAAACTCAGGCGGCTGGCCGCGAGCGCGGCCGGTGTAATCGACACCGCATCGCCCAGCCCATGCGCCGTTCTCGTCATCGGATCCTCCTTGCCCGCAGCAGAAGCAAGGCGAACACCGGTGCACCGACGACGGCGGTGAGGATGCCGACGGGCAGTTCCCGAGGGTCGAACAGGGTCCGTGCGCCGGTGTCGATCCAGATCAGGAAGATCGCTCCGGCGAGGGCGGACAGGGGGAGGACGACCCGGTTCCGCTGTCCGGCGACGAGGCGGACAGCGTGCGGCAGGATCAGCCCGACAAAACCGATCGAGCCCGACACCGCCACCATCGCCCCGGTGAGCAGGGCCGTCGCCGTGAGCAGCAACCAGCGGGCCGAGTTCACTCCGATTCCGAGGGCGGATGCCGCATTGTCGCCGAAGGCGAACGCGTCAAGGGTGCGCCCGGTCAGCATCAGCGGCATCCCGACGACGAGCAGAGCGCCGACACTGATCGCCACCGCCGGCCAGCCGGCTCCGCTCAGCGATCCGAGCAGCCAGCTGAGGATCTCGCGGTAGGTGTCACCGGTCGCCGACCAGAAAATCACGAGGCTGGTGAGCGCCCCGAAGAACGCTGACACAGCGAGACCGGCGAGAACCGTTCGGGTGGGGGTCAGCGTCCCGGCGGCGCCGGCCAGGAGAAGCGTGGCGAGCAACGCGGTGAGGGCGCCCGCGAAGGCGGCGATCGGCAACAGCAGGCCGACGCCGAGGAGGATCACGGCGACGGCGCCGAGGGATGCCCCCGCCGACAACCCCAGAAGGTACGGGTCGGCGAGAGGGTTGCGGGTGATCGCCTGCATCACCGTGCCGGAGAGCGCGAGACCTGCGCCGACCGCCGCGGCGGTGAGGACCCGTGGCATCCGCAGTTCCCAGACGATGCCGTCGCGAAGCGGGGAGAGGACGTCCCCGCCGAGTGCGGTCGGATCGAGGCCGAGGTGACCGAGGATCGATCCCCACACCTCTGTAGGCCGGATATCGGCCGGGCCGAGCGTCACGGCGAAGACGATCGACAGCAGCAGGACTGCGGACAATATGACGACCCAGACACCCGTCGGCACGTGCCGGATGCCCCGCCGGGGAGGCGGGGCCTGCCCGGTTGTGGCAGAGGGCGCCGTCGTCGCTGTCACAACCCCAGCGCCTCCAGCTGCTCGGCGATGTCGGTGGCGGCATCGACGTTGCGCACGCCGGCCTCGGTGGTGGCGAACGGCACAGTGATGAAGCGTTCGTTCACGACAGCATCCAGTTTCGCGGTTGCCGGGTTGGACTGCAGCACCCCGATCTTCTTCTCGGCGCTGCCCCAGTCGGAGACGACGAGGATGATCACGTCGGGGTTGGCGTCGACGACGGATTCCCAGTTGAACGGCGTCCACGAGTCGTCGACTCCGGCGGCGATGTTCGTGACGCCGACGGCATCCATGATCATCTGCGGTGCGCCGCTGCCCGCCCCGACGTACGGAGTGTCCGAGCCGCTTGAGTACCAGAGTGCGCTCACATCCGACACGGGGGTGAGGTCCTTGAGTGCGGTCTTCTGTGTGGCGATGATCTCGTCGGCGGCCGCCGGCACGTCGAAGATGGCGCCGACTTCGGCGATCTGGTCGAAGACGTCGTCGAACTCGAGCTTGTCGGGCTTGCCGACCTCCTTGCAGGCTGCCGGTGACACGTACGTGTCCACGCCGAGGCTTTCGAGGGTCGCGCGGTCGCCGGCGCCGTCGGCCGAGAAGCTCGACTCCCAGCCCGCGAAGATGAAGTCGGGTTCGAGGTCGAGCACGGCCTCCTGGCCCGGAACCTTGTCGCTGATCATGGGCACATCCTCTCCGCCCAGCTCGGCAGGGATGGGCCCGTCGGGGAAGGCGCGGCCGATCAACCGGTCCTCGAGCCCGAGCGCGAGCAGCATCTCGGTTGACGTCGACTTGATGGTCAGGACTTTCTCGGGCGCCTTTTCGATGGTGACTTCGGTGCCGCAGTTTTTGAGGGTGAGCGGGTACGCGGATGCCGTCGGTGTAGCGGACGCGGACGGCTCCGCTGCCGGGGCCGCGCCCTCGGCGCACCCGGTCAGGGCTACGAGCGCCGCGGCGAGCCCAAGGGCGGCGAGCGGACGGGTGGGAACGGAGAAGGATCGGGCGGATGCCATGAGACCTCGGATCTGGGTAAGTGTGGGCAGGGTGCAGCACGGTGTGCGGTACGACCTGCCGCCCAAATCCGGGCCGGCTCAACCGGTCAAAGCCAACCGGTGGTCTGCGTCAACGATACGCTCCTGAGCTCAACGTCGCGAGTGGCTCACCATGACGGGTGTCAGCGCCGCGGCACCCGTCGACGTGGGCAACTCGCGGTCGGAGTCAGGACAGGATGTCTTTCGACGCGAAGCGGCCGTAGGCAAGCGCACCGAAGACGAGGATGTATCCGCCCTGCAGCAGGGCGTTGTCGGCGAACGTGCTCGCGTCGAGCGGCTGGCTCAGCAGCCCGGCGAATCCCAGCCAGTAGTGGGTGAAGAGCCACGGATGCAGCCACGACAGTTGCGGCAGCACGCCGAGGATTTGCGAGATCACCGACACGACGACGGTCGCGGCCATCGCGCCGACGGGGACGGAGGTGAGCGTGGAGATGAACAGGCCGATCGCGCAGAGGCCGAGCAGGGACACGCTGACGTAGCAGGCGACGAGAACGGACCGCCCTGCGGACTCCGGCACGCTGATCACATCCCCGGACAGCAGGGTGACGGGTCCGATCGGGAAGAGGGACGCCCCGATGACGGCGCCGGCGACGATGAGGGTCAGCGTGGCAACGAAGCAGAACGCCGCCGCCCCGGCGTACTTGACGAGGAGCAGACGGATGCGACCGGCCGGCGAGACGAGGAGGTAACGGAGGGTCCCCAGCGAAGCTTCACCGGCGATCGTGTCTCCGGCGACGACGCCGATGGTGAGCGGCAGGAACAGCGGGATCGCCACGACCATGGCGGTGAACCCGACGAAGAGTCCGTTCTGGGTGACCCGGTCCAGGAACGGCGGACCCTCACCGGGTTCGACCGTCCCAGACGACAGGCGCAGGGCGACGGCCAGCAGGATCGGGATGAGGGCGACGGCGGCGAGCATCGCCCAGGTGCGCCTGCGGCGGAACAGCACGGAGAGCTCGGATCCGAGCAGGGCGAGCCCTGCGGACGGGCGCCGGGTTGCGGTCTCAGCGGACGACATCGAATCCCTCCCCGGTCAGCGCGACGAACCGATCCTCGAGGCTGGGCTCCTCGACGACGAAACCGCGCACCCGCACGCCTGCGCGAACGAGCGCGGGCAGGATGTCGTCGATATCGATCCGCCCGCCGGTGTCTGTCGCCGCGCGATCAGGAAGAAGCGCTGACACCTCGGCGGAGGCAGAGGCCGGCTCGGACAGCGCCGGTGTCAGGCCGAAACGGACCAGGACGGCAGCCGCAGCGCCGGGGTCAGGAGTGGAAACTCGAACGGAACTCTGCCCGGCACCCCGCAGCTCGGCGAGCGACCCCTGCGCGACAAGCGCGCCCGCACTCATGATGGCGGCGTGCGTGCAGATCTGCTCGACCTCGGCCAGCAGGTGGCTTGAGACGAACACCGTCGTCCCTTCGGCGGCGAACGACCGCACGAGGTGGCGCACTTCGCGAGTTCCCTGGGGGTCGAGCCCGTTCGTCGGTTCGTCGAGCACGAGCAGCTCGCGCGGCTGGAGGAGCGCGTTGGCGATGCCCAGGCGCTGCTTCATGCCGAGGGAGTACGCACCCGCCTTCTTGGAGGCGGCCGCGCTGAGCCCCACCCGCTCGAGGGCGGATGCCACCCGGGCGCGTCGCGTCGCCGGCGAGGCGTGGCGGTCGGCGCTGTCGAATCGCCGCAGGTTCGCCTCGCCAGACAAGAACGGGTAGAACGCCGGTCCCTCGACGAGCGCGCCCACCCGGGGAAGGACGTCGCGGAGCCGGTCAGGCATCGGTTCGCCGAGCACGCGGACGTCGCCGCTCGTCGCCCGCACAAGGCCCAGCATCATCCGGATGCTCGTCGTCTTGCCTGTGCCGTTCGGTCCGAGGAACCCGAACACGGATCCGCGCGGCACGGCGAGGTCGATCCCGTCGACGGCTCGCTGGGAGCCGAATACCTTCGTCAGCGCCCGGCTCTCGATCGCGAGGTCGCCGTCGGCGGCATCCGGCGTCACAGGGCGGTTCTCGTGCGGCGGCTTGTCACGTGGGATCAGTTCGCCGCGGCCTGCAGCCGGTCCAGCGGAACCGAGCCCGCGAGTACGCGGCCGTCGTCGGCGAAGTACACGGTGACCAGCGCGGTGGAGAATGCGCGACCGCCGTCGACATCCGTCGTCACCTGTTCGAAGAGCGGGTTGGCGGAAAGCTCGCCCAGAGCGGATGCCGCCGGAACCTCCACGATGGCGTCCCACCCGGCGCCGGTAACGACCGGTTCCCCGATCCCCAGGTCAGGGTGAGCTGCATCCAATGGTCGTTCGGTCGGGAGCGGCAGCTCCTCGACAGTGACCCCGTCGCCCGGCGTGAAGGTGAAGAGGTCGGCGGCGGGTTCGCTGAAGTCGATGGAGGTGAAACCGACCTCGATCGCTGGGTCGGCCTGCCCGGCGGCGGCGACCGATACCTGGAGCGGCAGCCCGGTTTCGGAGTCGACAGCGATCGACACCGACTCGGCGAGTGTTCCGGTGGCCTTGGGAGTGAGCACGAGTTCGTACACGGTGCGCCCGGCGACTCTCGCGTCGGTGCCGACGGCGAAGTCGGTGCTGTCGCCGAGTTTGTCGAGGATGCGGTCGGCAACCTGGGCGGGTGTCGCGAGTTCCGTTGCATCCTGAAGTTCTTCGCTCACCTCGGACGTCGCCTCAGCGGGAATGGCGACATGGGTGGCGACGTTCGTTTCCGAATCGTAGAACCAGGCATCCGTTCCGTTGCTCACGGCTTTGCGCTCGGCGAGCTGATCCTTCACCTGCACGCGCAGGTTTCTCGGCCCGGAGACGAAGACCCTGGCTTCATGCGTGCCGCTCAGGAATTCGAGGCCGGATGCGAGGGCGTCTCCGGCTGTCGCACCGCCCTTCATCGATTCCGTGCCCCTCGGCACGGAGCCGGACGTGCCGGACAGTGCGGTGCTGAGCCCTGCCGGGAGGCCCAGGTTTGCCGTCTTCGATACCGTTCCGGAGAAGGAATCCTCCGTGCTGTTCGCGACGAGTTGCAGTACTTCGTTCGCGGACTTGTCTGGCAGGTCGACGGCTGCTCCCGCCTGAAGAGGGACGGAGACGACACCAACCGCAATCACTGCAGGAACAACGAGGGCGGGAAGCCACTTGAGCGATTTTCGCGACACGATCAACATCCTTCGTCGAACCTAGCTGTGCGCGGATTCTACGCCGCGGGACTGGGAGTAGCCAGAGCCCCGCGAGATGCTGGTTGTGAGGGGGTGTCCGGCCGCCCACCCCTGCAGAGTCAGCAACTCGCGGGTTCAGCGGCCAGTGAAGCTCGGCGTCCGCTTCTCCTGGAACGCGGCGAAGCCCTCCCGGTAGTCCGGGGTGTCGCAGAGGGCGGCCTGGGCGGCGTTCTCGTTCGCCATCGACTCCCACAGTCCGAGGCGTTCGTCGCGCAGTTCGGCGACGAGGGCTTTGCTGGCGAGGAACGCCCGCGTTGCGCCGGTCGACGCGGTGACGGCCGCCGCCGTGGTGGCTTCCAGGACGTCGTCCGCAGGGAGAACGCGGCTGAACAGGCCGGACTGTACTGCCTCTGTTCCCGACATGAGCCGGCCCGTGTAGATGAGATCGAGGGTTTTGTGCGCTCCCATTCGCTCGGTGAACAGGGCATGCCCGCCCGAGTCGAGGGTGGCGCCGAGCGCCGCGAACGGCGAACCGATCTTCGCCGTATCGGCGACGTAGACGACATCGGTGGCGATCAGCAGGCCGAGGCCCACTCCCAGGCACGCGCCGTGCGCCGCGGCGAAGGTCGGGGCGGGGAAGGCGCTCATCCGTTGCAGCAATGGGGTGACCAGACCGTCGAGAAACCCGGCGACGTCGTCCGTCCGCGGGTCCACCCCGGAGATGTCCCGTCCGGCACAGAACGCCCGGCCTTCTCCGCGAAGCACGAGTGCCCGGACACCCACGTTCTCGGCCCGCGCGTATGCCGCGCCCAGGTCGCGGAGTGCGTCGGCGTCGAGCGCGTTGAGTTTTGCCGGTGCCGACAGGGTGACGTAGGCGACATCGGCGTCGAGAGCGAGGTCGATCATTCGAGGTTTCTCCGGTTTCGGCTGGCGGCGTTTTCAGACGTCGTAGTCGACGACGACTCGTTCGGTTCTCGGGTGGGACTGGCAGGTGAGGATGTAGCCCTTCTCGAGTTCGTCGGGTTCGAGGGCGTAGTTCTCGGTCATCGTCACATTCCCGGCGACGAGCCTGGCGCGGCAGGTTCCGCACACACCACCGGCGCAGGCGAAGGGCACATCCGGGCGCACCCGCAGGGCGGCGTTCAGGATGCTTTCATTCGCGTGAACCGGCGTGGCCACCGTCGCCGTCTGGCCGTCGAGGGTGAACTCGATGCTGAACGTGGCATCCCCGGGGTTCGTGACGACGGGGCGGCCGCTGTCGCCCTGCGCGACGACGGGGTCTCCGGTCGTGAACAGTTCGAAATGCACGGCGGCCGGGTCGACCCCGGCACGCTCGATGGCGACCCGGCAGAGTTCGACCAGTTCGAACGGTCCGCAGAGGAACCATTCGTCGACGAACTCCGGCCGGATGACGGCATCGAGCAGGATGCCGAGCTTCTCCTCGTCGATGCGCCCGGAAAGAAGCGGCGAGGAACGCTGCTCCCGGGACAGCACGTGGTGCAGCGCCAGCCGGGCCGGATACCGGTCCTTGAGGTCGGCGAGTTCCTCCAGGAACATCACATCGAGCACCGTCCGGTTCGTGTAGACGAGCGTGAAGCGGGATGTCGCCTCGGCGTCGAGGACCATGTGTGCGAGCGACATCAGCGGGGTGATTCCCGACCCGGCGGCGATGCCGACGAAATGCTTGCCGGCGAGCTCGTCCAGCGGCACGGTGAAGGTGCCCTGCGGACTCATCACGTCGATACGGTCGCCGATCCGCAGCGAATCGTTCGCCCAGCTGGAGAAGACCCCGCCGAGGTCGCGTTTGATGGCGACGCTGATGCTGCCGACCGTCGGCGGCCGGCAGATCGAATAGCTGCGGCGCAGTTCATGCCCGCCGACGTTCGCCCGGAGCGCCACGTGCTGGCCGGGCAGATAGTCGTACGAGCCGTGAAGCTCCGGCGGAACCTCGAAGCTCACTTCGACGCTGTCGGCGGTCAGCGGGCGGATCTCCGAGACGGTGAGGGTGTGGAACCGGGCACGATGCTTCGTCGCACCGAGGTTTCGCGCGGCCACGGTCAGAGGACCTTGAAGTAGTCGAAGGGTTCCAGGCAGTCAAGGCACTCGTAGAGTGCCTTGCACGAGGTCGAGCCGAACCGGGCCAGCTCACGGGTTCGAAGCGACGCGCATCGTGGGCACTTCACCGAGAGTCGGAGCCGCACCGGGCCGGCGCTCCGGAGAGGTGCAGAGCCGGTCGGTGCTGCGATGCCGTACGCGTGCAACTTCGCCTTGCCTGCCTCTGACATCCAGTCGGTAGTCCAGGCGGGCGAGAGCGTGAACGTCACGCTCACCGGGCCCCAGCCATCCTGGGTCAGCGCCGTGACGACGTCGTCACGTATTGCTTCGATGGCGGGGCAACCGGAGTAGGTCGGTGTGAGCACCACCGAAACCGCCCGCCCGCTCACGCTCACGTCACGGAGCACGCCGAGGTCTTCGATCGTGAGGACGGGGATTTCAGGGTCGACCACGCTCGCGGCGATAGCCCACGCCCCGGCCTTCGGGTCGGCCGTGACCGCGCTCGAACGGGTTGACGTGGCCATGCCGGTCACCAGGTTGCCCCGGGATGCCGGCGCGCGAGGACCTGCATCTCGGTGAGGAGATAACCGAGGTACTCGGAGTGTTGGCCGCGCCTGCCCCCGCCTGAGGTGGTCGGCGTGCGCGGACGAGCGAGTTCTGCTTCGGCGAACAGGTCGGTGAGAACCCGGTCGAATGCCTCCCGCAGCCCGGAGGGCCGCACCGCGATCCCGGCCAGGACGTCGTGCAACGGTTCATCGCGGAACAGCTCTTCCACGTACGGCCACAGGTCCGAGAGGGCGACGAGCAGGCGTTCCCGCGACTCCTCCGTGCCGAGAGCGAGCCGCAGGATCCACTGCGAGGCGTGGTCGCGGTGGTAGTCGACCTCCTTCTCCGCTTTGCCGGCGACGGCGGCGAGTGTCGCGTCTGCCGATCCGGCCAGTTCCCGGTACAACTCGAACAGGTACAGGCTCATCAGGAGTTGCCGGACGATGGTGTGGGCGAAGTCGCCGTTGGGCTGTTCGACGAGGTGCACCGAGCGGAACTCGTGCTCGTCACGGAAGTAGGCCAGGTCGTCCTCGCTTCGACCGGTGGCGGTTCCGGCGTAGTGCAGAAAGGACCGCGCGTGCCCGATCAGGTCCAACGCGATGTTGCCAAGCGCGATGTCCTCCTCGAGCTCGGGCGCCCGCGAGATCCACCAGCCGAGCTGCTGGGCGAGGATCAACGCGTCGTCGCCGAGCCACGTCGCGTACTCCGCGACGTCGGTGGAGGCGACGGATGCCCGGTCGACGATCTCTTCGCTGAGCGTCACCTTCGCCACGTCCACGTGTCCGTGGCCGTCCGGGTGTGCGGGTGCTCCGTCGTTCACAGGTGTTTCACGCCCTCTGACTTCGTGTAGTACGAAGCGTGCCGGTAGTTCTTGCCCGATGGGGACTCGAAGAATGCGCCCTTGGCATCCGGATCGCTCGTCGTGATGTCGGCGGCGCGGACGACCCAGACCGAGACGCCCTCGTTGCGGCGGGTGTAGAGGTCGCGGGCGTTGCGGACGGCCATCGTCTCGTCCGGGGCGTGCAGTGAACCGACGTGCACGTGGGACAGGCCCCGACTCGGCCGGACGAACACTTCCCAGAGTGGCCAGGTGTCTGCGGAGTCCCGTTCGCCCGGTGTGGTCATGATGCCGCCTTCAGGGATGCCGCGGCCTGCTTCTCTGCATACGCAGCGGCGGCTTCGCGAACCCAGCGTCCGTCCTCGTGGGCGTCGCGGCGGCGCTGCATCCGCTGGGCGTTGCACGGCCCGCGACCGGCGAGGACTTCGTGGAACTCGGCCCAGTCGATCTCGCCCATGTCGTAGTGTCCGCGGTCTTCATTCCAGGCCAGCTCGGGGTCGGGGAGGGTGAGGCCGAGGACCTCGGCCTGCGGCACGACCATGTCGACGAATCGCTGGCGCAGGTCGTCGTTCGAGAAACGTTTGATCTTCCACGCCATTGACTGTGCCGAGTTGGGGGACTCGTCGTCCGGCGGCCCGAACATCATGAGGCTCGGCCAGTACCAGCGGTTCACCGCGTCCTGCGCCATCTCCTTCTGCGCCGCCGTGCCCTGGCTCAGTTCGAGCAAGATCTCGAACCCCTGGCGCTGGTGGAACGACTCTTCCTTGCAGATCCGGACCATGGCGCGGGCGTATGGTCCGTACGAGGCCCGGCACAGGGGCACCTGGTTGCAGATCGCGGCGCCGTCGACGAGCCAGCCGATGGCGCCCATGTCGGCCCAGGTCAGGGCGGGGTAATTGAAGATGGAGGAGTAGCGGGCTTTGCCGGCGATGAGCTGCTCGGCCATCTCGTCCCTGCTGATGCCGAGCGTCTGGGCGGCTGAGTACAGGTACAGTCCGTGCCCTGCTTCGTCCTGCACTTTGGCCATCAGGATCGCCTTGCGCTTGAGGCTCGGCGCCCGGGTGATCCAGTTGGCTTCCGGCTGCATTCCGATGATTTCGGAGTGGCCGTGCTGCGAGATCTGCCGGATCAGCGACGTGCGGTACTCGGCAGGCATCCAGTCCCGCGGTTCGATCCGGGAGTCACGATCGATCAGTTCCTGGAAGTACCGTTCCTGGGCGTCGTCCGTCGCGGGCAGCGTCAATTCCGCTGAATTCATCTCGGAACTCCCTCGTACGCCGGATTACTGAACGATCGTTCACTTAGTATATACTGATCGACATTGCAGCGGCAATGCCGTTCGCGGCGCACCGCTCAGCAGCCAGCGCTCAACGATGAGATTGCCGAGGTTCCAGCGATGACAGGTTCCCCCGACCCAGGGGCGCGGCCCATGATGGCGCGCGATCGGGCATCCGCCGCCCTCGGAATGGTTGTGCAGCGCGATGATCCCGGGCATGCGGTCGTATCGATGGTCATCCGCGAAGACATGCTGAACGGCTTCGATGTCACTCACGGCGGCATGGTCTTCGCGCTCGCCGACACGGCCTTCGCTATCGCCTGCAACGAAGACGAACGGGTCACGCTCGCGGCGGGCGCCGACATCACCTTCCTCCGTGCGACGACGCTCGGGCAGACCCTCACCGCCACCGCGCTCACGCGCAGTCGCAGCGGCCGGAGCGGAATCTACGACGTGCAGGTCTCCGACGGGGAGCACGTCGTCGCGGAGTTCCGCGGCAGGAGCCTCACCACCAATCGCGCCGTCCCCGACCGCTGAAACCCGACCCGCCGCCCGTGCCAGACTTGACCGACATGTCATCCATCCCAGCCGCCGTCCCCGCCCCGCCGTCGGGCGACGAACCCAGGCGGGGTCGTCCGGGCTACGACCAGCGCCAGGTGCTCGACATCGCCGTGGCCGCGTTCATCGAGCACGGTTACGATGCGACGTCGATGGGTGTTCTCGCCGCACGGCTCGGTCTGAGCAAGTCGGCGATCTACCACCACTTCCCCTCGAAGGGCGACCTGCTGCGGCTCGCCCTGGACGAGGCGTTGACCGCTCTCGAGGGAGTGCTCACCGCTCCTGAAGCGCTGCAGGGGAGGGCGGCCGACCGTCTGGCTTTCGTACTGCGCGGTGCCGTGATCGTGCTGGTGAACAACATCTCCTATGTCACGTTGCTGCTCCGGGTCCACGGCAACACCGATGTGGAACGGGATGCCCTCGCCCGCCGCCGCGCATTCGACCGCTCGGTCACTGCGCTCGTCGTCGAGGCTCGGGATGAGGGCTCGGTGCGGAGCGACATCGACCCACGGATCGTCACCCGCCTGCTCTTCGGCATGATCAACTCACTCGTCGAGTGGTACCGGCCGGGTGGGCCGGAGAACACCGAGAAGCTGGCCGACGACATCCTCGCTGTGGCCCTCGACGGGCTCCGGACGCCCACGGCCGACCGCGCCGGCTGAGCTTTCGCACGGTCACACTGTTCGTCAGGGACACGCGGGCGTTTTTGGCCCCCGCGGGTGCAATTGCGCCCGCGCTCCGCAGAAAGACCCGCTCGAACGCCGGGCATGACGGTCAATCCTGCGTCTGCGCGATCCACTGCCGCAGCACTGCTCTGAGAGCATCGGCCTTGTCGTGCACATCCTCTTCCGACGTGAACGTGAGCACGGCGCGGTCCGTGCCTTTCCAGTCGAGCGGCAGTCCGGCATCCTCGATGTCGAGCACGAGGGGAGCTGCCAACTTCGTCGCGCCGGTGTGGAGCACGAGCCGGATGGCGCCCGCGGGCGAGAAACCCGTGGTCGCGAAGTGATCGGAGATCGAGAAGCTCGGCGCGTTCCACTTGATGCTTTCGTCGATGCGCGGGTCGAGCGCGCGGATGATGTCGCATAGTTCGGCCAGTGCACCCTTCAGCGCCTGGCTGCTACTGGCGAGGTAGCGGTCGGTCTCCTGGCGGCTCATGGCCCAAAGCTAGTGGCTCTGCGGTGCGCCGTCCATGAAGCTGCGGATGCCGACCGTCCACTCCACATTCAGGAGAACCGGTGCGACACGCCGTGTTCGGGCCCTCCCGTACGGCGTGTCGGGGCGGATCTGCCGCCTTCGGGGCGTTCCTGAATTTGGAGTTCAGGTGGGGGAGAGGGGCAGCCGCTGCTCCTTCGCCACCAGGGTGAGCACGTCGTAGCTCGCGACCAGCTCGCCCTTCTGGTTCGAGATCACCGCATCCCACCGAACTTCGCCGTACTCATCCGTCTCGCGTGGCGTGATCTGCTTCGCTGTCAGGGCGACGCGGATGCTGTCGCCCGGCGACACGGGCGTGACGAAGCGTAGGTTCTCGAGGCCGTAGTTCGCGAGCACCGGACCCGGTTCCGGATCGACGAACAGCCCGGCCGCCCACGACACCAGAAGGTATCCGTGTGCCACCCGGCCGGGGAAGAACGGGTTCGCCGCCGCTGCCTCCTCGTCGGTGTGCGCGTAGAACGTGTCGCCGGTGAACTCGGCGAAGTGGCTGATGTCCTCGAGCGTGATCGTGCGTTCGGCGGAGAGCACCTGGTCGCCGAGCCGGAGTTCGGCGAGGCTCTTGCGGAACGGGTGCGTGCCGTCGGGGTTCGCCGCCGCTCCCTGGTGCCAGATCCCGGTGATCGCCGTGAGCATGTCGGGGGATCCCTGGATCGCGGTCCGCTGCATGTGGTGCAGCACGGCACGGATGCCGCCGAGCTCTTCCCCGCCGCCGGCGCGCCCGGGCCCACCGTGCACGAGGTGCGGGACAGGGGAGCCGTGGCCGGTCGATGAGCGTGCGTCGTCCCGGTCGAGAAGCAGCACCCGGCCGTTCATCGCGGCGATTCCCGTCAGAATCTCGGTCGCGACGGCCGGGTCGTGGGTCACGAGGCTCGTCACGAGCGACCCCCCGCCAAGCGCGACGAGGCGCACGGCGTCGGGGATGCTGTCATACGCGATCACGCTGGAAACCGGGCCGAACGCCTCGACGGTGTGGACGGCATCCGCGTTGCCGTCGTCGAACTGGAGGAGCAGCGGTTCGACGAAGGCGCCTTCTTCGGCGACACGCGTGCTGCCGTCGGTGAGCCGGGCGCTCGGGGCATCCGTCGACCCGACGACGATGCGGCCACCGGCGTCGACGAGTTTGCCGACCTGGCGGAGGACGTCGTCGCGCTGGGCGAGGGAGACCAGCGGTCCCATCGTCACACCCTCTGCGCGCGGGTCGCCGAGCACCACGCGGTCGTCGATCCTGGTGCGGACGGCGGCGATGAGCGGCTCCACCAGCTCACGCGGCACCAGGGCACGACGGATGCTCGTGCACTTCTGTCCGCTCTTGCTCGTCATCTCGGCAACCAGCTGTGTGACGTATGCGTCGAATTCGGGGGTGTCCGGCATCGCATCCGTTCCGAGGATCGACGCGTTGATCGAGTCGGTCTCGGTCGTGAACCGCACCCCGCCGATCCGGACGTTCTTGTGTGAGCGGAGGCTCTGGGCCGTCGACGCTGACCCGGTGAACGCGACGAGGTCACCGAGTCGGAGCGAATCGAGCAGGTTCGGGATGCTGCCAGAGACAAGGGAGAGCGCTCCGTCCGGCACGAGCCCGGATTCGATCAGGATGCGAACGACAGCTTCGGTGAGGTATCCGGTCGGTGTCGCCGGCTTCACGAGGGTCGGCATCCCGGCGAGGAACGCGGGCGCGAACTTCTCGAGGAAACCCCAGACCGGAAAGTTGAACGCGTTGATCTGCACGGCAACGCCGGGCAGCCGGGTGTAGATGTGCCTGCCCAGGAACGAGCCGTCCTTTGAGAGTGACTCGACCGGCCCGTCGGGGTAGACGACCGTGTTCGGCAGTTCCCGCCGTCCCTTCGACGAATAAGTGAAGAGCACGCCAATGCCGCCGTCGATGTCCACCCACGAGTCCGCCTTCGTTGCACCCGTGCGGCTCGAGATCTCGTACAGCTCTGCCTTACGTTCGGTCAGAACTTGCGCCATCTGCTTGAGCAGGACCGCGCGCTGGTGGAAGGTCAGGATGCCGAGGGATGCCTGCCCGGTCGTTCGCGCGTACTCCAGCGCTGCGGCGAGGTCCAGCCCGCGGGCGCTGACCAGGGCGAGGACCTCGCCGGTCGATGCGTCCGTCACCGGAGCGGCATCCGCTGTTTCGTCCGGAGTCCACCAGCCCCCGGAGACGTAGCTGGGCAGAATCGTGGTCATGCTTGCTCCTGGAGGTAGGTCGCGAGTTGCCGGGTTTGCGGGGTGTCGAGCCGCGCACACCCGTCAAAGCGGGCCACTCGCGGCGGCGGGAGGCTCACGGATGCCTCCTCTCAAGGAACGCGGTCATCCTCGCTGTCTTCTCGGGCGACTCGAACAGCACAGCCTGCTCTTCCAGATCGATTTGCGGATGCTCGCTGGCGCCGGCCGCGAGCACGCGTTTCGTTGCTCGGAGAGCGGCGGGGTCCCCGCGCAGGATCCGTCCCGCAAGCGCGCGAGCGGCGTCGAGCAGCTGGTCCGCCGGGTGGATTTCGGTGACGAGTCTCGCGGCGAGCGCCTGGTCGGCCGTCAGGATGCGCCCGGCGAGGAGGATCTCCTTGGCGAGCGGTTCGCCGACGAGTTCCCGAAGCCGCCAGCCGGCGCCGGCTGCGGCGATGATGCCGAGGGAAGGTTCAGGGTTCCCGATCCGAAGCGTCGGCGATGCGATCCGGAAATCGGCGGCGTAGGCGAGTTCGGCGCCGCCACCCAGCGCATAGCCGTCGACGGCGGCGATGACGGGCATCGGCAGGGCGGCGATCCGTGCGAACAGGTGGGTATTGATTCCGGCCAGTGCGTCCGCGGCCCGGCGTTCCCGCAGCTCGGCGATATCTGCCCCGGAGGCGAAGACACCGCCGGCGCCGGCGAGCAGGAGAATCCGTGGCTCTTGCTCGAGGTCGTCGCAGAGGGCGTGCAGTTCGTCGACCATGGCCTGGTTGATGGCGTTCCGGGCGGCCGGGCGGTTGAGCAGGACCTCAACCCATTCCGCCGAGAAGGTCACCTCGAGTGTCCGGGCCATCAGTCGCGCTCCACGCAGCCGGGCAGCCCGCCGAAACGACTGGTCGGCATGGGTGCCGCACCGACCAGGGACGGCTCAGCCATCGAATCTCCAGACTCCATCGTCGGTGAACGTCACGACCAGAAGAATAATAACCGACCGGTCGGACAGTAAGTCTGTCAGATGCTGATGTTGTGGTCAATCGAGAGTCGGTCGGTGCCCAGGATCGACCGGACGGTGTGCAGCCGCACCTCGTCGATCGTGGCCGGCGTCCAACGCGGCGACCGGTCTTTGTCAACAACCTGTGCGCGGATGCCCTCCGCAAGGTCGGGTCGCGCGAAGAGCGCTGTGGACACCCGCAGGTCCTGCTCGAGCACGAGGTCAAGCGAGCCGAGCAGGTCGGCACGGCGGATCGCAGCAAGCGTCACCACCACAGACGTGGGGCTCATCGCGAGGATGTCGGAGCGTGCGGATGCCGCTCGGTCGCTCCCCGAGGATGCGAGCCGGTCGAGGATGTCGGGAACTGAGTCGGAGGAGTAGCACGCGTCGATCCACTCACGGTGTTCTTCAAGCGGTGCCGCCGGTGGTCTTTCGGCGAACCCCTGCACCACCGCTTCCGGTTTTTCCGCGCTCGAGCCAAGGGCCGCCCTGAGGGACTCGAGCTTTGCCGAGTTCACGTAGTGGTCGGCGAATCCGCAGAGGATCGCATCCGGCCCGGTCATCGTTCCGGCGGTGAGGCCGAGGTGGGTGCCCAGTTCGCCGGGTGCGCGCGCGAGCAGCAGGCTGCCGCCGACGTCGGGGGCGAGGCCGATCCGCACCTCGGGCATCGCGACGCGGGATCGTTCGGTGACGATGCGCACGGACCCGTGGGCGGAGATCCCCACCCCGCCGCCCATCGTGATGCCGTCCATGATCGCGACGTACGGTTTCGGAAACCTGCTGGTCTGCAGGTCGACGGCGTATTCCTCGCGCCAGAAGCGTGCGGCCTCCGGGGCGGACATCGACGCGATCAGGCGAATGTCGCCTCCAGCGCACAGGCCCCGCGCGCCGGCGCCGTCGAGCACCACGGCTTCGATCCGGTCGTTCTCGGCCCAGTCGGTCAGCGCAGCCGACAGGGAGTGGAGCATCGCTGGGGTGAGTGCGTTGATCGCGTCGGGGCGGTTCAGCGTGATCCGTCCGACCCGTCCGTCGACGCGCTGGAGGAGATCACCGCTCAAGAGGTCTTCGTTGGCCTGCTGCACACCCCGAGCATATTGCGCCGGGCTCAGCGGCGGGAAGCCACCGCCGCGAGGGCGCCGCTGACCCCGTCGAAATCGTCGCGCAGCATCCCGACCGTGACCCGGACGAACTGGCGGTCTTCCGGTGTGGAGAGATAGGGGGAGCCCCCGGTCACCCGGATGCCTGACGCCGCCAGTTGCACAAGAGCGTGGCGTTCGTCCGTGACCTCGATCCAGGTGTTGAGCCCATCGGTCTGCGGTGCGGCGAAGCCGGTTGCGCGCCGGGCCTCGGCAAACTGCCGCTGCCGGGAGTGGTAGATGCTACGGGCCGCCGCCACTGTGCTGACGGCATCCGAACTGGTCAACAGTTCGTACAGGATCGTCTGGACCATCCTGCTCGTCCAGCCCGGACCGAGCATCCGCCGTGCGACGATCTGGTTGAGCACCCGTTCCGGTCCGCCGAGCGCTGCGATGCGGAGGTCGGGCCCGTGTGATTTCGAGTAGCTGCGGATGTGCAGGACGCGCTCAGGTAGCCAGCGGCCCAGGCTGATCTCGGTCGACGCACTGATCCCGGCGGAGTGGTCGTCTTCGATCACGATCAGATCGGATGCCTGTCGGCTGGACCGCAGGATCCGAGCGAGTTCTTCGGCCCGCTCCACTGTCATCGAGATCCCGGTGGGGTTCTGCGCGCGCGGCTGCAGGATCAGGGCGGTCGGCCCGAGGGCCAGCGCCCGGCGGAGAGCGGCAGGGTCGAGCCCGTCGGGGTCGAGCGGCACGGGTATTCGGACGGCGCCGAGCTGGTCGAGCAGGTCGAAGAACGGCGGGAACGACGGGTCCTCGACAATCACCCGGTCACCGAACCGAATCACCTGTTCGAGCGATCGTGACAGCGCGTCGAGCGCACCGTCGACGACGGTGATCGACTCCACCTCGTACGGCCACGCCGCTCGGAGGTGCTCGAGGAGCGGCGGAATGACCGGCAGCTCCTGGTAGCTGAAGGTGTCCGCGGACTGGGAGACCCGGCTGAGCGCTGCCGTGAGGTCGGGGAGTAGCAGCGGGTCTGGCGCGCCCCGGGAGAGGTCGAGCCTGGACTCCCCGATGTGCCCGGCCATCGTCTGCATGCGCGGGGTGAGCCACGGGACGGCGCTGGCCCGCACGAAGCTTCCACTCCTGCCGCGGGACACGATCAGTCCGACGCTTGCCATCGCCTGCCAGGCCTGGCTCACCGTCGCCGGGCTGACGCCCAGTTCCGCGCCGAGCTGGCGGACGGTGGGGAGCCGGTCGCCCGGTGCGAGGACGCCGGATGTGATCAGCCGCGAGATCGCCTCCGCGATTCCACGGGGTGACCGGTCGTCGATGAGCTCGCCGTACGCCGGAATCATGGTCGGCCTTCCTGCGAAACCGAGATTGGGTATTTACGAACGCGTCACAGAGGGAAACAATGGAGAAATGTTCAGCTCGAATAATAACAAATGAGCGGAACACGAAAACAGCTCTCGGCCTGAGCTCCGGTATCCCTAACCCGAACCCGGATGGACGGCCAGAAGCGCCCACCGCTCAATGACGATACGGAGGCTAGATATGACGGTAGTCCGCGCCGCAATCACCCAGACCACCTGGACCGGCGACAAAGAATCGATGCTCGCGAAACACGAACAGTTCGCCAGGGATGCCGCTTCGCAAGGAGCGCAGATCATCTGCTTCCAGGAGCTGTTCTATGGCCCGTACTTCGGGATCACCGAAGACAAGAAGTATTACGACTACGCCGAACCGGCGGATGGCCCCATCGTGCAGCGCTTCGCCGCCCTCGCCAAGGAACTGGGCATGGTGATGATCCTCCCGATTTACGAGGAGGACATGCCAGGCGTCTACTACAACACCGCCGTCGTCGTCGACGCAGACGGGACGATCCTCGGTAAGTACCGTAAACACCACATTCCGCACCTCGAGAAGTTTTACGAGAAGTTCTACTTCCGACCTGGCAACCTCGGCTACCCGGTGTTCGACACGGCCGTCGGCCCGGTCGGCGTCTACATCTGTTACGACCGGCACTTCCCTGAGGGCTGGCGTGAACTCGGCCTCAACGGCGCACAGATCGTGTTCAACCCCAACGCGACCAAACCCGGCCTGTCCAACCGGCTCTGGGACCTTGAACAGGCAACGGCCGCCGCTGCGAACGGGTACTTCGTCGCCGCCCCGAACCGCGTCGGAACCGAGGACAACGAATACGGGGCGCTCGCCGTCACGTTCTACGGAACGAGCCAGTTCGTCAACCCACAGGGCAACTTCGTCGGTGAGCGTGGCAGTTCCGAGCACGAGGAGGTCGTCATCCGCGACCTGGATCTCGACATGATCAAGCAGGTCCGCGACGACTGGCAGTTCTACCGCGACCGCCGTCCCGAGTCCTACACGTCCATTCCGAAGCCGTAGCCGGACCGAGAGGAGCAATCATGAAAACGCTCATCAAGAACGGCACCGTCGTGAACTCGACCGGCACGGCTCAGGCCGACGTCCTCGTCGATGGCGAGACGATCGCTGCGGTACTCGCCCCCGGCTCGCAGCTGCTCGGCTTCGACGTCGAAAGCAACGTCGACACCGTGCTGGACGCATCCGGGAAATACGTCATCCCCGGCGGTATCGACGCGCACACCCATATGCAGATGCCGTTCGGCGGCACGGAGGCCAGCGACACTTTCGAAACCGGCACGCGGGCGGCCGCCCACGGCGGCACGACGAGCATCGTCGATTTCGTCGTGCAGTACGCCGGTGAGCAGGTGCTCGACCAGTTCGCCCTGTGGCACGACAAAGCCAGGGGCAATTGCGCCATCGACTACGGCTTCCACCAGATCCTCAGCGACGTGCAGGACTCGTCACTGACGGCGATGGATGAGCTCGTGAGGGAGGGTGTCTCGAGCTTCAAACTGTTCATGGCCTACAAGGGCGTCTTCCTGTCTGACGACGGGCAGATCGTCAAGGCGATGCAGCGGGCAAGCGACAACGGCTCGATGATCATGATGCACGCCGAGAACGGCAGCGTCATCGACCTGCTCGTGCAGCAATCCCTCGCGGCCGGGAACACGACGCCGTATTACCACGGGATCACCCGCCCGTGGCAGGCCGAGGCTGAGGCGACCCACCGGGCGATCATGCTCGCGAACCTCACCGGAGCTCCGCTGTACGTCGTTCACGTGAGCGCGAAGCAGGCGGTTGAACAGATCACGATCGCCCGCGACACCGGGCAGAACGTGTTCGGGGAGACCTGCCCGCAGTACCTCTACCTTTCGCTCGAGGACCAGCTCGGTGCGACGAGCGAGGAGTGGGGTGACTTCGAGGGCGCCAAATGGGTGTGTTCCACGCCGCTGCGGTCGAAAGCGGAAGGCCACCAGCACCACATGTGGCAGAGCCTCCGCACGAACGACATCCAGATGGTCTCCACGGACCACTGCCCGTTCTGCATGAAAGGGCAGAAGGACATGGGGGTCGGCAACTTCGCGAAGATTCCCAACGGAATCGGTGGCGTGGAGCACCGGATGGACCTGCTCTACCAGGGCGTCGTCGACAAGAAGATCTCACTCGAACGATGGGTGGAGGTCACCTCGACCACTCCTGCGCGCATGTTCGGCATGTACGGCAAGAAGGGCGTGATCCAGCCAGGAGCAGACGGCGACCTCGTGATCTACGACCCGAATGGCCACACCTCCATCGGCGTGGGCAAGACCCATCACATGAACATGGACTACTCCGCCTATGAGGGTTTCGAGATCGACGGACACGTCGATACCGTGCTCTCGCGCGGCAAGGTCATCGTCGACGACAACCAGTACCTGGGAACCAAGGGTGACGGCGAATACGTCCACCGCGGCCTCAGCCAGTACCTGATCTGAGGACATCCATGGATTTCGGAGCTGTACTTCAGACCAACCCGCCCGCCTCGAGAACCGTCCACCTCGCGAAGCTCGCCGAGCAGTACGGCTTCAGCCACGTCTGGACCTTCGACTCGCACCTGCTCTGGCAGGAGCCGTACGTCATCTACAGCCAGATCCTCAACGAAACGAAGAGGGTCACCGTCGGCCCGATGGTGACGAACCCCGCCACCCGCGACTGGACGGTGACGGCATCCACCTACGCCACCCTCAACGAGATGTACGGCAACCGCACGATCTGCGGGATCGGACGCGGCGATTCAGCGGTGCGCGCAACGAACGGCGCACCGACCAACCTCAAAACCCTCCGCGAGTCGATCCACGTCATCCGCGAGCTGGCCAACTCGCGCCCCGTCGAATACAACGGGGCGAGGGTGCAGTTCCCGTGGAGCGCCGGCTCGAAGCTCGACGTCTGGGTTGCGGCGTATGGTCCGCTCGCCCTCAAACTCACCGGGGAAGTGGGCGACGGGTTCATCCTGCAGCTGGCCGACATCGACATCGCGAAATGGATGATCAAAACGGTCCGGGATGCCGCGGAGCAGGCCGGCCGCGACCCGATGTCGATCAAGTTCTGTGTCGCCGCACCGATGTATATCGGCGACGACGTGGAGCACATGCGCGACCAGTGCCGCTGGTTCGGTGGAATGGTCGGCAACCACGTCGCCGACATCGTCGCCAAATATGGGACGGGCGGCGCGGTTCCGAAGGCACTCACCGACTACATCAAGGGCCGCGAATCGTACGACTACAACGAACACGGAAAAGCGGGGAACACCCACACCACGTTTGTGCCCGACGAGATCGTCGACCGGTTCTGCCTGCTCGGCAGCGCGAGCGACCACATCGCAAAACTGGAAGAGCTGAAGAGCATCGGAGTCGACCAGTTCGCCGGCTACCTGCAACACGACAATAAGGAAGAAACCCTGCGGGTCTACGGCGAGAGGGTCATCCCCGCGTTGAAGGAAAAGATCGTGGCAACGGCATGACGGCGGGCTCGAGCTGGTGGCGGCGTTTCGGCTTCGGCCTGCTCGGCGTCGTGCTCCTCGCGTGCGTCTGGGAACTGTACAAGTTCCGCGGCCCGGCAGAAGGCGTCGTGATCGGCGGAGTCACGGTGCTTCCCCGCACCACCGACCTCGCCATGCCGCACATCTGGGTGATGTTCCAGCGGCTGTTCGAGCCGGTCACCTCGGCTGCCGGTTCACCGCCGATGTGGCTGGCCGTGCTCCAGGCGTCGGCGTTCACGCTCGGGGTCGCGGGGGTCGGCTGGCTCGTTGCCGTCGTCGTCGGGATACTCCTCGCGCTGCTGATGCAGCGGTTCCGCACCGCTGAGCAGGCGGTCCTGCCGTGGATCATCCTCAGCCAGACCGTGCCACTGATCGCCATTGCGCCGCTCGTCAGGCGGTGGGGATCGGCTCTCGAAATCGGGGAGTTCTCCTGGGAGAACTGGATGTCCGTTGCGCTGATCGCCTCCTATCTCGCGTTCTTCCCGATCTCCGTCGGCGCACTCCGAGGGCTTGAATCCCCGGACACCAACCACGTGGAACTGATGCACAGCTACGCAGCCGGCTGGTGGAAGATCCTCCTTCGGCTGCGGCTTCCGGCCAGCGTCCCGTATCTGCTTCCCGCCCTCCGGCTCGCCGCTGCCAGTGCCGTGATCGGCACCGTCGTCGCCGAAGTGTCGATCGGTCTGCGTGGCGGACTCGGCCGGATGGTCGTCGAGTTCGCCGCGGCAGCCGGCGGCGACCCCGGCAAACCCTGGGCCCCGATCTTCGGCGCCGTCCTCGTCGGCCTCCTGGCCGCCGGGCTGGTCTCCCTGATCGGCCTCACCCTCCGCCGCTTCCGCCGAGCAGAGGTTCCCGCATGACCCGGAAGGACTCCCTCCCCGTGACCGATGCCCACGCAGTGAAGGTGACCGGGGTCAGCCGGATCTTCTCGATCAAGAAGAAGCCGCCGGTGACGGCGCTTGAGTCGGTCGACCTCACCGTCGCGCCTGGCGAGTTCGTCTCGCTGATCGGGCCCTCCGGGTGCGGCAAGTCGACACTGCTGCGGCTCATCGCAGACCTCGACCAACCCACCGCAGGCACCATCGAGGTCTTCGGCAAGACGGCCAGGAAGGCCCGGATCGACCAGGACTACGGCATCGCGTTCCAGCAGGCGGGACTCCTGCCGTGGCGGACGGTGCGGGCGAACATCGAGCTGCCGCTCGAACTACACAAGGTCGGCACCGCCGAGCGCAGGTCCCGGTCGACCGAACTGCTCGAACTCGTCGGCCTCGGAGACTTCGGCGACAGCTACCCCGACCAGCTCTCCGGCGGTATGCAGCAGCGCGTGGCCATCGCCCGCGCCCTCGCCGAGAGCCCCAACCTCCTGCTCATGGACGAACCGTTCGGCGCGCTCGACGAGATGACGAGGGAACGCATGCAGAACGAGCTCATCCGGATCTGCGCCGAAACCCGGGCCGCCGTCGTCTTCGTCACACACTCGATCCCCGAAGCGGTATTCCTCTCCGACCGCGTGGTCGTGATGTCGCCGCGACCCGGGCGCATCCGCTCGGTCCTGCCGATCCGGTTGGGCGGGCCGGACGACCGCAGCGAACACATTCGAGAGGACGCCGCGTTCTTCGACGGGGTCAGCGCGGTGCGCGAGAGCCTGCACGGCACACCGGACACGGGCAACGCGCGGGGGGTGGATACCCGATGAGACTGCATTTCACCTCGGCGAGGATGGTGGTCGCGCCGCTCCTGCTCGGCATCGCCGTTCTCGCCCTGTGGCAACTCGCGGTTGTCGCCCTTGAGATCAAGCCGTTTGTGCTGCCCGGCCCCGCGGCGATCGCCGACCAGTTCTTCGGCAACATCGACAATGTCTGGACGGCGAGCGCCGTGACCGGCTGGAACGCTCTGGTCGGGCTCGTCCTGGGCGCCATAGCCGGCGTGCTCTTCGCCACCCTGGCCGCTGTGTGGCCGGTCCTCGACGAACTCAGCGCCCCGATCGTCGCTGCTCTCGCGGTGATCCCCATCGTGGCACTGGCGCCCGTGCTGTACACGATGTACGGGGCGGGCGCCGAGACGGCACGGCAGATCATCGCTGCCATCGCGGTCTTCATCCCGGTGTACCTCAACTCGCTGCGCGGCTTCCGGCAGGTCCGGCCGGTGCACCGGGAACTCATGCACGTGTACGCGGCATCCGGGATCCAGACGGCGAGAAACGTCACCCTCCCGAGCTCACTGCCGTTCATCTTCACCGGGCTCCGGATCGCGTCGAGCCTCGCCGTCATCTCGGCGCTCATCGCCGAGTACTTCGGCGGTCCGGTCGGTGGCCTCGGCAAATCGATCACCTCGGCAGCATCGAGCAGCAACTATTCGCTCGCCTGGGCTTACGTGCTCGGATCGATTCTTGTCGGCCTCGTCTTTTACTCGATCACCCTCGGCCTCGAGAAATTCGTTTCCCGGCACAGACCGACCCCCTGAGCGTCCGCTCCGCGGTCGAAGTACCACCACAGCAGCACAGACAGAGAATGAGAAGGAGGAAGAATGAAACACAGCAAACGGCTTGCCCTCGAGATCGGCGCGATCGCCGCGGCAAGCGCACTTGTTCTGACCGGTTGTTCGACCGGCGGTTCGTCGAACGGCGGCGACGCGGAATCGGGCGACCTGACCCCGGTCAAACTTCAACTCCAGTGGTTCGCGCAGGCCCAGTTCGCCGGGTACTACGCGGCGCTCGATCAGGGCTACTACGAGGATGAAGGCCTCGACGTCGAAATCCTCGAGGGCGGCGCAGACATCGTGCCGCAGGACGTCCTGGCCGCAGGAGACGCGGACTACGCGATCTCCTGGGTCCCCAAGGTGCTCGGTTCCATCGAACAGGGCGCGAACATCACGAATGTCGCCCAGATCTTCGAACGGTCAGCCACAACGCAGATCTCGTTCAAGGACAAGAACATCACGTCGCCGGCAGACCTCGCCGGCAAGAACGTGGGCAGCTGGGGCTACGGCAATGAATGGGAACTCTTCGCCGGCATGCAGAAAGAGGGTGTCGGCCTCGAAGACATCAACCTCGTCCAGCAGGCGTTCGACATGAACGGATTCCTGGCCGGCGACATCGACGCAGCGCAGGCGATGACCTACAACGAGTACGCGCAGGTCCTGGAGACCATGAACCCGGAGACTGGCAAGCTGTACCAGCCCGACGAGCTGAACGTCATCAACTGGAACGACGTCGGAACGGCGATGCTCCAGGACGCCATCTGGGCTGACACCGGGAAGCTTGACGACGAGGACTACGCCGACACCACGGTGAAGTTCATCAAGGCATCGATCAAGGGCTGGGTCTACGCGAAGGACAACCCGGAGGAAGCGGCGGCGATCGTCACGGCGTCCGGGTCCACCCTCGGCGAGAGCCACCAGCTCTGGATGACCAATGAGGTCAACAAGCTGATCTGGCCGTCGACGAACGGGGTAGGCCTGATCGACGAGGACTCGTGGGCAAGGACCGTCGCGATCGCCCTCGGAACTAAGAACGAGACAGGCGCGACCATCATCACCACGGAGCCGCCGGAGACGGCGTACTCGAACGAGTACGTCCAGAAGGCGCTCGATGAGCTCAAGGAAGACGGCGTCGACACCTCCGGCGACGACTTCGAACCCATCGAGGTCACCCTCAAGGAGGGCGGCAACTAGCATTCCAGGCCCAGGGCGGCCCGACGGCCGCCCTGGGCCTCCACCAGCAATACCCGCAACAGATTCACGCAACAAGGGAGATGCCGTGACACTCACGCTCACATCCGACACCAACCAGCAGACGCTCGACCTCGATCGCGCCCACGTCTTTCACTCCTGGTCGGCCCAGGGAACGCTCAAGCCTCTGGTCTTGGCCGGAGGGCTCGGAACCCGCGTCTGGGATTTCGAGGGGACCGAATATCTGGACTTCTCCAGCCAGCTCGTCAACGTGAACATCGGCCACCAGCATCCGGCGGTGATCGCCGCCATCAAGGCCCAGGCCGACCAGCTCACCACCATTGCACCGTCGACGGCGAACCTCACCCGCGGGGAGGCAGCCAGGCGCATCACAAACCTGGCGCCCGACGGTTTCAATAAAGTCTTCTTCACCAACGGCGGGGCGGATGCCAACGAGAACGCGATCCGGATGGCCCGCCTCCACACCGGCCGGGACAAGGTGCTGTCGACCTACCGCTCGTACCACGGCAACACTGGCAGCGCGATCGTCGCCACGGGGGACTGGCGGCGGGTACCGAACGAATTCGCGCGGGGACACGTGCATTTCTTCGGACCGTACCTCTACCGTTCCGACTTCTGGGCGACGACGCCCGCTGAGGAGGCGGAACGCGGCTTGCACCACCTCGAGCGAGTGATCCAGGCCGAGGGGCCGGCGAGCATTGCGGCGATCCTGCTCGAGTCGGTTCCCGGTACCGCCGGGATCCTCGTGCCGCCGCCCGGATACCTGGCCGGCGTTCGCGCGCTCTGCGACCGCTACGGAATCCTGCTCATCTTCGACGAGGTGATGGCCGGGTTCGGCCGCACCGGACGCTGGTTCGCCTTCGAGGGGTACGACGTCGTGCCCGACCTGATCACCTTCGCTAAGGGCGTGAACTCTGGGTACGTGCCCGCCGGTGGCGTGATCATCCCCGACGCGATCGCCGCCGACTTCGATGAGACGGTGTTCCCTGGTGGACTGACGTACTCCGGGCATCCGCTCGCCATGGCCTCCATCGTCGGAGCGCTCGACGCGATGGCCGATGAGGGCATCGTCGAGAACGCCGCCCGGATCGGGCGCGAGGCGATCGGCCCCGGCCTCGCAGAACTGGCGGAGAAGCATTCCCTGATCGGCGAGGTGCGCGGGGAGGGTGTGTTCTGGGCAATGGAACTCGTCGCCGACCGCGCGACCCGGGAGCCGCTCCCGGCCAGCGCGATGGGGCAGATCAAGGCAGCGCTCGTCGGGCGCGGCCTGCTGCCGTTCGTGCAGGACAACCGGATCCACGTCGTGCCACCGTGCACCGTCACGAGCGACGAGGTCGCCGAGGCTTTGGCGGCGTATGACGCCGTTTTCACAACCGTCCAGGGAGGACACGCATGACCACATACATCAACCACTTCATCGGCGGCTCGACCGCAGAGGGCAGTTCCACCCGCACCGCACCCGTTTTCAACCCCGCCACCGGGGTCATCCAGAAAGAGGTCCGCCTCGGCAGTGCCGCCGACATCGACACCGCCGTCAAGGCCGCAGCGGCCGCCTTTCCCGGCTGGGCGGACAGTTCGCTGGCGAAACGGCAGGCGATTCTCTTCGCGTTCCGAGAACTGCTCAACGCCCGCAAGGGAGAGCTGGCCGAGATCCTCACCTCCGAACACGGCAAAGTGCTGTCGGATGCCGGCGGCGAGATCGCGCGCGGTCTCGAAGTCGTCGACTTCGCGACCGGTATCCCGCAGCTACTGAAGGGGGAGTACTCCGAGAACGTCTCGACCGGGGTCGATGTGTACACCCTCAAGCAGCCGCTCGGCGTCGTCGGCATCATCAGCCCGTTCAACTTCCCGGCCATGGTGCCGCTGTGGTTCTTCCCGCTGGCGCTCGCCGCGGGCAACACCGTCGTGCTCAAACCGAGCGAGAAGGACCCGTCCGCCGCCGTCTGGATGGCCGAACTGCTCAAGGAAGCCGGGCTGCCCGACGGGGTCTTCAACGTCGTGCACGGCGACAAGGAAGCTGTCGACGCCATCCTCGAGCATCCCGTCATCCAGTCGGTGTCTTTCGTCGGCTCGACGCCGATCGCGCGCTACATCTACGAGACGGCGTCGAAGAACGGCAAACGGGTGCAGGCTCTCGGCGGCGCCAAGAACCACATGCTCGTGCTGCCCGATGCCGACCTCGACCTCGCCGCCGACGCCGCGGTGAACGCCGGCTTCGGATCGGCCGGTGAGCGCTGCATGGCGATCAGCGTCCTCCTCGCCGTCGACACGATCGCCGACGACCTCGTCTCTCGCATCGCCTCACGGATGTCGTCGCTCACCACCGGCGACGGCCGTCGGGGCTGCGACATGGGGCCGCTCATCACCGAGGTCCACCGCGACAAAGTGGCCGGGTACGTCGAGGTCGCCAGCACCGACGGGGCGACCGTCGTCGTCGACGGGCGGAACCCGGAGGTCAACGGTGACGACGGCGGGTTCTGGTTCGGTCCCACCCTGCTCGACCACGTGCCGACCTCATCGACCGTGTACAGCGACGAGATCTTCGGGCCGGTGCTCTCGGTCGTCCGGGTATCGAGCTATGCCGAGGGGCTGGAACTCATCAATAACAGCCCGTACGGCAACGGCACGGCGATCTTCACCAACGACGGCGGTGCCGCGCGCCGGTTCCAGCGCGAAGTGAGCGTCGGCATGGTCGGCATCAACGTGCCCATCCCGGTGCCGGTCGCCTACCACTCGTTCGGCGGCTGGAAGCACTCGATGTTCGGCGACGCGAAGGCGTACGGTCCGCAGGGGGTGGAGTTCTTCACCCGCGAGAAGGCGATCACGAGCCGCTGGCTCGACCCGAGCCATGGCGGCCTGAACCTCGGGTTCCCTGAGCACGACTGAACCGCGCATAACTCAGCCCAAACGAGCAAAACCGGCCCTGCGGGGCCGGTTTTGCCCGTTTCGGCGGCAGGCAGACCGAATTATGCGCGGCCGGCTACACCCAGCGCGGGGACGTGAACGGAGCGGGGTCCTCAACCGGTGCGTGCGCCTGCTGCACCGCAGCCGCCTCCCGCTGCAATGCGTCGGCGACCGTCCGGACCGAGAGGCGTTCGGCCTTGTCCGGCCGCATGAGCGCGACGATGTGCCGGGACATGTCCACGCCCGTGAGCGGGCGGGTCAGGATGCCCCGTTCAGGGCCGGATGCCGTGAAACGCGGAATCATGCTGATCCCGATCCCCGCGGCGACGAGGGCCTCCGTGATACTGCTGTCTGTCACCCGTTGCACGACTTTCAGTGACGCACCGGTGACTGCCTCGATCTCATGCAGCAGGCGGTCGAACGGGTAGCCCTCCGGAACCCCGATCCACGGTTCGTCGACGAGGTGTTCCGGCGTCAACGCACTCACACCGGCCAGGCGGTGCCCGAGGGGAAGCGCGATGTCGAGGGGTTCGCTGAGCAGGTACAGGTTCCGCAGTCCGCGGCCACTCCAGGAGCGGCCGCCGGGGACCGAGTGCGCGAGGACGATGTCGAAGTCGGCGGTCAACGCCGGAAAGTCCTCGGTTTCAGGGTCACGATCGACCATCGTCACCTCCAGTCCGGCGACGGACTTGAGAAAGGCGAGCACCGGCGGCAGGAGCATCTGCCCTGCCGTCGGGAAGGTGGCGACCGAGACCGTCCCGGTCGCGTCGTTGCGGTATTCGTCCCACACGGCGTTCGCGCGCTCCAGGGCGACCGCGATGTCGCCGGCGCTTCGGGCGAGCGCGCGCCCGGCATCCGTCAGCAAAATGCCCCGACCGCTCCGCTCGGTGAGGGGAACGCCCGCTTCTCTTTCGAGCACCTTCAACTGCTGCGACACGGCAGACGGGGTGCGGTGAGTGGCGGCGGCAACCGCAGCGATACTCCCGCGCTCCGCGAGTTCGCGGAGCAGGTCGAGGCGGCGTACGTCCATGTAGCTATGCTACTGAGTGAGCTAAGAAAGCATCGCTTGTCCTGAATAGTTGAAGGGTCCAGTATTGGAGCGTGTCCAGCGGCATCCCGTCGCCTCCCTGATTGGAATCTCATGTTCGTGTTCTTTGCAGGAATCGCCGTCCTGAGTGCTGCCGCTGTTGCCGGCAGCGTCCTCGTGGTGAAGCGCGACGGATACCGCCAGGTGCCTGCGCGCACCTACATCACGCTGCCGTAAGGCATCGCGAAACGAATTCGCGTCTTCCCCGGTCGACCCCGCAGCGCCAGATGCGGTGTGTCCCAGGGTGGGCGCGAATTCGTGCGTTAAGCCCCGTGCCAAGAGAAGAGCGGATGCCAGCCACGCGCGCTGGCATTCGCCGCCGGGAACCCGCATCGCTAAACTTGCCTCTGTGACCAACGCGCGCAAGCAACTCATCGAATACATCACAGCGGATGCCGTGTTCCACGGGGACTTCACGCTGACCAGCGGCAAGAAGGCGACGTACTACGTCGACCTCCGCCGGGTCAGCCTCGACCACCGCGTTGCACCACTCATCGGACAGGTCATGATCGACCTGATCGCGGACGTGCCCGATGTCGCCGCCGTCGGCGGAATGACCATGGGGGCGGATCCCGTCGCTGCCGCGGTCCTGCACCAGGGGGCCGCTCGCGGCCTCGCGTACGACGCGTTCGT
The DNA here is from genome assembly GCF_900115155.1 of Mycetocola miduiensis. GTDB lineage: Bacteria > Actinomycetota > Actinomycetes > Actinomycetales > Microbacteriaceae > Mycetocola_A > Mycetocola_A miduiensis. The sequence continues at coordinate 134,356 of NZ_FOVM01000004.1, forward strand.
TGTGCGCAAGGAGCCCAAGGACCACGGCCGCGGCAAGCAGGTCGAAGGACCCGAGCTCGCCGGAAAGCGCGTCATCGTTCTCGAAGACACCTCGACAACCGGTGGTTCGCCGCTCGCGGCCATCGAGGCGCTCAAGAAGGTCGGCGCCGAGATCGCCGGTGTCGCCGTCGTCGTCGACCGCAACACCGGTGCACGCGAGATCATCGAAGCAGCCGGGTACCCCTACTTCGCCGCCATCGGACTCGCCGACCTGGGGCTGGAGTAGTGGCTGACAACACCCGCCGGCCGCCGGGGGACGACGACGAGGCACCGGTCGACCCGCCCACCGGTGAGAACGACGTCGCGGGGGCCGATTGGCTGATCTCTCAACTCGACGCCGCCCCGACGGGGCAGTTCGACACGCGACAGGCGCCACGGGAGAACGCTGACGGCGGGGACAGCCCCGTACTCGCGTGGTGGCGTGAGAAGCTCGTCGCCGCAGACGCCCTCGTGAATCCTGAGCCACGCCCGGTCGTCGAGGACGCCGCCGGGACGGATCCCGCGGACACCGATGCCATCGACAAAGATCTCACCGACACAGGTGCCACCGACTCGGCGGACGTCGACGACGTGACATCCCCGCTCGCCGAACCCGCACAGTTCGAACCGAGGGGTGCCGAGACGGCGGAACCCGATTCGTTGACTGGGCCGGAGCCCGCATTTCTTCCGGAACCTGCCTGGACACCCGAACCCACCCGGGCCCCCGAACGCACCCGGGCCCCCGGCGATGTCGACGCCACCACGTCCTTCGATCGCCAGCCGGAGGCTGAGCTTGAAGACGAGGCTGAGCTTGAAGACGAGGCTGAGACCGGGCTGATTCCCTCGTTCGAATCGCCGATGTTCACACCGCGATCCGCACGAGACGTCGTCGACGACGAGACGTCAGAATCTGACCAGTCCGATAGTGAGGAGCCCGAGGGATCGGACGCTCCGGCCGACGACGCACACGAGCCCCTTCCGGCCCCGGTGTTCACTCCGCCGGCACAAGACCTCGACTTCGGTTCGAACCCAGAGTCGAACCCAGAGTCGAACCCAGAGTCGAACCCAGAGTCGAACCCAGAGTCGAACCCAGAGTCGAACCCAGAGGCCGTCGGGGTTGCACGGACGCCCGAGGGCGACGCACCGTACGAGACCGAAGACCTCGACAACTTCAGCTGGGGGCTCACCGCAAACGACCAGCTCGATCCCCGGGTCCACGCCCCGGTGACCGGAAGGGATGCCGCGGGGGCGACGCCTCCCGACACCGCCATTTTCCCGGTCGGAGAGCCCGGTACCGAGGCCCAGACCCGCCGCAAGGCACCAGTCGCTCGTGAGGATGCAGAGCCGGTTTCGGTTCTGCCCGAACCGGCCGACGTCACCACGCCGGCGCAGTCCGCTCCGCGCAGGCGAACGTTCACCGACATGGAGTCGCCGAGCGTACCGCCGCCTTCGGTCGAGCCCCCTGGGCGCCCGCTCCGGGCAGCACGACCGTCCGAGCGTTCGTCCGTGCGTTCGGCCGTTGCCCGGGCACCGCGCCCGGTGATCCTTGCGGCAATCGGCGTCGTCGCACTCCTCGTCTTCGTCGGACTGTTCTTCCTCGGTTCCCGGCTCCCGGCTCTGCTCGCCGGACCCGCGGCATCCTCCTCACCCGCCCCCACTGAGACACCCGCACCGACGAGCCCAGCGGCGCCGGCAGCACCCGTCGGACCCGCTGCCCTGGGCGAACAGCATTGGACGGCACTCGGCGGCGGCGAATGTGTCGACCCATACTCGACGCCGTGGGCCGAGACGTTCACTGTCGTCGACTGCGGCGCCCCGCACGCCGCGCAGATGGTCTTCACCGCACCGGTGGCCGAGGATCCGGCGGCCGAATACCCGGGCGAGGACGAGATCCTCTCGCAGATCTCTCTCTGGTGCAGCGCGCCCGGCGTCCTCGACCCGGCCGCGGCAGAGAACTACTCCGACCTCCAGGTGCAGGGAACGTATCCAGTATCCGCTGAGCAGTGGGCCGCGGGGCAGCGCAATTACTACTGCTTCGTCGACCGTTCGAGCGGTGAGCCGCTGAACGGATCGGTCGCCGCACCCCAGGGCTAAACGCGTCCGCCTGAACCCGGTCGGGTGGTCAGCGGCGGGTCAGACGATCTCGGACTCGACCGGGTGGGGTTCGAGCAGATCGACGACACCGCCGAGGATTTCCGACGGCCGGAACGGGTACTTCTTGATCTCGGCCTCATCGCTGATGCCGGTGAGCACGAGGATGGTGTGCAGGCCGGCTTCGATTCCGGCGACGACATCGGTGTCCATCCGGTCACCGATCATGCCCGTGTTCTCAGAGTGGGCGCCGATCTTGTTGAGCGCGGAGCGGAACATCATCGGATTCGGTTTGCCGACGATGTACGGCTCCTTGCCGGTCGCCTTCGTGATGAGAGCGGCGATCGCGCCCGTTGCGGGCATCGGGCCGTCCGCACTCGGGCCGGTGGCATCCGGGTTCGTCGCGATGAACCGGGCGCCGTCGTTGATCAACCGGATGGCCTTGGTGATCGCCTCGAACGAGTAGTTGCGGGTCTCGCCGACGACGACGTAGTCCGGTGCCGTCTCGGTCATGATGAAGCCGGCCTCGTGCAGCGCGGTGGTGATGCCGGCTTCGCCGATGACGAAGGCGGAGCCGCCGGGCATCTGGTCTTTGAGGAAAGCGGCGGTGGCGAGTGCTGAGGTCCAGATGAACTCTTCAGGCACTTCGAGACCGGATGCCCGCAGCCGCGCACTGAGGTCGCGCGGGGTGAAAATCGAGTTGTTGGTGAGCACGAGGTAGGGCTTGCCCTGGTCGCGCCACTGCTGCAGGAGCTCGGCAGCGCCGGGAAGCGGCCTGTTCTCGTGCACGAGCACGCCGTCCATGTCGGTCAGCCAGCATTCAACTTCATCGCGTCTAGTCATGCCGCAACTCCTTCGCTCAGCCCCAGTTTAGGGTGATGGCCTCAGATGCTGAGCCAGATCGCCGTCCCCGCCGGTGCGGGGAGCGGAACGAGTGTCGACCCGACGAGCAACGCACCCGGGCGAACCGACACGGTCGTGCCGACATCGATTCCGGATGCCTCGAGGTCGCGAAGCAGGGAGGGGTCGCGGTCGCTGATCCGCAGCACCGCCCCGGTGTGCCCGTCACGCGCGGCCTCCAGCAGCACGGCACGTTCACGCCGAACCGAACCGTCAGCGGCCGGGATCGGGTCACCGTGCGGGTCCCGGTCCGGGTGCCCGAGCCGTTCGTCGATGCTCGCCAGGAGCCGGTCGCTGATCGCGTGTTCGAGTACCTCGGCTTCGTCGTGGACGGCGTCCCAGCCGTACCCCATCTCCTGCACGAGCCAGGTTTCAACGAGCCGGTGCCGCCGCACGACGGCGACGGCCGCCGTGGTTCCTTCGTCGGTGAGCGTGATCGCGCCGTAGCGCACATGGGTGACGAGGCCCTGCGCGGCAAGCTTCTTCACCATCTCGGTCACCGTCGACGGTGCCAGAGAGAGCCGCGCCGCCAGCGCGGACGGGGTGATGGCATCCGACTGCCATTCGGTGTGGGCGTAGATGGTCTTGAGGTAGTCCTCGATCACCGGTTTCGACTGCTTCATGCTGTTGCCCAGACTACCGGGAGGGTCGTTAGGCGCCCGTCAACACAAGGAAAAGGAGTACAGCGTTGAGCGTCACCAGCAGGACGGATGCCACCGCGCCCGCCGCGGTGGTCAGCCACCGGTTCGCGAAACTCCCGAGGATGCTCGACTTGGCGGTGAGCACGACGAGGGGAATGAGCGCGAACGGGATGCCGAATGAGAGCACCACCTGGCTGAGCACGAGCGACATGGTCGGGTCCAATCCCAGCCCGAGGATGGCCAGCGCAGGAATGAGCGAGATGATGCGCCGGGTGAGCAGCGGGATGCGCACGTGCAGAAGGCCATGCATGATCTCGGCACCCGCATAGGCCCCGACCGACGTTGAGGCGAGACCGGATGCCAGGAGGCCGACGGCGAAGAGCGTCGCGACGACGGTGCCGAGTGACGACTCGAGGGCGGCGTGTGCGCCCTCGAGACTGTCGGTCCCCGGGACTCCCGCGAGGTTGGCCGCTGCGAGGAGCAAAATGGCGAGGTTGACGCTTCCGGCGATCACCATGGCGATGGAGACATCCCACCGCGTCACCGTCAGGAGGCGTTTCGTGGTGAGGCCCGACGCCCGCACCGCGAAGCGATCCCGACTCAGCGCCGAGTGCGCATAGATGGCGTGCGGCATGATCGTCGCTCCGAGAATGGATGCCGCCAGCAGGACTGAGTTGGCGTCCTCGAACCGGGGCACCAGGCCGGACGCGACACCTGCGGCGTCCGGCGGCGCGAGGAACACCCCAGCGCTGAAGCCGACCGCGATGATGACGAGAAGGCCCATGATGACGAACTCGAAGGCGCGCGGGCCGCGCCGGGACTGGATGGCGAGCAAAATCATCGAGACCGTCCCGGTGATGAGTCCGCCGACGAGGAGGGGGAGGTCGAAGAGGAGGTAGAGGGCGACGGCGCCGCCGATCACCTCGGCGATGTCGGTGGCCATGGCGACGAGCTCGGCCTGCAGCCAGTACGCGAGCCGGCCCGGCCGCGAGCGCAGACGCTCGCCGAGGATCTCGGGGAGGCTCTTACCGGTGACGATGCCGAGTTTGGCGGAGAGGTACTGGATCAGCCACGCCATGGTGTTGCCGGCGACGACCACCCAGACGAGGAGGTAGCCGTATTGCGCGCCAGCCGTCATGTTGCTGGCGACGTTGCCTGGGTCGAGGTAGGCGACTCCGGCGACCAGTGCGGGGCCGAGCAGCCAGAGCAGTCGAGGCGGTCTCGCGACCCGCGCGGGAGGAGTATCGACGACAGACAGCGATTTCGGCATGCCGAAATCGTAGCAAGATTTCGGTGTACCGAAAAGAGGCGGCTGGAAAGATGCCGGTGATAGGACTGAGGGACAGCCGGGAACCGAGGAAGGTGTCGCGATGAAGGCACGGCCGCTCATTGTGCCGCTGGCCGACGTTGGCCGCGGTGACGTCGCCCGGGCCGGGGGAAAGGGCGCGAACCTCGGCGAGCTCGTGCGGGCGGGCTTCCCCGTTCCACCCGGCTTCGTCATCACCACGGATGCCTATGCCCTGGTCGCTGGTGCCCTCGACATCGCCGGGTGGTATTCGGCCGGGGACGCCGCCTCGATCCGCGCTGCACTGGCATCCGTTCCCATACCCTCCGACCTGCGGTCGCAGATCGTGAGCGCGTACGAGCATCTCGGCCGGGGTCAGGTCGCCGTCCGGTCGAGTGCCACCGCCGAGGACCTCCCCGGGGCTGCCTTCGCCGGCCAGCAGGACACCTACCTCGGCGTCGACGGAGACGAAGCGGTGGTCGACGCCGTTCGTCGCTGCTGGGCATCGCTGTGGACAGACCGAGCCATCGCCTACCGGCGGCGGCTCGGCATAGGACCAGCCGAGGTGCGGATCGCGGTGGTCGTCCAGTCGCTTATCGATGCGGATGCCGCTGGGGTCATGTTCACCGCAGACCCGGTCACCGGCGATCGCAGCAGAACGGTCGTCGACGCAAGCGCCGGCCTGGGCGAGTCCGTCGTCTCCGGTCTCGTGACCCCCGATCACTTCATCGTCAGCGAGCACGGCGAGATCCTGAGCTGGACGGCCGGTCTCCGGGAGGTCGTGATCCGCCCCTCCGACGGCGGGGTCCGGCGTGAGACTGGAATGGCGACGGCGAAGCCGATCCTCGATCCCGCCCAGGTGACCGCACTGGCGCAGCTGGGAGCGGAGGTGCAGGCGCATTTCGGCCGGCCACAGGACATCGAATGGGTCCTCGCCGGCGGCATCCTGTCCATCGTCCAGGCCCGGCCGATGACAGCGCTGCCCCCGCCCCCGATCCGGCTGAATCCGATCCAGAAGCGAGCCGCGACCGTGCTCCTCGACTACCTCTCTGTTCGCCCGTACCCGCTCGACATCACAACCTGGTGGAGGTTTGGCCCGGCTGGCCTCATGCTGACCATCGCGAAGGGACTGGGCATCCGGATCGACGAAGCCGGCCTCCTTCCTGAAGTCGACGGCGTGGTCACCCGGTTCGTGCCTCCGTCGCCCCGGCCCACGCCCAGAACCCTCACCGCGCCGATCCGAATCGTCTGGCGCGCACGCAGATTCGACCCGGCCAGGTGGAGAGCCGATCCCCGGTACGCCCAGTTCGACACCGCGGTACGGATGCTGCGTGCGGCGCAGCCCGAGCGCATGCGATGGGGTTCGCTTCTGCGCGTGCCCCGCTCCGTGGCCGCCGCAATTACGCCCATAACCGGCCTGCGTGCCGACTATCTTCCCGGTTCAGCACTCGCCATCGGGCGGCTGCTCCTGCTGCTCAGCGTGCTCGGCAAACGACGGCTCCTCGGGGATCTCCTCATCGGCGCGCGCACCCGCACGACCGACGGCAACGACGCCCTCGTCCGCCTGGCCGCCCAGGTGAAGGAGGGGCCCGCCCTCCAGGCGGTCTTCGCTGCGAACGACGCCGCCGACATCGAGGGCAAGCTCGCAACCGTCGAGGGTGCCGACCGTTTCCGGGCCGATTTTGCCGGGTTCCTCGACGAGTTCGGGCACCGGGAGACGGTGAGCCCCGTGCTTGCGTCGTCGCCGACCTGGTCCGAGCGCCCCGACGTGCCCCTCGGCCTCATCGCCCTTCTCGCCTCGACCGACGACCCGGATCGGGAATCTCCCGGAGGCGACGCGGAACGCGAGCTGCTGCGGCATCCGCTGCTGGCAGGAGCGATACGAAGGCGCGGTGTTCAGCGGATGCTCGCGCGGGCGAGGGAAGGCATCCGCTTCCGCGAAGACTCCCACTTCGAATTCATGCGCCTGCTCCCACCGCTTCGAACCGCTTTGCTCGAAATGGGCAGGCGGCTTGCCGAGGCCGGACTGCTCGGAACACCGGAGGACGTCTTCCACCTGAGACTCGAAGAACTCGAGACGATCGCGGACCCGCGACGGATACCGGCGGGGCAAGCGGCACGATTGCGTTCAGCGGTCCGTGTCCGCGCAGCCCGGAGGGAGGAACTCGCCTCGGTGAAGCTCCTCGACTACTCACAGATCTACCCGTCGCCCACCGGTGACGTGCTCGTCTCGGGCAACGCGGCGAGCCAGGGCGTCGCCACCGGGCGGGTGCGCGTCATCGTCGACGCCTCCGAATTCGGCACCCTGCACTCGGGTGAGATCCTCGTCTGCCCGTACACGAATCCGTCCTGGACGCCCTTGTTCTCCCGCGCAGCCGCTGTCGTCGTCGACAGCGGAGGCGTCGGTTCGCACGCCGCGATCGTCGCGAGGGAGTACGGGCTGCCGGCGGTGATGGGAACAGGAGCGGCCACCAGCGTTCTGGCGACCGGGCAGCTGGTCACGGTCGACGGGAACACCGGCCGGGTGACCGCGGCCGGGGACAGTGAGGGCGGGCGCCGCGGTTAGGGTTGGAGGGTGCCAGATCTCCCTCCCAATCTCAGCCACGAGCTGTCCACGAACGGCGTCGGCCCGTGGCAAGGCGACTGGCCGGACGAGGAATACTTCGACCGGGACCTGCTCGCCCACGGCGACACCCGCAACGTCATCGACCGGTACCGCTACTGGAAGCTCGACGCGATCGTCGCCGATCTCGATGAGCACAGGCATCCGTTCCATGTCGCTATCGAGAACTGGCAGCACGACATGAACATCGGTTCCATCGTGCGCACCGCAAACGCGTTCGGCGCCGACACGGTGCACATCGTCGGTCGCCGCCGCTGGAACAAACGCGGCGCGATGGTCACCGACCGCTACCAGCACGTCGTGCACCATCCGGATGTGGCGGGGCTGGTCGAATGGGCGCGCGCTGAGAACCTCCCGATCCTCGGAATCGACAACGTTCCCGGCTCTGTGCTGATCGAGACCTTCACCCTTCCTGAGCGCTGCCTCATGCTCTTCGGGCAGGAAGGGCCAGGACTCTCACCTGAAGCGATCGCCGCATCGGACGCGGTGCTCGAGATCAGCCAGTTCGGTTCAACAAGGTCGATCAACGCGTCAGCAGCGGCGGCCGTCGCGATGCACGCCTGGGTGATGCAGCACGTGAGCTTTCCCCGCTCGACAGCTGATCGAGAGTGAACGGCCCCTGAGGGGGTAGCGTGAGCCCATGACTGAGATCACCGATGATCTACCCGCAATCCTCCTCCGCGAGGAACACGCCGGCTGGAAAGCCATTCTCCAGGGCCGCGGCGGTGAGCACTACGCGAGGGCGATGACCCGCGACCCCCTGATGATCGTCCCCGGCGGGGCGATCGGCCGCGACGACATCGTGTCGTCCTTCGCCGGCACGGTCCCGTGGGATGCGTATGAAATCCACGAGCCCGCGATCGTCCGGCTGGGTGAGCGGGCCGGAATCGTCGCCTATCGGGCGGTCGCCACCCGCGGAAATGAGACGGTCGAACTCCGCATGTCGACGACGTACCTGTACGGCGGCGGCAGCTGGCACGTCGCTCTACACCAGCAGAGTCCCGCGTAGCAACGCTGGCGCCTCCGGCATTTCGTTGTCTACGCTGAATAATGCAAAGCCACCCGACCGGCTTAGCCCGAGGGGTCCGCCATGATCAGGTTTGACGCGGTATCGAAGAGGTTTCCCGACGGCACACTCGCCGTCGAGAACTTCAGCCTGACAATTCCGTCACGCACCACGACGGTCCTGGTCGGGTCGAGCGGGTCAGGCAAGACCACTCTGCTGCGCATGATCAACCGCATGGTCGATCCGACATCCGGCAGCATCCGGATCGATGACGACGACATTTCCACCCTCGAGCCGGTCAAGCTGCGCCGCAGCATCGGTTATGTCATGCAGAACTCGGGCCTTCTGCCGCACCGCACCGTCGCAGACAACATCGCCACGGTACCGCTGCTCTCCGGCGTCAAACGCGCACAGGCGCGTGCCGAAGCGCTGACCCTCATGGATACGGTCGGGCTCGACCGTTCACTCGCCGATCGGTACCCGTCCCAGCTCTCGGGCGGGCAGCAGCAACGGGTCGGCGTCGCCAGGGGCCTTGCCATCGACCCCAACATCCTCCTGATGGACGAACCGTTCGGAGCGGTCGACCCGCTCGTTCGAAGCGAACTGCAGCAGGAGTTGCTCCGCATCCAGAAGGACCTCGCGAAAACGATTGTCTTCGTCACCCACGACATCGACGAGGCGTTCCTGCTCGGCGACCAGGTCGTGCTCCTGCGAACCGGCGGCCAGATCGCACAGGTCGGCACTCCGGCCGAGATCCTCGCCAACCCCGCCGACGACTTCGTGGACACCTTCATCGGCGCTGACCGCGGCAGACGCGCACTTCGCATCGAAGAGGTGTCAGGGCGCCAGGTCGTGATCGACGGAACCGGCCGGCTCGCCGGCATCCTCAAGGATGGCGCTCCGACATGACCTGGGTGCTGGCGAACATCGAGCAAATCTGGGACCTGACCCTCGACCACATCATGCTCAGCGTCCCGCCGATTCTTCTCGGATTCCTCCTCGCCGTACCGATCGGGTGGGTCGCACACCGTTATCGCCTGTCACGCGGCGTTTTGCTGACGGTGTGCGGGCTGCTCTACACGATCCCGTCACTCGCTCTCATCGTGGCTATGCCGACTGTGCTCGGGACCCAGATCCTCAACCCCGCGAACCTCATCGTCACGCTCACGATTTACGCCGTCGCGCTCATGGTGCGTACGGCGACGGATGCCTTCGACGCGGTGTCCGGCGACGTCACGCAATCGGCCACCGCCGTCGGCTTCGGCGCCTGGCGCAGGTTCTGGCAGGTTCAGCTGCCTCTCGCCGGGCCCGTTCTCCTCGCCGGTGTGCGCGTCGTCTCAACGAGTACGGTCAGTCTCGTGACGCTCGGTGCCCTCGTGGGAATGTCAGGGCTCGGCTACTTCTTCACCAACGGGTACCAACGAAACTTCGCGACGGAAATCCTCGTCGGGATCGTGGGTACGATCCTCATCGCCGTGGTCTTCGATGTACTGCTGGTCCTCGCCGGGCGGATGCTCCTGCCCTGGGCGCGCGTGGACGCCGCAGCTCGTCGCAACGCCAGGACGGCGCGCACGAAAGCCGTTGCCGCATGAATGCTTTCGCCGAAGCTTTCGCCTGGATCGGCGACCCGTCCCACTGGAGCGGTCCAGACGGCATCCCCACCCGCCTTGCCGAGCACCTGGCCTACACCGGGCTGACGGTGGTCATCGCCATTCTCATCGCCGTGACGCTCGGCCTGTACATTGGCCACACCGGGCGATTCCGGGGCGCCTCGATCGGCGCGACAAGCGCGCTGCGGGCGCTCCCCACCCTCGGCTTGCTGACCTACCTCGCCATCGCCTTTGGATTCGGCATCCGGCTTGCCCTCATCCCCACCATTATCGTGCTCGTCGTCCTCGCGATTCCGCCGCTGCTCGCGGGCGCGTACTCGGGGATCGAGTCGGTGGATCCCCGCACGGTGGATGCCGCACGGTCGATGGGGATGACCGAGTGGCAAATCCTGTGGAAAGTCGAGATTCCGCTCGCGCTTCCGCTCATCATCGGGGGAGTGAGATCCGCGGTGCTGCAGGTTGTCGCGACGGCCACCGTTGCCGCGTACATCTCGCTTGGCGGGCTTGGGCGGTACATAATTGATGCCCTCCCTGTCCGCGATTACACGAAAGTGCTCGTCGGAGCGCTGCTTGTCACCCTCCTCGCCCTTGTGCTCGAGGGAATCCTCATCTCAATCCAACGACTGACCGTCCCGGCCGGAGTCCGGGCAATCCGAACGAGCCCGCCGCTCCGAAGGGTTCGCGCGACTGGCCAGAACGCTTCGGCAGCATCCCGAGCCACCTGATCGGCACCGCTTCATCCCACACAGTAAGGAAATTCGATGTTCTTTTCACGACACGGCCGCCTGGCCGCTGCAGTCCTCGCGGCGGGTACAGCCCTCGCCCTCGCCGGTTGCGGCGCAGGAGGCAACCCTCTCGAGTCCGGGAACGAGTCGTCGGGCGACGCAGAAACGATCATCGTCGGGTCTGCGGGCTTCGCCGAGTCCGAGATCATTGCCCAGATCTTCGCGCAGGCACTCGAGGCCAATGACATCACCGTCGACTTCGCCGGGCAGATCGGCCAGCGCGACGTCTACATCGAAGCCCTGCAGGACGGCTCGATCGACCTCATCCCCGATTACAGCGGTAACCTGCTCCAGTTCTTCGACGAGAACTCAGAAGCCAAGTCCAGCGAGGAGGTCTTTGCCGCACTCCCGGATGCCCTCCCCGATGGCTTCGAAGTCCTCGACCAGTCCGAGGCCGAAGACAAGGACAGCTACAACGTCACGAAGGAATTCAGCGAGCAGAACGGTGTCACGAGCCTCGCGGACCTCGCCGGGGTCGGCGTTCCGCTCATCGTCGGCGGAAACCCCGAACTCGCAGAGCGCCCCTACGGTCCGCAGGGGTTGACCGACGTCTACGGTGTCGCTGCGGCCGACATCAGCTTCGTTCCGATCAGCGACTCCGGCGGACCGCTCACCACTGCCGCCCTCCTGGACGGCACGGTGAACATCGCCGACATTTTCTCGACCACGCCGTCGATCACCGAAAACGGCTTCGTCACCCTCGATGATCCTCTGAACATGATCCTTCCCCAGAACGTGCTTCCTCTGATCAACTCGGAGAAAGCATCCGACAAGGTGAAGGACGTTCTGAATGCCGTCTCGGCCGAGCTCACCACTGAAGATCTCATCGAACTCAACGGCAGGAACCAGGGCGACGAGAAGGCATCGCCCGAGGTCCTCGCGTCTGACTGGCTCGCCGAAAAGGACCTCTTCTAGGCCTGGCAACAGCCCGAGCGGGTGCAGGGGGGCACCCGCTTTGGGTGTGAGCGACTCACCCTTAGCCTCCAGACAGATCCTCTTTTTTCTGTCACGATGAAGAAAAGCCTTTGCGTTTTCGATCCCTTGTCGCTGCCGTTTCCCTCGCGGTGGTCGTTGGAGCGGTCGGGATCGCCGTGCCGGCAACCGCCGCCGTCAGCTACCCGAGCTGGGACGATGTGACGAACGCCAGGGCGAACGAGGCGGCCAAGAAGGCGCAGATCGACACGGTAAAAGCGTTGATCACGTCACTTCGTGACGCTTCGGCCGCCGCCCAGGCCGCGGCCGCAACCGCCGCCACCGAGTATGACGATGCCTTGTTTGTCGCGCACGAAGCCGAGCAGAAGTCCGCCGACCTGAAGACCCAGCTCGAAACCGCACAGGCCTCTGCTGCCGCATCCGCCCAGCAGGCCGGTTCCATGTTCGCCCGAATGGGGCGCACGAACACGTTCGACGTGACCGCGAGCCTGCTCGTCGACTCCGGGAATGCCGACGACACACTCTACAAGCTCGGGGCGATCGACAAGCTCACCGGATTGTCCTCCCAACTGCTCGACGATGCCCGGCAGGATGCGAACCAGGTCACCTCGCTCAGCGAGCAGGCGGTCGTCGCCGCGACGGTGCTTGAAGAAGCGCGGGCAGAGTCCGAAGCGAAGCTCAAGGCGGCTGAGGATGCCGCCGCCGTTGCGGCCGCAGCGGTGGCCGAACAGGAGCTGCACGAGGAAACCCTCCTCGGCCAGCTGTCGTTCCTCGAGGGTGAGACTGCGACCGTGGAGGCGGGTTACGCCGCGGGCGTTGAAGCAGCCAGGAAGGCGGAGGAAGAGCGTAAGGAACGCGAACGCGCCGCAGCCGCCAAAGCCCTTGCCGATGCCATTGCAGCGGGCAAGAACAACGGGGGCAGTGGTGGCGGTGGCGGCGACGGGGGTGGCGGCGGTTCGAACGCCGGTGCCACCGGAACCTACTTCCAGCCGTCCGCTCAGGGCTGGTGGCGACCGCTGCCCGGCAGAGTCAGTTCGTCGTACGGTCCCCGCTCGATCATCTGCGCCGGCACCGGTTGCTCCGCACCGTTTCACAGCGGAATCGACTTCGCCAACAACTGCGGCACGCCGATGCGTGCGGTGGCCGGGGGCAGGGTCTCATACGCCAGCTACGCCGGAGGCTTCGGCTACCGCGTGATCGTCGACCACGGCGGAGGGGTGCAGTCCTATTACGGGCACATGCAGGCTGGTTCAATACGGGTAGGTGTCGGGAGCCAGATCAGCGCTGGCACGTTTGTCGGAAACGTTGGAGCAACCGGCGTTGCCACAGGCTGCCACGCCGACGTCAAGATCTACGTTAACGGCGCCCACACGAATCCGGCACCGTTCCTCCGGGCCCGCGGCGTTTCGGTCTAGCAGAATCCCGGCCGCTGCCTGTGCATCCGCGACGCGGTAGGCTGGACGGGTGACTGGAGACAACCTGCTTGGAGTGCCGGAGACCCGCCTGCCCGCGGAGCCGGAGGTCGTCGACGCCATCGACCGCTCATCGACGGTCGACGACCTTGCCGCCGTCGCCGCAGCGCACCCGACGTCATCCCTGGCCTGGGCACGACTCGCCGAAGCCTCGTTCGATTCAGCACACCCCATCACGGCGTACGCCTTCGCTCGGGTCGGCTACCACCGCGGGCTCGACGCGCTCCGCAAGGCAGGCTGGCGGGGGCAGGGCCCGGTGCCGTGGTCCCATGAACCCAACCAGGGATTTCTCCGTGCCCTGTACGCGCTGCGGAATGCGGCGGATGCCATCGGCGAGGTCGCCGAGGTGAACCGGCTCACCGAATTCCTGCGTGACGCCGACGAGACCGCGGCAGCGCGGATCGACACCGAAGGCTTGCCACTGGAGCCGCCCCCCTCGACCGAAGTGTTCTTCATCCGAGGACAGGACTAGCTCGAGAAAGCCGCCGGCGCGCCGGCACCCACTATTTTTCCGCCAAGAAGGAGCATCCGCCATGCCAGCAATCGTGATCGTCGGCGCCCAGTGGGGCGACGAGGGCAAGGGGAAGGCGACCGACCTCCTCGGCAGCCGGATCGACTATGTCGTCAAGTTCAACGGCGGTAACAACGCCGGCCACACCGTTGTCGTCGGCAATGAGAAGTACGCGCTCCACCTTCTGCCGTCGGGCATCCTGACGCCAGGGGTCACCCCCGTTATCTCGAACGGTGTCGTCATCGACCTCGAGGTGCTGTTCCACGAGCTGGAAGCGCTGACCGCGCGCGGTGTCGACGTGTCAAAGCTCAAAGTCTCGGCCAACGCACACGTGATCACCCAGTACCACCGCACGCTCGACAAGGTGACCGAGCGGTTCCTCGGCAAGCGCCAGATCGGGACCACCGGGCGGGGGATCGGGCCGGCGTATGCCGACAAGATCAACCGGGTCGGCATCCGGATCCAGGACTTGTTCGACGAGAACATCCTCCGGCAGAAGGTCGAGGGTGCGCTCGACGTCAAAAACCACATGCTGCTGAAGATTTACAATCGCCGCGCGATTTCGGCTGACGAGATCGTCGACGACCTGCTGTCGTACACCGAACGGTTGCGTCCGATGGTTGCTGACACCGCACTCGAGCTTCACCAGGCGCTCGAGCGCGACGAGATCGTGCTTTTCGAGGGCGGCCAGGCGACGATGCTCGACGTCGACCACGGTACATACCCGTTCGTCACGTCATCCAGCGCGACCTCCGGCGGAGCGGCGACCGGCTCCGGCATCGCTCCGAACCGGATCGACCGGGTAATCGCGATCGTGAAGGCGTACACGACTCGGGTCGGTGCAGGTCCGTTCCCCACCGAACTGTTCGACGCATCCGGTGATCACCTGCGTTCACGCGGATTCGAGTTCGGAACGACCACCGGGCGGCCACGTCGGGTCGGCTGGTACGACGCTCCGATCGCACGCTACTCGGCGCGGATCAACGGAGTGACCGATTTCGTGCTCACGAAACTCGACATCCTCGACGAACTCGACACCATCCCGGTCTGTGTCGCATACGACGTTGACGGCGTCCGACATGACGAGGTCCCGGTTTCGCAGTCCGACTTTCACCACGCAACACCGATCTACGAAGAGTTCCCGGGCTGGAAGCAGGACATCTCGGGTTGCCGCCGGTTCGAGGATCTGCCGAAGAACGCGCAGGACTACGTGCTGGCGCTTGAGGCCATGAGTGGATCGCGCATCTCGGCGATCGGCGTCGGGCCGGGTCGTGAAGCGATCGTTGTGCGTCACGACCTGATCGACTAGCCAGTAACAACACCATTCCAGGAGTGGCCCGAAAGAGTCTGTCTTTCGGGCCACTCCTGCGTTCGGGTGATGGCCGCTGGCGTGGCTACCAGAAGTGCGCGACGTCGACCACCAGGCGGCTTCCGGTTCCCGGCCCGTCGAGGATGAATGCCCGGAACGGAAGGCGGGCTCGGACGCCGAGCCCGATTGTCGTCTGGCCTTCGTGGCTGCCTGCGTACGATACCTGTCTGAAGGTGGAGTATCCCGTCACGTTGACCAGTTCAGTCTCGTTGGCGGGGTTGTAGGTCTTCACCCCGTTGAGATTGTCGGGCACGAGGGCGATCACGCGCAGGTCGCCCGCGCCACGCAACGGAACGGGCGTACCGATGCCGTCACGTACGACCGGCCCGTACTCGACGAAGTAGCCCTGCACGTCGCCGCGGACGTCGAGGACGAGTCGGTCGTAACACGGATGCTGTCCGGCGCGAACGTTCGTCAATGACGCATCCATCGACCCGATGCTCTGGGACTCCGGAAGGGAGCCCCAGGTGATGCCGCAGTACGGAGCGGCTGTCGCAGCAGGCCCTGTCGACACGAGGAAGACCGCGCCGAGGAGCATGCCAATAAGTAATGCTATTGAACGCTTCATCGCGTCCACTCCTTTGAATTTCAGACCCCCGGTGTTTCAAGCCCCCGTGTGTCGAACCCGTCAGCGCACATGGTACGCCGGGTGTTACGCGCGCGGCAGGGAGGAGAAATCACGTTTAAGGTGTCATTCGAGCAAGGAGCCTCGTGCGGCCCTTCTGGCCATCCGTTGCTGTCTCGCTGCCTCGGCTGCGCCGCTCGCCATCATGAAGACGGCATACCCCAGGAGCAGGGCGGCGAGGACGGGGACCAGCCAGGACCGGTTCGACCCGACCACGCTGTTGACGTGTCCAAGGAGGGGCAACGAGTACCAGACCTTCCCCTGCACTTGATCCGCCTGGACTTGATCGGGGTCGGCAGAGCGGTTATTGTCGCCTTGAAACGTGAAGAAGGTCTCGCCTGCCGTCGTTGTGCCGATGGACACGATCCGGTGGGTGATGAGATCGGGCTCGCCGGAGCGGATCTGGTAGGTGGCGACGTCGCCGATGTGAAGGTCCTCCGGGTCGACCGGGTGGACGATGATGAGGGTTCCGGCGGGCAGGCCCGGCTTCATCGAACTCGTCAGAACGGTGAGCGGCACCGACCCGGTGACTTTCGGCACGACGATGACGGCGAAGGCCACAGCGACGACGATCAGCAGGAGCCCGATGCTGGATCCGAGTCCGAGGTAGTGCCACACCCCTCGCCGTGCGCGCCGGTCTGAGGGAGGGGCCATGCTCCCTCGGCGCTCGACGGTGGTCGTCATCGCGCCGAACGCCCGCGTCGGAAACGATCGACGACGAGAAGGATGCCCGCCACCAGAAGCAAGCCGCCAGCGGTCAGCATGCCGGACGCGTCGGCGCCGGTGTGGGCAAGGGTTTCTCCGGAGGCTGTGGCCGTCGTCTCAGGGTCCTCGCACGGCGTCGACGGGAACCGGCCGGCTTCGCCGTCGCGCATCTCGACTCGGAGCACAATGGGCGCACTGTCATTCTGCCCGGCAAGACCGTTCAGATCGCCGAGGGATGCGGTGAAGTGAACCTTCACAGTGCCACGGCCCGGGAGCGTTTCGGATGCAACGATCACGTTGCATCCGGACAGTTCCCGGAGCGTCGCGGCGCGCGTCGTGCCCGAGCTCGCGACAAGCGAGGTCAGCGTCAGGTTGTCGGCAAACGCGCTGGATCCGGAATCGACCTCCTCGACGCTGATGCGCACCGATATGGGGGAGGCGGTGGGGTTTTTGATCCAGAGGTCAGACGTCGTCGACTCGGTGGGCACCAGAAGCGCGAGGTCGTCGAAGAGGCTCTTGTCCAGGGTCGTCGCGAACGTGACGCCGTCTGAGCTGACGAGAAGGCCCGGATCGTTGGCCGGGGTTGCGGCCATTCCGAGCGACGCGCTCGCGGCGAACAGGAAAGCGCCAGCCATCAGTCGGGGACTGGAGCAGGATGTCACCATGTCACCGTCCCCCAGCCGGGGTGTTCACGGGATACACCACAGTGACGGTGCCGGTCGACGTGTTGTTTGCCGGCTCGTGGTCGTAGATCGATCCCCGTACGGTCGCTGTCACCGACAGCAACGGGTCGCCGGAGTACGTCGACGGCACCGTCCCCTGAAAGATGATCGATTTCGACGCCCCGGCAGACAAAGTACCCGCGTCGCAGTCAAACGTCTGTGCCATCCCGGTGACCGCCGGGCACGAATTCGGCCCGGAAAAGGAAGGATTCGCCAGCCCGGTGGGAACCACGACGCGCACGACGGCGCCGTCGTTACTGAGGCCGTTGTTCGTCACGGTGATCGTCCAGCGCGGACCGTTCGATCCTCCCGGGGTCACCCAGGGACTCGCGACGACCTGGGTCGTCGCGAGGTCGGTTGAGTCCTGGATCGTTGAGACGACCGGGACCAACAAAAAATTGACCGTCCACTGCGGGGCACGAGTGTCGATGTAGGTGACGGTCGCCTGGGCGTAGCTGATGATCTTCTCGGCGGTGCTGTGCGCGTTGACGATGCTTCGAAGCGTGAACGTCGCCCTGCTCTCTGGCGCGATGGCCCCACCTGTCGTCGCCGTAGCGCCGTCGCCGAGCCGTGCGGTGAAGGTGCCAGACGACGCGAGGTATTCCGCATGATCATCGCCTGCGGCATCCGACTGCGACGCTCCGGTCGTTCCTAGAGATCCGGCCTCGAAGGTGAGCCCGTCAGGGATTGTGCCGCTGAGCCGGGTGAGACCGGACGGAGCGCCGCCGTTGTTCGTGACGGTGGTGGTGTACTCGAGGGTGTCACCGACGCGGGGCGGCGTGCCTGGGCTGGTGACGTTGGTGAGGGTCGTGACGGCGACAAGGCACGGCCCCGAACCAGTGGGGACGCCCCGGACGGTCGGGCAGTTGTCCGCGAGGGATGCCGCCTGGACGTTTGCCCGGCTCGTTGCGTGAGTGCTCCAGTAAGCGTGGGAGATCCCGCTTCCGGAGAGAACGAGGAACAGGATGACGGCGGCAAGCGCCGCCGCGCGATTGCGCATCATGATCGCGGAACCTGGGCGCCGTCGAGCTCCACGGCGAAAGCGGCCGCTGCTCCCTGCACCGTGCTCGGAGCGTCTGCGCTGAGGTAGACCTCGAGGCAGAGCCGAACGTCGGCCCCCGGCGGAAGAAGGAGGGGGCTGCCCATGGACGCAGGCAACGCTGTCGGCGGGGTGCCAACGGCGCCGGGCGCGCAGGCGTCAGAGGGGCGGAGAGCGACGGTGAGGTGGGGAGCAAGAACGGCGTCCGTGCTGGAAAAGACCGGGGCGGCGGCTGTCACTGAAAGCGGAACTGTTCCGGTGTTGTGCACGGTGAGGGGTGCCGCCGACACCACCGAGCCGCCGGGATACAGATGGGCCGCCGTCATGGGGATGGTCGCGTCCGTCATCCCGTTGATGGTCAGTCCCGTTGAGCCGGCCGTCAGGGTGGGCGCGTTCACCGAGGCGTTGTCGCTCCATAGCGCGTAGGTAGCTCCCGTCGCCGAGAGCGCGGTCGCGATTGCGACCCCGAAGACGCCGGCGGTGGCGAGAATCCGCCGGATGGCGGACGACCTCGGCCTCTCGGAGGCGTGTGCCCTTCTGTGCTGTGTCATGCGGGGTCCGCGTCCTTTGCGAGTGTGGGAATCCGGATGCTCCGGCGACCGAGGAGCCGGGGGTGCCCGCCAGAGGGCGGGCGCCCCCGCTGAATGGGCTACGGAAGAAGAACCTGCTCCAGCGACACCGTTACGGGGCCTGGCGTGAATGTCTGGTTCTGGCCGGTGCGCCCGGCCGTTGTCCAGTCGAACACGACGGTGATCGTCACCTTGACTTCGTAAGTCCCCTGGTCGAAGGTGTACAGGTTCTTATTGGCCGGGTCCCGAGTGGCTCCCCCCGACACACTGAAATTCGTGGTCACCTCCGCTCCGGTGATTTTGGACGCGGGCTCGCCGACGTTGGCGATCAGTTGTGCGTGGAGGTTGTCTCCCTTGGCCTTTACCGTGAAGGTCTCTGTGTAGGTGACGGTGTCACCGGGAACGATGTGCGCGAGTTTGGGTGCCCACGACCCCTCAGCGGCGGATTCGACGATCTGCAGCTCACCGGAGTTCACCGCCCCGGCGGTCACGGTTGTGGAGTCGTTCCACAGGGCGAACGATCCGAGGCCGCCGAGCAGGAGCGTGATGCCGGCTGCACCGGCGATGGATCCCTTTACGAACTTGTTCATGGTGTTTCCTTTCGAAGACGCCACTCCAGGCGCCGAAGCTGGGCAATACGACCGCACCGGGATCATTGCGGTGCTTATCGCCGTTCCCCCAAAGCGTTGGGATCACTGTGGTGGGGCAGTCGCGGCAACGGCGCAAGGAGTCCTCAAGAATCACGCAAAATTTGAGTAATTCTCAACAACAAGGGGCGCCACGTACCCCGCGTTGGGGTCGCGCTCCGGCCCGAGATTTCCGCGGCGCCAACTAGAGTGGAGCCGAAGTGAGTATCGTGCCGCTTGCACCCGACGGGAAAGTGCAAACGCTCGATGGGGGGACCGCTCAAGATGGCAGAGGACACGCGCCGTACGGCTGTGGTGATCGAGGACGATGCTGACATCCGGATCCTCGTCGAGACTGTTCTGCGGCAGGCGGGTTTTGACGTCACCTCCACGGCGAGCGGTACCGAAGGGGTTGAGCTGGTTCGCGAGAAGCAGCCGAGCGTTGTCACCCTCGACATCGGTCTTCTCGACATCGACGGGCTGGAAGTGGCCCGCCGCGTGCGCCTCTTCAGCGATTGTTACATCGTCATGCTCACGGCCCAGTCAGACGAAGCGGACCTCCTCTTCGGTCTGGAATCCGGGGCAGACGATTACGTGATCAAACCGTTCCGTCCACGAGAGCTACGCGCCCGCATCGAAGCAATGCTCCGTCGACCACGCTCGAGCAGCACTCTGGCGCCGGACGCCGCGACGCCGCCGGTTGAGCCGGCGCGCGTCCCCGAGCCCCGGGTGACGAACGCGGACCCGCCGCGACCTGCCCTCCAACCGGCCCGGGACGAACTGGTCTACAGCCACAACGGACTCACCCTCAATGCCGACACCCGAACGGTCGAGCTTGACGCCGCCGAGCTCGAGCTCACCCGCACCGAGTTCGACCTGCTCAAGTCGATCCTGCAGAGCAAGCGTCGGGTGCGCTCCAAAGCCGACCTGGTCCGCGAGCTGCGGGACGATATTTACATCGCCAACGACTTCGTCAGCGAGTCGGAGGAACGCTCCATCGAAGTGCACGTCGCGAACCTTCGACGAAAGCTGGCCGACGACCCCAAGCATTCGCGCTGGATCGAAACGGTCCGTGGCGTCGGGTACCGGCTGTCCGTAATGGTCTGACGCGGCTCCAGCTGCCGCCTGTCTGGTGCCGGGCGGCGAGAAGAGGCGACGCCCGGTGGACTTCAGGGGAATCATGGCGGCGAGGGGGGGGTCCGCCACGATTGTGCTGCTGTAGATTTCCACCGGGCATCGGCCCGAAGCGGTATTCGGGTTGCCGCTGACTTAGATTCTTCCTGTCGATTATCAGGATTTCGGGTGGTCTAACCTCAAGGTTTGTCAAAGATTCGATGCCGTCGACTGTGCGCGGAGTGAGGAATGCGAATCAGCGTGACGTCACTTGCGAGAACCGGCGGATGGCCAAAGGTACGAAGATGATCAGAATCACGACGACTCCGATCAGAACGGCGAGTTCCGGGTTCTGCTGCACCCACCTGTCGCCGACCGGAGTGCCAGGAGGCACATTGCCGAAGAGCTCACGGGCAGCCTGCACGAGCCAGGTCACGGGGTTCCACTCGGCGATGAGCCGCAGCGGCGGAGGCAGGGTCTCGGCCGGGACGAATGCGTTCGAGATGAAGGTCAGTGGGAAGAGAATGAGGAATGACACGTTGTTGATCACCTCAGGGCTGCGCACCATCATGCCGAGAAAGGCCATCACCCACGACAGCCCGTAGGCGAAGAGGAGCAGTATCGCGACGCCGCCCACGGCCTCGAGAAAACTGGATCGAATCCGCCAGCCCACGACGAACCCGGTCGCCATCATCACGCCCATCGAGATGCTGTTGATGAGCAGGTCGCCGTTCGTCCTGCCGATGAGCACAGCCGATGGGCTCATCGGCAGGGTGCGGAACCGGTCGATGATCCCGTCTTTGAGATCCTGGGCCATCGCCGATCCGGAGTACGTGGACCCGAACACGACGGTCTGCGCGAAGATCCCAGCCATGATGAACTCGGTGTACGTGCTGCCCGGGATATCGATGACGCCGGCATAGACATAGGTGAACAGCAGCACGAACATGATCGGCTGAAGCGTGGTGAACACGAGGATGTCCGGCACTCGTTTGATCTTGATCAGGTTCCTGCGGGTGGTGATCCAGCCGTCGTTGATCCAGCGCGAGAGCGGACCGGGTCGCGCCGTGGCATCCGTTCGGATCGCTGCCCCGACGGTCACGGTGCTTTCTCCTTCACGGTTTCAGCCTCGGCATCGGCGGTGGTGTGCCCGGTGAGCCGCAGGAACACGTCGTCAAGCGTGGGCCGCCGCATGCCGGCGTCGAAGAGGGCGACGTTCTGCTGCTCGAGGTCTCGCAGAACGAGCTGTAGCGCCTCCGGACCGCTCGCCACGCTGACCGTGACCGTGCGCGAGTCATTCGACACGGCGGGCTCCGAGGTGCCGTAGCGGCGCAGGACCTCCACTGTGGCGACGGTGTCATCGGGGGTGACGAGGTTCAACTCCACCCGTTGGCCACCGACGGATGCCTTCAGTTCGTCGGCGGTTCCCCTCGCGATCACCCTTCCCTCGTCGATGACGTTGATGTCGTCGGCGAGCTGGTCTGCCTCCTCCAGGTACTGGGTGGTGAGGAGAACCGTGGAGCCCTGGCTCACCAGTGAGCGGATGATGTCCCACATGCCCAGGCGGCTCCGCGGGTCGAGCCCGGTGGTCGGCTCATCGAGAAAGAGCACTTCCGGCTGGGTGACGAGGGCGCCGGCCAGGTCGATCCGCCGCCGCATGCCACCGGAGAACCCTTTCACCGGGCGGTTCTGCGCCTCGGACAGGTCGAACAGATCGATCAGTTCCTTCGCTCGCGCCCGGGACGCCTTGGCGCCGAGGTGATAGAGCCTGCCGACCATGTCGAGGTTCTCGAAGCCGGTGAGATTCTCATCCACCGCGGCATACTGACCGGACACGCCGATGATGGGGCGGATCGCCTCAGGGCGGCGCAACACGTCGATGCCGCCGATCGTCGCGGTGCCGCTGTCTGGGACGATGAGCGTCGTCAGCACCTTTACCGCCGTGGTCTTACCGGCACCGTTCGGTCCGAGAATTGCGGTGATCGTGCCCCGTGGCACGGAGAGGTCCAGCCCGTCCAACGCGTGGACCGGCTCTGCGCCCTTGGGTGTGTATGTCTTTGTGAGGCCGACGGCCTCAACGAAATTCATCCTCCGACGGTACTTACCCGATCCGCGCCGGTCAACAGGCTTCCCGTAAGAAGATCAGACGACGCTGAACCCCTCAGGCAGCGTTTCGCGGCCGGTCAGCGCCATCAGCACCTGCTCGCCGTCGCCCTTGCGCGCGGCGATCCCGGCCGCCAGCGCCGCGGCCTCTTCGACCAGGTCCGGGTCGAAGAGGGCTTTCTGACCGGTGGCGCGAGCGATGTCGATCGAGTGGACGACGAGTTCGAAGACGCGCGTTCGGAGGTATTCGTCGAGCGGAATCCCCATTCCGCCAAGGGACACCAGGCGTGACGGCTCCTGGGCCAGGATCAGGTTGAGTGCCTTCTCCTTCAGCTCCTCGATCCGGGCGGCCTGGTCGTCGCCGAGCGCGATGCCCGCGGCGACGCCGCGCTGGGCGATGGCCTCCGGGTTCGTGTAAACGAGGTAGATCTGCCCGTAGTAGTCACCGGCGGTCTCCATATCGATCTGGTTCGCCGGGTCGAGTTCGAGGTAGTCGCGGACGGTGATCAGCGCGCGGGCGGTGTGACCGACGAGCGAGCGGACGCTCCACACACCGAGCCCAAGCGATTCCCACTGGTCGGATCGGATGCCACGGACCAGGTCGACGAAGACATCGGCGGCGCGGGAGAAGCTGGAGGCAGTGCCCATGGTCCCCATGCTTGCACGAACTGCTGCCAGACTGAAAGGCATGGCACAGCGCGAGGTCCCCAACCCCTTCTTCTGGCTCGGCTCGTACACCGAGGATGCCGGTGGGTCCGGCGCCGGAATCACCGCACTCCGGCAAGAAGACCGGGGCACGCTGCATCCGCTGTCCTCGTCGGCGCTCGACTCGCCGTCGTTCATCGCCACCCACCCCACCCTTCCCGTCGTGTATGCCGCACTCGAACACTCCGGCACGGTCGAGGCGCTCGCCCGACGGGGCGAATACGGGCTCGTGCCGCTCGGCAAACCGATCGAGGCCGGGGAAGCGGTCTGCCAGCTCACGGTGACGCCGGACGGCTCGGCTCTCATCGCGAGTTGCTACGGCGACGGACGCGTCGTTGTGTTCGCGCTGGCCGGCAACGGATCGTTCGCTGCCGACGGCATCGCCGCGGACGCCTCCAACGACCCGTACGGCAATCCGCTCGCAGCGCAGGCCGCGTCGGAGGAGCCGGTCGACTTCGGTGACGACCCGTTCGCCGAACTCGCGCTGCGCAAGGCGGTGTCCGACGCCGCCGTCGACCGCCAGTCCCGCGCGCACGCCTCCCTCGTGCTGCCGGAGGGCCGCGTCGCGACAACGGACCTCGGCCACGACACCGTCCGGATCTGGGCCCGCACCGGCACGCGACTGTCGCGCAGCCAGGAGATCGTCCTCCCGTTCGGCGTCGGTCCGCGCCACCTGGTCGCCCACCCGTCAGGCCACGTGCATGTCGTCACCGAATACTCCAACGAAGTCTTCACGCTGGGGCGGGGGGACGACGGGAGATGGCGGGTCGTGGCATCCGTTCTCGCGACGGCCGATTCGATCGAGGACGGTGACAACGCCTCGGAAATCAGCCTCGCGGCCTCCCGCGAACAGCTCCACGTGTCGATTCGGGGCAGCAACCGGGTGTCAACCCTTGCGATCACCGGGGACGGGTCGACCGTGCGCGCGGTGGCCGACGTTGACAGTGGCGGCAACTGGCCGCGGCACCATGTCGAGTCGGGAGAGCTCCTGCACGTCGCCAACGAACGATCCGGTGGAGTGTCGAGTTTCCGCCTTGATTCGCGCGGCGTGCCCTCCAAGCGGATCGGGACGGTTGAAGTGGGCTCCCCGACCTGCCTCGTCCGTGCGCGTCTTTAGACTGTTCCGGTGATCGCAACGATTCCTGAGCCAGCGTCGCTGGTCGGCACATTCCTCCGGCTCGATCCGATGACGAGCGACGATCATCCAGGGCTGTTCAACGCCATAGCGACTCCCGACGTCTTCGCCGGCGGGTACGGTGGAGGCCCGGCGGGACTGCCGCGCGACCTCGACGCCTTCACACGATTCGCCGCCGGCTATTTCAACCAGGGAACCAACCGGTCTTTCACGATCCGTCTCATCGGCGGCGGCGACGCCGACGGCCTCATCGTCGGCACATCCACCCTCGGTGACTTCGATGAGGCGAACGAGCATGCGCACCTTGGCTGGACCGCGTACAGTCCCACGGTGTGGGGTTCGGCTGTCAACTCTGAAGCGAAGCTGCTTCTTCTCGGCCTCGCCTTCGACTCGGGGTTCGGGCGGGTGAAGATCCAGGCCGACGAACGGAACGAACGGTCACGGGCGGCAATCGCCGGGATCGGCGCGACCTTCGAGGGGCTCATCCGCCGGGACAAGCGGCGCGCCGATGGAACCTGGCGCACCACGGCCCAGTTCTCGGTGATTCTCGACGATTGGCCCGATGTTCGAGCCCACCTGGAAGCGCGATTGTCGAGGCAGGTTGGCCCCGTCGTGCCGCGTCCGTCCTGATCGGGCAGGATCTTGCGGTGCCGTGGCCGGAATCCGCCAGTGGCGACGCCGCGCGGTCGCTAGATTGACTGAGTGACCAGCATCCGCACCAGCCGATCCCCGCGCATGACCCCGCCATCGACCCAGACATCCGCCCAGCCGCGGATCGTGTTGCAGTTCATCGGTATGGGGATGATCTGGGGTGCCAGCTTCCTTTTCATGAAGGTCGCGCTCGAAGGCGTCTCGTTCGGGCAGGTGGCCTGGACCCGGATCATGCTCGGTGCTCTCACCCTCGGCATCATCGCCCTTGTGACGCGCGCCCGGCTCCCGCGCCAGCCGATCATCTGGCTGCACTACGCGATCATCTCCATCACCTTCTGCGTTATCCCATATCTCCTGTTCGCCTGGGCGGAGCAATACATCTCGTCGAGTCTCGCCTCGATCCTCAACGCCGTGACGCCGATCACGACCGCGATCATGGCCACCCTCGTCTTCCGGGTGGAGAAACTCAACTGGGGCCAGGTCCTCGGGGTGCTCGTCGGCATGGTGGGTGTCGTCGTTATCGTGGCGCCATGGCAGGTCGGTGCGCTGCTCGGCGACTGGCGTGGACAACTGGCCTGCCTCGGGGCGGTGACCTGCTACGGTTTCGCGCTCGGCTACCTGCGCAAGTTCCTCGCCCCGTACAAGGTGCCGTCGATCACGTCGGCGTTCATGTACATCGGGATGGCGGCGGTGATCATGGCGCTACTCACTCCGGTGGTTGCCTGGCATCCCGTGCAACTGGACGTCTGGGTCGTTCTGAGCCTGATCGGCCTCGGCGCCCTCGGCACCGGCGTTGTCTACATCTGGAACATGAACGTACTCGCAGCATGGGGGCCAACAGCCACGAGCGGGGTGACCTACGTGACCCCGGTCGTCGGCGTGATCCTCGGCGTGCTGCTCCTGCAGGAGTCGCTCGGCTGGCACGAACCCGTCGGCGCCGTCCTGGTATTCATCGGCATCCTGCTCACCCAGCAACGCATCCGGCTCAGCCGTCGCGTCGTCGCCTGACGTCACACCAGAGGGCAACGTCCGGCACGACAGCCCGGCGCGGTAGATTGGTCGCATGGTCGAGAACGCAGTCTCCGCAGAGCTCAACAGCCTTCGACGCAGCATCGACAACATCGATGCCGCGCTCATCCACATGCTCGCCGAGCGGTTCAAGGCCACCCAGCAGGTCGGCACCCTCAAAGCGGAGCACGGGCTGCCCCCCGCCGACCCCGAGAGGGAGCGGCGCCAGATCGCACGCCTCCGCGGGCTCGCCGAAGAAGCACACCTCGACCCGGCATTCGCCGAGAAATGGTTTAACTTCGTCGTCGCCGAGGTCATCCACCACCACGAGCAGATCGCCAACGGGCAACGGTGACCTGGGACCCCGTTCGGCTGCCGTCCCAGCGCGGACGGGTGGTCGCGGTTACCGGCGCGAACGCGGGGCTCGGGTTCTGGACGTCGTTCGCGCTCGCGCGCGCCGGCGCATCCGTGATCCTGGCCTGCAGGAATTCGCAGCGAGCGGATGCCGCGATGCGCGCGATCCGTGCGCGGGTACCTGACGCGGAGCTTTCGGTGCTGCAGCTGGACACGGCGGACCTCGCGTCGGTGAGATCCGCCGGCGAACACCTGGCCGGGCTCGATCGGCTCGACGCCCTGGTGAACAACGCCGGCATCGTGCACCCGCCCCTGCGGCGGACAGAAACCGTCGACGGGCTCGAACTGATCACCGCCACCAACTTCTTCGGGGCGTTCGCGCTCACCGCTGCAGCTCTTCCCGCGCTCGAACGGACCCCGGGTTCGCGCGTCGTGTCTCTCGGAAGCCTCGCCACCTTGTTGGTGTCGTTGCGGCTCGATGACCTGCAGTTGACCCGCCGATACTCAGGATGGCAGGCGTACGCCCAGTCGAAGATTTTGCTGTCGTCGTTCGGGTTCGAACTCGACCGCCGTCTGCGCGAGCGGGGGAGCGGCATCCGGTCTCTCGTCGCCCACCCCGGGTACTCGATCTCTGGGCGCACCCCTCACGTGCCCGGAGTGAATGAACCGAGCCGCGGCAAGCGGTTCGTCGACGGGCTGCAGGCCCCGTTCACGCAGGGTAAGAACCGCGGCGCTGAACCGGTCGTGCGGGCGGTCACCGACCCGGATGCCGGCGGCGGTGCCTTCTACGGCCCGCGCTACGGGGCGAAGGGGCCGGCGGTCCGCGCCCAGCCTGCGGCCGTCACCGTCGACGCGGGTGCCGCCCAGGCGATCTGGTCCGAAGCCGAGGTCGCGACGCGCACGCCGTTCCTCTAGCGCGCCGGGCCGCTCGCGCGGGTGTTGTTGCGCTGCGCGGGTGCAATTGCACCCGCGCACCGCAGTTTCACCCGCGCGGGCGAGCTACGCCGCCCGCGGCACCAGCTGCCGCACCGTCACGGTGCGCGACCTGGCGATGGCGAGCGTTGTCGCCGCGAGGGACCCCGCCGTCCACATCAGCAGCCCGACGATGGCCGCACCGAGCCCACCGCCCGACGTGACGACGGCGTGGAGGGCGTTCACAGCCGGGTGGACCGGCATGAAACTCTGCGCCGTGTCGAGCGCGGCAGGTGCCGTGGCGATGATGCTTGTGCCGATGAGCGCGAGCGCGACGATCATCGACAGGAACCGCCCCGCCCCACCGAAGACCGCGTTGAGGGCCTGGTTCGTTGCGGCGAACGCGACCCCGGTGAGCGCCGCGACCACGGCGAACCCGATCCAGCCGCCGGCATCCAGCTCGACAAGCGGCTGAAGGATCGCCGCGACGAGGATGCCCTGAAGCGCGCCGACACCAGCGGCCGGCGCCCAGGCCCGGAGGGCGAGCAGAACCGATGGCCGCGTCGAGCCGAGGGTGCGCGCGGGCTTCGCTCGGAGCACGATCAGGCTGCCGAACGCCCCAAGCCAGAGGGCGAGTGCCGCGTAGAACGGAACCCCGGCGGCACCGAACGAGAGGGCCAGTTCGCCGTCGGCGACGACCGGTTCAGCGACGACCTCGGCGAGGGTGGTGCGTTCGGATTCGCTGTAGCTCGGCACAGCCGCAACCGCTTCGGAGAGCCCGCCCGCAAGGGAGTTCACCCCGTCGGCGACGCCTGCCGCGCCGGTCGAGAGTCCGGCGGCCCCTGTGCTCAACTCCGACACCCCGTCGGCAAGCTCCGATGCCCCCGCACTGATGGATGAGCCCCCGGCAGCGAGGCTCGATGCGCCTGCCGCCGTGTCGCTGATCCCAGCGGTGACGCTCGATAGCCCGGTGGCGAGGGCGCTGATCCCGCCGGACACCGAGTCGGCCCCTGTGGCGAGTTCACCTGGCGTGCCGATCGCGGCGATCGTTCCGGCCGATACAGCGGCGTTTCTTGCGGCAGTGCTGAGCGCGGCGCATTGGCTGCCCACGGGGTCCGCTGTGCAGGACTCTGTGGCGAGGGCGGCCAGGTCGGCGGCCTGTGCGTTCAGCGACACGGCCTGGCCGGCTACCGCGAGCTGAAGCTGGTCGATGCCGTCTGCGATTTCCGCGGCGCCGGTCGCGAGGGACTGCGCCTGCGTCGGCAGCGCTGCGGTCTGGTTCTCGAGCGTCGACAGACCGGATGCTAGTGACGACAGTCCTCCGGACAGCCCCGAAATTCCTGTTGCCAGTCCTGAGGCGCCGCTGGAGAGCTCGGTCGTGCCATCAGCGAGGGTCGATGCACCTGTCGCAAGTTCCGTTGCGCCTGCACCCAGTTGAGCGGCGCCGTCTGCGGCCGTTCCGAGTTGCTCGCCGAGGCCGTTGAACCCGACGTAGACGTTCTCGAGGTAGGAGGTCGTGAGTTCGTTGCCGACGAGACCGGCTGCCGTCGTGGTGATCACCTGGCTGACGGCGTCATCGACGAGGCGGCTCTGATCGCTCGTCGCCACGTCGACCGTCGCTTTCTCGGCTTCGGAGGCTTCGCCCGAGAACGAGGTGGCTGCCGACGAGAAGTTTTCGGGGATCGTGACGACAGCGGTGAACTTCCCTGAGTTGAGGCCACTGGCTGCGTCGTCTTCGTCGGTGATCACCCAGGTGTAGTTGGTGTCGGATGCCGCGTCGCCGCCGACAAGCCCTGCGGCGAGCTGGCGACCGAACGGCACCGTCTGCCCGTCGATTTCAACGGGCGTGTCGTTGTTGACGATGGCCCCGTTCACCTGGTCAAGCCGCTCAGAAGGGTTCCAGAACGCCCAGACCAGAACTCCGGCAACGACGAGCGGTACGAGAACGATGCCGAGGATGGACAACCAGGTGACCCGCCCGGGAGCGCGAGCGGATTCGAATCGTGCCAGTGGTGTGCTCATGCGGGTACCTCTGCTTCGTGCGACAGGTTGGAGGAGGTGAGGGCGACGCGGACAGCCGTGTCGGCGCCGGGAACGGCGTCGGCCTGCGTATCGGGGAACGCGGTGCCAACGATGAGAGCCAGCGGGCGATCGTTCGCGTGCGCTTGGGCCTGCGCATCCGAGAGGGCGTCGCGCAGGTTGCGGCGGGTGAGTGCATCCGTCACCGTGTCGATTCCGTCCAGGGTCAGGATCCGCGGCGACTCGCGGACAGCATCGGTGATCGCCCGAATGGGGTCCACCGCTTCGCTGATCGAGACGAATGCGACGCGGGAACGAACGGATGCCGCCCGCACCGGCAACACATAACCGGCTACCTTGAGCTTCCCCGTGTCGGCGTGCATGCGGCCCGACATGGTCAGGAGCAACGCGGTGACGCTGGACTCGCGCTCGCCGGAGACCAGAAGTGTTCCGCCTTCTGGCAGGTGCGCGTCGACGTTGTCGAAGAGTGCAGTCCGTGAACCGGAGAGGGTGAGACCCTCCGCGCTGAGAACGTCGCTGGATGCCGTCGACGGCCAGTCGCGCAGTTCGATCTCGTGGTGCAGGCCTTCACCCTCGACGTCGAACGACGGGAGCGAGCGGTCGAGCCAGCGCGGTATCCACCATGCCTTCTCGCCGAGGAGGGCGAGAACGGCGGGGACGAACGTCATCCGGACGATGAACGCGTCGATGAAGACACCGACGGCGAGACCGAGCGCGATCGGTTTGATGTTCACGTCACCTTCGGGAACGAAGGCCGCGAACACAGCGAACATGATGATGGCGGCCGCGGTCACCACTTTCGCCGAGCCGAGGAAGCCGGTTTCGATGGAGGCGCGCGCCTTGCCGGAGTGGACGTAGTCCTCGCGCATCCGGGCGACGAGGAACACTTCGTAGTCCATGGCCAGTCCGAACAGGACGCCCATCAGGATGATCGGCATGAAGCTGATCACCGGGCCCTCTTTCGCGACGTGCAGTGCGTCGGCGAACCAGCCGTACTCGAAGACGAGGGCGACGATGCCGAAGGACGCCGCGACGCTGAGCAGGTAGCCGACGGTGGCTTTGATCGGTACCCAGATCGACCGGAACACCATGGTCAGCAGCACGAGCGACAAGCCGACGACGATGATGCCGAACGGCAGCAGGGCGTTGCCGAGTTTGTCGGACACGTCGATGCCCACAGCGGTGAAGCCGGTAACCGAGAGGTCCACGTCGTACTCGTCGACGAAGTAGTCGTGCATCGATCGGATCTCGGCGACGAGCGCCTTGGTCTCCTCAGAGTCCGGTGCTCCTTCGGGGATGACCTGGACGATCCCAGTGTCCGCTGTCTCGTTGGGCGTCGCAAGCGGAACGGCGGCGACGCCGTCGAGGGCTTCGATCTCGTCCTTCAGGTCGGCCATCAGCCCGAGCGGGTCGGTCGACGTGACGATCGACCCGGTCACGATGAGGGGACCGTTGAACCCTTCGCCGAAGTGTTCGGAGACGAGGTCGTATGTGATGCGGGCCGGATCATCAGACGGCAGGCCGCCGGCATCCGGGAGGGCGAGGCGGAGTCCGAGGGCCGGGAGCGCCGCAAGGCCCAGAACGGCGACGACCGCCAGGATCGTGACGATCGGGAACCGGGTGACCGCACGCACCCAGCCGGTGAAGAACCGGTTGGGTCGGTGTTCGGCCGCGTCTACCGCATCGGATGCTGCGGCAGCGCGTGCCCGGCGCTTTCGTCTCGCGTGCTTCTTCGGCTTCGGCCGCAGGCGTTCGCCGGCGAAGCCGAGCAGCGCTGGGATGAGGGTGATCGAGATCAGCACGGCCACGCCGACGCCGACCGCGGCGGCAGCACCCATGACGGTGAGGAACGGGATCCCGGCGACACCGAGACCGAGCAGGGCGATGATCACGGTGAGCCCGGCGAAGATCACGGCGGAACCAGCCGTTGCCGTCGCCCGCGCCGCCGATTCCTCGGCCGAGAGTGAACCCTTCAGCTGCTCCTGGTGCCGCGAGATGATGAACAGCGCGTAGTCGATGCCGACGGCGAGACCGAGCATGAGGGCGAGCATCGGCGTTGTCGAGTTGATAGAACTGAACGCCGTCGCAAGGAAGATCAGTGCCATGGAGATGCCGACGCCGAGCAGGGCGGTGAGCAGGGGCATCCCAGCAGCGAGGAACGATCCGAAGGTGAGCAGGAGCACGATGAGGGCAACGCCGACACCGACAAGCTCGACGATGCTCAACGCAGGCAGGTTGGTGCTGAACAGCTGCCCGCCAAGGGAGGCCACGGCTCCCTCGGGCAGCGCGTCCTGCAGTGCGGCGACTTCCTCGCCAAGCGCGTCCTTCGTCGCCGCGGTGATGTCGGCCGTTTCGCCGTCGAGCTGGATGCTGATGAGCCCGGACGAATCGTCCTCACTGACGGCTCCGGTGACGTTCTCATCGAAGGGCGACACCGCCCGCTCGACCTGGTCGAGGTCGTTGAGCGCGGTGACGGATGCCTCGATCGTGACCGACACGTCTTCGTCGGTGACAGCATCCCCCTCTGGCGCGACGACGATGACCTGGGCGGTGGTTCCGCTCACCTGCGGGAACGTCGTCGCGAGCGAATCGAGGGCGGCCTGCGATTCGGTCCCCGGGATGGAGATCGCGTTGTCGAGGCCCTGATTGAAGAGGAGGGCGCCGCCGCCAACGAGCGCGAGGATCAGAATCCAGGCACCAACGACGATGCCACGTGCGCGAAATGCCCATCGGCCGAGCGAGTACAGCAGAGAAGACACGGTGCTCCTGGAATAGGGGACTGGGACGCGGCAGGTTTCTCCGCTCAGATACACGAGTGTATCCGATACAGAGTTGTATCAGATACACTGATGTATCGCCCGTTCCCAGTAAGGTGTCAGAATGCCCCTCGATATCGCAGCCGCTGAGACGGCGCAGGTCGAAAGCGCCCGCCGGCGGAGGACCCGCGATCGGCTCACCGATGCGGCATACGAGGTGTTCGCAGAGACCGGGTTCCACGCGGCCTCCGTCGAGATGATCGCTGAACGGGCCGGATTCACCCGCGGTGCTTTCTACTCCAACTTCGACACGAAGGAAGAGCTCTTTTTCGCGCTCGCCGAGCGGGAGAACCGTATCCGACTCGAACGACTGCAGGAGGGTGTCGACGCCATTCTCCCCGAGCTCGATGGGGGATCGCTGACGGAGGCGACGCTCGGCGGGGTGGTCACGCGGTTCCTCGAACTTCAGGCAGACGATGCGCGCTGGTGCATGGTGCAGTCCGAGTTCAAGCTCCTGGCGATGAGGGACCCAGCCGTCGCTTCAAAGTTTCTCGCCTACCAGCGGGGCTTCCTCCAGCAACTCGCGGAGCGCATCGACGGCGCCGTGCGCTCGGTCGGGCTTCGATTCACCATGGACCCGATTGCCGCGATCGGCATCATCGTCAACGTCTACGAATCCGCCGTTCAGGAGGCGATCCTCGAGGGCGGCGACACCGGTGCAATCTCGGCTCCGCCCGTGGCGCGGTCCACGCTCCCGGCTCTGGTCCACGCGCTCACCGAACCTCTCGGCTGACCGTCGGGTCAGCGCCGTCGGCGCTCGAGCAGGCGGTATCCCGCCTTGCGAATCTCACTGAACCACAGCACGGCGGATGCCGCCACCACACACCACAGCCAGTGCGCCAGGTCGAGAGGTGTGGTTCCGAAGGCGACCTGGAGGAATGGAACCTGGACGACGGCGACCTGCAGGAGCGCGGCGAGGGCAACTGATCCCCACAGCCACGGGTTGCTGAACAGCCCGTGGAACGCTGTGGTCGTCTCCGACCGCGCGTTGAAGGCGTTGAACAGTTGGGTGAAGACGAGGGTCGTGAACCCCGCTGTCCGCGCGACATCCAGCGAGTCGGACCCTTCGAGAAAGCCTCCGGGAAGGAACCGGTCGATCGTGGCGAGCGTCACCAGCGCCATGACCAGCCCGATGGACAGGATGCCCGCCCACATGCGCCCGTCGATGGCGCGGTCGGTGAGCTTCCGTGGCGCCCGCGCCATGACGTCATCGACCTCCGGGTCGACTCCCATGGCGAGGGCGGGGCCCGAGTCGGTCACGAGGTTGATCCACAGGATCTGGGTCGCCAGAAGCGGAATCACGACGGTCTCGGTGCCCGCCCCGGCGAGACCCAGCGCGGCGGCGAACACGACGCCGAGGAATACGGTCAGCACCTCGCCCATGTTCGACGAGAGCAGATAACGCAGGAACTTCTTGATGTTGTCGAAGATCGCGCGACCCTGCCGGACGGCGGCGACGATGGTCGCGAAGTTGTCGTCGGCGAGGATCATCCGCGCCGCCTCTTTCGTGACCTCGGTGCCGGTGATGCCCATCGCGATGCCGATGTCTGCGGACTTCAGTGCCGGCGCGTCGTTGACGCCGTCGCCGGTCATCGCCACGATGCGCCCGTCGGCCTGCAGCGCGTCGACGAGTCGCAGTTTGTGCAACGGGGCGACGCGCGCGAAGACGGAGACCGTCCTGGTGGCCTCGCGGAGCGCGTCGGCATCGAGGTCGTCGATCTCGGTGCCGGTGAGAGCTCGAGCTCCGCGCTTGACGATGCCCAGGTCGACGGCGATACGCGTCGCCGTCGCCGGGTGGTCGCCGGTGATCATGACGATCCGGATGCCGGCCCGTTGCGCTTCGGCGATCGCGGCAGCCACCTCGCTGCGGGGCGGGTCGATGATACCGGCGGTGCCGGCATAGACCAGGTCGTGCTCCAGCGCCTCAGACACGTTGTCCTCGTCGTCCGAGATCGGGCGGTACGCCGCCCCCAACGTGCGGAACGCGTCGGAGGACAGGGCTTCGATGTCATCGAGGGCCTGCTGCCGACGCTCGTCCGTCAGCGGGACATCCGTCGTTCCGACCCGCAGCCGGGTGCAATTGGACAGGAGAACGTCCGGGGCTCCCTTGCTGAACAGCAGGGTCCTGCCGTCGGCGTCTGAATGCACCGTCGACATCATCTTGCGGTCGGACGTGAACGGGATCTCCGCGCGACGCGTGAACCGGTCCATCCGGTCGGTGGTGCCGTCGAGTTTGCGTGCAGCGACGAGGAACGCCGCTTCGGTCGGGTCGCCTTCGATCTCCCACCCGTCGTCTCGCTCGGAGAGTTGGGCGTTGTTGGCGAGCGCCCCGGCGGTCAGCAGAAGCCGTGCCTCGGTGTGGCCGTCGGCACTCAGCGAGGAACCGCCGCTGAGAACCTCGCCCAACGGCGTGTATCCGGTGCCCGTGACATCCGCCCTCCCCGACGCCGTGATCAGACGCTCGATCGTCATCTGGTTGCGTGTGAGGGTGCCCGTCTTGTCGGTGCAGATGACTGACGCGGAGCCCAGGGATTCGACGGCGCTCAGCTGTTTGACCACGGCGTTGCGGCGGGCCATCCGCTGGACCCCGATCGCGAGCACGAGGGACAGGATCGCCGGGAGTCCTTCAGGGACGGCGGCGACGGCGAGGGAGACTCCGAGCAGCAGCACCACGACGAAATCGCTGGGTGTCGATATCCCGTTGACGATGGTGATGGTTCCCATGACCACGATAGCGATGGCGATCACGGCGATCCCGAGCATCCGGCCGATGCGTGCGACCTCGAGGGAGAGCGGGGTGGGTTCCTCGGTCGTGGCGTCAAGCAGGTGGGCGATGGCGCCGACTTCGGTGTCCATCCCGGTTGCGGTGACCACCGCGCGGCCGACGCCCTGCACGACCGAGGTGCCCTTGAAGGCCATGTTCGTGCGGCCACCGAGCGGCACCGGGCCGGACAGCAGGCCTGGATGTTTCTCCACGGCTTCGCTCTCGCCTGTGAGCGACGCTTCGGCGATGCGGAGCGCACTCGCGCCGACGATGCGCGCGTCCGCTCCCACCGAGTCGCCCTCGCTGAGGGCGAGCAGGTCTCCACGCACGAGTTCCGAGGAGTGCACGGTCTCGAGTGCGCCGTCGCGGACGACGGTCGATGACGCCGCGGTCATGGTCGCCAGGGCCGCGACAGCGGAGGCGGCGCGGAACTCCTGAACGAACCCGAGTACCGCGTTGAGCACGACGATCGCGCTGATCACGATCGCGTCGATCGGCCAACCCTCAGCCCCCTCCGCCAGCCAGGCCGCCAGTGAGACGGCGACCGCGCCGAGCAGCAGGTAAATGAGGGGATCGTGGAACTGGGCCAGAAAGACGAGCCAGAGGGGCTTCGCCTTCACGCCGCGCAGTTCGTTCGGGCCGTCTTCGGTGAGGCGCTTCGCGGCTTCCGTGTGGGAGAGCCCACGCTCGAGGTCGACACCGAGCAGGTCTGCGACCGCCTCAGCGCTTTCGAGCGACGGGTTCATCGGGATCAGATCAGGCTGCGGAGGAGTGCTTCGGCGCTGACGCCTTCCTGACGGGCTCGCTCGTGCAAACGGATGTGCTCGTCGTCGGTCAGCCACAGCGTGACCTCGTGCAGGTCGGGATCGTCGAGGGAGAACAGGGCCAGTTCGCTGTCCGCAGCGACGGCGTCGTCGAGCGCGCCGACCGGTGCCGGCGTGGTTCCTGGCTCGGCGGCATCCGTTGCGCCGCCTTCGCGCGGCCAGCCCGGCCCGTGGGGGATCGGCCGGCCGGCCTGGAACGCCTCGGAGACAGCGCGGGCGCGGGCGTCGGCGGCTTCGTTCAACGGGTGGCCGGCGTGGCCGCGCACCCACTCGAACCGGTAGTTGCGCCCGGCCATGGCCTCGTCGAGCTCCTTGATGATCTCGAGGTTCATCACCGGTTTGCCGTCGCTCTTGCGCCAGCCCTTGGCCTTCCAGCTGCGCATCCACTTGGTGACCGTGTTGATCACGTACTGGCTGTCGCAGAGCACGAGAAGGTCGTCGTCGAGGTGTGCCGTCGCGCGGAACAGTTCGAGTACGGCCTTGAGTTCACCCTGGTTATTCGTGGCGTGCTTCCAGCCGCCTGCCGCCCAGTGTGCGTCGTCGACGTACCACGCCCAGCCGGCCGGGCCGGGGTTGCCGAGGGCTGAGCCGTCTGCGGCAGCGGTGATCGTCATGGCTTCAATCGTATCGGGCGCGCGGGAGCGGCTTTGCTCGGTCACTAGTGGCTGTAGCGGCCGTTGCTCGGTCGCTACTGGCTGGGTTCCGTTGCGAAACGTGACCGATAGCGACCGAGCAAAGGCCGGCGGGGCGACCTACGCGAACGCCGTCGGCAGCGTGGCCGTGTGCGTCGCGCGCAGCTCGTCGATGCTCGCCGTGAACAGGTCCTGGATCTCGAGTGACGAACTCGCATTGTCGGTCACGCCGATGCGCAGCACCGGGTAGTCGCGCCCTTCGCACAGGCCCCGGAACTTCACGTCGTCTTCACGCGGCACCGAAACGAGCACCCGGCCGGTCGACTCGGAGAACAGTGCGGTCGCGACATCCACACCGTCGCGCTCAAGGATCTCACCGAGCCAGACGCGAGCGCCAACTCCGAACCGCATCACACTCTCGGCGAGGGCCTGCGCGAGGCCGCCGTCGGAGAGGTCGTGCGCTGAGGCGATGATGGACGACTGCGATCCCGCGTGAAGGAGGGCAGCCAGGTCCTTCTCCCGGTCGAAGTCGACAGCGGGCGGAAGTCCGCCGAGGTGGTCGTGGACGGTGCCGGCCCACGCCGATCCGGAGAGCTCTTCGCGGGTGATACCGAGGAGGTAGATGTTGTCGCCCTCGTCCTGCCAGCCGCTCGGCACGCGACGAGCGACGTCGTCGATGACACCGAGCACACCGACGACAGGCGTCGGGAAGATCGGGGTGTCGCCGGTCTGGTTGTAGAACGAGACGTTCCCGCCCGTGACGGGCACTTCGAGCGCGAGGCAGCCGTCCGACAGGCCCTCGACGGCCTGCGAGAACTGCCACATCACCTCGGGGTTCTCCGGCGAGCCGAAGTTGAGGCAGTCCGTCACCGCGGCCGGAACGGCACCGGTGCAGGCAACGTTGCGGTACGCCTCAGCGAGGGCGAGTTTCGCGCCGAGCGACGGGTCGAGCTGGCAGTAGCGGCCGTTCGCGTCGGTGGCGATGGCGAACCCGAGGCCGGACTCCTCGTCAACGCGGATCATGCCGCCGTCGTCGGGGAACGCCAGCGCCGTGTTGCCCATGACGTAGTAGTCGTACTGGTCGGTGATCCAGCTCTTGTCCGCGAGGTTGGCCGAACCGAGCAGGGAGAAGAACTGGGAACGGAGCGTTGCGGCATCCGTCGGTCGTTCGAGAGCGGATGCCGTGTCGGCCTGCAGCGCGTCAAGCCAGACCGGGTACGCGATGGGGCGTTCGTAGACCGGGCCGTCGACCGCAACGGTCGACGGGTCGACGTTGACGATCTCTTCGCCGTGCCAGTTGATGACGAGCCGGCCGGTGTCGGTGACTTCGCCGAGAACGGATGTTTCGACATCCCATTTCGCGGTGACCGCGAGGAACGCGTCGAGCTTGCCTGGTTCCACCACAGCCATCATGCGTTCCTGCGACTCGGACATGAGGATTTCCTCAGGCGTGAGCGACGGGTCGCGGAGGAGGGTGTTCGACAGTTCGACGAACATGCCGCCGTCACCGTTCGCGGCGAGTTCGCTTGTCGCACAGGAAATGCCTGCGGCACCGAGGTCCTGGATGCCCTCGACGAGCTTCTCCTTGTACAACTCGAGGCAGCACTCGATGAGCACCTTCTCGGCGAACGGGTCGCCGACCTGGACGGCCGGGCGCTTGGTCGGGCCTGCGGCGTCGAACGAGTCGGAGGCGAGGATCGACGCGCCGCCGATCCCGTCGCCGCCGGTACGGGCACCGAACAGCACGATCTTGTTGCCGACACCGGAGGCGTTGGCGAGGTGGAGGTCCTCGTGCCGGAGAACTCCGACCGACAGCGCGTTGACGAGCGGGTTGCCCTGGTAGACCTTGTCGAAGTAGGTTTCGCCACCGATGTTCGGCAGGCCGAGACAGTTGCCGTAGAACGAGATACCGCTCGTAACGCCGTGCGCGACTCGTGCGGTGTCGGGGTCATCGATCGCGCCGAACCGCAGCTGGTCCATCACGGCCACCGGGCGGGCGCCCATCGAGATGATGTCGCGGACGATACCGCCGACGCCGGTCGCCGCGCCCTGGAACGGCTCGATGTAGGACGGGTGGTTGTGGCTCTCGACTTTGAAGGTGACGGCCCAGCCCTCACCGATGTCGACGACGCCGGCGTTCTCGCCCATTCCGACCATGAGGTTCTTCTTCATGGCAGGGGTGACCTTCTGGCCGAACTGCCGCAGGTAGATCTTGCTCGACTTGTACGAGCAGTGTTCGCTCCACATCACGGAGTACATGGCGAGCTCGCCCGACGTGGGGCGACGACCGAGGATCTCCTTGATTTTCTCGTACTCGTCGGGCTTGAGCCCAAGTGCTGCGTACGGCTGCTCCTTCTCAGGAGTGGCGATGGCGTTCGAGACGGTGTCGGCAACAGAGGTTGCGGGGATGCTCACGAGGGGAAGGCTCCTAGATCGAGGGGTGCCGGATACCCCAATTCTATCCGGGCACGCGAGAGCCTCCTGCCCGGTCGTTTCCGCTAGCGCTCGCCGCCGGGAGGGCCGATCGTCAAGAGGGTCGCGAAGATCGCGACGACGGCAAGGACGAACAGCACGATCAGCAGGACCGGGTGGCTGAGGAACCAGCGCAGAAGGCGGTCGATCCAGCCCGTGTCGCGCGGATCATC
Organism: Mycetocola miduiensis; assembly: GCF_900115155.1. GTDB lineage: Bacteria > Actinomycetota > Actinomycetes > Actinomycetales > Microbacteriaceae > Mycetocola_A > Mycetocola_A miduiensis. Next base: position 173,588 of record NZ_FOVM01000004.1, read on the forward strand.
CGTCTGGGTGCGTCGCCAGTCGCCGTCGAGGCGCCCCGAGCGGTCGGCCCAGAGGTCGAACGGGATCGTCGCGTACGGCACCACGGCTGTGACCACCCCGAGAGCGATGAGCGGGATGCTCCAGCGCTGGTTCAGGCCGACGAGAACCGAGGTTCCCGCATACGCCAGGAATATGAACCCGTGGATCGACCCCCCGACCCGCACACCGAGATCGCCGAGGTCCCACACGTATTTCATGAGCAGCCCGACAATCAGCAGCGTCCAGGTCACCGCCTCGGCGAAAGCGAGCGTGCGGTAGAACAGGCGGGGAGACACAGGGAACACTCCAGGGGGGAAGGCGGCCGCTGGCGAGGAGGCGTTGTGGCCGGAAAATCGGGATGCTTTCATCCTCGCAGCCGCGTGAACTCCGCGCGTCGTCCTAAAGTCCTAATCGTCACCCGCTCTCCGGCATGGTGCGCTGATCTCCGCCGTTCGGGGGATGCAGGCCGGCTCAGTTCCCTGCCAGAGTAGGAGGACCCCCCCCAATCTACTTCAGGAGCAGAATGCCCACGGGAGTCCCCATCGAATTCGCCGGCGTCACCAAACGCTTCGGCCCGGTCGCCGCCGTCTCAGACCTCAGTTTCCGGGTCGAACCCGGGCGGGTCACCGGTTTCCTCGGCCCCAATGGCGCTGGCAAAACAACGACACTCCGGATGTTGCTCGGCCTCGTCACCCCGACCGCCGGATCGGCGACCATCGGAGGGGTGCGGTACCGCGACCTTCTGTCGCCGCTCAGTTCGGTGGGATCGGCTCTCGAAGCAGCAAGCTTCCACCCAGGCAGGACCGCTCGCGACCACCTCGGTGTGTACGCGAAGGCGGCACGCATCGACCCGAAACAGGTTCCCATCGTCCTCGACACCGTCGGACTGACCGAGCACGCCGCCCGCCGGGTCGGCGGTTACTCGCTCGGCATGCGGCAGCGGCTCGGCCTTGCGTTCGCGCTCCTCGGCGACCCGGGAGTCCTCGTTCTCGACGAGCCGATCAACGGGCTCGACCCCGAGGGCATCAAGTGGATACGTGGTTTCCTGCGCCAGCTCGCAGTGGAGGGCCGCACCGTCCTCATCTCGTCGCACCTGCTCAGCGAAGTCCAGCAGAGCGTTGACGAGGTCGTCATCATCGCTCGGGGCACGCTGGTGCACCGCGGACCACTGTCCAGCCTCGAGATCGAAGGTGCTGCAACGAAAGTGATCGTCGACTCCCCGAATCGTGACCAGCTCGTCGCCGCTCTCGGCGCAGCATCCGCCACCTTCGAGGAAGCCCGGGCCGGCATCCTCGTCACCGGGCTTGAACCGGGGCAGGTCGGGCATATCGCCTTCGCGGCCGGAGTGGAGGTGAGTTCGCTGCATCGACAGAAATCGGGGCTCGAGGACTCATTCCTCGCTTTGGTCGGAGAGGGAGGATCGCTGTGAACATGTTCCTTCCCGCATTGCGCGCCGAGGTCGCGAAGATCCTCACCACGAGGATCTGGTGGGTCCTCGCGATAATCCTCGTCGTCTACATCGTTTTCATTTCCGGTGGTCTCGGCGCCCTGTTCGGGTTCTTCTCCACGTCCGAGGGCCAGGCCACGGAGCAGGCGCCGCCGACGGAGTTCCTCGCGCCCATGCTCTACGGCTCGGTCAGCACGTTCGGGTATGTGTTCCCGGTGCTCCTCGGCGCACTCGCCGTCACGAGCGAGTACCGGCACCAGATGCTCACGCCGACGTTCCTCGCGACCCCGAAGCGCGGCCTCGTGCTTGGCGCGAAAAGCACCGCACTGCTGTTCTTCGGGGCGATCTACGGCGTGGTCGGTGTGATCGCGTCTGTGGGTGCTGGTGCTGGGGCTCTGACCCTGTTCGGGCTCGACACCCAGCTGGACAACAGTGAAACCTGGGCGATGATCGGCAGGGGAGTGCTCGCGCTCGCCCTGTGGGCGGTCATCGGTGTCGGACTCGGTGCACTCATCCCGAACCAGGTCGCCGCGATCGTCGTGATCCTCGCGTTCACCCAGTTCGTCGAGCCGACGCTCCGTGCGGTGACCATGTTCGCCGACTGGGCGGCATCGCTCGGGCGGTTCCTGCCTGGCGCGGCCAGTGACGCACTCGTCGGCGCGCCCAGCCTCTTCGGAGTCGGGGCCACCGGCCCGGGTGTCGATCCGCTGGAGTGGTGGCAGGGCGGCCTCCTGCTCGCCGCGCTCGCCCTCGTACTCACCGTGCTCGGCTACTTCGTGTCGTGGAAGCGGGATGTGACTTGATCCTGGCCCGACCCGAAACCCCACGAGTGGCTCCCTAAGCCGGCGATATCGCCCGGCGGGGGGCCGTTTGTGGTCTCTCGGATGCCCCGTACCGAGCCAAGCGGCGATCCGTCTCATCCTCCCGGGGCGACGCGCAGGTACCGCACGTTTGCGAGAATCCGGGCATCACCTGCGCGAGGGGAGCCGATCATGTCCGCAACCGATGGTTCGCCCAGCGCCGTCACGGCCGAATCGCTGGCTCTCGTCGCAGGGGCGGCGGGCTTCCTGGTGATGGGAGTCGTCGGCATCATCGCTGCTGGCGGAGAACCGGTGCCATTATCTGGTCGTGGATCTGCCGGGGCAACCGCTGCGGGAGGGGCTGCGGGGCCGTGCTGTTCCCCTTCGCGAGTGCCCTCATCGTCGGCGTGGTCGGGGCCGTCAGCGTCTACTTCGCCTACCTGTCCGCCGTGAACATGAACATCTACCGCCTTGCGGCGCTACTCGCGGTATTCCTCTCCATGGGGGTGCTCAGCAGCATGCTGACGGCTGAGGACCCCCTGTGGTGGCAAAAGAACCTCAGCGCACTCGGGATGGGCTCGACTCTCTCCGGGTTCGCTTTCAACTTCACGCTGATTATCGGGGGACTCATGGTGACCATCGTCGCGAGCTTCGCCACGAGAGAACTGGAGATCGCAGCCGCGTCGAAGTCACCGAAGTCGCGTCGCCGGGTCCGGTTGCTCCAAAGCGGCCTCGTGCTCATGGGCATCCTGCTCGCCTGCGTCGGGCTGTTTCCCGTCGACGAGAACCTCGCCGTCCACAACACCGTCGCGTCCGGGATGGTCACCGTATTCGCTGCGCTCATCATCAGCATGGCGTACCTCGTGCCGGCGATCTCTCGGGCGTTCGTCGTGCTCGGGTTCGTCTTTCTCGGGGTGATCGTCGGCGCGGCGGTCGCGTTTGCGCAGGGGTACTACAACCTCACCGCAACCGAACTGATCGCGGCATTCCTCATCTTCTCGTGGCTGATCATCCTGATCCGGAATCTCGGTGCTGTCGACGCCGACCACCTCGACGAGGCCCGGGTGCCGCATCCGCGGTACCGGCGCACCGACACGGCGGGCATTCCGACCATCGCCCCGAGCAAGGGAGCACCGGTCGACCGCTGACGCTGCGCTGCGGGAGACCAGAAAGGGCTCCCTGCGTCGGCGATGTCGCCGGGCAGGGAGCCCTTGTCGGTACGTCGGGAGCGGGCGGGTCAGACCGCCGCGAGCGCCTGGATCGCGCTGGTGAACAGCGTGAGTCCGTCGGTGCCTGACCGCATGGCATCCGCCGTGTCCGGGCCGAAGCCGGGTTCGACAGCGTGCTCCGGGTGCGGCATGAGGCCGACGACGTTGCCGCGTTCGTTGGTGATGCCGGCGATGTCGCGGAGCGAACCGTTCGGGTTCCGGCCGAGGTAGCGGAAGACCACTCGGCCCTCGCCCTCGAGCCGATCGAGTTCGGCTTCGGAGGCGATGAAACCGCCCTCACCGTTCTTGAGCGGGATGATGATCTCATCGTTGGCGGTGAACTCGTTCGTCCACGCGGTGTCGACGTTCTCGACCCGCAGCACCTGGTCACGGCGGATGAAGCGGCCGTGGTCGTTGCGGATCAGGCCGCCGGGCAGCAGGTGCGCCTCGGTGAGCATCTGGAAGCCGTTGCAGATACCGAGCACCGGCATCCCCTTGTTCGCGGCGTCGATGACCTCAGCCATGATCGGCGAGACGGATGCGATCGCGCCGGCGCGCAGGTAGTCGCCGTAGCTGAACCCGCCGGGCAGGACGAGGGCGTCGACCCCGTGAAGGTCGTGCTCTCCGTGCCACAGCGCCACGGGTTCCGCTCCGGCGATGCGGATCGCCCGCTGGGCGTCACGCTCGTCGAGAGAGCCCGGGAAGGTGATGACGCCGATGCGCATGACTACTCGGCCTCCGGGTAGGTGATCGCGACAACGTCTTCGATCACGGAGTTCGACAGGATCTCGTCGGCGATGTGCTGGACATCGGCGCGGATGGCGTCGGTGATGGGGCCGTCGACGGTCAGTTCGAACCGCTTTCCGATGCGGACATCGGTGAACTCGGACTTGCCGAGCCGCGTAAGCGCCCCGGAGACCGCCTTACCCTGCGGGTCAAGCAGTTCAGCCTTGGGCATTACTTCAACGAGGATTGTGGGCACCGAATGTCTCCCGGAGGGCTCGAGGTGGGGGAATCCCTCAATCCTACCGGCACCTCGAACTAACGATGGATGCCGGAGGAAACGCCACCCAACTAGGCTTTCGGCGAAGGGGAATCATGAACCACTCGGCCCTCACGCCCGTCTTCGCCGGACTCCGCTGGTCGCTGCACGCGCTGCTGATAGCGCTCGTCGTCGTTATCATCGTTCTCTCCGCCATCGCCGACGATCCCGACAGCGCGCTCATTCACACCCTCGCGTCTGTCTTCCTCGCCGTTTACCTCGGTGGTTCCCTGCTGGCGCACCTCAAACCGGAGTTCGTCCTGGCGTCCCCGTGGGTGAGGTGGCTGTGGCTGGCGGCGTTGAGCCTGATCTGGCTCGGGATGTTGTGGCTCACCCCGGATGCCGCGTTCATCGTCTTCCCGCTCTTCTTCCTCTACTTGCAGTTGCTTCCATCGCGGGCGGCTGTGCTCGCGGTCGCCGCATCGACGGCCCTCTCGGTGATCGCCATCGGCGCGCACAGTGAATTCACGGTCGGCGGAGTTATCGGTCCGATGATCGGCGCCGGGGTCGCCGTGGCGATCGGGTTCGGTTACCGCGCGCTGTACCGGGAGGCCGAGGAGAGGCAGCAGCTCATCACCGAGCTGGTCGAGACCCGCGGTGAGCTGGCGCTCGCCGAACGGGCGGCGGGGGTACTCGCCGAGCGGGAGCGTCTCGCACGGGAGATCCACGACACGGTCGCGCAGGCGCTCTCGAGCATCCAGCTTCTCCTTCACGCCGCCGAACGCCTCGATGGCAACCGCCCGGGACTTGAGCAGTTGCAGCTCGCGCGGCAGACGGCTGCCGATTCCCTCGTCGACACGAGGCGGATCATCGGTGAGCTCACCCCACCTGCCCTTGACGATCGCACGCTGCCAGGGGCCCTCGCCCGACTGGCTGACTCCACCGCCGAGACACTGCGGGCGGCGGGCACCCCGGCGACGGTCAACTTCCAGCTGGAAGGCGTACCGGTGGCGCTGCCGATGAGCGTGAACGCGACGCTGCTTCGGATCGCCCAGGGCGCGATCGCCAACGTCGTCCGCCACGCGCGTGCAACCCGTGCGGACCTCACCCTGACCTACCAGTCCGACAGTGTCTCGCTCGACGTCGTCGACGACGGTGTCGGCTTCGACCCGGCAACCACCGCGGCCGAAGCCGGGGAATCGTTCGGGCTGCGGGCGATTCGCCAGCGGGTCGAGTCGCTCGGAGGCCTGCTCAGCGTCGAGTCCGCCCTCGGTGAGGGTACCGCCATCGCGGTCACCATCCCCGTCCTCGATCCGGCCGCCTCCGCGGCATCCCGACCGGAGGTCTCTGCGTGATCCGGCTGCTCATCGCCGACGACCACCCGGTGGTCCGGGCCGGCCTGCGGGCCCTGTTCGCGACCGAACCGGACCTCGACGTCGTCGCTGAGGCCGCGACCGGTGAGCAGGCGGTCGAGCAAAGCAGGGCGGGCGTCGATATCGTGCTGATGGACCTGCAGTTCGGCCACGGCATGCAGGGGGCGGAAGCCACCCGACGTATCCGGGAGGATCCCGGCGCCCCGTACGTCCTCGTGCTCACCAATTACGACACGGATGCCGACATCCTCGGCGCGGTCGAAGCAGGAGCAGCCGGCTACCTGCTGAAGGACGCCCCTCCGGTCGAGCTGATCGCTGCGGTCCGGGCGGCGGCGCGCGGCGAGAGCGCCCTCGCGCCGACCGTTGCCGGTCGCCTCGAGGCCCGCCAGAACTCTTCGGGGGAGACCCTCACAACACGGGAAGCCGAAGTGCTCAGCCTCGTCGCTGACGGGCGTTCCAACCGTGACATCGCGAAGTCCCTTTTCCTGTCCGAGGCCACCGTGAAGAGCCACCTCGTTCACATCTTCACCAAGCTGCAGGTGTCGTCGCGAACGGCCGCCGTGGCATCCGCCCGTGACCGGGGCTACATCCGCCCGGCCTGAGACCGGTGACGGGTTCCTAGTCGTGCAGTGTCTTCAGGGCAGTGACGACGTCGGCGTGCCAGCGCCGGGCCAGCGGCACGACTTTCGTGTAGATCGCCGCCTCGTGGGTCGCACCCTGGTACCGGACAGCGCTCGCGTCGACTCCCGATGCGCGCAGGGTGGTCGCGTAGGCCTCTCCGTCGAGGCGGAGTGCGTCGTATTCGGCGGTGAAGATCCACGCGGGCGGAAGACCCCGGTGGGTGAGCGCCCGCGCCGGTGACGCGTACGGCTCCCTTGCCCTCGTCCGGTCGCCGAGGTACGCGTCAGCGACCTGCACGAGTTCCCGGTGGGCGAGGAAGCGGGGGATGCGCATCTCCCGGATCGGCGCCATGTCGATCGACTTGCCGGTCAGGTCGGTGACGGGTACCTCGAGCACCTGCAGTTTGAGCGGGTGCCCGGCTCGGTCCCGGTTGACGAGCGTCACGCTCGCGGCGATGTTTCCTCCGGAGGAGATGCCGGTGATTCCGATGCGGTCGGGGTCGATGCCCAGCTGGCGGGCGTTCTCGACGAGCCAGCCGAGAGCGGCGTAGCCCTGTTCGATCTGGGTGGGGTACCGGTGCTCAGGGGCGAGCGCATAGTCGACGGCGACGTGGATCACCCGGGCGTCGGCGGTGCGCGTCCGGAACGTCGCATCGATGCTCGTGTAGTCGACCCCGCCCAACTGGAACGATCCGCCGAAGAAGGCGAGCACCGCTGGCAGGGGCTGGGCGGTGCCGGTCCCGTCGAGCGGACGATAGGCGCGCACGCGGACCGTGGGGTGGCCGGGCACGTCGACCTGGTGATCGGTGATCTCGACCTCTGGAGGTTCCAGGCCGACCCGGCCGTACAGTTTCGTGTCCCATTTCTGTGCGTTCTGTCGCTTCCACGCCGGCGTTTTGCGCTTCGCCTTCTCCTCTACCGACAGCGGCCGTTTCGCCGTGGTCGACGCGGGCGCGGCGTGGGATGCTTCCGCGCCGGCCACGGCCGTGCCCGCAGCCTTTGTGCCGACCGTGCGGGCCGGGGATTCCACGAGGGCCCGTTTCGCGGCATCCCGACGCCAGGGGAACACACGCGTGACCGCGCTCGTCACGAAGTCAACGAGAACTTCGCGGGCTTCGGCGATCAGGTCGCGTCGCCTGGCCAGGTACATGGCCCGGAAGTACGGATCGAGTGGCACGACATTCCCCTCTCGCGGTGGACCTTCCCAGCGGGCTTTCGGCGGACTTTTCGGTGGGCTCGACAGTACCAACTCCGACCGGGCAGCGCAGGATTCGGGTTCGGGCTTGACTGCGCCTGCCGTGCCAGAGTTTGCGGCGGCGATCGCAAGAGCCGTCGCGGCCCGTTCGCCTCCGCGTAACCGGATGAGGAGCTGCTGTTGACTTCGCCCGCCTAGCGTGACGGGCAGGCACCCGCGGATAGCACTCGACCCGCACCGAGTGGGGTAGCGCGGTACGGGTCGGGGGTTGCCCGCGTCGCAGCTCGCGCCGCCAGGGTGGGGCAGGTTAGGAGGCGTTCGCCTGGACGCGGATCAGGTTCGCCCACGGGTCGTCGAAGCTCAGCGTCTGGCCGTCGTCCCGGACCTGCACCTTGTGGTGGGTGAGGCGCTCGGTGAGCTCGCCGAGGGCATCCGTTTCGGGAACGACGATGTCGATGCGGCCGAGGCCGAGCGCGGGCATCCGTGGCCCTGCACCGCGTGAGTTCCACACGTTCATCGCCATGTGATGGTGATATCCGCCGGCCGAGACGAAGAGCGCCTGGTTGCCGAGCGACGTGGTCGCGTCGAAGCCGAGGGTGTTGACGTAGAACTGGCGAGCGGATGCCACGTCGCCAACCGACAGGTGGACGTGCCCGATCTGTGCGCCCCCGAAGACGGACTCATCGTCGGGGGTGGTCTGTCCCTGCACGGTGAGGTGCTGCGAGAGGAAGTCATTCGGGTCGACGTACAGCGTGGCCATCTCGACCTGGCCGTGGACCCAGCTCCATTCGGTGCGGTCGCGGTCCCAGTACAGCTCGACGCCGTTGCCCTCGGGGTCGGTGAAGTAAAACGCGATGCTCACGAGGTGGTCGGCACTGCCGGTGAAGGTTCCAGGGGCCTTGCGCGCAACCGAGTAGAGGGCAGCCGCGAGGGCGGCCTTCGATTCGAAGAGGATGGCGGTGTGGAAGAGGCCGGCGGATCCGGCGGCGGCGTGCTTGAGTTCGGGGGCGTGTTCGAGGATGACGGCCGGGACGCCTCGGCGGCCGAGCGTCACGGTGTGCTCGGTGGCCGACAGGACGCGCAGCGTGACGGCATCCGTGTAGTACGCAGTCATCGCATCGAGGTCGGCCACGAGAAGGGTGACCGGGCCCATGGCGGTGTCAGCGGCAAGTTTGTCTGTGGGTGCGAGCGAGTTCATGATCGGTATAACTATAGTTGTAGCGACAACATTCCCGCTAGTCCACAAATTCAGGAAGTTCGACGAAATTCAGCAAGTTCGGCCGACCGGGTAGGCGGATGCCGCAACGGCGTGTCGCGACGGACCTCCTGAATGTGTAGTGGGAGTGGGGGCACGCCAGGCCGTGCCCGCGGGTCAGACGGCCGGTTCGGTGCGTTTGCGCAGGTCGAGCAGGCTGATGACGAGGGCGAGAACAAGAAGCGCGACGATGATCGTCGCTCCCTTCAGGTAGGCATCCCGATACATCGTCACCGGGTTTTCGAGGCCCTGCTCGGCGTAGAGGGTCGCGAAGAAGGTGCTCGAGGCGACAGCGACGCCGATGGCCGTACCGACCCGCTGGCCGACCTGCGCCACCGAACCGGCGACACCGCCCTGGGTGACGGGCACCTCCTGCAGAGTGAGTGTCTGGTTCGGGGAGATAACAAACCCGCCGCCAGCGCCGGCGACCGTCAGGACGGCAGCGAGAAGCCACGGCATCCACTCTTCACTCGCGAACGCCGCGATGGGCAGGGTGGCGCCGATGCCGAGGCCGGCGAGGGTGACGCCAAGGACCACGACCGAGCGACCGTGGGTGTTGACGAGCCGGCCGCCGAGCCAGGAGGTCACGGCAGAGGCGAGCGCGAACGGAATAGAGACCATGCCGGCGTAGACCGCCTCGAGCCCGAGGCCCTGCTGGAGGAACAGGGTCACGATGAGGAACATGGCCGGGATAGCGGCGAAGTAGGCGGTCGCGATGAGGATGCCGTTCCGGTACGACGAGAGGCGGAGCAGTCCGAAATGGACCACCGGCGACTTTCCGATCCGGAGGTAGCGCCGCTCCCACCAGACGAACGCGACGCCGGCGACGACGAAGCCGATGAGCCAGAACCAGCGCTTCGGGTCGTCGTTGGGGCCGCCGGTGGTGAGCACGAACGGCAGCATCAGGCTGAAGGTCGCGGCGCCGAGCAGCAGGATCCCGGTGACGTCGAGGCTCGTGACGCCTGCCTCGTGGATCTGCTTTTTCGGCAGGAGCCGCCAGGCGAACCAGATCGCAATCAGGCCGAGCGGAATGTTCATCCAGAACAGCAGGCGCCAGCCGTCCTCGTGACCTCCGATCGCGATGAGGAGCCCGCCGAGGGTCGGACCGAAGGCCGTGGACAGGCCGATCACCGCACCGAACAGGCCGAACGCCTTGCCGCGTTCGCGGCCCTGGAACAACTGCTGGATCAGCCCGAGCACCTGCGGCATCTGGATGCCGGCGGCGACGCCCTGCAGGATCCGGCCGATCACCAGGATCTCAATGGTCGGGGCGACCGCGCAGAGCAGGCTGGCGAGGGTGAATGAGGTGAGCCCGATCAGGAACATCCGGCGGCGGGAACGGATGTCACCCAGTCGCCCCGACGGGACGAGGGCGAGTCCGAAAGCGAGCGCGTACCCGGCGACGATGAGCTGAAGTTCGGTGGCGCCGCCGTGCAGTGACTCCTCGATCGAGGGCAGTCCGACGTTGATCTTCGACAGGTCGAGGATCGTCAGGCAGGCGACGCCGACGCACACCCAGAAGCTTTCCCATTTGACTCGGTTGGCGTGGGCGTCGTTCGGAGAGAGATCAGACATCTCTCAGAACATTACGCTGTCAGGCGCCCGAGCAATTCCCGGTAGCGCGAGGCCGTCTCTTCCACTATCTCGGCAGGAAGTTCGGGCGGTGTCCCGCTCTGATCCCAGTTGGCCGCGAGCCAATTGCGCACGATCTGCTTGTCGAAGCTCGCCATGCGTGCCTCAGCAGTTTCGGCGCTGGCGTAGACGTCGGCGTCCCAGTACCGGGACGAGTCGGAGGTGAGGACCTCATCGCCGAGGGTCAGGGCCCCGGTTTGCGGGTCGCGGCCGAACTCGAACTTGGTGTCGGCGAGGATCACACCCCTTTGTTCAGCGATTTCGGAGGCTTGCGCGTAGATCGCGAGGGACGCATCGCGCAGCGCCGTGGCATCCGCTTCGCCGACGAGTTCGACGCTCTGCTCGAACGAGATGTTCTCGTCGTGTTCGCCCATCGGCGCTTTGTACGCCGGCGTGTAGAGGGGTTCGGGGAGACGGTCGCCGTTGTTCAGGCCTTCGGGCAGCGGGATGCCGCAAACGCTTCGCGATTCGACGTACTCCTTCCAGCCGGAGCCGGTGAGGTAGCCGCGGACGACGCATTCAACCGGGAACATGTCGAGCTTTTTGACGAGCATGGCGCGGCCGGAGACCTCGGCAGGGATGGCGTCGGCCTGGTTCTCGAGGAGATGGTTGGGGACGTCGAGCCGGTCGAACCACCACAGGCTCAGGGTCGTGAGGAGTTCCCCTTTGCCGGGGATGCCGGGGGAGAGCACGTGATCGAAAGCGCTGACCCGGTCGCTGGCGACGACGAGGAGGGCATCGGATGCCGCGCCCTCACGCTCGTAGAGGTCCCGAACCTTGCCCGAGTAGAGGTGGGTCCAGCCGGGCAGGTTCGTTGATGTGCTCACCCGTCCATTATCGCGCAGGGCCGATAAGCGCCGCGAGAAACCGGAAACGGCCAGCTGGGCCTCGAAAAGTCGTCCGCGGAGGGTCGGTTGGCGTTTCGGTGCCGGTGCCGGTGCCGGTGCCGGTGCCGGTGACTGTGCAGGGTTACTGTGCGACGCGCGCCGCGATGTCTGTGCGGAACTGGGCGCCCTCGAGCGAGATGTGCCCAAGCGCTTCGTAGACACGCGAGCGTGCCTCGGTGAAGTCGTCACCCAGCGCAACCACGCTGAGAACCCGGCCGCCCGTCGACACGAGGTCATTGCCCTGCGCTGCGGTCGCCGCATGGGCGAGGTGGACGCCAGCGACGGCATCCGCTTCGGCGAGGCCACGGATCGGACGGCCCGTGACGGGAGCAGCAGGGTAGTTCTCGCTAGCGAGTACGACGGTGACAGCGGATACCGGCGCGAACATCGGCCGGTCGTCGGCCGAGAGAGTGCCGGTGGCGGCCGCGTAGAGGAGTTCGGAGAGGGGAGTCGTCAGTCGGGGCAGGACGACCTGTGTCTCCGGGTCGCCGAATCGGGCGTTGAATTCGATCACCCGGATGCCGCGGTCATTGTCGTTCTCTCGCCGCGAGGTGAGGATCAGGCCGGCGTAGAGCAGCCCGATGAAGGGGGTCTGCTCCTTAGCGAGCTGGGCGACAACGGGGTTCGCGATCGTCTCGAGTACCTCGGCGACGAAGTCCTCTTCGCTGCCGAAGGTCTCCTCGAGCCACGGCAGCGGCGAGTACGCCCCCATGCCGCCGGTGTTCGGGCCCTCGTCGCCGTCGGCGAGGCGCTTGTAGTCCTGGGCGGGGGAGAGCGGCACGACGGTGTGGCCGTCGCTCACGAAGAACAGCGACACCTCCTGGCCGTCGAGGAACTCCTCGACGAGGACGCTGCCGGAATCGAGGTAGGTGCGCGCATGCTCGACTGCTGCTTCGCGGTCGTTCGTCACGAGGACACCCTTGCCCGCGGCGAGTCCGTCGGCCTTGACCACATATGGTGCGCCGAACAGGTCGATGGCGGTCTCGGCCTCCGACAGGGTGCCCGCCCGGCGGGCCCGTCCGGTCGGAACCCCGGCGACGTCCATGACCCGCTTGGCGAAGGTCTTCGAACCCTCGAGCTCGGCGGCGGCGCGGCCGGGCCCGAAGACCGGAATGCCCTGCTCGCGGAGCTCATCGGCGACGCCAGCGACGAGCGGCGCTTCCGGTCCGATCACGACGAGGGCGATGGCCTCGGCGATGGCGAAGTTGGCTACGGCGACCGGGTCGTTGGGGTCGAGGTCGACGGTTTCGGCGACCTGTGCGATTCCGGCGTTGCCCGGTGCCGCGAGAACCTCGTGGTCGGCGTCCTCACTGAGGAGCGACAGGATGATGGCGTGCTCTCGCGCGCCCGAACCGAGGACAAGGATCTTCACGCGTACTAGCCTAGAGCGCATGGCACGTGCCCGTATTCCGGATGACGTCGGTCGAGACGCGGTCGACCTCGCGGTGCGCGAGGCGGCGTCGCGCGACGACATCGCCACCGCGGTCCGGTACACCCTCCAACTGCTCGCCGAGCACTCCAGCGGCAACACGCTCGAGGTCCGCGTACCTCCGTTCGGCGCCGTGCAGTGCATCGAAGGGCCCCGGCACACCCGCGGAACACCGCCGAACGTCATCGAGATGGATGCCGAAACCTGGCTCGCACTCGCGACAGGCGCCCTGTCGTGGGCGGATGCCGCGGCATCCGGAACCGTCACAGCCTCGGGGCAGCGCGCTGACCTGACCGGGCACATCCCGGTCCTGCGCCTGCCGCACTGACCGGGGGTTTCACGCGCACCGGGCGACAACACCCGGCGTGCCGCGTCACCCGGTCCGGAGCGAGTGAGTCGGCGCTGCTAGCTCTGTGGGCGCTGCTGAACCGTGAGGGAGGGTAGGCGGTCGGACTCCCCGAGCGACCGCCGCGCGAGCAGGGTCGCTCCCGCCACCGCCGCGGGCATCGTGACGACGGCGCCGAGCGGCACGAGGAAGAGCAGGAACACGGCGACCCCGAAGCCGAGCGTGGTGGAGCGTTGTGCCTTCAGGAGTCGGCGCCGATCGTCCAGCCGAAGTCCCCGGCGTTCGAAGGTCACCGTGCTGAGTTCGAGCGCGAGGAACCACCCGCCCGTGACGGCGCCGATGACCGCGGCGCAGATCGGGCCGAGGACGGGGATGAAGCCGAGCAGCAGGAGGCCGAGTCCGACTCCGATGGTGATCGCGACGACGCGGAGCGACTCCCCGATGCCCCGTACGACGGACGGCCAGAAGGGCACGTCGACCGCTGAGGGCACCCCACCGAGTGAGTTCTCAACGCGCTCCGCGATCCTTTCGAAGAACGGCTGGCCGATCATCAGGGTCACAGCGGCAAAGAGGTAGACGAGGATGAGGACCTCGGCGGCGATGAGCGCGACGGCGACGAGCACCCGCAGGCCGGAGCGGAACGTCTCGTCCCAGCCGTTCGCGAATGGAGTGAGGATCGTCGCGACGTTCTCGAGGTTGAGGGCAAGCAGAACCACGGCGACCGTGAACAGCGCCAGGGTGATCAGGCCGGGGATCGCGCCGATGACCATGAGCCGGGGCGACGTGACCCAGAGCCGGAATCCCCGCCCGAGGAGTCGGATGCCCATGCCGAATCCGCTGAAGAAGCCTGGTTTCGCCGTCTCAGTCGTCATGCTCACAGGGTAGTGGCCACGTGCAGCAGAGGGCATGCCCACGCGGTTCGGACGACTTCATCCGGCGTACCGTGTGAGCGGGCCGGAACGCGTGACGCGACCGAGGCATCCGACCCCCACGGCCGGGAATGAGCCGGCGACCCCGCACCCACGTTGATAAGCGACAATAGAACTATGAACACTGAGCCAGCCCGTCCTGAGCCAGACTCCCCTCCCGTGAAGCCCGAGATGTCCGGCGAGCCCGTCACTCGTCAGCAGGTGGCGGTGCGTCGTTCGCCAAAGTTCGGCAACTTCGCCACGGTCGGCGCTCTGCTCGGTGCGATCGCGGCGTTCGTGGCCACCGTTTCGATCCCGCGGGATCTCGAGTACGCACGGGCGAACGGCTTCGCGGAATATTCACAGCTGCAGATTTTCGGGTTCCTGCTGCTCATCGGCCTTGTTCTGGGCATCGGCATCGCCCTCACCGTCGCCATCCTGCTCGATCGCAGGAGCAGCAGGAGAAGGCGCATCGTCGAAGCGGATAGAGTTGATGTGCAGAAGGCCCCCGACGTCGGGACGCACGTGAACTCGGAAACGATCGAAACGGCATCCGCGCCGGCCCTCGAACAGAATCCCCCGCATCTTCCCCCCACCACGAACGAGGGCAAAGCGTGAGCACATCCACCCCGGCCGACGACTCTTCTTCGAGTTATCGGCAGGCCGGTGTTGACACGGCGGCAGGGGATCTCGCCGTCTCGCTGATGAAATCAGCGGTTTCGAACACTCACGGTCCCGAAGTTCTCGGTGGCGTCGGCGGCTTCGCCGGTCTTTTCGACGTCTCGTTCCTCACCTCATACCGGCGCCCGCTGCTGGCCACCTCAACGGATGGCGTCGGCACGAAAGTTGCGATCGCCCAGGCCATCGACAAGCACGACACCATCGGCCAGGACCTCGTCGGCATGGTCGTCGACGACATCGTCGTCGTCGGAGCGAAGCCGCTCTTCATGACTGACTACATCGCCTGCGGCAAAGTCGTTCCCCAGCGGATCGCCGACATCGTCGCCGGGATCGCCCGTGCCTGCTCCGCGACCGGTACCGCACTCGTCGGCGGTGAGACCGCCGAACATCCCGGCCTTCTCGGCCCGGACGACTACGACGTTGCCGGTGCGGCGACCGGGGTGATCGAGGGGGACGACCTGCTCGGCGCCCACCTCGTCGAAGACGGCGACGCCGTGATCGCCCTCGAGTCTTCCGGCTTGCACTCCAACGGCTACTCCCTGGTGCGGCACATTCTCGCCCAGCGGAACATGTCATTCACCGACACCTCCGCTGAGCTCGGCGGGGTCGTCGGTGAGGTGCTCCTCGAGCCCACCCGCCTCTACACGTCGCCGCTCCTCGACCTGATCGCCCGGCACCCTGGCGCGGTCCACTCGCTGTCCCACGTCACCGGCGGCGGTATCGCCGCGAACCTCGCACGGGTTCTTCCGGTTGGCAGCTGGGTCGAGGTCGACCGCAGCAGCTGGTCGCCCGCCCCGGTCTTCCGCGCACTGAGCGACCTCGCCTCCACGACCCTCGAGAGCGCTGAAGGCACCTGGAACCTCGGCATCGGCTTCTTCGCGGTCGTGCGTGCGGATGGCGCTGCGGCGATCGCGGCGGACCTCACGGCGGGCGGTATCCCCGCCTGGCAGGTCGGGACGGTGCACACGACGTACCGCGACCTGACCGGATTCGAGCAGGGTGCGAAGGGTGTCGACGGCGGCGCCGTCCGCCTGGTCGGAAGCTACTCCCATTAATATCATCGCAACGCAAGGAGCCCGCTAGGTATGTGCGGCATCGTCGGCATCGTCTCACCGGAACCGGTCAACCAGCAGGTCTATGACGCTTTGCTGCTCCTGCAGCACCGCGGCCAGGACTCAACGGGCATCGCCACGGCGGACGGTTCCACCTTCCACATCCACAAGGCGAAGGGGCAGGTCCGGGAGGCATTCCGCACCCGGGACATGCGCTCGTTGCAGGGAAAGATGGGCCTCGGTCACGTCCGCTACGCCACCAAGGGCATCGCCGACAACGAGCAGGAAGCCCAGCCGTTCTACGTGAACGCGCCGTACGGCATCATCCTCGTGCACAACGGCAACCTCACCAACACGCGTGAACTCGCCGACGACCTGTTTCACATCGACCGCCGCCATGTGAACTCAACGAGCGACACCGAGATGCTGCTCAACGTGCTGGCCACCGAGCTGCAGTCGCAGATCACGGGCCTCGAACTCGACCCGGATCAGGTCTTCACCGCTGTGTCGCAGGTGCACGAGCGGGTCGAGGGGTCGTACGCCGCGATCGCGATGATCGCCGGTCACGGCCTGCTCGCGTTCCGTGACCCGTTCGGCATCCGCCCCCTTATTCTCGGTCGCCGCTCAGCCGGGCTGGTGGGCGAGGAATGGATTGTCACGTCGGAATCGCTCGTGCTCGAGAGCGCCGGATACGACGTCGTGCGCGAGGTCGCCCCGGGGGAGGCGATCTTCATCACCACCTCGGGTGAGATGTACTCGCGCCAGTGCGCGAAGAACCCGCGCCTCGTGCCTTGCTCCTTCGAGTACGTGTATCTCGCTCGCCCTGACTCGGTCATGAACGGCATCTCGGTCTACGAAGCCCGGCTTCGGCTCGGCGACCGGCTTGCCGGGACCATCGCGCAGCACACGCCGATGGGAGATATCGACGTCGTCATGCCGATCCCCGACTCCTCACGCCCGGCAGCCATGCAGGTGGCGCAGAAGCTCGGCATCGAATACCGCGAAGGGTTCTACAAGAACCGGTACGTCGGACGCACCTTCATCATGCCGGGCCAGGCGCAGCGAAAGAAGAGCGTCCGGCAGAAGCTGAACGCGATGTCGATGGAATTCAAGGGCAAGAACATCCTCATCGTTGACGACTCGATCGTCCGGGGAACCACGTCGAAAGAGATCGTCGACATGGCCCGTGCCGCCGGTGCCAACAAGGTCACCTTCACCTCGGCTGCGCCGCCCGTTCGCTACCCGCACGTCTACGGAATCAACATGCCTTCGCGCTCGGAACTTGTCGCCCACAACCGCAAAATCCCCGAGATCGCGCTCGAACTCGGAGCGGACCGCCTGATCTACCAGGAGGTCGAAGACATGAAGCAGGCGATTCTGCAGGGGTCAAATGTGACAGAGCTCGAGATGAGCTGCTTCACCGGCGACTATGTCACGGGAACCGTGACGCCGGAGTACCTGGAGTGGGTGGAGCGCACTCAGCTCTCCTGACAGACGCGCTCCCGGCCCCGAACGGGGCCCAAGTGGCTTGTCATACCTTTCCTAACAATGTCAATGATAAACATTGTTTTCTTCTGAAACTCTTACTTCGTGAGAGAGTTTTTGGACAGGAAGGGAAGCACATGACCATTTCACATCGCGCAGTAGAACGGCGCCAGAGTGCCTTTTCTGAGGTTCGCGAGGCCGCCCGGGACGAAAGTCTGAGGACGGCCGCGAGCATGACAGGGTTTTTCGCATTCGCCACGGTGGTGGCCACTGCGGTGCTCGGTTCCGGTTGGAGCTGACTCCTTCGTCCTCCACCGCCTGCAACGAAAGCGTCCCCCCAATGACTCTCCTTGACCAGCCACTCCTTGAGCAGCCACGCCCTGAACGCTCCACCCCCGTACCAAGAACCAGGCCGGCGGCAGAAGAACCGCACCCCCGGACCGAAGCGGAGTGGCGGCTCGCCGATACAGACTTCTGGGTGGCGTCCTACCAGGGCTACTTCGGTGGCACAATTGACAGGCAGGGTGACCACTTCTTCGTCCGCGATACCTTCGCAAGGTATGTCGGAGACTTCTCCGATCTTGCGATCGCAAAACGGAAACTCGAGGACCACCTTGAGTGTCTCCTCGCGGAGCGGCGCGACCGGCACTGAGCCCGCGCCGTCTGGCACATCGATCCGCTCGGATATCGAAGGGGATGCGCCAGGAATGCCTCTCAACGTCGTGCGACACGAAGCAGAGCACCTGTACGCCCGTGAGCCGAGACGGGCGTCAGCCCTCGGTGCGATCCAAGCGGTTCTCCGCCTGCACCGCGCTGAAGAAGTCAGCATCGAGAAAGTCCGAAAGGCCTCAGGGCTTACGAAGAACGAGTTCCACGCGATGCGCTATCTGCTCCAGGCCCAGCGTGAGCAGCGCGAAATGGGCCCAAAGGACCTCATCGTGATGCTCGGGTTGTCGAGCGCTTCGGTGACGAAGGTCGTTGACAACCTGCTCGAGCTCGGCCACCTGGATCGCGCGCCGCACAAGACGGACCGTCGAGCCTGGATACTGCGGCCGACTGAAGCCGGCGCGAACAACATCGAGGAGTCATACGGCAACTTCCACCAGTCGGTGGTCGAGGCCATGGAGGCGCTGTCTCCAGCGGATGCCGCGATCGTGGAAAAAGCGATCTCCACCGTCATCGACCGACTCGAGTCCGCCGACCGCGAATAGGTTCGCGAACATATCGCAGTGACGTCCGGCTGTCAATGCTCCGCTGCTGCCCGCCTCGTCGTGTCACAGTGGCCACGACGAGAGGTGAGATGATGAGCCTGATATCACGGCATGCCGAGCGGCTGGCGAGTCCATTCAGCGAGGTCCGCCAGGGTGCACGCGACGAACTGCTGATGGTGCTCGCGGGTGCGACCGGTGTCGTCTCCGTGCTCGGAGCCATTGCCTGGGTCCTCGTCGTGGCCCTCGGCAGCTGATCTTCGTTGCAAAAACTCAGGCTCGCGATATAGCGTGACCGAATGGTCACCGAAGCAGAACTGAACCGAGAGATCGTCGCGGGCGAGAATCCCCATCACCCGGCGAGACGGATGCTGCGGGCTGTTCGTGACTGGGTCGACACGCGGCCGCGGCTTCGCAGCATTTACCGGTTCGGCGTCGGTGCGTTCGGGGGAGGCATCGCCGTTCTCGGCCTGCTGCTCGTGCCGCTTCCCGGCCCCGGCTGGCTCGTCGTCTTTCTCGGCCTTGCGGTGCTGGGGACCGAATTCACCTGGGCGAAGAAAGCCGCCGGCTTCCTCAAGCGGATGCTGTCACGGTTCTGGGCATGGTGGAACGCCCGAAAAACTGCGCGCGCTTCGGCGGCCCAGTGACCTTCGGCAGCCCGGTGACAAGAGACCAGTAACGAGCAGTCAGGCTCGTTTGGGCTCGCCTGCCGGGAAGTCGTCGGTGTATTCCGACCACTTCGCCGCTTCGTCGCTATAAGCGTCGTCGTGCGAATGACCCGTGAGCTCACGCTCAAGAGCGTCGTAGTTCACATCAGGACTGAATGACTTAAGCTCACGCGCGATCTTGGTGTGCTTTGCCTTCTGACGGCCACGCCCCATGCGAGACCCCCTTACGAATTAGTAGCGGGGCGGTGAAGATCCGCCCTATGGTTTTCACCCACCAGGGAACGATAAAGACTAACCTCGATCTTAGCATGGCGGCCCGGTTGGATCGGCCGCAGCGCTCGAGAACACGGTCGTGGACCGCACCGGCGGAAACCGCAGGAACGAGCTGCATACGCGCGCGCTCGTCATCTTCTGGCCGGGGGCAGCGGAGTCCTGGTCACCGGCCTTATCGGTTCACCGCGGCGTTCCTGACCGGGCAGCGGCCGGGACCTGCGACCGTAGATCAGCTCGGACGAGTCGAGGAGCCATGGCACGAGGGCGATGGCCACGCCGTGCACGAGCATGAGCTGGTTGCGTACCCGCTTGGCACGACGGTTGTGAAGCAGTGACTCCCACCAGTGACCGACGATGTACTGGGGCAGGTAGACGGTGACGACGGTCGACCCGTGTTCCTCGCGAGACCGGCCTTCTCGCCGAGATTCCGGTGTGCCACCTCGTAATCGCCGCCACCGGACGGGTAGGCCTTGATCAGCTGCCGGTAACTCGCGACGACGACGACAAGCAGCACCACGACGCAGGCGGCCACCCAGGGCGCGAAGCTGAGGAACGCGAGCCCGCCGAGCATCAGGATCATCAGCAGTTCCTGCGGTGCGTATGCCACGCTCGACAGCGCGTCGCTGGCGAAGATGGGGAGAGCGAGCCGCTTCGGGAGGAGCTGTCCTTCGAGTTTTTCTGTTGGGAGAGGTTCGCCGAGGAGAAGGCGTCTGCACTGCGGCGAAACCGTTACTCGGTGGTTGTTCCGAACGCCGCCCGGATGCCGTCGCGCACGCGGTCGAGGTCGATCTTTAGCTGCTGCACCGTCGCATCCGTCAACGTGCCCGTCGCCACCTGCTGGCGAAGGTCTGAGCGGAGCTGCTGACGGAACTGGGCGATCGCCACGTCAGCGTCGTGGAGGGCGATCCGGCTGGTTGTGCGGGAATCGGGTTCCTCCGTCGAGACGAACGGAGCGTTCGATGCCGTCTGTTTCGCCTGGCGCGCGGCGGACGCGAGGTCCGCCTTGAGGCTGCGCATGGCATCCGTGACGCCGGTGCGCACTTCATCGGCGAGCCGGCGAACCGAGTTCGTGAGCTCGAGTTCGATGGCGTCGAGGTCTCCCTGGCGACCCTCTAGTTCACGGCGCCCGGCATCCGTGATCGAGTACACGGTCTTGCGGCCGTCGCTCTCCTTTGTGACGAGGCCTTCTTCCTCGAGTTTGGCCAGCCGGGGGTAGATCGTGCCGGCACTCGGCGAGTAGGTTCCCCCGAAGCGGTCCGACAGGGACTGGATCAATTCGTACCCGTGCTTCGGGCCCTCCGCGAGGAGGCTCAACAGGTAGAGGCGGAGGCTTCCGTGGCTGAAGACGGGGCTCATGCCACGCCACCCGTCGAGAAGGCGCCGTCCGAGTCGGCTGTTGCAGGTTCCGACCGGCGGATCACGGTGACGTTGCCCGAGACCGAGTTGGCGACCACATCGGTGTAGAAGTTGCCGTCACCCTCTGTGGTGCTCTTGAACCCGCGACCGCGGGTGCCTTTGATGACCGAGCTGTCGAGCTGCAGCCTGCCCGACACGGTGTTGACGACGTAGCGCGTGCCGACGTCGGGCGACAGGCGTGCCGTCACGTTGCCTGAAACCGTGTTCGTGGCGATCCGGTCGCAGTGCCCGACCGCGTCGACGAAGACGTCGCCGGAGACGCCGTCGCTGGAGAACTTTGAGATGTTCCCCGATACGGTGATGTCGCCGGACACGGTGTGGGCGTTGATCGACCCGGTGTGCGACTGCACACTGATCTCGCCTGAGACGCTGTTGAGGTCCAGGTCGCCTGTGACGCCCTCGACCTGCAATTCACCGTTCACCGTCGAGAGTTTTGCGCTGGTCTTCAGCCCCGAGATGAGGGCGCTCGCCGACACCATGCCAAACGTCAACGCGACGGAGCGCGGCACGAGCACGCTGATCTCTGCCTTGGCAGAATTCTGGCCGAACGACTTGAACACGTCGAGGAAGTTCTCCCAGCCCAGCTGAGGATGGTCGATTTCGAGGACGTCGCCGTCGATCGAAATCTTGAGGTCCTTGCCGGTCACGCTATGAACCTCGATGCGAGCCGACTCTTCATCGTGGCCGAGAATGTCGATCTGACCGCCGATGAGGCCAACCTTGAGCTTGCGCACAAGCTCGACGTCGATGATGCGTGACTCCCCGGGGAGCACGACCCACTTTTCCAATGCCATTGTTCTTCCTTCTCCTGTCGACCCGAGGTCGATGTGAGATCACGATATATCGCGACCGGTGAAAGTTACGATATATCGCGTTCAGGGGAAGATCAAGCGGTCTCGAGGAACACTCAGGAATGGCGCTCAGCCCTGTTCGACAGGAAGGCCCGCGTCGGTCCAGGCGTAGGTGCCCCCATCGACATTGACGACGTCGAGATCGTGGGTCTCCAGATATTCGGCAACTTTGCCGCTGCGGCCGCCGACCGCACAGATGAGGTAGATCGTCTCATCCGCGGGAAGCTCGTCAATCCTGTCGATGATTTGGCTCATCGGCATGCTCACAGCACCAGCGGCTCGCACCTGGGCGAACTCATCAGGCTCTCGCACGTCAATGACGATGGCGTCAGTCAGCTTCGCGAGCTCGGTTACGGTGATGCTTTGCATGGTGGTGGTCCCCTCGAAAGTTCGTCTCTGCGATTCTCCGCCCGCCCGACCGCATGCGCAATTTGCCGCTGCAATTGACATTGACGCTGCGTCAACGTTTAGCGTTGTTATGGACGAGGAGGACGCCGATGGAATGGTCGATTCAGGAGGTCGCCAGGCACTCCGGCACGACGAGCCGAACCCTGCGTCACTACGGCAACCTGGGGTTGTTGCGGCCAAGCCGGGTTGGGGCGAACGGGTACCGCTATTACGACGGGGAATCGCTCGTGCGACTGCAGAGGATCCTGCTCCTTCGCGACCTCGGCCTCGGGCTCCCGGCGATCGCCGAGGTGCTCGCGCGCTCGTCCCAGCCAGCAGAAGCCCTCCACACCCACCTCGACTGGCTACGCCGGGAACAGGATCGTCTCGCCCTTCAGGTCGCAGCGGTCGAGGACACCCTCAGCAAACTGGAAGGAGGTGAACAACTGATGGCAGAGAACATGTTCGATGGTTTTGACCACACGCAGTACCAGGACGAGGTCGAGGAACGCTGGGGCAAGGACGCCTACGCGAAGGGCGACTCCTGGTGGAGGTCGATGACGGATGCCGAGAAGACCGATTGGAAGGCACGGTCAGCCGAACTAGGCTCCGACTGGATCGCCGCAGCCGAGTCCGGCATCACGGCAGACAGCGACGAAGCGCAGGCGCTGGCACGCCGCCATGTCGAGTGGCTCGCTGCGATCCCGGGAACACCGGGGGCGGTGAAGGAATACGTCACTGGCCTCGGTGACCTGTACGTCGCGGACGAGCGGTTCGCGGCGAACTACGGCGGCCGGGCCGGCGCCGAGTTCGTCCGCGACACTCTCGCGGTGTACGCGGGCCGCAACCTCTAGAAGGCTCGAGGTGGTATCCGTTCACCCTCAGGGGCGGGCGGGTGCCGTTTCGGGCGGCCGGACATCGTCATCGAGCCCCCAGAATGCCCCGCGGAGCCCGGCCTTCCGGAAGTAAGCATGAGCCTCGGCCGGCTCGCGTCGTCGGTACGGCGAATGGAGCCGGCCCTCATACCAGCCGCTGGCGAGGCGCCAGAGCGTTGGGAGGTCGAACACTGATCCCCTCGCGTTGCCGGTGCGGGCCAGCCAGTCGTCGACGCACCGCTCCGAGCAGAAGATGCGCTGGTTGGAGCAGGCATGGACGACGTCGTCCCAGATGTGGGTCGTCGGCACGAGGAAGTGCGCGACCTGATTGCCGAGGGGAGGGGCATCCGTCCCCACCGTCCACGCGTGCGGGGTGGCGCAATCCGGGCACATTGTCGCCACGAGCACGCTCGGCTCCGTTTTCACCAGGTGGGGGATCGCGAAGGCATCCCACGCGCAGCCGCCCCACCACAGGACCCGCTCGCCCATCACCGAGAAGGCGAAGTTCCGTGTGGCGAAGGGGTGGGCAAGCACGATCTCGCCGCGCGACCCGAGCACGAGGTGCCGTGCCGCGGCGAGTTCCCTGAAGGCGGTGTCGACCTGTTCGGCGGTCAGCCCGAGCCTGCGGGTGAGGGTCTCGCGGGTCGGCGCGAGACCGCTTTCCGCGAGGTGCCGGTAGACAGCGAGCCGTACGGATTCAGCGGTGGTTTCGAGGTCAGCCATGGCGCAACTCCTTCGCGACGGGGATGCCCGTGGGCCGACCATACGCCTAGTTGGCGGGCGAGTCCACGAGGGGCTCGCTCGGTTCGACGGAACCCTGTAGCTGGTCGTCGACGGCGTCACCCGGCAACGCGATGCGGAACCAGGGGATCGTGATGTTGCAGAGCGGGCCGACCAGCAGTGCGAACAGCACGGTACCGACGCCGACGTTTCCGCCGAGGATCCAGCCCGCGGTGAGGACGACGAGTTCGACTCCGGTGCGGCCGACCCAGATCGGCCAGCCGGTGCGCTCGTGGATGCCGGTCATCAGCCCGTCGCGGGGGCCGGCGCCGAACCGGGCGCCGATGTACAGGCCCGTAGCGAGGGCGAGGACGAACAGCCCGGTCGGGAACAGGAGGATCCGTAGCCAGAGGTCCAGGTTCTCCGGGATGAGCCAGAGGCCGAGGTCTGCGGCAGGGCCGACCAGCAGCACATTGAGCACCGTGCCGATGCCGGGTTTCTGCTTGAGCGGAATCCAGATGAGCAGTACGACGGCGCCAACGCCGATGGTGATCGCTCCGAATCCCCAACCGGTCTTCAGCGAGATGCCCTGGGTGAGCACATCCCACGGTGCGACGCCGATCGCCGCTCGCACGATGAGGGCCAGGGCGATGCCGTACAGGAGGAGACCGAGGAGTAATTGGATGGATCGACGCAACATGGTGTCCATCCAATTCGATAATTGGCCTTACATCAAGATGCCAATCTGTTTAGAGTGGCCTTATGTCAGATGTCCACATCACGGCGCGGGCGCTTGCGGCGCTTCTCGGGCGCTGGCGCACCGACGACGCCGCGTATCGTTCGCTCGCCGACCGCATCCGCCTGCTCATCCTCGACGGACGGATTCCCGCCGACACTCGCCTGCCGGCCGAACGTGACCTGGCGGAGCGCCTCGATGTGAGCCGCACGACGGTGACCGCCGCATACCGTGAGCTGAGGGACAGCGACTTTCTCGAAAGCATCCGGGGCTCAGGAAGCGTCGCGCAACTCCCCGGAGCCGGCCCCGGCCCCAGCCCGGCAACCACGCTCGGCTACCTCGATTTCAGCAAAGCGGCGCTTCCAGCCGTGCCGCGGCTGGCGGATGCCGCCCAGCGCGCCGCCCACAGGCTCCCGCACTACCTCGATGCCTTCGACTACGACACGGTCGGCCTGCCGGAGCTCCGGTCCGCCATCGCCGACCGGTATATCGACGCAGGCTTGCCCACGTCACCGGACGAGATCCTGGTGACGCTCGGAGCGCAGCACGCAATCGGACTGATCGCGCGTACCCACCTCTCCAGAGGCGACCGTGCGGTGATCGAGCATCCGACCTACCCGCACGCGCACGACGCGCTCCGCGCGGCGGGTGCTCGACTGGTCCCCGTGGTGGTCACCGCCGAAGACGGCTGGAACACGGATGACCTGGAGCAGGCGATCGACCAGTCCTCACCGACGATCGCCTACCTCATGCCCGACTTCCACAACCCGACCGGGGCGACGATGTCGGTCGACGCCCGGCGGCGGGTCTGCCGGGCTGCGGCGAGGCAGGGCACGGTGCTCGTGGTCGACGAGACCACCGCCGAGCTCGACATCGATCGCGGTGCGCCGTTCGTGCCGTTCGCTGCATCCGACGACGCCGGAGCGAAGATCCTCACCGTGGGTTCCGTCGGCAAGACCGTCTGGGGTGGTCTCCGCATCGGATGGATCCGGGCCGAGCGCGGAGTCATCCGCAAACTCGTCGCAGCCCGAACCGTCGGCGACCTCGGCACGCCGATCCTCGACCAGCTCACCGTGCTCGAACTGCTGCCGACCATGCCAGAGATCCTCCGCGGCCGTCGCGACCAGCTCGCGGCCACCCGGGACCTCGTCGAACGGGTACTGGCCGACCGGCTCCCGCACTGGGAGGTTCCGCACGTGAACGGCGGCCTGGCGATCTGGGCCGGGTTGGGAGCGCCGGTGAGCTCGCAGCTCGTCCTCGCCGCCCGAAGCCAGGGCCTGCTCATCGCCGCAGGCCCCCGGTTCGGCATCGACGGGGCATTCGAACGGTTCCTGCGCATCCCGATCACCTATCCGCTGGCGGAGACGGAGCGTGCGCTCGACGCCCTCTCCGTCGCCTGGCGGTCGATCATGCGAGCCCCCGTGCCCGACGCCGCCCTCCTCGCCGAGATCGTGTGAGCTGTTGGCAATCCCCCGCGCAGCCGGGCGGAAAAGCAGGTCGGGGTACTGTGACACAATTTCACTGGTGAGCCAACCAAAGGCCGCCGCTCGTCGCGATCGCGGCATCCTTCTCGCAACTTCAGGAGTACCGTGCACGCCCTCGCCGTTCTGAGCATGAAGAACAGGGCGCTCATCGCGCTCATCACCGTCGTTGCGGCTGTTTTCGGCGGGCTTGCGTTGACCAGCCTCAAGCAGGAACTCGCGCCCAGCGTGCAGTTCCCGCAACTGGCGATCATCACGAACTACCCCGGGGCAGCTCCTGAGGTGGTCAACGACGACGTCTCCACACCCATCGAGACCGCCATCCAGGGCGTCGCCGGACTCGAATCGACGGCGGCGACCTCGTCGACGAACCTCAGCCTCATCTCGGCCACGTTCACCTATGGCACCGACCTGGCGACCGCCGAGCAGAAGATCAACCAGGCGATCAACCGGATCAAATCCCGGCTCCCCGCTGACCTCGACACCCAAGTCCTTTCGGGCAGCCTCGACGACCTCCCCGTCATCCAGCTGGCAGCGACCGGCGGCGACGGAAACACCGATGCCCTGTCCGAAGCACTGAGCCGGACCGCCGTTCCCGATATCGAGGATCTCGACGGCGTACGGGAGGCAGCCGTCGTCGGCGACGTCGGCAAGCGCGTGACAATCACCCCGGATGCCGCAGCGCTGCAGGGCGCTGGACTCACGCCAGCCGCCATCGGCACCACCCTCCAGCAGAACGGCGTCCTCCAGCCCGCCGGGGCGATCACCGAGGACGACCGGACTTTCGCGGTCCAGACCGGATCGAAACTCGGCTCGGTCGACGACATCGCCGGGCTGCCCCTCGTCGGCCAAACCCAGCCGGGCGTCGTCCTCACCCTCGGCGACGTGGCATCCGTCGCGCTCACCGACAACCCGGTGACCAGCATCTCCCGCGTCGACGGCGAGCCCGCGCTCACCCTCGCGGTCACGAAGGTTCCCGCCGCGAACACCGTTGACGTGTCCAAGGCCGTCCGGGCGCTCCTGCCCCAGCTCGAAGAAGCCCTCGGCTCCGATGTGACCCTGACCGTGGTATTCGACCAGGCCCCGTACATCGAACAATCGATCGAGGCGCTCGCCACCGAGGGACTGCTCGGCCTCGCCTTCGCCGTGCTCATCATCCTCATCTTCCTGCTCGACGTGAGGGCGACGCTCGTCACAGCGATCTCCATCCCGACGTCGGTGCTCATCACCTTCATCGGGCTGCAGGCCACCGGTTACACGCTCAACATCCTGACCCTCGGCGCGCTGACGATCGCCATCGGGCGCGTCGTCGACGACTCCATCGTCGTGATCGAGAACATCAAGCGGCACATGACCGCGGCACGCGACCGCAGCGCAGACGGCCGTGCCTTCTCCATCCTCACCGCCGTGCGTGAGGTGGCTGGGGCGATCACCGCGTCGACCATCACCACCGTCGCCGTGTTCCTGCCGCTGGCGTTCGTCGGGGACATGACCGGTGAACTCTTCCGGCCGTTCGCGCTCACCATCACGATCGCCCTGCTGGCGTCGCTTCTCGTCTCCCTGACGATCGTTCCGGTGCTCGCCTACTGGTTCCTCCGCGCCAGGGAGGCCAAGGTCTCCACCGCCAAACCAGAGAAGGTGTCACGCAGGGCCGTGAAGAAGGCGGCACGAGCCGCTACCGAGGCCGCCGCTGTTCCGGCGGATGCTCCCGCCGTCGGTTCCGAAGTGCCGGAACGCCGCCTCCCGGCAGGGGTCTTCGCCTCCCCAGCCATCGTCGACGCCCGGTACCTCCTCGCTCCACCCCGCCGGGACGCGGCATCCGCCAGTGTCGGCACCGAAACGGTGCCAGCCGCGACGGCCGTGCTCGTCGACGAGCCTGAAGCGACGCCGGTTTCGACGGCATCCGTCGCCTCCCCGGTCGTTCCGGAACCCGCAGCCACCCGACGGGGCCGCCGCAACGGTGGCGAGAACGAGAACGAGGACGAACTCGACCACCCGACGCGGCTGCAGAAGGGTTACCTGCCACTTCTCAACTGGACACTCAAGCACTCCGTCGTGACGGTGCTTCTCGCTGTGCTCGTTCTCGTCGGCACCCTCGCCCTCGTTCCCTTCATGAAGACGAACTTCCTCGGGGACTCCGGCCAGAACACCATCACGGTGTCGCAGACCCTGCCCGTCGGCTCGAGCCTCGAAGCGCAGGATGCTGCAGCAGGCCTGGTCGAGGACGCCCTCCGCGACATCGACGACATCGAGAGCGTGCAGCTGTCGATCGGCTCGTCCGGCAGTTCCCTCCGCGACGCGTTCACCGGAGGCGGCGCAGGCAGCATCACCTACTCGATCACCACAAACGAGGACGCCGACCAGGAAGCACTCCAGGCCGAGGTGCGAAACACGCTCGCGGATCTCGACGATGCCGGCGAGATCGAGGTCGCGGCATCCGGTGGATTCGGCGCGACGAGCGACATCGAGGTCGACATCACCGCGCCCAACCAGGAGATCCTGCGCGAAGCAACGGATGCGGTGACGGATGCCGCGGCGGACCTTCCCGGCATGCGGCAGGTGACCAACAACCTCAGCGATTCCCGGCCGTACATCCAGGTGCTGGTCGATCGTTCAAGCGCGGCACAGGCCGGGTATTCCGAGGTCGCCCTCGGCGGCCTCGTCTCGGCCGCCATGCAGCCGTCGACGATCGGCACCGTCGTCATCGACGAGAGCACCGTGAGCATTTACCTCGCCAGCGAGGACCCGCCGGCGACCGTCGAGGAACTCGCTGCGCTGACCGTGCCGACCGTGCTCGGGCCGGTGCGCCTCGACTCGCTGGCCACGGTGGGCGAGGTCGACGGCCCGTCGTCGATCACCACGGTCCGCGGGCAGCGCTCGGCCACCGTCGCGATCACACCGTCAAGCGACAACATCGGCACGGCGAGTGCCGAGGTCTCCGCTGCTGTCGATGCCCTCGACCTGTCGGGCGGCGCCACCGCCACCCTCGGCGGGGTGACGGCAGACCAGTCCACGGCGTTCCAGCAGCTCGGCCTCGCCATGCTCGCAGCGATCCTCATCGTCTACGTCGTCATGGTGGCGACGTTCCGGTCGCTGCGCCAGCCGCTGCTTCTGCTTGTGTCGGTTCCGTTCGCTGCCACCGGTGCGATCGGCCTGCAGGTGCTGACCGGGGTGCCGCTCGGGGTGGCATCCCTCATCGGTGTGCTCATGCTCATCGGCATCGTCGTCACCAACGCTATCGTTCTCGTCGACCTCGTGAACCAGTACCGCGACAGGGGCATGGCCGTCGTCGATGCCGTCCGCCACGGGGCGAGCCGCCGGTTACGGCCGATCCTCATGACCGCGCTCGCCACGATCTTCGCGCTCGTGCCGATGGCGCTCGGTGTCACCGGTCATGGCGGGTTCATTTCCCAGCCGCTCGCGATCGTGGTGATCGGAGGCCTCGTGTCGTCCACGTTCCTCACCCTGATCGTGCTGCCGACCCTCTACAACCTCGTCGAGGGAGCCCGTGAACGGCGGGTCGCCCGCCGGGCGGCGCGGGAGGCGGCGGCCGCATAACGCGCGGGCCGACGTCGGCTTGGCGCCGTGCGCGAGTGCACGCGACCCGGACGGGTGCATGCGCTGCGCCGGGTGTCTTCGTCCGCTAGGAGTGAAGCGGCGCGGCTACGGGTCGACGAGGCCGGCCAGCAGCTCGACCAGCAGCCTCTCGGTGAGCTGTGCAGGCAGCGCTTCGAGCACGGCGAGGAGCGGGGCCATCCGTCCCGGCAGCACCGACCCTCCCGCGCCAATGCCGAGACCCGCAAGCACGGCGGATGCCTCTTGCGAGCTGAGCGGGTCGGCCCGGTTCCCCAGGCTGGCGAGCACGTCGGTGATCTCTGACGGCACGATCGAACCCGCCAAAGCAGCTGGAACCCCGCGCACCTCGTCGGCCGCGGACGTGAGCGCGAAGAGCAGGTCCGGGAGCACAGACTCGGTCACCGGGGTGATCGTCAGATGGGTGGCGTGCGGCAGCCGGGTCCCGTCGGCCTGGACCAGCCCCGGCTGCAACTGCAGCAGCCACCCGTGTTCGCGCACCGCATCGGCCCAGTGGTGCGGATCGACGCGCCGATCCTCGGGCACCATGTCGTCGGTAGCGACGGCGAGCAACGGCCCCACGGGCGAGCCGACCACGAGCAGCCCCTCGATCGTCCGCACGGCGGCCGTCACGGCATCCGTCGACCGCTGGCAGGATGCCGCGAGCTCGGCGAACCCGTCCTCGCCCAGCCGCTCTACGATCGCCCACGCCGCGGCGAGGGCGCCCGCCGATTTCGACCCGAGCATGGTGGCGTTGACGACCGGATAGCCGGGCCAGCGACGGGTCGCGAAGTACTGGGCCCGCTGCCGGTCCCGGCCGCGGTGCAGCAGAACGGATGCTCCCTTCGGCGCGTACCCGAACTTGTGCAGGTCGGCAGACATGCTCGTGACACCGTCGACGGCGAAGTCCCAGAGAGGCAGCGCGCCGCCGTCCTCGGCCACCCACCACGGCAGCACAAAACCGCCGATGCACGCATCGACGTGGCACGCGATGCCCGCAGCCGCGGCGGCAGCGGCGACATCCGCGACGGGATCAAGCGACGCATGCGGATACGCCGGCGCCGAAACGACAACGAGGGCGACGTCCGGGCCGAATCGTTCCGTGAGCTGTGCCGGCTCGAGAACCCCAGACGTGTCGACCGGAACGAGGTCGAGCTCGAGACCGAAGTATTGCGCTGCCTTCGAGAACGCGGCATGCACCGTGACGGGCGCCAGCAGGCGGGGCGTTCCAGAACCGCCCGCCGAACGCCAGGCATCCCTCGCCGTCTTCACCGCCAGGAGGCAGCTTTCCGTTCCGCCCGAGGTGACCGTGCCGACGACCTCCTGATCTCCGTGCAACATCCGCCTCGTGAACCGGACGAGGTCCCGCTCCATCGCCGCCACAGAGGGGAACGTCGTCGGGTCGAGGCCGTTGACCGGCTGCATGATTCGGATCGCCTCGGCCGCGAGCTGATCGAGTTCGGCGCGGCCGGAGTCGTAAACGTACGACAGCACGTGGCCGCCGTGGGTGGGGGCGTCCGCCTCCCTCAGCCTGGTGAGCGCAGCGAGAATCTCGGTGGAACGGGCGGAGAGGGCGGATGTCATCGGGCAACGGTCCGGTTCTCGGCCGGGCGCGAGGGACTGTCGATGTCGCTCTGCCTCAGGCGATACCACCGCAGCGTGAACAGGCTCGCGACGAGGAGAAGCGCTGGGACGACGCTGAAGCTCAGCACAATCCCCAGGATCGCGGACGGCGACTGCTCGACTGACGCGCCGGCGACTCGCTCGGCATACCCCGTTGTCGCCAGGATCATGGAGAGCACCGTCGCGCCGAACGCCATCCCGGCCGTTTCGCCTGCGGTCCACACGCCGCCGAAGGTTCCTGCATGGCCTTCCCCGTTCGAGCGGGCGTCGTGCGAAATCACATCGGGGAGCATGGCCATCGGCAGGGACTGCATCCCGGCGTACGCGGCGCCGGCCAGCGCCACGGGGGCGTAGACCCACAGCCCCGGTGCCCACAGCAGGCCGACGAGGGCGAGGGCCGCGACGGCGAAGAGGGTGCTGGCGAGGGCGAATGCGCGTTCCTTGCCCACGCGGCGCGCGAATCGGCCCCACACCGGGGCGAGCAGCAGCGCCGGGGCGATGAGCGCTACGAAGAGCGGGGTGACGGCATCCTCCGAACGCAGCACCCAGGTCGCGACATATTGGGCGCCGGCGAGCATCATGCCTGTGGCGAGCCCCTGGAGGACGAAGGTGCCGAGCAGCGTGCGGAACGGACGGCTGCGACGCAGCGTGTCGAGGCCGGCACGGTAAGCGGCGGCAGGGGACTGGGCGGGTGAACGTCGCGCGATCGGCTTGTCGCTCGGTGCGACGGACGACGCCACGAGCATCCCCGCGCCGAGAACGAGCCCGGCGACCGCTGCCATCACGAGGTAGCCGACCCGCGGGTCGTCACTGATCCCGCGCAGCAATGGGCCGCCGGCGCCGAACAGGAGGATGGCGAGTGTGAGTACCACCACGCGCCAGGTCAGCAGGCGCGTGCGGTCGTCATATCCGGACGCCAGTTCGGCGGGGAGGGCGATGTACGGCACCTGGAACAGGCTGAACGCTGTGGCGCAGCAGAGGAAAGCGACGAAGACCCACCCGGCGGATGCCGCGGGGCCGAGTCCAGCCGGAACAGCGAAGGTGAGGAAGAAGAACACTGGGAGGGTGACGCCGCCGAGGATCATGAACCGGCGACGTGACCCCGTGGTGGCGAGGCTGTGGTCGCTGCGGATGCCGATCACCGGGTCGATGAGGACATCCCAGACCTTCGCCGCCGCGATGACGATCCCGGCGACGAGGGCCGCGACCCCGAGCGTGTCGGTGAGGAAGTAGAGAAGGACGAGGCCGGGGAGCGTCGCAAATCCTCCGGTTCCGAGGGAACCGACCGCGTACGTGGCGATCGTTCGCCGATCCACTGAGTGAGACCCGACCTGCGCTCCTGACTGCCCCATTGCGTCCATGCACGCAGCCTAGGGCCTCCGTGGTATTGCGGCCCAGTACGAAGCGGGGCCCGGATGCTGTCACTCCTGACTGACGCTTGCTAACGTTCCCCCATGCCGACTCCTTCGCTGCCCGCCGACCCCCTCTGGCCTCGAGCCGGAAACTGGCCGCGCGACATCGACGGGCCGATCGATCTCGCTCTCGTCGGCATCCCCACCTGGCGGACGTCGCTATCGCCCACATCCGCCCACGCGACGCCCGCCGCCGTCAGGGAGGCGTTGCGCCGGTTTACTCCCTTCGCGGCATCCGTTGGCGGGCGGAACGTCGACGATCTCGTCTTCGCTGATTTCGGGGACGCCGTCGAACCCGACGGTCCGGACGGCGAACCGCCCGCGCGGGAGTTGATGGCGGATGCCGTCCGGCATGCGGCGGTAACCGTCGCGCTTGGCGGCGACAACGCAGCGACGGTGCCAGCCGCGCTCGGGGCGTGGGGGAACGACATCACCCGCGCCGGGCTGGTCACGCTCGACGCCCACCACGACCTCCGCGACGGGTACTCGAACGGCTCACCAGTGCGACGGCTGGTCGAAGCCCGGCTCGACGGTCGCCGCGTGGTGCAGGTGGGGATCGCCGATTTTGCGAACTCGCGGGCGTATACCGACAGGGCTCGGGACCTGGGCATCACGGTGATCCCGCGTGATGCGTTGTACGGCAGGCCCATGGCCGACGTGATGGCCGAGGCGCTGGACCTCGCTGGGGCCGGCGGCGGACCGATCCACGTCGACCTCGATGTCGACGTTTGCGACAGGGCGGTGGCGCCGGCCTGTCCGGCATCCGTTCCGGGCGGAATCGCCGCCCATGAACTCCGGACCGCTGCCCGTGCCGCTGGAGCAGATTCGCGGGTGCGCTCCGTCGACATCACCGAGGTGGACGCGCTCCTCGACGCCCCGGACGGTCGAACGGTGCGGCTCGCGGCCCTCTGCGTGCTCGAGGTGGCGGCGGGGCTTGCTGCCCGCTGAGCGGGCGCAGGTGTTTTTGCCGCGCGCGGGTGAAGCGGCACCCGCGCCGCGCAAATAGACCCGCGCCCGCGTTCCGGGGAGCCGGCTCAACCGACGACGAGCACGCCGTCCTTCCAGACCCGCTCCACCAGCGGAACCCCTGGGCGGTAGGCGAGGTGCAGGTAGCCGGGCGCTTTCAGTTGCAGCAGATCAGCCCGAGCGCCAGGCACGACCCGACCGATATCGGTGCGTCGCAACGCTGCCGCACCTCCGGCCGTCGCCGCGCACACGGCCTCGGCCGGGGTCATCCCCATCTCGCGCACCGCAACGGCGATGCAGAACGCCATCGACGACGTGAAGCTCGAGCCGGGATTGCAATCGCTCGCCAGCGCCACCCTCACGCCCGCGTCGATCAGCCGGCGGGCGTTCGGGTACGGCTGCCGAGTCGAGAACTCGACTCCAGGCAACAGGGTGCATACGGTTTCGGATGCCGCAAGTGCGGCCACATCGCCGTCGACCAGGAACGTGCAGTGGTCGACGCTTGCCGCCCCAAACTCCACCGCAAGCCGGACCCCGCCGCCCGTTCCGAGCTGGTTGGCGTGCACCCGGATGCCGAGACCACGGGCGGCGCCTGCCTCGAGCACGCGCCGGGACTGCTCCACGGTGAATGCTCCGGCCTCACAGAACACGTCGATCCACCGGGCGTGCGGCGCGCAGGCATCGAGCATCGGGCCGGTGACGAGGTCGACGTAGTCGTCCGCCCGGTCGGCGTAGTCGGCAGGAACCACGTGAGCACCGAGGAAGGTGACCTCCGGCGTCACCTCCGCAGCGAGGCGCACGAGCCTCGATTCCTCGGCAACGCCGAGCCCGTACCCGCTCTTGATTTCCATCGTCGTCGTGCCCTGGGCGTGTAACTCGCCGACGAAGCCGGCCAGCCGGGTTCGTAGCTCATCGTCTGTCGCCGCCCTTGTTGCGGCCACAGTGCTGCGGATGCCACCCGCCGAGTACGCCCGCCCCGCCATCCGTGCCTCGAATTCATCGGCCCTGTCCCCGCCGAAGACGAGGTGGGTGTGACTGTCGACGTAACCCGGCAGAACCGCCGCCCCCGCGACATCCGTCACGGAATCGGCTGCTGGGGCATCCGCCGCCGCTCCAACCCATCCGATGCGGTCGTTCTCGATCACCACGGCGGCGTCCTCGAGAAGGCCCAGGATGCCATCCCGCTCGGGATCATTGGTGACGAGCTGGCCGATGTTGGTGAGAAGGCGCGACATCACGATTCCCACAGGGGAACCCGCAGTCCTCGCTCACGGGCGACGTCGGCAGCGCGTTCATAGCCGGCGTCGACGTGGCGCATCACTCCGCTGCCCGGGTCGTTGACGAGAACGCGCGCGATCTTCTCCGCGGCGAGCGGGGTGCCGTCCGCGACGATCACCTGGCCTGCGTGGATCGAACGGCCGATACCGACGCCACCGCCGTGGTGGATCGAGACCCACGTCGCGCCGGATGCCGTGTTGAGCAGCGCGTTGAGAAGCGGCCAGTCTGCGATGGCATCCGACCCGTCGGCCATGCCCTCCGTCTCGCGGTAGGGGGAGGCGACCGAGCCGGAGTCCAGGTGGTCGCGCCCGATCACGATCGGTGCGGTCAGCTCGCCCGACGCCACCATCTCGTTGAACCGCAGCCCGGCGAGGTGGCGTTCCTGATAGCCCAGCCAGCAGATCCGCGCGGGCAGGCCCTCGAAGTGCACCTTCTCCTGGGCCTTCGTGATCCAGCGGTGCAGATGCTCGTCGGCGGGGAACAACTCGAGGATGGCGCGGTCGGTGGCGGCGATGTCGGCCGGGTCGCCGGAGAGCGCCGCCCAGCGGAACGGCCCCTTGCCCTCGGCGAATAGCGGGCGGATGTATGCGGGCACGAACCCGGGAAAGTCGAACGCGCGCTCGCAACCACCGAGCTGGGCCTCGGCGCGGATCGAGTTTCCGTAGTCGAAAACCTCAGCGCCGGCATCCTGAAAGCCGACCATCGCGTCGACCTGCTTCGCCATCGATGCGCGGGCCCGTTCCGTGAAGCCGGCCGGGTCCCGTTCCGCCAGCGCGTGCCACTCGTCGATGGAAATGCCCTCCGGCAGGTAGCTGAGCGGGTCGTGGGCGCTGGTCTGGTCGGTGACGATGTCGATCGGCAGGCGCCGATCCAGCAACTCGGGGAACACGGTTGCCGCGTTGCCGACGACACCGACCGAGAGGGGCGTTCTGGATGCCTTCGCGGCGAGTACCCGCTCGACAGCAGCGTCGAGCGACGGGGCGAGTTCGTCGAGGTACCCGTGGTCGACCCGGCGCTCAAGCCGGGTGACGTCGACGTCGACAATCAGTACCACCCCGTCGTTCATGGTGACCGCGAGGGGCTGCGCTCCACCCATCCCTCCAGCGCCGCCGGTCAAGGTCAGGGTGCCGGCCAGGCTACCACCGAACCGTTTCGCCGCGACGGCCGCGAAGGTCTCATACGTGCCCTGCAGGATGCCCTGCGTGCCGATGTAAATCCACGACCCCGCGGTCATCTGGCCATACATCGTCAGCCCGAGCGCTTCGAGGCGCCGGAACTCGGGCCAGGTGGCCCAGTCCCCGACGAGGTTGGAGTTCGCGATGAGCACCCGCGGCGCCCACTCGTGCGTGCGGAACACCCCCACCGGCTTGCCGGACTGTACGAGAAGCGTCTCATCGGACTCGAGCGATTCGAGGGTCCGTACGATCGCGTCGAACGCTTCCCAGTTCCGCGCGGCCTTGCCGGTCCCGCCGTAGACCACGAGGTCCTCCGGCCGCTCCGCGACATCCGGATCGAGGTTGTTCATGAGCATCCGCAGTGGCCCCTCGGTTTGCCAGCTTTTCGCGGAGAGGGTGCGGCCTCGTGCGGCCCGAACGGTCCGCGCTTCGATCATTTCTGTCCTTTCGTGGCGGATGCCGCGATCGCGGTGCGCATAACTCCGCCAGATCGCGGGGGAGTGCCGGGGTTTAGGTCGAGTCGGGCCTGAACGGAACGGATTGGCTGAGTTATGGACAGCCGGGTCATCGGAGGCCCCCTGTGACGGATGCCGCTGCGTCCGCTATCGCGTTCGTCCGCACCAGGTCGTGCACGGCATCGATCTCGGGGGAGATGTGCCGGTCGGGGCCGGGCCCGGCGACAACCGTGCGGACGAGGTTGCGCACAGCGGCGGTCGCAGGCGCTGGTCGCAGCGGGGCGCGCAGGTCGAGCGACCGCGCGGCCGTCATCACCTCGATCGCCAGCACGCGGCCGAGTCCGTCGATCGACCGGCGCAATTTGCGGGCGGCGGCCCAGCCCATCGACACGTGGTCTTCCTGCATCGCCGACGACGGGATGGAATCGACGGATGCCGGTACGGCCAGACGCTTCAGTTCCGACACGAGGCCCGCGGCGGTGTATTGCGCGATCATCAACCCGGAATCGACGCCAACTTCGTGCGCGAGGAAGGGCGGCAGTCCCTTGTTCCGGGCAACATCCAGGTGCCGGTCGGTCCGGCGTTCCGACATCGACGCGACGTCGGCGGCGGCAATGGCGAGGAAGTCGAGGACGTAACCGATGGGGGCGCCGTGGAAGTTGCCGTTGGACTCCACCCGCCCGTCGACCGTCACGACGGGGTTGTCGATCGCGCTCGCAAGCTCGCGGCCGGCGACGAGTGCTGCGTGCGCGGCGGTATCCCTCGCAGCACCGTGGACCTGGGGGCTGCAGCGGAGGGAATACGCGTCCTGCACGGTGGTGCACTCCGGTCCGGCATGGGAGGCGACGATCGACGAGCCGGCAAGGAGATCCCGAAGATTGCAGGCGGAATCACCCTGGCCCAGCTGCGGCCGCAGTGCATGCAGGTCGGCAGCGAAGACGGCATCCGTGCCGAGCAGCGCCTCGACGCTCATCGCGGCGGCGACGTCCGCGGTCCGAAGCAGCGTCTGGAGGTCAGCTAGGGCGAGCACGAGCATGCCGAGCATGCCGTCGGTGCCGTTGATCAGGGCAAGGCCCTCCTTTTCGGCGAGCTCCACCGGGCGGATCCCGGCGGCGGCGAGGGCGGCGGCGGCGTCACGGAGCCTGCCGTCAGCATCCCGAACCTGCCCTTCGCCCATCACCGCCAGCGCGCAGGAGGCAAGCGGCGCCAGGTCGCCTGAGCAGCCGAGTGACCCGTACTCGCGCACGACGGGCGTGATCCCGGCGTTGAGCAGAGCGGCGTATGTCTCGGCGGTTTCGGCGCGCACGCCCGTTCGCCCGGTCATCAGGGTGGACAGTCGCAGGAGCATGAGCGCACGCACCACCTCGCGCTCGACCTCGGCGCCGGAGCCCGCAGCATGAGAACGGATGAGGCTGCGCTGCAGATGCGTGCGCCGGTCGGGGTCGATGAACGTGGTCGCAAGTGCCCCGAACCCGGTCGAGATGCCGTAGTGCCCTGCCGGGTCGGTCGCGAGGGCGTCGACGATGCGGCGAGTCGCCGCGACGCCGTCGAGCGCCGCTGGATCGAGGTCGACCGCGGCATTCAGGCGGGCGACGCGGACGACGTCCTCCAACGAGACCGGTCCGGCGCCGAGGGCGACCGGGGAGGCAGGATTCGAAGTGGGTCGAGCCTGCGACGGAGAGGACAGAGCGCTCATGCTCTGATTCGACCACCGTCGCGCTTCGACGACAACGGTTCTACACTCGGAGAAGTCTGGGATTCCAGACAGATGAGCCATGGCGGTTTCGGGCAGCAACAGCCCGGTTGCCAACTGCGGAGATTCAGGAGCAAAGCGGGCCAGGCGCTTCGATACCGGCCGCAATCGCCCGATTCTCCGCAGGTGAGAATAGGGAGGCGCGGATGACCGAGTCGAAGGTGCCGGCGGCGGATGCGACGCTCCGCATTCTCAGCCACCTCGCCGCCCAGCGCGGTCCGGTGGCGGCGGCCTCGATCGCGGCGGCGCTCGAGCTGCCCCGCTCGACGATCTACCACCTCCTGGCCGTGCTGCAGGAGCGCGGGTTCGTCGTCCACCTGCCTGAGGCCAGGCGGTACGGCCTCGGCGTCGCCGCGTTCGAGCTGTCCGGCGGTTTCGCACGCCAGCAGCCGCTCAGTCGGCTCGGCCACCCCCTGCTCGCCGACCTCGTCGACCGGGTGGGCGAGAGCGCGCACCTTGCCGTGTTGCACGGCCGCGACGTGCTCTACATCGTCGAGGAACGGGCGCCGAAGCGGCCGCACCTCGTCACCGACGTCGGCGTCAGGCTCCCTGCACATCTGACGGCGTCTGGTCGGGCGATGCTCGCCCGGTTGCCCAGGCAGCAGGTGCGTGCCCTGTTCCCGGATGCCGCAGCGTTCGTCGATCGCACGGGAAAGGGTCCCACGCGCTACCGCGAGCTGCGGGCCGTGCTCGACACAGTGTCTGCGGATGGGTTCGCCACGGAGGATGGTGAGATCACCGCGGGGATGGCATCCGTGGCTGTCGCGGTCCCTGACCACGTTGGCTGGCCTGCGGCGTCGGTTGCCGTGACCTTCCCAAGCGCAGGTAAGCGGGAGGTCGGCGCGCTGGTGTCCGAGGTGGCAGCCGCAGCCGCAGCGCTGTCGCGTCGGATCGGCGGCTGATCGGGAGCGGCAGGAGCGATGCTCAGTGTCGGAACATTCTCGCCATGCAATAGCTGTCGAACGTGTTCTCAGCCGGACACGGCGAGAGAGCGAAGTCCGCCGAGCTGGAGGAGATCGAGGATCTCCTCCAGCTCGCCGCTCCACCGCAAGCGAGACGACGCCGAGTCCAACTAGTCCCTGGAAGAATGGAGGTCATACCCCCAGTTCAGCGGATCTCTGCTTCGAGACGGTTACAACGGTTTAACGGGGAATTTGTGACTGGTCGGCGATGGCGAAATGGACCGCGCCGTCTTCATCCACCTGGGCGTCGAGGATCTTGTCGCCCAGCGCTGCTGCGGCGTTCTCCTCGAGGAAGACGCGAGCGCCGGCGACCTCCACGACCTCGTCGAGCGGCTCGGGAGATTCGGCGACGGCCACGGCAAGGTCAGCGCTTTCGGCGGCAGGACTTGAGATGCGGAGGCCGCCCTCTTCGGTGCCGGTGGACTGGGTGGTGATGGTCCGAACGATGGTGCTTGCGTTCTCGGTGAGGGTGAGCATGTGCTTCCTTCCGGTTGGCGAATGAAGTGTCCCACCTTTCCGAAGCTCGCCGGTCATTTCAACCTCTCGCCTGGGTTCGCAGGCCATTCACACCTTGGCCCTTGTTAACGACGGATGCCTCCCCGCCGTGGGCGGGGAGGCATCCGATGTATTCGCTGGCTGGTTAGGTCGTTGTCCTGCGGGAGTTCCGCGTGACCAGACCGTAGATGAGCAGAACGATGATGGCACCGACGATGGCGACGAGCCAGGTCTGGATGCTCCAGAACTCCTCGAGGCCGATACCGAAGATGACGGAGCCCAACCAGCCGCCGAGCAGTGCACCGACGACTCCGAGGAGCAGTGTCATGAACCAGCCACCACCCTGTCTGCCAGGAAGGATGGCCTTTGCGATCGCGCCAGCGATCAGACCGAGTAGAAGAAACGCGAGGAAGCTCAAAGCTCCACCTCCATTTGTTCAGGCGTCCCGAGCCCGGGACTCGGGATCCCGCCGGGTTAGGCGGGGATAACTGAATAATACCCCTGAAGGGGGCATCTCTGGGGATTTACCGCGAATCTGTGACCTTTTCGCCCAATATCGGACGGAATAGTGACAGGCGCCTCTGAGTGCTGTAACGTTGCCGAGTCGGCTCTGGACACCGCGGGATGTACCGCGGAAGGGTTTGTAAGTCTGGTGGGCCGGTTATACGTCGCGATAACGCGTACGTATTCACACGATGTGAAACGGTCCCGGCCATCGACTGCTCGGGTATGAGAATGCCGCGGTTTTGCTGCGCGCGCTTGCGATTCATGCATATATAAAACCCGGAAAGAACTATGCCCAAGAATAAAAAGCCAGCCGGCGGACGACCCGCCAAGAACTTCGAGCCCGGCTACGCCCGCAAGAGCGGCGGCCCGGCCGGATCCGCACCCGGCAGCCGTAGCGCCGGACACCGGGGCTACCGCCCGGTCGAAGGGGATGCCCCCAAGAAGGCTCGCTGGAACGCCGATGAGCGTGCCGCTCGCCGTCACTCCGACGAGCCCCGCGAACAGCGCGCCCCTCGCGACGAGCGCTACGACGCACCGTCGGCCCGCAACACCGAGCGCCCTTCGTACACCCGTGGGGAGCGCGCACCGCGCAGCTCCGAGCGTCCCGCGTACAACCGAGGGGAGAACCGGCCGGACCGGACCGAGCGTCCTGCGTACAACCGGGGTGAGA
>NZ_FOVM01000004.1:214550-313340 GCF_900115155.1 Mycetocola miduiensis
ACCGAGCGTCCTGCGTACAACCGCGGTGAGAGCCGGACCGAGCGTCCCGCGTACAACCGCGGTGAGAGCCGGACCGAGCGTCCTGCGTACAACCGCGGCGAGCGCACCGAGCGTCCCGCCTTCAACCGCGGCGAGCGTACCGAGCGCCCCGCTTACAACCGCGATGACCGCCCACAGCGCCCGTCGTACAACCGCGACGACCGCCCGCAGCGTTCCTCCAGCGACCGCCCCGAGCGCGGTTCGTACAACCGCGATGACCGCGGCCCCCGCCGCGACTTCGGCAACGACCGTCCCCGCCGTGACGCCGGTGAGAAGAACTTCTACCCGAACCGTGACGCCAAGGGCCACTTCACGCCTGAAGACGACGTCGTGCTTGAACGCCTCGAGGCCCAGGCCACGCTGGCGACCGACGTCGAAGGTGTGAGCTTCTCCGACCTCGGCCTCGGCGGCAACATCGTCGCCGCGCTCGCCGAACTCGGCGCTCCGAGCCCGTTCCCGATCCAGGCGGCAACCATTCCAGACGTTCTCGCCGGCCGGGACGTTCTCGGCCGCGGCCGCACCGGATCGGGCAAGACCATTGCCTTCGGCGCACCGCTGGTCGAGAAGCTGATGGAAAACGGCGGAGGCAAAAAGCGCGCCATGGGCCGCAAGCCCCGCGCCCTCATCCTGGCCCCGACCCGCGAGCTGGCGCTGCAGATCGACCGCACCGTCCAGCCGATTGCCCGCAGCGTCGGCCTGTTCACCACGCAGATCTACGGCGGTGTGCCGCAGGCACGCCAGGTCGGCGCCCTCCAGCGCGGAGTCGATATCATCGTCGGCACCCCTGGGCGCATCGAAGACCTCATCGAGCAGGGTCGCCTTGACCTCTCCGAGGTGACCATCACCGTCCTCGACGAGGCCGACCACATGTGCGACCTCGGATTCCTCGAGCCGGTGCAGCGGATCCTCCGCCTGACCGCTCCCGGTGGCCAGAAGCTCCTCTTCTCGGCAACCCTTGACAAGGGCGTTGCGTCGCTCGTCAAGGAGTTCCTCCCGAAGCCGTCCGTGCACGAGGTCGCCGGTGAAGACCAGGCCTCAGCGACGATCGATCACCGCGTCCTCGTCGTCGAGCACCGCGATAAGGACCTCCTCATCGAGCAGCTCGCCGACCGCAACGAGAAGACCCTGATCTTCTCGCGGACTCGCGCATACGCCGAGCGGCTGACCGACCAGCTGGAGGACGCCGGCATCCGTGCCGTCGCCCTGCACGGTGATCTGAACCAGGCTCGCCGTACCCGCAACCTCGCCCAGCTCACCTCAGGGCGCGTCAACGTGCTGGTCGCGACCGACGTTGCCGCCCGCGGCATCCACGTCGACGACATCACCCTGGTCATCCAGGCCGACGCGCCGGATGAGTACAAGACGTACCTGCACCGCTCGGGCCGCACCGGCCGGGCCGGCAAGGAGGGCATCGTCGTCACGCTCATCCCGAAGGCGCGCCAGCGTCGTATGACCGACCTCCTCGGCCGTGCCGAGATCGAGGCCGACTACGTGAACGCGCGCCCCGGCGACGAGATCATCGAGGAGCTCGCCGGTCGCATGACCAACGAGAAGCTCACCCGCTAGCACCGAGGTTCACCGGAACACCCGTTCCGGACGGAAGCGCCCGCTCTGCCGGATGGTTCCGCCCGGGGCGGGTGTTTTCGTATCTACGTGGCTGTCAAAACAGCGTCGGCTGCTCGGTCGCCGGCAGGATGCGTGCACCGGTCGATCCGTCGTCGCTTGCGAACGCGACGCGCTCACCCGCGTCGTTCCGGAGCATCCCGAGCGCTTTTGATCGGATGCCGCCTGTCGACGGGTCCTCGAGGCCTCGCTCCAGGCCATGCGAGCGAATGAGCGGAGAGATCCGGGCTGCCAGCCACTTTCGGTATTCCTTTGGCGCGTACTGACCGCGGGAGTAGAGCTCCGTGTATTTGGGGACGAGTTCCGGATGTTCCCTCTGGAGCCAGTGCATGAACCACGGCTTCACTCCGGGTTTGAGGTAGAGCGAGGAGAAGAGCACGCTCGTGCCGCCCGCCTCTTTCACGCGGCGAAGTGCTTCGTCGAGGTGTGCCTTCGTGTCGGTCAGGTACGGCAGGATCGGCATCAGGAAGACGCTGCAGTCGAGCCCGGCGTCGCGCACGGCGGTCACCGTTGCCAGTCGTGCTTTTGCCGACGGTGTGCCCGGTTCGATCGACTTCTGGAGCTCGTCATCGTAGATCGCGATGGACATGGCCAGGTCTACCGGCACTGATTGTGCCACCTCCGCCAGCAGGGGCAGGTCGCGCCGGAGAAGCGTGCCCTTGGTGAGGATGGACAGGGGAGTGCCCGACCGGGCGAGTGCCTCGATGATCCCGGGCATGAGCGCATACCGCCCTTCGGCGCGCTGGTACGGGTCAGTGTTGGTGCCGAGGGCGACCGGGAACTGCCCCCAGCTCGGTTTCGCGACCTCCTTGGCGAGCACGTCAGCGACGTTGATCTTGACGACGACCTGGTTGTCGAAGTCAGCGCCGGCGTTGAAGTCGAGGTAGGTGTGGGTGGGGCGGGCAAAGCAATAAACACACGCATGACTGCATCCACGGTACGGATTGATCGTCCAGCCGAACGGCATCTGCGATTGCCGCGGCACCCGATTAAGCGCCGACTTGGCCAGCACTTCGTGAAAGGTAACACCGGCGAACTCCGGCGTCTGCACACTGCGCACAAGGTTGTTGAGCTTCGCGAGCCCGGGCAGCGCCGACGGCTCCTCCGTGCCCAGTTGTTGTCCGTCCCACCGCATAGAAGTATTAGAACATAGATTCGATGGATTGCCGACGCCGGCTCGGGCGTGTGGATGAAACCGCGAGCGGTCGCTCCGAGGGCTGAGGATGCGCAAAAACACCGTAAGGGTCATCCTGAGAGCCATGTGCGCGTACTGAAGGGGCTCGAGCGCGCCTTGACGACCGTGCGGGATGCGTCTTAGGGCAGAGCCCCGCCCAGCCGCGCAGCAACGACGAGAAGCCCTGCCCCGATAAGCCAGAACAGGGCGGTGAACACGGCATCGCGAACCCGTAAAGGCATGAGGTAGCGCTCGGTCCGGGTCGGATGCGCACCGAAAGCGCGCGAGTCCATCGCGAACGACACCCGCTCGGCGTGCCGGATGGCTCCAGCGAGCAGCGGAACGACATAACCGAGGCCGCGACGGATGCCGGCGATCGGCCCGCGTCCGCCGGCAACGCCCCGAACGCGATGGGCCTGCCGGATGAGATCCAGATCGTGCCGGAACCGGGGGACGAACCGGTAGGCAGCGAGCGCCGTGTAGCCGACCCGGTACGGAACACGCAGGTGCTCCACCGAGGCGCGGACCAGTTCGGGGCCAGTGGTC
This sequence comes from Mycetocola miduiensis, assembly GCF_900115155.1. GTDB lineage: Bacteria > Actinomycetota > Actinomycetes > Actinomycetales > Microbacteriaceae > Mycetocola_A > Mycetocola_A miduiensis. The sequence continues at coordinate 217,933 of NZ_FOVM01000004.1, forward strand.
GTCAGGCCCGGAATGAGTGCGAGCGCAAGCACCGCGCCGAGCCTGAGCGCGGTGGCCAACCCGATCAGCCAGGCGCCCAGGTAGAACCGGTACTCGCCGATCTGGAACAGGAGGGGCGTCGTGTCGACGCGGGCGGCATCCGTCCACAACCCGAAACTGAACGACAGCAGAAGGATGAGCAGCGGCAGGCCGATGACGAGCGCTACTGCCCGGCGGAGAGTCAGCCGCGCACCGATCAGGATCGTGATCACGGCGAAGAGAAGAAAGAGCAGCGGAGTCCACACGTCGCGGACGACGAGCAGCCAGGCCATGAACGGCAGCGGGGCGGCGAGCTTCGACAGCGGATTGAGCCGGTGCAGGAAGAATCGCGGCGGCGCTGTGACCGATGCGTACGGGTCGGTCGTCATGACGGTGACCCCGGTAGGTCGGCGAGGCGGGTGACGGACCTCCACGACGGATGCTTCTCAACGGCTCCCATCGCCGTCGCCAGTGGCGGCAGCCGCAGCCCGGCGCGTGCGATCAGCTCCGCATCGCCGAGGATCTCCGCCGTCGGGCCAAACGCGAGCAGCTTGCCCGAACTCAGCACCGCGACGGAGTGCGCGTACTCGGCGACAAGCTGCAGGTCGTGGGTGGCGGCGATGATGGTGCGGCCGCCCCGGTTGAGGACGGTGAGAAGAGCCAGCAACTCGTCAGCGCGCTCCCGGTCCTGCCCGAAGGTCGGCTCATCGAGAACGAGCACCGGTGCCCCGGTGACGAGCGCCGTGCCAACCGACAGGCGCCGTTTCTGCCCACCGGACAGCAGGAAAGGATGCGCATCGCGCAGCTCCTCGAGCCCGAATCGCTCGAGCATTCCGGTCACCGTGGACTCCACGCCCGCAGCATCCATCGAACCGCCGGCCAGCCGCAGGCCATACGCGAGTTCATCCCAGACGGTGTTCTCGAGGAACTGGTGCTCCGGGTTCTGGAACACGAAACCGATGTGAGCGGCAAGCGCCCGAACGTCACTTGTGGTCGGGTCGAGGCCCGCGACGGTGATCCGGCCCCGCGGCGGCGGCACGACACCGGCGATCGCCTGAACAAGGGTCGTCTTGCCCGCCCCATTTGTCCCGATGACGGCGGTGAAGTCCCCGGCCGCAATGTCGAGCGACACGGAATCCAGCAGCGTGCTGCCGCTTCGGACAACCGTCAGATCGCGAACCCGCACCGCAGCCTCGTCGCCACGTCGCTGCAACCTCGCCCGAGCGGCAGGTTCCGGCAGCACACGGATGCCGTCGAGCGCGGCCGCGAGCTGTGCCCCGGTGAGCGGAAGAGGGTCGATCTCCACGCCCGCTCGGCGCAGGCGCAAAGCTGCGAGCGTCGCGACGGGCAGCCAGACTCCCAGTGCCGCGACGTCCTCCGCCCGCGCGGCGAGTACAGCGCCCGGCGTGCCGTTCAGCGCCACCCGGCCGCCGCTGTCGAGGACGATCACGCGGTCGATGAGCTCGATCGCCGCGTCGAGGTTGTGCTCGATCAGGAGGATTGACTTATCGCCCTGTGTCACCAGGTCCCGCAGCACGGCGTAAACCTCATCGATACCGACCGGGTCGAGGTTCGCCGTTGGCTCGTCGAGCACCAGCAAGGGCGCTCCCATCGCCAGTGCGCACGCGATGCTCAGGCGCTGGCGTCCTCCGCCGGAGAGAAGGTCAGGGTTTTCTGCCCGGCGCTCCCACAGCCCGACAGCGCGCAGTGACGCTTCGGCGCGCGCGAGGCCGACCTCTACCGGGAGCCCCAGGTTCTCCGGGCCGAAACACACCTCGTCGAGCACGGATCCGGTGACAATCTGAGCGTCGGGGTCTTGGAAGACCATCGCGACTTTTTCCGACAGCTGCGCCACCGTGGCGTCCATCGTGTCGATGCCGCCTGCAATGACAGCGCCGGCCAGGCGCGCTGGGACGGCGTGCGGGACGAGCCCGTTGAGGGCGAGTGCGAGGGTGGACTTGCCGCAGCCGGACGGACCCAGCAGCAGCACGACCTCACCGGGTGCTATGTCGAACGAGACGCCGGCCGGGGTGTTCCCGGTGCGACCGTCATGGCGGATAGCCAGGTCGCGCACTCGAAGGGGCAGGACATCCCGATCGTCCATGCCAGTCAACGGCTCACGCCGCGACCATCAGTGCATTCGTGTCTTGCCTGCGGCCCGCGCGACGGTCGATTTCCTGCTGCAGACCACGAGCGACCCCTGTTTTGTCGAGCCGGTCCGCGAGAATCCGTCCGATCCAGGTGGCAAGCACGGGGCTCACGACAAAGAGAACGAAGTACACCAGGTTCGCCCAGCCGGTGAAGTTGCTCAATCCGATCACCACGAACACCCCGAAGCCGAAAACCAGCCCAGCGATCGTCGCGGCCAGGTAGAACACCCACGCCTTCCAGTAGCGATACCGGGTCACGAGGAACGGCAGTTCCTGAAGCGCGCCGATGGCGAGACCGGCCCCGAGGTAGCGAAAGAACCATTGCGGGCTGAACGCCGCCGCCACAAGTCCCGCGAAAAGGCCGGTGAGGAGGGCAGCGCCGCCCCGCCGCAGTAACGATTGTGCGAGAACTCCCGGCAGAAAGTAGACCCCGATGAGAAGCCCGTAGAGAATCGGGAGCGTCGCGGCGATGATGCCCTGGAGATACCCGCTCGCAACGAAGACGAGCCCGCCGCCGACGCCGATTGCGGCGCACGTCAGGAGGAGCCGTGTGCTGCTGTTTCGCATGGGTGCTCTCTACCGATCAGTCGGGTCGTTGCGGGCAGAGCCGCGCCTCTCAATTTAGCTGAGGCTTGCCTCATTCCAAAGAGCGACCGGAGTCAGACACGTCGCTTGCGCGGGGTCAGTCGCACGGTGGGGAGCGGAGGGGCGGGGATGCGTTCGCCGCCGTGGCCGTCGACGCGACCGAACCGGTCGGCGCCTCGCTCCCAGTCGTCGCGTGCGGTGACGATCTCGTCGTGGCTACGGCCGACGAAGTTCCACCACATGATGAGTTCCTCCCCGAACGGGACGCCGCCGAGGAGAACGAAGCGGGCGCCGTCGGCGCTGGACACGTCGAGGTTCTTACGCCCGAGTCCCAGGTACAGCAGGGGTCCGCTGGTGAGCCGGTGCCCGGCGACATCGAGCGAACCGGAGATCACCATCACGGCGTATTCGAAGGACGGAGCGAGAGGAAGCGATGCCTGCGCGCCGGCGTCGACGATCGCATCCGCTCCCATCAGGGGAGTGAAGATCGTTGCGTCGGACTCGAGGTCCCCGAGGCGCCCGACGAGCACCGTCGCAACCAGGCCGTCCGTTTCGTAGACGGGAAGCCGGGTGTGGCGCTCAAAGAACGGGTCGACGGCCGCCATCTCACGCGGCAAGGCAACCCAGAGCTGCAACCCTCGCAGCGCGGACTCAACCTGACCGAGAGAGAACTCGGAGTGCGAGATGCCGTAGCCACTCGTCATGATGTTGAGCTCGCCAGGCTGAACAGCCACGTCGGATCCGACGCTGTCACGGTGACGGATGCTGCCTTCGATCGGCCAGGTCACCGTCTGCAGGCCGGTGTGCGGGTGCGGAAGCACGCGCATGTGCGACTGCGCGTCATCGAAACGGTCGAGGAAGCACCACGCGCCGACCATCGGCAATTCGCGTTGTGGGAGCGAACGGCGCACGAGGATTCCCCGGATGCCACCGAGCGGCACCTCGCGGGCCTCCAGCAGACGAGTGGCCGGTCCGTCCTGGTCGATCCGGTGGCAGCTGCTTTCGTCGACCGGGGCATCGAGCCGGGTCATGACTGCGCGGCCTTCGGCAGGTCGATGTGCTCGTCGAACTCGTGGTGGCTCTGAAGGTACTCGGCGATGAACGGGCACACCGGGACGATCCGCTTGCCGCGATCGACGGTGTCCTGCAGTGCGAACGCGGCGAGTCGGCTGCCGAAACCCCTGCCGCCGAACGCCTCGTCGACGATGGTGTGCAGGAACGTCACGCGATCGTGGCTTTCCCGGTACGTGGCGACGCCCGCCAGGGCATCCCCGACCCAGATCTCATAGCGATGTCCTGCGTCGTTGCGCAGCAGGCGCACCTGCGCGTTCGAGGTATCCATGTCCGCTCCGTCTCGACTACGGCGAGTCTCTTCTTCTCAACCTAGTCCCGCCGAGTTTATTCGCATGCATGGATTTCAGGCGAGTGCGAGCATCCCGGCCGCGAGGAGCGCAAGGGCGAGGCCGACCCACTGCACGGGCGCGATGCGCTCCCGGAGTACGACCGCTGCGAGGAGGATGGTGCCGGCCGGGTACATCGCCGTGAGCACGCTCATCACGCTGAGATCACCGATCCGGATGCCGATCAACAGGAGAGTGTTCGCGACAGCGTCGACGATGCCGCACGCGACCGCGAGCGCAAGGCCCGGTCTCCAACCTGCGCTGATCGGTGCAGGGTCGTGCGGGGTGGCCTGATGCAGGACCTGCGCCGCATCCTCGTGCACGGATTCCGCAACCCGCGTCCGTGCGGCCCGACGGCTGATGAACCACAGGACGCCGACCGTGACGAACATGAGCGCGGCGTTGACCGCCCGGTTCATCACGAGCGGCACCACCCCAGAGTCCTCCGGGGTCTGGTCGATGAGGATCATGAAGGTCCCGATCATGGCCCCCGAGCCCACCGCCATGAGGATTCCCTTGAGGCTCGGCCGCACTGCCCCCTTCTCGGGTACGAAGCCGACCAGGACCACGGCGACGGGCGCGAGTCCGAGGGCCAGGTAGCCGGCCAGGCCCAGTCGCTCACCGCCGAGCAGCCCCCATGTCATCGGAACGATCGCGGAGACGACGGCGGTGAGGGGAGAGAGGATGCTCATCGGCCCGATGGCGAGGCAGGCGTACAGGAGTGAGATGGCGATAGCGCCGGTCACCCCCGACAGCGCGCCCCACAGGACGGCCTCGGCCGACCAGGTGCCGAAACCGAGCGCGAGCACGACAAGAAGCCCGACAAGTCCAGCCGCGGCGGCGACGGCCGTCACCCGGATCGGACTGATCCGTTTGGACGCGAGGCCGCCGAGAAAGTCGGCTGCGCCGAAGATGAGCGCGCCGGTGAGTCCGACGATGGCGGTGAGCATGGGGCTCAGCGTAGCGGCGTTGACCGATCCGTCCTCCCGGCCGCTCCGAAGTACAGTGGAAGCAGCAGGAGGACAAATGCAGGCACGACGAACACGGGTGACACGCGGTGTCCTCGCGGCGGCCGTATCGACGTTTACGGCCGCGTTCTCGCACGGCGTCGCCTCGGGTGAGGCACCGAGCATCGTGGCGCTCGCCGTGGCATCCGTCCTCGCCGTCGCGGTCTGCGTCGCTCTCGCCGGTCGGGCGACTCCGGCGCGACTCACCGTCGCCGTCGCCGCGAGCCAGGCCGCATTCCACGGTCTTTTCGGCGCGCTCCCTGATACGTCCGGCACGGCGACGCAGTCCGGGCACCACGGCATGGTCGTGCTCACAGCGGATGTCGTTCCCCACGTGCACCAGTCGGCCGACGTCGTCATGTGGCTCGGTCACGCTGCTGCTGCAGCCGTAACGATCGCCGCCCTTCAGCACGGCGAACGTGTGCTGAGAGCGTTCGGGAACACGCTCGGGCTGGCGTTCCGCGCGGTCATCGCTGCGCTCGGAGCCGTTTCGCCCTCCACCCCCGCCACCACGGTGCCCGGGTGGTTGCCGGTTCTCCGGGGATCCACTGCGCTGCTGCCGTTCTCGGCGAACCGGCGGGGGCCACCGCTGCTCGTTACCGCGCGCTCCTTCGCGTAGCGGCCGTATCGGTCGCGTCCAATTGTTTTCGGTCGGTTGGTCGCGCTTTCGGTTCGGGTGGTCATTCGGCGCACCCGTTCCCCCCGTTTATTTCTCAAGTTACATCTTTCTGAGGACCACCCTTATGGCTTCATTCCGTTCCCGTCCCGTCATGGCCGGCATCCTCGCGGGCATAGCGCTCGCGGCTCTCGTGGGGGTTACCCCTGCGCAGGCCCACAACTCACTCGTTTCCTCTACTCCTGCCACGGGGTCGGTCGTGACCGAGCAGCCCGGCACGTTCGTGATCACCACGAGCGACGCCCTGCTCGACTCGGGCCCCGACAGCCCGACGACCTTCCTCCAGGTGAGCGGCCCAGGCGACACTCCGCTCTATTACGGTGACGGATGCGTGACCGTCGCCGGGGCGAGTATCACGATGCCTGTCCTGCTCGGCGAAGCGGGCGAGTACCGCGTCGCGTGGGGTGTTGTGTCGGCGGACGGGCACCCGATCACGAGCGCTGCCAGCGGCGGCGACATCGTCTTCACCTGGCAGCCTGCCGGCGGCCAGGAGATCGGAAGCGGATTCTCCGCCCCGCCGACCTGCGGCCAGGCGCCCGCTGCGTCGGAGACAGCAGCCCCCGAAGAGACGGAGGCCGCTCCGGTCGTTCCGCCGGACACCGCAACGGCCGCCCCGGTCGCTGAACCCGACGACGCCTCGACCGCGGCAACGACGATCCTGTGGATCGGCCTCGGCCTCGGCGTTCTCGTCGTGGCAGCGATCGTCGTGCTCGTTGTCGTTCGGAGGCGTGCGCCGTCCGCCGAACCCGCCGAGGCGGCATCCGAACCCGGAGGCCCGCCCGCCGCAGTCTGACCGGAGCCGCACGTGCGCGCCCACGCGCGTACGTGCGGCTATGGCTATTGGGTCGTTGCTCGGTCAGAACTGGCTGGAAGTTTTCGGCGGAACTCGACCTTTTTCGACCGCGCAAAGAGGATGGCGGGCAAAATTCGCCGTTGTCAGCTGCTCAGGCTATCGTTCGTCAGGTGACAACCGCCCCGCCATCCAGCCCGCACGCACCGGTCCGTCCCAGCGCGGCCGAGGTGCTGTCCCGCGTGTTCGGCTTCGACTCGTTCCGTGGCGAACAGCAAGCCATCGTCGACCAGGTCGTGGCAGGCGGCGATGCCGTCGTACTGATGCCGACCGGTGGCGGAAAAAGCCTCTGCTACCAGGTGCCATCCATCGTCCGCGAGGGAACCGGTGTTGTCATCTCGCCGCTGATCGCCCTCATGCAGGACCAGGTCGATGCACTCCTGGCCGTCGGCGTCAACGCAGCCTTCCTCAACTCGACGCAGTCCCCGGAGGAACGCGACCGGGTCGAACGGGCGTACCTCGCCGGCGAACTCGACCTCCTCTATGTCGCGCCCGAGCGGCTCGGTTCCGAAGCCACCAAACGATTCCTCGCGAACGGCCGGATCGCCCTCTTCGCGATCGACGAGGCGCACTGTGTCTCGCAATGGGGACACGACTTCCGCCCCGACTATCTCACCCTCGGTGACCTCGCCGAGCGCTGGCCAGACGTTCCCCGGATCGCCCTCACCGCGACGGCGACGGAGGCCACCCATCGCGAGATCACAGACCGGCTGCACCTTCACAACGCCAGGCATTTCGTTGCCAGCTTCGATCGCCCGAACATCCAGTACCGGATCGTTCCCAAGAACGAGCCGCGCAAACAGCTCGTGGACTTCATCCGTAAAGAGGGAGCCGGGCAGGCGGGCATCGTTTACGCCCTCAGCCGCAACACCGTAGAGAAAACGGCGGCGCACCTGCAGGCGAACGGAATCGCGGCGCTGCCGTACCATGCAGGACTCGACGCCTCACTGCGCCAGCGAACCCAGGCCCGGTTTCTCCGCGAAGACGGCATCGTCATTGTCGCGACCATCGCCTTCGGCATGGGGATCGACAAACCCGACGTGCGGTTTGTGGCCCACATCGACCTGCCCAAGAGCGTCGAGGGCTACTACCAGGAGACGGGGCGCGCAGGGCGCGACGGCGAACCATCCGTTGCCTGGCTCGCCTACGGATTGCAGGATGTCGTCCAGCTCCGGCGCATGATCGACGACTCTCGAGGTGACCTGGCACACCGGAGGCGCATGTCAGCGCACCTCGACGCCATGCTCGGCCTCTGTGAGACCGTCGAGTGCCGCCGCCGTAACCTCCTCGGTTACTTCGGCCAGCCCTCCCAGCCCTGCGGCAACTGCGATACCTGCCTTGATCCGCCCGAGGTCTGGGACGGCACAATTCCGGCGCAGAAGCTTCTCTCGACGATCGTCCGGCTGAAACGGGAACGCAACCAGGAGTTTGGTGCAGGCCACCTCATCGATATCCTCCGCGGCAAGACCACGGCGCGCACCAGCCAGTGGTCGCACGAGACCATCGCCACGTGGGGGATCGGGGCCGACCTCACCGAGCAGCAGTGGCGAGGCGTTGTTCGTCAGTTGCTGGCCAAACGTCTGCTCGCCACACGCGGCGAATATGGAACCCTCGGCCTGACCGACGGCAGCGCCGAGGTACTGTCAGGCGGGCTCACGGTGGCGATGCGAAATGAACCTGAGCGTCGTGCCTCGGCCGGAGCAGCGAGAAAGGCCGCCGTCGCTGACCTTAACCCGGCAGACGCGGAACTCTTCGACGCCCTCCGTGCGTGGCGTGCGACCGAGGCCAAAGAGCAGGGCGTTCCCGCCTACATCGTCTTCGGCGACGCTACCCTGCGGGCGATCGCGACGGCGCGGCCGGGCTCGTCGGAGGACCTCGCCGGCATCAGCGGCATCGGAGAGAAGAAACGTGCGAGCTACGGCGCAGCGATCCTCGAGGTCGTCAGGGCGGGTTCCGCGGCTTAGGGCGCGTTCCGAGACTCAAATGAAAGGCGCTGCGCCGACCGTGAGGTCGACGCAGCGCCGTGTCTGACGCGAGGTCTATCCCTTGCGGGCCTTGTCCTCGCCCTTCGCCTTCTTGTCGAGCCGCTTCTCCTTCAGGGACTTCGCGGGTTCCTTCTTCGCAGAATTCTTCTGGGGTGACTTGTTAGGCATCCGTACTCCTTTGGCCTGCCAGCCATGCCGGCTGTGTTCCCTCGACCATACGCTGTTATCCGCGGGAGTGTTAAGGGGCGCCGGACCTCATGCGAGAGGGAGTCGCGACTCGGCTGGCGTTGTTGACTCTGGCAGTAAAAGCAGCCGTGCTTCTGTAGCTTTCCTCAAGCGTGCGCTGCGTGCTCGTGACGTCATTTGTAGCCAGGGGACGGGCTATTTCGCCAGTTCTTCGCTCGCTCGTACCGTGGAATGACACGTACTTCAGCGATGAAAGACAAAGGAACTCCCATGGTCGACACCTCCCTCTCTTCCGGCACCGCCGTCGACGACAGCTCTCTCGACGAGGACGGCAGCCAGGCCACCGACGCAATCCGGATCTCCCGTGGGGAACTCGGCGAGAAGCTTCTCGGCTCGTGGCCGGAGCAGCGCCAAGCCGCACGACGTCTGACGGCGCGACCCGAATTCCATCGCATCGAAGGCCAGTCGATGGCTGATCACCGCGAGACCGTCTTCGGCCAGCTGAAGTTGCTCGTGGAGAACGGCCAGGTCCACCGCGCATTCCCGAAGCAGCTCGGCGGCATGGACGACCACGGAGGAAACATCGCCGGCTTCGAGGAGCTCGTCACCGCCGACCCGTCGCTGCAGATCAAGTCCGGCGTCCAATGGGGCCTGTTCGGAGCGGCCGTGCTTCACCTCGGCACGAAAGAACACCACGATCGGTTCCTCCCGGCGATCATGAGCCTTGAGACCCCCGGTGCGTTCGCGATGACCGAGATCGGGCACGGCTCGGACGTCGCATCAATTGCCACCACAGCGACCTACGACGCTGAGACCGAAGAGTTCGTCATCCACACCCCGTTCCGCGCAGCGTGGAAGGACTACCTCGGCAACGCCGCCGTGCACGGCAAAGCAGCGACACTCTTCGCCCAGCTCATCACCAACGGCGTGAACCACGGAGTGCACTGCTTCTACGTGCCCATCCGCGACGACGAAGGCAGCTTCCTCCCGGGCGTCGGCGGGGAGGACGACGGCATCAAGGGCGGCCTCAACGGCATCGACAACGGCAGGCTCCACTTCACGAACGTCCGCATCCCGCGCACCAACTTGCTCAACCGGTACGGGGATGTCGCCGCCGACGGCACCTATTCGTCACCGATCAAAAGCCCGGGGCGTCGCTTCTTCACCATGCTCGGCACCCTCGTCCAGGGACGCGTGTCGCTGGACGGAGCCGCCGTCGCGGCATCCGCTGTCGCCCTTCAGATCGCGATCACCTACGGCAGCCAGCGTCGCCAGTTCAACGCGGCGAGTGACGTGCACGAAGAGGTGATCCTCGACTACCAGCGCCACCAGCGTCGGCTGCTGACGAAACTCGCCACTACGTATGCGCAGAACTTCGCACACGACCAGCTGCTCGTTAAGTTCGACGGTGTGTTCAGCGGCAAGAGAGACACCGAGGACGACCGGCAGGACCTCGAAACCCTCGCCGCCGCGCTCAAATCGCTCTCCACATGGCACGCCCTCGAAACGCTTCAAGAGGCGCGCGAAGCCTGCGGCGGCGCCGGATTCATGGCGCAGAACCGGCTCACGAGCCTCCGCGCCGACCTCGACGTCTATGTCACCTTCGAGGGCGACAACAACGTGCTGCTCCAGCTCGTCGGTAAGCGACTGCTCGGCGACTACGGCAAGCGGTTCAAGGACGCGGATGCCACAACGCTCGCGCGGTTCGCAGCGGAGCAGGCTCGAGGCAAGGTCGTGAACGGCACGGGGCTGCGGTCGCTCGCCCAGACCGTTGCCGACTTCGGCTCAACGGCACGATCCGTCGGTCGCCTCCAGGACGAGCAGGCGCAGCGCGAGCTGCTGACCGACCGGGTTGAGGCCATGATCGCCACGATCGCAGGACGGCTTCGCGCGGCAAGCAAACTCTCGAGGGCCGAAGCGGCTGCGCTGTTCAACGAGAACCAGAACGAACTGATCGAAGCGGCAATCGCCCACGCCGAGTTGCTGCAGTGGGAGGCGTTCACGGAGGCCCTCGCGACGATCTCCGACCCGGACACGAAGAAGGTCCTGACCTGGCTGCGTGACCTGTTCGGCTTCGGCCTGGTCGAGAAGCACCTCGCCTGGTACCTCATCCACGGCCGGTTGTCCGGGCAGCGCGCCCAGTCGGTGACCGCGTACATCGATCGCCTGCTTTCTCGCCTACGCCCGCATGCCGTCGACCTGGCCGATGCGTTCGGTTACACCCAGGAGCACCTGCGGGCGCCGATCGCGTCGGGCATCGAGGCGGAGCGGCAGGAGGAAGCCGCGGCGTACGTAGCCGAGCTTCGCGCCTCAGGCAAGGCCCCGGTGGATGAGAAGGCGGCGAAGTCGTCGTTCGACGCGCTGAACCACCCCAAGAAGAGCAAGAAGCAGTAGCCCGGCGGCGGCGGTTGTACCCGACAACCGCCGCCGTCGTTGTTCCCGTGCCCGCGTTCTGCGGTTCATAACTCCGCCCATTTCACCGTCGGCCCAGCAGCACCCGCCCGACTGCGCAGGTCGCCGGGGGTACGCCGAAGGATGGGCTGAGTAATGCGCTGGGCGGCGCCGGCTTCAGCGCCGGACGAACCGCTCAGCCGGCCGAAACCGCAGCTGCGACAGCAGCGGGGATCGGTGTCTCGCCCGAGATCAGGTCCCAGGTGTGCCCGGCCGTCTCAGGGAAGGTGAGCACCGCCGCGATCACAGCGGCAACGTCCGCCCGCGGAATCGAGCCCCGTTCGGTGTGCTCAGCAAGAGACACCAGTCCGGTCGGTTCGTCGTCGGTGAGCGCCCCGGGGCGAAGGATCGTCCAGTCGAGCCCGCTTCGCCGCAGCGCGGCATCCGCGTCACGCTTCGCCTCGACATACGCGGTCCACACCTCGTCGGCTCCGGGTTCTGGGCCTTCATCGACGCCGATCGCGGAGACCTGCACGAACCGGGTCACCCCTGCCTGTTCCGCAGCAGCGGCCGACTTCGTCGAGCCCTCGAAGTCCACCGTGCGCTTACGGGCGGCGCCGGAACCAGGCCCGGCCCCTGCGGCGAACACGACCGCATCCGCCCCGACCATCGCCTTTTGCAGGTCAGAAACCGATGCCGTCTCCACGTCACAGACGAACGCCTCGGCGCCGAGCGCTTCGATGTCGCCCCGGTGGTCCGGGTTGCGGAACACACTGACGACCTCGTCGCCGTTCGCCACGAGCAGGGACGTGAGGTGGCGGCTGATCTTTCCGTGTCCACCGATGAGAACGATGCGACTCATGGAATTACCTTTCGCTTGGCGACGTGAACGGTCACGACGGGCGTTTCTCGGGCGACACCGTCTTGCGCGGATCGGTCTCAGGAAGCGAGTCGAGCACCTCGTCGATGCGGGAGAGAACGTCAGCCGACAGGGTGACGCCTGAAGCTTTCACATTGTCGCGGACCTGCTCAGGGCGGGATGCCCCGATGATCGCTGATGCCACGTTGTCATTCGCGAGCACCCACGCGATCGCGAGCTGCGCGAGGGTGAGCCCCTGCTCGTCGGCGACCGGCTTGAGATCCTGCACGGCGGTGAGGACGTCGTCCCGGAGGAAGCGCGACACGGCATCCGCCCCGCCCTTCTCATCGGTGGCCCTGCTGCCCTCCGGCAGGGGCTTCCCCGGCAGGTATTTGCCGGTGAGGATGCCCTGGGCGACAGGCGACCAGACGATCTGCGAAATGCCGAGCTCCCTGGATGTCGGCACCACTTCTGCTTCGATCACTCGCCAGAGCATCGAGTACTGAGGCTGATTCGAGATGAGCGAGATGCCGAGGTCCTTCGCCAGCGCGCTGCCGCGGCGGAGCTGGTCGGCGTTCCACTCGGAGACACCGATGTACAGCGCTTTGCCCTGGCGCACCACGTCGGCGAACGCCTGCATGGTCTCCTCAAGCGGTGTTTCCGCGTCGTAGCGGTGAGCCTGGTACAGGTCGACGTAGTCAGTGCCCAGTCGTGACAGTGACCCGTCGATCGACTCGAGGATGTGTTTGCGGCTGAGCCCGGAGTCGTTGGGCCCCTTCGGCCCTGTGGGCCAGTACACCTTGGTGAAGATCTCGAGCGACTCGCGCCGTTCCGATTTGAGTGCCTCGCCGAGCACGGTCTCCGCCGCGGTGTTGGCGTAGGCATCCGCCGTGTCGAACGAAGTGATCCCGCTCTCGAGCGCTGCGGCCACGCAGGCGCGGGCGGCGTCGTTCTCGACCTGCGAACCATGGGTGAGCCAGTTGCCGTACGTGATTTCGGTGATCTTCAGGCCTGAATTGCCAAGGTAACGATAGTCCATGCCGCCACGGTACGCCTGATCCTCGCCCGTGCGCTAAATCAGTCCGAGCGCTTGCACCTGCTCCCGTTCTGTGGCAAGTTCCCGCACCGAGGCGTCGATCCGCTGGCGGGCGAACGCGTCGATGTCGAGTCCGGGAACGATCCGCCAGGCGCCGTCGACGCTCGTCGCGGGGAACGACGAGATCAAGCCCTCCGGCACCCCGTAGCTGCCGTCAGAGGGCAGAGCGACGCTGGTCCACCGGCCGCGGTTTCCGTTCACCCAGTCGTACATGTGATCGATCGTGGCGCTCGCCGCTGAGCCGACCGAACTCGAGCCGCGGACCTCGATGATCTCCGCACCACGGTTGGCGACGCGGGGAATGAACTCCTCGCGAACCCATTCGTCGTCCACGAGCTCGCGAACTTCTCGCCCCGCCGCGGTGGCATAAGACAGGTCCGGATACTGAGTTGCCGAGTGGTTGCCCCAGATGGTGACGCCGTCGATGTCTCCGGCCGGCACCCCGAGCTTCGCGGCGAGCAGCCCGACCGCTCGGTTGTGGTCCAACCGGGTGAGCGCCGTGAACCGCTCCCGCGGGATGTCCGGCGCATGTGCCGCCGCGATCAGGGCATTCGTGTTGGCCGGGTTGCCGACAACGACCACGCGGATGTCGGATGCCGCGCCCGCGTTCAGCGCGGCGCCCTGCGGCCCGAAAATGGCACCGTTCGCCGCCAGCAGGTCCGCGCGTTCCATTCCGGGGCCACGGGGGCGGGAGCCGACGAGCAGCGCCACGTTTGCTCCGTCGAACGCGGTCGCCGCGCTGTCGGTGACGGTGACGGCGTCGAGGAGGGGGAAGGCGGCGTCCTGCAGTTCGAGCGCAGCACCCTCGGCCCCGGCCAGCCCGGCGGGGATTTCAAGCAGGTTCAGGCGCACCCGGATGTTCGGCCCGAGCAGCTGCCCTGAGGCGATGCGAAACAGCAGCGCGTAGCCGATCTGGCCCCCCGCTCCGGTCACTGTCACGGTCGCCAGGGTGGTCGCGGTCATGGGAACTCCCTCGGTCTCGGTGCGGACAGCCTACGCGCGGGGCTGCCCCGACGGAACGGGAGGGGTACGGTCGAAGGATGCGGACACTGTACCCAGAGATCGAACCATACGACGCCGGCCTCCTCGACGTCGGCGACGGCAACGCCATCTACTGGGAGACCTGCGGGAACCCGGACGGCAAGCCCGTTGTCTTTCTCCACGGTGGCCCGGGGGGCGGATCCAGTGCTGACCACCGTCGGCTGTTTGACCCGGCCAGGTACCGGATCGTCCTATTCGACCAGCGGGGCTGCGGCAGGAGCACGCCGCACGCGAGCGCTCCTGAGGCGGACCTCGCGGCGAACACCAGCTGGCACCTCGTGTCCGACATTGAGAAACTGCGCGATCACCTTGCAGTGGACACCTGGCAGGTTTTCGGCGGTTCGTGGGGCAGTGCCCTCGCCCTGGCCTACGCCGAAACCCACCCCGACCGGGTGCGCGAACTCGTGCTCCGCGGCATCTTCACCCTCCGTCAGGTCGAGCTCGACTGGTTCTACGAGGGTGGCGCATCCGCGATCTTCCCCGACCTGTGGCAGGAATTCCTCGCCCCCGTCCCAGTCGAGGAGCGCGGGCACCTCATCCGCGCCTACTCCAGGCTGCTCAATAACCCCGACCCTGCCGTTCACGGCCCGGCCGCGATCGCCTGGTCACGCTGGGAGTCCTCCACGATCACCTTGCTGCCGCGCGCCGATGTGATCGCCCGGTTCACCGAGCCGAGCTATGCCGTGGCCTTCGCCCGCATCGAGAACCATTACTTCATCCATGGAGGCTGGTGGGAAGAAGGGCAGCTGATTCGAGATGCCGGCAGGCTGGCGGACATTCCGACCGTGATCGTGCAGGGCCGCTACGACATCTGCACCCCGGCGATGACGGCGTGGGCGCTCGCCAAGGCGATGCCCCACGCAGAACTCCGCATGATCGCTGACGCCGGGCATGCCTTCGACGAGCCCGGAATCCTCGACGCTTTGCTCGAGGCGACCGACCGTTTCGCGTCATAGCCGTCGGGGCGCCCAAGCGCAATGTGCTGTTTGGTGCAGGACCTGAGGGATAGGTTGGCGTCGTGACTTTCAATCCCGATTCGGACATTTCCGGTGGCAACGTCAAGCGTCGGGGTCGTGGTGCTGCCGTCGGCGGCGGCGTCGGCATCGTCGGCGTCATCGTCGTGTTCGTCGTCTCTCAGCTGACCGGCGTCGACATCGGCGGGTTGATCGGTGGTGGCGGGCAGGGCGCGCCAGCCGGGCCTGACCAAGCGATCACCGAGTGCAAGACCGGCGAGGACGCCAACGAGAACGTCGACTGCCTGATGCAGGGCGCGAGCGCGTCGATCGACGACTTCTGGGTCGCCACCTACCCCTCGATTGCGAGCAACGAATACGTGACGCCGTCCTTCGTGCTCTTCGACCAGTCGACGACGACCGGCTGCGGAGCGGCGTCCAGTGCGACCGGCCCGTTCTACTGCCCGCCAGATGCGACGATCTACATCGACACGAGCTTTTTCCAGCAACTCCGCCAGCCTCCGTTCGACACGACGGGTGGCACCCTCGCGCAGATGTACATCGCTGCGCACGAGTGGGGACACCACATCCAGAACATCACAGGGATCATGGACTCGGCCGACCGCACAGGTACCGGCCCGGACTCCGACTCCGTGCGGATCGAACTTCAGGCCGACTGCTTCGCCGGGGCCTGGGTCGCCGGCGCATCCCAGACGGACGATGTGAGCGGCACGAAGTTCCTCGAGCCGCCGACCCAGACGCAGGTGACGGATGCCCTCGACGCCGCAGCAGCCGTCGGTGACGACCGCATCCAGCAGGGCTCGGGCCAGGAAGTGAACTCCGAAGCCTGGACGCACGGGTCGAGCGAGCAGCGGCAGCGCTGGTTCACCACCGGTTACGAGAACGGCGCGGCGGCCTGCGACACCTTCTCGGTGCAGGGCTCGCAGCTCTAAGACTGTCTCCGAACGGGCGGGTACCGCAAAAACGGTACAGGGTATGAGGTGGAACGGTCAAACCCCATTCCGGCGGCCGACGCGGCACGGTGGGTCGGGTTCGTAGCCTCGCATCATGATCGAATTACAGAACCTCACCAAGACCTACGGCCCCAAACAGCCGTGTCGAACACCGAAATCGCCGGCTGGCTCTTCCTGTCGGAGTCCCCCGTGAAGACCCACGTCGGACGCATCCTCTTCAAGCTCGAGCTCCGCGACCGGGTCCAGGCCGTGATCGTGGCGCACCGTGAAGGTCTCGTTTGCGCCGTTTTCTCGAAAAGCTGAGCGTTCCTCACCCGAAAAGGGGGGATCGGCCTCTGCCCATCGCAGGTTACTCTTTCAGCACAGAACGTGAAGTTACGTCACGTTCATGGATTGTGCGATCAGAGTCGGTCGTCGTTTCTCCTTCTTCCGAATCCGACGGGGAATGACTTCACGCGGCAACATACAGGGCGAGAAGAGAACAACGTGCACCAATCGAGCAGGCTGACCTCCCGATTCAGCGCAGGTCTGACCCGACGCTTCACCGCGCTTGTGGCAGCAGCGGTCCTGCTTGTCACGATAGCCGTTCCTCTTGGCACAGGGGCCGCACACGCTGCCGGCCCGTGCGACACGGGGTCGAACGCGATCGTGTGCGAGAACTCGAAGCCAGGAACGAACCCGGCGGTCTGGGACATCGTTGGGGCCGGTGATCGAACTATTCAGGGATTCGCCACGGACATCAGCGTGAATGTCGGATCACGAATCGATTTCAAGATCGACTCTGCCGTGCCGAATTACAAGGTCGACATCTACCGCACCGGTTGGTACCAGGGCCTCGGGGCCCGGCTCGTCGGTACCGCGGACCTCGCACCGAACCGTCCCCTCACCCAGCCGCAGTGCATCACTGACGCGGCGACCGAACTCTACGACTGCGGAACCTGGGGCGTGTCTGCGTCCTGGGACGTCCCCGCAGACGCGGTCTCCGGCGTCTACCTCGCGGTACTCACCCGCGCGGACACCAACGGAAGCAGCCACATCATCTTCGTCGTCCGCGATGAGGCCAGCCGCTCAGACGTCCTCTTCCAGACCTCCGACCCGACCTGGCACGCGTACAACGCCTACGGCGGAAGCAGCTTCTACCGGGGCGGAGACAATGGCCGAGCATACAAACTCAGCTACAACCGCCCATTCGACACCCGCGCCACCGGGAACGGCCGCGACTTCTACTTCTCCAGCGAATACGCGCAGGTCCGATTCCTGGAGAAGAACGGCTACGACGTCAGTTACTTCAGCGGCGTCGACACCGACCGGCTCGGAGCACTGCTCAAGAACCACAAGACTTTCCTCTCGGTCGGCCACGACGAATACTGGTCGGGAGCGCAGCGGTCGAACATCGAGGCCGCCAGGGATGCCGGTGTGAACCTGCAGTTCCTCGGCGGGAACGACGGATACTGGCGAACCCGTTACGAACCATCCGCGGGCGCGGGTGCGACCCCTTATCGCACGCTGGTCAGCTATAAGGAGACGTGGTCACGCGCCAAGATCGATCCCAGTTCCGAGTGGACGGGTACCTTTCGTGACCCACGATTCGCTCCGGCTTCAGCAGGAGCGGCCCAGCCCGAGAACAAGCTCATCGGCACCATCTACCAGGTGAACTCCGTCGACCTTCCGGTGTCGGTCTCGTCGTCCGAAGGCAAGATGCGGCTGTGGCGAAACACCAGCCTCACGAACCTCGCGCAGGGATCAACCGCAGCCCTCGCCCCGCACACAGTGGGGTATGAGTCGAACGAAGACGTGGACAACGGCTTCCGCCCAGGCGGGCTCATCCACCTGTCGACAACGACGGGCACCGTTTCGGAATACCTCCAGGATTACGGCAACGTCGTCAAGCCAGGAACGACAACCCACCATCTCACTCTCTACCGGGCACCAAGCGGAGCCCTGGTCTTTTCAGCGGGCAGCGTGCAGTGGGCGTGGGGACTCGACCAGAGACACGACGGTAATGGTGCCCCAGCCGATCCGCGGATGCAGCAAGCCCAGGTGAACCTCCTCGCTGACATGGGAGCCCAGCCCGCGTCGCTCGATCCTGCGCTCGTGCGGGCAACGGCAAGCACCGACACGACCGCACCGACCGTGACGATCGATGCTCCAGCTCAGAACGCGTCCATTGCCAACGGAACACTCGTGACGCTGTCCGGCACGGCGAGCGACGTCGGAGGCCGGGTGGCCGGGGTCGAAGTCTCAACCGACAGCGGGAAATCCTGGCACGCTGCCTCTGGTACCACCGTCTGGACCTACCAGTACGTACAGAACGGCATGGGCACAACGCCGATTCAGGTTCGAGCGATCGACGACAGCGCCAACTACCCGGCGACACCCAAGGTTCTTCCCCTCACCGTCACAGGACCATACTCCTTCTTCGGCGCTTCGGTACCGAAGATAGCCGACAGCGGCGACGCTGCGGCTGTGGAACTTGGCCTGCGGTTCACCGCGGCCGTGAACGGTTTCGTTTCGGGCGTCCGTTTCTACAAGAGCAGCGCGAACACGGGAACCCACACCGGCTCACTGTGGCGCGATGACGGCGTCCGGCTGGCGACAACCACGTTCACCGACGAAACGTCCTCCGGCTGGCAGACCGCTCAATTCAGCAGCGCCGTTCCGGTCACCGCCGGTCGCACGTATGTGATCTCCTATCGCGCCCCGAACGGCCGTTACGCCGTTGAGTCCAACTTCGCGGACTACGGGCCGATCGATCGCCATCCCCTCAAGGTCGATGGCGGGTTCGGATCGCAGCCAGCCGGTGTGTACAGCACAAACGGGACCTACCCGACGAGCAGCTACCAGCGCGGGCATTACTTCGTCGATGCCGTCTTCGACACGGCGAACACAGTACCCCTCGCCGCCACGCAGCAATGGCCGTTGCCTGGCTCATCCAGCGTTCCGACATCGACCACCATTCGCGCGGTCCTGTCCAGGGATGTGCCAGCCGGCTCTGTCGCCGTCACGGTCCGCGACAGCCTCAACGCGACCGTCAGCGGACAGACGACCTATGACGCTGGCACCCGAACGGTGACCTTCACGCCCGCTACACCGCTCGCGGGCTTCGTGAAGTACTCGGTTTCGATGACCGTCCAGGGTGCAGCAGGACCCGAACCATTGTCGGGCGGTGCCTGGTCGTTCACCACGGTGAAACCGCCGGCGGAGGGCGGGGTGTGCCCGTGCAGCCTTTACGACGATGGAGACGTTCCTGGCATCATCGAGGTCGGTGACCCGGCCGCCGTCACCCTGGGCGTGCGGTTCTCGTCCACAGCGAACGGCATCATCAAGGGCGTCCGTTTCTACAAAGCGGCGGGAAACACCGGAACGCACGTCGGAACCCTGTGGTCCTCGACAGGGGAGTCACTCGCAACGGCAATCTTCAGTGACGAAAGTACATCGGGGTGGCAGACCGTGTACTTCGCGCAGCCAGTGACGATCACTGCTGGAACGGAATACGTGGCGTCGTACCGGGCACCAGCCGGTCGCTACTCCGCGACGCCAGGCGCATATGGCAGTGCCGGTTACAGTAAAGGTCCCCTGCGCGTCGCAGCGAACTCCGGTGTGTACAACTACTCCAACGCGTTCCCGGCATCGCGGACGACGACCGGGTACTCCGTCGACGTCGTGTTTGAGACCACCCCAGATCCCCTGACCGTCGTGAGCACACAGCCCGCAGACGGGGCGCTCGACGTCGCCAGGAACACGGGGATCTCGATCACGTTCTCGACGGCGATCGCTCCGGGGTATCAGATACGAGCGGCCGTCGGCAGTACAGCGATCAACGGTGCTGTCTCCATCAGCGGCGACCGCAAGACGATCATTCTGACTCCCGCTGGCGACCTACCATCCGGCGCACTCGTAGACGTCACCGTGTCTGGGATCCAATCGACGAGTGGGGCCACCCTGCCCACCCAGCAGTGGTCGTTCCGTACGGCCCAGTCCGGTTCGACAAGCACGACATACACGGTGCTCGGCAACGAGACGCCGGCTGTTCCCGCAGCGACGAATGACGCGGCCCCGGTCGAACTGGGCATGGCCTTCACGGCGAGCCAGGCAGGGTCGGTGACAGCGATCCGATTCTTCAAGGGGACAGGCAACGGGGGCGTTCACACAGGGTCTCTGTGGAACGCGGCCGGTACTCGACTGGCGACCGTGACCTTCACGGGGGAGTCTGCCACCGGCTGGCAGACAGCTCCGCTCTCGGCGCCCGTGTCGCTGACCGCGGGTGCGCAGTACGTGGTTTCGTATTATGCGCCGCAGGGTCGCTACGCGTACACGACGTCCTACTTCCAGTCGCCGAAGACGTCGGGACCGCTGACCGCGACCGCTGGACGATATCTGTATAAGAGCGGCGGCGGCTTGCCGATCTATTCATCGAAGGCATCGAACTACTTCGTCGACATCGAGTTCGCGACAGCTGGTTCGACACCAACCCCGACTCCAACCCCAACCCCAACCCCGACACCGACACCAACCCCGACTCCAACCCCAACCCCGACGCCGACGCCGACGCCGACGCCGACACCGACGCCGACACCGACACCGGAACAGCCGGTCGACCCGCTGACCCAACCAGGAGTGACGTCTGTCTTCGGGCCGTCGGGTACTCCGGCCAACACGAACTGGGCTGACTCAAAGCCGGTGCAGCTCGGGATGGCCTTCACCACCGCGACCGCAGGCAACGTTCTCGGGGTGCGGTTCTACAAGGGAACCCAGGACGTCGGCCAACACACCGGAACACTGTGGGGACCGAACGGAGTGGCCCTGGCCACGGTGACTTTCACCAATGAGAGTGCAAGCGGCTGGCAGTTCGCGGTCTTTGCGAATCCCGTCGCCATCCAGCCCGGCACCACGTATGTCGTGAGCTATCGCGCCCCTGTCGGTCGCTACTCGGTGACGGCCAACGGACTCCGCGACCCGATCGTCAATCAGCCGCTCAGCACGACAGCAGTCGGCGGTCGTTACACCTACGGGACCGGTGCGCCCACATCCGTTGTGAACACCAACTACTGGGTCGACGTGTTGTTCAAAGCAAATCAGTGAGCGCATGCACGTTCCTCCGACCACGACGACCTGCCCATCATCAACGACCGCGAGGGAAACGACATGACATTGGAGAGACTACGTATTGCCGTCGTCGGCGCCGGCTACTGGGGACCCAACCTGGCGCGCAACTTCTCGACCAGTCCCGATTGGGAGCTCGTCGCGATTTGCGACCTCGATCTCGAGCGGGCTCAGCGGGTGGCCGACCAGGTCGGTCACGTTCCGGTGATCACCTCGCTCACCGAACTGCTGGCAGCCGACGACCTCGACGCGATCGCGATCGCGACCCCGGCGCGCACGCACTATCCGATCGCGATGCAGGCGCTCGCCGCTGGCAAGCATGTGGTGGTCGAAAAGCCTTTGGCGGAATCCGGGAGCAACGGCCGCGCCATGGTTCTCGAGGCGGCCACCCGCGGTCTAGTCCTGATGGCTGACCACACTTACTGCTACACGCCAGCCGTTCTCAAAATCCGCGAGCTCATCGCAGAAGGAGCGCTCGGAGAGATCCTCTTCGTCGACTCGGTTCGCATCAACCTCGGCCTCATCCAACCCGACGTCGACGTGTTCTGGGACCTCGCTCCCCACGACTTGTCCATCCTCGATTTCGTGCTCCCCGGAGGGCTCCGACCGACCGCCGTTGCGGCCCAGGGAGCCGACCCGCTCGGTGCGGGCAGATCCTGCATCGGCTACCTGACGCTTCCCCTGGCGAGCGGGGCGATCGCCCACGTGCACGTCAACTGGCTCAGTCCGACGAAGATCCGGCAGATGGTGATCGGCGGAAGCAAACGCACGCTCGTTTGGGATGACCTCAACCCACAACAACGGCTGAGCGTTTATGACCGGGGTGTGGACCTCGGCAAACAGTCCGCAGGCCGCACAGACCGACGCGACGCGAACATCTCCTACCGGCTCGGGGACACCTGGTCCCCGGCGCTTCCGGAGCGTGAAGCCCTGGCGACCATGGCCGCCGAGTTCGCATCGAGCATCCGGTCTAGGCGTGCGCCACGCACCGACGGTGAGGCGGGGCTCCGCGTCCTGGCCGTCCTCGAAGCAGCAACCAGGAGCCTGGCCCAGTCGGGCAGTTCAGTATCCCCCTCGCCCAGCGAACGACAGATGGAGCCAGCACGATGAGCACACTGCAGGAAGCGAAAGTCCTCGTCACCGGGGGAGCGGGCTTCATCGGGAGCCACCTGGTCGACCAGCTCCTCACCGCGGGCGCCGATTCCGTTGTCGTGCTCGACAACCTCGTGAATGGCACGCGAGCCAATCTCGTGCACCTCGACGACGATCCGCGTGTCCGTCTCGTCGAGGGCGACATCCGCGACGAGGATGCCAGAAACGCGGCACTGGGCGATGTTGATGTCGTCTATCACCTGGCGTGCCTCGGTGTTCGACACAGTCTTCACGAGCCGATGGAAAACCACAGCGTCAACGCCGAAGGGACACTCCAATTGCTTCAGGGTGCTAAGGGACGAGGGGTCAACCGATTCATCTACGTCAGCACGAGCGAGGTCTTCGGCACCGCCCAGTACGCGCCCATGGACGAGCGACACCCGACCTGGCCTGAGACGGTCTATGGGGCCAGCAAGCTCGCGGGTGAAGCGTACGCGCGTGCTCATTTCCGCACGTACGGGATGGACACTGTCGTCGTCCGTCCGTTCAACACGTATGGCCCGCGCAGTCACTTCGAGGGCGACAGCGGCGAAGTCCTGCCCCGGACCATCGTTCGAGTGCTCGCGGGGCTGCGTCCGATCGTGTTCGGTGATGGCGAGCAAACCCGTGACTTCATGCACGTGTCAGACACCGCCGCCGCCCTGGTGCTTCTCGGATCCGCAGAGGGAATCGCCGGTGAAACGCTCAACCTTGGTTCAGGCGAAGAAGTGAGCATGAACACCCTGTGCGCCGACGTCGCACGGGCCGCGGGCAGGCCTGACCTGGAACCGATCCATGACGATGCCAGGCCGGGAGACGTACGCCGGCTGTTGGGCGACCCGTCTCTCATGGCCTCGCTGACCGGGTTCAGACCCCGTGTGAGCTTCGCCGACGGCGTTGATGACCTGGTGGAGTGGTTCAAGAACGGCCCCACTCCGCTCGACGACATGGTGACCCGGGTGAAAGAACGCAACTGGGAAGCCACCGAGGTGCCGGTCTGATGTCCAGGATCAACGTGATGAAGCCCTGGTTCGGGGCCGAAGAAATAGCTGCCCTCGAAAAAGTGATCGAGTCCGGCTGGGTTGCGCAGGGCCCCCAGGTGGCGCAGTTCGAAACGCGGTTCGCCGAGGCCATGGACGCGTCCTTCGCCGTGGCCACGTCAAACTGCACGACGGCGTTGCACCTGGCGCTCGTCGTCGCGGGAATCCGCCCCGGGGACGATGTCGTGGTCCCCTCGTTCTCGTTCATCGCCACCGCGAACGCGCCGACCTACGTCGGCGCGCGACCGGTGTTCGCAGACGTCGATCGCGCAACGGGAAATGTGACCGTCGACACCATCGCCGCGGCCCTGACCGAGCGCACGACAGCCGTGATCGCGGTCGACCAGGGCGGAATGCCGGTCGACCTCGACCCGATCCGGGCACTGTGCGACCCGCGCGGGATCGTCGTCATCGAAGACTCCGCGTGCGGTGCAGGGTCCACCTACCACGGGGCTCCCGTTGGCGCAGGCGCCGAGTTGACGGCGTGGTCGTTTCATCCTCGCAAGATTCTCACTACCGGCGAAGGCGGAATGCTCACGAGCTCGCACCAGTACTGGGCGGACCGGGCCCGTAGGCTTCGTGAACACTCGATGAGCGTGTCGGCCAGTGCCCGTCACGAATCCGTGCTCGCGCCACCGGAGGAGTATCACGAAATCGGCTTCAACTACCGGATGACGGACCTGCAGGCTGCCGTAGGCATCGTCCAGCTCGGCCGGCTGTCCGAGATCGTCGCGCGGCGACGGGAGATCGCGGCGACTTACGCGGAAGCTCTGAGCGACATCGACGGGATCCGGCTCGTGAGCGACCCGGCCTGGGGAGCGAGCAATTTCCAGTCGCTCTGGCTGGAGGTCACGCTGGAGTTCCCGCTCACGCGCGAACAACTGCTTGAGCACCTCGCGGCGAACGAGGTCTCCGCCCGGCGGGGAATCATGGCATCCCACCGTCAACCCGCATACCGGGATCGCGATACGGGGAACGCCGACCTGGCAGTGACCGAACTGCTCACCGACAGCACGCTCATTCTGCCGGTTTTCCACCAGATGACGGCCAGCGAAATCGACCAAGTCATCGACTCCATTCGCGAGGCGGCCGGGACGCGCATTCGCCGCTTCTCGACCGCCGTCAGGATCTGACCGATGGAAAAGGTCTTGATTATCGGCGCGAGCGGCCTGGCACGTGAGGTGCTCACACTGACTCGGAGCGGCACATCCCACACGGTCTTCGGCGTCCTCGACGACGGCTGGGCAGATATCGCTGATTCCTTCACCGGTGTGCCAGTGCTCGGGTGCGTCGAAAGGGCGATCGAATACGTAGACGTCAAGCTTCTCGTGTGTGTTGGCTCAGGGGTTGCCCGTGAAAGGATCGTTGGGCGCCTCGCGGCCCTCGGCGTGGGGACGGACTCGTACGCGACGGTTATCGACCCAAGCGTCAGCGATCACGGCAACTCCCTTATCGGTCCTGGCACCATCATCCTGGCTAACACCGTGCTCACGGCCGACGTCACCGTCGGAAGTCACGTCGTGGTCATGCCCAACGTCACGTTGACGCACGGCAATGTCATTGAGGACTTTGCAACGATCGCGAGCGGCGTCGCCCTCGGTGGAGATGTTCGGATCGGGAGAGGCGCCTACATCGGCATGAATGCGTCTGTCCGCCAGCGCGTGGCTGTCGGAGCTTATGCCGTCCTGGGCATGGGGGCGGCCCTTCTCAGCCCGCTTCCCGAACGCGAGGTCTGGGCCGGAGTGCCTGCGGGCCGCCTCCCTTCCCCCAACCCCACCCCCGAGGTCGAGGTTGCACAGCAGGTGGCCCCGACGGCGCCGACTCCTGAAAGGTCATCATGAAAGTACTGCAGAGAATTCCACTGGTCGACCTGGCGGCCCAACAAGCCGAGGTCGATGACGAGGTGCAGGCTGGGCTCAAAGCGGTCTTTGCGAGTACCGCCTTCATCGGCGGTCCGGATGTCGCACAGTTCGAAGAAGGCTACGCGCGGCTCGTCGGTGCCCGGCACTGCGTCGGCGTGGCGAACGGCACCGATGCTCTTGAACTCGCTCTCCGCGCATCGGGTGTGACCCCGGGCGGGGAGGTCATCCTGCCGGCCAACACCTTCATAGCGACGGCTGAAGCCGTGTCGCGGATCGGTGCGCGACCTGTTCTCGTCGACGTGGATCCCACCCACCTGCTGATCGATCCGTCCCGGGTGGCTGAGGCCATGACGGAAGCCACCCAGGCAATCGTTCCCGTGCATCTTTTCGGACAGGTGGCGCCGGTCGAGCTTCTGGAACCGCTCGCTCGCTCGAGCGGCGCGGTGATCATCGAGGACGCGGCGCAATCCCAGGGCGCATCGCGTCATTCCAGGGCGGCAGGGTCATGGGGCCTCGCAGCTGGGACGAGCTTCTACCCGGGGAAGAACCTTGGGGCAGCGGGCGACGCCGGAGCCGTGACCACCGACAGTGCTGAGATCGCCGCTCGCGTGCGGCTACTTGGAGCCCACGGAAGCGCGGTCAAATACCAGCATGAGGTCATCGGCATGAACTCGCGACTGGACACCGTGCAGGCCGTCGTCCTCAACGCCAAGTTGTCCCGGCTCGAACGCTGGAACCAGCGGCGCAGGGCGGCCGCGGCGAACTACGCCGAGTTGTTGGCGAACGTTCCCGGTGTCGAGTTGCCCAGAACCGCCGAGGGGAACATCGACGTCTGGCATCTCTACGTCATCCGCATCGCCGAGAGGGATCGCGTCCTGCGAGCATTGACGGATGCCGGAATCGGCGTCGGGGTGCATTACCCCGTCCCTGTCCACCTCACCGCTGCTTTCGCCCACCTCGGATATTCGGCGGGGAGCTTCCCCGTGGCGGAGAAAGCCGCGGACACAATGCTTTCTCTTCCCCTCTACCCGCACATCACGCTCGACCAGCAGGAATACGTCGTGGAGAACCTCGAGCGGGTGTTGTGAGATGTCGGTCCGTGAGATCGGGTCCGCCATCCTCCGGCGCTGGTACATCTCGTTCGCAGCCCTTGTCTGTGTTGCCATCGCCACCGTGATGCTGGCTCAGGACGGCGGGATCTACACCACCAAGACGGTCATCTCGCTCCTGCGCCCCACGACGACGAGCCTCTCTCCAGACAACGGAACGACCGACCGAAGCGTCATCGCGTTCGCCGCGGCGGTCGCTCTCAACACCAATGGCGGCGAACTGGCCGAAGGTTATTCGAAGGCGGATGCTCCCTACTACGGCGCCGGCGTCCGTGAGGGAACGCTTGTGGAGCTGGCGAACATCGGCAATCAGTGGGTATCGACGGTCAACAAAGCGGAGATCCAGATCGACATCGTCGGCCGGACATCCGACTGGGTCGCGTCGCGGCAGGAGAAGTTGGTGGCCAGGGCGCTGGCGACAGCCGACTCCCTGCAGGACGCCGTCGGCGTGCCGCCGGAGAACCGGGTTTCTGCGTACGTCGTTCCGCTCACTACCCAGATCGAATACGTCGCGCCATCCCGCAGGGCTCAGCTCGCGGCAGCGGTTGCGATGCTCGCCGCGGCGCTCATCGTCGCCGCGTGGGCATCGGTCACCGTCGACGGCGCACTCGCGAAGCGACGATCGGACCCCAGAAGACGATCGGACACCGGCCGGAGCAATCAGGAACAGTTCAAACACCGTAATGAGGGGTAATAATCATGAAGTTTTCCGATACAGTTCTAGGCTTGGTGAGGCGCTGGTACATCGTGCTCCCCGGGCTTCTCCTCGCTGGATTGATTGCCGCGGGCGTGTGGGCCGCGGTCCCGCCCGAGTATGATCGCTCGGCGACGCAGTTGCTGGTGCCCGGTGAAACGAGCGTTCCAGAGGGCGGGAACCCGTACCTGTACCTCGGAGGGCTGGCGCCTGCGGCCGACGTGCTCGTGCGCGCCATCGGGTCCGAGAACGTGTTGAACGAAGTGGTCGATGAGTACCCAGGAGTCGACGTCCGTATCGTGCGGGACACTACAACCGCAGGCCCGATCATCCTGATCACGGTGACAGCGAGCACCGACGCCGCCGCGGAGGATGTCCTCACGATGCTCGTCGATCGAACGGCGACGGTACTCGGTGAGTTCCAGGAAGTGGAGAACATTCCCGAAGCGAACCGGATGACTGTGATCCCCGTGACAGTCGACGAACAAAGCACCGAGCGCTCGCGCAACCGAGCCCTGGCGGCCACCGGTGTCGGGTTCATCGTCGCCGTACTGGCCCTGCTCGTCGCGAGCATCGTCGACGGCTCCAGCCAGCGCAGGCGGGAGCGTGATGAGGCGTCGATCGGGCAGGACGACTCCAATGTTGTGCCCGGATCCCCGGACCCAGACACGACCGGCACAGACGGGACCGAAACTGCTCCGCCTGCCCGGCGCAAACGCCCACGGCAGCCAAACGACTCCTCGCTGGCGGAGGCGTCGGAGGCCGAAGAATCGGCGCCAGCCACACCGTCCCCCGTCAAGGTGTGAGTCGGCATGACGCTCAAGAGTTCGTCCCCCAGGCACGCTGAAGCCCCGCTCCAGCGCGCCGCCGTGCGGGGTCGACGCGAGGTCGACGCGGTGACCATGCTCACCGTGTACCTCGTGCTTCTGCTGGTGCTCCCTTCGGGGATGACCATCACGGCTCTTGGCAGCGTGGGGCGGCCGTCGTTGATCTGGGGACTGATCCTCCTGGTGTGGTGGGCGGTATCCCGGCTTCAGGCGAGCCCCGCCCAGGCGCTGCGCGTTTCCCAGCCGGTGTTGCTCGCTTTCGGGGCGTTCCTTGTGATTGCCCTCATCAGCTTTGCGGCTGCACTGCTGCGCGGTCAGCCGGACGATCAGGTGAGCCCGGCGGTGACCGCAATCATCCGACTGCTCTCGTGGGCGGGAGTGCTCCTCGTCGCGGTACACGGCATCCGCACGAAGGACGAGCTCTCGACCATGGTTCGCCGGATCGGTATCGGCGCAGGGCTGCTCGCCGCTCTCGGCCTACTGCAATTCCTCACTGGTCAGGCCATTGTCGACTTCTTCCAGACGCTCCCCGGGCTGAGCATGACCGGGGGCCCCGGCCAGCGTGCCGGCGTGCTTCGCTCATCCGGAACCGCGGTTCACCCGCTCGAGTATGCAACGGCCCTCAACGCGGCGCTTCCGCTCGTCATCGCCGCAGCGGTCTCCCGCGGGTTCCGGCCGCAAGGGTCACGCGCGGGACTCTGGTGGTGGCTGCCAGTCGCCTTGATCGCCTTCTCGTCGTTACTTGCCGTATCCCGCTCAGCAATCATCGGGTTCGTCGTCGCCGTGATCTCCATGCTTCCGGTGATTCCCCGGCGCTACATTCCCGCTGCGCTCGCTGTTGTCGGCGCCATCGCCTTCTCCATCGTCGCGGCGATGCCCGGACTCCTTTCCACGACCGTCGCACTGTTCACCGGCGCAGGCAGCGATCCGAGCACCCAGTCGCGGACGCATGCGCTCGCGCAGGTTCCCGGCTTCATGGAGCCCTCTCCGCTGATCGGCTCGGGCTTCGGCATCTTCCTGCCCCGGTATTACATTTTTGACAACCAGTGGGTCCTCGTCGCGATCGAACTGGGTATCCTCGGCGTTCTCGCCTTCGGCAGCATGTTCGTCGCGGCCATATGGAGCGCAGGTCGAGCGAAGTTCCCTAACGACCCGGATTCCCGTTTGATCGGCCACGCGCTCGCCGCATCGATGTTCAACGTGGCCGTCCTCTTCGCCTTCTTCGACGGGCTCTCGTTCCCGATCGCCGGCGGCATCCTCTTCCTGCTGCTTGGGCTGTGTGCGAGCGTTCGCACTGTCGCCGCCAACGCCACACCCACGACAGTCCCGATCTCGCGCCCCACGGAGGCACCGCATGACACCAACGCCCCTTGACGTCGCCGCTGTAGTCGTCACCTACAACAGCAGCCGTCACATCGCAGCCCTGCTGGACAGCCTGCCCGAGGCGATGGGCGACCTCGGCTACTCCGTCGTTGTCGTCGACAACGCCTCGACCGACGGGACCGTGGACCTGTTGGAGCGCCGATCCGATGTCACGGTGGTGAGGTCAATCAACGATGGCTATGCGGCTGGAATCAATCGCGCGGTCCGCGCCTCACCCGAGGCATCCGCGATCCTCATCCTGAACCCCGACGCCACACTCGACCCTGAGTCAGTGCCCCAGATGTTCCATACGCTGCGTCGACCAGGGGTAGGAGTGGTCGCCCCGCGCGTGCGCGATCAGCATGGCAGGCTTGCGAGGACCCTGCGGAGAAGACCAACGCTCGGGCGGGTGGGCGGGCTGAGCTTCACAGGTCTCTCGCTGTTTGCGGAGCGCATCGATGACGCGAGCCGGTATGTCAGTGAGCACGAGGTCGACTGGGCCACCGGCGCCATTCTGCTTGTCGACCGCCGGTGTTTCGATGAACTCGGCGGCCTTGACGAATCTTTCTTCCTGTACTCGGAAGAGACCGACTTCAGCCTGAGGGCACGGGACCTCGGCTGGGCCACGGTGTACACGCCAAAAGCTGGCGCCATGCATATCGGGGGAGGCTCTGGAGAGAGCGCAGCCACCCACACGATGCTGATGCTCAACCGGGTCCGGCTGTATCGCCGAAGAGCGGGCGATGCGCGCGCGTGGCTGTATTTCGGTCTGACAGTGCTGGTCGAACTCCGGCGCGCGATCCTCGGACAGCGCAGATCGTGGTGGACGTTGAAGGCTCTGTTCCGGCCGTCCCTTCGTCCGCCACAGCTGGGCGCGAGCACAGCCATCCTGCCGAGGTGAGAACCAGAGTTCCTAAATCGCAGGAAGTCAGGCCGCGGCCTCGTTCTCCGCGGAAGGTCGCTTCCCACGCGTGCTTTCATCACGGCCCCAGGTTTTGCCCGCAGGCGCTCCACGCCGTGCCAGCAGCGCAGCGAGCACGGTGATCGACAGGTAGGGGATGGCGGCAGGCAGCAGCCGGGGATTCGGTATAACGACGTCGCGAAGCCAAGCCCACCGGTCCGCCGGTCGCACGCGCGCGTCGAGCAGCCCGGCAGAGGCGGCCGCGCGCATTTCGGAGTTGCCGCGGCGAACCCGCACAAGACGTCGAAGCAGGTCCCGTGTCGTGAAGGGCGCATCGACGACGATCTCGACCTCGCTCACCACCACTTTCTCGGCGTCCGAGAACAGGGAGTCGATGAACAGGTCGTCGGCGATCATGGCGGGGAACGTATCGAATCTCCCGCGGCCCTGCTCGGACAGCGCGATCATCCCACGGCCGAACAAGCCGTTTTGGAACGCAGGCAATTGTTCGTTGATGGCTAGGTACGCTCGGACGGCCCAGGGCCGGCCAGCTCTGTCCAGCCGGCGCCGTGGCACCACCGCGAGCGGGGCGGGGGAGCGGGTGAATGGCTCGAGGATTGCTGCAACGCCGCCGGGCGGTACGAGGATATCCGCATCGAGGTAGATCCTGGGGTATGTGGCAGCCGCCTGGTCGCCCGCGTTGAGGGCTCCGGCCTTTCCGGGTTCTTTGCGGTCGATCACGGTCACGCCCGGACGCGTGGCGACGGCCACGGTTCGGTCCGTGCAGCCGTTGGCGCTGACGACGACTTCGAATGGTGCGATCGTTGTCTGGGCGAGGAGCGCGTCGAGGGCCTGTCCGATCACATTCTCTTCGTTGTGCGCGGCGATTATGACGCTCGGCATCCTGGCGTTCCTTCCGGTGCGGTCACGTGATCAAAAGTACCCGTGTCAAGCACGATACCGGTCGGCGGCTGGCCCCGAAACGACATCCGCCACGGCTGTGACAGAACGTTATTTAACTGGAAAAGCACAGTGCGCCGCTTCCGCCTGGGGCGGTCACGACGCACTGTGCTTGTTCGCGTTGCTTAGTCAGCCAACGTTAGTTTGCGGCCCGGATGGAGGCGCCGTCTTCATAGGTGTTGTTGGTCCAGACGTTGCCCGGGGCGTTGGAATCGAAGGACACGATCGGTCCCCAGATGCCGCACTTGCCGGAATCTCCGCGCTCCCACACGTTGTTGGTGAAGCGGATGTCGCGGGTCTGACCCGAATATGGCTTGCCGGTGGAGGATCCGCCGTAGGCGCAGAAGCCGCCCGACTCGGAGAGGAACTTGTTGCCGTCGATGGTGTTGTTCTTCACGGCAGCGAAGTCGCCGTAGCCGGTGAGGGCTGCGGAACATCCTGCTTCAGCACCCACAGGGTTTGCATCGCACGCGATTGTGTTGCCACGGATGATGGAGTTGGCGCCCATGCGAACGGCGGATGCGTGTGCCAGACCTCTGGAGTCACTGTTCTGACCGTGGAGATACGAGTTCTCAACGATGCAGTCGAGCGAGCAGTTGATCGAGCGGTTACCGCCGGTGACCTCGACACGGCTCGCGGTGAAGCGTGCGTCGCCGATACCGGTTCCAACTTCAGCCGCGACGTGCACCTGGCTGTCGCTGATGGTGAACGATCCGGAGCCGCTGTTGAAGATGCTTCCGTTGATCTTCGAATTGGTGATCTTGACGCCGGTGGTCGCGATCTGCAGGTCGCTGTTCACGATCTTGCCGTTGATGACCGTGTTCGGCGTGGTGATCCGGCTCGGGCCGGTGTACGTGGAGAGCGCCGTTCCTGCGGGGACGCCGGTCGAGTCAGCGGAAGGGAATCCGGTGCTCGGAGCGGGAGCCGGGGCGGGAGCCGGGGCAGTGCTCGGTGCTGGTGCTGGCGCAGGTGCTGTCGTCGCACCAAGGGTCACGTCAACCCAGTAGTTGCTGTTGCGGAAGCTGGTGGTCGGGAACGTCGACGACTTGCCGTACTTGTAGACGCCGGACCCGGAGGCAAGCTTGAGGTTCGCGTTTTGCGACACTCCCGTGGAGCCGTAGGTCACCGCGTACTTGCCGCGCGGCGCGTAGTACGAGACAACGTAGTTCTGGCCAGCCTTCAAAGCGACCGGCCGGTCAAACTGGGCCGTCTGCCAACCGGTGGACGTCTCGCCCGTGAACGACGCTCCAGCGAGCTTCGTTCCCGAACCTGACCATAGGGTCCCGTTGTGTGACCCCAGGGTGTCGCCGTTCTTGAAGAAGCGCATTCCGGTGGCCGTGCTGTCCTTGACGGCGCTGAACTTGGTGCCGACCTCGACACCGGCGGTGTCTGAGTGCGAAACCAGGCCGGTCGGGGCGGAGCTACCCAGCATGGTGCTTTCGGCCGCCTGTGCGGGTGAGGCGGAGAGCGGGCCGACTGCCAGGAACGCGGCGACCAGCATCGCGGTGGCAGCGCCTACCGTGCCGAAGCGCACGGGGGCGGGTGTGCTGTTCTTGCGCGCCGATGAGCGCGCCAAAATATTCGATAAATTCAAAGCTAACCTGACTCGTAGTGATTTCGAGGTGTGCACTCGTGATCCGCGCCGGGTATCCGGCGGATAGGCACCCGTCCTCGGGAAGAAGGCCCCCATTAGGGGGACCCTTGTTGCCATCCCATTAGAACGAACGCTTCGAGCCAAGTCAAATTGCGGTGCTCTCCGTCTTTTCTCACCAACCCCATTCGTCACATCAGTGCACATCGACCTGGGTGGCGACAAGAAGGTTCGCGAGGAACGCCACCGAGCTTGGGCGCGGTTCGATCGAGCCGGCGAGCACGCCGTCGATCCACTCCGCCCGGACGAAGCTCTCGAGCTGCGACGATGACAGCAGCTCCGGGTGGTTGCGCCAATGCTGCACCACTTTGTGGGCGAGCGGATAACCCCCGGCCGGGGCGCGGTTGTGTCGCCGGATACGTTGGGTCACTTTTCGGCCGAGGCGGCGGGTGGTTCCGAACGCCGCGGTTGTCGATCGCCAGGGACCTGGGTGTGCCGCCGCGGCCGGGGCGCCCCGGCCCTCGAGGGGAATTCGTCCTAATTCGGGGTCGAGTTCCATCTGCAGCCTGGCGAGAAATTGCGAATGCGCCTTCGCCGATGGGGCAAGTCGGGACGCGATACTGAGAAACTGCTGGCAAAGCATCGGATTGATGACGATTCGACGATCATGGACTGCCGTGTCGGTAAGTCCTGCCCATCGTTGCATCCTGTGCCGCAGGTACAACTGATCAGTGGCGTGGAACCACTCCTCGCTTGCCGCGGCCATGACCGCGGCCACCTCGCTATTGGCCGCCGCTCGCCCCCACGCGGAAAAGTCCGGGTCGAGCAGGTCCGGTTCCACTGACTCGTTCGCGAACATGCGCCAGGCTGCGAGCCGTTCGGCATGCTTATGGGTGAAGGAGCGTTCGCGCACCGCCCCGACGTAATAGAAGCCACGCGCTACCTCCCCACCGAGTCCCGAGATCCTGACGCCCTGGTCAAAACTGGCCTCGGCTGTGTCGAGGGCGGCAAGGGCGACAGGGTCAGCCATCCCGTCCAGCCGCATGGCCGCCTTCCGTACAAGCCCCCAGGCGTCTTCGCTGCTCAAGTCCTCGAGGGTCGAGAACCCGTGAACCTCGTGCAGCAACCCGAATCGCTCAGCGAGCTGGCTGGCGACGAGGACGTCACCGCTCCCTGGCACGCCCAGCGTCATGGCCCGGAGGCCGCGCCGACGAGCAATCGGGATGGCGCTGAGAAGGAGTCGCGAATCCTGCCCGCCGGTCAGCTGCAGGACTGCGTCGGGGTGATCGTCCAGAAGCGCGTTCAGCGACGTACGCAGCATCGCCGCAACGAGGGGGACAGCTTCATCGAGCGTGATCTCCGGTTCACGTTCGACCGCCGGTATGTCGAGGCGGATGCCGCGGGCGTCCAGATGCGCGATGGCGTCCGGGGCGAGTTTGTCGATTCCCTGAAACAGGGTCCGCTGTCCAAGCTGCCATCCGAGCAGCGACTGCACAGCCACGGCCGTATGGTCGAGTTCGGCGGAGCGTGCCCAGCCTGCCAACAGCGCGGACGTGGAGAGCGCCGGCCGGCCGGTCGCGTTCGGCGAGCTGTGATAGAGCTGCCGGAAGCCCATCGAGTCGGCAACCATCGTCACGCCGGTCTCCGCTCCACGGACGGCGGCGAATGGAGGGAGCAGAGCTTTCAGCCAGGCAGGGTCGGAACGCATCGCGTCCGCGATCCGGGCGCCCGAGACATCGCCGCGTTCGGTCCGTGCAACGCGGGAGAGCGCGAAGGTCGGATCCTGCATGGTCAGCGAGGTCAGGCCCCATGAGGCGAGGCTCATGTCACCACACGCGGTCGTCGTGACGCCCGCGTGGGAACCGAGCACCTCACCAAGCGCCGGGACGTCGCGGTGCATGGCGAGAAAGCCGGGCAGGGCACCGCGCGGACCGTGGCGGTCTGCCAGCGGCGAGGCCGGCATTGACGGGGTCGGCTGGCGGGCGTCTGACGTGGGTTCGTACGGGATCATCGGGTACTCCGCTCTGCGCTCGTGCTGCGTTCCACCAGGTAGCGGTCGAACTCCTCTGGGTCGTCAACGTTGACGTAACGTCGGCCCTGCGGGTCGACGTCTGCGACCGGGCGTGTGTCAGCGGCCGCCAGCTCAGGGGCGACCGTGGGTAAACCGGTCAGGTCGTCGAAGACCGAGACGTAAGCCGCCGATTGCGGCCGCCAGTCCAGGAGGGTGGACACTCGGGTGCGGGCGTCCTTCCCAAGCCGCATTCGCAGCTGTGGGTTGTCGATCAGGGT
Source organism: Mycetocola miduiensis (assembly GCF_900115155.1). Lineage (GTDB taxonomy): Bacteria > Actinomycetota > Actinomycetes > Actinomycetales > Microbacteriaceae > Mycetocola_A > Mycetocola_A miduiensis. The sequence continues at coordinate 252,973 of NZ_FOVM01000004.1, forward strand.
CTCCACCGCATCGGCGAAAGCCGTGATGTCGCCAGAGGGCACGTAGAGCATGGTGTCCCCGCCTGACACGAGGGTCTCCTGCAGGTCGAACGATACAGCGGGGAGCCCATACGCCATGTACTCCATCGTCTTGTTCATGGTCGACAGGTCATTGAGCGGGGTCTTCAGGTCGGGGCACAGGCCGATGTCGGCGCGGCTGAGGTGCTCAGCGATCTGCACCCGGTCGACTCGGCCGGTGAATGTGACGTGCTTGTCGAGGCCACGTTCGGTGGACTGCCTCTTCAAATCCTCCAGGCAGTCCCCGAACCCGAGGAGGGTCGCGGTCACGTTGGTGCGTCCGCGGCGATGCACGAGTTCGTCGACGACGAGAAGGACCTGGTCGACTCCGTCCTGTGGGCCCATGATGCCGAGATAAACCAGGTTTATGCCGTTGGCGGCTCGGGGGGTCTCTGGGTAGATCGGGCGCATCGATGTCGTATCCGGCCCGCTGCGCACCACCGTCACCTCCTCTGGCTTACGGTGGCCGCGGCGGATTGCGATGGCCCGGTAGGACTCATTCGTCGAGATGATCCGATCCGCGGCTTGGAATGTGCGACGTTCGAGCCAGAGCAGACCGCGATACTCGAGCGACTTCAGCAACCCCCTCGGCTGTCCGAACCGTGAGATGAAAAGCTCGGGGTTCAGGTCGTGGTGGTCGAAAACAAACCGAACCCCTGATGGGCGCCACAGCAACGCCAACAGCCAATACGTGTCTGGGGGATTGCACGCCTGCAGGATGTCGAACCGTGCGTTCCGCCTCACCGCCAGGGAGAGCAAGGCGGTGCGGACCCAGCTGTAAGCGAATTCCCAGATGAAGCCGAGGAGCCCCTTGGCTTCGCGCGCTGGAGCGTACTTGTAGATGTCGACGCCGTCGATGTGCTCTCGCGACGGATCGCCTGGTCCTTTCGGGCAGATCACGCTGACCCGGTAGCCGCGGGCGATCAACGCCTGGCACTCCAGCCATACCCTCCGGTCCAACGGCACTGGCAGGTTCTGCACGATGATCAGAACATGGGGGTTCGAACTGCGTGCTCGCTTGCTCATACGGTCGTCCTCGTTTCGCCTAGCCACTCAAGCAACCGGGACGCCCGTGCGTCCCAGCCGTTTCCTTCGATCGATTGTTGGATTTCAGAACGGGCAGGTGCCCGGTCGAGCATCTCCGAGATGGCTTCGACGAACCCCTCCGGGGTCGACGCGCCCGAAACGAACCGGGGGTCGAAGCCGTCGAGCGGCGCGACATCCGTTGACACCACAGGAACACCCGCCGCGAGATACTCGACCGTCTTCAGGGGGTAGCTCCGCCGGTTGAACGCCGTGTCAGCGTACGGAGTGAGTCCGACATCGATCGACCGGAGATACCCGGGCAGGGCGTCGCGCGGCACCTTGCCGACCCATTGCACGCCGGGCAGAGCGGCGAGGCTCAGGAACCTCGTACGGGCTTGTTTCGACCTGAACCGGTCGGGCCCGACCAGGAGCAGGCTGATGCCGGCCGACTGGACAGCCCGGAGCGCCTCGAAGTCCGTTCGCTCGTTGAATTGCCCCACGACGCCGGCTATGGGCGACACCAGCCGGATGTCCTTCGCCCTGTCAGCGTCGTCGATGCCCCGATAGTGGTCCACATCGGTTCCGTTGGGGAACCAGAATGGCTCGACGGGGCCACGTTGCAGGTGCCGGGCGAGCGCCGGGGTCACCGCGAGCACGAGATCCGCGGCACCGAGGTTGGCTTCACGTGACCGTCGGAGATAGTGCGGACGGACACCCCAGATAGATGCCGCCTCGACGAAATCGTCGGTAGCGAAGTACACCTTCCTTCCCGGAACCTTTCTCAGTGCGGGCAGGACGGGTGCGGGCGACGACACGATGACAGCCGATGGCTGCAGTTGCTCGCGACTCAGGTACCAGCGCAGGACAGCCAATGCCCACCAGTGCGCCACCGCTCGGATCACTGGGCGGGAGAGGCCGGGCGGACCGAGAACGCTGAGGCGCGTGATGTTCGGGTGGGGCTTTGCGATGATCACAGGCTGGAGTTGATCGCGCGATCGTCGAATCGACCGTGGAGAGTCGATCCAGATGACCGGGTGCGAGCGAGCCAATGCACCCACCAGCAGTCGGTCCGAGCCCGCCATCGCGTCCCAGTCCGCGCCGGAGAAGTAAACCAGGGGGCCGGGGCAACCGGGAGCGGCGGACCGGAACACGTCGGCGCTTGCGGCACTCACGGCCGTCGTCGCTGCGACAGGGTTCGCGTTGAAGTCTTCTGATAGTTGACGGCCGAGGACCCGCGAAATACGTCGACCGAGGTAGTAGCGACTGAACGACGCTCCCGAACGAACCACCTCGGGGACGTCCCTGCCCACACCAGCCACACCTGCCAGGGCGTCGCGGTACACGGCGACCTGTCGTCGGGCCGCCGAATCAAGCGAATACGCCTCCACCACGTTTCTGCCGAAGGCGCCTAATTCCCGTCGCATCGCGGGATCCGCCAGGAGCGGTTCCAATTCCGCGGCCAGGCGGGAACGTCCCTCGCGAGAGCTTTGCCCGACTCCGTACCATCCCTGCCACCGGAAGGTGTCGACGGTCTGCGGTCCGAGCGTGGCAAAGAAACCTTTCTCTCCTTGCACGACAAGCGGTTTGCCGAAGGCAAGCGAGCGCAGAGCGGAACTGCCCATTCCGAGCGTGACGTCCGCTGCCGCGTACGCCGCGCGCGGGTCGGCCAGTTCTCCTGTCACGATGACTGTGTTTGCCCGGGTCCGGCGGTTCACCTCGTCAGCCGCCGCCTGGATCGCTCCTCGAGCGGCCCCGTCGCCGACAATGAGGAGTTGAAATGGCTGGACGTCGGCGAAGTCTCCAGCGACGTCGATCGCCGTGAGGATGCCCTCGGACTTCAACTCGTTGGCCAGTCGGCTGACACAGACCACGAGCGGCCGCTCATCCAAGTTCCAGCGGGAACGAAAAGAGGCGAGTTCGGCGGGAGAAGGCGCTTGATTGTGGACCAGATCGACCGGGGGCTCGATCACGTGAAGGCGCTGCCTCCCTGCAACCTGCTCGCTCGCTGAGATTTGTGGGGTGCCGACGACGAGGGGGAGTGTACGGGGCAGGAACGGTGCCACCGCCATCGACATCACCGTGCAGACGGCGGCCACCTGGGGGAGCCGGGATGTGGCCATCAGCGCCTCGAGCCCCGGCGGCCACTCGTAGCCGTGGATCACGTCGATGCCGCGTTCGATAACCAGGTCCCGCATCGTGCGTGCCACCCGGATCGACGGTCTGCGCCGTACGGGCGGGGATTCGATGAACTCGAGTCCCAGCTCCTCGATCCGGGCGAGGAGTGTTCCGGGCCTGCCGAAAATGATGCACTCGTGGCCGAGGCTCTTGACGGCTGCAGCCAGCTCGATCGCATTCGTCTGGCTGCCGCCCATGTTCAAATCGTGGGGATATACGAGGATTCTCATGTCACACCTTTCGCCCGACCTGATAGGCGGAGGGCCTTGACGTCGTCGCGCAGCCGATAGACCAGCGCGCCGATGATGGCTGCCGCCAGCAGTCCTGCTGCCGCGGCTGCCAGGAAGGGGATGGCGATGAACTGCGCGAACGCCCAGGCTGCTGGCCACACGAGGATCGCGGCGCCGACGGGGATGGCCACGGCCTTCGCCGAGTCGCTGATTCGGACACCGGACCGGTGAAGGGATATTGCATAGAGCGGCAGGACGACGGCCAGGGAGACAGCAAACTGAGCAGCCGCAACACCCGCCTCTCCGAATGGGTGAACCGCGAGCAGCATGACGGGAAGACTTACGGCGAACGAGCACGCCTGGATGACCAGCACGCTTCCCGACTTACCGATGACGACCAGGTAGTCGTATGCGAGCTCGAACCAGATCCGCAGGGCGGCGAGGGCCGCGAGCCAGAGCAGTACGTCAGCGGAAGCCTGCCAGGCGTCGCCGTACACGAATCCGACGACCGGTTCCGCAGCGCCGCTCAGCGCCAGGCACACGGGTACGGCGACACAGGAGAGGAGCGCGAGCACTCGGGAGAAGTTCCGAGACATCCGTGGTGGGTCGTCCTTCAACGCCGAGAACGCAGCCGGGGCAACCGCTCGGAGGGGATGAGAGAAGATCGAAACCGGCCAGCTCGCGAGGTTGAACGCCAGCACGTACAGGCCGAGCGCGTGTGCGCCGAGAACCGATCCCACGATCATCTGGTCGGCATAGCCTGAGGCGCACAGCACGATGCTCGACAGGGCGAGTGGAATGCCGAACCGGAACAGTTTGCCGAGGATCGCCTTGTTCCAGCCGAAGCGGTAGGGCAGCGGCGACCAGCGCAACAGCATCACCGCGAACACGACGCTCGCAACCAGATGGCCGATCGCGAGGCTCATTGCACCCCAGCCGAAAAGAGCCAGGGTCAACGAAATACCGGCTCCGAGCCAGGTCTTGACCTGGTCGGCGATGGTTCGCTGTTTCTGCATGAACTCGCGCTGCAATATTGCCGCGGGCGTTGCAACTAGGCCGTTGATGACGATCGACAGGGCCATCACCTGCACAACGGGGGTGGCCCGGACGTCACCGAGTGTGGTGGAGATCCACGGCGCCCCGATCACGACGGCCGCGGTCAGCAGGGCACTGCTGAGTACCGAAATCGTGTTGGTGGTCGGCGCGATGGATGCCGGGTCGTCGCGCCACCGGATGATCGCAAGGCTTACACCGAGTTCGTTGAAGCTGAGGACGGCCATCAACGTCACCATGGCGATCGCGAAGACTCCAAACTGTTCGGGCCCCAGCAGCCTGGCGAGGGCGATCCCGATGAACAGCGGGCCGAGGCGCGAAGCGACGGTGTTCAGAAAGCTCCAGCGGAACGCCCGGGACGCCAGCTGCGTCACCGATGAGTCCTCGTGCACCGCGCGCGTCATTCGTTCACCACCGAAGGGGACCACGCGTGCTCGATGAGAAGAGAAGGTGCGCTCGCCCCGTCTGCCGCTATCGACCACACATCGCTGTCGCCCGCTGCGCCGTCGCGTGCCAGGCCGTACAGTACTGTCTCATCGTTCATCCATTCGACCTGGTCGTCGACATTCTTCGGTTCCGGGAGCACGACTTCCTCGTGGGTCGCCAGGGTCAGGACGGCGATTCCCCAGTGCGGAGTTTCCGCAGCGCCGGATCGCTTCTTGTAGGCGACCCGTGTTCCATCGGGGGACAGGGATGGACATTCGGCGTTATCGGCGATCGCCGTCAGCGTGCGCTCGGCAAGATCCCCGAGGACGAGCCAGGTGCGGCCACCGGACGCGGCTGTCGCATAGAACGTCCTGTCGTCAGAGCCGAAGGTGACGCCCCAGATGTTCCGGTCGGCTGTGGTGAGGCGCTCGCCGTCGATCCACAGGGCGAAATCCTCGAGGTTGCCGTAGCTTTCGCCGTCGACGTGTGAGACCACGGTTTCGGTGGAGAAGCCGGTGATCGCGTACGAGTGACCGGTGACGAATGAGGTGGTGGCAACGAGCGAACTGTCTGCAGAGAGCCGTGTGCGGCTTGGGATACCGGGAAGCGGCCACGACGCCAGTTCCGACCCCGCTCGGTCGAAGACACTGGCGGCGAATGTGGTCGGTACGCCCCGCTTGATTTGAAGGCAGGACAGCACGGCACCGGTCGCGTAGACGCGATCGCACGCCTGGTCGGAGAGCGCGCGCGCAGCGGACGGTGTATCGAGCGGCACGGTGGCGACTTTGCCGTAGCCCTCCCCCGTCGCGGTGTTGCGGAAGGTGATGTGCGGGTCTGTGCTGGTCACCGACGTTGTCGTCGTTCGGACTTCGCTCGGCTCGGCTGACCTGGCCTGGTAGCTCGTGTACGCGGTGATGCCGTACGCGATCGCCGCCCCCAGTACGAGTACGGAGATGAGCGCGAGCGCCAGCCATTTCTTCGACCGGTTCATGTCGGCTTCCCCGCCCGGATAAGACCGCCGAGGATGACCGCGGTGACCGGAATCAGCACGGCGAGGGCCACGGCGACGACGGTCATGGCGCTGTCCCGCCCGATTGAATACCAGAGGAGGCCGAAACCGACCGACGCGAGGAGCCGTGCGGCTGCTACGGAAGTCTGCGCGGCAGCGATACCGCTCGCGAGAGTGTCGATCGATGTGGCCTGCGACGCGAGCGCGGCAAGGATGCCGTCTGTCGCGGCGTAGAACGTACCGAGAAGGACCAGGCAGGCGACGGTCAGCTGCCAGCCCGCTGCCGGAAGCGCTGCGCAGACGTAGGCGGCGAGAAGCGCGATATGACCGAGGATGAAGATCCGCGCACGGCCGAACCGGTCTGCCAGGCGTCCGAGGGGTATGGCGAGTGCGAGGAACGCGACGTTCGTTCCGACATACAGCAGGGGGAAGTATTCGGCCGCGAAACCGCTCTTACTCTGCAGGACGAGGTAGATGAATCCGTCGCCGACGGTAACAAGTCCGAGCAGGCCTGCCGCGAGCAGGAGCCGGCGCAGCCGGCGGTCGTTGAGATCGCGCCAGCGGAATCGCGCCCGTGGGGTGGAATGGGCGGTCGCGCGCTCGGCCCGAGGTCGCTTATTGGGCACAACGATGCCGAGCAGAAGAACCCCGAGAATCGCGAACGCGAGCGAAACAACGAAGATCGTGCTGTAGCCGTCCGGGATGAAAAAGAGGATGGCGAAGGCGAGGAGCGGGCCGATCGCGGCTCCGATCGTATCGAGCATGCGGTGGACGCCGAACGACCTGGCCAGGTTGTCGGGTTCCGAGGATGCAGTGATGAGGGCGTCACGGGGAGCGGTTCGTACCCCTTTACCCAGCCGGTCCACGGCGATGACCGCGCTCAGTGCGGCAAAACCGCTTGCGAAAAGCAGCCCGACCCTGGCCAGTGCTGAAACACCGTAGCCGAAGAAGGCCACCCACTTGGGCTGGTCCGCCCTGTCGGCTGCATACCCGCCGGCGATTCTCACGACGGCGCTGATGCCCTGGTACAACCCGTCAATGACGCCGTACGCGACCGTCGACAGCCCGATCACACCGGTGATGTAGAGCGGAAGGATGGCAGAGACCGACTCTGTAGAGATGTCGGTGAACATGCTGACGATGCCGAGGGCGATGACGACGGAAGATACCCGCGTCGTCGCCGTCCGGGTCGGCCTTGTCGCCTTGTTCTTGTCAACCGGCTTACGGTCGGACAGCGAAATGTACATTGGCCCCCTCGCCTGTCTTACTTCGTCGCCGTGAACGCGCCGAAAACGCTGTAGTCGGTTCCGCCACCTGGTGTCGGCGTGACGGTGAGCATCAGGGTGTCGGTCCCTCGGGTGAAGAGGAGTGCGCTCGAACCGCTCGCTGCAGGGGCCACGCTGTCGACGAAGTCATTTGCCGCGAAGGCCACCCTGTAGAACTCGAGCACAGCGTCCGATGTCATGGGCGTGCTGGCCGCGAGAGTCACCTGGAGCCGGTTGTCAGCGGATGCCACAGAGCTGGAGGTCACGGTCGCATCCGTGGTCGGCGGGATGAGGTTCGCGGGATACCCGGCCACGAGGGCCCCGGTTTCGCTCGCCGTCGGAGGCAGCGGAAGGGTGACCAGATCGGGCAGCGGGGGTGACGGGGGAAGCCCGAGTGGTGATGTCTCTTCGGGGGCTGGCAGAACCTCGGTGGCCTGCTCCGTGGCGTCAGGAGCCGGGGCGGTGCCCTCCTTTACGTCGTCGTTCGTCTCAGACCCCGACCCCGCCTCTGAGCCCGTTGCGGCATCCGGATTGGACGGTGCCGGAGGCGACACGGAGACCGGGTTCGGCGAGGCGGTGTCGGCGCCTGGCAGTATGTTGAGCACCGAAGCCACGATGATGATGACAAGGGCGAGTCCGAGCGTCGCCAGAATGGCAACCATTGAGCGACGCGAGGAAGGCGCCGTCATCGTCGTGCCTCTGACGGAATTCTCAGTTCGGGAACGTTCTCTGCCGACCGGAAGCGAGCCGGCGCCCCCGACGCGGGAAGGACCGCCGTGAGCACGCCGTTGTGTTCATGGTATTCCTCCCCGGTCGATGGGCACCGGAAGAGCTCGTCGCCGACGCGCTCGAGGGGAACGCCCGCGCGGCCGACCCAGCCGATCCGGCGGGCGGGGACTCCGACGACGAGCGCGTAATCGGGAACGTCGCTGGTGACCACTGCCCCCGCCGCGATGAGAGCCCAGGCGCCGATCGTCACCGGGGCGATGCAGACGGCTCTCGCCCCGATCGACGCGCCTGTGCGGATCGTCACCCCGACGGCATCCCAATCGTCAGCGTCCTTGCGTTTGCCATCGGCGGTGATCGCCCGCGGGAACATGTCGTTGGTGAGCACAGCGGCCGGCCCGATGAACACGCCGTCTTCGAGGACGGCGGGCTCGTAGACGAGTGCGTAGTTCTGCACCTTGCAGTTTTCGCCGAGGATGACACCGGGGCCGATGTACGAGCCGCGCCCCAGGATGCAACCGGCGCCGACCCTGGCATGCTCGCGCACCTGGGCGAGGTGCCAGATCAGTGCGCCGTCGCCGATGCGGGCGAGGCTGTCGACATCGGCGGTGTCGGCGATGTGCGGCGGTCGACCGGGACGGTCGGGTGCGGTGTGCGGGTGAAACTGGTTGGACATGTCAGTACGCTCCCACGGGTTTCAACAGGACTCTGAGGGTGCGCCAGACGATCATGAGGTCACCGGTCAGCGACCAGTTCTCCACGTAATAGAGGTCGAGGCGGACGCTTTCGTCCCAGCTGAGGTCGCTCCGTCCGTTGACCTGCCACATGCCCGTCAGTCCGGGCTTGATGTAGAGCCGGCGGTGCACGTGGCTCTCGTAGGATTCGACTTCCCGGGGGAGCGGCGGCCGTGGCCCGACGAGGCTCATCTCGCCGATGAGCACATTCCACAACTGGGGGAACTCGTCGAGCGAGTATTTGCGAATCACCCTCCCAACCGCCGTGACTCGTGGGTCATCCTTGATTTTGAAGAGCAGTCCGTTGCCCTGGTTCTTCTCGACAAGCTTCGCCAGGTCCCTCTCGGCGGTGGTCACCATCGAACGGAACTTCAGCATGGTGAACGTGCGCTGGTTGCGGCCGACGCGTTCCTGCCTGAAGAAGACGGGGCCGCCATCCTCGAGTTTGATGAACACCGCGATGGCGAGGAACATCGGAGCGAGCACGATAAGGCCGACGCCAGAGGCGACGACGTCGAACGCGCGCTTGAGGACATGCTTGCCGCCTTCGAACTGGGGAATCTCCACGTGGATCAGCGGGAGTCCCTCAACCGGGCGGAAGTGGATTCGCGGCCCGGCGACATCCGTCAGCTGGGATGCCAGAACGAGGTCCGTCGCCGTGCCCTCCAGCTGCCAGCCGAGGTTGCGGATGAAGTTCGCGCCCCCCTTGGGCTTGCCGGCGATGATGACCGTGTCGGCTCCGACGTTACGTGCGATCTGGGGAACGTCGCGTGAGCCGAGGACGGGGACGGGCTTCTGCCCTGTTGTGACGGTGTGGGTGTCGCTGTCGGAGACGACTGCCCCCACGACGTTGTATGCCGCGCCGGATTTCTGCTGGATCTGACGGATGACGTACCCGACGTCGTCGAGTTCGCCGACGACGAGCGCCCGGCAGAGGTAGTGGTCGAGGGTTCGCTGCGACACCAGCCACCGACGCCAGAGCCAGTGCGCCGTCAGAAGGCTGACGGTGCCGAGGGGGAGGGCAAGCAGGAAATAACCGCGGGCGATGTCCACGTTGAGGAGGAGGAAGACGATGGCGAGCAGCCCGAACGCTGTCGCGCTTGCGTTGACGATGCGTTTGTATTCGCTCGCACCGACGCCGATCACACGCGAATCGTGGACCCCGAACGCGATCAGCGCCACCAGCCAGGCGACGACGATGGTTGCTGAGATGAGGAGATACGAAGCGTCCTCGATGCGGGTGCTCGCCGGGATGGCTTCGATACCGAACCTCATGGAAAAGGCGATGGTCACCGCGAACATGATCGTTGCGACGTCCGTCAACCGCAGGCGGATGCGATAGTTGCGAGCCCAGACGCGTTCGGATGCCTGCCGCATCGTGTGTTCACGGACGTCGGGGGCAAGCCCGGCGCTGATGTGCTGACGGAAGAATCCCGGGAACAGGGTTCTCGATTTCACTTCAGTCATGAGACCCCACGTCCGGTCGAATGCGAAAAGCTGACGGATGCACGGGCCCGTGTGTCCTGCTGCATGGCGGCTCCGTCTCTGTCTGAGCACACCTCAGGCCGCCCCGACGGTGTGCCGGGACGCGCGAGTGCCTGTCGGATAATCTGTACCGTCAAAGGCGAGGGTGTCTCACGTTTCGTGCACTACCGACAGTAACGGCGCGCAACGGTGTAAACCTCCCCCAGATAGAGGGGTGAGAAATCCTCAGATTCCCGAAGGGGCGGATCCTGGCATCCGTATTCGGGCATGAAAAAAGCCGCCCAATCAGGCGGCTTGTCGACGTGTGCTTAGGCCCGCGAAGGCGGGGAGGGGCAACGAAACAACCCCCATCATGTAGAAGCTAGACGGGGGTTTCAGTGGCTCCGGCCGGCATCGATCCGGTGACTGTTCGAGTAAGAGTAGGGCTCTGCTAAGGGTTTCTGCGTGCTACTACTGGCTTCAATCGCCCCCGATCAAACCTGCTTTTTGATGTCATTCGCTTTCGGGGACTGCCATTGAATCTGCGGAATAGATGCGGAGTTCGTCGACAGTCTCAGTGGCGCGCAACTCCTAGGACTGATTCTCTTCTCCTGGCGTAGGGGAAGCTGAGAGGCCGTGATGTTGTGACATCGGCCTCCCAACTGCTTCTGCATTCACTATCCAAGGGAGTCACTTCCTATTGGTTGGGACCGTAGCGCACTTCGGTTCTGATGCGTTGGGGCGTCCGGCTTGCGAGCGGCTTGTGGTGTACGAAATGAACGGTTCGATCTAGGGTCAGTGTGAATGAGGCACCGACACTCTGTCGGTGGTTACCGCACGGATGATCATGTCGTCCAGGTTGGGGAGCGCCTTCGTGAGTCGGTGCTCGGCTTCGTGTAACACCTGCTCAACGTTCGACAACGTGGTGTCGGCGACCTTCACGACGGCTGCACCCTGGAGCCGGTGGCCAACCCAGCGCAGTTGCAGTTTCTGGACGGCGAGAACATCCACGGAAGCGGTGATGGCGGCTTGGGCGCGGTCAACGAGTTGCGGTTCGATTCCGTCCATGAGGCGACGGCCGATACTGCGAACGGTGCCCCACAGGAGGACGATGATCGCTGCGGAAATGATCAGGCCGATGATCGTGTCGGCGAGCGGGAAGCCGAGCATGACGCCGATCGCGCCGAGCACCACGGCGAGGGAGGTGAATCCGTCAGTGCGGGCGTGGACGCCGTCCGCGACGAGTGCGGCCGACCCGATCTTCTGCCCGACGCGAATGCGGTAGATCGCGACGGCCTCGTTCCCGATGAAGCCGATCACCCCGGCGGCGAGTAACCACCACAGGTTCTGCAGGGCTTGAGGGTTGAAGAGGCGGTCGATGGACTGCCATGCCGCCAAAATCGCGGACAGGGCGATAACGGCGACGATGAAAAGGCCGGCCAGATCTTCGGCGCGCCCGTAGCCGAACGTGTACCGGCGGGTGGCGACGCGGCGGCCGAGGATGAACGCAATCCACAGCGGGACCGCGGTGAGGGCGTCGGAGAAGTTGTGGATAGTGTCGGCTAGCAGTGCAACGGAGCCGCTGATCAGAACCACGCCGAGTTGAAGAACCGTGGTGGCGAGAAGGATGACCAGGCTGATCTTCAGCGCCCGTACGCCCTCCTTGCTCGCCTCGAGGGCGTCGTCGATGGAGTTCGCAGCGTCGTGGCTGTGCGGCACGAACAGGCCATAGAAGAACCCCTTGATCCCGGTCGGGTGGGAGTGACTTCCCGGGTCGGAGTCGTGGTCGTGGTCGTGGTCGCGCGGACCGCGCCGCTCGGTGTGGGTGCTCACTTGCTTACCTCTCGCGTGGGGTGGTGGTGCCGTGGTGTGCCGCCGAGGGTGTGCTCTGCTTGGAAAATGGCGTCAGAGACAAGTCGGCTCGCATGCTCGTTCTCGAGCCGATAGAAGACCCGCTGGCCGTCCTGCCGCGTCGCGACGATCCGCGCCAATCGCAGTTTCGCCAGGTGCTGGGATACCGCCGCCGGGGATTTGTCGACAATGTCCGCCAAGTGGTTCACTGACAGCTCTTCATCGCGAAGCGCAAGAATGAGCCGAACCCGAGTTGCATCGGCGAGCATGGAGAAGACCTCGACCGCCAACTCGACGAACTGACTGTCCGCCTCTCGCCCACACACTTGCTTATCTGCGTTCATACGCAGCCGGAGGCCGAGGAGATTTTCGACAGCCGCGGGTATCTGACCAGGAGCAACGCCTAGCGACGCAGGGTCGTCGAGGGATGCTCCCCGAAAGCTTGTGCGTACACCGCGGAGAATCTGCCCAGGTGCACGAACCCCCAGCGTGTAGCGACATCCGTCACACTGGTCGCGCCTGGCTGAGCCGCGCTCAGGTCTCGGCGCACCGCTTCGAGCCTGAGCCGGCGCAGATATGCCGTCGGCGTCGTATCTAGCGTCCGGCGGAATCCTTCCTGCAGGCCGCGGACACTGACTGATACCTCTCTCGCCAGCTCAGCAACAGTCCACGGATGAGCGGGGCCACTGCGCAGCAACTCCACCGCCATTGCGACCGGCAGTCTTCCTGCAGCGGGTGACGGCACAGCCAGCGCCTGCGTGTAGTTGTGCGGCTGCGCGAACAGCAGAGCCTGAAACAGGCTGCGCTCCAACTGCTGCGCAGCCAAGGGATGGGTGAGCGGGCCGTCTGCCCGTGATGCTGCGCCGTCAATGAGGTGGACGGTGTGGAGGATCGACTGTCCTCCGCGGCTGGTGAGATCCAGTTCGCCTTCGAATTCGAGAGGGCGGGCGGCGCGGTCACCGAGCAGGTTGCCCAATTCCAGCTGCAGCTGGTCTTTCGAGATCATGAGTGCGATCAGGGCGAAGCGCTCACCGAAGTGGAGCTCCGCAGGTTTTCCCGGCGTGAAGACCGCGGCTGTCCGCGATGTGCCGAATACCGGATGCTGACCGGCCGCCCGCATCCTCGCGCGGCCGGCGGTGGGGATGTTGACGTGAAAGCTTGCGGCCTGCTCGGTCTCGATGTGCACAGCATCCCGAAACTGCAGAAAGGCGCACGTGGTCCCGCCCACCGTCAGTCCGTTCAGGGCCATGCCGATCGTGCTCGTTGAGCGGGCGGAGGGGAGTTCCACCGGCAGGAAGACGTCGGACAGGACTTGTCGGGTCTCCTCGACCCCTTGTGCCGACGCGATGCGCCGGCTCTTAAACATCTCGTGCGCACCCGACTGCAAGCGTTCGCGTTCGCCAGTCAGCGTATACATGACGCTCCTTCCGCGCCCCTCTCTACCCGAAGAAGAGGGGCACACTTTCGGGGTGGTCCCGATAATCGCGGACCACCGCATTCCGCCCGTCTTCACCCGAAGAAGAAGAACGGCAACCGCACCGAAGCAGGGCCTGTTTCGAAACTACATTCGTCCGCACGAAATAGCCTGATTCCGCACGACCCCCAAAACCGGGGCAATTCGGCTGTGCATGGGCTGGAGGCCACGCGGGGCTGTTTGAGGAGCCGGTAACGTATTGGTAAACGTGGCGTTCAGGAGCGGCTGGCCCGGGGCCGCCTGTGGCCGAAAGGTGAGTCGGATGCTAATCGACGAGGACTTCCACACCAGTGACACGGCGGAAGCCGAGGCGCTGATCGAGCATTTCTACCGCCGCGGCCGCCTCGTGGAAGGCCATCGGCCGTTCCAGTTCCGCCAGCAGGTCCGCGGTGATGAGCGAGCGAGCGTCGCCCATTACCAGATCAGTTCTCGGACGGATTTCGCGGTCGACATCGACGGCATTCTCGCCGTGGGCATGCTCTCCGGGGGAACCTACTCGGCACAAACCAACGGCCGTGAGATCGACGCCTCCCGTCCCTTCCTGCTGCGGCCTGGGGCCGCGCAGTCGAGCTCTGTCGGACTCGACCTCACGATGGCATACCTCGACCTTGACGCGCTTGCCGCGATCGCGTTCGGGGAGGGCAGCCCAACCGCTCGGCTCCGGTTCGATCTCGTCGCGCCGGTGTCCGCGGACGCGGCCAAACACTGGGCAGTTGCGGCAAGATTCCTTGACACGGCCATCGCGGACGATGAACTGTTCCGCAACGACGTGATCCGGCGGTCAGCGACCGACGTGCTCTTGGCGTGTGCTCTGGAGGCGTTCGGTCTAACAACGCAGGATGCTGATGGCCGCCTGAATAGCGGACCCGCGTCGCTGCGGCGCGCATTGCAGTTCATCGAAGACCACGCGCCCGAGGCCATCACCGTCGTCGACATCGCAACAGCCGCGCGCCTGAGCCCTCGCGGGCTGCAGAACATCTTCCAGAAGGAACTGGGGACGACGCCGCTGACCTATCTGAGAAGGGCGAGGCTCGACGGAGCGCACCAGGAGTTGATCTCCTCGGACACGGCAGACACCACCGTGGCCGAGATCGCCAACCGGTGGGGATTTGCCCACATGCCGAAGTTCGCGTCGTACTACCGCGAGATCTACGGGACGAACCCGCACGAAACACTGCGGTCCTAGCGGCTAGGACTACGGTGCCGAGTACCGCGAGCAGCACGGTCCACCACACTGCGGCGATGACGGCAGCCGTCAGGACCGCGCTGGCACGGTCTCGATGTGCAGGGCATCCCCAAACAGCATGTGCCCGCACGTGAGCCTGCCCTCCGTCAGGGCGTTGAGCCGCATGTCGAAGTTGCCGGATTTCCGCGCCGACGGGAAGTCGACGGGCAGGAAGACCTCGCCGAGCACCTGCCGGGCGTGTTCGACATCCCGGGAGGAGGCGACACGGCGGCTCCTGAACATTTCGACCGTGTCCGATTGCATGCGGGGGTTGTACCTGTTGCGAATGAACGCGGAGATCGCGCCCGCAAATCGGATGCTCCGCGGCGCTGGGCGGATATCGGGCAGGCCGTGCCCCCGCATACAGTAAGCGCTGTCGAAGTGCCCCGCTTCGACGATGCACTGTGGCCCCTTCGAGCGGGGCCACAGTGTGCCGTTCCGCAGCACTCGGCACCGCCACAAGTGGTGCCTGCCTGAAAGCCAGCAACAATGAGTTTCCACCGAAATACCCACCGCGCCGAAGTGTTCGTGCTCGCCGGCTCGGGGCACACCTTCCGCGTCCAGTGCGACTGTGCGAAGAAACGCGATCACGATTTTGCGAAGCCCACTGCCCGTGAAGACGCAGCGGGCTGCAGTGAATCTTCGTGACCGGGTTGTTGAGGGACGGCTGTCGAGCCGCCATTGGCTGGCGAACACGAGTGTGGAGGGATCCGTCAGATCCCGATCGGGTGCGGCGGTATCCGCAGGCAATGCTGGGACCACTCTTCTGGGGATGGTTCAGAGCCAGAACGGAGGACCAACGCGAGTGGCGTTACCCCACCGGGCCCTCCGAGGTCAGCATCGCCGGAAACCACCCCGTCCGAATCCTTGTCATTGGCGACGGACCAGCGGCGGGTTGCGGCGTGCGGACCCACCAGCTGGGATTCGCTGGACACCTGGCCAGGAACATTGCCGGACGCCTTGAGCGCGGTGTTGTGGTGACGGTGGCGGCGCAGCCGGCCGCGTCGGCTCGCTCGATCCTCAGACGACTCGACGGCCTAAATCTCGACGGCTACGACGCCATCGTCCTCATGCTCGCCACAACCGATGCTTTCTGCCTGACCCCTCGCCGCAGTTGGCAGCGCGACATGACCGCTCTGGTGCACGCCTTGAACTCAGGGAGCACCGCATCCGTGTCCGTGACCAGCGCCGCCAATCTCCATGTGGCACGGTCGCTCTCCCCATTTGCGCGCTTTCTCACGGGTAGTCACGCGCGAATGCTCGATATCGAGACCAGTCACATTTGCGCACAGTCAAACACGCCCATGATTTCGTTGGATGCCGCCTCAGACCTCACTTCTCGCACGTACGCGCTGTGGGGCCGCCGCATCGGTGCGCACGTCGCGGGCTCCCTGCACGAAGGGGACCCTGCAACCCGATATGCGAACGCAGCAACCGAATTCCAAACGCGCGCTCGCTGGTGAGGGGGTCCGGGCAGCGCCGGCTGCGTGATCCGGATGCTCAGGGTGCCGGAGGAATCGTCACGCGGCGGAGGGAGGGTGGGGTCGCAGGGCATACAACCCCACCCAGTGGGGAAAACGTGGGGGCTCGTCCGGGTCCCCGGAACTCACGTGATGATCTTTCCGCTGAGTGATCGCAGGAGCAGCGTGCGCCGCACTCTAGCTGTACCCGGCATCGACGAAGGCACCATTCAATTGACGGTTCATGCCCATAAACCATGTCCTGGTGACCGATGCGAAATCCGCAGTAGCCAAGAGCGCCATGACCTGCAAAGTGTCGCGGAGACGCTGCTCTCTGATGCCTTCGGAGGCTGAGCCTCTCCGCTCACTCATCGGGCAACCGTCCGGATGCTTCGTGTCGTGCCGCTTCCGCTCGAGAACGCTGCCGGTACGCGGGTACGACGAGGTGCCCGCATCGCGACCCGAAGTCGTCTACATGGGCGAGGGTGGCTTCGTCAGGCCTGTGGGCCACCTGTCCGGCTTCGGTGGATAGCCGATAGTCAACACGAGCCCTTCACTGATGCAGAACGCTGAATCCACCGGGGAGCATCCGCTCCCTTGGAGCCTCCTCTCGTGTGCGAGCACGAGCGTGCCCAACGAAACACTGAGAATGCGCTCGAAAACGCGCGCACATTCCGAGACACGAACGGTTGAACACTCATGCACATTGCACAGAAGGCGCGCGTCGCCACCATCGTGGTCCTTGCGACCACCCTGCTCGCCGGCTGCGCCGCATCCGAGCCGAGCGCCAAGGCTGGCCTCACGCCGAGTTCGACCGTCGAAGAGACCGCGCCCACGCAAACCTCGTCGCCCGAGGAAGCCTTCCGGGGAGCGACCAAGGTCAGCGTCGCCGTCACCGTCACCGAGGTCATTGACCCCAGGGCCTTCCTCGTCGAACCCCGAGCATTCGAGCGGGAGACCAGGGGTTACTCGGGTGAGATCACCGCCGAGCTCAGCGCCACCACAAAGCTCGTCACTCCCACCGAGAACGAGTGCGGATACGCACAGACTCTCGCTTTTGCGAAGCGGTTTTTTGCTGAGAACCCGGACGACGCAGGCATCGAGAACGGAGTCTTCCTGACCCTCCACTATTACCCGCGTCTGCTCGAAGCCGGCTTCGCCTACATGGCCGATGACTCGGGTGAGTTCTACGAATGGCAAACCGGCGCCCAAGGCGTCGGCACTGACCTCTCGTCCACCTGCCCTGACTTCGGCAACGGCCGATAGTCAGCAACACGAGCACGTCCCCTCAACCACCCACCAACTATCCCCAGAAGGAGATGATGACCATGACTGACGAGATCAGTACCAAGAACACGACGTCGCCGAAGTACGGCAAGAAGCACCTTGCCTTCCTCATCGCGGCGGTGCTGATCCTCGCCGGCGGACTCGTCTCCGTGGGCGCGGTCAGTGCGTACGCCAAAGAGACCGACCGCCAGTGCGTCGCTGTCCTGAAGGACGGCAGCAAGGCGGCCAAGGCCGCGAAGGCATCTTTCGCGTCGGCATCCGACGCGCTCGAGGCCGTGGAAAGCACAACTCTCCCGGCTGAAGCCGAGAAGAGCCGCAAGTACGCGGAGCATCCCGGAACCGAAGCCGTCGAGGCTGTGCCTGCTGTTGAGGCAAGCGAAGGCGTCACCGCCGTGGCTGCCGTCGAAGCCGTTCCTGCTCGACCGAGCGGTGCTGAATTCATCGCCGGCGTGACTGACAGCGGTTCTGCCCTCGGCAAGGCCAACACGATCCTCACCGAGTGCACCTCGCGTGAGGACGTCGCGTCCATCACGGCCGCGACGGCGAAGGTCAAGACTGCTGCCAAGACGCTCGACGCGAGTGTCACCGCGCTGACTGACGACTTCGCCGTGTTCCAGACCGAAGAGGCCACCCGCATCGCGGCCGAACGCGAAGCCGCACGCATCGCAGCTGAGAAGGAAGCCGCGCGGGTTGCCGCGGAGGCTGAGGCTGCTCGGAAAGCTGCCGAAGAAGCAGCGCGCCAGAAAGCTGCTCGCCAGAACTCCGGTGGCGTAAGCTCCGGATCCTCCGGCGGAGGCACCAAGAAGAGCAGCGGCGGCGGATACAGCAAACCCCCCAGCAGCGGTGGCGGTGGCAGTTACACCCCACCCAAGCGGCCAAGCGGCGGAGGCCAGGTCGGTCCTGGTGGCGGCAACAACGGCGTCTGCTGGGGCGTCAACAGCAATGGTGTCGGGATACAGGTTCCCTGCCCGTAACCGTCCTGCCCCGCAACAACCCCCTCGTCCACCAACGGTGGATGGAGGTACGGGCCACGTCGCCAACGGGCGGCGCGCCTAGCCCGAGCTACAGGCTCCCGAGCCTGTGCCGGTAACACTGAATCCCCCGGGGAGCATCCGCTCCTCGGGGGATTCTCTTCCTCGTCTGCGGACGGTTCTTGGCAGGAACGCAGCGTACGCACACCCCGAACGAAAGGTTCAGCATGGCTGAAAACAGCACCCCACCCAAGCGGCCCACCGAGGCCGAAATCGACGCGGAAATGGCCCGCATCGACGGCATCAACGGTTCCGCCGGGCACCGCCTCGAGGATCCGTACCTGCGAGATCTCATGCGCAAGCAGATCGCCGGCGACATTACTGGCGACGAGGCCCGTGAGCTCGGCATGGAACACCTGCGTAAGCAGGTGAAGGAGTGAGCGAGCAGGACTACATCCCCGGAACCAGCGTCAGAGAGCTACGACTAGCCCCGCCTGATCTTCGGATCGGGCGGGGCCTTTTCTGGGTGAACAGGAAACCCTAAACATGTACTGGGTTTAGGGTTCCCTTTAAACAGGCCGAATGTACAGTTTTCGGGTGACGTTGCTGTGAGGGTTGCTATGCGTGAGCTGTCCAGTGGAGCTACTTCCCAGTGTTTATATGTGCCCCCGGCAGGATTGGAACCTGCGACCAAGAGATTAGAAGGCTCCTGGTTGCCGCCCGAAGTGGGGGAGTGGGGGCGCTTTTTAGCGATGGGGTGCAGTTACGAGTGGACTAAGCCCATTTTTGGCCTACATTTGAGGGCAAAGAAAAAGGCCCTCTCCCCAGTAGAAGCCTAGGGAAAGGGCCAGTGGCTCCGACCGGCATCGATCCGGTGACCTTTCGATTTTCAGTCGAACGCTCTACCAACTGAGCTACAGAGCCAGGCAACTTTCGCCGCCGAAAGGTGAAAAACCCTTCCTTTCGGAAGGGCTCTTCTCCTCAGCGACCCTGACGGGACTTGAACCCGCGACCTCCGCCGTGACAGGGCGGCACGCTAACCAACTGCGCTACAGGGCCTTACTTTTTTACTTGTACTGAGTGTAGTAGCTATGTGACCCCAACGGGATTCGAACCCGTGCTACCGCCGTGAAAGGGCGGCGTCCTAGGCCACTAAACGATGGGGCCGAGAGCCGGTGAAGGCTCCGTAACTACCGAGAAGAAGCATACGGGTCCGAGCGCGATTTGCCAAAACGAGCTCGCAGACGGTGTTTCGCTCACCCCGGCCGGATGATTCGCGAGGCGTGGTGGATCGATAGCGTGTGCCTGTTTGCAGTGGTAATCCGTGACGAATGGACGCGCGATGGCGGCAAGGGCTGACCACGACACACCGACACGGCGGCGCTGGGGCGAGGCGCGAGAAATCCTGATCGTGTTTCTTCTCGCGGTCACCGCCATACTCACCGCATGGTGCGGGTTCGAGTCCTCGAAATGGGGCGGACAGATGTCGATTCAGTTCAGTCAGGCCTCTGGTGCGAGGATCCAGTCGGTCGACTTCGCGAGCGCGTCGCGGGACGCCCGGGCGGTCGACCTCGCCATCTACACGGAGTGGGTCCTCGCGACAGCGCGCGGAGACAGTGCACTCGCCGACTACGTCAGCGATCGATTCTCGCCCGACTTGGCCGTCGCTTTCGACCACTCGCAAGCCGGCGGGCAGGAACTGGCATCGCCGTTTCGCGACCCGTCGTACGTTCCAGCCGGCACCGAGGAGGCGGCAGCGGCCTCCGATCGCGCCGACGCGAAGTTCGACGCAGCGCTTCAAAGCAATCATCGCGGCGACAACTACTCAATCCTCACCGTGCTCTTCGCCATGGTTTTGTTCTTCACGGCGATGTCGCAGCGGAGCACGTCGCCCTGCGCCGGGTGGTTCCTGCTCGGCCTCGGCATCGTTGTAGCCGTCGCCGGGATGGTGATCCTCGCTACCTTCCCTGTTCTGATCTGACCGGAACTCGAAAACCCCGCAGCTCTTCGAAGAGCCGCGGGGTTTTCGGATGCCGGTCGGATGCCTAGTGGCTGCCTTCTTCGCGGAGCTTCACGATGCCGGCTTCGACGATCGCTGTGGCTTCTGCCGCGTCGCCCCAGCCCTCGATCTTCACCCATTTGTTGGGCTCGAGGTCCTTGTAGCGGGCGAAGAAGTGCTCGAACTCCTGGCGAGTCTGCTCCGGAACGTCGGTGATGTCCTGGATGTGCGCCCAGCGCGGGTCCTTCTCCTGGACGCAGAGGACCTTCGCGTCAGAGCCGGCTTCGTCGCTCATGTTTAGCACGCCGACGGGGCGCACCTTGATTCCGACGCCCGGGAAAACGGGGTACTCGAGAAGCACAAGCGCGTCGACGGGGTCACCGTCGAGGCCGAGCGTGTTTTCGAAGTACCCGTAATCCACGGGGTAGCTGAAGGCGGTGAACAGGACGCGGTCCAGGTAGACCCGACCTGTTTCGTGGTCGACCTCGTACTTGTTGCGGCTGCCCTTGGGGATTTCTACGACGACGTCATATCCGGCCATGAAGGTGTACTCCTCTTTTGTCTGAAAGTCTGCAATAACGTTACTTGATGCCTGACAACAGTTCGATTGCCCGTCCGCCGCTCTCCCCGGCCGTCGCAGACGTGCGGGTCGCTGTGCGCCGCGCGCTCACGGCTGCCCGAGACTCGGGCCTGCGCGAGGACGATCTTGTGCTCGTTGCCCTGAGCGGCGGGCCCGATTCGCTCGCTCTGGCGGCGGCGACAGCTTTCGAGGCACCACGCATGGGCATCCGGGCCGGCGCCGTGATTATCGACCACGGCCTCCAGCCAGGCTCCGAGACCATCGCGGCGCAGGCGAAGGCGGCCGCCGAGCAGCTCGGGCTGGACCCCGTCGTAGTCAGGAGAGTGGACGTCGCTCCGGGGAGCGGCCCTGAAGCCGCAGCTCGCGACGCCCGGTACGGCGCGATTGCGCAGGTAGCCGAGTCGACGGATGCCCGCCGGGTCCTCCTCGGGCACACCCTTGACGACCAGGCCGAGACCGTGCTGCTCGGGCTGGCGAGGGGATCGGGAGCAACGAGCCTGCGGGGGATGTCCCCGGTGGCGGGTCTGTACCTTCGGCCGTTGCTGGAGGTCCGCCGGGAGGTAACGCATGCTGCGTGTGCGGCCGAAGGCCTCCGGGCGTGGGCCGACCCGCACAACGCGGACCCGCGATTCACCCGGGTTCGGGTGCGCAATGCGGTGCTTCCGGTTCTCGAACGGGAACTCGGCCCGGGTGTGGCAGAAGCTCTGGCACGAACGGCCGAGCAGTTGCGGGAGGACTCCGAGGCGCTCGACCACATGGTGCTGGAGATCATCGAGGAGATCTGCGAACCGGCGGAGGCGGGCATCGCGGTGGATGTCGGCGCCCTGGCGGCGAATCCGGCTGCGCTCCGCAACCGGATCATCCGGCTTGTGGCGTTCAGTGAGTTCGGCAGGTCCCTTGATCGAGGGCACACGCTCGAGGTCGCGCGACTGGTCACCGACTGGCGCGGGCAGGGCCCGATCGACGTCCCAGGCATCCGTGTCTCGCGCCAGGGCGCGCTGCTGGTGTTCACCGCTCGCGGATAAGATAAGCGCATGGAATCGAGCGAAATCTCACGCGACCTCACGACCGTCCTCGTCACAGAGGAGCAGATCCAGGAGAAGCTGGTTGAGCTCGCCGCCCGCATCGACGCCGACTACGTCGGCAAGGACCTTCTGCTCGTCGGAGTTCTCAAGGGCGCGGTCATGGTCATGGCCGACCTCTCCCGTGCACTGACCAGCCATGTGTCGATCGACTGGATGGCCGTCTCGTCCTATGGCGCCGGCACCAAGTCCAGCGGTGTCGTGCAGATCCGTAAGGACCTCGACTCCGACCTCACTGACCGCCACGTCCTCATCGTGGAAGACATCATCGACTCGGGACTCACGCTGTCCTGGCTCCTCGAGAACTTCGCCTCGCGCGGTGCGGCATCCATCGAGGTCTGCGCGTTGCTCCGCAAACCGGAGGCCGCGAAGGTCGAGATCGACTGCAAGTATGTCGGCTTCGACATCCCGACCGACTTCGTCGTCGGCTACGGCCTGGACTTCAACGAGCGTTACCGCAACCTGCGCGACGTCGCCGTTCTGGCGCCGCACGTTTACGCCTGAGCCGTCCCCGTTCCCCCTTCGGCGAACATAGAGGCCGCGTCCAGCGTTCTGGCGATACCCTTGACTTCACGGGGCGTCAGACGCTTCGCCGTACCTTCAGAAAGGTGTTGGGCATCCGCTCATCCGAACTATGAACTTTAAGCGCATCTTCAAAGGCCCGCTGCCTTACATCCTGATCGCCATCATCGTTTTCTGGGTCGGGTCAAGCCTGCTCAACGTGAACGGTATGCGAGAGGTCTCGACCGATCATGGTCTCGAGCTCCTCAAGGACGGCAAGGTCACCGAGGTGACGCTCACTGAAGGCGACAACCGCGCCGACCTCACCCTCGCGAAAGCGGACGGCGAGAACGGCACCGCCGTGCAGTTCTACTACCTCACCGCGCGGGCCGACGATGTCGTCGCCGCCGTGGATGCGGCCGCGCCGAGCGACGGGTTCACCGACAAGGTGCCGCAGCCCAGCTGGTGGTTGTCGGCGCTCGGGCTGCTCCTTCCGCTCCTGCTCATCGGTGTCTTCTTCTGGATCATGCTGTCGAGCATGCAGGGCGGCGGATCGAAGGTCATGCAGTTCGGCAAGTCGAAGGCGAAGCTCGTCTCCAAGGAGTCGCCGAAGGTCACCTTCGCGGATGTCGCCGGTAGCGACGAGGCGATCGAAGAACTTGAAGAGATCAAGGACTTCCTCAAGGAGCCCGCACGGTTCCAGGCGGTCGGCGCACGCATTCCGAAGGGCGTCCTGCTGTACGGCCCTCCCGGGACAGGAAAGACGCTCCTCGCCCGTGCCGTCGCCGGTGAAGCCGGCGTCCCGTTCTACTCGATCTCCGGTTCGGACTTCGTTGAGATGTTCGTCGGTGTCGGCGCGAGCCGCGTCCGTGACCTGTTCACCCAGGCCAAGGAGAACTCGCCAGCCATCATCTTCGTCGACGAGATCGACGCCGTCGGGCGTCACCGCGGCGCCGGTATGGGTGGCGGGCACGACGAGCGCGAGCAGACGCTCAACCAGCTGCTCGTCGAGATGGACGGCTTCGACCCCAAGGCGAACGTAATCATGATCGCCGCGACCAACCGCCCGGACATTCTTGACCCTGCACTGCTCCGTCCCGGTCGCTTCGACCGCCAGATCGGAGTCGACGCCCCAGACCTCAAGGGTCGCACCCGCATCCTCGAGGTACACGCCAAGGGCAAGCCGATGGCCGAGAGCGTCGACCTCGACGTGCTCGCCCGCAAAACCCCGGGCTTCACAGGCGCCGACCTGGCCAACGTGCTCAACGAGGCCGCGCTTCTCACCGCGCGATCGAACGCGCAGATCATCGACAACAGGGCTCTCGACGAGGCCGTCGACCGCGTGATGGCCGGTCCGCAGCGCCGCAGTCGGGTGATGAAGGACCAGGAAAAGCTGATCACCGCGTATCACGAGGGTGGCCACGCCCTCGCCGCAGCGGCGATGCGCAACACCGACCCGGTGACCAAAGTCACCATCCTCCCGCGTGGACGGGCTCTCGGCTACACGATGGTGCTCCCGCTCGAAGACAAGTACTCCGTCACGCGGAACGAACTGCTCGACCAGCTGACCTATGCGATGGGTGGTCGCGTCGCCGAGGAAATGGTCTTCCACGACCCCACCACCGGCGCCTCCAATGACATCGAGAAGGCAACGGGCATCGCCCGCAAGATGGTCACCGAGTACGGCATGAGCGCCAATGTCGGAGCAATTAAACTCGGGCAGTCGAGCGGAGAGGTCTTCCTCGGGCGCGACATGGGTCACCAGCGTGACTACTCGGAGCAGATCGCCGAGACCGTCGACGCCGAGGTCCGCGTGCTGATCGAACAGGCCCACGACGAGGCCTGGCAGGTACTCAACGACAACCGAAGCATCCTCGACCGCCTGGCAGCAGAACTGCTCGAGAAGGAGACGCTCGACCACAACCAGCTGGCCGAGATCTTCGCCGACATCAAGAAGCTGCCGCCCCGTCCACAGTGGCTCTCGAGCACCAAACGCCCCGTGTCTGAGCATCCCCCGATCGCGGTCCCGCTCGCGAAGGCGCCGATCGACCCAGGAGCCACAGACGGCGGCGTCGAGAGCGACTCCAAGGTTGCCCGCACACCACAGGTGAACCCGCGACCGGCAACGGCATAAGCCCCTTGGGCGAGACCGAAGGGGCCCGGATGGACAGTAAAAGGATTCAACGGGCCGTCACGGAATTGCTGCTCGCGATCGGGGAAGATCCGGCCCGGGCCGGGCTCGTACGCACGCCCGAGCGCGTGGCTGAAGCCTACGAGGAGTTCTTCGGCGGGCTCACCGAGGACCCGCTCGCCCTCCTGGCGGATGCCGTCCCGGTCGACGACAACGGACCGGGTGAAGCCGTCGTCGTCCGGGACATCACGTTCCGTTCCATCTGCGAGCACCACCTGCTCCCCTTCCTCGGCGTCGCCCATGTCGCCTACCTGCCGAGGAACCGCATCGTCGGGCTCGGCCGGATCCCGCGGGTCGTCGATACGCTCGCATCCCGGCCACAGCTCCAGGAGCGGCTCACCGAGGAGATCGCAAACACCCTCGAACACGGACTCGACGCCCGCGGCGTTCTCGTCGTCCTCGACGCCGTTCACGGCTGTGTCTCGGCCCGTGGTTCGCGCCAGGAGGCGGCGTCAACGCTTACACTCGCGAGCCGTGGCGAACTGGCCGATCCGGTTCGACGCGCTGAGATCATTTCGCTGCTCGGCCGTGGCGGCCCGGTCGATGACTGAGAGCATTCCAGCCCCGATGCTCGTGATGGGCATCCTCAACGTCACCCCCAACTCCTTCAGCGACGGCGGTCAATACCTCGACCATGCGGCGGCGATCGCCCACGGCCGGAGTCTGGTTGCAGACGGCGCCGATCTCATCGACGTCGGCGGCGAGTCGACCCGGCCGGGAGCCGAGCGCATCGGGAGCGCCGAGGAACAGCGTCGCATCCTTCCGGTGCTGCGGGCGCTCTCGGCCGACGGCATCCGCCTGTCCGTCGACACGATGAACGCCGACACAGCCAGGGCTTCGGTCAAGGCGGGGGCGGAGATCATTAACGACGTGTCTGGCGGCCTCG
Source organism: Mycetocola miduiensis (assembly GCF_900115155.1). GTDB lineage: Bacteria > Actinomycetota > Actinomycetes > Actinomycetales > Microbacteriaceae > Mycetocola_A > Mycetocola_A miduiensis. The sequence continues at coordinate 278,645 of NZ_FOVM01000004.1, forward strand.
CAGACCCGCTCATGGCGTCGGTCGCCGCCGAGTCAGGCGCACTTTTTTTGCTCAGCCACTGGCGCGGCCACAGCACAGAAATGGATTCCCGGTCGGACTACGACGATGTCGTCTCTGACGTCCGCGCCGAGCTGGTTGCTCGACTCGCCGCCGTCGAAGCCGCAGGGGTTGCCCGCGAGCGGATCATCCTCGACCCAGGCCTCGGATTCGCCAAGACATCCGACCACAACTGGGAGATTCTCTCGCGGTTGGACGAACTGCAGTCGATCGGGCTGCCGCTCCTCATTGGCGCGTCCCGCAAGCGATTCGTCGGAGCCCTCCTCGAGGATGGCGCCAGCATGACGGACCGGGACCTGCCCACCGCCGTGATCAGCGCGCTGCTCGCTGATACCGGTATCTGGGGTTTGCGAGTGCACAATGTGCGGGCAACCGCCGTTGCGCTCGCGGTTCACGGTCGCCTCAGCGGCACGTCACGTCCCCGCTGCGCTTAGAGGAAACCTTCACAGTTCATCGCCGGGCGTTGAGCGGAGGCCACACATCGCGGCGCTGTTTTTCCGGATAGTGTGTTGTGCGGTGCCGCAATCGCGGGCCGAGTGCCGGACACGGGAGAACGAATGACGACCGCAACGCTTGCCCCTTCACGACTGACCCTGGCCGACCGGGTTGTTCCCCGCAGCGTCACCAACAACATCGCCCTCATGCTGGCCGGTGTCGCCGTTGTGAGCGCAACAGCCCTCATCGAGATCCCGATGTGGCCGGTTCCCGTCTCGGGGCAGACGCTCGGTGTGATGCTCGTCGGCGCCTCACTCGGAGCCTGGCGCGGTGCCGTTTCGCTCGCCACCTACATGCTCCTGGGCCTCGCCGGCCTGCCGATCTTCGCTGGTGGCACCGGTGGTCTCATCGCCCTCGCCAAGCCCTCCTTCGGTTTCATCATCGGATTCATCGCCGCCGCCGCCTTCATCGGCTGGCTGGCTGAGCGTAACTGGGACAAGCGCCCGGTGCTGTCGCTCTTCGCCTTCCTCGGCGCAAGCGTCGTGCCCTTCCTGTTCGGAATTCCGTACATGGGCATGATCCTCGGCACCATGGGCCTGCCGACCGACATCGGTTCGCTTCTTGCCTTCGGCTTCTACCCGTTCATCCTCGGCGGCGTTGTGAAGTGGCTCCTCGCGGCATCAATCGTTCCGCTCGCCTGGCGCCTCGTGAAGAACATCGACGACAAGCGTGACGCCTCTGCGGTCTAGTCGGTCGAACGTCGGCTCCCGTCGCCGCCGCGTGCTGCGAACCGTAGAGTGGGCACTATGACCACCGGCGACAGCATCACCCTGACCGGGCTCCGCGTGCGGGCCCATCACGGGGTCTACGAATTCGAACGTGAAAACGGGCAGGACTTCCTCGTGGACGTGACCGTCGGCTTGGATCTGCAGAAGGCATCGGCCAGCGACGACGTCACGCAGACGATCCACTACGGGGAGCTCGCCGAACGGATCACGGCCGCCGTGGCATCCGACCCGGTCCGCCTCATCGAAACGGTCGCCGAACGGGTCGCCGACCTCGTGCTGTCCTATCCGGCAGCGCAAAGCGTGCGGGTCACGATTCATAAACCGGATGCTCCGATCGCGGTCCCATTCGACGACGTCGCCGTCAGCGTTCTCCGATACGCGGCAACCAGCCCGCGACGGGCCGCCCGGTCATGACCCCGATCCCGAAACCGCCCATCCACCCACCAGTCCGGCCGCTTCGGCCCGTCGACACCGTGCTCGCCTTCGGCAGCAACCTCGGAGACCGTGAAGCGAACATCCGCGCGGGGATTGCCGCCCTCGAAGGTCACGGGGTCACGGTGATTGCGGTATCCACGCTCATCGAGTCGGTCGCCGTGAAGCCTGACGGAGAAGACGAGTCAGCGCCCCGCTACCTCAACGGCGTCGCGCTCGTGCAGACGGCGCTTCCTCCGCGCGCATTGCTCTATACGGTCCAGGCTGTCGAATCGGAGCTCGGCAGGGTGCGCGCGGAACGCTGGGGAGACCGCACCCTCGACATCGACATCGTCGCATACGGGGACCTCGAGCTTGCCACCGAGGACCTCGTTCTTCCGCACCCCCGGGCAGCCGAGCGGTTTTTCGTGCTCGCCCCGTGGCTGGAACTCGACCCGCGTGCCGTGCTGCCGGGCGCAGGGCCGGTCGCCCGCCTCTTCGAAGCGCTGCAGAACCAGTCCGGGGCCACCCGGTGAACCGTACGCACGCAACGCCGTTGATCGGGCTCGCTGCCCTGGGATTCGTCGGCGGTTTCCTGCTCGAGTACGGCCTCGAGGCGTATGGTCGACCCCTGCTCGTCCCGCCACTCACGATGCCGTTCACGCTGCTGGTCGTCGCCGCAATCGTAGTGGGGGTCGCAATTCCGATCCGCCGGGCAGTCACGGGCAAACGGAACGCCCGCATCGACCCCTTCCGTGCCACGCGCATCGTCGTCCTCGCGAAGGCGTCGAGCCTGGTCGGTGCGCTGCTCACCGGGGCATCGCTCGGTGCCGTGATGTATTTCACGACCCGCCCGGTGTTGCCCGCGATAGGCTCGATGTGGCTCGCGATCGCATCCTGCGTTGGCGCGGCGGTGCTCACGACCGCAGGATTGATCGCCGAACACCTCTGCACGCTTCCGAAGGATGAAGACGATGACGCACCAGGTTCCCCCCGCGATTCCTGAGCTGCCCGGCTCAGGGTCGGATTCAGGGGTGGAGCAGGGCGACTCCCTTGAGATTCCCCGCCGAATCGAAGTGCCGGGCCAGTGGCGAGGAGTGTCGCCGAAGTACATCCTCGTCGACCTCATCGGCGCAGCAATCTTCGCCCTGGTGGTCGTCGCCGTCGCCATCCTCTGGGCCGTGTTGTTCGAGCAGGCCTGGCAGTGGTGGGTCATGGGTGCACTGCTCGTCGCCATCGCTCTCGGCGCTGTGTTCACACCCCGTCGCATCCGCTCGATCGGGTACCAGCTCCGGCAAGACGACCTGCTGTTCCGTCGCGGGATCATGTGGACGCGGATGGTCGCCGTGCCATACGGGCGGATGCAGCTCATCGACATCAACCGCGGACCGGTCGCTCGCGCGTTCGGCCTTGCCGAACTCAAGTTCGTCACAGCGTCAGCCGCGAGCGCCATCGTGTTGCCCGGCCTGCCCGAGCAAGAGGCCGAGCAGCTGCGCGACCACCTCGTCGCCGTCGCCGAGAGCAGACGGACCGGCCTATGATCGGCCACGCGGATGCCTCCTTCCCGCCCGGCAACGACGTTCCGCCCCAGCATCCCGGCCCTGAAGGCCGGCCTGAGGTGGGCCAGCATGCCGGGCCTCGCGACCGGCGAAGCCTGACCGACGGCGAATGGCACCGGCTGCACGCCGCGACCCCCCTCCTGCGCGGCGGAATCGCATTCCTCGCGATCACGGGGTTCGTCATCGCAAACCTGCGCGAACGACTGGTCGACCTTTTCTTGCCCCGTCCGAGCGACTACGACCCTGACGACTACGACCCGCTCACCTACGTCTGGGAGCACGGCTACATCGGACTGGCGTTGCTCGCGGTCTTCGTCATCCTCGTCGTGGTGATGGCCGCGTTTTACCTGTCCTGGCGGATGCACACCTTCCGGGTGACCGACGAAGCGGTCGAGGTGCGCAGCGGCATCCTCTTCCGCACCCACCGCAACGCGAAACTCGACCGCATCCAGGGGGTCGGAATCACCCGGCCGTTCCTGCCGCGCCTGTTCGGTGCGGCGAAGATGGAAGTCAGCGTCGCCGGCGCGGACGCGAGCGTCAAGCTGGAGTACCTCTACTCCCGCGACGCGGACGACCTTCGCCGTGACGTGCTCACACTCGCCTCGGGCGTCCGTCTCGCCAGCGAGGGACTTGCCCCGGCGCCAACGGTCGGCCCAGACGGTATCGAGAACGAGGCTGCGCTCAGCCACCTCGTCAACGAGCGCGTCAACGAGTTCCTCGCCCCTGAACTCGACCCGGGAACGGCGCCGCCGGAATCCGTTGTGCGCATTCCGCTCGGCCGGTTGATCGGGTCCACGCTGCTCAGCCTGGGGACCGTCTTCGTCGTCATCCTCGTTGCGGCGATGATCGTGTCGCTCGTCAACGGACAGATCTGGGCGCTGTTCTGGTTCGTGCCGAGCGTGATCGGTATCGCCAGCTACTTCTGGTCGACGATCACGAAATCGCTGAGATACTCGATCGCCGGAACTCCCTCGGGCGTCCGAATCGGATTCGGCCTGTTCTCCACGAGCAACGACACGCTCCCGCCAGGGCGAGTGCACGCCATCGAGGTGTCCCAGTCGATCCTCTGGCGGCCGTTCGGCTGGTGGCAGGTGAAGATTAACAAAGCCGGATTGTCGGCTGAAGCCGCCGCCGGGGGCAAAGGAAACACGACGGTCCTGCCCGTCGGCACCCTGGTCGATGTGTCGCGCGTCGTCGAACTGATGCTCGGACTGGCGCCATCGGCCGCCCTCCACGACGAACTGGACCTGGCGATCCGCGAGCCGTCGCGCTCCGGGTTCGTTCTTGCTCCCCGCCGTGCCCGCTGGCTGGACCCGTTCGCCTGGCGCCGCACCGGCTACACGCTCCACGACGGACTGCTCTTCTTCCGTAAGGGAGTCGTTTGGCGCAAACTCGACTTACTCCCGCTGGCCCGAATGGTGAGCTTCGCCGTGTCGCAGGGGCCGATCGAACGGATGCTCCGCGTCGCCTCTGCCCGCGCACACACCGTGATCGGCCCGATCACTGCAACGCTCCCCGTCATCGGCACCACGGAGGCGGCCGCGCTGTTCGAGCAGGTCTCCGCCGGCATCGTCACCGCTTCGCGAACCGACCACAGCCATCGCTGGGCTGAGACGCAAGCCGGTATCAGCGCGCCCATCCTGGGAGACCAGCAGTGAGCGCACGCGCAGGGCGGCTCGGGGTCGGCATCATCGGCGCAGGTCGGGTCGGACCCGTGCTTGGGGCAGCCCTCGCCGGGGCGGGGCATGCCATCACCGGGATCAGCGCGGTATCCGAGAAGAGCCGCGACCGCGCAGAAGCGATGCTTCCCGCGGTGCCGATCCTCGACATCCCGAGCATCGTCGAACGCAGCGAACTGGTGATCCTCGCCGTCCCGGACACCGAGCTCGAGTCCCTCGTTGCGGGCCTCGCCGCCACCTCGAGCTGGCTCCCCGGGCAACTGGTGATGCACACTGCTGCAGGATTCGGCACCGGCATTCTCGCCCCGGCGCAGCGCCTCGGCGCCATCCCGCTCGCCATCCACCCGGCGATGGACTTCACAGGCACGAGCATCGACATCTCCCGGCTCACCGAGAGCTGGTTCGCTGTGACCGCTCCGACGCCGGTGCAGCCGATCGGGCAGGCCCTCGTCGTCGAGATGGGCGGAGAACCTGTCCTGGTGCGCGAAGGGGACAGAGCCGCATACGCCGAGGCGATCGACATAGCGACAGCCTTCTCACGGTCCATCGTCGCGCAGGCGACAGGCATCCTCTCCGGCATTGGGGTGGAGCATCCTGGCGCGTACCTGTCATCGCTCGTCCGGTCGTCGGTCGACAACGCTCTCCAGCAGGCCGGGCGGCTGCCGTCTGACCCCCTTGGGCCCCTGCCGGGCGAGAACCTGCCTCCGGAGGCCGGTACCATCGGTGGGTGACGAACAGTATCGCTGACATCCGTTCTCGAATTCTTGACGCCAGACGTGCGGCAACCGAGGCGGGCAACCCGAATCCACGTGTGGTCCTCGTCCCGACCATGGGCGCCCTGCACGACGGCCACCTTGCGCTTGTCGACCACGCCCTCACACTCGGCGACATCGTCGTCGTTTCAATCTTCGTGAACCCGCTGCAGTTCGGGCCGCAGGAAGACCTCGCGAGCTACCCGCGCACCCTTGAGGCGGATGTCGCCCGGCTCGCCGAGCGTGGCGTATCGCTCGTCTTCGCACCGACCGCTGCTGAGATGTACCCCGACGGCCAGACCGGCATCCGGCTCAGCGCCGGAGAGATCGGCACCCACCTCGAAGGGCGAACCCGCCCAGGCCACTTCGACGGGATGCTCACCGTCGTCGCCAAGCTCTTCCACATCGTCGGGCCGGATGCTGCGGTGTTCGGCGAGAAGGACGGCCAGCAGTTGTTCCTCGTCAAGCGGATGGCCAGGGACCTCAACTTCCCTGTCGAGGTCCACGGAGTGCCAACCGTCCGTGCCGACGACGGGCTCGCGCTGTCCAGCCGCAACGTGTACCTCGACGACGCCGGGCGTCGCTCGGCTCTCGCCCTGTCCGCCGCGCTCGATGCAGCGGCGCGTAGCGGGGAACGCGGCATCGACGCGCTCGTGTCAGCAGCGCAGTCGGTGATCTCCGGTGAAGCGGGGATCGAACTCGACTACCTCGCCGTTGTCGACCCTGCCACCTTCCTCCCCGTCGCCGAGGGGCACACCGGAACGGCGCTCGTCCTGATCGCCGCCCGGGTCGGAAGCACCCGCCTCATCGACAACCGCACCGTCACGGTCGGCTGAGCGCCTGCGCCCAGCCCGGGCACCGTAAGCTGGGACGACCCCACAAGGAGACGTTTTTCTATCATGACTGCCCCCACCACAGACCAGGCCGCCGAGCCGACCGCTGAAGAGATCTCCGAGCAGAAGGCCGTTCGGCGGGCGAAGAGGGAGCGGCTGATCGAAATGGCCGCGGATGCCGGCGGCGGCGCGTACCCGGTGGCCGTCCCGGTGACCACAACGATTCTGGCCGTCCGTGAGAAATACGGCTCGCTCGAAGCCGACGAAACGACGGGCGATGTCGTCGGCCTCGCCGGCCGTATCGTGTTCCTTCGCAACACGGGCAAGCTGTGCTTCGCGAGCCTCCAGGCCGGCGACGGAAGCCGGATCCAGGCCATGGTGTCTCTCGCCGAGGTGGGGGAGGAGTCCCTCGCGCTCTGGAAGGAACTCGTCGACCTCGGCGACCACCTGTTCGTGTCGGGTGAGGTGATCTCGAGCCGCCGCGGAGAACTGTCGGTCATGGTTCGCGAGTGGACGATTGCGTCGAAGGCCATCCTGCCGCTGCCGAACCTGCACAACGAGCTCAGCGAAGAAAGCCGTGTCCGCAGCCGCTACCTCGACCTGATCGCGCGTGAACAGGCGAGGCAGAACGTCATCCAGCGGTCGAAGACCATGGCCAGCCTGCGCAAGACCTTCACCGATCGTGGCTACCTCGAAATCGAAACCCCGATGCTGCAGGTCATGCACGGCGGAGCATCCGCTCGCCCGTTCGTCACGCACTCCAACGCGTTCGACACCGACCTCTTTCTGCGGATCGCGCCCGAGCTCTACCTCAAGCGCGCCATCGTCGGCGGTATCGACCACGTCTTCGAGATCAACCGCAACTTCCGCAACGAAGGCGCAGACTCCACCCACAGCCCCGAGTTCGCGATGCTCGAGGCGTACGAGGGGTACGGGGACTACAACTCCATCGCCGATCTCACCCAGACCCTGATTCAGGATGCCGCCCTCGCGGTCGCTGGTTCCCACACGGTCACCTGGGCCGACGGCACCGAATTCGACCTCGGAGGAGAGTGGGACCGAATCTCCATGTTCGGCAGCCTGTCTGAGGCCGTCGGTCGCGAGATCACGCCGGAGACCCCGATCGAGGAGCTCAAGGAACTGGCCGACCGGGAGGGCATAGTCGTGCCGCACCCGCTCCACGGCAAGTACATCGAAGAACTCTGGGAGCACTTCGTCAAATCGCGGCTGGTGCGGCCCACTTTCGTGCGGGACTTCCCGGTCGACACGTCGCCGCTCGTGCGTGCACACCGTTCGATCCCCGGCGTGGTCGAGAAGTGGGACCTGTACATCCGCGGTTTCGAACTCGCCACCGGCTATTCCGAGCTCGTCGATCCCGTCGTGCAGCGGGAGCGGTTCGTCGAGCAGGCTCGCCTTGCCGCGGGTGGAGACGTCGAAGCGATGCGCCTCGACGAGGAATTCCTCCGCGCCCTTGAGCACGGCATGCCCCCGACCGGTGGCATGGGGATGGGCATCGACCGGCTGATGATGGCCCTTACCGGACTCGGCATCCGCGAGACCATCCTGTTCCCCCTGGTGAAATGAGAACTCAACGATGAACGACTATCTGCCCAAGGAAGAACTGAACCCGAAGGATCCGAACAAGCCGTCGACGAACCGGATCATCATCTGGGTGATCGTCGCCGGCGTGGGAATGTACATGGTGATCTCCGGCGTGATCGGAATCGTCACGGCGGGATGACCGCTGGCGGCCCCGGGGTATCCTTGTAGGGTCATGGACAATTACTGGCTCAACGCGCTCTGGTCGATCATTCCGACCGCACTCCTCGGGGTGGTCTTCTGGTACATCATGCGCGCCATCATCCGCGCCGATCGCCACGAGCGTGCTGCCTACTCCGAGCTCGAAGCGGCGGAACGGTCGCGACTCGGGTTGCCGCCTGCAGCGAGCACGCCGACGAACGGGCCCGTCGAGAACTAGCAGTTCCAGGCCGATAGGCTGGAGGAGTTCTTTCCCGACGACAGGAGCCCGTGCGTGGATCTAGCGGCTCTTTGGGCGATCATGTTCGCCGACTGGTGGGTCGTCCTCTTCTTCACGATCGACTTCATCATCCGGGTCATCGCGATCATCGTCGTTCCACGCAACCGCCGCCCAACCGCAGGCATGGCATGGCTTCTCGCGATCTTCTTCTTGCCCTACGTCGGCGTCATCGCGTTCTTGCTCATCGGGAACCCGAAGCTTCCGCGAAAGCGGCGTGAAATCCAGACCGAGATCAATGAGTTCATCCAGATCGCCGGGGAAAACCTTCCGAAGCAAGTTCTGCAGCCGGGGCTGCCGCTGTGGTTCACGAACCTCGTTCGCCTGAACCGTAACCTTGGCTCCCTGCCGCTGCTCGGTGGCAATGAGGCGCGGCTGCTCGGCGATTACGACAAAAGCCTCGCCGCCATGACCGAGGCGATCGACGCCGCACACCATCACGTGCACGTCGAGTTCTACATTCTCAGTTGTGACCAGACGACCGCACCGTTCTTCGACGCACTCGAACGCGCCGTTCAGCGCGGCGTCGCCGTGAGGATCCTGCTCGATCACATGGCGAACCTCCGCACCAAGGGATACCGCAGAACCCGGCGCAGGCTCGACGCCACCGGTGCCGAATGGCACCTGCTGCTTCCGCTGCAACCCTTGCGCGGCAAGTTCCAACGACCGGACCTTCGAAACCACCGCAAGATCCTCGTCGTCGACGGGGACGTTGCGTTCATGGGTTCCCAGAACGTCATCGACCGCAGTTACAACAAGCGAGGCAACATCCGTCGCGGCCTGCAGTGGCAGGAACTGGTCGCCCGGGTCGAGGGCCCGGTGGTCGGCGGGATCAACGCGATCTTCCTCAGCGACTGGTACAGCGAAACCGGCGAACTCGTAAGTCGAGAGATCGACGTCACCGATCCCGACCTCGACGACGGTGACCTCGATTGCCAGGTCGTGCCAAGCGGTCCCGGCTTCGACGGCGAGAACAACCTGCGGCTGTTCCTCGGGCTGCTCTACGCCGCCCAGAAGCGCATCGTCATCACCAGCCCGTATTTCGTGCCTGACGAGTCGATGTTGTACGCGATCACCACCGCTGTGCAGCGGGGCGTGCCCGTGGACCTCTTCGTCTCGGAAATCGGCGATCAGGCCCTCGTCTACCACGCGCAACGCTCGTACTACGAAGCCCTGCTCAAAGCAGGCGTGCGTATCTACCTCTATCCCGCCCCGTACATCCTGCACGCCAAGCACTTCACCATCGATGACGACGTGGCGGTGATCGGGTCCAGCAACATGGACATGCGCTCATTCGGCCTCAATCTCGAGGTGTCGCTCATGGTTCGTGGCGCCTCGTTCGTGTCGGACATGCGGGCGGTCGAAGACGAGTACCGGCTCAAGAGCCGCGAACTCACCCTCGATGAATGGATGAAACAGCCGCTTCGGTCGACCATCCTCGACAACGTTGCCCGCCTCAGTTCGGCGCTTCAGTAGGAGCCAGCAGAAACGCATCCCGTTCGGGGGCGGATGGGCGATGCAGGCATAGTCTTGCCGCATGGAAGCATGGCTGGCGGCCGGGGCCGGAGCTCTGGCGGGGGGAGCGTTGCTCGTCGGTGCCATCATCGCCTGGTTCGTTCGTGTCCCTCGACGGGTCGTCGCAACGATCATGGCTTTCGGATCCGGTGTCCTGATCTCGGCCCTCGCGTTCGACCTCGTCGAAGAGGCAGCGGAGCAGGGCGGGTTCTGGCCCGCGATGACCGGATTCCTCGCCGGAGCCATCGTCTACGTGGCTGCGAACCTCCTGCTTGACCTGGTGGACGCGCGGAACCGGCGCGGTTCGGGGCAGTCGCCCGGAACCGGAACCGGCATCGCCATCGGCGCGCTTCTCGATGGGATTCCCGAGACCGCTGTGCTCGGCCTCAGCATGGTAGGGGGCGGCCAGCTCAGCATCCCGGTGCTGCTTGCGATCATCATCTCGAATGTCCCGGAAGGGCTGGCTTCCACGGCTGAGCTGAAGGCCGACGGCCGTAGCACCAGGTACGTGTTCGGGTTGTGGATCGGTATCGCTGTCGCGTGCGCGTTGTCGTCGCTCGGCGGGTTCGTCCTCCTGCAGGATGCTTCGGCCGGAGGAACCGCGTTCGTGACCGCCATCGCCGCCGGAGCCATCCTCGCCATGATCTGCGACACGATGATCCCCGAAGCGTTTCGCGACGCCAAGGCGTTCACCGGGCTTATCGCCACGATCGGGTTCTTCGTCAGCTTCGCCGTCCACCAGCTGGGCTGAGGGCCCGAGTCAGCTGCGATCGCGCTCGAGCAGCTCCCCGACGTCGCAGCCCAGCGCGTCGCAAATGGCCACGAGTGTCGAGAACCGGATCGCCCGGGCCCGGTTGTTCTTCAACACCGACAGGTTGACGATGCTGATGCCGATCCGCTCGCTCAGTTCGGTCAGCGTCATCGAGCGTTCGGCAAGCAACTCGTCGAGTCGGCACCGGATGCCGGTGGGCTCGTCGTCTGCGGCGCCCACTAAACGCGACCTGCCGTTTCGCGTTGCATCCGCTCGCCGATGCGGAAGGCCGCCGCGACGGCCAGCCGGAGGATGGTCACGTCCTGCTCGGATTTCTCTGACCCCCGCAGGCGCACAATTAACAGGAGAAGACCGACGAGAAGCAGGCATCCGACTGTGACGAGGATGAGGAGCAGTACGCCACCCATCAGACGAGTCCCTCCGCTTCACGCTGCAGTCGTTCGCCGGCTTTGAACGCAAGCGCCACAGCCGCCAGGGCCGTCGCGACGAAGTATGGCGCAAGCGAGGCGGTCCCCACCACGCTGTCGTAACCGCTGTAGCCGACGGCGGCGAAGGCGCCGTTCACCCCGATCGTCTGGAACAGCCCACCGAGTGCTGTGCCGACCACGATCGCGACGGAGGTCGTGATCACCAGCCGCCTGTTCGTGCGGGAGAAGGCGCGCCCTCGCATCAGGTTGCGGCAGAGAAGGCCCAGACACGCGACGATCGTGAGGACCATGAGCGCGTCGATGAGAACGGCGAGCGCGAGGGAGGCGATGACGAAGCCTGACAGGTTCGAGACCGTGAGAACTCCCTGGTCGATCGCTACGGGGACGAGGGCCCCGTCCGGTCCGATGGGCACCGAGGCGGGTGTGTCTACGAACGGCACCAAAACCTCGACGGCGGAGTTCGGCAGGATCCCCGAGAGTCGGACGACGGCGAACCCGATGGTCGCCGCGGCGACGACGGCGCCCACGACGATTACCGTCCACAGATCAGCGCGGTCCGACCGGGTCGGGCGGACGGTGGTGTCGAGCTGCACGGCTCTCCTAACGATTATCGATAACAATGACAATCGATAAGTTATCGATAAGCGTTACGGCTGTCAAGACTTCCCCACCGTCGTTCCGGTGACGCAAGAACTCCGAATGTCGGCCTATTCGGTGCTTGTGCGTCACTGGAACCTTCAGGGGCGCCAGCCGCGAGATTCGAGCGCTTCACGAACCCGCGCGACAAGGACCTCGCGTCGTCCGATGAGCGTCGACGAAACCTGAATCACTATCCAGCCTTCCCGACGGAGAGCCTCAAGTCGCTCGATGTCCTTCGCGTAGAGCGCCCCGTGCAGCTGCCCCTGGTACTCGATGGCGATACGATACCGCGGGTACGCGAGATCCACGCATGCCAGGAACCCACCATCTCTACCGTAGACATCGGTGTTGAGCACGGGTTCGGGCAGCCCTGCAGTGACGAGGATGAGACGGCAGAGCGACTCCATCGGTGACCACGCGTCCTCGCGGATGAGGTCGAGCGCCTCGCGTAGCTTCGCTGCGCCAACGCGTCGCCCGGCCCCGAGGGCGGCCGCGAGTTTCGCCCGAGTCGTGAGCGGCTCTCGGCCGACATCCGGTCGCAGGAACCCCTCGCGCCACACCCGGCAGAAGTAGTCGCCGATTATCACGAGTGTCTCGACCGGAAGGAGACCGAGCGACGCCCAGACGGATGCCGCCGAAGCGACACGCAGCCCCGCAATCTCTGTCGTCGTCGTTGTTCGCGGGTCAGCGCGGTGACCCCGCACGCCGCGGCCTCGCGGCAGCCCGGATTGCCCGTACACCGAGACGTCGAGCGGCGATCCGCCGAGAAGGTTCACGGGTGCACGGAAGGGGGCCTCAGATCGTTGCCGGCGAGGCGGTGACGGCCCACGCCGAGTGCTCTGGCATCAGCGAACTTGAAGACGGGGCCCAGCTCTGGCAGAAGTGGGTTCGGTGTTCTCATCCGCGAATGGTGGCACGCGCCGGCTTTCTCCGTCGGGGTTTTCCACAGGGCCCCCGCCGACGCCTTCTGGTGACGCTAAGGCCCGAATTGTGCTCTCCGGTGACGCTAAGGCCCCGAATGGGGCGCTATTCGGGGTTTTTGCGTCACCGGAAGCGGATGATTCCCTAAGCAGGGGCCGCCGCCTTGAGCGACGCTTCGCGCCCACAGCGAACACGGGCCAAATCGGAAGCAACGGTCGTTACGCTCTTTTTAACGGCGTCCCCATCCCTGCCCGGATGCCCAAGGAGCGAACATGTTTGAGAGATTTACCGACCGCGCTCGTCGCGTCGTTGTCCTGGCCCAGGAAGAGGCCAAGATGCTCAACCACAACTACATCGGAACCGAGCACATTCTGCTCGGCCTCATCCACGAGGGTGAAGGCGTTGCCGCCAAGGCTCTCGAGTCGCTCGGCATTTCGCTGGACGCCGTCCGCGAGCAGGTCCAGGACATCATCGGCCAGGGCCAGCAGCAGCCGACCGGCCACATCCCCTTCACGCCACGCGCCAAGAAGGTGCTCGAGCTGTCGCTTCGCGAAGCACTCCAGCTCGGCCACAACTACATCGGTACCGAGCACATCCTGCTCGGCCTCATCCGCGAGGGTGAGGGAGTCGCAGCGCAGGTCCTCGTCAAGCTCGGCGCCGACCTCAACCGCGTCCGCCAGCAGGTCATCCAGCTGCTCAGCGGTTACCAGGGCAAGGAGACTGCCGCGGTCGGTGGCAACACCACCGAGACCGCCGCGCAGGGCGGATCCCAGATCCTCGACCAGTTCGGACGCAACCTCACCCAGGCGGCCCGTGACAACAAGCTCGACCCGGTCATCGGTCGTGAGAAAGAAATCGAGCGGGTCATGCAGATCCTCTCGCGCCGGTCGAAGAACAACCCGGTCCTGATCGGTGAGCCCGGCGTTGGCAAGACCGCCGTCGTCGAAGGGCTCGCGCAGGCGATCGTCAAGGGCGAAGTTCCTGAGACGCTGAAAGACAAGCAGCTCTACTCCCTCGACCTCGGCTCGCTCATCGCCGGTAGCCGCTACCGCGGTGACTTCGAAGAGCGACTCAAGAAGGTCACCAAGGAGATCCGCACCCGCGGCGACATCATCGTCTTCATTGACGAGATCCACACCCTCGTCGGTGCGGGAGCCGCCGAAGGCGCGATCGACGCCGCGAGCATCCTCAAGCCGCTGCTTGCCCGTGGCGAACTGCAGACCGTCGGCGCGACCACGATCGACGAGTACCGCAAGCACTTCGAGAAGGATGCCGCGCTCGAGCGCCGGTTCCAGCCGATCCAGGTCGCTGAACCGTCGCTGCCGCACACGATCAACATCCTCAAGGGACTGCGGGACCGCTACGAAGCCCACCACAAGGTGTCCATCACCGACGGTGCCCTTGTGGCGGCGGCGAATCTCGCCGACCGCTACGTCGCGGACCGGTTCCTCCCGGACAAGGCCATTGACCTGATCGACGAGGCAGGCGCCCGCCTGCGGCTGTCGATCCTGTCGAGCCCGCCCGAGCTCCGCGAATTCGACGAGAAAATCTCCGTCGTCCGCGGCGCCAAGGAGACGGCGATCGAAGACCAGGACTTCGAGAAGGCGGCATCGCTCCGCGACGAGGAGAAGAACCTCCTCGGCGAGCGGCTCCGCCTCGAGAAGCAGTGGCGCTCGGGTGACGTCAAGACGACCGCGACGGTGGACGAAGGTCTCATCGCCGAGGTGCTGGCCCAGGCGACCGGCATCCCCGTGTTCAAGCTCACCGAAGAGGAGTCGAGCCGGCTCGTCTTCATGGAGAAGGCGCTGCACCAGCGCGTCATCGGCCAGGAAGAAGCCATTTCGGCCCTGTCGAAGACGATCCGACGCACCCGCGCCGGCCTCAAGGACCCGAAGCGTCCGTCTGGTTCGTTCATCTTCGCCGGTCCGACCGGTGTCGGAAAGACCGAACTGGCCAAGGCCCTCGCCGAGTTCCTGTTCGACGACGAAGACGCCATCATCTCGCTCGACATGAGCGAGTACGGCGAGAAGCACACGGTCTCGCGACTGTTCGGTGCTCCTCCCGGATTTGTCGGCTTCGAAGAGGGCGGGCAGCTCACCGAGAAGGTCCGCCGCAAGCCGTTCAGCGTCGTGCTGTTCGACGAGATCGAGAAGGCACACCCCGACATCTTCAACTCCCTGCTCCAGATTCTGGAAGAGGGACGGATGACGGATGGCCAGGGCCGCCTCGTCGACTTCAAGAACACCGTGATCATCATGACCACGAACCTCGGTTCGAAGGGCATCGCGGGTGGTCCGGTCGGCTTCCAGATCGAAGGCGACACGACAGCCACCTACGAGATCATGAAGGCCAAGGTCACCGAGGAGCTCAAGAAGCACTTCAAGCCCGAGTTCCTCAACCGCGTGGATGACACGATCGTGTTCCCGCAGCTGTCGAAGCCCGAGCTCCTGCAGATCGTCGACCTGTTCACGAAGCGACTGAGCCAGCGACTGCTCGACCGCGACATGACCATCGACCTGACCATCGCGGCAAAGGAACGCCTCATCGAGGTCGGCTTCGACCCCGCGCTCGGTGCTCGTCCCCTGCGCCGCGCGATGCAGAACGAGGTCGAGGACCGTCTGAGCGAGAAGATCCTGCACGGCGAACTCAACTCCGGAGACCACATCCACGTGGACTTCGCCGAGGGCGAGTTCGTATTCGACACCAAGCCGCGCGGTGAAACGGTCGGTGCCGGGCTGAACTCCGGCCGGTCACTCGGCACGGGTTCCGTCACCCCGGACCTCGCCATCACGGGCGAGTAAGGTCGGATGTTTCGAAAGGCCGGGAGGGTTTCCCCTCCCGGCCTTTCGGCGTCCTGGGGGGTTTCCGTCGAGCCAGACCCAGAGGAGTCAGTGCGACTGTCCGGTCAGTACCCCGAGGAATCTGCGGCGGTGTCGATCTTGGTGCCGTCAGGACCGACCACCCACCAGACACCGCCGACCCCCTGTCCCGTGACATCGCCCGCGGCCTCATCGGGGGCGTACAGGTAGAGCGGAAGTCCGTTGAGCGTGACCTGGAGCGATCCGTCATCGCGAGTGATCGTCCCGATAGTGCCGGTGACACCGTCCACCGTTGGGCTCTCGCTCGTCGTGGCGACCGGGGGCCAGGCGGCCAGGCAGTCGCCCGAGCAGACGGACTTGCCGGAGTCGGCCGTGTCCTTGTCGAAGATGTACACCGTCATCCCCTCGCCGTCCACAACGATGTCTCCGAGAGTCGTATCAGCGACAGCGAGCTCTGCGTCGCTCGCTGATTCGGAGCTCTCGGCTGGTGCGGGGGTGTCGGCCGCCGGCGCGTTCGAGGCGCATCCGGACAGTCCCACGATGCTCAGGCTGACTGCGGCAAGTCCGAGGATCAATTTCCTGTTCATGTTCGTCTTCCAATCTGCGGGAAGAGGGACGGGGTTCCCCCTCAGTGAGATACACGATGCGTGGCGGCGAAAGGTTCACTTCCGGTCCCTGCGGTGCGCGCAGGGAACCCGAGTAGATTGTGGCGCGACGAACTCGCCGCCCTCCGGTGAACCGAACGGGCGGCTGCCTCGTTGTTGAGTACGGAGGCGACAATGTCGACGGAACACACCGAACTGCTTCGTGCGCTGCACGACGAGCACGCCGGTGCGCTGACTCGCTTCGTCTACCACCTCACCGGCGACAGCGCCCTCGCGGAGGACGTGGTGCAGGAGACGCTGTTCCGGGCGTGGAAGCATCCGGAAATCCTCTCGCAGAGCAGGGGCTCCGCACGTGCGTGGCTGTTCACCGTTGCCAGAAACCTCGTCATCGACGACCGGCGGAGCGCGCACCACCGGCATGAACTCGCGACCGGGACGCTTCCCGAACGGTCCACCCCGGACGGGATCGACGGCGTCCTGGACGCCTGGCTGGTATCGGATGCTCTCGGCTCCCTCTCGGAAGAACACCGGGTGGTCCTCGTGCAGACCTACTATCTGGGACGTTCGGTCGCTGAGACGGCCAGCGAACTCCGGGTTCCCTCCGGAACGGTGAAGTCGCGCATGCACTACGCGTTGCGGGCGATGCGCCTCGCGCTGCAGGAAAGAGGAGTGACCCAGTGACCGGCACGCATGACCTGTATCGCGAGTGGGACGCCGCGTACGTTCTCGGTGCTTTGAGCCCGGAGGACCGACGCGCGTTCGAACGCCACCTCAGCGACTGCACGCGGTGTGAGACCGCTGTCGCGGAACTCGCCGGCATGCCCGGAATCCTGGGACTTCTGAGGGCTTCGGATGCCCGTGCTGTCGGTTCTGACGGGGATCCGCTCCGCGAGGGGACCCACCAGGCAACAACCGTGCAGCGTCTCGCAACAGCTGTCGGGGCGGAACGTCGAAAGAGGCGGCGGCTGGTGGCCGCCGGCGCGGTGATCGCCGCCGGAATTCTCCTGACCGCCGGAATCGTTCTGGGCGGGACGGTTTTTGCCTCCCGCGTCGACGAAGCCATCCCCGCACCATCGAGCACGCCGTCGAGCAGCGTCCCAGCGGACGTCCTCGAGATGACGCCGCTTGCCTCAGGGACTCTGACGGCAGAGCTGACGGTGACGCCGAAGCGGTGGGGAACCCTGCTGGCGTGGGAATGCCGATACGGCGGCACCTCCTGGACCGATCCCGCCGGCGGCCCGGTCGAGTCACCCCAGTACGCACTCGTGGTGACCAGGTCCGACGGCACCGAAACGGCGGTCGCCACCTGGCGGGCAGCCGGAAAGCGCGCGGGCGAACTTGCGGCGGCAACGAGCATCCCGGCCGACGACATCCGCAGTGTTGACATCCGCACGGTGTCGGGGAACCAGCCTCTGGCGCGGGCCACGCTGCGTGGTTGACCAGATCGCTCGAGAGGTCAGGCGAGCCGGTCGAGGTAGCGCAGCAGCACGCCTTCCCGCGTCGCCCACGGCGAAACGTCGAGTTCGCGCACGTTGAACGCCGCCATCGCCTCGCTCAGGACGATCCCGCCGGCGACGATCTGGAACGTCCGATCCGTCGTGATCCCCGGCAGGGCCGGCCGCGAGTCCGCTGGAATCTGGGCGAGCCGTGGAACCCAGTCGTCGAGACGGTTCCGGCGGAGGGTGAGACGGTCCTCCTCGCCGACACCGTCGGTCTCCGAACCGGCGAGGCGGGCGAGCGAACGAATCGTCTTGGATGAGCCCACGATCTGTCCGGGTTTGCCGAGTCCTGAAAACTCGGATCGTGCCGCCTCCAGCACGCTCCTGGCATGGTCGCGGAGGGAGTTCTGCTGCGCCTCGGTCGGCGGGTCGTTGTGCAGGAACCCGATCGTCGAGCGTCCGGCGCCGAGGGGGAGCGAGAGCGCGACCTCGGGTTCCTCGTCCTTCCCCAGGGCGATCTCCAGCGAACCACCGCCGATGTCGAACAGCAGGATGTTGCCTGCGGACCATCCGTACCAGCGGCGGACCGCGAGGAAGGTGAGCCTGGCTTCCTCCTCGCCGCTCAGAACGTGGAGGTCGATGCCGGTCTCGCGTTTGATCAGTGCGAGCACCTCCGGGCCGTTCGTCGCCTCGCGGACGGCTGACGTCGCCATGGGGAGCAGTTCGTCGAGGTTGCTCTCCTTCGCGATCCTCGCGGCATCCCGAATCGCCCCGACGAGCGATGACACCCCTTCGTCCGTGATCGAGCCGTCGGAATCGATGTATCGCATCAGCCGCAACACGGATTTGTGCGACGCTTCGGCAACGGGGCGCGCTCCGCTGTGAGCATCGACGATCAGCAGGTGGACGGTGTTTGAGCCCACATCGAGCACTCCGAGTCGCATACCCACAGGGTACCGCTCGCTAAACTTGCGCTCATGTCGCACCCCGAATACACCGTCCGTCGCGCCCGCACCTCCGATGTCGCCGCTATCCGGACGCTGATCGAGCCCCTCGTGGCCGAGCGCATCCTGCTCGGCAAGGAACGTGTCGTCTTTTACGAGTCGGTTCAGGAATTCCGCGTGGCAGAGGCATCCGACGGAACGCTCATCGGCTGCGGGGCGCTGCACGTGATGTGGGAGGACCTCGGCGAGGTGCGCACCCTGGCCGTCGCTCCCGCCTGGCTCGGCACGGGAGTCGGTCGCGCGCTCCTTGAGCGGCTCGAAGCGGATGCCCGTGAGCTCGGGCTGTCGCGCCTGTTCTGCCTGACCTTCGAGGTGTCTTTTTTCACCCGCAATGGCTACGGCGAGATCGGCGAGGGCGTCATCGACCCGGAAATCT
The DNA here is from genome assembly GCF_900115155.1 of Mycetocola miduiensis. Lineage (GTDB taxonomy): Bacteria > Actinomycetota > Actinomycetes > Actinomycetales > Microbacteriaceae > Mycetocola_A > Mycetocola_A miduiensis. The sequence goes on from NZ_FOVM01000004.1 coordinate 297,712, forward strand.
ACTCGGAGATGGTGCGTTCCTCCGACGAAGGAGTCGCAGAATTCCTCGACCTCGCTCGAGTAAAGCCGAACACGCTCGGAAACTCTCGAATGCTGAAACGCCTCTAATCTGCTCATTTGTTGTCACTCTTGTGGGGGTACTTGGGCGTGGATAGTTTTTACTAACTGTTTACCCCTCGGGTGAATCGGCGTCATGCAGCAGCCCTAGCGTTACGAGTGTTGCTGCCGCTGTCCCCGGCCTGTGCCGCAATGGAGCGCACTGCCGGTGCGCCGTTCAACCGTCGCATGAACTTCGGGAGACCAATGTTGCTGTCCAAGCGCCTCTGGCGTACCACCGCCTTCGCATCACTCGTCGGTCTCGCGGCCGCGCCTCTCGCGGTGCTTCCCGCTTCGGCCAGCGTCGACGGCACAGGGGTGGTGATCAATGAGGCGTATCTCTCCGGCGGAAGCGCTGGGGCAGCCTTCAAGAACAAATTCGTCGAGCTGTACAACCCGACCGATGCCGCCATCGACATCAGCGGCTGGTCGCTGCAGTACCGTTCCGCCGGGGCATCAACGGCGTTCACCGGCGTCGGCGCCCTGACCGGGACGATCCCGGCTGAGGGCTACTACCTCGTGGCAATGAACAGCAACGGCACCGCCGGTGCGGACCTTCCGACCCCGGACGCCACAACCGGCGTGACCCCGAGCGGCACGAACGGTACCCTCGCCCTCGTCTCGTCCAGCGCGGCGATCGCTCCAGCCCCCGGCTCGGTCACCGCGGATCCCGCCGTCGTCGACCTGCTCGGCTACGGCACCTCGAACACCTTCGAAACGGCAGCGGCCACATCGCCAGCAGGAAACACCGACGTCAAGAGCGTCACCCGCACCGCGTTCGCCGACACCAACAACAACTCCGCCGACTTCACTCTCTCCGCGGCAATCACGCCGCAGAACTCACCCGGAACCGCGCCCATCGACCCCGTGGACCCGGTCGACCCGGTCGATCCGGTGGACCCGCCCGCCGGACCCGGCGCAGTGACGATCGCGGACATCCAGGGGACCGGAGACGCCAGCCCGAAGGCCGGCACCGCCGTCACCACAACCGGCGTCGTCACCGCGGCATACTCAACCGGCGGCTTCGCCGGTTACTACCTGCAGACTCCGGGCACCGGCGGTACAGGCGTCGGACAGACGGCATCCGATGCGCTCTTCGTCTACTCGCCGAGCACCGTGGCATCCGTCGCAGTCGGTCAGTACGTCCAGGTGACCGGCACGGTCTCCGAGTACTTCGGACTCACCCAGATCACCGTCGCCGATGCCGCCGGGCTCAGCCAACTCGATGCCTCGAGCGTCGTCGCACCCGTCGCAGCCGTGATCGGCTACCCCAAAACGGCCGCCGAACGTGAACGTCTCGAGGGAATGCTGATCGCCCCTGCCGGCGACTTCACGGTCACCGACGTCTTCAACACGAACCAGTACGGCGAAATCGGGCTGGCCGCATCCACGACCCCGCTCGTGAATCCGACGGTACTCGGCGCTCCCGGCACACCCGAGAACGCGGCGGCAGCGACCCGGTTCGACACGGAACTTGTCACCCTCGACGACGGCTCCACGATCAACTTCCTCAGCACAGCGAACGGGGGAGCGAACAAGAAGTTCCCTCTCCCGTACCTGTCACAGGATGCCCCGGTGCGGGTCGGAGCTCCCGTGGCATTCACGGCGCCGGTCATCCTCGACTACCGCAACAACAACTGGAAGTTCCAGCCCACCACGCATCTGACCGCTGAGAACGCGGGCACCGTACAGCCGATCACGTTCGGGAACACCCGTACCCCCGCGCCGGAGGACGTCGGCGGCGACATTTCGCTCGCGACCTTCAACGTGCTCAACTACTTCGCCACTACCGGCGCAGATCGCACCGGATGCACGTACTACACAGACCGCGCGGGCAACCCGATCACGGTGAACAACTCGGATGCTGCAGGTTGCGGTGTACGGGGTGCGGCGAACGCCGAAAACCTCGCCCGCCAGCAGGCGAAGATCGTCACGGCGATCAACGCGCTTGACGCGGACATCGTCTCCCTCGAGGAGATCGAGAACTCCGCCGCCGTCGGTAAGGATCGCGACTTCGCCCTCGGTGTCCTCGTCGACGCTCTCAATGCCGACGCAGGCAGCGACGTCTGGTCGTTCGTGCCGTCACCGGAAGCAGTGCCCGCCGACGAGGATGTAATCCGCACCGCCTTCATCTTCAAAGCGGCGACGATCGACACCGTCGGCGAGAGCCGGATCCTTCTCGATTCGCCGGCCTTCACGAACGCCCGGGAGCCCAACGCGCAGGCGTTCAAGCCAGCCGGATCAGCGAACGCTGAGACCTTCCTCGTCATCGCCAACCACTTCAAGTCGAAGAGCGACGGCGGAGCGACAGGGGACAACGTCGACTCCGGTGAGGGCGCATACTCCGGTGACCGCACTCGCCAGGCCACAGCGCTTGTCGCCTTCGCCGACCAATTCAAGACTGAGCTGGGCACAGAAAGAGTCTTCCTCACCGGAGACTTCAACTCGTACGCCAAGGAATCGCCGATCGCCGTCCTCGAGAGCGCCGGCTACGTCAGCCAGGGCGCCAAGACCGGTGAGCACACCTACCAGTTCGGCAAGGCCGTTGGTTCACTCGACTATGTGTTCGCGTCTGAAGAAGCAGACGCCTCGGTCACCGGCGCAGACATCTGGAACATCAACTCGGTCGAATCGATCGCCCTCGAGTACTCGCGGTACAACTACAACGCGACGAACTTCTACTCCGAGGACGTGTACCGGTCGAGCGACCACGACCCGATGATCATCGGGATCGACGCCGCTGCGACGACGTCGACCGTCAACCTGCTGAACATCAACGACTTCCACGGGCGGATCGACGCCAACACCGTGAAGTTCGCCGGAACAATCGAGTCGCTTAAGGCACAGTTCGGACCGGGCCAGTCGTTGTTCCTCTCGGCAGGTGACAACATCGGCGCCTCGCTGTTCGCTTCGTCATCCCTTCAGGACCAGCCCACCATCGACGTGCTGAACGCGCTCGCCCTTGCGGCCAGTGCCGTCGGCAACCACGAATTCGACCGGGGCTATGACGACCTCGTCGACCGAGTGATCAACGGGGGGCAGAACGCCCGACTCGAGTACCTCGGCGCTAACGTCTACCAGAAGGGCACGACAACCCCCGCCCTCGACGAGTACGCGATCTTGGAAGTCGACGGAGTCGACGTCGCCGTGATCGGAGCCGTAACCCAGGAAACCCCGACCCTCGTTTCACCCGCAGGCGTTGCGGACCTCGACTTCGGCGACCCCGTCGAAGCCGTGAACCGGGTCGCAGCCCAGCTGACGGACGGCGACGAGGCGAACGGTGAAGCGGACGTTCTCGTGGCGGAGTACCACGAGGGATCCGGCCTGCCCAACGGCTCAACGCTTGAACAGGCGATCCTCGCAGGCGGCGCCTTCGCCGACATCGTGTCGAAGACGACCGCCGAGGTCGACGCCATCTTCACCGGCCACACCCACATGGAGTACGTGTGGGATGCTCCTATCCCCGGAGTTCCCGGCGAAACCCGTCCGATCGTGCAGACGGGCAGTTACGGTGCGAACATCGGCCAGATCGTCCTGACCGTGGACAAGACGACCGGCGATGTCACGAACTACGAAGCACGCAACGTCCCCCGGCTCACGACGGCCGATGCTGACCTCATCGCGGCGTACCCGGCCGTCGCCGAGGTCGACCGAATCGTCAAGGCGGCGATTGCGGAGTCGAACGTGATCGGGCAGCAGGTTGTCGGAAGCGCCACCGCGCCGATCACGACCGCATTCGCCAACGGAGCCAGGGATGACCGCGCATCGGAGTCGACGCTCGGCAACTTCGTCGCTAACGCGCTCGTCGACTCGCTCTCATCAGCCGACCGCGGCGGTGCCGAGATCGGCGTCGTCAACCCAGGCGGACTGCGCGCGGACATCGACACGGGTGACATCACCTACGCCGAGGCCAACGCGGTCCTGCCGTTCCTTAACAACCTGTGGACGACATCCCTCACCGGAGCTCAGTTCAAGATCATGCTCGAGCAGCAGTGGCAGACCAACGCCGACGGAACCATCCCAACCCGCTCCTACCTCCAGCTCGGTCTTTCGGACAACGTGACGTACACCTTCGACCCCGCTAGGGCGCAGGGCGACAGGATCACGAGCATCACGGTGAACGGGGCTCCGATCGACCCGGCGGCGTCGTACCGGATCGGATCGTTCAGCTTCCTGCTCCAGGGCGGAGATAACTTCCGGATCTTCACCGAGGGCACCGACACCCGCGATTCGGGTCTCGTTGACCGGGATGCCTGGATCGCTTACATCACCGCCAACAGCCCCGTCTCACCGAGCTTCGACCGTCGTTCGGTTCAGGTCACCGGCATTCCGACCGGTCCAGTGACCGAGGGCAGCACCGTGACGCTGAACCTCTCGAAGCTCGACCTGACCTCGCTCGGCAGCCCGGTGAACACCCTCGTCACCGCCGCCGTCGACGGAGTCGTCGTGGCGACCGCCCCAGTCTCCGCCGGAGCAGCGACTGTGTCGTTCACGGTTCCGGAGGGCGCAGGCACCAAGACGGTGACGATCACCGCGCAGGAGTCCGGAACAACGGTCACCGTGCCGCTGACCGTCACAGCAGCAGAGCAGCCGACTCCGCCGACGCCGATTGAGAAAGTGGTTGAGATCATCAAGAAGGTCATCAGCTGGCTCTCGAAGCTGTTCGGCTGGAGGTGAGTCTGAGCTCCTGAGCCGAGTCCCGGCTTCGAAACGTCGACCCGCGGAGGGACGCAATCGCGACCCTCCGCGCGTCTTCGTGTTGCGGCATCCGACGGCTGGATATCCTGAAGCCATGTCGACCAACGAACGCAACGGGCGCGAACCGAAGAGCGTCTACGTGCGCAGGCGACTCTGGGTTCTGGCCGGATTCGTCGCCATCATCGCGATCATCGCCCTGGTGATCTGGAAGCCCGGCTCGACCTCCGGCGCCACCCAGCAGGAGAAGCCCAAAACCGAAACTTCGTCGACGGCATCAGCGACGCCGACCGCGACTCCCGGTGCAGGAGTAGCGTGCATAGAGGGCGATATCCTTGTCGAAGCGCTCACCGATAAGCCCAGCTATGCGGCGGGTGAACTTCCGCAACTCTCGCTGCGGATCACGAACACAAGCGACGCTGCCTGCGGTGTCAACGTGGGAACAGCCGCCCAGGTCTTCACCGTCAAGAGCGGCGACGAGGTGTACTGGACGTCGACGGATTGCCAGGTCGAGCCGGTTGACGCCCTGGTGACCCTCGAAGCCGGACAGGTCGTCGCCTCGACCGCGCCGATCGCGTGGGACCGGACCCGCTCCACTCCGTCGACGTGCGAAGAGGGGCGCCCGGCGGCACCCGCAGGTGGTGCCTCGTACCACCTCAGCACCGCCGTCGGTGGATTCGTGAGCGAAGAGTCCAAGCAGTTCATCCTTCAGGGCTGAGATGATAGTCAGCATGTCCTCAAAAAAGAAGCAGCCGTCGTTCCGCTCGCAGGTACTCGCGGAGGCGCTCGAGCATCAGGACATGGCCGCCGTCGCTTTTGCGCTGCGCAACGACCGCGTGATCGTGCCGCTTCTCAAGGCCGGCCAGCGCGACAAACCCACCGACACCGGCGAGGTCTGGACCTACCGGCAACCGGAATCGGGCCGGCTGGCTCTTCTGCTCTTCTCCGACGCGGCGAACAAACCCGCCGCGCTTCCGCCGACGGTCGGCCTTCAGGACGGCGTCTGGCTGCACACATTCCTGCGCACCCACGGCAGCGAAATCGAGACCGTCTTCTTCGACATCGCGGGCCCGCATCCCATGCAGGCTACGCCGGATGAGCTGCTCCGGGTGCTCGCGCTCTGAGAAACCGTCCGGTCAGAAGGCCCGATCGAGTTCCTTGTCAAAGGCGGACCCTGCGGCGTTCCTGGCTGACGTCAGTGCTTCGCGGATGCTCCCGACCGACGCATCGACAATGGTTTGATACCCCAGGCGCCGGGCTTCGCCCAGGCGCTGCTTCGCGGCGGCGACCGGGCGCACTTCACCCGCGAGGGAAATCTCTCCGAATGCGGCGAAATCGTGGGGGACAGGGTAATCGGATGCCGCCGAGGCGATCGCGATGGCGATTGCCAGGTCTGCGCCTGGTTCGGTGAGTTTCACCCCGCCGACGGTCGACACGTATACGTCCTTGTCGTGCAGTTTGATGCCGGCGCGCTGGGACAACACGGCGAGCAGCATCGCCACCCGAGACGAATCGACACCGTTGGTCACCCGCCGCGGATTGGGCATCGGGGTCTCGAGGACGAGCGCCTGGATTTCGACCGGAATCGCCCGCTTGCCTTCCATCGAGACCGTGACGCAGGTTCCGGAGACAGCTGCTCCGCGGCTGAGGAAGAGCGAACTGGGATCGGGAACCTCCGCGATGCCGTCACCGGTCATCTCGAAGCATCCGACCTCATCCGTTGGGCCGAAGCGGTTTTTCAGCGCACGGACGAACCGCAGCGAGGTATGCCGGTCGCCTTCGAACTGGCACACGACGTCGACGAGGTGTTCGAGCAGCCGTGGCCCGGCGATGCTGCCGTCTTTCGTGACGTGCCCGACGAGAAGCACGGGCAGGCCGCGTTCTTTGGCGACCCGGATCAGGGTCTGGGCAACTTCGCGAACCTGGCTAGGTTGCCCGGCGATGCCGTCAGACAGCGGACTGGACACCGTCTGGACGGAGTCGACGATGAGAAGCTGCGGTTGCACGGAGTCGATCTGGCCGAGCACCACGCCGAGGTCCGTCTCTGCGGCGAGGAAGAGGTTGTCGCTGAGCGCACCGGTTCGTCGCGCTCGGAGCTTGACCTGGTTCACCGACTCTTCAGCGCTCACATAGAGCACGCGCGACTTCGCCAGAGCTGCTTTTGCCGCGACCTCGAGAAGCAGCGTCGACTTACCGACACCGGGTTCGCCGGACAGCAGGATGGCTGCGCCGGGAACGATGCCCCCGCCAAGCACACGGTCGAATTCGTCGATACCGGTGGGCCAGTGCGCGACATCCGCCTCGGTGATCTCCGTGATCGGCCTGGCAGAGCGGTCAGCGGAGAGCGATGCCGGGGTCACCCGCTGGACGATCCCGGTTTCGACCGAGACATCGACCACAGTGCCCCACTGCTGGCATTCGCCGCACCGGCCCGCCCATTTGAGGGTCTGCCAGCCGCACTCGGTGCACTTGAAGGTCGAGGTCGGTTTAGCCATGGACCGAGCTTATCCGCGGCATCCGACACCGGGGCTGACGGGCTTCACCGGTGGAAAGTTCCTCAATTCGCGCAGGCTGCGTTGATCAACTACACTCGACCGCGGTGGCGTGTCCGAGCGGCCGAAGGTGCAACTCTCGAAAAGTTGTGTGCGTCTAAAGCGCACCGTGGGTTCAAATCCCACCGCCACCGCCAAACAGAAGGCCCCGACTCCCGGTAACGCTGGGAAGCCGGGGCCTTTGTTCTGGGCACAGTGAAGCCGCCCGTATACTCGGACCATGCCAAATCCGCGAGGCAGCAACGGTCAGCCATCCGCCCTCCAGCAGGGCGGGGGAGTTCTGTGAGCGGCGGTCTCGTCGCCCTGCTGGACGATGTCGCAGCCCTGGCCCGCATAGCGGCCGCCTCGATCGACGACGTCGCCGCCGGAGCCGCCAAGGCGGGTGCGAAAGCTGCCGGTGTGGTCATCGACGACGCCGCGGTCACCCCGCAGTACGTGTCAGGTGCGGACCCGTCGCGCGAATTGCCGATGATCAAGCGGATCTTCTGGGGCTCGCTCAGGAACAAACTCTTGATCATCCTTCCGGCGCTGCTGCTCATCAGTGCCTTCATCCCCGCGGTCATTCCGTTCATCCTCATGCTCGGTGGCACCTACCTCTGCTACGAGGGCGCCGAGAAGGTCTGGCACAAGGTTCGCGGCCACTCCGAAGCTGAGAAGGCACCTGCGGTCGAACGGGGCCCCCAGGCGGAGGCGAAGGTGACCAAAGGCGCCATCACCACCGACTTCATCCTCTCCTGCGAGATCATGGTGATCTCGATGAACGAGGTCGCGGATGAGTCACTGTGGGTCCGAGCGATCATCCTGGTCGTCGTAGCGTTTGCGATCACGATTCTTGTGTACGGTGCCGTCGCGCTCATCGTCAAGATGGACGACATCGGCCTGCACCTGACGACCAAAGACTCCGCGGGCTCACAGCGTTTCGGCGCGCTGCTCGTGAAGGGGATGCCCGCCGTGCTCGCCGCGATCACCTTTGTCGGGACGATCGCCATGCTGTGGGTGGGTGGTCACATCATGCTGCAGGGAGCGTACGACCTCGGCTGGCATGCGCCGTATGACATCGTCCACGTCCTCGAGACGCCTTTCGCCGGCATCCCGGTAGTGGGTGGCTTCCTGGCGTGGCTCGTGAACACTCTGTGCTCGGCCGTCCTCGGTCTCGCGTGGGGCCTCGCCGTTCTGGCGATCCTGCACCCGCTGCTGAAAGTGCTGCCGTTCGGCAAGGAGAAGGGCGGACACGCAGAGGGCGACATCCGCGCCGAGCTCGCCGGCTATCGGCCGACGAAATCCAACGTCGATTCTGCCCCGTAGCTCGCAGAGCCCCCGAAGCCTCAGGTTGCGGGGGCTTTCCACTTTTCGCGCGGCCGGATCGCCGCTGAAGATCACGCGTAGACTGGCGCGGTGACTGATGCTTCTCCTGTTCTCGGACTCCTGCTCGACGTCGATGGCCCGATAGCCAGCCCGATCACCCGGAGCATCCAGGTCCCGAGCATTGCGCGCGACCTAGTCGAACTGGCCAACGGCGGGGTACCGATCGCGTTCAATACGGGCCGATCCGACGCCTTCATTCGCGCCGAAGTCCTGCCCCAGCTGATCGCAGGCGGGCTCAGCGGCGACGCACGCGTCTGGGCCATTTGCGAAAAGGGCGCCGTTGTCGCCCGCATCACCCCGGCCGGATTCGGGGAGATCGACGTGGATGGGTCGCTGGCCCTCCCGCCGGAATACGGGGAGGCCATCCGCGACCTCGTTTCGACATCGTATGACGACCTCGTGTTCTTCGATGAGACCAAGCGGGCCATGGTGTCCGTCGAACAACGAATGGATGTTTCTGCTGAGGAGTTCGCGGCTCGACGGGAAGCTTTCGATTCCGATGCGGCCGCCCAGCTCACCGCACACGGTCTGGGCTACGAGTGGGGAGACGACACCGTCCTGGACGCATCCGGGGCTACGCCGTTCCGGATCGACCCCACGATCATCTCGACCGACATCGAATCGGTGAGACTCGGCAAGGACCTCGGCGCGAGTAAATTCCTCGCCCTGCTCGAGGCCGACGGCGCCGGCATGCCGCAGTCGTGGCGCACACTTGGCGATTCACGAACCGACTACGCCATGGCGGATTGGCTGCACGGCGAGGGACACGACGTCGTGCACGTCGATGTGCGCCCAGCGGACGGTGTGCCCGAGACGCCATACCCGGTACGGCACCACAGCACCCTGATCCACGACGACGCCGGGGCTCTCTATCTGGCCGCGTGGGTGCGGATGCTGCGCGGCGAAGCGACCGACGACCAAGCCGTCCGCTAGCCGCGGGCGACGCGAGATCCGCGGAATTCCGGGCGAGCACAGCGCGACACGCCCGGGCCGCAGCCCGAATTTGCGGGGCGTCCGGATCGAACGTAAAGTTCTTACTTGTCACCCCAAAGGTGCGGCAGAGCGGAACAGCTCGCCGGCCTCATGCGGGACCAAATCCAGGTAAAAGAACAGGCGCTCTTGAGTGTCGGCGTTCACTGCCTTAGGATTAACAACCTCCACTCGAACAAGCTGAAGCAATTCAGGCGGTCGATTTGGTGCGCCGACTCTTAGTCGGAGCGCAAAACGGCCGATTTGACAAGAACTTTTCGAGTGGTAAGTTAGAGAAGTTGCCCTGCGGAGCAGCCCGAGAGGGTGAAAAGCAGGAGCATCCGATCCTTGAGAACTCAACAGCGTGCACAATGTCAAATGCCAAATACCCGGCAACTCAACCTTTTCTGGTTGGGTTACGGATTCCTTTGGAAAACATTTAAACAACAAAGCAAGTCAGTAATGATTTGTTCTGTCAGTTTCAAACTCGCGGTTTCTGAACCTATTCCGGTTCGTTACCGCAAATAATGTGCCGGCACTTTCGGGTGTCGTGCGATTAAACATTTACGGAGAGTTTGATCCTGGCTCAGGACGAACGCTGGCGGCGTGCTTAACACATGCAAGTCGAACGATGAAGGAGAGCTTGCTCTCTGGATTAGTGGCGAACGGGTGAGTAACACGTGAGTAACCTGCCCTTGACTCTGGGATAAGCGTTGGAAACGACGTCTAATACCGGATACGACCAGCCTCGGCATCGAGTGTTGGTGGAAAGAATTTCGGTCAAGGATGGACTCGCGGCCTATCAGGTAGTTGGTGAGGTAATGGCTCACCAAGCCTACGACGGGTAGCCGGCCTGAGAGGGTGACCGGCCACACTGGGACTGAGACACGGCCCAGACTCCTACGGGAGGCAGCAGTGGGGAATATTGCACAATGGGCGAAAGCCTGATGCAGCAACGCCGCGTGAGGGACGACGGCCTTCGGGTTGTAAACCTCTTTTAGCAGGGAAGAAGCGAAAGTGACGGTACCTGCAGAAAAAGCACCGGCTAACTACGTGCCAGCAGCCGCGGTAATACGTAGGGTGCAAGCGTTGTCCGGAATTATTGGGCGTAAAGAGCTCGTAGGCGGTTTGTCGCGTCTGCTGTGAAAACCCGAGGCTCAACCTCGGGCCTGCAGTGGGTACGGGCAGACTAGAGTGCGGTAGGGGAGATTGGAATTCCTGGTGTAGCGGTGGAATGCGCAGATATCAGGAGGAACACCGATGGCGAAGGCAGATCTCTGGGCCGTTACTGACGCTGAGGAGCGAAAGGGTGGGGAGCAAACAGGCTTAGATACCCTGGTAGTCCACCCCGTAAACGTTGGGAACTAGATGTGGGGACCATTCCACGGTCTCCGTGTCGCAGCTAACGCATTAAGTTCCCCGCCTGGGGAGTACGGCCGCAAGGCTAAAACTCAAAGGAATTGACGGGGGCCCGCACAAGCGGCGGAGCATGCGGATTAATTCGATGCAACGCGAAGAACCTTACCAAGGCTTGACATATACCGGAAACGGCGAGAGATCGTCGCCCCGCAAGGTCGGTATACAGGTGGTGCATGGTTGTCGTCAGCTCGTGTCGTGAGATGTTGGGTTAAGTCCCGCAACGAGCGCAACCCTCGTTCTATGTTGCCAGCACGTAATGGTGGGAACTCATGGGATACTGCCGGGGTCAACTCGGAGGAAGGTGGGGACGACGTCAAATCATCATGCCCCTTATGTCTTGGGCTTCACGCATGCTACAATGGCCAGTACAAAGGGCTGCAATACCGTAAGGTGGAGCGAATCCCAAAAAGCTGGTCCCAGTTCGGATTGAGGTCTGCAACTCGACCTCATGAAGTCGGAGTCGCTAGTAATCGCAGATCAGCAACGCTGCGGTGAATACGTTCCCGGGCCTTGTACACACCGCCCGTCAAGTCATGAAAGTCGGTAACACCCGACGCCGGTGGCCTAACCCTTTATTGGGAGGGAGCCGTCTAAGGTGGGATTGGTAATTAGGACTAAGTCGTAACAAGGTAGCCGTACCGGAAGGTGCGGCTGGATCACCTCCTTTCTAAGGAGCATGTGCACCCGCGTCCCTGTTTACAGGACGCAGTAGTGGTGCCAAGTCAGTTCAGGAGCAAATGTTTCCTGCTGGCGCTCATGGGTGGAACATTGACATTGATGCGGATCGGTTCGATCCGGTATGAGTACGCCCAGGCTTTGGTTTGGGAAGGAAAGCACCGGCCGGCACGGTTCGCATGTTGCACGCTGTTGGGTCCTGAGGGACCGGAACATGATCACGGAAGTGGTTGTGGACTGTACCTCTGGACCTTCTCCTGTTCAGCAGACACATCAGTGGCTGGATGGGGTGGGTACCGCCCGTACTTTGAGAACTACACAGTGGACGCGAGCATCTTAGATTTGAACATCTAATGTTCAAATCACAGAAACAATTAGCTCTGAACTTCGGTTCAGAGTTCATTGGTCAATTTTTCCGAAACGATAAATTCGATTCAAACTCATGTGATTGCAAGTTTCTAAGAGCAAACGGTGGATGCCTTGGCATCTGGAGCCGAAGAAGGACGTAGTAATCTGCGATAAGCCTCGGGGAGCTGATAAACAAGCTTCGATCCGAGGATTTCCGAATGGGGAAACCCCGCCAGGCGGCGCAAGTCGACCTGGTGACTCCCGCCTGAATATATAGGGCGGGTAGAGGGAACGTGGGGAAGTGAAACATCTCAGTACCCACAGGAAGAGAAAACAACAGTGATTCCGTCAGTAGTGGCGAGCGAAATCGGAACAGGCTAAACCGAGCATGTGTGATACCCGGCAGGGGTTGCATGTTCGGGGTTGTGGGACTTCTCAGTACTGGCTGCCGCTGGTACGGCGTTACAGAGCGTTATAGACGAACAGGATTGAAAGCCTGGTCAGAGAGGGTGCGAACCCCGTAGTCGAAATGACGTGATGGCGCGAGAAGTATCCCAAGTATCACGGGGCCCGAGAAATCCCGTGTGAATCTGTCAGGACCACCTGATAAGCCTAAATACTCCCAGATGACCGATAGCGAACAAGTACCGTGAGGGAAAGGTGAAAAGTACCCCGGGAGGGGAGTGAAATAGTACCTGAAACCGTTTGCTTACAAACCGTTGGAGCCTCCTTGTAGGGGTGACAGCGTGCCTTTTGAAGAATGAGCCTGCGAGTTAGCGATATGTGGCGAGGTTAACCCGTGTGGGGTAGCCGTAGCGAAAGCGAGTCTGAATAGGGCGATTCAGTCGCATGTCCTAGACCCGAAGCGAAGTGATCTATCCATGGCCAGGTTGAAGCGCGTGTAAGAGCGCGTGGAGGACCGAACCCACTTAGGTTGAAAACTGAGGGGATGAGCTGTGGATAGGGGTGAAAGGCCAATCAAACTTCGTGATAGCTGGTTCTCTCCGAAATGCATTTAGGTGCAGCGTTGCGTGTTTCTTACCGGAGGTAGAGCTACTGGATGGCTAATGGGCCCCAAAAGGTTACTGACGTCAGCCAAACTCCGAATGCCGGTAAGTGAGAGCGCAGCAGTGAGACGGTGGGGGATAAGCTTCATCGTCGAGAGGGAAACAACCCAGACCACCAACTAAGGTCCCCAAGCGCGTGCTAAGTGGGAAAGGATGTGGAGTTGCACAGACAACCAGGAGGTTGGCTTAGAAGCAGCCACCCTTGAAAGAGTGCGTAATAGCTCACTGGTCAAGTGATTCCGCGCCGACAATTTAACGGGGCTCAAGCACGCCACCGAAGTTGTGGCATTGACGTTTTAGGTAGGCCGCACATTTAGTGTGTTGGTCCAGCCATGTTGATGGGTAGGAGAGCGTCGTGTGGCCAGCGAAGCGGCGGTGTAAACCAGCCGTGGAGGCCACACGAGTGAGAATGCAGGCATGAGTAGCGAAAGACGGGTGAGAAACCCGTCCTCCGAAAGACCAAGGGTTCCAGGGCCAGGTTAATCCGCCCTGGGTAAGTCGGGACCTAAGGCGAGGCCGACAGGCGTAGTCGATGGACAACGGGTTGATATTCCCGTACTGACGAAGAACCGCCCAAGCTAATCCAGTAATGCTAAGTGTCTGAATCCCAGTGATTGATCCCTTCGGGGTGAGACTCTGGGCCTAGCGCACGACCCTATGCTGGTGCGGTTAGCGTATTAACAGGTGTGACGCAGGAAGGTAGTCGGTCCTGGGCGATGGTTGTCCCAGGCCAAGGTTGTAGGCCGAGAGATAGGCAAATCCGTCTCTCACACAGGCTGAGAACTTAAGGGGAGCCCGCAAGGGCAAGATCCGATGATCCTATGCTGCCAAGAAAAGCATCGACGCGAGGTTCAAGTCACCCGTACCCCAAACCGACTCAGGTGGTCAGGTAGAGAATACCAAGGAGATCGAGAGAATCGTGGTTAAGGAACTCGGCAAAATGCCCCCGTAACTTCGGGAGAAGGGGGGCCTGACACGTCAACGGATTTACTCCGGGAAGCGTGGTAGGGCCGCAGAGACCAGTGGGAAGCGACTGTTTACTAAAAACACAGGTCCGTGCCAAGTCGCAAGACGATGTATACGGACTGACGCCTGCCCGGTGCTGGAAGGTTAAGAGGAACGGTTAGCCGTAAGGCGAAGCTGAGAATTTAAGCCCCAGTAAACGGCGGTGGTAACTATAACCATCCTAAGGTAGCGAAATTCCTTGTCGGGTAAGTTCCGACCTGCACGAATGGCGTAACGACTTCCCAGCTGTCTCAACCGCGAACTCGGCGAAATTGCACTACGAGTAAAGATGCTCGTTACGCGCAGCAGGACGGAAAGACCCCGTGACCTTTACTACAGCTTGGTATTGGTGTTCGGTGTGGCTTGTGTAGGATAGGTGGGAGACTGTGAAGCCGGCACGCTAGTGTCGGTGGAGTCGTTGTTGAAATACCACTCTGGTCATATTGGATATCTAACTTCGAACCGTAATCCGGTTCAGGGACAGTGCCTGGTGGGTAGTTTAACTGGGGCGGTTGCCTCCTAAAAAGTAACGGAGGCGCCCAAAGGTTCCCTCAATCTGGTTGGCAATCAGATGTCGAGTGTAAGTGCACAAGGGAGCTTGACTGTGAGACTGACAAGTCGAGCAGGGACGAAAGTCGGGACTAGTGATCCGGCAGTGGCTTGTGGAAGCGCTGTCGCTCAACGGATAAAAGGTACCTCGGGGATAACAGGCTGATCTTGCCCAAGAGTCCATATCGACGGCATGGTTTGGCACCTCGATGTCGGCTCGTCGCATCCTGGGGCTGGAGTAGGTCCCAAGGGTTGGGCTGTTCGCCCATTAAAGCGGTACGCGAGCTGGGTTTAGAACGTCGTGAGACAGTTCGGTCCCTATCCGCTGCGCGCGCAGGAAATTTGAGAGGATCTGACCCTAGTACGAGAGGACCGGGTTGGACGAACCTCTGGTGTGTCAGTTGTTCCGCCAGGAGCACCGCTGATTAGCTACGTTCGGGATGGATAACCGCTGAAAGCATCTAAGCGGGAAGCCGGCCTCAAGATGAGATTTCCACGCCTTCGGGCGAGAGGCTCCCAGCTAGACTACTGGGTTGATAGGCCGGATGTGGAAGAGAGGACTAACGACTCTCGGAGCTGACCGGTACTAATAAGCCGATAACTTGATAATCAAACCCACCCTTGAGGTGGGAGCATGAACTTTGTATCGAAGTTTCGTGAAAAATACTGCTTGCGTCCACTATGTGGTTCTCGATGTACGGTCGAGAACCGAACACACACACTTGATGTGTTGTTCGATTCAGTTTTGACATACGTCACTAATTGTTTCGGCGGCCATAGCAAGAGGGAAACGCCCGGTCACATTCCGAACCCGGAAGCTAAGACTCTTTGCGCCGATGGTACTGCAGGGGGGACCCTGTGGGAGAGTAGGACACCGCCGGACTTAACTT
>NZ_FOVM01000007.1 GCF_900115155.1 Mycetocola miduiensis
CTCAGTGGTCGCCGCGACGAGGATGACCCAGCCGTTCTCGACACCGGGCAGGAGAGCATCCTGCTGTGCCTTCGTGAACCGGTGGATCTCATCGAGGAAGAGAACGGTCGACAGCCCATACAGGTCGCGACTGGTCATCGCCTCGTCCATCACCTGTCGGACGTCGCGGACGCCGGCCGTCACGGCGGACAACTCGACGAACCGGCGACCTGAGCTGTGCGCGATCGACTGCGCAATGGTTGTCTTGCCTGTGCCGGGCGGGCCCCAGAGGATGACGGACACGGAACCTTTGTCGCCGGACTTGCTCGTCGCGAGGCTGACGAGTGGCGACCCTGGCTTCAGCAAGTGGCGCTGGCCGGCGACCTCGTCGAGGCTCTTCGGGCGCATCCGGACGGCGAGCGGCACACTGCCTGAGTGCAGCGCCGCTGTCGTATTAGCCATGATGCAAGGCTAACCCGCCGACACCGTGCTCAGCGCACCGGTGCCGCCGACCATTTGGTACGCAGACCGGGGTGACCGTAAAGTTTCAGCAGGGTGAGGAAGCCACAGGCTTCTCCCCCGCGCGACTGCGCACCCGCACCCATGGAGGATCCACGTGGCACCCAGCAGAATCGATGACCGTGCGTCCCGAGCGAACCGTGAACGTCTCAGGGGGTACAAGGCCCGCCAGGCCATGCACGAGTATCGGATCCACCGTCGTGTGCGCGACAACTGGATTGCTGTTATCGCGATCGTCGCGGTGGCCACAGGCGCCACGTTCGCCCAGCTCGCCTATTTCACTGCTGGCCCAGGCAACCCGGTCGCCACCGCTGAGCCCGAGCCCACGGAAACGCCAGCGCCCACCGGTGAGAACGTCGGAGACGTGCCTGATCCGGCCCTGGCCGAAGGCCGCACCTGGACCGGCGCACTGACGATCAACGATGTGCCGCTCGCGATCGAACTCGACGGCGCGGCAGCACCGCAGGCCGTCGCATCCTTCATCTCTCTCGCCCAGAGCGGGTTCTACAACGGCGTTCCCTGCCACCGGCTCACCAACGGCGGCTTCTTTGTGCTCCAGTGCGGTGACCCCGAGGGCGACGGCAGCGGTGGCCCCGGCTACAGCTACGGGCCGGTCGAGAACGCGCCGGCAGACGATGTCTACCCCGCCGGCACCATCGCCATGGCGCGGCAGAGCGGCAACGCATACAGCAACGGCAGCCAGTTCTTCATCGTCTACGAAGAGACGAGCATTCCATCGGATGCCGCGGGCGGTTACACGGTCCTCGGCAAAGTCACCAGCGGACTCGAGGAACTGAAGACTGCAGTGGTCGAGAAGGGCATTGAGGGTGGCGCCACAGACGGCCCGCCGGCCGTCCCGGTCTCGATCACGAGTGTCACCGTCGAATAGCTATCCGGCCCCAAGCCCCGACGTAATAGGCTTGAGCAGAGTTTCCGGTCGCACGCGAGTGTGACACCCACAGCAAGGTGAGGCACGTGTCTAATTCAGAGCAGCAACCATGGGGCCGCGTCGACGAGTCCGGCGCCGTCTTCGTTCGCGAGGGTGACGACTGGCGCGAAGTCGGCCAGTATCCCGATGGCACGGCCGAAGAAGCCCTCGCCTACTTCGAGCGCAAGTACGTCGACCTGGCCGGCCAGGTGACCCTTCTCGAGCAGCGCGTGAAGCGCGGAGCGCCGGCGGCGGATGTAGCCACGGCGGTCGCCCGCCTCGCCAAGAACCTGGACGGCGCCAACGCCGTTGGCGACCTGGAGGGCCTGAAGGCGCGTGTCGCCGCTCTTGACACCACCGTCGGCGAGCTGACCGAGCAGCAGGGCGAAGAAGCGAAAGCGGCCGTCGCCGAGGCGCTGGCCGTGCGCACCGCGATCGTGCAGGAAGCTGAAAAGCTGGCCGCGCAGGACCCTGCGAAGGCCCAGTGGAAGAACACAACCGAGCAGATCAATGCTCTGTTCGCCCAGTGGCAGACGCACCAGCAGGAAGGTCCGAAGCTGCCCAAGGGCGAAGCGAACGACCTTTGGAAGCGGTTCCGTTCCGCCAAGTCGACGATCGAGCAGAACCGCCGCGCGTTCTTCGCTGAACTCGACACGGTGCACCGAGATGCCAAGTCCCGCAAGCAGGCGCTGATCGAGAAAGCCGAAGCGCTGGTTGAAAAGGGCGTCGACGGCATCCCCGGCTACCGGGCGCTGCTCGACGAGTGGAAGCAGTCCGGTCGTGCAGGCAAGCGTCATGATGACGCGCTGTGGGCGCGCTTCAAAGCAGCCGGTGACGCGATCTACGCGGCGAAGTCCGAGGTGGATGCCCGCGACAACGCTGAATTCCAGGGGAACCTCGAAGCGAAACTCGCTCTTCTCGAAGAGGCAGAACCGCTTCTGGCCGAGACCGACCGCGACAAGGTGCGTTCGACGCTCGCCGACATCCAGCGCCGCTGGGATGACATCGGCAAGGTTCCCCGTGACCAGGTCAAGAATGTCGAAGACCGTCTTCGCAAGGTCGAGCAGCACCTTCGCACCATGGACGACGACCACTGGAAGCGCAACAACCCCGAGACCAAAGCGCGAACCGAGGGCCTCGCCGGACAGCTGAACGCCGCCATCGCGAAGCTCGAGCACGAACTCCAGGAGGCGAAGGCATCCGGAGACCAGGCCAGGATCACCGAGGCCACCGACGCGCTCGAAGCCCGCAAGCTCTGGCTCAACGCGCTCTCCTGATGTCGACGTCCGCTCAGCGGTCGAGCCGTCGGCGGCCGACCCCTCCTCCGGCAGCATCCGATCATCCCCGACGGGTGGTGCTCGTCGTCTTCGTCGCGGCGGCCATCGCGTTCGGGATAGTGAGCGGACTCAGCTACGGAAAGCGGTACCTTGCCGAGCCCGTCGACCTGTGGTGGGGCGACCTGATGCTCGAGCAGCGGACGGATGCCGGGCTCTTTCTGGCCTGGATTCCCGCCGTCATCGGCGGCCCGATTCCGATGCTGATCATCGGGCTGGCGATGGTGGGGACGTTCCTGTACCTGCGCTGGAAGGTCGTCGCGCTCACGGTGGCTGCCGCGATGGTGACGTCTGTGGCGATGGCCGCACCGCTCGCCGCTGCGGTCGCCAGGACCCGTCCGGAGACATCCCTCGCAGAGACGGTGCCAACGTCGTTCCCGTCAGGGCACACCGCGATGGCGGCCACGGTTGCGCTGGTTCTGGCCCTCATCTTCCGTCACTGGTTGCTGTGGGTTCTCGGAACGGTGTGGGTCGTCGCCATGGCGTGGTGCCGCACCTACCTCGAGGCACACTGGCTGACTGACGTCATCGCTGGGGCGTTGCTCGGTATCATCGCCGGATCGGTGGCGTGGCTTGCGATCGAGACGGTCCGCCGACGTCGGACACGGACGAAAGAGGAGCAGGGGATGACGGAGTCGCTCCGGTCCTGAGCCCGGGACTCTCCACACCGGCAACGCCAGGTCCGGCTCTACACAGGACCGCTGCACGGAGTTCGAGAGCCGCTGTTAAGGTGCAGGCTTTCCGGCATGGACTGCTTGCCGCCCGTCCTCACCCCGGGAACACTTCCGAACGCCGAACTCGCGGCAGCGAGGCTCGATGGTGAACTCTTCGCCGTCGACGAGGGGTGGGTGTGTGCAGACGAGCCAGACCGGCCCGAACTACGGGCGAGTGCGGTTGCTGCGCTGCTTCCAGCATCGGAGAGCACCCGCCGTCTCATCATGATGGGATTGACGGCGGCGTGGCTGCACGGTGGGACGGATGCTCCACCGCCTTGTCACGAAGTCTGTACGCGACTCGAGGAACGGGCGGCGCTGCGGCTGCCTCGGCGTTTTCTGTTCCGGGAACTGTCACTGACCGAAGCCGACGAGTGCCTGGTCGGATCCCTCCGGGTCACCACACCGGTTCGCACGGTGTTCGACCTCGCGCGGCGCGCTTCGGCGCGAGAAGCTGACCGCTACGCGATCGATAGCCTCGTTAGGGTGTTCGGTATCGGTCCCGACGACGTGGCCCGTAGCATCCGCAGCAGACTGCCTGGTGCGGGGCTTGCCGTGGACCGGATCGCGCTGGCTGCGGCTCAGCCGCCGTTGACCCGATACACGTCGTAGACCGCATCGATTCGGCGGACAGCATTGAGAACCCGGTCGAGGTGGGTGGTGTCCCCCATCTCGAACACGAACCGGCTGATCGCCAGCCGATTGGTGGACGTCGAGACCGTCGCGGAGAGGATGTTGACGTGGTGCTCACTGAGCACCCGAGTGACGTCACTGAGGAGTCCGGCACGGTCAAGCGCCTCGACCTGGATGTTGACGAGAAAGACGCTCTTGGACGTCGGTGCCCACTCAACGTCGATCATCCGTTCCGGTTCCTTCAGCAGTTCCTGCACGTTGTGGCAGTCGCTGCGGTGAACCGATACACCGGACCCACGGGTCACGAAACCCACGATGTCGTCGCCGGGAACCGGGGTGCAGCACTTGGACATCTTGACGAGGATGTCGGGAGCACCACGCACAAGCACGCCGGAGTCGCTGTGCGGCAACCGCCGGGTGCGCCCGCGGACCGGGAAGTCGATGGCCTCGACCTCGGCTTCGCTGTCGCCCTGCAGCAGGGCGGCGACTTTCTCGAGCACCGACTGCGTGGAGACGTGGCCTTCGCCGACGGCAGCGTAGAGCGCCGAGACGTCCTCGTACTTCATCTGGGCAGCGACCTCGGCGAACGAGTCCTGGCTCATGAGCTTCTGAAGCGGAAGGTTCTGCTTGCGCATCGCGCGTGCGATGGCATCCTTGCCCTGCTCAATCGCTTCGTCGCGGCGCTCCTTGGTGAACCATTGACGGATCTTGTTGCGCGCGCGCGTGCTCTTGACGAAGTGCAGCCAGTCCTGGCTGGGCCCTGAGTCAGGGTTCTTCGAGGTGAACACTTCGACCACGTCGCCGCTGTTGAGTTCGGTTTCGAGCGGCACGAGCCGTCCGTTGACCTTGGCACCCATGGTGCGGTGCCCGACCTCGGTGTGCACACCGTAGGCGAAGTCGACCGGGGTCGCGCCGGCGGGGAGACCGATCACCCGACCCTTCGGCGTGAAGACGTAGACCTCTTTCGCGCCGATCTCGAAGCGCAGCGAGTCGAGGAACTCCCCCGGGTCGGCTGTCTCTGCCTGCCAGTCGGAGATGTGGGCGAGCCAGACCATGTCGTTCTCGTTGGCCTTCGCCCCGGCGCTCTTGCCGTTGACGTTCTCTTTGTACTTCCAGTGCGCGGCGACACCGTACTCCGCGTGCTGGTGCATCTCGTGTGTGCGGATCTGGATCTCGACGCTCTTGCCGCCCGGCCCGATCACCGTCGTGTGCAGCGACTGGTACAGGTTGAACTTGGGCGTGGCGATGTAGTCCTTGAACCGGCCGGGGATCGGCGTCCACCGTGCGTGGATCGCACCGAGCACCGCGTAACAGTCACGCACCGAATTCACGAGAATCCGGATGCCGATGAGATCGTAGATCTCGTCGAAGTCACGACCGCGAACGATCATCTTCTGGTAGATCGAGTAGTACTGCTTCGGTCGCCCGACGACCTTGCCGCGGATCTTTGCTGCCTTGAGATCGTCGTTGACCGAGTCGATGACCTGGTGCACGAGCTCTTCACGCTGCGGGGTGCGTTGTTTGACGAGGCTTTCGATCTCGGCGTAGAGCTTGGGGTACAGGACGGCGAACGAGAGGTCTTCGAGCTCCCACTTGATCGTCTGGATACCCAGGCGGTGTGCGAGGGGCGTGTAGATCTCGAGCGTCTCCGTCGCCTTCTTCGCAGCCTTCTCCGGCGGCACGAAGCCCCAGGTCCTGGCGTTGTGCAGGCGGTCGGCGAGCTTGATCACGAGCACGCGGATGTCTTTCGACATCGCCACGATCATTTTCCGGACGGTCTCAGCCTGAGCACTTTCGCCGTACTTGACCTTGTCCAGTTTCGTGACGCCGTCGACGAGCATCGCGACTTCGTCACCGAATTCGGCGCGCAGCTCGTCGAGCGGATAACCGGTGTCCTCGACGGTGTCGTGCAGGAGCGCGGCGGCGAGGGTCTTCGGGCCGATACCTAGATCGGCGAGGATCTGCGCCACGGCGACCGGGTGAGTGATGTACGGTTCACCGCTCTGCCGCTTCTGTCCCCGGTGCGCCCGCTCAGCGACAGTGTAGGCGCGCTCGATGATGGAGAGATCGACCTTCGGGTGGTGCATCCTGGCGGTGCGAACGAGCCGGTCGACCGCGCCGGCCGGCTGGGCCTTCGAGAAGATCCGCGGAACAAGGCGGCGCAAGGAAGCGCTTGACGATTGCGTCTCAGTCATCGCTTGCCTCCTTACGCTCTATTATCCCGCGAGAAAGGGGTGGTCAGATCGCAGGTGCGATGACTGGCTCCACCGAACGCTTACGGGCATCCAAAATCCTGGCGTCACGCTTCCGGATCTCCGGTTCGTTCTGCCGGAACAGCGCGTACAACGGCGCCGCAACGAAGATCGTCGAGTAGGTGGCGACGATGATTCCGACGAACAGCGACAGCGAGATGTCGCGGAGCGTTTCGGCCCCGAGAATGAAGTCACCGATCAGGAGAATGGATGCCACCGGCAGTGCCGCCACCACGGACGTGTTGATCGAGCGCACGAGGGTCTGGTTCACTGCGAGGTTCACCGATTCGGCGAATGTCCGCGAGGAGTTCTCCCCGTCCTCTGTGGTGTTCTCCCGAATCTTGTCGAAGACGACGACGGTGTCATACAGCGAGTAGCCGAGGATCGTGAGGAAGCCGATGATGGCTGCCGGGCTGATCTCGAACCCGCTGGCCGAGTACACGCCCAGGGTGATGATGAGAACGTCGAGCAGCGCGATCATCGCCGCCGCCGACATCTTCCAGGTGCGGAAGTACAGCGCCATGATCAGGAACGCGAGCGCGAGGAAGATCAGGAGACCGGTGATCGCCTGTTTGGTCACGTCCTGGCCCCACGAGGCACCGATGAAGGACGTCGTGACGGCGCTCTCATCCACGTTGAACGCGGCAGCGAGAGCTGCGGCGACCTCGTCGGTCTGCTCGTTGGTCAGCTGGTTCGTCTGCACTCGGACCGAATCGTCGCCCACTGTGGTGACCTTCGCCACGGCGTCAGGAACGACGCTCGCGACGGCATCGGTCGCCTTGTCCTGGTCAGCGGATTCCACCGGTGAGATGGTGAACTGCGACCCACCCGTGAACTCGAAGCTCAGGTTGAAGCCGCCCTTGACCACCGGGACCAGGATCGAGGCGAGCACGAGCAGGATGGCGACGCTGAACCAAACCTTGCGGTTCCCAACGAAGTTGAAGGAACGCTTCCCCGTGTAGAGGTCGTTACCGAATGTGGTCAGGCTTGCCATTAGGAATCCTTCTCCTGGCTCTTTGTGCCGCCCGAAGCGATCAGCTCGGCCTGTTTGCGTTCTGCGATCGTCTGGCGCTTGGTGGCCTCACGACTGGACTTTGCTGCCTTCACCTTGTTGACCTCGGTCGGGGCACGGAACTGCGCCCGACCCCGGTAGACAGCGCCGAGCGCCTTCGGGTCGAGGCCGGAGAGCGGGTGACCGCTGGAGAAGAACCGGGTGCGCGCAAGGAGCTGGAGCATAGGGTGGGTGAAGAGGATAACGACGATCACGTCGATCACGGTGGTGACACCGAGGGTGAACGCGAAGCCCTTCACGTTGCCAACGGCGAGTACGTACAGCACGACGGCGGCGAGAAGGTTGACGCCCTTCGACGCGTAAATCGTGCGTTTGGCGCGCCGCCAGCCGGCTTCAACCGCCGACTCGAGTCCGCGGCCATCCCGCAATTCGTCTCGTATTCGTTCGAAGTAGATGATGAACGAGTCAGCCGTGAAGCCGATCGCCACGATCAAACCGGCGACACCGGCGAGCGAGAGACGGTAACCGTTGCGCCAGGACAGGATCGCAATGACGAGGTAGGTCAGTACTCCGGCGATGATGAGCGACGCGATGGTGACGAAGCCCAGCATGCGGTACTGAAAGAGGGTATAGATCCCGACGAGGATAAGGCCGATGATGCCGGCGAGAATACCGATCTGCAGCTGGCTCGAGCCGAGCGTCGCGGAGATCTGATCGGAGCTCTGCACGGTGAAGCTGATCGGCAGCGCGCCGTACTTCAGCTGGTCGGCGAGGGTCTTCGAGGACTCCTGGGTAAAGTTTCCGGAGATCTCGGGCCTGCCGTCGGAGATGACGGCGAGGGTCTGCGGCGCAGAGATGACCTGGTTGTCGAGCACGATCGCGAACTGGTTCTGCGGGCTCTCCAGGCCGTTCAGGCGGCTGGTCACCTTGGCGAACTGCTCGGTGCCCTCGCGGTCGAACCGGAGGTTGACAGCCCATTCGCCGGTGGTTGCGCCGGACTGGGTGGTGCGCATCCCGTTCGTGGCGTCGGTGATGTGCGAACCCTCGACCTCGACGGGGCCGAGGATGTACTTGACACTGCCGTCGACCTCACAAGCGACGATCGGCTGATCGGCTGGCTGGACGACGCCGGCTTCGACCGGCTGGCTGCAGTCGAAGGCCTGGTACTCGGCCTGCAGTGCCGGGGTGATCTGGCTGAGGTCGCTGGGGCTGGTCGGTTCTGCCGTTGGTGTGTTCGGCAGGGCGGGGTCCGGCGTCGGGTACGGGGTCTCGGTTCCGTCTTCGCCCACGAAGGTGTTCGAGGGCTGACCGGCGACGAGCACCGGGCGGAATTCGAGCTTCGCGGATGCCTCGATACGCTTTCGGGTCTCCTCATCGGCCTTACCGGGGATGGAGACGACGACGTTGTTGCCCTCGGTGTTGACTTCGGCTTCGGACACACCGGAGGCGTCGACACGCTGGCGGATGATCGACACAGCCTGGTTGAGCTGGTCCGATGTCGCCTGGCTGCCATCCTCGATGTTCGGCTGGAGGATGATCTGCGTGCCGCCCTCGAGGTCGAGCGCGAGCTTAGGCGCCCAGCTGGCGTTGCTGGTGAGGATGCCGCCGATGAGGATGGCGAGGAGGCCAAGGGTGATGACACCCAGCCAGGTCAGGGAGCGCCTGGCCATGCGGGTAGGCGACAACTTCGACTGTGCCAACGGCGTACTCAGCTTTCTATGACCGCCCATTCCCGCAGGAGGGCGGGACGGACGCTTCGAGGTGGTGCAGACTTCGGGACGGGCGCCGACAGGGCGCCGCGTCCCTCACGAAGACTACTGGTCGGTGTTCTTCTCACGTGAATCAGAAGCAGGCTTGGTGTCCGTGGTGTCGGCGCTCTCGCCGAACTCGGGCGCTGCAGGGTATGTGGGGTGGTCTTCGTTGACCTGCTCCGGAGCGCTGTCGGAGACATCGTCAGCTTCAGCAGGAGCCACTTCGTCGTCGAGGAAGCGGACGATGGTCTGCTTGTGGACGGTGAGCACGTTGCCCGGGCTTGTCTCGACCTGTACCTTGTCATCGTTCACGCTGAGGATGGTGCCGAAGACACCGAAGTTGGTCATCACCTCTGCACCGGGGACGATCTTCGTCTGCTTCTCTTCGAGGTCCTTCTTGCGCTTCTGTCCGTTGCGGAACATGAAGAAGATGAGGACGGCGAGAATGGCGAGCATGCCAATGCTGAGCGGGTCAAGAATCATGAGTTCTGTGGAGCCTTCCGCGATGAGATCACCGCAAGGTTAGGGATGGGGCCGATAGGCCAATTAAGGATTATAGAACATCGGGCAGTAGAGAACCCTGAGTGTAGGCCACCCCGAAGTGGGCAAACGCCTCTGGAGTCGCCATCCGCCCGCGCGGTGTTCGGGTGATCAGGCCGATTCGCACGAGGAACGGTTCAACCACGCTTTCGACGGTTTCGGCTTCTTCGCCGACGGAGACGGCGAGGGTGTTCAGCCCGACGGGCCCTCCCCCGAACCGGGTCAGCAGAATTTCCATCACCGCACGGTCGAGCCGGTCCAGCCCGAGCTCATCGACGTCGTACAGGTTCAGTGCGGCTCGGACGGATGCCATGTCGGCGTCTGCTCGGTGGACGAGAACGTAATCGCGCACCCGGCGCAGCAGCCGGTTGGCGATGCGTGGGGTTCCGCGGCAGCGGCCGGCGATCTCGGCGAGAGCGTTGTCGTCGATTGGGAAGTTGAGCATCCGCGCCGCCCGCTGCAGCACCTGCTCGAGTTCGGGTGCGTCATAGAACTCGAGGTGTGCGGTGAAGCCGAAGCGGTCACGGAGCGGGTTCGGCAGAAGGCCGGACCGCGTGGTCGCACCCACGAGGGTGAACGGCGCCAGGTCGAGCGGTACCGACGTTGCCCCCTGCCCTTTGCCCACCATGATGTCGATGCGGAAGTCCTCCATGGCGAGGTAGAGCATCTCTTCAGCGGAGCGCGCCATCCGGTGGATCTCATCGATGAAGAGGACTTCGCCCGGCACAAGGCTGGAGAGCACGGCAGCGAGGTCGCCGGCGTGCTGGATCGCGGGGCCGCTCGACATCCGGAGAGGCTTCTGGCTTTCATGCGCGACGATCATGGCCAGGGTTGTCTTGCCGAGACCAGGAGGGCCGGCGAGCAGGATGTGATCGGCGGTGCGGCCCTGGAGTGCTGCTGCCCGCAGCAGGAGTTCGAGCTGGCCGCGGACCTTGGTCTGCCCGACGAATTCGCCGAGGCTCTGCGGGCGCAGAGCGCCCTCGAAGACCAGTTCGGCGTCGGATTGCGGCTCAGGGTCGGTGAGGTCGAAGTCGCTCATGCGCGGACCGCGGATGCTGCGCCGTGCTGGGCGGGACCGAGCTGGGCCAGTGCGAGGCGCAGGAGCGTCTGCACGGGGAACGTCGCGGCATCCGGGTTCGAGGAGATCACGTTGGCGACGGCGTCGACGGCGACCTTCTCTGACCAGCCGAGCCCGACGAGGGCGACGACCACCTGGTCACCGGTTGGCGGAACCACGGTGGATGCTGCAGGTTCGGTGTGGGCGATGAGTTTGCCGGCGAGGGACACGACGATGAGTTTCGCCGTCTTGGGGCCGATGCCGGAGACCTTGCGGAAGACAGCGTCGTCCTCGGTCGCGACAGCGGTCGCGATCTGTCCTGGGCCGAGAACGGAGAGTACGCCGAGGGCCGACTTGGGTCCGACCCCGGTGACCCCGGTGAGCAGTTCGAAGACGGAGAGTTGCTCACGGGTTTCGAAGCCGAACAGGCTCATGGAGTCCTCACGCACGATGAACGAGGTGTGGACGAACGCCTGGTCGCCGACACGGAGGGCGAGGGCATGTTCGGGGGTGACCTGGACCGCATAGCCGATGCCGCCGACCTCGAGAACGACGTTGCCGCCGACGGCTGAGAGGACTGTTCCACGTACGCTTGAGATCACGCTTCCAGCCTACGTTGGGCATCCGACAGAGGAGGGATCGCCACGCTGCCGCGGGTTGACTCCGGATGCTGGCGGCGGCGGGAGTGGCGTCGGTTCGTCCGTCCCAAACGCCGGTTCTCCGGCGGGGTTGTCGACTTCTGCGCCCGATGAGCACGCAGCGCCGTGCCCCAGCTAGCGGCCGCCCCTGGCCGCCTTCTCGGCCTTCGCCCACGCCTCCTGGGCGGGCGTGAGCGTTGTCGCCGCTCCCCCGGATGCAGGGATGCCTCCCCGCCAGGCGTGACAGATGGCGAGTGCCAGCGCGTCGGCGGCATCCGCCGGCTGCGGCGGTTCGGCGAGCCCGAGCACGCGGGCCACCATGGTCGCGACCTGCTTCTTGTCAGCAGACCCGTATCCGGTGATCGCCGCCTTCACCTCGGACGGCGTGTGGAGTCCCACCCGCAGGTCCCGCTTCGCGGCGGCATGCAGTGCAAGGCCGGACACCTGGGCGGTTCCCATCACCGTGCGGAGATTGTGCTGCGCGAACACCCGCTCCACTGCGACCGCCTGGGGCAGGAACTCGTCGAGCGCGTCATCGAGACCCCGCCCGATGACGAGTAGCCGCTGGTCGATGGGCGCATCGATGGCGCTCCGAACGACCGTGTACGACACCAGCCGTGCCTTCCGGTTGGGTTCGACGTCGACGATTCCGATCCCACAGCGTGTGAGGCCGGGGTCGACGCCGAGCACCCGGAGGGTCACCGCCTAATCGTCCTCGGTCTGAAGCTCGGCCTGGGCCTCAGGCGACAGGTCGTAGTTGCTGTAGATGTTCTGCACGTCGTCGGAGTCCTCGAGCGCGTCGATGAGCTTGAAGATCTTGCGCGCGGTCTCGGCATCGACTTCGACCTTGAGGTTCGGCACGAACGCGGCGTCGGCCGAGTCGTAGTCGATGCCGGCTTCCTGCAGCGCCGTACGGGTGGCGACCAGGTCGGACGGCTCGGTGAGGATCTCGAAGGTTTCACCCTCGTTGACCACTTCTTCTGCACCAGCGTCGAGGACGGCGGTGAGGACGTCGTCTTCGGTCGTGCCTGACGCGGGGACGACGATGATGCCCTTGCGTGCGAAGTTGTATGCGACGCTTCCCGGGTCACCCATGGTGCCGCCATTGCGGCTCATGATCGTGCGCACGTCAGCGGCTGCACGGTTCTTGTTGTCGGTCAGACACTCGATGAGCAGGGCGACACCGTGCTGGGCGTAGCCCTCGTACATGATCGTCGTGTAGCTGACCGACTCACCCGACAGACCGGCGCCACGCTTGACCGCGCGGTCGATGTTGTCGTTGGGGACGGAGGTCTTCTTCGCCTTCTGGATTGCGTCGACGAGCGTCGGGTTGCCTGACAGGTCGGCGCCGCCCATCTTCGCGGCGACCTCGATGTTCTTGATGAGCTTCGCGAACGCTTTGGCACGGCGTGAGTCAGTGATCGCCTTCTTGTGCTTCGTCGTCGCCCACTTGGAGTGTCCGGACAATGTGCTCCCTTACTGGATGGCTAACCGCCCTAGTCTAAATCACCCGGCAGGGCTTGCACGGGTTCAGGCTGCGTGTGCGCGAACCTTGTCGAGGAAATAGGCGTGGAACCGGATGTCTCCGGTCACTTCAGGATGGAATGCGGTGCCCAGCAGGTTACCTTGCTCCACTGCGACGACGCGACCGTCGGCGAGTGAGGCGAGCGCTGTGGCCCGCGGTCCGAGTGTGTCGACCACGGGGGCCCGAATGAAAACGGCGTGGACCGGTTCGCCCCCGAGAACGGGAACGTCAAGGTCGGTTTCGAAGGAGTCGAGTTGCGAGCCGAAGGCGTTCCGGCGCACGACGACGTCGAGCCCACCGAGCGTTTGCTGCCCCGCGATGCCGTCGGTGATGCGGTCGGCAAGGAAGATCAGCCCGGCACAGGTCCCGTAGACGGGCAGACCCGATGCGATCGCCTGCTTCAGGGGCTCGGCGAGGCCGAACGTTCTGGACAGTTTGTCCTGCACGCTCGACTCACCGCCGGGCAGGATCAGCCCGTCGACGGCGGCCAGTTCCTCTGGCCGCCGGACGTTGACGACATCCGCACCGAGTCCACGCAGAACGATCGCGTGTTCCCGGAAATCTCCCTGGAGGGCGAGGACCCCGATTCGAGGCGTTCCGCTACCAGCCACGTTCGGCGAGGCGGTGCGGCGCGGCGAGATCGGAGACGTTGATGCCGACCATGGCTTCACCGAGTCCGCGTGACACTTCGGCGATCACGGAGGGGTCGTCGAAGAAGGTGGTTGCCTTGACGACGGCTGCCGCGCGCTTCTCCGGGTTGCCGGACTTGAAGATGCCCGAGCCGACGAAGACGCCATCGGCGCCAAGCTGCATCATCATCGCGGCATCCGCCGGGGTTGCGACGCCGCCGGCGGTGAAGAGGACGACGGGGAGTTTGCCGGTCTCCGCGATCTCGGCGACGAGCTCGTATGGTGCCTGCAGCTCCTTGGCCGCGACGTACAGCTCGTCCTTCGACATCGAGCTCAGCTGGGCGATCTCGCTCTTGATCTTGCGGATATGTTTGGTCGCCTCAGAGACGTCGCCGGTTCCGGCCTCGCCCTTCGAGCGGATCATCGCCGCGCCTTCGTTGATGCGGCGCAAAGCTTCACCCAGGTTGGTCGCACCACAGACGAACGGCACGTTGAAGTCCCACTTGTCGATGTGGTTGACGTAGTCGGCGGGGCTGAGCACCTCTGACTCGTCGATGTAGTCGACGTTGAGCGCCTGCAGAACCTGAGCTTCGACGAAGTGGCCGATGCGGGCCTTCGCCATGACCGGGATGGAAACCTCGGCGATGATCGACTCGATCAGGTCGGGGTCGCTCATCCGGGCGACACCACCCTGCGAACGGATGTCCGCGGGCACGCGCTCGAGGGCCATAACGGCGACTGCGCCGGCGTCTTCGGCGATACGCGCCTGCTCGGCTGTGACGACGTCCATGATGACGCCGCCCTTCAGCATTTCTGCAAGACCGCGCTTGACGCGGTTGGAACCCTGTTCGCCGGTGTTGTTGCTGTTAGTCATAGTGATTTCATCCTAGATCGTTGGGAGAGGAGCGTGCGGCCACGTTTCGCCGGCACGGGTTCAATCGGTGGGCCAGGCCTCCGCGATGGCGGCGCGGACGTCACCGAGGAGTTGAGGCAGCGCTTTCGTCTTCGCGATGATCGGCAGGAAGTTCGAGTCCTGCGCCCAACGCGGAACGATGTGCTGGTGAAGGTGCCCGGCGATGCCGGCGCCGGCGACGATGCCCTGGTTCATGCCGATGTTGAAGCCGTCATTCCTCGACACGGTTCGCACCACAGTCATGGCCGTCTGGGTCAGTGCGCCGATCTCGGCCACTTCCTCAGGCGTTGCTTTGTCGTAGGTCGGGATGTGGCGGTACGGGCAGACGAGCAGGTGGCCGCTGTTGTACGGGAACAGGTTGAGCAGCACGTATGCGTGTTTGCCGCGCGCGACGATGAGGGCATCCTCGTCGTCCATCTGTGGGGCATGGCAGAACGGGCACTCGTCCTTGTCCGGCTGTTGACCGTGCTGGATGTATACCAGACGGTGTGGCGTCCACAACCGCTGGAACTCGTCGGGAACCCCGGCCAGGTGCGCTGCAGACTCGACGGAGTCGGCAATCGGCGCAGCCTGTTCGTTCGGTTCTTCGTGGTCGCCGAGTCCTAGTCGAGCCATGCGGTAGACACCTGCGCATGGCTTGTGATGGACGACACGATCCGTTCGATCGCCTCGTCGACGGGGATGCCATTGAGCTGGGATCCGTCGCGGAACCGGAAGCTGACCGCGCCGTTGGCCCGGTCGTCCTCACCGGCGATGAGCTGGAACGGGATCTTCGCTTTGGTGTGGGTGCGGATCTTCTTCGGCATCCGGTCGTCGCTGTGGTCGACCTGCACACGGACGCCGCGCTTCTTGAGCTTCGCGGCGATCTCGTCGAGGTATGGCGCGTACTCCTCTGCGACGGGGATGCCGATCGCCTGGATCGGAGACAACCAGACCGGGAACGCGCCGGCGTAGTGCTCGAGCAGGATCGCGAAGAAGCGCTCGACCGATCCCAGAAGCGCACGGTGGATCATCGCCGGGCGCTGGCGGGTGCCGTCGGCGGCCGTGTACTCGAGTTCGAAGAGTTCCGGCTGGTTGAAGTCGAGCTGCACCGTCGACAGCTGCCAGGTGCGTCCGATGGCGTCACGCGCCTGGACGGAGATCTTCGGGCCGTAGAACGCCGCTCCACCCGGATCGTCGACGAGCTCGAGACCGGAGTCAAGGGCGACGTCGCGGAGAGTCTGGGTGGCGCTCTCCCAGACGTCGTCGTCTCCCACGAATTTGACCGGGTCCTTCGTCGAGAGCTCGAGGTAGAAGTCGTCGAGACCGTAGCCGCGGAGGGTTTCGAGCACGAACTGCAGCTGGCGGCCGACCTCGTCCTTGATCTGGTCCCGGGTGACGTAAATGTGGGCGTCATCCTGCGTGAGGCCACGGACCCGGGTGAGGCCCGAGAGCGTTCCGCTCTTCTCGTAGCGGTAGACGGTGCCGAACTCGGCTAGCCGGAGCGGAAGCTCCCGGTAGCTGCGCCCACGCGCCCGGAAGATCAGGTTGTGCATCGGGCAGTTCATGGGCTTCAGGTAGTAGTCCTGGCCCTGTTTGGTGACGTTGCCGTCGGCATCCGTCTCCACGTCGATGTGCATGGGTGGGAACATGCCGTCGCGGTACCAGTTCAGGTGCTGGCTGATCTCGTACAGGTGCCCCTTGGTGATGTGGGGTGTGTTGACGAGTTCGTAGTCGTTCTCGATCAGTTGTTCGCGGAGGTAGTTCTCGATCTCGGAGCGGATGATGCCGCCCTTGGGGTGGAACACGGCGAGGCCGGACCCGATCTCGTCGGGGAAACTGAACAGGTCGAGTTCTGAGCCGAGCTTGCGGTGGTCGCGTTTCGCGGCCTCCTCAAGGCGGGACTGGTACGCCCGGAGTTCGTCCTTGGTGGGCCAGGCCGTTCCGTAGATGCGCTGCAGCTGCGGGTTCTTCTCCGAACCACGCCAGTAGGCGGCAGCAACGCGAGTGAGCGCGTAACCGTTGCCGATCATGCGGGTGTTCGGCAGGTGCGGGCCCCGGCAGAGGTCCTTCCACTCGGTATCACCCGTCTTCGGGTTGACGTTGTCGTAGATGGTGAGCTCCGCTCCCCCGACCTCGACGTTTTCGTTGTCCGCGCCCTCGGCCGACCCGCCCTTGAGGCCGATCAGCTCGAGCTTGAACGGCTCGCCGGCGAGTTCTTCACGGGCCTCGTCGTCTGTCACGACCCGGCGGACGAAGCGCTGCCCCTGGCGGATGATCCGGTCCATCTCCTTGGACAACGCCTTGAGGTCCTCAGGGGTGAACGATTCGGCGACCTGGAAGTCGTAGTAGAAGCCGTCGGTGATGGGCGGCCCGATGCCGAGCCGGGCATCCGGGTTGACCTTCTGCACGGCTTGGGCGAGAACGTGCGCCGCCGAGTGGCGCAGAATGCTGAGACCGTCGGCAGAGTCGATCGTCACCGCCTCCACATCGTCGGTGTCGGTGAGCGTCGTCGCCAGATCCTTCAACTCGCCGTTGACGCGCATCGCGACAACGGAACGGTCGGTAAATCTCTCGAATCCGTCAGACACCTGGTTTGCTCCTCTTGTAGTAAGACTCTCCAACTTTAGCGTCGTCGGGCATGACGCTCGTGCCGGTGCCACGCTGAGGTGCTCGCGCCCTAGAGTGAATGCACCCGACGATCAAGAGGAACCGCACCGTGCCCCAACCTTCAGCGCAGCGCACACCGATGGAATCCGCCGACGGGCGGCGTCCGTGAGCGCTCGCGACAGGACCGAGTTTGTCTTCGGCGACCTCACCATGCTTGTCCGGCGGTGGGATTCCGGGCCCGGGGCCGGCGATTCAACGTTCGTCCTCGTCCACGGCATCGGGGTGTCATCACGCTACTTCGAGCGGCTGGCCGAAGAACTCAAGCGCTTCGGCACCGTGTTCGCCGTCGACCTGCCCGGTTTCGGGGCTGCCCCGCGACCTCCACGGCAGTTGACGATCGAAGCCGGGGCCGCCCTGCTCGCCGAATTCGTCCGCTCCGAACAGCTGGGGGGCGCTGTGCTCGTCGGGCACTCGATGGGCAGCCAGTTCGTGGTCGAGACCGCGGCCGTGCACCCGACAGGGATCGGGGCGCTGGTCCTCGCAGGACCGGTCGTGGACGAGCGCGCGCCGAAGCCGTGGCAGCAGGGAATGCGCCTCGGCCGTGACATGCTGCGTGAGACGCCGAGCGCGAACTGGATCGTCGCGACCGACTACGTGCGCAGCGGCATCCGTTGGTATCTGAGGGAGCTTCCCGTCATGCTCGGGTACCGCACCGAAGAAAGACTGCCGCTCGTCTCGGTTCCCGTGCTCGTCCTGCGCGGCGAACGCGACCCGATCGCCCCACACGGCTGGTCGGCCAGGCTCACCGAAACGGCGCGGGACGGCAGGCTCGTTGAGGTGCCGGGGGCCGCGCACGTCGTGCAGCATACGCGGGCAGGGGACGTGGCGGGAATTCTCGCCGACTTCGGCGCCCGCATCCCCGCTATCGAGCCGACGTCTCAGCCACGAGAGCCTCGGCGCTCTTAGCCGGGATGGCTGCGCGTTTCGCCCGGCGAGGCTGGAGGGTTCTGGTCGGAAGCTCCGGTCCGTTCCACACCTTGAGAATCGCCCATGCGACGGCAGTGATCGGAACGGCCAGAATGGCGCCGATGACTCCACCGACGATCGTGCCGGCGGTGAGGGCGACCAGGATGACGAGCGGGTGGAGCTTGAGCGACTGGCCCATGACGATCGGCTGGAGGAAGTTGCCCTCGAGCTGGTTCACGCCGACCGCGATGGCGAGAACGATGAGGGCCGTGACCGGACCGTTCTCTGTGCCGACCAGGGCGACGAGCGCCGCAAGGAGGCTCGCTAGGGTGGCGCCGACGATCGGGATGAAGCTGCTGACGAACACGATGACCGTGAGCGGCAGCGCGAGTGGAACCTGAAGGATGACCAGCCCGAGGCCGATGAAAAAGGCGTCGACGAAGGCGATGATCGCTGTGCCGCGAACGTAACCGCCGAGCACCCGAACCGAGGTTCGACCGATTCGCTTGCCGCGTTCGAGCCGTTCCCCGGACAACGGTTTGAGGAAGAACCTCCACATTTCGTCGCCGTCCTTCAGGAAGTAGAACAGGACGACGATGGCGAGGACCAGACCCGTGACGATGTTCGCCGCCACGGAGACTCCGGCGAGTGCTCCTGAGCCGAATTGGCTGCTGGTGACAAAGTCGATGACCGTGTCAGTGGCATCCTCGATCTGTTGCGCATCGATCGGAAGCGGTCCATCCTTCAGCCAGGCGATCAGGTGGTCGATGCCTTCGACGGCCCGGCGGGCCAACTCATCCCACTGGTTTCGGACGGCGAAGACGATCAGTGTGATGACACCGCCGAAGAAGATTATTCCGGCGAGCAGTGTGACCCAGGCCG
Source organism: Mycetocola miduiensis (assembly GCF_900115155.1). Lineage (GTDB taxonomy): Bacteria > Actinomycetota > Actinomycetes > Actinomycetales > Microbacteriaceae > Mycetocola_A > Mycetocola_A miduiensis. The sequence goes on from NZ_FOVM01000007.1 coordinate 18,861, forward strand.
CGAGGAGGCCGGACATGAACCGTCGCAGCCAGACGATCGCCGGCGCGGCGGCGGCTGCGACGATCAAAGCGATGAGCACGGGGATGACCACGAGCTTCAACTGGATCATGCCGATGACGGCCACGGACGCAAGCGTGATGATCACGAGAATCTGGACGCTGCGGGTGCCGATGTGGCCCAACCGGTCGGTCCACAGTTCGCGGACGGACTTGTCGTGGCCCTCAGGGCGTTGAATCTCCGGTCGTTGGATCTCTGGGCTCATTTTCACAGAGTAGTTTGTGCATCCGTTCTGCCCGGTGGGGTTGCGCGGCGTGTGGGCGGCCGTGAGTATGCGGTCTCTTCTGATTGCCCACACGCAAAGCCCGCATTCTTGGCCGCTGGTCACGGTACTTTGCAGGTCGGGCACCGTCAAGGTATCGACGGCAAGGCTGGGGAGGCGTAGTAAGGGGGAATGAAGGCACTCACCTGGCAAGGCAAACGCTCCGTCTCAGTCGAAACCGTCCCTGACCCCACGATCGAGAAACCCACGGATGTTGTCATCCGCGTGACCTCCACCGCCATCTGCGGTTCCGACCTGCACCTCTATGAGATGCTCGGCCCGTTCCTGTCGAAGGGCGACGTGCTCGGCCACGAAACGATGGGAGTCGTCGAGGAGGTCGGCGGAGCGGTTACTCGCCTCTCTCCCGGCGACCGCGTGGTGATTCCTTTCGTCATCGCGTGTGGCGACTGCTACATGTGCGCTCGTGGGCTCCACACCCAGTGCGAAACGACGCAGAACACCGAGAAGGGCACCGGTGCCGCGCTTTACGGCTACACCGAGTTGTACGGGTCTGTGCCCGGTGGGCAGGCAGAGCGGTTGCGCGTGCCGTTGGCAGACTTCAACGCCACGAAAGTGGGCCACGACCTGCCGGACGACCGGTATCTGTTCCTCAGCGACATTCTCCCGACCGCCTGGCAGGGTGTCGTCTACGCCGATCTGCCGTCCGACGGCATCCTCGCTGTGATGGGGCTGGGACCGGTTGGGCAGTTCGTCGGCCGGATCGGGAAGTACCTGGGGCATCGCGTTCTCGCGGTCGAGCCCGTGCCCGAGCGCCGGGAGATGGCGGAACGCTACGGCATCGAGACGTTCGACCTGACCGACGACATTGTGGAACGGCTCCGCGACGCCACGGATGGGCGAGGTGCGGACTCGGTTGTCGAAGCGGTCGGGATGGAGGCTCACGGGAGCCCCGGTGCCGCGTTCGCGCAGAGTGCGGTCGGTCTGTTGCCCGATCCTCTCGCGAAGAAACTGATGGACACGGCTGGCGTCGACCGAATGGCCTCGCTCTACACGTCGTTCGACTCCGTCCGCCGTGGCGGCACCGTGTCGTTGAGCGGCGTGTACGCGGGCGAGGCCGACCCGCTTCCGATGAAGACCCTGTTCGACAAGCAGGTGAGCATCCGGATGGGACAGTGCAACGTGCAGCGTTGGCGGAGCGAACTTCTGCCACTCGTCGAGGACCCGGCCGACCCGCTCGGCGCAGAGGATCTCGTGACCCACCGGGTTCCCCTGGACAAGGCGCCGCAGATGTACGAGATGTTCCAGAAGAAGGAGAACGGCTGCATCAAGGTTGTGCTGAAGCCGTGATACCTGAGCGTGGTCACCTGCTCCGGTCAGGACCACTCGGCGCGCCGGGTGGATCCGTCCGGAACAGGTGATGACGCGGCTGGCGCGAGATTTCCGCGTCAGAGGCGACTGCGCTTCAGGATGTCGTCGCTCGGTTTGGTCGGTTCCTCGGACGCGCGGCTCGACTCGACGTCTCCGTCCTGCCGTGAGCGCGGCGCATGCGGTCCAGGGGTCGCCGGTCCGATCCGGTGTTAAACGATAGAAGCCCGGACATTTCTGTCCGGGCTTCTTCTGTGTGAGCGATACTGGGATCGAACCAGCTGGAGCGCGGCGCATGCGGTCCAGGGGTCGCCGGTCCGATCCGGTGTTAAACGATAGAAGCCCGGACATTTCTGTCCGGGCTTCTTTTGTGTGAGCGATACTGGGATCGAACCAGCGACCTCTTCCGTGTCAGGGAAGCGCGCTACCGCTGCGCCAATCGCTCATGCTAATTGCTATGGTAATTCAGTTTTGAGTGTGAGGTGGCGACGGGATTCGAACCCGTGTGGACGGCTTTGCAGGCCGCTGCCTCGCCTCTCGGCCACGCCACCGCGTGTGGTTGCCCACATGCCGTGGTCAACCCGAAGGCTAACCCCAACACTCGAGCGGATGACGAGATTCGAACTCGCGACCCTCACCTTGGCAAGGTGATGCGCTACCACTGCGCCACATCCGCATTTGCTCGCATTCCTGCGTGCTTGAAAGACTCTACTTGATGATGAGCCGAGAAACAAAATCGAGTTACCGTGTTGTCATTTCGCGGCACAAAGACGCGAAAACGGATCCCATGTGGTTCGCGAGCCGGGTCCGGTTCCGGTACGATGAGACGTCGTCGTGAACCGTCAGGTTCGCGTGAAATGGGCGATTGGCGCAGTTGGTAGCGCGCTTCCTTCACACGGAAGAGGTCATCGGTTCGAGTCCGGTATCGCCCACCAGGTCGGCCCGCGGACATCCGTGGGCCTTTTTTCGTTGCACCCCGGGCTGGCAGGCCCAGCACGGGTTGCTCCGGCGAAAATGGCTGGCGAATGTGACGCGAACCAGCCATTATCGACCGAGCAGGCGTCGTTCCGACCGATGTCGACCGAGGCCGGCGACGGAAGCAGGGAGCCGCACGCATGATGCACGATGACGAGGTCCTGATCGACGCAGGGCTCGTTGGTCGGCTTATCGCCGATCAGTTCCCTGAGTACTCCCACCTGCCTTTCCGCGAGGTCCGCTCGATGGGCACGGTGAATGCGGTGTTCCGGATCGGAGGGCGGCTTGCCGCCCGGCTCCCGCGCGTGTTCAGGTGGTCAGGCGACCTGGAGAACGAGCTCGCCTGGCTCCCCGTGCTCCGGCCGCAGCTCCCGCTACCCATACCCCGGCCGGTCAAGACCGGCCGCGCTTCGGATGACTTCCCGATGACCTGGGCGGTCTACGAGTGGATCGACGGTTCGCCGTATGTCGGTGGCGCTATCCACCACGAGGTTGCGGCCGCGCGTGACCTCGCTCGTTTCGTTGCTGCGCTGCGCCGGATCGACCCGACGGGGCTCCTCCAGCGGGCTGAATGCCGCTCCTTGAGCTCGACGCCGTCACTCGTGACGCCCTTCACGCATCCTCCGACGTCATCGACGCTGCGGCGGCCACGGCGGCATGGGACATCGCTCTGGACGGCACGAAGTGGGCGGAGCAACCGGTATGGATTCACACAGACCTGCTCAGGCCGAACCTTTTGGTGAACGACGGCAGGCTGACAGCGGTCATCGACTGGGGCGGAGCCGGCGTGGGCGATCCTGCCGCGGATGTCATTGCCGCCTGGAGCGTCTTCGGTGAGGCCGGCCGCCGGGAGTTCCGGAACGTACTGCAGGTGCAGGACGATGTGTGGAACCGCGCTCGTGGCTTCGCGCTGCACCAGGCTGTCATGATCATTCCCTACTACCGGCAGACGAACCCGGAGTTCGCGAAGATCGCTGCGCGCACCATCAGTGAGATCGTGCACGAGGCAACCTCCTGAACGCGGAGAAGTGCCGTGCACCGGTTAGCGGTACACGGCACTTCCGCCTGAGAGCCCGGGTCAGCCGAGATATGACCTCAGCGCCTTGCCGTCCAGGCTCACTTTGACCAGCTTGGCGACGGGCAACGGGCCCTCAGGGCCGAGTTCGAATGTGTCCGTGGTGAGGTACAGGTTCTTCCCTGCGATCTCAATCGCCGCCGGAGACGAGATCGGGAACTGCGTAACCGCCCCGTCGCCCCACGGCGGGACGACGGAAACCTGGCCTTCGCCGTCTGCTCCACCGAACAACTCCGTGACGAACACGACGCCCTGCTTCGAGACCGCGAGATTCGTCGCGCTGACGAAGCCCTCGGCGAAGGGTTGCACGTCGCCGGACCAGGGGTTCACCTTGTAGACGACTCCGCGCGCGCCGAGGCTCGCATCCTCGGGCCCGCCGGGAAGAGTGCTGACGTACAGCCAGCCCTTTGGGCCCACTTCCACGTCGGTTGGCACCGGCTCGAACCGATACGAGTGGCCAACAACGCACGCCGGCATGCCGAAGGCCTCGGCGGTTTCGGCGGTCACAGCCACCGGGGCCGTCGGAGGAAGTACCGCAACGGTCGAGACGTTCCCGTCGTAACCGACTTTGAGGATGGCGTTCATCCCCGCATCCGCGACATAGACACCCTCTCGCGTAGCCAGGGACGCATATGGGTGTGTGTCGACGGCGCCCTCGTACGTCGGCTGCGAGAACTGCGACGTCGGGTCGGGTACGAATTGAGAGGCGCAGCTTGCGGGCAGATCCACGAAACCGTAGGTGTTGACGGCGTCGGGATTCTCCTGCTCCTCGTGAGCGAAGAGGTCAGCGACCTGGACCGGTTCCTGCCCCTTTGAGACCCTCATGAGCACAGCCCGCGTGTGATCCTGCGCGACCTGTGCGTAATACACGGTATTGCCGCGTGCGCTGACGGCGCTGATCTCATCACCGTCGCCGCCCAGAACGTCAGTCTTCTCGCCGCTAGCTGTCACCCTGGTGAGAGTGCCTGGGAAGTTCTGCGTGATCCATGCGGCCCCATTCGATTGGACCTCGAGAGAGAACGGTGCCATCAGCCCGTCGGCGAGCACCTCCTGGTTGGCGACGATCGGTGGATGATCGCCGTGGGCCGACGCCGGCGTGGCGAGGGCGACTGTGGTGAGGACAGCAGCGCAGACCGCAGCCGTCAGGGTCGTAACTTTCACTCCATGCTCCTTTGCGATGTGGTGACAGAGCACGTCACGACGACATCGCGGGGGCAGGATGACACTCTCTCGACAGGGCAGGTGACAGGCGCATCTGAGCGAAACAGTCATGAGCATTGCTCATGTTCAGCAAACCGTATCGACGATAGCTCGGCTTGTCGAGCCCTTCGCTTGCAAGAGCCGGCGGTCAGTCCAGATATTTGGTCGTGACGAGGATAGCGCGGTGGTCGGATGCTCCAGCCGGGAGGGTCTTGACGTCGTCGATTCCCATGTTGACGCTCGTCACGAAGTCGAAGTGGCCGCGGAAGATCTTGTACCGGGAGTAGGTCCGCGAGTTACTCAGGGACAGCTCGTAGCCCATCTCCTGAATCCTGCGGCGGAGGTTGTTCTTGAAGATCGGGTAGTTGAAGTCGCCGACCATGACCGTGGGAATTCCCTCAGCGAGGGAATGGAGTTCCGCATGCGCCGTCTTGATCTGATGCCGACGCAGCGAGTTAAGGGCTGTCAGCGGCGCCGCATGAAACGATGCCACGAGCATCTCGCGGCCGGCCTCCTTGTCAATGAGCTTCGTTGCCAGGAGTCGTTCGGTGGCCGGCGAGAACAGCCGGTCGTGCAACGACTTCTTCAGTTCGAACGCCGTCGTGGACACCGGCGAGAACCGGTCGACGTTGTAGTAGATCGCAAGTCCGAGCCGGTTCCCCCGAGTGGAGTCGGCCAGCCGCAGGTTGCCCACTTCCGCCGGCAGAAGATTGCTGTCCGCTTCCTGGAGGCACAGGACATCCGCGTCGTACAACGTTTCCAGGCCGAGAAGTTCAGCGCTTGCCGCGTGCTTGCGGAGGTTGTAACTGATGATTCTGATGAGATACCCCGTCCGGACGAATCGATTGGAAAATTCTAACGCTGTGCGGAGACCGTTCGGTTCAGTGCCAGCCGTAGCGAGCAGTGAGGATATCAGCCACGCGCGAGAATCGGGCGGCATCCAGGGCCGCGGCTTCGCGACGCATCCCGTCGGGATACACGCGGAAGATCCGCTCCACGCCGACCCAACTCGGCCTTCCCTGCGAGTCCCAGCTCCCCCGGCCGATGGAAACGAAACTCGACGCATCGCCATGGGGTTTGCTGGTCAGCGCCACCGCCATTACCTCATCACCCTGCCCCGCAGCGACCAGCAACACCGGGCGGTCCTTCCCCCGGCCGTCACGCTCCTCGTACGGCACCCAGGTCCAGACGATCTCGCCCGGATCCGGGTTGCCATCCGTAGACGGCGAATACGCCATCCGAACGGGCCCGATCCTGCTCGGGTCCACCTCGACGGTGGCTCGCGGACCGAAACGGCCGGGCTGATCCTCGCCAGACGGCTCCTGTCCGGCTGGAGTAACCGGCGGCCGGGCGTGGGGTTCGGCAGGCCGACTCAGCAGGCGAACGACGGAATGGACAAGTCGGCCGAGGGATGCCATCAGTGGCGTTCCCCACGATCGCTCGCGCGTTGGCGTGACGGGGCAGGTCGACGGTTCAGCTCTCGGCAGATCATGCGCTCATCATAGTGGCGGGCATCGAACACCTTGATGTGACAAGAACGGCTCGGCCTGATGCATGTGGCGCACGGAACGACAGAACGGGATGCCGCTGTAGGCGGCATCCCGTTCGGGCAAGGTGTCGATCTGAGGAGCTATACGACCTCGAGGGCGTATCCCTCTTCGCCGTGGACCGACGTGTCGACGCCAGCGATTTCGTCTTCGTTCTTGACCCGGAAGCCGAGAGTCTTCTGGATCGCGTACCCGACGACGCCGGCGACGAGGAACGAGTAGACCAGCACCGCGAAGGCGGCGATGAACTGCACGGCGAGCTGCTGGAAGCCGCCGCCGAGGAACAGGCCGGTTTCGGTGGCGAAGAAGCCCAGGTACAGGGTGCCGACGAGGCCACCGACGAGGTGGATGCCGACGACGTCGAGTGAGTCGTCGAAACCGAGCTTGAACTTCAGTTCAACGGCCAGGGCGCAGATCGCACCGGTGAGGACACCGAGGAGGAGTGCCCAGCCCGGGGTCAGGTTCGCACAGGCGGGGGTGATGGCGACGAGGCCGGCGACGGCACCCGATGCGGCGCCGACCGAGGTGGCCTTGCCGTCCTTGAGTTTCTCGATGACGAGCCAGCCGATGATGGCTGCCGCGGTCGCGCCGAGTGTGTTGATCACGATGAGACCCGTGTTGGCGAGTCCGTTGAGCCATTCTGCGCCCGCGTTGAACCCGAACCAGCCGAACCAGAGGATGGATGCGCCGAGCAGCGTGAGCGGTACGTTGTGCGGCTTCTGGATGCCCTTCTGGAACCCGACCCGCTTGCCGAGCACAAGTGCGAGGGCGAGGGCGGCGGCACCGGCGTTGATGTGAACAGCGGTTCCACCGGCGTAGTCGATGACACCGATTCCCGCGTCTTCACCGAAGAGCGCGGTGCCGAGGTTCATGATCCAGCCGCCGCCCCAGACCCACGCCGCGATCGGGAAGTAGGCGAGTGTCGCGAAGATGCCGGCGAACAGCATCCACGACCCGAACTTCGCGCGGTCGGCGATGGCGCCGGAGATCAGGGCGACGGTGATGATCGCGAATGTGGCACCGTACGTGGCGCCGAGGAGGTTCGTGTTCGCGTCCGCACCCTGGGAGAGTGCCGTCAGCCCGAAGTCGGCGAACGGGTTGCCTGCGAAGTCGAGCGGGTTGGCGACCGCGCTCATGTTGAACCCGTAGAGAATCCACAGGACGGTGATGAGGCCGAGTGCGCCGAAGCTCATCATCATCATGCTGATGACGCTCTTGGCTTTTACAAGGCCGCCGTAGAAGAATGCGACGCCAGGGGTCATCACCAGCACCAGGGCGGTGGCTGTGATTCCCCAGGCAATGCTGCCGGTGTCCATAATCGTGTCCTTAAGTTCTCTCGAGTGCATCGGGCTGCCGACGGGGAACGCTGAGCGTTTGTCGGTGTATAGCCAGCTTGGATGCCGGACGTTTCGAGAGCGGTGTACCCGATGTTTCGGGTCTGTTACACGGAGGGCGCCTCTGTAAAAAGAACGTTTCGCAGGTCAGGGAGCCTCGGCCAGCGCGATCATCCGTGACATGGAGCGCAGGTACTTCTTGCGGTACCCGCCCGAGAGCATATCTCCGCCGAACACCTGGTCGAGTGGGATGCCCGTGGCCGAGATCGGTATCTGGGCGTCGTAGACCCGGTCGATGAACGCAACCAGGCGCAGCGCCTCCGTCTGCGAGTGCAGCTCGTGGACGTCCCGCAGACCGATCCGGTCAATGCCGTCGATCAGCTTGATGTACTTCGAGGGGTGGACGGTGGCGAGGTGGGTGATGATCTCATCGAACGAATCATCCGACATCCGCTCCCCCGCATCCGCTGCACCATCCAGCCTGCTGCTGTACGCGTCTGCATCCAGGACCCCGGCGTGGCCGTCGGTCGAGCGCCGCCTGAAGTCGTTTCCGTCGATCCGCAGCGTTGTGAAATGACTCGACATGGCGTGGATCTCGCGCAAAAAATCAGACGCGGCGAACCGGCCTTCACCGAGGGCGTTCGGCGGAGTGTTGGACGTTGCGGCCACTCGTGTGCCTGTCGCCACCAGGTCGGTGAGCAGTCGGGTCATCATCATGGTGTCGCCCGGATCGTCGAGTTCGAACTCGTCGATACAGAGCAAGGCGGACCCGGTGAGCGCCTCCACCGCCTTCGCGTAACCGAGGGCGCCGACGAGGGCGGTGTACTCGATGAACGTGCCGAAGTACTTACGCGGCCCCGGTGCCGCGTGCCACAGGGCGGCGAGCAGGTGGGTCTTCCCAACGCCAAACCCGCCGTCGAGGTAGACCCCGGGCTTGACCTCGGGCTCCTTCTTCCGGCGGCCGAAGAAACCGGAGGCCTTCGATGGCGCCCAGCTGGCGGCGAACGACTCGAGGAGGGAGACCGCCTCTTCCTGTGATGCGAAATCGGGATCCGGGCGGTAGCTGGCGAAGCTGGCATCCGTGAACTGGCGTGGCGGCACCAGGCTGGCCGCGATCTCCTCACCGGTGATTGTCGGCGTGCGGTCGGAGATGCGGAGGCGTGCCGTCTCAGCGGTCTGGCTCATGGGAGAATACCTCGTGTGTCGAAGTCTTTTCGGCGCTGCTTTGCTCGATCCGAGAAAGCTGCGTATCTTCGCGAGAAGAACGAGTCCCAAGCCTAAGGCAGGCGACGCGCCGCACACACACGCCCAGCGACCCCGGAGGTAGACCATGTCCATCGAAACCGACCAGTCCCCCGCCTTCGCCGAGTACGCGCACCCCGACCGCCTCGTCACAACCGAGTGGCTGCAGGAACGCCTGGGAGCCCCAGGGCTTGTCGTCGTCGAGTCCGACGAGGACGTCCTTCTCTACGAGATCGGTCACATCCCGACTGCGGTGAAGATCGACTGGCATACCGACCTCAACGACCCGGTGCTGCGGGACTACATCGACGGCGTCGGCTTCGCCGAACTTCTCTCCGGCAAGGGCATCTCGCGTGACGACACCATCGTTCTCTACGGCGACAAGAGCAATTGGTGGGCGGCTTACGCGCTCTGGGTGTTCACGCTGTTCGGTCACCGTGACGTCCGGCTCCTCGATGGGGGTCGCGACAAGTGGCTCGCCGAAGGTCGCGAGATGACGACGGATGTCCCGGAACGCCCGCGCACGGACTACCCGGTGGTCGAACGCGACGACTCCGTCATCCGTGCCTATAAGGACGACGTCCTCGCCCACCTCGGCAATCCGCTGATCGACGTGCGCTCCCCGGAGGAATACAGCGGTGAGCGCAACACGGCTCCCGCCTACCCCGAGGAAGGCGCGCTGCGCTCTGGGCACATCCCAACCGCGAAGAGCGTGCCCTGGTCGAAAGCGGTAGCCGAGGACGGCACTTTCCGTCCTGTCGCCGAACTGAACGCCATCTATCGGGACGAGGCCGGACTTCAGGACGGCGACGACGTCGTCGCGTACTGCCGCATCGGCGAACGCTCCAGCCACACCTGGTTCGTGCTCCAGTACCTTCTCGGGTTCGACAAGGTGCGCAACTACGACGGATCGTGGACCGAGTGGGGTAGCGCCGTTCGGGTCCCGATCGTGATGGGCGACGAGCCGGGCGAACTCCCTCGCTGACCGATGCGAGCGATCGGGACACTCGGCCCGCCGTCAGGTCCCCATGGGAGGATGGAGAAACCATGATCGAAACTCTCCCCGCCCAGGTAGCCGAGATCCGTGACGAGTTCCTTGAACTCGACGAGAAATCGCGGCTGCAGCTGCTGCTCGAATTCTCGATGGAGCTGCCCGACCTGCCGGAACGGTACGCAGATCACCCCGACCTGCTTGAGCGCGTTGTCGAGTGCCAGTCCCCGATCTTCATCTTCGTCGAGGTGGCCGACGACGGTGTGCACCTGCACGCAACCGCTCCACGCGAAGCGCCAACGACGCGCGGATTCGCGAGCATCCTCGCCCAGGCCATCGACGGCCTGACGGTCGATGAAGTTCTCGCGATCCCCTCCGACTTTCCGCAAATGCTCGGCCTCGGCAAGGCCGTCTCTCCGCTGCGGCTCAACGGCATGAACGGGATGCTGCAGAGAATGAAACGGCAGCTGACGGAGCGCGCGGCGGCCTGACTCGGGGTTCACCCGAGAGTTGCGGCCCAGTCGCTGATCGCCGATGTCCAGCGGTCCTCGTCGTAGTTCCACAATTTCGTGTGCCTGGCGCCGGTGAACGGCGAGAAGGTGACGAGATCCGGCCGCGCCGCGGCGAGGTCATGCGACGCGGACGACGGGACGAAACCGTCATCGTCGCTGTGCAGCACGAGAACCGGGACGGTGAGTTCATCCGCCCGGCTGACGACGTCCAGCCCCGGAAGGTTCACGGCCGAGTCGAGGCCGGTGAGCGCGCGTCCCCACGGACTGGTGATCGCCAGAATCGCGGCGAGGCGGAGCGGAACCGGGATCCGTCCGGCATCCGCCTGGAATTCCAGCACCCGGGCCCAGTCGAGCACGGGAGACTCCAGTGCGATGCCCCGGAGAAGCCCTTTGTGAGCACTGCGCAGTGCGGTTTGCACGGCGATGGTGCCTCCCATCGACCAGCCCATGAGGACCACGTCGCTCGCCCCATGCTCCGCGGCCAGATCGAGGGCAGCGTCGACGTCCTCCCATTCGGTGTCGCCGAGCCTATATAGGCCGTCAGCGCTCGGCGGAGCGTCACCGTCGTTCCGGTACGACACGAGCAGGGCGGAGTAACCCGCATCCCGCCAGACCGGAACGGCACGGAGGCATTCACTTCTCGTGGTGCCTCGACCGTGCACAATGACGACCCAGCGGCCGGTCTCTTCCTCGGCGGGGAACAGCCACGCCGGGGCGTTCCCGGCGTGCGTCGGAACGTTCAGGTGCGTGAAATCGAGACCCAGTTCTTCTGGGCGGGAGTAATACCACCCGCTGAAGGTGGCCGGGCCGCTTGCGGGCAGGTGGTCTGCCGGTGTCTCAAGCCGCCTGGTCACCGTCCCGCCGTTCGTGGAGAGGACGTCCCCGAGACGCAGGTACCGCTCTGGTTCGCCGTAGAACAGGCCGTAGCGGCCAGGAAGCTTTGTGTCCGGGTTCGACCCGAGGGTGATGGTCGCGTTTTCGGCGTCGATGGCCAGAACGTCGCTTTCCCGGAACCGGGTGCGTGCCGGCGTGACCACGCGCCGAGCCACCGTGCCGACGGCGATGACTGCGCTGGTCGCGAGCGTCAGGAGGATTCCGCCGAAAAGCACCACAAGCCGTCGGTTGCGCGCCGGGGAGACCGGGCCGTTTCGGACGGCGTGGCTGTGACGTTTCATTGGCAAGTAACTCTAGTCTGCAAACGTGGCTGATATCCCGATGGGCACCGACGTGCCTCCTGAGTTCCAAAAGGCGCTGGACTCGGTTCGTCGCGCTAAAGCACGGCCTGAACTCGCCGTCACCGAGATCCCCGCGCCGGGCAACCTTGCCCCGTACAGCGTGGCCCTTTCTGCGGACGTCACACCGTCACGGCATGGCGCGGACTCCGAGCTCGGCACCGGACGATTCATCCTCCTCTACGACCCGAGTGAACCCGAAGCGTGGGGTGGTGCTTTCCGGATCGTCTGCTTCGTTCAGGCTCCCCTCGAAACCGACATCGGCCTCGACCCGTTCCTCGCTGAAGTCGCATGGTCCTGGCTTGTCGACGCGCTCAACGCGCGGTCCGCCAAATACGGTGCAGCGTCAGGGACCGCCACGAAGATCATCTCCACCGGTTTCGGCGAGCTGGCAGCGCAGGGCGACGGCGCCCAGATCGAATTGCGTGCCTCGTGGACCCCGTTGGAGAGCGACATCTCGTCACATGTGGAAGGCTGGGGTGAACTGCTCTGCATGCTCGCAGGGCTCCCACCAACAACCGAAGGTGTCACTCTGTTGTCTAGTCGCAGGACGGCGCGTGACTGAACGCCACGTCATCGAGTCGAGGGACGAATACCTCGACGCCGTACGAACCATAGCGGCAGGGAGCGGTCCGATCGCCGTCGACGCCGAACGGGCATCCGGGTACCGCTATTCCCAGCGCGCCTACCTCATCCAGCTCTACCGGCGTGGCGCAGGACTCTTTCTTTTCGACCCACCGGCGATCGGCCGCTTCGACGAGCTGAATGAGGCGATCGCTCCCGCGGAATGGGTTCTCCACGCGGCGAGCCAGGACCTCGCGTGCCTCCGGGAAGTCGGCCTCGACCCGGTCCGCATCTTCGACACCGAACTCGCCGCACGGCTTCTCGGTTTTCCCCGCGTTGGACTGGGCACCGTCGTCGAAGAGCTCCTCGGAATTCACCTGGCCAAGGAGCATTCCGCCGCCGACTGGTCGACCCGGCCGTTGCCGACGACGTGGCTGGAATACGCCGCACTCGACGTTGAGCTCCTCGTCGATGTCCGCGACAAACTCGCGGACATGCTCGACGAGGGCGGCAAACGCACCATTGCCGCCGAGGAGTTCGAGGCCACCCTGGCCAGGCAGCCCAAGCTGCAACGCCAGGACCCGTGGCGTCGGCTCTCCGGTCTCAACACGGTTCGCGGGGCACGGAACCTCGCCATCGCCCGTGAGCTGTGGTTAGAACGGGATGCGTTCGCTCGCGAAAGCGACATCGCCCCCGGCCGCCTCGTCCCCGACTCTTCGCTGGTGGCCGCGGTTCGGGCAGAGCCGCGAAGCCGTGCCGCGCTGGCTGCGGTGCGGGAGTTCAAAGGGCGCGCGTCGCGGAGCGAACTTCCGCGATGGTGGGCCGCGATCGAACGTGGGCTCACGACAGATGACCTGCCGCCGATCCGTGGAACATCAGGAGAAACGATGCCTCCCGCACGGAGCTGGGCCGAGCGGAACCCCGACGCCGACGCCCGCCTCAAAGCAGCGCGGACATCGATTGCGGCGATCTCAGAGGACCTCGCCATCCCGATCGAGAATCTCCTCACGCCCGAACTCCTTCGGCGGGTGGCGTGGAACCCGCCCGAACCGGTGACCGCCGAAACGATCGGCGACGCCCTCGAATCGCTCTCGGCACGCCCCTGGCAGATTGAAGCTACTGCACAGGCAATCGCCTCCGCGTTTGTAGAGTCAAGCCAATTGGCGTCGGAGGCTCCGAAACCCGAGTCGTAGGAAGAATCAAAGGATTCCGGCCACGATTTCGCGCATCTCTAGGATCGGGGTGAACACGAAATTGGAGGCAAAGTGGCCGAATTAGCCGACGTCTTTTTTGTCGATGGTGTGCGGACCCCGTTTGGTCGCGCCGGAGAAAAAGGTCAGTACTGGAACACCCGCGCGGATGACCTCGTCGTCAAAGCGATGATCGGGTTGCTCGAACGCAACCCGGATGTTCCGAAGGAACGCATCGACGAGGTCGGGATTGCGGCCACAACCCAGCAGGGTGACCAGGGCCTCACCCTCGGCCGCACGACAGCGCTCCTCGCCGGTCTTCCCCAGTCGGTTCCTGGCTACGCCATCGACCGGATGTGCGCAGGCGCGATGACCGCCGTGACCCAGATTGGCAGTGCGATCGCGTTCGGCGCATACGACTTCGGCATCGCCGGCGGTGTCGAGCACATGGGACGTCACCCGCTCGGCGGTGACGCCGACCCGAACCCGCGTTTCCTCAGCGAAAAGCTCGTCTCGGCGGATGCTCTCGACATGGGCAAGACCGCTGAACGCATTCACGACCGGTTCCCCCACCTGACCAAGGAACGCGCCGACCGCTTCGGTATGCGCAGCCAGCAGAAGCTTCAGGCTGCATACGACGCAGGCAAGATCCAGCCGGATCTCATCCCGGTTGCGATCCGCAGCGAATCGGGCTGGGGCCTCGCGACCCGCGACGAGGGTACCCGCCCCGAAACGACCATGGAGGGACTCGCGACCCTCAAAACGCCGTTCCGTGCCCACGGACGGGTGACGGCGGGAACCAGCTCACCGCTCACCGACGGCGCGACGGTGAGCCTGCTTGCCGGCAGTTCCGCGGTCAAGGAATTCAAGCTCAAGCCGAAGATGCGAATGGTGAGCTTCGCTTATGCCGGCGTCGAACCGGAGATCATGGGCATCGGTCCTGTGCCGTCGACCGAGAAGGCGCTCCGGAAGGCCGGGCTCACGATCGATGACATCGGGCTGTTCGAGTTGAACGAGGCATTCGCCATTCAGGTCCTGTCGCTGCTCGACCACTTCGGCATCGACGATGACGACCCGCGGGTGAACCAGTGGGGCGGCGCTATCGCCATCGGTCACCCCCTTGCAGCATCCGGTGTTCGCCTGATGACCCAACTTGCCGCCCAGTTCGCCGAGCGCCCGGACGTGCGCTATGGCCTGACCGCCATGTGCGTCGGCCTCGGCCAGGGTGGAAGCGTCATCTGGGAGAACCCGAACTGGAAGGGAAAGAAGTAATCGATATGACCGACTACTCAACCATCGATTTCAGCCCGCTTCTCGCCCACGCCGCCAACGAGGTCGTCACCCACTCCTTCGTGCGAGACGTGTCACTGCCGGATGGCACCGTGATCGCTCTCATCACCCTCGACAACGGACGGGACCACACCCGCCCGAACACCCTAGGCCCCGTCACGCTGATGGAACTGGGCGGCGTGCTCGACGCACAGCGTGCGCGTGCCGCTGCGAAGGAAATCGCTGCAGTCGCGATCATCGGCAAGCCGTTCATTCTCGCGGCTGGCGCCGACCTGAGCAAGGTCAGCGAGGTCGAATCCCTGGAGTCGGCCCGCCTTCTCGGGCAACTCGGCCACTACGTCTACGGCAAGCTCGACACGCTCGGCGTGCCGTCGTTCGTTTTCATCAACGGCCTCGCGCTTGGTGGCGGCCTCGAGATCGCGCTCAACGCGACGTACCGGACGGTTGACGCGTCTGCTGCCGGCATTGCCCTGCCGGAGGTCTTCCTCGGATTGATCCCCGGCTGGGGCGGCGCCTACCTTCTGCCGAACCTGATCGGGATCGAGAACGCCCTGAAGGTGATCATCGAGAACCCGTTGAAGATGAACCGGATGCTGAAGGCGCCTGAGGCGTTCGAACTCGGCATCGCCGACGCGATCTTCCCTGCGGCATCCTTTTTGGAGAACTCACTCGCCTGGGCGGGCAGTGTGCTTGCGGGGAAGACCAAGGTCGCCCGCAAGAACGTCCCAGGGAAGGTCGAGCGTTTGGTCAAGTGGGACGTTGCCATCGGCATCGCCCGCAAGATGCTCGAGTCGAAGATCGGAACCGTCCCTGTGGCGCCGTACGTCGCCCTGGACCTCCTCAAGGCAGCGAAGAGCGGCACCCGCGCTGAAGGGTTTGAGCGGGAGGACGAGGCACTCGCAAAGCTGGCCTGCGGCGACCAGTTCCAGGCCAGCGTGTACGCGTTCAACCTCGTCCAGAAACGTGCGAAGCGACCGGCAGGAGCGCCCGACAAAGCACTCGCCCAGAAGGTCACCAAGGTCGGTGTGATCGGTGCGGGACTCATGGCCAACCAGTTCGCGCTGCTCTTCGTGCGCCGCCTCCAGGTGCCTGTGGTGATCACCGATCTGGATCAGACCCGCGTCGACAAGGGGATCGCCAGCATCCGCGGCGAAATCGACGCGTTGCTGCAGAAGAAGCGCATCTCGCCCGACGAAGCGAACCGTCTGAACGACCTCATCTCCGGCACGACCAACAAGAGCGACTTCGCGGACTGCGACTGGGTCATCGAAGCGGTCTTCGAAGAGCTCGGTGTGAAGCAGGACGTTTTCGCCGACGTCGAGCAGTACATCTCCGACACGGCGATCCTCGCCACCAACACGTCATCACTCTCGGTTGAACAGATCGGTGAGAAGCTGGCACACCCGGAACGACTCGTCGGGTTCCACTTCTTCAACCCCGTAGCGGTCATGCCGCTGATCGAGGTCGTCCGGACACCGCAGACCACCCCGGAGGCTCTGGCCACCGCGATGGCGACCGCAGCCAAACTGCGCAAGAACGCTGTGATCACCAGGGACACCCCCGGTTTCGTTGTGAACCGGGTGCTCGCCAAGCTGCTCGGTGAGGCGATGTACGCAGTGGACCACGGCACGCCGTTCGAGGTCGTCGATAAGGCGGTTGCCCCGCTTGGTCTGCCCATGCCGCCGTCCGAGTTGCTCGACCTCGTTGGGCTCAAGGTCGGCGCGCACGTCCTCGACACCCACCACAACGCCTTCCCGGACCGGTTCTACCGCAGCGAGAACCTGCACAAGCTGGCGGAGTACGGCACCCTCCTCGAGAAGGACTCAAAGGGCAAGGTCAAGGGTTTCGACAAGGGCGCGCTCAAGATCGTCTCCGGAGGTAAGGAACCGCTCACGGCGGATGCCATCCGGCTGCGTCTCGTCGACGGGCTCGCCGACGAAATCCATCGCATGCTGGAGGATTCTGTGGTCGAGGGCCCGGAAGACATCGACCTGTGCATGATCCTCGGTGCCGGCTGGCCGTTCCACATGGGAGGCGTTACGCCGTACCTCGACCGTGAAGGTGCGAGCGAGCGCGTCTTCGGCGGAACGTTCCACGAGCCGCCCATCCGCGGCATCCAGGACTAGGTCAGAGGACAGGAAAGGGACGCGGGGCTTCGGCCTCGCGTCCCTTCGTTGTCTGGCTGACGGGCGGTCGCCCGGTACGCCGCCGGGTTACTGGACGGTGTGCGGGTATTCAGCCGAGCGGCCCTGGAACTCAAGGATCGCCGGGTTCTGCACGATGCCGTCGCGGATCTCTATCGCGCGGCGGATCGTCTGGTTCTGGTCCTCGTCGGTGGGCCCATCCATCACCGTGCTGAGGAATGGCAGCAGCGCTTCGCTGATCTCCCACGTTGCCGAATTCCAGAGGTGTGACGGGGTGTGGTCGACGGCGTAATAGCGGATGTGGTTGCCGACCTCGAATATCGGGTCGTCGAACGACGTCATCTTCGCCCATTCGAAGCCCATTCCCTCGTCGCAGGACACGTCGACGATGAGGCTCCCGGGGCTGAACAGGTCGAGGTCGGCGGTCGACAGGTAGATGACCGGGTTGTTTGGGTCCTGCAGGGTGCAGTTGACGACGATGTCGTGCCCGGCGAGGTACGGTGCAAGCGGTTTCCGCCCGTGGTCGGTCACCACGTTCGACAGAAACGCTCCCTCGTCGTCCTGGTCGAACTGCACGAGGGTGGCGGAGTGGATCGGGAAGCCGACGGCGGCTCGTTCACGCGTGGTCAAGACCTGAACGTCGTGCACCCCAAGTGCGTTGAGCGCCGTGACGGCGCCCCTCGCCGTGGCCCCGAACCCAATGACGACGGCGTTGAGGCGCCGCCCGTAGTCTCCGGTCGATCCAGTCAGTTCCAGGGCGTGGAGAACCGAAGCGTAGCCGGCGAGTTCATTGTTCTTGTGGAACACGTGCAGTGAGAAGCCGCCGTCTGGCGACCAGTGGTTCATCGCCTCGAATGCGATCAGGGTGAGCCGCTTGTCGATGGCGGTCTGGGTCAATTCCCGATCCTGCACGCAGTGCGGCCAGCCCCAGAGCACCTGCCCGTCGCGCAACTCGGCAAGGTCCTCCGCCTGCGGTTTTGGCAGGAGTACGATGTCCGCGTCGGCCAGCAACTCGTCGCGGCCGGCCAGGCGGCCGACCAATGGGCTGAGCTGCTCGTCGGACAGCCCGAACCGTTCGCCGTACCCTGTCTCCAGGATGATGCGCTGTCGCAGTTCAGGTTCGATGCGGTCAAGGTGAAGCGGATGGATCGGAAGACGCCGCTCGTTCTTCTTCCGTGAGGTGGCGAGCACCCCGAGGTGAAGCGGTCGGTCGAATTCGTCGGGGCTGGCGGTCATCGGGAACTCCTTGGGATAGCCGGCGACGGTGCGCGGCCGGGGCTGATAGACGCGCTTAGCCGCGTTGGACGCGCTCGGCAGCTGCTTCGGCCGGCCGGGCAACGGGGATTCGAGTACCGGAAACCTGGGCGAGGATGTCGCGGACGATTCTCTCGGCGGTCAGACCGGCATCCTCGAGGATCTGCTCGCGGGTCGCGTGCTGCAGGAAATCGTCGGGCAGGCCGAGCTCGTCGACGCCCGTGTCGACACCGGCCTTCCGCAGCTCCTGCCGAATGCGGGTGCCGATCCCGCCGACACGGAGGCCGTCTTCGATCGTGATGACGAGTCGATGAGTGTCGGCCAGGTCGACGATGCTGTGCGCGACCGGGACGACCCAGCGGGGGTCGACGACGGTGCTGCCGACGCCTGCGGAATTCAGCAGTTCTGCGACATCGAGTCCAAGCTGGGCCATAGGGCCAACGGTGACGATGAGGACGTCGCGCCGATCATCCTCACGAAGCACGTCGACGCCGTCGGCGGTGCGGCGGATGGCGGGGATGTCGGTGCTGACGTTGCCCTTCGGGAACCGGATCACCGTGGGCGCGTCGTCGATCGCGACGGCTTCGGAAAGTTCCTCCTGCAGGCGTGTCCCGTCGCGCGGCGCGGCGAGGTGGATGCCTGGGACGACCTGGAGGATGGACAGGTCCCAGATGCCGTGGTGCGACGGACCGTCTGGCCCGGTGACGCCGGCACGGTCGAGCACGAACGTCACGCCCGCCTTGTGCAGGGCGATGTCCATGAGGATCTGGTCGAAGGCCCGGTTGATGAACGTTGCGTAGATCGCAACGACCGGGTGCAACCCGCCGAAGGCGAGGCCAGCCGCTGACGTTGCGGCATGCTGTTCGGCGATGCCGACATCGTGGACGCGCTCGGGGAACCGCTCGGCGAACTTATGCAGCCCCGTCGGGCGGAGCATGGCCGCGGTGATCCCGACGATCCGCGGATCCGCCTCGGCAAGCTGGAGCAGCTTGTCGCTGAAGACCCCGGTCCAGGTGGGAGTCGTGCTGGTCGAGATCGCCGCGCCGGTCGACGGGTTGATCTTGCCGACGGCGTGGAACTGATCCGCCTCATCGTGCACGGCGGGAGCGTAACCCTTGCCTTTCTGGGTGATCGCGTGCACGATGACCGGCGCGCCATAGTTCCTGGCCTGGCTGAGCGCTTCTTCCATCGCCTGTTCGTCGTGCCCGTCAACCGGGCCGAGGTACTTGATGTCGAGGTTCGAGTAGAGCGCTTCGTTGTTGCTGAACCGGGCGAGGAAGCCGTGCATCCCGCCACGCACACCCCGGTACACGGCCCGGCCTGGAGCCCCGAGCCGGTCGAACGCCTTCTGGCTGGTCAGGTACAGGTCCCGGTAGGAGCGCCTCGTCCGGACCGTGTTGAGGAAGCGAGCCATCCCACCGATCGTCGGCGCGTATGAGCGCCCGTTGTCGTTGACGACGATGATCAGTTTGCGGGTGTTGTCGTCGCTGATGTTGTTGAGCGCCTCCCACGTCATGCCGCCGGTGAGCGCGCCATCCCCGACAACGGCGACAACGTGGCGGTCGTGCTGGCCGGTCATCTCGAACGCACGGGAGATACCGTCCGCCCAACTCAGCGAACTCGACGCGTGTGAACTTTCGACGATGTCGTGGGGTGACTCGCTGCGCTGCGGGTAGCCGGCGAGTCCACCGCGCTCCCTCAGCCGGGTGAAGTCCTGGCGCCCGGTGAGGAGCTTATGCACATAAGACTGGTGACCGGTATCGAAGACGATCGCATCCTTCGGCGAATCGAAGACCCGGTGGATGGCGAGCGTCATTTCGATCACGCCGAGGTTGGGGCCGAGATGGCCGCCGGTGCGCGAGACTTCGCTCACCAGGAAGGTGCGGATCTCAGCGGCCAGCTGGGTCAGCTGTTCTCTTGAGAGGGCGTCGAGGTCGCGAGGACCCGTGATCGTCTCAAGAAGACCCATCGCGTTCAACTCCCTGTTTTCATTCGAGCGGCCCGCTCGCCGGCCAACTCCCCCACTCTACGCGGCACCCCTCCGCGATTCCTGATGAATCGCGGAGGGGTGCCGTCGTGGTATGGACCCTTAGACGAGGCTCCGCAGAACGTACTGCAGGATGCCGCCGTTCCGGTAATAGTCCGCCTCACCAGGGGTGTCGATCCGGACCACGGCGTCGAACTCGACGGTGGCCTTGCCTGCGGGCGAGTGCTCGGTCGGCTCAGCGACCACGTGCACCGTCCTCGGCGTCGTGCCGGCGTTGAGTTCATCGAGCCCGGTGATCGAGATCGACTCGCTTCCGTCGAGGCCGAGCGACTCCCAGCTCTCGCCCGCTGGGAACTGCAGCGGGACGACGCCCATTCCGATGAGGTTCGAGCGGTGAATACGCTCGAAGCTCTCGGTGATGACGGCCTTCACACCGAGCAAGCTCGTTCCCTTGGCAGCCCAGTCACGGGACGAGCCCGAGCCGTACTCCTTGCCGCCGAGGATGACGAGCGGGATGCCCGCCGCCTGGTAGTTCTGCGACGCGTCGTAGATGAACGACTGCGGAGCATCCGGCTGGGTGAAGTCGCGGGTGTATCCACCCTCGACGCCGTCGAGCAGCTGGTTCTTCAGGCGGATGTTCGCGAAGGTTCCGCGGATCATCACCTCGTGGTTTCCGCGGCGGGAACCGTACGAGTTGAAGTCCTTACGGTCGATCCCGTGTTCGGTCAGGTAGTGACCGGCCGGGCTGTCGGCCTTGATCGAGCCGGCGGGGCTGATGTGGTCGGTCGTGACCGAATCGCCGAGCTTCGCGAGGACGCGGGCACCGGTGATGTTCGTGACCGGAGTCGTCTCCATCGTCATGCCGTCGAAGTATGGGGGTTTCCGCACGTAGGTCGACTCGGGATCCCAGTCGAAGGTGTTTCCGGCCGGGGTGGGCAGTGAACGCCAGCGCTCGTCACCCTCGAACACCGACGAGTACTCGTGGGTGAACATCTCCGTGTCGATCGAGGTGTCGATGGTGTTCTGGACCTCGGCGGCATCCGGCCAGATGTCCTTGAGGAACACGTCGTTGCCGTCGTGGTCCTTGCCGAGGGCATCCGTTTCGAAATCGAAGTTCATCGACCCGGCGAGAGCGTACGCGATGACGAGCGGCGGGCTCGCCAGGTAGTTCATCTTCACGTCCGGGTTGATCCGGCCTTCGAAGTTGCGGTTACCGGACAGCACCGCAGTGACGGCGAGGTCGTTCTCATTGATCGCAGCCGAGATCTCCTCGGCAAGCGGACCGGAGTTACCGATACAGGTGGTGCAGCCATAGCCGACGGTGTAGAAGCCGAGCTTCTCGAGGTCGTCGGTGAGTCCGGCCTTGGCGTAGTAGTCGGTGACGACCTTGGACCCGGGTGCGAGCGTGGTCTTGACCCACGGCTTCGACGTGAGGCCTTTCTTCGCTGCGTTACGGGCCAGGAGGCCGGCAGCGAGCATGACCGACGGGTTCGACGTGTTCGTGCACGACGTGATGGCGGCGATGGTCACCGCTCCGTGGTCGAGCGTGAAGCCTGAACCGTCCTCGAGCGTGACCGTGGTCGGCTTGGACACCGTCTGGGGCGCGTGGCTCCGGTGGGTGTGCGTGTGGCTGCTGTGCTCGTTTTCGGGAGTGTTTCCGGGCGGGTCGGAGGCCGGGAAGGACTCGGAGGTCTCGAGGTCGACGAGGTCGTGCTCAACCGACGTGTAGTTGGTGAGATCGCGCTCGAACTGTGACTTCGCGAGCGTCAGTTCGATCCGGTCCTGCGGGCGCTTCGGCCCGGCGATCGATGGAACGACCGTCGACAGGTCGAGTTCGAGGTACTCGCTGAAGTTCGGCTCGACGGCGGGGTCGTGCCAGAGGCCCTGGATCTTGGAATATTCCTCGACCAGCTGCACCTGCTCCTCGCTGCGCCCGGTGAGGCGCAGGTAATCGAGGGTGACGTCGTCGATCGGGAACATGGCGGCGGTCGAACCGAACTCGGGGCTCATGTTGCCGATGGTGGCGCGGTTCGCGAGCGGGACCTGCGCGACGCCTTCACCGTAGAACTCGACGAACTTGCCGACAACGCCGTGCTGGCGCAGCTTCTGCGTGATGGTGAGGACGACGTCGGTCGCGGTCACGCCGGTCGGGATCGATCCGCTGAGCTTGAAGCCCACGACCTTGGGGATCAGCATGGAGACGGGCTGGCCGAGCATTGCCGCCTCGGCTTCGATTCCGCCGACGCCCCAGCCGAGCACGCCGAGGCCGTTGACCATGGTGGTGTGCGAGTCGGTGCCGACGAGGGTGTCAGGGTATGCCTGCAGGGCGCCGTTGACCGAGCGGGTGTAGGTCACCCGGGCCAGGTACTCGATGTTGACCTGGTGGACGATGCCGGTTCCGGGCGGGACGACCTTGAAGTCTTCGAAAGCGGTCTGGCCCCAGCGAAGGAACTGGTACCGCTCGCCGTTGCGCTCGTACTCGATCTCGACGTTGCGCTCGAGGGCGTTCGGGGTGCCGAACAGGTCGGCGATGACGGAGTGGTCGATGACCAGTTCTGCCGGCGCGAGCGGGTTGATCTTCGTCGGGTCTCCCCCGAGCTCGGCGACCGCTTCACGCATGGTGGCGAGGTCGACGATGCAGGGAACGCCGGTGAAGTCCTGCATCACGACGCGGGCAGGGGTGAACTGGATCTCGGTGTCGGGCTCAGCGGTGGGAACCCATCCGCCGAGCTTCTTGATCTGCTCAGCCGTGACGTTCTTGCCGTCTTCGGTGCGCAGAAGGTTCTCAAGGAGAACCTTGAGACTGAACGGGAGCTTCTCCGACCCCTCGACGGTGTCGAGCCGGAAGATCTCGTAGTCGGTGCCCCCGACCGAGAGTGTGTTTTTCGCCCCAAAGCTATTTACGGTAGACATTGGCCTTCTCCTTCATTGGCACAGGCACGTACACGCCTGCCATAGGTCAATAGTGGTTTCCCGACCCCGTGCGTGGCTAGCAAGGCGAACCTAACCGGCTGCGCAGGCATCCGTTCCGACCATCGACCCTATTTATCTTGATGTCGAGATAACTCTATCAGGAGGCGGCAGGCACTTTCCGGTACAACGCGCGGACCACGAGCCACGTGACGATCAGCAGGGGCGCGTAGAGCGGGATCCCCATGATCAACTTCGTGGCGGCGAGCCACTCGACGTTGCCGGCGAGATAGAGAGGAAGTTGCACGCCGAGCCGGAGAAGGAACATGCCCGCCCAGCAGAGGGTGAGGACGGCAAAGACCCTGCGTTTGAGGGCGACGCGCCGCCAGGCGGTTCCTTCGTTCATGAGATAGCCGGCGATCAGCCCGACGATCGGCCAGCGGACGGCGACCGAGATGAGCAGGGCCGTGGCATACACGCCGTTGGTGATGAAGCCGAGTACGAAGTTGTCTTCCGGGCGGTTGGTCATCAGCGCGAGTGCCGCCGACGCACCCGCCGCGACCAGCCCGCCGAGCGCCGACGTGACCGGCGTGCGCTGCATGAGTCGCACCGCGGTGAAGATCGCAGCCACACCCACCGAAACGGCGAGCGAGAGTGGAAGGTTCTCCGTCAGCGTGTAGCCGATCAGGAAGAGCAGGCCGGGAAGGATCGCTTCCACGATTCCGCGGATGCCGCCCATCGCCTCGAGCAGGACCTTGCCGTTGGGCTGATCCGCCTGGGCAAGGGCCCCCAGCCCGGACCTGGCTGCCGCGCTGCCGAGCGCGGCAGCGATCGTCTCAGCGGCGTCGGGTTCGGTGCCGGTCTTGCGATCGTCGGGAAGTTTCTCGGTCATCGGTCCTGATCAGCTCGTCGGCGTGGCCGAGGCAGGCATCTTGAGAGGGATGAGGTCGCGCGGAGGCATCGGCGCCGAACCGCGGACGACGACGATGCTGCGGAACAGGTCCTCGACCTTCGCAGCGGCATCCGGGTCGGTTGCTCCTTCGCCGGCGATGACGCCACGGAGGAACCAACGCGGGCCGTCGACGCCGACGAACCGGGCGATACGCATACCCGCTGCACCGTCGGAGCCCTGGACGACGGGAACCTCGGCGACGAGCTCCGGGCCGAAGACGCCGTCCCGCTCGGTGGCAGTCCCGCCCTGCTTGGCGATCTGTTCCTGGATCTGCACGCGGGTTTCGTTCCACAGTCCGGTGCTCCTCGGAGCGGCGAACGGCTGGATCTGGAGGGTCGAACCGGCGTAGTCGAGGCCGACCGCAACGATCCGCTTGGTGCTCTCCTCCACCTCGAGGCGAAGGTTCAAGCCTTCACGCGGGAGGATCTTGACCCCGCCGAGGTCGATGTATGGGCGGACGGAGTTCGCCTCAGCCTCGTCGAGCGGGCCTTCGGTGCTCCGATCATCCGGTGCCGACTTCGACAGGTCGGTGCCGAATTCTGCGTCGTCCGTGTCGAGGGTGTCCAGTTCGGCGTCCACGACAGCGGCGTCTTCCACGGTGCTGTCGTGATTGTCGACATCCGCGTCGACGACCGGCTCGGTGTTCTCGATGTCCTTCTGCTTGTTCTTCCTGATCATTCCTTGGGTCCTGTTCCTGAAGTGTTGTACCCGGTGGAGCCGAAGCCGCCATCGCCACGAAGGCTTCCCGGGAGCGTGTCGACCGGCACGAACCGCGCGCGGCTCACGGGCTGAACGATCATCTGCGCGATGCGGTCACCCGGTTCGATCGTGTACGCGTTCGACTGGTCGGTGTTGAGGAGGGTTACCTTGATTTCTCCGCGGTATCCGGCGTCGACGGTTCCTGGTGCGTTCACCACGGTGATGCCGTGTTTCGCTGCAAGACCGGAGCGGGGCACCACAAAGGCGACGTAGCCGTCCGGGAGGGCGATCGAGACGCCCGTACCGATAACGGCCCGTTCCCCCGGTGCGAGGGTTACGGCATCCGTCGATTTGAGGTCAGCGCCCGCATCGCCGGGGTGCGAGTACGCCGGCAGCTCCGGGGCGATAATGAGTACGTCAACGCTTTCGATCACGTGTCGAGGCTAGTGCAGAAGTCTGAATGGAAGTGCCGATGACCCGATATCGCGAACGTTTGTGGCCAGCACCCTGGCTTCTGATCGCCTCGGCACTTGTAATCCCGGCGAGCATGCTTGTCCTTGCTCCCATCTCGATTCCTGCGGGCATCGTGACGGCGATTCTCCTCTACGGCGGTTGCGTCGCTCTTTTTCTCGTCGGGGCTCCCATCATCGAGGTTGACGAGCGGATGCTCCGCGCCGGGCGCGCTCGCGTCTCGCTCGACCTGCTCGGCGAGCCGCGAGTCTTCACCGGGGAGGACGCCACCCTGGAACGTGGGCCACGCCTCGATGCCCGGGCCTGGCTGCTGATCCGCGGGGCCATTGACCCTGTCGTCACTGTTCCGCTGCACGACCCGGCCGACCCGACGCCCTATTGGGTCATCTCGACCCGTCGACCACGAGAACTGGCCGCCGCGATCGAGGGATCGCGACGGCCAGCGGGTGCCAAGGAAAGTCCCTAGGCTGCGCACTCGGCGCAGATCGGTCCGAGCTTTGTCTCGTGGTCGATCTGCGAACGGTGCTTCACGAGGAAACAGTTCACACAGGTGAACTCATCCGCCTGGGGTGGGAGAACGACGACGTCGAGGTCGAGGTCGGAGAGATCCGCTCCAGGGAGGTCGAAACCGCCGGGGTTGTCGGCGTCTTCAGCGTCGACGGATCCGGACAGCTTGTCTGGCACGCGCTCCTTGAGGGCCTCGATCGACTCTGAGTCATCGTCGGTCTTTCGGGGGGCGTCGTAATCCGTTGCCATGTCCATCCACTTCTTATGTTTTCGTCCGATCGCTGTCGGCGGCGATAGTTTGCATGATTACGAGGTGAATAGCAAACCGAGGCCGCTCAGCTCTCGCTTCCCGAAACCAGAACCCACGGCACGCCCACGGTATTCCCAAAGAAACGCGTAAGCCGTGGCACGATTTGAGGAACAAATCACAGCCTGGAAGGCAGTTGATCATGCACGACTTGAAAGTCATTGGCGTCGAGGACGGCGCGCTCATCGCAGCCACCGACAACGGGGAACGTTTTCGGCTTCTCATCGACGACGTGCTGCAGTCGCACGTGCGCCGCAGCCGTCAGGAGCCCACCAGCGGCCCGAAGCTGAGCCCGCGTGAGATTCAGGCGCACATCCGTTCCGGGATGTCGGCCGAGGAGGTCGCGACCCTGACGGGCGCCGACCTCGAGTACATCCAGCGCTTCGAGGGCCCTGTGCTCGCCGAACGTGAGCACATCGTCGGCGCAGCGCTGAGCGTCCAGGTCCTGACGGTCATCGAGCCGACGAGCGACGACGACGACTCGACCTTCGGCGCCGCGATCCGCGCCCGGCTGGAATCGCTGGGTGCCAGTGACGAGCGGTGGACCAGCTGGAAGGAGGCGAGCGGCGGGTGGACCGTCAAGCTCTCCTTCACGGCGTCGAACATCGACCACGATGCACGCTGGAGTTTCGAACCGAAGAGGCAGGCACTTGCGCCGCTCAACGGTGAAGCAGTGACCCTCTCCAAGCAGGGTGAGCTCCCGACGGCGCTGATCCCCCGTCTGCGGGCGGTCGAGCGCGAGGACGCCCACCCGGATGACAGCCGTTTCGACAGCGGTGCCTTCAACTTCCGCACAGACGACAGTGGCGACCTGACCCCTCACATCGAAATCGCCGGGCGATCGCAGTCCTCGTCGAACGCTGCGGCTGCAGCGGCGATCAACCGCTCTGAGGATGGCAATGCCCAGTCCAATCAGACGGCTGACCTGCTGGAGGCGCTGAGGAAGCGCCGCGGCGAACGGGAATCTGCCCACCGCCCGGTTGACGACAGTGCCGTTCGGCCGGCGCCGCGACCGGTGGATGTGCCGTTGGATATCGAGGGAATCAGGCCGAGCTCTCCCACCGCTCCCCCGGAGACCCCGAGCGCATCGGTACGGCCCAAGCGCGGCCGCGCTGCGATGCCGTCATGGGATGAGATCGTCTTCGGGGCGAAGTCCGACGAGGACTGAGCGGGGCCTGAGAGGCTCCTCTTCGTTCCGCGACATCGTCGATCGGGCCCAAAGGGATGCTCCCGAGCACACGAACGACCGTTTGGGACCGATCGATGGCGTGAATGAGCCTTTGGGACCAATCGGTCGCACGGACGAGCCGCCTTACCTCAGCGCTCGAACGCCCCCAGCCGGACGAGCGGCACGATGCGTTCCTCGGCCGTGAGTGACCCGTGCTGCCCGACCATGTTCCGCGCCGCCTGGTCGAGCGGCCTCGAATCGTAGTAGACGACGCGTTTGCGCGCCGCCACGAGCACGTCGCCGATGCGCGGCAGCACGTCCGGGTGCACGTCGCCGAACAGCCCTGCGGCCACCGCGTCGGTTCGAGTGGCAACCCAGGCCCGCTCCCCTTCGCTCTGCTCCCACAGGGTCGCGAGGGCGAGACGGTCGGCATCCGTCGCTCCGGGTTCGAGGTAGAGATGCAGGCACCGGGGTTCGCCTCCGACGTGCCTGACGCCCTCGACCAGCTCTGGCGCCTGATCGAACAGCACGTGCGACCGATGCGGCACATCGATCGAGCCGTGATCGGCCGTGACCAGCACGCCGACCCGTTGCGGGAGTGCCTTCACGAACGACTGCAGCTCCGCGTCGACGGCTTCGAGTCCGCTGAGCCACTGCGGGGACTCCCAGCCGTAGGCGTGTGACGCTTTATCGAGCTCGGGGATGTAAAGGTACGCGAGCGAAGGCTCGCCCGTCGCCAGGATCCGGGCTGCCTCGGCGAACCGCTCAGAAATCGAGTTCGCGCCGCGGTACTCGGCGCCACGGAGCACTGCACGCGTGAATCCTGATGAGCGGAATCTCGAGGGACCGATCGCAAAGCTCCGGATGCCGCCCGCAGCGGCCTGCTCGAACACCGTCGGCTCGCGCTGCCACAGCTGGGGGGTCATCCCCTCGTCCCAGCCGGTGAGCTGATTGACCAGCCGATCGTTGGCCACGTCAAGCGTGCGGTAGCCGACGAGCCCGTGCTGGCCGGGCATCACACCCGTGGTGAGCGTTGTGAGGGCCGCTGCCGTCGTCGTCGGGAAGACCGAGGTGATGGCTTCGCGGGGCCGGGCGGCGAGGAACCGGGCGTGACCTGCACGGGCGGCGAGCTGCGAACGGCCCAGGCCATCGACCACGACGACGACCACCGAGCGGACCGGCGGGAGCTCCAGATCGTTCGGCTCCCGGGCCAGTGAACGTGCCGAATTCGGCAGAACATCGGCAAGGCTTCGGGCTCCGGGTTTTTCGGTGGGTAGCATGGTGGCCATCCGGGCAATTCTGGCATAACCGCTCCGCGGCCGCCGATCGCCCGACCCCCTGCCCCTTTCTGAGAAATCCCGGATGTCCCGCACACACACGCCTCCCCCTGCTGATGACTTCACCGAACGCATCGAAGATGTCGACGTATCCGTCGAAATGCAGGGGTCGTTCCTGGAGTACGCCTATTCGGTGATCTACTCCCGCGCGCTCCCCGACGCCCGGGACGGGCTGAAGCCTGTGCAGCGGCGCATCCTGTACATGATGTCCGAGATGGGACTCCGGCCCGAGCGTGGCCATGTGAAGTCGGCCCGCGTCGTCGGCGAGGTGATGGGAAAGCTGCACCCCCACGGCGACTCAGCGATCTACGACACCCTCGTCCGGCTCGCACAGCCCTTCACTCTGCGGGTTCCCCTGATCGACGGCCACGGCAACTTCGGTTCTCTCGACGACGGACCCGCCGCCGCGCGTTACACCGAAGCCCGGCTCGACGCGTCAGCGCTGGCGATGACCGACGAACTCGACGAAGATGTCGTCGACTTCGTTCCCAACTACGACAACCAGCTGACCCAGCCCGACGTGCTCCCTGCCGCGTTCCCCAACCTGCTCGTCAACGGCGCGAGCGGTATTGCCGTCGGGATGGCCACCAACATGGCTCCGCACAACCTCATCGAGGTCGTCGGCGCAGCACGTCACCTCCTCTCGCACCCGAATGCGACTCTCGACGACCTCATGGAGTACGTGCCAGGCCCCGACCTGCCCACCGGCGGCACCATCGTCGGACTCGACGGCATCAAGGATGCCTACGCCACCGGTCGAGGCAGCTTCAAAACCCGCGCCAAGGTCAGCATCGAGAACCTCTCGGCGCGCAAGAGCGGTCTCATCGTCACCGAACTCCCCTATCTGGTCGGCCCGGAGCGCGTGATCGAGAAGATCAAGGACGGCGTCTCCAACAAGAAGCTCAGTGGCATTTCGGATGTCACGGACCTCACCGACCGCAAACACGGGCTGCGGCTCGTCATCGGCATCAAGACCGGGTTCAGCCCGCAGGCCGTCCTTGAGCAGCTCTACCGCTACACACCGCTCGAAGACGGGTTCAGCATCAATAACGTCGCCCTCGTCGGCGGCGGCCCGCAGACCCTCGGGCTGCGGGAACTGCTCCAGGTGTACATCGACCACCGGATCGACGTCGTCACCCGCAGGTCGTCGTTCCGCCTCGCGCGCCGTAAGGAACGCCTGCACCTGGTCGAGGGCATGCTCATCGCCATCCTCGACATCGACGAAGTGATCCAGGTCATCCGTGCGAGTGACGACACCGACCAGGCACGTACCCGCCTGGTTGAGGTCTTCGACCTGTCGGTGCTCCAGGCCGAATACATCCTTGAGCTGCGACTGCGCCGGCTCACCCGCTTCTCCCGCATCGAGCTCGAAGCTGAGCGTGACAAGCTGCTCGCCGAGATCGCGGAACTCGAAAGGCTCCTCGGCAGCCAGGCTCTCATCCGCAAGCAGGTGGCGGACGAACTGGCGGATGTCGCCGAACGGTTCGGCACACCCCGCCGCACTCTCCTCACCGAAGC
This sequence comes from Mycetocola miduiensis, assembly GCF_900115155.1. Taxonomy (GTDB): domain Bacteria; phylum Actinomycetota; class Actinomycetes; order Actinomycetales; family Microbacteriaceae; genus Mycetocola_A; species Mycetocola_A miduiensis. Next base: position 48,912 of record NZ_FOVM01000007.1, read on the forward strand.
GCGCCCGAGCATCGCAACAGCCGCCTCCAAACGGCAGGCGGCGCAGCTGGAAGTGGCGGACACCGCGTGCCGCGTGTTCCTCAGCACGACGGGCAGGGCGGTGCGTGTCGACCGGGTCGAGGGCGAAGAGGCTGTGGAATCAGCCGCTCCTGCCCGGGCTAGGCGACGCACAAAGCACGACGCCGTCCGGTCGTTCCTGGACACCACGTCCCGTGCCGAAATCGGCGCCGTCACGTCCCTCGGGCGACTGATCAAGTTCACAGCGGTCGACCTTCCCGTCGTCCCGGCGAACTCACTCCAGCTCGCCGCAGGCGTCCGGATCGGCGACTACCTCGCCCTCCCGAACAAGGCGGAGCGCATCCTCGCCTTCGTGTCACTCGAGAGCACGATGCCGATCGCGCTCGGCACGCGGCAGGGCGTCGTGAAGAGGGTCACGCCCGGTGACTGGCCGAACAAGTCGGACTTCGAGCTCATCGGTCTCAAACCGTCCGATGAAGTGGTCGGAGCAGCGCAGGCGCCTGACTCCGCGGAACTTGTGTTCATCAGCTCTGCTGCGCAGTTGCTGCACTTCCCGGCATCCGGTGTCCGGCCGCAGGGCCGCGCCGCAGGAGGTGTCGCCGGCATGAACCTCGCAGCAGACTCGCACGTCATCTTCTTCGGAGCGCTCGACCCTGCCGCCGAGAACGTCGTCACGACGGTGTCGGTATCTGCGGCCACGATCCCCGGTACCGACCCGGGTCGGGTCAAGGTGTCGTACTTCAGCGAGTTCCCCGGGAAGGGCCGCGCCACCGGCGGTGTGCGCTCGCATTCCTTCCTCAAGGGCGAAGGCAGTCTCTCGCTCGCCTGGGCGGGCCCAGCACCGGCGCACGCCGTCGGGGCGGACGGGTCGGCGCGGACGATTCCGGATGCCGGCGCGAAGCGCGACGCGTCCGGCACCGCCATCGACTCGGTGATCGGATCGATCGGCAGCGAGATCACGACCGACTGAGCGCCGGTCGCCCCTGAATCGGCGGCTGCCCTGTCGCCGATTCACCCGCTCCAGACCGGGACACCCGGCGTATCGGGTGATGTGGTCCGGACGGGGTGAAGACGCCGCAGGTCCGGCGTCGATGTGGTCCGGAACGGGTGAAGCCGTCGCAGGTCAGGCGTCGATCCGGTCCCGGTTCAACCGGTCAGAGCTCTCTACAATGAACTCCTTGCGCGGCGCCACATCGTTGCCCATCAGAAGTTCGAAGACGTGGGCGGCCTGTTCGGCGTCCTCCATCCGCACGCGTCGAAGCGTGCGGTGCCTGCGGTCCATCGTTGTGGTCGCCAGCTGGTCGGCATCCATCTCGCCGAGTCCCTTGTAACGCTGGATCGGTTCCTTGTACCGCTTGTTCGACTTCTTGAGCTTCGCCAGCAGCGTGTGCAGTTCCTGCTCGGAGTACGTGTAGATCGTCTCGTTGGCCTTCGACCCCGAGTTGATCACGACGACGCGGTGCAGAGGCGGCACCGCGGCGAACACCCGCCCCTCGGTGATCATCGGACGCATGTAGCGGAAGAACAGCGTCAGCAGCAGGGTACGGATGTGGGCACCGTCGACGTCTGCGTCGCTCATGATGATGACCTTGCCGTAGCGCGCCGTCGAGATGTCGAAGCTGCGGCCGGAGCCGGCCCCGATGACCTGGATGATCGCCGCGCACTCCGCGTTCGAGAGCATGTCGGAGACGGATGCCTTCTGCACGTTGAGAATTTTGCCCCGGATCGGGAGCAGCGCCTGGAATTCACTGTCGCGCGCGTTCTTGGCCGTGCCGAGCGCAGAGTCGCCCTCGACGATCATCAGTTCGCTGTTCGCGACATCGTTGCTGCGGCAGTCGACGAGCTTCGCCGGCAGCGAGGAGCTTTCGAGGGCGTTCTTGCGGCGTTGGGTCTCTTTGTGGGCGCGCGCGGAGATGCGGGACTTCATCTCGGAGACGACCTTGTCGAGCACGAGCGCCGTCTGTGATTTGTCGTCCCGCTTCGTCGACGCGAACCGTTCCTTCATGGCGGATGCCACCACGCTGGCGACGATGCTTCGCGCGGCCGGTGTGCCAAGGATCTCCTTGGTCTGGCCTTCGAACTGCGGTTCGGGAAGACGCACGGTAAGTACGGCAGTGAGTCCGGCGAGCACGTCGTCCTTCTCGAGCTTGTCGGAGCCGACCTTCAGCCGGCGGGCGTTCTGTTCAACCTGCTGGCGGAGGAACTTCAGCAGGGCCTGCTCGAACCCGGCTTGGTGCGTCCCGCCTTTCGGGGTGGCGATGATGTTCACGAAGCTCTTCACGACGGTGTCGTATCCGGTCCCCCAGCGGAGGGCAATGTCGACCTCACAAGTCCGCTGAAGCTCGGTGGCGACCATGGCGCCTGAGTCACTGAGCACCGGAACCGTCTCGGTGAACGTGCCGCTCCCGCTGAGCCGCCAGATGTCGGTAACCGGGGTGTCGGTTGCGAGGTGCTCGACGAATTCGGAGATGCCGCCCTCGTACTCGAAGAGATGCGTGTCGGCATCCGCCGTCTCACCAGACCGCCGATCCTCGATCGTCAACCCGAGACCGGGGATGAGGAACGCGGTCTGCCGGGCGCGGGCGATGAGCTCGTCCATTTGGAAGGTGGCGCCCTTGGTGAAGATCTGCCGGTCCGCCCAGTAACGGACCCGAGACCCGGACACGCCCTTCTTAACCTTGCCGACGACCCGCAGTTCACTGCCGAATTCGAAAGGCGTGAACGGGGCGTCCGGGCTTGGTTCCCCTGAGTCGGCGAAGATGCCCGGTTCGCCGCGGTGGAACGACATCGCCCAGGTCTTGCCGTCACGGTCTACTTCGACGTCGAGTCGCTCGCTCAGGGCATTGACGACGGATGCGCCGACGCCGTGAAGTCCACCGGATGCCGCGTACGAGCCCGAGCCGAACTTTCCGCCGGCGTGGAGTTTCGTGAAGACGACCTCGACGCCGCTCAGGCCGGTCTTCGGTTCGATATCGACGGGGATGCCACGGGCGCGGTCACGCACCTCGACGCTGCCGTCTTCGTGCAGCACAACGTTGATGTGATCGCCGTGACCGCCGAGGGCTTCATCGACGGAGTTGTCGATGATCTCCCACAGGCAGTGCATGAGGCCACGTGAGTCGGTCGAGCCGATGTACATTCCGGGGCGTTTGCGAACCGCCTCGAGGCCTTCGAGGACGGAAAGATGGCGCGCGGAATAATCGGAACTCACAATACTCAAGCCTACCGATCCGCCCCTGTGAGGCCGGAAGAGACACGATTTCATCACAGGACCGTACGCGCACAGCGAAATAGCCGACCCAATGGGAAGATATCCAGCCATGCGTGGTTTCATTGGGTAACAGCACATGCTCGAACACCAAGGTCAGGAGGAGCTCATGTCAACTGGAGAACACGGTACCGGACGAGCGGCAAACGGTAGTGTCGACACCCTTGAGCCACAGCTGACCGCTGCGGACCGTTGCGACAGCTGCGGTGCACAGGCTTACATTCGCGTCGTTGTGAAGAGCGGTGAACTTTTGTTCTGCGCGCACCACGGCAAGAAGTACGAGGAGAAGCTGTCCGCGATCGCGCACAGCTGGCACGACGAGTCGAGCCGACTGCTCACCGACCCCCGCTGACTTATCCGGTAGACCCCGGACAAACAAAACCGCCGCCCGAACTTCGGGCGGCGGTTTTGTTGGTGGCAGGTCCACTGGGGAACCCTTTCTAAACCGGACGACGGCCGCCAGACTTATCGCGTGACTTCAGGGCGTACTCCGTGGGTGTTGCATGTCGACCTCGACCAGTTCATCGCGGCGGTCGAAGTGCTGCGATATCCCGAGCTCGCCGGCAAACCGCTGATCGTGGGTGGGCGCGGCGACCCCTCGGAACGGGCGGTAGTGTCGACGGCCTCGTATGAGGCACGCGCGTTCGGCGTCGGCTCCGGGATGCCGTTGCGGATCGCCGCCCGGAAGGTTCCGGATGCCGTGATCCTGCCGGTCGACGCTGAAACGTACCTGGCGGCATCCCGCGAGGTCATGGCGACCCTCCGTGAGCAGCCCGGCGCGACCGTTCAGGTGCTGGGCTGGGACGAAGCGTTTCTCGGAATCGATACTGACGACCCCGAGGGCTACGCCAACCGGGTGCAGCGGGCGGTACTGGAGAACACCCGGCTGCACTGCAGCGTGGGCATCGGCGACACACTCGTTCGTGCGAAGGTCGCCACCGGGTTCGGCAAACCCCGCGGAGTCTTCCGGCTGACCGCCGACAACTGGCTGGATGTGATGGGGAGCCGGCCGACCATCGACCTGTGGGGCGTCGGGCCGAAGGTCTCCCGTCGCCTGTCCGGGCACGGCATCACCACCGTCGACGAACTCGCTTCGGCGGACGCGGACACACTCGTCGGGGAGTTCGGCCCGAGGATGGGCCCGTGGTATCGCCAGCTGGCACGCGGCGAGGGGGCGCGAGTGGTCGACGACGCCCCCTGGGTGGCTCGCGGCTACAGCCGGGAGACGACCTACCAGCGCGACCTCACGACGTCCGCAGAGGTGGAAGCCGCGGTGCGCGACCTGGTCGACCGGGTGTTGCAGGATGTCGAAGCTGAGGCACGCCCGGTGATCGGCGTGACCCTTAAGGTGCGATACGCGCCGTTCATCACGAAGATTTTCACAAAGAAAATCCCGGAGACCGCGGACCGTGAGGTCGTTCAGGCGCGGGCTCTCGACCTCGTTGGCAGGCTCGAGGAGAACCGGCCGGTGCGGCTCCTCGGCTTCCGCGCGGAGATGACGATGCCCGACGTCGCGCGGGACGGACACACCCCGACGCGGAGCGGCTGGTGAGAGCGCACACCGCTCCCCTGCCGCGCGGACGGCAGACCGGGCGCGAACGACAAACCGCCGCCCGATTCCGGGCGGCGGTTTCATTGTTCGTTCGGCGAAATCAGGCAGGCACCTTCGCGAGGAGGATGCCGCGGGCGAGGTCGATGACCGCGTCAAGGTCAGCGTGCTCCGGCCCCGGTCGATACTCAAGGCCAGCGCGCTGTGCGGCAACCTCGATGAGAGAGTCAGCCACAGCCGGGTTCAGCACGAGGAACGGCCCATGGCAGTGGGTTCCGATGCTGTTGCGCACCCGAGCGCCTTCCGTGCCGTCACCGTTTCCGAAACCGTTGCGCACGCGGCCGAGGGCTTTCTGGTCGGGGCGACCGGTGTAAATGGAGGTGTGGTTCTCCGTACCGATGAGCAGGCCGAACTCGCTCTCGACGGCGAACGCCTCGGTGATGATGCGTTTTCTGCTGCTGTCGACAGATCCGGCGAAGACGCCGGCCCCGGGGAACACCTCGGTGGCGCTCAGTCGGAGAGACGTTGAAAGCAGGTGGAAACCGGCGCCAGCAGCAACGATCACGACCCCCGCTTCAGACCACGCACGGAGCATTGGCGCGATGCGATCGACGTCAGCGGCGATCGCCCGGACGGCACTGGACGAACCGGTGCCGATGAGGACGATATCCGCCGACTCGGGCAGCTCACCGCCTGACGAGTAGCTGAGCTCTTCGACATCGAGGCCGGCCAGCCGCATGCGGCGCACAAGTGCGGTGCGGTTGCCGACGTCTCCGTTGAGGGAAAGGTCACCTGGGTACAACTCAAGAACGCGAATACTCATGCGGCACCCGCTTCCAGGTCTTTGTAACCGAGGTAACGGCGGGTGGCCATCATCTGGTCGTAGTCGAGGAAGAACGTGTGGCGACCGCTCTTCGGCTTGGGGCCGTCCAGCATCCGCTGCACGGCCTTCGTGATGTCAGGTTCGATGACACCGAAGTCCTTGCCCTCATACGCGAGGCGGAGGGCCACGAACGCGCCCTTAGGACCCGAGATGACGTCGACGTGGTCAAGCCGGCTGAGATCGGCGGCGTACAACCAGGACGGATCCTTGCTGGATTCGTCGTAGGCGAACAGCACCGAGTCCGGGGTCTCCTGCAGGTAGTCGAGGTTGAGCTGCAGGCTGGCGAGGTTCTTCAGCATGAGGATCTCGACCTCGACGCCGTTCACCTGCAGGATCTCACCGCGGCCGTAGACCGTCTTGGTGGTCTGCACCGCGGAGATGGCCTTGGTGATGTCGAACCGGTCCCCCAGGTTGCGGGCGGCGAGGGTGAACGCTGCAGCGATGTCGACGGCGTAGTGGATGCCGCGAGACGGCATGCGCACTTCGTGGACGGTGCCCGCGAAGGCGATTTTCGCGTCGTAGCCGTCAGCATGGACGACCTCGGCCACGGCGTGGCGGACGGCGGTCGTCGCAACGCCCGAGAAGTCGCGCGCTGAAACCTGGCCGTGGGGCGCTGACGCCTGGACCTCAGGGGTGACGCCGAAGTATTCGACGGCAAGCCGGCCCTCTGCCTCGAGTTCGCTCCCGAGGGTGCCGAGGAAGTTGTCGTCGCGGTTCAGGACAATGGACGACCCGATCTCGGCGGCGATCCCACGGAACATCTGGGCGACCTTGTCCGGTTCACCGAACCGGTAGATCTGATCCACGAGGAGGTTGAGGATGACAGCAGTCTGCGGTTTCAGCTGTCGTGCGATCACCGCGCCGTAACCCTCATCGATCTCGAGGATGGCGATGTCCGCGTCCATGCGACCGGTCAGGGAGGTCTCGGCGAGCATGGCGGAGGCGATGCCCTGGGGCATGTTCGCGCCGGACGGGTTGGTGAAGACCTTCAATCCGTGCTCACGCATGATCGCGGAGAGCAGGTTGGTCGTGGTCGACTTTCCGTTCGATCCGAGGACGAACACGACACCATATGGGAGCTGGGAGGCGACGTCACGCATGACGTTCGGGGCCAGCTTCTGGACGACGACACCCGGCATCGCGCTTCCGCCACCCCGCAGCCGCGTGACGAAACGCGTCAGGCGGCCGGCGAGGATAGGAAGGACATAGTGAAGGCCGGTCGACTTACTCAAGGTAGTCCCGGAGCGACTGCGACCGGGACGGGTGGCGCAGCTTGGCCATCGTCTTCGATTCGATCTGGCGGATGCGTTCGCGGGTCACGCCGAACGTGTCACCGATCTGGTCGAGCGTCTTCGGCATGCCGTCACCGAGACCGAAGCGCATCCGGATGACGCCGGCTTCACGCTCGCTGAGCGAGTCGAGCAGGCTCTCCAGCTGCTTCTGCAGCATGGTGAACCCGACGGCGTCGGCCGGTACGACGGCTTCGGTGTCTTCGATGAGGTCACCGAATTCGCTGTCGCCGTCTTCACCGAGCGGGGTGTGCAGTGAGATCGGTTCGCGACCGTACTTCTGCACCTCGATGACCTTCTCAGGGGTCATGTCGAGTTCGCGGCTGAGTTCCTCAGGGGTGGGCTCGCGACCGAGATCCTGCAGCATCTGCCGCTGGACTCGTGCGAGCTTGTTGATGACCTCGACCATGTGCACGGGGATTCGAATCGTGCGGGCCTGGTCCGCCATGGCGCGGGTGATGGCCTGGCGGATCCACCAGGTCGCGTACGTGGAGAACTTGAAGCCCTTGGTGTAGTCGAACTTCTCGACCGCGCGGATGAGACCCAGGTTTCCCTCCTGGATGAGGTCGAGGAACTGCATTCCACGGCCCGTGTATCGCTTTGCCAGGGAAACGACGAGACGGAGGTTCGCACCGAGGAGGTGGCTCTTGGCGCGTGCGCCGTCCTTGGCCACCCACTGCAGTTCGCGGCCGAGCTGCGTGCGCTTCTCGGTCTCGTCCATCTGCGACAGTTTGTCTTCGGCGAAAAGTCCGGCTTCGATCCGCATGGCGAGTTCGACTTCTTCGGCCGCGTTGAGGAGCGCGACCTTTCCGATCTGCTTGAGGTAGTCCTTGACCGGGTCGGCGGTGGCGCCGGTGATGGCCGAGGAGTAGACGGGGACTTCGTCCTCGTCGTCAACGAGCGAAAGGACGAGGGCGCCCTGCGGCAGCGCTTCTGCTTCTTCTGCCTTCTTCTTGCGGGCCTCTTCGGCTTCTTCCCGTTCGGCGTCCGTCTGGTCGACGTGTACCTCTTCGGGCTGCTCTTCTGCCTTCTTCTTGGCGGGTCCGCGCTTTGCGGGGGCGGCCTTCGCTGCCGCCGCCTTCGGGGCGGCCCCGTTCGCTTCGGCCTCGGCCGCCGCCGCCTTCTTGAGGGCAGCTGCCGTCGGGGCCTTCGTGGTCGTAGTCTTGGCGGGCGCCTTCTTGGCGGGCGCCTTGGTCTTCGCTGGAGCTGTCTCCGCGACCGCGTTCTTTGTTGCCGTGGTGGTTTCTTCCGTTGCCGAAGTTTGTGCGGCCTTGCTGGCCATAGGAGCACCTTTCAGCCCGGGAGCGTGTTAGTCACGGACACCGCTCTTGGGCCCAGATTGTTTTCGGACATTACTAAGACCCATGTCAAGCCCTGATGCTGTGCACGCGTCACCAGACGCGGCCAGAACGGACTTGAACGGGTCCTTAGTACACATTATGTCACGTTTTGATGTGAGAACGAGCCATCCCGTGATCACCGTCGTCCGCGACGGCGACGAATCGCCTCAAGAGCTGCAACCCACAGAGGGCCTACCTGTATTCCCTCTTCTTCGACGATCCGCCGGCGTGTGCGCCGCCTGGCGAGAATCAGCATCACCACACCGAATCCGATGACGAGGTACTGGACGAGGAATGCGAGCCGGAAGGCATCCAGCCGATACAGCTCTTCGGGTGCCGCGCCCGCAGGTGACTGGGAGTCGAGGATCAGGCCGATGAGGAACATCATGATGAAGCTGGCCAGGAAGCCGCCGACGTTCACGACGCCGTTGGCGGACCCGAGAACACGAACCGGGTTAAAGGTACGGGCGAAATCGAAGCCGATGAGCGAGCCAGGGCCTCCTGCCCCGAGGACCACGAGAAGCATGATGAGCAGCCACAGCGGCGGGGTTCCCGGCCAAAGCAGCAGGGCCGTCCAGGCGAAGGCGATCGCGATGACGATCGCCAGGACCAGATTGCTCCGCCGGTACGGGTACCGGGCCGACAGCAGCCCGAGCAACGGGCCGATGAGAACACCGGATGCGACGATCACGAGGAGCATGGACGCCGCCGTCGCCTCTGACAAGCCGAGGCCGTAGACCATGAACGGGTAACCCCAAAGCAGGGAGTACACCGTTCCTGACGACTGGGTGACGTAGTGGGACCAGAACCCGAGCTGCGTGCCCGGGCGGCGGAAACTGGTCTTGAGGGAGCTGATCGCCTCTCGGAGGCTCTCGGCGCGCCTGCCTTCTGTGGACTCGGCTGGACGGTCGCGGATGACGGCGAGGGCGAGCACGAGCGCAAGGGCGACGAAGGACGCGGCCGCGAGGAAGGCAGGGGTCCAGCCGAGTGCATGCAGAAGCCAGGCGAATGGAATCGCGGACAGGATCTGCCCGGCCTGTCCGAGGTTGCCCACCCACTGGGACAGCTGCGGCACGATGGGCCCTGAGAACCACGAACTGACGAGGCGCATCACCGAAACGAAGATCGCCGCGTCCCCGGCGCCAACGAAGACGCGCCCGAGCACCGCAACGGAGATCGTCGGTGAGAACGCAAGCACGACCTGACCAACGACAAGGAAGGAAAGCCCCGCGGTGATGAGAACCCGCGGTCCGAGCCGGTCGATGAGCACCCCGACGGGCACCTGCATGCCCGCGTAGACGACGAGCTGCAGGACGGCCAGCGCCGACAGGGCGGAGGCTCCGGCATCGAATCGCTCGACGGCAGACACCCCGGCGACACCGAGGGTGGAGCGCTGCATGACGGCAGCGATGTAAGCGAGAACCCCGACCCAGAACACGAGCCAGGATTTCGCAGAATTCATAGCTCCAGCCTATGGCAGCGCGTGACCCCCCTCCGTCCCGCTACGTCGGAGAGCCCGCAAACGCTACGATGTCGGCTCGCCCGGCGGGCGCTGCTCGTCAGGGCCCTTGCGACCCGCGAGGAACTTCTCGAGCTCTGCTGCGATTTCGTCGGCAGACGGAAGCGTACCGTCGGAGTCCATGAGCGGCGACTTCAGGGCGCTGCCTTCCATGTAGGTGTCGTACCGCTCCTCGAGGGTGCCGACGAGCCTCTTCAGTTCTTCATTGCCGCCGACCTGCTCGTCGATGCGCGAGACGAACTCACGTCCTTCTTCACGAAGCTCGTCTGTGGGCAGGATGAGCCCTGTCGCAGCGCTGATGCTGTCGATTGCCGCGATCGCGGCCGTTGGGAACTCGGTGTCCGCCAGGTAGTGCGGGATAAGAAGGGCGAAGCCTGCGACGCCTGACCCGCGCTCGGTGAGGCGGTACTCGAGAAGGTGCAGCACGTTCGACGGGACCTGCGTGTGGGGTCGCCAGACACTCATCGACTCGATCAATTCTTCGCGCGTGCCGCTGACCGTGACTCCGATCGGCCGGGTGTGGGGAACAGGCATCGGAATGGCGTGCACCCAGGTCGTCCGCGCCACCCGGAATCGGTCGATCAGGCCGATGAGGTCGCTCACGAACCGTTCCCAGAGAAAATCGGGCTCGTAGCCGGTCAGAAGCAGGAATGGGTGGTGCAGGTCGTCGTAGGCGAGGGACACCTCGAGCCTCGGCGGCGTGTACTCGGTGAGGTGGTCCTGGTCGAAGTAGATGATCGGCCTGCGGGCACGGTAATCGAGCAACAGGTCGTTGTCGAAGACCGCGACCGGTTCACTTTCGAACGCGCCACGCGAATAGTCGTTGAACTGCCCGGCTGCACCACCGGCGTCAGAGAACCCGGTGAGCGCCACGACGAGGTCGAGACCGTCGGGCACGTCGGATGCCGCAGCCGTCAGCTCGAAAAGATCGCCGGGATAACTCATACCTCTACTCTAATCGGCGACCAGCAGCGCCGGCGCGGCCACGCAACGCGCAGAGCGAACACGACCGATGGCGTCTCGAACCGAGCGTCTAGCATGAGAGTCATGTCTGTCCCCGCGCTCTCGGTGTCCTCTTCCTCCCCCCTCGACTCCACGGCCGACGTCCTCGTCATTGGAGCGTTGAGCTCCGGCTCGTCCGCCGTGCTGCACGCCGTCGACGGCTTTGTTGCGGTTGGCGAGCTTTTCGACGCGATCGGCGTCACCGGATCCGCCGACCAGCTGGTGCGGATCCCGGCCTCCGTCGGATCCGCGAGGAGCATCGCGATCATCGGGCTCGGATCGGATGCCGGGACGAACAGCCTGAGGAATGCAGCCGGGTCAGCAGTACGCCAGCTGGCCGGAGCCGGCACCGTCGCGTTCGCCTTCCCCACGGCATCCGCCACCGACGTCGAGGCGATCCTCGAGGGTGCCGCCCTCGGTGGTTACACCTTCACCGCGTTCCGGAACACCTCTCTTGACTCCGCAAAGCCTGGCGTCCAGGGCGTCACCGTGCACCTCGCGGGCGACGCTCGCGCCGAGGTCTCGTTCGACGCCGCCGTCACGCGCGCCGGGATCGTCGCCGACGCTGTGGCCCAGGTCAAGGACCTCGTCAACACTCCCCCGGGCGACCTGTACCCCGCCGCCCTCGCACAGGCGGCAGCGGATGCGGTTTCCGAACTCCCGATCGACGTCACCACCTGGGATGAAGACGCGCTCGCCGCCGACGGTTTCGGGGGAATCCTCGGAGTGGGGCAGGGCTCAAGCCGCGGGCCGCGGCTCGTCAAGCTCGCCTACTCCCCCGACGGCGCGACGAAGCACCTCGCCCTCGTCGGCAAGGGCATCACCTTCGACACCGGCGGGCTGTCGCTGAAACCGGCGGCATCGATGGTCGGGATGAAATACGACATGACGGGGGCGGCATCCGTTCTCGGTGTGATCGTTGCAGCCGCCCGGCTTGAGTTGCCTGTCCGGCTGACCGCGTGGCTGTGCATCGCCGAGAACATGCCGTCCGGTACGGCGATCCGCCCAAACGACGTGCTTCGAATGAAGGGTGGCCGCACCGTCGAAGTGACCAACACCGACGCTGAAGGACGGCTGGTCATGGCCGACGGCCTCGTCGCCGCAAGTGAGGAACATCCGGACGCCATCATCGACATCGCCACACTCACCGGCGCCGCCATTGTGGCGCTCGGCAAACGCTTCACGGGCGTGATGGGTGACGACGACTTCACAGCCGATGTGCTCGCCTCCGCGCGATCGGCCGGCGAGCCGATGTGGCAGATGCCGTTTCCGGCCGAAACCCGCGCGCTGCTCCGGTCGGACGTCGCGGATCTGGCGAACGCCAAGGTGGGAAACACCGCAGGCGGGATGCTCGTCGCCGGTGTCTTCCTCAAGGAGTTCATCGGTCCCCAGAGCGACGCGGACGACGCCCCGACCATTCCGTGGGCGCACCTCGATATCGCCGGCCCGGCGAACAACCCGGACGCTCCTTTCGGTTTCACGGCGGGAGGACCCAGCGGCGTTGGGGTTCGCACGCTCGTCAAGGTGGCCGAAGAGTTTGGTCGCCCGTAGTAAGGTCGTATGGGCTAGTCAGCCCCCAATCGTCGCCAACCCGACCCCGTGTCGGCGACTCACGCACGAACCCAGATGCACAAGGGAGAAGCTCAGTGTCGGAGCAGAATTTTGACATCGTCGTTCTTGGTGGTGGAAGTGGCGGATACGCAGCAGCTTTGCGCGCATCCGAACTCGGTTTCACCGTCGGACTCGTAGAGAAGGACAAGCTCGGTGGTACCTGCCTTCACCGAGGTTGCATCCCAACGAAGGCGCTCCTGCACTCGGCTGAAGTTGCCGACGTCGCACGGGAGTCCTCGAAGTACGGTGTGAACGCAACGTTCGAGAGCATCGACATCGCTGGGGTGACCTCCTACCGTGAGGGCATCGTCGCCAAAAAGTACAAGGGTCTTGCCGGACTGATCAAGGCCCGCGGCATCACTGTCATCGAAGGTGAAGGCCGACTGACCTCCCCGACGACCGTCCAGGTCGGCGAAACGACGGTCACCGGCAAGAACGTGATCCTCGCCACAGGCTCATACAGCCGTTCACTCCCCGGCCTCGACATCGGCGGCCGTGTCATCACCAGCGAGCAGGCACTCCAGCTCGACTTCATCCCACAGAAGGTCGCCGTGCTCGGCGGCGGCGTGATCGGCGTGGAGTTCGCGAGCGTCTGGAAGTCCTTCGGCGCCGATGTCACCATCATCGAGGCTCTCCCCCACCTCGTCCCGAACGAGGACGAAGCGATGAGCAAGGGTCTTGAGCGTGCCTTCCGCAAGCGCGGCATCAACTACTCTCTCGGCGTGCGGTTCCAGGGTGTCACCCAGGACGAGAACGGCGTGGTCATCACGCTCGAAGACGGCAAGACCATCGAAGCTGAGCTTCTGCTCGTTGCCGTCGGTCGCGGCCCGTCGACGGCGAACCTCGGCTACGAAGAGGTCGGCGTCACCATGGATCGCGGCTTCGTTCTCACGAACGACCGCCTCGAGACGAACATCCCGGGTCTTTACGCCGTCGGCGACATCGTCCCCGGCCTGCAGCTCGCACACCGCGGCTTCCAGCAGGGAATCTTCGCCGTAGAGGAGATCGCCGGGCTGAAGCCGGTCCTCATCCCCGATGTGAACATCCCCAAGGTCACCTACTGCGACCCCGAGGTCGCGTCTGTCGGCCTCACCGAAGCCAAGGCGGCTGAAGAGTACGGCGCAGACAAGATCACCTCGTACGAGTTCAACCTCGCCGGCAACGGCAAGAGCGAGATCATCGGCACCACCGGAAACGTCAAGGTCATCCGCGTCAACGACGGTCCCGTCATCGGCGTGCATATGATCGGCGCCCGGGTCGGCGAATTGATCACCGAGGGCCAGCTCGCGGTGAACTGGGAAGCGTACCCGGAAGACCTCGCTCCCCTGATCCACGCCCACCCGACGCAGAGCGAAGCTCTCGGCGAGGCGTTCCTGCACCTGGCGGGCAAGCCGCTCCACGCACTGTAGGTCGCACCCACCCGGGGGCGATCAATCTAAGCTACATATTCAAGAACTCGTTTCAAAGGAGACAAGGTCATGGCAGAATCCGTAAGCCTTCCGGCGCTCGGTGAGAGTGTCACCGAGGGTACGGTCACCCGCTGGCTGAAGAACGTTGGAGATCGGGTTGAGGTCGACGAGCCGTTGCTCGAGGTTTCGACCGACAAGGTCGACACCGAAATCCCATCCCCCATCGCCGGCGTGATCGAAGAGATCCTCGTGCAAGAGGATGAGACCGTCGAGGTCGGCACGGCACTCGTGAAGATCGGTGACGGTTCTTCCTCCGGCGGCGAGGCCCCGGCCGAAGAAGCTCCGGCAGAAGAGGCTCCGGCAGAAGAGGCTCCCGCCGAGCAGCCGGCTGCCGATACACAGGAAGAGGAAGCCCCGGCCGTCGAGCCCTCCACGGAGGTTTCTGAAGAGGCCGCTACAGCTCCCGAGTCTGCCCCAGCCGGCGAAGCAGCTCCGCCAGCACCGGCTGCACCTGAACCTGCCCCGGCTGCGTCCGCGCCAGCACCAGCTCCGGCAGCACCGGCTGCACCAGCACCCGCTCCTGCAGCGCCCGCCGCACCTGCTGCTCCGGCAGCCGCCCCGGCCGGCGACTCGCTCGGCGGAAGCGGTTACGTGACCCCGCTCGTTCGTCGCCTCGCCAACCAGCAGGGTGTCGACCTCTCCACCATCACCGGCACAGGTGTTGGCGGACGCATCCGCAAGGAAGACGTCCTCCAGGCAGGCTCGACGGCATCCGCTTCTGGAGCTCCGGCCAAGGCCGCTCCGCTCGAGGTGTCGCCGTTGCGCGGAACCACCCAGCCGATGTCGCGACTGCGCAAGGTTGTGGCAGAGCGCGCGGTCATCTCGATGCAGTCGTCGGCTCAGCTGACCAGCGTGGTCGAGGTCGATGTCACCAACATCGCGACGCTCCGTGACCGCGTCAAGAACGACTTCCAGTCGAAGACCGGCAACAAGCTTTCGTTTCTCCCGTTCTTTGCGCTGGCGGCGGCCGAAGCCCTCAAGGCTTACCCGGTCGTCAACGCGACGATCGACGGCGACTCGATCGTTTACCCCGACCACGAGAACCTGAGCATCGCGGTCGACACCGAGCGCGGCCTGCTCACCCCGGTCGTGCGCGACGCAAGCGAACTCAACCTCGCTGAACTGGCCGCTCAGATCGCTGACCTCGCCGAACGGACTCGCGAGAACAAGCTGAAGCCTGACGAGCTCTCGGGCGGAACGTTCACGCTGACCAACACCGGTTCGCGTGGGGCACTCTTCGACACCCCCGTCGTGTTCCTGCCGCAGGTTGCGATCCTCGGAACGGGAATCGTCACCAAGCGCCCCGTCGTCGTGAAGGCCGCGGGACAGGAAGCCATCGCGATCCGCTCGATGGTGTACCTGGCCCTCTCCTACGACCACAGAATCGTCGACGGAGCTGACGCGTCACGATTCCTCGTCGCCGTGAAGAACCGCCTTGAGGAAGGTAACTTCGAGGCTGACCTCGGAATCTAATTCGGTTCGAACAGATCACGCAGACGCCAGCCGGTGTTCGTCCTCACAGCGAGGACGAACACCGGCTGGCGTTCTTCTGTTGCTGTCGTCTGCATGAGCGCAAGATCGCCAGAGGACTGCACGAGCTCCACACCCGAATCAGAGACCTCCGCGAGGGTCGACTGGGTCCCCCGCGCCTCGCCGAACTGATGGGCGTCGGCGTCCGCGAGGGCAGAGGCCGGCTCAGCATATCCGGCGACACAGGCGGCTGACCCTGCATCCAGGCAGCGAGACCTCAAACCAAGGAGACGCACGGTGGCCGCGACCGGGTCGTCTCCGGGTCCGCCATAGTCCACGTCGACTGGTGCGGTGACAGTGCCATCGTCAGGGGCCTCGCCGCCCGCCCGGGCAGGTGACGCCCGGGCTTGGGCGTCCGATGGCATCGACGATTGACCCGTGCGTTGTGCCCCGGCGGCCGGAGCCGCCGACTTAGCCGCCCGGTCGGGAATAGCCGCGAGCCCGGCGAGGAGGACGACGATGAGCAGCACAATCCCGAAGCAGACGGCTAGCGCCCGCCCGCGCAGCACTCGCTCGGCCCACGCGTCCACCCCACATGCCTCAATGGCAGTAACTACCCTGCCAAGAACGGGAAGCTCGCCGATCGCGTGACGCGGCCCCATAACCGCCGTGCCAGGGCCCTGCCGCCGCGCACCGCGAGGTGCGGCGCCGGCGCCCGTCGCACGCCGGTCGGCGACCAGGACCACCGGTAGCGCAGGCGCCAGCGCGAAAAGGCGGCACTCCACCTGCCTGAGAAGTGATTGCTCCTGACTGTGAAGAGAATCGCCATCAAAGCCGGCGCCAGTCTGAGACTCAACCCAGTCCGAGACGCTGGCGAGTTCCGCCCGAGCCCCCTCGTCGACGGCGTTTGCCACAGCGGCGATGAGCGCCCCGAGCGCACGAACGTCGGCACGAAACCCGGGCGGCGGGTCGTGTCCGTCCTCCCCCGCTGGCCGCAGCGTGTCGAGCCCGCCGAGGACTGGCCGTCCGTCCGGGCAGAACAGTACGGTTGCCGCTGTGATCCCGCCAGAACAGAGCCCCTCGGCGTGCACTGCCGCCAATCCTGCCGCGAGCGGGGCGAGGATGGTGACTGCCTCCCCGAGCGCGATGTTCGAGCGGGACGAGAGAAGGGTGGCGAGGCTCCAGTCGGTCCTCTCATAGGCGAGGACGATCCGGCCGTCCGTGTCGGTCGCCACATCGACCAACGCCAGGACGTGCGGTGACGAGAGCCGGCCGTGCGCGGCCACCCGCCGCTCTACGGCCTCTGACGCTCGTTCCACGGTGATGCACAGCGTCTCGTCCTCGCCGGGCGCCAGAGCAAGCCATGCGCTCGTTCCGGCGGTACCGGCGACTCGGCGGAGAAGCCGGTACCCGGCCACCGCGCCGCCAGGGGCGAGTGCATCCTGTGGCGGCGAGGGTGCCGGCGCGATCGGAAAAGTCATGAGGGGATGCTCGCAGGCCCACGCGCTGCCTGTCAGAGAATCAGCCGGGCTGGGGAAACCACGGCGAGTGGAGATGAATGTGAGGGAACCCTCCGGCTCATGGTCGGGAAACCGGGCCGACGAGCACCCGCAATGCCGGTATCCTTATTGACATGGCACGAAAAGAAAAACCCGTCAAGGCGGCGAAGGAACCCGGCCGTCTGAAGCAAATGGGGCAGGTCTTCCAGATGACCCGCCGCTACGACAAGAGCGTCGTGTGGTGGATGCTCCTCGGCTTCGTCGGCAGCGTCGCCATCACCGTTGCGGCAGCCCTCATCTTCTCCCCGGGAAGCATTCTCGCACTCGTGCTGTGGATCATCGCCGGTCTGCTCGCTGGAGTGCTCGTCGCCATGATCATCCTCGGTCGTCGCGCTGAGCGCGCCGCCTACGGTCAGATCGCCGGGCAGCCCGGCGCCGTGGGTGCCGTGTTCCGCAGTTCACTCCCCCGCGGCTGGCAGGGCAGCGAAATGCCGATCAACGCCAATGCACGAACCCAGGATGCGGTGTACCGTGCTGTCGGACGCGGCGGCGTCGTTCTCGTCGGTGAGGGCCCGCGGTCACGCGTCGGCCGGCTCGTCGATGATGAGAAGCGCAAGATCAATCGTGTCGTTCCGAACGTGCCGGTCACTGTGTTCTTTGTCGGCCCCGACCAGAACTCGGTGCCGCTGTACAAGCTGACCAAGTCCTTCCGCTCCGTGAAGAAGACGCTGACCAAGCCCGAGGCCCTTGCCGTTGTCAACCGGCTCGCCTCACTCAGCGCCGGTTCACTGCCGATCCCCAAGGGTGTCGACCCATTCAAGGTTCGCCCGCAGCGGGCACGCTGACCCCTTCAAACGACGAACCCGCCCTGGCTCTGGCCAGGGCGGGTTTTCGTTGTCCGTGGGGTAAAAACCAGCGGATGCGTCAGATCCGGATCAGAACAGTGCCGGCGGTCCTGTCGTGGAATCCGCGCTGGTCCGAGTCCCAGACGAGTGCGGGGAGAATCACCACGAGGAGAAGGGTGCGTACGGCTGGGCGCCACAGGCCGATGTACCCGCCCGCGAGAGGGACCACGCGGAGTCCGACGAGCCGGTGGCCGACGCTGCCACCCGTTGTGGCGATGAAGATGATTTGAAGGACCGCGAATACGACGCTGTTCGCCCAGCCGTTGCCGATGCCGACCGTGCCGGGGAAGAACACGGAGACGATGAGCAACGCGGATGCCCAGTCGATCGCGAGGGCTGCGAGCCGTCGACCGACCCGGCCAATACTGCGTGGGCCGTGCTCGGGCAGGCCGAGACGCTCACCCGGGTAGCGGCTGGGTGCGGTATCGCCGAAATCGGCGGCGGGCTTTGGAACACTCGACACACTCCGATCCTACGCGGCGGGTGCCCGTGTAACATGCCAGAAACATGGGTGTGACCGTGGGGTAACCGCGGGTCATTACCCTCGTCAGAGGTTGCACAATGCATCCTGCTCGGTTTCAACCCCCTTTTGGAGTTCTCCATATGTTCAGCGATTCATCCGAGGTGCTTAAGTACATCAAGGACAACGACGTCAAGTTCGTCGACATCCGTTTCACCGATCTGCCCGGTGTCCAGCAGCACTTCAACATCCCGGCATCGACCGTCGACGAGGAGTTCTTCACCGTCGGCCAGCTGTTCGACGGTTCGTCGATCCGGGGCTTCGCCAACATTCATGAGTCGGACATGCAGCTGATTCCGGATGTCACCACGGCGTATCTCGACCCGTTCCGGGTCGAGAGCACGCTCATCATCCTCTTCGACATCTACAACCCGCGTAACGGTGAGATCTACTCGAAGGACCCGCGCCAGGTCGCGAAGAAGGCGGAGAAGTACCTCGCCTCCACCGGCATCGCCGACACGGCGTACTTCGCCCCTGAAGCTGAGTTCTACATCTTCGACGACGTCCGCTATGAGATCAACCAGCACAAGAGCTTCTACTCGGTCGACTCCAGCGAAGGCGCGTGGAACTCGGGCAAGGAAGAAGAAGGCGGCAACCTCGCCAACAAGACCCCGTACAAGGGCGGCTACTTCCCGGTCAGCCCGGTCGACCAGCACGCAGACCTCCGCGACGACATCTGCCTCAAGCTGATCGACGCGGGCCTCATCCTTGAGCGCAGCCACCACGAGGTCGGCACCGCCGGCCAGGGCGAGATCAACTACCGTTTCGACACGATGGTGCACTCGGCTGACGACATCCTCAAGTTCAAGTACATCGTCAAGAACACGGCACACCAGTGGGGCAAGACGGCGACGTTCATGCCGAAGCCGCTGTTCGGCGACAACGGTTCGGGAATGCACACCCACCAGTCGCTCTGGAACGGCAGCACCCCGTTGTTCTACGACGAGGCCGGTTACGGCGGACTCTCCGACGTCGCTCGATGGTACATCGGTGGACTTCTCAAGCACGCCCCCGCTGTGCTCGCTTTCACGAACCCGACCGTCAACAGCTACCACCGCCTCGTCCCCGGCTTCGAAGCACCGGTCAACCTGGTCTATTCGGCCGGTAACCGGTCAGCGTCGATCCGTATCCCGATCACGGGCACGAACCCGAAGGCCAAGCGCATCGAGTTCCGCGCACCTGACGCTTCAGGCAACCCGTACCTCGCCTTCGCCGCCCAGCTGATGGCAGGCCTCGACGGAATCAAGAACCGCATCGAGCCGCACGAGCCCGTCGACAAGGACCTCTACGAGTTGCCGCCCGAGGAAGCGAAGAGCATCCCTCAGGTTCCCGCATCTCTCGAGGCCGCTCTCCAGGCCCTCGAGGCCGACCACGAGTTCCTGCTCCAGGGCAACGTGTTCACGCGCGAGCTCATCGAAACCTGGATCGACTACAAGCGCGAGCACGAGATCAAACCGCTCGCTCAGCGCCCGCACCCGTTCGAGTTCGAGCTCTACTACGGCGTGTAATTCTTCAGCACTGAAAGAGACCCGCCCGTCCCGTCTTCATGACGGGTGGGCGGGTCTTTTTCGTCTGTCGCCGGCTCAGCGCGCGGTGGGCTCCGGGCGGACCGGACCGCCATAGAACTGTTTCTCGAAGACGCTGCGCGCGCGTCGAGTGACCTGCAGATAGTCCTCTTCGAGCTGCGCCGCCGAGCCGGGAGGATACTCGAGCACGCGCGCGATCCCTTCCAGCTGCATCCGGTCGCTCGGCAGCACGTCCGTGGTCCTGTTGAGCCACAGGGTCATGGCGGATCGCAGCCGGGAGGCGAAGATCCACGCGGCGCGCAACCGGTCGGCCGTTTCCTTCGAAACCAGGTCGTTTTCGAGAGCCACGTCAAGCGCCTCGAGGGTGCTCGTCGTCCGCAGTCCACGGGTCGTCGCTGCGTGCTGCAACTGGAGCAACTGGACGAACCACTCCACATCGCTGAGTGAGCCCCGGCCCAGTTTGACGTGACGGGTGGGATCCGCGCCCTGGGGCAGCCGCTCATTCTCCACCCTGGCCTTGATCCGCTTGACCTCACGCACGGCGCTCTGGGCAATGGCAGCCGGGTACCGGATGCCGTCGGCAAGCGCTTCGAAATCGGCCCGGAGTTCCTCATCGCCGGCGACTCCTCTTGCCCGAAGCAGCGCTTGAGCTTCCCAGGTGAGCGACCAGCGCGAATAGTATGCGCGATACGACTCCAGAGAACGGCACACTGGTCCGTTCTTGCCCTCCGGGCGCAATCCGATGTCGAGGTCGAGCGGCAGGCGGTGATCCTCACTCAGCCGGTTCAGCTCCGAGACGATGCGGTTCGCGGCCAGATGCGTTTGCTCGTTCGGCAGTGTGGTGACCCGGTAGACGTACATGATGTCGGCGTCCGAGCCGAAGCCCAGTTCAGATCCCCCGTACCTGCCCATTCCGATCACGGCGAACTCGAGCGAGTCCGGTCCGAGCCCGTCGGTCCGGCGGATAATTCGGAGGAGCCCGCCGATGGTTGCCGTCGTGACATCCGTCAGCCCTTTGGCGAGATCACTGATCGGCAGCGTGCCCGTCACGGAGCCGAGAGCCAGCCTGAGAATTTCGCGCCGACGGAGCCGGCGGATCGCTTTCGCGGCGGGACTATCGGTGTCGTGGCGGCCGAGGATCGCGCCGATTTCGTCGTCGAGTGTTGCCAGGGACCGCGGCCGGAGTTCTGACTCGTGTTCGAGCCAGGCCGCCGCTTCAGGTATCTGGTCGAGGAGCTCGCCGATGAACCGGGAGCCGCTGAGCACGTGGGTGAGCTTTTCGGCGACACCGGACGAATCGCGGAGCATGCGCAGAAACCAGTGGGTGGTGCCGAGTGATTCGCTCAGTCGGCGGAACGCGAGCAGTCCGTAATCAGGATCGGCGCCGTCGGCGAGCCAGCGCAGCATCACCGGCAGAAGGTTCCGCTGGATGATCGCACGGCGCGATACACCGGCGGTCAGCGCGGCGATGTGGGTCAGGGCACCCTGCGGGTCGCGGAACCCAATCGCGGCGAGGCGTGCACCGGCCTGCTCCGGGCTCAGCAGAACCTCCTCTTCGGGCAAGGCGGCGACGGCAGAGAGCAGTGGCCGGTAGAACAGTCGTTCGTGGAGACCGCGGACCTCGTGCTTGGTGCGCTCCCAGAGTGCGACGAGGGCTTCACCGGTAGGTGCGAACGTTGACGCACGCGCAAGCACCCGGAGTGCGTCCGGGTCCCGCGGCATCAGGTGAGTGCGGCGGAGGCGCTGCAGCTGGAGCCGGTGTTCGAGGACCCGGAGCAGGCGATAGTCAGACGCGAACTCGGCTGCTTCCTCCCGGCCGATGTACCCGTGTTCGGACAACGCCGTGAGGGCGGCGATTGTGCCGCGTTCACGGACGCCGGGTTCGGCCGCGCCGTGTACAAGTTGTAGCAACTGAACGGTGAATTCGACGTCGCGGAGACCGCCGGGGCCGAGCTTGAGCTGGTAGTGCACCTCGTCGTTCGGGATGTTCTCGGTGACCCGCTCGCGCATCCGCTGGACGGATTCGACGAAATTCTCCCGCCCGGCGCTCGACCAGACCAGCGGCGAGATCGCGTCGACATAGCGTTGCCCGAGCTCGGGATCCCCGGCGAACGCGCGGGCTTTCAGAAGGGCCTGGAACTCCCAGCTCTTCGCCCACCGCTCGTAATATGCCAGGTGCGACTCGAGGGTGCGTACGAGCGCTCCCTGCTTGCCCTCTGGACGGAGGTTCGGGTCCACCTCCCATAGCTCCGGTTCGATGTCGGGCTGGCTGATCCCCCGCATGCAGAGCACAGCGATCCGCGTGGCGATGTCGACCGCGCGGGCATTGCTCAAACCGTTCTCTTCATCGCCCGCGGCCACGAAGATGACGTCGACGTCGCTGACATAGTTGAGTTCGCCGGCTCCGGCCTTGCCCATCCCGATGACCGAGAACCGGGTGCGAGCCACCTCGTCGGCCCCGAACCGCCCGGGTCCGGAGGTAGCCGTGGTCAGCTGGGTTCTCGCCACAGCGATGGATGCTTCGAGAGCCGCCGCCGCGGCATCCGACAGGGCCTTCGCCACGTCGTCGAGCACGTCTCTGGGGTCGTCGGCAGCAAGGTCGTGGGCGGCGATGCGGGCCAGCCAGCGCCGGTACCGCACACGCAGCCGGGTGTAGCCCTCGTCTTCACCGTATGCGGCGAACCCGTCGGTCGCGCCGACGGCATCGAGCAGGCTCTCGGCGAGTTCGGCCCGAGTAGGCAGGCTGCCTTCCCGTTCGGTGAACGCCGACAGTTCTTCCGGATGCCGCGCGAAGAAGTCTGCAAGGCCGGCGGATGCTCCGAGAATCCGGATCAGAGGAATCCGGTGGTGCTCCTTGCCCAGCGCGGCAGCCACGGCGTCCGGGTCGGCGCGAGCCAGGGTGAGCAGTCCACGAAGTGCTTCGTCAGGGTCGGCGGCCTTCGCGAACGCAGGAAGCACCTCGTCGAGGTCGAGGGGCACCGCTTCGCCGAGCTCCTCGATCTGGGCACGCACACCGCTCAGTGCAGCGAAACCCAGCCGGGCAAGTTCGGTGAGAGTGGCCTGGTCCCGTCGCATCCGCAGTCGATCTACAGGATCTCGATGTTCTTCGCCAGCTCGAACGGTGTGACCTGTGCGCGATACTCCGCCCACTCTTGGCGCTTGTTCAACAGAACATAGTTGAAGACCTGCTCGCCGAGCGTCTCAGCGACGAGCTCGGACTCCTCCATCAGCTGGATGGCGTGGTCGAGGCTGGCCGGGAGTGCCGAATAACCAAGGGCGCGGCGTTCGGCGTCGCTGAGGCTCCAGACGTTGTCCTCCGCTTCCGGCGGAAGTTCGTAGCCCTCTTCGATTCCCTTGAGGCCTGCCGCGAGAAGCAGCGAATAGGCGAGGTACGGGTTCGCTGCTGAGTCGATGGCGCGGTATTCGACACGGGCGCTTCCGCCCTTGTTCGGCTTGTACAACGGCACGCGCACGAGCGCTGAGCGGTTGTTGTGGCCCCAGGTGACGAAACTCGGTGCCTCGGCGAGGCCGTTGTTGCCGACGGTACCCCACAGCCGCTTGTACGAGTTGACGAACTGGTTGGTCACCGCCGTGATCTCGGGGGCGTGGTGCAGCAGGCCGGCAATGAACTGGCGGCCGATCTTCGACAGCTGGTACTGGGCACCTGCCTCGTAGAACGCGTTGGTGTCGCCTTCGAAGAGCGAGACGTGCGTGTGCATGCCAGACCCTGGCTTGTCGGAGAGCGGCTTCGGCATGAAGGTGGCGTAGACCCCCTGCTCGATGGCGACCTCCTTGATCACTGTGCGGAAAGTCATGATGTTGTCGGCCGTGGTGAGGGCGTCTGCGTAGCGCAGGTCGATCTCGTTCTGGCCTGGTCCCGCTTCGTGGTGGCTGAACTCGACGGAGATGCCGAGGTCCTCGAGCATCCGCACCGAGCGCCGACGGAAGTCGTGCGCCGTGCCGCCCGGAACGTTGTCGAAGTAGCCGGCGGAGTCGACCGGGATGGGGCCTTCAGGCCCGATCTGCGCAGACTTGAGCAGGTAGAACTCGATCTCGGGGTGCGTGTAGAACGTGAACCCGCGGTCAGCGGCTTTTTCGAGTGTGCGCTTGAGCACGTTGCGTGGGTCCGAGAGCGCAGGACGCCCGTCCGGCGTGGTGATGTCGCAGAACATCCGCGCGGTCGGGTCGATCTCGCCGCGCCACGGCAGCAACTGGAACGTCGTCGGGTCCGGGACGGCGAGCAGGTCGGATTCGTACGACCTGCTGAGCCCCTCGATCGCTGAACCGTCGAAGCCGAGCCCCTCCGCGAACGCGCCTTCCACCTCTGCGGGAGCGATCGCCACCGACTTCAACGTGCCGACCACATCGGTGAACCAGAGACGAACGAACTTGACTCCCCGCTCCTCGATGGTCCGAAGAACGAAATCGCGTTGCTTATCCATCTGATCCCCTCGAAAAGTACGTCGCGCTGCTGCGTTCTTAGGCTATCCGGTTCCCGCCCCCGGCGTGGTAAACCGGGCCGCTTTCACCGGCCGGGAGCATCGCTAGACTGGCGCCATGTCTGAGCCATCGAAGCCCGCAGCATCCGCTAGCCCCGCCCGAGTCCGCACCCGCCACTTTCAGCGCGCCAAAGAGCAGGGCATCAAGATCACCGGCCTGACCAGCTACGACATGCTGACGGCCACCATCTTCGACGAGGCCGGAATCGACTTTCTCCTGGTCGGCGACTCCGCTGGCAACACAGTGCTCGGCTTCGACACGACCTTACCCGTCACTGTCGACGAGCTCATCCCGCTGACCCGTGCCGTCGCCGGCGCAGCGAAACGCGCTTTCGTCATCGCCGATATGCCGTTCGGATCGTACGAGAACGGCCCAGAGGATGCCCTCAAGACCGCGTTCCGTTTCATGAAGGAAACCGGCAGCCAGGCCGTGAAGCTCGAGGGTGGCGAACGCAGCCACGAGCAGATCCGTCGCATCGTCTCGGCCGGCATCCCCGTCATGGGACACATCGGCTTCACCCCGCAGAGTGAGCACGGTCTCGGCGGGCACATCATCCAGGGCAGGGGCGCCGCGCTGGAGCAGCTGCTCCGCGACGCACGCGCCGTTCAGGATGCCGGTGCGTTCGCCGTCGTCCTCGAAATGGTTCCCGCTGAGGCCGCTGCACGCGTGACCGCCGAACTCGACATCCCGACGATCGGCGTCGGCGCCGGGCCTCACGTGTCTGGGCAACTGCTCGTCTGGACCGACTTCGCCGGCCTGACGACCGGTCGCATCCCCTCGTTCGTGAAGCAGTACGCGAACCTGCGTGGTGCGCTGACCGATGCCGTCACCACATTCAGGACCGAAGTCGCCGACGGTGTCTACCCCGGTGAGGAACACAGCTACAGCTGAGCGCTTAAGGCACAGAGAAACGGATGCCGTCCCGCGCGCGGCGAGGGACGGCATCCGTTCGTGCGTGCGGACTAGCGGTCGTCGGCGGCCTCTTCGGCCGCCCAGGCTGCGGCTCGTTCACGGAGACGCTCGGGTGCGTGCGCTGCTTCTTCCGCGGTGGCGAACGGACCGGCCCGGTCGACGGCCGGTGATTCGTACCCACGCTCGACGGCACCGGTCTTCATGTTGTACCAGTACTGCTTCGACGGATCCTCAGACATGAGATGTCCCTTCGCTGATGGCTAAGCTTGATCCTATGCCTAAGGACCGCAACGGACATCTGATTCCCGGCGCTCAAACTGCCCTGCGAAATGTGCCCCCCGGCATCCCCCGCCCCGAGTATGTCGGCAAGAGCGCACCGCGCCCGTTTACCGGTTCTGACGTCTACTCCCCCGAGGCCGTCGAGCGCATCCGCCGTGCCGGTCGCATCGCCGCGGATGCCATCGCGCTGGTCGGTGAGAACGTACGGCCGGGAATCACAACCGATGAACTCGACGAGATCGGGCACCGGTATCTGGTCGAGAACAACGCGTATCCGTCGACCCTGGGCTACCGCGGCTTCTCGAAGTCGCTGTGCAGTTCGGTCAACGAAGTCGTCTGCCACGGGATCCCCGACAACACTGTTCTCGAGGACGGCGACATCGTCAACATCGACATCACCGCGTTCGTCGACGGCGTCCACGGTGACAGCAACCGCACTTTCGTCGCCGGGGAGCCGACCGAAGACGTACGACTGCTGGTGGAGCGCACCGAGGAATCCCTTCGCCGCGGAATCAAAGCCGTCGCCCCCGGTCGCCAGGTAAACGTCATAGGCCGGGCGATCGAGTCATACGCGAAACGCTTCGGTTACGGCGTCATCCGGGACTTCACCGGCCACGGCGTCGGTGAGGCGTTCCACTCGGGGCTGATCATCCCCCACTACGACTCCGCTCCCCAGTACGACACCGTGATGGAGGTCGGTATGGTCTTCACCATAGAACCTATGCTCACCCTCGGCACGCACGAGTGGGACATGTGGGAAGACAACTGGACCGTGACGACGAAGGACAAGAGCATGACTGCACAATTCGAGCACACCCTCGTAGTCACCGAACGCGGTGCCGACATCCTCACTCTCCCGTCGACGGGAATGGCGGCGTGAGCGGCATGGCAGTCGGGATCGACATCGGTGGGACCGGAATCAAAGGCGCTGTCGTCGACCTCTCGACCGGTGAGCTGCTGAGCGACCGGATCAAGATCCCGACGCCCAAGGGCGGAACCCCCGAAGGCATCATCCAAGAGACGGTAAAGCTGGTGGATCAGCTGAAGGTGAATGATCCGGATGTTCCGGTCGGCGTGTGCTTCCCGGCTGTCGTCAAGCGCGGGATCACCCTTTCGGCTGCCAACGTCTCGAAATTGTGGATCGGGCTGGCAGCCGAGGACTACTTCGAAGACGCACTCGGCCGCGACATCACCTTCGTGAACGACGCCGACGCGGCCGGCTACGCGGAGGCATCCTTCGGTGCTGCTCG
Source organism: Mycetocola miduiensis (assembly GCF_900115155.1). GTDB lineage: Bacteria > Actinomycetota > Actinomycetes > Actinomycetales > Microbacteriaceae > Mycetocola_A > Mycetocola_A miduiensis. The sequence goes on from NZ_FOVM01000007.1 coordinate 75,721, forward strand.
CGGGGTCGACGGGCTGGCGATCATGACGACGCTCGGCACCGGGATCGGCACCGCGCTCCTCCACAACGGGGTTCTCGTGCCCAACGCCGAGTTCGGGCACCTCGAGATCGACGGGCACGACATCGAGAAGCGGGCGTCGAACGCCGCCCGCGAGCGCGAGGACCTGTCCTGGGCGGACTGGGCTGCACGGTTGCAGAAGTTCTACTCCGCCCTCGAGGCTTACCTCTCCCCCGACCTGTTCGTCGTTGGCGGCGGTATCTCGAAGAAGCACGAGCATTTCCTGCCGCGTCTCAAGCTCACCGCGCCCATCGTGCCGGCCGTGCACCGCAACAACGCCGGCATCCTCGGTGCAGCGGCACTCGCGGTGCGGACGATCCCGCCGCTGAGCTAAGCCTCGCCGGGTGAGAGGGTGAATGGGCCGGCTGATACGCCGGGTTCTGTTCAGGTGCTTGCGCACCTTGGACGACCATCTCTCTCGAGACTGCGTTACCGCAGCCTTCCAGCGGTCTACCCGAGGACGGGACGAGCAGCCCCATAGTCCTCTGTCTGACCTTGCTCCGGGCGAGGTTTACCGAGCCGGCCGGGTCACCCCGGCCGCTGGTGGTCTCTTACACCACCGTTTCACCCTTACCTGGCGCTTGCGCGCCGGGCGGTCTACTTTCTGTTGCACTGTCTCGCGGGTTACCCCGGGTGGGTGTTACCCACCGCCCTGCTCTGCGGAGCCCGGACGTTCCTCGGCGCCATTACTGGCGACGCGGCCGTCTTGCCGACCCATTCACACGTCCAGCTTACCGGGCGCCCGCATCCGCAGTACGTGAGTTCGCGCCCTGCGGGTGCGCGGCATCGGTTGAGTGACGGCCGCGACACCCCTTCGATCGGGCCGAAAAGGTGGTCCATCGTCGGCTCGAGTTGCCATTCGGGACCGATCGATAGGGTGAACGACCATTTGGGGCCGATCGACACCTGCCGCGACGGATGCTGTCGCGGACGGATGCTGTCGCGGACGGATGCTGTCGCGGACGGATGCTGTCGCGGACGGATGCTGTCGCGGACGGATGCTGTCGCGAACGGATGCTGTCGCGAACGGATGCAGTCGCGAACGGATGCTGTCGCGAACGGATGCTGTCGCGCCGGATGCAGTCGCGCCGGATGCTCCGGGACTGCGGCAATGGCACCGGTTCACGCGTTTCGGTCGGAAACACCCGCCGCGGTGAGTGTCCACGACCGAGGCGGGTGAGTTCGCGCGTCGTGGCGCCCGGGACCCCCAGCCTCATGGCCCGACGGATCTCCCTGGCGGCAGCGGCTCCGAGACAGCGGCACCGGCACCGGTTCACGCGTTCCGGACGGAAACACCCGCCGGGGTGAATGTGCCCGACCGAAGCGGGTGAGTTCGCGCGGACCTACGCCCCGCGCCCTGCACCGACGCTCACCAGAGGCCGGACTCCTCCGTGCGAACCATGATCGCGGAGCACTCCGGGCACTGGATGACGTCGTCGATTTCCGCCGCCCGGACCTTCTGGAGTTCGTTGCCGGTGAGGGTGATGGTGCAGGCTCCGCAGGTGCCGGCACGGAAGAGCGCGGCGCCCGTTCCGCTGCGGGTACGGACCTTCTCGTAGAGCGCGAGAAGGTCGCCGGCCACCGAGTCCTCGAGCACGCCGCGCTGGGCGGTGAAGGTCGCGCGCTCCTGCGACAGGGAATCGAGCGCAGCCTTGCGCCGGGCGGCGATGTCGGTGAGCTTGGCCTGGAGTTCCGTGTCGATCGCCTGAGTGGAGGCCAGCTGCCCTTCGGCCTCCTCAACCCGTTCCATCACCACGATCTCCATGTCTTCGAGATTGTTCTTGCGTCGACGGAGCGACTCGAGTTCGCTCTCCAACGCCGTCACGTCCTTCACCGATGAGGTGTGGTTCACCCGCTCGGTATCGCGGGCGATCCGTGCTTCGACCACCGCGGCATCCGATTCGAGGCGTCCCAGTTCGGTCTTCGCGTCTTCGAGTGCTCCGAGCTCAGAGGCAAGCCGTCCGCTCAGTGCTGTGCGCTCTGCCGACACCTGGGCGTATTCCGCCGACTCGGGGAGGCTCTTCTCACGGTGGGCGACACGGACGAGACCTGCATCGATGGTCTGCAGTTCGAGCAGTTTCTTCTGCTCGGCGAGGCTGGATTTCACGTGGGTTCTCTCTGAGTTGTGCTGCGTGGTGCTGAGTCGTGCTGCGGGTGTCCTGCCAGATTACTGGGTCACAACGAAATCCCACGGGTCGGTGCGCAGGTCACTGACCGCGATGTCCAGATCGGGCAGGAGCTTCCCGAGCTGCTCAGCGGCGCGGTCGAGCCACAGCCATTCGCTGGCCCAGTGGGAGACGTCGATGAGCGCTGGGCCCCCCGCGACCCGCGACTGCTCGATCGACTCCGATGCCGGATGATGCCGCAGGTCGCTGGTGATGTAAACGTCGGCAGATCGCACTCCGGCCTCGCCGAGCAGTGAATCGCCCGCTCCCCCGCACAGGGCGATGCGCTCGACAATCCGGTCGTAGTCGCCGGCGACCCGGACTCCGGTCGCCGTTGCGGGGAGTACCTGCCCAATCCGGTGCGCGAGGTGGCCAAGCGTTGTCGGTTCGGCCAGCATCCCGACACGGCCGATCCCTGTCGACCCGTCGGCATTCGGAACCAGAACCTCGACCTGTTGCAGGCCGAGCAGCTGAGCGAAGATTCCTGACGTGCCCTCGTCGACGACATCGGCGTTGGTGTGCGCGGCGAGCAGCGCACATCGCCCGCGGATGAGCGCTGTCAGGACGGAACCTTTGTACCGGTCGGCCGCGATGCTCGTGACTCCGCGAAGCAGAAGCGGGTGGTGGACGAGAAGGAGGTCGGTGCTGGTCGCCAGTGCTTCCTTGACGACAACGTCGACAGCGTCCACGGCGAGGAGGATGCGGGAGATCTCGTCGTCGGGATGTCCGGCGATCAGCCCTGAGGCATCCCACCCTTCCGCCCCGGAGATCGGCCAGAGTTTCTCGACGGCCACGGACACGTCAGCGAGGGAGTAAGACACCCCTTAAGCCTAGCGATCCGCCTGCCGGAACATGCCGGCAGGCGGATCGGTCAGTCGGACTGGATCAGTACCAGTTCTTTGCCTGTGAGTGCGACCAGGCGGCGCAGGGGCTGCCGTAGGCACGGTCGATGTAGTCAAGGCCCCACGCGATCTGGGTGGCGGCGTTGGTCTTCCAGTCGGAACCGGCGCTTGCCATCTTGCTTCCGGGAAGTGCCTGCGGGATGCCGGTGGCGCCGCTCGACGCGTTGTACGCGGTGTACGACCAGCCGGACTCTTTCTGCCAGAGCTTGTTGAGGCAGTTGAACTCGCCTGAACCCCAGCCGTACCGGGACGACGCCATCTGCGCGGCGACAGCGCGGGCACCGTCGCCGGTGTTTGCGCTGGCGCGCTGTTCGGCGGCGGCGGCTTCGGCTGCTTCGGCTGCCGCCTTGGCGGCGGCTTCGGCAGCGGCCTTTGCGGCCGCAGCGGCAGCAGCCTGCTCGGCGGCGATTCGGTCAGCCTCGGCGACTGCGGCCTGAACTCGCTGCTTCGCACCGTCAGTGATAGAGGCAAGGGCGGTCACAGTAGCGGGCTTCAGCGTCTTGTACCCGGAGAGGGAGGCCACGGACGCCGTCAGCGGCGCGGTGTCCACCTTGTCTTGCGCGGCGGCGGCGACGGCGTTCGCATCGGCGATGGTGGCTTCGGCCAGCTGGTGGGCTTCAGCTTTCTCGGCTTTGGCCTCAGCGACCTTCTTCGTTGTGCCGTCGAGCGTGGTCGCAATGCCGGTGAGGGAGCCGGAGAGGGTTGCTCCGGACTCGGCATTGGCGGAGTTCGCCTGAACGGTGATGCCGGATGCCGCGAGGATTCCAGCGGCAGCCAGGGCGACAATCATCGGCGCCCGGTTGGGCTTCTTTGAGGTGCGCGCTTCTTTTCGCGACGCGGGAGTGGGTTTCTGTGCAAGGTTGAGCATGGGTCTCCGTTGTGGTGCCCCGCGGTTCAGCACATGCGGAAGCAAAGCCTCGGTGAAGTGTGCCGAAAATTCAGGGGTCAACGGGCGAGAAACTTCTACCATCGCAAACACGCGGGCAAAACCTGCACGTGCTCAGCGGCTACATGGGGTGACGGTCAATGTCGGGAGTCACAGCGGCAGGAGCCGGCTGCACGCCAGCGCGATTGGATCTGCGCCAGCGGCTGAAGCAACCTATGCTCCTGCATGTTTCTGTGAGGAATATGAACCGAACCTGTGAAACCCATGTGTGTGGCTCGGTCCCCGGTCAGGACGGGAGCTCGTCAACGACACCGATGAAGCGACTGCCGATGCCGTCAACTTCCGTGCGAACGCGCCCGGGTTGGGGCTCAGGCAGTTCGTCCGAACCGTGGTGTTCGCAACTCAGGTAGGCGAATTCAGGCCACCACTTCTTGGGACGCACGGATTCTGTGAATCCGCAGATGTCACAGGTCAGTTGCACCCACACCGGCTTCTTGCCGGTGCGATTCGCCCGCGATTGAGCGAGCCAGGCTGGCGGGTTTTCGTTCAGCTCCGAAACCTCCTCGACGGAGAGTCGCCCGGGGATGCCGTGGCGCACGGCCATTTCCAGCGGAATGTCCAGGCGGAGGGCGGCTTCTCGTCGAGTAATCATCTCGATCAATCGTAAGCGATGCGCCTGGAAGCGGCCGCTAAGTCTAATAACCGGGGCTGCGGCCGGTCTAGTGCTTTCCGGCAGGAAGGCGACAGGCGGAGAGTCGAAGCCGGTCGGCATCCGTCGTCCATGAGATTGGGGAGGGCACCATGTATTTCCACGTGCAACAGCTGATTCACGAGATTACCCAGGACGAGCCGGACCCGGCGGCCGCGAACGCACTACAAGAGGGGCTTGGTGGTCAGTTCGGTGAGATGCGCACGATGATGCAGTATCTGTTCCAGGCCATGAACTTTCGGGGCCCGGCGGGCAAACCGTATCGGGATCTCCTGCAGGGCATCGGGACCGAGGAGATCAGCCACGTTGAGCTGATCGGGACGACGATCTCCCGGTTGCTAGACGGGTCACCCAGGTACCAGGGCAAACCGGAAGATCCGCTGGACAAGCCGGGATCCGACGGAGCAACGCCGCTGAACATCGCGCTCGACACGGGCAACATCCACCACTATCTCGTCGCGGCTCAGGGAGCCCTGCCGGTCGACGCGGCCGGAAACCCCTGGCTCGGCAGCTATGTCTACAACTCCGGCAATCTCGTGCTTGACCTGCTTTACAACCTCATGCTCGAGTCGACCGGTCGGCTGCAGAAGTGCCGGATCTACGAGATGACCGACAACAAGACCGCGCGATCGACGATTTCGTACCTCATCGTGAGGGATCAGGCCCACGAAAACGCGTACGCGAAAGCGCTCGAGAGCCTCGGGGTGAAGTGGAACACCGTCCTGCCGATTCCGAAGACCAACGCCGAGAAGTTCCCTGAGGTGAAGAAACTCCTCGACCTGGGCCTGCAGAGCAAGCAGTACACGTTCGACCTGACCGGGCATTCCGAGGCGGGCAAGATCTTCCAGGGCATGTCCCCATCGAACGACGGCACCACGCTGGATGCCAGCGAGCAGGCGCCAGCAGGCGCGCCGCTGACGATCGCACCTGAGCGGTTCGAAGAATTCTCACCAGGCCTCGATCCCGAGCTGCTCGCGCTCATCCAGGCGACGGCCGACATGGAACTTGCCGACGTGGATGCCATGTTCGGGCCCGTGAAATCCGGCGTCGTCTCGTCGGTGGATGCGGCATCGACCGGCGCCAAGGGCGAGAAGACATCTCAGTGAACCGGATGCCGCGGGTCATCGGCCGGTGCCGGCGACCCGCGGCGCCTCCGCACCATCACGGTCGTTCGACAGGCGTCCGCCGATAATCATCCGGTCCGGGTGAGGACCGTCCCCCGAACCGGGCGCAAGCTTCAGTTCACTCCCACGATGTGAACGGAACACCACCATGGATCCCATCGGCACGGCCACGCTGTCCGGACTGTTCATCGCCTGGCACGCCGGCGTTCGGTAGGGCCCGGTGTCACCGCCAACCGACGTGCGAACTACCGCCGCCACCGGATGGACGTTGGCGCCGCTCGCGCTCGCGCAGTTCATCTGTTCGTTCGCCGGTTCGAACATGAACGTCATGCTCAACGACATGAGCCACGATCTCAACACGACCATTCAGGGCATCCAGAGTTCCATCACGCTCTTCCTGCTCGTGATGGCGGCACTGATGATTCCGTTTGGCAAGCTGACCGTCCAGCTCGGGCGGAAGACCTGCTTCATGCTCGGGCTCGCGGTCTACGGAGTCGGAGCCGTGATCAGCGCGGTGTCACCGGGCCTCGGCGTTCTCATACTGGGCAACTCGGTTCTGGAGGGTGCAGGGACCGCCCTGCTCATCCCGCCGGTCTACATCCTCGTCACGATGTACTGGACGGGTCTGGCCGAGCGGGTTCGCGTGTTCGGGATCGTCAGCGCTGCCGGCGGAGTCGGCGCTGCGACGGGTCCCCTGATCGGCGGATGGATCACCGACACGCTCAGCTGGCGAGCAGCCTTCTTGTTCCAGTCGCTGATTATCGTGATCATCCTGATTTTCGCCGCGCGCTTGAAGGATCCGCTCCCCCGCGAACCGGGTCGGCCCTTTGACGTGATCGGTGCCGTCCTCTCGGCACTCGGGCTGATCCTGTTCGTGATCGGCATCCTTGCCCTCGACAACAATGTCTTCCTGTCGTTCGGCCTGATGGTGGCCGGCGCCGGTGTCATCACTGTGTTCTTCTGGTGGGTGCGCCGCCTGCAACGGAAGGGCCGGGAGCCGTTGCTCTCGACCGCGCTCTTCCACAACCGCGTCTCGAACCTGGGGCTGGTGACGCAGAACTTCCAATGGTTGCTGCTGATGGGGGTCTCCATGCTGGTGGCGAGCCTTCTGCAGGCGGTCCGCGGCTACAACGCGATCGAGACCGGGGTCATCTTCAGCGCCACGACCGTCGGAATCCTGGTGTCGTCGCTGTCGGTCAGCAGGTTGGTCCGTCGGTTCGCACAGCGTTCGCTGATCATGGCGGGGTTCCTCATCACGGCCATCGGCCTGGTTCTCCTTCTCATCGTTGCAGCGGTACCAGGCGCCTGGGCGTTCGCACCCGGCCTGCTGGCGGTCGGGTTGGGGCTCGGGCTCACGCTCACCCCCAGCGTCAACGTGGTGCAGTCCGCCTTCCCCGAGGATGAGCAAAGCGAGATCTCCGGGCTCTCGCGCAGCATCTCGAACCTCGGCTCGAGTTTCGGAACGGCGATCGTCCAAACGCTCCTCGTCTTGCGCGCGGACGCATCGGCAGACGGCTATCTGTTTGCGATGGTGCCGCTCATGGTGGTCACCGTCGCGGGAATCGTCGTCGCAAGTTTGCTGCCCGGCCGCTCGAAGGCGCCAGGCCGCACAGCGGCCGCCGCGAATCAACGTTGAAAAAGAAGGATCACCGTCATGAACGAATACCCCCCGATCGCGGAGCACGGCCTGATCGGCGACTTGAAAACGTCGGCGCTCGTGTCGACGGATGGCACGATCGACTGGTTCTGTAGTCCCCGCTTCGACTCACCCAGCATCTTCGCCTCACTCCTCGACCACGCAAAGGGCGGCTATTTTCGAGCGCACCCGCACGATGACGCGTACGAGAAGAAGCAGCTCTACTTCCCGGACACCGCGATTCTCATCACCCGGTTCCTCACCGAGCAAGGAGTGGGCGAGGTCATCGACTTCATGCCGGTGAGTTCAGACGCTGCGGACGAGCGTCATCGCCTCGTGCGGGTCCTGCGCTGCGTCCGCGGAACTTTCCACTTCGACATCGAAATCGCACCGCGTTTCGACTATGGGCGGTTATCGCACGAGTTGACTCTGAACGAGGCGGGCGCGGCGTACACGGCGGGCGATTCGACGTTGACGCTCAGCCCGATCCTGGACAGCGATGACGAACGCCTTGCGACATGGAAGACCGACGACGAGAACGATCTTCATATCTCGCTTCCCCTCGTCGAAGGGCAGATGCGCGAACCCGTGCTCGACGCATCCCTCCTGAAAATGGCGCAGGTGGGCTTCGTGTCGCCCCACGACCCGATGTGGCAAGACACCCTCACCGCGATCGCATCAGAACTCGTGTCGGACCGCCTCGTCTACCGGTACGACCCGAGCGCCTCGCCCGACGGGCTCCGTGGTTCGGAGGGGACATTCTCGCTCTGCACTTTCCTGTATGTCGACGCACTCGCCCGTTCCGACCGACTCAATGAGGCTCGTGTGATCTTCGAGAAGATGCTCACCTATGCCAACCACCTGGGCCTCTTCTCGGAGGAGATCGCGCTGACCGGCGAGCAGCTTGGAAACTTCCCGCAGGCGTTCACCCACCTGGCACTGATCGACGCAGCCATCACCCTCAACGAGCGGCTGGATGCCGCGCGGGCACGGCGTCGGTGACCTCGCTCGCTTCGCTCGTCGGACGGATGCCCAGCCGCCCGGCACGTTCCGCCTCGGTCAGCTTCGCACCATGGCTTCAGCTTCATCAGCCGCGCTAGGCGTCGTGGTGGCCTCCTGGGCAAGGATGTGTGCGACATCGCGAGCGCTGCCGCATAGTGAGGATCGTCCAAGAGGTCGGCAACTGGCGGTCGAGGAGCGACCAAGTCGAACGACGGACTGGTCATGACCAGGACCTTGGTGCATCGGTCGAACAACTCGAATACGTCGTGCAGCGGCGGCTGTCCGTAGCTTGCCACCACGGCGTTGAGTCGTGGCAGGGTACGGCCCAGGAGCCACGAAACGGTCTTCGGGGCCAGCATGTCCCTCGTCCGGCGAAGTACCCCCGGGCCTGGTGACCAGCCGCTCCCCATCAGGGGCAGGCCCGGCGTCGGCCGCAGGTGGATCTGTGCAAGCAAAGCGGCGGTTGTAAGGCCGGTCGACCGGGCCCCGATCAGAATTCCCGGCAAGCCATCCGCCAGGACGGCATCCACAGGGAACTCGCGAATGGTCGCCACCACTCGGCGGCGAGACCGATAGCCGGCGGGACGGTCCCTCCGCCGTCGATCACCGCCAACAGGAACCGGGCACTGCTCTGCCCCAGATGTTCAGCCATCATCGCCCGGCGCACGACAGATCACGTGTGGCGCGCTGAGTGTCAGCAACTCGTCGACCATGACCATCTCCTCACTGATCGGCGTCGGCCCACGTGAGATCATCCTCGGCTGCGAGAACTGTAACGAGCTTGTCCCTTGGAGGATACGGGGCGCTGCCCGTACCGGTACCCCGGTGGCCGAGCGATCGACAATATCCACGGCTCTACCGCCTGCGCCGGTAGAATTCTGACTACTCGGCGGGAGGGAACCCAATGGCCGGTGAACGCACCTACCCCGTGCTGCCATGCGCGGACCTGGACGATGCACTCTCGTTCTACGTCGCGCTTGGGTTCACCGTCAGCTTCCAGCAGCGCCGTCCTTATCCCTGCGCGGTCGTGGAGTTGGACGACATCGCGATCCATTTGTTCGCCTTGGAAGGCTTCGATCCGGCGACCTCGTACGGTAGCGCCATCATCACCGTCGCAGAGCCCGGTGAGCGCCACGACGCGTTCAGGGCGGGGCTGCGGGAACGCTTTGGCAAGGTTCCGGTTAAGGGCATCCCGCGCCTGCTCCCCCCGCGGCGCAAGGCAGGCACCGCGACCGGGTTCTCGGTTGTGGACGTTGGCGGTAACTGGCTCCGTTTCTATAAGGAGGGCTCGTCCGAGGACGAGGCGACGGAACGACGATCCGGCTGGGGCGAGTGATCGACGTCGCCGCACGACAAGGGGATTCTCGCGGTGACGACGCCCAAGCGATCGCGGTCCTCGACGCAGGACTCATCCGCTATCCCGACGCGCCGCCGATCGACGTGTTCGAGGCGCTGCTCTACCGCGCGGAACTCAAAGTGCGTACCGGAGCGGACCCAGCCTCCGACCTCGCCGCCGCGAAGGCACTGCTGACCGAGAATCAACTCGGCGCAGAGGCAAATCGAGCGATGACGGAAGCAGCTGAGGCAGCGCGTTCATAGCGGCTGCCCTCGTCATAGCATGGTGTGATATGCCGAACGCTGAAGTTCTGGTGCTACACGGCTCACCGGGCTCGGGGAAGAGCACCCTCGCTCGCGCCTTGTTTGAGCAGCTGCGTGTCGCTGACCAGTCGGTGGCGGTAATCGATCCGGCTCAACAACGGCCGTGGGTGGCCGACCGCAATAGACGGCTGAGTCATGTCAGCGGAGCGTCGGCAGCATCGCTGGAAGTCACGTTTTGGTCGCCCTGATCATCACCTTCGGCCACCAGCGGCGTGATTCGCACTCCGGCGATGCGCCGGCGCTCCAGCGCGGTGACCTGGATTGTGGCCCCTGGTACGTCGACGGCATCACCGACCACCGCGAGTCGCCCGAGATGCTCCGTGATGAATCCGGCGATCGTGTCGGAAGATCCCCGGGGAATGGCCAGTCCCGTCAGCTCCTCGAAGTCTTGCAGGTTCAGCCGGCCGTCCACGACGCCGCCTGCCACAGTGGGCTCGATGGCGGTGTCGTATTCGTCGAAGATCTCCCCGACCACCTCCTCGAGCAGGTCTTCGAGCGTGATGATCCCGTCAGTGCCGCCGTGTTCGTCCACGACGACTGCGATGTGATGCCCGTCGGCACGCATCCGAGTCAGAGTCGGAAGGACGCGCGCGGTGGACGGCAGATAGGGAATGGCACGGGCGATCCGTTGAAGGGACCGCTCGGGGTCTTCTGCGGCTGTCTCGAAGAGGTCGCGGACGTGGACGAACCCGGTGATGTCATCGATCGACTTGTCGACGACCGGATAACGGGAGAACGGCAGCTCGCGAACTTGCACGATTGTCTCGGCGAGGGTCGCAGTTTCGTCGAGGGCGACGACCTCGGGGCGCGGTCTCATGACCTCGCTGATCTGCCGTCCACGCAGGGACAATACGTCGTCGAGGATCCGTCGCTCATCATCGGGCAACCCCTGGTGCGTTGCCACGATGTCACGGACCTCCTCGTCGCTCATCTCGTCGGCAGTCTTGTGCGGGTCGCCGCCCAAGAGGCGCACGAGGGCGTTAGTCGAGACGGACAGCAGCCAGATAACGGGGCGCATGACGATTGCGAATCCGTCGAGCACCGGAGCGACGGCGTATGCGAACTGGGCGTTGCGTTGGATGGCGAGGCGCTTCGGCACGAGCTCGCCGAGCACCAGCGAGAGGTAGGCGATGATCAGCGTCAGCACGAGTGTCGCCAGCGTGAGCGCGAGTTCGTCCGATGCGCCCCACATTACGAATAGCGGGGCGACAGAAGGCGCGATCGACGTGGCCCCGTAGGCGGCCGAAGCGAAGCCGGCGACGGTCACGCCGATCTGCACCGCGGAGAGGAAGGTGTTGGGGTTGCGCGCGAGGCTAGCGACCTTCGCACCCCGGCGACCACGCGCGGCGATCGCGTTGATCTGACTCTCGCGCAGGGTCACCAGAGCCATCTCGGTCGCAGCGAAGACGCCGCCTACCAGGACGAACACAATGACGAGGGCGATGTTCCAGAGGAGGCCGCTCATCGGCCTGAACTTTCGAGGTCGGAGGCTGACTTAGAACAGCGCTGACACGTCAAGAGAGTTCTTTCTGTGTCTCGTTGGTCGGGTGGAGGAGGTCATCATCGTCGCGGCGGTCGCCACGGGTCTTCAGCAGGCTGGCGGTCGTCGCCACGGCGATCGTTGTGCCGATGAAGACCAGCGAGAACCAGATGGGGATCTCGGGTGCCCAGAGCATCGGCTCGCCGCCGTTGATGAACGGCAACTCGTTGACGTGCATGGCGTGCAGCACCAGCTTCACACCGATGAATGCGAGGATGACTGCGAGCCCCTGCGCGAGGTAAATCAGGCGCTCAAGCACGCCGCCGATGAGGAAGTACAGCTGGCGCAGGCCCATCAGCGCGAATGCGTTGGCGGTGAAGACGATGTACGCCTCGTCGGTCAGACCGTAGATCGCCGGGATCGAGTCGACGGCGAAGATGACGTCGACGAAGCCGATGGCGATAATCGTCAGCAGCATCGGGGTGACGAAGCGGCGGCCGTTCTTGCGCACTGTGAGGCGATCTTCGTGGTACTCGTCAGTAACCGCGAGGTGACGCCGAACGAAGCCCATAAACCGGCCGTTCGCAGGGTTCGACTCGCCGTGCGCGAAAGCCTGGCGATACGCCAGCACCAGCAGTAGCGCGCCAAAGACGTAGAACACCCACGAGAAGTTCGCAATAAGGGTGGCGCCAACGGCAATGAAGATCCCGCGGAGGATCAACGCGATCACAATGCCGATCATCAGCACTTTCTGCTGGTAGATCTTCGGCACCGCGAAACCCGTCATCACAAGAAGGAAGACGAACAGGTTGTCGATCGACAGCGCCTTCTCGGTCAGATAGCCAGCGAAGTACTCGCCGCCGTACGTCCATCCCGAAACGACGCCGATCCCGATGCCGAACAGGAGCGCGAGTCCAATATAAAAGGCCGACCAGCGGGCGGATTCGGCGATCGACGGCTCATGCGGCTTGCGCACGTGCGCGAAGAACTCGTACACGAAGAACGCGATCGTGACAGCAATGGTGATGACCCAGACGAGTGGGGTGATGTTCAAGGGTGGCTCCGAAGTAGGCGTGACTGATTGACACCAAAGTCTTCTCCATCCCTGCGATGAGGGACCGGTGACCCGGGATGCGAACGCATCCGTAGTGACGAGCCGGCCGTTTCGGAGTACTCCCCTTGGAGTAGAGATATTACGGGAGCCCGGTGAACTGTTCCTGAGAAATCCCCGTATGGCGCGTTGCCGGCGAGCAGCCTGAGTAGGAGGATCGCGGCTCGATGCTGTGCGCGGTGGGCCCCTAGAGGTAGATGAGGCCGACGGTCAGTCGACGCTCGGCGATCTGTCGCTTCCTACGTTGTCCTTGTTGTCGCGACCGCCGAGAATACCCGGCCACTGGTCGAACCCGTGGCTGGTCAGACCGTAGAAGGCGGGCAACAGCAAGAAGATCACCGACGCCACCAGCGGGTTGATAAGGACACCCGCTGTTCCCGCCGCCAAGTAGAGCACGACTCCTATGAGGGCACGCGGGCGCTCGCGCGCGAAGTAGGAATCATCTACTTCCTCCTTAGTGAGGTCAGGGTGCCGGGCCAAATGCGAGAAGAACACGAGCCACGATAGGCAGAGCAGTCCCCCAACGAGCGCGTAAAGCCCTACGGCGACTCGCTCGTCGGCCAGATTGCCCGTCCTGGCGGTCTCGGCGATTACTGCTGTGGGCCAGGGGACCAGTGCAAGCGTCGCCAGGACTCCCAGATTGGCCCATTGCAGACCCCGGTCCATCTCCCGGATTCTGCTGAAGGCGGCCTTGTGGTTCAGCCAGATCACGGCCAGGTAGGTGTACGAGGCTGCGTACGCCAGGTAGGTCGGCCACTCCCCCAGCAGGGAGGCCAGCAGTTTCCCGGGCTCGGTCTCGCGCGGTCTAAGGTCAAGTACGAGGAGCGTGATGACGATCGCGATGACAGCGTCGCTGAAGGCCACGGCACGGCTGGTGTCCGAGCGCGTTGCCTTCTCTCCCCGCTTTGGCATGTTGCCCTCGCCTTCTTCTGCCAGCGCGTCGACCATGCGCGATGTCAGACGCGATCGCCCGTCGATGGGGTCTGGGTGTGTCAGCTCGACTGATTGTTCTCCGCGAACTCCTGAATTATTCGTTCGCAGAATGCGGGGAGATCGTCCGGCGATCGGCTCGTAGTGATCGTGCCGTCGGTGACCACCATCTCGTCGACGACATCCGCTCCGGCGTTGCGGAGATCGGTGCGGACGCTGGGCCACGACGTGATGCGGCGACCTCGCACCCGGTCGGCTTCTGCCAAGGTCCACGGTCCATGACAGATGGCTGCAACGGGTTTGCCGGAGTCGACGAAGTCGCGTACGAATGCGACAGCGGTGGAATCCATTCGGAGTTTATCGGGGTTGACCGTCCCACCCGGGAGTAGGAGCGCGTCGAAATCGTCGATGACGACATCCTGCACGCTCCGATCCACGGGGAACGTGCCGGCGTCGTCCAGGTCATTGTTGCGTGCCGCGATTTCCCCGGTCTTGATGGAGACGAGGGTGGTCAGTGCGCCAGCTTCGTCCAACGCCTGTCGTGGCTGCTCGAGCTCGACCCGCTCGACGCCATCGGTCGCCAGGATCGCGACTCGCCGACCGTTCAGTTCGCCGGCCATGTCACGCTCCCATGGATGCGACGTTCTTCGTAGACAACTGCTCTCATTTTCTTACCTTTCAGCGATACTGATGGACGAATGGATTTCAGCGTGCAATGACGGATGCCACGGGTGACCTCGGTTCTCGTAACTGATTTGTGGGCACCTGCCGGCATACGCCGCCGCGTATGCACCCTGCTTCTACGGCTGGAAGGCGGCTGGTCACCGACGACGGCTGAGACATCCGCGCCCTCGCGCAGGCGAGCGTGAAGCTCGAATCCTACGTCGCCAGGCGCACTATCCAGCCGGATCTCCAGTAGCTCAGCGATCCGCTGCAACGGCTGCGGGTAGCCGTAGTGGGAGAAGGCCGCCGCTGTCTTCACGCCCATCTCCGCTCCTCCTGATCGGAGGGCGAGACTCTGCGAGAGGCGCCCTCGAGCTTGCATGCGCTCAGCATAGGCACGAGAAACCGATGGACGTAGGGCCTTCACCTACGCAGACGACAGGAGGACAATGTGGTTCGAATTGGTGGTGAATGTGGGCCGATGGGACACCGTCAACGCGCGTTCGCGCTACGGGATCCCGTTTCTGGACGTATCTAAGCTGCTCGGCTGGTGCTACGACATGCTGTCCGTGTCGGGCGACGGGACGTCCGTCTGCTCGCTTTCCTCGATAGCGTCCTGAGGCGTCGGCAAATCCGGCTCCTCGACGTGCCCGTCGCGGAGGGGCACATCATCCGCTGAATAGCCTTTCGTGCCCTCGCGCTCTTTTGGCCCGCCGAAGTTTGCACTGCCTGCATCTGGTGTCATCATCATCGTTCTCCTGAGTCCCGGTTGGTCGGTGGGCGCCGGTACGAAATCAGACGGTCCCGCCGTTTGTGGAGCCTTGACGTTTCCATTGCATCATCTCCGGTACACCCTGCCAACCGTGCTGAACGTGAAATCTTTCATGCGAGCCCGCGGTGGTTCGGATCGCCCGCCAATGTGGTCGTACTTCCTCAGGCACCGGGAGGGGTCCGGCGGGCGGTTCCGCGATTGAGCGCAAGGTGCCCACCCAAAAAGCCGGCTCCCGCCGCGATCGCGTTCCCCGCCAGGCCGAGCATCGTCCCTTGGGTATAACGGCCGAGCTTCCGCGAGATCAGGGAACCGAGGAAAAGGAAGATGGCTGCGTCGGCGCCTAGTGCGTGCACCGCGCCGGTTCGACGCTCGACGCCCTTCAATTCCGCCCAATCCCCGGCTCCTGCGATAGCGGTCGGGATTGCTGCCGCCAGCCCAACTCCAACCAAGAGGGTAGCCCCGCGACGAGCCTGAGATCCACCGGTCAGGTCGAGGATTGAAGCGCTGATCCAGGGCCCGAGGGTCAGATCGGTGAGGAGCGGATGTATGGAGTGTCCAAGGACGCTGGTGTGGAATGGGCTGCGCCGTGCCCAGTCGAGAATCGGCCGGTACACGAACTCTTGGGCGGCAGCCACCCGCTCGGAGACGCGACTCTCGCCCACGGCTCGGGCTAAACGTTGTGGCAGTGACAATCCGTCCATGATCGTTACGGTACGCCGAGGCTGTGCGACTGTACAGAGACCCGCCCGTACCAGGCCACGGCGGCCGTCGCCAATTCGGCGACGTGCCCGGGCGGCCAGTGCCAGTTCACGTTTCCAACAGTTCCCGTCGGCACGCGTCTGCTGGTCACGAGTGTTTCGGCCCAACTCGGCCGGACCCACGACACCATCGTGTTGGAAGGTAACGGAGTGACGTACTTCGTGTCGAAGAGCCACCCCGACCTCAGCGATGTGACCGCGCCGGTCAGCCTCTACTACGAAGCCGGAAGCACGCCTACGGCGCGTGTCTTCGCACCCGATACGACACAGCACGTGTCTCTGATCATCACCCTCGTCGGCCAACTCCACGCCGTGTAGTGACGCTCGCGGCGTCGATTGACCTCGTAGGAGCTCGGCTCGGCGACCAGCACGTCTTCGCTCGGGAGGAGATGAGGTATTTGGTCATTGTGCGCACACCTAGACAACGCTCGGGTGCATTAAGGAAAGTGGGCCCTACCGGGATCGAACCGATGACATCCACGGTGTAAACGTGGCGCTCTACCAGCTGAGCTAAAGGCCCTTCCTGCCCGAAGGCAGCAGTTCATGTTACACGGGTCAGACAGGCTGGCGTTGCAGCTCGTCGAGCGCAGCCCGGTACGCAGCCAACGGGCGCACTTCGCCCGGTGCCGTGATGAAGCTTGCACGGATGATTCCGTCGGTGTCGATCAGGAACGTCGCCCGATTTGCAAACCCGTTCTCAGGGAGGAACACCCCATACTCCTTGCTGACCTGGCCGTGCGGCCAGAAATCAGCGAGAAGGGTGAAGTCGTAGCCCTCCTGCTCGGCCCACGCCCGCAACGTGAACTTGGAGTCCACTGAGATTCCGATCAGCTCAACGCCGGCATCTTTGAAGAGAGCGAGGTTGTCGCGCAGTTCGCACAGTTCACTCGTGCACCTCCCCGAGAAGGCCAACGGGAAGAAGACCAGCGCAACCGGGCGTTTGCCACGGAAACTGCCGAGCTGGATGAGTTCGCCGAACTGGTTCTGCAATTCGAAATCGGGGGCTCGAGTGTCATTCTCGAGGGCCATGTGAAACGTCCTTTCAGGCGGGTCGCCTGCATTCGGGGGCGCCGGGTCCGGCGCATCGGGCAAACCCACATGCTAGACCTCCAACCCGTGCGTTCCAAGGCAGAGCGCTGGATGTCGCCGATCGGCCGATCGAGTCGCTAGGCTGAGTCTGGTGCCAGCTCGGTCTTTACCCCGACCACAACTGACAATTTGCACCGTGAGAATCAGGCACGATCTGCCCATACAGAAAGGTCGACGGGTGACTGTAAACGACCAGGACCCCTACTCGGTGAACAACTTCGATAAAGACCCCGAAGAAACCGCCGAGTGGCAAGAGTCACTCGATCAGCTCGTCGCAGCACACGGTCACGGCCGGGCCCGCGAGATCATGTTGAGCCTCTTGAAGCGCTCGCGTGAACTGCACCTTGGTGTGCCGATGGTCCCGACCACCGACTACATCAACACGATCGCCCCCGAGAACGAACCTGAGTTTCCCGGCGACGAAGACATCGAACGCCGTTACCGTGCCTGGATCCGGTGGAACGCCGCAGTTACGGTGCACCGAGGACAGCGCCCCGGGATCGGTGTCGGCGGGCACATCTCAACCTACGCCTCATCCGCCGCGCTGTACGAAGTCGGGTTCAACCACTTCTTCCGCGGCCAGGACCACCCAGGCGGCGGCGACCAGATCTTCATCCAGGGCCACGCCTCCCCCGGCACCTACGCCCGCGCGTTCCTCGAGGGACGCCTGTCGACCGACCAGCTCGACGGTTTCCGGCAGGAGAAGTCACAGGCACCGAACGGCATCTCGTCGTACCCGCACCCCCGGCTCATGCCCGACTTCTGGCAGTTCCCGACGGTGTCGATGGGCCTCGGACCGATCAACGCGATCTACCAGGCGCAGCTCAACAAGTACCTGACGAACCGCGGGATCAAGGACGCCAGCGACCAGCAGGTCTGGGCGTTCCTCGGCGACGGTGAAATGGACGAGGTCGAAAGCCGCGGACAGCTCCAGGTCGCAGCAAACGAAGGCCTCGACAACCTCAACTTCATCATCAACTGCAACCTGCAGAGGCTCGACGGGCCCGTGCGCGGTAACGGCAAGATCATCCAGGAACTGGAGAGCTTCTTCCGCGGCGCTGGCTGGAACGTCATCAAGGTCGTCTGGGGCCGCGAATGGGATGACCTGCTCGCCCGCGACGACAGCGGCGCGCTCCTCAACCTCATGAACGTCACGCCTGACGGCGACTACCAGACTTACAAGGCCGAAAGCGGCGCGTTCGTGCGCGAGCACTTCTTCGGTCGCGACGAGCGCGCTCTCAAGCTCGTGGAGAACTACTCCGACGACCAGATCTGGAACCTCAAGCGCGGCGGTCACGACTACCGCAAGGTCTACGCGGCGTTCAAGGCGGCATCCGAGCACAAGGGGCAGCCGACGGTCATCCTCGCGAAGACGGTCAAGGGTTACGGTCTCGGGCCGTCGTTCGAGGGTCGCAACGCGACCCACCAGATGAAGAAGATGACCCTCGACAACCTGAAGACCTTCCGTGACGAGATGCGTATCCCGTTCACGGACGCGCAGCTTGAAGAGAACCCGTACCTGCCGCCGTACTACCACCCGGGCGACACGGACGAAGCGATCCAGTACCTGCACGAACGCCGTAAGGCCCTCGGCGGTTACGTGCCGGAGCGCCGTTCCAAGTACACGCAGCTGACCCTGCCCGACGAGTCGACGTATGCGATCGCGAAGAAGGGTTCAGGCACCCAGGAGATCGCCACGACGATGGCGTTCGTCCGCTTGCTCAAGGACCTCATCCGGTCGAAGGACTTCGGCAACCGGATCGTCCCGATCATCCCCGACGAGGCACGCACCTTCGGCATCGACGCGTTCTTTCCGACCGCGAAGATCTACAACCCGAACGGCCAGCACTACACGTCGGTCGACCGCGAACTGCTGCTGGCGTACAAGGAAAGCCCACAGGGCCAGATCCTCCACGTTGGCATCAACGAGGCCGGTGGCGCCGCCGCGTTCACCAACGTCGGCACGTCGTACTCGACTCAGGGTGAGCCGCTCATCCCGATCTACGTCTTCTACTCGATGTTCGGGTACCAGCGCACCGGCGACGCCTTCTGGGCCGCCGGCGACCAGATGGCGCGCGGGTTCATCATCGGCGCGACTGCCGGTCGCACGACCCTCACCGGTGAAGGACTCCAGCACGCTGACGGTCACTCGCACCTTCTCGCATCCACCAACCCGGCCACCGTCTCGTACGACCCGGCGTATGGCTACGAGATCGGGCACATCATGCGCTCCGGCCTTGAGCGGATGTACGGCGGACAGCACGAAGACCCCAACGTGATGTACTACCTCACCGTCTACAACGAGCCGATCGTGCAGCCGGCCGAGCCCGAGAACCTCGATGTCGACGGCCTGATTCGAGGCATCTACAAGCTCAACGAGTCCTCGTCTCCCGGCCCCAAGGTGCAGCTTCTCGCATCCGGCGTCGCGGTTCCGTGGGCCATTGAAGCCCAGAAGCTGCTCGGAGATGACTGGGGCGTGTCCGCCGACATCTGGTCGGTCACGTCATGGACCGAACTGCGCCGCGACGGCATCAAGGCCGAGGAACACAACTTCCTCAACCCGGATGCCGAGAAGAAGGTTCCGTACGTCACAGCGAAGCTTCAGGAGGCGAAGGGACCCTTCGTCGCCGTCTCGGACTTCATGCACGCTGTGCCCGACCAGATCCGGCAGTTCATTCCGGGCGACTTCGCGACGCTCGGCGCCGACGGCTTCGGCTTCTCGGACACGCGTGCTGCGGCACGGCGGTTCTTCAAGATCGACGGGCCCTCCATGGTGGTCCGCGCTCTTGAACTGCTCGCCGACCGCGGCGAGGTCGACCGTTCAGTGCCCGCCCAAGCGATCGAGAAGTACAAGCTTCATGACGTCAACGCGGGAACCACCGGCAACGCCGGTGGTGAGAGCTAGAGCATCAGCTCCGCGCCCGTGCCACGATCGAAAAGTGAGACCCTCGCCTGGCTGCGAAGGCTGTCTGGCGAACTCGCGACGACGACGCTGAAGAAGCTCGAAGACACGCTGCCCTGGTACGCAGAAATGCCGCCAGGGCGGCGGTCGGCGGTCGGCCTGGTCGCCCAAGCCGGCATCGCCTCGTTCATCGCGTGGTTCGACGACCCCAAGTCGACACCATGGATCGCGGCGGATGTCTTCGGTGCGGCTCCACGGGAATTGTTGCGCTCGGTGAGCCTGCAGCAGACGCTGCAGCTCATCCGCGTCACGGTCGAGGTCGTCGAAGCGCGGTTGAAGGACGGTGGCGCTGAGGACCTTCGCGAAGGCATCCTCCTGTACTCGCGGGAGATCGCCTTTGCTGCCGCCGATGTCTACGCCCGCGCCGCCGAAGCGCGCGGTCTGTGGGACGCTCGTCTTGAAGCTCTCGTCGTTGACTCGATTCTCTCGGGTGAAGCCGATGACGAACTGCCGAGCCGGATCGCCGCACTCGGCTGGCACGGCCACGGCGAGGTCGCTGTGCTCGTCGGCACCACCCCGCCCCAACTGGACGTCGACCAGCTGCGCCGCACGGCACGCCACATGGCCGCGGACGTGCTCATTGGAGTGCAGGGCGGACGTCTCGTGCTCGTCATCGGGCGCGCGGAAACCTCGCACGGCGTCGATGACGAGGAGATCGGCACCGCGGCTTCGCTGAGCTTCGTCGAGATCGCCACCCAGCTTGAGCCGGGTTTCGGTTCCGGGTATCTCGTTCTTGGACATGCTGTGCCGACGCTCGTCGAAGCGTCGAAGAGCGCTCGCGCCGCCCTGGCCGGTTTCGCCGTTGCGCGCGCCTGGCGTCACGCGCCACGGCCCGTCCAGGCCGACGATCTGCTGCCGGAGCGCGCCCTCGCCGGAGACGCGCTCGCACGCACAACCCTCATCGAGCGGATCTACCGCCCGCTGCAGGCGCACTCCACCGAACTGGTGACCACGCTGTGGTGCTACCTCGACAATGGCCGGTCGCTCGAGGCGACCGCGCGCGAACTCTTCGTCCACCCGAATACCGTGCGTTACCGCCTCAAACGGGTCTCCGATGTGATCGGCTGGGACGCCACCGGCGCTCGCGAAGCGCTGATCCTGCAGTCCGCCCTCATCCTCGGTTCCATCGCCGAACCGGATGCCGTCAAGCGGAGGCGCTGAGAAGCATCCGTTGCGGTATGTGTGACATGCACAAGGGAACCTGCCATTCTTGTGTGGTGTTCAACACACGCATCTGCACAGCGATTGGCAGACTTGTACCGTGATTGTTCTCGTATGCCCAGGTCAAGGTTCCCAGACGCCCGGCTTCCTCACCCCGTGGCTCGAAGACCCGGCAAACAGGACACTCCTCGAGCAGTACTCCGAGGTCGCTGGCCTTGACCTCGTCGCACACGGCACCACCTCAGACGCCGACACCATCCGGGACACCCGGGTCGCCCAGCCGCTCATCGTCGCCGCCGGTCTCCTCACCCTCCGCGCATTGACGGCGAACAGAGGGTTGCCTGCCGCGACCGCTGTCGCTGGGCACTCGGTCGGCGAGATCACCGCCGCTGTCGTCGCCGGCGTGCTCGACGAACTCACGGCGATGCGTTTCGTCGCCGCACGGGCGACAGCGATGGCTGAAGCCGCTGCTGCCGTGCCCACCGGGATGAGCGCCGTCCTGGGTGGAGACCAGGACGCGCTCCTCAGCCGGCTCGACGAGCTCGGGCTGCAGCCGGCCAACTTCAACGGCGGCGGCCAGATCGTCGTCGCCGGGACGCTCGACGCTCTCGCGGAACTCAGCGCGGCGCCCCTCGCCGGGACGCGCGTACTCCCCCTCCAGGTCGCCGGAGCATTCCACACGCGGTACATGGAATCCGCCCGCACGACACTGGACTCGACCGCCCAGTCGCTGCAGGCATCCGACCCGGTGCGCACCCTCTGGACGAACGCCGACGGCACCGTTGTCGACTCCGGCTCCCGTTTCGTGGAGCTTCTGGTCGGCCAGGTGGCCTCGCCCGTTCGTTGGGACCTCACGATGGAGGGGATGCAAGCGGCCGGCGTCACCGGCATCATCGAGCTGGCCCCGGCCGGCGCCCTCACCGGACTGGCCCGCCGCGGCCTGAAGGGCGTACCCGCCGTCGGCATCAAGACCCCGGACGATCTTCCGGCCGCCGTCGACCTGCTCGCAGCGTGACCGCCGACCGACCTCGCCCTACTTCCACGCCAAACGAGAGAGACGCATTGACTACACCAATTCTGCGACAGTCCCAGGGGCCGGCTTTCACCCGGATCCTCGGGTTCGGAGCGGCCCGTGGCGACATCTCCGTTCCCAACGAAGACCTCATCGGGCCGATCGACTCGTCCGACGAGTGGATCCGCCAGCGCACCGGCATCATCACCCGCACCCGGGCCAGCCAGGACCTCCTCGCTGTGGATCTGGCGACGGATGCCGCAAAAGAGGCGATCGAGGTCTCCGGTGTGGACCCCGCGCTCATTGACGCCGTCATCATCGCGACGATCAGCAACATTCAGCAGACCCCGTCGATGGCGGCCGTGGTCGCCGACCGCGTCGGCTCGAACCCCGCCGCCGCTTACGACGTGAACGCGGCGTGTGCCGGCTATCCGTACGCGATCGCCCAGGCCGACGCGCTGATCCGGTCAGGCGCGGCCACCTATGTGCTCGTCATCGGCGCTGAGAAGCTCTCGGACGTCGTCGATCCGACCGACCGGTCGATCTCCTTCCTGCTCGGTGACGGCGCCGGCGCCGCAGTGATCGGCCCAAGCGAGTACCCCGGAATCGCCCCGACCGTCTGGGGTTCCGACGGCTCGAAGGCCGGCGCTGTTGCCATGAACGCGACACTTCAGGAGTACCGCCGTGGAGAAGCCGAATGGCCCACCCTCCGCCAGGAAGGGCAAACCGTCTTCCGCTGGGCAGTGTGGGACATGGCGAAGGTCGCCAAGCAGGCCATCGAGGCCGCGGGCATCACGCCCGACCAGCTGGCCGCCTTCATCCCCCACCAGGCCAACATGCGCATCATCGACGAGTTCGCGAAGCAACTGAAGCTTCCGGAGAGCGTCGCGATCGCACGAGACATCGAAACCACCGGCAACACGTCCGCCGCGTCGATCCCGCTGGCTGCGCACCGCCTGCTGCAGGAAAACCCCGAACTGAGCGGCGGCCTCGCCCTGCAGATCGGGTTCGGAGCCGGCCTCGTGTTCGCGGCGCAGGTCGTCGTCCTGCCCTGAATTTTCCCGGCCCGGCGCGCGATTCACGCGCTACCCACCCCAATAGACTGTTTCACGGTCAATCGATACTCAAGGAGATAACACCATGGCACTGTCCACCGAAGAAGTCCTCGCCGGTCTGGCTGAACTCGTCAACGACGAGACAGGCATCGCCGCAGACACCGTCGAACTCGACAAGTCCTTCACGGATGACCTCGACATCGACTCGATCTCGATGATGACGATCGTCGTCAATGCAGAAGAGAAGTTCGACGTCAAGATCCCCGACGAAGAGGTCAAGAACCTCAAGACCGTCGGCGACGCCGTCGACTTCATCGTCAAGGCGCAGGCCTAACCCGTTTCAGTGATGTGCGGGAGACCGGACCGAGCAAGTCCCGGTCTCGTCTCCCGCTCTCGCGGACGTGCCATTCCCCTTCGTATCGCTGACCAGCACCAGGAGAGTTCCACGCATGACCAAGAAAATCGTCGTCACCGGTATCGGTGCCAGTTCGCCGCTCGGCGGAACCGCTCCAGAGTCCTGGAAGGCACTGCTCGCGGGCGAGTCCGGCATTCGAAGCCTGGAATACGACTGGGTCGCTGAGCACAACCTGCCCGTCACGTTCGCCGGTGAGGCGAAGGTGCGGCCCTCTGAGGTTCTCGAACGCCAGGAGGTCAAGCGCCTCGACCCCTCGAGCCAGTTCGCACTGGTCTCCGCCCGAGAGGCCTGGGCGGATGCCGGCTCCCCCGACGACGTCGACCCACTTCGCGTGGGCGTCGACTACTCAACCGGCATCGGTGGCCTCTGGACCCTCCTCGACGCCTGGGACACGCTGCGTGAGAAGGGTCCCCGACGGGTCCTGCCGATGACGATCCCGATGCTCATGCCCAACGCTGCTTCGGCCGCAATCAGCATGTCCATTCCGTCGCGCGCATACTCCCGCACCGACGTCTCCGCCTGCGCTTCGAGCACCGAAGCCATCGCCAACGCCTACGAGCACCTGCAGGCGGGACTCGCCGACGTCGTCATCGCCGGTGGAACCGAGTCGGTCGTTCACCCCCTGCCCATCGCTGCGTTCTCGGCCATGCAGGCCCTGTCACGTCGGAACGACTCCCCGGAGACGGCATCCCGCCCCTACGACGTCTCCCGTGACGGATTCGTGCTCGGCGAGGGCGCAGCATCCATCGTCCTCGAGACCGAAGAGCACGCGCTCGCCCGCGGCGCCCGCATCTACGCGGAACTCGCCGGCGGTTCGGTCACAAGCGATTCGTACCACATCACGGCACCCGACCCGGAAGGGTCAGCCGCAGCCCGCGCCATGCTCGGAGCGCTCGAGCGGGCAGACGCGAGCCTGAGCGACGTTTTGCACGTCAACGCGCACGCGACGAGCACGCCGGTCGGCGACATCGCCGAATACAACGCGCTGCTCCGCGTCTTCGGCGACCACCTCCCGAACATCGCGGTGTCGGCGACGAAGGCTGCCACAGGTCACCTCCTCGGCGGCACCGGTGCTCTCGAAGCGATCTTCACCATCCTCGCGCTGCACGAGCGCACCGCTCCGCCGACGATCAACCTCTCCGAGCAGGACCCGGCGATCCCACTCGATGTGGTCACGACACCTCGTGACCTGGGATCACGCGACGTGCTCGCGCTGAGCAACTCATTCGGGTTCGGCGGCCACAACGCAGTCGTGGCATTCCGCAGCTACTGAGTCACGCAGCTGCTGGCTCGCAGAACAGAACCCCCGGCGGTGATCCGTCGGGGGTTCTTCTGTTCACAGGACTTCGCTGTTTCAACGGCGAACCGACCGGGAAATCACCAATCGGAGCGCATGGTGCCACATCCGCGGGTCCTGCAGCTTGAGCGCGGGACGATCAACCGACCTTGTGAAGCCAGATCACCGAGGAATCATCGGATGCGTGCCTGAACGGTTCCAGCTCATCGTCCCAGGCTGAACCCAGGGCGATCCGCAGTTCGCGGTGCAGTTCGTCTGCGTTCGTTCCCGCCAGTTCCATGGCGTAACGGATGCGATCCTCCGGCACGACGATGTTTCCCGCGGTGTCCGTCTGGGCGAAGAAGATCCCGAGGTCAGGCGTGTGCAACCAGCGGCCGCCATCCGAGCCGGGGGTCGGGTCTTCGGTCACCTCAAATCGGAGGTGCTCCCACCCGCGCAGGGCTGACGCGAGAGCTGCTCCCATGCCCTGGTAGCCCTCCCAGTAGAACTCGGTCCGCTGTGCCCCCTTGAGGACCGGCTGGTCCTCCCAAGCGAAGTTCACGGCACGACCAAGAGCGCGCCCAGCCGCCCATTCAACGTGCGGGCAGAGCGCGCGCGGAGAGGAGTGAACCAAAATCACCCCTCGTGCGACTGATGCCATCATCTTCTCCTCCATCTCCTGTGGTACGTCTTCCCCAACGACCATGGAGATGCCAAAGCGTGCAGCATCGTGTGAAATTGTCGGCATAAGGCCGTTGCAGTCATTATGCCCCAGTCAGCAGCCAAATAACAACGGCGGAACTACAACGATGTCCTTGCTTTCGGCCTGCTCGCCGCTGATCTATACCCGGTAGAGTTCAACGAAGCAATGAGCAATGGAGGTGTCATGGCGGTCAAGGACGGCATTCTCGCGATCCTCTCTCTGGGCCCCGGATACGGTTTGGCTCTGCGGGACGAACTCGTCACGCGTGCACCGCATCGGGTCGGCCTCAACGTCGGTCAGGTTTACAGCACGATCGACCGCCTCGGCCGGAGCGGTCTTGTCGCGTCGGGATCGACGACGGACGATAACCTGCCGCTGTACACACTCACAGCCAGCGGTGCCGACGCAGTGGACCGGTGGCTCGCGGTCCCGGTCGCCCCCGACCCGCGCTCATGGGCCGACCTCCTCGACCAAATCCTCATCGGCTCGAGCCTGCCAGCTACGGATTGGGCGGGTCTGCTCAACCGGCATGAGCGGGGCTGGCGTTCCTACGTGGCGGATTTCAAGGACGCCGACGCCGACCCGGCCGTCCGCCCTCGGGTCACCAGGTCAGCCTCCCGGCTCTGGGCACAGGCGGCGCTGGCCTGGCTCGACGAGACTCGAGAGGCGTTCACGACCACCGATCCCGCCCTGCCGCTCCGCGGCAGCCGCCCGCAGCGCGGTCGGCGTCCGCAGCCGCCCGACGCAACAGTGGCTTGAGCAACCACCACAACGGCGATACGCTGCCCCGCATGCGCGAGACTTTCACCGTTGGTCAGTCGACGCACCCGATCGAGGAGTTTGCGGCCTTGCTGCAGGCCCATGGCGTGTCGGTTGTGGTCGACATCCGGAGCATTCCTCGTTCGCGCCACATCCCGCAGTTCGGTGAGGACGAACTGCGAACCAGCCGGCCGGGGTTCGGGCTCGGCTGCCGCCGGCTCGAGGCGCTCGGCGGCCTGCGACGTACAATGACCGACATGACCACGTTCGCCCAGGTCGAAGAAACAACCATCACGTACCCGCCGATTCCGGAAGCGGTGTAGCCGGTGGCGGCCCGCGGAGGAGCACGGCAGGCGGTCGAGGTCGACGGCAGGAGGATCACCGTAACCAATCTGGACAAGGTCATGTACCCGGCCACCGGCACCACGAAAGCCGACGTTCTCCGGTACTACGCCGAGATCGCCGAGATCATGGTGCCGTACACGGCCAACCGTCCAGCCACCCGCAAACGGTGGGTCCATGGAGTGGGAACAGCGGAGCATCCCGGCGACGTGTTCTACCAGAAGAACCTCGACGAATCAGCGCCCGACTGGGTCGCCCGGCGCTCGATCGAGCACAGCGGCGGCCCGAACGAATACCCACTGGTGAATGACCGCGCGACATTGGTGTGGCTAGCGCAGATGTCTGCGCTCGAGATCCACGTGCCTCAGTGGCAGTTCGAACGGACAGGGGGCCGCCGCAAACCCGACCGGCTGGTCCTGGACCTCGACCCGGGCGAGGGCGTCGGCCTCGAGGGGTGCGCCGAGGTCGCCCGCCTCGCTCGCGACATCCTCACCGATATGGGGCTGGACCCACTCCCGGTCACGAGCGGAAGCAAAGGCATCCACCTGTACGCTCCGCTTGACGGGCGGTGGACGTCGGATCAGGTATCGGCTGTGGCGCATGAACTCGCGCGCGCACTCGAGGCCGACCACCGGGACCTCATCGTCAGCGACATGAAGAAGTCGCTGCGTGCCGGCAAGGTACTCGTCGACTGGAGCCAGAACAACCAGGCGAAGACAACGATCGCACCGTACTCGCTTCGCGGCAGGCTGACTCCGATGGTGGCTGCCCCGCGCAACTGGGACGAACTCGCGGCGCCGTCACTGAGGCATCTCGATTTCGAGGAGGTGCTCGACCGCGTGGCGAAGCACGGAGACATCCTGTCCCCGCTGCTGGCCTCACGCGATGCGGGGCTCGAGCCGACCCCGCGTCACCTGGAAAGTTTCGAAGCCACCCCTGAGGCCCGGGACCGCCTCTCGAAGTACCGCAGCATGCGGGACGGCTCGAAGACACCTGAGCCGGTTCCGGATGTTGTCGCGCCGTTGTCGACCGGTAATTCGTTCGTGATCCAGGAGCACCATGCGCGGAGATTGCATTACGACTTCCGCCTTGAATACGACGGCGTGCTGGTGTCGTGGGCAGTTCCCAAGGGGCCGCCGCTGGATGGCGCCGAAAACCACCTCGCGGTGCAGACGGAGGACCACCCGCTCGAATACGGCACGTTCGAAGGGACCATTCCGAAAGGAGAATACGGGGCGGGTGAAGTCACGATCTGGGATTCGGGGACCTTCGACTTGGAGAAGTGGCGCGAGGGCAAAGAAGTCATCGCAACCCTGACCGGCAAACCGGGCGGAGGTCTTGGCGGCGTTCCCCGCCGCTACGCGCTGATCCACACGAGCCGGCCCGGTGCAGAGAACAACTGGCTGATCCACCTCATGGACGGCACAAAAAAGAAGCCGGAATCCAAACTGCGCAGGGCGGCCGTGACATCCCTGCCGGCATTCGCTGCTTCCTCGGCCGCCCCGGTTCCCCGCCCGTTGCGCTCCCCCATGCTGGCGACCACCGGCACGGCCGCCGACCTCGATGCTGATGAGGACTGGGCCCTAGAGATGAAGTGGGACGGATACCGCGCCGTCGTCTACCTGGACGGTGATGACGTCTGGTTGATGAGCCGAAACGGCAAGGACCTCACTGCGACGTTCTCCGAACTGGTGAAGCCGCTCCGGGAGTCTGTGAAACCGCGATCCGCTGTGCTGGATGGGGAGATCGTCGCGCTCGATCGCAAGGGCCGACCGAACTTCGGCTTCCTGCAGTCCCGTGCCGGCCTGACCGAGGAAGAGTCTGCCGCCCGCTCGGCAACGATCGAACTGATGCTCTTCGACCTGCTCGAGCTCGACGGACACGACATCACGGCGGACGAGTACGACGTCCGCCGAGCAGCTCTCGCAGCCAGTGTCACACCGACCGGGCCGGTGCAGGTTCCGGAGGAATTCGACGGCGACATCGAGGCGGCGCTCGCATCGAGTACGTCGTTCGGCCTGGAAGGGGTCATCGCGAAGGTTCGCGACAGCGGATACACCGAGGGGCGCCGATCCCGCGCGTGGATCAAGCTCAAGCACCAGCGGACCCAGGAGGTCGTCGTCGTGGGCTGGCGCCCCGGAAACGGCAGCGCCGCCGGTGGCATTGGATCGCTGGTTCTCGGAATTCCGGATGCCGACGGCATCCGTTACGCAGGCCGCGTCGGCACCGGGTTCTCTGACGCGGAGCGACGCGCGATGCTCACCCGATTCCGGGCTCTGGCGCGAAAGTCTCCCCCGGTGCATGATGCACCGCGGGACGAACTGTTGCACGCCCAATGGATTGAACCCGAGCTCGTCGGTGAAGTCACCTATATGGAGTGGACGAGCGCGGGGTCGCTGCGTCACTCGTCATGGCGTGGCTGGCGGCCCGACAAATCGCCAGCCGACGTGAGGGTCGAATGACTCTCGTCGGCCCATCACGCTTAGGGCGCTTCGGGTCCCTGTCCGATGCTCAGCCAGGCGTTTGCACCTTCGGTCTGTGAACGGGAGCTTTCGGCGGGATCTGACACCCGGGCTTTCTTCATCGACTGCAGCTGACGCTCGACATCCGCGTTCACCACAAGTGCTGCCAGTTGTCGCTCGATATCGGCATCCGGCGCGGCCGTGAGGTCACGCAGAGCACCGCTGGAGAGCAGCTCGTCGGTGGCGGCGGCGCGAGCCCGCATCTGTGCCACCCGCTCGCGGGCGCGTTCGAGGCTGTCGCCCACGTCGTTCATCTGGGAGCCGATACCGCCCAGCGCCTCGTTCACCTTCACCTGCGCCTGCGACGCCGTGTAACTGGCCTTGATCGTTTCCTTCTCGATCCGGAAGGCGTCGACACGTTCGGCGAGACGGCGCTCCTTGTCTTGCAATCCAACCGTCTGCCGTTGCAGCGCGATGAATTGCTCGCGGAGGGTGGCGACCTGGCTCTCGAGGAAGGTACGCCGTTCCAATGCGACGCGGGCGAGGTCTTCACGGCCCTGATCCATGGCCTCCTGTGCCTGGCCGGCCAGCCGACCGTAGCGGACGCCCATTTCCTGGCCTTGCAACTCGATCCGCTTCTTTGCGGTCGCGACTTCGGCGAGCCCTTGCCGCACCTGCTGGAGCATTTTCACCAATTGGTCGTAGCTGTCGTCGAGCAACTCGCGCGGATCTTCAACCTTGTCGAGGCCCCGCGACGTCTTGCTGCGCAGGATGCTTCGAATCCGTGACGTGTTGCTCATGTTTTGCCCCCGTGCTCAATGCTTGTGTTCCACCCCTGGGAAGGCGTCGGATGCGCCGCGGTGCGCTTTGGGAGAACGCCCCACCCGTTGAGTTCATGCAGCTCCTGCATACCGGCGCGCACTGCCGTCACTTCGCGGTCGACCTCGGAACGCAACGCGTTCAGACTGTCGTCCGAGGTCTCCTCGAGCCCGGACCCGACTGCCGAGCGCACCCGCCGCACCAGCTGGACGACCTGATCGACTCGCTGGCGGGCGGTGGGCAGCATCTGAGCCAAAACGCCGAAGTCCCTCTCGCTTTCGAGGAGCTGCAACTGCGAGTCCAATCGAGCGGCCTCGCCCTGGAGACGCCGAAAGAGCTGGGGAAGCTCACCGCGCGGGCCTTTGTTGCGCACGGCGAGGTCGATCGCAGCCTGGCCGCTGTCGAGGGTCTCCTTGAGTCGTACCCGCAGCTTGAGGACCTCACGTTGCGGCCCCGAGCTCAGCCGTGCGCGGAAACGCAGGGTCGTGCCGTTGATGGCGAGGTTGCGGCGCATCCGTTTGTAGACGGAGCGTACAGCGAGGACCAGCGCAACATTGGTGACAACAACCGTCGATCCGAAGGTGAGGAGCAGCCAGCCTAGCTCGTCCATGATGACCGCCGTTTATGGGCGCCGACGTTGGGGCGGCGTGACCGCGCTGCAACGCCGTCAGGGATGTTCCTCGACCTGACCCCGTTTTGCGTGTTGGAGTTCATCAGTTCGCCTTCATCAAGCAGCCACGCGATACTGCCTCGCACCACGTCTCACGGGCTAGGCTACCCCTCTCATCCCTCCGCTTCTAGGGCGCTCGGGCGGTTGGCAGGTCATCTGCAGCCGCGCGTAAACCGGGTCCCTGGCTCGTGCGTCGTAGTCTGGTCGCGCCGATGGACGTAGCCTTGAGCCATGCCCGTCAGTTCAGTTCGCGCCACACGCCGGTGCATGATTACGGACCCCGAGCCCTGTAGCGAAGCGGTCGAGGACGATGCGCCGCTGGGCCTGTGCCCTTACCACCTTCAGATCGCCCACGACTGGGTGGCGCACGATGCCGGTGTGTCCGACCTGTTGCCGACACCCTGCCTTGCGTGCGGGGCGCGCCTGGGAGTGCGCTATCCGTCCGGGTGGCTGTGCGCGGTCTGCGAATGGAGACTGGGCGACATCCCCGACGGTGAGAGCGTCGCCCCACGGGTAGACGTCGTGTACTACCTCCGGTACGGGGATCGGATAAAGATCGGGACGAGCGTCAATCCCCGCCAGCGTTTCGCCGGCATCCGTCATGACGAACTTCTCGCGTTCGAACGCGGGAACCGGCTGACTGAGCGGAAGCGTCACGCACAATTCGCGGCGCACCGTCTCGATCGCAGCGAATGGTTCGCGGCCAGCGACGAGATCCTCGCGCACATCGACGTTCTTCGTGCCGGCATCGATGACCCGTGGGCGCAGTACGCCCTGTGGCGGAGCCAGCAGGCGGCGCTTCACGGCTGAACTCGCTTCTCGGTATGACGCCGAAGGGCGGCCCGCTTGCGCGAGCCGCCCGCTTCCAGCTCCTCGACCCGGCCTCGCGGGACTTCTACCCGGACTGGGACACGTTTGCTCAGATCTGCGTCGCCATCATGCGGGCGGAAGCCGGCCGAGACCCCACGACCGCGGGAAGCAGGACCTCGTCGGCGAACTGTCGACGCAGAATGAGACGTTCCGCGCGCTCTGGGGCGCGCACGATGCGCGGAGCCACTACACCGGAACGAAGCGATTCCACCACCCCGACGTGGGCGAGCTCATCCTCGCGTACGTGGAACTCGCCATCACCGCCGAGCCCGGACTCATCCTCATGATCTACACAGGCGCGCCCCGGATCACCCTCCGCAGAGCGGCTCGGAATCCTCGCCTCCCTGACGGCCAACCGGAGCGTCGCTCTGCCCAAAGGCTGAACCAGCGCGCCATGGTCTGCGGATGCAACGCGTGACGTCGGCCGACCGTTGACATCGATCGGGCATCCGAGTAATACCGTCTACGAACGCATGATCGAGCGCTCCCTTCCGCGTACATACGGTCAATTTCGGGCGCGCTCCCTGAACTACCGAAAGGATCCGACATGCGCACACGATTCATGGCAGCCGTGGCTTCGCTCGGTCTGGTCGTGGGCGCTGTGGCGCTCCCCACAGCCGCGACGGCGACAACGGCCGACTCGTCGAGAAGCTTCCTTCCCTTCTCCTTCACCCGTTTGACCGGCGCAGCGGAAGTACCGGGCCCTGGGGACCCGGATGCTCGCGGCTTCGCTTTCGTCCGATGGGACACTACCGACGGTACCGTTTGCTACAACGTCTTCATCCGGAGGATCGCGCCAGCCACAGCAGCGCACATCCACGTCGGCGATGAGAACACGGCAGGTCCGGTCGTACAGCCGCTTGAGGCCCCAACCGACGGCTACTCCGCCGGCTGTGTCGACAATGATGCGCTCGCCGCGGCGCTCGACTCTGACCCGGGCAACTACTACGTCAACGTGCACAACGTCGACTTCCCGGCTGGAGCGGCGCGCGGTCAGCTCGACTGACGGCTGCCGCGCCACTTCACGCGTTTCGGATCCAAACATCCGTCATGCCGGATGTTTGGATCCGGAACAGGTGATCCCGTGGGCAACGCCTGCCACAGGAGCGCCCGTCCTCATTGTCATGCCTCCCGTTCTGGGATTAGGTTGGGCGCATGGAGCGACTTCAGCCGCGCGCGACAGTGGGGGTCCCGGTCTTTGCTCTTGCTTTGGCGGCCGGGGCCGCCGCTCTACCCGGCGTCGCCGATGCCGTCGGATTCCTCAGTGACAGTGCGGAATCGTTTTTCGTCCTCACCTGGCTGCTGGGCTGGGTACTCCTCACCTGGTCGGCCGTCGTTACCGGCGTCTATGCCGCCGTGCTCGGTCGGCGCTCGATTTCTCGCCGACCGGTTTACGGTTCAGAGGTAGCGCTCACGGTCGCCGCGGGCTCGTTCATCGTGCTCGTGATAGCGATCCACCCGCTGTGGGAAACCGGTTCAGCCGTCGGCTGAAACACTCGGCGAGCCCATAACCGACACAGGGAGAAACTGATGCCTGCCAAACGCAATCCGCTCGAAGACCTGCGCGAAACCGTCAGCCACCTGGCCGAGCAACTCAAACTGCCGGGCTCCGAACGTGTCGATGATCTGGTGGGTGACCTGTTCGGTGGGCGGCCAGGGCCCGCACGACCGCTTGAGGAGGTGCAGGCCGAACTCGACGCCCTGGTCGGGCTGGAGACAGTGAAGGAGCAGGTGCGGGCGCTCGTGGCGTTGCTGCAGGTGCAGGCACGGCGCAAGGCGCATGGTCTGCCGGAAGTGGCAACATCCCAGCACCTGGTGTTTCTCGGAAACCCTGGCACCGGCAAGACCACCGTCGCGCGACTGCTCGCCGAGATGTACCGGGCGGTCGGGCTGTTGCAGAAGGGACACCTCGTCGAAGTCGACCGGTCGGGTCTCGTCGGGCAGTATGTCGGCGCGACCGCCATCAAAACGGACCGCGTCATCCGGCGCGCTTTGGACGGTGTTCTGTTCATCGATGAGGCGTACGCCCTGGCTCCTGAGGACGGCCGGATGGACTTCGGCCCCGAGGCGATCGAGATCCTGCTCAAACGGATGGAGGACCACCGCCATCGCCTGGTGGTGATTGTGGCCGGTTACCCTCGACTGATGGAGTCATTCCTGCTCTCCAACCCGGGCCTGCGCTCCCGGTTCGCCCGCGAGATCGCCTTCCCTGATTACTCCCTTGACGCGCTCCAGACGATCTTCAACCAGATTCTCGCGCAGCACGAATACACACTGGAGCCCGGCGCTGATCAGATGCTGCGCCGCATCCTCGACGGCCTTCACGCCGGTGAAGACTCAGGCAACGCGCGCTTTGCCCGCACACTGTTCGAACAGGCGCTCAATCGCCAGGCGCTGCGGCTGTCGCTCGACGAGGACCGGAGTCTCGACGCGCTCGATCGTGACGACGTGATGACGCTCACGACGGAGGACATCGTCTCGGCCGCGCGCGCCCTGGGTGAAGAACTGGCGCCAGAGTTACCGGAGCCCGAACCATCCCGATGGTGGCGCTGGCTGACCTAACCGATTTGGTGCCGTCCGTCGGCGGGATGCCACAGCCGCACACGACGGCAGAGGCCGAATGTGTGTCACCGCTCTCGCTAGGCTCAAGTGAGATTCGTGGTCACAGCTGGGAGGCGCGCATGTCGGGAACGCCTCGCCGTACCCTTCTCGTCGGGTGCGGCAAACTCGGCACTCGTCTGGGGCTGCGTTTAGTCGAGTGCGGCGACCAGGTCTTCGCTCTCCGCCGCAACATCGGCCAGCTTCCGTCATCGTTCGCCGCCATTGAGATCGACCTGGCACTGCCAGCGCAGACCCCACTCCCTGACGTTGATGCGATGGTCATCACCCTGACACCCGGCACTCAAGACCCTTCCGGAAGCCCAGACGCGTATGTCACGGCTCTGGACCACCTCGCAGCAGCATTGCCTCGCGTCCCGAACCGGGTGGTCTATGTTTCCTCGACGCGGGTCTTCGAAGGGCGAACGGACGAGCGCGCACTCACCGAAGACGACGACCCCAAAGCCACCACCGACCGTGGCAGGATGCTACTCGCCGGCGAAGCCCGGGCTCGCGAACTGTTCAACGCCCACATTGTGCGGCCCGCGGGAATCTACGGACCTGGTCGTGAATTCCTCATATGGACGGTGCGCGCTGGCGCACCGGTCCAGTATGCGAGACGAACGAACCGAATCCACGAGACCGACCTCGTTCGCGCTCTGAAACGGATGCTCACGGACGACGCGCCGCCGTCGATCCTGCACGCCGTGGACCAGTCCCCCGCACCACTGGGCGAGGTCGTCGCTCACATCGCCGAGCGACTGAACGTCGATCTGCCGCCCAGACTCCAGCCCGAAGTGGAAAGTGGAACGATTCTAAGCGGGGCGCGGCTCTTAAACCTGCTTGGCTCGTTGAGTTATCCGACGTACCGGTCGGGGTACGACGATGTCATCGTCCGACCCAACCACCGGGGTTGAGCCGCAGCGATCAGCCCGCCGGAGCGCGCCGCGACATCCGGTTCCGACCCCACTCATGCCGCCAGCCACCCGTCTTGTGTGTGAGCGGGTGGCTGGCGACCGGTGCTTCAACCGAGCTGCTTGGGCGGCTCCTAGAGAGTTCCACCCGCGGGGCGGCCCCTGTCAAGCAGCGGGTCTGTCTCCATGAGGGTCGGGTCCCCCTCCACCGGGTACACCGTCTCCGGCAGCGCGTCAGTGTCAGGCGTCAGTGTGACGTCCGCTTCCAAATCCGTGTCCTCGTTCTTCTTCTTGCCGGCGGCCACACCGGCAGCAGCAGCGGCAGCAGCAGCGATTCCGACGCCCGCGGCGACCTTGCCCGAGATGCCCGCCTTACCGCTGTCACCCCGTGATTCGGCCGCGGCCTCAACGCCCGGCTGATCGGCAGCGGCGCCGGCGTCAACGGATCCTCGCCACGCTCCCGTGGCATAGCCTTCGGATTCGATGAATGCCTTGAACCGGCCCAGGTCACCCTCGGCCTGGTTCTCGACCACGTTGAGCTTGTCACCGATCTTCTCAACGAGGCCCTCGGGCTCGTACTCGAGGACAAGATGCACCTGCGTCTGTCCGCCTCCGACATCCTCAAAGGTCACCGAGCCAGCGTTCGTCGCCCCCTCCGTCGCAGCCCACGACACCTTTTTGTCGGGCACCTGCTCCAGGATGGTCGCGTTCCACTGCCGACGGACACCAGCGATTTCCGCAACCCACTTGAGGTGCTGATCATCGAGCTGAGTGACGGACTTGACGCCTCTCATGAAGTGAGGGAACTCTTCGAACTGGGTCCATTGGTTGTACGCGATGCTGAGCGGGACGTTAACGAGAATGCTCTTTTCGACCTTCGTGCTCATGTCGTCTCCTTCTCTGAGTGTTCTGGTGCGTGTATGCGCACCGATTCGCAACTGTAGGCAGGCGCCGTCGAGACGGGATACCCCCTTGCATTTGTCGACGAGCAACAGGACCATTCCCCGTCCCGGGCGGCGCGCCAGGCACCGTGCCCGACGTCGCCCTCGACGGGGCGATCCTCCCACCAGAACAACGACACGCCTGGCTAAGACGAGAGCGGCGAGTCACCCTACGGCGGCCCGCCGCTTCATGCTGCCGGAACGGGGCAGCTCACGTCTTCGATGTGGTCTCGCCCGTCGCCGCCGGAAGCTCTTCGTCACCCGTCTCGTTCGCAGCGGCTGCCTGGTCGCCCTCAGATTCTCCTCGCACGAGCGGCAGTTCCTGCTCCTGCCCCTTCTCTGCAGCGGCGATGGCATCAGCGGCGCGCACCAGACTCAAATGCGACAGTGCCTGCGGGATATTTCCCACCTGAAGGCGTCGAACGGGGTCGTACTCTTCGCTGAGCAACCCCAGGTCGTTGACCAGTGTTGTGAGCTGGCCCATGAGCTTCCTCGCGTCGAGCACGCGCCCCGATGCGGCGTACTGTTCGACCAGCCAGAACGAGCAGGCGAGAAACGGATGCTCCGTTCCGGCCAGTCCGTCGACTCCGGTCTCCGCGCGGTAACGCAGGAGCAGCCCGTCCACCATCAGCTCGTCCTCAAGGGCAGCGACCGTGCCCAGCATCCGAGGATCATCCGGCTCGAGAAACCCGATCTGCGGGAGTTGCAGCAGCGCGGCATCCACCGCACCGGTGTCGTAGTGCTGCACGAAAGTATTGCGCTCGGCGTCGAAGCCCCGCGCCATGATCTCCTCGTACACCTGGTCGCGAAGTGACGCCCACCGTTCCGCGTCGCCCGGAAGTCCGAATTCGGTGATGCCGCGCACGCCGCGGTCGAAAGCCGCCCACACCATGGCGCGCGAGTGGGTGAAGTACCGCTCCTCGCCGCGGATCTCCCAGATGCCCCGGTCGGGTTTGTGCCAGTTCTCCTCGAGGAACTTCAACAGCGCCAGCTGCAGCGGCCAGGACGCCTCGGACTCTTCGAGGCCGGCGGTGCGCGCGCCGTGCAGTGCCACCATCACTTCACCGAAGATGTCCCACTGGCGCTGTAGATAGGCCGCGTTCCCGACCCGCACGGGAACTGCGCCACCGTAGCCGGATAGCTGCGGCACCTCGAACTCGGGCAACCGTCGCTCGCCGCCCAGCGCGTACATGATCTGCACATCCGCGGGGTCGCCGGCGATCGCGCGCAGCAGCCACTGCCGCCACTCCTCCGCCTCGTCACGGTACCCATGTGTCATGAGCACGCCGATCGTCAGGGCAGCATCGCGAAGCCAGACGTATCGGTAATCCCAGTTGCGCACCCCGCCGTCCTCTTCGGGGAGGCTCATCGTTGCGGCGGCGACGATACCCCCGGTGTCTTCGTGGGTCAGGGCCCGCAGAACCAGAAGTGACCGCTGCACCTGCTCGTCGAACGGCGCCGGCGGGTTGCTTCGACGGGCCCAGTCCTCCCACCACCCCACAGTGCGTCGCAGGGCGCCATCGACATCGGTCGGCTCAGGCGGCTCGAGATAGGACTTGTACCAGGTCAGCACGAGGTCGACGATCTGGTCTTCGACCACCTCGAAGTCGGCGATGTGCCGCAGTCCGTCTGCTCGCAAACGCGGCCCCTGGATCAGCACGGCATCCGGACCTGCTGTCGCCAGAAGAGCTGTGCCGCCGTCATACGGCAACTGGCGGATCCATGGCACGGCGGCGCTGTAATCGAATCGAAGGCGCAGGATCTGACGGAATGACACCTTGCCTCGCAGCCCGCGCACGCGCCGCACGAGGTTGGCGCGCTGGTCGTGCAGCGGCATGAACTCGATCACCTCCGCCTCACCCTCCTCCGTGCGCCAGAGCGTGCGGAGAACGAACGTGCCGGGAAGGTACGCGCGTTCGGTGTGTGTCACCTTGCCGCGCGGGGCGAGCGTCCAGTGACCGGCGTCTTCGGGGCCGACGAGCGCAGCGAACATGGACGAGGAGTCGAAGCGCGGCATGCACAGCCAGTCGAGCGTGCCCTTCCGCGAGATCAGCGCCGCCGTGTGCAGGTCTCCGATGAGCGCGTAGTCCTCGATCGGGTACGGACGATCTGTCGAGTCCGGCTCCTGAACAGAAGTTGTCTTCTTCGCTGCAGTCACGGATGCACCATATTCCCGCCACCCCTCCTGCGCGAGGGGGTGGCGCCTGCCGGAGTGCGCTCATCGAGCGAGGCCACTACGCCGCGGGCAAGATTCTTCTGGCCACACGCGCCGATTGCGCGCCATACTCAGAGCCGGGTAGAAGGAGCGAGCAGATGACACAGACCCGCATTCACAACCTCTCCATTTCGCTGGATGGTTTCGCGACCGGCGAGGGCCAGGCACTCGACGCACCCATGGGGCACGCCGGCATGCGGCTGGCCGGGTGGATGTTCGCCACCCGCTTCGGTGCCCCGATCCTGGAACGCAGTGGCGGTACTGCCGGCGTCGACGACGCGTTCGCCCAGCAGAATGAGCCGGGCATCGGCGCCGAGATCATGGGCGCCGGCAAGTTCGGCCCGCCCGGCTGGCAGGACGACCCCGATTGGAAAGGCTGGTGGGGCGCGAACCCGCCCTTTCACACGCCGACGTTTGTTCTGACTCACCGCCCGCGACCGTCGATCGGGATGGAGGGTGGTACCACCTTTCACTTCCTTGACGCCACAGCGGTCGAGGCGCTCGACGCCGCCAGTGCGGCCGCCGAAGGGCGCGACATCCGCATCGGTGGAGGCGCAACAGTCGTGCGCCAGTTCCTCGCCGCCGGTCTGGTCGACCACATGCACCTGGTCCAGGTGCCGATCGTGCTCGGTCGTGGCGTCAGGGTGTGGGACGGGCTGGAGGGACTCGAGGCCGATTACGACATCGAGGCGGTCTCGGCGCCCAGCGGGGTGACCCACCTCACCTTCGACCGGAAGACCGCATAACGGCCTCTCGAGGCATGGGTGCCCTCGCCCCTTCACTTGCACCTAGGTAGGTCGTGCCTGCCCGCAGACTCCACTCGGTATACGCTGAGGATGTCGCCAACCGAAGGATTCGCAGTGTCTTCCCACATCGAGCGCTCTTCTCAGGAGCACCCTCCAGGCATGCATGAGCCGACCATTCCAGAGCTTGAGGTCGACGAGTCGATCGCGCCGCGTCCGGAGGAAGAAATCGCCGACGCCTTACGGGCGGAGCCCGATGTCGAGGACCACGGTCGGAATCCGCGATAGCCGCGCTGTGTTGCCAGAGGTTCCCGGATTCCTTCCGCCGCTCGAAGCGAACTTTCTGCTGCCAGGAGTCGACGACGCGAGCGGGGCCGGCGGCGCACTCGAGGCGGCCGGGCAGAGTCAGCAAGTCGCCGTCAACCAGCTCGCAACCGGCCTCGGCATTGGAATCGCCGTGCTACCGGTAGTCACAATCCTCCTGCTGTGGCTCATCCCCCGCATCCGGTTCGCGCGAAAGGCCGGACAGGCCAAGGCAGCCGTCAAATCCGGCGCCGGCATCGACCTGCTCGCCCTGCGGGCACTGGCCACCCAGGACATCTCGACCCTCACGAGGATTGATCCAGACGTGATGGGCGCATGGCGGCGCGGCGAGGAGGGCATCACCCGCGCGCTCGCCAAACTCGAGCTGAAAAGTTCAGGTGTGCGCTTCCGCGAAGGGTGAGTGCTGCATGGCCAAAGAGCCAGAAGAGCACCGGTCGTATAGTCACCATTCGCCACCTCAGAGACGAAAAGAGAGTGTTCACTGTCGCTGGGAGCACGCGCAGCTGGCGAGGCACCGACCCATTGCACGCGCGACTTCCGCAGAGTATGCAGGAGGGGTTCCGAGCAAAGGGTGGCTAGTCGCCGCCCTTGGGTTGACAACCAAACCAGGGCGACGGAGGCGGCGGAATGCACCATGCAGGGCGTCACGGCGTGGGGATCGCGTTCGTGGCGATAATTTTTACTGTCAGCGGCTGCACCGCCCAGACCGGAGCAGATTCGTCCGGAGAAGGTTTGTGCGTCGAATCGAGGGCATCCCGAACGGTCGACCCCGCCACACGTCCCATCGCTTTCACGTCCGATCGTTCAGGCAATTACGACCTTTGGCTCATGGGAACCGACGGCTCCGATGAGGTCCAGCTGACCACAAGTTCTCACGCTGAGGCGATGCCTTCTTGGTCTCCAGACGGGACGCACTTGGCGTTCACCTCCGCGGTCGATCTGCAAGAAGGCAGAGCCGACATCTGCGTCATCAACGCTGATGGCACGGGAATCCGCAACCTGACCGGTACTGCTGACGTGTTCGAGATTGCCCCGTCATGGTCGCCCGACGGCACGCACATCGCCTACGTGACGTTGCATGATGACGGCACCAACATTCACGTCATGGAGAGCGACGGTGGTGGCAGTCGACTGCTTGCTTCTAATGGCAATTGGCCGAGTTGGTCCCCTGACGGTGAGCGCCTCGTTTTAGCACGACTCGCGGCGGGTCTCGGGAAGAACTCTGGACCGTCAATCGGGATGGCAGCGGACAGTCTCTCCTGGCTGAAGGAGAGAAGGGCCTGTTCGAGCCTGCCTGGTCTCCGGACGGGCAGTCCATCGTCTATATCTCTCCGATCGGCGACCCTGGGGCCGCCGATCCTGTGGAATGGAACGAGGACATCTTCGCGATGACAGCCGAGGGCAGCCCAGGCCGGCGAATCACTACCGGTCTGGGCAACGATCATTGGCCTCCGGCGTGGCGCCGTTGGTCTCTCCACTCCTGGCGCCGACGACCGAGCCGCGCCGCTCGACGGGCGTGCCGTCGTTGGGGCGAAGTGGGGTGCACCTGCCAGGAAAGCGAACAGCCGACTAGCTCGTCGTCTCAAAGGGCCCTTGATGCCTTCAGCGTTTCACAGCCCCGAATTCTCCGGGGACGTTCCCCGCTTGATGTCGTCATGCTTCCACTCGAGGGTGTCCAGGTCGTCGCGATCGCCAGGGCTGGACCGCCGGGACCCGCTCACCCCAGACACCCAGCGGGCTACAAGCACTGCGACGGCACCAATGACGACCAACGCGCCAATTGTGAACCAATCCATGGTTGCCTCCCCTATCTACGGGGAGCATAGACCGCGGGTGTCGCGGATGAAAGGGGCCGTCGAACCCGTTGCGCAGCCTCGCCTCCGGTCACCGTGCCAGGCATCCCATAGCGATGATCAGTCGACCAGTTCGGCGGGTTCCGTGTAGGCGTATGCTCAACAACATGAAGAGCAACGACGCTCGAATCTGCCGTTACTGCGGCCAGCTTTCGCTTGTGCCCTCCGCGAGTAAGGATCCGAGAGAACCGCCCGGATGGAGCTGCAGCAACCCCGATTGTCAGAGCAAGCACGCCATTCAGCACATCGGCTGATCTTTGCCGCTCGCTCAGTGCAGCACCCCGACCGGGTCGGAAATCGCGTCCACAGCGCAGAAAAGGCCCCACCATTGGCGGGGCCCTCCCTACTGCTGACGCTATACCTTTTCGAGGGTACGGTCGGCTGCCACTTCCTCGGTCGCGCGGGTGCGCCGGCCGACTGGGAAGGTCCAGAATCTGTACTGCTCTGATGGGACCCGGCTCTCCGGGCGCCCCTCAGGAACAGTCTTTCGGGGATCTTCCTGGGCAGTTTCGGTCTGTACAGTCTTCTCGACATCTTCATGCCACGAGTAGCACATCACCAGCCTCCTTACGATTGGAAGTAGGTCAATCGTCCTCCCGTTGGGCGGAGTAGTCGACCCCTTTTCAGCTCATACCAAGCAACAGGCGTCTTGCGCCGCAGACGTCAACTGCCCAGACGCCCCTCGGCGCGCAGCCGCTCGGTCAGAACATCCAGCATGGCAACCTGCCCGCGCACCAGCTTCACCCGGGCTTCCGCCAGCCCGACCCACCGCGCGTCGTCCACCTCAGGAAAGTCCCGCAATACACCCGATCCCTTTGGCCACTCCAGCTCGAATGTGTTACTCACCAGCCGATCAACGGCGAAGTCAGTTTCCGCCGCGAACACCGTCACCACTTTGCCCGACCGTTGCCGGAACTCCCCCAGGCTCGCATAGTGCGCGTCAGGTGCCGGCACACCGATTTCCTCCTCAAACTCCCGCCGAGCCGCTACAAACGGGTCTGCGCCCGACTCGTACTCGCCCTTGGGAATCGACCAGGCGGCCGCCTGCTTCCGTGCCCAGAACGGGCCTCCCATGTGGGCGATCCACACCTGCGGCTCCCCCGCATCCGTCAGCCGATACAGCAGGATCCCCGCGCTCTGCGCCACCATCGGCTCTTTCTCCAATCACTCTTCTCGGGCCTCGAGTCCTTCGGTTAGGAGGTCCACTTCGTTGGTATCGGGCGGAACGGCAATTGACATGTTCGATGAAACCACGACGCTACCCGGAGGTGGGACTACCAGCGGTGCGGGTCCGAGAGGGCACACGCCGTTTAATGGCGCCTAGTGCGCTCTCCTTCACAG
This sequence comes from Mycetocola miduiensis, assembly GCF_900115155.1. Taxonomy (GTDB): domain Bacteria; phylum Actinomycetota; class Actinomycetes; order Actinomycetales; family Microbacteriaceae; genus Mycetocola_A; species Mycetocola_A miduiensis. Next base: position 118,099 of record NZ_FOVM01000007.1, read on the forward strand.
CGGGTCCGGATGAGCGCCGTCGAGAGTTTTTAGCACGCTTCGCGGATCGTCACCGGAGATGATTCCCACGGCGGCCAGAAAGTTGCCCGCGGCCCGCCGCCGCTTCCGTCTGGCCTGGTGGGCGAGTTGCACGAAGAACGCCGTCTGAGTTCGCGTGTTTCCATCTCTGGAGGCGTGGCCCCTGATTCAGCTCTCCCCGTCGAGGTGATGACCCGCGGCACCGTTGATGCCGTCGATGCGAGCCATGCGTTCGTCGATCTCGGCCCCGGTTGGTCGAGCTATCGGTGCGCTGCTATCAGCCATGGATAACCTTTTGTTCAGTCTCAGAGCCGCAGACGCGGGAAAGAATCCCCCGAGGAGCAGATGCTCCCCGGGGGATTTAGTGTTACCGGCACAGGCTCAGGAGCCTGTAGCACGGGCTAGGCGCGCCGCCCGTTGGCAACGTGGCCCGTACCTCCATCCACCGTTGGTGGACGAGGGGGTTGTTGCGGGGCATACAGGTTACGGGCAGGGCACCTGCGTCCCACCACCATGGCCATTGCTGGTCCAGCAGACACCGTTGTTGCTTCCGGGAGGAACAACACCGCCTCCGCCGCGTGGCCGGGGTGCGGGCGGGGTGTAACTGCCACCGCCACCGCTGCTGGGCGGTTTGCTGTATCCGCCGCCGCTGCTCTTCTTGGTGCCTCCACGGGAGGATCCAGAGCTTCCGCCACCGGAGTTCTGGCGGGCAGCCGCCTGGCGAGCTGCTTCTTCGGCAGCTTTCCGAGCAGCCTCGGCCTCAGCGGCAACGCGCGCGGCTTCCTTCTCAGCTGCGATGCGCGCGGCTTCGATCTCGGCAGCGATGCGGGCGGCTTCTTCGGTCTGGAACACGGCGAAGTCGTCAGTCAGCGCGGTGACGCTCGCGTCGAGCGCCTTCGCAGCAGTCTTGACCTTCGCCGTCGCGGCCGTGATGGACGTGACGTCGTCACGCGAGGTGCACTCGGTGAGGATCGTGTTGGCCTTGCCGAGGGCAGAACCACTGTCGGTCACGCCGGCGATGAGTTCAGCACCGCTCGGGCGGGCAGGGACCGCTTCGACGGCAGCAACGGCAGCGACGCCTTCGCTTGCGTCGACAGCTGGCACGGCCTCGACGGCTTCGGCTCCAGGACGGTCGGCGTACTTGCGGCTCTTTTCGGCTTCAGCCGGGAGAGTGGTGCTTTCCACGGCCTCGAGCGCGTCGGATGCCGACGTGAAGGACGCCTTCGCGGCCTTGGTCGCCTTGGCGTCCTCCTTCAGGACCGCGACGCACTGGCGGTCGGTCTCTTTGGCGTACGCACTGACCGCGCCGACGGAGACGAGGCCTCCGGCGAGGATCAGCACCGCCGCGATAAGGAAGGCAAGGTGCTTCTTGCCATACTTCGGCGACGTCGTGTTCTTGTTACTGATCTCGTCAGTCATGGTCATCATCTCCTTCTGGGGATAGTTGGTGGGTGGTTGAGGGGAAGTGCCCGTGTTCACTATCGGCTGTGCACCGAGCCCGGACAGGAGGCCCAGAGGCTCGATTTGTTGAGTTCGGCGTCCTCTTGAGCGCGCGCGAAAGGCCGGCGGTTGTTCGGGATGTATCCGAAGCCGCCACGGAGGAGATCCTCGTGTGAATCCTTGACGCACGGGATCAACACAGCGAGCCCATTGCCACGTAGTCAATCGGTACCGGCTGGCGTCAAACACGCTGCAAATGCGCGCATCGACTCGAGGCCTCAAAGCCAACGACTTCTGGCGGCAACAGCAATAGGCGACGCACTCTTCACAATTGCCGAGCTCGTCCGCTGCGGCTCGAACTCAGCGATGCTGTAGGCGGATGGTCGTCGGCGCGCTCACCGGAGCACGCGTTGCGAGACGGCCGTGTTCTTGGCCACTCTCCAAGCACACAAACCTTATTGATCGTCAGGTGCCGCAGACAGGCGCGAGGGTACAGCGCGGCGGCATTCACGCGCTCGAGGTCGTAGGCGTGGCAGCCGCCGCGACGACGACGACGACGACATTCCAATCCAGCGCGAGAATGTTCCAGTGAGTTAACCCGGTGTGCACGACGCGCGCTGCTCGGCGAACCGGACCCATTCCGGAAGGTCCGCCGCAAATGCGCGGGTAACCGTCCGGTCAGAAGTGATGGTCCAGTCGACGTCGCCGCGCACTTCTGGCTCGAACTTGTGCCATTCGAACCAGTTAATCATCTTCAGCTTCGGGAAGCGTTCCGGAATATCGGCCGCGAAGATCTGCCACCACCATGCCTGCTTGATCGCCAACTCCCCCGCCGCGTCACCGCGGTTTACGACGAGCGCCGCAGTCTCGGGGATCGCGACCAGCTTCTGGCGTTTCTCTCCGTACTCGGCGTAGAAGTCGGGCACAGCGGAGTCGTCCCCGGCGAGGCCTCGATATTGGCCGGTCAGTTGAGCGACGAATTTGCCGTCTTCAGGCAGCTCATTCTCACCCCACGGATGCGCGGAGCCCCAGTGATAAAGCGACATGCCGACCCAGTCAACGGCGTCGTCACCGGGATAGTACGGCGCGTAAGGGTCATCGGTCATCCCGACCGTGCCGTCACCGTTCGTATCGAGGGCGGCGAAGTGGGCCGTGCCACGCTTGGCCTCAAATGCGCCGCCAGCGAAAGGGTAGCCACCAGCGTAGTTGGGTGCCCACATCATGGATGTCGCGTCCAGGGAGTCCCTGAGGCCACTACTCACGGTCCGGAAAGCATGAATGTACGCCTCCGGTTGCTGGCCCCAGGCATACCAGGAACCGTTCATTTCGTGGCCGAACCGAACGACCACAGTTGTTCCGGTCGCCTCCACCGGTGCGAGGACATCGGCCAAGTCATCGACGGATTCCGTGGTCACAGTGTCCAGCCCGCCCTTCGGCTCTAAGGTAAGCAGCAGAGTTCCGCCGGCACGCTGAACCTGGTGTACCGCAGCCGTCAGATTCTTCACATCCATCTCCCGGAGCGGGAAATCAACGAACGACACAGCTACGGCCGGCTCCTCGCCGATCGCCTGTCCGAACTCGAGCAGCGATTGATTCGCCCAATCCGGATTGACGCCGAACAGCACACCGTGACCGGGAGCGAGCTCGTCCAATGTCAGCGCCTCGCACGGCGGAAGCGATGTCGGACCGGAGCATCCCCCTAAAGCGAAGGCAAGCGCGACGACGGGAACGGCGCGAAGCGCCCGGGTGAAAAGCATTCCTCGACGCTACAACGATGGAGGATGGTAACGATCCATGCTGTCACAGCGCTCGAGAAGGAGCTCGGCATCCGTCTCACCCAACGTCAAGGGCGCGGAGTCGTACTGACGGCTGCGGGCGCGGCGCTCGCTGTGCACGGTCACGACATCCTCGACCGCCTCTCACTCGCGGAACTCGAACTTGAAGCACTCCGCGCCGGCACCGTAGGCCGGTACACGCTCAACGCGTTCCCCTCCGCCGCGCGCACCTTCGTCGCCGAAACCTGTCGGCGAATTCGTAGCGGCGACGGGCCCGCACTCGACCTACGGGTCATTACGGCTGAGCCGGATGCAGCCGTCGAGGCGCTCGCCTCGGGTAACACCGACCTGGCTGTCATCCACTCCTACTCGAACGTGCCGCGCGACCTCGCCGGTGGCCTCAGCTCGCGACCGCTAGGAAGCGAACCGGTTTGGCTCGCGGCGCCGGCCGCCGGTCTCGGCGACGGTTCGACGAGGACGATTGAACTGACCGATTTCGCGACCACGTCGTGGATCGCCCCGACCGCCGACCTAACCTGCTTCACAATGATGGAACGCGCCTGCGGCCTCGCTGGGTTCCGCCCTCGCATCGTGGCGGAATCGATGGATTTCGCTGTGCAACTCGAACTCGTCGCGGCAGGAGTCGGCGTCGCGCTGGTGCCCGCGCTCACCGTCGCGCACCTACCGGCCGGTGTCGAACTCCTCGAGCTCACCGTGCCGGTTCGGCGGAGCATCCACCTCGCCGCCCGCACCCCTGACTTCAACGACCCGGGCATTCTCAATCTCGCCAGCATCCTCGCCGACACGGCTTGCCCCCACCTTCCGATTCGTCCTCTCGCGGCCTGACCCGCGCGCCGCGGCGCGAACGCCTGCGCGGCCCTCGGCCCGACCGTCGGACGTCACCACAGGGTTGTCCAGATCCGCGCGGAAGCTGGCCGCTCTCCATACGACCGCCCATCGTCGGCGACCTCGACCTCACTTTCCAGGGCATGGATCTCTCGTCCGATCGCGGACTCCAGATGCTGGTGTTCTCCGCTGACCCCGGCTCGTCCTCACACGACGGCCTGCAACTGCTGTCGAACTTGTCCAGCACACAGAACGCTTCCGCGCCGGAAGTTGCGGCGGACGCCACACGGCGACCGCGTGACTGAATACGCAACCCCTGAGGATCGTCTTCCGAGATCCAGAGCATCTCTCGGATCGTGGTAAACGGGCAGCGCCACCAGCGAGGAACCACCGACGCGACCGTCATCCTCGACAAAGGCATCCAGACCACATCGACGGCATCAGCTGTGCACTCAAACTCGATGACGCCGAACACTCACACGTCTACGACCTCGGCGTAGAATTGGGGAAACGAGGAGATGAGATGGCACGCGCCAACGAGTTGACGGATGAACCCGACATCGCCGACTTCGACTTCGCTCGGGTTCTTGCCGCTGTCGCAGATCCGGTGCGCCTCAGCATCCTGAGGCAACTGGCCGACGCCCACACGGCGCTTAATTGCGGAGCTTTCGAATTGCCGGTGAAAGCGCCAACGGCAACCCATCACTTCACGGCGCTGCGACAGGCTGGCGTCCTGCATCAGTACTATGTCGGCTCATCAAGAATGAACCTCCTCCGCTTTGACGACATGGAGCAGGCTTACCCCGGCTTCCTGCCCTCCGTGATCGCAGCCTCGGCGATGCACCGATAACTATTCAGCGCCGATAACCGCCCCTGCGTCGACCCCTCCGCGGTAACCCGCACAGGGTAGGCACGTTTGCACCAGTTTCGTCTGGCTGCGAAACGGGCGCATTCAGTTAGTTGTCATGGCATCGCGTGGTTGGGCGGCCCAGCTGCGCGCCAAGTCAAGAGCGTCCGCCGAGGGTGATCCTGGTTCTGCAGGTAAGTCGCGACGATGATGCCGCTCCTGGAGGGCAGCATCAGAGTCTCGTACGAGAGCGTGCCTGCTTTGCTCTGAGACCAACGGGGCCGATGAATAGAGCAAAGCCCGCAGACCTAAACTTCTACGGGACCGCAGGGCACAACACTGAGCGAGCCATCCGGAGTCGTTGAAGACGAACTCTGCCCGATCTCCGCAGCGGGACGACGGATGCTGCTCGTCGCCATCCCGGCGGAAGTCACCGATTGGCGCTGGGTCGACCCCCGCGCGCGGCGCGTGTCCCTCCCGGTTACGCCATCCGTGTTCAGCCCGTGGCTGGTGCTGCAGTTGAAGCAGCTAGCGGGGCTGACGCTGCTGGATCAGTCGCGCACGCGGGCAGGCACGAGCGCGACCTCCTGTGCCACGCTCTCGGCCGGGTCCCCTTCAAGCATGGCGATCAGTGTGCGGGCGCAGATCGCTCCAGTCTCCACCGGATCGACATCGAGGTAGGCAACGCGCGAGTCGGCCCCGACGGCTTTCGAGTTCCCGGTAACCGACACCTGCACGTCACCCGGGATGCTGAGTCCTAACTCGGCAGCCGCGTTGGTGATGGCGCTGCAATAGGTCTCGTTGAGGCAGTGCACCGCGTTCACTTCGTTCAGAGTGGCGGAGAGGATTTCACGGGCGGCGTCCATCGGCGCCTGGCCCGGAGCAAGCGATACGACCCGCGACGCCACCCCGCGGCGGGCGCACCAGCGCTCGTAGGCCCCGATCGTCGAGACGGTGTACTCATCCAGCCGCGGGCCGACGAACAGCGCAGGGCGTAGTGTCGCCTCGCGGGACTGACGGGCCAGGTGGTCGAGCATGTCGGGTATCGCCTGCGCCATATCGGAGTGCACGCTGGCCAGCTGGGCGCCCGGCTTCGGCTGGTAGCCGCCATCGGTGACCACGGCGCGGCCGTTCTCCAGGCTCTGCTCCACGATCGGGTCCCCGGGAAGAGGGTCGACAACGATCACTCCGTCTAGGGGCAGATAGGTTTCGATTCGACCGTCGACGCTACTGGGCGCGGCCGAGATCGAATATCCGTGTTCCACTGCCTCGATGGCGGCGCCGGCAATGATGCTGCGGTAATAGGGCATGTAGGTCTGTTCCCAGACCGCCGAGTCGCGGTAGCTGACGACGATACCGATCACCCGCGACCTGCCGGAGCGCAGTGCCTGACCGATCGCGTTCGGCCGGTAGCCAAGTTTCGACCCCACCTCGAGCACCCGCTCCCTGGTGGCAGCGGCGACTTCACCCTTGTTGTTGTAGACCTGCGAAACCGTCGCCGTGGAGACGCCAGCGGCCTTCGCGACATCCTGAATGCCGATCTTCTTGTTCGAAACCGTGCTCACCGCTCCGCCTGCTCCTGCCGTCGACCACCCATCTTGACGGAGGGTGCGATTACTGAATACTATCGGCTGCCGCCTAAAACGATTTAGGTATGAGGAGAGGAATGCAATGACGCACACCCCACGACTGCTCGTCCCCGCTGCAGCGATCGCAGCGCTTCTATTATTCAGCGGATGCAGCGCATCAGCGGAAGGAGAAGTCCTGGAGAGCGGAAACCCCGCCTCATACGGTGACTGCGAACTCACCGGCGCCAGGGGCGAGTACACCCTGGAGACCAAGACCGAAGGCACCCTACTGGTGAAGGCAGACCTGCCGAGCCCCGGCTGGTACAACGGCGACACGGTCGAAGACATCCGCAGCGGCTTCGACTTCTGCCTGCTCGTGAACATCGCGCACCGCGCCGGCATCGACAACGTCAAGCTGCAGATGGCGTCATTCGACGGCCTCGTCGCAGGCAAGGCCGGCGACATGGACCTGTCACTCAACCAGATCACCATCACCGACGAACGCCGCCAAGTCATGGACTTCTCCGACCCGTACTTCCAGTCGACGGCGGGCGTGCTGGTCAAGAAGGGGGCGGATGTCACCGAGTCGACCCTCTCGAGCAGTCACCTCGGCGTGAAGCAGGGCACCGTCGGGCAGCTGCTGGTCGCCGACGTCATCAAGCCGGAGAAGGCGGCATCCGTCTTCCCCGGAGACCCGGAGATGCAGGCAGCCGTACTCGCCGGGAACGTCGACGCGGGCATCCAGGATCTCAGCATCGTGCTGGGCGCTGCGACGCAGTCGGGCGGCAAGCTCGAGGTGGTGGGCCAGGTCCTCACCGATGAGGCGTACGGGATCATGATGGAGAAGGGCTCCCCCAACCTCGACACGATCAACAAGATCCTCGCCGACCTGAAGGCCGATCGCACCCTGGACAAGCTCAGCGCGGAGTACCTCGTGGATGCCTACGGCGTCGACCCGGCAAGCATCCCGGTATGGGACGTCAAGTGACGCTGAAAACTCCCCCGGTTGCGCGACCCCTCGGGGTCGCGCAACCCTCCCCGGTGGGCACGGCACGCACGCTGCTGCTGGCAGGAGTGCTGCTGTGCCTCCTCACCGTCGGGATGACCGGGTTCGCCGCCTACCTGACCATCACCGTCGCCGAGACAGGTGTGTGGAAGACCGCCCTCGGCGCCGCCACCCTGGTCGTGGTGGTCCTGGCCCTTCTCACGGCGCGGCCTCTGATCAGTGGGTTCCGGCAACAGGTCGCCAGCACGACAGCCGCCGAGGCAGGCGACCTCGTCTCAGCCCGGAAGTTCCGTGCTCGCGCCGCCCAGTCGGGCTGGACCGCGCTCGGCTCCTGCCTCCCGCTCATGTTCATCGCCACGTTTACGATGTTCCTCCTTGCAAACGACCATGCCGTGCAGACAACGTTCTTCGACGCGCAGTTCATGGCGCAAAGCGTGGGCGACGTGACCGTGGCGTTTGGGGAGAACATCAAGATCGCCCTGCTCGCCGAGGCGTTCGTGCTCGTCTGGGCGCTCGTCATCGCGCTGGCCCGGCTGGCGCCATCGAAGGCGGGGCGGCCGCTGAGGTGGCTGGCCACCGCGTACGTCGACGTCTTCCGCGCCATCCCGTCGATCATCGTGATCTACCTGGTCGGCTTCGGCCTTCCGCTGGCTGGTGTGCCGATCCTCAGCGAGATGGGGCCGATGTGGTCCGCCGTCCTCGCCCTCACCCTCACCTATGGCGCCTACGTGGCCGAGGTGTACCGGGCCGGCATCGAAGGCATCCACTGGTCACAGGTTTCCGCCGCCCGTTCACTCGGACTCTCCTACGGTAAAACTATGCGGCACGTGATCGTGCCTCAGGCGGTTCGCAAGGTGACCCCGCCGCTGCTGAACGATTTCATCGGGCTGCAGAAGGACACTGCTTTGGTCACCATCATTGGAACGGTCGACGCGTTCACACAGGCGAAGATGTACTCCAGCAACTACTTCAACCTGTCATCGGTGACGGTGGTCGCGATCCTGTTCATCATCATCACAATCCCGCAGACCCGCTTCGTCGACCGGCTCCTCGAGCGCGACGCACGCCGCCAATTGAGCAAGGGATAGTCATGGCTTTTCTCGAACTGAACGATGTCGAAAAGTCCTACGCCACCAACCCGGTGCTGCGCGGCATCACCCTGCATGTGGCCAAGCACCAGGTGGTGTGCCTGATCGGCGCATCCGGCTGCGGAAAGTCGACGCTACTTCGCTGCGTCAACGCACTGGAAGACATCCAGGGCGGAGACATCAGGCTGGATGGCGACGTGGTCTCCGGGGAGGGCATCGACGTCAACTCGCTCCGCCGCAAAGTGGGCATCGTGTTCCAGAGCTTCAACCTTTTTCCCCACATGACCGTGCTGCAGAACGTCACCCTGTCGCCCATCCGGGTGCTGGGGGTGCCGCGGGCGGATGCCGAGAAGCAGGCGATCGCGCTGCTCACCCGGGTCGGACTCGCCGAGAAAGCGGATGCCTACCCTGACCAGTTGTCGGGCGGGCAGCAGCAGCGCGTCGCCATCGTCCGGGCGCTCGCCATGAACCCGGAGGTGCTGCTGCTCGATGAGATCACGTCAGCCCTCGACCCTGAACTGGTCGCCGAGGTGCTCAACATCGTGCGGGACCTCGCCGCGGACGGCCTGACCATCCTGATGGCAACGCATGAGATGTCGTTCGCGCGCGAGGTGGCGGACACGGTCGCATACATCCACGAAGGCACCGTGCTCGAGCAGGGACCGCCCGCGGACATCTTCGGTGCGCCACAGCATGAACGCACCCAGGCGTTCCTGAAGAAGATTATTGAAGCGGGAAGGCTGTGAGAGTGACCACAGTATTGGTCGTGGAGCACGAGTCGAATGCCGGCGTCGGCCTGGTCGGCGAACGCATCCGTGCCGCCGGGGCAGCGCTGGACGTGGTGGGGCCTGAGGCGGGGCGAGACATCCCGTTGACCGCAGACGGCTACAATGGCGTCGTGGTCCTCGGCGGAACGCCGGGCCCCACGGATGACGTCACCGCCGAGTGGCTGCCACGCGTGCGAACTCTGATCGCTCACTGCCTGGACACCGAGGTGCCGTTCCTCGGAATCTGCCTCGGAGCCGAGCTCCTAGCCGTCGTCGCGAACGGTGTGGTCGGCCCGGTGCGCAACGGCGCCGAGGTCGGACTGACCGAACTGGCACTCACGGCGGCTGCCGAGGACGACCCGCTCCTGGGCGGCCTGACCGGCCAGCTCAGGGCTTTGCAATGGCACACACTGGAAGTGCACGAACTTCCGCCGGGCGTGGTGTCGCTGTGCTCCAGTGACCGGTGCCCGAACCAGGCGTTCCGGGTCGGGGCCACGGCCTGGGGACTGCAGTTCCACCTGGAGGCATTGGCGGCGACCGCCGAGGAGTGGGCCGGCGAGGACAGCGAGGATCTGCGCTCGGTCGGGCTGACCGGATCTGAGGTGGTTGCGCGGATGCAGGAGCACGAGGTTTCGCTGCGTGACACGTGGTCGACTGTGGCTGACCGCTGGATGTCGCTGGTCGTCAGCGCGGCTGACCAATTGGCGGAGCCAGCATCCGAAGTACTGAACTCGCACGCGCGCCGCTCGTGACGCCATCGGGAGCGAGCCGTTGCTATAAAACGAGGGTGGACCGGTCCAGCCGATTCAGGGATGCCGCGTGAGCGGCGCAATTTGAAGTAGGGCGGACGGGACTTGAACCCGTGACCGACGGATGGCGACGGATCGCTTCCGACGACTGGCCGTGGACGCTGAAACCTCGACTGATTTGGATCTGACCGGGAGTCCGCGGATAACGCCTCATATGGTCGATCGGTGGCAGTCCGGTGCGCGAGCCTGGCCTTCCCTGCTCGGCTCTACCCCGCTGCCAGCGGATGTAGCGCTGGTGCTCGCTCGGACGGCGGGAATATTTCGGCGAGGAATCCTGCCGGGTGCGGTACCGTGGCGCTTCCGGCGAAACAGAAGGATCAGGGATGGCTGCACGAATCCGTTGGCGTGGCGCCCGTCCACGCTGGAACCCCCGTCAGCTCTTGTGGTGGCTGTGGCCCGAACTGCCCGCATCATGGTCGCAGGTGCCGGAACGGCTGCTGCCCGCCGTCACCCAGATTGCCCGACTCACCATTGCAGCGGTGGTCGCGTACGTCATCGCGGACGCCTTGTTTCCGGGCATTCTCGACCTCACGGCCCCCCTTACGGCGCTCCTCGTTGTACAAGTTTCCACGGTGGGCACGCTGCTCATGGGATTGGTGCGGGTCGGGGCGGTTTTGACCGGCGTGCTTGTCGCGGTGGCCGTCACTACGTTCCTAGGGCTCACGTGGTGGAGCCTCGCTTTGGTAATGGCCGCGTCCCTCACGATCGCCTATCTTCTGCGCCTCGGCGACCAAACGCTGGAGGCGCCGATCAGCGGGATGCTCATCCTTGCGGTGTCAGCACCCGGAGTTGCCGCTGAAGTGCGGGTGGCGAACACACTGATCGGCACGGCCGTCGGGGTCGCCTTCAGCCTGATTGCACCGATCGCCATTCCGAACGCGCGGGCCAGTCAGGCAGTACGCCGCGTCATCCGATCCCAAGCTGCGCTGTTGAATGAGGTCGCCTCGACTCTCGGGGATCGTGCTCCGCATCCCGAGGAGGTGACCGCCTGGACCGAGTGGATCGGTGACATCGCCGCAGAGTTGCGTGCCGCAGCAGCCGCGGTGGAAGCGGCCAGGGAGAGCCGGCGTCTCAATCCGCGGGCACTCGCCACCGCTACAGTCCACCCTGGCCTCGCGTCAGCCGTCGGGAGGCTAGACCGGTCGCTCGCCGCGGAGCGGATCCTCATCGCCGCGATCGGACGACAGGCTCCCGTCCACTCCGGCAGCTCATCCGGTCCGTTGGAAGCCGAACTGCGGCGCGCCTTCGCAGTAGCACTCGATGACGTTGCCAACAGTCTGCGCGCATTCGGTGACCTGGTTCAAGCAGAGTACGAGGACGCAAAAGCGGACCGTTCAGAGGAGGCGTTCGAGCGGACGCTGGAGGCCGTGCGCGAGGCGCGAGCCGTGATAACGGAACTCGCCCTCATCGACGTGGACCCGCGCGGGCAGGCCGAGCTATGGATCCTGCACAGCTCGGTGCTTGCCGCGCTCGAGCAGGTTGTGGCACAACTCGACGTCGACGTCGACGTCGCGCGTACGGGTCGCAGAACGGAGCCTTGGGTCGCGCGTCGGTTGCTTCCGATGATTCGCCTGCCTCGCGCCAGCCGTCCGGATCACAGAAAGCCAAAGGGACTCGGCCCGAACAGGTAGTCGTCAGACGGGGCGCCAGTCCCATGAACTTCGCCGCATGACAGTGAGAATCCTCGACGGAGCCACTCACACGACTATCCGACAGGTTCTGGTACCGCATCGGCGAGACTTCGGCAGGGTCGAAGACAACGGCCAGAACATCGATCTCACCGAGGAGTGAGGCTGCGAGCTTCTGTAATGTTTCCTCGACTTCTAACCCCACAGGTCAGCGGTGGTCAATACCCAACCGCTGCGAGACCGGCATTTGCCTGCTCCGGGGTGAACTGCGACCCGTACTGGCTAGTCAGCTGCTCATAAAGTCCGTCGCGGCTGAACGAGCTGTATTCCAAGTAGGACTTCGCTTGCTCCGCAGCCTCGGCGTTCCAATCGGGGGCAAGGTAGTCCACCGCCCACGTCGCCACGTCCAATGGGTAGCCCGAGCCGTACTGGCTGCCCAGTTGGTTATGGATCCCTGTCAGCTGAACGCTAGCCCGAGCCGTCCAAGCAACCCGGAGTCTCCGGTTCGCACTCACCGACGCCTTGCTCTTCGAGAAACCAAGCCGGCAGATCATCACGGCTGGGGCTGATCGAGAAGACGTTGGAATCGATGAGCGGGTATCCACTACTGGTCTCCGCATAGAAGTTCGGTGCCGTGGAGCTTCGGAAGTCGGCCATCTGATTTGGTGCATCGGTAACGCTTCCCGTGTACGGCTGAAGGAACGATCCTGACGAGTCCGTCAGCCGATTGGCTGGGTCGCAAACACCATTTACGCCCCAGGCGTAGGCGTGGAAACGCGTGCTGTGGTCTGCCTGTGGGCCGATGATTTCGGCGTAGATCACCGGGCCACCACCTGAGCCTTCACCCGGATAACTGATGGTCACGGCATCGGGCTGGGTGTTATTGATGCTGGACAACGAGTCGGAGTTGAGCGAGGCGGTCGTGAATCCGGGCGTCGTGAACGACGGATGGAATCCACCGTCGCAGCTGAGGACACTCAACATCACGACTTCTTCCGAGTCATCGACAAGGGCAGATACGACAAACTTTTCTTGGATATAGAGGCGATAGCTGACGATCTCGGTCAGGTCAGCACCACGTTGGACGCTGCCCTCGTGGGTCGTCGATGGCTCTCCGAGGATTTGCGTCAGTCGGTCGCCGCTCAACCCGGCAGCCAACGGTTCGAGCATCTCGTAGTCCTCGTAGTTGGTCCACGTTGCTCTCAGATAGGTTCCGGCAGCGAAGATGACCAGGATGGCCGAGATGAGTCCTGCGATGGCGAGTACCGATTTGGTGATCCGTCGCATGACGAACCAAGTGGGCCACGCGGACCGCCACAACCACGGTCGCTCGTAGCTGGGGATTTTGTCGTAGTCGTTCGAATCGTCTGACACATTGGCCCCCGGTGAACGCGATCGATGACTCCGATTAACGAGAGGATCCTCCGAGCGGCGCCCGGCGGCCAGCCATCGAGGGCGTGTCCTGATTCTCGCCTCACCGCATCCCATCACGGAAGGCAAGTGGCGCACAATCCCTCGCGTGGAGGTTCGGCGTAGCGTCCGAGCGTAGGCCCTGATCTTGGAGGTTGGACTGAAGACATGACGCAGCGCTGATCACGGTGGCTCATCCGTGCTGACGTTCGTCGTTGTCCCTTGACCTGTTCAAGGGACGGTCACCGTGAATGCCCTCGTTACCCGAAAGTGCGTACTTCCGTGCTCCAAGAACATGAATTACGGTAACTGAGTTACCAGCAGGAAGTAGAGAGGCGATCATGGCACGAATCACCGTCCTCGGAGGCACCGGATACGCCGGAGCAGCGGTCGTTGCGGAAGCGGCTGCGCGTGGGCACCAGGTCACCTCGGTCAGCCGTTCAGAGCCGGCGACGCGCATCGAGGGCGTCGACTACGTGATCGGCTCGGCCTTGGACGCTGACATCCTCGACGCCGTTCTACCCGGCCGTGATGTCATCTACTCGGCACTTGCCCCGCGCGGCGAGATGGCCGGCAAGCTCGAAGGGGTGGTGGACGTGCTTATCTCCCGCCTCGCTGGAACGCCCACCCGCCTCGGCTACACCGGGGGCGCGTCGTCGCTGCACACGGAAGAAGGCGGTCCGACGCTTTGGGAAGTCTCCAAAGACCACCTCCCCGCCGAGGTGAAGCCCGAGGTCGAAACCGGCATCACCGTCTACGCGGCACTTCAGGCGTCGCCCGAGTCGCTCGACTGGTTCTACGTGAGCCCGCCCGCCGAGTTCGGCTCATGGCTCGACACCCCTGACAAGGGCAGCTATGTGCTCGGAGGTGACGTGCTCTTGAAGGATTCCGACGGCAACTCGACCATCTCAGCGGCCGACCTTGCGATCGCCGTGGTCGACGAGATCGAAACACCCACCCACCATCGAGCGCGGTTTACAGCCATCCACTAGGCGGTCCCGTAAAAGCTCCAACACGTCCAGGCGCCAGCGGCTGTCAACGCCCCGAATAGTGACTCCAAGGGAACCCCTGTCGGGACATTCGAGCGGGAAGGGCAGGGCACATGAGGCGGTCGACCTATTAGTAGCGCGTAGCTGCGAGCGGAAGCCGCGTCGCCCGTCGCGCGGGGACGTATTCTTGACTCTGCCGTCGAGTAGCCTCATTCCCATATTGGTTCTGGGAGCCACCGTCAGATTTCCAGCGATTGTCTGAAGCAAGATCTCGGCTTACTCGAAGTGGAGTGCGGAATGCTGGCATGGTTTCCCCCCGAAAGTCGACTGGCGTTTCAAGCTAACAGGCGGAACGGATGCAATCCGGAACTTTGCCCTGACACTGGGGGTACTGCGATTGAGTGTTCCGCGAGTGGTTTGCTCCTTTGCATCCGGGCTCGGAGGGGCTTGCGGCGACTCGCTACTCAACCCTTAATGGGACCGCTCAGCGGCACGCGTCCGGTATGTTCAAGGCATGAATGACGAGGAGGCAACGGCTGACGAGCGGTCGAGGGATTTGCAACGTCTCCGTATGCTCCTAGTTGTCGTGGGCGTCCTTGGAATGATGTGGACGTTAGGAGTCGGCGGTGCCGCCGCTAGCCACGGAGGTTTTGAACATGGATGCATCGTCGGAGGACCATTCCCTTCCTCGTCGCCGCAAACCTTATCCATAGACGGTGGGCCGGAACGGGCTTACCTCTCCTTGTGGCCATTCGGGCGCGCCTGCGACTGGAAACGCTCGGACGGACCGGGCGTTGTAACGGCGTTGCCGGACTGGACACAGACCGGTGGTTTCCTTGCTTGCGGTGCGATGGCGATAGCCGGGGGCTTCTTGATCGGCCGAACCAAAGAAGGGGCAAGGTCCGTCGAGGCGAACGCCAGCTAGCTGGGAAGAGCGCGACCGGGACCGGAGACGATCTGACGCCGAAGGACACTGCCTATCTTCGCCTGCCCATGCGCACGGGCCGGACTCTCATCGGGAACCCTCTACGGGAACGCTTGCAGGCACTCGTAACGAGTGAAATCGCTTGGCGAAGGCCGGACTTCGTGGCGCCGAATGCGTCGTTCCGACGAGCGTTAGACGAAGTTACCGCCATCGTGGGTTGTGCGTCTACGTGTCTTCTGAGTCACGCGGAGCCGAGGCATCCAATTGCGTGTGTCCGCCGGTGCCCTCGACGGTCGGGTTTGTGAACGGGACAGCGCCGAGAACCTCCGAGGAGGTGCGGACAGGCCCGACCGTGCGCCGACGCAGCGGGTCGCGGCGCAGGTCGACGTAGAGCGACACGCACAGGCCGATGATGATCAGAACGAACGGGCTCGCCGCCAGAATCGTGAATGTCTGCAATGCGCCCAGCCCACCCACAAACAGCAGAACCGCCGCGACGGCGCCGGTAAGGACTGCCCAGAAGATCACCAGGGGTTTCCAGGGCTCTTTGCGGCCGCGACTCGAGAGCGTCCCGAGAACGAGAGCACCGGCATCCGCTCCACTGACGAAGAACACCGCAGTTAGCACCATCACCAGCAACGCAGACCCGATAAAGAACGGGTACTGCTGCAACGCCGCGAAAAACGCTGCCGCCTCGCTGCCTGTGCTGGCGATGTCCACACCGTTCAGCTGCAGATTCAGGCCCGCCCCACCGAAGACCACGAACCAGATGATGCTGACCGCCGTCGGCACCAATAGCACGCCGAGAATGAACTCGCGAATGGTGCGGCCGCGGGAGATCCGGGCGATGAACGTGCCGACAAACGGGGTCCAGGAGATCCACCAAGCCCAGTAGAAGATCGTCCAGCTCGCCAGCCAGTCGCCGCCGCCGAACACTGCCGAGTGGAAACTCATTGGAACGAGGTCGGTCAGGTACGCCCCGAGCGATGACGGCAGCAGGTTCAGGATGAACACCGTCGGGCCGACCACGAAGACGAACGCCAGGAGCACGGCGGACAGCACCATATTTGTGTTGCTCAGCCATCTGATCCCCTTCGCGATCCCACTCGCAGCGGAGAATACGACGCCGACGGTTAGCACACAGATGATGATGATTGGCATAGCCGTTCCCGGGTTGTCAGCGAACTCCCCTGTGCTCAGCAGTGAGATGCCGGCTGCGATCTGCAGCGCCCCTAGCCCGAGCGACGTCGCCGACCCGAACTTGGTGCAGATGATCGCCAGGATGTCGATCGGCTTGCCCCACCCTTTGGTCTCGATTCGCTCCTTGCCGAAAATGGCCTGGAACGGGGAGCTCATCAGATTGCCGCGGCCCATCCGGTATGTCGAGTAGGCCAAGGCCAGACCGACCACCGAGTAGATCGCCCACGGATGGAGCCCCCAGTGGAAGAAGGTGTACGCCATGGCCGCGTTGGCGGCATCCGCACTGTTCGGCGCCGCGTCGACGAATGGCGGGGGCGAAGCTAGATGAGTGACCGGCTCGTACACGCCGAAGAACATCAGCCCGATCCCCATGCCCGCACTGAACATCATCGCGACCCACGAGAGCGTCGAAAACTCGGTGCCCTGCCCTTCGCGCGAGAGCGGGATGCTGCCATACCTGCCGAACGCCAGTACCAAGGAGAAGATGACGAAGCCCGATGCGCCGAGGATGAACAGCCAGCCGGCGTTGCCGGTGACCCACCCGAGAGCGGATGCCGCGGCGTCACCCACTGCTTCGGTGAACAACACTCCGAGTAGGCAGACCACCACGATGATGCCGGCGGACACGCCGAAGACCGTCTTGTCGACCGTGGCCCATCCCGTCCGGGCGCGATCGTTCACTGCGTCCCCGATTGAAGACTCGATGTCGTCGTCGGATAGGCCCTTAGACATGTCCCTCCTCGCTGACCGAACACCTGCCGATCGACCCTCCGTGCAGAAAGAGGCCTACGTGCGAAGAATCTGCGCTCGGCTGCCCATAAAACTACGCGGACGCGGGGGAGATTACTATAGTTGCCGCTATGGCTGCACTCGACAACTTCGGATCGCCTGAACAGGCGTTGTACGCCGGCGACTCTGGGCGCACCACCTTCGGCCGGCACGGCGACGTTGCAAAGACCGACGTGCGTGTTGCCGCCTACGAAGACTGTGACGAGGCTAACGCTGCGGTGAGCGTAGTGATGGCGGTGAGTGGCCTGCCGATCGGAATCACGTCCACTCTCGCAAGCGTACAGAACGACCTGTTCGATATGGTCGCCGACCTGGCGGTTCCGCTGGACGATCCCGAGCCAGCTACCGCACGCATCCGCGAATCGCACCTCACTCGCCTCGAACGCGCGGTCGATCATTTTGCGCAGGAAGCCACCGATCTCAGCGGATTCGTCCTGCCCGGCGGCACGGTCGCGGCAGCGCTGCTCTATCAGGCACGTGCCGTCGTGCGTCGCGCCGAGCGCACAGTCTGGGCCGCGGTGGAAACGCACCCGGAGTCGGTCAACCCGTTGTGTGCGCGTTATCTGAACCGGTTGTCATCGCTGTTGTTCGTGTTGGCCCGGGGTGCGAATACCGAGCACGGCGACGAGCAGTGGGTGCCCGAGGCGACGGCGACGGCCATGGCTTCGGAAGACGACGGCGGTGACTTGTCGCGGGCGCGGACAGTGAACGGGGATGACGATAGCGCGACACAGTCGCGCCACGATTTCGAGCCCTGAAAAAGCGAGTTGAGCGAGGGCTTGAGAACGCCCGTGAGCTGCGGACGACGCTGTCTTCCAGATCAAGAATGATTGTGCTCTCGTGGTTCCGTGCCACGGGGCGGGCTGGTGCAGAATGAGCAGGTCGAGCGAGTCCACACCTAGCTTGCGGGTGCTGAAGCTCTCGACCAAGAGCGAGAAGTCCCGCAAGATGTGGGCGGAGCAGAAGGTGGGCTTCCACCGAACCGGCGTGAGAGCATTTCACCATCCAGCGGTCGGTGAGTTCGAGCTCACGTTCCAGGCCATGCATCTTCCTGGAGATCAGAGCCTGACTCTCTTTGCGTACCCCGCCGAACCCGGAACACCGGCAGCCGATGCGTTGAAACTAGCACTTGTCACCGGGCTCAAGCACTACCTCGGCCCTTTCGAGGCGTACGCCGCGGGAGAAATGCCTGATACTCCCTTCCGGGAGGAAGCCGCCAGGCTCGACACCCCGAACTTCTACTACGCGCAGGAGGATGAACTCTTCGCTGCGGCCGCACTCCAGGGGTTCACCTGGTCGGTGCATCGATCGCACACCGTCATCGGCCACGCCGTCGGCAATGCGATGAACATGGGTTTGACCATCGCCGTCCAGGCGACTTTAGCGAAACACCTCGATCTGCCATTCGCCTTCCCCGGCAGCGCGGCTCAATGGAACGGTCTCACTGACATGACCGATGCGGGGGTCCTCGCTGAGCAGATGGTCTGGGCTGCGACCGAGACCGCTGGGCGAAACGAGGCGTTCAACATTGTCAACGGAGACGTCTTTCGCTGGCGTTGGATGTGGCCACGGCTCGCCGACCTCCTCGGCGTGCCTGCAGAACAGGTCATCGGGTTTGAGAAGCGAGCGCGGCCGCTGGAGGTACAAATGGCAGAGCACGTTCATCACTGGCCGGCGATCGCAACCGAGTATGGCCTTGTCGAGAGTGATATATCCCGGCTCGCCTCGTGGTGGCACACAGATGCTGATCTGGGACGGGAGATGGAAGTCGTAACGGATATGGGCAAGAGCCGCGCCGCGGGGTTCCTCAGCTTCCGTCGGACGGACCAGGCGTTCGCCGAGCTCTTCGATCGCTATCGAGCAGACCGCCTCATTCCCTGAGCGGGCCGCGGAGGACATGCAGCCGAGCCCTGAACCCTACGGCGATGCCCGAGCGGCAGACTACGACGTTAAGACTCGAATCGGCGCGCATGAGCACCCGACAAGGACTTTCCGAGAACGAAGGATAGAGACTTCACCATGGACTAGCTGACGAGTATGAACACTCGACTCTCGATTTATCGTGGATAAGCGGTAAATAAACGTTCAACGCATCGGGGCGTCCAGCTCATCCGCCATACAGTAGGTCCTGTTCAGCGCCGGTTTCTGCATACTTCTCGAGACTTGAACCCGTAATCCACGACTCAAGTCTCGTAGCAATCAGCTAGATACAAAGACCCGATCAGAGAGCAATTTTAAGTAGGGCGGACGGGACTTGAACCCGTGACCGACGGATTATGAGTCCGCTGCTCTAACCAGCTGAGCTACCGCCCCGAACGGTGTCTATTGGTCAGACACCTGGATGGGAATCGACTCCGTTACGGGGTCTGTCACCGATTCTCCACGATACAGGCTCTCGAACGTCGACAGCGTCCGCTGGATGTCGTGCGCCTTGATCATCCGAAGCGACTCGCGTTTCATCGCAAGAATCTTCTCCGGTGACGCGGTGAGAACATCCGTCAACCGGGCTGCGAGTTCAGCGACGTTTCCCGGCTCGAAGAGGTAACCATTCTCGTCATCGTGCACCAGGTGCGGGAGGGCCATCGCGTTCGCGGCGACCACGGGGAGGGCGGATGCCATCGCCTCCATCGTCACGATGCTCTGAAGCTCAGCAATCGACGGCATCGCGAGCACTGTGGCGCGAGTGTAGGTGGATCGGAGTTCCTCGTCGCTGACATACCCGGTGAAGGTCACCCGGTCGCCAAGCCCCAGCTGCGCGGCAAGGTTCTCTAGGTTGCGCTTCTGGTCGCCCCCACCGACGATCTCGAGCTTCGCATCAAGCGAAGGATCGAGTGTGGCGAACGCCTTGATGAGCACATCGATCTGCTTCTCACCGGTGACCCGGCCGACGAACAAGATGCGGTTCTCGGTGCGCGGCTCGAAGTTCGGCGTGTACATGTGCGCGTCGATGCCACAGGAAATGGCGTGGACACCACTCAGGCCGGTGTACTTCTCAAGGAAGTCGGCCGCACGGCGCGTCGGCGTGGTGACGGCTTCGGCCAGGTTGAGGTTTCCGCGGGCGAGCTTCCACGCCCAGCGCACGAGTGCCTCGCGGTACCGTTCGGGCAGGAGCGAGAACTCCAGCGCGTTCTCGGGCATGAGGTGATTGGTCGCGACGATCCGGATGCCACGCTTGCTGGCCGCGTTCGATAGGCCGCGCCCGACGATGACATAAGACTGCGAGTGGATCACATCGGGCTTCACCGCGTCGATGATGCGTGCCGCGTTGCGGTTGACGGCCCAGGGCAGAGCAAAACGAAGCCAGTCGTGCGGGTACCACCGCCAGCTCTTTAGCCGGTGCACGGTCATCTGCTGGCCCTCGTGCGTCTCCGTCCAGGTGCCGCGCCTGCTCGACGCCGCCGGAGCGACGACGTGCACTTCGTGTCCACGCGCGACCATCCCCGCTGCCAGACGCTCGGCGAAGCGGGCAGCACCGTTCACATCGGGCGCGAAGGTGTCGGCCCCAATGATGATGCGCATCGGTCGTTTGCCGTCTGGTGGGGTGATTGTCGGACGGGTGCCGGTCGGATTCAGTGCGTCGGGCAAGGTGGGCTTTTCCTCCGTCATCGGCCGGTGCACGAGCATCCGGCCACATCCCCTGGCTGATGGCCTCCCGGGATCGGTCGGTTCATTCTAACCGGCGGCCAGCCCGTCGCGCAGGACACCGGCGCGCGTGCCGCGAATCGCAAGGACGCCTCGTTTTCGGGGAATAAGCGGCTCGGAGGTCGATCCGGGCCGTCGTCGATCGTTCTCCTAGTAGCGGTCCGATATCCGGGCCACTACCCTGACCACCCAGGAGAAAGGAACTCCCATGCGCTACGCACTTCTGTTGAACAACCCCGAACCAACCGATGTCGGGATCACCGAGGAAGACATGGAGCCGGCGCGCGCCGCGTTCGATGCGTATGCCAAGTCGCTCGAAGAGGCAGGCGTGCTCCTGTCGGTGGACATCCTCCAGCCGGTCGCTTCGTCCACCACCCTGACGTTGCGAAACGGCAGCCTACAGATTCAGGACGGGCCGTTCGCCGACACGAAAGAGAAGCTCAACGGTGTCTTCGTCCTCGACGTTCCCGACCTCGATGCGGCGCTGGCGTGGGCCGAGAAATGCCCGGCAGCACAGTACGGCGTGATCGAGATTCGCCCCTCAGCACTCTTCTTCGCGGACGGGCAGTGGCAGAGCACGAGCTGACGGCCACAGCTGCAGCTGAGCACGTCGCCCGGAACTACTACGGGCGACTGCTCGCGCTCCTCGCAGCGGCCAACGGGGACATTCCATCGGCAGAAGATGCACTCTCCGACGCGCTGCTGCAGGCGCTGGCCACCTGGCCGGACGCGGGTGTCCCGGCGAACCCGGCTGGCTGGGTCTACTCGGTGGCCCGCAACCGCCTGCGGGACCGGTTCCGTTCAGCGGCCCACCGCACCTCAGTTCCGCTGGACAACCTCGACATCGGGAACAGCGATACCGACGAGGTCGATATCGACGCCATCCCCGACAAAAGGCTTGCACTGCTGTTCG
This sequence comes from Mycetocola miduiensis, assembly GCF_900115155.1. Taxonomy (GTDB): domain Bacteria; phylum Actinomycetota; class Actinomycetes; order Actinomycetales; family Microbacteriaceae; genus Mycetocola_A; species Mycetocola_A miduiensis. Next base: position 139,759 of record NZ_FOVM01000007.1, read on the forward strand.
CCTGCGCCCACCCAGCGATCGACCAGGCAATCCGTACACCGCTCATGCTGCAGACGGTGCTCGGGCTCGACGCCGACCGCATCGCTGCGGCGTTCGCGATCCCCGGACCGGCCATGGCCCAGCGACTGGTCCGCGCGAAGCGGCGAATCAGGGATGCTCGCATCCCGTTCCGAGTGCCGGACCGGTCCGAGATGCCCGCGCGGCTCGACGCGGTTCTCGAAGCGGTCTACGGCGCGTACGCCATCGACTGGCAGCTGATCGCAGGCGTCACGATTCGCGAGTCGCTGTCGGGAGAAGCCCTGTACCTGGCCGAGACCGTTGCTGAGCTCCTTCCGGACGAACCCGAAACCCTCGGCCTCGCCGGACTGCTCTCCCTATCGCTTTCTCGTTCCGCTGCTCGGACCCGGGCCGACGGGAGCCTGATACCCCTCGATCAGCAAGAAACCGCGCTGTGGGATGCTGCGCAGATTGAGCGCGGCGAGCAGTACCTCCGGCGGGCGCATGCGCTGGGGAGAATCGGCCGGTTCCAGTTGGAAGCTGCGATCCAGTCGGTGCACTGCGCCCGGGCGCGAACCGGAACGACGGACTGGGCAACGCTTCGGTTATTTCACGAGGCACTGCTTCGCGTGGCACCGACGCTCGGCGCTGAAGTCTCCCTGGCGGCTGTGCTCGCCGAGTTGGACGGCCCCGATGCAGGGCTCGATTTCCTCGACGGGATTTCCGCAGCTGGCGTGAATCGGTTCCAGCCGGCATGGGCAACGCGAGCGCACCTTCTCGCCGCGGCCGGGCGGCCTGCCGAGGCAGCGGCTGCTTACGACAAGGCGATCTCCCTGACCGCTGACGGGCGGACGCGTGACTGGCTCCGCGATCGAGCCGACAAGGCGCGGCGGGGCTGAAACCCTAGGGCTGCACCTGCGGATGGTGGCGCGCCAGCTGGAAGACGCCCCACACGGCGAACGCACCGGCGACGGCGAAACCGATTATTGCCCAGAGCGGAGCGCCGCTGGCCTCGTCGAGGACGACGATGCCGATCGCCACGGCGACCATCGGGTCGACGACAGTCAGTCCGGCGATGACCAGGTCGGGGGGACCGGAGGAATAGGCAGTCTGGACGAAGTAGGCCCCGATTCCCGTCGCAGCGAGAAGCGCAACAACGCACAGCATCGTGAGCCAGTCGAAGTTCTCGTTCATGATCCTGTTGATGACCACTTTGGCGAGCGTCGCCACGAATCCGTAGATGATTCCGGCCGCGAGTATGAAAAACAGCGCCTTTGACCGTCTACGGAAGAATACGAAACCGAGTCCAAAGAGGACGAGCACCGCGGCCAGCATGATGAGGATCGTGTACAGATCCTGATCGGTGACAGCCTTCTCCCCCGCAACAAGCGCCGCAATGGTGACGAACAGGCCGACACCGCCGACACAGGCTGCGATGGCGATCACCGAGGCGTGGTTGAGCTTCACCTTGTTGATGCGAGCGTTCAGCACCGCGGTGATGACGAGCGCGATGGCGCCAAGCGGCTGCACGATGATCAGCGGCGACCAGACCAGCGCCGTCAACTGAAACGCAATGGCGAACCCGAGCATGAGTGTTCCGAGTACCCAGGATGGGCGCGCCAGCAGCTGCTTCAGCTGCCCCACGTTCAGTCCGCTGCGCGCATCGACGCCGCTGCTCGCTTCGACCTTCTGGACCCCTCGGTGCTGGAACTGAGCCCCGAGCGACAGAAAAACGGCACCCACAATCGCGAGCGGGATGCCGATGAGTTGACTGGGATTGCGAACGAACTCCGCCGTCAGGTCGTTGAAGTCGTTGCTCGCAAACATCACCTTGCGAGCCTACAACGGGCCTGTCTTGGTTAGGCTCAACGAATGGCCATTCTCCCCATTCGCATCACGGGTGACCCGGTGCTGCACTCCCCCGCCGAACCTGTGACCGAATTCGACGACACGCTTCGGCAACTCGTTGCAGACATGTTCGAGACCATGGACGCTGCGCCGGGTGTGGGGCTCGCCGCGCCGCAGGTCGGCGTGCCGCTCCGCCTCTTCGTCTACGGCTACGACACCGACGAGCACGGTCGGTGGCGCGGAGTGGTGATCAACCCTGAACTCTGGATCAGTCCCCCGCCCGCAGGCGACCCGGACGAGGAGCTGGAGTCGGAGGGCTGCCTGTCGTTCCCCGGCGAGCGGTTCCCGCTGCGTCGCGCCGACGAAGCGATCGTTACAGGCGTGGACCTGGAGCAGCAGCCGGTCGAGATCCGCGTCGACGGCTGGCGCGCTCGTATTCTTCAGCACGAATATGACCACCTCGACGGCTACCTGTACGTCGATCGGCTGCGCCGGCATGAACGGAAGCTCGTCGCAAAAATCACCCGCAAAATGGGGTGGGGCGCACCAGGCATCAGCTGGATGCCCGGCGTTGACAACCTCGACGACTGAGTCCGGCTGGCACAAAGCGCCGACGCCCGGCGTTGTCCGGGCAAAAGAAAAGACCACAGGGGTGGAGCCCTTGTGGTCTTCTCAGCTCCTCGACTTGGACTCGAACCAAGAACCTACCGGTTAACAGCCGATTGCTCTGCCAATTGAGCTATCGAGGATTATGTGTTGCGCATTTACTTTACCAAAACAATCGCAGACACCAAATCGGCAGGCCGCTCACCGTCAGCCGGCATCCGACGACACGGTCGAGTTCGCGTGGGACAAGCCCGCGAGGAACGGATGCTCCGGGTGAGCGAGCAGGTCGTCGATGGGCCCCAGGCCCACGATCCGGCCGTCGTGAAGCGCCGCGACCCGGGAGGTGGATCGCCGTAGCAGCGAAAGATCATGGCTGATGAGGACCGCCGCGAAGCTACCCTCCTCGTGAAGCCTTGCGATCAGGTGACTTATCGCACCGCGCACCGTCACGTCGATCCCAGCGGTGGGTTCGTCAGCCACCCACAGTTTCGGACCGAGCACGAGCGACCGCGCGACAGCCACCCGTTGCCGTTGGCCGCTCGAGAGCTCGAACGGGTACTTCTCGAAGACCGCGAGCGGCAATTCGACGGCGTCGAGCATTGTCGCGACGCGCAAACCAAGTGCCTTGCGGTTGTAGAGACGGTCCCGCTCCAGAATCGGCTGGGCGATGACCTCGGCCACCGTCAGCTCAGGGGCGAGCCGCGAGGCGGCATCCTGGGGCAGGTAAGCCACGTTGAAGGTGAGGCTGGTCAATTCCCGGCGCCGGATGCCGCGCAAACGGTGACCGAGAACCGTCGCGTCGCCGCCGACGATCACCGGCGCCGGATCCGCACCCTTCGGGGCGACCAGGTCGCCCGCGATAACCCGGGCGAGGGTGGACTTGCCTGAGCCGGACTCCCCGACGATGCCGACAACCTCATCGTCGCCCACAACGACGTCGACCCCGTGAAGAGCTCGATGCGGCGCGCTCAGGCGCCGCCCTGGGTACTCGACGGCGAGGTCGTCGACCCGCACAGCTGTCGTCTCGGCTCCCGATGCAGTCATGGCACCATCCTGCCCTAAAGGGGGCACGCCGCCACCCCCCAACGCGCCGGTCAGCGTTCCCGGAGCCTGCGCCGTTCCCCTTCGAGCGCCATGAGCGCAGCCTGGATCGCCCGGTAACTTTCGCGGTCTTTGGGGTCGGTTCGCTGCAGTCGTCCGAGCATGTCGTGCGACTGGCGCAGCAGATCGCGGTCGATCAACGCCACGGTGATCTCACGCACGTACGAAGTCAGGTCAGCTTCGGAGCGCTCCGGAATCGGCGCGACGGCGAGCTGTTGCACGAGGCCGGTCATCGGGGTCGGTACGGTCTCGATCACCCGATCGAACCAGGCGGCGGTGCCGAAACTGTCAAGGGTGGCCGCGATAGCGTCACGGACAACAGCGAGGGTCGGGTTCACGAAGCCGGTGAGTACGGCCCGCTGCACGAGGTCGTGCCCGGCTAGCTCAGGATGCTGCAGGATCGCCATCAGGGCGTCGCGTTCCAGCCTCGTGGCCGGGTCTCCCGGGAGATCCCGGAGCGACGCAGGCCGCTCGGCGGGCGCCTCCGCCTGAGGCGTCGCGGCCTGGTTGCGGGAGACGGGGGCACGGTTTCCGCCCCTCCCCGCGCGGCTGATCGCCGCCTGCACCTCGGCGAGGTCGACACCGAGGTGCCGGGCAAGAACCCGCGTGTAGCCGGGGCGAAGGGAGGGGTCGCGGATGTCGGCGACGATCGGGGCGGACTCGCTCAGGGCGCCGACCCGGCCTTCGACGGTTTCGAGGTCGTACGAGGCGAGGGTCTGCCGGATGACGAACTCGAACATCGGCTCTTTGGCGTCGATAAGCCGGCGGACCGCGTCGTCCCCGCGGTTGAGCCGCAAATCGCACGGGTCGAGGCCGTCTGGGGCCACCGCTACGTAGGTCTGGGCGGAGAACCGCTGCTCCTCGGCGAACGCGCGCATCGCGGCCTTCTGCCCTGCGGCATCCGGGTCGAAGGTGAAGATGACCTCACCCTTGCCGCTGTCGTCACCCATCACCCGGCGAAGGGTCTTGATGTGGTCGACACCGAAAGAGGTGCCGCAAGTGGCGACCGCGGTCGTGACCCCGGCCAGGTGGCAGGCCATCACGTCGGTGTAACCCTCGACGACAACGACGCGGCCGCTGCGGGAGACATCCCGTTTCGCGAGGTCCAGCCCGTAGAGGACCTGCGCCTTGTGGTACACCGCTGTTTCAGGGGTGTTGAGGTATTTCGGGCCTTTGTCGTCGTCGAGCAGTTTGCGCGCCCCGAAGCCGACCGTCTGCCCGGTGACATCGCGGATGGGCCAGATCAGGCGCCCGCGGAACCGGTCGTAGATCCCGCGGTCGCCCTGCGAGACCAGGCCTGATGCGCTGATCTCCTCGACGCTGAATCCTTTGCCACGGAGCACTTTGGTGAGCGAATCCCAGCTTTTCGGCGCGAAGCCGACGCCGAACTTGTCGGCGGCGATGTGGTCGAAGCCGCGTTCGCCGAGGAACCGCCGGCCAGGGTCAGCCCCGGGCGTGGCGAGCTGCTCCCGGAAGTAGGTTTCGGCGGCCGCGTTCGCGGCGAGGAGCCGTGCGCGGTTGCTGTGGTCGGGGGCGCTGTCGCCGTCTTCGTAGGTGAGCTGGAAGCCGACCCGCGCCGCGAGCCGCTCGACAGCATCCGCAAAGGTGACGTGGTCCATTTTCTGAAGGAAGGAGATGACGTCACCCGATTCACCGCAGCCGAAGCAGTGGTAGAAACCCAGTTGCGGGCGGACGTGGAAGCTCGGGCTGCGTTCGTCATGGAACGGGCAGAGACCCTTGAGCGAACCGACGCCGGCAGACTTGAGGCTGACGAAATCACCGACGATGTCGGCGATGTTGGTGCGGGACTTGACCTCTTCTATGTCGCTTGTGCGAATGCGGCCGGCCATCGTCCTATCCTATCGAGGATCGACTGGAGGGCGGCCTCCCCACAGGGACGGTCGGGCCTACGCGCTCAGCGCGAGACGCTCGTGCCAGGCCAGAGCGGACTGGTCGGTGAGGCTCGCGACCTGGTCGACGACGACGCGTTTGCGGGCGGCGTCGTTGGCGGCATCCGCCCAGTCGTCGGCGAAGCCACGATCGAGCGAGTCCGGACCGGCCTGCAGGAGACCCTCGGCGAGGTCGGTCAGGATGTCACGCTGCTGCCGGTAGATCGGCTGGCGGGCATCGCTCGCCATGACGAAGGCAGCGACGACGCCTTTCAGCACGGCGATCTCTGCCTGCACCTCGTGGGGGACGATCACGCTCGCACCGAACCGGATGAGGCTAGACTGCGGGTACGCTTCACGGGTGGCCTGTGTCGCCGACTGCGAGAAGTGGCCGATCATCTGGCTGGTGAAGTTCTTTAGTTTGGCGAGGTCGCGGCGGGAAGCATCCCAGCTGGTCATCCAGACGTCGTAGCGCGCGAGGCGGTCGAAGGCTGCGGCCATGTCGTCGAGGGTGAAGCTTTCACCCGCCCATGCCTGGACCGCGAGGATGAGCGAGTCGTGGCCGGCGCGGGCGCTGAGGAACGCCGGGTCGATGTACTCGTTGACGATGGCATCCTCGAAATCGTGCACCGAGTACGCGATGTCGTCGGAGAGGTCCATCACCTCCGCTTCAATGCAGCGCTGGCGCTCTGGCGCACCGACCCGAAGCCAGTCGAACGCGTCAGTGTCTTCGTTGAAGAACCCGAACTTGGCGCGGCCGCCTGGATCGTGGACCGCCTGCGCGGCCGGCCAGGGGTATTTGCAACTCGCGTCGAGGCTCGCACGGGTCAGGTTGAGTCCGTAAGACCGGCCGTCAGCGTCGAACACTTTCGGCTCGAGGCGGGTCAGGATCCGGAGGGTCTGCGCGTTGCCTTCGAAACCGCCGATATCCGCGGCCCAGTCGTTGAGCGCTCGCTCCCCGTTGTGTCCGAACGGCGGATGGCCGAGGTCATGGGCGAGGCAGGCGGTGTCGACGATATCCGGTTCAAGACCGAGGCTTGTCGCAAGTTCCCGCCCGACCTGGGCGACCTCGAGCGAGTGGGTGAGCCGGTTGCGCGCGAAGTCCAGTCCGGCGGCCGGGCTCAGCACCTGGGTCTTCGCGGCGAGTCGCCGCAGCGCGCTGGAGTGCAGCAGGCGTGCGCGGTCACGGGCAAAGTGTGAGCGGCGCGACGAGTGGGTCTCCGGGATGGCACGTTCGTTGTCGTGTTCGGAGTACTCCCCGCTACCCGCCACTGGTGTCCGCCTCTGTCTCGGTCAGCGTTCCGCGTTCGGTGACGCCGATGGTGCGGGAGTTCAGCCAGCCGTCGGGCAGCACCGTGCGCTTCGGTGACCCGGCCCGGCCTCGCTGGCCTTCGGCATCCGCTCCCGGGTACGGCAACGTCCAGTCGAGCGTGGCGAGAAGCTCATCGAGCTGGTCCAATGACTCGACCGTCGCGAGGCGAGCCCTGAGGTCGCCGCCGACGGGGTATCCCTTGAAGTACCAGGCGACATGCTTGCGGATGTCGCGGCATCCGCGTTCTTCGCTCTCGAAGAATTCGGCGAGAAGCTCAGCGTGCCGACGGAAGGTTGTCGCGACCTGACCGAGGCTGGGCCGGAAGCGAGTGTCACTGCCGGTGAACGCGGCGGCGAGGTCACCGAACAGCCACGGCCGGCCCAGGCAGCCGCGCCCGACGACGACACCGTCGCAGCCGGTCTCGGCCATCATCCTCAGGGCGTCTTCGCCTGACCAGATGTCGCCGTTGCCGAGGATCGGAACACCACTCACCGTCTCTTTGAGCTTCGTGATGGCGGACCAGTCCGCCTGTCCGGAGTAGAACTCGGACGCGGTCCGAGCGTGCAGGGCGATGCTGGCGACGCCGGCGCCTTCGGCTGCTTTGCCGGCCTCCAGGTAGGTGAGGTGATCTGAGTCGATGCCTTTGCGCATCTTCACCGTCAGCGGGATGTCCCCCGCTGCTTTTACTGCGCCTTCGACGATGTCGCGGAACAGGTCCTGCTTCCACGGAAGCGCCGAACCGCCGCCCTTACGGGTCACTTTCGGCACCGGGCAGCCGAAGTTGAGGTCGATGTGGTCGGCGCGATCCTCGGCCACGAGGATGGTAACCGCTTCTGACACGGTTTTCGGGTCGACGCCGTAGAGCTGGATGCTGCGGGTCGTCTCGGACTCGTGGTGGTTGATCAGCCGCATGGTCTCTTTGTTGCGCTCGACGAGAGCGCGAGAGGTGATCATCTCGCTGACATAGAGCCCGACGCCGAACTCGCGGCAGAGTCGGCGGAACGCGGTGTTGGTGATCCCGGCCATGGGCGCAAGGACCACCGGCACGTCGAGCTCGAGGGAGCCGATGGTCAGTGCCGGGGTGTGGCTTATCGTGGGAATCGCAGACATGTCCTTCAATTCTCCCAGAAAGCTGGCGAAACCATGACCGAACAGGAATCCGGGGATGGCATCGAGCGGATGAGAGCCGATGCGGCTTCCCGCGGGCTCAAGGTCGAGGTGGTTTCGCGACCCAAAGCGTCAAGCCTTGAAGAGGCCGCGGGGCTTCTCGGCATCGAACCGCGCGAGATCGTGAAGACCCTCGTTGTGAAGCGGCACGACGGGGACTTCCTGTTCGCGCTCGTGCCAGGCGGCCGCAAGATTTCCTGGCCGAAACTGCGTGCCCTCGTCGGGGTGAACAAGCTGTCGATGCCCTCAGCGGATGCCGCCTTTGAGGCGACCGGGTACGGCCGCGGCACCATCACCCCGCTCGGAAGCACAACGGCCTGGCCGGTCTGGGTGGATGAATCGGTGCGCGGGCACCGGGTCGCCCTTGGCGCCGGTGACCACGGCCACAGCGCGTTCGTTGACGTCGACGCGCTCGTCGACGCTTTCGCAGCGACCGTTGCCGATATCACCGACCCCGAGTAAAAGCTTTCTCGACGGCCGCCGTAACCTCGGCGAGCGACGGAATCGCGCACGCGTCGCCCTCGCAGGCGACAGCATCCGTCGCGCCGAGGAGGGTCAGTGCCGGTCGTGCGGACCTGTCGCTCATGACGTCACCGCCGCGCGTTCGGTCCAGACCTGGTCGAGCACCTGCGCAAATGTGGCCGCTTCCTGGGCACCGGAGACGCCGTACTTGCCGTCGATGACGAAGAACGGGACGCCCTGGATGCCGTATTCCAGACCAAGGGCCTGGTCGGCACGGACGTCGTCGAGGAACTCGTCTTCGTTCAGCGCGCGGACCACGTCGTCGCGGTCCAGCCCGATCTCCGAGGCGAGGTCGGCGAGGTCTTCGACCCGGCCGACATGCCTGCCCTCGGTGAAGTAGGCCTTGAGCAGACGTTCCTTGGCCTCGACCTGCTTGCCGTGGGCCTTGGCGTAGTGCAGCAGCTGGTGCGCCTTTACGGTGTTGGTGTGCTGGAGGGCGTCGTAGTCATATTCCAGGCCGGTGGCGCTGGCGACGCCTGTCACGCGGTCGATCATCTGCGCGGCCTGCGACGCGGGGATGCCCTTGTGCTGGGAGAGGAACGCCGCCGCGTTGCCGTCGAAGTCGACGGGAGTCTCGGGCGAAAGTTCGTAGCTGTGGTATTCGACGATCACCTCGGGGGCGCTGTCGCCCACCTTCTCGGCGAACGCCTTGGCGCCGGCTTCGAATTTGCGCTTGCCGATGTAGCACCAGGGGCATGCGATGTCTGACCAGATGTCGATTTTGATGGATTCACTCACACTGGGCCCAACTGGATCCGCTGCGCGAGTATTCCCGTGCCTGCATGTCTGGGTGCCGCGACGTTCATCCGTCGCAGATGCCAGTTTTCGGCCCGCATAACCGACGTTTGCGACGGATGAAGTGCTGCCCACGCGTTCTGTCGTAGTGTCGTCGCCATGAGCATGCGCGAGAAACCCGGGGTGGCCGTCGTCACCGGAGTGGGCCGCAGACGTTCGATCGGTGCGGGCCTCGCGCTCGGGCTCGCCGAAGACGGCTGGGACCTCGCCCTCAACCACTGGCGCCCATACGACGAACGACTCGGCCTGGAGGGAACACCTGACGACCCACGAGTGGTCGCCGACGGATGCCGCGAGCTCGGTGTCGCGGTGGAGTTGATCTCAGCAGACCTCAGCGAGCCCGAAACCCCGGAGGCGATCATCCGGGTCGCACAGAAGATGGGTCCGGTTCGCGGGCTCGTCATTTCTCACTGTGAATCGGTCGACAGCTCCATCCTGACCACAGATCTGGACAGCTGGGACCGGCACTTCGCCGTCAACGCCCGAGCGACCTGGCTGCTGATCAAGGCGTTCGCCGAGCAGCTGCCGAGCAACGTCGTGCCTGGGCAGGTCGGCGGCCGGGTGGTCGCACTCACGAGCGACCACTCCGTCCACAACCTGCCTTACGGCGCCAGCAAGGGCGCACTCGATCGGATCGTCATCGCCGCCGCGGTAGAACTCGCCGATCGAGGGGTGCGCGCGAATGTCGTGAACCCGGGACCGATCGACACAGGCTGGATGACGGACGAGATCCGCGCCGCGGGCATCGCGGCGACCCCGGCCGGACGGCTCGGCACGCCCGACGACACCGCTGACCTGGTTCGGTTCCTCTTGTCACCGCGCGGCGGATGGCTCAACGGGCAGATCCTCTACAGCAACGGCGGCTTCAAGGTCAGTTGAGGACCACCCGACGGATCAGGCAGTCGAGAAGCAACGAACCGACTCAGGTCCCGGGCTTGTCGATCGCCCCGCCGAACCGGCGGTCGCGATCGATGTAGAGCCCGATCGCCTCCCAAAGGTCCTCGCGGGTGAAGTCCGGCCACAACGTGTCAAGGAAGACCATCTCGGCGTAGGCGCTCTGCCAGAGCAGGAAGTTGCTCGTCCGCTGCTCGCCCGAACTCCGCACGAAGAGGTCGACGTCGGGCAGGTCGGGAGCGTAGAGCGCACGCTGGATGGACTTCTCGGTGATCCCAGACGGTTTGAGCGTCCCCGCCGCGACCTGCTCAGCCAGCTGCCGCACGGCATCCGTGATCTCGGTCCTTCCTCCGTAGTTCACGCACATCGTGAGGGTCAGGGTGTCGTTGTCGGCCGTCAGTTTCTCGGCGAACTGCAGTTCCTTGATGACCGATGCCCACAGCCGCGGTTTGCGGCCGGCCCACCTCACGCGCACACCCCACTCATTGAGCTGGTCACGCCTGCGGTGGAGCACATCACGGTTGAACCCCATCAGGAACCGGACTTCATCCGGAGAGCGTCGCCAGTTTTCGGTGGAGAACGCGTAGACGGAGAGGTGCTTCACGCCGACCTGGATGGCGCCGGCGACGACGTCGAGCAGCGCCGCTTCGCCAGCCCGGTGGCCCTCAACCCGTGGCAGACCCTGCCGGTTCGCCCAGCGGCCGTTGCCGTCCATGACGATGGCCACGTGTTCCGGAACACCGGCTGCAGGCAGCTGCGGCGGGTAGATCCCCGTCCAGTCGAGCGGACGATATTCGACGGCATCCCGGTGGGTGAAGGGTTTCGGGGTCACGTGTCGGCTTTCTCTCGGGAGACATGGACGAGCGACTTGAGTCCGCGCTCGAGGTGCCACTGGGTGTACGCGGCCGCGACCCCGCTCGCTCGTGACCGCGTGTCTTCGTCGGACGCGTCGGCGTGATCCCAGTCCCCGGTGAGCAGCGACGACAGCAGGCCGATCGTCTGGGCATCCAGCCGGGGGCTCCCCGGCGGGGCGCACTGGTCACAGACGACCCCGCCAAGCTGAACCACCATGTGGCTGTGCGGCCCCGGCGCCTGGCATCTGGCGCAATCGAAGAAACTCGGCGCCCATCCAGCCAGCGACAGTGCACGCAGCAGATAAGAGTCGAGGGTCAGCGAGGAGTCGTGGTCATGACGCGACAGTGCACGCAACGCACCGACCAGCAGGAGGTACTGCTGCAGCGAACCTTCTGACTCGGTGAGCTTGTCTGCGGTCTCCACCATCACGGTCGCTGCCGTGTACGCGGAGTAGTCCGCGGCGATCAGAGCGCCGTACGACGCCAGCGTCTCCGCCTGGTTGATCACGTCAAGGGATCGACCTTCATACAGCTGAAGGTCTGCCACCATGAACGGCTCGAGCCGGGCACCGAACTTCGAGCCAGTGCGCCGCACACCCTTCGCGACCGCACGGACCTTGCCGTGCGACCGCGTCAGCAGGGTCACGATCCTGTCGGCTTCGCCCAGCTTGTGGGTGCGCAGCACGACACCTTCATCACGGTAAACGGGCACAGTCCAGTATCCAGCAGGATGCCGCTCCCCCGCCGACGGCTCGCCTACACCGCCGCGAGGGCGCGATCACCCGTTGTCGTCCGAATGGCCCGGTTCACGGCGGAAACCACGGCCTTGAGGGATGCCGTCGAGATGTCACCGTCGATTCCGACGCCCCAGAGCCGGCGGTCACCGACCTGCAGTTCGACGTAGGCGGCGGCTTGGGCGTCGCCGCTGGCACCGAGGGTGTGCTCGACGTAGTCGTAGAGGGTGACTTCGATGCCCCGCTCGCGGAGCACCCCGAGGAATGCCGCGATCGGACCGTTACCGGTCGAGGTCGCCGCCGTCACTTCGTCGCCGTCCCGGAGGTCGACGACCAGTTCCACGGCACCGGCGAGGTTGCTCGACGTCCGGGTTGACTGCAGTTCGAACCGGCCCCACTTCTCGCTCTCGCTGTCAGAGGGCAGGTACTCGTCCTGGAAGGTGGTCCAGATTGCATCGCTGGTGAGCTCGCCACCCTGCTCGTCCGTCTTCGACTGAACGACGCTGGAGAACTCGATCTGCAGCTTACGCGGCAGGTCGAGGGCGTGGTCGGCCTTGAGCAGGTACGCGACGCCGCCCTTGCCAGACTGCGAGTTCACCCGAATCACCGCCTCGTAGGTGCGGCCGAGGTCCTTAGGGTCCACCGGCAGATACGGGACCGCCCAGACGAGTTCGTTGACGTTTCGGCCCTGGGCAGCGGCATCCGCGGCCATCGCCTCGAAGCCCTTCTTGATGGCATCCTGGTGGGACCCGCTGAAGGCGGTGAACACCAGTTCGCCTGACCACGGGCTGCGCTCGTGCACCTTCATCTGTGTGCAGTATTCGGCGGTGCGCTTGATCTCGTCGACGTCGCTGAAGTCGATCTGCGGGTCGATGCCCTGGGTAAACAGGTTGATGCCAAGGGCGACGAGGTCGACGTTGCCTGTGCGCTCACCGTTGCCGAAGAGGCAGCCTTCGATCCGGTCGGCGCCGGCCATGTAGCCGAGTTCGGCGGCGGCGACGCCTGTACCCCGGTCGTTGTGCGGGTGCAGCGACAGGATGACGTTCTCGCGGTGGTTGAGGTGACGCGACATCCACTCGATCGAGTCGGCGTAGACGTTCGGTGTCGCCATCTCGACGGTCGACGGGAGGTTGATGATGACCTTGCGCTCTGGGGTCGGTTCGAAGACCTCGAGGACCTGGTTGCACACGTCGACGGCGTACTCGAGTTCTGTGCCGGTGTAGCTCTCGGGCGAGTACTCGTAGTACACGGTCGTCTCAGGAATGAGCTTTTCCATCTCGCGGCAGACCCGCGCCCCGTGCAGGGCGATGTCAATGATCCCCTGCTTGTCGGACCGGAACACGACCTCACGCTGGAGCACACTTGTCGAGTTGTAGAGGTGCACGATGGCCTGCTTCGCGCCGGCGATGGACTCGTAGGTGCGCTGAATCAGGTGATCCCGCGCCTGGGTTAGCACCTGGATGGTGACGTCGTCAGGGATGGCGTTCTCTTCGATGAGGCTGCGCACGAAGTCGAAATCGGTCTGGCTTGCGCTCGGGAACCCGACCTCGATCTCTTTGTACCCCATCCGCACGAGCAGGTCGAACATGATCCGCTTGCGTTCGGGGCTCATCGGGTCGACCAGTGCCTGGTTTCCGTCGCGGAGGTCGACGGCGCACCACCGTGGAGCGGTCGTGATGCGTTTGGTGGGCCAGGTACGGTCCGGCAGGTCGACGGTGATCTGTTCGTGGTACGGACGGTACTTGTGAATCGGCATGGCCGAAGCGACCTGGTTGTTTCTCATTGTTCTATTCTCCTCGCGTGTGTGGAAAGCCAACGACAAACCCCGCGACGAGAGGGCTTAGAAGGAAGCCTCGTCGCGGCAGCTAAGGAGCAGAGTGCCGAACAACACAGGAACAGGCTAACACCGTTTCGCCTGCCCCCGTGTCGAATCTGTGCACTTTGTATGCCGAAACGATGATCGACGCAAGAAGTGCGCGGTTTATCAGTCGACTGCGACGGCTGCGACAGGCGAGATGCGTCCCGCCCGTGGCGCGCAAAAGATCATCCCTTGTTTGGACGCCTAGAACCCGAGACGGCCGAGCAGCTTGGGGTCACGCTGCCAGTCCTTGGCCACCTTGACCCGGATGGACAGGAATACCTGCTTGCCGACGAGCTTCTCGATCGGGATGCGCGCCTGCTGGCCCACGTCGCGCAGGCGGGATCCGCCCTTGCCGATGATGATGGCTTTCTGGCTGTCACGCTCCACGAAGATGTTCGCGAAGATGTCGAGAATGTCTTTGTCCTCGCGTTCGATCATGTCATCGATAGTGACCGCGATCGAGTGCGGCAACTCGTCGTGCACACCCTCGAGTGACGCCTCACGGATGTACTCCGCGATGCGGTCCTCGAGGACCTCGTCGGTGATGGCATCCGCCGGGTAAAGCGGTTCGGAGGTTGGCATGAGCGCGATCAGCTCGCGGACGAGGGTGTCGAGCTGGATGCTGCTGGTCGCCGACACGGGGATGATCAGGTCCCACTCGCGCAGTTTCTGCACCTCTGAGAGCTGCTCGGCGGTCGTCGGCCTCGGTGCCGCATCGATCTTCGTGACGATGGCGACCTTCTTTGCGCGCGGATAGTGATCGAGCTGCTCGTTGATGAACTTGTCGCCGGGCCCGATCTTCTCGTTGGCCGGCACGCACAAACCGATCACGTCGACATCGCTGAGGGTCGACTGGACGAGGTCGTTGAGCCGTTCGCCGAGGAGCGTCCTCGGCCGGTGGATTCCAGGAGTGTCCACGATGATCAACTGCCCGGTGTCCTCGTGGACGATGCCGCGGATCGCCTTACGGGTGGTCTGCGGTTTGGAGCTGGTGATCGCCACTTTCTGGCCGACGAGCGCGTTCGTCAGGGTCGACTTGCCGACGTTGGGCCGCCCGACGAACGAGACGAAACCGGCGCGGTAGCCGGCATCCGGCAACACTTCGGGTTCCGGCTGTGGGTGGTCGGTGTTCTGATCGTCATGCGTCATGACTACTCCTCAATCGATTCATATGATCTCTGCACGTCCCGCAGTGCCGCGGTCCGTGTCACGATCACCGTGCTCACGCGCTTGCGCCTGCCCTCGGTACGTTCTGCGGTGAGCCTCAGGCCGTCGGTTTCGGCGATCGAACCGGCGACAGGCAGCCGTCCGAGCACCTTGGTGAGGAGCCCGCCGACGGTGTCGACTTCATCGTCATCCATTTCCAGGTCGAACAGTTCGCCGAGCTCGTCCACCGGCAGCCGGGCGCTCACGCGGTATTCGTCGTCGTTAAGCTTTTCGACATCCGGTGTGTCGGTGTCGTACTCGTCGGAGATGTCACCGACGAGCTCTTCGAGCAGGTCCTCGAGGGTCACGAGGCCGGCGATTCCGCCGTACTCGTCGACGACCATGGCGAGGTGGTTGGATTCGAGCTGCATCTGCTGCAGCAACGAATCGGCCTTCTTCGACTCGGGCACGAACAGTGCTGGGCGCGCGAGGGCGCGCACACTCACGCTGTTCGCTGCGGCGTCACCTTCGTGGCTGAGTCGCACGACATCCTTGAGATACAGCACGCCGGTGACCTCGTCGACCTCACCATCGGTGACGGGGATGCGCGACACCCCGGTGCGCAGGAACAGGCTCATCGCCTGCTGCACGGACACGTTGGCATCGACGGTGACCATGTCGGTCCTCGGGACCATGACTTCACGGACCACCGTCTCGTTGAATTCGAAGATGGAGTGGATGAGTTCCCGGTCGTCTTCTTCGAGCACATCGAGCTCGGTGGCCTCGTCGACCATGTTGAGAAGCTGCTCCTCCGAGGAGAAGGATGCTTCGCGCGCCACCCCAGGGGTGACCCGGTTACCGAACGCCACGAGGGCGTTGGCCAGCGGGCCGAGGAGCACCCGCACGGCGCGGATCACCGGTGCGACGATGCGCAGGAGCCCCTCGGCGTGGGAACGGCCGAAGCTGCGCGGGCTGGCGCCGACGAGCACGAACGACACAGCGGTCATGATCAGGGCCGAGTACAGCAGGACCAGCCAGGGTTCGTCGATGGTGAAGGCGAACGCGAGGGTGACGAGCACGGCGGCGGTGGTCTCGGCAAGTACCCGGATGAAGTTGATGGCGTTGAGGTGCGCCCCCGGGTCTTCAGCGATAGCGCGCAGGTACGCGGGGTTCCGGGACGACTCGGCGAGCTCGGCCATCACCGCGCGCGAGGTCACGCTGATCGCTGCGTCCGCAGCCGCCATCAACCCGCCGAACGCGACGAGCAGCAGGGCGACGCCGATGAACCAGTAGAGGATCATCACCGGGTGGAACGCTCCTGCACCGAGAAACCGAGCAGGATGTCGCGCTGGATTCCGAACATCTCCCGCTCCTCAGCCGGTTCGGCGTGGTCGAAGCCGAGAAGGTGGAGGATGCCGTGGGTGGTCAGGAGCAGAAGCTCCTGGAGCGTCGAGTGCCCGGCCGTTTCAGCCTGCGCTTCGGCGACCTGTGGGCACAGCACGATGTCGCCGAGAAGCCCGGCCGGCGTTGGAGTGTCCTCGGTGCCGGGGCGCAGCTCGTCCATCGGGAAGCTGAGCACATCGGTGGGGCCTGGTTCGTCCATCCACTGGACGTGGAGCTGTTCCATCGCGGCTTCGTCGACGAGGACGATGTTGAGGTCGGCCTCCTGGCTGACGTGCATGGCGCCAAGGGCGTAATCGGCGAGGCGGAGCAGCGCCGCTTCATCGACCGGGATGGCGGATTCGTTGTTGATCTCGATACTCATGAACTCTTGCCCCTTCTGGGCATCCGGTCGCGCGGTGTGGAGCCTCGCCGTTCGGCACGATTGGCGAACTCCTGGGCCTGGCCCCGTTCAAACCGTTCAGCCTGCTTGACCTGGTCGTACTCGCTGTAGGCGTCGACGATGCGCGCGACGAGGTTGTGGCGAACGACGTCGTCGCTGGTCAGCTGGGAGAAGTGGATGTCGTCGACGTTGGCAAGCACCCGGGTGACGAGTCGGAGCCCTGACGAGCCGGCCGGCAGGTCGATCTGGGTGATGTCACCGGTGACGACCATCTTCGAACCGAAACCGAGCCGGGTAAGGAACATCTTCATCTGCTCAGGCGTAGTGTTCTGGGCTTCGTCGAGCACGATGAACGAGTTGTTCAGCGTCCGACCGCGCATGTACGCGAGCGGTGCGACCTCGACGGTGCCCGCTGCGAGCAGCTTCGGTACCAGTTCCGGGTCCATCATCTCGTTGAGGGCGTCGAATAGCGGCCGCAGATACGGGTCGATCTTGTCGGTGAGGGTGCCGGGCAGGAACCCGAGCCGCTCACCGGCTTCGACGGCCGGGCGGGTCAGGATGATCCGCTCGACTTCCTTACGCTGCAGCGCCTGCACGGCTTTGGCCATCGCCAGGTAGGTTTTGCCTGTACCGGCCGGACCGATCCCGAACACGATCGTGTTCTCGTCGATGGCGTCGACGTACTGCTTCTGTCCCAGGGTCTTCGGGCGGATGCTCCGACCACGCGACGTGAGGATGGCCTGCCCGAGGAGGTCGGCGGGCTTTCCGGAGCCGTCCTCCAGGATGCGAGCCGATGACAGGACTTCGACGGGCTCGAGGTCCTGTCCCTGCTTCACCATGTCGATCAGTTCGGCAATGAGGTTGTGGGCTGCCCGAACCTGGGTGGCATCGCCGGTGAGGGTGATCTCATTGCCACGGACATGCAGTTCCACCGCCGGGTACTGCGTTTCGATTGTTGTCAGGAGCCGGTCCTGGGCGCCGAGGAGACGGACCATGGCCACTCCGTCGACGTGGAGCTTTGCTTCTGCAGCCGCCGGTTCGGCGAACGGTCCGCTGTCGGATACTGGGTCACTAGAGGTCGGCACGTGGATCCTCTCCGAGGTCGCCGATGAGAATGTGGGCGTGGACGTGGAAGACGGTCTGGCCGGCTTTCTCGCCCGTGTTGAAAATGAGTCGGTACTGGCCGCCGTGTTCGTTGGCGATCTGCTGGGCCAGGTTGACGACTTCGGCCAGGAGCTGTGGGTCCCCGACCGCAAGTTCAGCGACGTTCGCGTAGTCGGGTGTCTTGGGGACGACGAGGATGTGCACGGGCGCCTTCGGCGCGATGTCGTTGAACGCGATCAGCCGGTCGGTCTCGGCCACAATGCTGGCCGGGATTTCGCGCGAGATGATGCGGGTGAAGATGCTGGGTTCTGTCGTCGACATGTTCCTATCCTACGAAGCTCGGCCGGCCGGTGGGCGGCCGGTGGGGGTCACCAGCGCCCGAGTCGCACGTTGAGCACGGCGAGGGCTGCCGGTCCGGCGGATGATGTCCGCAGCACGGTGTCACCGAGGCGGGTCCGGAGCGCGCCGGCTGCCGTGAGGCTGTCCAGTTCCGCGTCGCTGATCCCGCCCTCCGGCCCGACAATCAGAAGAAGGTCACGGTCGTCGCTGGCGACGTCGATCTGACTGAGCGGTTCGGAGGCTGTCGGGTCGAGAAGCACCACGCGGCTTGTTCCGGCGAGCCGGGAAAGGTCAGCGGTCGATGCGATCGGTGAAACCGGTGGCACGAAGGAGCGGATGGACTGCTTGGATGCTTCGCGTACGATCGTCTCCCAACGGAGACGACCTTTCTCCTTTTTCGGTCCTTCCCACCGGGAGACGCTCCTCGATGCCGCCCACGGGATGATCGCGGAGACACCGAGTTCGGTCGCGGCCTGGATCGCCATTTCGTCGCGGTCACCCTTGGCCAGCGCCTGCACCAGCACGAGGCGTGGCGACGGCTCCTTTTCAACCGTGACTGTGATCGCACGAACTCCCAGGTGCCCCGGCTCAACGGATTCGATCACCCCGGTGACGAGCAGCCCTCGCCCGTTGCCGATCCGAATGTCGTCTCCGACACGCGAACGGTTGACGGTGACGGCGTGCTTCGCTTCAGCGCCCACGAGTTCGACAAGGGCACCCTCGTCTGCTGTCGCGAGATCCTCACGGAGGTACAGGCTGCTCATGTCAGCTCAGGAAGCGGTCGCGCAGTTTGGCGAAGAGCCCCTGCTGGAACGAACCGAGCTGGGTCGACTTCTGGTCCCGTCCTGCAGCGAACGCTTTGATCAGTTCTTTCTCACGGTGGTCGAGACGGGTCGGGGTGACCACCTGGACGCCGATGCGCAGGTCACCGCGACCGTTGCCGCGAAGCTTCGTCACGCCTCTGCCCTTCACCGTGAGGACCTCGTTGCTCTGGACTCCCGGCTTCAGTTCGACGTCGACGTCTCCGTCGAGGGCGTGGATGGTCGTCGTAACGCCAAGGATGGCATCCGTCATGGGAACGTCCAGCGTGCAGAGCAGGTCGTCGCCGTTGCGGCTGAACCGTTCGTCGCTCCGTACCTTTATTTCAAGGTACAGGTCACCGTGGGGTCCACCGGCTGGGCCGATCTCTCCGCTGCCCGGCATCTGCAGGCGCAGGCCGGTGTCGACACCGGCCGGGATGTCGACAGGGACTGTGCGACGGTCGCGGACTCGACCCTGGCCCTGGCAGGTGACGCAGGGGTGCGGGATGACGGTTCCGTAGCCGCGGCAGGTTCCACAGGGCGTGGACGTCATGACGTTGCCGAGGAGGGAGCGGACGGCGCGCTGGATCGACCCGGTGCCGCGGCAGATGTCGCAGGTGACCGGTGAGGTTCCCGGCTGGCAGCAAGAACCCTGGCAGGTGCCGCACAGCACCGCGGTGTCGACCTCAAGGTCACGGTGGGTTCCGAAGATGACTTCGGCGAGGTCGACCTCGACCCGAAGGAGAGCGTCCTGGCCGCGCTCGCGACGGGACTTGGGTCCGCGTTGCTGCTGGCCGCCGAAGAAGGTGTCGAAGATGTCGCCGAATCCGCCGAATCCGCCGCCCATCCCGCCTGATCCGCCGAGATCGTACTGCTGACGCTGTTTCGCGTCGCTGAGCACGTCGTATGCGTGGGTCACCTCTTTGAACCGCTCGGATGCTTCTGCGCCCGGGTTTACGTCGGGGTGCAACTCTCGCGCCAGGCGCCGGTAGGCTTTTTTGATTTCATCGGTGGTCGCCTCGCGGGACACTCCGAGAACTTCGTAATGGTCAGCCACTCAAGGCCTTTCGTTGTGAGGGTCGTCGCTGTGCTCGCTGGACGACCGGGGATGATGCTCTGTGCCGAGCACGGCAGCGGGGTCAGTCCTCGCCGAGCAGGCGGGACAAGTAGCGGGCAACGGCTCGCACGGCGGCGAGGTTGTTGGTGTAATCCATTCTCGTCGGTCCGAGCACGCCCAACCTGGCAAGTTCGCCAGCAGAGGAACGATAGTTGCTGGCGATGACCGACGTTTCACCGAGTCCGAACGACTCATTCTCGCGCCCGATGGAGGCTGACACTCCCCCTCGGTCGACGTCCATCTCGCCGAACAGACGCAGCAGCACGACCTGCTGTTCGAGCGCTTCGAGCACCGGGTAGATACTGCCGGAGAAGTCTTCTTCGGTGCGGGCGAGGTTCGCGGCACCGGCCATCACGAGCTTGTCGTGTCGGTATTGCGCGAAGCCTTCCGCGAGGGCCTGGGTGATCCGCGCCGTGAGCGGTTGGTCTTCTGGAGCGGCCTCTGTGCGGGCCTGCTTGAGGATCCCAGCGGATGCTTCGACGCTGGCGCCACCGAGCAACGCGTTGAGCTTGCTTTTGACCCGCTCGAGTCGCTCGGCGTCGACCGGCTGCTCGATCTCGACGACCTGCTGCTCAACCCTGCCTGTGTCGGTGATAAGAACCGTCAGGACGCGCCGGTCAGTCAGGCTCACCAGTTCGACATGGCGGACCTGCGCCCTCGCGAAGGACGGGTACTGCACGATCGCGACCTGGTTGGTGATCTGCGACAGCAGTCGCACTGTGCGCATGAGGACGTCGTCGAGGTCGACGGACTGGCCGAGGAAGGTCCGGATGGCTTCACGCTGCGCTTCAGAGAGCGGCTTGCGGTCGGCGAGCCGGTCGACGAAGAGGCGGTAGCCCTTATCCGTCGGAATGCGCCCTGACGAGGTGTGGGGAGCGGAGATCAGCTCCTCATCTTCGAGTTGCGCCATGTCGTTGCGGATCGTGGCTGCGGATACACCGAACGAGTGCCGCTCGACGATCGCCTTCGACCCTACGGGTTCACGACTCGCGACGTAGTCCTGAACAATGACCCGGAGCACTTCGAGGCTGCGGTCGGAAACCATCCCTGCACCTCTCCCGCTGAAATCGCGTCCACATGGTTGGCACTCAAAGTACCCGAGTGCCAATTCTAGCGTGAGCCACACACACGAGGTAATTGCCGAACGCCCTGAACAGCGTTACTTTTAGCAGAAGCCCAACCACCGCCCGCCCGCCCCGTGTTGAGGCGATCGGGCCCCGCAGCAAGAAGCGTCATCGATCGAAAGGCTTGGCCATGACCGACCCCAACGCGCAACCCCCGGTTGACCCTTCCCAGAACCCTCCCCAGGCGCCGCAGGGCCCCGCCGCCGGCCAGCCCCCATACGGCGGCCAGCAGCCCCAGCCCGGGCAGCCGTACCCTGGCCAGCAGCCCCCCGCCGGACAGCCGCACCCCGGGCAGCAGCCACCTCCTGGACAGCCATACGGCCAGCCGCCGCAGTACGGGCAGCAGCCATACGGTGGTCCGGTTCCGCCGCAGCAGTACCAGTACCAGGGGCAGCCGAGCGGCGCAGCCCCGCTGACCCAAGCCGAAGACAAGCAGTGGGCGTCGTTCGCCCACTTCGGTGGTGCCCTCGGCGCCTTCCTCGGTGCAGGAACCGCGGGCTGGATCGCGCCACTCATCATCTACCTCGTCTTCAAGGACCGCGGCCCGTTCACGCGCCAGGAGTCGAAGGAGGCGCTGAACTTCCAGCTGACCGTGACGATCTACGTCATCGGCCTCTACATCCTCGGTGCGATCCTCTCGATCGTGCTGATCGGCTTCCTGCTATGGCCGCTGGCCTGGATCGTCGGAGTCCTCGGCGTGATCTTCGGCATCATCGGCGGTGTGAAGGTCAACAACGGTGAGGCGTACCGTTACTTCCACGCCATCCGCATGGTGAAGTAGCGCGCGAAGGAGCATCGCGAAGAAGCACTCGGCGGACGGTTCGCCGGCCGGCTCACACGGTCAGCCGGCGGACCACCGCATCAGCAAGAAGCCGCCCTCGCAGGGTCAGTTCCACTCTCCCGCGCAGGGCGGCTTCGGCGTTAACAAGGTTGTCAGCGATGAGGCCGGCCACGGCGACACGGGCATCAGCCGGCAGTGTCGAGATCAGGATGCCGTCCCGCGTCCGGCTGAGAAGAAGGATCCGTTCCAGTTCCCGGGTCTCGGCCGAGAGGGTCTCTCGGCCCGCTCCGGGTGACACACCGTCACTCATCCGACCGGCGTATGCGGCCGGATGCTTGACGTTCCACCAGCGGACGCCGCCGACATGGCTGTGCGCGCCCGGGCCGATTCCCCACCAGTCCTGGCTCTGCCAGTATGCGAGGTTGTGCCGCGAACGGGACTCGGGCCCTTTGGCCCAGTTGCTCACTTCGTACCAAGAGAAACCGGCGGCCTCGAGCTTGGCGTCCACCAGTTCGTACATATCGGCCTGGAGGTCTTCGTCGGGTTGGCTGACGAGCCCAGACTTGATCTGCCGGGCAAGCTTGGTGCCCGCTTCGACGATCAGGGAGTAGGCGGAGAGGTGGTCGGGGTTCGTTGCGAGGGCGGCGTCGACCGACCGGGTCCAGTCGTCGAGGCTCTCTCCGGGGGTGCCGTAGATCAGGTCGACGCTCACCTGCAGGCCGGCACGGCGCGCCCATTCGACGACGAGCGGCACACGGTCGGGGTCATGCGTCCGCTCGAGTGTCGCCAGCACGTGCGGCACCGCCGACTGCATTCCGAACGAAACGCGGGTGAACCCAGCGTCGGCCAGAGTCGTCAGGTAGTCGGCGTCGACCGAGTCCGGGTTCGCCTCGGTCGTGATCTCGGCATCCGTTGTCAGCCCGATCGACGTGCGGACCGACTCGAGCATCCTGACGAGGTCACCGGCTGGGAGCAGGGTCGGGGTCCCGCCGCCGAAGAACACGGTCGACGCCGGACGTGCAGGGAGTCCGCTCGAGCGGAGCGTGGCTCCGGCGAACGCTACTTCCGCGGACGCCTCGCTTGCATAATCCGACTGTTTCGCTCCACGCAGTTCTGTCGCCGTGTAGGTGTTGAAGTCGCAGTAGCCGCACCGCACCCGGCAGAACGGAACGTGGAGGTAGACCGAGAGCATCCGGGCATCTGCGCCGTCGAGCACCGAGCCGGGCAGTGCACCGTCGAGGGGTGCCGGGTCGGCGATCAACTGGGGACCGGCCATCAGTGGTGCCGCACGTCAGGCCGCCGGGTTCGCCCACAGCGGCGACAGTGCGCGGAGGTACGCCGTCGTGAACGCCTTCCGCCGCAATTTCAGTAGAGGCGGGAACAACCGGTACGCGAGCGAAACCGGGCGCGTGAACGAGCGCACGCCGAGCCAGACGGAGTCGTCGTCGCGGTGTTCCACGCGAAAAAGCTCTTCGCCGCTGACCCGGTTACCGCCGACCGTGCCGTAGGCGAACGCGACGACGGTGGGTTCTTCTAGAACGAAGACGACCCGGATCCGTTCGTCGATGGAGAAAGAACCGACCCGCCCGCGCAGTCGAGCCGTGGACCCGGAGGCGACGTACGGGGTCCCGTCAGCGGCGAATCGCTGTTCGCTCGACACGGCGATCGGCTCGAGCGCCGTGCCGTCTTCGTCATAACGGATGCCGCCGTAGCGCTGGCTGGAGTCAGCCTTCACGTCGAGTACGTCGAGTCCTGAGAGCCTCTGGATATCCCAGCTGAGCAACGAGGCCGATGCGGCCGCGAACCGCTCCTCACCGCTGCCCAGTCGGGTGGATGCTTCGAACGGCGTGAAACCGCGCGGCGGGTACTGCAGCAGGTCGTGCGCCTGTGTTGCGCCGACCGCCGCGTAATCGACGGGCTGGTCCTCGAAGTTACTTCGCCGCATCCGCTACTTCTTTTCTTTCGTCTCGGTCTCTCCGGACAGCGCGGCGATGAAGGCCTCCTGCGGGACCTCGACCCTGCCGACCATCTTCATGCGCTTCTTGCCTTCTTTCTGCTTCTCGAGCAGTTTGCGCTTACGGCTGATGTCGCCGCCGTAGCACTTGGCGAGAACGTCCTTGCGCATCGCCCGGACGGACTCACGAGCGATGATCCGCGCTCCGATGGCAGCCTGGATGGGGACCTCGAACTGCTGGCGCGGGATGAGCTTCTTCAGCCGTTCCGTCATCAGCACGCCGTAGGCGTATGCCTTATCGCGGTGGACGATCGCGCTGAACGCATCCACCTGCTCCCCCTGAAGGAGGATATCCACCTTGACCAAGTCGGCTGTCTGCGCACCGGAGGGTTCGTAGTCGAGCGAGGCGTAGCCCTGGGTGCGGCTCTTGAGGTGGTCGAAGAAGTCGAAGACGATCTCACCGAGCGGCATCGTGTAACGCAGCTCGACTCGGTCCTCACCGAAGTACTCCATGCCGAGGAGGGCACCACGGCGGCCCTGGCAGAGTTCCATGATCGTGCCGACGTAATCCTTCGGGGCGAGGATGCCGACCTTGACCATGGGCTCTTCAACTGACGCGATCTTTCCGCCCGGGAACTCGCTCGGGTTGGTCACCGTGACGGTCTTCTTGTCGTCGGTGGTGACCTCATAGGTCACGCTCGGTGCCGTGGCAATGAGGTCGAGGTTGAATTCTCGCTCGAGACGTTCGGTGACGATCTCCAGGTGGAGCAGGCCGAGGAATCCGCAGCGGAAGCCGAATCCGAGGGCGACGGATGTCTCAGGCTCGTAGTTGAGGGACGCATCCGAAAGCTTGAGCTTGTCGAGCGCGTCGCGCAGAACCGGGTAATCGCTTCCATCGATCGGGTACAGACCGGAGAAGACCATCGGCTTGGGGTCGGTGTAGCCGGGAAGCGCCTCAGTGGACGGCTTCGCTGCTGTGGTGACCGTGTCACCGACCTTCGACTGGCGGACATCTTTCACGCCTGTGATGAGGTACCCGACCTCGCCGACGCCGAGCCCCTTGGTCGGGGACGGCTCAGGCGAACTGACGCCGATTTCGAGGAGTTCGTGGACGGCCCTCGTCGACATCATCTGGATGCGTTCGCGCGGGCTGAGGTGTCCGTCGATCATCCGGACGTAGGTGATGACGCCGCGGTAGGTGTCGTAGACGGAGTCGAAAATCATAGCCCGGGCCGGGGCATCCGGGTTGCCGACCGGGTTCGGGATGCGCTGGACGACCCGGTCAAGCAGTTCCTCGACACCGGCACCGGTCTTGCCGGAGACCTTGAGGACGTCGTCGGGGGAACCGCCGATGAGGTTGGCGAGTTCCTTGGCGTACTTCTCCGGGTCAGCGGCCGGGAGGTCGATCTTGTTGAGGACCGGGATGATCTCGAGGTCGTTCTCCATCGCCAGGTACAGGTTGGCGAGGGTCTGCGCTTCGATGCCCTGGGCGGCGTCGACGAGGAGGATCGCGCCCTCGCACGCGGCGAGCGACCGGGAGACCTCGTAGGTGAAGTCGACGTGCCCCGGGGTGTCGATCATATTGAGCGCGTAGGTCTGTCCGTCAAGTTCCCACGGCATCCGCACGGCCTGGCTCTTGATCGTGATTCCGCGTTCGCGCTCGATGTCCATCCGGTCGAGGTACTGGGCGCGCATGTCGCGATCGGCGACGGCACCCGTCACGCCCAGCATCCGGTCGGCCAGTGTCGACTTGCCGTGGTCGATGTGCGCGATGATGCAGAAGTTGCGGATGAACGACGGGTCGGTAGCGGCAGGCTCGAGTGCCTTCACAGCTTTGGGGCTCACGCGTTCCTCAGGGATCTATGGCTGGGTGGGGATGGACTAACTCCCTATTGTCCCATGAACCGCCCACCGGTGAGTCCGCATCTCGACCCTGTCTCACTCCGGTGACACAATGACAGCATGGCTGCCCTGCCCGCGATTGTGCTCGTCCATGGCATCCGTACGTCCGGAACGATGTGGCGGCGACAGGTTCAGGACCTGCAGGCCGCCGGGTTCGTGGTGGATGCTCCGGATCTTCCCGGGCACGGCACCCGCATCGGCGAAGAATTCACGATCGATGCCGCGATGGCCGCCATCGACGATGCCGTCTCGCGCCATAAGGGACCCGTTCTGCTGGTCGGCCTGTCTCTCGGTGGGTACCTGTCCATCCATTACGCCGGCCAGAAACCCGGTCGTGTCACAGGACTCGTGGCGGCGAGTTGCCAGACGCTGCCCCGCGGGGTCGGCTTGTGGGGTTATCGCGCGCTCGCCCGGGGCATCCATCGCCTGCCCGACCGGGGGGCGTGGCTCAACGACGCGATGGCCCGTCGTTTCCTTCCTGCCGAGGGCGTCGCCGACATGGCGGCGGGTGGTGTTGCGCTCGAGGTCATGGACTCAGCACTCACGGCGGTCGGTACGCTCGACCCGCTCGACGGACTCCGCCGCTACCCGGGGCCGGTGTGGTTTGTCATGGGTGGGTTGGACCATTTCCGCCTGTCGCAGCGGGCATTCCTCCGGGCGCGACCGGATGCATCCGTCGTCGTCGTGCCGAGGGCTACACACCTCGTGAGTCTCGTCAAACCCGACGAGTTCACCCGGGCGGTGACGGATGCCGCGAGAGCATTGACCGTCGATTCGCCGCAGATTTCAGAGAATGGCACCGGGACTGGTATCGTTACTCCTTGACTTGCGTGTGGGTTGCCCCGCACGATTTTCGCCGCGAAGCGCCCTCTCTCGCCCAGTGGCACATCCCATTCGAACAAACGGAAGCGTACAAACGTGGCAAACATTAAGTCGCAGATCAAGCGAATCGGCACCAACAAGAAGGCAACGGAGCGCAACAAGGCGATCAAGAGCCAGCTGCGGACTCTCGTCCGCCAGACTCGCGAGGCCGTGCTCGCCGGTGACAAGGCTCAGGCTGAGTCGACCCTGAAGACCGCCGCGAAGAAGCTCGACAAGGCCGTGAGCAAGGGCGTCATCCACAAGAACCAGGCAGCGAACCGCAAGTCGGCTCTCGCCAAGAAGGTTGCTTCGCTCTAGGCAGCACTTTCTCATTCACCACAGGCTCCGCTTCGGCGGGGCCTGTGGTGGTTAAGGCGTCGGCGGTTTGGCGGGTGCTATCGCCGACTAGGCCCAAAGTGCTGTCGCCTGCCACGGTGGAGCACCCTTTGCGACCACTCGATCGGCGGTCAACCGGCTGGATGGCGCGATCGGGCCCAAAAGACTGTTGATGGTCGCCGCGAACCACCCTTCGGGACCAATCGATCAGCGGAACCACCCTTTGGGACCGATCGAACCCCCACGAACTGTCGTCCGGTCCGTCCTGGTCAGCGCCCGCGGCGCGCGATCGTATGGATCATGCGCTCGAGCGCGTAGACCGGGTCGCGACCCGCTCCCTTGACGCTGGCATCCGTGTCGGCAAGAACCTGGATGCACCGTCCAAGTCCCTGGTCGGTCCAGCCCGAGAGGTCGCGGCGGGCGCGGTCGACCTGCCAGGGGGCAAGACCAAACTGACGCGCGAGATCGGCCGACGAACCCCGGCCACCTTGCACTTTCGCCATCGTGCGGAGCTTACTGGCGAACGCTGCGACGATCGGCACGGGGTCCGCCCCGGATGCGAGAGCGTGGCGAAGGCCGACGAGGGCCTCCGCGTACCGGCCGGCGATCGCTGCGTCAGCGACCGTGAACGCATTCGTTTCGACCCGCCCGCCGTAGTAACGGGTGACCGTGGCCTCGGTTACTTCTGTGCCACTGTCGGCGATCAGTTGGGCGCACGCCCCGGCGAGTTCGGCAAGGTCATCCGAGAACGCCGAGACCACGGCTCTGAGTGCGGCCGGGCGGATCGCTTTGCCTGCCGTCTTGAACTCTGCTGCGGCGAAATCGTACTTGTCGCTCTCTTTCTTGAGCTCGGCGCACACCACTTCGATTGCCGACGCCTTGGAAGCGCGAACCGCGTCGAGGAGCTTCTTGCCGCGCACTCCCCCGGCATGGCGGAGCACGACGTATGCTCCCTCAGCCGGCGATTCGAGATACGCCAGAGCCTCGGTGAGGAACCCGTCAGAGCACTTCTCCACGTTCGTCACCCGGATCATTCGAGGTTCGTTGAACAGGGAGGGACTCGCCAGCGTCAGCAGTTCTCCCGGTGTGTAGCTGTCGGCTTCGATGTCGTTGACTTCGAGGCTCGGGTCTTCGACCCGGAGATAGTCGCGGAGCATCCGGATCGCGCGGTCGGCGAGGAACCCTTCTGGTCCGGAGACCAGCACAACCGGGGCCGGGCGGATCGCATTCCAGCTCAATTGCGGGATCGCTACTTTTGCGCCCGCTTTCGCTGATGTCGCGCTACGCGCAGCTGCCACAGTCCACCGTCCTCATGCATTCAGCCTACCGGCGACAGCCGACACCGGGCGCGTCAGCACGGCCTGGCGGTCCATACCACCGGCTCGGTCTCCAGAGCGCCGACGACGATCATCCCGCAGGTGTCGGTGCGGAACGCCGCCTTACCTGCCGCCGTGAGCAGCTCCAGCGCTGCGGGAGTCGGATGCCCGTAACGATTGTCGGCGCCGACCGGGATGAGCGCCACCCGCGCCGCCGCAACGGTATACATTCGCTCGCTTTGGTCGGCGGACCCGTGGTGCGCCATCTTCACCAGGTCGACGGGACCGCCGATCGCGTGGCCGGCGACGATCCGCTCCTGGGCGCGTTCGTCGAGGTCGCCGAGAAAGAGCGACCGGGCACCGGCTGGCGATTCGAAAAGAAGAGTCACGCTTCCGCTGTTGCCGGTCCACAACGGTCCGGCCCGGGGTGGAGGCCAGAGCACCCCCCAGCGCGACGCGCCGAGGGTTCCGGAGAGCCCAGCGGTCGCCCGTCGGATGCTGGCTCCTCCGGCGGCGAGATCGGCGAGGATGCGCGCGTCCGATGGGTTCACCGGTTCGGCGACGAGCGCGAGATTTACCCGGCCGATCACCGCCGACACGCCGCCGACGTGGTCGAGGTCGAAATGGGTGAGGACGAGCAGATCGAGCCGGCCGATCGACATGGCGTCCAGGCACGTGGTCAGAAGCACTGGATCTGGCCCGGTGTCGAGAAGAGCCACCGCTCCCCCGTCGCGGACGAGGATTGCATCGCCCTGGCCGACGTCGCAGGCTGCTGATGTCCAGTCGCTGGGCATCGACATTGCCTGACCGATGCGGGGACCGGCGAGACTCCCGGCGTATGCCCCGCCGGACAGCACGAGTACCCCAGTGCAGAGCCCGGCGATCACGCGCCTACCGATCAACGCTGAACGCACCCCGAGGATCAGGACGGTGGTCAGGGCGGCGAGAAGGAGCGCCCCTTCCGCGTCCGGCAGCCACGGCAGGCGGTTCACGGGAAGCCCGTTCACCGTGGTTGCGATCGCGGCGATCCAGGCCGCCGGCAGCCAGCCAAGCCAGGCCAGCACGACGGCAACCGGAGGAAGAACGGGCGCCAGAATGCACGCAGCCAGTCCGAGCAGAGTGGCGATCGGCGCGGCAGGCGCCGCAAGGAGATTCGCCGGCACCCCGAGAACCGGGATGGTGGGCGCTAGCAGGATCAGTACCGGCTGACACGCCAGCTGCGCGGCCAACGGCAGAGCGAATGCGGCGGCCAGCCAATGCGGCATCCAGGCCGCAAGCATCCGCGTGATAGGCCGGGTGAGGATGAGAAGCCCGCCGGTCGCGAGCGCGGACAGCACGAAACCGTAGGTACGGGACAGCCAGGGGTCGCCGATCACCACCATGATCACGACGAGGCTCAGGACGGGTAGCCCTGCTGACGGCCTGCCGGCGCCGAGGGCAAGTAGCACGGCAAGCGCCATGAGTGCTGCCCTGATCACGCTCGGTTCCGGTGTCACAAGGATCACGAAGAGACCGAGCCCGACGAGCGCACCCGAAATCCGGAGCCATCGCGGTGCCCTGAGTGCAGCGAGGAGGGCCGTCAGCACAGCGACGATGACGGCACAGTTGGCGCCGGAGACCGCGGTCAGGTGGCTCAGCGAACTGGCTTTCATCGACTGGTCGAGTTCGTCGCTCACCGCCGTGGTGTCGCCGGTGGAGAGCCCCGGGAGAAGCTCTCCTCCCCCGCCAGGCAGGTTTTCCGCCAACCCGACGAGCCCCTTTCGCATGTCACCGGCCCACGCGAGATACCACGGCGGGCCTTCGAGAATAGCCGCGGGTCGCCCGGCGAAGAGAAGAAAGGCGGCGTCGTCCCCCTGCTCCGTCGCACGAGGGACCGCCTCGGCTTCCAGTACGGACCCGATGGGCACCGGATGCCGCTTGGTCACGGTTATGAACAGCACGATCGGAACAGACACGGAGACGCGCGCAGCACCGAGCTCTACCTCGGTGACTGTGGCATGGATTCGCTGAGCAGTTTCGTCGTCCGACGCGCCAGAACCTCCTGCCGTCGGCTGCTGCGTCGACCGGTCCCAGACCGATCCTCCCCGCGAGGCGTCGACGACGGATTTTTCGGTGACCGTCACGCGAACGGTCACCGTCCGACCGGCATCCGCCGCTGCGAGGAGTATCTCCGGAGACCTCGCTCCCTCACGCGCTGCCACTGCAGTGGCAGCGAGCGAAACCGCCAGCAGTGTGACGGTGAGCATTGCCCACCAGGCGGACCGCCCGCACGGCGACTCCCCACGCTGACGGGGTCGTGTCACCGCGACGATTCCGGCCGCAGCCATCATCGCGAAGCCGGCGATGCTGACGGCCCACGCGGCATCCGGGAATCCCACGACAATTACTGCCGTGATCCACGCCGCCGCAGCCGGAAATACCAGCCGATGTGCCGGGTTCACACCGAACCCCGCTGCGCGATCGTGGAAAGGTGTCGGGCCATACGGTCCAGCGAACCGCGTTTCGACCTGTTCCTACGGCACTCAGCCCCGAACAGTGGATGCCGTCCACGCCTGGACGTCTCTGTGAAGGAGCCATGCCCTAACCCTTTCGGCGCCTGCCTTCACCCGGCGCGGATGCCGGCAGCGCGGGTGTCGGCAGCACCCGCACGTCGACTGCCACCTCATTCAGCGGCTCACCGTGCTCCCATTGCCGTGCGAGGACCAGCCGGAGCGACACCTGGCCCGGACGACGGGCTCGGAATCGCAGCGTCACCGCGGCCTCAGCGCCGAGCGGGCCCTGCCCTTCGCGCACCTCCGCAGTGCGCTCGTGACGTTCCGGTTCCGCAGCATCGAGCACAGGATCGGGAGGCTCAACGACCGCCCATTGGTACCCGCCAGCCGGTTGCACAACGTCGATCCTGAGCACGTCCCCGGTGTGCAGGTCCACTGGTGCCGCCCGCGTTGTGGGGTCGATCCGGATCTCCTTATCCGCATCAGCGTGCGCAATGGCTCCAGCGACTGCCAGAGAACCGCGGTCGACGCCCCACGCCCCGCTCAGGTTCGTGCCGCTGAGATTGGCGCCGTCGAGCAGCGCCTCGGTGAGATCCGATTGGGAAAGATCCGCCGCGGTGAGGTTCGTGTTGCGCAGGTCAGCGCGTCGCAAACAGGAACCCGATCCCTTAGCGCCGAAGAGAATCGCACCCCTCAGAGTGGCCTCGCTGAGATCGGCTCCTTCGAAGTGCGCGTAGGAAAGGTCGGCGCGAGCGAGATCGAGACCGCTGAGGTCCTGATCGATGAGGTCGGCGCCGTTCAGCGACGGCAGCGGCTGTCCGTTGCTGATGAGCTCCTGCAGTTGCTGCCGGGTCCATTGCGCCATCTACCGATTATTCCTCCCGTTCATCCGCCACCCATTCATCCGCAGTGGACCAGCGTCAGGCGAACAGAGGCGCCTTGACCCAATACCGCTTGCTGTATCCCCCGTCGAAGTCGACCTGAACGGCTCGCTGAGCAATGAGGATCGCCTCCGACCCACGGATGTCGTACCCGATTTCATAGGTGCCGGGGACCGTCGTGAATCCGATGGGGGCGGGTCCTCGAAGAAGCGAGTTTCGCAGCCGTTCGCTGAACGCCTGCGCCAGGGCCGAATCGGGATCTCTCACCTCATTCGTAGTGCTCTTGTCGCCGGACGGCGAAGGCTCCGGCGTGAAAGCCCGCGGCTGGTCCGAAAGCTCTTGTACTTCCCGGGTGTTTGCGCGGACCTGCGTGACCGTACCGTCGTTGTCGAGGGTCACCTGCACCGCCCCGGAACCTGGTGTGATGACCGGCAGTCCATTGATCTTCTGGCGGTACTGAACGAGTTTGCCTGTCGTGAATGGGCCCTCTGCGGACCCGTCGCCCTTCTCCGAACCGCCGCCTTCCTGAATGTCCACGACCCTGTCGAGGAGGAAATCAGCGTCCGAGTCGAGGCCGTATCGCCGTAGGGCACCTTCTGCGACGCTGATAGCGGCGCGGCGGCTGATCGGTGACCGGTTCTGGGTGTTCGGGGATGCGAGGATCGCTGTGACCTCTCCATCGTCGCCGACGGTCACCTGGCGGCCCTCGCCTCCGAGCGAGACGAATCCCCGACGCTGCTGTGCCTCCGACTCGTCCGCTCCGAATCGTTCGGCGACGGTTCGAACGGAGCGGCTGCCAGGAGGCGCAAGGAGCGCCAGTCGAGGATCGCGCGCCACGGAGAGCAGAGGCTGGCGTACGGCACTCAAAGCCGTGTTGTACGAGCTCCACCACCACCACCAGGCCGTGCTTGCGGCATTCGGGTAGAAGAACCGTTCGTTCGCGAGGCGGTTCTGGGGGGACGTCCTCCGTGAACTTCGCTGCAGGGATCGTACGGGCACGACCGTTACTGCCCTGTTACCGCCGGAACCCCCACGGGGCCCGTGGGGTCCACGATCAGGAGGATGGCCTTTCGGTTACGAGTCGTTCGGCGAAGCCGGCTCCGAACGCCGCTATCAATATCGAGGCGGCGTTGATTTGCTGTCCCTCGACCGCCGAGGCCGCGAGGAAGACAAGCAGCCCCGCCACTCCCCCGATGGCGACCCGCGACAATGACGAAACATACGAGTTGTATGCCTGCGGGATGCGCATCTGCGGCACGCGGGTCGAGCGCTGCGCCGCGCTGACGACAGCGCCGACAACACCCGTCGCGAGAGCCGCGAATGCCAGCCACCGATCAGCGATGGGTTCTCGCAGGAATCCGATCCCGATCAGGGACGCCAGAACCAGTGCAAGTGCAACAACACCCGTCCACAGCAGGTGCTTCTGGTGTCGTCGGAGGATGGTCAGTTTGCGGTATTCGTTGGAGAAACTCTCATTCCTGATCAGGAGCGCCTCTCTCAGCGCATCCCGGTTCCCTCGCGGCGGCGTGCGTAACCACGGGCGTCTCTCTCTGTCGAGTATCGGTTTCACGAGAGCCGTCACGGCGTCCTGCCGCCATTGCTTGATCTTGTCGCTTGCGACGACCTCAGATCTCAGCGACAGAGCGGTGTAGACGACCTCATCATCCGACATCCGCGCAACGAGCGCCTCGCGAGCCCGGAACGCCTGACCCCAGCCTGTGTCGACGTCACCGACGAATAGAGCCCGCCGCGCTCGGCGGATGTGGTCGGCAGCCAGGGACACAGCAGCGCGGTCAGCGGCTTCACTGATTTCTGAAGGAGGCGCCTCGCGCAACTGGGATGCGAGATCATCGATCTCTTCGGCGAGCCGGCGAAGTTGCGGGTCGTTCCGCCGGGTGCCGAAAAGCGGCGGACGTGTCCGGCCAGCATCATCGGATGGCGCTCTGCCGGGCGCGAAACGCAGGAGCTCCCGTTCCCCTGCGCGAGTCAGGAGGCTGGGCGCCTCGTCGACCGGAACCCAGCGCACCTTCGCGTCATTCTCGGAATCCGTTTGGTGCCGCTGAGATTCGGCAGGTTCCATAACCCAGAAGAGACCAACGCGAGCGTCGCCACCGAGCTGGTCGTCGACGATGTCGGCGAATCGTGACGACGAGACTGGGCTGGCGATTTCTGTGCTCACCACCCTCAACGCGGCGTCTCGCAGGGTGCGGTCGCTGCGGAGAACCTCACCCTGAGGCAGCGTCCACTCCGTCCGCCCAGTCGTTGAGCGATGGCGGACAACCGCCAGCAATGGCTTCCGCCGAAGGCGCGACCTGTTCCCGCTCGCGAAGACGAGCCCCCCGACGATGAGTCGTTCGTCTGCCTTCGGCTCGGAAGTCATCGGTCTCCTCCACGACCGACTCGCCGTGTGACGCGGCGATGCCGTCAGACTCAGCGTGCCCGGACCCTGTCGGCAGTGTCAATCCTCCCCACACCGGGCTCCATTTCATACCGACACCAGATCCTTGAGCGATTCGAACGTCTTGTCGCCGATGCCGGGGACATTGAGCAAATCGTCAACGCTTCGGAACCGCCCGTTCGCTTCACGCCAGGCGATGATCCGCGCGGCCATGGTTGGGCCGACCCGTGGGAGCGTGTCGAGTTCGGCGCTCGACGCCGTATTGATGTTCACCTTGCCGCCAGGTGCGGCTGCTCCCGGTTCAGATGGCGGCGGGTCGGCACCCTGCACCGACACGACGATTTGCTCACCG
Organism: Mycetocola miduiensis; assembly: GCF_900115155.1. GTDB lineage: Bacteria > Actinomycetota > Actinomycetes > Actinomycetales > Microbacteriaceae > Mycetocola_A > Mycetocola_A miduiensis. The sequence goes on from NZ_FOVM01000007.1 coordinate 174,025, forward strand.
TCGCTCAGGAAACGGGCGAGGTTGACCGTCTTCTGGTCAGCCTCGGGCGTGAAGCCACCGGCGGCCGCGATGGCGTCGACCACTCGTTCGCCGTCACGGAACTGGTAGACCCCTGGGCTCGCAACGGCGCCAAGGATGTGAACGTACAGAGCAGCCCCGCCGGCCTCGTCGATCCCGGTTGTTGCGGCAGGAGGCAGCGGGCGGGCCTGACCCGTCGCTCCGAGCAGGGAAACGACGATCGCGGTGAGCAGCCCGGCGAGCATCAGCACAAGCAGGGCACCGACACCGATCCGCACGCCTCGAGGTCGTCGCGTCGCCAGCGTTACGGGGAGAACGGATGCCGCTCCCGGCGACCGCGCGGAAGCGTGCCTGGCCATGACGTCCAGTCAAGCGCTCGGTCCGAGCATCCCCCGCAACGGCGGCCCGATGTGTGGACAAGCGTATGCCTGGCGGCCCCTGTGCAGGACCGGCAGCTCGCCCGAGGTCTCCTGCTAGTCCTCGGGGAGGGTCAGTGTCGCGATGTCGGCGGTCTCGCCATTGGATTCGAAGACCAGCTTGACGTTCACGTTGTAGGTGCCAGGGACGCTGAGGTCGGGAATCCACAGTTCGACACTTCCGGCGTCGTGCGGTGTCGAGGCGATGACCCGGTAGGCGAGTTTGTCGGCCTTCCAGTTCTCGGGAACATCGACCCCGTCGAGCGACCAGGTCAGGAGCACGGGTACTCCTTTGACTCCTTCGAGGTTGAGTCGCACCGCGACGGTCCAGCCGAGCGGGTCCAGCCCCGTCGGGTCCTCTATCGCCTCGACCTCCGCGAACGCCTCCGCTAAAATCGTGGCCAACTCCTCCGGAGGCACCTGTTTGCCCTCGTTGCCTTCGGCTTCAGCGTCCACCGTCAGGTTGAACGCGACCCCGGGCATCCGGTCTGCCACGCCGTCTTCGTAATCGCTAAGTACCGGCTGATCCCCGACCGCCTGGATGTACTCCAGGGTCGGGCGCTGTCGCACGAGACGCTCAAGCGGGGACTCTGTGAAGGTCGGCGTCGGTGTGTCGGATGTTGGCGGCACGGTTGGCGTCTCCGGTCCCGGCGTCGGGGTGTCGGTAGGCGTCGGGGCCGGAGTGTCGGTAGCAGCAGGGTGCGCGGGGTCCGACGGTGGCGCGCTCGGCGTCACAGCACTGTTCCTCCCCCAGGCCCCGAGGTCTGCGACCATTCGAGGTGCTCCAGCCCCTTCCGGAGCTGGTTCAAGGTGAAGGTCTTTGCCGAGGTCGGCGGATGTGAAGTCACCGAGAGAGGTCAGCTTGGTGAGCACGACCGACTCGACCCGTGCAACATCCCCCGGGTCAGCCGGGAAGACTCTGTCCCACAGGTTAATCACGCCCAGCAGAGCAGCCGCCAGCGCTCCAGCGGTGATCAGGAGCGTCTTTCCCTTGAGATACCACGGTGTTGAAGCTACGGGTGTTGAAGCTACTGGTTGAGTGTCGGCATCCACATCGCACCTCCGACTACAACACCTACGTTCCTCCACGTTGTCGAGGTGCGCAACCCTGATCCTGTGCGGTGGCGACCCCTACGGTTTGGTGGCGATGCTCACGATCTTCGGTGCCCGGACGACCACGTTTACGATGGTCCGGTCTCCGACGGCGCGCTGCACGGCCGCAGACGCGCGGGCGAGCGATTCGAGCTCATCCGTCGACACCTTCGGCGATACCTCGAGGCGGTCGCGGACCTTACCGTCGACCTGCACGACGCACGTCACAGACTCCTCCACCAGAAGTGTCGGGTCGGCCTTGCGCCAGGTGACGTGGGACACCGTCGGCTCATAGCCGAGCATCTCCCACATGTCCTCGGCTGTGTATGGCGCGAACAGGTTGAGGGCGACGGCGGTGACCTCAGCGGCTTCGCGGACGGCAGCATCCGCCGGGCCTGCACCGGTGTCGATCACCTTGCGAGTCGCGTTGACGAGTTCCATCAGACGGGCGACTACGACGTTGAACTTGAACGATTCGACGAGCCCCGGTGCGTCGGCAAGGAAGCGGTGGGTAACGCGGCGCAGCGCCGGGTCGCCCGTCTTCCAGAGCACGTCCGGGGCGCTGGTCACATCGTGGGCTACGCGCCATGCCCGACCGAGGAACTTCGCGGACCCGGCTGGGGAGACATCCGCCCAATCGATGTCGTCTTCGGGCGGTCCGGCGAAGACGAGGGTGACGCGCAATGCGTCGGCCCCGTATCTCTCGAGCTCGCTGGCGAATTCGACGAGGTTGCCACGGCTCTTCGACATCTTCGCGCCGTCCATGAGCACCATTCCCTGGTTGAGCAGAGAGGTAAACGGTTCGGTGAAGCTCAGGTAGTCGAGGTCGTAGAGGACCTTTGTAATGAACCGTGAGTAGAGCAGGTGCAGGATCGCGTGCTCAACACCGCCGACGTACTGGTCGACCGGTGCCCACTTGTCGGCCTGGGCCGGGTCGAACGCCATGGTGTCTGACTGCGGGTTGAGGTAACGCAGGTAGTACCAGGAGCTGTCGACGAACGTGTCCATCGTGTCGGAGTCGCGCTTGGCTGCTGCTCCGCAACGGGGGCACGGCACGTTGATCCAGTCCTCGGCCGCACCGAGCGGACTGGTGCCCTTCGGCTGCAGGTCGAGACCCTCTGCAGGCGGCAACTCGACGGGGAGCTGGTCCTCGGGAACGGGGACTTCACCACACACCTCACAGTGGATGATCGGGATCGGTGCTCCCCAGTAGCGCTGGCGGGAGATCAGCCAGTCACGCAGCCGGTAGTTCTTCGCGGTTTCACCGAGCCCGGATGCCGTGAGTGCGTCGGTGATCTTCGCGATCGCCACGTTCTTGCTCAGGCCGTTGAACGGGCCCGAGTTGATCAACCGGCCGGGGCCGACGAGCGCTTCTCCAGTGACCTTCGGGTCGAGGGGCGGCAGGTCGTCGGGGAGCTCGCCGTCGACGAGCACAGGGATCGCTCCGGTGACCGGCTGGCTGGTGTCGACGACGACGCGCACGGGCAGGTCAAAAGCGCGGGCGAAGTCAAGGTCGCGCTGGTCGTGGGCCGGAACAGCCATGATCGCGCCGTGCCCGTAGTCGGCGAGCACGTAATCGGACGCCCAGATCGGCAGGCGTTCGCCGTTGAGCGGGTTGGTCGCGTAGCGCTCCAGGAAGACTCCGGTCTTCTCCCGTTCCGTGCTGAGACGCTCAATGTCGGTCTCCGCTTTGACGCGGTCGACATACTCCGCAAACGCAGCCTTCGTGGCATCCGGTGCATCGGCGACCAGTTCGGCGGCGAGCTCAGAATCGGCGGCGACGACCATGAAGGTGACACCGTAAAGCGTGTCGGGGCGCGTCGTGTACACGGCGACCGGATCGGCCTTGCCCTCGATGACGAAGTTCACGTCGGCGCCGGTGGATCGGCCAACCCAGTTGCGCTGCATGCTCATGACCTTCGACGGCCATGCGCCTTCGAGCTGCTTCAGGTCGTCGACGAGGCGGTCGGCGTAGTCAGTGATGCGGAAATACCACTGGGTGAGTTTCTTCTTCGTGACGAGGTTGCCACACCGCTCACAGTGACCGTCGACGACCTGCTCGTTGGCCAGAACGGTCTGGTCGAACGGGCACCAGTTGACCGGGCTCGCCTTGCGGTAGGCCAGGCCCTTTTCGTACAACTTCAGGAACAGCCACTGGGTCCAGCGGTAATACTCGGGGTCGGAGGTGTGGATCTCGCGATCCCAGTCGAACGAGGGCGCGTAAGTGCGGAAACTGGACTTCTGCTGCGCGATGTTGTCGTAGGTCCAGCGACGCGGGTCGACGCCACGCTTGATGGCGGCGTTCTCGGCGGGAAGACCGAATGAGTCCCAGCCGATCGGGTGCAGAACGTTGAACCCCTGCTGGCGCCAGTACCTGGCCACGACATCGCCGAGGCCGAACGCTTCGGCGTGCCCCATGTGCAGGTCGCCTGAGGGGTACGGGAACATGTCAAGGACATACTTGCGCGGGCGCTTGTCGTTCTCGTCGTCCGTCGCGAAGGGCTTCATCCGGTCCCATACCGGAAGCCACTTCTCCTGGATAGCGGCGAAATCGTACTTCTGTCCGACCTGGGTTTGCTCGTCGTGTGACACGTGGCTCTCATTCATAAGCGGGGAAAGGACCTGTGTGGAGGCACTTCGGCGTTCCGCATGATCCAACGATCTAGCCTACTTCCTGTTCGGACACGCCTAACGCGGTCAAAAGCGCGGCGGCTTTCACCCGGGTCTCTTCGATTTCCTCGTCGATCACCGACAGTGCGGTGATGCCGCCGCCTGTTCCGATGGATGCCCCGCCGGCATCGATCACGATGCTGCGGATCACCATGGCCAGGTCGACAGCGCCGTCGGCGCCGAAGTAACCGAAAGCGCCTGAGTACACGCCGCGAGGGCCCGCCTCCAGCCGGTCGAGGATGGTCATGGCTGAAATCTTTGGCGCCCCGGTCATCGAACCCGCTGGGAAGGCCGATTGGACGGCATCCACCCCGCTCACTCCCTCGGCGAGGCGGGCGGTGACGGTGCTGACGAGTTGGTGGACCTGCGCGTAACTCTCCACGGCGAGCAGCTGGGTGACCGCCACACTGCCGGTGATGGCAACACGACCGAGGTCGTTGCGCATGAGATCGACGATCATCAAGTTCTCTGCGCGTTCCTTGTCGCTGCCGATCAGTTCCGCTTCGAGTTGTGCGTCGCGTTCCGGTGTTCTTCCGCGTGGACGGGTTCCCTTGATCGGGCGGGTCGTCACCCTTCCGTCTGGGCTGACCCGGAGGAACTGCTCCGGTGACGAGCTGACCAGAGAGACCCCATCCACAACGATCAAGCCGCCGTGATGGCTGGGGCTTGAATGCCGCAGTCGGCGGTACACATCGACGGCGGTGAACGACCCGTCGATTCGGATTTCGTTGGTAAGGCAGAGCTGGTACACGTTGCCGCGACCGATTTCGGCTTGCGCTTCTTCGACGAGCTCCGCGTATCTGGGTGCCGGATGCCGCCAACGGACAGATCCTGGTCCAGCGGGCGGATGCGGCGGGTCGGGTATCGGGTCGGAAAGCTGACTGAGCCAGTCGAAGGGCTCCCCCGCTGCCGCGTCTTCTTGTTCCAGCGCGGTGACGGTGTGTGCTGTGTGGTCGAAGACGAGCATCCTGGCAGGGCGGAGGACCGCGGCATCCGGATACCGTGACGGGTGCGAGGGTGTGCCGCAGATTTCCGCTCCAGCTTCGTAGCCGATCCAGCCCACCCAGCCTGGCGAGAACTCCCCTGCAGGAACGCCGTTTTTGTTGCTTGCGCCGGCGCTCTCATCGGCGAGCTCGGCGCGAAGGGCGGCGAAGATGGTGGAGTGCCCGGTGACCACGGTCTCGGTGTCGTCGCCGAGTGCTGTCGACCGGGTAACGGTTCCGTTGGGGACCGAAGCCGTGAGTAGTTCAGTTCCATCGCCGAGGTAGCTGAATCCGCTGGAAGCGTGGACCCCGCTATCCAGCCAAAATGCGCGAGGTGATGCTGCGAACATCGTGACGAAGGCGATTTCGGGGTCGATCCATGTGCTCAGTTGTCTCGACCTCACGCTGGATACCACGCCTCCAAGTTTAGATTGCGTACGTGGTCGGGAGATTCTCCGCTCAACCGGGATCAGTGTGGTCTGTGCAAGCTGCGCGCGTACAGATTCGGGGTGTTCGGTTCCATCCACCGGTGCGGCGCTCAGCCTCGTCGGCGGGTTCTGCGCCTCTGGCCTCGGCGGTCGTGCCATGCGCAGGACGCACCCGGCAAGCCGACGTAGACTTCGAGAAATGACCACTCTCACGACGCTGACGGACGCTGGAATGCGCGCGATGAACGCTGTTCACCGCGCTCTTCTTGCCATTTCGGGCGGTCGCGTCGGCTGGCGGCTCGGTCCGATGGTCGTGCTCGAGTTGCACACGGTCGGCCGCTCGTCCGGATTCCGACGATCGACGATGCTTACGGCCCCTATTCACCGAGACGGTCGGTTTGTCCTCGTCGCATCGAAGGGTGGCGACGACCGGGACCCGCAGTGGTACAAGAACCTGTGCGCCGAACCGGATGTCGAAATTTCGGTTCGCGGCACGACTGGACGCTATCGGGCACGCACCGCGTCAGATGCTGAGAAACAGGAGCTGTGGCCGGAGATCGTCGCTTCGTATCGCGGTTATGCGGCGTACCAGCGCCGAACCTCCCGGAACATCCCTGTGGTGATCTGCGAGCCGGCCGACGACAACTCGACGTCTTAGTACCGATCGGGCCCAAAGAGTCGTTCGGCCGCCCACGCGAGCAGCCCTTCGGGCCCAATCGATCACCCGAGCACCCCTTTGGGACCAATCGATCACCCGAGCAGCCGTTCGGGCCCAATCAAGTTCACCGGCGTTCACGGGCGATGCGTGACTTGTGCGTCGCTCCAGCCGATCGGGCCCGAAAGGTCGTTCGGATGCGACGCGAACAGCCATTTGGGACCGATCGATCACCCGAACAGCGCTTTGGGACGGATCGACGGCCACCGCCAGCAAAAGACACCGGCAGAATGAACACCGCACCATATCAACGCCCGACCAGAACCCCGTCGACAACGCGAACTCTGCGGTTCACGAGCCCGGCAGGTACATCCCCATGCGAGATGAGCAGCACGGTGCGATCCCCACTCGCCTGCAGCAGGTCCTGAAGCAATGCCCCAGCGAGGTCCGCTTCGACGTTGGCCGTCGGCTCATCGAGCACGAGAACCGGGAAATCCCGCAACAGCGCCCGAGCCACCGCGATACGCTGCGCCTGCCCACCGGAGACGAGCGAACCGCGCTCCCCCACACGGGCATCCAGACCCCCGCGAGCGGCGACCCAGTCACCGAGACCGACCCGGTCGAGCACAGCAAGAAGTTCGGCATCTGTGGCGGTGTCTTTCGCGAACAGCAGGTTCTGACGAACACTTTCATCGAAGAGATACGGGATCTGCTCGCACAGCCCGACGAAGCGTCGAACCTCTTCGACCGGCAGCTCCCGCACATCCTGCCCAGACAGCCGATAGGTCCCCGTGTGGTCGAGGAAACGCACGAGCACGTGCGCGAGCGTGGTCTTGCCCGCGCCACTCGCCCCCTCGATGAGCACCCGCTCGCCCTGGCCGATCGCGAGGGATGCCACCGAGAGTGCAGGAGCGGATGCTCCGGGCCAGCTGGCCGATACGCCTTCCAGTTCCATGGCCGGCGCCACCGGCACCGGCATCCGTTCGCTTGTGCCCCCATCGACGCGAATCTCGACCGGCACCTCGTTCGGCGCTACCCGGGCGATGCGCTGGGCGCTCGACCGCACCTCGCGCCAGGCGCTGACGGCGAGCGGCACGGATGCGACCACCTCGAAGACCGCGAGCGGCACGAGCACGATCACCGCGAGCCCCGGCCCACTGAGCGGCCCAGTCCCGGTCGTGGCCAGCGCGGGAATACCGGCGACGAGGGACCACGCCACCGCAATCCCAGAAAACAGCGACAGAGCGGCGGCCGCAATACCGGCCCCGAGCGACCGGGCGGTCAGCGCCCGGGTGAGATCGCGATCAGCCGCTTCGACTTTCCGGCGCCCCGACTCCTCAGCCCCGTACGCGATGAGAACGTCCAGGCTCCCGAGGTAATCGATCAGAGCGTCAACGAGTGCGGCACGTTTCGGTGCCAGTGAGCGCTCTGCGGATGCCGACACCCGGCCAGCGACGACGATTCCGACCCCGAATGCTGCGATGAAAGCGATGACAAGCCCAACCGCTGCGGTCGGCGACAGCAGGGCGACGACCCAGACGGCGATCGCTGCGACGCCCACCGAGGTGAGGAGCGGCTGGACAACACGCAACGGCAGGTTCTGCAGTTCGTCGACATCGGAAACCAGGGACGAGAGGAGTGAGCCGCGGCGGGCGCGCCCCAATCCGTCGGGCGCGAGCGGGATGAGCCGACGCAGCAGGTCGACCCGAACGGTTTCGAGCTGACGGAATGCGGCGTCGTGGCTGGTGAGACGCTCCAGATAACGGAAAAGCGCCCGACCGAGCGCGAACGCGCGCACCCCGACGACAGCCATCGACAGGTAGAGGATGGGCGGCTGTTCGGATGCGCGGGTGATCAGGTACGCGCTCGTCGCCATGAGAGCGACCGTGGAGAGCGCGGCTAGTACTCCGAAGACCACTCCCCAGACCCAGCCCGCTGTGCGCGGCTGGGCGATGGACAGGATCGAACGGACATCGCCGGAGCGAATGGGAACGGAAGCCTGCAGATCGGCACTCATGACGCTCCCGCCAGGACCAGCGGTTCGATTCGAAGGACGGCATCAGCCCGTTGGATCACGGCCTCGCGGTGGCTCACGACGACTACGGCGACACCCGCATCGGCAACCACCCGAAGCCCGTCCAGCAGCCGTGCCTCGGTCTCCGCGTCCAACGCCGAGCTCGGTTCGTCGAGCAGCAGCACAGCGCAACCCCGGCCGAGGGTTCGGTAGATGGCGCGGGCGATGCCCACGCGCTGCGCCTGGCCGCCCGAAAGACCGGTCCCAGCGACGCCGACGGCGAGGTCCGGTGAGAGATCGGCGGCTGCGGCGAGGTCGAGCGCGTGCCGGACCCTCTCGGGATCCAGAGCGGCTGAACCCAGCGCCACATTCTCGGCGACGGAGCCGACGACAAGCGACGGCCGTTGACCGGTCCATGCCAGCCACGGGCGCTCACGTCCCGTGAACGGAATGGGCGTCTGCCCGAGTGCGATCGTTCCGGTGTGCGGGGCGAATCCGAGAACCGCTCCGAGGAGGCTGGATTTTCCCGCCCCGCTCGGCCCGGCAATCACGGTCAGCTGGCCGCGGGCGAACTCCGTAGAGATCGGCGCGAGCACGGGTCCGTTGCCGTAGTCGACGGACACATCCGTGAGCGTGAGTGTCCCGGATGCCTCGACGTCGCGACCGGCCGGCACCGGAGAATCCGCCCGTCTCGACTTCGCTGCATCGAGGATGTCGAAGGCATCCTCCGCGGCCGCGACGCCCTCAGCCGCGGCGTGGAAGCCGGCGCCGACCTGGCGCAGAGGGAGAAAAGCTTCAGGGGCGAGCAGCAGAACGAACAGCCCGACCGAAAGCGCCATCGAGCCGTCGACGAGCCGCAGGCCGATCGAGACGGCCACCAGGGCGACGGAGAGACTCGCCGCGAGTTCCAGCGCGAAACTCGACAGGAACGAGACCCGAAGGACCCGCATCGTCTGCGTGCGGTAGTCCCGTGTGATCGAACGCATCCGGTCGATTTGACGCCGTTCCCTACCGAAAATCTTGAGGGTCGCGAGTCCGCCGAGGGTGTCGACGAAGCCGGACGAGAGATCACCGAGCACGGCCCACTGCCGCCGCTGGACGACCTGGGTGGCAAGGCCGATGAGGATCATGAAGATCGGGATCAGGGGCAGCGTCACGACGATGAAGATCGCTGACACCCAGTCCTGCATCAGGATGACGACCACAATCACGGGAGTGACGATCGCGGTGAGGATCAGCTGAGGGAGGTACTTGGAGAAGTAGTCGTCGAGAGCGTCCATTCCGCGTCCGAGCAGGGTCGCCACCCGGGCACTGCTTTGCCCGGCGAGCCACGACGGCCCCAGGCGGCGAACAGCGTCGAGCACCCCGAGCCGCAATTCGCTCTTGACCTTCGCGGCACCCCTGGCGGCGACGAGGTCCTGCCCGTAGACGAGCACCGCCCGGATGCCGGCGACGGCGACGAGCGCCCCGATCTGCGGCAGGATCTCCCCGAGTGGGCGCCCTTCAACGGCCCCGGTGATGCACGCGGTGAGCAGCCAGGCGAAGGCCAGGATGCATACTGTCGTCGCAATCCCGATGGCGGCACCGCCGAGAAGGAGCCACCTCGCGCTGACGGCGTAGCGAAGGAGCCGGGGATCGAGAGGTCGCACAGTCACAGGTTAATGCGCCACTTCGACAGTTCTCTCGACACCCGGGTCCGCGCCGCCGTCGATGTGAGCACGAGTCACGCGCTTGCGGAACACCCAGTAGGTCCAGCCTTGATAGAGCAGGATGAGCGGCAGGGCGATGAGGGCGGTCCAGCTCATCACCTGCAGTGTGTACGGGCTCGACGAGGCGTTCGCGATGGTGAGGCTGTTGGCGGGGTCGTTGCTTGCTGGCATGACGTCCGGGAACAGCGCCGTGAAGAGCGTCAGTACTGCAAGCGCGATGGTCGAGGCCATAAGACCGAACGCGAGCCCCTCCCTACCCCGGAGGTTCGCGACGAAGGCCGCGACCAGGGTGAGGGCTGCCGCGACGGCGAGCAGCAGGCTCGGGAGCGAACCGAACTCCAGCACGGTCCAGGCGAGGAACACCCAAGCAACGACGATCGTCAGCACGCCGGCGCGGGTGGCGAGGGCCCGCGAACGCATCCGGATGGAGCCCTCGGACTTCAGCGCGAGGAAGTAGGCACCGTGGGTGAAGAACAGCAGGAGCGTCGCGAATCCGCCGAGGAGCGCGTACGGGTTGAGAAGGTCGAACACGGTGCCGGTGTAGTCGTGACCGGAGTCGAGCGACACTCCCCGGACGATGTTGGCGAACGCGACGCCCCAGAGGAACGCGGGTACCGCTGAACCCCAGACGATCATCCGGTCGAATCGGCGTTTCCAGGCCAACTCGGGGCGCTGGTGGCGGTACTCGAACGAAACGCCGCGCAGGATGAGTGCAAGAAGGATGATCAGAAGCGGAAGGTAGAAGCCGCTGAACAGCGTCGCGTACCACTCGGGGAACGCGGCGAACAGGGAGGCACCCGCCACGATCAGCCAGGTCTCGTTGAGATCCCAGACCGGGCCGATGGTGTTGATCACGACGCGCCGGTCGGTGTCGTCCTTCGATACGAACGGCATGCTCATGCCGACGCCGAAGTCGAAACCGTCGAGGACGAAGTAGCCGATGAAGAAGAAGGCGATGATGCCGAACCAGAGAACTCCGAGATCCATGATGTCCTCCTAGTAGACCGTCGTGTGGACGAGTGGTTTGCCGGTTTCCTCATTGGACTCTGCTGGAACGGCCGGACCGTGTAGGACGGCCTTCTTGATCAGGCGGAACTCGACGACCGCGAGCGACCCGTAGACCAGCGTGAAGAGGGTGAGGGAGATGAGCACCTCGAGGCCGGTCACTCCGGGCGAGACGCCGTCCGCGGTCTGGAGCAATCCGAAGACAAGCCACGGCTGTCGGCCCATTTCGGTGAACACCCAGCCGACGATCATCGCACCGAGCGACAGCGGGAACGACCAGATCGCGGCCTTCCATACCCACTTGTTCGTCGGCATCCGCCCCTTGCGGGTGAGCCAGAGCCCGACCATCGCGACGAAGATGTGCAGGATACCCAGGCCGATCATCCAGCGGAATGACCAGTAGGTGACCCAGATGATAGGCGTGTAGTCGCCGGGGCCGTAGAGGGTCTGGTACTGCTCCTGCAGGTTGTTGATGCCCTCAACGGTGCCGTTCAGGGTGTGCGTCGACAGGAATGACAGCAGGTACGGGATGCGGATGGAGAAGAGCTCGTGCACGCCGTCCGGAGTTCCGAGCGTGAAGATCGAGAAGGATGCTTCGGCGCCGGTCGATGTGTCGTACATCGCTTCTGCCGCGGCCATTTTCATCGGCTGCGACGCAACCATGGCGAGGCTGAGCTGGTCGCCGGCGAGGGTGGTTAGCGCACCGGAGATGACCATCGCCCAGAGGCCGAACTTCAGCGCAGGACGCATGGTCTCGAGGTGCTGGTTCCTCGACAGGTGCCAGGCGGCAACCGTGATGATGAGCCCAGCGGAAACCATGAAGCAGGCAAAGATCGTGTGCGGGAAGGCGGCGAGGGCAACCGGGTTGGTCAGGAGCTCCCAAATGCTGGTGAGCTCCGCGCGGCCTTTCTCCTCGTTGATCGTGAACGCAACAGGGTTCTGCATGAATGCGTTCGCCGCGATGATGAAGTAGGCCGACAGGATGCTCGCGGTCGCGACGACCCAGATGGTCGCGAGGTGGAGTTTCTCCGGCAGCTTGTCCCAGCCGAAGATCCACAGCCCGATGAACGTGGCCTCGAGGAAGAACGCGAGAAGGCCCTCGAAGGCAAGCGGTGCGCCGAAGACGTCGCCGACGAAGCGGGAGTAGTCGGACCAGTTCATTCCGAACTGGAACTCCTGCACAATGCCCGTCACGACGCCCATGGCGAAGTTGATCAGGAAGATCTTGCCGAAGAAATGGGTGAGCTGAAGGTAGTGCGTCTTGCCGGTCCGGACCCAGGCCGTTTGGAAGATCGCAATAGTCAGAGCCATCCCGATCGTCAGCGGCACGAAGAGGAAGTGATAGATGGTCGTCAGCCCGAACTGCCAGCGTGACAGCAGCAGCGGATCCAGTAGCTCGTTCACTTCACCTCCACGGCGATTTTCTACACAGCGTAGAAACCTGTGTTCCCGAGCGTAGCGCAATAGTTCTACGGTTTGTAGAACTAGTTCTACTTTGCGTAGAAAGTTGTTCGATAACGAGGTATCGTTGACGCATGGCAACTCTGGGAGACCTTGAACGCGCGGTCATGGACGTGCTCTGGAGCACGGAGAACCCGCTCAGCGCGAACGATCTTCGTGATCGCCTCCACGCGAGCAACCGTGACGGGGCGAGGGACGTCGCCGTCACCACCGTTCTCACCGTGCTCTCACGTCTTGAGGGCAAAAACTTCGTCTCGCGGGACCGGTCGATGCGACCCCACCTGTACCGCTCAGTGACGACACGCGCTGAGCACACGGCCGGACTCATGCACGAGGTTCTCGGAACCGCGCCTGATCGTGAAGCAGCCCTCGCACGGTTCATCGGTTCTGTCTCGCCTGCGGAAGCACAGACTCTTCGGGAGCTGCTCGGCGCCTCGACACCGACCGCCCGCTAAGCAAGCCGACAGTAAACTCCGAGCGTGATGTTCTTCACCTCAGTGGTGCTGCTGTGCCTCGCCGTTCTTCTCGCGTGGCCCGTCCCGCTCCTTCTCGCTCGCGCACAGTGGCCGAGTCGCGCTCCAGGCACCGCCCTCGTCCTCTGGCAAGCCATCGCCCTCGCCGGCGGGCTTTCGATGATCGGCGCTTTCGTGACATACGGGCTCATCCCGTTCGGACCGAACCTGCTGACGGCGCTCCGTGAGCTCGTCCGCCACCTGTTCGACGGGACACTTCCGGATGACGCCAACCTCGGCCACATCTTCGCCCTGTGTATTGCCGTGCTCTTCACCGGCCACCTGCTTCTCAACCTGGCCTTGACCATTGCCAGAACCGAACGGCAGCGCAACCGGCACCTCTCCCTGGTCAACCTGTTGAGCGCCCCCATGCCAGGCCGCCCCGACACCAGGGTGCTCGATCACCCGGCGCCTGTCGCGTACTGCCTTCCCGGGATGACCCGGTCGGTCACGGTATTGTCCGAGGGTCTCGTCTCACTGCTCGACGCTGAGCAGTTGAAGGGCGTCATCGCCCACGAAAGGGCCCACCTCCGCCAGCAGCACCACCTCGTCCTCGTCGCATTCAAGTCGTGGCACAGCGCGCTGCCCTGGTTCCCGATTGCCAACCGGGCCGAGACCGCTGTCGGCCTGCTCGTCGAGATGCTCGCAGACGACCAGGCCCGCCGCGTCGTCGACGACACCACGCTCGCGACTGCGATCGCCCTTGTGGCATCCGAAGGGGCAGATCGGCCAGACGGTTCGACCCTTGAGCACCTTCACGCAGGCGACACAGCCGAAGGCGTCGTCGGCAGCCGGATACAACGCCTCTTGTCGCCGCGCCCTCCGCTGTCCAACACCGCACGGGTCGCGGTACTCGTCGTTTCTGTCGCTCTCCTGCTCGTGCCGACCCTCCTTCTCATCGTCATCTGATTCCCCTAGGCTCAGTGGGATGAACGAGTTTCTGAGCTGGGTCCTCGACCTCGTTCAGGGCGTGGACCCAGTCCTCCGTACGGCGCTGGCAGGCCTCGCGATCCTGCTGGAGACATCCGTGCTGGTCGGGCTGGTCGTTCCAGGCGACACCGTCGTCATTGTGGCGAGCACGGGCGTCGAAACCCCCGCGCAGTTCGTCTCGCTCATCGTTGTTGTCATCATTGGCGCGTTGATCGGCGAGAGCATTGGCTTCGCCCTCGGGCGATACTTCGGCCCGCGTATCCGTGACTCGCGGCTCGGTCGCCGCATCGGCCCGGTGCAGTGGCAGCGCGCGGAGAATTACCTCGACCGGCGCGGCGGGATCGCGGTGTTCATTTCGCGGTTCCTGCCCGTGCTTCACTCACTGATCCCGCTGACCGTCGGCATGAGCAGCATGAGCTACCGAAAATTCATCTCGTGGACAGTGCCGGCCTGCGTGATCTGGGCCGTCCTGTACGTCTCGGTCGGCTCGGCCGCCGCCGGCACGTACCGGGAACTCGCGGATCAGTTGCACTACGCCGGATACCTGTTCGTGGGCATCATCGCCGGTTTCCTCGTCCTTGTTTTCGTGGCCAAGAAGTTGCTGCACCGGTCCCAGGAACGGCACATGGACCGCGCAGGTGACGGAGACGCGACCACGGTCGAGGACGAATAGATCACCACCCGGGAATATCGGCATGCCAGACTGTGAGGATGCGAACTCGCCAGCAGCCCGGTCCAGGTGGGTCGAAAACGGCCGTCACCCTCCACCGCGCAGCCCGGATCGACGATGCCTGGCTTGACTGGCGGGCTCGGCGCGGCCGCAAACGCGGAATGGTGGCGACGGTCATTCCGTTCACCGGTTACGGCTCCACCACTCTCCTCCGTGTCCTGGCTCGAGTCCTCCTGACCAAGCCGGATGCTCTGCCCGCCGCTGCCCCCTCACAGCGCGTGCGTGGGTGGCGCAGTTTCACGAGCATCCCGGTCGTGTACGCGTCGGTCACGGTCGTCGCCGGCGGCAAATCCTACGAAGTGCAGGCCGACCGCGGCGGAGTCGTCGACGCCGAAATCACGGTTTCGCTCGAACCCGGATGGCAGCAAATCACTCTTCGCAGTGAGGATTCGCGTCCGGTCGTCGCAAATGTTTTCATCGCCGATCCTTCGGTGCGCGTCGGCGTCATCTCCGACATCGACGACACGGTCATGGTCACGGCACTCCCCCGGCCCCTTCTGGCTGCCTGGAACACTTTCGTACTCGACGAGCACGCCAGGACACCGGTGCCAGGCATGGCGGTGCTGCTCGAGCGCGTCGTGCGACGACAAGAGGGAACACCGATCATCTATCTGTCGACGGGCGCGTGGAATGTCGCTCCGACACTGTCGCGCTTCCTCCACCGGCACCTCTATCCGACCGGCCCCCTCCTCCTCACCGACTGGGGGCCCACCCACGATCGTTTCTTCCGCAGCGGACGTCAGCACAAGGCCGACAACCTGCGCCGACTGGCCGCCGAATTCCCCGACGTGCGCTGGCTGCTCGTCGGAGACGACGGCCAGCACGACGAAGAGATCTACGGCTCCTTCGCCGAAGAGCACCCGGACAACGTCGCGGCCATCGCCATCCGTCAGCTGTCGGTTCCAGAAGCGGTGCTCGCCGGTGGTCGCTCGAAGGGCGAAGAACACGGCAAGACCACGGTGCCGTGGATCTACGCCCCCGACGGTGCCGGACTCCTCGAACAGCTGGAAGAGCTCGGCCTGGTCTAACGGTTCAGTCCAGTTCGACAGGGGCGAGAAGTTGGGGCCCGTCGTTCTTCACACTGTTCACCGCTTTTGAGACCGGATAGTAGTGAAAGTCGTGCGCCACCTCGAACGAGCTGGAATCCAGAAGTGCGAGAGCGTCGTCGGGTGAGAGTTCCCCGCCCAGCCAGTCGTCGTACGTGTCCGGGGTGAGGCATGCGGGCATCCGGTCGTGGACCTCGCCGGGCGCGACATGGGCATCACGGGTGATAATGGCCATCGAGAGCCGCCAACGGTCGGGGTCGTCGGATGCTTTGGACCGGTCGGGCCATGCCCGGACAATCCCTGCCATGGCGACGTCGGTTCCGGGGTGGTGGATGAAGTACGGCTGCTTGCCGTTCTCAGTCAGTTGCCACTCGTAATACCCGGCAGCGCTGACGATGCAGCGTGATGTAGCGAACGCTCCCTTGAAGAGACCGTTCGTGGCGACCGTTTCGATCCTCGCGTTGATGACGGGTTTGCCCCCGCCAAAGGTGGGTGAGCTGGGCGACACGATGCCCCAGCGCACCGATTCGAGTTGTCGTTTGCCCGCGTGTTCCCGAACGACCGGTACCTGGTCCGTCGGTGCGACGTTCCATGACGGTGTCCACTCCGGTGCCGGTCGCCCTGTCTCGGTCATGAACTCCCGAATGAGGTCGTCGGTTTCTTTGTCCATCGCAAATCTTCCGCACATGCTCTCATCCTGCCGCAGACCGCTGACAGCGGCCAGACTGGGAACATGGCACACGAATGGAAGCCGTCCGACATTGCGCGACTCCGACTCGTTGCGCAGCGAATTCATCAGCCGGGAAGGGCCGGTCCACTCGAAACCGTCACCGATCTCACGGCGATGCAGGGCCAGGACCTGCCGGGAGTGTTGTGGTCCATCGGGCTCCGCACCCCGGATGCGACCGAGGCGGATGTGCGCGCGGCATTCGACCGCGCCGAACTGGTGCGCAGCTGGCCGATGCGGGGCACTCTGCACGTGACGACCCCCGATGACGTGAGGATGATCCTGCCTCTCTCGAGGAACCGTCTCGTCACCTCGTTCGCAACGAGGCACAGGGAACTCGGGATCACCGCTGAGGATGTTGGAGCGCGATGAGGGATCGTCGAACTCGCGGTTCGTTACTTCACGAGCCATGGCCCCGCCACTGCGGCCGACTTCGCCTGGTGGGCGAACCTCACCCTCACCGACGTCAGGGCGGCGATCCGCGAGGCCGGAGATCGGTTGGGCGCTGTCACGGATGGCACGACGACCTGGCACGGGTCTGCCGACGTTCTCGCCCATGAACGACCGCTGCCCGGTGCGCGTGCCATCCACGCGTTGCCCGGCTTCGACGAGAACCTCCTCGGTTACGCTGACCGGTCTGCCGCCCTCGCCGCCGGGTATTCGCAGCTCATCGTCCCCGGCAACAACGGAATGTTCAAGGCGACGGTGGTGGCCGGCGGCCGCGTGGTGGGAACGTGGACGCGCACGGAGAAGCCCTCAAGCATCCAGGTGAAAGCAGAATCGTTCGAGAACCTGACCAAGAGCCACGAGGCAGGCCTCGCCCGGGCGATTGCGCGATACGGGCGGTTCAAGCAGAAGCGCGCGGAGCTGAGAGTCTCGAACGGGAGCGGCCCCGCGTCACGGTAGCGTGGGAGAGTGAAACGCCTGCGAGCCCCGCGACTGCCGACGTTCCTCCGTGCTCCCAGCCGGGTTCCGCTGCTCCAGGTGGTCAAGACATCGGTCGCGACGGTGCTGGCGTGGGTGGTCGCAGTTTCCCTGCTCCCGTCCGAACTGCCCATCTTCGCTGCGATAGCGGCCCTGCTCGTCGTGCAGCCGAGTGTCAACCAGTCGTTCGGCAAAGCCGTCGAGCGCAGCGTCGGGGTGATCGCCGGTGTGGTCATCGCCACGCTCATCGGCCTGTTCGCGAGCAACCAGGCCTGGGTGATCCTGCTCGCCATCGTTGTGTCGATCTTCTTCGGCTGGGCATTCAGGCTTTCGCCCGGCTCGGCGAACCAGGTTCCCATCAGCGCCATGCTGGTCCTGGCACTGGGTGCGACGACTCCCGGTTATGCCGTCGACCGCATCCTCGAAACGCTGATCGGCGCGGCGCTCGGCGTGATCATCAACGTGCTCATTGTCCCGCCGGTCGCGCTCGGTCCAGCCGAGCGCGATGTGGGTCTCCTGACCTCGGAGCTCGCGGCGAGCCTTGAACGGCTCGCCACCGCGCTGACGGCTCCGCAGTCCCGGCAGCAGCTGGACGGACTCATGATCCAGGCACGGCTCCTCCGCCCGATGCGGGATGCCGCGGAGGCATCCGTTCGCAACGGCGAGGAGTCACTCACCCTCAACCCACGGAAGAGCGCCCACCGCACCAGACTGGAGTACACCCATCAGCTGCTCGCCCGACTCTCGCCGATGGTGACGAGGGTGATCGGCATGACTCGCGCGCTCCACGATCACTACGATGATTCCCTCGTCGAGGAACCGTCCATACACTCGATTGCCGGCGAACTACGGCGCGCCGCCCATGACCTTCGGTTGCTGGGACCCGTAAGTGCAAATCGCCCGGCAGACGAACCCACGCCCACGGCCGAGATACCGGTGCTCACCGCACCCCTCACCATCGCGCGCCCGCACCCGGAGCACTGGATGCTCATCGGGTCACTGATGGAAGACCTGCGCCGCATACACGAAGAGATCGTCGGAGACTGAGTCTCCGACGATCTCTTCGCGTCGCTGTGAGCGGGATTACTCGCCGGCGTGCACTGCCTGCAGTTCGAGCGTGATGGTGACCTTTTCTCCAAGGAGAACACCACCGGTCTCGAGCGCGGCGTTGTAGTTCAGGCCGAAGTCTTCACGGTTGATGACGGCCTTGGCTGTTGCGCCGCCCTTGTAGTTGCCGTAGGGGTCCTGACCGAAGCCACCGAATTCGAAGTCGAAGGTGACCGGCTTGGTGATGCCCTTGATCGTGAGGTTTCCGTCGACCTTGAAGTCGTCGCCCTCCTGGCGGACACCGGTCGAGACGAAGTCGATGGTCGGGTAGGTCGGCGCGTCGAAGAAGTCACCGGTGCGCAGGTGGCCATCGCGGTTGGGCTCGTTGGTGTTGATGGAGGCAACCTCGGCGGATGCCGTGACGCTCGAGTCGAGGGGGTTCTGACCGGTCACGAACGTGGCCGAGAACTTCTCGAATGTTCCCTTCACCTTGCTGATCATGATGTGGCGGATGCTGAAGCCAACCTCGCTGTGGGTGGGGTCGATGGTCCAGGTTCCAGCCTTGTAGCCGGGGATCGAGGTCGCGGTCAAAGTCATGTGTGCTCCTTCATGGGGCGTTTGGGTTGTGGCGCATGCGCGCTATGTCGATTCAAACGTATGCAGTGTGGATCGTATTCCCACTCTCAGAATGATCGTGGCGGGGTCAGCGTAGCGGGTCAGGGTTAACTGCCGATCCCGAAGCGCGCGACCAGCAATTTCAGCGCGGCATCGTCGATCTGTTGCGGGGATATCCGCCCGGCGTCGATGGCGTGTCCGATCTCGGCGATCAGCACAGCGGGATCGACTCCGTCGACGGCCGGCGAGGACCCGAGAACGAAGAGCAGCATCGTCGTCCCGGCGGCAAGGGCACGGATGGCGTTCTCCGACACGTTCTGGTACTCCGGCAGGCCCGTGTTCCTCAACATCAGGATGTCGTCGGTGATGGTGATGCCGTCGAAGCCGAGCTCGTCGCGGAGGATCGAATGCCAGACTCGAGAGAGGGACGCGGGAACGGGATCGACGCTGCGGTAGTCGAGGTGCCCGAACATGACGATCTGGGCGCCTGCCACGATGCCTGCGGAGAACGGCGGGGCCTCCGCCGCCCTCCACTCGTCGAGGGTCATATCGGTTGCGGGAACGACCGTGTGAGAGTCGCCAGGGGCGGCGCCATGTCCGGGAAAGTGCTTGAGGGTCGAGAGCACCAGGCCTCGCTCCCCCGTCACCGCCGCGGCGACGCGTTCGGCAGACGATTCGGGCGTCGTGCCGAGTGCCCTCCTGTAGATGAACGAGCCTGGGTCGTCGGTCACGTCGGCGATGATGCCGAAGTTCAGCGAGATGCCCGACCGCGCAAGAAGGTCCGCGCGCAGATGGAACGCCTGTTCGGTCTCGGCCGCTGGGAGGTTCTTGAGGGTTACCGATGACGGCCATTCATCGGACCGGATCCGGCGGACGTCACCCCCTTCCTGATCGGTGCCGATGAGGAGCGGAAAGCGGATGTCCGGGCTTACCGCGGCGGCGAGGGCGGCAGTTTCTTCAGGAGTGCCTGCAATGTTATCGCCCATGAAGATGAGCCCACCCGGCTGGTAAGTGTCGACGAAGCTGCGCAACGCGGCCGCATCCGTTCCAGGCACGTGGAGCATGAGCAGGCTGGCGATCTTCTGATCCCGCGTCATGGCCGAAAGCTGCTTCGTGGCGGCGACCTCAGCCGGGCTGGCTGTCGGCACCGGGGACCTCGTGGCTGTCGACCGCGGTACCGGTGTCTGCGGCACGGATGTCGCGGTGCCCGAAGTCGGGGAACTCGTACCCACCGCACAAGCGGAGAGAGAAATGAGGATCAGAACGGCGGTGGCCAGACGAGCGGAACGCCGCCGCGAATGCCGGATCATCATGCCAGCCTACGGATCGCAGCTTGGCCTCAGCCGGGAACGATGAGGGTGACACCGGCGGTGTTGCGGGCGTTGGCGAGATCGATCATCGCCTCAGGCGCTTCCTCCAGGCCGATGCGCCTGGTGATCAATTCCTCAGGGCGGAGCCTCCCAGACGCAATAATGTCCAGCATCCCCGGGTAATGCCGTGCGGCCATCCCATGGCTGCCGAGAACCGTCAGCTCACCGGCAATAATCTCGGCCATCGGCATCCGCGGATCCGAAGAGAACAACCCGATCTGCACGTGCCTGCCCCGCCGGGCAAGGGAACGGATGGCGACGGCCGTCGTGTTCTCCCGCCCGAGCGCTTCTACCGACACTCCCGCGCCACCTCCAGTCAAGTCCCTGACTGCTGCGACGACCTCCGCATCCGTCAGTCCGCCGGAGTCGATCACGTGCTCGGCACCGGATGCCGTCGCGAGCGCAAGTGCCTCGCCTGACACGTCGACACCGATCACGCGCGCACCCAGCGCGGCCGCGATCATGACGGCGCTCAGTCCGACGCCACCGCAGCCGACGACAACGACCCATTCGTCTGCCTGGACGTGTGCCTGACCGACCAGTCCGCGGAACGAGGTGGCGAACCGGCATCCGAGGATCGCTGCCGCCCCGGGGTCGAGAGCGTCTGGAACGGGAATCACATTGAGTTCGGCATTTCGGATGAGTACATATTCGGCGAATGAGCCCCAGTGAGTGAAACCGGGTTGGGTCTGGTTGCGACACACCTGGCCGTTGCCGCTCTCGCACTCGGGGCAAGAGCCGCAGGCGCAGACGAACGGAACGGTCACCCGCTGTCCGACGCGGAGCTCAGTCACCCCTGCGCCACGTTCAGCGATCCGACCCACGAGTTCGTGACCCGGCACGTGCGGAAGGCGGATGCCGGGGTCGTGACCGGCCCACGCATGAAGGTCACTGCGGCACAGACCGGTCGCGAGAACCTGAACGACGACGTCCCCGTCCCCGGCCTGCGGTCGGGCGACATCAACGACGCGGGGTTCTCCCCCGAAGGACTCGTACAGAACGGCACGCATCAGGCCAGTATCCCGCAGCCGCGCGGTTCGAGCCTCCATTACGCTGGAACGGCGCGAGAACGAGTTCCCGCAATCGCGCCGATAACCCGAGGGGCTCGAATGGACCTGAACGCTGCCACCTTCGACGAGATCCTCCGCTTCGTCGACCTGGCCGGCGTTCTCGCGAACGCGATCCTCGGCGGCATTGCTGCGCGAACGGCTCGGCTCGACATGGTCGGATTCGTCATCCTCGCGATCCTGAGCGGGCTCGGCGGCGGCCTGATCCGTGACACGCTGCTTCAGCAGGGTCCTCCCGTAGCCCTGACCGACCCCGCTTACCTCGCCATCGCGATCACCGGTGCGTTCATCGCGTTCTTCGTTCCGTTTCGGGGGCGGTGGTCGCAGCGCTCGCTCGTGCTGATCGACGCCCTGGCCATCGGCTCCTGGGCAGCGGTCGGGGCACAGAAGACGCTGGAAGCAGACCTGGGCTGGCTTGCAGCCGTCGCCATGGGGATCGTCACGGCGGTCGGAGGCGGCGCCGTGCGCGACGTGATGCTGCTCCGCATCCCGCGCATCTTCGGCGGCAACACCCTGTACGCGACGAGCGCGCTCGTGTCCAGCGTCGAGATGGTCGTGCTGAGCGGGTTGGGGATGCCGACTCTCGGTTCCTTCGTCGCGATGGCGACAGGCGCCCTCCTGTCGCTGCTTGCCCGTCGCTACGGCTGGACGCTGCCCACTGAAGTGCGTATTCCCCGCCCGCGCCTGTGGAGTGATGTCGCGCGGAGCTTCCGCCGCCGGCGGCAGGAGCCGGATGCTTCGGAGCATGGCACAGAACCGCTCGCCTGACCTGCGGCATCCCTTCCCTGAAATTTCGTGGACACCCGCAAGCAGGAGTCGTAGCGTTGGACGGGTCACGTGGAGGAGCCCCCGTTCGAGGCTCAGGATCCGTGGCCATCGAGGAAGGACCATCATGCCCACAATCCACGAGCACGAACCGCCGTATTCCGTCGGCTATTTCGTCGGCAGTCTGGCGTCGGCGTCGATCAACAGGCAGCTCGCGGGCGCGCTGATCAAAGTCGCCCCAGAGGACTTCACGTTCACTGAGATCCCCATCAGGGACCTGCCGCTCTACAGTTACGACTACGACGCGGACTATCCACCGGTCGCCCGTTCCTTCAAACAGGCCATCGCCGATGTGGATGCGGTCCTCTTCGTCACTCCGGAGTACAACCGTTCGATGCCCGGTGCGCTGAAGAACGCGATCGACTGGGGCTCGAGGCCATGGGGCGAGAACTCCTTCACCGCAAAGCCGTCTGCGGTGATCGGAGCGTCACCGGGGGCCATCGGAACCGCAGTGGCGCAGCAGAACCTGCGCAGCGTGCTGAGCTTCTGCAATTCACCGCAGATGAACGCGCCAGAGGCGTACATCCAGGTCACGCCTGGGCTCATCGCCGAGGACGGATCGATCACCAACGAAGGGACCGAGGCGTTCCTTCGCGACTGGATGGCGGATTTTCTGACCTTCGTGACGCGCGTTCTCACTGTCGTCCCGCAGCGCTGACGGGCGCTCAGGCCGCGTCGAGGTAGGTCCAGGCGCGGCCGTCCCGTACGAACCGGCTCACCTCGTGCTGCTCACCGCGCCCGTCGGCTGAGCGGTAGAAGGCCCGGAACTCGACGACGCCGTCGTGGTCGAGTAGTCCGCCGTGTCGTGTTGCGAGAATGTCGAGCCGGTACCACCCCAGCTCAGGGTCAAGCTCGAGGGATGCCGGTCGGGTGCTCGGATGCCACGACCGCAGCAGGTAGTCCACGTCACCGGCGACGAATGCGGAGTATCGCGACCGCATGAGCCGTTCCGCTGTCGGGGCACCCGCTTGACCGCGGTGGAACGGTGCGCAGCAGAGGCCGTAGGTTTCTCCGCTCAGGCACGGACACCGGTCGGCGTCGGCAAGGTCAGCGAAGGGCATGATTCCATTATCCCGGCGGCTCGCGATTCCGACCGACGCCGGGCGTATGCACAGGCCCACCGACCGCTAGGCCAGCCCTCGACCGCCTTCAGTGCCGTCGCCGTGAGCCGCTGCCGCGGCGAGTCCGCGCGGAGCCTTCCTCTTCGGAGCGGGTGGAAGCCATCCGTTTACGCCTGAACACGAGAAGCAGTACGACGAGAAGCCCGATAAGTGCGGTACCAAACAGGTACGGCAGCAGACCAGGTCCGGTGTCTTGCGCAACTCCGGGCAACGGTGCTGGCTGCGCGGCTCGTGCCTTCTGCACTTCCTCGGCCGTGACGGTAAAGGGCAGGGCTGTGCCGGTGCCGGTCACCTTTGTTGCGGCATCGGTGAGCGTGATGTCGAGGGTGTAGTCGCCGGGATTGAGGATGCTGGCCAGCGTCGTCTCCACACGTGTTGCGTCGTGTGCGTATACCGAACCCATCGCGACAGGCGCTTCACTGACTGTCTTCCCGGAAGCGTCCTTGATCGTCATCCCGCCCGTCGGCTTCACGTTGGCGTTTCCGGTGTTGCTCAGTTCCACAATGACGACGGAGTGCGCCGCGGCGACTTTATGACCGGCCGCTCCGAACGCGAACCCCGGGTTCAATGGTCCGGGGACCCGAATCGACACGGCAACGGCCTGCCGGATCACCTGATCCAGCGCTACCCCGCCGGAGCCTTCGAGCGGAGCGTCGTTTTCGAGGACGAGGCTCGTGATGTATTGCCCGGGAGCGGTGTCAGCGGGCACGGTGATCGAGAATGTACGGATGTTCGCTTGCTCAGGATCGAGTTGAAGCACCTCCGTCGGATAGGAGACCCAGGTTGTCGTCGTCGACGGCGTGCCATCCCGGCCCTCCGCTCCGAAACCTCCGTTGGTGATCGAGTGAGCGTCGGCGGCGTATGTCCGGGCCGCGATGGGTTTCGGGCCATGGTTGCCAAGTTCCACCTCGTACTCCTCCGTCTGGCCAGGTTCGAGCAAGAGCTCGAAGTAGGAACCAGGCTGATTCACCGGCTTGAGGCTGAGTTGCACCGGTGGGGCTGTCGAGGCGGCTGCCGGGCCGGCGATTGAGGCGCTGCCGAGGAGTATCCCAGCCAGGGCAGTGGTGAGCAGCGCGAAGCGGCGAGCGGCGGTCTGTGGCATCGGGTATGGCCATACTTTCTTGGAGCTGCGTTCGCACGCATCAGGAAGCGTTGCACCCTGACCGGCGCTCGAGGGAGATCACGGTCAGCAGGAAAGAAGAATGTGGGGCCGAGCTGTGCCGCCCGGCCCCACATTGGTTCAACTGCCGTCCAAAACGAATTACGGAGCGCTGCTGATGGTGGTCGTCAGGGTGCCTGTGTAGGCTCCCGCGTAGGTGTTCGCCGGGATCGCGACGGCAAGGGCGACGGGGGCGGTGTACGTGCCCATTCCGCTCTGTGCCGCTGCGGACAGGACCGTGGTCTCGACATTCAGCGCAACGGCGCCAGCGGTCGGGGTAACGCCCGTCGCATCTTGTCCGGCCGTGCTGCTGACTGCGCCAATTGTTGCGGTGATACCCGCAGCCGGGATAACGGTCGCTCCGGCGCTGACCATGGCGGGGGTGGGTGCCAGATCGGTGACGATCTGAGTGACGTTCCAGCCGGCACCGCTACCTGTGCTGTCGTCAGCGTTGAGCGTCAGCGACCCGACGCTCGATGCGGCTGCGTGCGAAGTCGCGACGGCGCCGAGCGTGATGTTGGCGACTGACGCGGTACGCTCGCCCGCGGTGACGGTTTGGACAACGTCATCGGCGAATGCGGACGGCGCGATGAGCAGCGACCCGGCAACGAGCGCGCCGATTGCCGTGAATTTGACAGAGTTCTTCATTGGAAAATGTACTTTCAGAGTTAGGCGGGCCCGGCCGCGAAAAACGCAGCGCAAGCCATGAAAACCCCCCGGTTTAGGAGCCTAAAATTGAAGCTAGCCGACTGCAGGTACCCGCGAAATCCGGAAAGCGCGGTGCGCAAAATCCCATTAACGCGCCATGGAGCGACCGATGGCTCGGGACGTCTTCAACGCAAGAATCTTTGGCGACACCATCGAGTGTTATGACCTTCGAGCCGCGGATCGGGTCGCTGCGACCCGTTGTCATGGTCGGGCCCTTCTCTGGTTTAGGATTGCCTTACCTTGCCCGGATCGATGGAAGCTCACTTCATGCCCTCACGCTTGCGTCACGCACGCCTCGTCCCGGTCGTGCTCGCGTCTCTGCTGCTCGCAGGCTGCTCCGCCGGAGGTTCCAGCCCTAGCCAGGACCCAAGCGCTGACGACGCGCTCGTCGTCTACAACGCGCAACACGAGGAACTCACGACAGAGTGGGCCGAAGCCTTCACCGAGCAAACCGGCATCGACGTTGTGCTCCGTAACGGTGATGACAGTGAACTCGGCAATCAACTCATTCAGGAAGGGACCGCCTCGAAAGCGGACGTCTTCCTCACCGAAAACTCCCCCGCGATGTCGCTGGTGGAGCAGGCTGGCCTCCTGGCCCCAGTCGATGAGGCCACTCTCGCCCTCGTGCCGGAGCAATACCGGCCTGCGTCCGGGGACTGGACCGGCATCGCAGCCCGGTCCACCGTTATCGTCTACAACCCGGAACTGATCGAGGAAGAGGAATTGCCCACCTCGCTCCTCGACCTGGCCAAGCCGGAGTGGAAGGGCCGGTGGGGCGCTGCTCCTGGTAAAGCTGATTTCCAAGCCATTGTTTCAGCCGTGCTCGAGACCCAGGGCAAGGACGGCGCCCGGCGGTGGCTTGAGGGCATGGTGGCGAACGCCACCGAATACCGCAACAACATCGTCACCATGAAGGCAGTCAACGCCGGCGAGGTTCCGGTTGGCGTCATCTACCACTACTACTGGTATCGCGACCAGGATGCCGCGGCCGAAGACAGCGGCAACACCAAACTGCACTACCTCGGCAATCAGGACCCGGGAGCCTTCGTCAGTGTGTCCGGCGGGGGCGTGCTTAAGAATGCCCCCCACGCCGACGAGGCCCAGCAGTTCATCGCATTTCTCGTGGGCAAGCAGGGCCAGCAAATCCTCGGCGAAGGCTACAGCTTTGAATACCCGGTCGCCTCGGATGTGCCGGCGAAGACGGAGCTCCCTCCTCTCGACGGCCTGGACGCCCCGATCATCGACCCCTCAACGCTGAACGGGCCACAGGTAATCGAGCTGATGACGGAAGCCGGACTCCTCTGACCACGCAGACGACCCGCCCGCTCCTCGGGATGCCGCAGCGACGCGCGGCGCCTCCCGTTCTCGTCACCGTCGTCGTTGTACTCGCCCTCGGCGCACTGATTCCCATCGGATACGTCGTCCAGGCTGCGGTAGCCATGGGCTGGGACGAGCTCGCGGCCCTCGTGTTCCGCCCGAAGGTTGGCGAGTTGCTCGCCAACACTGTCCTGCTCGTCATCATCGGCGTTCCGGCAACCGTTGTCCTGGGCGTCGGCGGCGCGTGGCTGGTCGAGCGCACCGCGCTACCTGGTCGCAAGGTGTTCGCGGTGGCGTTCGCGGCCCCGCTTGCGATTCCGGCTTTCGTCTCGAGCTACGGGTGGGCAAGTGCGGTGCCCTCCATCAGTGGGTTGTGGGGCGGTTTGCTCGTCGCCGTGACAGTGTATTTTCCACTGGTCTACCTGCCTGCGCTGGCGGCGATCCGCGGCCTCGACCCAGCGCTCGAAGAGTCAGCGCGCTCGCTCGGGATGGGCTCGTGGTCGGTGTTCAGCCGGGTCGTGCTGCCGCAGCTGCGCCTGGCGGTCCTCGGCGGCGGACTGGTGGTCGCGTTGCATCTGCTGGCTGAATATGGGGCTTTCGCCTTTCTGCGCTTCGACACATTCACCACTGCGATCGTTGTCGCCTATCAGGCGAGCTTCGCAGGCCCGAACGCGGCCGCCCTCGGGCTCGTCCTCGTGCTGCTGTGCCTCTGCCTGCTTGTCGCCGAATCACTCGCCCGCGGCCAGGCGCGCTACTCGCGCGTGGGTGGCGGGTCACCGCATCCGCCCGCGCGGCTGCCGCTCGGCCCTCTCACGCCAGTCGCCATCATCGCGGCGACCTGTGTCGTCGCCACGTCCACCCTCGTGCCGCTCACGAGTGTCGTGCGGTGGTTGTTCCATGGGGGCTCCGCCGACCTCGTCGGCCTCACGTCGGCCACCGGGCAGACTCTCCTCCTCGCCATTGCCGCAGCGGTCTGTGCAATCGCCGTCGCGCTCCCCTTCGCCTGGCTGGCGGTGCGCTATCCGGGGCGGCTCTCGCGTCTCCTGGAAGGTGCGGCGTACCTGGCGAGCAGTCTTCCCTCGATCATCGTCGCGCTCGCACTCGTCGTGACAACCATTGCCTTCGCACCGGCGCTTTATCAGACGGCTTTCACGGTGATTGCTGCCTACGTGGTGATTTTCCTCCCCCGCGCGCTGGTCCCCCTCCGGGCCGGTCTCTCGCAGGTGCCCGAATCCCTCGAGGAAGCGGCTCGTTCCCTGGGCGTCGCACCGTTCCGGGCTCGGCTGCGAGTGACGGTACCGCTCCTCATTCCCTCGATTTGCGCGGGTGGCGCGCTCGTGGCGCTCGGTGCCGCGAACGAACTCACAGCCACGTTGCTCCTCGCGCCGACCGGAACCCGGACCGTCGCAACAAGCTTCTGGGCTGCTGCCTCGTCGCTCGACTACCCCACAGCGGCCCCATACGCGATAGTGCTCGTTTTGCTGTCGTGCCCGGCGGTC
Organism: Mycetocola miduiensis; assembly: GCF_900115155.1. Classification (GTDB taxonomy): domain Bacteria; phylum Actinomycetota; class Actinomycetes; order Actinomycetales; family Microbacteriaceae; genus Mycetocola_A; species Mycetocola_A miduiensis. The sequence continues at coordinate 202,073 of NZ_FOVM01000007.1, forward strand.
GCCCTCATGTTCGCCCACGCGACCGGACGGAACCTCCGATGACCCTCCGCCTCAACAACATATCGAAGGCCTTCGGCGCAACGCCGGTACTCAACGATGTCAGCCTCGAAGTTCCAGACGGCGCCCGGATCGCACTCGTTGGCTCGTCGGGGAGCGGCAAAAGCACGCTGCTGCGGCTTATCGGTGGTTTTGAGCAGCCGGATACGGGAAGCATCGCGCTCGACGGCCGGGAGTTGAGCAGCCCGCATGCGACGGTGCCCGCTCACCGGCGCGGCATCGGCTACGTCGCACAGGACGGCGCATTGTTCCCGCACCTTTCAGTGGCCAGGAACATCGCATTCGGGATGCCCCGCGCGGCACGGCGAAAAGCTCGGGTGCAGGAGCTGATGGAACTCGCCTCCCTCGATCCTGCGCTCGCCGACCGCATGCCGCACCAACTCTCGGGCGGACAGCAACAACGGGTCGCCCTTGCTCGAGCGCTCACACAGCAGCCGAAGGTGATCCTCCTCGACGAACCGTTCAGCGCCCTGGACACCGGCCTGCGCGCCCAGACTCGCCAGGCCGTGGTCGACATCCTTGAGCGGAGCGGGGTGACTGCCCTGCTCGTGACCCACGACCGCGACGAAGCTCTTTCCTTCGGCCAGCAGGTCGGCGTGCTCGCCGAAGGTCGACTCGTTCAAGTCGGCGCGCCGGCGAGTGTGTTCGATGCACCGGTTGATGTGCGCGTCGCCGCGTTCCTCGGCGATGTGGTGCTGGTGCCAGCGTGTCTCACGGCGACCGACGCAGTCGATTGCGTTTTCGGTCGAGTGCCCGTGAGGCACGACCACAGCGGCGGCGCCGACCGGGTGCACGCCATGGTGCGGCCCGAGCAGTTGCACCTGGCTCGAACAGCCGGCCCTAGCAATGCGACCGTCGTCGGCATCCGGTCAACGGGAGCCGGTGCGGAACTCACGCTGCGTTTCGGCGACGGGAGCTCCGCGGTGCAGGCGACGCATCGGGTGCCGTTGCACGCCGCGGACGCTTACGAGACAGGATGCTCGGTCAGCGTCGCCGTCAATGGCGGGATCGTTCTCTACCCCGGTCAGGGCTGACGCGAGGAGCGCGCAGGCGACGTTTCGATTACGCCGGCCCCGCGGCCCCTTTGGCCTCCCCCATTGCTGACGAACGGAGCGAACGCACTGCGGTTGCGACACGCCGGCTCCCCCGCGTGTACACACGCCAGACGATCACACCGGTCGCGAGGGACAGCAGCGTGCCCAACCACGGAGCAGTCTGCTCGAACGGCGGGTACACCTGCCAATGGGTGAGATAGATGAACATCGAAGCGCCCGCGAGTGCGACGACTGCCGGTACCATCCATCGCGGCAGGCGAACCGTCGGCACCCAGATCAACGCCAGCACGCCGATGACAACCACTGCCTCGCGCACCGGATCACCGAAGAATCCCACGGAACTCGCCACCGCCATCACGGACACGACCACTCGTCTGGCGGTGGTGTCGGCACGGGCGATAAGCCAGCCAAGCGCGATCAGCCAGACGACCACGGGACCCATGTAACGTTCGACATACTCCGGGTGAGCTCCGGCGATAGCGAAGCGCGCGACCAGCGCGATGGTGAAAGCGACCATGGCGAATCCGAACGGAGAGCGCCGCTCGATCCGATCAACCGCGCGAACCGCAAAGACCACGGCGAGTCCCACAATGGTCCAGAGCACTGCCTCGAGGAACCAGAACTGCCACTGCTCGTTCCACCGCCCGTCGCCCGGCACCAGATTGTTGATCAGCGCAGTCGTGCTGAGGTGATACTGACCGGTCAAGAGCGCCACACTACCGATCCAGAGCACTGCGGGCACCGCGAGCTGCGCAGCACTGTGCATGAGTAGGAGCGGCCTCGATCGGCCGGGCACTGATGCCAGCTGGAAGCGGGCAAGGTTGTATCCCGCCACGGCTAGCAGCAGGTGCGCGCCGCCTTTCACCACGAAGAGATCCGCATGGGTCCCCACAATGAGCACGATTGCGATCGCTCGGAGCACCGCCGGCGTCTCGAGGCGAACGACTCCGGTGAAGAGGGAACGAATAGGCCAGCTGGCGACAGCGGCAGGACCATCCGTGGATGTGTCAGGATCAGCCGTGGTGGGCTTCGCGTCTGCCTCTTCCACGGCGGTCGCGGCCAGCTCGCGAGCGGTGAGCGCCGGCCAGTCGCGGGGCAGGCGACCGAGCACCGCCTCGAGTGCAAGGGACACTTCGATGTAGCTCAGCGAGTCGCCGCCGAGCGCCGCGAACGAGTCGTCCGGGCGCGCGTGAGGACAAGCGAGCAACGTCGCCAGGATGTCGCGGATCGCCTCAGGCGACACCTCAGCGGCGGCGTCGGGTAACACCGTCGTCTCCGAGACGCGGTCCTGCAGCGCGGCAAACCGCACCAGCGCTGAGGTGTCGAGCTTGCCACTGGGCGTTCGTGGGAACTGCTGCACAGTGTAAGCACTGATGGCGTGGGTGGGCAGGCCCGCGAGCGTGGCGGCCCGCTCCTGCGCGCGTCGGGCGACCCGGTCCGAGGTGGCGAAGAGAAGAAGCCGTTCATCGGCATTCGCGACGCGCACGTGGGTCCCGTCATCCGCGAGAAGCCGCTCCATCTGGTCCAGATCGATTCGCAACCCGAAAATCTTGACGAACCGGCTCATTCGACCGACGATCTCGTACAGCCCATCGGCGCGCCGGCGCGCGAGGTCACCCGTCCGCAACTCGTGCACCGTGCGACCGAGATCGAAGTCCGCCGGTGTCTCGGCATAACCGAGCATCACATTGGGCCCCTCGTAGACAAGCTCCCCTTCGCTCCCGTCCCCTGCCGCGGGATCCCCGGCGTCGATACGGAACCGGCCGCCGGGAATGGGGCGCCCGATTGTTCCTGCACCGGTTCCTACGAGCTCGGGAGGCAGATAAGCCATCCGAGCGGTTGCTTCGGTCTGGCCGTACATGACGAAGAGCTCGAATCCACGCTCCTCGCCGAGACGGGCGAAGCGCCGGATCATCTCAGGCGCGAGCCGGCCCCCCGCCTGTGTCAGATAGCGCAGGCTCGGGACCGACCGTTCCGTGAAGCCGCTGGCTTCGAGCATCTCGAACGTGTACGGCACACCTGCGATCGAGGTGACGGAATGCGCCGATGCTTCCCGCCAGAACGATTCCTCGGTCACCGATCGTTCGGTGAGCATGACACTTGCTCCGGCGAGCAGGTGGCTGTTCACGACGGACAGGCCGTAGCAGTACTGCAGCGGCAGTGTCGTCGCCGCACAATCGTCGGGCCCGAGACGCAGGTACTGTGCGATGGATGCCGCGTTGCTGCGCAGGTTGTCGTAGGAAAGTCGCACCAGCTTCGGCGACCCGGTGGATCCGGATGTGCTGGCAAGCATCGCGAGTTCGGGGTGGAAGGTATGCACACTGCCCGGGTTGCGCTCCTCGAGCATCCAGCCCCGTGCGCCGGGGAGGGCGACGACGTCTGGGTCGAAGCGCTCGATCATGCTGGCTCTGTGGGCGAGGCTTGCTGCGTCGTCACCACCAGAGACGATCAATACCGGATGCCCGCCCTCGAGTGCGGCGAGATAGGTGACGATCGGCTCGAGCGCGTTACCGGCGGCAATCATCACCAGGCGACGAGTTTCGCCGAGCTGGCTGATTCGCTCCTGAACCAGCAACGAGAGCTCGGCATAGCTGATGGGAGCGCTGTCGACGATGAGCGCCGTGTCGTCAGGTTGGCCTCCAAGGAGGCATGTCCCATGGGCGGAGGCGATTGAGAGCATGGATAAGACCTTCAGTGCGGGATGCGGTAGCCACCCATTGAACAAAGGTAAGCATAACCTAACCAAAAGGGCGCGTTCAGCATGCAAGACCTCCGAATGAAACACGGGCGGCAGTTTGTGACAGCCAGTGCTTACGCTGCGCCGTTACGGCGACGCCGCAACATCAGCACTCCGCCGCTGAGCAGTAGCGCCATGCCGAGGACAAGTACCCACGGGAGGACATGTCCACCGGTGACGGCCAGCGGCGTCTGCACGGGATGGTCGGTTACGCTCGGTGGGGTCGTTATGTTTTCCACGTTCTTCAACCTGAACCAGCGGGCCAAAGCGCGCGGGCGACCAAAGCCCGCCTGATAGACGACGTCACCATAATGACGCCACAGATGCCCAGCGCAACGCCGCGGAGTGTCCCCAAGTCGGCCTCCGACGTGTCCGCAATGGCTCGCAGCCCTGCTCGCAGTGCTACTCAGGGATACTAGGTAGTCGGCGAACAGAGTCACCGAGGGTCGTTAACGTCAGGGAGGCGAAAGATGCAGCTGCCAAAGGGGCGCGTCCACTGGGCGCGCCACGCGGTCGCCGCGGTGGAGGATCGGGAGCGGGCGTTGCAGGCCGCGGAGGAACTGGCTCAGCAGGGCAGCTGGATCTGGGAGATCGGGCCAGACCTGGTGAGCTGGTCTGAACAGGTGCACCAGATTCTTGGGACCGACCCGGCTGGGCAACCGACGACGTACGACGGATACCTATCCATGGTTCATTCCGATGACCGGGAACGGGTGTCGTCAGCGATCCGGGAGACGGTCTCAACCGGCGTAAACTACGAGGTCGACCACCGAATCGTCCGGCGAGACGGCGAGATCCGAGAGGTCCGCGGCAGGGGCCGAGCCGAGTGGGATCCGAGTGGACAGCCGATCCGATTGATCGGCGGCCTCCAAGACCTCAGCGAGATGAGGATGGCGGCGAGGGAGTCGAACCGGTCGCGTGACTTGTTCGCCGGGGTGCTTGATGCTGCGACGGAGCAGTCCATCATTGCTACCGATCCGCACGGTTTGATCACGGTTTTCAATACCGGCGCGGAGCGGATGCTCGGTTACTCGGCGCAGGAGATGATCGGGACCAGCCCTGAGCGTCTTCACGACCCGGGCGAGATCCGGGCGAGGGCTGACGAGCTGGGTATGGAACCGGGTTTCGAGGTTTTCCTGGTTCAGGCCGCCGCAGGGCAGCCCGAGACGCGGCAGTGGACGTATGTCACCCGTGACGGTCGTCGGTTGCTGGCGTCGATCACAGTGAGTGCGATGCGTGGTCTCCGCGGTGAGGTGACCGGGTTCATCAAGGTCGGCACCGACATCACCGAACTGAACCGTTCACGGGCAGCCTTGCAGGAGAGCGAGTCGCGGTTTCGGGACTTATTCCAGTACGCGCCGAACGGGATGATGCTGGTCGGGGTTGGTTCAGAGAATTCGGGCCGGTTTCTTGAGGTGAATCCTGCGATGTGCCAGCTCACAGGGTACTCAGAGCAGCAATTGCTCGCGATGGACATGAATGGGCTGGTGGCCCCGGGCGATCCTGATGCGAATTCGGATCCGTTTTCGACGCTCCGGCGCGATCCGGCGTCGGGTGCTTCCGTGGAGCAGCACTGGATCCACGCCGACGGAAGCGAGCTGTGGGTACAGGTAAATCTCAGCCCCGGCGCGGCTGCCGCCACCGATGCTGCGGTGGTGGGCCAGGTGGAAGATATCTCGGCCCGTAAACGGGGCGAGGAGGCGTTGCGGCGCCAGGCCTTGCACGACGGGTTGACGGGCCTGCCGAACCGGATCCAGTTGATGGACCGCATGGACCACGCCCTCATGGAGAGCGTGCGCACCGATCGGCGCCTCGGGGTGCTGTACCTGGACCTCGACGGGTTCAAGGGAATCAACGACTCCGCCGGTCATGCCGCGGGGGACCGGGCGCTGGTGCACGTAGCCAATCAGATTCGCGCGGCTCTGGGACCGGGTGACATGGTGGCGCGCCTCGGCGGTGACGAGTTCGTGATGGTGTGTGAAGACCTCGAAAACGATGACGTAGCGAGCGTCATCGCCGATCGCGTCCTGACCGCTCTTCGGACCCCGTTCGTCGTCGGCGACGAGACGTTCGCGCTGAGCGGCAGCATCGGCGTCAGCCTGTCTGACAAATCTTCCACCCCTGAGCAACTGCTCCACCAGGCCGACGAAGCCATGTACGTGGCTAAAGATGCAGGTAAGGGTCGGTTCCAGGTCGGCGGCCCAGACACCCCGGCACATCTGACGCGGACGGCTCAGGCCATGCGCCACATGCGCCTTCTGGCTGAACTGGGTTATGCCGTCGAGCGCGACGAGCTGGTCATGTACGGCCAGCCGGTTTTGGACCTGCCAACCGGCCGTGTGGTGGCAGTCGAAAGTCTTCTTCGCTGGGCGCGCCCCGACGGCGTCATTCTCGCTCCCGGAGAGTTCCTCGACGTCGCCGAGGCGACCGACCTGATACACCCCATCGGGCGCTGGGTTCTGCGGCAATCATGCCGGATCGCGGCCACCTGGGTCGACGTGCTCGACTCGGCGGCACCCGCGGTCCACGTGAACGTCTCCGGCCGGCAACTGGAGACCGGGAGTCTGCACCAGGAAGTGCTCCAGGCCCTGTCGGCCGCGAAGCTTGAGCCTTCCCAGCTGGTCCTCGAGCTCACAGAGACCCACATGCCGCTGATCGCGAATTCCCTCAAGAAGGATCTGCAAGATCTGCGGGATCGTGGCGTGAAGGTGGCCATCGACGACCTCGGTACCGGGTACAGCAGCCTCACCCGGATCACCGAGCTCCCCGTCGACATCCTCAAGATCGACATGAGCTTCGTCAGGGGCGTGGAGAAGGACCCAGCCTGCGCCGCGGTGGTGCGAGGCATCCTGGCCATCGGAGACGCACTCGGCCTGGACGTCATCGCGGAAGGGGTCGAGTCGGCCACACAAGCCGTTCGGCTCAGCGAGTATGGATGCACCAGCGTGCAGGGCTACCTCTACAGCCGTCCTCTGGCCGAACAGGCCCTCCTGAGTCACCTCGCCTCGCACGCCGGCGCCGCTTCGATTCAACCATCGTGACACCTCGCCCCCACGCAGGAGAAGACCTGACAGCCGTACGCTCGTGAAAATGCGCCGCGATCGCCCCCTCGGGTCTTCGAGCGATATCCCCGTCTTGAAGAATCCCGTAAAGCGTTCCATTGAGGGTTCATTGACGTCGTCTAAAGCGGCACTGGCCGGAGCGAGCAGTTAACCAGAGGCGGCAGCCGGAAGGACGCCGGCGAGAAGGGGAGCGAGGATCCATACGTCGGTTTGCAACTCCACGAGAACGGTTGGGGCCCCGCCGAGTACAGCCACCATGCAGAGTATGGCGCCCCGGACAGTTCCGCCGACATTCGGAATCGCGACGGTAGCGAGTATTACGCCGGAGACGGCTAATACCACCCCAACAGCCACGATGCCGATTCCTCCGGAGCGGAAGACGCCACCCCACTTATCGGCAATTTCGCGCAGTCCACGGATGCCGATCTCGAAGGCGAACGCCGATGCTGCGGTCAGCGCAAGTGCCAATACGACCCACACCAGGAAGTTGGCGTCGCTCCACGCTTCACGCCGGACGTCGGCTGCCCACAAAACCACCCAAACGCCGAGGCCGAGAAAAATGGAGAAAACAGCTGCAACCCTGCCGATACTGAATCGTCCGCCACCCGAGTGATGCGACCCGCTCATGGAGCAAGTGTCGCCCAACCGCTCGAAATCGTCCAGCAGTGGCCACCGCAGGCTAGGAATATCCGATCGACAACCGGCGTTTCGGGTATGGACCCCGAATCACTCGGTGCAATCCTTCGACGAAAGGCCACTGGATCTTGACTGTTCCGCTTTCCATCCTCGATCTGGCGACGATCGGACCCGGGCAGACCGCCGCCGAGAGTTTTGCCGGCAGCGTCGCCATAGCGCGGCGGGCTGAGGAACTCGGCTACCAACGGATTTGGTACGCCGAACACCACAACATGTCCTCGATCGCCTCGTCAGCCACCAGCGTGCTGATTGCGCATGTCGCAGCTCATACCGAGACGATCCGGCTTGGTGCGGGCGGGGTGATGCTCCCCAACCATTCACCGCTGACCATTGCCGAACAATTCGGCACGCTGGAGACTCTGCACCCTGGGCGGATCGACCTCGGCCTAGGGCGTGCGCCGGGAAGCGACCAGAACACCATGCGGGCGCTGCGCCGTGACCCGAGGTCTTCAGACAGTTTCCCTCAGGACGTGCTGGAACTGCAGGGCTACCTGACCGGTCCCACCCGGATTCCGGGTGTGGAGGCGATCCCGGGCAAGGGCACCAACGTTCCGCTGTACATCCTGGGTTCGTCGCTGTTCGGCGCCAAGCTCGCCGCTGCACTGGGCCTGCCCTATGCCTTTGCTTCACACTTCGCTCCCAACGCGCTGCACGACGCGGTAGCCACCTACCGGCGCGAGTTCAAGCCGTCCGCCCAGCTCGACAAACCCCACGTCATCGTCGGCGTTAATGTCGTTGCGGCCGCCACCGACGCCGAGGCGCAGGAGATGTTCCGCGCGGCCCTGCGCGCACGGGTGGCCCTGTTGCTAGGCAGAGGCAGGACGTTCACCGATGTCGAGGCGGATCTGATCCTGGACTCCCCGGAAGGCCAGCAGATTGCCCAGATGATGAAGTACTCGGCAGTCGGCACGCCGGACGCGGTCGTGGATTACCTGACGACGTTCACAGCGCATTCCGGTGCGGATGAACTGATCGTGGCACACCAAAGTCCGGGCGTGGCAGGGCAAGTGCGTTCCGTGGAACTACTGGCTGAGGCGGCGGGCTTGACTGGGGCGACGCCAGCGCGAACGCTCTAGAACTGGCTCCGTGTCAGTGCTTGGCGTCTCTTTGGGGATCGCCTTGTACGCGCGGAGCACCGTGCCGGCCTGGATTTCGCGGATCGCCAGCCCACCCATGTGGGGCGCTATCTTTCTTCTCAATGAGCCTTCGGTTTTCATGACGTGTCGTATTTCCCGAGGTTGGTCGCCTTCGGGCCCGTGCCTTCGAGACGACAGTGGTAGATCGTCTCCTTGGACAGCTGGAGGTACTCCGCGAGCTCGTCGACGGTGAGAGGGGGCTTGAGAGGCCTTTTTCAACGAAAAGAACCCCTGAGAACTTATCGTTCATCAGGGTTTTTGGTGGATCTGAGGGGATTCGAACCCCTGACCCCCTGACAGACGCTGGAGTGCAGGTTTGCGCCGTCTTTAGTTGTGGATGCCAGTAATCATATGGGTGCAAGGGCGATCGCTCAGACGGGTACACCGCGTTGAATGTGAATATCTGACGTTGGTTGGCGGTCAAAAGGGACCCAAAAAGGCCCCAGCACACGAAAGTCTCCGTCACCGAGGTATCCCCGAATCCAAGTCCTCTCTGTGGGTGATCCCGCCAGCCCTTTCGCCGGGGCGGTACTCTTGGCTTGCTCGTCATCCCGCCAACGACACGGAGCGCATCCACTCGACGCCGAACAAGCGCGGGTCGCGCTTGTGCTCCTGCGATGGCACGAGATGTCACGTCTGGCCGGTGAACCGCGCGCCTGCCCCAGCGATTTGAGGGGTGGGGCAAGAGTGCGGCGAGTTCCGCTCCCCATTCTCTCGCGCGCTCGAGCTCTCCGTCGGCGATCGGGCCCGAATAGCCGTGCACGCCGAAGGTCTCGGGCTTTGCGACCGGGCGGAATCCGAGGGCCACAAGCCCTCTTCATCGCCTTCTTGGCCGCCGATCCAGGCAGCCGGGGACTCACGACACGAGTATCGAACGCAGCCACAGGAACTGCGCGCTCCGGTTCTGCAAGTAGCTGGATCCATTCACGGATGCCGCGGACAGGAATGTGCTGGGCGCCCTGCTTGCTCGCCGACTCTCGTGTCGAATTGGTTGTCATAGAGAATGCGTGGGTGGGGCCACCCACGACCAACAGTTCAATGTCAGAGTCCAAGGTGCTCGGTGCGGTCGCTGCGTCCACCACATCGGTGCGTTCGCCGATCCCGGCCGCGATTTCGTGCGCTAGTCGCTCTGTGTTTCCCCAGAGCGATTCGAAGACGACTACTACGTGCATAATGGCTCCTCTGCGAGGGTCCGGCTAGCGCTCACCGGTCCGCAGCGGCATCCCCCAATGTCGCTGCCGTCAGGACCGGTGCGGTCTCTTGAGCATGGCCGACAAGAGTCTGTTCTCCCGACTGTGAGCCGAGACTGCGCCCGCACCCACCCACAACCTGCACCGGCCCCCTTTGTCCTGGGACCTTTGACCCTGTGCGTGCTCCCCCGGACTTCCCGATGCTGGCGGCATGGAACAGTTGATCTACTTTGGGGTGTTCTGCCTTTTGGTTCTGGCCTTGTGTATCGTGCGGCCCAACGCTGGCCGGATCTTCCTGGGAATCTTTTTCCTGATCATGGCGACGGCCGTCAATGTTGTGCTTGTCCTCGTTGCGCCGGAGCAGTTCGTGGCCCTGGGCACCCAGGGCGCAATTGTGCCGTCCTATAAATGGTCTTTCGAGCACATCGTCATCGTTGCCCCGGCTCTCTTCGGGTTGCTGACCGCGGCCTACGAGATAGCGGTCGGCCTGCTACTCCTATCGCACGGCAAGTATGTGAAGTGGGGCCTAATCGGAGGAATCGCGTTCCTGATAGGCATAACGCCACTGGGCATCTACACCCTGGCGAACCCGATCATGGCACTAGCGATGGCGTATCTGCTCACCAAAAACTTCGAGAAGAGCCTGGCTGAGATCGTCCGCTCCGCAACCCGACCGCGACCCCGGTCGGCTCGCGCGACAACCTCGGCGACGATAACAGACCGAACTTCGTCAGAAGGCGCGGACCCCCATGGCTGGAATTGATCGGAGTCGTCCTGATCGTCCACCGGTTTGATTAGGCTCGCCCAGGCTCCCGGCGCTTTCGGGCGCGGACTTGCCAACCGCGCCTCGATGCGCCGGTGGCCCACACCTTCCCCCGTTCACGGTTACTCAAGCATGTCGGCGGCGCTTGAAAACTGGACAGCAGCGGCGCTTGAAAAGTGAACACTCAACGATTGGAGACTGATCACTTTGGAAGACTGGGCTCTGACCACCGGGAGTGGTGGCGCGCCCTCACACTCATCGACACAGGAGTGTCCTTGCTGGTGCTGCTCGTGCCTATCCACCCCTTTCATGTTCCCGCGGTCTTGCTCAACGCCGGCATCCTGATCGCATGGTTGGGTTCATATGGCCATCCTCAGACCTCGTCCGGTCATGAGCGCCCCCGGCAAGTCACTCTGCCGGCCCTGGCTTGACGGCGCAGGGCGCGGCGGGCGCGTGGCGAAGACTGAAATGCGAGTGTGACGGGACCTGCGCGAAAGCGAAGATCGTCGCGTCTGGATGCCGTTCGAGCATCCGCCAAGGAACGACGGCTGGGCTCGTCGTTCCACGCCCTGTCCCGGATGCCCTCAACTCTGTTGTTCCGCCAGGTCCTGTCGGTTGCGAGTCACTTCCCGCACCACGATGACTCCGCTAACCAGAATGCTGATGACGCACCCGGCGACGGCGAACCAGAGGACAGTTCGTATCACGAATGCCCAGTCGACGGATCCGTCGCTGAAGCTAAAAGGGAACACGCGAAGCAGTTGGGTGAGAAAGACCAGAGCCACTGCAGACGTGATGATCTCGCCGACAGCCCTCACCCAGCGGATGTCCGCGATCATATTGACCGTGTTTACCAGGATTCCGACGACGAGAGCGAGGTTGAACACGAGTACGACCGAGTCGGCCTCTCCAGTCAGGATCGGAACGGCGCGCCATCCCGGCCAGCCATTCACCAATCCCAGCAAGACGGCGTTGACGACAATGGCGGCCGAAAACCCGATCCGCCGACGGAAGCTGCCGTTGCGGAGGGTGCCGCCCCGGCCGGATTCATTTAGCGTTTCCATTTCTTGATGCTGCACCGCGCGGTCGGTGAGGCACAGGGCCGAACGTCACCTCTACTGAGGTGAACCGACCGGGCGTCGGCCACAGAGTCGCCCTAGGCGCCAGCCGTCACGGTGCATTGACTCCATTGGGCTCACTGACTGGTCCACCAGCTTGAGTGTTGCCCGGATCGACCGGGCCCTGATCCAGCCTGAAGGGTGGGTAGTCGTCGCGAAGCAGTGCGACGTAGGCGATCACTCGGAAGGCCCACCTGTTGATGCCCATGAGCAAATCAAACAGCCCACGCGGATAGATACCGGTGAAAAGAAGCGCAACTCCGACGATCAGGACGAGGGTCCCAACGAGCGAAAGGCCACCCCGAGTCACCGTTTCGTCCCAGCGGTCTTGCCACACGATTGGACCGCTGATCGCGGCGAGGATCAAATAGTGCGGGATCGCCAGCAGCCACCATTTGACAAGGACGAGGCCTCGGCTCAGCCTGTCGGGGTAAGCAACGTCGAAGTCGGCGGGATAATCCGCCCGGTTCAGGGTGAAGGGCGGATATTTGTCGGTGCCAAGTGCCGAGTATGAGTAGAAACCGACTCGCCAGCTCCACCGAAGCACTCCGACGTTGAACAAGAAGAGCGGGTACGGGTACCGGCCGGTGAACAGAATCGCAAAGCCGGCGACGAGTGTGGTGACTCCGAAGGCGAACCAGAGAAACACGAGGATGATGTAATGCGGAATGGCAAGGAGCCACTTCACCAGCCACAGCCCCCGTGACACAGTTGCGTCCCGTTCACCGACGAAGAGAACGGGAGAGCTGCCGCGACCGACCGCCAGCCCAGGTCCGCCAGTCCTCGGACCCTTAAGTGGACCAGCTGGTTGTTGCGATGGCGACGGCAGCGGTCCGGAGCTGTTCCGCCCGAGAAGAATTGCTCCGACGATGAGCAGCGGGAGTCCGATGGCGAGGACGAGGATGCCGGTTCCCACCAGGGCCGCCGCGGCAGGCCCGATGAGATCGCTTCGAACGCCGGCCCGCACGTGGACGTCGATCCCCGCGCTCGCGTCTGCATTCATGATCACGATCCGCCATTCTCCAGGCGTGACCTGCCAATCGAGTTCTTGTGTACCTGCCCCTGACGCTGACTCAGCCCAGAAGTCCTGCTCTGCTGGCAGTTCAGGTTCGGTGGACCCTTCGATTTCGCGATACTCGGCTTCAAATGGGCGGTATGTCACGCTGCGGAGTTCGGCATGCTCAACATCGTCCAGGTAGCGGTCGACGTCTGCTCGCGGAGCGATCCCGATGAACACGTCGGAATTCTCTGCTTCCGCCGTAAGACGCACCGTCGCAAGGTCGAAGGGCAGGTTGGGAATCGGATCCGATGACAACTCCCCCACCGCGGCCGACGTCAGCGCGTATGACGAGGTGGCGAAGCTTTCTTCCGGGGTGGAGAAGAAACCGCTTCTGTCCCGGAACTGATTGGCGCTGGACACGACGACCCCAGCCGTCAGGATCGTCATGCCGAAGAGGGACAGGAGGATGCCGATCGTCAGCAGAACCACCCCGAGTGCGAGGGCGCCACTCGATGCCGGTCGGCGATCGGTGGTCTCGGTGACGTTGAGAGTAGTCATGCGGCGAGTATCGCGCTTCGCAGCGGGTCGGAAGGAGGGTCGAAAGTCCCGGGCCGGCTAGTTCCCTCGCCATGGAAAGAGCAGGTACAGACTTGCCCACGCGAGCCCTGCCAGAAGAATCAATCGGATCCACAGCGCCCAGTCCGTCGTCCATATCCATAGCGCGAGGGCCCACGGCAGGAAAATCACGAACTCGATCGCTTGCAGAAGAAAGGCTTGGCCTCGGAACCACGACCACACGTCGTCAAGATCGCCCTGTCTCAGCAGAAGAGCCAGTCCGAAAGCGCCCCAGAGAATGACGGCGAGGAAGAAGACAATCGCGCTGACGAACTTGGTCGCATCCATCACGAGTCCTTCCGTTTTGTCCGTCGTATCCCGGCCAACAGCAAGACCGCAGCAACGACGTAGAGTGCGAGGATCAGGGGCTCGGCGGGATCGAACGGAATCGATCCGGGCACGCCGGCGGCTGTCTGGAAGACAAGGGCCATCATGTACGTCACCTGATGAAACACGCCCGATACCAGTGCGATGGCCGCGAGCGTGACTCCCCAGGCTGTCCTCCGCCACAACAGCACGGCAGCGGTGAGGTAGGTCGGAACCAGAACCGCGAGGTCAAGTGCCATTCCGAGATGCACGACGCTGTCGGTTTCGACGAGCGAGCTGCCCGGGGGCAACGCATCGGTCAACACAGCCGAGACCGCCCAGAAAACCCACAGAGCTCCCAGCGAAACACCCAGAAGAGCAAGAAGGATCGCGATCGTTCGAACCGGGGTCCGTTGTCGCAGCTGGTCTCTGAGTGCTTGCCTGTCGAAGGATGCCAGCGACGTGATCAGGGCGAACAAGGATACCGAGAACGTCGCCGTATGGATCAGGAATAGGTCGTTGAAACCGGTCCCGAAGATGTAATAGGCGTAGGTATACACCAGATAACCGAGCACACCGGCTGTGAGGAGACCACCCCTCAGCGAACCATGCCCCGCCTCCCACAGCGCTCCGCCCAGAATAGGCACGGCGACCGCTGCCGTGACGAGGTCGAAACCGCGGAGCATGTGAGCGGTACCGCTATCGGCGCCGTAAATTCCAGCTACCGTGAGGCCCAGAACCGATGCCAGGAGGGCCAGCAGCGCAGCGCTTGCAGCAAGGACGAGTGCGGTCCGATTCGTAACCGCGAGGTCGTTCCACGATTTGTCGCCCTTCATCACCACTCGCATATCGCTGTCGGTCATGACGGCGTCACCTCCGTCCGCTTGTTCGTTTGTCTCTGAGCGATGAGTGTGTGCGATCGTCGACGTTCAGGCTTACGGGTGCGACACGCAGCTTCAGAAGATGAACGGAGCCCAGCACCAGGAAGAGCAGCGATAAGGCCGCCGCAGCAAGGAATGCCGGCACGTCAGGCTGTTCGCCGAACCGCGGTTTGACGAGTTCGGCGAGGGCGAGAGAAAAGATCAGGGTGAACCCGAGAATATACACGGGTGGAGCCAGGACGAGGCCGCTTCCACGACGTCGGAACATCAGAAAGGCCAGCACAAGAAACGCTGGCATGATGAAGCACAAGTCCAGGATGAAGATCGAGTACAACGAATCGATCTGATCACCCTGCACCATCAGCGGCAGCAGCATACTGATCCACAACGGATAGAAGATGATCGGTTGCAGGAGCGCACCGAGCGCTGAGACAACCCGGACGCGGTCAGCGAGCTGCGCGTGCTCCAGCACCTCGTCCCGGATCCTGGTGCACGCGAATACAATCCCCCAAAACGACAACGTGAATATGGCGAGATAGACCAGGTAGAAGCCGTTGTACGTGCGTTCGATCACGTAGATGCCGTACGCGTAGAAGAGGTACCCCAGAAGCCCGAGTGCGACGAGATCAAACTTGGGACTCCTGGCGCCGCCCCCGATTGCACTTCCCAACAGGCCGAGGGCAACAATGGCCGAGATGACGTCCTGGGCGAACGCGCCCGGGATGAGAAAGCGGGCTACGACCCCGTCATAAACCCCGGGATTGAGGATGCCCGGAACGGACGCAACGAGAGCGAGCGCTGACACCAAAATCCACAATGCGCGGTGCCATGCCACACCGGGCTCGCTCAGCACCGAATGAAGAGATTGCTTCGCTGTCATGGGTCCGCCTGTGTCCTTTCAGGTTGGTAACGGTCCTGCGATGCCCACTCGGAGCCGGCCATGGGCTCCAGCCCGCCTTAAGATCTGTGCAGTTCCGCTGACACCCAATGGGTGGTCGTCGGCGTGCAAACAGTCCCTTTCGGCGTGCACAGCACGGTAGGCGAGGGCCCAGCCTGCCAAAAGGGTCAAAAGTCCCAGTGCCACAAAACGCTGTGAACCGCACAGGTAACCTTCGACCCTTGCTCCCGCATGCTCTCCGAGTCAGCCGGGCCTCATGGGACGGTCAGGTCGCCGGGCGCGTAGCCGCACCCACTGGGGCCGTCTATCCTGCCATGATCGCTGCCGGGGCCGTCGAAGGCGTCTTCCTCGGCGCTGGTCAGGTGGCGGGATTCGGAAAGGTCCAGCATCGTCCCGCGCCCGCTGGATAGTCGTCACTGCATGCGGAGCTGCTCTTGCATGGTCGATCGGAATGATCCCGAGCGCACTGGCCGACTTCCGTCTGGACGACCCTTTCGCCATTGTTGTTATGGCGTTCGGAGCCGTCTTGCTTCTGACATCCATTCCTGTCCTGCAGTGGCGTGTCCTCCGGTGTTGGATCCAACCGGCTCTTTTCTGGATACCGGCAAATGTTGCTGGCTGGGCCTTCGGCATCCTGTGGACTCTCACGCCATCGCTGTTCATCGACGATCGCACCGCCCCAGGGGCCATTGCCGCGATCTTCGTCACTTCCGGCCTGCGGATGGCGTTCACGGTGGCGGCGATTACCGCGTTCGCCGCACGGAAGGTCATCCGGATTGCGCGACTACTACTACGTGAGGACGGGGATGTTCGTAAGATGCAGCCTACCCGGGAGTCTGACGCGTGAGTTGGCCGGTCGCCGTCCCAGCGGGACGGCCACGCGCAGAGTGTCCCTGAACGCTCACGTCCTGGTCCATTTCGATCCGCATGCTTCCCTTCTTTCCTGCGGGTGTTGGTGTGCGATTCATCGCGTTGGCGCATTGACGACGACGGTCGGGACGGCGGCCGACAGGACGACTGTGTGGCTGACTGATCCGAGAAAGAACCGCTTGATCCCGCGAAATCCCCGGTTGCCGACGACAAGCATCCCTGCTCCCCTCGCCGCTTCGAGAAGCACATCCGATGGGGAGCCCTGCTCGATGATGGGGTCAGTCATCAGATCCGGGTACCGAACCAGGATGCTCTCCATCGCGTCGGTGACGATATCCCGGTACATCTCGGCCAGCGATTCCAGGAGTTCGGGATCATGCTCCGTCTGCCCGGGCCACAATGGTGGTCCTTGCCACGCGCGTACTGGGCGCAGGGTCGCACCCGTGCGCGAGGCCTCTTCTGCTGCGAAAAGTAACGCGGCTTCTTCCGGGTCGTCCACGCCGACGACGATCGTGTGACCGTCGGTGACGAAGGGATGGGGAATGATCGCTACCGGACCGTGGGCTGTTGCGGCGAGCCTCGCTCCTACCGACCAGCTTCGGCGCGGTCTGCTCCCGGTGGCGTGACGCGTCCCCACCGCGATAAGCGCGGACGGCGACGAAAATGCAGCGAGAGACGCGACCGTGTCGCCCTGGACGAGTTCGGTGTGGATCGTCCTGTCGGGATGACCGTCGCGGATGCGTTCCGCCTTCTCCATCAGGTTGATCCGGGCCACGGCTGCAGTTGAGTCGGCGGCAAACGTTTCTTCCAGTGCGATGTCGTTGTCGACCTGAACGAGGACAATCTTTTCTGAAGAGGGCCGAGTGAGAGCCCATTCAATCGCCCGTTCAGCACCATCACTGCCGTCCCACCCGACCACTACTTTCTCAATCATGCTCTCGCTCCTCTTCGGCGATGTGCCAACGGGGCCGCGTGCCGCGAAGCCCTGTCATTTCGTGCGAACTGACGTTTGGAAGCTTTCTCCCATTGAATCGGGCTGAGTAAGGGTCCAAAGTCCCTAGGACGGGAGCGTCCGGTCTGTCCTCTCCTCGGGCCCACGGATGTTCCCGGACTCCGTGAGACGAAGATCCCGTCTTCTGCGGCCGTACTTGTCGAGCACTGCCACGAGAAATACGACGCCAACGATATAGACGAGGTCCTCAATTGGCGCCCACGGAAGATAGATGCCGAGAGTCTTCTCACGGTGAAAGACGTAGACAGGGAGCGCGGAGAGCACGTTGTCGAAGACGAGGGTCGTGACCACGAGGATGCCTGCGGTTCGCAACACGTGCCGGGTGAAGATCACCCGGGTACGCAGGACCGCGTAGTCCAGTACGAGAGCCAACCCGACGAGAGCCAGTGTAAGCACAAGGAATGTGGCCATCATTTGTGGATCCTCAGCATGACGAGCGTGAAATAGCCGAAGAAGGTCAGGAGGAAAATTTCCTCGAGCGGCATGTCGCGGGAGAAGAGAAAGACCCCCATCACCCGCGAGCCGGCGGAGAACACACCCAAGAGCAACCCCGTGATGTCGAACAGAAGGAGTATTGCGAAGACGGCGACCACGACGATGACCGTGTGGCCCGGATCCCGGAAGAGTGCAACCTTCCAATGCCAGTCGATGATGATCATCCCTGCGAAGGCAACGAGGATGCCCGCTAGGTAGACGACGTCCAGAAGTTCCGGCATGCGCGGCCCCCTTCCCTCCCTGTGCCCATCGAGATTCGTGTGTTGATGCTGTACTTGCCCGCACCTCTGTCACAGGGTCGAAGGTCACATCCATGGCAGGAAGGCGGCGCGCCGTGTCGTGAACGCCGGCGCTTTCGCCTGCGCTGACGGCAGGGACTTTCGACCCTGATCCATGACGTCACCCTTCCCTAATGTCCGAGTCAGTACTGAGCGAAGGGGGAAGCGCGTGGCAGCGATCGAGGTTAGCGGGCTTCGGAAAAGTTATGGGGCGACAGCAGTCGTAGATACCGTCTCGTTCTCCGTCGATCAGGGCGAGGTGTTCGCGCTTCTCGGTCCGAATGGCGCCGGGAAGACCACAACCGTCGAAATACTGGAAGGTCACCGAAAAGCAGACGCCGGGACAATTCGTGTTCTCGGTTTCGACCCAGCTTCCAACCCGCGCGAGTTTCGGGAACGGATCGGCATCGTTCTGCAGGACGCCGGATTCGAGGAAGACTTCACCGTCGCAGAATTGATCCGGCTACAACGGCGACTGTACCCTCGCCGGCTCAAGGTCGACGACCTCATGGAGCAGGTCGGGCTCACTGAAAAGCGAAACGCCCGCGTGAAGACGCTGTCAGGCGGGCAACGACGGAGACTTGACCTTGCGCTGGGGCTGGCTGGCGACCCTGAGGTGCTCTTCCTCGACGAACCAACGACCGGATTCGACCCGGCCGCACGCCGGCACGCTTGGACGCTCGTGGAGTCGCTCCGCGAGCAAGGCACGACCGTGCTCCTCACAACGCACTACCTGGATGAAGCGGAGCACCTGGCCGATCGCGTCGCGGTCATGGTCAGCGGGCGCCTCCTCGCCGTCGGGACGCCGGCAGAACTGACAGCCCACCAGAGAAATGTCGTAATCTCTTTCCGGCTGCCCCCTGGGGCAGCGATCAACTCGCTTCCGCCGCTCGTCCGAGGCGTCACCGCGGATGGCGCGGGGTGGACGCTGTCGACAGACGAGCCGACGGCTGCACTGCACGCCCTGTCAACCTGGGCCCTCGAGCGTCGGGTGGAACTCCCTGCCCTTGAAGTGCGGCGGCTCTCCCTGGAAGACGTGTACCTCGACCTCGTGGGCGCGAACAACGACGGCGACGAGGAGCGTGAGATGCACGTACGAGCCCGCGACAGATCATGATCGTCGTGGAACGCACGGGCGCGGCGAGTGTGTTGCTCGTCGCGAAGGATCAGCTCGCGCATGCGACCGTCGCGCTGTGGCGCACGCGCGTCGTTTTGATCTTCACCTTCGGGATGCCGTTGGTGTGGCTGATTCTCGTGGGCCTGCTGGCTGGCAACGACGCTGTCGGTGAAGACGGCCTGCGGGTCATGCAGTTCGCTGCGCCAACGGCCATCGCGATGGGGACGTTCTTCGCCACTATGCCCCCTGTTGCAATTTCGGTCGCCGAGGCCCGCGAGAAGCGGGTGCTGAAAAGGGTTCGAGGTACACCGCTGCCCGCCTGGTGTTATTTCTTCGGGCAGATCGGCGCATCCTTCGTGTTCGCCACGGCGTCGCTCGTTGTGACCCTGCTGGTCAGCGTGACCTTGTACGGTGTTCGGCTGCAGCAGGGCACCCTCGTGGCCACAACCGTCACCCTCCTCGTCGGACTCGTCTCGTTCTCCGCACTCGGCCTGGCGATCGGTTGCCTGTCTCGAAGCGCAGCGATCGCCGAGGCTGCGGCCATCGGCGCGGCGGTCGTCTTATCATTCATCTCCGGCCTGTTCCTGATGGGCGCCGCGCTGCCGCCCTGGCTCGATCGAGTGGCATCGGCGTTTCCCTTGAAGCCCTACGCGAGTTTGCTTCAGGACCAGTTCAATCCGTTTCTCCAGGACAGTTGGGATCCGGCCGCCCTCGCAGTGCTGGGCGCCTGGGGGCTGCTCGGTGCGATCGTCAGCCTCCGCGCCTTCCGCTGGGACGTGTCCCGCCCGCACGCGACGTCGAGGCACGTCCCCGCGGTTCCCGGCCGGAAGCAGCCAGCGCGGTGGGCGCCCGCGATCGTGACTCGGCGTCCCTCTCCGATCTCGCTCATCTCCCAGCAAACGACCGCGTCACTCCGAGTGGTATGGCGTCGGCCCGGGGAGATTTTCTTCTCACTTGCCATGCCCATCGCTCTTTTCGCCCTCCTCGTCACGACGCAGGGCAATGGCGCCCTCCCCAATGGCCAGCCGGTTTCGCTGTCCACCGCAGCGAGCATGGTCACCTGGGGCGCCGGTGTGGCTGCATTCATGAATCTCGCCGAATCTGTGGCGCGGGCGCGCGACACACGCGTTCTCAAGAGAGTGAGGGGCACGCCACTACCGGCACAGGCCTACCTGGCCGGCAAGGCACTGGCTAGCCTGGCGCTGGTCCTCATCCTTCTTCTCGGAATCCTCACTCTGGCTGCGGTGGCATACGGGCTTCGAATCAGCGTCGCCGGGCTGGCCCTCGGCCTCGTCGTCGTGCTGGTCGGCACCGGATCTCTTGCCGCGTGCGGCTTCCTGCTTGCTGCGGTCGTCCCCACCGCCCGGGCGGTCGGTGCTGTCGGCCTTCTACTTCTCTTCCTGTTGTCGTTCTTCTCCGACGTTTTCGTCACTGCGGGGCCGGACTGGATGGGAACGGTCGGTGCCTTCTTCCCCCTGAAACACCTTCAGAACGGACTTGCCACGGCCTGGCATTCGGACGGCGCGGATGTCCCTTGGCTCAATATCGTCGTGCTGACCTTGTGGGGCGTTATTGCCGCCGGGCTCGCCGTCCGCCTTTTCCGCTGGGAGCCCGCCGCCTGATCCGGTCCTTGGTGCGGCGAAGCTCAGATCGTCACCCAGCCGCCGTCGCTAGCCAGGACAACACCGGAGACGTTGGCGGAATCATCGCTCAGGAGCCAGGTGATTGCGGCTGCGAGATGTTCGGGCGTGGCAATGGGCGGCACATTGACCTGAAGAAACGGCCCCAACCGCTCGGCTGCGGACTGCGACCGGAACGGAGCTTCGATGTTCGTGGCGACGCCGCCCGGCGCGACGGCATTGCACCGGATCCCGCTGGGCGTATAGAAGAACGCCGTGCTCTTGGTGAAACCGTTCACCGCATGCTTAGACGTCGTGTACGACGTTCCCGCCGCCGATCCGCGGAGTCCGGCCTCGGAACTCACGTTCACGATCGAGCCGGACCCGACCCCGAGCATGAGGGGCAGCACTGACCGCGTCGTCCGCATCAACGCCGTCAGGTTCACGGCAAGAACGCGTTCCCAGGTGGCGTCGTCGATCTCTGCGGTCGGCAGGAAGCCGTCCATGATGCCCGCCACGTTCGCGAGGGCGTCCACCCGGCCATCGGCCCGACCGACGACGTCGTCGACCGTACCCTGTGAAGTGATGTCACCGGCGACGGTCGCCAACATGTCAGTCGCTGATTCCGCAGACAGGGCATCGAGTCTGGCTGCGTCCACGTCGGTGGCGATGACGCGGGCGCCCTCCCGAAGGAGCCGGACGGCGGTCGCCCTCCCGATGCCAGAGCCGGCACCTGTGACTATCGCCGTTTTTCCGTCGAAACGGTTAGGAACTAAGGAGTGGTCCATTGCTTTGCGTCCTTCCACACGCGGTCGCGCCCGGTTCATCGTTGGCTCCACCGGACGCCCTTACGAACTCCACTCAACCGGCTTCCAGTGGTCAGGCCCAGGGCACAAAGTCCCGGCGCGCGTCACCGGGACGAAAGGCCCTAGCCCTCGGCACCGACGCTCGCACACGATGGGAGGGCATCCGGCGGCCGCCCACAACACGATGGGAGGGCATCCGGCGGCCGCCCACAACAGCCTCGCCGGTTCAAGCAGAAGGGAAACCGCATGAAAGCGCTGGTGGTCTTCGAGTCGATGTTCGGGAGTACCCACGAACTGGCGAACGCGATCGCGAGCGGACTCCGCGAGACATGTGACGTCGACGTCGTCCGTGCCGACGCGGTCGACGCCATTGCGGTCGATGCTGCGGATCTCCTCGTCGTCGGCGCGCCGACCCACGCCCACACCTTGAGTACCGAAGCGTCACGTCACGACGCAGCTACGATGACGTCGGACGCCGACGGTGACCTCGACCTGGAGGAGCCGGTGATGACGCAGGGGCTCCGGGAGTGGTTCGACAGCCTCGAGCACCTGGCGAAACCCTTCGCGGCCTTCGATACCCGGTCCGACATGCCACGGCTCCTGACCGGTGCCTCGTCGAAGCGCATCGAACGCGAACTGCGAAAGAAGGGCGCCGTCAGCGTTCTGCAGCCAGAAAGCTTTCTTGTGACCCGCTTCGCCGGTTTGAAGGACGGTGAAGCGGAGCGAGGTCGCGCGTGGGGTGAGCAGGTTGCCCTGGCGTTCCGCACCACGATGAAGAGATGAGCGTCTGGCCTGCACCGTCAGTGAGACACGCGGATCGGATGGACACGCGCAATCGCTCCCCCATCGTCGAATGGTTGCTCGAGGGCGATCCGTCGGTCCGCTGGCAGGTGCTGCGCGACCTGGAGCACGGCCCTGACGCAGCAGTCCGATCGGAGCGGGAGAAGATCGCAACGTCGGGATGGGGTGCCAGGCTCCTCGCGGAGCAGGGTGCCGATGGACGATGGGCTGGTGGCCTGTACAGCCCGAAGTGGACCTCGACCACCTACACCCTGCTCTTGCTTCTCTGGCTTGGGCTGCCACGGGGAAATGAACAAGCCTTAGCGGGCTGCCGGGTCCTCTGGGACGGTGCCACCTTCTTCGGCGGCGGGCTGACCCTTGCAAAAACCGTGAAGGTGCCCGAGGCCTGTATCACCGGCATGCTCGTGCTGCTCGCCGCGTCTTTCGGTTACCACGACGACCGTATCGAACCGGCTGTCGAGTGGCTGTTGGATAACCAGCTCGCCGATGGCGGCTGGAACTGTGCGGCCATCAGGACGGGCTCCACTCATGGCTCATTCCACACGTCGATCACCGTGCTCGAGGCGCTGCACGCCTATGCGTCGGCGGGAGGAGCCGTGCCAGTCAGGTCGTCGCTTCGAGACGGTCGCGATTTCTTCTTGAATCACTCCCTGTTCCGCTCGCACCGCTCAGGGAAGGTCGTTGACACCGCGTTCACGAGGTTCCCCTTCCCGCCTCAATGGCACTTCGATGTTCTCCGCGGTCTGGAGCACTTCCGATTGAGCGGCGCCGACCGTGACGCCCGGCTGGATGACGCCATCCACGTTCTTCGCAACGCGCGAGGCCCAGACGGCAGGTGGCCACGCCACCAGCCATATCCCGGGCGCTACTGGTTCACACTCGAACAGCCGGGGCAGAGCCGGTTGGCAACCTTACGTGCACTGCGTGTGCTGGACTGGTGGAAGACAGACATCCGCGCCGGTTCGTTCGGGTCATGAACTGGTCACCCCCGATCAGCCTCGGCCTGCGCTCGGGGTCTTGCGCTCCAGCGTCTATGGCATGCAAAACTGGCGAGACGTGTTCGCCCGCACGCAACGTGGGCGGCAATGCCGCGGCAGGGAGTGGGACGTATGGCAGCCTCAAGCAGATACCAGGAGATCGCGGAGACCCTCGGCCGCCACGGGATGGACTTCCTCGCGACCGCCGTCGGCGTGAATTCCTGGCTGCGCCCCTCCCCCAGCTCGCCCGATTCACCGATCCAGGCACGGACTGTGCCCGAACGACTCCGGTTGGTGCTGGAGGAGCTGGGGCCGACCTTCGTGAAGCTCGGCCAACTCCTGTCTACACGACCCGATTTGTTGCCACCCGAATACATCACCGAACTGTCCAAACTCCAGGATTCCGCCCCACCTGTTACTCAGGACGCGATCATCGAGACCGTTCGAGCAGAACTGGGCGCCGACCCGCAGCAGATCTTCGCCGAATTCGACGAGAGCCCGCTGGCATCGGCGTCGATCGGCCAGGCCCACACCGCCGTGCTCGCCGACGGGACAGAAGTGGTCGTGAAAGTGCGTCGACCGGATGCCGTTCGGAAGGTCAACGAGGACCTCGAGATTCTGCAGAATCTCGCCGACCGCGCCAGCCGAATCTGGGAGCCCGCGCGGACGTACAACGTTCGTGGGCTGGTTCAAGAGTTCGCGCATACGCTGCGAGGTGAACTCGACTACCTTCGTGAAGCACGCAACGCGGAACGGTTCGCAGCAAACTTCGCCGGCCATCCCGACGTGTCGATCCCGCGCGTGTTCCGGGAGACCACCACATCGCGTGTGCTCACATTGGAGCGGGTGTCCGGCATCCGTATCAACGATGTGGCCGCCCTCGACGCGGCGGGAGTGGACCGGCCGGCTCTCGCCCGCACCGGGGCCCGGCTCATGCTGCGGATGATCTTCGAGCACGGCTTCTTCCACGCCGATCCCCACCCCGGGAACCTCTTCGTCCAGCCAGACGGTTCGATCACGCTCATCGACTTCGGAATGGTCGGAGACCTGGAACCGGAGTTGCAGGACAAGTTCGTCGATTTCTTGATCGCCTTCACTCGTCGACAGCCCGAAGAGCTCGCCGACGCTCTTATCGATCTTTCCGTGACGAAAGGGATCGGTGATCGCGACCACCTGCGCGAAGGTCTATCGTCGTTCGTCGCGGACTACAGCGACAAGCCCCTGAGCGAGGTCAGCTTTGCTCACCTCGCATCTGAGCTTTTGGGAATCGTGAGGCAACAGCGGCTCCAATTGCCACGAGAAGTGGCGCTGATCTTCAAGGTCCTGATCATGATGGAGGGCATCGGCGTCCAGCTGGATCCGAACTATGACCTGATGGGAGTCCTCACCCCCTACGTACGCCGGATCCTGAAGGAGAGACTCTCCCTCGCCGCGATGTCTCAACGACTTCTTCGCGCGTCCGCCGACACCGGTGCTTTGATGATTGAAATGCCGTCGCGACTGCGGCGCATTCTGGATCGGGCCGACAGGTCTGGCATCGAAGTACATCTCCGTGCCGCCGAGCTCGAACCGCTCGTTGCGCGAACTGAACGCATCGGCAACCGCCTTGTCGCTGGCCTCATAACGGCGGCGCTGATCAATGGCGTCGGTGACCTCATCGTCAGCGAAAAGCGCTGGCGTTCGTGGGAAGGTGCGCTTCTGAGCGCCGGGGTCACGGTGGTCAGTTCTCTGACGGGGTACCTGCTCTGGACATCCCGTCATCGCCATCGGTGACATCGCGATCGCCCAAACCGCTGGCCTGGTCGACGGCCGAGGGGCTCCGCAGCCGTGCGTGCGAGGGCCAAATAGGTTCGAGGCCCTCGTGTTCTCGCAAATTGTTGAGCGCGCGGAACAGCTCGAGCGATATCTCGACCAATTGCTCGATGTCATCCTTCGCCGCCCGGTCCGTCTCATAGTCGTGGCGGGCGAGGGCTGCAGAAATTGCATCCTGCCGCTTCGCCGCGATGAGCAGCACGGCACCCTGTAGTCCGGCGAGCATGCTGAGGAACAGGTTGAGAAGAATGTACGGGTATGGGTCCCACCCTCTGTCGAATGAGTTGAATAGCGCCCAGAGGGCCATGAAAAGGAGGAAGATGCCGACGAAGCGCCAACTCCCCATACCATTTCGCAGTCGGTCGGCGGCTCGGTCGCCCCTGGAGAGCGTCACGATGCTCCTCGTGCCAGTTCGTGAGAGGGGACAAGGCAACCTCTTTTCGTTCTGTCGGGTGCCGATCACGGTGAACCGCTGGAAGACTGGGCTGAACATCCCAGGATCGGGCGGAAGCTAAACGAAATCGGGTTCCGGTTCGGGTCCCAGGTCGAAGTGTCGTCCGTTGATCTCCGATGGGGTCACCCGCACGAAGACAGGCTTCAGGGTGGGCACCCACGACCGCAGCGGAAGGGCCTCCGCCGCATAGATGTCTGCCTGCTTCTCGAGGATGGCTGCCTCTCCCTTCACAACGACGCTCCATGCTTCTGTGGTGCTGTAGGAGTCCACTTCGAATGCGACCGAAGCGTTGATGGTGACCTCGAGAAGCTTGCTGCCTGGTGCGGTTCGAAAGACGAAGGAATTCTCGTCGGCGTAATAATTGATGGGGAAAATGTCGGGATGCCCGGCAACGCTGACAGCCAGTCTGCCCATCGTGCGCTCTCGGAGGAAATCCCATGCCTCCTCTTTCGTCAACACGGTAATCGGCTCATCGATACTCGACATGCTGGGCTCTCTTCCTGCGACGTGGTCGCGAGATGGTCGCGACCACGGGGTGTGACGCTCACTCGCGGCGGGTGTCCTTCAGTACACGTGATGTTCTCGCAGCCGATGCTGTCAGTGGCTCAGATGAACCGGAAGGGCCGAACGTCCCGAGTCGAGCCCGAAGAGCCCAGAGAATGGTCACGACGTCTACAGCCTCCTGGAGGATGGCGCCGAAGAGGGCGGGAAGGACGCCGACGCTCGCGATGAGCATCAGGACGATATTGATGCTGATGCCCAGCCAGATCGCCTGAAGCGCTATGTGAGTGGTCTCACGGCCGACACGGACGGCGTACGCGCCGCGCATGATGTCGTCGAGCAGGATCACCACATCGGCCGACTCGCTCGCTGCCGTCGAGCCTCTCGCCCCCATGGCGACGTCGATGTCGGCCGCTGCGAGCACGGGAGCGTCGTTGACTCCGTCACCGATCATCATCACAGGGCGAGGATGCATGCCGGCGACAATACGAACCTTGTCTTGAGGCAGGCACCCGGCGTGAACATCGGTGATCCCCAGATCCGTCGCGATGCGCTCGGCCGTCACGCGCAGATCTCCGGTGAGCATCGCGGTGCGCCGGACTCCTAGCGACGAAAGCGCCCGCAGTGTTGCGGCGGCGTTCTGCCGGACCTCGTCCGCGAATTCGATGCACCCGGCGTAGTGACCGTCCACGCCGACATAGATGGCCGTACGTCCCCCCTCGAGTGGCGGCGCAGAGAAGGGCCCGACCTGAGACTCGATATACGACCGCTTGCCCACAGCCACCTCGTGCCCGCCCACCCGCCCTCGGACCCCTGCTGCGGTTTCCTCCTCGACGTTCGTCGCCTCGCGCAGGTCCAACTGACGTTTCGCAGCCGATTCCACGAGCGCACGAGCGAGGACATGGCTTGAATACTGTTCCACGCTGCCCGCCAGTAGCATGAGTTCGTCAGGGACGACCCCCGGCGTCGGTTCTACGGAGGCGACCGACGGTGTCCCCCTCGTCAGGGTGCCGGTCTTGTCGAAGGCCGCCGACCGCACTCGTGAGAGCTGTTCCAGTGTCGCGCCGCCCTTGACCACGATTCCGGCCCGAGCGGCGCGGCTGATGCCGGCTACGAACGCCACCGGCGCGGCAAGCAGTAGCGGGCAGGGGGTCGCGACGACGAGAACCTCGGCAAACCGCGTCGGGTCGCCGGCTATGACCGCAGAGAAGGTGGCGATCGTGAGTGCGACGAAAGTGAATGGGAGCGCGTAGCGGTCGGCGAGCCGAACCAGCGGTGGGCGGCTCTCCGACGCCTCTCGGACGAGATCCACGATTTGCTGGTACTGGCTGGTGGCGGCCGTGGCCGTTGCGATCATGTGAATCGCGTCTGCCCCGTTGATGGATCCGCTAAGCAGGGCATCGCCTCGCACATGCTCGACCGGCATGCTCTCGCCGGTGAGTTGGGATTCGTCGGTGGTCGCACCACCGGAATCCAATCGCCCGTCAACGGGAACGACCTCGCCGGGCTGAACGAGTAGCGCATCGCCGTCGACGATCCGGGCGAGGGGGATGTCGACGAGCGAACCGTGGAGGGTGAGGTGATGCGCGATCGTCGGAACGCGGGCAAGAAGCGCGCTGAGTTCAGCCCGCGCCCGCCGGTTCGCGTACTCTTCGAGCGCCTGTCCGCCTGCGAGCATCAACACGATCACGAGGCCGGCCCAGTATTCGCCAACGGCGATCGTCGCGATCATGGCCATGATCGCGAGAAGATCGAGGCCGAATTGGCCGTGGAAGAGTTTCCTCGCCATCCTCCAGGCCTGCACGGCGCAAACCGCAAGCACGTAGGTGCTGATGAACCACTGGAAAGCCCGCCCGGAACCCAGGGTGGTGCCTCCGAGCCCGCACGCTCCACCGCCAGCGTGAGGACGAC
This sequence comes from Mycetocola miduiensis, assembly GCF_900115155.1. Classification (GTDB taxonomy): domain Bacteria; phylum Actinomycetota; class Actinomycetes; order Actinomycetales; family Microbacteriaceae; genus Mycetocola_A; species Mycetocola_A miduiensis. The sequence goes on from NZ_FOVM01000007.1 coordinate 230,240, forward strand.
GAGCCGGGAACTCTCAGTCCGGCCTAGTTGTACTGCACAGGCAGGTTAGTTAGCCGGCTAATGGGTGGGTGGCCTCCGATGGCGGTGTGGGGTCTGTGGTGATTGTATTCGTGGAGCCAGGCCGGGAGCGCGTTCCGGCGGGCTGATTCCGTTGGGTAGTGCTTGCTGAATGCCCAACCGTCGGCGAGAGTGCGGTGGAAGCGTTCGATCTTCCCGTTCGTCTGTGGACGGTAAGGGCGGGTCTTCTTCGCTTTGACGCCAAGCTCGGAGCAGGTGTCGCGCCAGAGGTGAGATTTGTAGGCAGAGCCGTTGTCAGAAAGCACGCGTTCGACCGTCACGCCGCGGGCGGCGAACCAGGACACTGCCCGGCGCA
>NZ_FOVM01000008.1 GCF_900115155.1 Mycetocola miduiensis
CGGTCACATTCCGAACCCGGAAGCTAAGACTCTTTGCGCCGATGGTACTGCAGGGGGGACCCTGTGGGAGAGTAGGACACCGCCGGACTTAACTTGAAAACCAGAAAAGCCACCCTTCGGGGTGGCTTTTCTGCGTTAACGGCCTTTTCTTCACGACTGCAGCCGAACCGACTACTCTCGGAGACACCATCGCTCACGAACGAGGGAGTTCCGTGTCAAGCAGGGTTTTCGTCCGCGCTGAAAAGGTCGCAGGTGAGAAGCGGGTTACTGCGACGGCCGACAGCGTACGGAAGCTGAAAGCCGCCGGCCTCGACGTGAGTGTCGCGCCCGGGGCCGGGCGGTTCGCCGGTATCACCGATGAGGCGTACGCCGCAGCGGGGGCGACCATCGAGTCATCACTGCCACGGGGTGCGGGCGACGTGCTGTTCCACGTTCGTCCACTGACGGCATCCGACCTCGACGCACTGCCGTCAGGAACGGTCACGGTGGGCGTCGTCGACCCGTTCAACAACGTCGGGGTGCTGCAGAAGGCGGCATCATCCAGGCTCACAACCTTCGCGCTCGACTTCCTGCCGAGAATTTCTCGCGCCCAATCAATGGATGTGCTGTCGTCCCAGGCGCTTCTCGCCGGATACAAGTGCGTTCTCCTGGCGGCGGATGCCTTCGATCGCATGTTTGGGATGACCATGACTGCCGCGGGCACACTGGCGCCGGCTCGGGTGCTCGTCCTCGGCGCCGGAGTCGCCGGCCTGCAGGCGATCGCCACCGCGAAACGCCTCGGCGGGGTCGTCAGCGCGTATGACGTCCGTTCGTCCTCAGCCGACGAGGTGCGCTCAGTCGGCGGAACGTTCATCGCCCTCGACCTCGAGGCGGCGGATGCCAGTGGCGGTTACGCCAAGGAGCTGGGGGCGGCCAGGGCTCAACGCCAGCGGGAGCTGCTCACACCTTTCGTAGAAGCGGCTGACATCATCATCACCACCGCTGCGGTTCCCGGCCGGCCTGCTCCGCTTCTGATCACCTCGGCGATGATGGGCGGGATGAAGGCGGGATCCGTGGTCGTCGACCTGGCTGCCGAGACAGGCGGCAATGTCGAAGCGTCGATGCCTGGAACATCGATCCCGTTCCCGGTCGCGGCAGGCCAGGTCACGGTCATCGGTGTCCGGGACATCCACTCCGACCTGGCCATTGACGCGTCGAAGTTGCTGGCGATGAACTTCGCCAACTTCGTCACGGCCCTCACCGTCGAGGGCGAGGTGGTGCCCGACTTCAGCGATGAACTGGTGAGCGGGTCGTGCCTCACCCACGACGGCGCCATCATCCACCCCAGGATCACCGAACTCTTTCCCGAGGAGGTTGCACGCTGATGGACGTCTTCGCCCTGGTCACCATTACCGTCCTGGCGGTGTTCCTCGGTTTCGAGGTCGTCTCCAAGGTATCCAGCACCCTGCACACCCCACTCATGTCCGAGGCGAACGCGATCCACGGCATCATCCTGCTCGGGGCGATCATGGTCGCCGGACAAGCGACCGAACCCCTTCCGCTCGTACTCTCCGTGCTCGCGGTTTTCCTTGCCACCATCAACATCGTCGGTGGTTTCGTCGTCACCGACCGGATGCTCGTGATGTTCGCTGCCAAGCCTTCTCGCGCGGGGAAAAAGGAGGTCTCCAAGTGAAAATCCTCAACGAATCCGTCGTCCTCACGGGCTATCTGGTAGCCGCCATCCTGTTCATCCTTGCTCTCAAGGGCCTGAGCTCACCGCGCAAGGCGCGGCGCGCGAACCGGCTCGGAGCGACCGGTGCTGTCATCGCGATCGCCGCCTACGTGCTTGGCCATGACATCCGTAACGGAGCGTGGATCGCCCTGGCGGTTGTCGCCGGTGCTGCCATCGCCGTTCCGGCCGCACGTCGTGTGCACATGACCCAGATGCCTCAGCTTGTCGCGGCCTTCAACGGTGTCGGCGGCGGCGCTGCGGCGCTTGTCGCTGTCGTCGAGTTCACCCACGGTGCCGATGCCTGGGCAGGTAGCGTGATCGCGTTCACTGTTTTCATCGGGGGGCTGTCGCTGACGGGCTCCTTCATCACCTTCGGCAAACTGCAGGGCATCATCACCTCGAGGGCGGTCGTCTTCCCGGGGCTCGGCGTCCTCCTCGGGGTTCTTACACTCGCTGCGATAGCCACCGCCGTCGCGATGGTCATCACCGGCAACCTTCTCTACGCTGCGGCCCTGCTCGGGATCGGCCTGGTCATCGGAGTCCTCTTCGTCCTGCCGATCGGCGGCGCGGATGTGCCTATCGTCATTTCCCTGCTCAACGCGTTCACCGGGCTCGCGGTCGCGGGATCTGGCGTCATGCTCTCCAACGTGCTCCTCCTCATCGCCGGCACGCTCGTCGGCGCCAGCGGAACGATCCTCACCATTTCGATGGCGACCGCGATGGGCCGCAGCGTGACCGGGATCGTCTTCGGGGCGTTTCGACGCGCCAGGAAGAGCGGGGCGGATGCAGGTACTGAGGACCGCCCGGTCCGCACGGTAACGCCCGAGGACGTTGCGATCCTGCTCGAGTACTCGTCGAGGATCGTCATCGTCCCCGGTTATGGCCTTGCCGTCGCCCAGGCGCATCACGCTGCGGCGGAACTGGCGGAGCACCTGACGTCGAGGGGAGCGGATGTCGTCTTCGGCATCCACCCGGTCGCCGGACGGATGCCGGGGCATATGAATGTGCTGCTGGCCGAGGCGAACGTGCCATACGAATCGCTCGTGGAGATGGACGTCGTAAACGGGCAGTTCAAGTCCACCGACCTCGTCCTCGTGATCGGAGCGAACGATGTGGTCAACCCGGCCGCGAAGTCGTCACCCGGGTCACCGATTTACGGCATGCCGATCCTCAACGTGTCAGAGGCGAATCAGGTCGTCTTTCTCAAACGCAGCCTGAACCCCGGATTCGCCGGGATCGAGAACGAGCTGTTCTACGACCCGAAGGTGTCCATCGCCCTCGGCGACGCGAAGGCAACGCTGACACAACTGCTCGCGGCGGTCAAGGCGGCGGTGTAACCGGGGCTGCGGATTGAAGCGTCCTGCGCCGGACCTTATGCTGGGGACGCAGTGGCGATGAGGGAGACCTGATGCAAGAGCTGACCGAAGGGCAAATCCGGTCATCGTTCGTGAACTGCGGGACGGCTGACGCGACCCGCATGTTTGTGCCATCCGGCCTCGCTTTTGCGCCATGGGCTGAGCTCGACTATTTCGGTTGGGGCGATCCGAACACCCCAGGGCGGTACTCCCTCGTCTACTGGCGTGAAGATTCTCCGGCGGGGATCGTGCTCCGACGCGCCGACCGGGTCGCATCCCGTATCCAGGTCCACCTGTGCAGTTTCTGCCACACGCCGCAGCCGGCGAACGACGTTGCCCTCTTCGTCGCCCCTCTCGCGGGTGAGGCTGGCCAGAACGGCAGCACGGTCGGCACCTATATCTGCTCCGAGCTGACGTGCTCCGCGCACGTTAGGCTCCAACCGCACGCGGCGCCGATCCAGCCCTACCCGTCGACGGTCATGCGTGCGTACCGGGCACGGCTGCTCGAGAGGGTCGACCGCTTCGTCGCAGACATCGAGCGCGTACGCTGAGCGTTCAGGTCTGGCAGCGCGGGCACCAGTAGGTCTCCCGCTGCTGGGTCGGGGTAGGCCCGAGCAGACCGGAACGGATTCGTGTGCCGCAGCGGCGGCACGGTTTACCGCCGCGCCCATAGACCCAGGTCTGCCTCCCCGGCCGGGTGTCGCCGGTCGTTGTCCGTTCCACCCGATCGCGATTGGCGTGGATTAGGCGATGCGACAGGGCGACGAGGGCGACGGCATCCGTCTCGCCGATCGGATGGGTGGGAAGGATCCCGCGAAGAAAACACAGTTCGTTGGCGTAAACGTTGCCGAGGCCCGCGAGGTTGCGCTGGTCCAGCAGCGCGACCGCGGCGGGGCGCTCAGGCACGGCTTCCAACCGGGCGAGCGCCTCGGCGCTATCCCAGTCGTCGCCGAGAAGGTCAGGCCCGAGATGGCCGACGACCGTGTGCTCGTCGCTGCGGGCGATCAGCTCGACCACTCCGAGCTCGAAACCGACGCTGAGCCACTCCGCCGAGCCGACCAAGGCCCTGGCCTGGTACGCGGGTCGCTTCCATGCCGATCCGGGCCGGTAGAGGTGCCAGGTGCCCTCCATCTTGAGGTGACTGTGCAGGCTGTAGTCGCCGACGCGATGCAGCAGGTGTTTGCCCCGGCTGATGACCCCCTCGATTTGTTCCCCGGTGAGGTCGCTCGTCGCGAAGGCAGGTACGCGGATGTCCCACGTGGTCACGGTCGCGCCTTCGAGTACATCGTTCAGGTGGCGTGCCGCGCGGTAGACCGTGTCGCCCTCAGGCATGCCGCATCTTCAGCCCCCGCGGCGTCTCGGTGAACCCGGCCTCCCGCAACGCTGCTGCTACCGGCGTGCCGAGCACGAACGAGCCGTTCACTTTCTCGATGGCGAGCTTGTCGATCCGGCCCCGGCGCACGAGGTCGGCGACGGATGCCGCAGCGACCGCGAGTACGGATTCGTCGTCGGTGAACGTGAGGAGAGTCTTTCCTCCCCGCTCGACGTAGAGGGTGAGCGCGCCGTCGACGAGCGTGACGAGGCTGCCCGCTTTGCGGCCCGGACGGTGTTTCGTGCCGGCGCTTTCCACGGTTGGCCAGGCCAGGGCCGCGCCGTACGGGTTCGCCGGGTCGGTGGCGGCGAGCGTGACGACCGTGCGGTCCGCCGCATCCGGGACGTCGTTCGCGTCACTCCGGGCGAACGACCGCAACCGGTCAACAGTTCCGGCGGTGGCGAACTGGGCGGCGCCGAGACCGTCGATGAAGTATCCGCGGCGAGCCCGGCCGGTGTCCTCGAACGTGCTGAGCACCCGGTAGGTGAGCGCGAACCCGCCGGGGACGCCTTCGCTCATCACGGAGCCGCGGGTGACGACACCGTATCGTTCCAGGAGCGTTTCGGCGGTGGCTGCCGTCCGGACGGTCGGATCCTGTTCGCCCAGGGGCAGGATCGACCAGCGCCCACCGAGCGCCGGTGCCACACGTGTCGACATGCTCGGCCGGCTGAGCGGGCGGCCACGGTACATCCGGGACCGGGGCGCGGCACGCTGGGTACGGTGTGCCCCGCCGCCGTGACCGGTGAGGGTCCTCAACGGCGCGAGCGTGTCATTCGTGATGAGCCCGGCCCAGACCAGCTCCCACAGGGCGGCGACGAGGGCTTTGTCGTCGGTCGCCCCTGTGGCCTCGGCGAGCTGGGGGAAGAAGAACGCACCGCCACCGCCGAGGGCAAGCAGGACCTCGCGCTGAAGTTCATCTGGCTGGTGCTCCGGAACGAGGGGCAGGGTGAGATGCGCGGTTTCGGCCAGGTGCATCGCGACCCAGCCGTCGTTGCCTGGCAGTGCACCGGCTCCTGACCACAACACCTCGCCGGTTGCGGTGAGCTCGTCGAGCATCGCTGGCGAGTAGTCGGTCACGCGTTGGGGCAGGATGAGCGATTCCCAGGCAGAGGCGGGGATGTTCACGCCGGCGAGCTGGTCGATGACGGCTGCCACGCCGTCGACCCCGCGCAACCGGCTCCCCACGTTCTGCCAGCTCGGCAGGAAGCGCGCGAAGGCATCCTGCTCGACCGGTTCGACCTCGTGGCGGAGCGCGGCGAGCGACCGGACCCGCAGGCGTCGAAGTACTTCGGAGTCGCACCATTCGGTGTTGTCGCCGATGGATTCACGGCCGGTGGCGAGGAACTCCCCGCGCATCACCCTGCGGGAGTCGGCGAGACGGACGAGCGTGTGCTGGGCAACGGCGCTGCCGAGGCCGAAGCGGTCGGCAACCTCCTGTGTGGTGAACGGGCCGTGCGTGCGGGCGTATCGGGCGATGAGGTCGCCGACGGGATCCGCGACGGGGTCGAGGAATGCGTCGGGGACTCCGATCGGCAGCGGCACGCCGAGTGCGTCGCGCAGCCGCGCCGAGTCTTCGATCGCCGCCCACCAGGCCGTGCCGGCGAAGCTGACCCCGATGACACGTTTCGCCCGCGCGAGTTCGGCGAGGTGCACGGTGGCATCCTCGAGCGGATGCTCTGATTCGAGCCGGGCAGCCACCTCGTCGAGAGTGAGCGGGCCGAGCATGCGCAGCAGGTCGGCGACACCTTCGACGCCCCGGCCTTTGCGGGACTCCGCCAGCCGCTGCAGTTCGCTTTCGGTCTGCGCGATCACACCGGGGTCGAGCAGTTCGCGCAGCTCCACCTGGCCGAGAAGTTCCGCAAGGAGAGCCGAGTCGATGGTGAGGGCGGCGGCCTTGCGTTCGGCGATCGGGCTGTCGCCCTCGTACATGAACGCCCCGACGTAGCCGAACAGCAGGGACTTGGCGAACGGCGACGGTGAATCGGTCGTGGTTTCGACGATCCGGATGCCGCGGCTGGCGAGTTTCTTCGCGATGCCGAGGAGCGCGGGCAGGTCGTAGGCATCCTGGAGGCACTCACGAACGGTTTCGAGGATGATCGGGAACGCCGGGTATTTGCGGGCGACGTCGAGCAGCTGCGCCGAACGCTGGCGTTGCTGCCAGAGCGGAGCACGTTTGCCGGGGGAGTAGTTCGGCAGGAGGAGTGCGCGGGCGGCGCACTCGCGGAAGCGTGAGGCGAACAGCGCGGAGCCGCCGACCTGCTCGGTGACGACGGCTTCGAGTTCGTCGGCGTCGAAGACGAACAGCTCGGCGCCGGGGGGTTCGACCTCGGTGTCGGGGATACGCACGATGATGCCGTCGTCGCTCGCGATCGAGGCGCCGTCGATGCCGAACCGCTCCTGCACGCGAGCCCCGACGGCGAGAGCCCACGGCGCGTGCACCTGCATGCCGTACGGGGAGTGAAGAATCACCCGCCAGTCGCCGAGCTCGTCGCGGGAACGTTCGACGACCAGTGTCGTGTCGCTCGGGATGTGCCCGGTCGCCGTTCGCTGCTCGATCAGGTAGGCGATGAGGTTCGTGGCCGCCCGCGAATCGAGACCAGCGCCGGTGAGCCGCTGGGTGGCATCCGTCGTGCTGGCCGCATCGATGTCGCGCATGAACGCGCCGACGGCTTCACCGAGTTCCGCAGGCCGGCCGAGACCGTCGCCCTTCCAAAACGGGAGTCGACCGGGCTGGCCGAACGCCGGAGTGACGAGCACGCGGTCGTGGGTGATCTCCTGGATCTTCCAGCTTGTCGCGCCGAGCGCGAACACGTCGCCCACCCGGGATTCGTAGACCATCTCCTCGTCGAGTTCGCCCACCCGTGAGCCCGTGCCTTCCGCAGTGCCCGACACCATGTAGACGGCGAACAGTCCCCGGTCCGGAATCGTGCCACCGCTGGTGACCGCAAGGCGCTGTGCCCCCGGCCGCCCGGTGAGCGTTCCGGCGTCGCGGTCCCAGACGATGCGGGGACGCAACTCGGCGAACTCATCGCTGGGGTACCGCCCGGCGAGCAGGTCGAGGGTGGCCTCGAACGCCGAGCGGGGCAGCCGGGTGAACGGCGCGCTGCGCTTCACCTGCTCGAACCACACCTCCACGTCGATCGGCTCCAGCGCGGTCGCCGCGACGGTCTGCTGGGCGAGGATGTCAAGGGGGTTGGACGGGACGGCGAGGGATTCGATCTGGCCGGAGACCATCCGTTCGGATGCCACGGCCGAGTTCACGAGATCGGCTCGGTGTTTGGGGAACAACACCCCACGGGAGATCTCACCCACCTGGTGCCCGGCGCGGCCGACGCGCTGGAGCCCGCTGGCGACGGACGGTGGCGATTCCACCTGCACGACGAGGTCGACCTCGCCCATGTCGATGCCCAGCTCGAGGCTCGACGTCGCCACGACGCAGCGCAGGCGACCGGATTTGAGGTCGTCTTCGATGATTGCCCGTTGTTCCTTCGACACCGAGCCGTGATGGGCCCGGGCGAGCTGGGGGGTACTGTGGTCGCGGCCGGTGGTCTGCCCGCTGCCGCCCATCAGCGCGGCTGGGGGACGGGTACTCCGCTCGGCCCCGATTTCGACAAGGTCTTCGGCGGGTTCCGCTGCCGTGCGTTCCTCGTAGATCTCGTTGAAGCGGGCAGTGAGTCGTTCGGCGAGGCGCCGCGAGTTGCTGAACACGATGGTTGACCGGTGTTCGAGGATGCGGTCGACGATGGCCTCCTCGACGTGCGGCCAGATCGACCCGGCGCGTTCGCCGTCTTCCTGGATGGCGCCGGCGGCTGATCCCTCGCGGGGCTGGGCGGCCGCAGCAAGGTTGGTCATGTCGTCGACCGGCACGATCACCCGGAGGTCGAAGCGCTTGGAGGCGGGAGGTGCGACGATCTCGACCGGCGCGGTGCCGCCGAGGAACCGGGCGACCTCTTCACGCGGCCGCACCGTCGCTGAGAGCCCGATCCGCTGCGCCGGTTTCTCGAGCAGGGCGTCCAGCCGCTCAAGCGACAACGCCAGATGCGCGCCGCGCTTGGTTGCCGCGACGGCGTGCACCTCGTCGATGATCACCGTCTCCACCGAGCGCAGCGTCTCGCGCGCGGCCGAGGTCAGCATGAGGAACAAGGATTCGGGTGTGGTGATGAGGATGTCAGGCGGGTTCTTCGCCAGGGTGCGGCGGTCGGCAGCGGGCGTGTCACCCGAGCGGACACCGACGGTGACGTTCGGTGCGTTCGCCCCCAGCCGGATCGCCGTCTGGGTGATGCCGATCAGCGGCGACCGGAGGTTGCGTTCGACGTCGACGCCCAGCGCTTTGAGGGGAGAGATGTAGAGCACGCGGGTGCCTGTGCCTTCGGTGCCCTTTCCTTCAGGGCGGGTTTCGGCCATGAGCTGGTCGATCGACCAGAGGAAGGCGGAGAGGGTCTTGCCCGACCCGGTCGGAGCGACGACGAGGGCATGCGAACCGCGCGAGATGGCATCCCACGCCCCGACCTGTGCGTCTGTGGGCGCGGCGAATGCCCCACTGAACCACTCGCGGGTCGCGGGAGAGAACCGCTCAAGCACGTTGCTCACGTTCCCATCCTGCCTGAGACCACTGACATCATCGGCGGGTTGCCTTCGCCTGACCAGCCAAAGTCAGAGCTGGCGCTCGATGAACCCGCGCACATCTGCCAGTTCCTGTTGCGAGATGGCGTGGGTCAGGCCGTCGTAGATCCGGCCGACGAGGCGGGTGTGATCGGGGAGCCAGGCGGTGGTGTGCTCCACCGCTTCGGACGGGATGACATCGTCGTGGGTTCCCCGGCCCCAGAACACCGGCGGGCGGCGTTCGGCGAGGGCAGCGTCGCCTGGTGAGGCGTCCGCGGAAGCATAGCCGGACAAATTCACAGCGAAGGAGAACCGCTCGGGCGCCGCGCGAAGCAGCTCGATCGCCACGGCGCCGCCCTGCGAGAACCCGAGCAGGCCGACCGAGTCGGGGCTGTACGGCAGCGCATCGAGCCAGGCCAGGACCGCCGCTGTCGTATCTGCGAGCCCGGCTGCGTCGGGCTGGCCGGGTTCGTCGATGGGGTACCACGACCAGCCGTCGATCGGGAACGGCGCGACGAGCGGTGCGCGGAGTGAGGCGATCACCGGCTCGAGGGGGAGGAAGGGCGCGAGCTGGAAGAGGTCTGCCTCGTTGGACCCGTAGCCGTGCAGGACGACGAGGAGCGAACGGCCTTCACGGTCGTCGCCCGCGGCTGACCAGAGGACGGCATCCTCGTCGATTGTGTACATCGCCTGCTTCTCCTTCGTCGGGCAGGGAACAAGCCTACCGAGCGTCAACCGGGTGTCTGCCGAGCGGGGTTCAGGCTAACCGGGTAAGAATGGAGCATGAGCGTTCGCACCCCTGACCCTGACCAGCCGCAGGACCCCTCATCGAGCCCGACCCCAGGCTGGCTCAGCGACATCGAGCTGGAGGAAGTGCGTCGTCGCCTTCCCCTGCTCTATGTCGAGGCGGTCCCGGTGCGTGTCGATGGCCTCGGTATCGTCACCGAAGTGGGAATCCTGCTCCGGGCGACCGCGACCGGGCAGATGACCCGCACCCTCGTCTCCGGCCGGGTGATGTACGGCGAGACGCTGCGGGATGCGTTGTTCCGGCACCTCGAGAAGGACCTCGGGCCGATGGCGTTTCCGCTGCTCCCGGCATCCCCAACGCCATTCCACGTGGCGGAGTACTTTCCGATGCCGGGGATTTCCGCGTACACCGACGATCGGCAGCACGCCGTGTCGCTCGCCTATGTCGTGCCCGTCACCGGAACGTGTGACCCGCGCCAGGACGCGCTCGAGCTGACCTGGATGGCGCCGGAAGAAGCCCAGTCGGATGCCGTCAGCGACGAAATGGAAGGTGGCCGCGGCACGCTCCTGCGCCTCGCGCTCGCGTCGGTCGGCCGGTTGTCCTGACCCGCTGAATACCTAGCGGACGTACCGGACTTCGTGGATCTCTTCGCCGAGGAACGGTTCGGTGTGCTCGGCGCCGTCGGCGACGAAGCCGTTTTTCTCGTAGAAGTGCCGCGCGCGGTCGTTCGCGGAGGACACCCAGAGATACGCGGGTTCCCCGTCGGCGATGGCAGCATCGAAGAGTTTCTGCCCGGTTCCCGTGCTGCGGAACTCGGCGAGCATGTTGATGAAGTACAGCTCGCGGTCGCGCGGCGCGTCAGCGTCACGGGCGGGACCCGACCCGGAGAATCCGACGATATCGCCGTCCTTCACCGCCGCGAACTGGCGGTAGGCGGGACCCTGGTTCATCCAGTGCGTCCACAGCTCCGCCATCCGACGGGGCGACAGCCGCTCCAGCGCGGCCTTGCTGATGAGCTCGTCGTACGCCTCGTGCCAGCACTGGGCGTGCACCCGTCCGAGTGACTCGGCGTCGACGTCGCGCACCGGGCGGACAATGATCTCTGAAACGGAAGGAGCTGCAACATCGGTGTCCATACCGTGACCATACCCCGGCATCTGGTAAGCCGAGAAATCGACGGAAGTCGGGGTTGACACATTCAGGCACTCCCGTTCAGGCGGTCCCGGTTTTCGACCCGCCACACAAGCTTCAACCCGGACCAGTCCTCGGTCACGGCGGCGACCTTGACGTCGACAAGTCCGAGCTCAAGCGCGGCGACCCGAATCAGGTTCTCCGTGACCTCGCTGACGTGACCGGCCGCCTTCCTCGGCCACGCGATCCACAGCGCGCCGTCCGGATGGATCCGCTGGCCGAGCGCTTCGATCCGCGAACGGATGCCCGCCGCCTCGGTAACGAAACTGAGAACGATGTCGGCGCTCGCGGCATCCGTCACCACGTCGACGCCGTCGGGAGCCTCGTCGAGGTGCCAGCCCTCTGGAGCGGAATCCAGGAGCAGCCGCAGCCCGGGCTTCAATCCGAGTTTGCGTGCCTGCGACGACGACGAGTATCCGGCCACGAGCCTGAGGATACTGTTGCGGCGTAAACGGCGGAAGCCACCGCGACCGGTCGACGCGAATGCGGGAACCGGAAGCGATGGCTTCCTGAAACGATGCTGCCTAGCGACCGCTGGATACCCGGCGGTGGGTACGCTGCCCGCCAGTCGCTGCTCCGCCTGACGTGGCCGGCCGGGCTGAACGCTCGGGGCGGGACTGCGGGGAGCGAGTGGTCGAGCTGCCCTCGTGACGGCGAGCAGAGCTGCCGGCGGTCGAGGTGGAGTAGTCACGCGACGAACCGGACCGTGAGCGTCCGCCGCCCTGGCCTTCGCGGGCCGAACGCTTGCGCTGGGCGTTGGCGCCCTGCGAGCGTCCACCACCCTGCGCCTGGACGACGCGGGGCACCGGCTTGACGTACGAGGCGACCTCGCCGACGAGGGCGGTCACCTCGGGGGACTTCGCGGTCACAGCGACCGGAGTGACGGTGATGGCGGCCTTCTTCAGGAGCTGCGCGAGGTCCTTCTTCTGCGTCGGCAGGCAGATGGTGACGACGTCACCGGCGCTGCCGGCACGAGCGGTCCGGCCGGAGCGGTGCAGGTACGCCTTGTGCTCCATCGGCGGGTCGACGTGGATGACGAGCTCGACATCGTCGACGTGAACGCCGCGCGCCGCGACATCCGTTGCCACGAGAACGCGGGCGGACCCGTCGCTGAACGCGGCAAGGTTGCGGTCACGCTGCGGCTGCGAGAGGTTACCGTGCAGGTCGACGGCGGGGATGCCGGAGTCGGTCAGCTGCTTGGCGAGCTTCTTGGCGTGGTGTTTGGTGCGCATGAAGAGGATGCGGCGGCCGGTGCCCGATGCGAGGGTCTCGATGAGGTCCTTCTTGGCGTCCGGGCCGTTGATCTCGAAGACGTGGTGGGTCATCGCCGAAACATGGCTGGTCGCTTCGTCGACGGAGTGCAGGACCTCGTTGTGGAGGAAGCGCTTGACGAGCTTGTCCACGCCGTTGTCGAGCGTGGCCGAGAACAGCAGGCGCTGTCCGTTGGACGGTGTCTTGTCGAGAATGCGGGTGACGACGGGCAGGAAGCCGAGGTCGGCCATGTGGTCGGCCTCGTCAAGCACGGTCATTTCGACAGCGTCGAGGTTGACGAAGCCCTGCTTCATGAGGTCTTCGAGGCGTCCCGGGCAGGCAACGACGATGTCGACGCCGGCCTTGAGCGCGGTGACCTGGCGGGTCTGGTTGACCCCGCCGAAGATGGTGGTGGTGTTGAGGCCGTATGCCGCTGCGAGCGGCGTGAGGACGGCGGAGATCTGGGTGGCGAGCTCACGCGTCGGGGCGAGGATCAGGCCGAGCGGGCGGCCCGGGCGGCGCTTGCCGCCGGCGAGCTTGCCGCCGAGACGGGCAGCCATCGGGATGCTGAACGCGAGGGTCTTGCCCGAGCCGGTCTTTCCGCGGCCGAGGACGTCACGTCCGCCGAGGGTGTCCGGGAGGGTGTCGACCTGGATCGGGAATGCGAGGGTCTTACCGTCGGCGGCGAGTGCCGCGACGAGTGCCGCCGGAACGTTGAGTTCGGCGAACGTGGTTTCTTTGGGAGTTTCTGACAAGGTGGTGCCTTTCACAGCATCAGCGTCCCGTACGGATCTCGACAGGCGAAATCGCTGGAGCGGGAGAGTGGCGAAGGTGGCGAAGGCCACAATCGTTCGCCGTATGAAGAGTCATCGACCCGGGAATCAGTTGCGAATCCAGCGGGGAGAGAGGAGCGTTCTACGACGCAAGGGGCACATTGATGGGCCCGCAAGTACTCCTACTCTAGCGGATGCGGCCGGGTGCTGCCTGACAGGGCGCTCAATGCGTCCGGGAACGCCGGGATCACTGGCTCCGGACAGGTACACGCGGCACGCCCGGTGAACCCGTCCGGTGCGGGTGAATCCGCGCGTCAGGAAGCTGGGGTGGGCGTCTCCTGCTCGGGCCGCACCGGCTCGAAGGCCCAGTGCGGCGCCATCTCCTTCAGCCGGATGCCACGCCACTGCCACATCGTCCACATCGGCATCCACAGCAGGGCGGCGGCCGGCCCGCCGAAGTCGAGGCGGTCCCGGTAGAGCGTCTTCGTCGGGTCCCCAGGCGCAGGCGCGATAGCCATCTGGTGCCGCCACCCCTCGAGAAGGCTCAACGGGCCGGTCAGCGGTCGACCGGAGTCGACGAGGATCCGCACGCCCGGCATCCGCTTCAGGTCGAAGTCGATGTCGATCCGCTGGCTGCCGATCGGGACGACCCCGGCGCCGCGGACGGTGACGTCCATGCTTCCCGGTTCCCACAGCGTCGGGACAGGCCCGCCGGGATCGAGTTCGAGCAGCGGGGAGTAAAGCTCGCGGAGAACGGCGGGGGAGCGGACCGCACGCCACGCGTCGAACGGGTCGGCGTCGAGGATGAGCTTGAGTTGGACTCGCATGAGCCCAGTCTCGTCTTTCTTGCGGATCCACGGTTCTCAACTTCGGGAATTGACCCCCAAATCACAGCAAACGGACGGATGCCGGCCCGGGAAACCGAAATCTCCGAAGTTCGGTACGGCGGGTGCGCTAAACAGGGAGTATGGCGATTCGATACTGGCTGGCGGTGGCATCCCGCGACCACGTACGCAACGCCGTCGACCTCGGAATCGCGCAGGTGAACCACGGCACACGCCCCAACCTCGAACGGATGGGCGACGCCGACGGCATCGTTTACTACTCGCCGAAGACGGAATACCCGGAGGGGGACCCGCTCAAGCAGTTCACGGCGATCGGCCGGATCGCCGGCACCGAGCTCTACCAGGCCCTGTCGATGGACTGGAGGCCATGGCGCCGCCGCGTCGACTGGGACCTCACCGCCGAGCCCGCTCCAATCCGCCCGCTGCTCGGCTCGCTCGAGTTCACCCGGAATGCGCCGAACTGGGGGTACCAGTTGCGTGCAGGCTTGCTCGAGCTTTCGCGGCACGACTTCGAGATCGTCCGGGATGCCATGCGTCGCCCGTCGCCGGACGACCGCCGCTACCCCGAAGAACGTCACTGGCTGTAACAGTGCCGCGCCGCCGAGCGGCCGTCGTTACGCTGGAATCATGTCCGAACGCACCGCCACCCCTGCGCACTCTGCCACCGTTTCGCCGGCCGCCCAGGCGAAATACCAAGTCCGCTTCGACTCCGGCCGTGCCGGGCTGGACCGGGTCGCCGACGTCGATCTTCTGGTCTGGGTGGACGCCCTCGCGCTCGCCGACGCAAGCATTGCCCTCGACTCGCCCGCAGAGACCGTGCTGGCCGCGAACCTCACGAATCGCAGCGCTGTCGCGGGCTGGGTGCTCGATCACCAGGTGCGGCTGGGGCGCCGCGTGTCGATCGCCGTGGTCTCTTCCGGCCGGGGGAGCACGCTCTCTGCCCCGGACCTGCTCGCCGCCGGAGCCGTCATCGATGCCCTGATCGCCCGCGGCATCGACTTCACGTCGCCTGAGGCGGCTGTCGCCTGTGCGGCGTTCGACAACCTCAGGAATGCCGTCGGGCACCTCTTCACCGCGTCCGTCGACGGACAGTCGCTGATCGCAGACGGCGAGCGGGAGCGGGTTGTCGCAGCGGCGCGGGTCGACTCCACTGCCGAAGTCGCCATCCTCCGCGACTGAGTGAGACCCGGTCGGTGACGATCAGCGGGTAGAGACCGAACGAGCGGCCCTCGCGCGGTGCGCGCGAACCTTGTGCCGGTTGCCGCAGCGTTGCATCGAGCACCAGCGACGGTTCCGCCCGCGCGACGTGTCGAGGTAGATGATGTCGCAGTCATCGGCATCGCATTCCCGGATGGTGCCGGAGGTGGTCCCCGAAAGAAGTGCCACGGCATCCCGTGCGATCGTTGACAGCGCCTGGGCTGCCCGCGGCTCCGTGCGCCCTGCCTGCAACGCCCCACCAGCAAGGCGTGGCGGGATGTCAGGGGTGGCGGCATAGAGGTTGAGCAGGTCGACGTCGCGGGAATCCCCGGCACTCCCGGCGCTCGCCGCGAGGGCCAGCCGGCCGATCGCCCCGCGCAGGGTGAGCGCGTCGGCGAGGTCGCGGTCGCCTGCTGCTGCACTCGGCAACTTGTCGGCCATCCAGTCGGTGAGGTCGGCGGGCGATCCAAGTGCTTCCCGTCGCGCCGCATCGGTAGCCCCGAGCGGACCGGTGTAGACGAAATCGAGTGCGAGCGACCCTGAGTCGAACCACCAGCGGGTTCCTTCGAGCGTGGTGAGCCACTGGCCTGTGGAAGATTCCTGACCCGCGGCGGAGTCTGGGCTGCTCGGATCACTCATGTAACCACGATATCCGGTTACCGAACGCGTGATTCCAGCCCGCACTACGCGGGTTCAGGCCAGTTTGCGAAGGGTCCGCAGGTTTCTGGTCGTGGTCAGGATGCCTGGTGTGCGTGCCGTTTTCTTCGAGAACGGGCTGTCGGTCGACATGCCTTTGCGGACCTCCCAATAGAGAACGCCATCCCCAGGCTGTACGCGCTCCACGTCACCCTCGGTGTTCCCCGCAAGCTCGAGAAGGTTCCGGATGTCGCCCGGTTCCGACACGAACATCACATACGGCTGCCGGTCGTCGAATTCGTCGAACGGGTACGCCTCGATCACGGCCCTCACCGTGGCCTGGTCGGTGAGGATCACGCGCGCCCCATATCCAAAGGCGTCGGCCAACGCCTTCTCGATCGCATCGGCCTGCCCGGCGCCCGTGAACAGCACGTTGCCGCTGGCGAGCACCGTACGGACCTCGGTGAACCCCATGCCGCGAAACACCTCCGCCAGCGCCGCGGACTTCACCGTCACGCCGCCGACGTTCACTCCGCGGAGAAGGGCGATCCGGAGGTTGGTCATTTCAGAGCCTGGGCGTTCTGTCATGACGCCTTCGCCGCTGCCCGCTGCCGCATCGCCGGGGTGATGACGCGGTGCTGCCAGCTGATCGCGAACCGCGGGTCGAAGCGGCGGGAGCAGACACCGCACGAGGTGTGATGCTTGGGCTTGCGGTAGCGGTACAGGGTGTGGCCGTTCGGGCACGATCCCACCCACGGGGCGAGTTCGTCGGCCGTCTCGCCGTGGTGCTCGCGAGAACCGACGTAGCCCAGATCGGCGGCGATTCGCTTCCACGTCTGCCCGTGGCCGGCCCGGGGTCCGGCAATGGCGTGGGCTACCTCGTGCAGGAGGATCTGGTGGATCTCATCGTCGTCGAACCGGCTCGCCAGATAGCGGGACACGGTGATCCGCTTCGTCGTGAAGTTACAGAGGCCGGCCCTGCGCTTGGCGTTGTCGAATCCGAACGACCACACGGACGGATCGAGGTGGAGCTTTATCAGCGAGTCGGCCCACAACCGGACCCTGACCAGATCGGACATGGCAATACGCTAGCGCGAGCCGCCGACATTCGCTCGGCCGCGTTCAGCGGCCGAGGAACGACTCCGTGACGGCGACGGCGATGAGCGAGGATTCCATCTCTTCGTCGGTGGCGCCGAGGTCGGTGCGCAGCCGGACGGCCGACTTGAAGTCGACGAGCGCTGAGCGGTAATCCCCCTGGTCGAAGTACACCCGGCCGCGGTGCTGCAGCGAGAGCGCCTCAAGCATCCGCCAGTCGTGGGTGTGCGCCTCGTTGATGAGGGACGAGAGTTCGTGCAACGCTTCGTCGTACGCGCCGCGGAACTGCAGGACCTGGGCGCGGAGCATCCGGGGCTGCATCAGCCCCTTGCGGTCGCCGGTGAAGCGCGCGAGTCGCACGCACTGGTTCGCCATGTCGAGGGCCTCGTCGAGTTGGCCGGCGACTTTGAGAAGCCAGGTCTTCTCGCAGAGTGCGCTCATGTTGCGCATGTCACCGAGCTCGAGCAGTCGATCCCCAACAGCCTTGAGGTCGACCTTTTCGCGCAGGGTCTTTGCGTCGTAGCCAAGGATGATGCTCAGGGTGTACTCCAACGATGTCGGGAGTCCGGAAGGTGTCGCTCCGGTCTCTCATCCGACTTTAACCCGCGCCGCCCCGTTCGCGGGTCAGGTGGTGGCGCCTGTCGCCATTCACCGGTGCATTCCGAGCGCGCGGTCAGCCCTCGACGAGTGGCGCGAGCGTGATCTGGATCAGCCGGTCGTCGTCCTGCCCGGGACTGCCCCGGCCGTCGGTGTTGTTCGTGATCAGCCAGAGGGTGCCATCCGGTCCAGGAGCAACGTCGCGGATCCGGCCGAATTCTCCCTCGAAATACGCGGATGCGGTCACGACGCCCTCGAGACCACGGCTGCCCTCTGGCACATGGACGCCGTCGAGGATGCCCCACAGGCGCTGCCCGCGGAGCGCCGCCATAAACAGGGTGTCGTCCACGACGGTGAGACCGCTCGGGCTGGCCTCGTCCGTCGACCACTGGTAGGCCGGGTCGACGAAATCGGCATTTCCGGCCTGGCCCTCGACCACCGGCCAGCCGTAATTGTTGCCCGGTTCGATGAGGTTGAGTTCGTCCCAGGTGTTCTGGCCGAACTCGCTGGCCCACATCCGGCCGTCGGCGTCCCAGGCCAGGCCCTGCGGGTTACGGTGCCCGAGCGAGTAGACCGCCGACCCTTCGACCGGGTTGTCCTGCGGAACGTCGCCTGTCGCTGTGACGCGCAGGATCTTGCCGTTGAGCGAATCGGGGTCCTGTGCCGTGTCGCGGTTGCCGGCGTCGCCAACCGTGACGTACAGCATCCCGTCCGGGCCGAATGCGATCCGCCCGCCGTTGTGGTTGCCGGCCTTCGCCATCCCGTCGAGCACGACCTCGGTGCCGCCGAGGGTGAGGCTCCCCGGGGAGCCGCCGACCGGCATCCGGACCACCCGGTTGTCGTCGTTCGAGGTGAAATATGCGTAAACCCAGTGTTGTTCGCCCTGGTTTCGGGCGGCGAGACCGAGCAGGCCGCCTTCGCCACCTGCGTCCACGCCCGGCACCACCGTGACCTCGCGGAGGTCTCCGGCCGGAGTCAGTTCCATGATCTGCCCGGTGTCGCGGTAGCTGAGGAGAGTGCTGTCGCCCAGGCGCAGGATCGACCACGGCACGTCAAGGCCGGTCGCGAGAACGGAGTAGTCGCCGGTCGGGTATACCGGTCCTGTGCCCGTCGGGGCTGGGGCCGGAGTGTCCGGGCCTGTGGGGCGCTCGCTCGGCAGCGGGGCGGATGTCGTGCAGCCGCTCAGGATCATCACTGCGGCCAGAGCTGCGACCGCTGCACGTCTTTTGGGCACGTCAGTTGCCCGATCGGACCTGGAAGATCGTCTGCGCTGGGGCTGGCGACGGCACGGCGGTTTCGTCGGTGACGACGCTGGCGCCGGCGAGGAACTGGCGGAGTTCAGCCCCGACAACGGCTTTGGCCGGGTGGGGTCCTCCAGCCAGCAGCCGGGGGATGAAATGCATCGGCAGTTCCGTGTTCGAGCCGATCAAAACGACGTTTCCGAACCGCCGGCCTTTGAGGATCTGGGCCTCAGCCAGGACGGCGACGTGGCCGACGGCATCCTGAACGGTGGCGGCCTGCCCGCGCGCGAAGACGAGTCCAGGACCATCCGCGATGTTGATGACGAGGATGCCGTCGGGGGAGA
The DNA here is from genome assembly GCF_900115155.1 of Mycetocola miduiensis. GTDB lineage: Bacteria > Actinomycetota > Actinomycetes > Actinomycetales > Microbacteriaceae > Mycetocola_A > Mycetocola_A miduiensis. Next base: position 18,959 of record NZ_FOVM01000008.1, read on the forward strand.
GGAGCGCCGCCGCTTCGCGGTAGAACTCAATACTCGTCACGTGGGCTGGGGTGCGGGCGCCGGAGAAGATGTCGACGACGACGAGGTCGACGCTCCCGGCGAGGCCCTTGGGCAGCCGGCCGAGCACCTCACGGGCGTCGCCGTAACGCACCCGGATCGCCGCGCGCTTCGACCAGGGAAGGTGCTCGCGGACGAAGTCGACGAGGTCCTGCTCCAGTTCGACGACCTGCTGCCTCGAGCCCGGCCGGGTGGCCTCGATGTAACGGGGGAGGGTGAGCGCGCCCGCGCCGAGGTGGACGGCGGTGATCGGCTCGCCGGGTGCGCGAACCTCGTCGATCACGTGCCCGATGCGCTGGATGTACTCGAAGAACAGGTTCGACGGGTCGTCGAGGTTCACATGGGACTGCGGGGTGCCGTCGACGACGAGCTGGAAGCTGCCCGGAACCCACTTGTCCGCCTCGATGACGGCCATCTGACCGCTCGACGCGAGACGGATGCGGGGGTTGTCGGTCTCTCTCGCTGCCATGCGTCGAGCCTACCTTTCTCAACTTCGGAGAGTCCCGGGGAGTTGCGGTCCCGGGGCCGCTTTCCGCGCGGATCCGGCGCAAATCTCCGAAGTTCGCAAGAGCACTGCGGCCGGCATCCGTCGCCACTAGCCTGAACGTATGCGCGTCGACCTCAACTGCGACCTCGGTGAGACGGTGGATGGCCGTCCGACCGCGGACGACGCCGCCCTGTTTCCGCTCATCACGAGCGCGAGCATCGCCTGCGGATTCCACGCCGGCGACGCGGACTCGATGATCGCGTCCTGCCTGCTCGCCGTCGAACATGACGTTCGTGTCGGGGCCCACATCTCCTACCGCGACCGGGCCCACTTCGGCCGGGCCGACCTGGAGGTTCTCCCGGCCGTCCTCATCGATGAGATCCTCGAGCAGCTGTCGGCGCTCGCCGAAGCTGCAGAGAAGGCGGGCACGAGCATCCGTTACGTCAAACCGCACGGGGCGCTCTACAACCGCATCGTCCACGACAATCGCAAGGCGGATGCCGTCGCGACCGCCGTCGCGCAGTTCTCGCCGGGCATGCCGCTCATGGGCCTGTCCGGGTCCCGGGTCGAGGAGGCCGCCTCCGCCCACGGCCTGCCATTCTTGCGGGAGGCGTTCGTCGACCGCGCCTACCAGCACAACGGTTCGCTCGCGCCGCGGAAATGGCCGGGAGCTGTGCTCCACGGTGAGGACGAGATCGCCGCTCGCGCCGTCACCATGGTGACGGAGGGAACGGTGCGCGCGCTAGACGGAACCCTGCTGTCGCTCGAGGTCGACTCGCTGTGCGTGCACGGCGACACCCCGGACGCCGTCGCCATGGCCCAAGCCGTGCGCGGTGCCCTGGCCGCGGCCGGCGTTGAGGTTCGAGCGGCCGTATGAATCTGCTGCATGCGGTAGGAGACCGTGCGATACTCGTCGATTGCGACGACCTTGAAGCGGTCCTCGCCCTGAATGCTGCGCTCACGGTCGCTCCGCCCGACGGGATCGTCGACATCGTGCCCGCCGCCCGCACCGTCCTCGTCACATTCGACCCCGCGAGGCTGTCCGCGGACCGCGTGACCGGCTGGATCCGTTCCACGCCGCCCGTGCCGCCGGAAGTCTGGGGCTACAGCGACGTCGTGGAGATCGACGTCCAGTATTCGGGAGAGGACCTCGCCGAGGTCGCCGCCCTGCTATCCACCAGCGAACGGGAGGTAGTGCAGGCGCACACGGCATCCGTCTGGCGGGTCGCTTTCGTCGGGTTCGCTCCCGGGTTCGGCTACCTCGTGACCGATTCGCCGCAGCTCGTCGTGCCCCGGCGGGCGAGCCCGCGCACGAGCGTCCCGGCCGGATCGGTCGGCCTCGCCGGGGAATACACCGGGGTCTATCCGCGGTCGTCCCCTGGCGGATGGCAGATCATCGGACGCACAGACGCCGTGTTGTGGGACCCGGATGCCACCACTCCCGCCCTGCTCGTGCCCGGCCGCGTGGTCCGGTTCCGGGAGGCGTCGTGAGCACGCTAACCGTGGGAATCGCCGGACCGCTCACCACCATCCAGGATCTGGGTCGCCCGGGATTCGCCGCGCTCGGCGTGAGCGGCTCGGGCGCGCTCGACCGGGGCGCGCTCACACTCGGGAACCGTCTCGTCGGTAATGCGGAGCGCGCCGCAGCGCTCGAGATCACGGTCGGCCCGTTCTCCGCGGTTGCTGACCGGGATGTCTGGATCGCGGTCACCGGCGCCTGGGGGCGGGTAGCGGTCGGCGGGCATCCGATCGACCCGAACCATCCGACGTTCGTCGCGGCCGGGACCTCGATCGACATCGGACCGGCAGCATCCGGGCTGCGGTACTACCTCGCCGTCAGCGGCGGGATCGATGTGGATCCGGTCCTCGGTTCCCGATCGACGGATCTTCTCTCGGGCATCGGGCCGACATCCGTGCAGGGTGGAGATGTGCTACCGATCGGGCAGCCGCACACCGCCGCGATCCCCGCCCTCGACGTCGCGCCGTGGAGCGCTCCCGACGCGGGGGCAGTGACCGTGCCGATCCGGGTCGGGCCCCGGGCGGACTGGTTCACCGCCGCCTCGCTCGAGCGCCTGTTCAGCGGGACGTGGACGCTCAGCTCGGCGTCGAACCGGGTCGGGGCCCGGCTCGACGGTACGCCGCTTGAGCGGTCCGTCACGGCGGATGCCCACGGTGAACTCCCCAGCGAGGGAATGGTTGCGGGTGCCCTCCAGGTGCCGCCGTCCGGGCTGCCCACTGTGCTGCTGGCTGACCACCCGACGACCGGCGGATACCCGGTGATCGCGGTCGTGGCATCCGGTGCGCTCGACCTCTTCGCGCAGTTGCGCCCCGGCCAGCACCTGACCTTTCGGCACGCGCGGCCCTGACCCCTCCCGCGAGTTGCCCAGTTTTCAGGGTGTTCGCGCCGCACAACCCGTCAAACCGGGCAACTCGCGAAGATGTGGCGCCGGATGCGCTCGATCAGGTTGCGCGGATCCCTCAGATCCGCGGCGGTCACACGGATGATCCGCCACCCCTCATCCTCGAGGGCATGGGTTCGTTCGATGTCCCGCCGCCACTGCTCCGGGCTGGTCAGGTGTTGCAGCCCCTCGTACTCCAGGATCAGCCGGTACCGCCGGAACACGAGGTCTGCGCGGGCGAGGAATCGACCCACTGTGTCGAAGAGTTCGACGTTGACCTCGGGTGCTGGCAGCCCGGCAAGGACGAGGGCCACCCGCAGCCGGGATTCACGCGGCGATTCGGCTCGCTCATTGAGGAGCGTTAACGCCAGCCGCAGTTTCTTGACGCCGCGTTGGCCGCGGAACAGCTCGACGTTGGCGTTCAGTCGAGCAACGGTGGTTCGGGGTGAGCGCCAGAAGAGCAGCCAGTCCCCGGCAGCGACGAGATCGTCGAGGGGGAGCACGCGAGCGAGGTCGCACCAGGTCCGTTCGACGCTCGTGAGCCGCACGTCGTCCCGGGTGGTCACCTGAAGCGGATCGAGGTCGTAGCTATGGCCGATCGCCCCCACGATGTGCACCGCACGGCTGCCCTTCGGCAGCCCGACGTGAAGGCGCGGATCAATTGAGCGCGCGAGCGGCAGCGGCATCCCATGGACAAGAGCTGCGGTGGGTCCGCAGTAGAACGCGTCCGGCGGCATCCGTAACGAATACGCGCGGCACAGTTTTCGGGTCAGATCGCGACGGGACTCGACGGCCTCGCTCCATCCTGCGCTCCCAGTTTGGGCGGCTAGCTTATCGGCGGGCAGGCGGATGCCGCCGAATGGCTTGGCCAGGTCACTCGCCGAGAGGCGCCCCTTGCTGACGCCGAGTTCGCGCGCAAGCGCGGAGGTGAAGGGGTGGCCCCGAAGCTCGGCTGGAAGGACTTTTCGTCTGGTCATTCCCCCACGTTGAGACCTGCTCAGGCACGGCGGGGCCGACCCTGAAATCTGTGAATCCGCCGAGCAGTTTCCCCGCCTGTGGAGGAGCTCCCCTGGTCGCGAATTGCCGACTTTTCCGGGTATGAGCGGCGGATTACCCGGCAAAGTGGGCAACTCGCGGGGGGCTTTATACCGCAGGAGGTGGATGTCGTCAAGAATTTCGCTGGACACGGCGCGTTCGAGCGCCTATAGTAGATCCTTGCGCTCCCAGACGTTCCCCATGCCTTCATATTGCGGTCGGCCCAGTGTCCTTTTCCCCTGAAAAGTGCACCATTTTTTGATGGCGTTTGACGAGTTCTCCATTACTACCAGTAACTAGAGCCTGTACGAGGGCCCACGGAGGTTATTTCCTTGGCTGCTGCGCGCAACGCATCCACCAACTCACCCAAGAACGGCCGCGACGCTTCGCGTCTGTCGTTCGCGAAGATCACCGACACCCTGACGGTTCCGGATCTGCTTGCTTTGCAGACCGAGAGCTTCGACTGGCTCGTGGGCAACGACGTGTGGCAATCACGCGTCGCAGAAGCCACGAAGGCCGGCCGCCAGGACCTCGCAACTCACTCTGGCCTCGACGAGATCTTCGAGGAGATCTCTCCCATCGAGGACCTCGGCGAGACGATGCAGCTGAGCTTCACCAGCCCCTTCCTGGAGCCGGAGAAGTATTCGATCGACGAGTGCAAGGAGCGTGGCAAGACCTACGCCGCTCCTCTCTACGTCGAGGCCGAGTTCATGAACCACCTCACCGGTGAGATCAAGACTCAGACCGTGTTCATGGGCGACTTCCCGCTCATGACCGAAAAGGGCACGTTCATCATCAACGGCACCGAGCGTGTCGTCGTGTCCCAGCTCGTCCGCAGCCCCGGTGTCTACTTCGACCGCAACCAGGAGAAGACGTCCGATAAGGACATCTTCTCTGCTCGCATCATCCCGAGCCGTGGCGCATGGCTCGAGTTCGAGATCGACAAGCGCGACCAGGTCGGCGTTCGCATCGACCGCAAGCGCAAGCAGTCGGTCACCGTCTTCCTCAAGGCCCTCGGCCTGACCAGCGAAGACATCCTCGAGAAGTTCAAGGGCTTCGAGTCGATCGAGCTGACCCTGGAAAAGGACTCGATCCTCACCAAGGAAGACGCTCTCCGCGACATCTACCGCAAGCTTCGTCCAGGAGAGCAGGTCGCCGCTGAGGCTGCCCGCGCGCTCCTCGACAACTTCTACTTCAACGGCAAGCGCTACGACCTCGCGAAGGTCGGCCGTTACAAGATCAACAAGAAGCTGGGCCTCGACGCCCCGCTGAGCGACTCGGTCCTGACCGTCGACGACATCGTCGAGACGATCAAGTACCTCGTGCGCCTGCACTCGGGAGAGACCTCCTTCACCGGCATCCGTGATGGCAAGAAGGCTGAGATCCGCCTCGACATCGACGACATCGACAACTTCGGTAACCGTCGTATCCGCGCCGTCGGCGAGCTCATCCAGAACCAGGTCCGCACCGGTCTGTCCCGCATGGAGCGCGTCGTCCGCGAGCGCATGACCACGCAGGACATCGAAGCGATCACCCCGCAGACCCTGATCAACGTGCGCCCCGTCGTCGCCGCGATCAAGGAGTTCTTCGGTACGTCGCAGCTGTCGCAGTTCATGGACCAGAACAACCCGCTCGCCGGGCTAACCCACAAGCGCCGTCTCTCGGCTCTTGGCCCAGGTGGTCTGTCGCGTGAGCGTGCAGGTGTCGAGGTGCGAGACGTTCACCCGTCCCACTACGGCCGTATGTGCCCGATCGAGACTCCTGAAGGCCCCAACATCGGCCTGATCGGTTCGCTCGCATCGTTCGCCCGCATCAACGCGTTCGGTTTCATCGAGACCCCGTACCGTCGCGTCGTCGACGGACTGGTCACGAAAGACATCGACTACCTCACCGCGATGGAAGAGGACGACTACATCGTCGCCCAGGCCAACGCGCCGCTGAAAGACGATGGCCGCTTCATGGAGGACCGCGTCCTCGCCCGCCGTAAGGGCGGAGAGGTCGACCTCTTCCCGGCAGAAGACATCGGCTACATGGATGTTTCGCCTCGCCAGATGGTGTCGGTCGCGACGAGCCTCATCCCGTTCCTCGAGCACGACGACGCGAACCGCGCACTCATGGGTGCCAACATGCAGCGTCAGGCTGTGCCGCTGCTCCGCTCGGAGTCGCCGATCGTCGGAACCGGTATGGAGGGCTACGCAGCCATCGACGCCGGCGACGTGATCACCGCCGACAAGGCCGGTGTTGTGTCGGAGGTGTCGGCCGAGGTCGTCACCATCCAGCTCGACGAAGGCGGAACACAGGACTACTACCTGCGCAAGTTCGACCGCTCCAACCAGGGCACGAGCTTCAACAACCGCGTCATCGTCTCCGCGGGTGACCGCATCGAGGCCGGCGAGGTCATCGCAGACGGTCCTGCGACGGAGAACGGCGAGCTCGCACTCGGAAAGAACCTCCTCGTGGCATTCATGTCATGGGAAGGCCACAACTTCGAGGACGCGATCATCCTGAGCCAGAACCTGGTCAAGGACGACACCCTCTCCTCGATCCACATCGAGGAGTACGAGGTCGACTCGCGCGACACCAAGCTGGGCAAGGAAGAGATCACCCGTGACCTTCCGAACGTCAGCCCGGAGCTCCTTAAGGACCTCGACGAGCGCGGCATCATCCGCATCGGCGCCGAAGTCCGCCCCGGTGACATCCTCGTCGGAAAGGTCACGCCGAAGGGTGAGACCGAGCTCTCCGCCGAAGAGCGCCTGCTCCGCGCGATCTTCAACGAGAAGAGCCGCGAAGTTCGCGACACGTCGTTGAAGGTTCCCCACGGTGAGCGCGGCACGATCATCGCCGTCAAGGAGTTCAACGCCGAAGACGGTGACGACGAGCTCGGCTCGGGCGTCAACCGCCGCGTCGTGGTCTACATCGCCCAGAAGCGCAAGATCACCGAGGGTGACAAGCTCTCCGGTCGTCACGGCAACAAGGGCGTCATCTCGAAGATTCTGCCGATCGAAGACATGCCGTTCCTCGCAGACGGAACTCCGGTCGACATCATCCTCAACCCGCTCGGTATTCCGGGTCGAATGAACTTCGGCCAGGTCCTCGAACTTCACCTCGGCTGGATTGCCCAGCAGGGTTGGAAAGTCGAAGGCAAGCCGACGTGGGCGAAGAACCTCCCGGCAGAGGCGTTCAGCGCTGAGCCCGGGACCAAGGTTGCAACGCCTGTGTTCGACGGCGCGTCTGAGGAAGAGATCGCGGGTCTTCTCGACTCGACCAACGTCACCCGCGACGGCGACCGCCTCATCGGCTCAAGCGGAAAGGCCAACCTGTTCGACGGCCGTTCCGGCGAGCCGTTCCCGGAGCCGATCTCGGTCGGTTACATGTACATCCTCAAGCTGCACCACCTCGTCGACGACAAGATTCACGCTCGTTCGACAGGACCGTACTCGATGATCACCCAGCAGCCGCTCGGTGGTAAGGCGCAGTTCGGTGGCCAGCGGTTCGGAGAGATGGAAGTGTGGGCCCTCGAGGCCTACGGCGCGGCATACGCGCTCCAGGAACTTCTCACCATCAAGAGCGACGACATCCTCGGCCGCGTGAAGGTGTACGAGGCCATCGTCAAGGGTGAGAACATCCAGGAGCCCGGTATCCCCGAGTCCTTCAAGGTTCTGATCAAGGAAATGCAGTCCCTCTGCCTGAACGTGGAAGTGCTGTCTGCCGACGGCACCGCTGTCAGCCTCAAGGACACCGACGACGACGCCTTCCGCGCTGCGGAAGAGCTCGGCATCAACATTTCCTCCAGGTTCGAGTCCTCGTCAATTGACGAGATCTAAGCCTGGCCAACAGAAGATTCAGAGACCTTTCTTTAGGAGAGAAATTGCTCGACGTAACAACTTTTGATGAGCTTCGCATTGGCCTGGCTACAGCTGACGACATCCGTCGTTGGTCGTACGGTGAGGTCAAGAAGCCTGAAACCATCAACTACCGCACCCTGAAGCCCGAGAAGGATGGTCTGTTCGGTGAACAGATCTTCGGCCCGAGCCGTGACTGGGAATGCTCCTGTGGCAAGTACAAGCGTGTCCGCTTCAAGGGCATCGTGTGCGAGCGCTGTGGCGTTGAGGTCACCAAGTCCTCCGTGCGCCGTGAGCGCATGGGGCACATCGAACTCGCTGCACCCGTCACCCACATCTGGTACTTCAAGGGCGTTCCGTCGCGCTTGGGTTACCTGCTCGACATGGCGCCGAAGGACCTCGAAAAGGTCATCTACTTCGCCGCTTACATGGTCATCTCGGTCGACGAGGATGCTCGTCACCAGGACATGCCAGGCCTCGAGAACGAGATCCGCCTTGAGATCAAGACGCTCGGCGACCAGCGGGACTCCCGCATCGCCGACCGCCTGAAGAAGCTCGAAGACGACCTCGTCGCCCTCGAAGCCGAAGGTGCCAAGGCCGACCAGAAGCGTCGCACCAAGGACGCCGCTGAGAAGGAGATGAGCCAGTCCCGCAAGTCGTACGACGAGCAGATCGCTCACCTCGAGCGTGTCTGGGACGACTTCCGCAGCCTGAAGGTCGGCGACCTCAAGCCTGAGGATGCTGTCTTCCACGAACTGCAGGACCGTTTCGGCATGTACTTCGAAGCGTTCATGGGTGCAGAAGCGATCAAGAAGCGCCTGCTGAGCTTCGACCTGGCCGCTGAGAGCGAACTGCTTCACACGCAGATCGCTGAGGGCAAGGGCCAGAAGAAGATCCGCGCCATCAAGCGCCTCCGTGTCGTCAACTCGTTCCTGTCGACCGGCAACTCGCCGGCCGCCATGGTCCTCGATGTCGTCCCGGTGATCCCGCCGGAGCTGCGCCCGATGGTTCAGCTCGATGGTGGTCGCTTCGCGACCTCTGACCTCAACGACCTCTACCGTCGTGTGATCAACCGCAACAACCGTCTGCGTCGGCTGCTTGACCTCGGTGCCCCCGAGATCATCGTCAACAACGAGAAGCGCATGCTTCAGGAGGCCGTCGACGCACTGTTCGACAACGGCCGCCGTGGTCGTCCGGTCACCGGAACCGGTAACCGTGCCCTCAAGTCCCTGAGCGACATGCTCAAGGGCAAGCAGGGTCGCTTCCGTCAGAACCTGCTCGGAAAGCGCGTCGACTACTCGGGTCGTTCGGTCATCATCGTCGGTCCTCAGCTGAAGCTGCACCAGTGTGGTCTGCCCAAGCAGATGGCCCTCGAGCTGTTCAAGCCGTTCGTCATCAAGCGCCTGATCGACCTGAGCCACGCTCAGAACATCAAGGCCGCGAAGCGTATGGTCGAGCGCAGCCGTCCCGAGGTTTGGGACGTTCTCGAAGAGATCATCCGCGAGCGTCCGGTCATGCTGAACCGTGCACCAACGCTGCACCGCCTGGGCATCCAGGCCTTCGAGCCTCAGCTCGTCGAAGGTAAGGCCATCCAGCTGCATCCGCTCGTCTGTGCTGCGTTCAACGCAGACTTCGACGGTGACCAGATGGCTGTCCACCTGCCGCTCTCGGTCGAGGCCCAGGCCGAGGCTCGCATCCTGATGCTCGCCTCGAACAACATCCTCAAGCCGTCCGACGGTCGCCCGGTCACCCTGCCCACGCAGGACATGATCATCGGTCTGCACCACCTCACCACCCTCAAGGACGGTGTCGTGGGCGAAGGCCGTGCATTCTCCTCGATCGCGGAAGCAATTCTCGCGTTCGACCAGAAGACGCTCGACCTCAACGCCAAGGTGCGGATCCGCCTCGTCGACATCAGCTTCGGCAAGGGCGAAGGCCCCGAAGGTTATGAAGGCAGCGGAGTCGCCCTCGTCGAGACGACCCTCGGTCGCGCCCTCTTCAACGAGGCGCTTCCGGCGGACTACCCGTACGTCGAAGCCGTGGCCGACAAGGGCAAGCTCTCGTCGATCGTCAACGACCTCGCCGAGCGGTACCCGAAGACCGTCGTCGCAGCAACGCTGGACAACATCAAGGATGCCGGTTTCCACTGGGCGACCCGCTCCGGCGTGACCGTCGCACTGAGCGACGTTCTCACCCCGCCGAACAAGCGCGAGATCGTCCAGACCTACGAGAAGCAGGCCGCGAAGGTTCAGGGCCAGTTCGAGAAGGGACTCACGACCGACGCCGAGCGTCGCCAGGAGCTCATCAAGATCTGGACCGAAGCGACCGAAAAGGTCGCAGAGGCCATGCGCGCGAACTTCCCCGAGGACAACACGATCAACCGCATGGTGACATCCGGTGCTCGTGGTAACTGGCTGCAGATCCGCAACATCGCGGGTATGCGTGGACTGGTGAACAACCCGAAGGGTGAGATCATCCCTCGCCCGATCATCTCGTCCTACCGCGAGGGCCTGAGTGTTGCGGAGTACTTCATCGCAACCCACGGTGCTCGTAAGGGACTGGCTGACACGGCACTGCGTACTGCAGACTCCGGGTACCTCACGCGTCGACTCGTCGACGTGTCGCAGGATGTCATCATCCGCGAGGACGACTGTGGAACGACCAAGGGCCTCGAGCTCGCGATCGCCGCTGTCGACTCGACCGGAACCCTCGTGCGTGACGCAAACGTGGAGAACTCCGTGTTCGCCCGTTCGCTCGCCGCGGATGCCATCGACCCGAAGGGCACGATTGTCGCCGAGGCCGGTTCGGACGTCGGAGACGTGCTCATCGACCAGCTGGTCGAGGCCGGTGTCGAGAGCATCAAGGTGCGCTCGGTTCTGACCTGTGAGTCCGCCGTCGGTGTATGTGCAGCCTGCTACGGCCGTTCACTCGCCACCGGAAAGCTCGTCGACATCGGAGAGGCCGTCGGCATCATCGCGGCCCAGTCGATCGGTGAGCCGGGAACGCAGCTCACGATGCGTACGTTCCACACCGGTGGTTCGGCATCCGCTGACGACATCACGCAGGGTCTTCCCCGCGTGCAGGAGCTCTTCGAGGCCCGTACCCCCAAGGGTGCGACGCCGATCGCCGAAGCTGCTGGCCGCGTCACCATCGAAGACACCGATCGCAGCCGCAAGATCATCCTCACGCCGGACAACGGCGACGAGCCCGTGATCTACCCGGTTCTCAAGCGTGCGGTCCTCCTCGTCGAGGACGGACAACACGTCGAGCTCGGTCAGCCGCTGCACGTCGGCGCCGTCGACCCGAAGGAAGTTCTCCGGGTTCTCGGTGTGCGCGAAGTGCAGAAGCACCTCGTCGGTGGCGTCCAGGGCGTCTACCGTTCGCAGGGTGTGCCGATCCACGATAAGCACATCGAAGTCATCGTCCGTCAGATGCTCCGCAAGGTGACCGTGGTTGACCACGGTGACACCGGTCTCCTGCCGGGTGAGCTTGTCGACCGGATGAAGTACAACGAGCTGAACCGCGCCGCTCTCGCCGAGGGCAAGAAGACCGCATCCGCCCGCCAGGAAGTCATGGGTATCACCAAGGCTTCTCTTGCGACCGAGTCGTGGCTCTCCGCCGCCTCGTTCCAGGAGACGACCCGCGTTCTTACGCAGGCCGCCATGGAAGGCAAGAGCGATCCTCTGCTCGGCCTCAAGGAGAACGTCATCATCGGTAAGCTCATCCCCGCTGGTACCGGCCTTGCCAAGTACCGCAACGTCACCGTTGAGGCGACGGAAGAAGCGAAGGCTGAGCGTTACCCGAACCGCATCTTCGCAACGGATGGTGTGTTCGACGAGTCCGACCTCGGCTTCGTCGACTTCGACACCTTCTCGAACGACGATTTCACCCCGGGGACGTACAACTAAACCTGTACTGACCTGAACCCGAAAGGCCCCGACATTGCGTCGGGGCCTTTCGGCGTTTTCGGCCGATCGTTACTCGATCGCGCTGGTCTCGGTTTCGGCTGAGCGCGAGGCGGCGGTAGGCTGCGGACGGGAACAAGTACGCCAAACGAGGGGGAAACATGCGCGGAACCGCGTCATACGCGACTGCACGCGGCAGGTCGATCGGCCGTCTCGCCGCGCTCGGAACAGCGGCATTCCTGACGGCAGCACTCGTCACGGGATGCGCCGCTGAGTCTGCCCCCGAGGGCACGAAAGCCGCCTCTGAAGGCACGGCAGCCGCGTCGCCTGCTCCAACCGAGACCACCCGCCCGACCCCGTCGGCGGTCGCCACTCCCGAAGCGGTCGACGTCATCCTTCCTGGGTCGTGTGAAGACATCTACGGCCCTGCCATGTTCAAGAGCCTGCAGGCGGATCTGCCCCCGCTCAACGACCCCACGATGGCGGACCCCAACTTCTCGAACAACGATGAACTCGAAGAGATACTGCGCGGCCTCGACTACCTTCAGTGCACCTGGGGCGGCGCCGGTGAACTGGGCATCGTCACGGCGGTAGCCCGGGTGTCTGACGAGCAGGCGGACGAAGCTCTCGAGATGATGGAATCCGGCGGGTTCGACTGCTACGAGCAGCTGGGCGGAACCCGGTGTGTGACCCGCGAAGAACTCGAAGAAGGCGGCGTTCTCGGTGAGTCCCACTTTCTCCGTGAGGGCGTGTGGGTTTCGACGTTCTGGCTGAACGCGCCGATCCGCGGCTACACCGAGAACATCGTCGAGGCGATCTGGGAGTAGCACGCCGCCGTTCGACCGCGATGACTTCATCCGCGGGCGAATCGGTCACGCGCGGGTGACATTGCACCCGCGCACTGCAGAGTGACCCGCGGGATGCTGACCCTCCGGGCGCCGGTGCGCCGAAAAAGACCCCTCCCCACAGTCGTCACACAATCGTGATGTTTCCTCAGCTCTATTGCTCCCGCTGGCCGCTACCTTGAGCATCAGGGGTTAGGGGAACGGGGGAACGTATGTCGAACGACGGACGACACAGGGCGGGACGAGCGGGCGGTTTGCTGAACAGCAAGCAGGGCGCATTGCGGGTTTTCGGAGCCGGAACAGCGGCCGTCGGTTTCGCGGCGATTGTGGTGGGAGCCGCCGTGGCTTGGGCTGGCGTAACGCCGTCTCAGCCAACATCCGCGGCGTCTGGGCCGGATACGTCCGTCAGCTCGTCGTCTCCTTCGCCGGGCTCGCACCCGCCTTCGGCAGGCACCGTGTCCAGCGATCCGGATCTGGCCGCTGTGCCGGTGCGCTGCTCTGAGCTTTACAGTCCCGCCATGTTCGACATGCTGTCTGCGGAGCCCGCGTTGCCGTTGAATGACGGGACAACATCCGAGCCGCCGTTCTCCCGCTCACCCGGCGTCGCCGCCCTGCAGGGCGCGCCCGCTCTGAGCTGCACCTGGGGAAGCGCCGGAGATTTCGGGCTGTTGACCCAGGTGAACGAGGTGAGCGCGGAGCAAGCGGCCGCAGCAGGCGCAGCTCTTCGGGACGCCGGCTTCTTGTGCTCCGAGCGGGCCGGCGGCACGAGCTGTGAGGTTGTGCACAGCGAGGACGGTGCGCAATGGGGAGAGTTCCAGTTTCTCCGCGGCAATATCTGGCTGTGCACTTTTTGGTTGAATATCGCCGTGGACGGTTACACCGACGACATGGTCGCCGCGCTCTGGCCCTAGCCCTCGGTCAAAGCCGAATTCGTCCACTATGGTGTGAGAAGCGGCTATCGGGGGGAGTGACGCGTGGCAAGCCTGACTGAAATCCTGATTCTGCACGGTCTCTTGCCGATCGAGGACCTCGACGCTGCGATGGCCGGTGACCTCGCCGATGAAGCATCCGTTCGCGGGCTCGTGGATCGCGGTGTCATCACCGAGGTGCAGCTCGCAAAAGCACGAGCGGCGCAGGCCAACCTTTCGTTTGTGGAACTGCTGGATTATCCGGTCGACCAACTCGCCGTATCGCTCGTCACCGCCGCTGTCTGCCGGCGCCATGAGGTGCTGCCGCTCGCCATCGACGGCGACCGGGTGGTTCTCGCCATGGTCGACCCGGGCAACGTGATCGCGATGGACGACGTCCGCGAGGCCTCACGGTTGCGGGTTGCGCCCGTGGTCGCCGCGCGAACCGACTTGCTCGCTGCGCTGGCCCGCTACCACCGTGCAGACCAGGAGCTCAGCAGCCTCACCACGACCCTCGAAGAAGAGAGCGCGCCAGAGGAGAGCTCGACGTTCGGTATCGCGGATGCCATCGACGACGACGCCCCGATCGTGCGTTTCGTCAACCTGCTCGTCAGCCAGGCGATCCAGGACCTGGCATCCGACATCCACATCGAACCGGCCGAGCACAACCTGCGCGTCCGGTACCGGATCGACGGCGTGCTCCACGAGATGCCCAGCGCACCGAAAAGCATCCAGAGCGGAGTGATCTCGCGGCTGAAGATCATGAGCGACATCGACATCGCCGAACGCCGCAAACCGCAGGACGGGCGGATGTCGGTCAGTCACGGAGGCCGCAAGATCGACCTCCGCGTCGCCACGCTTCCGACCGTCTGGGGCGAAAAAGTCGTCATGCGAATCCTCGACAACTCGGGGTCCAGCATGAGCCTGCACGACCTGCACCTGCTCGAGAGCAACTTCAAAGCGTATAAGAAGGCGTACACGAAGCCGTACGGGATGATCCTGATCACCGGACCGACCGGCTCCGGCAAGTCGACGACGCTGTACACCACACTGAACTCGGTAGCCCGGCCGGAGATCAACGTCATCACCGTCGAAGACCCCGTTGAGTACCGGATGGCGGGTATCAACCAGGTGCAGGTGAACCCGAAGGCGGGCCTCACTTTTGCAAGCGCCCTGCGCTCGATTCTCCGTTCCGACCCGGATGTCGTGCTGCTCGGTGAGATCCGCGACCACGAGACCGCGCAGATCGCGATCGAGGCAGCGCTGACCGGTCACCTCGTGCTGTCGACCCTGCACACCAACGATGCGCCGAGCGCGGTGACCCGTCTCACCGAGATGGGGATCGAACCGTTCCTCGTCGGGTCAGCCCTCGACTGCGTCGTCGCCCAGCGCCTCGCACGACGGCTCTGTGACCGCTGCAAGGAGCCGGACCAGCGTCCGTTCGAGGACCTCATGCATCTTCGGTTCACCGTCGATCCCAACGTCGGGCCGCCCGTTCTCTACCAGCCGGTCGGCTGCGCCAGCTGCTCGAACACCGGTTACCGCGGGCGCATCGCGATCCATGAGGTGATGACCGTGTCGGAAGAGATCGAACGGCTTGCCGTCGCCCGCGCACCAAGCGCCGACATCGCCAGGGCTGCCCGGGAGCAGGGGATGCTTACCCTCCGCGAAGACGGCTGGGCCAAGGTCCGACTGGGCCTGACATCCATTGAAGAGATCCTCCGAGTGGTCTCCTGATCGTGAATGAGGACGCTTAATGAACCAGCCGATCTACGAAATCCCCGTCACGCCGCCTGGCGCTCCGGCGGCGGACTGGTCAGCACCCGAATTCGTGGACGCTGCACCGTCCACCTCGGGGGCTTTCGCGGCGCCGTCGTCCTCGCCGGCCGAAGACGCTGTCCCTTCAGGCAGGAGGGCGCGCGGGCAGGCCGGAGCCGACCCCGAGCTTCTCGAAGCCCTTGCCCTCGTGCTCGACCTCAGCGCCTCGGACCTGCACATCACCAACGGCGCCCCGCCGAGCATCCGCCTGGACGGTGGCCTCCGCCCCATCCCCGGCTCGAGCCCGTGGAGTGGCGACAAAGTCTCCTCCGCGCTCCACAGCATCCTCACCCCCGAACAGCGAAAGCACTTCGAGGAGAACCTCGAGCTTGACTTCGCGTACACCACGGGCGGCGCCCGGTTCCGCGTCAACTTCTACCAGCAGCGTGATTCGATCGGTGGGGCGTTCCGCTTGATCCCCCAGGAGATCAAGCAGCTCAAGGACCTGGGTGTTCCCGCCTCGGTCGGCCGGTTCGCCGAACTGGCCCGAGGTCTCGTCCTCGTCACCGGCCCGACAGGATCCGGCAAGTCGACCACACTCGCCTCACTCGTCGACCTGGTGAACCGCACCCGGGCCGACCACATCATGACTGTCGAAGACCCGATCGAGTTTCTGCACACGCACCAGAAGTCGCTCGTCAACCAGCGCGAGGTGGGCCACGACACACACAGCTTCGCCGCAGCGCTGAAACACGTACTCAGGCAGGACCCCGACGTCATCCTCATCGGTGAGCTCCGCGACCTCGAGACGATCTCCGTGGCGCTTACGGCGGCCGAGACCGGTCACCTGGTCTTCGCCACGCTGCACACGCAGGATGCCGCGCAGACGATCGACCGCGTTATCGACGTCTTCCCGCCGCACCAGCAGGGGCAGGTTCGGGCCCAGCTCGCCGCGACCCTTCAGGGAGTGGTCTGCCAGACCCTCGTCAAGAAGATCGGCGGCGGCCGCGTCGTCGCCACCGAAGTGCTCATGACGACGTCGGCGATCGCCAACCTCATCCGCGAGGGCAAGACCTACCAGATCGCGTCGTCGATGCAGGCGGGCCGGGCGCTCGGCATGCACACGATGGATCAGCACCTCGCAGATCTCGTGAACGCCGGCCAGATCACGCGCCAGGCGGCAGAGGAGAAGGCCCACGACACGGAGGGACTCGATCAGCTGATCCGCCGCGTGGGATCCGCCGGTTCAGGCAGCATGGCCGGCGGCGACATCGATTTCGGGGACTCGTACTCGGCGCGAGGGCGATAGATGGCGAGGTCGCCGCACGGGGCGTACAGAGGACGCAACGCGGCCGGCAAACGAGTCAAGGGGCGCCTTGATGCGCCGTCGGAGGGTGCTGCCGCGAGCCGGCTGCGTTCGCAGGGCATCGCGGCCACCTCGATCGCGGAATCGAATATAGGCACGGGGCTCAACCGGGACATCAGCCTCGGTGGTCTGTTCGAGAAAAAGGTCGAGCTGAAGGACCTTGCGGTGATGAGCCGCCAGATGGCGACCATGATTTCAGCGGGACTTTCCCTCTTGCGCACGCTGAGCATCCTGAGCGAGCAGAGCGATAACCCAACCCTCAAGAAGACCTTGGAAGAGGTAAGTGCAGACGTCGAAGCCGGGGCATCGCTCTCGGCGACGATGGCCAAGCACGACGTCATTTTCCCTCCGCTCATGATCAACCTCGTGCGCGCCGGTGAAACCGGTGGCTTTCTCGAGAGTTCGCTTGAGGCCGTGGCCGAGAACTACGAGAAGGAAGTGAAGCTCCGCGGCACCATCAAGTCGGCCATGACCTACCCGGTCGTCGTGTTGATCATGGCCCTGCTCGGCGTCGTCGGCATGCTCATCTTCATCGTCCCGGTCTTTAAGGAGATGTTCGATGGCCTGGGCGGCACGTTGCCGCTGCCGACTCAGGTTCTGGTCGTGCTTTCAGAAATCATGGTCTGGCTCGGCCCCATCCTTCTAGTGGGGATCATCGTGTTCTCGGTCTGGTGGGGTAAGAATCGGCATACCGAGCGTGTGCGCAAGGTGGTGGATCCATGGAAGCTCAAACTGCCGGTGTTTGGTCAGCTGTTGACGAAAATCGCGATCGCCCGGTTCAGCCGCAACTTCTCAACCATGATGAAATCCGGCGTGCCTATTCTGCAGGCACTGTCGATCGTCGGTTCCACTGCCGGTAACTGGGTGATCGAGGCCGCGCTCGTTAAGGTGCAGGAATCGGTGCGGCAGGGTCGGACGGTCTCAGGGCCGCTCGCCGAAGAACCGGTGTTTCCCTCGATGGTCACGCAGATGATCGCCGTCGGTGAAGACGCCGGGTCACTCGAAACCATGCTGGCCAAGATCGCCGACTTCTACGACCAGGAGGTCGAGGCGACGACCGAGCAGCTGACTGCTCTCATCGAGCCACTGATGATCGCCTTCATGGGAGTCGTGCTCGGTGGGATGATCGTCGCCCTGTACCTGCCGATCTTCAACATCTTCACGCTCGTCGAGTAGACCCCCAACAGGGGTGTCATACCTAGTGGGGGTGCGGCGCTCGAGCAGGGTGCCCCTACAATTCGAGTTGGGGGGCTAAATATGAGGGGCCACCTGTCTCAGTACTCACACAGGATGGAAAAACAATGCTTACAGCAGTCACGCGCTCACTCGCGGCCAAAAAGGCCCGCCTCGCTGAGGACGAGAAGGGCTTCACGCTCATCGAGCTTCTCGTCGTCGTCATCATCATCGGCATCCTCGCCGCGATCGCTATCCCGATCTTCCTCGGGCAGCAGTCCCAGGCTAAAGACTCGGCAGCTAAGTCCGCCGTGACAAACGCAAAGACCCAGATCGTCGCCGCAATGGTTGAAACGGGCACTTTCCCGGCAGACGCAGGGACCATTGCCACTACTGCAGCGGGTGACGCGAAAATCGTAATGACCGTGACGGGAACCGGAGCGGCAGGCGTAGGGTTCTGCGTCCAGGGAAAGCACACAGAAGCAGCCAAGACGTGGAAGGCAACGGATAAGACCGGCGTTGTCGAGGGGACCTGTTGACGACTCCGTAGCCGAAGGGGCCGATTGGCCATCGCCGGGCAGGGTGTCGTGGGTTGCGACATCTTGCCCGGCTATCTTTATCTTGAGACGTATCTGAGGGGATCGCCGGGGTGAAAAACACAACGCAGGGCGCCGCCGCGGACGACTCCGGCCTCGGCATCGTCGAGATCGTCGTGTCGATGTTCCTCCTCGCCCTGCTCGCGATGGCCTTTCTTCCGCTGCTGATCCAAGGGATGACGGCATCCGTCAAGAGCGCAACGGTCGCGACCGCGAGTCAACTGCTCAACCAGCAGCTCGACCTGGTGCGCGCCGTCCCTCCGAACTGTGCCGCCGTCCAGGCGTTCGACGATGCCGTTGTTCCGTCGACAACCGATGCCCGCGGCACGGCCTTCCAGCCCGTCCGCGAAGTTCTGGCCTGCCCGGCGAGCTACCCCGGGGTAGTGAACGTGAAGGTCATGGTGAAGGAGGGCGCCGACGTCCTCGCCGAGGCCGTCACCCTCGTCTATGTCGAGTCGGCGACCGCTCCCGCGCCCACCCCGGTGCCCGCACCATGAAGACCGAACGCGGGTTCACGCTCATCGAGCTGCTGGTCTACATGATGCTCGCCACCGTCGTGCTGCTCATCGTCGGCGGAATCCTGATCAACTCACTCAAAGCCGAGCAGACGGTGCGCAAGTCGGTTGAGGGCGCCGACACCGGTCAGCTCATCTCGCAGTCCGTCACCAAAGCGGTGCGGAACGCGAGCGCCATCCGGCTCACGGCGCCGGCGGCCGACAGCCAGCTGCTCACCGTGCGGACCACCGATGCCGCGAGCGAGTGGGTGTGCCGCGCCTGGTATTACGGCTCCGGCGAAGTGCGAATGACCACGTCAGCGACGGCGATCGCGACGCCGACCGAGTCAGAGGCACGCTCCTGGACCCTCCTCGGCGACGACGTCCGCGAGGTCGCCGGCGTGCCTGTCTTTACACTGACCGGCGCCGACCGTCAGGTCGACCTGACTCTCGAAGCAGAGACTGGCGCGGGCCGCCCGGTTCTCATCAGCACTTCGGCGTTCAGCCGACAGCCCGTGCCCGCGACCGGAGTGGAGACTGCCCCATGCTTCTGACATCCATCGCACTGCGGCGCCGCGGCGACGAATCCGGCAGCGCGCTCATCGGCGTCCTCGCGCTCATGATGGTGACCGCCGTCATCGGTGTGACGATCGTCACTGCCACCGTCCACGGCCTGTCGGTGACGAGCTCCACACGGGCAAGCGTGCAGTCGCGCGCGGCGGCAGAAGCGGGCATCGACGTCGCCGTCGTGGGTCTCAAGAACGGTTCCAGCTGTGCAACCGCTGGGGCCGTGTTCGAGTCGACGACGGTACCGGTCTTCCGCGCAGCCATCGAATACGAGTCCGGCGGCACCTGGCTGCCCGGCTGCCCGCCTCCCACCGCGACGCAGGTGCGCATCGAATCGACCGGGTCGGCTGCGACTCCCGGCGTCGCCGGTGCCACAGCAGGCAACCGCAGCGTTCTCCAAGCGATCTATAACTACATCCCCGACTACGTCGAAATTCCCCACATCGACGCGGCCGTTTATGCCCACACGATGACTGGCAGCCTGAAGAACTTCGACCTCGACTCGGCAGACAACAACCTGTCCGCCGACCTTCAGATCAAGAGCGGTAACGTCAACTGCATCAACGGCGCGCGGATCGCCGGCGATGTGATTCTGGCGGATGGGTCAGCCACCCTCAAGAACTGTGATGTGACAGGCTCGATCCACGTGTCCGGTTTCGCAAACATGGACGGCGGGAGCCAGGTCTTCGGCGACGTCATCGCTGTCGGGAACGGCGTCGCCGCCAGCGCAGATGTCGTGACCGTTCGAGGCGGAAGCATCACCGACGGTGACATCTACTCCGGTGGCAACGCAAGCGTGCTGAGCGGCAGTGCCTCAACGGCGAAAGGCAACGTCACCGTAGCCGGAACGCCGGCGAATAAGGCCACCGTCGCGTCGGGATCGCAAATACTGGGGAATGTTTTGTCGAGCGGGACCATCACCGCTGACGGCTCCATCGCCGGCACGAGAACTCCCGCTGTCGAGGGACTGCAACCCCCACCCGTTCCGCTGATCCCCAACTGGACAGATATGGCGTACCCGTCGACCACCTGGGCAGCCGAGGGCTATGAGGAAGTGCTCTGGACGGGCGATTGCACCGTGGGCGGTGAGCACCCCATGTGGGCGACGCTCTCTGCCCGCACAACTCCGACGGTCGTGAACGCGCTCGGTTGCACGGCTGGCGGCATCACCATCGACTCAAACGTCACCGCCCTAACGCTCCAGACCAACATCGCCTTCATCGCGCCCAAGTTCCACATCAACAAGCTCAAACTGGTGAGCCCGGACAACAGGAACCTCTGGTTCATCCAGCCAGACAACAGTGCCGACGGAGTGCCCACCTGCCCCACGCCAACCGCGGGCGGGATCACCCTGACCAACGAATCCAACATACCGAGCACCGTTTCCGTGATGGTGTACAGCCCGTGCAAGATTTACAGCAACCGCGACGGATTCCGTGGACAGATCTATGGGGGCGAAGTGGAATTCGGCCAGCAGGCGAAGCTGACTTTCTCCCCCGTCGGCATTCCTGGGGTCGACCTCTCCGGAGGAGTGCCTGCGACTGTGGTGCCGGACGGTGGACACCTGGGCAACCGGGTCAGCGTCCGGGAGCTGGGCAGCGGTGGTTAGTCTCCTGGCGACCGGCGCTGGGATCTTCGGCTCCCTGATCGGGTCGTTCCTCAACGTGGTCATCTTCCGCGTCCCAGCGGGGCGCTCCATCGTCTCACCGCCGAGCGCCTGCGGAGGCTGCTCGTCACCTATCCGCCCCTGGGACAACATCCCGGTGCTGTCCTGGCTACTGCTCCGCGGCCGGTGCCGGGACTGCGGAACCCGCATCTCCCCCCGGTATCCGCTGGTCGAGCTCGGGACGGCGCTGTTCTTCGCCGTCATCGCCGTCCGCTTCGCCAATACCCCGGTCCAACTGCCCCTGCTCGCGGCGACTCTGCTCACCGTTCTCTCTTTTTTGTACCTCGGCGCGATCAGCGTCGCTCTCGCCCTCATCGACATCGACACGCGCAAGCTGCCGAACGCGATCGTGCTGCCCTCGTACCCCGTGGCCGCTGTGCTGCTGGCCGCGGCCGCTCTGCTCGCGTCCGAGCCAGGCCGGATCGCCACCGCTCTAATCGGAGCGGTGTGTCTTTTCGGGATCTACCTGGTGCTCGCGCTGATCTACCCGGGCGGGATGGGCTATGGCGACGTCAAACTCGCCGGCGTGCTCGGCCTCTACCTGGGCTGGCTCGGGTGGGAAGCCGCCGTCGTCGGGGGTTTCGCTGCTTTTCTCCTCGGCGGGGTGTTCAGCCTGGTTCTGGTCGCCCTGAGGCGCGCGAACCTGAAGAGCGGGATTCCGTTCGGCCCGTGGATGATCGCGGGCGCGTGGGTCGGCATCCTCGTCGGTGAGCAAATCGCGTCCGGATATCTGTCATTATTCGGTGTGGGGTAGGGGGAAACATGACGGCACACATAGTCGGCCTGGACATCGGCGAAACCGCGGTGCGCGGAGTCGAGGTCCGGATCACGCCGAAATCCGGGGCAAGCATCCTGCGGTACCACGAGGTTCCGCTCAGCGAGGGCGCCGTCCGGAGTGGTGAAGTACTCGAGATCAACACCGTCGCCGCCGCACTCAAACGACTGTGGCTGGACGGCAAATTCAAGACCAAGGACGTCGTCATCGGCATGGGTAACCAAAAGGTGCTCGCTCGCGACCTGACCGTCCCGCGAATGCCGCTGGCCAGCATCCGTGAATCGCTGCCGTTTCACGTGCAGGACCTCATCCAGGTTCCGGTCGCCGATGCTCTGCTCGACTTCTATCCGATCGCCGAGGTCGAGGGGGAGAACGGCCCCGCTGTCAGCGGGCTTCTCATCGCAGCCGTCAAAGAAGCCGTGATGATCAACCTGCGTGCCGTGCGCGAGGCCGGGCTGTCGCCAGTCGGAGTGGATCTGATCGGGTTCGCCCTGCAGCGCGTTCTCGGCAAGTCGACCGGCGAGACGACCGCACTCATCGACGTGGGCGCTTCGACGACGAACGTCGTTCTCGCGATCGACGGGGTGCCCCGCTTCATCCGGATCATCCCTGCAGGCGGCGAGGACATCACCCGTGCGCTCATGTCACGGCTCGAAATCGACCGGCAGCAGGCCGAAGAGCTGAAACGGAGCATTGGTCTGGCGCCGGCGGCGGCACACCCGGAGCACCGGATCGCCGTCGGGGTGATCGAGGACACCGCCGGTGAGCTGCTCAGCAGCTTGAGGAACACCCTCAAATACTTCGCGAACACACGACAAGACGGCACGGCCCACCGGATCGCGTTGACCGGGGGTGCAGCCCAGCTTCCTGGTTTTGCGCAAGCACTCGGCTCGATCACGCGGGTGCCGATCACGCTGATGCAACCGTTCGGCCCGCAGCCCGAACCCGCCTCGCGCAAGCAGGCCGCGCCCGCGCCCGACGACGAACCCCGACGCAGCCGCATGGCCGTTGCACTCGGGCTCGGGCTGGGAGCAGTGGCATGAGCGCCTCGCGACCAGACCTGACGCTCGGCGGAATTCCGCGAGCCGATCTGCTTCCTCCTGAGGTGCGGAGCGAACAGCGCGGCAAGGCGCTCGTCCGCAAACTCCTCGCCGGTCTTATCGTCCTCGCCGTGATCGTCATCGGGGGATTCGCCTACGCGACGGTCCGCTCGGTGACGGCGGGGGTCCAGCTCGCCGTCGAACGGGCTCGCACCGATGCCCTGCTGGCTGAGCAGCTCAAATACGCTGACGCGCGCAGGGTCGACAACGCCATCGCCCTCGCCATCAGCGCGCGGGAAGTCGGGATGGCAACCGAGATCGACTGGGAGGCGTACCTCGATGAGATCAACGCGACGATCCCGACGGGAATCTCCCTGACATCGATCCGAGTTGACTCGATCTCACCGGCCGAAGCCTTGGTTGCGCCCGAAGCGCCGCTGCAGGGCGAGAGCGTCGCAACGATCTCGATCGAGGCGACGAGCACGACCGTTCCTGAGGTCGAAACCTGGCTGAATCGTCTCGCTGATGTGACCGGGTACGCCGGGATCGCGCCTCCGGTGAAGGTCGACGGCAATGAACAAGCGGGCTTTGTGGTCGGCATCCAGGTGCAAGTGAATGAAGAGGCGTTCACCGGCCGATTCGCCGAAGAAACTGAGGCCGACAAATGACTCGCACAAAGGCCTGGATCGCCGCGATCGCGCTTGTCGCCGTTGTCATCGTGCTCCTCGGCTGGTTCACCGGCATCCAACCGAAGCTCGCTGAGGCGCGCAAAGCGGACAACGAACGGGCTTCCGTCGCCACCATCAACGATGCGCACGAACAAACTGTGCTCGAGCTGCGGAAGCTCGACGACCGGCTTCCCGAACTGGAGAAGGAGCTCGCCGCTCTCCGGGTGGCGTTGCCGACCGACCCTGCTGTTTCGACGCTTCTGGGCCAGTTGAACGAGCTCGCGTTGGACAACTCGGTGGGGATCGAGTCGATCACCGCCGGCACCCCGCTTGAGCTGACCCCTGCCGCTCCTGCGCCTGGCGAGGTTCCGGCTCCTGCCGACGCATCCGCCGGTGCGCCCGTCCCGGACGAGACGACGGAGGCGCCCGCCGAAGCGGCACCGGTAGCGCCCGTGAGGACAGACATCGTCTCGATCCCCGTCACCGTGATCGTGAGCGGCGAAACGGATGCCCTTGCCGCGTTCCTGCGCAGCGTGCAGTACGGCCCGCGGCTCTTCCTGGTGACCGACCTGGTGGTCGACATCGAGGGTTCTGGCGGAAAGTCGACGATCGACGGGCTCATCTATGTGCAGCTCGACCCGAAGGCGGAGGCGTCGGCGGAGTAACGGCGTCGCACGCCGACGCCCGACGCTCAACAGGTGAGTTCGTGGCGGGCGGATGCTCAACAGGAGCGATCGGCTGATTTTTGCGGGGGCATCCTGATGTGGGTGCGAAGGCGGGCATAAAGTCGCGCCCCGCTGTGTTACCCCCTCCGTAGCCGTGCGTCATTCAACTTTTCAGGCGCTAAACCGCGGCTTACGTCACGCGCTAAACCGCGGCTTACGCTCGCATGCTGAGGCATCCGCTGAGTCCGATCGACCCGGATGCCAGATGCATTTCGAAAGGGAAACCCACCACTATGTCTTCACGCTCCGTTTTCTCCAGGATCGCTGCCGCCACCGTCGCGGCCGGACTCGCCGTCACTCTCGCCGGCTGCGCCACGGCATCCGGCGGCGGAACGGCCTCAACGGAGGCATCCGGCAGCGCCCTTGACCGCGTCACCGAAGCCGGCGTACTCGTCGTCGGAACCGAAGGTACCTACAAGCCGTTCAGCTACCACGAAGGCGGAGCAGGCGACCTCACCGGATACGACGTCGACGTCGTCACCGCTGTTGCCGAGAAGCTCGACCTCGACGTGAAGTTCGAAGAGACCCAGTGGGACGGCATCTTCGCCGGACTCGAAGCCGGTCGGTTCGACATCATCGCCAACCAGGTGTCGATCAACGACGAGCGCGAAGAGAAGTACACCCTCAGCGAGCCATACACCGTGTCGCCAGGGGTCGTCATCGTCGCCAAGGACAACACCGACATCACGTCCCTCGAAGACCTCAAAGGCAAGACCACCGCACAGTCCAACACGAGTAACTGGTACGCCGTCGCCGAAGAAGCGGGCGCCAATGTCGAGGCCGTTGAAGGCTGGGCGCAGGCCATTGAGCTCCTCGAACAGGGCCGCATCGACGCCACCGTCAACGACAAGCTCACCTACCTTGACTACATGAAGCAGAAGCCGGATGCCGCCATCAAGGTCGTCGCCGAGACCGAGGACCCGTCGCTCAGCGCTTTCGCGCTCAAGAAGGGCAGCGACGACCTCGTCGAGGCCATCAACGACGCCCTCGCCGAGCTTCGCGAAGAAGGAACGCTCGCCGAGATTTCCGAGAAGTACTTCGGCGAAGACGTAAGCAAGTAGCGGCGGCACCTGCGATACTGCCGTCATGGTCCCGGACGCCGCATGGCAGCTTTTCTGGAGTTCGCTCTGGCCACTCGTGTCCGGGGCGATCACCGGGACGATCCCGCTAGCGCTGATTTCGTTCGCGCTTGGCCTCGTCCTCGCGCTCTTCGTCGCCTTGATGCGGCTGTCCCGTAACAGAGTCGTCTCAGGCATCGCCCGCGGCTACATCTCGGTGATCCGCGGCACGCCACTGCTCGTGCAGCTGTTCATCATCTTCTACGGGCTGCCGTCAATCGGACTCACGATCGACCCCTGGCCGAGCGCCATCATCGCGTTCTCGCTCAACGTCGGTGGCTATGCGGCCGAAGTGATCCGCGCAGCGATCCTCTCGGTGCACAAAGGGCAATGGGAGGCCGCGTACACGATCGGGATGTCCCGGGCACGTGCCCTGCGCCGGATCATCCTGCCGCAGGCCGCCCGGGTCTCGGTGCCCCCGCTGTCGAACACCTTCATCAGCCTCGTCAAGGACACCTCGCTCGCCTCGGTGATCCTCGTCACCGAGATGTTCCGCGTGGCACAACGAATCGCCGCGTTCAGCCAGGAATTCATGCTCATCTACATTGAAGCCGCCCTGATCTACTGGGTGATCTGCCTCGCGCTGTCGTCCGGCCAGAGTGCGCTTGAGAAGAGGTTGGACCGCTATGTCGCCCACTGATTCGGCCAGGCAGGCAGACGCCGACGCCCTCCTCACGGTCACCGGCCTGCACAAGGCTTTCGGTGCCAACGAAGTGCTTCGCGGTATCGACCTCTCGGTGCGGCGCGGCGAAGTACTGGTTCTCATCGGGCCGTCCGGCTCCGGCAAAACCACCGTGCTGCGTTCGATCAACGGCCTCGAGATCCCGGATGCCGGTATCGTCACCGCGCCGGACGGCATCCGTATCGACTACTCGGCGAAACCCGCGAAGAAGGACATCCTTGCGATGCGGGACCGCACCGCGATGGTGTTCCAGCACAACAACCTGTTCCCGCACATGACCGTGCTCGAGAACATCATCGAGGGCCCGGTGCAGGTGAAGGGCGTCAGCAAAGCGGTCGCGACCGCAGAAGCCGTCGCCCTGCTCGACCGCGTGGGCCTGGCCGAGAAGCGTGACGTCTATCCGTTCCAGCTCTCCGGCGGGCAGGCCCAGCGGGTGGGCATCGTCCGCGCGCTCGCCCTCAAGCCGCAGCTGCTTCTCTTCGATGAGCCGACGAGCGCGCTCGACCCGGAGCTTGTCGGAGAAGTTCTCGCCGTAATGAAGGAACTCGCGGACGAAGGCTGGACCATGGTCGTCGTCACCCACGAAATCTCGTTCGCGCGCGGAGTGGCCGACGAGATCCTCTTCATGGACGGGGGCGTGATCGTTGAACGCGGCACCCCCAAAGAAATCTTCACGGCTCCGAAGCAGGAGCGCACCAAACAGTTTTTGCACCGGATCCTCTCCCCGCTCGACTGACCGGTGATCCGCGCGACGGACCGCGCGGTTCCGCGGAAATGCCCGCTTGCGCCGGTAAAGTGACTCGCACAGGGCACATCGGTCCCTGATCGACGAGGAGTGCCACCATGAGCAACACCACCCCCGATTTCAGCGACGCGAACCGCGACGGTGCTGAGCCGTCGACGGGTTCAGCGCCAGCCGCGAACGAGGACGCACCCCGCGACCAGGACGCCATCCACGAAACCCGCGAGTACGACGCTCCTCTCACCCCGGCGGTTCCGGCCGACCAGGACGCCGCCCGCCAGGGCGAGCACGCTCCGGATGCCGCAGAGCCGCTCTCCGAAGAATTCGACCCCGACGCATTCCGCGACTCTCTGCCCGCCCCAGCGCCAGTTCGCGAGCCAGCCGACGTGCCGACCGAGGAGCCGGCCGCGGTCGTGCACGAGCGCAGCGCCCCAGACAGCGCCACAGACAACGCCACTGACGCCGACCGGCCCGCAGCCCAGCACCACCACACGCCGGAGATCGCCGACCAGGCCTACTCCGAGACGGCTGACACCCACGTGCTCTCTTCCTCCGAGCCCACCGTGCTGACGCAGGCCGACCTGGATGCAGATAAAGTCCTCGCCGAAGAGTCCAAAGGCGGCCCAGCGGTCTACAGCGACGCCACCGCCCCGGTGATTCCGGCTGTCGTGAGCTCACCGCCGGCGCAGGAACGCACCGAGCCCGCACCCGTGCGCCAGCCGGTCTACGTGCAGGCTCCGAGCGAACCCAAGCCCAAGGGCAACCGCGGCTTCGGCATCCTCGTCTCTCTTCTCGCGACCGTCGCGTTCGCCGTCCTCTACGCCGCCGTCCTCGCCATCCTGCTCGTCGCCAATGACGGCTCGGTCAACACGGTCACCGATGTGCTCGTGCGGCCTCCGTTCTGGGTTCCCGTGCTCTTCTTCTTCCTCGGCATGGTCCTGCTGGTCTCCGTCGTCAACCGCGGCGGCTGGTGGGCGTACGTTCTCGGCGGCTTCGTCGTCGCGGCCATCGTCTACGGCTCGTACATCGGTGGCCTTCTGATCGAGCAGGCAGCGAACATCAGCCCGAGCGAAGTCGGCGGTGTCGTCCTGCGCGCTCTGCTCTCGCCCGCGGCCGTCGTCTCGTTCGTCATCGCCCGTGAGGTGCCGATCTGGTTCGGCGCCTGGGTGGCCTCGCGCGGACGCAAGGTCAGCCAGCGCAACCTCGAGGCGAAGCGCGAATACGAGCGCATCCTCGACCAGGGTCCCATCGTCTCCTGACGTGGCGCCCGAGTCGCGACCGCCTGAATCACGACGGTTTCGGGCAGCCCTGCCGACCACCCTCGGGTTCGGAGTCGCTCTGTGCATCGCCTGCTGCATCGTCTGGTTCGTTGTGCCGTACGCCGGTCCGGATGCCTCCGGCTGGCTTCTGGTCGCCATGATCGTCGCTGCTGCGGCGGGCTTCCTCGCTATGCCGCTGCGCTGGCGGTCACGTTCGGCATGGGGACTTCTCCACATCGCGACGGGACAGCACGCCCGCTAAGTTAGACGAAACCGGTCCTGGCGGAGCTTTCTCGCCGGGACCGACCTGTGACGAAGGACGGACATGCGCCTCAAACTGACCCTTGCCCGCCCGTCGGGCAGTCGCGACGACATCATCATCACGACGGATGCCGGTGCGACCATCACCGAAGTGGCGTCGACGATCGCACGGGTCGACCCGACACAGTCGGCGCCGCCTGAGGGCAATTACACGTTGCAGGCCGCCCTGCCAGGGCACACCGAATGGCTTGCCCTGCCACCGGACGCCCCGGTCGGCGAGTCATGGATCGGCTCTGGCGCCACTGTGCAGCTGTCGGATGCCGGCCGCTACTTCTCGCAGGCGAAGACCGGTCACGCACCCACCATCGCGACGATCACCCTGCTCAGCGGACCCGACGTGGGGCGCAGCATCCCGCTCGCCGCTGGCAGCTACACCGTCGGCCGCGACCCCTCATGCGACATCGTCGTGAACGACAAACTGGTCTCGAAGAAACACGCCCGGCTGGAAGTCGCCAACGCCGTCGACGTAATCGACCTCGGTTCGGCGAACGGTGTCGAGGTCGACGGGGGCATCGTCGCCCGGTTGCACGTCACCGAATCCGAGACCATCCGCCTCGGCGACACCGACCTGAAGATCGCGCTGCACCAGTCGGTCGCTGAGGCGGGGGTCGCCCCGAAGGCCGGCCCGATCTTCTTCAACCGTTCACCGAAGGTCGAGCGGCGCTACTCCGGGCAAGAGTTCACGGCGCCGGAGGTGCCCGCCGAGAAGGAACCACAGCCGTTCCCGCTGCTCGCCATGCTTACCCCAATGCTCATGGGCGGCGCGTTGTTCATGCTGACGAAAAACCCGATGTCGCTGCTGTTCATCGCCATGACGCCGATGATGCTCATCGGCAATTACATCACCGCCAAACGGCGCGACAAGCGCGCGCTCAAGAAGGCGATAGCGAAGTTCGACTCGCGCCTGGCCGACCTCGACGAACGGCTGCAGAAGGAGAGTGTCACCGAACACGACCTGCGGCTCGCCGAAGCACCGTCGACGGCCGAAGCCCTCGACGGGGCGATGCGTCGGGGCCCTCTGCTCTGGACCCGCCGGCCCGAGCACTGGTCGTTCCTCAACGTACGCCTCGGCATCGGCTCGATGACCACGCGCAACACGGTGAAGACTAGCGAGCACGGCGACCTCCTGCCCAAGTTCCAGGAACGCCTCGAGGCCCTGATCAAGAAGAACAAATACGTCGCTGGCGTGCCGATCATCGACAACCTGCACGACTCCGGAGCGCTGGGGATCGCCGGATCGCCCTCCGCCGCCATCGGATCACTCAACTCGATCCTCGTGCAGCTCACCGCCCTGCATTCCCCGGCAGAGCTCGCCGTGGCCGCCATGGTCACGCCGCAATGGTCAGACGAACTCGCGTGGCTTAAATGGATCCCGCACACGTCGTCACCGCACTCACCGATCGACGGCGTGCACCTGGCCGACAGCGCCGCCAGCGCGGCGAACCTGCTCTCGGCCCTCGAGGAGATCATCGAGACTCGGATCGCTGCCCAGAAAGCCAAGATCGAGCGACGCGGCGCGATGAAGCAGAAGAACGCCGCACTCGAACGCGGCGCCGTCGTCGGCGACAGCCACGACGAAGGCTTCCAGGCGCCGCTTCCCGCGATCGTCGTTCTCATCGCCGACGACGTCTCCGTCGATCGCGCCCGCATCGTGCAGCTCGCCGAGCAGGCGGCGGATGCCGGCGTCTATCCGATCTGGATGGCTCGCGACGTCACTTCCCTTCCTGCCGTCTGCCGCACCTGGCTCTCTGTGCCAGACGACGACGGCCACGCGACCGTCGGCTACGTTCGCATCGGTGAGACGATCACCGATGTCGTCACCGAACTCATCGACCCGCAGACCGCCCTCGACTACGCGCGACGTATGGCACCCGTTATCGATGCCGGCGCGCTCGTGTCGGACTCCAGCGACCTGCCCCGCTCCGTCTCCATGGTGGCCCTGCTCGGTCACGACCTCGTCGAGCACAGCGACGCCGTCGTCGATCGCTGGCGGCAGAACACATCCATCCACGATCGAACCCCCGGCATCCAGCCGAAGAAGCGGCGAGCAGGCAAACTGCGGGCTACCGTCGGCTCCGCCGGCGTCGACGCGATGCACCTCGACCTTCGCACGCAGGGGCCCCACGCCCTAGTCGGCGGAACCACCGGCTCAGGAAAGAGCGAGTTCCTGCAGGCCTGGGTGCTCGGCATGGCCGCCGAGTACAGTCCCGACCGGGTCACCTTCCTCTTCGTCGACTACAAGGGCGGGTCTGCATTCGCCGACTGCGTCAACCTGCCGCACTGCGTCGGCCTCGTGACCGACCTCAGCCCGCACCTCGTGCGCCGGGCACTGACCAGCCTGCGGGCGGAACTTCACTTCCGGGAGCACCTGCTCAACCGCAAGAAAGCCAAGGACCTGCTCGAACTGGAGAAGCGCGGTGACCCGGAGAGCCCGCCAGCACTCGTGCTCGTCATCGATGAGTTCGCGGCGCTCGCCGGTGAAGTTCCCGAGTTCGTCGACGGTGTCGTCGATATCGCCCAGCGGGGACGGTCCCTCGGCATCCACCTGATCATGGCAACCCAGCGCCCCGCGGGCGTCATCAAAGACAACCTGCGAGCCAACACCAACCTGCGGATCGCACTGCGGATGGCCGACGAGAGCGACAGCTCCGATGTTGTCGGGGTGAAGGACGCCGCACACTACGACCCCGCCCTCCCCGGCCGCGGCCTCGCCAAGACCGGACCGGGACGCCTGCAGACCTTCCAGTCCGCCTACGCCGGCGGCTGGACGTCACGCGAACCCGACCGTCCGGGGATCGAGGTCACCGAGCTACGGTTCGGGGCTGAAGCCCGGTGGGAAGAACCCGGGCGCGACAGCGTCGACGAATCACGCGATCTCGGGCCCACCGACCAGCAGCGCCTCGTGGCATCCATCATCGCCGCGGCCGACTCGGCCCGCATTCCAGCTCCACGTCGGCCGTGGCAGGACGAACTCGCCCCCGCCTACGACCTCGGAAAGCTCCGGCAGCGCACTGACGCCCAGTTGCTGCTCGGCGTGTCAGACCTCCCCGAGCAGCAGCTCCAGCTCCCGGTGTACTTCAACCCAGACGTCGACGGGCACCTCGTCATCTACGGCACCGGCGGGTCGGGTAAGAGCACGGTGCTGCGCACGCTCGCCACGGCGGCGGCGATCACTCCTCGCGGCGGGCCGGTCGAGGTGTACGGGCTCGACTTCGGAGGCGGAAGCCTGCGGATGCTGCAGGACCTGCCTCACGTCGGTGCGGTCATCCACGGTGATGACACCGAACGTGTGATCCGGCTGATGCGGCAGCTCAAGCAGGAACTCGAATCGCGCGGTCCCCGGTACGCGGAAGCCAACGCGTCCTCGATCGTCGACTACCGTCAACTCACCAACCAGGCCAATGAGCGCCGGATCCTCCTCGTGATCGACGGCTTCCAGAATTTCCGTCAGGACTTCGAGATCCCCGCAGGCCGGTCGCAGTGGTACAACGTCTTCGCCGACATCATCTCCGGCGGACGTCAAGTGGGCATGCACGTCGCCTTCGCCGCCGACCGCACCGGCTCCGTGCCGAGCTCGATCAGTTCGAGCGTGCAACGCCGGGTCGTTCTCCGGCTCGCGGATGAGACCGCGTACGCCATGGTCGACGTCCCAAGCGACATCCTCTCGTCGTCGTCACCGGCCGGCCGGGCGATCGTAGACGGCGAAGAGACCCAGATCGCCGTGCTCGGTGGCTCCGCCTCACTATCTGACCAGTCTGCGGCGACGAAGGAGCTTGCCGCGGCGATGACGCGCGCCGGTGTGATCCCGGCGCAGCCGATCCGGTCGCTGCCGAAGGAGTATCCCGTCTCCGAATTGCCCACCCGCGTGGGAGCCTTCCCGGCAATCGGGCTCAGCGACGAAGACCTCGGGCCAACGGGCATCGAACTGGTGGGCACCTTCCTCATCGCCGGCCCGCCGGCGAGCGGGCGAACCACCGCACTGCTCGGAATGGTCGAGTCGATCAGCCGGTTCGACCCGGAGATCCGGTTGTACTACATCGGGAACAAACGATCCGTCGTGAGCGGTCACCCGGGCTTCATTTCCGCCGCGCTGACGATCGAGGATGCCGCGTCGCTGGCGAAGGAACTGCTCGCGGCGATCGTCGATCCCGACACCGACGGCACCATCGCCGTGATCGTCGAACAGATCGGGGACTTCCTGCAGACGCCTGCGGACAACCCGATCGTCGACATGATCCGCGCCATCAAGCGCAGCGATCACTTCATCCTCGCTGAAGCGGAGTCGAGCTCCTGGTCGAGCTCCTGGCCGTTGCTGGGCGAGTTCAAGAACGCGCGGCGGGGGCTGCTCCTGCAGCCCGAGACCATCGACGGTGACATCGTGCTCAAAACCAGCCTGCCGCGGATGCAGCGGGCCGAGTTCCCGCAGGGGAGAGGCGTCCTCGTGTCCGGCGGCACGTTCGTCCGGGTTCAGCTTCCGCTCGCACACGCCCCGGTGCCCGTGGGCTGACATGGGGAGCACTCCCCATCGACGGCGGAGAGACGGCTCCGTTAGGTTGTTCACGTGGGGGCGATCCAAACGGGATCTCCAAGCAAAGGATTGGAACAGACCATGGCAAACATCAACGTAACCTTCCAGGACCTGAAGACCGCTTCCGGCCAGATTCTCACCGGCAAGGGTGCTCTCGAAGACAAGATCAACGAACTTCAGCGTCTCGTCACCGACCTGGTCTCCAGCGGCTTTGTGACCGACCAGGCCTCCGGCGCGTTCCACGAATCCTTCACCACCTTCACCCAGGGAGCGACCCAGGCGGTCGGTGGCGCACAGGGCATGGCCGACTACCTCACCAAGGCAGCAGACTCGCTGCAGAGCGCCGACCAGGAGCTCGCCAACGCGATCCGCGGCTAAGTCCGATCTTCTTGTCGGGGAGGGCCGGCTTCGGCCGGGCCTCCCCGATTCCTGATTCATTACGTCATCTTCCGCGCACGCATCTTCCAGGGGGACACCATGGGCGACAGGCTCGTCATCGAGGGTGAACTGCTCACCCAGACGCAGACTCATCTGCAGTCGATCCTCACCGAGTTCGAGGGTGCTGAGAAATTCAGCGAGCACGTCGCCTCGCTCACCGGCCACCCGCGGCTCGAGAACGAAGTCCGGGGGTTCGCGTCCAGTTGGAACATCAAACGCGCCGAAGTCATCAAATCCGTGACGGCGCTGAAAGAGTCGATCGGCGCGATCAGCGACGCCTTCAACACCCTCGACGCCGACCTCGCGAAGGCGCTCGCCGACACCGCGGGGCCCGTGCAGGCCGTGCCAGGCATCCCTTCGGCATCCTGAACTGCTTTCGTCGACAGATAGGTACGACTCTCATGACTGACTTCGCTGATCTGACCGGGGAGCCCGCGTCGCTCAAGACCTATGCCACGCGCTACCTGCAGATCGCCGACGCGATTCAGAGCGCATCCGCCGCGCTCAAGGCCGTCGGTGAGGGCAGCGACAGCATGGTCTCGCTGGCCGTCAACGAGGTTCGGGGGAAGGCGAAGAAGGGCGGTGAGGACATCGCGGAGGCCGAGACGCGCTACCGCACGACCGCGCAGGCCCTTCTGACCTATGCCGGCGCACTCGAGGATGCCCAAGCCAAAGCCGTCCAGGCCCGCGGCGAATACGAGGCGGCCCAGGGCAGCCACGCCACCGCACAGGCTCGCGCCCAGGAGTTCGACGACAAAGCACAGGTGCCTGGCGCGGACCAGGCGGCCGACGCCAGGTCCGCGTCGACCTGGAGCACCCGCGCCTCGAACCTCGCGGCGAACATGGGGTCGGCCGAAGCAAAATACAACGAAGCGGTCGCCGACAAAGACCGGGCGGGCAACGCAGCCGCGGATGCCATCAGCACCGTCGTCTCCGATGACGGCATCAGTGACAGCTGGTGGGACAAGCTCGTCGACTTCTGCGAGAAGATCGGCGACGGTCTTGCGATCGCCGCGCTGCTCCTGTCATGGGTGCCCATCCTCGGGCAGGTGCTCCTCGTCCTCTCCGCGATCGTCAGCATCATCAAACTCATCGACTCCCTGATCAAGTTCGTGAAGGGCGAGATGACTCTCGGAGAAGTCGTCGGCGCCGCCGTCGGCGTCGTGCTGAGCGTCATCGGCGGTAAGGCGCTCATGGTTGCCCTGAAGGGGCTGAAGTCGCTGCAGGCAGGAAGCAAAGTCGCGACAGCAGCTCAGAAACTCGCCAGCAGGCAGAACGCCGGACAGTCAAGCCGCAGCGCGCGCAAGGCGCTGAACCGGGCGAAGGGCAAGAAAGAAGCCGCGGCCAAGGATTTCCGGGACGCCTTCAAGCCCAAAGGCAAGGACATCACTGACGAATTGAAGAGCACGTTCGTCAAACCGTTCACGGAGTTGAAGGACGCCTTCACGAAGCGACCGGAGGCATCCGACCTCGTCAAGGCCCTCATCCGCGGCAACGAGGACATCCTCCCCGCCGCCATGTCGGCAGGCGGTGCCCCCAAATATCTGCAGCTGTTGAAGCAGAACACCACCAACACCATCTCGTTCGAGGACCTGCCGACGAGCCTCAAGGTCGTCATCCTCTTCGAGGCGTCGAAGGTCTTCGGTGG
Organism: Mycetocola miduiensis; assembly: GCF_900115155.1. Taxonomy (GTDB): domain Bacteria; phylum Actinomycetota; class Actinomycetes; order Actinomycetales; family Microbacteriaceae; genus Mycetocola_A; species Mycetocola_A miduiensis. Next base: position 54,001 of record NZ_FOVM01000008.1, read on the forward strand.
TGCTGCTGAGACGCTGACCGCACCGTTCATCGGGGATGTGCCGTTCACCATCGAATCACTGGCCGGCAAGATCACCGAGTCAGTCCCCGACCGGGTCGCCGACACCGTTGACGGCACCGTCGGCGCTCGGTGAGCCCGATAGGTTAGAGATCTATGGTTTCCCGATCGCACATCTCCGCCGTGCTCCTGAACCTGCCCGAAGACTGGTTCGATGTCGACCTCGAGTCCGACGACCCGACGGCCTGGATCGACGGGCTTGACCTCGACTTCACAGAGAACGCCGACCGGGTGGCGATGGTCCGCGCGCTTGAATCGGTCCGGGCGGCCTTCGTTGAGGACTCGGTCGATGTTGCCGCGCTGTACCTCCCGCAGCCGAACGACGGGATCATCGGCGCGGCGATGGTGCTCGACGTCTTCGAGATCGCTGAAGGAGACTCGCCAGAGAGTTACCTCGACTTCGTGGAGTCGCACCGGAACCTCCGCAGCCCGGAGCTCGACATCTCCGCTTTCCAGTCCTGGCGCTCCGCCCACCCGAGCGGCGAACTCGTCGGCTACAGCCACCTCGCCCTCGTCACCCCGGGGCCCGACTCCGAAAGCAGCCTCGAGGAACGAGCGGTATTCGCCATCTTCCCTCCCGGTGCATCGCAGATGGTCCGCATCACCTTTCGCACCGCGCGGCTGGGCGCGTTCGTCGACATCGCAACCGAAGCGAGTGCCATGGTGAACGACATGACCTTCGACTTGGAGCCCCAGTGACGCGCCAGGTGACCCTGACCGGGGAAGACCTCTCGATCGTGCTGCCCGGCTCATGGGCCGTCATCCCGCTGACGACGGCCGAAGCCGGTGAACGCCGTGTTTCGGCGCTGATCAAGAAGCAGCTCGGCCGCAACGACCGGCTCGCCGGACTACGCCGCGAACTCCGCGAGAGCATCAACATGTCCGTCCGCGAAGCCGTCGACCTGGGTGCCGTCGGGCTCGCCATCTCGCTTGAAATCCTGCCCGGGATCCCTTTCCCGGCCTCGCTGCTGATTCTGCCGCTCGACTGGCCGACCACGGCCGGCGATCCGGATGCTCCTCAGGCGCAGCGGCTGCTCGCCGCTTATCCCGGCTCGGTCCTCGTCGAAGAAAGGGCAGTGCGGCCGATCGTCCGTCGTCACGAGCTCGTCTCGACCAGCTACGACACCGAGTCCTCACAGGACCTCAGAATCAACTATTGGCTCCCAGCCGGCGATGGCAGCAGCATCGTCCGGGTCTACGTCAAAGCTCCGATGGCGCACACGCCGCCCCTGTGGCTGGAGCTCTTCGACACCATCATCGGGTCACTTGGCTGGCTCAACGACGTGCCCGTCGGCGCAGAGGAGGCCGTTCGTGGCTGAAGAAACCGACACGATTTCACATGAGCCCCGCGCGGACCGTGAGGAACGCGCGGCGAAGCTGCGTCGCGGCGTCGCACTCGTCGGAAACCTTATCGGTGCACTCGCGCTTCTCGCCGCCGTCGCATCCGTTGCCGCAATACTGTGGTTCACCTCACACGATGTGTCGATCGGTTCTGTGATCGACGACGACCCAGCAGGGACGATGACGATCGCGTTCCCGTTCCTGATGGTTGCGCTGTCGATGATCGGGTTCTTTTTCGGCCAGTTCGGTGCTAGGGGGCGCTGGGGAACCAGCGAGAAGACCTCGGTACTGCAGAGCGGCTCGTTCCGGGTGGAGCTTCGCCCGATCAGCGTCGGCCTGCATGGTCTTTTTCTCGGCCTGGCGGTGCTCGCCTGGGCACTTTTCGTTCTTGTGCCCGTCGCGCTTGAGGCCGCAGGCACGCTCAGCCCTGCACCGGGCGGATCAGCCGCCGAACAGTTCTGGTTCACGGTCGTCGTGTACGCCGTCGTGACGGGGGCCATCGCGGCCGTCGTCGCCGTCTCGCTGCTCAAGAAGGTCACGTACAACCGGTCGCTCGAGCGCGGCCGAAGCACGATCGTCGACGGTTCGCCGTCGCAGGTCGCCTGGCGGCGGTTCTCCCACGTCTGGCGTGGTGAGCTGATGATCGCTGCCGCGGCGGGTGCTGCGATCGGGTTGAGCCCGATCGGTTTCCACCTCGACAGCCTCGCGTTCGGCCTCGCCTTCGCAGTGGCCGGGGCCGCTCTGCTCGCCGCGTCGATCGCATTGGCGCTCAACTCATGGCGTTCCGGCCTGCCGGTCGAGCGCGTCGAGTCATACACCTGAGCCAGGGGCATTGACGAACCATGGCTCCACGGACCGAAACCATCAGAACGTCACGCTCGGCGGTCACCATCTCGGTGACCGGCCGGACCGAGACCGGGCATGTGCGTGAACACAACGAGGACAGCCTGCTGGCGTCAGCCCCGATCTTTGCCGTGGCCGACGGTATGGGCGGGCACTCCCGCGGCGACCTTGCCAGCCAGACGATGGTGCATCAGCTGTCGCACAGCATCCGGCCGGGCGAGCCGACCACCCCGGAGGCCGTCTTCACGGCGATCACCGCCGCCAATTCCTTCATCATGTCCTGGGCTGAGCAGACGGGAATCGCGGGCACAACCGTTGCAGGCCTGGCGCTCGTGACGCTGTCGGCCCAAGCCGATTGCCACTGGATGGCCTTCAACATTGGCGACTCGCGCGTCTACCTCTGGGAGAACAACTCCCTGCGACAGGTCACCGTGGACCACTCGGCGATCCAGGAACTCCTCGATGCAGGAAGCATCACCGCGTTCGAAGCGCTCACGCACCCCGAGCGCAACGTCGTGACGCGCGCAGTCGGGGTCGAGACGGATGCCGACCCCGACGTCTGGCTGCTCCCCGCGTCTGATCACCAGGTCTTCCTTCTGTGTTCAGACGGGCTCACCCGTGAAGTGTCGACCGAGCAGATCGAAGCCGTCCTCCGTTCAGGAGCGGCCGACCCAGCGGACCGGCTGGTCGAACTTGCGCTCGAAGCGGGCGCCCGCGACAACGTCACCGTGCTGGTCGTCGATTCAACAAGCGTCGACACCACGCCACCGCGCCCGGGATATCATGACAATCGGTCGCTCGGTTATCTCGAGCAGACCCTGCCGAGAGTGTGAGGGGTGGCATGACCGGGTATAGCTACGAGCCTGCGCAGGCGCATGAATGGCTGGCCGTTGCGACGGCCGGCCGTCTTCTTGTCGCCCGGGTAGACGACAATTCCGAGCGTGTGGCGCAACTCGCGGCAACGGGTGACCCGTCCACATCCGTCCAGGGAGTGCTCGAAGTCCTCACCGCTGATGGGCTCGGCGCCACCGGGCCGTTCGCGCTCCTGTTCTGGGTAGACGGAGATCTCACCGACAAGGGACTCGGCGTCATCGTACGAGGCGATGCCGCTGTGATCGTCGACACTTCCGACGGCGAGGTGACGGTGTCATCCCGCGGCGTCACCACCTGGACGGAGCAGGTCATCGAGAGCCCCACCGGGTTCCGCGTTCAGTTCGACGCGTCGTCGCCATCGGGCCTACCGCAACTCCCGCTCCAGCAAGGCGCAGCCTGGGTGCGCCGCGTACAGCTCGCCGGTGTCGGTGCGACCGGCAGTGCGCGTGAGGGCACGGGAGCCGCCTCACGCACGTCGGCGCGGAAGTCCAGGCGCGAAACCGCCGCCGCCGCTGTCGAGCAAGCACCAGTGGCGCCCACTGCCGCAAAGTCGGCAGTACCAGCAGGTCCGGCCCCGGTTCACGAAGAGACCCGGGTGTTCCACACCAGCACGGGCAGCGGCGCACCGGCTACGGCAGAGGCTGAGACAGAGGCCGACGGCTACGACTACCTCTTCGGGGCAACGGTGTTCCGCCCGATCGGAGCCGCCGCCGTGCTCGCCGACGACGACGAGGATGCCGCGTCGTCGATGCCCGAGACACACTTCCTAAGCGAGGCGGAGGCCCCGCCGCGCCCGGCAGCACCGGGACCGGTTCTCGGTGACCATGACGGACGGACGATGCTCGCCGCCGACATTATGGCTGCCCGCAAACGGCCGGGTTCAGGATCGGCACCCACCTCAGGTCCCACCCCGAACGCGCCCCGGCCGCCCGCCCACCGCTACGTGCTCTCCCTGCCGGAGGGTAAGTCGCAAGCGCTGTCGGCGCCGGTCATCCTCGGCCGTGCGCCGAGCGTCTCCAACGTCCCCGCATCGGTTCTGCCCCACCTCGTCACGCTGGTCGGTGACGACATCTCCCGCAGCCACCTCCGCGTCGCTGTTGAAGGCGACACGGTGGTCGTGACCGACCTGCACTCGAGCAACGGCACGCACATCATCGCCCCCGGCAAGCTTCCCCAGTTGCTGCGGGCAGGCGAACCGACCCCGGTCATCACCGGTACGACCATCGACCTCGGCAGCGACGTGCTTCTTCACGTCACGGAGGCGTAGGGTGCCGGCGCGTTCCGTCGCAACCCCGCCCGAGCTGCCCGGCTTCCGGTACACGCGATTGCTCGGCTCCGGCGGGTTCAGTGACGTGTACCTGTATGAACAGGACCTCCCGCGCCGGCTCGTCGCCGTCAAGGTCCTCGCGTCCGAAGAGCTCAGCGACACATCGCAGGCCGCGTTCGTCGCCGAGGCGAACCTCATGGCGCAGCTGTCTGCGCACCCCTACATCGTCACGATCTATCACGCCGCCGTGGCCGCAGACGGCCGGCCGTACTTCGTGATGGAGTACTGCTCAGGCCCGAGCCTGGCCGAGCAGTACAAACGCGCTCCGTTCGGCGTGGCCGACGCCCTCCGCACTGGCGTGCGGGTCTCCAGCGCCGTGGCCACCGCCCATGCCGCCGGCATCCTGCACCGCGACATCAAGCCGGCCAACGTGCTGACGAACAGCTACGGCTGGCCTGCGCTCACCGACTTCGGCATCTCCAGTGCGGTCGACATCGAACTACCCTCGAACACGACGACGCGCGACGCCGCAACCGCCCCAACCGCTGCAGCCGCAGCCACCGCGACGGGCACGATCGGCATGTCCATCCCGTGGTCACCGCCCGAAATGTTCGACGACCATCCCCAGCCCGACGTCCGCAGCGATGTGTTCTCCCTCGCGGCAACCCTGTATACGCTGCTCGTGGGGCACACACCGTTCGAGGTGCCGGGCAAGCCGAACGGCACGGTGGACCTGATCGGACGGATCGAACGCGGCTCGATCACCCCGATCACGCGCACGGACATCCCGCGATCGCTCGTCTCGATCCTCCACAAGGGCATGGCGCCGTCCGCCGACGACCGCTTCGCCACCGCCGTGGACTTCGCCCGTGCGCTCCAGCGCGTCGAGATGGAGCTCTCCTACGCCCCGACCGCCATCGACGTACCGAACCTCACCGTCCTCGAGCGGGTTCACGACAACGAAGCTGCCGAAGCCGGTGCCGCAACCCGCATCCGCGGCGTCGCCAGCGTAGAGGCCCAGCCGGTAGCGCCGCCGGACGCCGCATCCGCGGACGCTGCGAAGGACCGCGGGGCCGAGCTGGGCGCGGATCCGACCGTGATCCGGCGGATGCCGTCCGTCCAGCCCGATGGGAACCCTGCCCCGTCGGTAGCGGCGGAGAACACGGTCATCCGCCCGCGGGCTACGGCCGAAGTGGAGCAGGAACCCACAGCCGTCCCTGCGCCGCGCCGGAGGCTTTGGCCGGTTCTCGCCGGTGCCGCCGGTGTGCTTGTTCTCGGAGGCGTGGTGTCATCAGCACTGCTCCTCGCGCCGGAGCAGCCGGACGCCGCCCTGGCCCCGACACCCAGCGCGACATCCAGCCTCGTGACCCTCGGGGTACCGACGCCGGCCGCGGTGGGGGTGACCCCGAGCGCCGACGGCACCAGCGTCACGTTCGAATGGGAGAACCCAGAACCGCAGGACGGCGACAAGTTCGTCTGGAACCGCAGCGACGGCCCGAACCGAGGACCGAAAACCCCGACCGGATCCACCTCGGTCACCATCGACGGAGTGGACTCGAACACGCAGGTCTGCGTCGAAGTCCTCATCGTCCGCACGAACGGCAAGCTCTCTACCGAGCCATTGGAGATGTGCAGCAAGTGAAGCCGCCACGCATCGAATTCTGCGGCGAATGGTACGACCTGACCCCCGGGCAGCCGTTCTTCGTCGGCCGGGAATCAGACCTCGTCATCGACGAAAACCCGTTCCTGCACCGGCGCTTCCTCTCGATCACGCTCGAGAACGAGCTCTGGTGGCTGAGTAACGTCGGCAACCTTCTCTCCGCCACCGTCACGGACACGACCGGCCAGGTGCAGGCGTGGCTAGCGCCCGGCGCCCGGCTTCCGCTCGTCTTCCCCGAACTCCAGGTCCTGTTCAGCGCAGGGTCGACCACCTACGAGTTCGCGATCCACTCCGAGTCCGAGTTCTTCGGGACGACCGCGCTGACGACAATGCAGGCAGGCACCACCACCGTCGGCCCGGTGCACCTCACGAGCAGCCAGCGCCTTCTCGTCGTGGCGCTCGCCGAGAACGTGCTGCGCCAGGACTCACCCGGTCGGGGAGAGATCCCCACATCAGCGGATGCCGCGGCACGGCTCGGCTGGACCCTCACCGCTTTCAACCGCAAGCTCGACAATGTCTGCGACAAGCTCGACCGGGTCGGTGTCCGCGGGCTGCGCGGCGGTCGGGCCAAGCTCGCGACGGGACGCCGTGGGCGACTGGTCGAATACGCCGTGTCGTCCCGCCTCGTCGACGCCGACGATCTCGTGCTGCTCGATCGGGAAAAGGACGCTCCTGCTGCCTCTCCGGCCGAGGGGTCAGGGTCGTGAATGGTGACGGGCAGGCGCATTCATATGACTGTAATTTCCCCGTGACCGGCGTGTTAGCGTAGGACCCGCTCCTGTCGAGGATTCCGGGGAACACAAACAACAATGCTGATCGTGGGGGGACGACAACGTGTTGAGGTGGCTGAAGGCGCGCAAGGTGACGGCATCCGTCGTCGCGCTCTCGGTTCTCGTCGCCGTTCCCGTCACCGTCGCGGTGTTGCACGAGGGATTCCCCGTCACCGACGTCGACCTAAGCGCCCGTGACGTCTGGGTCACGAATGGTACTGAACTGCAGGCAGGCCGGCTCAACCGCCAGATCGAAGAGCTCAACGCCTCGGTCGCGACCGTATCCAACGACATCGATGTGCTGCAGAACGGCGAGAACGTGCTCCTGCACGACCGCTCGGCGTCGAGTGTCGAGCGCATCGACTCGGCTTTCACCACGCTGGTGCAGCGCGCCGACCTGCCGCCGAACGCCGCTGTGTCGCTCGGCGACACGAACCTCTCCATCCTAGAGCCGGACACCGGTGAGCTCTGGGTGACGAGCACCGCGGGGGAGCTCCGGTTCTCGACCATCGACGCGAAGCCGATCGCGAAGCTCGGAGCAGAAGCGCAGAGCGTCGTCTCGAGCAAGGGAACGGTCTTCGCCGTCTCACCGACGAAGAAGAAGCTGTACACGTATCCGGTCGCCGGCGGAAAACCGACCGTCACCGAGCTCCCAGCGCTCACGGACTACCAGTTGTCTGCGGCAGGCGAACAGGCCGTCATCCTCGACCTCGCCAAGAACCGCCTGGTTCTGGATGCCGCGACGACGATCGCGCTGCCGGACACCGGCATCAAGATCCAGCAGGTGAGCGCCACCGGGGGAGAGGTGATCGTGGCCACCGGCTCGTCCCTGCTCCGTGCCCGGCTGAACGACAGCACACCCCAGGCGATCAAGGCCAACATCACCAACCCGGTCAAGAAGGCGGGCGGGGTCTCGTCGCCGGTGAACCTCAACGGCTGCGCCCACGGCGCCTGGTCGGGCGCGAGTCGCTACCTCGCTGTCTGCGGCGATGCGTCGCCGAGCCGGCAGGACATCGAACCTCTCGCGGAGGGCACGGCGCTCGAGTTCCGGGTCAACCGCAACGTCATCGCGCTGAACAACCTGCAGACCGGTGACGTCTGGCTGGTCGACGCGAACATGCGCCTGGTGAAGAACTGGGAAGAAGTCACTCCTCCGCAGGAGGAGGACGGCGAGGAGGGCGACGAGAAAGCGTCCACGCAGTCGTTCGAAGACACCCTCGCCGACCGCACCGAGCAGAACCGCCCGCCGATCGCGCGCGATGACGCCCTCGGCGCGCGCCCGGGCAAGAGCACCATTCTGCCGGTGCTCGACAACGACACAGATCCCGACGGCGACGTCCTCACCATCGGGCGGAACCTCCAGGGACTTGCGCCGGAATCCGGCAACGTCGAGTTCATCGACGGGGGCAGGGCGCTGCAGTTCACGCCGAACCCGGAACAGTCAGCCGGGACGGTCTCGTTCCGGTACTCGGTCTCAGACGGTCGCAGCGGCGGCGTCTCCGAGGCGAACGTCAGCGTGACGATCATGCCGACTGAGGCGAACTCTGCACCGGTCGAGCAGCGCAAGGGCGCCGTCTCGGTCGAGGCGGGCCAGAGCATCACATACAACCCGCTGATCGACTGGCGCGATCCTGATGGGGACGACGTCTTCCTGCAATCCGCCGTCAGCGATAACGGTGATCTGGTCCGCTTCTCGCACGAAGGTTTCGTCACCGTCACCCACACCTCCGGCCAGCTCGGTCCCCGCGATATCGTCTACGTTGTCTCCGACGGCACCGAGACGGCATCCGGAACGTTCACCGTCGACGTCAAACCGACAGGAACCCTCAACCCGGTCGGCACCCCCGACCACGTGGAGACGTTCGTTGGCGAGCCGGTCGAAGCATTCCCGCTCGCCAACGACCTGTCGACGAATGGAGGACAGCTTGCCCTCCTCGGCGCCGAAGCGCTGCAGGGCGGCATGTCGGTCATCCTGAAATCCGACACCAATTCGATGCAGCTCGTCTCGGGCAAAACCGGCACCTATTACATCCAGTACACCGTCGGCGCCGGGGCAGCGACGAGCATCGGCATGATCCGGGTCGACGTGAAGGACGTCCCCGAAGAGGTCCAGCCGCCGATCGCCGTGCACGACACCGGGTACCTGCGCCCGAACGAGCCGACTGTGCTCAACGTGCTCACGAACGACGTGTCGCCGAGCGGCAAGGTGCTCGCCGTCCGTTCCCTCGACATCCCGGATGCCGCCCGGGTCCTGTCGATCGAAGTGCTCAACTCCTCAGTGGTGCGCGTCACGTCGAGCGCCGCCGTCACCGAGCAGCTGCAGTTCAGCTACACCGTCTCCGATGGCCAGAACGAGACGGTCAGCACTGTCGCGATCGTCCCGGTGCCGCCGCTGACCAAACATCAGGCGCCGATTGCCGCCGACGACGTCGTCACGGTCCGCGCCGGCGACATCGCTAGCGTCCCCGTGCTCGACAACGACATCCACCCCGACAACGCCGTCATGACACTCGACCCGGAACTCGCCGAGCCGGTTCAGGCGGGGCTGGCCTTCGTTTCCGGCGACAAGGTCCGGTTCCAGGCACCGCGCGAGACCGGCGTGTACTCGGCCACCTACTCGGTCACCGACGACTTCAAGCAGAAGGCCGTTGCCCGCATCACGTTCAACGTCGTGGCCGCCGACGAGAAGGTCAATGAGGAACCCGCACCGAGGACGCTTACCGCGCGCGTCTTCGCCGACTCGTCGGTCACCGTCAATGTCCCGCTCGACGGCCTTGATCCCAACGGGGACTCAGTTGTCTTCGACGGACTCTCCAGCGCCCCGGAGCTGGGGAGCGTCACCGACTCCACCAGTCAGAGCTTCACCTACACTGCCGCGCCCGGTTCAGCCGGAACAGACGTGTTCAGTTACGCGGTGAAGGACGCCTACGGTGCCTCCGCGCTGGGAACCGTGCGAATCGGTGTGATCCAGCGCCCGGCGCAGGATTCGCCGCCGATCGCCGTCGACGACACGATCGAGGTCCAGCCGGGCCGGGTCGCGACCGTGCCGGTGCTCGGAAACGACTCCGACCCCAACGGCTACACGATCGAGGTGAGCAAAAAACTCAAGGACGTGCCGGAGGGCATCACCGCGAGCGTGGAGAAGAAGCGCCTCGTCGAGATCGAAGCGCCCGACGAGGAGACGAGTTTCGTCGTCCGCTACGAGATCACCAACGGCCAGGGCGGCTTCGACACTGCTTTCGTGCAGGTGCGCGTGACGAAGGATGCCACGATCGCCCCGCCGACGCTGGTCGACCACATCGTCGAACCCGATGAGGTGATCGGCGAGAAGACCGTCGACATCGACGTGCGAGACGGCGCCAACAACTCCGGCGGCAGCGTCGACGACCTCGCGATTTCCGTCGAGGGACCGAACCAGGGCAGCGCCGAACTCCTGCCGAACGGGCTCGTGCGGGTCACCCTCGGCGACGACCGCACCGCGATCGCCTACCGGCTCACCAACACGATCGATGCCCTCAGCTCGGCTGCGTTCATCGTTGTCCCGCCGTTCTCCGACGGACTCCCTCCCCGGATCAAGCCGAATCTGGAGACCCAATACGTCGACATGAACGAGACGAAGACCTGGAAGCTCTCCGACGTCGCCGAGTCGCCGTCCGGCAAGGAGATCCGGATCACCGGAGCGAACACGGTAAGCGCGATCAAGAGCGACGGAACGCCGAACTACGTCAACGACCAGACCCTGACCTTCACTCCTGCGCTGGATTACCGGGGCCCGGCTAGCATCACCTTCGAGGCCACAGACGGTTCACGCACTGGCGTGGACGTCCTCGTGCTCCCGATCACCGTCGGCGACCCGGAGATGAAGGACGTCGCCCCGACCTACACACCGCCCGAACTCACCATCGAGGCCGGCGAGCCCGCGCAGACCCTCGACCTGCGGATGGCCAGCGACCACCCGAACCCCGAGGTCCTCGCCGCGCTCAGCTACAGCGGGCTCTCCGCCGCGACCGGGGGCATCCAGGCCGGCCTGTCGGGTTCGACCCTCACCGTGTCGGCTCCGTTCGGAGTGCAGCCGGGCACCGCCACGACGCTGAACTTCACGATCACCTACAAGAAGTTCACGATCCCCGGCACCGTGCACGTGCGCGTCGTCTCGTCGTCGCAGCCGCTCGCCTCAGCCGTCGACGACTCCTACGCCGATGGCCGCTCGAGCACGCCGGTCACTCTGCCCGTGCTCGCAAACGACTTCAACCCCTTCCCCGGCCAGCCGCTGAAGATCATCGATGCCGGCGTGAGCAACGGGGCCAACGCGACCGTGAGGATCAGCGGCTCCAACCTCGTGATCACGCCCGGCCCGGACAAGACCCAGCAGATCAGCGTGATCTACACGGTCGAGGATGCCACCGCGGACCCGAACCGCCACGTGCAGGGACGCGCAGACGTCATGGTGACGAGCGCGCCCGACCAGCCACCTGCTCCGACGCTCGCGGCGAGCCCGAAGAAGATCGCAGCGACAATCAAGCCGTCACCGTCGAACAACGGAGCGGCGATCTCGAGCTACACGGTCACGCGCAACGACGGTGTCAAGCAGAGCGGGCAGGCCGGGGAGACGCTGACCTTCGCCGGAGAGAACGGAACGCAGTACAGCTTCACGGTCTTCGCCACGAACAAGGTCGGCAACAGCGAAAAGTCGGCGTCGAGTTCGGCGACGTCGTACGGCAAACCAACTGTTCCCCGCAACGTGTCTCTTGAGAACCCGAGTGGGGACTACGCCCCGACTCCGCTTCGGCTGACCTGGGCGGCCCCGAGCGACGACGGCGGCGGGGTCACCAGCTACAACTGGCAGGTGGAAGGCGTCGAGTCCGGAACGACCGGAGGATCGACAACCCGAGCAACGACACAGGCGAACACCGGGGACAAGAATTACAACGGACGTGTTCAGGCGTGCGGCCCCGGAGGCTGCAGCGACTGGTCCGAGTACTCCAGTGTGTACGTGAAGGAAAAACCACCGCCGCCACCGCCCCCACCACCACCACCACCGGGGCCGAAGTACGAAAAAAATCTGTCACTTGCAAAGGGGCCGTCTGCCGGTGGTGGAAAGTTCTATCACCACATCACAATGAGTGACTGGGCGCCTAACACCACCTACACCTGGCAGTGCTACGCCAATGGCGGTGTCTACCGCACGTACACCCTGACGACCGACGGCAACGGCGGTTTCGATGATTCGCCACGCACCTGCTACTCGGGATACCCGGACACGAAGGTGATCGTCGACGGCAAGAGTTCGAACACCGTCGACTTCCGCCCCTAGCCGATCGATAAAGAGAGAGAAACACGTGTCAGTAACGCAAGAACAGTCGGAGTGGTTCGCGGGGGCATTCGAGTCCCTGGTGTCCAGCGTGAGCCTGGCGATCCTCGGCAAGGAGGAGACGATCCGACTGGTGATCGCCTCGATGCTCTCCGAGGGGCACGTGCTGCTCGAGGACTACCCAGGCACCGGTAAGACGGTGCTGGCTAAGGCGCTGGCGAACACGCTCGAGGGCACCAATTCGCGCATCCAGTTCACGCCTGATCTTCTGCCGTCCGACGTCACCGGAGTGACGATTTACAACCAGTCGACGAACAAGTTCGAGTTCCACAAGGGCCCGATCTTCGCTTCCGTCGTCCTCGCGGATGAGATCAACCGCGCGTCACCGAAAACCCAGTCGGCGCTCCTCGAAGTGATGGAGGAGGGTGTGGTCACCGTGGACGGTGAAAGCTACCCGGTTGGTAAGCCGTTCATGGTTATCGCGACGCAGAACCCGGTCGAGCAGGCCGGAACCTACAAGCTCCCTGAAGCACAGCTTGACCGGTTCCTCATCAAGACCTCCCTCGGCTACCCGGACCGCGCCACCGCCGTCGACCTGCTGCTCGACTCGGCCAACCGCTCACGTGCGGCTCAGATCAGCCCCATCATCGGCGGTCCGTCACTCCTCGCGATGTCGCAGCTGGCATCCGCCGTTCACGTCGACCGGTCGGTGATGGAGTACATCACCGATATCGTGCACGCCACCAGAGCGCACAAGGACATCGCGCTCGGCTCGAGCATGCGTGGCGGCCTCGCGCTGGCCCGGATGATCAAAACCTGGGCACTCGCCCACGGTCGCACGTACGCGACCCCGGACGACGTCCACCAGCTCGCCGTTCCGGTGCTCGCGCACCGGCTCATCGTCGATGCCGAAAGCGAGTTCGCCGGAGTCAAGGCCGAGGATGTCGTCGCAGGCATCCTCGTCGAACTCCCCGTTCCCGCATACCGCGCAGCGTAGATTCCGGGTTCCCCGACGTCATGACCAGCACAGTAACGACCGAGCCCGAGACCGCGGCGCTTGCCGACCCGGCTGAGGAACCGCAACCTGTCGAGCGGACGCCTCACGCCACGTCCGCCACCCGTGGATCCCGCCTGGCAGCGGCGAAGCGGGCGGGCAGGAGCGCTAAAGTGCCGTTCGTGTTGCTGGGGCGGATCGTTTCATCCTGGGTCGTGTGGCTGTGGGAGGTCAGCAAACCGTACCTGGCCGCGGTCAGCGGACTCGGCGCGCTCGTTCTCGGTGCCGCGGTCGTGACCCTGGTCGCCGGGCTGCTGCTCGGCTGGGCGGAACTCACGGTCGTGGCGATCACCCTGTTCGCGGCGTTGGCCGTCGCGGCGCTGTTCCTGATCGGACGGGCCACGTACGCCGTCGACATCGCCCTCAACCCGAGGCGGGTGACCGTGGGGGAGCGCGCGATCGGGCGCGTGCTCGTCACCAACACCGGCAAAAAGGCGTCAACGGCCACAACACTTGAGGTTCCGGTCGGGCAAGGCCTCGCCGAGTTCTCCATCGGGGCGCTCCAGCCGGGCGCTGACGTCGAAGAGCTCTTCGCTGTGCCGACCAACCGTCGCGCCGTCATCCTCACCGGCCCCGCCGTCTCGATCCGCGGTGACCAGCTGGGTCTGTTCCGGCGTGTCGTGCGCTGGACGGATCAGATCGAACTGTTCGTTCACCCGGTCACCACCCGGCTGCATCCCACGGCGGCTGGACTCGTGCGCGACCTCGAGGGCCAGGTGACCAAGAAGATCACCAACAACGACATCTCCTTCCACGCCCTCCGTGCGTACGTGACCGGAGACGACGTCCGCTACGTCCACTGGCGGACGTCGGCGAGGACCGGGCAGCTCATGGTTCGTCAGTTCGAGGAGTCGAGGCGGAGCCAGCTGACCATCATCCATTCCAGCGACGAGCGCTACTACGCCGGAGACGACGAGTTCGAACTCGCGGTTTCGGTGACGGCATCCATCGGATCCCAGGTGATCCGGGACGGAACCCAGATCAGCGTCGTCACCGAGGGACGCGTCCTCAAGACCCACTCCGTGACATCCCTCCTCGACGACACCTGCCGGGTCGAGAAAATCGTCGGATCTACGGCCACCCCGCGCGACTTCGCCCGCGACGCGACGAAACGGCTGCCGCCGCCGAGCGTCGTCGTCATCGTTGCCGGTTCAGGAATGGAGGCACCGGACTACCGCGCCATCCAGAGGCTGTTCGGCGGGGAAACCAACGTCATCGCGCTCAGGATCGAGAACGGCTCCCGGCCGCGCGTGCAGGACGTCGCCGGGCTCTCGATCGTCACGATCGGTTCTCTCGGCGACCTGCCTCGCGTGATGGCGAGGGCGGTATGAGCGAGAAGACACCAAAGGCCTCGCGATCGGCACCGGCGCCGAGGCTTCCGCGCGGCGAGGTCAGCACCGCTACCTGGCGGGACCTTGCCGTCGTATCCGTGCTCTCGGCGCTGGGGATCTGGGGCCTTGCCCCCGCTTTCAGCGACAACGGTTACCTCCTCGCCGGCCTCGGCGGCCTGCTCGTGGGAACCGCTGCCGGCTACCTTTCGCACCTGTTCCGGCTCAACGCGTTCTTCACCGGTCTGTCGGCGATCGTGCTCTACTTCATGCTTGGAAGCGCACTGGCCATGCCCGGGTATGCGCTGTTTGCCGTTCTCCCGACCTTGACCACCCTCCGCGGGCTGGCGCTCGGGGCGGTGTTCGGCTGGACGGACCTCGTCACCCTGTCCGCCCCCGCCGGTGCGCCCGAGTACATCACCGTTCTGCCGTACGCAGCTGCCTGGCTGGTGGGGCTGGTCACGACGGTGCTTGTGCTCCGCTGGCTTCCGCGGCACGACCGTTCGCCGGCGCGGCTGTCGGTTCTGCTGATCGGGCCCACCGCCCTGTACCTGCTCGGGATCCTCTACGGTACATCCACTCCGTTCCTCGCCGGGCTGCGCGGAATCTCCTTCGCCGTGCTCGCGCTGCTGTGGCTCGGCTGGCGGCGGGGCGGGGTGACGAACGCGAGCCTCCAGGAACGCCGCGGTCTCAACCGCACCAAGCTTCTCGGCAGTGCGATCGTCGCGGTAGCCGCCATCCTCGTGGCAGCCGTCGCCGGCTCGATCCTCATCCCGCCGCCCGAGTCGCGCTTCGTTCTGCGCGAAGAGGTTGTGCCGCCATTCGACCCGCAGGACTACCCCAGCCCGCTCAGCGGGTTCCGTAAATACACGAAAGACCTGGGCGAGACCGACCTGTTCTCGGTGACCGGCCTGGCGGCATCCGATCGTGTCCGCCTCGCTGTGATGGACAGTTACGACGGCCGGCTCTGGGACGTCTCCGGGGCCGAGGACCAAACAGACGGCTCCGGTTCGTTCCGGCTCGTGGGCGACGAACTCCCGGCGCCCGCGTTGCTCGAATCCTCCGGCGCCCGATCGGTCAGCGTGAGCGTCAGCGGATACTCCGGTGTGTGGCTGCCGATCGTCGGCTACCCCGAGACAATCTCTCTTCCCACCGAGCCGACCGATACGTCCCAGGACTTGCGCTACAACGCCGAAACCGCCACCACCGTGATCACGTCCGGCGTCGACACCGGGTACGAGTACAGCTTCACGACGGAGGTGCAGGATGCGTTCAGCGACCAGGCGCTCTCGAACGTGCCCGTCGCGCGGGTGGAGCTGCCGCTCGTCGAGCGCGTTCCGGATGTCGTCGCCGCGAAGGCCGCCGAGTTCGCCGGAGCGGCCACGACCCCGATCGATCAGCTCCGTGCACTCGAGCAGGCCCTGAAGATCAACGGCTTCCTCAGCCATGGCCTTGCCTCTGACAGCGTCCCCTCCCGCGCCGGCCATGGCGCCGACCGCATCGAGGAATTGTTCACCCGGAACCAGATGATCGGCGACGAAGAACAGTTCGCCGCAGCATTTGCGCTGATGGCCCGCTCACTGGGTCACCCGGCCCGTGTCGTGATGGGATTTGCGCCGAAGGATGTGAAGGAGGGGGAGACGGTCACGGTCACCGGCGACGACGTCACCGCGTGGGTCGAAGTGCCGTTCCAGGGCGTCGGATGGGTCGCTTTCTCTCCCACTCCGGACGAGAAGGAGATCCCACAGGACCAGAACCCGAAGCCCAAGACGGAGCCTCAACCGCAGGTCCGGCAACCGCCGCGGGCGGAAAAGCAGGACGACGACCTGCTCACCGAAGTGGACATCAACGACAGCGAAGAGGATGAGAAGAACGAAGACGCCTTCGCTCTCCCTCTGTGGGTCTGGATCCTCGGCGGCGCCCTCGGAGCATCCCTTCTCCTCTACCTCGTGCCCCTGCTCGTGATCGCCGCCATCAAGAGACGACGGATGCGCCTCCGCCGCACCGCGGCTACCGCTGACGCGCGCGCTGCCGGCGCCTGGGACGAACTACTCGACCGCTACGCCGAGGTCGGCTATGTGCTGCCCGAGATCGGAACCCGGCGGATGTTCGCCGCAGACCTGGGCAGCCAGGTCGAAACCGAGGCGGCGCAGGCAAACGGAACAGCAGAGCGGGCGGACCGGCCCGGCGGGCTGGCCACTCTCACCCGCCTCGCGCACGGCACGGACGAGGCCGTATTCTCCGGGCGGAACCTGCCGGAGAAGCGCATCGATGAGCTGTGGCAGACGTCGGTGGAGTCTTCGACCGGCGCGGCGTCGGCGGTAGGCTGGTGGCGCCGGCAGCTGAGCCGGTTCCGGGTTCACACCGGACGGACGATGACGGACCGCCTCACGGCTCCTGGCCGCGGCACGCGATCCGGGCACAAGGGTCAACGCAAGAAAACGGCGGAGTAGAGAAATGAGTGGCGACGGCGTGAACGAGTGGAACGGCTTCGAGCTTCCGCCCCGCCCGCCGCTGCCCGCGCCGGCGACGGATGCTCCCATTCGGAAGATCGGGATGCCACCAGGCATGGAACCGGCGCTCGACACGGTGCCCTCCTCTGATCATGGCATTCCCGTTCCTGTCGCGAGGCCGGAATTCGGCCTCGCCCCCAAGCCATTCGCTCCTCAGCCGACTGCCGCGGACCAGCCCGCCCCGGCCACCGCGCCGACGCCCGTTGCGAAATCAATCGGGAATCCGCGACTCGAACTGCCCGACGGCAGCGTGCTGCCGCTCGGCGAAGGGCTCATCGTCGGCAGGGATCCCCAGCACCAGGAGGGCTACGGGGTCACCGCGCGGGCCCGCCTGCACGACGTCGAACGCAGCGTCTCCAAGACGCATGCCATTCTCGGGGTCGCCGACGGCCGGGTCTGGGTCCTCGACCTCAACTCGACGAACGGCACGGTCCTGATCGCCGCAGATGGCACCGAGACGCTCTGCGCCCCCGAGGTCGCCACGCCACTCCTCGCCAATACGGCCGTGCGGTTCGGTGAGTACCGGGTGCAGGTCGTCTTCGACTGAGCCGATGTCGATACCCAACCCCGCCGAGGGCGCGCAGGGCCGGCCCGCATCCTTCCCGTACACTCTCGCGATCTTCGCCACCGTCCTCTACTTTGCCCTCGTCGTCTGCGCGTTCGGGTTCGTGAGCCTCCTCACCGATACCGATGTCGTTCCCCAGGCGGATGCCGGTCCTCTCGTCGGTCCTGTCGCCACCGCATCCGCCGTGGTGACCGTGCTGCTGTACCTGCTGGGAATCGGGCGTCGCTATCTGCGCGACCTGCACGAGGCGATCGCCGCATCCATCGGCGATCCGGTGAGACTCCCGCTCGGCCGCTCGGTCCTGATCGGAATCGTCAGTTATGTGGTCTACGTCCTCGCCGGCGCGATCGCCTATTCGATCGTGACGGCTGAGGTTTTCACCATCGTCCTCTTCGCCGCCGGGTCCGCCCTCAGCGGGTATGCCATCGCAGTGGGGGTGCTCGCCGCCGCGGTCTCTGTGGTCTACATGCTCGTCCTCGGCAGTGGGGGAGAACATCCGGCGCGTCCGTTATGGCCGTGGGAGCGATAAGGCGAGTACTCTCAGAGTCATGGACCGGTCGCTCGACACGCGAGTGAGCCAGGCGGTCGACGCGTGGCTGCGCTGGCTGCCGCGCTGGCAGCCATCAACGCACCGCGGACGCACGAGGTTGTGCCGTCGCTGTTTCGGATCGCCGATCATGGCGGCCGTCGGGCTCGACCACGACGTACCGCACGCGGTGCAGCACGGACTCTCCACCCGGGTGAAATCGATCGTCGACGACATCGTCGACGACTACACCCAGCGCAATCTTCCCCTGCTGCAGCGCGAGCTGGCCGAGGCGGAACTTCGCCGCGCGCGCCAGTACCGCCCAGAGCGGGGTCTCGAACCGGAGTACGACGGCCTCCCTGTCGACCCGGACCCGATCCCGGGGGAACCGTACCTGTTCACCCTCGCCGGGCTCGCAGGGGAGGAGCCCGCCGACGACGAAGACCTGCCCGTTCCGCTCACCGACGACGAAAAAGCGGCGCTGCGAACCGAGATCCGCCTCGCTGACGAATGTGCCATTCACGCGGGGAAACTCGTGTGCATCTCGATCGAGTCGCACCGTGAGCGGATCCAGGCCGCCGTCGCCCAATACGTCGAGCCGCAGATCGAAGCGCTGCTCGCCGACCTCACCCTCGAGCTGGATTCTCCACCCTCCTTGTGATCGGCGAACATCGGGCCGTACGCTGCCTGGTGCGCTGCCGGGAACAAGCCCCCGTCATTTGACCGGGACACCCCCGGCGGTTAGAATTTCTGAGGTGTGTGCTTTGTCATGCTTCTGAATCGTGCCTTCGGGTGCGACAAAGGGTTCGCAAGGCCGCATCATCAGGGCCGGATAGCTCATGCGCCTGCCCCCACGGCATACCCACCACTTTCAGCTTCGCTCTTCTGCGATGGCGGTGGGTCCAAATGAACTCGCCTCGTGCGAATGCTAGCAAACACATTGCAGCTGTCACCGTGCAGCAAAAACAAGGAGAAGTAGTGCCAACCATTCAGCAGTTGGTCCGCAAGGGTCGCACGCCGAAGGTCGTCAAGACCAAGGCCCCCGCCCTGAAGGCCAACCCCCAGCAGCGTGGCGTATGCACCCGTGTGTACACCACCACCCCGAAGAAGCCGAACTCGGCGATGCGCAAGGTCGCTCGTGTGAAGCTCTCCAACGGCACCGAGGTCACCGCCTACATCCCCGGTGAAGGCCACAACCTTCAGGAGCACTCGATGGTTCTCGTCCGTGGCGGACGTGTGAAGGACCTCCCGGGTGTCCGTTACAAGATCATCCGCGGCGCACTCGACACGCAGGCCGTGAAGAACCGCAAGCAGGCTCGCAGCCGTTACGGCGCAAAGATGGAGAAGAAGTAATGCCTCGTAAGGGACCAGCACCTAAGCGCCCCGTCGTCGCAGACCCCGTCTACGGCGCACCGATTGTCAGCCAGCTCGTCAACAAGATCCTTGTTGACGGGAAGAAAGGCCTCGCCGAGCGCATCGTCTACAACGCACTCGAAGGCGTTTCGTCGAAGAACGGCCAGGACGCCGTCGTCACACTCAAGAAGGCGCTCGACAACGTGCGCCCCACCCTTGAGGTCCGGTCACGCCGCGTCGGTGGTTCGACCTACCAGGTGCCGATTGAAGTCAAGCCGCACCGCGCGAACACTCTCGCACTCCGTTGGCTCACCACCTACGCCAAGGGCCGTCGCGAAAAGACGATGACCGAGCGTCTCACCAACGAGATCCTCGACGCGTCGAACGGCCTCGGTGCCGCGGTCAAGCGCCGCGAAGACACTCACAAGATGGCCGAGTCGAACAAGGCCTTCGCTCACTACCGCTGGTAGTCGCGATCGGATGCCCCGACGCGGCTCCCGCGCCGGGGCATCCGCTCCGCCTGTTCGGCCTTTCCACATTCAACTTCCTGGAGGAACCCAGTGGCACTTGACGTGCTCACCGACCTGAACAAGGTCCGCAACATCGGCATCATGGCCCACATCGATGCCGGTAAGACAACAACCACAGAGCGCATCCTGTTCTACACGGGCGTCAACCACAAGATCGGTGAGACCCACGACGGTGCCTCCACGATGGACTGGATGGAACAGGAGCAGGAGCGTGGCATCACGATCACCTCTGCGGCCACCACGTGTTTCTGGGACAACAACCAGATCAACATCATCGACACCCCCGGTCACGTCGACTTCACCGTCGAGGTGGAGCGTTCGCTCCGCGTTCTCGACGGCGCTGTCGCGGTGTTCGACGGCAAGGAGGGCGTTGAGCCCCAGTCCGAGACCGTCTGGCGCCAGGCCGACAAGTACGACGTCCCGCGCATCTGCTTCGTCAACAAGATGGACAAGCTCGGCGCTGACTTCTACTTCACCGTCGACACCATCATCAAGCGCCTCGGCGCCAAGCCCCTCGTGATCCAGCTCCCCATCGGCGCTGAGAGCGAGTTCGAAGGCGTCGTCGACCTCGTCGAGATGCGTGCGCTGACCTGGCGCGGTGACTCCAAGGGTGACGTCGAGATGGGCGCCAAGTACGCCATCGAAGAGATCCCCGCCGACCTCGTCGAGAAGGCTGCCGAATACCGCAAGCTCCTCCTCGAGACCGTCGCCGAGACCGACGACGCGCTGCTCGAGAAGTACTTCGGTGGCGAAGAGCTGACCGTCGCCGAGATCAAGGGTGCGATCCGCAAACTCACCGTCAACAGCGAGATCTACCCGGTCCTCTGCGGCTCGGCGTTCAAGAACCGCGGCGTCCAGCCGATGCTCGACGCCGTCATCGACTACCTGCCGAACCCGCTCGACGTGCCGGCAACCGAAGCCCGCGACCCGCGCGACGAGGAAAAGATCATCCTCCGTCACCCGGACGCTGCCGAGCCGTTCGCGGCGCTGGCCTTCAAGGTCGCCGTCCACCCGTTCTTCGGTCGTCTGACCTATGTGCGCGTCTACTCCGGCCGGCTCGACTCCGGTGCCCAGGTCATCAACTCGACCAAGGGCAAGAAGGAGCGCATCGGCAAGATCTTCCAGATGCACGCCAACAAGGAAAACCCCGTGGACTTCGTGACCGCAGGTCACATCTACGCCGTCATCGGTCTGAAGGACACCACCACCGGTGACACCCTGAGCGACCCGAACGAGCAGGTCGTACTCGAGTCGATGACCTTCCCTGAGCCCGTCATCTCGGTCGCTATCGAGCCGAAGACGAAGCAGGACCAGGAGAAGCTCGGCACCGCGATTCAGAAGCTGGCAGAAGAGGACCCGACGTTCCGCGTCGAGCAGAACCAGGAAACCGGCCAGACCGTCATCCACGGTATGGGCGAGCTCCACCTCGACATCCTCGTCGACCGGATGAAGCGCGAATTCAAGGTTGAGGCGAACGTGGGCAAGCCCCAGGTCGCCTACCGCGAGACGATCCGCCGTGCGGTTCCGAAGCACGATTACACCCACAAGAAGCAGACCGGTGGCTCAGGCCAGTTCGCGAAGATCCAGTTCGGCCTCGAGCCGCTCGAGATCTCCGCTGAAAAGACCTACGAGTTCGACAACAAGGTCACCGGTGGTCGTATCCCTCGCGAATACATCCCCTCCATCGATGCCGGATTCCAGGACGCACTCCAGGTCGGAATCCTCGCCGGTTACCCGCTCGTCGGTGTGAAGGCGATCCTGCTCGACGGAGCCGCCCACGATGTTGACTCGTCTGAAATGGCGTTCAAGATCGCTGGATCGATGGGCTTCAAAGAGGCCGCACGCAAGGCTGACCCGGTTCTTCTTGAGCCGCTCATGGCCGTCGAGGTGCGTACCCCTGAGGAGTACATGGGCGACGTCATCGGCGACATCAACTCCCGCCGTGGACAGATCCAGTCGATGGAAGACGCCTCTGGCGTCAAGGTGATCGCTGCCAAGGTTCCGCTGTCGGAGATGTTCGGTTACATCGGTGACCTGAGGAGCAAGACCTCGGGTCGCGCGGTGTACTCGATGACGTTCGAGAGCTACGCAGAGGTTCCGAAGGCAGTAGCCGAGGAGATCATCCAGAAGAGCAAGGGCGAGTAATCGCTCTGCGGCGGGGGAGGGCCCTGAGACTCTCCTGTGCAATCCCCCGTCGCGACCTAGTAACATAAACACACAAATCCCCGTAGCAAACCGGTCGCAAACCAGTGCCCGGCTTCGCTACATCAGTCCTGAGGAGGACCATAGTGGCTAAGGCCAAGTTCGAGCGGACCAAGCCGCACGTAAACATCGGTACGATCGGTCACGTCGACCACGGCAAGACGACCCTTACCGCTGCCATCTCCAAGGTGCTTGCTGACAAGTACCCTTCGGCAACGAACGTTCAGCGCGACTTCGCGTCGATCGACTCGGCTCCCGAAGAGCGCCAGCGCGGTATCACGATCAACATCTCTCACGTCGAGTACGAGACGCCTAACCGTCACTACGCTCACGTTGATGCACCCGGCCACGCCGACTACATCAAGAACATGATCACCGGTGCTGCTCAGATGGACGGCGCGATCCTCGTGGTTGCGGCAACCGACGGTCCGATGGCTCAGACCCGTGAGCACGTGCTGCTCGCCAAGCAGGTCGGCGTTCCGTACCTGCTCGTCGCGCTCAACAAGTCCGACATGGTCGACGACGAAGAGATCCTTGAGCTCGTCGAGCTCGAGGTTCGCGAGCTTCTCTCGAGCCAGGGCTTCGACGGCGACGACGCTCCCGTCGTCCGCGTCTCGGGCCTCAAGGCTCTTGAGGGCGACGAGAAGTGGGTCAACTCGGTCCTCGAGCTCATGGAAGCCGTCGACAAGAGCGTCCCGGACCCGATCCGCGACAAGGACAAGCCGTTCCTCATGCCGATCGAGGACGTCTTCACGATCACCGGTCGTGGAACGGTCGTCACCGGCCGCGCCGAGCGTGGAACCCTCCCGATCAACTCCGAGGTCGAAATCGTTGGCATCCGCCCGACGCAGAAGACCATCGTCACGGGTATCGAGATGTTCCACAAGCAGCTCGACGAGGCATGGGCCGGCGAGAACTGTGGTCTCCTGCTCCGCGGCACGAAGCGTGAAGACGTTGAGCGCGGCCAGGTCGTCGTCAAGCCGGGTTCTGTGACCCCTCACACCAACTTCGAGGGAACCGCCTACATCCTGTCCAAGGACGAGGGTGGGCGTCACAACCCGTTCTACGCGAACTACCGCCCGCAGTTCTACTTCCGCACCACCGACGTCACCGGCGTCATCACGCTGCCCGAGGGCACCGAGATGGTCATGCCCGGCGACACCACCGAAATGACCGTTGAGCTGATCCAGCCCATCGCCATGGAAGAGGGCCTCGGCTACGCAATCCGTGAGGGTGGCCGCACCGTCGGTGCAGGCACCGTCACCAAGGTTCTCAAGTAGCACGAACCTGTAGCTCCTGAAGAGGGCCCGGCCGAAAGGCCGGGCCCTTTGTGCGTTCGTCTACATTCACACGGGGGACACCCGAACTGGGGGATGGGCCGAGTTCCGAAAAGGATGTGAAGATTCCTCATGTCTGGCAGTCTGGAGTCAGCCGTGACGACCCCCCTCGGTCACGACCACCGGCGGCCCCACCCCCCTCAGGGGCCGTCGGTTGGGGGTGTTCCGCTCCGGGTGCTGGTTCGGGGCCGCGGCGTTGGGGTGCGCACAACTCCTGCTGGATGGCCGGTTGCAGCACTGCCAGTACCGAATCGCGCGGCTGGGTGTTGCCTCGAGCCGCGGTTTGGCGGAGTTATGCGCCGGATTCGGTGCTGAGGCGTGGGGTGTGCACAACTCCTGCTGGACGGTGGGCCGCTGGGCTACCAGTGCCGTGATCCCGCCGCCGACTGCCGAGTCGTGGCCAGGTTTGGCGGAGCTGTGCGCCCATGTGGCGGGGTCGATCGGCGCGACACGCCCGGGTTGCACTATGCCGGTCTTTCTGTCAGACTCATCTAGTTCAACATTTCCGTGCCTTCGCGCCGGAATCACTGCCAGGCAGTGCATAGGTCACGTTCGTAACTGAGCAAGTAAACCTAGGCCGCGGGTAGCAGAACATCGACTTGGTCGACAATCCCAACACTGGCACACGCCGCAACCGCAGGGTATCTCTGCGTGCGCGGAGCCCGGGGCGGGAAGCCGACAAAGACTTGACAGTAAAACAGTGGTGCGACAGCAAGTAGTGCCCAGCGTTGTCCTCAACGCTAAGAAGCGCGTCCAATGCGAAGGAATTCGTAAGACGCAAGACAGAGAGCGAGTCAAAAATGGCGGGACAGAAGATCCGCATTCGACTTAAGTCATATGACCACGAGGTCATTGACACCTCGGCGCGGAAGATCGTCGACACGGTAACCCGCGCGGGTGCCACGGTTGTCGGCCCGGTGCCGCTTCCGACGGAGAAGAACGTGGTGTGTGTCATCCGTTCTCCCCACAAGTACAAGGACAGCCGGGAGCACTTCGAGATGCGCACCCACAAGCGTCTGATCGACATCATTGACCCGACGCCCAAGGCCGTCGACTCGCTCATGCGACTCGACCTGCCGGCCGACGTCAACATCGAGATCAAGCTCTAAGGGAACGCATGTCTACGCAGAACAAGACCAGCAAGGGTCTGCTCGGCAAGAAGCTTGGCATGACCCAGGTCTGGGACGAGAACAACAAGCTCGTGCCCGTGACCGTTATCGAAATCACCCCGAACGTCGTGACGCAGATTCGCACGCCCGAGGTTGACGGCTACAACGCGGTTCAGATCGCTTACGGCCAGATCGACCCGCGCAAGGTGAACAAGCCGGACGCAGGACACTTCGACAAGGCAGGCGTCACGCCTCGCCGCCACGTCACCGAGGTCCGCACCGCTGACGCCGGCGACTACACCCCGGGCCAGGAGCTCACCGTTGATGGAACGTTCGAAGCCGGCCAGAAGGTCGACGTCGTCGGAACCAGCAAGGGTAAGGGTTTCGCCGGTGTGATGAAGCGCCACAACTTCAAGGGTGTCTCCGCATCTCACGGTGCGCACCGCAACCACCGCAAGCCCGGTTCCATCGGTGCTTCGTCGACCCCGAGCCGTGTCTTCAAAGGCATGCGCATGGCCGGTCGCATGGGTGGAGAGCGCGTGACCGTGCTCAACCTGCACGTCCACTCGGTTGACGCCGACAAGGGCCTGCTGCTCGTCAAGGGTGCCGTTCCCGGCGCTCGTGGCCGCATCGTTTTCGTTCGCAACGCAGTGAAGGGAGCGTAGTTAGATGACCGACGCAACTAGCACCGCAACGCTCGACGTTCTCGACACGAAGGGCAAGAAGTCCGGCACTGTCGAACTGCCCGCCGAGTTGTTCGACGCAGTAACCAACGTTCCGCTGATCCACCAGGTCGTTGTCGCGCAGCTCGCTGCCGCACGCCAGGGAACCCACAAGACCAAGCGTCGTGGCGAGGTTTCCGGTGCAGGTCGCAAGCCGTTCAAGCAGAAGGGAACCGGTCGCGCTCGTCAGGGCTCGATCCGCGCCCCCCAGATGACCGGTGGTGGCGTCGTCCACGGACCGCAGCCGCGTGACTACTCGCAGCGCACCCCCAAGAAGATGATCGCCGCCGCCCTGCGTGGAGCGCTCTCCGACCGGGCCCGTGGCGAGCGTATCCACGTCGTCGAAACCCTCGTGATCGCTGAAGAGCGCGTCACCAAGGCCGCCGTGGACTACCTGGCAACCATCGCCACCTCTCCTCACGTGCTCGTCGTTCTCGAACGCGCCGACGTTGAGAGCTACAAGGCGGTTCGCAACATCCCAACCGTTCACGTCATCAACCATGACCAGCTGAACGCCTACGACGTGCTTGTGTCAGACGACATCGTCTTCACCAAGGCAGCCTTCGACGCTTTCGTCGCCGGCCCCGCCAAGGGCAAGTCGGTCACGGCTGTCGCTTCGTCTGCTGACGTCACTGAGGAGGCCTAGCCATGACCAACATCAACAAGGACCCGCGCGACGTCATCATCTCGCCGGTCGTATCAGAGAAGAGCTACGGCTTGATCGACGAGGGTAAGTACACCTTCGTCGTCGAGCCGAACGCGAACAAGACCGAGATCAAGCTCGCTATCGAGAAGATCTTCAACGTCAAGGTCGCCTCGGTCAACACTCTGAACCGCACCGGCAAGACCCGTCGCACCAAGTTCGGTATCGGCAAGCGCAAGGACACCAAGCGCGCCATCGTGACGCTCAAATCCGGTTCCATCGACATCTTCACGGCTGTCGGCTAGGAGCGTAAGGAAAAACTATGGCTATTCGTAAGTACAAGCCCACGACCCCAGGTCGTCGTGGATCGAGCGTCGCTGATTTCGCTGAAATCACGCGTTCGACCCCTGAGAAGTCGCTGCTGCGTCCCCTCTCGAAGACCGGTGGTCGCAACAACCAGGGCCGCATCACGACCCGTCACATCGGTGGTGGCCACAAGCGCCAGTACCGCGTTATCGACTTCCGTCGTAACGACAAAGACGGCGTCAACGCCCGCGTCGCTCACATCGAGTACGACCCCAACCGCACGGCGCGCATTGCGCTCCTGCACTTCGTCGATGGCACCAAGCGCTACATTCTCGCTCCCAACAAGCTCTCACAGGGTGACGTTGTCGAGTCGGGTGCCGGCGCTGACATCAAGCCGGGCAACAACCTGCCGCTGAAGAACATCCCCACAGGTACCGTCATCCACGCAATCGAATTGCGTCCGGGTGGAGGCGCCAAGATGGCTCGCTCAGCAGGCGCTTCGGTTCGTCTCGTCGCCAAGGATGGCATCTACGCGCAGCTCCGCCTGCCGTCCGGTGAAATCCGCAACGTCGACGCACGCTGCCGCGCGACGATCGGCGAGGTCGGCAACGCCGAGCAGTCGAACATCAACTGGGGAAAGGCCGGCCGCAAGCGCTGGAAGGGCGTTCGCCCGACCGTCCGCGGTGTCGCCATGAACCCGGTCGACCACCCACACGGTGGTGGTGAGGGCAAGACCTCCGGTGGACGCCACCCGGTCAGCCCGTGGGGCCAGAAAGAAGGCCGCACACGCCACCCGAACAAGGAAAGCGACAAGCTCATCGTTCGTCGCCGCACCGCCACCAAGAAGCGTAAGTAGGAGTTGTAGAAGATGCCACGCAGTCTTAAGAAGGGCCCCTTCGTTGATGACCACCTGCTCCGCAAGGTGGTTCGCGCGAACGAGGCCAAGAGCAAGAACGTCATCAAGACCTGGTCGCGCCGTTCGATGATCGTCCCGGCCATGCTCGGACACACCATCGCGGTGCACGACGGTCGCAAGCACATCCCGGTGTTCGTCACCGAGACGATGGTCGGGCACAAGCTCGGCGAGTTTGCACCCACCCGCACCTTCCGTGGACACGTGAAGGATGACAAGAAGGGTCGTCGCCGCTAACGCGGTGACGAAAAGGAGGAGAGAAATGGTGGAGTCAGTCGCACGCGTGCGTCACATCCGCGTCACCCCCATGAAGGCCCGCCGCGTCGTCAACATGATCCGCGGAAAGCAGGCCGCTGAGGCCCTGGCCATTCTGAAGTTCGCACCGCAGGGTGCGTCAGAACCCGTCTACAAGCTGGTCGCCTCTGCCATCGCGAACGCTCGCGTCAAGGCAGACAAAGACAACCAGTTCCTGGACGAGCAGGACCTGTACATCGCCAAGGCATTCGTCGACGAGGGTGCAACCCTCAAGCGTTTCCAGCCGCGTGCCCAGGGCCGCGCATTCCAGATTCTGAAGCGCACCAGCCACATCACTGTTGTGCTCGCCACTCCTGAGGAGGGTACGAAGTAATGGGTCAGAAAGTAAACCCGTACGGCTTCCGCCTCGGCATCACCACCGACCACGTGTCGCGTTGGTTTGCCGACAGCACCAAGCCGGGCCAGCGTTACAGCGATTACGTCGCCGAGGACGTCAAGATCCGTCGACTGCTGGGCACCTCGCTTGACCGCGCCGGTGTCTCGCGCATCGAGATCGAGCGCACCCGTGACCGTGTTCGCGTCGACATTCACACCGCCCGCCCGGGCATCGTGATCGGTCGCCGCGGCGCCGAGGCGGAGCGCATTCGCACCGACCTCGAAAAGCTCACCGGCAAGCAGATCCAGCTGAACATCCTCGAGGTCAAGAACCCCGAGGCTGACGCCCAGCTGGTCGCGCAGGGCATCGCCGAGCAGCTCTCCGCACGTGTGGCCTTCCGCCGCGCAATGCGTAAGGGACTGCAGGGCGCCCAGCGCACGTCCACCGTCAAGGGTGTTCGCATCCAGGTCTCCGGCCGCCTCGGTGGCGCCGAGATGAGCCGTTCCGAGTTCTACCGCGAAGGCCGTGTGCCGCTGCACACGCTCCGCGCGAACATCGACTACGGCTTCTACGAGGCAAAGACCACCTTCGGCCGCATCGGCGTGAAGGTCTGGATCTACAAGGGCGACATCACCAACAAGGAACTCGCTCGCGAGCAGGCCAACGCCAAGTCGACCCGCCCAGAGCGTAGCGACCGTCCGCGCCGTGCACCGCGTGCCGAGGCTCCCGTCGCAGAAGGGGCAAGCGCGTAATCATGCTTATTCCACGTCGAGTCAAGCACCGCAAGCAGCACCGTCCCCACCGCACTGGCCAGGCCACCGGTGGAACCGTTGTCAGCTTCGGCGAGTACGGCATCCAGGCCCTCACGCCTGCTTACGTGACCAACCGTCAGATCGAGTCCGCTCGTATCGCGATGACGCGTCACATCAAGCGTGGTGGAAAGGTGTGGATCAACATCTACCCCGACCGTCCGCTCACCAAGAAGCCTGCCGAAACCCGCATGGGTTCCGGTAAGGGTTCGCCCGAGTGGTGGGTCGCGAACGTCAAGCCCGGCCGTGTGCTCTTCGAGGTCGCCGGCGTCTCTGAGACGCTTGCCCGCGAAGCACTCACCCGTGCAATCCACAAGCTGCCTCTCAAGGCACGCATCATCAAGCGCGAGGAGGGCGACGCATAATGGCGATCGGTTCCAAGGAGCTCACCCCCGTTGAGCTCGACACATTTGAAGACGAACGTCTTGTCGACGAGCTGCGCAAGGCCAAGGAAGAGCTGTTCAACCTGCGCTTCCAGGCCGCTACCGGCCAGCTCGAGACCCACGGCCGCCTGCGTGCCGTGAAGCGCGACATCTCTCGCATCTACACGATCATCCGTGAGCGCGAGCTCGGCATTCGGGCAACCCCCGTCGCCGCAGAGGTGCCTGCCAAGGCTGCGAAGAAAACCAAGAAGAAGGATGCGGCCGCTGAGGCAGCACCCGAAACCGAGACTGAGGAGGCCAAGTAATGGCTAAGTCTGACGCTAAGAGCGCAGCACCCGAGGTCGCCGCAGTAGAGGCCCAGGCCGTTGTTCGTGGCTACCGCAAAACCGCACGTGGCTACGTCATCAGCGACCGCATGGACAAGACCATCGTCGTTGAGGTCGAAGACCGCGTAAAGCACCCGCTTTACGGCAAGGTCATCCGCCGCACCTCCAAGAGGAAGGTGCACGACGAGCTCAACGCCGCCGGCATCGGTGACCTCGTCCTGATCAGTGAGACCCGTCCGCTGAGCGCCACCAAGCGCTGGCGCCTGGTCGAGATCCTCGAGAAGGCCAAGTAAGCCTCGCGGCTTGCTTGTCATAAGGAGTTAGAAAATGCTTCAGCAGGAATCCCGAGTAAAGGTCGCCGACAACACCGGCGCCAAGGAGCTTCTCACCATCCGTGTTCTCGGTGGATCAGGCCGTCGTTACGCCAGCCTCGGCGACACGATCGTTGCAACGGTCAAGGACGCGATCCCCGGTGGGAACGTCAAGAAGGGTGACGTCGTCAAAGCCGTCATCGTTCGCACCAAGAAGGAAGTCCGTCGTCCGGACGGCTCCTACATCAAGTTCGATGAGAACGCAGCAGTGATTTTGAAGAACGACGGCGACCCCCGCGGTACCCGTATCTTCGGACCGGTCGGTCGCGAGCTTCGCGACAAGAAGTTCATGAAGATCGTCTCGCTGGCACCGGAGGTTATTTAGTCATGGCGAAGATCAAAAAGGGCGACCTCGTCCAGGTCATCTCAGGTCCGACCCAGGCTCGCGGCGGTTCTCGCGGCAAGCAGGGCAAGGTCATCGAGGTGCTGGTCGAGAAGAACCGCGTCATCGTTGAGGGCGTCAACTACGTCACCAAGCACGTCCGTCAGGGACAGAGCCAGCGTGGAACGAAGACTGGTGGGATTGAAACCCACGAGGCTCCGATTCACATCTCGAACGTGGCGCTCGTCGACCCCGAGACCAAGAAGCCGACTCGCGTCGGCCACCGTAATGAGCAAGTAACGAAGAACGGCGTCACCAAGACGGTCCGCGTTCGTTACGCCAAAAAGTCAGGTAAGGACCTTTAATGACTGACACGGCAGTGGAGGCTGGCAAAATCCAGCCCCGCCTCAAGCAGAAGTACAAGGCAGAGCTCCAGGAGCAGCTGCTCAAGGACCTCGGCCTGACCAACGTGCACCAGATCCCGACGCTCACCAAGATCGTCGTGAACATGGGTGTCGGCGAGGCAGCCCGCGATGGCAAGATCATCGATGGCGCCGTCGCCGACCTGACCAAGATCACCGGTCAGAAGCCGCAGATCACGAAGGCACGCAAGTCGATCGCACAGTTCAAGCTGCGCGAAGGACAGCCCATCGGAACCCACGTCACGCTTCGTGGAGACCGCATGTGGGAGTTCCTCGACCGCCTGCTGAGCCTCGCGCTCCCTCGTATCCGCGACTTCCGCGGCCTGAGCCCGAAGCAGTTCGACGGCTCGGGAAACTACACCTTCGGTCTGACCGAGCAGTCGATGTTCCACGAGATCGACCAGGACAAGATCGACCGGGTTCGCGGTATGGACATCACGGTCGTCACGACCGCGAAGAACGACGAACAGGGTCGCGCGCTGCTCAAGGCGCTCGGCTTCCCGTTCAAGACCGCTGAAAACCAGGCGTAACAGAACACTCAGCAAAGTAGCGGTATATTAGGTCGGTTGCTTGCAGCCGGCTTGGATGCCGCGGCACAACTGAAGAACTTGATCGCCTCGGCGCCGGTCGACCGATTTCCTCGTGAAATCGGGAGGCCGGCGCATTGCGGCGAAAAAGATCAGGGGGGCGGAGCATCCGCTTCACCCCTAACCACCACAGGTCGTCATTCGTGTAACGGGTGAACGAAACCTGGTGAACGAAGGAAATCACCTATGACAATGACAGATCCGGTCGCAGACATGCTGACCAGACTGCGCAACGCGAACTCGGCACACCACGACACCGTGTCGATGCCGCACTCGAAGCTCAAGTCGCACATCGCCGACATCCTCACCTCTGAGGGCTACATCTCCGGCTGGGAAGTTGCAGACGCTCGCGTCGGCCAGACCCTCACCCTGAACCTCAAGTTCGGCCCGAACCGTGAACGCTCCATCGTGGGCATCAAGCGCGTTTCGAAGCCCGGCCTCCGTGTCTACGCAAAGTCGACCGAGATCCCCAAGGTTCTCGGTGGCCTCGGCGTCGCCATCCTGTCCACCTCCTCCGGTCTGCTCACCGACCGTCAGGCCGAGAAGAAGGGCGTAGGTGGGGAAGTCCTCGCCTACGTGTGGTAGCCACAAATGTCGCGTATTGGAAGACTCCCCATTGAGATCCCCGCAGGCGTCACCGTCGCGGTCGACGGCTCCGTCGTCTCCGTCAAGGGCCCGAAGGGCGAGCTGATGCTCACCGTCGCCAGCCCGATCGAGGCCACGGTCGAGGACAACCAGGTTCTGGTTACCCGGCCGGACGACGAGCGTGAATCGCGCTCCCTGCACGGGCTCACCCGTACCCTCATCAGCAACCAGATCATCGGCGTCACCCAGGGTTACACCAAGGGCCTCGAAGTTGTCGGAACCGGTTACCGCGTGGCTCAGAAGGGCAGCTCGGTCGAGTTCGCCCTCGGCTTCTCCCACCCGGTCCTGATCGAGCCGCCTGCTGGCATCACGCTCACCGTCGAGGGCAACAACAAGCTCACGGTGTCCGGGATCGACAAGCAGGCCGTCGGCGAGGCTGCTGCCAACATCCGTAAGATTCGCAAGCCTGAGCCCTACAAGGGCAAGGGTGTGCGTTACGCCGGCGAGATCGTTCGCCGCAAGGCCGGAAAGGCTGGTAAGTAACCATGGCCGTAAAGTCCAAGTCGGCTGCCCGTGACCGTCGTCACGCGCGCCTCCGTAAGAAGATCGATGGAACCGCGGCTCGCCCGCGTCTCGTCGTGACCCGTTCGGCTCGTCACGTATTCGTCCAGGTCGTTGACGACAGCAAGGGTTTCACCCTCGCGTCGGCATCCACCCTCGAAGCTGACCTCCGTACCTTTGACGGTGACAAGACCGCCAAAGCCAGGAAGGTCGGCGAGCTCGTTGCAGAACGTGCGAAGAGCGCCGGTATCGAAGAAGTCGTTTTTGACCGTGGTGGTAACCGGTACGCGGGTCGCGTTGCGGCCATCGCCGAAGGTGCTCGAGAGGGTGGGTTGAACCTGTGAGTGATGCAAGCAAGGTTGAGGCCGCTACCGCGGACCAGCCAGTTGAGAAGCCGGTCGAGACCGCTGCCGGAACCGAAAGCTCCGGGCGCGTTGACGCACGGGGCGACCGCGGCAGCCGTGGCGGCCGGGGCGAACGCAACCAGGGTCGCGAGCGCAACAGCCGCGACGCTGACAAGAGCCAGTTCCTCGAGCGCGTTGTCACCATCAACCGCGTGTCCAAGGTCGTCAAGGGTGGTCGTCGCTTCAGCTTCACCGCTCTCGTCGTCGTCGGAGACGGAAACGGTCTCGTTGGTGTCGGCTACGGCAAGGCACGCGAAGTTCCCCTCGCGATCTCGAAGGGCGTCGAAGAAGCCAAGAAGAACTTCTTCCGCGTTCCCCGGGTCGGATCGACCATCCCGCACCCCGTCCAGGGTGAGGCTGCTGCCGGAGTCGTCCTCCTGCGTCCGGCCGCTGCAGGTACCGGTGTTATCGCCGGTGGTCCTGTGCGCGCCGTTCTGGAGTGCGCCGGCATCCACGACGTCCTGAGCAAGTCGCTCGGTTCGTCGAACACGATCAACATCGTTCACGCCACTGTTACGGCGCTGAAGATGCTCGAAGAGCCCCGCGCTGTTGCAGCCCGCCGTGGCAAGGAGTACTCAGAAATCGCTCCTGCCAAGCTGCTCGAGATCGAGGCTCAGGCCGCTGCCAAGGCTGCGGCTACCGCAAAGGTAGGTGCCTGATGGCTCAGCTGAAGATCACGCAGACCAAATCCAAAATTAGTGAGAAGCAGTACCAGCGCGACACGCTGCGCAGCCTGGGACTGAAGCGCATCGGTGCTGTCGTCGTCCGCGAGGACAACGCGCAGAACCGTGGCTACGTCAACACTGTTGCTCACCTCGTAAAGGTTGAGGAGATCGACTAATGGCTGACGACAAGAAGGACGTCACCGAGGAGACCGCCAAGAAGGCTCCCGCGAAGAAGGCGCCCGCCAAGGCTGCTGCCGACAAGGCTCCAGCCAAGAAGGCTCCTGCGAAGAAGGCTGCTGCTCCGAAGGAATCGGCCAAGGCTGAGACCGTTGCGGCTGACGCGCCGAAGGCTCCCGTCAAGAAGGCTCCGGCAAAGAAGGCTCCGGCCAAGAATGCCGAAGAAGAGACCCCACGCGCCCAGGTGCTCAAGGTCCACCACCTCCGCCCGGCAGAAGGATCCAAGAAGGCACGCCAGCGTGTCGGTCGTGGTGAAGGCTCGAAGGGTAAGACGGCTGGCCGCGGTACCAAGGGTACGAAGGCGCGCAACACGGTTCGGCCTGGCTTCCAGGGCGGACAGCTTCCGCTGCACATGCGTGCTCCGAAGCTGCGCGGGTTCAAGAACCCGTTCCGCGTCGAGTACCAGGTCGTGAACCTCGAGAAGCTCGCTGAGCTCTACCCGAAGGGCGGAGACGTCACCGTCTCCGACCTCGTGGCCAAGGGCGCCGTTCGCAAGAACGAGAAGGTCAAGGTCCTCGGAGACGGCGACATTTCCGTGAAGCTGACGATTTCCGTAGACAAGGTCTCCGGGTCGGCTGAGCAGAAGATCGTCGCCGCTGGCGGTTCTGTAAAGTAATTCCACAGACGCCGGTCTGTCCGTCGCGCAAAGCGAACGGGGAACCGATTGTTCGACGGGCCCGGTAATCGAGTAGATTCGATTGCCGGGCCTGTTTGACGACTGGACCATTTACCGGCACCAAGAGCTGAAATACTCGGCTCGAAACCAGGAGGCCTTTTTTGTTTAGCGCCGTTGCGCGGATCTTCCGCACACCAGACCTTCGCCGGAAGATCGGGTTCACACTGGGCATCATGGCCCTGTACCGACTCGGGTCGTTCGTGCCCGCGCCGTTCGTTGACTTCGGTAACGTCCAGTCCTGCCTCGAGCAGAACCAGGGCACCTCCGGCCTCTATGAGCTCGTCAACCTGTTCTCGGGTGGCGCGCTGCTCCAGCTGTCGATCTTCGCGCTGGGCATCATGCCGTACATCACGGCCTCGATCATCGTGCAGCTCCTGCGCGTGGTCATCCCTCACTTTGAAACTCTGCACAAAGAAGGCCAGTCGGGCCAGGGCAAGCTGACCCAGTACACCCGTTACCTGACGATCTTCCTCGGCATCCTCCAGTCGACGACGCTGATCACCGTGGCGCGAAGCGGCGCCCTCTTCGGCACGAACACGAGCGCCGAGTGCAGCCAGTTGCTCACCAACGACACCTGGTACGCCGTCCTGCTCATGGTCATCACCATGACAGCGGGCACCGGCCTGATCATGTGGTTCGGTGAGATGATCACCGAACGCGGCATCGGCAATGGCATGTCGCTCCTCATCTTCACCTCGATCGCTGCCACGTTCCCCGGCTCGCTCCTCGCGATCATCCAGTCCAGGGGCTTCGACACGTTCCTGCTTGTCCTCGCCGTCGGCCTCCTCATCATGATGGCTGTCGTCTTCGTCGAGCAGTCGCAGCGGCGCATCCCGGTGCAGTACGCAAAGCGGATGGTCGGACGCCGGACTTTCGGCGGCAACAACACGTACATCCCGATCAAGGTGAACATGGCCGGCGTGATCCCCGTCATCTTCGCGTCGTCGCTGCTGTACCTGCCCGCCCTGATCGCGCAGTTCAACACGCCAGCCGCGGGTGAGGAACCCGCAGCCTGGGTGACATGGATCACCACGTACCTCACCAGCGGAGACCACCCGCTGTACATGGCCCTGTACTTCCTGCTGAACGTCGGCTTCACCTACTTCTACGTCGCGATCACCTTCAACCCCGAAGAAGTCGCAGACAACATGAAGAAGTACGGCGGCTTCATTCCCGGCATCCGTGCCGGCCGGCCGACCGCCGAGTACCTCGACTACGTGCTGACCCGCGTCACGCTGGCCGGTGCACTGTACCTCGGCTGCATCGCGCTCATCCCGCTGATCGCACTCGCCCTCGTCGGCGCCAACCAGAACTTCCCGTTCGGCGGCGCGAGCATCCTCATCATCGTCGGTGTCGGACTTGAGACGGTCAAGCAAATCGACGCGCAACTGCAACAGCGTCACTACGAAGGGCTGCTGCGATGAGCGCGCGTCTGCTGATCGTCGGCCCGCCAGGAGCCGGCAAGGGAACGCAGGCGGCAGTCCTCGCGGACGCGCTCGGGATCCCGGCGATCTCTACCGGAGACATCTTCCGCGCCAACATCAAGGAAGGCACGGAGCTTGGGCAGAAAGTCCAGGCGATCGTGTCCTCCGGCGGGTACGTTCCGGACTCCCTCACCAACGCCATCGTTCAGGACCGGCTGCACCAGGCGGATGCTGTCAACGGCTTCCTCCTCGACGGCTATCCGCGGACCGCGGACCAGGTAGCCGAACTCGACCGCATCCTCGCCGAAACCGGTTCGGAGCTTGGCGCCGTCGTCCAGCTCGTCGCTGACCCTGACGAGGTCGTTAAGCGGCTGCTGAAGAGGGCTGCCGAGCAGGGCCGCGCCGACGACACCGAAGAGGTCATCCGTCACCGCCAGGACGTGTACCACGAGCAGACCGAGCCGGTGATCGCCGCGTACAAGGACCGTGGCATCGTCGTCGAGGTCGACGGGCTCGGCGAGGTCGACGAGGTCAGCGAGCGTGTCCGCGCCGCTCTCGCCGAGCACGGCGTTCGGTTCCCAACGTCCTGATGCTTCGCAAATCGATCTACAAGTCACCGGCGCAGCTCCGGCTGATGCTGGAGCCAGGCCGGATCACCGCAGCATCGCTTGTCGCGGCCAGGGAAGCTCTGCGCGTCGGCGGGACGACCGCACAGGTGGATGCCGCCGCGGAGAAGGCCATCCTGGACCTGGGCGCGTCACCGAACTTCAAGCTCGAAGCCGGTTATTTCCACACGATCTGCGCATCGGTAAACGAGGACGTCGTCCACGGGATCCCCAACGGCCGCGTTCTCGAGCCTGGTGACATCGTCTCGATCGACAGCGGAGCGATCCTCGGCGGCTGGAACGGCGACGCCGCGATCAGCATCGTTCTGCCTGACCCGGCGCGGCCCGAGCTGGTCGCCGAGCGACAGAAGCTTTCGGATGTGACCGAGGGCTCGCTGTGGGCTGGAATCGCCCGGCTCGCCACCGCTAAGCACCTCAATGAGGTCGGCGACGCGGTACAGGGCTATGTCGAAGACCGTGGCACCTACGGCATCCTCACCGACTACGTCGGGCACGGTATCGGCCGATCCATGCACGAGGCGCCGCCCGTTTTCAACTACCGGGTGCGGCAGAAGGGCCCCGAGGTCAAACCAGGGCTCGTCGTCGCGATCGAACCGATGGTCGTACTCGGCAGCATCGACACGCACACCAAGGACGATGACTGGACCGTCGCAACCGATGACGGCCTCGCCGCCGCCCACTGGGAGCACAGTGTCGCCGTGCACAAGGACGGCATCTGGGTGCTCACCGCCGAAGACGGCGGGGCACGCGGTCTGGCACCGTTCGGGATCACGCCGACGCCGATCGCCTGATCCGGATCTCCGGCCGCGCTAGGGTCGAGTCCATGACGACGCCACACGTGATCCTGCTCGACCCGATCCCCGCGGACGCCGAGGCGACGAAAGCTTCGATTTCGGCCTCCCTCCGCTTCGTGTCGGCAGACGAGCCGATCCTCACCGCCTTCGACGCCGGCGCCGGCCGGGGCGACGGCATCTTCGAGACTCTCGGGGTGAGCGATGGTCGCGCGCGGGGTATCGACGCGCACCTCGCCCGCCTGGAGGCGTCCGCCGAGAAGCTGGACCTGCCCGCACCGAACCTCGCGCAGTGGCGCGGGGGAGTGGAGGCGCTTCTGGCTGCCTTGCCGCCCAAGGGCCAGGCATCGGTCCGCCTCGTGATCACCCGGGGAACCGACGAGGCCGGCCCGCCGACCTGCTGGCTCACGGGCACGCCTGTTTCAAGCGATTTCCCGGAGCGTACCGACGGCATCCGCGTCGTCACTCTCAGCCGCGGCTATGCGAACGACGTCGGCGAAAACGCACCCTGGCTGTTGGTCGGCGCGAAGACCCTGTCGTACGCGATCAACATGGCCGCTCTCCGCGAAGCGAAAAGCCGCGGGGCTGACGACGTCGTGTTCACTTCCACCGACGGATTCGCGCTCGAGGGGCCGACCTCGTCGCTGATTCTGCGACAGGGCAACACCATCCTCACGCCGGCGATCCAGCACGGAATCCTCGCGGGAACCACGCAATCGGACCTTTTCGAGTTCCTCCAGGACGACGGCTTCGAGTGCGTGTACCGAACGATCGAGGTCGGCGAACTTCTACGGTCGGATGCCGCCTGGCTGGTCTCCAGTGTGCGGCTGGCTGCCCCGATCACGGCCGTCGACGGCGAGGCTGTTCCGACCGACCTCGAGCTGACAGCGCGGATGAACGCGGCGCTGCTCGCCTGACGCCGCTGTTGCTCGGTCGTTATTGGCTGGACGGGGCGTTGCCCGGTCGGATTCGGCTGGAGTTCATCGTGCGGAGCAACCGTTTTCGACCGAGCGGCGGGGGACCACGCCGGCGGTCGGCGCACAAGCCCGGGTGTCAGGAGTCCATCGTCCGGACGAGCTCATCGATGAACGAGCCGAAGTCGACAGACTTCTTGACGATCCGCTGAACGTCCTCCCGTTCGGAGAAGACCTCAACGAACTGATCGAACACCCGCTGGAAGCTGGCGCGTTCGCTCGCGCTGAAAGCGATGAACGCGACCACATTCACCCGGTTCTCACCCCACGGCATGCTGGACTCGTTCACGGCGATCGCGATGGACGTGCTCCTGGCGGTCATCGCCATCGCGTGGGGGACGGCGAGGGAGTCGGTGAACGCGGTCGACGACATCCGTTCCCGCTCGATCGCCCCGTCGACATACGCCTCGTCGATGATGCCGCGTGCGACCATGAGCTCACCGAGCTGCCGGATCATGCCCGCTTCGTCCTTCGCGCCGGCGTTCCGCACGAACAGTGACGCATCGAAGTACTGCAGCACTTCATCCTTGATCAGGGCCCGCCGGTGAACCCGCCGCACCCGGCTGACCACCTGGCGCACCCGGTCGGCGTCACCCTCGGTGAAGAACGGCTGGATGACGACGATGGACTCGTCAGGCACCGGCGGCTCGATCGTCGTCAGTACGATGTCGGCGTCAAGATCCGCCCAGGAGACATCGCTGCGCGTCACGACCCGAACAA
Organism: Mycetocola miduiensis; assembly: GCF_900115155.1. Lineage (GTDB taxonomy): Bacteria > Actinomycetota > Actinomycetes > Actinomycetales > Microbacteriaceae > Mycetocola_A > Mycetocola_A miduiensis. The sequence continues at coordinate 92,738 of NZ_FOVM01000008.1, forward strand.
CCTCGATCGCGTCGCCGAGCATCAGCGTGATCCGGTCTCGCAACAACAGGTGCATGTCGTAGTAGTTCGGGCAGACGAGAACGCCGCGCAGCAGATCGTCCGACCGCGACCGTTGCTGCAGGTGGGCGCCGACGTGCATGGCGATGTAGGCGATCTCGTCGTCGTTGATTTCCACGTCGCCGTGCGTCTGAAGCCGGCTGGCGATGTACACGGCGAGTTCGTAGATCATCGGGTATGACGTCTTGATCGACCGCGCCAGCGGGTTACGGGAGTATGAGTGCTCGTGCGCCCGGCGAAGCAGGTTCTGCACGTGCAGGGCCAGCCGGGTGATGAAGTCCTCGTCTGACAGGTCGACGAGATACTCCTCGCCCGCGTTCAGCACGATGGTCCGCACCACATCGAGGTCGGCCTGGTTGAGGTAACCGGGATCGGCGACATCCTCAGTCCTTCTCGCCGCACGAGTGGTGATCAGGTACGCGAGGTAGTCGATATCGGCCGCGCCGAGCGGGACGCCGAAATGCTTCGTGATGAGAGCGGACAGCGCGGCGGGGATGCCGTCGTCCGGCTCGGTGTTCGCTCTCTCCGGCTCAGGGACCCGCTGATTCTTTGACACCCGGTCGACAGCGATCGCGATATGCAGCAGCACATTGTCGATGCCGTAATCGTTGAGCAGGTAGCCCCGATCGCTGAGCATGTCGATCACGTCGGTCTTGAATGCGCCGAGGCTCTGGGACGAGAACTCGCGCTGGATGGCCTCGAGTTCGATCATGCCGCGGTCGGTCTCCTCCCGGAACATGCGCGACAACAGCCGGCGGCGGGCCAGCTCCGTCCCCTCGAGAGCGACGGTGCTCCCGCGCCGGGTCAGCGACAACTCCGCCTCCGACAGCAGCAAGCGGACGCGGGCGAGATCTGATTCGACTGTCGACTCCGAGACATACAGGCTCTCGGCGAGGTCGAACACGTTCAACCCGTCCGGGCTGTCGACAAGCCGGCGCACGATGCCATACAAACGGTCCCTGGGGGTCTCCGATGAACCCGGTGCGGCCTTGGACCGGAAGGCCGCATAGCCATCCGCATCGATCCGGTACCCGTTCGGGCCGGCCTCGACCACCGTGTGCGGGGAGGCCCGCGACTTGACGGCGGTGACATAACTGCGGATGCTGCGGGGCGTCACACCGAGGACGTCGGCAAGCTCCCCGGCCGTCACCCAGGTGCTTGCCCTGGAGAGGTAGGTCAGGATCCGATCCTGTCTGTCGCGTGTCATGCTCGCTGGCTCCTTCAGGCGCTCGGGGGGAAAACAACCTGGGGCGTGAGCGTCTCTTCCGAGTCAACCACTTGTTCGTCGCATCGAGGCGCAAAATCGGGCGTTTCCGCAGGGGCGGAAAGCTTCATGGTGGCGGGCGTCGACGCCCCGGCAGGAGAATCGGGGAAGCCCGTGATCTTGCGGGCCCTCAGCGAGTGCACGAAAACGAAACGGCAACGGAGGCGCGTCGATGAGAATCCTCGTGGTGTGTGGCGCGGGAGCGTCAAGCACCTTCGTTGCGCTTCGGATCCGCAAAGCCGCCACGGCGCGTTCGCTCCCGGTGACCGCCGAAGCCTGTCCGCTGGACTCGCTGGCTGAACGGCTCCCAGCGGCTGACGCCATCCTGCTCGGCCCTCACCTCGGCGATCGCCTTGCAGCCATCCGGCACACCGCGGATCTTGCCGGCGTCGGCGTTGCCGTGCTGCCCGACACCATCTTCTCGTCGCCGGCCGGCGACGATGCCCTCGACCTCGCCCTGAATGCTGCAGGGGCGGCGCCGGTACAGGGTGAACCACAACGCAGCGACGGAGGACCCACCCATGGCTGAACGCACCGTTCGAATCGGATCGTCACACGGGCTGCACGCGCGCCCGGCGAAGCTCTTTACCCAGGCGGCCAGCTCATCCGGGGCATCCGTCACCCTCGCCAAAGGTAGTGGCAAGCCGGTCAACGCGGCAAGCATTCTCGGGGTCATCTCGCTCGGCGTCGACCACGGCGACTACGTCACCCTGACCGCAGACGGTGACAACGCCGAACAGGTCCTCGACGACCTCGCCGAACTGCTGGTGACCGACCATGACGAGTAGCACGCCGGCCCTCGTATCGGGCACCGGAATCGGCCAGGGCGTCGCCATCGGCGTCGTGGCCCGGATGTCAGACCCGTTGCCGCCGCCCGCCGATTCCCCGAGCACGAGGACGCAGGCCGACGAAGCCGAACGCGCACGAACGTCGCTCAGAATCGTCGCCCGTGAACTCGAGTCCCGGGGCCAGGCCGCCGGCGGTGCCGCACGAGACGTGCTCGAGGCCCAGGCCATGATGGCCGAGGACCCGATGCTCTCCGAAGCGATCGACGAAGCGCTCGCCGCAGGCAAGACCGCTGAGCGTGCCGTGTTCGAAGCTTTCGCCTCGTTCCGCGACCAGCTCGCCGCCATGGGCGGTTACCTCGGTGAACGCGCCGCCGACCTCGACGACGTGTCACAGCGGGTCATCGCCGATCTCGGGGGAGTGCCTGCCCCAGGCGTCCCCAGCCCTGAGCATCCGTTCGTCCTCGTCGCCCGCGACCTCGCCCCCGCCGATACCGCCATGCTCGACCTCGACAAGGTGCTCGGGCTCGTCACGAGTGACGGCGGACCGACCTCCCACACCGCGATCCTCGCGAGGGAGAAGTCGATCGTCGCCGTCGTCGGCGCAACGGATGCCACCGGTCTGGCCGACGGGACGGTGGTCATCCTCGACGCTGCGTCCGGCACCGTGATCGCGAACCCGACCGACCAGCAGAAAGCCGACGCCGAACGGCGCATCGCCGAACGGCAGGCCGCAGCTGTCGCCCCGGTCACCCCCGGAGCCCTCGCCGACGGGACGGCCATCCCGCTCCTGGCCAACCTCGGTTCCTCCGCGGGCGCCCAGGCCGCTGCTGACGCCGGTGCCGAAGGCGTCGGGCTGTTCCGCACCGAATTCCTCTTCCTCGACGCCGGAGGCACCGCCCCCACCATCGAGCAGCAGCGTGAGCACTACCTCCGGCTGCTCCAGGCGTTCCCCGGCAAAAAGGTCGTGGTCCGCGTGCTCGACGCCGGTGCCGACAAGCCCCTGCAGTTCCTCAACGACGCCCACGAAGAGAACCCGGCGCTCGGTCTTCGCGGTCTTCGCGCCCTTCGCGCCAGCGAGGACATCCTCCGCGAGCAACTTACCGCCCTCGCCCAGGCGGACGCCGCAACGCAGGCGGAACTGTGGGTGATGGCTCCCATGGTCTCCACGGTTGAAGAGACCGGATACTTCGTCGGGCTTGCGCGCGAATGCGGAATCCGCACTGCCGGAGTCATGGTCGAGGTCCCGTCGGCGGCGCTGTTGGCCGACCGGGTGCTGGGCCGGGCGGACTTCGCGTCGATCGGAACGAACGACCTCACCCAGTACACGCTCGCCGCTGACCGGATGCTCGGTTCGGTCGCCGCGCTCCAGGACCCCTGGCATCCGGCGGTCCTCCGCCTGGTCGGCGAGGTCGGGGCCGCGGGAGCAGCCGTAGGCAAACCGGTCGGAATCTGCGGCGAGGCAGCAGCAGACCCGCTCCTGGCCGTTGTGCTCGTCGGGCTCGGAGCAACAAGCCTGTCCATGTCCACGCCCGCCCTCACCGATGTGCGGGCATCGCTTCTCAACTACACCATCGACGAGGCACGACAGCTCGCCGAGATCGCCCTGGCCGCCGACGGGGCGGCCGAATCACGCGCAGCGGTTGCCGCCGCTGCACTTTCCATGAAAGAGGCATAATCATGACGACGACGTCTTCCCCCGCCAAGCCGGGAGGTACCCGGGTCCGCGTCCAGCGGTTCGGCACGTTCCTCTCCGGCATGGTGATGCCCAATATCGCAGCATTCATTGCGTGGGGCCTCATCACCGCATTCTTCATCGCCACCGGCTGGCTGCCCAACGGCATCCTCGGCGGGTTCGGAAACGCGGATGTGATCGGCTGGCAGGGCGCGGCGACCGCGCTCGCGCAGGCCGACGACGGAACGACCTTCCAGCGGTACGTCGGACTGGTCGGCCCGATGATCACCTACCTGCTCCCGCTCCTCATCGCCAACACCGGTGGACGGATGATCTATGGCGAACGCGGCGGTGTCGTTGGCACCATCGCCACCATGGGTGTCATCGTCGGATCCTCGATCCCGATGTTCATCGGCGCCATGATCATGGGTCCGCTCGCCGCGTGGCTGATGAAGAAGATCGACGCCATCTGGGACGGCAAGATCAAAGCCGGCTTCGAGATGCTCGTCAACAACTTCTCCGCGGGCATCCTCGGTGCGATCCTCGCGATCGTGGGCTTCTTCGGTATCGCTCCGATCATCACCACGTTGAGTGCGCTGCTCGAAAGCGTGGTCAACTGGCTCGTCGCCCTCTCACTCCTGCCGCTCGTCAGCATCTTCGTCGAACCAGGCAAGATCCTCTTCCTCAACAACGCCATCAACCACGGCGTCTTCACCCCGCTTGGCGTGCAGCAGGTCGAGGAATCCGGCAAGAGCATCCTGTTCCTCATCGAGGCCAACCCCGGCCCTGGGCTCGGCATCCTGCTGGCGTACTCGTTCTTCGGACTGGGCATCGCCCGGGCCAGCGCCCCCGGTGCGATCATCATCCAGTTCTTCGGCGGCATCCACGAGATCTACTTCCCGTACGTGCTGATGAAGCCGCTCCTGGTCGTCGCCGCGATCGCCGGCGGAATGACCGGTGTCGCCGTGAACGCGCTGTTCCAGAGCGGACTTCGCGCCCCTGCGTCGCCCGGCAGCATCATCGCTGTCCTCATCCAGACTCCGTTCACCAGCATGGTCGGTGTGGTCCTCTCGGTGCTCGCCGCAGCAGCGGTATCGTTCACCATCGCGGCGATCATCCTCCGTGCGTCCCGCAAGCGCGACCTGGCCGCAGGCAACGCCGGGGACATCAGCGCTGCGGTCGCTGCCACCGAGTCGAACAAGGGCAAGAAGAGCTCAGTGCTCGGCGGCCTCGTCGCGGAAGGCACCTCGGACACCGGATCGGCGACGGGGACGGCTACCGCGACGCTCGTGAAGAACATCGTGTTCGCCTGCGACGCCGGAATGGGATCGAGCGCCATGGGTGCGTCTGTGCTGCGCAACAAGATCAAGAAAGCCGGCGTAACTGACGTGACGGTGACCAACCAGTCGATCGCGAACCTCACCGGAGACGCCGACCTCGTCATCACCCACCAGGACCTCACCGACCGGGCGCGTGAGAAGTCGCCGAACTCGCAGCACATCTCGGTCGACAACTTCATGAACAGCCCGAAGTACGACGACGTCGTTGAGATCGTCAAGCGCAACAACGATGGGGGAACCGCATGACCGACAACATCCTGACACCTGAGAACGTGGTGGCCCAAGGATCCGCGACGACGAGGGACGACGCGATCCGCGAAGCGGGCGGCCTGCTCGTCGCCGCGGGAGCGGTCAGCCCAACGTATGTCGACGCGATGCTCGAACGGGAGGCGTCCGTGTCGACCTACATGGGCAACTACCTCGCCATCCCGCACGGCACGAACGAAGCGAAGGATGCCATTTCCCGTTCAGCACTCTCGCTCGTGCGGTACGCGGATCCGATCGACTGGGGCGGTGAGCAGGTCAGGTTCGCGGTCGGTATCGCCGGGATCAACAACGAGCACCTCGAGATCCTCTCCAAGATCGCGATCGTGTTCTCCGACGAGGACGAAGTCCAGAAGCTTCTCGACGCGGCGGACGCGAACGAACTGTTCGCGCTGCTCGAGGAGGTCAACGCAGAATGAAAGCCGTTCACTTCGGCGCAGGCAACATCGGGCGAGGTTTCGTCGGTCTGTTGCTTCATGATGCCGGCTACGAGGTTGTCTTCGCCGACGTGAACGCGGAGCTCATCGACGCGCTCAACCGAGCGCCGAGCTATCAGGTGCACGAAGTCGGTGACGGTGGGGGAGTCCGCACCGTCACCGGCTACCGTGCGATCAACAGCGCCAGCTCTGAGAACGAGCTGATCGCCGAAATCCAGACCGCAGACGTGGTCACCACCGCGGTCGGGCCCAACATCCTGCGATTCGTGGCGCCCGTTATCGCCAGGGCCCTGGCGCTCAGGGACTCCGGGCTGCCGCCGCTCGTCGTGATGGCCTGCGAGAATGCAATCAACGCCACCGACCTGCTGAAGACCGAGGTGCAGTCGAGCGTCGGCCCCGATGAGTGGGAGGCGATCGCTCCGCGGGCGATCTTCGCCAACACCGCGGTCGACCGCATCGTGCCTGGGCAGGACCCGGCGGCGGGCATCGACGTCACGGTGGAGACGTTCTACGAATGGGTCATCGAGTCACCGCCGTTCGGGGACGCACGCCCGGAGATCCCCGGCGCCACCTTCGTCGATGCGCTCGGCCCGTACATCGAACGCAAGCTCTTCACGGTCAACACCGGCCACGCCACCGCCGCATACTACGGCTTCGCCGCGGGCATCGACAGGATCTCCGACGCTCTCGCTGCCCCCCGCGTCGCGGATGCCGTCCGCGCGGTCCTCGAAGAGACAAGCGCGCTCCTCGTGGCCAAGCACGGCATCGACCCGGACGTGCAGCGTGTCTACCGCGAGAAGATCCTTGGGCGGTTCGCCAACCCGCACCTCCCGGACACCGTCCAGCGGGTCGGGCGACAGCCCCTCCGGAAGCTGTCGAGGAACGAGCGCTTCATCGGCCCGGCCGCCGAACTGGCCGAACGGGGCATCCCGCGCACGGCACTTCTGGACGCCGTGGGCACAGCCCTGCGTTTCGATGTGGCCGACGATGAGCAGAGCGTCGAGATGCGCTCCCTGCTGGTGGAACTGGATGCGCCTGCGTTCGTCGAGCGCGTCACAGGACTCGCACCGGGGCATCCGTTGTTCAGCGAACTGGTCGCCGTCGTCTCGACGTCACGGGCCTGACGCCGATTGGCTAAATAGCGCTCCTTAACATAAGATTGTCCGTTGGTGCTTTGTGCACGCTTAAGGCGTGTTCTCCGTTCGGAGCAAGTGGCACCACAATCCATCCGCACGACCAGTGCGAACTACCTTTAGCGACAGTGAGTGTATGGCCAAAAAAGACGGTGTCATCGAGATCGAAGGCTCAGTAGTCGAAGCTCTGCCCAACGCGATGTTTCGCGTTGAGCTGACCAACGGCCACCGAGTTCTTGCCACAATTAGCGGCAAAATGCGCCAGCACTACATCCGCATCCTCCCAGAGGATCGCGTGATCGTTGAGCTCAGCCCATACGATCTGACCCGCGGCCGGATCGTTTACCGCTACAAGTAGGACGCGCTGTAAGTAACGGCCTGGCTACCCCCAATGCATTGCGGGAGCTCCAGGCACGACGACAGCGAAAAGAGAGAATCACATGAAGGTCAACCCCAGCGTCAAGAAGATCTGTGACAAGTGCAAGGTCATTCGTCGCAATGGACGCGTCATGGTCATCTGCGACAACCCGCGCCACAAGCAGCGTCAGGGTTAGTCCTTCTTTCCTGAAGGCAACCGCAGCACAACCAGCAACACAATATCGGCAGTTCCAGAACTCTTTTCGAGGGACACCTCGGGTCGGAGGCCCGGGCACAGGACCTGCTCCACACCTCCACTAACTCCTAGGAGAAGCCACCATGGCACGTCTCGCCGGCGTAGATATTCCCCGCGACAAGCGCGTGGAAATCGCACTGACGTACATCTACGGTGTTGGACGCACGAGGGCAATCAAGACCCTCGCCGACACCGGTATCAGCGGAAACATTCGCGTGAAGGACCTCAGCGACGACCAGCTGATCCTGCTTCGTGACTACATCGAAGGGAACTACAAGGTAGAGGGTGACCTCCGCCGTGAAGTTCAGGCCGACATCCGTCGCAAGGTCGAAATCGGCAGCTACGAGGGAATCCGCCACCGTCGCGGCCTGCCCGTCCGTGGTCAGCGCACGAAGACCAACGCCCGTACCCGCAAGGGACCGAAGCGCACCGTAGCCGGCAAGAAGAAGGCTCGCTAGGCCTCCGGCCTCGAGTCTCGCCAGGAAGATTTAGGAGAAATCAATGGCAGCACCCAAGTCGGCTACTCGCAAGCCGCGTAAAAAAGAGAAGAAGAACATTGCTGTGGGCCAGGCCCACATCAAGTCAACCTTCAACAACACGATCGTGTCGATCACGGACACCACTGGTGCCGTCATCAGCTGGGCTTCCTCCGGTGGAGTTGGCTTCAAGGGTTCACGCAAGTCGACCCCCTTCGCCGCTCAGCTCGCCGCAGAGTCGGCAGCCCGCCAGGCGCAGGAGCACGGCATGAAGAAGGTTGATGTCTTCGTCAAGGGTCCCGGTTCAGGCCGCGAGACCGCGATCCGCTCGCTTCAGGCCGCAGGCCTCGAGGTCGGTTCGATCAACGACGTCACCCCGCAGGCGCACAACGGTTGCCGCCCGCCGAAGCGTCGCCGCGTTTGATTTTTCACCCATTGGTCGATTGAGCAGTGCCTGTCAGGCGCTGCTCAATCGCCCGTTGACGAACACAACTTCATACCTCGCCATTGCAAGTGTCATATAGCGGACACTTAGCCGAAAGGAATTCATAGTGCTTATTGCACAGCGCCCAACGCTCACCGAAGAGAACATTTCAGAGTTCCGCAGCCGGTTCGTGATTGAGCCCCTGGAGCCTGGCTTCGGTTACACCCTCGGAAACTCACTCCGTCGCACCCTGCTTTCCTCGATTCCGGGCGCTGCTGTAACCAGCATCCGTATCGACGGTGTGCTGCACGAGTTCAGCACCATCCCCGGTGTGAAAGAGGATGCCACCGAAATCATCCTAAACATCAAGGGCCTCGTCGTCTCCAGCGAGCACGATGAGCCGATCACCGCGTACCTGCGCAAGACCGGCGCAGGCCAGGTCACCGCAGCCGACATCTCGGCTCCGGCCGGCGTCGAGGTACACAACCCGGACCTCGTCATCGCCACCCTGAACGACCAGGCGAAGTTCGAGCTCGAGCTCACCATCGAGCGTGGCCGCGGTTACGTGTCCGCCACCCAGAACCGCAACGAGTTCTCTGAGGCCGGTCAGATCCCGATCGACTCGATCTACTCGCCCGTGCTCAAGGTCACCTACCGTGTCGAGGCGACTCGTGCCGGTGAGCGTACCGACTTCGACCGTCTGGTTGTCGATGTGGAGACGAAGGCGGCCATCACCCCGCGCGACGCCATCGCGTCCGCCGGTACCACCCTCGTCGAGCTGTTCGGTCTCGCCCGCGAACTGAACAACGCCGCTGAAGGCATTGAGATCGGCCCAGCGCCGGTCGATGCTGTCCTCTCCAGCGAGCTTTCGATCCCCATCGAAGACCTCGACCTGTCTGTGCGTTCGTACAACTGCCTCAAGCGTGAGGGCATCAACACCGTGTCCGAGCTCGTCGCACTGAGCGAGACGCAGCTGATGAACATCCGCAACTTCGGACAGAAGTCGGTCGATGAGGTTCGCGACAAGCTCGTGGAAATGGGGCTTTCGCTCAAGGATTCGGTTCCCGGATTCGACGGCGCCCACTTCTACTCGGGTTACGAAGACGAGACAAGCAACTAAGGCTCGTCCTCGACGCCTTTTTCACTTTTGATACTGGAGATAACTTTTCATGCCTAAGCCCACCAAAGGCCCCCGCCTGGGAGGCGGCCCAGCGCACGAGCGCCTGATGCTCGCCAACCTGGCCGCTGCCCTGTTCACCCACAAGAGCATCAAGACCACCGAGACGAAGGCCAAGCGCCTCCGCCCGGTGGCAGAGCGCCTCATCACGTTCGCGAAGCGCGGAGACCTCCACGCCCGCCGCCGTGTCATGCGCGTCATCGGTGACACCACGGTCGTCCACGAACTCTTCACCGAGATCGCTCCGCTCGTCGCCGAGCGCGACGGTGGATACACCCGAATCACCAAGCTCGGTTTCCGCAAGGGCGACAACGCGTCCATGGTGCAGATCGAACTGGTTCTCGAGCCCGTCACCCCCAAGGTGAAGAAGTCGAAGACCACCGCAGCCGCTGCACCCGTTGCAGAAGCACCGGTCGAGGAGACCGACGTTGCGGCTGACGAAGCCGCGACCGAAGAGGCTCCAGTAGAAGCACCCGAAGCTGAGGCTGTCGAAGCCGATGCAGAGGCAGTCGAGGTTGAGAAGGCCGACGACAAGTAATTCTGCCGTTCTGTTGAAACCCCCGGTGTCCGAAAGGATGCCGGGGGTTTCGTCGTTCAGCCTCGACGAAAGCATGGGATTCGTCGCGATCACCCAGCCGGTCGCGCTCGTCAAGGAGTGCTGACGGCTTCTCGTAAACTGGGCCAGTGACCCAGCCGCAGCGATTCAGACTCGACATCGCTTACGACGGCACCCATTTTGCCGGGTGGGCCAAGCAGCCGGGGCTCCGGACGGTGCAGGGGGTTTTGGAAGAGGCGATCACGACGATCCTCGGAAAACACGGCGATCGGATCGTCGTCACGGTCGCCGGACGCACCGACACCGGCGTGCATGCGACCGGGCAGGTTGCGCACCTGGACCTTGACGAGGACCGCGCGGCCCGGGTGCGGAGGGGCCGGCCGGCGAAGGACGGACTGCACCCGACCGGCAGCGCCCTGCGCCGCAAAGTGAACGGTGTGCTCGGGCAGTACCCCGACGTCCTCATCACAAACGCTGCCCCGGCCCCCGACGGGTTCGATGCCCGCTTCTCCGCCGTCTGGCGCCGCTACGAATACCGCATCGCCGACAGCCTCTCCTTCCGCAACCCACTCGAACGGGCTCAGACCGTCTGGCACCCATCGCCGCTCGACGTCGACCTGATGAACGCCGCCGCCCAATCCCTCGTCGGGCTGCACGACTTCGCGACGTATTGCCGCCCGCGGGACGGCAGGACCACCATCCGTACGCTGCAGCGGTTCGGCTGGACGCGGGATGCACGGGGTGTCCTCGTCGCGGATGTCCGGGCGGATGCTTTCTGCCACAGCATGGTGCGCGCCCTCGTCGGCGTGTGCGTCGCCGTGGGGGAGGGCAAACTCGACGTCGCCGACGCCGAACGGCTCCGCAGCGGACTCGAGCGATCGAACGAGTTCGCCGTCATGCCTGCACGCGGTCTGACGCTCGCCGAAGTGGGCTACCCCTCCGACGCACTGCTCGGCCAGCGTGCCCTGCTGACGCGGCAGCGGCGTTCGCTCACCGACGGGCGGGACCCCTTCGCCGAGTTTGACCCGGACGACGACGCCGGGTAACATTGCTCCTTGGTGTCTGCGCTGACTGCAGCACGGCATCCGAAGTTGAGCCCTCCACCTGCGGCGTTCCAGATCTGGAACTCCCAACGGAGCGGGATTCACGAGCAACCAACTTACGACAAGAAAGCAGCACTACTGTGACGCGCACTTATACCCCCAAGGCATCTGAGATCCAGCGGGACTGGTTCATCATCGACGCCACCGACATCGTGCTCGGCCGACTGGCCAGCCACGTCGCCGTCCTCCTCCGCGGAAAGCACAAGGCAACCTTCGCCAACCACATGGACACCGGTGACTTCGTCATCATCATCAACGCCGACAAGGTTGCCCTCACCGGCCAGAAGCTCCTCCAGAAGAAGGCCTACCGCCACTCCGGTTACCCGGGCGGCATCAAGGCTGTGACTTACGCCGAACTGCTCGAGAAGAACCCGGGCCGTGCGGTGGAGAAGGCTGTTCGCGGCATGCTCCCGAAGAACTCCCTCGGCGCCGCGCAGCTGCGCAAGCTCAAGGTTTACACCGGGTCAGAGCACCCGCACGCCGCGCAGCAGCCCAAGACGTACACCCTCGACCAGGTCGCCCAGTAAGCGCCGAAGAGACATAAGGATTACTACAGTGGCGAACATTTCAGATTCCATCGCAGAGACCCCGGAGAGCTTCTCCACCGAGACGCCGACCCAGGATGCCCCCAAGGCAGCCCGCCCGGCCCTCAGCGTTCCCGGCGCAGCCGTCGGCCGTCGCAAGCAGGCCATCGCCCGCGTGCGCCTCGTCCCCGGTTCAGGCACCATCACGGTCAACGGCCGCGAGCTCGCCGACTACTTCCCGAACAAGCTGCACCAGCAGCTGATCAACGACCCGTTCACGGTTCTCGACCTCGCCGGTGGCTACGACGTCATCGCGCGTATCTCGGGCGGTGGCCCCTCCGGCCAGGCAGGAGCGCTTCGCCTCGGCATCGCGCGTGCGCTCAACCAGATCGACGAAGAGAACAACCGTCCGACCCTGAAGAAGGCCGGCTTCCTGTCCCGTGACGCTCGCGTCAAGGAGCGCAAGAAGGCTGGACTCAAGAAGGCACGTAAGGCACCCCAGTTCTCGAAGCGCTAATCGCGCCTCGGTCCTGGACTCGACCTTATGCCTCGCCTGTTTGGTACTGACGGTGTTCGCGGTCTCGCGAACGCCGACCTGACGGCAGATCTCGCTCTCGGCCTTGCCCAAGCCACCGCAGTGGTGCTTGGGCAGGGCCGTAGTGCTGAGGCACGCCGCGCCGCCGGCAAGCGCCCCGTCGCCGTGCTCGCCCGCGACCCGCGTGTGTCAGGCGATTTCCTCGCAGCAGCGGTCGCTGCGGGCCTCGCCTCCAGTGGCGTGGACGTGCTCGACGCCGGCATCATCCCGACTCCGGCCGCAGCCTTCCTCATCGCCGACATCGACGCCGACTTCGGCGTGATGATCTCCGCGAGCCACAATCCTGCCCCCGACAACGGCATCAAAATCTTCGCCCGCGGTGGCCGCAAGCTTCCCGATGAGGTCGAAGCCCGCATCGAGCACCACCTCACCGAACCGAACCTCGCTCCCACCGGGGCAGGAGTCGGCCGCATCCGCCGCTTCGCCGATGCTGAGGACCGATACGTTGTCCACCTCCTCGCGAGCCTGCCGCACCGACTTGACGGCATCCACGTCGTCCTCGACTGCGCACACGGCGCAGCCGCCGGCGTCTCTCCCGAAGTCTTCCGCGACGCCGGAGCGACCCTCACGATCATCGGCAACGACCCCGACGGCATGAACATCAACGACGGTGTGGGATCGACCCATCTCGATCTTCTGGCCCAGGCCGTTATCGAGAACGGCGCCGACATCGGCATCGCGCATGATGGCGACGCCGACCGGTGCCTTGCCGTCGACGCCGACGGCAACATCATCAACGGCGACCAGATCATGGCGATCCTCGCTGTGTCGATGAAGGAACGCGGACACCTCACCGACAACACACTCGTCGCAACGGTGATGAGCAATCTCGGCCTTCGCGTCGCGATGGACGAGCACGGAATCTCGATGGTCCAGACCAAGGTCGGTGACCGATACGTGCTCGAGGAGATGAACGAGCACGGCTTCGCCCTCGGTGGTGAACAGTCCGGACACGTCATCATGAGCGAATTCGCGACGACGGGTGACGGCATCCTCACCGGTCTTCACCTGGTCAGCGAAATGGCGCGCACCGGCAAGACCGCTGCGGAGCTCGCCTCGGTGATGGATGTTTACCCGCAGATTCTCGTCAATGTGAAAGACGTCGATCGGAACGGCATCCACACCGATGAGATCCTCGCTGCGGCAGTGCTGAGCGCGGAAAAGGAGCTCGGTGACACCGGGCGCGTCCTCCTCCGCCCCAGCGGGACCGAACAACTCGTCCGTGTGATGGTCGAAGCAGCCGACCAGCCGACGGCCGACCGTCTGGCACACGCCCTCGCCGACGTCGTGCGGGAGCGCCTCACCGTCTGAACCTGTGAGAAGAGGCCCTGCCTGTCCGCTTCCCGCGGACAGGTAGGGCCTTTCTTCGTTGTCAGACCTTGCGGAGAAGCACCTGTCGAACGGTGTGGTCCGATGCCTTCCGGAGCACAAGCTTCGCCCGCGCCCTGGTGGGGCGGATGTTCTCGAGCAGGTTCGGTTCGTTGACCTCACGCCAGTAAAACCTGGCCTTCTCCCTCGCTTCCTCTTCGGTGAGCGAGGCGTAGACGTTGAAGAATGAGTTCGGGTTGGTGAACGCTCCCCGCTGCAGGGCCATGAAACGTTCTTCGTACCAGGACGCGATGTCCGAGACACGCGCGTCGACGTAAACGCTGAAGTCGAACAGGTCACTCACCGTGAGGCGGTGGCCGTTCCCGGCGGGCTGAAGCACGTTGAGGCCCTCGACGATGAGAACATCCGGGCGGCGCACGACGACCTGCGCGTCGGGGACGATGTCGTACTTGAGGTGCGAGTAGAACGGTGCCCGGACCTCGGGGGCGCCGCTTTTGACGGCACTGACGAAGCGGAGCAGGGCGCGGCGGTCGTACGACTCCGGGAACCCCTTCCTCGCCATGATGCCCCGGCGTTCCAGTTCCGCGTTCGGGTACAGGAAACCGTCGGTGGTGATCAACTCGACGCGGGGAGTGTCTGGCCAGCGCGACATCAGCTCGCGCAGAAGCCGGGCAACGGTCGATTTGCCGACGGCGACCGACCCTGCGACGCCGATCACGAACGGGGTCCGCTCGGTTTTCTCCCCGAGAAACGCACTCGTCGACTCGTGGAGCCGTTTGGCGTTGGCCACGTACAGGCTCAACATCCGGCTGAGCGGCAGGTACACCTCGGCGACCTCGTTCAGGTCGAGGCGGTCCCCGAGTCCCCTCAGCTGGAAGATCTCCGCATCGGTGAGGGGAGACTCGGTGGTGGGGGAGAGTCTCGACCAGTCCGAACGGTCGATTTCGACGAAGGGCGTCGACTGGGCGTGGGACGCTGAGCCGTGGGAGGGGTCCGACATAGGTTCCCAGTCTATTGCCGGTATCGTTGTGCCCATGTGTGGAATCGTCGGTTACGTTGGCAACAACGACAGCATCAATGTCCTTCTCAGCGGCTTGGGCCGCCTCGAGTATCGAGGGTACGACTCAGCCGGTGTAGCTGTCATCGATGAGAACGGATCGATTCGTACCCGCAAGCGGGCCGGAAAGCTGGCCGTCCTCGCCGGTGACGTGAAGAACAGCGCCATGGAAGTGAGCCACACCGGCATCGGGCACACCCGCTGGGCTACCCACGGTGCCCCCACCGACCAGAACGCCCACCCGCACCTCGGCGACGACGGCAAACTGGCCCTCATCCACAACGGCATCATCGAAAACTTCGCGCCGCTCAAGAAGGAACTGCTCGCCGACGGGTACAGCTTCATCAGTGAAACCGACTCCGAAGTCGCCGCCGTGCTGCTCGGCCGGGAGTACACCAAGACCAAGGACCTGCGCGAGGCGTTCCAGAACGTCGTCGCCCAGCTCGAGGGTGCATTCACGCTCCTCGCCGTGCACGAGGAACAGCCGGGCCTCGTCGTCGGCGCCCGCCGCAACTCGCCCCTCGTCATCGGACTCGGCGACGGCGAGAACTTCCTCGCCTCGGATGTCGCCGCTTTCGTCGAATACACCCAGAGCGCCCTCGCCATCGGCCAGGACCAGATCGTCTCGATCACCCCGGACAAAGTCGAGGTCACCGACTTCTTCGGAGCCTCCGTCGAGGTCGAGCCGTTCGAGATCCAGTGGGACGCGTCCGCCGCAGAAAAGGGCGGCTGGTCCAGCTTCATGGCCAAGGAGATCGACGAAGAGCCGGATGCCGTCGCCAACACCCTGCGGGGCCGCATCGATGAGAGCGGCCAGGTCGTCATCCCCGAGCTGAACGGGCTCGACGATTTGTTCACCGACATCAACCGCATCGTCGTCATCGCCTGCGGTACCGCTGCGTATGCAGGCCAGGTCGGCAAGTACGCGCTCGAGAAGTGGGCGGGCATCCCGGTCGATGTCGAACTCAGCCACGAGTTCCGGTACCGCGAGCCGGTCATCACCCCGCAGACGCTCGTCGTGTCGATCAGCCAGTCCGGCGAGACCATGGACACGCTCATGGCCGTCAAGTACGCGAGCGAAGCCGGCGCGAAGACGCTCTCCATCTGCAACACGCAGGGGGCGACGATTCCGCGCGAGTCCGACGCGGTCGTCTACACCCACGCCGGGCCTGAGGTCGCAGTCGCATCCACCAAGGCCTTCGTCGCGCAGATCACTGCCCTGTACCTGTTCGCCCTGCACCTCGCTCGGGTGCGCGGCACCCAGACTCCTGAGGTCCTCGCCGAGCAGTCGGCCGAGCTCGTCGGCATCCCGCAGAAGATCCGTACCATCCTCGGTGAGCAGGATGTCGTCGTCCAGCTTGCGCGCTGGATGAGCGACTCCCGCGCCGTGCTGTTCCTCGGCCGCCACGTCGGGTTCCCGATCGCGCTCGAGGGTGCGCTCAAGCTCAAGGAACTCGCCTACATCCACGCGGAGGGCTTCGCCGCCGGTGAGCTCAAGCACGGTCCGATCGCGCTGATCGAGCCGGGGCAGCCGGTGTTCGTCGTCGTCCCGAGCCCGCGGGGCTCAGCGACGATCCACTCCAAGGTCGTGTCGAACATCCAGGAGATCCGCGCCCGCGGGGCGAAGGTCATCGCGATCGCTGAAGAAGGCGACGCCTCGGTACTGCCGTTCACCGACGTGGTCATCCGGATTCCGCTGGCCGCGCCCCTGTTCGAGCCGCTCCTGGCCGTCATCCCGATGCAGATCTTCGCAATGGAACTCGCCAGTGCAAAGGGGCTCGACGTCGACCAGCCACGCAACCTGGCCAAGTCCGTCACAGTCGAATAAGCACAGTCAACTAAGCACGAAAGCACAGTCGAGTAACCAGACTGGTGAGAAAGAGCGGCAGAACAGCGTGATCGTCGGAATCGGCGTCGACCTGGTCGACCTTGCGCGGTTCGAACGCGCGGTCGACAGGACGCCGAGACTGCGCGATCGCCTGTTCGCCGCCAGTGAGCTGGACAAGCCGCTCCGGTCGCTTGCCGGTCGGTTCGCTGCCAAGGAGGCGCTCATCAAGGCGCTGGGCAGCTCCGACGGTGTGCACTGGCTCGAGATCACGGTGACGAACAACGCGCAGGGCGACCCGCGCTTCGATCTGACCGGCGAAACCGCAGCCGTTGTGGCCGCCAGGGGGATCACGTCCCTGCACCTTTCAATGAGCCACGACGCCGGCGCGGCCATCGCCTTCGTGGTCGCCGAACGAGCAGATGACGCCGTGCCGTCAGGGATGGACGACGCATGACCGGTTTTCGTGAGGCCGTCATCAACCTCGACGCGGTGACCCGGAACATCCGGACGCTCCGAGAGGTGGCCGGCACCCCGCACCTCATCGCCGTCGTCAAGGCGGACGGTTACGGCCACGGTGCTGTTCCCGTTGCCCGGGCTGCGCTGGCCGGCGGAGCCGACTGGCTGGGCACAGCGGACATCGAGGAGGCCCTCGAACTGCGGACCGCCGGTATCGGGTCTCCGATCCTGTGCTGGCTGCACGCGAACGGCGCCGACTTCGCCGCCGCGATCCGGGCGGATGTCGACCTTGGCGTGTCGTCTCTCGCCCAGCTCGACGACATCGCGGATGCCGCCGACGGCGGAACCGCATACGTCCACCTGAAACTCGACACCGGTCTCAGCAGGAACGGCGTCGTGGAGGGGGAATGGGCGGAGTTGTTCCGCCGGGCGGCCGACCTGGAGAACGCAGGGGTGGTCCGTGTGCGGGGCATCTTCTCGCACCTGTCCAACACGTCGGCCGATGACGACCGAGCCGCGCTTGGCGTGTTTCACCGCGGACTCTCCGTCGCCACCAATGAGGGGCTTCGTCCTGACCTGGTTCACCTCGCCGCGACGGCGGCGGCGATCGACCTGCCGGAGACCCGCTTCAACGCCGTGCGAATCGGTATCGGCATGTATGGCCTGTCGCCGTTCGATGACCGCACTCCGGCCGACCTCGGCCTCACCCCTGCCATGACCCTGCAGGGCAGGATCGCCGCCGTGAGGCGCGTCCCGCTCGGAACCGGTGTCTCGTACAGCTACACCTACCGCACGGCCAGCGAGTCAACGCTCGCCCTCGTCCCGCTGGGCTACGCCGACGGCGTGCCGCGCCAGGCATCCGGTGCCGGCCAGGTCCTGATCGGCGGTCGCCGGTTCTCTGTCGCCGGGAGGGTCGCCATGGACCAGTTCGTCGTCGATGTCGGCGACGCCGACGTTGCTGTCGGCGACGACGTCGTCCTGTTCGGCGACCCCGCAGCGGGCGCGCCGAGCGCATCCGACTGGGCCACAGCGGCGGGCACCATCAACTACGACATCGTGACCCGAATCGGCGCGCGTGTGACCCGGCGGTACCCCGGATGATCGACGCTGAGAACATCGTCGTGGCGACATCCGACGACATGCACGCGTTCGGGGTGCGGCTCGGCCGGTCCCTGTCCGCAGGCGACCTGCTCGTGCTCACCGGACCGCTTGGCGCGGGAAAGACCACCCTCGCCCGCGGCATCGGTGAAGGGCTCGGCGTGCGCGGACCCGTGACCAGCCCGACCTTCGTTCTGGCCCGAACCCACCCGAGTATTGTCGGCGGCCCCCCGCTCGTACACGTCGACGCCTACCGCCTCAGCGAGCCGATCGAACTCGATGACCTCGACATCGACTTCGCCGGAAGCGTCGTACTCGTCGAATGGGGCCGTGGCATGGTGGACGCCGTCGCGTCACGCTGGGTCGACGTCGAGATCGAACGGCCCACCGGCGCAGTCGGGTCCGACGAGAACGAAGCGGATGCCGTCGACGAACCCCGTCACATCCGGATCACCCGCCACGACCAGGACCCCGCCTGACCACCGCTGTGACCGCGTAGGCTGGACGGGTGCTTCTCGCCATCGATTCTTCCACCGGGACCTCCGTCGCCGTGGTCGACCGCGACGGCGGGATCCTCGCCGAAAACGCCGTCGACGACACCATGCGACACGCCGAGGTCGTCGGTGCGCTGATCCGCGACACCCTCAGCGAGGCGGGGGTCGTCGCGGCAGATCTCTCCGCCGTCGCGTGCGGCATGGGCCCCGGACCCTTCACCGGGCTGCGGATCGGCATCGCCGCTGCGAGAGCGTTCGCTCTCGGTGCAGGCAAGCCTGTCGTTCCCCTCGTCAGCCATGACGCTGTCGCCTTCGCCTGGTACGCGGCAGGGAACAGTGGCGACCTCCTCATCGCCACCGACGCCCGCCGCCGTGAACTGTACTGGTCGGCATACTCCGGAGTCACTGCGGTGGGACTACCGGTTCGTTCCGCCGGGCCCGGCCTTTCGCACCCCGAGGATGTACCGGCGAGCACAGGCTCCCGGATCGACGCGGACACGGTCTCGGCGGGGTCGCTCGGCATGCTCGCCGAACTCACCTGGGCTGCCGGCGCGAGCTTCGCAGCCGACGAACCGCTCTATCTCCGGTCCCCGGACGTCACAATGTCTTCACGCAAGCGGGTGACCGCATGACCTGGCAGCTACGGAAGGCATCCGCCGCGGACCTTCACCACATCATGCAGATCGAACAGTCCGTCTTCGTCACGGACGCCTGGTCGGAGTCCGTGATGCGTGCCGAACTCGAATCGGGCAACACCGTGTACGTCGTGGCGACGGCGCTCGGCGCTCCTGATGTCGTCCAGGGGTACGCGGGCCTGATGGTGCCGCCTGGGGCGACCGAGGCTGACGTGCAGACCATCGCCGTCGCCCCGGACGTACGCCGGATGGGACTGGGCCGAGCACTCATGCACGCCCTGCTCAAAGCTGCCAGGTCCGCGGGGGTCCGCGACGTGTTCCTCGAGGTCCGCGCCGACAACGCGGGGGCCCAGGCCCTCTACGAGTCGCTGGGGTTCGTGGGCATCGGCGTGCGCCCGGGGTACTACCAGCCGGATGATGTGGATGCACTTGTGATGAAACTCGAACTTCCCCGCCAGAGCACAGCGGTCGGTGCCTCGTGAGCGCAGGGACCCTGAACCGGGACGCTCCGCTCGTCCTCGGTATCGAAACCTCCTGCGACGAAACAGGAATCGGCATTGTGCGTGGCCGCACCCTGCTGAGCAACACCATCGCCTCGTCGATGGAGGAGCACGCCCGTTACGGTGGCGTGGTTCCGGAGGTCGCCGCGCGCGCGCACCTCGAAGCGCTCGTCCCGGCGCTGACCTCGGCGGTGGCCGAGGCAGGAATCACGCTCGACGACCTCGACGCGATCGCCGTGACATCCGGTCCGGGCCTCTCCGGCGCGCTGATGGTCGGTGTTGGCGCCGCGAAGGCGCTCGCCGTGGCCCTCGACAAGCCGATCTACGCGGTGAACCACCTCGTCGGACATGTCGGCGCTGACATCCTCGACGAGTCAGGCACCCCGTTCGAATACCCCACTATCGCGCTGCTGGTGTCAGGCGGACACACCTCCCTGCTCCTCGTCCGTGACCTCGTCGGCGACGTCGAGCTCCTCGGTGAGACGATCGACGACGCCGCGGGGGAGGCGTTCGATAAGGTCGCCCGGCTCCTGGGGCTCGCATACCCGGGCGGACCTGAGATCGACCGGCTCGCCGCTCTCGGTGACCCAAAAGCCATCCGCTTTCCTCGCGGGCTGACCCTTCCCAAGGACATGGCGAAGCACCGCTACGATTTCTCGTTCTCCGGGCTCAAGACATCCGTCGCCCGTTGGGTGGAGAAGCAAGAGGACCTCGGAAACGAGGTGCCCGTCGCGGATGTCGCGGCGAGCTTCCGCGAAGCGGTCGCGGACGTGCTCCTCACCAAGGCGATCGCTGCCTGTGTCGACTACAACGTGCCGCGGCTGCTCCTCGGCGGTGGCGTCGTCGCGAATGCGCGGGTTCGGTCTCTCGCAACGGAGAGGGCCGCAGCGGCCGGGGTTGCGCTTCGGATCCCGCCGCTGTCGCTGTGCACGGACAACGGCGCGATGATCGCCGAGCTCGGCGCACAGCTGATCATGGCCGGACACGCGCCGTCGACGCTGGACTTCTCGGCTGACTCGACACTCCCGGTCACTGAGATCCAGGTCCGCTGAGATCCAGGTCCGCTGAGATCCAGGTCCGCTGAGCCGGCGCGGCTGCGTCGCCGTTGATGGCTGGAGGGTGCGTCGCGTCGTCGCTATTGGTCGAAGATTTCGTCGAGGTCCAGTCGCCTGTGACCGAGCGGCGAAAGAACAGCGAAATGTAACCGAGCGATGGTGTGCCGGGCTGCAACGCGTGGGTCGCGGGATGCCTCGCGATAGGGTGTCATTCTGGATGCCGGTTGTTCGCCTCACGCGCCCCGGTCGACCTCGTGCTTGGTGACAGGAGAGAACTTTGTCAGACCCCCAGTCTCCCGAGCACGCCCCGGCGCGACCGCCGCTTCCTCCCCAGCCCACGCCGTCCGTCGAGCCACCAGCGGCCGAGGCTGTGCCAGAGGCGGACGGACAAGACCGAGGCAGGCCAGAGCCCGACCTGGACGCTGCCCGGGCGCCAGCCGCGACTCCTCCGTACGCCCCATCCTCATCGCCCGCATACGGCGGAGCATCCACACCGCCACCGAACCCATTCGGGCAGCCGACCGCCGGTCGGCACGCGAGTCCATCGACCTCGGCTGAGCAGTCGCTCGGGTTCGCCCCGCCCAGTTCCCCGAGCTTCGCCGCACCGGCCGGAGCGGCGGCAGGGTACGGTTCGTACCCGCAAGCACCATCGGCGCAGCGGCATGGCCAGCCCGCCAACGAAGCTTCCGGTTACCGAACGCCCGGTTACCCGACGAACCCGCAGGCCCAGCAGTACCCGGCTCCGGTAACGCCGCCGAGGCCAGCGAAGCCCTCCACGAAGCTCGCCAACACCGGCCTCGCCCTCGGCGTCGTCGGGGTGATCGGCGGCATCTTCTTCGGCTGGACGCTGCCCTTCTCGATCGCCGCCATCGTGCTCGGCTTCCTCGCCCGGCCGAGGGAACCGCGCGCCCGCGGCGTTGCCCTGAGCACGATCGTCACGGGCGCCGTCGGAGTGCTGCTCTCGCTGGGCTGGCTCACCTACAGCATCCTCACCTGGCTCGCGCTGACGGCGTCATAGCGAAAGGACCCCGTCCCGTGAACCCCGCCATTCTCTTCACCGCAGCCACGACCAGCTACCTGGCCAACTGTGCCCTTGGCACCGCGGTCGCCACAGGCACCCTGAACACCGGTCGTGCGCACTGGGTGCACCACGCGCTGTACATCTCGACGGCCAGCCTCGCGGCAGTCGCCACGAGTTCGCTGTTCTGGAGCCGGAACCGCGCCGGGCTGTTGTTGCTTCCCGCCGCTGTGCCCCTCGCCCTCATTCCTGCCATCAGTTCGCACTCACGCCGGCACATCGTCACGGCGCTCGCCGCAGCACCGTTCTTCGTGGCGAGTCTCGTCAAAGCCTGGAGGTAATACGCATGGAATTCCTCGACGTCGTTCGCCGGCGCAAGACGACCAACGGACCGTTCCTGCCCGACCCGGTCAGCGAAGAGCATCAGCGACTGCTCATGGAACTCGCCGGCCGGGCGCCGTCGCAGCTCAACAGCCAGCCATGGCGGTTCGTGATTGTCGAAGACCGCGCGACGATCGAGCAGATCGCGACGATCAGCGGTGAGAGCATGACCGAGGCGATGTCGAACGGCACGTTCTTCGAACGCTACAAGCCCTACTTCCGGTTCAGCGCCGAAGAGATGGCGACGAGGAGGGACGGGATGCTGTTCGACCGGCTCCCGGCCGCGCTCCGTCCGTTCACCGGCCAGGTCTTCACCGCGCGCGGGCAGAAGCTGATGAACACCATGCGGGTGCCGCAGAAGCTCGGTGAGGAGAACCGCAAACTCGTCGCCGGTTCGCCGATGCTCCTCGGGGTGATGCTCGACAGGTCCGAGTACCGGCCGGGCGAACTGTCATCGTTCTACTCGGTATTCAGCATGGGCGCCGCGATGGAGAACGTGTGGCTCGCAACCGTTGAACTGGGCATGGGCATCCAGTTCGTGTCGTTCCCGATGGAGGTCCCAGGCAATTGGGCCAAGATCGAATCGCTTCTGCGGGTGCCTGACGACCTGGAGCTCATGGCCGTCTACCGCCTCGGCTACCTGCCGCACGAGCAGCGCCGCCCCGCCATCGACTGGTCGAGCCACGAGCGCAAGCTGCCGTCGCAGTACGTCTTCCGCGGCACATGCGAAACGCCCCAGGCCGGGTGGGATGTTCCCGCCGAAGCGGGCGACCCGGCCTGAGGCGTCGCGAAGTCCTAGCGTCCGGTTGCGTCCTGCTCCCGCTCGACTGAGCCGCGCCAGGCGCCGGTCTCAAAACCGTTCGACTCGATGAGTTCCTTGAACTTCTTCAGGTCGCGGCCGATCTGGATGTCATCGACCTGCAGGAGCGCACCGGCCTTCTCGACGATGCCCTGCGGGGTCCAGTCGAGCTGCACCGAAATGCGTGTCTCATCGTCGTTGAGGCGGTAGAACGTGACGACTCCGGCGTGGTCTTCGCCACCGGTGCTCTTCCAGGCGATCCGCTCATCCGGGTGCTGCTCGGTGATCTCAGCATCGAACTCACGGGTGACCCCGGCGATCGACACCTTCCAGTGCGTCAGGGTGTCCGTCTTCTGAACGACCTCGTCCACTCCGCTGAGGAACTGGGGGAACGATTCGAACTGGGTCCACTGGTTGTACGCGGTGGTGATGGGAACGGTGACGTCGATATCCGATTTGACAGTTGCCATGGGCATCCTTCTCTCTTCTCGGTTTGCTGGATTCCCTCAGGACATCACGACGGGCTTCGCGCTGTCGAGGGGTTGCGACCGGCCACCCGACCATGCCACGCGAGACGGATGCCGGTCAGAGACGCTCGCAGAGAAGCGCGGCGTGCCTCCCGGCAACGCGCGTGAGTACGAGGGTCGCGCTGTTCGGGCCTTTCAGGTTCATGCGGGTCCGGAACGCGGCAGGGTCGATGTCTGCCCCGCGCTTCTTGACCTCGAGCGTGCCGATGCCGCGCGCTCGCAGTGCCCGTTTGAGGGTGCGCTCGTCGAGCGGAAAACGCTCGAGAATCCTGAACCCCGTCGCGAACGGGGTCGTCCGTGCCTCATCGCCGGTCAGGTAAGCGATTCCGTCGCTCAGCATGCCTGCGCCGAGCGTCCGGGCGACGTCGCCGATGAGGCGGGCGCGGATGACGGCTCCGTCCGGCTCCCAGAGATACTCCCCGAGCGGCGCGACGTCGACGTCGTCGCTGTCGGCCCCCGCGTGCAGCTCGTGGCTGCCATTGCTGTCGAGGACGAGGGCAGAGCGGTGGATGCCGTCGCGTGCGACAGCGCCGAACCACAGGCCCAATTCCACCACGTGCCCGTCGACGCTCACCCACTGGGCTTCGGCGTCGTCGGGGATCAGTGACCGGTCAAACCCTGGCCCGAGCTTCACCCCCGTCGGCCGGGCCGCTGCAGCAGCGAAGACAAAATCGAGGGACGGCGTGTAGTCGGAGGGCTGGGTGAGGCGGGCGGTGTTCGAATGACCGGCGGTGCGCCTCGCCGGGTCGAAGTACAGCGCGTCGAACCGATCCAGGTCGATGTCCTCAGCGGATGCGTGCTCCACTTGTGCCGATTCGAACGGGGCGAGGTTGTAACTGGCGACGGTCGCCGTCACCTCGTCGACGTCGACGGCGGTCACCTCCAGATCGAGGGCAGCGAGTGCCATGGCGTCCCCGCCGATCCCGCAACCGAGGTCGGCGACTCGCGTCAAACCGGCGGAATCGAACCGCCCGGCGTGAAGCGCGGCCACCCTGAGGCGGGTGGCCTGCTCGAGCCCCGCTTCGGTGAAGAGCATCCGTGCAGCGAAAGCCCCGAACTTGCCCTGGGCCTTCGCGCGCAGTTTGGCCTGGGTCAGCACCGATGCGACGAGGGAGGGGGAATGGCCGGCCGCTCGCAGCCGCGACACGGTGGCGACGACGTCGCCAGTGTCCGCTCCTGCCACCTCATCGAGCAGGGTCAAACCCTCCGGGGTGAGCAATTCGACCAGTTCGGCTCTTTCCATCCCGCAAACCTACCAAGCGTCTGGGGGCGATTCCCGCGTGGGTTGGCACTCACGTTGCGAGAGTGCCAACGGATCCCTAGACTGGCGTTAGCACTCTCGATGTGAGGGTGCTAACTCACAGTCTTAGTTCAGAAAGAGGTCAACCGTGTCGGTCTCCATCAAGCCGCTCGAGGATCGCATCGTCATCAAGCAGGTCGATGCCGAGCAGACAACTGCTTCCGGTCTCGTCATCCCTGACACCGCCAAGGAGAAGCCCCAGGAGGGCATCGTCGAAGCTGTAGGCCCCGGCCGCGTCGACGACAACGGCAACCGCGTCCCGCTCGACGTCGCCGTCGGCGACAAGGTCATCTACTCCAAGTACGGCGGAACCGAAGTGAAGTTCGACGGCCAGGACTACCTGGTTCTCTCGGCTCGCGACGTTCTCGCCGTGGTGGTTCGCTAGCACGCACCGCACTCAGTCGGATCCCGGATGGCGAAAGCCGTCCGGGATTCGTCCGTTAAGCGGCGAAGAGGAGTCCAGCCAGCGGTAGCATCGGGGGATGCCCCCCGCGTCCGATCCTGCAGACATCGACGTCGTGACCGGCGGTACTGTCACCGTCCGGACCGGCGCCGTCCCGGAGCGGCTGAACCGTTCAGGCCTCGCATACGCGGTTACTGCCTACGTGCTCTGGGGTATGCTACCGCTCTACTTCCTCCTGGTTGCCCCGACCGGCCCGTTCGAGCTCGTCGCCGTGCGGGTGATCTTCTCCCTCCTCTTCTGTGCGCTGCTGCTCACGGTGACCCGAGCCTGGAAGCCCTTCTTCCGGCTGCTCGTGACACCCAAGATCAGCTTCACCATGGCGCTCGCCGGCGCCCTCATCTTCGTCAACTGGCAGACCTACGTCTTCGGGGTTCTCAACGGGCAGGTGGTCGAGGCGTCGCTCGGGTATTTCATCAACCCCATCGTCACCGTCTTCCTGGGCGTCTTCTTCCTTCGCGAGCGGCTGCGTCTTATCCAGTGGATCTCGGTCGGGATCAGCATCCTCGCCGTCCTCGTCCTCGCTGTCGGCGCCGGCGGTGTCCCGTGGATCGCTCTCATCCTCGCCTTCTCTTTCGGGCTGTACGGCTATATCAAGAAGCGGGTCGGGCCGCGGGTGGATGCCGTCGCCGGTCTCACGCTCGAAACCACCTGGCTGCTCCCCGTCGCGATCCTGCAGCTTGTCTTCGTCGGGCTCACCACCGGGCTGACGATCGGCACGGTGAGCCCGGTGCACACGGCACTGCTCGTCGGCACCGGCGTGATCACCGCCGTCCCACTTCTCCTCTTTGCTGCAGCATCGCGACGGCTGCCGCTCGTGTGGATGGGATTCATCCAGTTCTTCGCCCCGGTGATCCAGTTCCTCTTCGGGGTCCTCGTGCTCCACGAAGAGATGCCGCTCGAACGGTGGATCGGGTTCGCTCTGGTGTGGCTTGCGCTCATCGTGCTCACCGTCGACATGGCGGCTGGGGCGCGGCGATCGGCCGTTCAACGCAACAAAGCCGCTGGAACTCGCCCCTGACCGCGGAAAAAGATCACGAACTGTAACGATTGTGCACGCTGTTACACGGATGTAATCACTTTGTATTGTTCCCTGACGATTGCTCGAATAGGTTGGCACAACGACAGCGCTAGAGCGCTGTCGATTGGACACGACAGCAAGGAGCAACATGGGCGTTTTCACCCGGGCTACGGCCTCCCGCTCACGCAAAGCCACTCTCAGTGGACTTGTCTTCCTCGGGGCCAGCGCGCTGGTTCTCACCGGATGCTCAAGTTCGGGCGGAGGCGAAGGCAGCAGCAACGAAAAGCCGACAGGCGAGGATCTGACCCTCAAGGTGGGAACGCTCCTGCCGCAGACCGGACAACTGGCATTCCTCGGCCCGCCCGAAGAAGCCGGTGTTGGCCTGGCGGTCAAGGAGATCAACGACGCAGGTTTGGGCATCACCGTTGATGTCACATACGGCGACTCCGGCGACCCCGATAACAAGGCATTCGCGACAACTGTCCCGAACCTGCTCGGAGAAGGCGTCTCAGCCATCATCGGCGCCGCATCCAGCGGTGTCACGAAGCTCGTCATCGACGAGGTCACCGGCGCAGGCGTCATCCAGTTCTCGCCGGCGAACACGTCCGCTGACTTCACCACGTGGGACGACAACGGGCTGTTCTGGCGAACAGCGCCCAGCGACGTCCTCCAGGGTGAGGTGCTCGGCAACCTGATCGCCGAAGACGGCAACGAAACCCTCGGCATCCTCTACCTCAACGACTCCTACGGAACCGGTCTGGCCAAGTTCACCAAGGAGGCGTTCGAGAACGCAGGAGGCGAAGTCGTCGAGGAAGTGTCGTACAACGCCGGTGACACGACGTTCGACGCGCAGGTCAGCTCGCTGAAGGCCGCGAACCCGGATGCGATCGCCCTGGTCGCATTCGAGGAGACCAAGACGATCGTCCCCGCTCTCGCCGGCTACCCGGCAGACAAGATGTACTTCGTCGACGGAAACCTGGCTGACTACTCGGCCGACTTCGCTCCCGGGACCCTGACGGGCGCCAAGGGCACCCTGCCCGGTCTCGACACCGACGAGCTCGGTGACTTCACCGATCGCCTGCAGGAGTTCTGGCAGGGAGAGGGCAACGAGGAGCTGAAGGACTACAGCTACGCAGCTGAGTCCTACGACGCTGTCGTGCTCATCGCCCTTGCGGCGCTCCAGGCGGGATCGACGGAAGGCAAGGACATCGCAGCCGAGCTGCAGAGTGTCTCCGGAGGCGGTGAAGACGCCGGTGAGAAGTGCACGACTTTCAAGGACTGCGCTGCTCTCATCAACGATGGCGAAACCGCCGACTACGACGGCTACTCCGGACCGGTCACGTTCGATGAGAACGGCGACCCGACCGAGGCGACCATCGGTATCCACCAGTACAAGGAAGACAACACCTACGAGCGCATCAACTAGATCGCTCCGGTAACAGGGAGGTGGCCGCGGGAAACCCGCGGCCACCTCTTTGTCGTCGTCCGGGCAGACAGACCCGGCCCGCAAGCGAAAAGCCCCGCAGACGCCGTCTGCGGGGCTTTCTGTCGTAAGCCGGCTTACTCGTCGTCCTGGCCCAGGGTGCCGAGGTAGAGGCCGATCACCTTCTTGTCGTTGAGCAGTTCGCGGCCGGTTCCGGTGTAGGCGTCCGTGCCCTGGTCGAGCACGTACCCGCGGTCGCAGATCTGCAGGCAGCGGCGTGCGTTCTGCTCGACCATGATCGTCGTCACGCCCGCCTTGTTGATGTCGGAAACGCGGATGAACGCGTCATCCTGGCGGACGGGGGAGAGACCGGCGCTCGGCTCGTCGAGGAGCAGAACGTGCGGGTCCATCATGAGCGCACGGGACATGGCGACCATCTGGCGTTCACCACCCGACAACGATCCGGCCCGCTGCTTGAGTCGCTTGCCCAGCTCGGCGAAGATCCCCGTGACGAACTCGAGCCGCTCGGAGTAGATCTTCGGATTCTGGAAGAGACCCATCTGCAGGTTCTCCTCGATCGTCAGGCTCGGAAACACATTGTTCGTCTGCGGGACGAAGCCGACACCACGTGCGACGAGTTTGTCCGCCTTCAGGCCGGTGATGTCTTCTCCGTTGAGCCGGATTTCGCCGCCCCGCACGCGCACCTGGCCGAAGATCGCCTTGAGCAGCGTCGACTTGCCTGCACCGTTCGGGCCGATGATGCCGATGAGCTCGCCCTTGGCGGCGACCAGGTTCGCCGAGTTGAGGATGTTGACGCCGGGCAGGTACCCGGCAGTCAGGTTCTTGACCTCGACGACCGTTTCCGGGGCGAGTGTGGCTGTGGTCACTTGGTGTCCTCCTCTTTCGCGGTGTCGTCCGTCGGGGTGTCTGCGATGTACGCCGACGAATCCGTCAGTCCGACCTCGGCGTCGATCTCCGCGAGGAGGTCTTCGACTTCTGCCGTCTTCTCGCCTGAGATGCGTCCTGTGACGACTCCGAGGTCGACGTCCTGGTGGCTTCCCAGGTAGGCGTCGATCACCGCGGCGTCCTGCATGACCGTCTCCGGGTCTCCTTCTGCGACGATCCGGCCTTCGGCCATCACGATCACCCAGTCGGCGATGTGCCGGACCATGTGCATGTCGTGCTCGACGAAGAGCACGCTCATCCCTTCTGTCTTCAGGTTCAGGATGTGGTCAAGGAGCGACTGGGTCAGAGCCGGGTTCACGCCGGCCATCGGCTCGTCGAGCATGACGAGCTTGGGGGAACTCATGAGGGCGCGTGCCATCTCGAGGAGTTTCCGTTGCCCGCCGGAGAGGCTCGCAGCGAAGTCGTCCTTCTTCGTGTCGAGCTTGAACCGCGCCAGGATTTCCATCGCGCGTTCCTCGATCTCCACCTCCTGCTTGCGCCACAGCGGTTTGAGGAGGCTCGAAAACACGTTCTCGCCTGTCTGTTTCTGCGCGCCGAGCTTCATGTTCTCGAGCACGGTGAGCAGGCCAAGCGCCTTGGTCAGCTGGAAGGTTCGCACCTGCCCCATCCGCGCCACCCGGAAAGCGGGGATGCCGTTGAGCCGCGTGCCGTCGAAGGTCCAGGTTCCTGTGTCCGGTTTGTCGAAACCGGTCAGCAAATTGAACAGAGTTGTCTTTCCGGCGCCGTTGGGGCCGATCAGAGCCGTGATCGCGCCCCTCGGGATCTCCACGTGTTCGACGTCGACCGCTTTCAGGCCCCCGAAGGTGCGGGTTACGTTGTCGGCGATGATGATCGGGTCCACCTTGGCGACGCCAGGAGCAGCGTCGCCGATGTGCAGGCCCGTCGTCTTGACGGGGGACTGCGAAGAGCTATTGCTTGACAAAGGTCAGCTCCTTCTTGTTGCCGAGGATTCCCTGGGGTCTGAAGATGACAATCAGCATCAGGGCCAGTCCTACGAAGATGAATCGAAGTGTCGCTGCCTGCGTGGTCGACATGAACGGCAGCAGCCCGCTGGATGCCATCGCGGGCAGGACGTTCGACAGGAATCCCATGATCACCCAGAAGATGACGGCGCCGAGGATCGGCCCGAAGACCGTTGCCGCACCGCCGAGCAGGAGGATGGTCCAGATGAAGAACGTCAGGCTCGTCACGTACACGCTCGGCACAACCGCCGAGGGAAGGGCAAAGACGACGCCGCCAAGGGCGCCGAAGATGCCACCGATGATGAGCGCCTGCATCTTGTAGGCGAAGACGTTCTTGCCGAGCGCGCGGACGGCATCCTCGTCTTCACGGATTCCCTTGAGGACGCGTCCCCACGGGCTCCGCATGAGCAGCCAGACGAGGAGCGCGGCGATGATCAGCAGGCCGATGCCGAAGATCCGCACCCACCAGCCGTTCGCGTTGTAGGTCCACGGTCCGAAACCGTACGTCCCTTCGGGGAACGGGTTGGCGGCGCGGAAACCCTCGTGGTAGTTACCGAGGCCGTCGGCCGAGTTGGTCACCGCGTCAAAAACCTGCGTTGTGAACAACAGGCGCACGATTTCGGCCGCCGCGATTGTGACGATGGCGAGGTAGTCCGCTCGAAGCCTCAGTGTCGGGATGCCGAGGATGAACGCGAAGACGACGGATGCCAGGCAGCCGACGAGAATTCCGGCCCACCACGGCAGGCCGAAGGTGAGAATCGAGATGGCGTAGCCGTAGGCGCCGAGCGCCATAAAGCCGGCCATACCGAAGTTGAGCAGTCCGCCGTATCCGAAGTGCACGGCGAGTCCGAGGGCCGCCAGTGCGTATGCGATGGTTTCCGGGCTGATCAGCCAGGAGGCGGTGTTCGACAGAATTGCTTCCCAGTCCATGGCGTCCTCCTATCCGATTCGTTCTTTACGGCCGAGGAGGCCCTGGGGTTTGACGAGGAGGACGCCGATGAGCACGACGAGGGCTCCGACATATTTGATGTCCGACGGAATCCACAGCGTGGAGAGTTCAACGAGGAGCCCGACGATGAGCGAGCCCAGGAGGGCGCCGAACGCCGTGCCGAGCCCACCGAGGACGATGGCGCCGAAGACGAGCAGCAGGATCTGGGTTCCCATGTCCCATTTGATGCCCGGGCGGAAGTACGCCCAGAGGATTCCGGCGAGACCGGCGAGCGCGCCGGCGAGGATCCAGACGATGCGCACGACCCGGTCGACGTCGATTCCGCTGGCGGCCGCGAGCGACGGGTTGTCCGAGATCGCCCGTGTGGCCTTGCCGGTGCGGGTCCGAACGAGCCACCAGGCCATCGCCAGGAGAACGACGGCGGACGTAGCCATGCTGATCATGTCGGTGATCGAGAGGGTGACCGAGCCGAACAGATTGATTCCTGCCTCGCCGGCCCCAGGCAGCTGGTACGTGCCTCCACCGATGAAGTACAGGTACACATAGCGGATGAGCAAGGAGAGGCCGATGGAAACGATCATCACCTGCACGATGCCGATCCCCTTGCGGCGCAACGGTCTCCACAGTCCCGTGTCAAGCACGTAGCCGAACACGCCGCTCATCACCACCGCGGCAGGCAACGCCGCCCAGAGCGGGAGTTGGAGGTTGGTGAACATGAGCGCCATCACCGCGCCGAAGGTCACCATTTCACCGTGCGCGAAGTTCGACAGCCCCGTCGTCCCGAAGACGAGGGAGGCACCGACGGCTGCGAGGGCGAGGAGAAGGCCGAAGTTCAGGCCGTTGACCGTGCGTTCGACGAACTGGTCGAAGAAGCTCGTCGTCTCACGCACGCCTTCACCGAGGAAGTAGTTGACGATCTTCGAGTTGGTCAGCGCGATCTCTGATTCGACCGATGCGGACCCCTCCGCGACGATGACGCCCTCCGGGAGGGTCTCCTCGTCGAGAGTGACCGTGTACGTGCCCTTCTCAGGGACGCCGATCTTCCACTTTCCTTCGGCATCCGTGTCGACGTCGGCCTTGTAGCCGTTGCCTTCCACGGTGATATTGACGTCCTCGAGCGGTTCGCTGTCGTATTTGACGTTGCCGGCGAAATAGAAGTCGTATTCGGTGCCGACCTCATCAGCCTGAGCGGGTGCCGCTGACGCCGACTGCAGTATCAACGCGCCGAACAGAAGTGCGAAGAACAGCAGGATCGTGCGCGCTCGGCGCGGGGCAGGGACTGAATGAGGGGAACTCACTGCACCTCCAGTGCGGGACCGCCAGGTCCCTCGGGCAGAGGACCGTTAGGCCTCTGCGCAACTTCTCGCCAAACGGCATTGTTTGACGATACGACCCGATTATGACCTACATGTTTCGAACATGGGTATTCCTTAACTCAAAGTGCACAAGTTCCGGGCATAATCGTTACCTTTCTGCGGTTAGCATTAACTACCGGTCCCCATGCACAGTGTTTTCTGGCATTCGTCACCGCCCGATGACGCCGGTACACCACCGTGAAGGGAAGCAATGGAAAACTCAGACCCGTTCGGCTTTGTCGGACTGACTTATGATGACGTCCTGCTGTTGCCCGGCCACACGGATGTCATCCCGAGCGAGGCAGAGACCTTTTCGCGGCTAACCAAGCGCATCACGGTGGCCACGCCGCTCCTGTCCAGCGCCATGGACACCGTCACCGAGGCGCGCATGGCCATCGCCATGGCACGCCAGGGCGGAATCGGCATTTTGCACCGCAATCTTTCCATCGCAGACCAGGCCGAGCAGGTCGACCTCGTCAAGCGCAGCGAGTCTGGCATGATCACGAACCCGGTCACAACGACTGCGGATGCCACGGTGGCGGAAGTGGACGCGCTCTGCGGCCAGTTCCGCGTTTCGGGCCTCCCGGTCATCGATGGCGACGGTGTTCTCGTCGGAATCATCACCAACCGCGACATGCGCTTCGTCGCCCCGTTCGAAAAGGCCACGACGCCGGTTCGCGACGTCATGAGCCGGATGCCGCTCATCACCGCGCCGGTCGGTATCGACCCTGACGACGCCATCGCGATCCTCGCGCAGCACCGGATCGAGAAACTGCCACTCGTTGACGACGCAGGCAAGCTCAAGGGGCTCATCACCGTCAAGGACTTCGACAAGAGCGAAAAGTACCCGAATGCCACCAAGGACGAAGAGGGCCGGCTCCGTGTCGGAGCCGCAATCGGTTTCTTCGGCGACGCCTGGCAGCGCGCCTGTGCTCTCCGCGACGCCGGAGTCGACGTTCTCGTGGTCGACACAGCCAACGGCGATTCCGCCGGTGTGCTCGACATCATCCGTAAGATCAAGGCCGACCCGGCATTCGACGGCGTGGATGTCATCGGCGGCAACGTCGCGACCCGCGAAGGTGCCAAGGCCATCGCCGAAGCCGGTGCTGACGCCATCAAGGTCGGAGTCGGTCCTGGATCGATTTGCACCACCCGTGTGGTCGCCGGTGTCGGTGTGCCCCAGATCACCGCCGTGTACGAGGCATCCCTCGCTGCGCGTGAATACGGTGTCCCGGTTATCGCCGACGGCGGGCTGCAGTACTCGGGAGACATCGCGAAAGCGCTCGTCGCCGGGGCGGAGACCGTCATGCTCGGGTCGCTGCTCGCCGGTTGCGATGAGAGCCCGGGCGAGCTCGTCTTCGTCAACGGCAAGCAGTTCAAGACGTACCGCGGCATGGGATCGCTCGGCGCACTGCAGACCCGTGGCGAGAAGACTTCGTACTCGAAGGACCGCTACTTCCAGAACGACGTGCCCAGCGACGACAAGCTCATCCCAGAGGGCATCGAAGGCCAGGTCCCCTACCGTGGACCGCTCTCCGCCGTGGCGTACCAACTCATCGGCGGCCTGCGCCAGTCGATGTTCTACGTCGGTGCCCGCACGATCGAAGAGCTCAAGCAAAAGGGCAAGTTTGTGCGGATCACCCCCGCCGGGCTCAAGGAGTCGCACCCGCACGACGTGCAGATCGTCGTCGAAGCGCCGAACTACAGCCGCTAGGCCTCACCCACGAAGTCACCCGTTCCGGTCGAATCCACGCGCTACGCCGCGTGAGTTCGACCGGAGCGGGTGTTTTGGTTCGGCAGGAGGCCGCGGCGCGGAGATGGTTGGCGGTCGCCGTCTCGTTTTCGAGGTTGCCTCCCCGGTGTTGCGTTCCCGAGATGGCTGCGGGTCGCCGTATCCTTCTCGAGATTGTCTTGGTTAGGGCTGCCGCCTTTCTCGGAGCTGCGCTCCGAGCCTTTCGCGGAGCTCCGCTCCGCGCGGGTAGGCTGGGGGAGTGAGTATGGAAACTGAGATCGGTGCGTCCAAGCGCGCACGCCGCGCGTACGCCTTCGATGACATCGCCATTGTGCCGTCCCGTCGGACCCGCGACCCCGAAGATGTCTCCATCAGCTGGAGCATCGACGCGTACCAGTTCGACGTTCCGTTCCTCGCTGCACCAATGGACTCCGTCGTCTCACCGACGACCGCCATCATGATGGGCAAGCTCGGGGCGCTCGGTGTTCTCGACCTCGAGGGCCTATGGACCCGGTACGAGAACCCGGAGCCCCTGCTCGCCGAGATCCGCACCCTGCCCGAGGCGAAGGCAACGGCACGGATGCAGCAGATCTATTCCGAGCCGATCAAGCCCGAACTCGTCACCGCGCGCCTCGCCGAGATCCGTGCAGCAGGCGTCACCGTCGCCGGCGCGCTGTCGCCGCAGCGCACCCAGGAACTCTACGAAACCGTCGTCGCGGCCGGCGTCGACCTGTTCGTCATACGCGGTACGACGGTCTCCGCCGAGCACGTCTCGAAGAACCAGGAACCGCTGAACCTCAAGGAGTTCATTTACGAACTCGACGTCCCGGTCATCGTCGGCGGCGCAGCCACGTACACGGCCGCTCTGCACCTCATGCGCACAGGCGCCGCCGGCGTCCTCGTCGGTTTCGGCGGGGGAGCGGCGTCGACCACCCGGGCAACCCTCGGCATCCACGCGCCGATGGCCACCGCCGTCGCCGACATCGCCGGCGCACGCCGTGACTACATGGACGAGTCAGGCGGACGCTACGTCCACGTCATCGCGGACGGCGGTCTCGGCACGGCCGGCGACATCGTCAAAGCCATCGCCTGCGGAGCCGACGCCGTCATGCTCGGCACCACTCTTGCCCGGGCAACGGATGCTCCCGGCGGCGGCTACCACTGGGGCACGGAGGCATACCACTCCCAGCTTCCGCGCGGGCGGCGCGTCGAGGTCGGCCAGATCGGCTCGCTCGAAGAGGTTCTCTACGGCCCGGCGACCGTCGCCGACGGCAAGGCGAACCTCGTCGGGGCTCTGCGCCGTTCGATGGCGACGACCGGGTACTCCGACATCAAGGAATTCCAGCGGGTCGAGGTCGTGCTCTCGCCCTACCACGCGCACTGAACGTCTGCGCTCAGTCGAACATGCGGCGCACGACGTTCGTGTTCGCCAGGTCGAGGAGTTCTTCGCCGCGCCCTGACAGGACGGTGCGAATCGCGTAGAGGGTGAACCCTTTCGCCTGCTCCGCACTGATCGCCGGGGGAATGGACAGCTCCTGCCGAGCTGTGACGACGTCGACGAGCGCCGGGCCGTCGTGCGCGAACGCCTCAGCGAGCGCCGACGGCAGATCGTCCGGACGCTCGATTCGTCGGCCGTGTATCCCCATCGCGTTCGCCACGTCGGCGAAGTTCGGGTTCTCGAGCCCGGTGCCGTAGTTCACGAGCCCTGCCGCCTTCATCTCGAGTTCGACGAAGCCGAGGGACGAGTTGTTGAACACGACGACCTTCACCGGCAGCCGGTTCTGCACGAGGGTGAGCAGTTCCCCCAGCATCATCGTCAGGCCGCCGTCACCGGCGAGCGCGATCACCTGGCGGCCCGGGTGGGATGCCTGTGCCCCGATTCCCTGCGACACGGCGTTCGCCATGGTGCCATGGCTGAACGAACCGATCAACCGCCGCTGGCCGTTCATCGACAGGTAGCGGCTCGCCCACACGACAGGGGAGCCGACATCCGGGAGGAAAACCGCATCCGCATCCGCCTGCTCATCGATCAGCCGGGTCAGGTACTGCGGATGAATCGGCGCCCGGTTGCGGTCGTTCGTCGCGAGATCATCGAGCCCCGACCTGCTCTTCTGGTAATGCTTGACCGAGCGATCGAGGTGATCGCGGTTCGTCTTGGGTTCGAGCAGCGGCAGGAGCACCTGCGCGGTGTCCCGCACCGTCCCCACGAGGCCGAGATCCAGGGGGGTTCGCCGTCCGAGTTGCTCGCCACGCACGTCGACCTGGATCTTGACGGCATTCTCCGGAAAGAACTGCTGGTACGGGAAGTCCGTGCCGAGCATCAGAAGCGCATCGCAGGATTCCATGGCCCGATAGCCGGATGCGAAACCGAGCAGCCCGGTCATGCCGACGTCGAACGGGTTGTCGTATTCGATGTGCTCTTTGCCGCGCAGCGCGTGGACGATCGGAGCGCCGAGCGCGTCGGCAAGCGCCAGGACCTCGGCATGGGCGCCTGCCACTCCGGCGCCGGCCAGGATCGTGACCTTCTCAGCGGTGTTGAGCAGGCGGGCGGCCTCGGCGAGGGCTTCAGCGGACGGGAGCACCGAGCTCGAGGTCGGGCGGATCGGCACCCTCCGGTCCAGGGCGGCCTTGGCCCCGAGGACGTCGCCCGGGATCACGATCACCGCAACCCCGCGACGTTCGATTGCCGTGCGCATCGCGATCTCGAGCACGCGAGGCATCTGCTCGGGGGTTCCGACCATCTCGCAGTAGACGCTGCATTCACGGAACAGCTCTTGCGGGTGTGTCTCCTGGAAGTAGTTGCTGCCGATCTCGGCGCTCGGAATGTGCGAGGCAATGGCAAGCACAGGGACGCGCGACCGGTTGGCGTCGAAGAGACCGTTGATGAGGTGCAGGTTACCCGGCCCGCAGCTCGCCGCGCACACGGCCAGGTCGCCGGACAGCGCAGCGTCAGCGGACGCGGCAAGGGCTGCCGCCTCCTCGTGCCGCACATGCACCCAGTCGAGGTTCCCGCCTGCCCGAATCGCATCGGTGAGCGCGTTCAGGGAGTCGCCCGGGAGCCCATAGATCCGCTTCACCCCGCTCAATTCCAGCGTTGCGACGATGTTCTCAGCGATCGATCCCATGACTGCTCCTGACCGGGTCAGCGAATTGGTGTGTCCATCGAGTCCATCACAGTTCGCTCGCGAATGGCAGAGCGCATGGCCCCGGCGCAAGGCAGTTGTGACGTATGTCCCCGTGCGTTAGCGTCGAGGGACATTGAGTGGCGTAGCCTGCCGGTGCCACCACGAGCGGGATCCGGGAATCGCGGCAGGTTCGATCCCGGTGGAGGAAACAATGGCTAATTCCAACACGGTTTCGCGCTCGACCAAGCTCGGTGTCGAAGAACGCATCGCCGCAATCGAAGCCCTCAAAACGAAGGAACTCGACGTCCTCGTCGTCGGCGGCGGGATCGTCGGAGCGGGAAGCGCGCTGGATGCCGTCACCCGCGGCCTGTCCACCGGCATCCTCGAGGCGAGGGACTGGTCGAGCGGAACCTCGAGCCGGTCATCGAAACTCGTTCACGGCGGCATCCGTTACCTGGAACAACTCGACTTCCGGCTCGTGCGCGAAGCCCTCATCGAGCGCGGACTGCTGCTGCAGCGCATCGCCCCGCACCTCGTGAAGCCGGTGAAGTTCCTGTACCCCCTCAACCGCCCGGTCTTCGAACGGCTCTACATCGGCGCGGGTATGCTGCTTTACGACCTGTTCAGCTACACCGGCGGCCGTCCCCCCGGGGTGCCGCACCACAGGCACCTCACCAAACGCCAGGTGCAGAAGTCGATCCCGTCGCTGCGGGACAACGCCTTCGTCGGTGGACTCACCTACTACGACGCCCAGGTCGATGACGCCAGGTATGTCGCATCCCTCGTGCGCACCGCCTCCTTCTACGGCGCCCACGCCGCGAGCCGGGTCCGCGTCGAAGGCTTCCTCAAGGTCGGCCAGCGCGTGGTCGGCGTCAAGGCTCACGACCTCGAGACCGGCGAACGCTTCGAGGTCCGTGCCCGGCAGGTCGTCAACGCGACGGGAGTGTGGACCGACGACACGCAGGCGATGGTCGGCGAACGCGGCCAGTTCAAGGTGCGTGCGTCGAAAGGCATCCACCTGCTGGTCCCGCGCGACCGGTTCCAGTCCACCATGGGCCTGCTGCTGCGCACCGAGAAGAGTGTGCTGTTCGTCATCCCGTGGGGCAGGCACTGGATCATCGGCACCACCGACACCGACTGGAACCTCGACAAGGCGCACCCGGCCGCAACCGCCGCTGACATCGACTACCTTCTCGAGCACGTCAACAAAGTGCTCGCGGTGCCGCTCACCCGCGACGACGTCGAAGGCGTCTATGCCGGGCTTCGCCCGCTGCTCGCCGGCGAGTCCGACCAGACCTCCAAGCTCTCCCGTGAGCACCTCGTCGCCCATTCCGTCCCAGGGCTCGTCGTCATCGCCGGCGGCAAGTGGACCACGTACCGGGTCATGGCGAAGGATGCCATCGACGCAGCGGCCGACGCACTCGACGGCAAGGTCCCGCAATCGATCACCGACAACATCGCCCTGCTCGGCGCCGAGGGATACCAGGCTGCGTGGAACAAACGCGGCAAAATCGCTCGCGCCTTCGGCGTCCACAAGGTCCGGATCGAGCACCTGCTCAACCGGTACGGCGTGCTCACCGATGAACTGCTCGACCTCATGCGCCAGCGCCCGGAACTGAACGACGCTCTCCCCGGTGCCGACGACTACATCGGCGCCGAAGTCGTCTACGCGGCATCCCACGAGGGAGCACTCCACCTCGAGGACGTGCTCGCCAGGCGCACCCGGATCTCGATCGAAGCCTGGGACCGCGGTGTTTCCGCAGCCCCCGTCGCCGCGCGGCTCATGGCCGGGGTGCTGGGCTGGGACGAGGAACGCATCGAGCGTGAAGTCGCGACCTACCTCAAGCGGGTCGCAGCCGAGCGTGCCTCCCAGGAGCAGCCTGACGACGAGTCCGCCGACCGGATCCGTCTCGAAGCCCCGGACATCGTGACAGTGAAGTGATCGTCGTCTCCCAGCCGACATCGACAGGGAGGCGGACCGGGCTCCGTTAGACTTGGGTTACTGCATCCAAGCGTTGAGGAGTCCGGCGATGGTCGATGTTCGGCGGGTCAAGCTCCCGGGAGTGGGCGTCCTGCACACGTTCGTGACCGACGACGGCGGCAAGGTGGGCGTCATCGCCCACCGCTCCGGACACAGCGACCTGATCACGTTCGCCGACGACGAAGACGGATCGGATGCCAGCAAGGTTTCGCTCCGCCTCAGCGAAGACGAGGCGCACACCCTCGCTGAGCTGCTCGGCGGAACGCAGATCACCGAGTCGCTGACAGCGCTCGACCAAATTCCCGGTCTCTCGATCGACTGGTTCCGTGTGGACTACGACGATCACATCGCCGGTCAGCCCCTCGGTGACCCCGCCGATCGCGGCATCGTCGGCCTCACCGTCGTCGCCGTTGTGCGAGGCGAGTCGGCCAACCCCGCGCCGTCGAAAGACTTCCGCGTGTTTCCCGGCGACACGCTCGTCGTCGCCGGCAGCCCTGAGAAGGTCGCCAAGGCATTCTCGTTCTTCCGCACCGGCGAATCACACCTGGCTGGGGCGACCGAAGCTCCGCCGGGAAGCTAACGATGTTCGCCGCCGCTGCAGGTGAAGGCTCGTCGCTGGGAACGGATCTCGTCGTTCTCGGAACACTTCTCGTCGTCGCCTACATCTTCGGTCGCCTCGGCAAGATCATCGGGCTTCCCGCGATCCCGATCTATATGATCGTCGGGTTCCTGGCGAGTCCGAATAACGGCTGGTTCCCGCTCAACTTCCAAAGCGGGTACATCGAACTCATCGCCGTGTTCGGCCTGATCCTGCTTCTGTTCAACCTTGGCCTCGAGTTCGACCAGGACGAGTTCTTCGGCAACGCGGGAAAGCTGCTCATCTCGGGCGGTTCCTACCTCGTCCTGCTCATGGGGGCCGGCCTGATCTTCGGGTTCGCTCTCGGCTGGGGCACCCGGGAAGCACTCATCGTCGCCGGCATCATCGGCACCTCCTCCAGCGCCATCGTCACCAAGCTCCTGATCGAACTCAATCGGCTCGCCAACCGCGAGACGCCGATGATCCTCGGGGTGACGGTTGTGCAGGACATCTTCCTCGCCGTCTACCTCGCCATCGTGTCCGTCATCCTCAGCGGCGAATCGGACCCCTGGCTGGTCGTCGGAAAACTCGCGATCGCGTTCACCTTCCTCGTCGTCATGTTCAGCGTTGCCCGCTGGGGCGGGGCGTACGTCAGCCGCTTCTTCCGTACCAAGGACGACGAACTCTTCACGATCCTGTTCTTCGGGCTTGCGGTACTGTTCGGCGGGCTCGGCGAAGTTCTCGGCGTCAGCGACGCCATCGGCGCCTTCCTGATCGGGCTCGTCCTCGGCGCGACCAGGTACAGCGCCAAAATCGAACATGTCGCCGTTCCGCTCCGCGACGTCTTCGGGGCGTTTTTCTTCCTCAACTTCGGATTGACCCTGGATCCGAGCCAGTTCGCCCTGGTCATCTGGCCCGTCATCCTCGCGGTGCTGCTCACGCTTGTGCTCAACGTCGTCGCCGGGCAGTTCATGGCCCGGCTCTACGGTTTCAGCACACAGGCCGGGATCAACGCCGCAGCGATCCTGATGAACCGGGGCGAGTTCGCGCTCATCCTCGCCATTCTCGCTCTCACGGCCGGCCTCGACGAGCGCCTGCAACCGTTCGCCGGACTGTACGTGCTCGTGATGAGTGTGATGGGTCCCCTCCTGGCATCAAACTCTGAGAAAATCGGCGCTGCGCTGCTCCGCACGAAGACCGTTGCGGTCAAGCCGCGACCACGAAACGTGTTGCTGGAGGAGCAGATCGCCCTTGTCGAAGCGGCGACATCAGACGACAGCAGCGCCGACACGGCGCGGGTCGTCGACCGGATCGTCGACCAGGCCGGCACCCCGAGCGACCACCCACCAGAACAGACAACGAAGCGAGATGACGATTACTAGCAGTACCCCGGCCGACCCCACCGAACCCCCGCAGACCCTCGCCCGCACGATGCGCCAGCCGCGCTGGATTGCGATGCTCCTGCTCGCACTCCTCGTCTCCGGCGCCTTCGCGTGGCTCGGGCAGTGGCAGCTTGAACGGGCCGTGGTGTCATCGGAGAACGTCGATAAACCGACCGAATCGGTCGTGAAACTGAGCGACGTTGCCACCCCGGGCAAGCCGCTCCGCGACGTCTCCGTCGGTCAGCTCGTCACGGTCGAAGGAACCTGGGTGCCCGGCGACTTCCTCATCATCTCTGAACGGGTGAACCTCGGCGTCACTGGTTACTGGGTGGCGGGGCACCTTTCCACAGGAACCAACCCGGAGGACCCGTCCGTCGCCGTCGCGTTCGGCTGGACCGAGGATCGTGAAACGGCTG
Organism: Mycetocola miduiensis; assembly: GCF_900115155.1. GTDB lineage: Bacteria > Actinomycetota > Actinomycetes > Actinomycetales > Microbacteriaceae > Mycetocola_A > Mycetocola_A miduiensis. The sequence goes on from NZ_FOVM01000008.1 coordinate 133,987, forward strand.
ACCGGGTCGCGGCCGACCTCAACGCCGTCGCCGACGCATCCGTTGTCGACATCACCGGCCGCCTCAACGCCTCGCAGGGTCCTGAGGTGCCCGACGAGGGGGAGGACCCGTTCGAACTGAATCGGATGTCCGTCGCCGCGCTCATCAACATCTGGCCGGGCATGGCGGAACGACCGATCTACAACGGCTACGTCGTCGCTGCGGCTGCTCCCGCCCCGCTGACCTCGATCGACGCACCGGCCGTGGAGCAGGAGACAACAGTCAACTGGTTGAACATCTTCTACGCCATCGAATGGGTGGTGTTCGCGGGCTTCGCCATCTTCCTCTGGTACCGGCTCGTGAAGGACTCGTGGGAGCGGGAACAGGAGGAGCGGGCGCTCACAGCGCCCGGGTCCGACACCGAAACCGGGCGGGTAGAATAGACCCATGCCCCTCCAACCTCGAGAGAGAGATCTGCCGCGTATCCCCGCGGCGCTCGTCTTCTACAAGGTCTCTTCCATCGTCACCGGCACCCTGCTTCTTCTGCTCTGCGCCGAGATGATCATGAAATACGCCTTCGGCCTCGAACTCGAACTCGGTGGCGCCTATGGGTTCCTCGCGTTCGTGCCGAGCGACAGCCTGCAGGCGATCAATCTTTCGCTGGGCATCCTGATGATCCACGGCTGGGGTTACGTCGTTTACCTCTTCGCCGACTTCCGGATCTGGAGCCTCATGCGTTGGCCGTTCCCGAAGTTCCTGCTCATCGCCCTCGGAGGCGTCATCCCATTCCTGTCGTTCTTCCTCGAAGTGCGCATCGTCCGTGAAGTGAAGGCGTACCTCGCCTCGCGCGCGGCATCCGCCAACCTCAACCCCGAATCAGTGGAGGCAACCCATTAGCGAGCAGGCCACCAGCGCGCGCCCCGTCCTCGTCGTCGACTTCGGCGCCCAGTACGCCCAGCTCATCGCGCGCCGCGTGCGCGAGGCGGGGGTTTACTCCGAAATCGTCCCGCACTCGATCAGCGCTGCAGAAGTTGCCGAGAAGAACCCGGTAGGCATCGTCCTCTCCGGCGGTCCGTCGAGCGTGTACGAAGACGGCGCCCCCTCACTCGACACAGGGATCTTCGATCTCGACGTGCCGACGCTCGGCATCTGCTACGGATTCCAGGTCATGGCCCGCGCGCTCGGCGGCGAGGTCGCGAACACCGGCCTCCGTGAGTACGGATCGACGGATGCCGCCCTGTCGACCGACGGCGGAGTCCTCCTCGGCGGCCAGCCCGCCGACCAGACGGTCTGGATGAGCCACGGCGACTCGGTGGCCCAGGCGCCTGAAGGTTTCACCGTGCTCGCGTCGACGGCATCCACCCCGGTGGCTGCATTCGGAAACGACGAACGCCGCCTCTACGGCGTGCAGTGGCACCCCGAGGTGAAGCACTCCCTGTACGGGCAGAACGTGCTCGAGAACTTCCTGCACAACGCTGCCGGGATTCCGTCGGACTGGAACCCCGGAAACGTCATCGCGGAGCAGGTTGAACGCATCCGTGCCCAGGTCGGCACCGGCAAGGTCATCTGTGGCCTGTCCGGAGGCGTCGACTCCGCCGTTGCTGCCGCCCTCGTGCACGAAGCCGTCGGCGACCAGCTCGTCTGTGTCTTCGTCGACCACGGGCTGCTCCGCCAGGACGAGCGCAAGCAGGTGGAAGAGGATTACGTCGCCGCGACCGGTGTACGGCTGATCACCGTCGACGCGCGTGAGCAGTTCCTCAACGCCCTCGCCGGTGTGAGCGACCCCGAAACGAAGCGCAAGATCATCGGCCGCGAGTTCATCCGCACCTTCGAGAAGGCGCAGGCGGACCTCATCGCCGAGTCGCTCGAGGACGACGGCGACCCGATCGCGTTCCTCGTCCAGGGCACCCTGTACCCCGACGTCGTCGAATCCGGCGGCGGCGCAGGCACCGCGAACATCAAGAGCCACCACAACGTCGGCGGGCTCCCTGACGACCTCACCTTCGAGCTCGTCGAACCGCTTCGCACCCTTTTCAAGGACGAAGTCCGCGCCATCGGCCGCGAACTCGGCCTGCCGGAGGTCATCGTCGGCCGGCAGCCGTTCCCCGGCCCCGGTCTCGGTATCCGCATCGTCGGAGAGGTGACCGCCGAACGTCTCGAACTGCTTCGTAAAGCGGATGCCATCGCCCGCTTCGAGCTGTCGGCCGCCGGCCTCGACAACGAAATCTGGCAGTGCCCGGTCGTGCTGCTTGCCGACGTGCGCTCGGTCGGTGTCCAGGGAGACGGACGCACCTACGGGCATCCGATCGTCCTCCGCCCCGTGAGCTCGGAAGACGCGATGACCGCGGACTGGACACGCCTGCCGTACGACGTGCTTGCGAAGATCTCGAACCGGATCACGAACGAGGTCGAGGGCGTGAACCGGGTCGTGCTCGACGTCACGTCGAAGCCGCCGGGCACCATCGAGTGGGAGTGAGGGTGGGGAGCGAGAGTTCTGCTCCTCAGCTCACACAATGACGATTCCGGGACCGGCTCGCTGAGCCGGTCCCGGGTCCGTTAACCCCGCTCGTCCAGGTTGTGGTGAGCCGGCCCCGGAATCGTTCCAACTCCCCGCAAACACTCGATCCTCACCAGAGGTGGCTTGGGGTGAATCGTCGACCCGAGGAAAGGAGATCGGCGCCAGGTAAGGACCTCACCGCTGTGGCGTCCTTACCTCGGGGCTTTCTCCTTACCTCGGGTTGGTTGTCGGCGACGGGACTGCACTCGGTGACCGCACGATGAGCAGGGGATCGCACGGTTTTCAAGAGCGTTTCGCGGGTTCTGGCCTGATAAGCGTGCCATCTCCTGATAACCGTTCGGCCGGGACACGTATGGGCCCACACCGTTCGAGCCGGCGCCTCGGCCCACACCGTTCGAGCCGGGCGATGGCGTGTCGGCTGACCATCAGCGCGGGACAAGGAGATCGGCGCCAGGTGAGGACCCCATAGCTATGGCGTCCTTATCGCGGGGCTTTCTCCTTCTCCCGGGTCGCGGACACGCGAGGCACGGGCGGGGTGAGGTCGAGGGCGTACTTGTCTGCACGAACGAGGATGACGCCCGCCAGGATGCCGACTCCACCGAGCAGCTGCAGGAGCCCGGGCAGCTCAGCCAGCAGCAGCCACGACGCCAGCACCGCGAACACCACCTCGGAGAGCCCGACGAACGAAGCCAGCCGCGTGCCGAGCCGCGCCGTTGCGATGATCCCGGTGACGTAGGCCGCCGCCGTCGAGATTACCGCAAGGGCGAGCATCGGAACGAGCCACGACATCTCGACCCCGAGCATCGTCACATCCGACGTCGAGAAGGCCAGCGGGAGCAGCCCGATCAGTCCGCAGACGGCGACCGTCACGGTCCCGACGATCAGGCCTCCGCCGGCGAGGACGAGAGGAGGCAGTTCATCGCTGATCCTGGTCCCGAGCACGAAATAGGTGGCCAGCGAAACCGCCGCGAGAAGCGCCCAGGCGACGCCGAGCGGGTGCACGGTCTGTGCACCGGTGAGGTCCAGCACGCACACCATGCCGACGATCGCGACGACCGTGCCCACAATCGTGAGCACGCCCGGCCGACGCCGCGTGCGAGCCCAGACTAGGAGGACGAGAAGCACCGGCGCCAGGTACTCGATGAGAAGGGCAACGCCGACCGACATGTACGACACCGCGTTGAAGAACCCGACCTGGGCGCCCGAAATCGCGATGACACCGTAGAGGACGATGATCTTGCTGCTCTGACGCAGGGTGGCCCACCGGCCGCGCATCAACAGCAGGGTGGGGATGAGGAGGACCAGCGCGGCTCCACCGACCCGGACCAGCACCGCTGCTCCGGGCGACCAGCCTGAATCCATCAGGGCTTTCGCGAACGGCCCGCTCAGGGCAAACGTGAAAGCCGAAACGAGTGCGATCGCGACACCCGTGATCTGTCCTCGTGCGGCCGGCCGAACGGCATCCGTCGCGGTTGTTGGTGCGGTCATGGTGACATCCGCCTCGGGATTTTCCGGTAAGGAGTGAAAAGGGGTTATGCTCATGACAGTAGACCCGAATGCCGTCAGGAGTCAACATGCTTTTTGCACATGACACTGAGGTGTCGCTCGCCACCACTGCGGCACTTCTCAACACGCTGCCCGGTGCATCCCACAGCGGCACAGACGAGCTCTCAACGCCCGAGCAGCTCGTCGCGTTCCTGGATCGGTTCGAGTTCACGGGTTCACGAACAGGGGATGCCACAGAGCTGGCGGAAATGCGCGCGCTGCGTCCGCGACTGCGCGAGCTGTGGACCCGCGGCGAAGAGGGCGTGGTGCACCTGGTGAACGACCTGTTGCGTGAGGCGAACGCCCTGCCCCAGCTCGTGAAGCACGACGCCTGGGACTGGCACCTGCACGCGACTCCGGCCAGCGCGCCGGTGGCGCTGAGGGCGCAGGTCGAGGTGGCGATGGCGATGGTGGACTTGATCCGGGCGCAGGAACTGTCGCGGTTGCACGAGTGCGCCGCGGAAGACTGCAGCGCGGTGGTCGTCGACCTTTCCCGCAACCGCTCGCGCCGGTACTGCGACGTCGGCAACTGCGGCAACCGCGCCAACGTGGCCGCGTACCGGCAGAGACTCCGCGGGGCGTAGCCGGCGGCGAGAAGCAACGGCACTGTTCGCAACTTCGGAGATGTCTCGCTACTAGGTGGGATTTCGCACGGATATAGTCGTCGAGCTCGGATTCCTCCGAAGTTGAACACGGCGGACACACACCAGAAGCGCGCGGACGCTGCCGCCCGGCGTCAGCCCTCGACGACGATCCCCAGCTGCGCGGCGAAGAGCTGAGCGAGCTCGGCCACCTGCACTTCGTTGACCGTCGCGCCGGCGAGCCCCTCGAGACCGTGGACAGCGCGAAAGTCGAGGCCGCGCAGGTCCACGTGCTTGAGCGTTGCCCGCGTGACATCCAGCGTCTTCACGGTTGTCCCCGGAAATGCGACGCGGGTGGCGGTCACGCCGCCGAGGTCGAGTTCGTCGATGGTGCAGTCCTCGAAGATCACATCGGTGAGGTGCGATCCGCGCAGGTTGACGTAGCCGAGCTTGCATTGCCGGACCCGCACGCCGTTCCAGGTCGTGTCGAACAGCTCAGCGGAGCCGAGCCGGGAGCGCTCCAGCACGACGTCCCGCAGTGTTGAGCGTGACATCCGCAATATCGGGGCATGCACACCACTGAGCGTCGTCTCGAGGAACCGGGCACCCCGCAGGTTCGCATCGTCGAGGTCGACCCCGTCGAAGGCGCACTCCCGCAGGGTCAGGCCGGCCAGGTCGCGGCCGCTGAAGTCGGTATCGGCGAACGACTCCAGCTCCAGGTCGTCGTCAGCGTCGACGGATGCCGCGTCGCCGTCGGTGCGCTGGACGTCGCGGAGCGCGTCGATTCGGGGCGGGTGGGTGCTGGACTTCATGGCGAATCCTGATCTGCGCGGGGGGCCGGGGGAGGCGGCGGCGAGAAAAAAACCCCCGCCGCACCGGTAAGCCGGGCGACGGGGGTTCGAGCGGAAGATTTTATTCGCGCGTGATGGCGATCATCCGCAGGATTTCGAGGTACAGCCAGATAACGGTGACCATGACGCCGAAGGCGCCCGACCAGCCGAACTTCCGCGGTGCGCGGTTCTGCACGCCCCGCTGGATGAAATCGAAGTCGAGAACCAGCGAGTATGCGCCCATGATGACGCAGAGCACACCGAGGATGAGGCCGAGCGGAATGCCGAAGATCTCTTCGCTGCGGAGTCCGAAGGCGTTGTCGGTCAGGCCGAACAGCTGCATTCCGACGTTGATGAGCGAGAACACGAGGTACCCGACCATCGCGATGAGGAAGATCTTCGTGGCCTTCTTCGACGCGCGGATCTTTCCGCTCGCGAAAAGGGCGAGCGTCACGCCGACGACGGTGAGGGTGGCGAGCACGGCCTGGACGACGATGCCCGGCCAGGCTGCCTCGAAGATGTAGGAGATACCACCGACGAAAACGCCCTGGGCTGCCGCATAGGCGAGGACCAGCGGAGCGGACGGCTCCTTCTTGAAGATGTTGACCATCGCGAGGATGAAGCCGATGATGGCGGCGCCGAAGACCAGGGCGGGCATCGTCGCACCGAGTGCCCAGCCGGCAAGAGCACCGACAACGAGCACACCGAATGCGATTCCGCTCTTCATGACGGTGTCCTCGACCGTCATCCGGTCAGCCTGCACCGGGCCGGCGGCCGGGCGGTTGTACATGTCCTGCAGCTCGGTCGCACTGGCCGTCTGAACGGCGAATGCCTGCGCGTTCGGCTGCGTGAATGCCGGGTTCTTGAACGCCGGGTTGCTCGTTGCCATGTCTGTGTTGTTCCTTCTCAGTCGTATCGGCTGGAATGTGTTCGGACCGCGGAGCGGAACCTCCCTTTAATCTAGCGCTCTTTGCTGGGAAAAGCCGAGGATTCCGGGGTATTCCGCCCTCTTTCTCTGATACGGATCCCTCGGAACTAGGCTCGGGAGCATGACGTTTCCCGGTCCGAACCGACCGCTCATCATCGGCCACCGCGGCGCCCCGGGCTACCGGCCCGAGCACACGCGGTCGTCCTACGAGCTGGCGCTCGCCCTCGGTGCGGATGCCGTCGAGCCTGACATCGTCGCGACGAAAGACGGCGTCCTGGTCCTGCGCCACGAAAACGAGATCTCCGGCACGACCGACGTGGCCTCCCGCCCCGAATTCGCCAGCCGCCGCACGACGAAAATCGTTGACGGCGACGAACTGACCGGCTGGTTCACCGAAGACTTCACCTGGCGCGAACTCTGGACCCTCCGCTCGCGGGAGCGGATCGCTGCGCTGCGCTCGTCGAGCGCGACGTTCGACGGGACAGCCGGGATCCTCCGGCTGCGCGACCTGCTCGGAATCCTCGATGCCTCAGCAAAAAGCACCGGCCGGATGCCCGGACTGGTGGTCGAGATCAAGCACGCGACCTACTTCGAACGGGCTGGGCTTCCGCTCGATGAACTGCTGGCGTCCGAGCTCGCTGGCACGCAATTCGCTGACGGCTCCGGTCTCGTCATCGAAGCGTTCGAGCACACGGTGCTGCGAAAGCTGGCCGTTCGCGGGGTCCATGCCGCGTACGTCTACCTCCTGGAGAGAAAGGGCGCACCGTACGATGCTGTCGCCGCGCTCGGAACGGACGCACCGCCGTACTCCGAGACGCTGACGGATGCCGGCCTCGACGCGCTCGTCGGCAGCGTCGACGGCATCAGCGTCGACAAGGCTCTGCTCTTCTCCGGGAACGCCGACGGGTCGACCAACGATCTCGTGGCGCGGGCGCACCGCCGTGGCCTCGCCGTCTTCACCTGGACTCTGCGGCCCGAGAACGCGTTCCTGGCACCCGCGTATCGGTCGGACGGAGAACCGGCGGATTTCGGACACTGGGAGGCCGAGTTCGACGCCATCCTCCGAACCGGCGTGGACGGCGTCTTCTGCGACCACCCCGATCTCGGCGTCGCAGCGAGAGATGCTCTCCTCGGGTAAGCGATGTCGGATGCCCGGCCTAAACTGGAAGGGATATGGCGAGCACCCCTACCCCAGACGCACACTCAGCGACCCCGGTCATCATGGACGGCTGGAAGACCGCCGCCATCCCAGGCGCGGGCGGTGAGAAGCGCGCTGGAGGCAGTCGTCTTCTCGACGGCCTCAACCCGCAACAGCGCCAGGCCGTGGAGTACCGCGGACAGGCTCTGCTCATCGTCGCCGGCGCTGGTTCGGGCAAGACCAGCGTCCTCACCCGCCGCATAGCAAGTCTTCTCGAGAATCGCGAAGCCTGGCCGAGCCAGATCCTCGCCATCACCTTCACGAACAAGGCCGCGGCCGAGATGCGCGACCGGGTTCGGGCGCTCGTCGGGCAGGCAGCTGAGGGTATGTGGATCTCCACGTTCCACTCGGCGTGCGTGCGCATCCTCCGGCGCGAAGCCGAGAACTTCGGATTCACCAAGAACTTCACGATCTACGACTCCTCCGATTCCCGGGTGCTCATCAAGCGGATCATCAAGGAACAGGGCGCCGACGTGCTCGGCTTCACCCCGGCGAACGTGTCGGCGAAGATCTCGAAGCTCAAGAACGAGCTCGCCGACGTCGACAGCTACGCCAGGAACGCCAACATGGACGACCCGAACGAAGCGGCGTTCCTCTCGATCTTCCGGGCATACACCCGCGCGCTCACCGCAGCCAACGCCTTCGACTTCGACGACCTCATCGGCCAGACGGTGTACCTGTTCCGGGCCTTCCCCCTTGTGGCGGCCGCTTACCGCACCCGGTTCCACCACGTGCTCGTCGATGAGTACCAGGACACCAACCACGCCCAGTACGCCCTCATCCGGGAACTGACCAGGCCGCCGGCCGTCGAAGACGGCGCCCTCGTCGCCGCCGGCAATGGGGCATCCCTCACGGTGGTCGGTGACTCTGACCAGTCCATCTACGCGTTCCGCGGCGCCGACATCCGCAACATCACCGAGTTCGAGCATGATTTCCCGGGCGCGGAGGTGATCCTGCTCGAACAGAACTACCGATCGACGCAGAACATCCTCACCGCCGCGAACTCGGTCATCGCCAACAACTTCGACCGCAAAGACAAGAAGCTGTGGACCGCCGTCGGCGACGGAGAGAAGATCGTCGGCTACACCGGGTACTCCGGTCACGATGAGGCCCAGTTCGTTGCCGACGAGATCGAAAAGCTCCACGCCGCCGGGACCCCGTACAGCGACGTCGCCGTGTTCTACCGCACCAACTCGCAGACGCGCGCGCTCGAGGAAATCTTCATCCGCTCCGCGCTTCCGTACCGGATCATGGGCGGCACCAAGTTCTACGAGCGCGCCGAGGTCAAGGACGCGATGGCGTACCTCGTCTCCGTGGCCAACCCGGCAGACACGCTTGCGCTTCGCCGCATCCTGAACACACCGAAGCGCGGAATCGGGCCGGCCACCGAGACGGCGTTGTTCAGCTTCGCCGAAGACAACGGGCTCAGCTTCCGCGACGGCATGCGGGAAGCCACCGCCCTCGGCCTCGGGCCGAAGGTGACGAACGCGATCCTGTCACTCTCCGCGCTGCTCGACGAGGGCGCGAAACTCGTCGCCGAGGGCAAGGTGGCCGACGTGCTCTCGCTGCTCGTGACCCAGAGCGGGCTCATCGAAGCACTGCGGCGCAGCCACGACCCTCAGGACGAAGCGCGCGCCGAGAACATCGAAGAACTCGTGGCGGTAGCGAAAGAATTCGAGCGCAACAACCCCGACGGAGAACTGGTCGACTTCCTCACCGAGGTGTCGCTCGTCGCCGCGGCGGACGACCTCGACGACTCCAGCGGAACCGTCTCTCTGATGACCCTGCACACCGCGAAGGGTCTCGAGTACGACGCCGTGTTCCTCACCGGAATCGAAGAAGACCTCCTGCCGCACAGGATGAGCGCGTCCGAGCCGGGTGGACCGGCCGAAGAACGTCGCCTGTTCTACGTGGGAATCACCCGGGCCAGGAAGCGCCTGTACCTGTCACTCGCGATGACTCGCGCCCAGTACGGCGAGACCGCGGTCGCGATGCCGAGCCGCTACCTGCAGGAGATCCCCGCCGAGCTCATCGAGTGGCGCCAATCGCCAGGCATGGCGAACTCGCGCGGCGGAACACAGCCCCGCGCGCTCAACGCGAACCGGTCCGGCTGGTCGGGCACCACGGGCAACGCGCTCGCCGACCGGCCGCTCACCGAGAAACGGGACTGGCCCAACCGGATCACGAACCAGGTGCGCAACAACGGCGACCTCGAGCTGGCCTCCGGTGATCGCATCCGTCACACCGACTTCGGCGAGGGACGCGTGCAGACCGTGACAGGTGAAGGCGCCAAACGCATCGCGCATGTCGCGTTCGACTCGGCCGGTTTCAAGAAGCTGCTCATCAAAATTGCCCCGATTGAGAAGATCTGATGCTCCGCACCATGTTCACGGCCAAAATTCACCGCGCCACCGTGACCCACGCCGACCTGCACTACGTCGGCTCCGTCACCGTTGATTCCGACCTGCTCGAGGCTGCCGACATCCTTCCGGGTGAACTCGTCTCGATCGTCGACGTGACCAACGGCAGCCGGCTGGAGACGTACACGATCGCCGGGGAGCCTGGAAGTGGCGTTATCGGGATCAATGGCGCTGCCGCCCACCTGGTCGGCGTCGGCGACACCGTCATCCTCATCGCTTTCGGGCAGATGACAACCGAGGAAGCCAGGGAGTACGTGCCACGCGTCGTGCACGTCGACGCCGACAACCGGGTCATCGCGCTCGGCAGTGACCCGGCGGCTGCGCTCGTCCCAGGAGTCGAGCGGGCGCCCCTCTCCCTCTGAGGCTCCCCTCCCGCTGAGGCTCCCCTCCCGCTGAGGCTCCCCTCCCGCTGAGGCTCCCCTCCCTCTGAGGTACCTCTCCCTCTGGGCCGGTCAGCAGTCGGCGCCCGTCAGCGCCGAAGACGCCGGAGGTAATACCGCACGGGAAAATGACGGATGCTTCGCGGAACGGCCGGCCAGACGACACGGACAACGCCGAGCATCCGGTCGAATCGACGTTGTTGCCGTGGCGTCCACCGGAAGCCGAATGCCTCCCGCAGCCGCGGCGGAAGAAGCGCGGCCGTCACCAGCCTCACGGCTGGCAGCCCGGCCCGCAGCCAGAGTGGTGCTCCGGCCAGCGTCAGAAGCTGCCGGGAGACCGACAGCGCCTCGGGGGAGACCTCGAGATTGTCGAGTTCCGCATCGAACCAGGAGCGGAACGCCGCCCGATCCTCCGGCCACAGGTCGGCCGGCATCTGCAGGGCGGTGCCAAGGACGGCGTACCCGCTATACACCTCGTCGGCGTCTTTCTTGGACAGGGGGCCGAAGACGAGTTCATGGACCTGAGCTGCTGTGTCGTACAGGGTCGCCGCCACCCACAGCTGCAGCGTCGGGTCGAACGCGGAGTAGCCGGCTGAGTGGGCGTTTGGAGGTTTGGTCACCGGGGCGTGGGCCGCATTCACCCGCCGAGCGATCGCCTTCCGGTCCGCGTCCGTGCCGTAAACCTGCGCATAACAGAAACCAAGAGTGCCGTGCAGCCGGTCGAGCGGGCGGGAGGTGAAGTCGCTGTGGGCGGCAACGCCGGCGCCCACAGCGGGATTCGCGATCTGCAGCAGGATTGCCCGGCCACCCCCGGCAACGAGGACGGCGTCGCCCCCGATGTCCTGCAGTGTCCTCACCCCGGCCACTGTAGTCGAGCCTCGCTGAGCGTACCGCCGGTGTTGCCGTGACAAAGTAGAGTGGGGAGCGGCCCTCTTTTCTCTCGGCGTCGAGATACCTCACACCGGGACTGCCACCCAACGCGAATACCAGCAATGCACTCAGCGGAACGGAAACCCACGTGGATCTTTACGAGTACCAGGCACGAGACCTGTTCGAAAAATACGAGGTCCCGGTGCTGCCGGGTATCGTCGCAGAAACGCCCGAGGAGGTACGCGCAGCTGCTGAGAAGATCGGTGGCGTCGTCGTCGTCAAGGCGCAGGTGAAGGTCGGAGGCCGAGGCAAGGCAGGCGGCGTCAAGGTCGCCAAGACCCCCGACGAGGCGTTCGAAGCAGCAAAGGCCATCCTCGGCCTCGACATCAAGGGCCACATCGTCAAGCGCGTGATGGTCGCCGGTGGTGCCCGCATCGCCCAGGAGTTCTACTTCTCTGTGCTGCTCGACCGGGCCAACCGCTCCTACCTCTCGCTCACGAGCGTCGAGGGTGGAATGGAGATCGAGATCCTCGCCGTCGAGAAGCCCGAAGCTCTCGCCCGCATCGAGGTCGACCCGCTCGAGGGCATCGACATCGACAAGGCGCGCGAGATCGCCGTCGCAGCGAACTTCCCGTCCGAACTCGTCGACAAGGTCGCCCCCGTCTTCGTCAAGCTGTACAACGTCTACAAGGGCGAAGACGCGACGCTCGTCGAGGTCAACCCGCTCGTCCTCACCGAGGAAGGCGACATCATCGCCCTCGATGGCAAGGTCTCGCTCGACGAGAACGCGGATTTCCGCCACCCCTCCCACGCGAAGCTCGAGGACAAGGATGCCGTCGACCCGCTGGAGGCCAAGGCCAAGGCCAGCGAGCTCAACTACGTCAAGCTCGACGGTGAAGTAGGCGTCATCGGCAACGGTGCAGGCCTTGTCATGTCGACCCTCGACGTCGTCGCGTACGCCGGTGAGAACCACGGCGGCGTGAAGCCGGCCAACTTCCTCGACATCGGAGGCGGAGCATCCGCCGAGGTCATGGCTGCCGGCCTCGATGTCATCCTCGGCGACCCGCAGGTCAAGAGCGTCTTCGTCAACGTATTCGGTGGAATCACCGCGTGCGACGCCGTGGCCAAGGGAATCGTCGGCGCGCTCGCCGAGCTCGGCTCCGCCGCGAACAAGCCCCTCGTCGTCCGTCTCGACGGCAACAACGTCGAAGAGGGCCGACGCATTCTCAACGAGGCCAACCATCCGCTGGTCACCCTCGCCGCAACCATGGACGAAGGCGCCGACAAGGCCGCCGAGCTGGCTTCGAAGTAAAAGGACGAACGAACACATGTCAATTTTCCTCAACAAGGATTCCAAGGTCATCGTCCAGGGCATCACCGGCGGTGAAGGCACCAAGCACACCGCTCTGATGCTCAAGGCAGGTACCAACGTCGTCGGCGGGGTCAACGCCCGCAAGGCAGGCACCACCGTCCTGCACGGTGACGTCGAGCTGCCCGTCTTCGGTACGGTCGCAGAGGCCATGGAGAAGACCGGCGCTGACGTGTCGATCGCCTTCGTGCCACCCGCATTCACGAAGGATGCCGTGATCGAAGCCATCGACGCAGAGATCCCTCTGCTCGTCATCATCACGGAGGGTGTTCCCGTCGGCGACTCCGCCGAGTTCTGGGCTTACGCGCAGAAGAAGGGCAACACGACCCGCATCATCGGCCCGAACTGCCCAGGCATCATCACCCCGGGCGAAGCCCTCGTCGGCATTACCCCGGCGAACATCACCGGCAAGGGCCCGATCGGCCTCGTCTCGAAGTCGGGCACCCTCACCTACCAGATGATGTACGAGCTGCGTGAGATCGGCTTCTCGACCGCCATCGGCATCGGTGGAGACCCGATCATCGGCACCACCCACATCGACGCCCTCGCCGCGTTCGAGGCGGACCCGGAGACCAAGGCGATCGTCATGATCGGCGAGATCGGTGGGGATGCGGAAGAGCGTGCCGCCGACTACATCAAGGCTCACGTCACGAAGCCCGTCGTTGGCTACGTCGCAGGCTTCACCGCGCCAGAAGGCAAGACGATGGGTCACGCAGGCGCCATCGTGTCCGGTTCGGCCGGAACCGCCCAGGCCAAGAAGGAGGCCCTCGAGGCCGCCGGCGTCAAGGTCGGAAAGACCCCGTCGGAGGCCGCACGCCTCATGCGCGAGATCATCGCCGGACTCTAAACGAGTTCCCGAAAAACCCGAAGGGCGGCAGGAAACTGCCGCCCTTCGGAGTTTTCAGCGGAGCCCGCGGCTTTTGGGCGGCTAAACTTCGAGTCGAATGAACCGCACAACTGTCGCCATGCTCGCCGCGCTTGAGGCGCTCATCACCGTCGCTATCGGCATCGGGATCTCGCTCGTCCCACTCACGATTCTGTGGGCCGTCGATGCAGGATTCTCCGTCGACTGGACCCTCTTCTGGCAGGGCTCGGTAGACATCTGGCTGCTCAGCAATGGCGTCGACATCGAAGTCACCCTCCCATCTGCGGTCGTGGCGGGGACCGGTCTCGCGGCTGCAGCAGATCCGTTCTTCGTCACCATCGCGCCCCTCGCCCTGACCGCGTGCACCGTTCTCATGGGCGCTCGTGCCGGCATCCGCGCTTCGGCCACCCGGTACTGGCAGACGGCCGTTGCCGCCGGCCTTGGCACCGTTCTGCTGCTCAACGCCCTCATCTCAGTCAGCAGCGTCGGCGAGACTCTCCGGCCGTCCCTCGCGCAGGCACTGATCCTGCCAGGAGCGGTCTACGGGCTCGGCCTCGCCATCGGTGTTCTCCGGGGCATGCACCGCATCCCTGCGGGCAACGGCGGTGCCGTCGGCCGGCTCCTGTCCGGAGTGCAGGACCGATTCGATGAACGTTTCGACAGGTTCGACCGGGCCGTGGCAGGCGCTGCCCTTCGCGGTGGCCTCGCAGCGGCGACCGGCATCCTCGGGGTGTCCGCCGTGCTTCTCGCACTCCTCGTCCTGATCAACTTCGGGCTCATCACCAGCCTGTACCAGGGTGCCCAGCTCGGCATCGTCGGCGGTGCAGCGACCACGCTTGCGCAGATCGCGTTCGTGCCGAACCTCGTCGTCTGGACCGCATCCTGGCTCGTCGGACCCGGCTTCGCCCTCGGCGCCGGCAGCGCGATCTCGCCGGTCAGCACCGTTGTCGGCCCGGTCCCCGGCCTCCCTATCCTCGGCGCAGTGCCCAGCGGAACCTTCGCCTTCGGCTTTCTCGGTCTGCTGGTGCCCGTGCTCGTCGGATACTTCGCCGCAGTGCTTCTCCGCCCGCGACTCGTCTGGGTTCTCGGCGCCCGCTCACTCGTCCGTCGCCTGCTCGTCACCGCTGCGGGCATGGGCCTGGTCGCCGGTGTTCTCCTCGGGTTGCTTGCCTGGTTCTCCGCCGGGGCGATCGGTCCAGGGCGACTCGCCGTCGTGGGCCCGAACCCCTGGCTCGTCGGCCTGTTCACCACCATTGAGGTGGGGGTCGCCGCGGCAATCGGGATGGCGTCGGGCAGCAGCCGGCCCAGCTCGACGCCGGACGTTTCTCCGCTCCGCACCGCCGACCGGGTCCGGTAGCCGGTCCGACATCTGGCGAGCCGGTCCCCGACTCGACGATAGAATTGCCGAGTGCTCTCAATCGTCGTGCTGATCTCGGGCACGGGGTCCAACCTCCGTGCGCTCCTCGAAGCCTCCGCCGACGCGGAGTATCCGGCACGCGTGATCGCCGTCGGCGCCGACCGTGAGGCTCCAGGCCTCGCGTACGCCGAGGAGTTCGGCGTCCCCTCGTTCATCGTCCCGTTCAGCTCATACGATTCGCGCGAAGCGTGGGGCGCCGCACTGCTCGAGCAGATCCGGGTCTGGAACCCCGACCTCGTCGTGCTCAGCGGCCTGATGCGCCTGCTGCCGCCGAACGTGGTTGAGGCGCTCACCCCGAATCTCATCAACACCCATCCTGCCTACCTGCCCGAATTCCCTGGGGCGCATGGGGTGCGCGACGCCATTCGCGCGGGAGTGGAGCAAACCGGGGCGTCGATCATCGTCGTTGACAATGGAGTCGATCAGGGTCCGATCATCGTGCAGGAGCGCGTGCGCGTCCTTCCAGGCGACACGGAACACGAATTGCACGAACGCATCAAACCCGTCGAACGCCGGCTGCTCGTGCAGACCGTGCTCGACATCGCCAACGGCCTCGACCTCGGCGCGCTGTCGACGAGACGCCTCCCAGCCTCAATCAAGGAGTAGACCATGGCAGGCCCCAGTCACGACAAGAGTCTTTATCGCGAACGCGATCTCGTCCCCATCAGCCGCGCGCTCATCTCGGTGAGCGACAAGACCGGGCTGATCGACCTCGCACGGGCGCTTGCCGGCGCCGGCGTCGAGATCGTCTCCACCGGCTCAACCGCCAAGGTCATCCGCGACGCTGGTTTCGACGTCGTCGACGTGGCCAGCGTCACCGGCTTCCCCGAATCGCTCGACGGCCGGGTCAAGACGCTTCACCCGTCGGTCCACGCCGGTCTTCTCGCCGACCTGCGGCTGGCGTCGCACGAGCAGCAGCTCGACGACCTCGGCGTCGAGCCGTTCCAGCTCGTCGTCGTGAACCTGTACCCGTTCGTCGAAACCGTCGCGAGCGGTGCGGCGAACGACGACGTGGTCGAGCAGATCGACATCGGCGGCCCTGCAATGGTCCGCGCCGCGGCGAAGAACCACCCCAACGTCGCCATCGTCGTCTCCCCGGAGAGCTACGGAGACGTCATCGAGGCGGTGCAGTCCGGCGGAACCACGCTTGCCCAGCGTCGTGAGTTCGCCGCCCGCGCGTTCTCGCACACCGCCGCGTACGACACCGCCGTCGCCGGCTGGTTCACCGACACGGCAGAAGGATTCGGTGCATCGCTCACCATCCAGGCCGAGCTCGCCCACGTGCTCCGTTACGGCGAGAACTCCCACCAGGAAGCCGCCCTGTACCTCCGCGCCGGTGGCCAGGGCATCGCACAGGCCACGCAGCTGAACGGCAAGGAGATGAGTTACAACAACTTCGTCGACGCCGACGCCGCCGTGCGCGCCGCATACGATTTCACCCAGCCGGCCGTGGCGATCATCAAACACGCCAACCCGTGCGGCATCGCGGTCGCCGCGCCGAAGGCGCCGGACGCCATCGCCTCCGCGCACAGCCGCGCGCACGCATGCGACCCCGTTTCGGCATTCGGTGGAGTGATCGCCGCCAACCGCATGGTCACCCTGAAAATGGCGGAGACCGTCAAGGAGATCTTCACCGAGGTGCTCGTCGCGCCCGGCTTCGACGACGACGCGCTCGACGTTCTGCGGACCAAGAAGAACCTGCGCATCCTCCAGCTCCCCGAGGGTTTCGTGCCCGAGCCGCTCGAAGCCAAGCAGGTTTCCGGTGGCATCCTCGTGCAGCAGGCCGACCGGTTCCCGCGCGAATCCGTCACCGCCACCTGGAGCCTGGCCTCCGGTGAACCGGCCGATCCTGAAACGCTCGCCGACCTCGCCTTCGCGTGGAAGGCGTGCCGCTCCGTGAAGTCCAACGCGATCCTGCTCGCCAGCCACGGGGCATCCGTCGGAGTCGGAATGGGACAGGTGAACCGGGTCGACTCCTGCCAGTTGGCCGTCACTCGCGCGGGCGACCGCGCGGCCGGTTCCGTCGCCGCGTCCGATGCCTTCTTCCCCTTCGCTGACGGGCTGCAGGTGCTACTCGACGCCGGTGTGCGCGCCGTCGTCCAGCCCGGCGGGTCTGTGCGTGACCCGGAGGTCATCGCCGCCGCCCAGGCAGCAGGGGTGACCATGTACTTCACCGGAGAACGTCACTTCTTCCACTGAGTTCGCTCTCACCCAGCCGGGAAACTGCCGTCAGGATGCCCGGGGGAGCGACATGCGGAACGTGCGTCTTCCCCGGGCCGATAGGCTCGAACCCATGACGATTTCGTGGGGCCGTCGGCTCGCATCCTCCTTCCTGGCCGCTCTGACCGTCGCGGTCGTCACCCACGCGGCGAGCATGTTCATCTTCTTCGTCTCGCAGCAGTACCAGGTCGCGACGCTGACCCAGGTCAGTGGCTTCTACTTCTTCACCACCCTGTTCAGCGTCATCCTGCTCTTCGCCGTTGGCCTCGTTGGAGCCTTCGTTCGCTGGTACACGGCGCTCGTCGCGGGATTCCTGGTGGGCATCATCGCGTGCCTCGCCGGTAGCGGACTGACGACGATGCTCGGAGGCTTCGCCCTCGACGCAGCCACCATCGCCTACCTGTGGAGCACCTTCCTCAGCCTCAATGGCGTCTATGTCATTGTGCTTGCCGTCGTCACCGCGACAATCGGCCGCTCCATCTACCGCCGCGCTCTCGCATTCCGCAGCCCCAAGAACGCCACCGACCGCCTGATCGCACTGGTGCGGATGCCCGCCGGCAATCTCGCGGAGGGGCAGCTCACCCACGTCGAGCGCACGGAGGTCGACACCGAACTCGCCGACAAGCAATGGGACGGGTACGTCGCCGCGCTCGAAGAGAACGGCTGGACCACCCGCGAAGTCGGGTTCGCCGACACGATGGCCGATTCCGTCTTCGTCGAGGACACCCTCGTACTGCTCGGTGAAACCGCGATCGTCACCCGTGCGGGGACCGAGAGCCGCCGGGCCGAAACCGAAGCCGCCGAAGAGACGGCTCGCGACCTCGGCCTGCGCATCGAACGGATCATGAGCCCCGGCACCCTCGAGGGTGGCGACGTGCTCAAGGTCGGCTCAACCGTGTATGTCGGGCGTTCCAGCCGGACCAATGCCGACGGCATCCGTCAGCTCCGCGCGATCGCCGCGCCGCTCGGATATTCGGTCATCGCCGTCCCGGTGACGCGCGCCCTGCACCTGAAAACCACAATGACCGCCCTGCCTGATGGCACGATCCTCGGCCACCCGGACCTCGTCGACGATCCATCCTTCTTCCCGCACTACCTCGCCGTCCCCGAGCGGGAGGGCGTCGCCGTCGTCGTCCTTTCCGAGAACACCGTGCTGATGTCTCAGTCTGCACCGGCGACCGCCGCGCTCCTCGAGGACCGCGGCTACACCGTCGTCTCCGTCGACATCAGCGAGTTCGAGAAGCTCGAAGGATGCGTCACCTGCCTGTCCGTGCGGGTGCGCTGACTCCGGCCGAATCGGCCCGAGAAAGTTCTTGCCTGATTCGCAAGGCTGGGCATAAGCTGAAAGGCTGTCGCCGCCCGGGCTCGTCGAAAGGCTCGGACGACGACGATTCAGGTTGAGGAGCACTGTCATGACGTACATCACGAACGCGCCGACACATGGGGCGACCGCTCACCGCGTCGCCGTCCGTTGCGCCTCCGCCGAGCGCCGACCGGCCACCCCCGGGTCATAACACCGGAGTCATAACCCCCGCTCGCCTGCGCCTCGGCGTGAGCTCGAACTGGATTGCGGTCGCCACGAAATCCAGTCGCTGTGTGGCGTCGTGTGACGCAACCTCATTTTTCGCGAAATGTACTGCGCTGCCTCCGGGCTGCGCAGAGAAGAGAAGTCTTTGAAATGTCTCGTCCACACGACGGTCAGAAGTCCCATAAATCCGAGTTGTCGACGGCCGCCGCAATAGCGCGGATCCTGCCGTACGCGCGCAACGCGATGCCGCGCATCCTCCTCGGGATGGGTGCAGCCCTCGGCGCCGGACTCGTCGCCCTCTGCATCCCCCTCGTGCTCGAAGCGCTCGTCGACGGCCCGCTCTCCACCGGGGACACCTCCCAGATCTGGTGGGCGGTTCTCGCCGTGCTCGGACTCGGTGTGCTTGAGGCGGCAATGATCGCGCTTCGCCGGTGGTTCGTGCTCAAGCCAGGAACCTACGTGGAAGCGGGGATGCGCAACGCGCTCTACGCCCGCTTGCAGGACCTGCCTGTCTCGTTCCACGACCGCTGGCAGTCCGGGCAACTGCTGTCCCGTGCCGTCAGCGACCTCAACCTGATCCGGCGCTGGCTGTCGTTCGGGCTCGTCCTTCTCGTGGTCAACACCATCACCGTCATGATCGGCGCCGTGGTGCTGTTCTACTGGCACTGGCTGCTCGGCACGATCTTCCTGGCCCTCGCCGTGCCGATCTGGATCTACGGATACGTCTTCGAGAAGAAGTACTCGATCATCGCGAGGCGCAGCCAGGACCAGGCAGGAGACCTGGCGACCGCTGTCGAGGAGTCCGTGCACGGCATCCGCGTGCTGAAGGCATTCGGTCGCGGAAAATATGCCCTGCGGAACTTCGAGTCGCAGGCGGAGAACCTGCGAGGCACCGAGATCGAGAAGGCGAAAGCCATCGCCGGGATCTGGCTGTGGCTTATCCTGCTGCCGGATGTCGCCTTCGCACTGTGCCTGCTGACCGGTGTCTGGCTCGCATCGAGCGGTGAGATCACCGTCGGGCAGCTTTTCGCGTTCTTCGCGACGGCGACGGTGCTGAGGTTCCCGATCGAGTCGATCGGATTCCTGCTGGCGATGACCTTCGACACGCGTACCGCGACCGACCGCTTCTTCGAGGTGCTCGACACGCCCAACACGATCACCGACCCTGAGCATCCGAAAACGATTGAACACGTTCGCGGCCGCTTGAGCTTCGAGGACACTCACTTCCGGTACCAGGATTCCCCCGAGAACGTCGATGACCTGCTCAACGGTGTGACCCTCACCGTTGAACCGGGGGAGACCATGGCGCTCGTCGGTCTGACCGGGTCGGGCAAGTCGACGCTCACCGCGCTCACCACCCGGCTGTATGACGTCACCGGCGGGGCCGTCAAACTGGACGGCGTCGATGTCCGCGACCTCAGCCGGGAAGAGCTGCGCACCCACATCGCCATGGCCTTCGAGGACGCCACGCTGTTCTCGGCATCCGTTCGCGACAACATCCTGCTCGGCCGGGGCGACCTCGACCCGCACGGCGCCGAAGCGCAGGCGGTCCTCGACGAGGCGCTCGAGATCGCGCAGGCAGGCTTCGTTCGGGACCTCCCTGACGGTTTGGAGACAAAAGTCGGCGAGGAAGGCCTCAGTCTCTCCGGCGGCCAGCGCCAGCGTCTCGCCCTCGCCCGTGCCGTCGCCGCCAAGCCCGCTGTGCTCGTGCTCGACGACCCGCTTTCGGCACTCGACGTCGACACCGAAGCGCTCGTCGAGGCCGCGTTGCGTCGCATCCTGGCATCGACGACGGCCCTCATCGTCGCGCACCGCCCATCGACGGTGACGCTCGCCGACCGTGTCGCGCTGCTCGAGGACGGAAAAGTCACCGCCGTCGGGAAGCACAGCGAGCTTCTCGCGTCGAGCGAGCATTACAAGTTCGTGATTTCGAGCCTCGAGGACGAAGAGAAGCGCGAAGCCGCCGAAAAGATCGACAAGACCCTGGACGAATCACGTTTCGATTCCGAGACCGTGGAGGCCGGAGCATGACGACCATCGGAGTGTTGGGTGTCGAAGGCGAAGAGCGCGACGACTTCACCAAACAGGAGAGCGCCCAGATCCGCGCCCGCTCGCTCCGGCTGCTCGGGTCGCTACTGAGGCCGCTGCGCACGCGTGTCGTCCTGACGATGATCGTCGTCGTCGTGTCGACCGCAGCCCAGGTTGCCGGGCCCGCCCTCATCGCCTTCGGTATCGACCGCGGTCTGCCGGCGGTGCTCGAGCGGAACGACTGGATGCCCGCCTTCTTCATCGTCGGCGTGTACCTGGTCACCGGCCTCGCCGGTGCGCTGCTGATCGCCTGGTACATGGTGCTCAGCGCACGGATCAGCCAGGCGATCCTCATCGACCTGCGCAAACGGGTGTTCCTGCACACGCAGAAGCTGAGCCTCGAGTTCCACGAGAGTTATACCTCCGGCCGGATCATTTCGCGCCAGACCAGCGACCTCGACGCCATCAAGGAGTTGCTCGACTCGGGCATCAACCAGCTGGTGTCCGGGTTCCTCTACATGCTGTTCACCGGCATCGCGCTGTTCCTGATGGACGGAATAAGCGGCCTCGTCCTGCTCGGAGCGCTCGTTCCGTTGTTCGTGCTGACCCGGTGGTTCCAACAGCGGTCGCAGGCGCTGTTCCGGCAGTCCCGCGTCGCATCCGCCCGCGTCATCGTGCAGTTCGTCGAGACGATGACCGGCATCCGTGCGGTGAAGGCGTTCCGTAAGGAGAAGCGTAACGAGAAAGAGTTCGGTGGGGTCGTCGAGGAGTACCGCGACGTCAACGCGCGCGTCATCCAGCTGTTCGGCGTGTTCGACCCGGGTCTGATCCTGATCGGCAACGTCGCCGTTGCGGTCGTGCTCCTCGTCGGTGCCTTCCGCGTCGTCGACGGGTCGCTGGCGATCGGCGCCCTTCTCGCTGTCGTGCTGTACACCCGTCGGTTCTTCGATCCGATGGAGGAGATGGCGATGTTCTACAACTCCTACCAGTCCGCCGCCGCGGCGCTCGAAAAAATCTCCGGGGTGCTCGAAGAGAAACCGACGGTGCCTGATCCGGTCTCGCCGGTGGACCTGTGGAGTGCGCGCGGGCACGTCCAGTTCGACGACGTCACCTTTGCATACAAAGGCGACACGGTCGTGCTTCCGCACTTCAGCCTGGACCTGCCTGTCGGCCAGACCGTCGCGCTCGTCGGTTCCACCGGAGCGGGAAAGTCGACGCTGGCGAAGCTGATGTCACGATTCTACGACCCGACGGAAGGCACAGTGAGTCTCGACGGTGTCGACCTCCGCCAGTTGCACCCGAAGGACCTCCGCCGTGCCATCGTCATGGTCACGCAGGAGGCGTACCTGTTCTCCGGGTCGGTTGCAGACAACATCGCGCTCGGGAAACCGGATGCCACAGCGGACGAGATCAGGGCGGCCGCGAAGGCGGTCGGCGCCGACGAGTTCATCCGCGCCCTCCCGAACGGGTACGCCACGGACGTGAACAAGCGCGGCGGTCGGGTGTCGGCGGGTCAGCGCCAGCTGATCTCCTTCGCCCGTGCGTTCCTCGCCGACCCGGCCGTACTCATCCTCGATGAGGCGACCGCGTCACTCGACATCCCCAGCGAGCGGCTGGTTCAGGAAGCGCTGCAGACGCTTCTCGCCGACCGCACCGCCGTGATCATCGCGCACCGGTTGTCGACGGTGGCGATCGCCGACCGGGTGCTGGTGATGGAGCACGGCAAAATCGTTGAGGACGGGACTCCGCGCGACCTCATCGCCGGCACCGGGCGCTTCGCACAGTTGCACGCAGCCTGGCGGGACTCGCTGGTCTAGCCGGACCCGAGCGGGTGTTTCGGCAACGGGGGGGTGTTTTTTCACCCGCGCGAAGCTGTTTTACCCGCGCGAGCCGAGCAGTGGGGCGAACGTCGTCACACGAAGGCGGATGCCGCCAGTCGGTAGCCGCCGTCAGCCCGGGGAGCCATCGGGGTCGCCTCGGCGAGGTAGTGCTCGAGGGCTTCGACTTCGTGGCAGGAGGGAGGAAGCCCTTCCGCGCGGACGACGCGCCACCAGGGCACCTCGTTGCCGTGATGCGCCATCACCCGGCCGACGCCGCGGGCCGAACGCGAGCCGATCGTCGCGGCGACCTGCCCGTAGCTCATGACCCGACCGGGCGGGATCGCTGCGACGACGTCGAGCACACCGTCGACGAAGTCGTCCGGCGCCAGCCGACCGGGGTCAGAGCTTACGGACGGCGATGGTTTCGCCATACTGCGTCTCGCCGACAGGCTCGAAGCCGACGTGGAGGAAGAACTGCTCAGGCCCGGACTCGCCCGGTTCGAAAATAACGTTGACATGGTCGAAACCACGCTTTGCGGCTTCTTCGCTGAGCGCCTTGACGGCGTAGGTGCCGACACCGCGACCCTGGTCGTCGGCGTCAACGTTGATCCGCCACAGGATGCTGGCGAATTCGTCGTCGGAGTCCGGGTCGAAATTGGCCTGCACGAACCCGACGACTTCGTCGCCGTCGAGGACAACCCGCTGCCACGTGGTGGCAGGGTTCACGACAGCTGCCGCGACCGAATACGACACGGGGGCCACGAATTGCTCCTGGCCGGGCTTGAGCGTCAATGCGTTGACCGCGACGATCGTTGAGGCGGACAGTTCTTCAAGTCTGAGCTCAGGCATGGTGCAAGGCTATCCGGAACCGAGCCCGGACCGGTAGCAAGATCACCGCGGCCGACATATATTTCGCGGAGTGTTCATCCTGGGAGCGGCAGGCGGGATGTCGCCGAATCTCTCGATATCAAGATAGTTGCGTCGCTCCGGTAAGCTTGACCGCGGCCCGTACGGCCCCACAAACGAGGAGCTTTCTTTTGTCAAAAATTAAGGTTGAAGGCACGGTCGTCGAACTCGACGGCGATGAGATGACCCGCATCATCTGGCAGTCCATCAAGGACACCCTGATTCACCCGTACCTCGACGTGAATCTCGAGTACTACGACCTCGGCATCGAGAAGCGTGACGAGACGAACGACCAGATCACCATCGACGCCGCGCACGCCATCCAGAAGCACGGCGTGGGCGTCAAGTGCGCGACGATCACCCCGGACGAGGCGCGGGTCGAGGAATTCGGCCTCAAGAAGATGTGGAAGAGCCCGAACGGCACCATCCGCAACATCCTCGGCGGTGTCATCTTCCGTGAGCCGATCATCATCTCGAACATCCCGCGCCTTGTGCCCGGCTGGAACAAGCCGATCATCATCGGCCGTCACGCGTTCGGCGACCAGTACCGTGCCACCGACTTCCTGTTCAAGGGCAAGGGCACGCTCACGGTCGAATTCACGCCTGAGGACGGCTCTGAACCCCAGAAGTTCGAGGTCTACTCGGCGCCCGGCGACGGAATCGCCCAGGTTCAGTACAACCTCGACGCGTCCATCCGCGACTTCGCGCGGGCCAGCCTGAACTACGGTCTCACCCGCAACTACCCGGTGTACCTCTCCACGAAGAACACGATCCTCAAGGCATACGACGGCCGGTTCAAGGACATCTTCCAGGAGATCTTCGACGCTGAGTTCAAGGAGCAGTTCGACGCTGCCGGGCTCACCTACGAGCACCGCCTCATCGACGACATGGTGGCATCCGCCATGAAGTGGGAGGGCGGTTACGTCTGGGCCTGCAAGAACTACGACGGTGACGTGCAGTCGGACACCGTCGCGCAGGGCTTCGGCTCGCTCGGCCTCATGACGAGCGTTTTGGCCACCCCGGACGGCAAGATCGTCGAGGCTGAGGCAGCGCATGGCACGGTGACCCGTCACTACCGCCAGCACCAGCAGGGCAAGCCGACGTCGACCAACCCGATCGCGTCGATCTTCGCGTGGACCCGTGGGCTTCAGCACCGCGGCAAACTCGACAACAACGATGCCCTGATCGAGTTCGCGTCGACGCTCGAGGATGTCGTCATCAAGACCGTCGAGTCCGGCAAGATGACGAAGGACCTCGCTCTCCTGGTCGGCCCTGAGCAGCCGTACCAGACCACCGAGGAGTTCCTCGCTGAGATCACGGCGAACCTCAAATCCCGCCTGGGTTAAACCCCGCAACAATGAATGCCCCCGATCGCGAGATCGGGGGCATTCGTTGGTTAAGCGGCGGTCAGGCGGCGCAGGCGGTCTGGATGTCGGCGAACGTCGTCTGGATGCCTTCGAGTGCGTCGGTCAGCGCCTCGGAGTCCACATTCGTGGGATCGTCGGCGGCAGTGCGCATCTCGGCGGCGAAGGCGCCGAGCGCTTTCTCAGCTGCGTCGGTCGTCTTCTTCACGTCGGCGTTGCTGATCTTGTCGTTCGCGCCGGAGAACGAGGCCGCCAGGTCGTCGACGGCGTCGGCGCCCGCGGTCGGGTCGCTTCCGAACGAGGCGACGCTCTCGCTGAGGTCCTCCTGGGCTTTCTCCATGGTGGTCTGCACGATCGAGCATGCTTCAGCCGCGGACTGGCCTCCTGCGCAGCCGGTGAGCAACAGTCCCGCGACGGTGGTGATGCCGAGAACGGATGCTCGGGCAAGACGGGTACTGGGCACAAAACGTCCTCTGCTCGGTGGGGTGGGAATGCGAGAAGAGTACCAGTAGCAGGCTCGAGAAAACCGGGTGAAAGGTTCTGCCAGACTGGGAGGACTTCAGGGAAAGCAGGCGTGGATGGCTGAAATCGTAATCGTTGAGGACGCACAGGCGGCGGGTGAACTCGTCGCCGATGCCGTGAGCGCGTTGATCGCCCGAAAGCCGGATGCCGTGCTTGGCCTGGCGACCGGATCGACGCCCCTCGCGGTCTACCGGGCGCTCGCAGATCGAGCGGGTTCCCTCGACCTCGGCCAGGTATCGGGTTTCGCTCTTGACGAATATGTCGGGCTGCCCGCGTCCCATCCGGAGAGCTACCGGTCCGTCATCACGCGTGAAGTCGTCGAGCCGCTCGGCCTCGACCCGGACCGCGTCCACGTCCCGGATGGGACGGTGGACACCATCCAGACGGCCGGTGCCGATTACGAACGCGCCATCATCGCCGCAGGGGGTATCGACCTGCAGATCCTCGGCGTCGGAACCGACGGGCACATCGGCTTCAACGAGCCGGGCTCGTCGTTCGCGTCGCTCACCCGTGTGAAGACCCTCACCGAGCAGACCCGCCGCGACAACGCGCGCTTCTTCGACTCGCCCGACGACGTGCCGATGCACTGCATCACCCAGGGGCTCGGAACGATCCTGCGAGCTGAGCACCTGGTGATGCTGGCGTTCGGTGAGGGTAAGGCGAAAGCGGTCGCGGCATCCGTCGAAGGGCCCCTTTCGGCCATGATGCCCGGCTCAGCCATCCAGCTGCACCCGCACGCAACGGTAGTCATCGACGAGGCTGCCGCGTCCGAGCTGAAGCTGGCCGACTACTACCGGTACGCGTACGCCAATAAGCCGGAGTGGCAGGGCGTCTAGCCGCCAGCGAGTCGCCCACTTTGCCGGGTGTTGGCGGGCTCAGACCCGGCAAAAGTGGGCAACTCGCGTCGCTTCGTTACCGGACGAACAGCGCCTCCACGCCCGCGAAGCAGGGGAACTACCTCGTGAATGCTGGTGCGATCGCGCTGTCGCTCCTCGCGATCGCGGCTCCCATGGTGGGGTTGAGTGCGCTGTTCGGCCGGCCAGGTCTTGCGATCGGTGCGGTTCTCTTCGTGCTGGTCGCGAACCCGATCGCATCCGCCGCGTTGCCGCTGCATTTCCTCCCGGAGCCCTGGGGAGCGATCGGGGCAAGCACGCCGTGGGCGCACCTACGCGCACGGAGACGCCGCAACCGGCAACAGTCTGACGCGAGTTGCCCACTTTGACGGGTGTTCGCGCGCGCGGACCCGGCAGAGTGGGCAACTCGCGCTAGAAGACCTTGCCCGGGTTGAGGATGCCCAGCGGGTCGAAGACCTGTTTGATCTGCCGTTGCAGGTCGAGCTGGTCATCGCCGAGCTCAAGCCCAAGCCACCTCTTCTTGAGGATCCCGATACCGTGTTCCCCCGTCAGGGTGCCTCCGAGCCGGAGCGCTGCGCCGAACAGTTCGTCCGCCGCCTGCCAGACCTTCTCAGGCACCTCGGTGCCGGAGAAAACGAAGTTCGGGTGCAGGTTGCCGTCTCCGGCGTGCGCAACCGTCGGGATCCGGATGCCATAGTGCTGCTCGATCCGGACGATCTCCGCGAACATGGCCGGCAACGCCGAGCGGGGGACTGAGACGTCCTCGATGAGCGTCGTGCCCAGCCGCTCCATTGCGGGGTGCATCGAACGGCGCACGGCGAGTAGCCGTTCTCCTTCGACCAGGTCGGTTGACAGCGCGGCGCGGCCGCCGAGCGAGCCGATCACGGCGTAGGCGGCGTTCGCCTCTTCCTGCGCAGCGGGACCGTCGGTCTGGACGACCAGGTGAGCCTCTCCGGTGCTGATCCCCGGAAGGGCGAGCAGGGTCGCGGCGGCCTCCAGTGAGGCCGAGTCCATCAGTTCCATCACAGCCGGCTGGATCCCGGCGGAGGTGATCGCCGCCGCTGCCGCCGCGGCATCCGTCACGCTGGGGAAGTAAGCGGCGATCGTCGCAACAGTGCCTGGCACCGCACGACGGATGCGGACGGTCGCCTCGACGATCACGCCGAGGAGTCCCTCTGAGCCGACCATGAGCGCGGTGAGGTCGAGGCCGGTGACCCCTTTGACGCTTCGGTGGCCGAGGTCGAGCAGGCGGCCGTCGGCCAGAACGACCTTGAGGCCGAGGACCGCGTCACGGGTCACCCCGTATTTTGCGCACAGCAGGCCGCCGGCGTTGGTGGCGATGTTGCCGCCGACGGTCGAGATCGCCCGTGAAGCGGGGTCAGGGGCGAACCAGAAGCCCCGCGCGGCGAGGATCTCGTTGAACCGGCCGTTCAGGATACCCGGCTCGACGACGGCGAGTTGGTCGGCTTCGGAGATCTCGAGGATGCGGTCCATTCTCGCGACGTCGAGCACGATCTCACCGGCGGACGCAATCGCCCCGCCCGCAAGGCCGGTTCCGGCGCCGCGGGTGACGACCGGCGTCCCTGTCGCTGTGGCGATGCGCATCACCGACTGCACGTCAGCGATCGAGCGCGCAGAGACAACAGCGAGGGGCGCGGATGCCGACCGATGGCCCGACTTGTCGGCTTGCGCGGCCACCAGTGTGGCGGCATCCGTGG
The DNA here is from genome assembly GCF_900115155.1 of Mycetocola miduiensis. GTDB lineage: Bacteria > Actinomycetota > Actinomycetes > Actinomycetales > Microbacteriaceae > Mycetocola_A > Mycetocola_A miduiensis. Next base: position 161,847 of record NZ_FOVM01000008.1, read on the forward strand.
AGACGGCGTCGCCGAGTGCGTCGACGAGCTGCCCCAGGACGAGCCTCATCCGAGTTCCCGGCGGCCGTTGATGATGCCGCTGACCGTTGCGAGGAGCCCGAAGCTGAGAGCGACGATGGGCACGCCGAGGTCCCACCAGGCGAGCGCTGCGGCACCCATCACGGCGATCTCGACGATGGCCTTGCCGAAGACGTCGACTCTGAACACTGCTTTCGGCGAGCGGAAGAGCGCCCAGAGCAGGATCCCGGCGACGGGCAGCACGATGCCAAGGACGATGTTCCATGGCATCGGCCACGATGCGAATCCCCACACGGCGAGGCTGACGATCGCGAAGATTTCGAGGAAAAACCTCAGGATGTCATTGGGGGTGAGAGTGAACTTGTCGCTGGTTTCCGGCACTACCCCAGTGTAAAGGTTCGTCATTTGAAGATGATGGTGCGGGCGCCGTCGAGCAGCACGCGGTCCTCGGCGAACCACTTCACCGCCTGGGTGAGGGTGCGGCTCTCTTCGTCCTGGCCGATGGCGACGAGCTCACTTGCGCTCCGCGAGTGGTCGACCCGTACGACGTTCTGCTCGATGATCGGGCCCTCGTCAAGGTCGCTGGTGACGAAATGGGCGGTCGCCCCGATGAGTTTCACACCGCGGGCGTGGGCCTGCCGGTACGGGTTCGCTCCCTTGAAGCCGGGCAGGAAGGAGTGGTGGATGTTGATGGCACGGCCGGCGAGGCGCTCGCAGAGTTCAGGGGAGAGGATCTGCATGTACCGGGCGAGAACGACGAGTTCGATGTCGAACTCGTCGACGGCGTCGAGGATGCGTTTTTCGAACGCGGCCTTCGATGCGGCATCCGTCACCGGCAGCGACTCGAACGGGACACCGTAGAACGACGCGAGGTCACGGAGGCTTCCGTGGTTGGAGAGGACGAGTGGGATGTCGACGCTCAATTGCCCGGCCCGCTGCCGGAACAGCAGGTCGTTGACGCAGTGCGCAGCGGTCGACGCGAGCACGAGGGTGCGCAGGGGCCGGCCGACGACGTCGAGCCGCCAGGCCATCTCGTAGGTGCTCGTGACCGGGCCGATCGCCGCCTCGAATTCGGCACGATCGCCGGGGGACTCCACCTGCAGGCGCATGAAGAACCGGCCGGTGTCCGCACTGGAGAACTGCTGGCTCTCAGTGATGTTGCCTCGCGCCGACACGATCGCCCCGCTGATTGCGTGAACGATGCCCGGACGGTCGGCGCAGACGAAGGTCAGCACCCAGTGGTTGTGGTGTTCGCGCGGAGCGTTGGGGATAGTCACGCCTCTAGGCTATTGCAGGCGGAGCCGCCCCTTTTCCGCTCTGTGAACCCTCGGTTAGACTGGTCACGGTCGGCGCAACCCGTTCGGCCCTGGGCGCGCACATCGGCGCGTAGACGAACTCGGCTCTCGCTCCCGCGGCCGAGTGAACGCCGTCGTTGGATTCCCCGATGACCACTTCTCCCATTCCTGTCGCGCCTCGCGCTGTGCACCCGCCGGCCGGGCCGCTTCCGTTCCCGTGGATCGGGCTGATCGCCCTCTCGGCGACGGTCTTCCTTTCCATTTCGAGCGAGATGATCCCGACCGGCCTGCTGCCGGAGATGAGCGAGTCGCTCGGCGTCTCGCCGTCGCAGGTCGGCCTCCTCGTCACGGTGTTCGCTTTCACCGTGGTGATCTCGAGCGCCCCACTCACCGCCATGACCGTGAAGGTCCCCAGGCACACGATGATGGTGGCGATCCTCGCGGTACTCGGCCTGAGCAACCTGCTGACCGCGATCGCACCCACCCACGAGCTCGTCCTCGCTACGCGCATTCTCGGCGGTCTCGCGCACGGGCTGTTCTGGGCGATGGTGCCGGCATACGCCGCGCATCTCGTGGACCGCGACCACATCGCCAGGGCGGTGTCGATCACCCTGGCCGGCGGAACGATCGCGCTCGTGCTCGGGGTGCCGCTCGGCACAGTGCTCGGCCAGGCCGCCGGCTGGCGGTGGGCGTTCGCCGCGATCGCGTTCGCACTGTTCCTCGGCGTCCTCGCCGTGATCCGCTGGCTGCCCCCGGTGGAGAGAGATAAGGCGGTCCACGCGGATGCCGTCTCCCGCCGCGACCCAACGATCCTCGCCGTCGCTCTGCTCTGCGTCACGGTGGCGATCGTGATGATCGGCAACTATGCGTTTTACACGTACATCGCGCCGTACCTGATCGACCGTCTCGGAGTCGCCCCCGAGTTCCTCAGCGCCGTGCTCTTCGCGATCGGTGCTGCCGGGGCGCTCGGGCTCATCCTTGCCGGAACCGTCTTCGGCAGACGCACGAGCACCGGGCTGATGATCGGCCTCATCGCGACCGCCGTCGGCGCCGGTGTCGCAGCAGTGGCGACACCGGTCCTGTGGGTCTCTCTCGCCGGAATCGTCCTGTGGGGGCTCGCCTTCGGCCTCGTCCCGCCCCTGCTTCAGACCCGCCTGCTGCACTCGGCGAGCACGCGGATCCGGGACACCGCCAGTGCGTTTTACACCACCGCGTTCAACATCGGAATCGGCGGCGGGGCGCTCATCGGTGCTCTGCTCCTCGACTGGCGTGGCCTCGCGGCGCTGCCGGTGGCGACGATCGTGCTCGTCCTCCTCGGGCTGGTCGTCGTGCTCGTGACGCTTCGGGTCTCCGCCCGGCAGTCGTCCCCGAAAGCACACCGTTAGCGTCGCCGTGGTCCAGACGGGCTCTCCGGGCGGTTAAACTGGGGTCATCCACCACTCGCAACCCGAGAGACCTCCATGGTATTAATCCTGCTGGCCTTCCTCGTGGTTTCGTGTGCGACGACGCTGCTGACGAAGTGGCTGTCCACGCGGGTTTTCTACCTCATCTCCGTTCTGCCGTTCGCCGCGTTCGCGTACACGCTGGCCCAGACACCGGCGGTTCTCACCGGCGGTGCGGTGACCGAAAGCATCCCGTGGATTCCCCATCTGGGAATCGCACTGTCGTTTCGTGTCGACACGCTCGCCTGGCTGCTCGCCCTCATCGTCACCGGTGTCGGCGGGCTCGTCCTGATCTACTGCGCGCGGTATTTCACCCCGACGGAGCCAGGCCTCGGCCGGTTCGCCGGGCTCCTGCTCGCCTTCGCCGGAACCATGTACGGGCTCGTCACCGCCGACGACATCCTCGTGCTGTTCATGTTCTGGGAGATCACGAGTGTGCTCTCGTATCTGCTCATCGGACACTACGTCGACCGTAAGGAGAGCCGGGGTGCCGCACTGCAGGCCCTCCTGGTGACGACTTTCGGTGGCCTCGTCATGCTCGTCGGCGTCGTGATGATTGCGGTTCAGGCGGGGACCACCTCGATGGCGTCGATCATCGAGGTGGGTCTCGAAGGGTCGGCAACGACCGTCGCGATCCTCCTCATCCTCGTCGGCGCCCTGTCGAAGTCGGCGATCGTGCCCTTCCACTTCTGGCTTCCGGCGGCGATGGCCGCCCCAACCCCGGTCAGCGCCTACCTGCACGCCGCAGCCATGGTCAAGGCCGGCATCTACCTCGTCGCCCGCTTCGCGCCCACGTACGCCGATACCCCGGGCTGGACCGAGAGCCTCGTCGGGCTCGGCGTCCTGACCATGCTCGTCGGCGCCTGGCGGTCGCTGCGGCAGTACGACCTCAAGCTTCTCCTCGCCTACGGAACCGTGAGCCAGCTCGGGTTCCTGATGGTCATCGTCGGTTTCGGCGGGCACGATGCGGGCCTGGCCGGCGCCGCACTCCTCCTCGCCCACGCCCTGTACAAGGCGGCGCTCTTCCTCGTCGTCGGCATCGTCGACCACCGCGCCGGCACCCGCGACTGGCGCAAGCTCTCCGGCGTCGGCAACCAGTCCAAGATGCTCGCGGCGATCTCCCTCATCGCCGTGGCGTCGATGGCCGGGCTGCCGCCACTTCTCGGATTCGTCGCGAAAGAAGCCGTGTTCACCGCGTTTCTCGAGGCCGCTCTCGACGGTGACGTCTGGGGCTGGATCGCCCTCATCGGCACAGCGGTAGGTTCGGTCCTCACCGTCGCCTATAGCGTTCGCTTCTTCTGGGGAGCATTCGCCACCCGCAAAGAGTCGGCTCCGTCAGAGCTTCACGCCGACGGTTGGGGCATCCTCGTCGCGCCCGGCATCCTCACCGCTGCCACGATCGTGCTCGGCGTCGGAGCGGGGCCCCTCCTCGATCCGGCACTCCAGCCGTACGCGAAGACGATGCCCGGTCCGGCCGACTACCACCTCGCACTGTGGCACGGGTTCGAGCCGGCCCTTGCTCTGTCCGCCCTCGTCGTCGCGCTCGGCCTTGTCATGTTCTGGCGGCGCGTCTGGGTTGCGCGGGCGCAGGGTGCTGTTCCGTCGACACTGGACGCGTCACGCGGGTACTGGCTCAGCGTCCGCCTCGTCGACCGCCTGGCTGCTCGCACGACCATTTTCGCGCAGCGCGGCGGCCTCCCTCAGTACCTCGGCACCATCCTCATCGTCTACGTGCTCACCCTCGGCGTCGCCAGCCTCCTGAATCGGACCTGGCCCGACAGCATCCGGGCGTGGGACTACCCGGAGCAGGCGCTCATCGCCGTCGCCATCGCGATCGCGGCGATCATGGCCGGCCGGGCGCGGCAACGGATGACCGCGGTGCTTCTCGTGGGAACGACCGGCTTCGGCATGGTCGCCCTGTTCGCCCTGCATGGCGCGCCTGACCTCGCCCTCACCCAGGCTCTCGTCGAAATGGTCACCCTCGTCGTCTTCGTGCTCGTTCTCCGGCGCCTGCCGACGAAAATCGCGCAGCGGAACAGGCCCGTCAAACGACTGGTGCGAGCCAGCGTCGGCATCGCCGTCGGCGCGACCATGGCGGTCGTCGCCGTGATCGCGCTCGGTGCCCGCCAGGACGAGAGCATCGGCACCGAATGGCCACGGCTCGCGTTCGAAGAGGCACACGGCCGCAACATCGTCAATACGGTGCTCGTCGACATCCGGGCCTGGGACACCATGGGCGAGATCTCCGTGCTCGTCGTCGTCGCGACCGGCATCGCGAGCCTGCTGTTCGTCACCGGTCGCGTCGGGCCGATCCCGAGGGTGGTCGGTTCCCGCCAGCAGCGCAGGGGACAAAACCGCAGGCGTGTGCTCGTCGACCCGCTGGCCCCGGGCCCCGAAGCCAGTTCCAGCCGGATGAGCTGGCTGCTGGCCGGCCGCACCTTGGCCCCTGACCACCGCTCGATCCTGCTCGAGGTCCTTGTCCGGCTGCTCTTCCACCCGGCCATCCTCGTCTCGATCTACTTCGTCTTCGTCGGACACAACGCGCCAGGCGGTGGATTCGCCGGGGGACTGCTTGCGGGTCTCGCCCTGGTTGCGCGCTACCTCGCCGGCGGACGCTACGAACTGGCCGAGGCGATCCCGATCGACGCAGGCAAGATCCTCGGCGCTGGCATCGCCCTTGCCGCAGGCTGCGGCGTCGTCTCGCTTTTCTTCGGCGTGGAGACGCTGAGTTCGGCGTACTTCGAAGCGGACGTGATCCTCCTCGGGCACCTGTCCTTCGGCACGTCGACGATCTTCGACGTCGGCGTCTACCTCGTCGTGGTCGGTCTCGTGCTCGACATCCTCCGCAGCCTCGGCGCTGAAATCGACCGCCAGCAGGAAGAGGCGGACCTGGCCGAGGAATCCCGCGACGACTTCTCCGAGAGCGAGGCAGCCCGATGACCGCCTCCGCCACCCTCATCCTGCTCATGGCCGTGCTCTACGCCGTCGGCATCACCGTGATGCTCGAACGCAGCCTCACCCGCGTGCTCATCGGATTCATGCTCGTCGGCAACGCCACCAACCTGCTCATCCTGCTGGTCAGCGGGCCCAACGGAACCGCACCGATCGTCACGGGCACGAGCGCGGACGAGACCATGGCTGACCCGGTGCCCCAGGTGCTCATGCTCACTGCCATCGTGATCAACTTCGGTATTACAGCCTTCGTCCTCGCGCTGATCTACCGGTCCTGGTGGCTCGCCCAGCTCGGCGACCAGGGTGACGCAGTGCCCGACCAGCACACTGACGACACCGAAGCGGCGACGGATGCCACCTTCGACGCGGTCGACCTGGACGACGCGGCAATCCAGAAGATCCTCGCAGACAGCAACGAACACCCCGACGAACCAGACCGCGGATTGGAGGAGAAGCGATGAGTGCTCTCGTTCCCCTCCTTGTGCTGCTACCCCTGCTGGGGGCGGCGACCGCCCTCGTTCTCGGTGCGCACCGCAGGGCGCAGGTTCTCGTCAGCGCGCTGACCCTGACCGTCGTCACCGTGCTGAGCGCAATCCTGCTCGTGTACGTCGACCAGGTCGGCCCCGTCGTCGTCGACGTCGGTGGCTGGGACGCACCGTTCGGTATTGTCCTCGTTGCCGACCGGCTCGCGATGATCATGGTGCTGATCGCCGCCCTCATGCTCCTCGGCGTGCTCCTCTTCGCCGCCGGCCAGGGTATCGCCGACGGCGACAGGGAAACCCCCGTCTCGATCTTCCACCCGACCTACCTGGTCCTGGCGGCTGGACTGTTCGACGCGTTCATCGCCGGTGACCTCTTCAACCTGTACGTCGGTTTCGAGATGCTGCTCTCCGCGAGCTATGTCCTGCTCACGTTGGCAGGCACCGGAGCACGCATCCGCGCCGGCGTGACGTACATCATCGTCAGCCTGACCTCGTCGATCATCTTCCTGGCCTCGATCGCCTTCATCTATGCCGCCACCGGCACGGTGACGATGGCGCTGATCGCGGAACGGGTCCGCGACTTGCCCGCTGACGTGCAGCTGATTCTCTGCATCTCGCTCCTCGTCGCCTTCTGCATCAAGGCCGCGGTGTTCCCGATGTCGTTCTGGCTCCCCGACTCGTACCCGACCGCGCCGGCCCCCGTCACGGCCGTGTTCGCCGGGCTGCTGACGAAAGTGGGCGTGTACGCCATCATCCGCACGGACACGGTGATGTTCACGGATGTCGATATCGACATCCCGCTCATGGTGGTCGCGTTGCTCACCCTGCTGATCGGGATCCTCGGCGCCCTGGCCCAGGCGGACATCAAGCGACTGCTGTCGTTCACCCTTGTCAGTCACATCGGATACATGATCTTCGGTATCGCGATCGGTAGCCAGGCGGCGCTCGCCGCCACGATCTTCTACATCGTCCACCACATCATCGTGCAGACCACGCTGTTCCTCGCGACGGGACTCGTCGAGCGGGTCGGGGGGACAACGTCGATCAACCGGGTGGGCGGCATTCTCAAGGCGTCGCCGCTCGTGTCGGTCCTCTTCTTCATCGGGGCGATGAACCTCGGCGGGATCCCGCCGTTCTCCGGCTTCCTCGGCAAGGTCGGGCTGTTCGAAGCCGGTGTCGCGCTCGGCACCCCGCTGTCGTACATGCTCATCGCCGCCGGCGCCGCGACGTCGCTTCTCACCCTGTACGCCCTCGTCCGAGTCTGGAACATGGTGTTCTGGCGGCCGAGCGGCGACGTCGAAGGGTACTCATCGCCGTTGCTCGATTCACTCCGCGAGAACCCCGACGACCCGGGTGGAACGGTCCGCACCAAGAGCGTGCCCCGCCTGATGCTCGCGGCCACGACCGGGATGGTGGCCCTCACCGTCGCCCTCACGATCTTCGCCGGCCCGCTCTTCGACCTTGCCAGCCGCACGGCGGCGGACTTCGATTCACCGTCCACCTACGTCGAAGCCGTCTTCCCGGAGGCCACCCCGTGAGCCCGGAATCCGGCGGTCGCCGCATCAGCGCCCGCAGCCAGATCGTGCTCTTCTGCGGGCTCGTCGTTCTGTGGTGCCTGCTCTGGGGCCAGTTCACCGTCCTGAGCGTCGTGAGCGGCGTGGTCCTTGCCGTCGTGATCTCGCTTCTGTTCTATCTGCCGGCGATCGACCTCAGCGGCCGAATCAACATCTGGCACACCGCTGTCTTCTTGGTCCGCCTCCTCGTCGACATCGCCCGCGCCTCACTCGACGTTGCCTGGCTGGTCATCGATCCGCGATACAAACCGTCGAGTGCCATTCTCGCGATCGCCCTCGATACACGATCGGATCTCATCATGACCTGGACGGCGGAGGCGATCTCGCTCGTTCCGGGATCCATCGTCGTTGACGTCGACCGGCAGGAATCGGTTCTGTACGTGCACGTGATCAACGTGGCTGACGATGACGGCCTGGAGGACTTCCGCGCGAGCGTGTTCGCGACCGAGAAGCGTCTGGTGATGGCGATAGGTTCCGTGGATGACGTGTGGCGCGTCAACCAGCCCAATGAACTGACCCGATCCGTACGACGGGGGAGGAACTGATGCACATCGCGATCATTGTTGCCGGCGTGCTCTTCGGCACCGGCGCCGTCGCAGCGCTGTACCGCGTCATCCGCGGGCCCAGCCTTCTCGACAGGGTCATCGCGTCCGACGTTTTCGTCGTCACCATCATGTGTGTGCTGGCGGCCGAGATGGCGTTCAACTCCCATACGGAGACGCTGCCGGTCCTGCTTGTCCTCGGCGCGTTCGCGTTCGTCGGTTCGGTGAGTTTTGCCCGCTTCATGGCGAAACAGGACCAAACATGATCAGCGACGACATCCGCGAGATCATCACCGTCGTCCTGGTCCTGGTGTCCGCGCTGATGTGCTTCGCGGCCGGTGTGGGGCTCATGCGCTTCCCCGACGTGCTGTCGCGCCTCCACGCTGCCACCAAGCCACAGATTCTCGGCCTGATGGCCATTGCAGCGGCAGTCGCCGTCAACAATGCCACGATCGCAACGTTCGCGCTGCTCACAGCGATCATCATCTTCCAGGCACTGACGGCGCCGATCACGGCGCACATGGTTGGTCGTGCCGCCTACCGGTCAGACCACCTGCGCCGCGACCTGCTGATCCGTGACGAACTCTCGGACAGCGTCGACCGGGCAGAGCAGGATGGCGCCCCGCCCGCGCCCCATGGAACCCCACCGGCCCCGCGCGACGACCGACCCTCCGGTTAACGCAGCCGCTCACCGTTCGCCCACACAGCGGTGACGGAGTATGCGTCGTCGAGCAGGACCGCGTCGGCGGCGAACCCGACCTCGAGCCGCCCGAGGTCATCGGCGCGGCCGATTGCCCTCGCCGGGGTCTCGGTCAGCGCGGCCACAGCCTCGGGGAACCCGATTCCGACCTCAGTGACCGCCCGGCGCAAGGCGACGTCCTGCGTGAGCGTCGACCCGGCGATCGATCCGCCGCCGGCGAGCCTGGCCACCCCGTCGACCACGTCGACACTCAACGACCCGAGCTGGTAGGTACCGTCAGACGATCCAGCGGCCGCCATGGCATCCGTCACGAGTGCGATGCGCCCCGGAGCAGCGCCGAAAGCGATGCGCACGACCTCCGGGTGCACATGGACACCATCGTTGATGATCTCCAGGGTGACCGACCCAGCGGCGGCGGCCGCGGCGACCGGACCCGGATTGCGGTGGTGGATGCCGTTCATCGCGTTGAAGGCATGGGTCAGGATGCTCGCGCCCGCCTCGAAAGCGGCTTGCGCGCCATCGAAATCGGTGTCGGTGTGACCGACGGCGACGGTGACACCTGCCGTCGTGAACTGCCGGATGGCATCCATCCCGCCCGGAAGTTCGGGGGCGAGGGTGACCTGGCGGAGCGTGCCGCGGGCCGCCGTAAGGAGCCGCTCGATGGATGCCTCGTCCGGTGCGCACAGCTGCGCCGGGTCATGCGCGCCCTTGTGCCCCGGGTCAAGGAACGGGCCTTCGAGGTGCGAGCCCAGGATGGTCGGGTCCTCTTCGGCGAGCCCGGCGACGAGCGCAAGCCGATCGACGAGGTCGTCGAGCGAGCCGGTGACGAGCGACAGCACGGATCGCGTCGTTCCGTGCGCCCGGTGCACGGCGAGGGCGGTGCGGATGCCGTCCGCGTCGCTGTCGAAGGAGCATCCGCCGCCACCGTGGCCGTGGATGTCGATGAACCCGGGAACGAGGTGCGCTCCGGCGGCGTCGACGGAGTTCACGGGGTCGAGGCTGCGCCAGCCGTCGCCCGTTCCGGTGGCGGAGATCGTTCCGCCGCTGAAGGCGACGTAGCCGTCGTCAGATTGCGTGCCCTCGCCGAGAACGCGAGCGGAGTGAATGATCAGGTCGGGAGGCGAAGACGGGAAAGGGCTCACATCGCCACGATAACGTCGATGCGGCACGGAGCGAAAGCGACGCACAGGAGCAGGCCGGTCTGCCGGGGGTTCGTTGCGAAGAGGCCGGGTCTGCTCAGGTCGGGTCTCTGTCAGGCGGGTTCTTCGGTGATGGTGAGCCGGCGTTCGAGTTCGTCGCAGTCCGGGTGGATGCTGCCCGCCTGCGGCTCGAGAACGGCCGCAGCACCCCACGCGGTGGCGCGGGACAGCAGGGTACGGATGTCGAGGATCCCGGAGTCGACGAGGGATGCCGCACCGGCGACCGCTGCGTCTCCGGCCCCGGTGGGGTTGCCCGCGAATACCACGTCGAGCCGCGCGCGCAGCACAGCGCCATGCCGAGGAACCGCCATCATGCCGTCCTCGCCGAGTGACACGAGGACAAGGTCGGCCCCGGCGGCCTGGAGCGCCCGGGCACCGGCAAGCGGGTCGAGCTCGCCGGTGGCGTCGGCCAGCTCCCGCCGGTTGGGTTTGAGAAGGGTGGCCCCGGCCGCCGCCGCGCTCAGCAGGTAGTCGCCTGACGCATCGGCGATGGTGGGGATGCCGGCACCCCGGCCGAGAGCGATCAGGTCGGCAACCAGCGATTCGGGAGCGCCGGGAGGGATGCTGCCAGAGACGACCAGGCAGCCGGTGTGGCCAAGCCGGGACCGGACGGCATTCACCACCTGTTCCCAGGTTTCCGCCGGGAGGGTCCGTCCGGACTCGTTGAGCACCGTTGTCCGCCCCGACTGCTCCACGATCGCGGTCGAGCGGCGTGCGCGGCCAGGAACAGGCAGAAGAAGCGACGGGATGTCGCCGAGGTCGCGCTCGAACTCATCGAAGTCGTCCTCGCCGACCGGGGCGACGGCGAGGGTCTCCACGCCCTTCTGCAGCAGTACCCGCGCGACGTTGATGCCCTTGCCTCCCGCCCGCGTGACCGCAGGAGGAACCCGGTGGCTCTCTCCGATGTCGAGCCGGTCGAGGGTGATGGTGCTGTCGAGTGCGGGGTTCGCTGTCACGGTGAGGATCATGCCTGCGCCCCGGCGAGAAGGGAGCGGGCGCCGAGAGCGGCGCCGACGAGCCCCGCGTTTTCGCCAACGGTCGCCGGCAGCAGTACCGGTCGTCGGTGGAAGGTGAGGAATGAGTTCATGCGCTCCTCGACCGGGGCGAAGAGTGCGTTCCCCGCCTGTGCGAGACCGCCACCGAGGACGATCGCCTCCGGGGCGAGCAGCGCGACGGCCTGGGAGAGGGCGAGGCCGAGCGCATCCGTCGCCGTGTTCCAGACGGATGCCGCGAGTGCGTCGCCGGAACGGGCGAGGTCGAGCACTTCGCGCGCCCCGGCGACGGGCGCTGCCGCGTCCCTGTTGTACAGCCGGGTGATCGCGCCGGCCGAGGCGATGGCCTCGAGGCAGCCGTTGCCGCCGCACGCGCACGGAGCCCCGCCGACATCGACGACGGCATGGCCGATTTCACCGGCGTATCCGGAGGCGGAGTACGGTTTACCGTCGATGAAGAGAGCGCTGGCGATTCCGGTTCCGATGACGACGACCATCACGTTGCGGAAGCGTCCCGCAGCGCCGAGGTGATATTCGGCTGTCCCGGCGGCGCGGACGTCGTGGGTGAACGCGACGGGCGCGCCCAGAGTCGCGCTCGCGGCGTCCCGGAATGGCACATTCTGCCAGCCCAGGTTCTCGGCCCTCACGCCGATCCCGGCGTCGTCATCGACGAGACCGGGAACGATGAGCCCGGCGGCGCGGGGAGCGATGTCGGGATGCCGCGCGGCGAACTGGCCGGCGAGGACCGCGAGCTGAGTGAGCACCGCATCCCCGCTGCCGTCGGTGCTGTACGGCGTCGGTACCCGAACGATCTCGCGGAGTGAACCGTGTTCGTCGAAGAGTCCTGCTTTGGTGTCTGTGCCGCCGACGTCGAACGCGAGGACGGCGGGGCCGTCGCCCAGGAACTGGCCACCTGTCATGCGTCGAGGATGACCGAGCGGGTCAGGTTGCGCGGGACATCGGGGTTGAGCCCGGCGCGCAGGGAACGCTCGAGGGCGACGCGGTGGGCGCGCACGAGATCGGCCAGCGGGTCGAGCGCCGAGTCCTCGAATCGTGCGCCTGTCGCGGCGACCTGCCCCGAGAGGCCGGAGGGTGCGTCCCCGAACATCCACACAGCGCGCCCAGGCGCCGCGATCGCCAGTGGGCCGTGCCGGTATTCCATGGCCGGGTACGACTCGGTCCACGCCTGGCACGACTCGCGCATCTTCAGTGCTGCCTCGTGGGCGAGCCCGACACTCCAGCCCCGGCCGAGGAAGGTGACCTGCTCGGCGCCGATGAGCTCGTCGGAGAGGTCCTCGGCGAGTGCCGTCTCCGCATCCCGGATCGACGCCGACACGTCTGCACCGGTCGATGCGCGCAAGAACGTCAAGGCCGTTGTGGCGAAGCGCGTCTGCACGACGCTCTTCTCGTCGGCGAAGGGGAGGCCAACGATGTCGTCGGCGAGGTCGACCAGCGGGCTCGACAGGTCACCGACGATGCCGATCGTACGGACGCGACCTTTCACGCCTGTGAGCAGTTCGAGGACCTCAGAAGTCGTGCCGGAGCGGGTGATCGCGATGACGGCGTCGTAGTCGCGGTCGAGGAACGCTTCGGACGCCGCGAAGGCGTCGGTGCGACCCTGGCCGCTGCCTTCTCGGAGAGCAGCGTACGACTGGGCCATGAACCAGGATGTTCCGCAGCCGATCACAGCCACGCGCTGCCCCGCGGCCGGCAGCGTCGTCTGCTCCGCGGTCATTGCGGCGGCTTGTGCCCAGACCTCGGGCTGGCTTCGCAGTTCTTCGTTCATCCAGGCGCCGGGTGCGGTCATCGGTTCTGCTCCTGTAACTTAGGCCGGTGCGGCGGTGCGGTGATTGATGTTGATTGAAAATGCCTAAGCCAATCAGTTCTGATCATGCCAGATCGCTTCCGGGAACGCGAGACACTCCGCCGGAGACACCAGAACGACCTGCCGGATACGGCTCGCCCTCGCGGAACGCTCCGATTCCGAGCTCCAGGAACCTGGGATACCAGGCTTCCAGCCGGTCGGAGAATTCTGCCCAGTTCCGCGCAGGGGTCCCGGCTGGGGCAGACCAGGCAATTTCGGCGACGGCAGCCAGCCGTGGAAAGACCAGGTAGTCGATGTCGGCGGCCGAGGCGACGGTTTCCGTCCACAGGGGTGCTTCGACGCCGAGGATCCGTTCGTCGGCGACGCCGGGAAGGATGTCGGCGGGTTCCCATTCGTAGGCCGCCCGCACACTCGTCGGTCCGCCCGCCCAGGCTTGCCCGATCGGCGTCGTTTCGTCATAGGTGATGTCGAGGTACGCGACATCGGCGGGGGAGAGGATGAGCGAGCCGCCCTGGTCGACGAATGACGCGGCGAGTTCGGCCGCATTGTTCTGCGGGGTGACGTAGCTCCAATATTGACCGATCGTGCCCGGTGCGAGGTCACTCGACCGGCCGGCCTCATGCCACGCGATAGGCACTTTGCCGTGGGCGGCGACGAGAGCGGTTGCCCGTGCGAGAAAGACCGGGTACTGGTCAGGCGGCGTGGAGTGCGATTCGTCACCGCCGATGTGCAGGTACGGTCCTGGCGTCTGCGCGGCAACGGAACGGAAGACGTCGTCGAGGAACTGCCACGTGGCATCCGCGTCGACGTCGAGGCTGGAGAAGCCGACGTCGATGCCGGTGTACGGCTCGCGAGCGGTGCCGTCGGCGTTGAGTTCCGGGTACGCGCTCAATGCCGCGTTGGTGTGGCCAGGCACGTCGATTTCGGGCACGACCGTGACGAAACGCTCGGATGCGTATGCCACGATGCGCGCGTAATCCTCCTCCGTGTAATACCCGCCCGGGCCGCCACCGACGGCGGAGGCGGCGCCGATGCCGGTCAGCTCCGGCCTGCCGGCGATCGATACGCGCCAGCCCTGGTCATCGGTGAGGTGCAGGTGGAGCACGTTGATCTTGAACAGCACGATCTCGTCGATGAACCGGGTGACGGCGGGCACGTCGAAGAAGTTCCTCGCAACGTCGAGCATGGCGCCGCGCCAGGCGAACCGAGGGCGGTCGATGATGCTGGCGGCCGTGGCCTGCCATGGGGCACTCTGCACCGAGCGCTTCTCGATGTCGGCAGGGAAAAGGTGCCGCAGCGACTGGATGCCATAGAACAGGCCTGCGGCAGTCGCCGCGGTGATCGTCGCGCCGGCCGCAGACGTCTCGAGCCGGTAGCCCTCGGCGCCGAGTTCGAGCTCATCGGTGAGGTCGAGGTGGAAAGCGATGTCGGCGGGGCCGGCGACGTGGCCGTCGAGCGGACTCAGCACAGGCAGCGGGTATCCGGTCGACGGGCGCAGGATGCCCGCGAGGTGACCGGCGACGGATGCGGCGGCATCGGTGGCGAGGATCCGGGATGACACCGACAGGACGAACGGCGCAGCACTGGCGTTCACCTGCAACTCGGTGGGCGTGGGAATGATCGACGCTCTCATGCGGGCTACTCTCTCGGTCGGCTGGGGCCTCCATCAAAGCATGTGCCGACGCCGAATGGGGCCCCCTTGAACTGGTGAAGCACGCGCGCCGCCACTCCGCATCAGTCCCTGGCCGAGCGGAAACGCTCTCGCCAGTTGTGATGCGGAGGGTGCCTTCGGATCAGTGGGTTATCGGGCTCCGGTGAGCCTGCCTCGCCGGCTGGATCGCCAGGGCGCCGCCAACGATCGCCAGGGCGCCGCAGATCCATGACGTCCATGCGACGCCCATTTGCGAGGCATAGCCGCCGACCCATGGCGAAATGACGAGCAAGGCGCCGATCGCGACGTGTATCCATTCCACCGAGACGAGGCCCGGCATCGCCAGGCTAACCACTCCCGACCCAGCGAGCAGAATGCCCAGGGTTATCAGCATCGGCGTGGACGTCCCCGCCTGAGTGGTCCACAGGACCGAGAGAGCGACGTACAGGCCGAGGGCAACGGCGGCCCAGTCCTGCCACCTTGTCCATTTCTTCATCACTACCAACTCCTCCACAAGTTGGCTCCCAATTTGGGGGTCAGTAACAGTGTGAAGCGCTTTGGTTCCCGGAACAAGCGTCTTTTGTACCCCGCTCGCCGCGGCATCCGCTCCACCCGGCCGACACGGCTCCGGCGGAGAAGTGAACTCCCGCTGCTATGATCGGTCTGTCGTAACTGGCGTGCAGGTGGAAGAAAATTCCGCCTCGGATGGTCACCATCGGGGAGCGACTGACACGGATTCGGCCGAACGCCTGGGTTGATACGGATTACCTGCATATTGTCCGCCGCTGTCTAAAGGAGCCCCTTTTGTCCTCAACGTTCAACGCGCCTCTCTCCGAGGTCGACCCGGAAATCGCCGCCGTTCTCGAGCAGGAACTCGGCCGCCAGCGCGACTACCTCGAGATGATCGCGAGCGAGAACTTCGTCCCGGTCTCTGTGCTGCAGTCGCAGGGCAGCGTTCTCACGAACAAATACGCCGAGGGTTACCCCGGCCGCCGCTACTACGGCGGTTGCGAGTACGTCGACGTGGCGGAGTCGCTCGCCATCGAGCGCGCGAAGAGCCTCTTCGGTGCCGCATACGCCAACGTCCAGCCTCACTCGGGCGCCACCGCGAACGCCGCAGTGCTCTCCGCGATCGCCACCCCCGGTGACACGATCCTCGGCCTCGAACTCGCCCACGGCGGTCACCTCACCCACGGCATGAAGCTCAACTTCTCCGGCAAGCTCTACAACGCCGTCTCCTACGGCGTGAACCCCGAGACCTTCCTCGTGGACATGGACGTCGTTCGGGAGAAAGCGCTCGAGCACAAGCCGCAGGTCATCATCGCCGGCTGGTCCGCCTACCCCCGTCAGCTCGACTTCGCCGCGTTCCGCGCCATCGCCGACGAGGTGGGTGCCAAGCTCTGGGTCGACATGGCGCACTTCGCCGGTCTCGTCGCAGCTGGACTGCATCCGTCACCAGTGCCGTTCGCTGACGTCGTGTCGTCCACGGTGCACAAGACGCTCGCGGGCCCGCGCTCCGGCTTCATCCTCAGCCGTGACATGGAGCTCGCCAAGAAGCTCAACTCGAACGTGTTCCCCGGCCAGCAGGGCGGGCCGCTCATGCACGTCATCGCCGCCAAGGCGACGGCGTTCCTCCTCGCTTCGCAGCCTGAGTTCAAGGACCGGCAGGAGCGCACCCTGCGGGGCTCGCGCCTTCTCGCCGAGCGGCTCACCGCCGACGACACCCGCGCCGCCGGCGTCGACGTGCTCACGGGCGGAACCGACGTGCACCTCGTGCTCGCTGACCTCCGCAACTCCGAGATCAACGGCCAGCAGGCTGAAGACGCCCTCCACGAGGTCGGTATCACGGTGAACCGCAACTCGGTTCCGTTCGACCCGCGCCCGCCGATGGTCACCTCCGGCCTCCGGATCGGCACACCGGCGCTCGCGACCCGCGGATTCGGCGACGCCGAGTTCACCGAAGTCTCTGACGTCATCGCGACGGCTCTCAAGCCGGGCGCCGACATCCCGGCCCTGCGTGCGCGGGTGAAGACACTCACCGACGCGTTCCCGCTGTACCCGGGACTCGCGCAGTAATTGCGATGACCGCACAGATCCTCGATGGCAAAGCCATCGCATCCGTCATCAAATCGGAGCTGAAGGAACGCGTCACCGCGCTCCGCGAACGCGGGATCGTTCCCGGGCTGGGAACCGTGCTCGTCGGCGACGACCCCGGTTCACAGTGGTACGTCGCCGGCAAGCACCGGGACTGCGCGGAGGTCG
Source organism: Mycetocola miduiensis (assembly GCF_900115155.1). Classification (GTDB taxonomy): domain Bacteria; phylum Actinomycetota; class Actinomycetes; order Actinomycetales; family Microbacteriaceae; genus Mycetocola_A; species Mycetocola_A miduiensis. Next base: position 178,781 of record NZ_FOVM01000008.1, read on the forward strand.
GCATCGAGTCGATCCGCCGCGACCTGCCCGCCACAATCAGCCAGGAGGAGCTCGAGGCTGTACTCGACGAGCTCAACGCCGACGACAGCTGCACCGGCTACATCGTGCAGCTGCCGTTGCCGGCGCACATCGACACCGACGCGATCCTCGAGCGCGTTGACCCGCAGAAGGACGCGGACGGCCTGCACCCGACCAACCTCGGACGGCTCATCCTCAACGTCAACCGGCCCATCACCACCCCGCTGCCGTGCACGCCGCGCGGTGCCATCGAACTGATGCAGAGGCACGGCATCGAGCTGGCCGGCAAACACGTTGTCGTTGTGGGGCGCGGGGTGACCGTCGGCCGGGCGATCGGGCCTCTGCTCACCCGACGCGAGTTCAACGCCACCGTCACCCTCACCCACACCGGCACGGTCGGCCTCGACGACCTGCTGCGCACGGCAGACGTCATCGTCGCTGCAGCCGGTGTTCCCGGCATTGTGAAGGCATCCGCGGTGAAACCCGGCGCGATCGTTCTCGATGTCGGCGTCAGCCGTGAGACCGACCCGGAGACCGGCAAGAGCCGTGTCGTCGGCGACGTCGACCCGGCGGCGGCCGAGGTTGCCGCGTGGATCTCGCCGAACCCCGGCGGGATCGGCCCGATGACCCGGGTGCAGCTGCTCACGAACGTTGTGGATACGGCGGAGCGACTGAACCCGTAGCCCCCTGCCCGCCCCAAATTCAGCATCCAACTCCACATTCAGGAGATCCTCACTGAGCCCGGCGTGTCGCACCTCGTGCACGGCGTGTCGGCAAAGTTCTCCTGAATTTGGAGGGGTGTTGGGCCGGATCTCGTCAATGTGGCGTGGGGAAACTAGGATTCGGGCATGCATGAGAGCCATCCCTCCGTCGACCGGGTCCTGTCCGAACTACGCGCCGGCGGAGTCGGCGGCGACGTGCGCTGGTTCGACGACGCGACGCCCACCGCGGTCCACGCTGCGGAAGCCCTGGGCGTCGACGTCGGCGCGATCGCGAACTCGCTCATCTTCACCCTCGAGGGTGAGCCGGTGCTCGTCCTCACCTCTGGCGCTCACCGGGTCGACACCGGCTGGCTCGGCGAGCAGCTCGGCGGCACGCTCAAGCGGGCGGATGCTGCCACGGTGCGCGCCGCCACCGGCCAGGTGATCGGGGGAGTCGCACCGGTCGGGCATCCGGCGCCGGTGCGCACGTTCGTCGACACCGCGCTCGCCGCGTACCCGGAGGTGTGGGCCGCTGCGGGGCATCCGCACACGGTGTTTCCCACGACCTTCCACGAGCTGCTGAGGCTCACGGGTGGCACGGCGACCGCCGTGGAACCCGGCTGAGACGAGCCGCGCTCCCCGTAACAGGAGCCCCCATCTCAGAGGGGGCAGGTGCTCCTGTTGAGCGTCGCAACCGCGCGGTTCGCCCTGTTGAGAGTGAACGCTAGTCGGCCCGGGATGCCCCGTCAGCAGCGGTGACCGTGAAGAGGTCAGGCGTCTCGAAGCCGTTTCGAGCGAAGGCGGCCAGCACGGCATCCGATACGGCGGAGAGTTCCGTCGTCCGCACGAGCGCGATCGCGGCGCCGCCGAAGCCGCCCCCGGTCATCCGCGCGCCGATCGCCCCTGCGGCCAGTGCGCTGTCCACCGCGACATCGAGCTCGGGCACCGAGATCTCGAAGTCGTCGCGCATGGACGCGTGCGACGCCGTGAGCAGGTCACCGATTGCCTCGGGCCCGGAGAGGCGAAGCGTTCGCACGGTGTCGAGCACCCGCTGGTCCTCGGTGATGACGTGGCGGATCCGTCTCAGCGTCTCAGCGTCGAGTACTGCTGAAGCGCGGTCCAGGTCGTCGACATCGAGATCGCGGAGCGAGGAGACGCCCATCTCGCGGGCGCCGCGCTCGCAGGATTCCCGGCGGTCGGCGTACCCGCCGGTCGCGTGTGAGTGCGACACGTGGGTGTTGATGACGAGAAGAACGAGCCCCGCCGCTTCGAAACCGAGCGGGATCACCTCAGCGTCGAGGCTGCGGCAGTCGAGGAACACCGCCGCGTCCTTCTGGCCGAGAAGGGATGCCGACTGGTCCATGATGCCGGTCGGCGCACCGACCGCCTTGTTCTCGGCGAGCTGGCCTACGCGGGCGAGGAGCTGGCGGTCGAAACCGAGGTCCCAGACCTCGTTGAGGGCCACGGCGACGGCGCTCTCGATTGCGGCCGAAGACGACAAACCGGCCCCGATCGGAACGTCGGAGTCGATGTGGGCATCGAAACCGGCAACGCCGGAAAGGTCGGCACCAAACTCGCCGAGCGCCCAGACGACGCCGAGCGGGTATGCCGACCAGCCGGAGACGGCATCGGGCGCGACGTCGTCGAGCCCGATCCTGATGACGTCCTCGCTGTGTGCGGTGGTGATCTGGATGGTGCGGTCCTGGCGGAGAGCAAGCGCGACGACTGTCGACCGGTCGATGGCGAACGGAAAGACGAACCCGTCGTTGTAGTCGGTGTGCTCGCCGATGAGGTTGACCCGGCCGGGCGCCCGCCAGACGCCGAGCGGTTCGCGTTCGAACCGCTCCTCGAATCCTGCTCGTGCCCGGGTGCTCAGCTCACTCATACGGGGTTCTCCTGATCTGCCCGCGCGATGGCCTCGCGCACTCGATTCGCGGTCTCTTCGGGCGGGACGTCACCGATCCACGCTCCCATCGCGGCTTCGGATCCGGCCAGGTACTTGAGCTTGTCTGCGGCGCGGCGCGGCGAGGTGAGCTGCAGCATCAGGCGGATGTCGTCGCGACCGACCGAAACCGGCGCCTGGTGCCACGCGGCGATGTACGGGGTCTGGGTGTCGTAGAGCGCATCGACGCCGCGGAGGAGGCGCAGATACAGCACGGCGAGTTCGTTTCGCTCCTCATCGGTGGTCCCGGTGAAGTCGGGCACGTGCCGGTGCGGAAGCATATGAACCTCGACGGGCCAGCGAGCCGCGAACGGAACGTACGCCGTCCAGTGCTTCCCGGCCAGCACCACCCGGTCGCCGGCCTGCTCACTCGCGAGGATGTCGGCGAAGAGGTCGGGCCCGTAACTGTCGATGGATGCCAGCAGTCGCTGCGTGCGCGGGGTCACGTACGGATAGGAGTAGATCTGCCCGTGCGGGTGGAGCAGTGTCACGCCGATTTCGACCCCGCGGTTCTCGAACGGGAAGACCTGTTCGATGCCTGGCAGGGCTGAGAGGGCGGCGGTGCGGGCGGCCCACGCCTCGATCACCGTTCGCGCCCGCGAACGGCTGAGTGAGCCGAACGATCCCTCGTGCTCGGGACTGAAGCAGACGACCTCACAGCGCCCGACCGCTGTGCGAGTCCGGCCGATGCCGACCTCGGCGAGGTCGTCGAGCCCGCGTGGGGCATTGTCGTCTTCGAGCAGGGGGCCGAACGACGGGGACCGGTTCTCGAACACGGCCACGTCGTAGTTGCTCGGTACCTCCGACGGATTGGTCAGCGTCTGCGGAGCAAGCGGGTCGAGGTGAGCAGGCGGAAGGAACGCCCGGCTCTGCCGGGCAGATGCGATCGAGATCCATTCGCCGGTCAGGGGATCCTGGCGCATGGATGCCGTCGCGGGCCGGTCGGGAAGGTCACGGGTGTCGGCGGAACGCGTCTTTCCCAGGGTGGTGTCGGCGTCGTCGAAATAAATGATCTCGCGACCGTCGGCGAGCACGTCCGACTGTGAAGTGATGGTGGACATCGAAGAAGTGCCTTCCGAGGAGGTTTCGAATACACAACCGATTCTAGGCGCTACTTACGATATTGACAACGTTCCGAAAGTAACTGAAGATGAGGGCATGACGGTTCGGCAAGCTCGAGAGGGTGAAGAGGCTGTTCCTGCGGTTCTGCGCCGGCAGCGGATTGCTGAACTCATCGCCCGCCGCGGCTTCGTGCGGGTCGCCGAGCTGGCCGCCCTCTTCGGGGTGAGCGAGGTGACGGTCCGCAGCGACCTGTCCGCACTCGACGACGGCGAGAACATCCGCCGGGTCCACGGGGGCGCTGTGCCGCGCGAGGCGCGCGACCGCGAATCGAGTTTTGAGGAGTCGCTGGAGGCATCCGCGCAGGACAAGCAGGCCATCGGCCGGCTCGCCGCCTCGCTTGTGCAATCGGGTCAGAGCATCCTGCTTGACGTCGGGACGACGACGCTTGCGGTGGCCCAGGCGCTCAAGGAGCGTACCGACCTTGAGGACCTCGTGATCATCACCAACGGTCTCCACATCGCGCTCGAGCTGGAGTCGGAGATCCCGCGCTTCACGGTTATCGTGACCGGTGGCGCGCTCCGGCCGCTCCAGCACTCCCTCGTCCAGCCGCTCGCTCGCGCCGTGCTCGACCAGGTGCACGCGGACATGGCCATTCTGGGCTGCAACGGCGTAGATGTTGCCCATGGCGTCACCAACATCAACCTGCCGGAAGCCGAAGTGAAACAGCTCATGGTCGCCGTGGCGGAGCGGGTGATCGTCGTGGCCGACGCGTCGAAGCTCGGCCGCGTGAGCCTCGGCACGATCGCTCCGCTCGAGCGGGTCGACCTGATCCTGACGAGTGACGGGGCGGACCCGGCGCTGGTCGCCGAACTCACGGCGGCCGGCGTCGGGGTCCTCACCGCCTGACTCTCACTCCAGGACGAACGTCACCTCGAGTGCCACTTGCCATTCGACGATCTTGCCGTCCCTCACCTCGACCTTCTGGTCTTTGACCCACGCGCCTGAGACGTTGCGCAGGGTCTCGCTCGCCCTGGCTACACCGGCGGCGACGGCGTCGTCGAAACTGGTCTCCGAGCGGGCGCTGATTGTTGTGATGCGTGCAACTGACGTCATCTTCTCCTCCTTGAGAGTGGTTTGGATGCTGCCGATTCTTCCTCTCGCGCCGTCTTCGAAACAGCCGTCGCCCCTGGCATGCCGAGGGACTACGCTCGGGGAGGAACGTGTCCTCGAGGGAGTCCCCAGATAGCCATGAACTCAGCCACCGGTGAACAATTCGACCTTTCTCTGGAGACGTCGTCAGGCGTCGTCTCGGCGACGATCACGCAGCTGGCTGCAGGCATCCGCCGGTTAAGCGTCCGTGGGATCGACATGATGCCGCCATACGACGCCACCAGTCAGCGCCCCCTGGGCAGTGGAATGGTTCTCGTGCCGTGGCCGAATCGCATCCGCGACGCGCGGTGGACTCTCGACGGCGCCACCCAGCAGCTCGACATCACCGAGCCGGCAAAGAACAACGCCAGCCATGGCCTGCTTCGCAACAGTCCGTATTCCGTCGCTGCCCGTACCGAGTCCTCGCTGAAGCTGGAAGCGAGGGTGTTTCCTCAGCACGGGTATCCGTTCCTCCTGGACACCGCGGTCACCTACCGGCTCGTCGATTTAGGGCTCGAGGTCACCCACGCGGTCACGAACCGGTCGGATGCCGAGGCGCCGGTGGCGATCGGTGCTCACCCGTTCTTCACCATCGGCGATGTGAAACCCGAGGACCTCACGGTTCGCGTGAACGTCACCACCCACTTCGAAACCGACGAGCGCTCGCTGCCTGTCGCGGAAGTTCCGGTCGATCACACCCGGTACGACCTGCGCGACGGAATACTGCTCGGCGAGCTCGCGCTCGACGACGGATTCGGCGGCGCCGTGATGCGCGACGGTGTCTCGGAGCACTCGGTCTCGTCACCCGATGGCCGCACCGTCACCGTCTGGGGCGACGACAACTTCCGCTACTGGCAGGTGTTCACCACCGAGCGGTACCCGGGCCAGTCGAAGGCCGTCGCGATCGAACCGATGACCGCGCCGGCGGACGCCTTCAACTCCGGCCAGGACCTGAAATGGCTAGGCCCAGGGGAGACCTGGGAGGCCAGCTGGGGCGTGCGCGGCGACGGCTTCGCGCCGGCCTAGGTGTACTGCACAGGGACGTTGGTTGAATCGGTGTGACGACTCGCTGTAGTTGCTGCGAATGAGGTGAGGACCTCCGGTTGCAGAGTGGGAGTTGCTTAGACAAACACTCTCGACAGCCAGGAGGTCCTCGATGTCCCACGCTAATGCTGCTCTAACTCCACGCCAACGACTTCGAGTGGCGCGGCTGATCATCGATCAGGGCTGGCCAGTCTCACAGGCCGCGAAAGCGTTCAACTGCTCCTGGCCGACAGCGAACCGGTGGGCCGAACGATACGCCGCGATGGGCGAGGCCGGGATGCAGGACCGGTCCTCGCGCCCGCACCGGATCTCGAACCGGACG
>NZ_FOVM01000009.1 GCF_900115155.1 Mycetocola miduiensis
GTCCGGTTCGAGATCCGGTGCGGGCGCGAGGACCGGTCCTGCATCCCGGCCTCGCCCATCGCGGCGTATCGTTCGGCCCACCGGTTCGCTGTCGGCCAGGAGCAGTTGAACGCTTTCGCGGCCTGTGAGACTGGCCAGCCCTGATCGATGATCAGCCGCGCCACTCGAAGTCGTTGGCGTGGAGTTAGAGCAGCATTAGCGTGGGACATCGAGGACCTCCTGGCTGTCGAGAGTGTTTGTCTAAGCAACTCCCACTCTGCAACCGGAGGTCCTCACCTCATTCGCAGCAACTACAGCGAGTCGTCACACCGATTCAACCAACGTCCCTGTGCAGTACAACTAGCTCGGGGAAACAACCCCGGCAAGTGCATCGTGGAGTTCTTTGGCTTCAGCATCGTTAACGGAGACGACGAGTCGTCCGCCGCCTTCGAGTGGAACCCGAACGATGATCAGCCGACCCTCCTTCACGGCCTCCATTGGCCCATCCCCAGTCCTCGGCTTCATCGCTGCCATTCCGCGCCCCTTTCGTTGCTTAGAACTCTATTATCTGCCATCCGGGGCGGACAGGCGAAATCGGCCGGATTCGTGTCCCTTACTGGGGGCAGCTTACGGCGGCGTCCAGTCGTAACCATCGACCCGCCAGGCGATGAGGATCCAGCCGACCTGCGCCACGATGCTGAGCGCGACGATCGAGCACCGGTACACGACGGATCGCGGCTGCGCGAGCACCCCGGCCAACGGGAAGATCGGAACAAGCAGCCGGAATGTGCTCGACTGCGGAAAGAACACGGCGAAGAGATAGATCAGGTAGCTCGCCACCCACAGTCTCAGATCCACCCCCAGCCGTTTGCCCGCCGGAGACAGAAGAAGCGCAATAGCGATTATGACGAGGAGCACGACGCCCATCGCGCCCCACCAGAATCCAGCAGGCAGTCCCAGCCCGTTGACGGCCCACCAGTCGAGCCCCTGGAACCAGCCCGAGAACGGCACCAGTTCGGTGTACCCGATATAGGCCGACCGCCAGGCCAGCTCGGTGTCGGTGTATGCGGTGAGCGAGCCGGTGACGGCCCAGGCGATCAGAAGCCAGCCGAGTCCGGCGATTCCGCTGAAAACCGCTGCAACGGACGCCGCGATCGCCTCACCCGCAGGGAACGGGTCGCTTCGCCTTGTCCACCAGCGGTGCAGCACGTGCAACAGCAGGAACAGCGCAAAAGCGAGCCCGCTCGGCCGGGTGAATGACGCGACGGCGATGACCGGCAGCACCAGCCAGTACCGGCGGCGCATCACGAGGTAAAGCGAGACGGCGAGAAGGAGAAGGTGCACGGACTCCGCGTAAGCCACCTGCAGGATCGGCGAGAGCGGGGCCACCGAATAGCAGACGACGGCGAACATGGCGGTTCCTGCCGGGAGGGCCAAGCGGAAGATCCGCGCAACGACGACCGCGGAGGCGAAACCGCACGCGATCGAGACGACGACGGCCGTCGGGGCCCACGGCACCCCGGTGAGAAGCATCAACAGCCGGACGACCGCCGGGTACACCGGCATGAACGCCCACGCGTTCTCGCCGACGTGCCCGTCTTCGGTGAGCGGAAGAACACTCGGGTACCCGGATTCGGCGACGATGTTGTACCAGCGGCCGTCCCACATCGACGCGAAATCCGCATAGCCGGGGCTCGGGCCCGTCCAGGCGTTCGCCGGTTGCTGCGCCGCGACGACGAGCAGGATGCCCGTGGTCACGACCCGGGCCGCGCCGAAGATGAGAAGCGCCTGGCCCCACCACGGGATTCGCCGCCACAGGTCGACGATCGGCCTGGCTCCGACCTCAGCCACTCGAGCCGGACAGCCAGCTGCGCAGCGCCGCCTCGCAGCCCGTGATCTCGTCGAGCGCGACCCGTTCGTCATCGGCGTGGGCCTTGAGCGGGTCGCCTGGCCCGAAGTTGACGGCGGGAATGCCACGGGCCGAGAACCGGGCGACGTCGGTCCAGCCGTATTTCGGTAGCGCGCGACCCCCGACGGCAGCGAGGAATTCCTGCGCGATCGGAGCGTCCAGTCCGGGCCTGGCGCCGTCGGCGGCATCCGTCAGGGTCACCTCGAAGCCGGCGAAAAGTTCGCGAACCTCCGCCTCCGCTTCGGCGGCGCTGCGGCTGGGTGCGAACCGGTAGTTCACCTGCACCGTGCATTCGTCCGGGATGACGTTGCCTGCGATACCGCCGGAGATTCCGACCGCGTTGAGCCCCTCGCGGTAGACGAGGCCGTCCACTTCGATCGAGCGCGGCTCGTATGCGGCGAGGATGTCGAGGATGGGCGCCGCCTTGTGGATGGCGTTGTCGCCGACCCAGCTGCGCGCCGAATGCGCGCGGAGCCCCGTCGTCGTGATGTCGACACGGAGGGTGCCGTTGCATCCGCCCTCGATGTCGCCGCGGGTCGGTTCACCCAGGATGGCGAAGTCGCCGACGAAGAGGTCAGGCCGGCGTTCGGCGAGCAGTTTCAGCCCGTTGATGTCGCTGGCCACCTCTTCGTTGTCGTACCACATCCAGGTCACGTCGTGAGCGGGTGCGGTGAGCTCAGCCGCGAGCTTGAGTTGGACGGCGACACCGCTTTTCATGTCGACGGTCCCCCTGCCCCACAGGTAGTCCCGGCCGTCGATCGTTTCGAAGCGGGTGGGCAGGTTGTCGTTCAACGGCACAGTGTCGATGTGCCCGGCGACGATGACCCGCCTGCTCCTGCCCTGCATCGTGCGCGCCACGATCGTGTTCCCGTCGCGGGTGACGTCGAGGTGAGGGTACGAGGCCAACGCGAGTTCGATGGCATCCGCCAGCGTTTTCTCGTTCCCCGACACGGATTCGATGTCGCAAATCGCCTGGGTGAGGTCCACCGAACCGGCAGAGAGGTCGAGCAGGGGAACGTCGAGAGGCTGATCCGGCATTGCATCAGTCTATGGGCGGGAACGCAGAGCGGTCCGGCGCCGGGAGCCGGCGGCATTCGCTAGCCTTGAGGCATGACGAGTGCTTCCGGAAACCCTGCCACCCCGACCCATGCCTGGGGCTACGGCCTCGCCACGGTGAGTGCGGACGGGACGGTGCTCGACACCTGGTACCCGGAACCCCAGCTCGGGATGCTGCCCTCCGGCCGGGAGCGCTGGATTGCACCAGCAGAGATCGAAGCCCTGGCCATCCCCGACGAACGCCGCAACGTCACCGTCGACATCGTCACCGTCGAGATCGACCTGCGTGAGCAGGCCAAGGACACCCCTGACGCGTACCTGCGGCTGCACCTGCTGAGCCACCTCCTCGTCCAGCCGAACACCATCAACCTGGACGGCATCTTCGGGCACCTGCCCATCGTCGTCTGGACCAACGCCGGCCCCGTGCATCCCGACGATTTCGACCGGCTGCGTCCGGCGCTGTCACGCCAGGGCGTCCACGCCACCGGCGTCGACAAATTCCCGCGGTTGCTCGACTACGTCACCCCGTCGAAGGTACGGATCGCCGACGCCTCGCGAGTCCGCCTCGGGGCACACCTGGCACCGGGAACGACGGTGATGCACGAAGGATTCGTGAACTTCAACGCGGGAACCCTCGGCTCCTCCATGGTCGAGGGCCGGATCTCGCAGGGTGTCGTGGTGGGCGACGGCTCGGACATCGGCGGCGGCGCCTCCATCATGGGAACTCTCTCCGGCGGCGGAACCCAGCGCATCTCCATCGGCGCGCGGGCTCTCCTCGGCGCGAACTCCGGCATCGGCATCTCCATCGGGGACGACAGCGTGGTCGAAGCGGGGCTTTACGTCACCGCGGGCACGAAGGTCCTCGTCCTCGACAGTGAAGGGGATGCCCCACGCACGGTGAAGGCCGTTGAGCTGTCCGGCGTTCCGAACATCCTGTTCCGACGCAACTCCGTCACCGGCGCGGTCGAGGTTCTGCCCCGCACCGGTGCGGGCATCGAGCTGAACCAGGCTCTTCACGCCTGATCCCTTCTTCTACCTCTTCACAAAGGAGTGATGTGGTCCGAACCTCAAGCCGCGGTCGACGCTCGCGCGCCTTCACCGTCTTCCTCAGTGTCACGGCGGTGTTCGTTGTGGTTGTGCTCGTCGGCGGAGGCCTCGCGATCTGGACCGTCCAACGTTCCTTTCCGCAGCTCTCCGGCGAGCTCACGGTGCCGGGGCTCGACGGCGTCGTCACCGTTCAGCGCGACGACGCCGGTATCCCGACGATCGAAGCCGATAACGCGCACGATCTGTTCCTGGCGCAAGGATTCGTGCACGCCCAGGATCGCTTTTGGGAGATGGACTTCCGCCGTCACGTGACCAGTGGACGCCTGGCGGAGTTGTTCGGCGAATCCCAGGTCGGGACGGACACGTTCGTGCGGACCCTCGGCTGGCGCGCGGTCGCCGAAGCAGAAGTCCAGCTGCTCGACGAGCAGACCCTCGGCTGGTACCAGGCCTACGCCGACGGGGTGAACGCCTACCTGGGGCAGCGAAGCGGCGCCGACCTGTCACTCGAGTACGCGGTTCTTGGGCTGCAGATCCCCGGCTACGAGCCCGAGAAGTGGACCCCGGCAGACTCGGTGGCGTGGCTGAAGGCGATGGCATGGGATCTGCGGTCCAACCTGGAGGATGAAATCGACCGAGCCCTGCTGGCGACGGATCTGACGCCGGAACAGGTCGCCCAGCTCTACCCGCCGTACCCGTACACCGTCAACCCGACGATCCTGCAATCCGACGTGGCGGTGCCAGCGCCGGCATCCGTCGGCTCTGCCACACCGCTGGAGCCGGTCTCCGACGCCACGGTCGAATCGCTCGTGGCGCTCAAGGACATCCTCAGGAAAATGCCGGTGCTGCTCGGTCGGGCCGGCCCGGACATCGGCTCCAACTCGTGGGTGGTCTCCGGAGCGCTCACAGCGTCTGGGAAACCGCTGCTCGCCAACGACCCGCACCTGGGCCCGGCCATGCCGTCGGTCTGGTACCAGATGGGTTTGCGTTGCTCGACCGTTTCGGAGGAATGCCCGTTCGCCGTTGCGGGTTTCAGTTTCTCGGGCATGCCGGGCATCATCATCGGCCACAACGAACGGGTTGCGTGGGGATTCACCAACCTCGGCCCCGATGTCGCTGACCTCTTCCTGGAGAAAGTGACGGGCGACACCGTCGAGGTCGATGGGGTTGCCACGCCGCTCACCATCCGCGACGAGACGGTGAAGGTCGCGGGAGGAGCGGATGTGCCGATCCGCATCCGCTGGAGTTCACACGGCCCGCTCGTCACAGGGATCAGTGATGATTTCGGGGACATCGCCGCCGACTACCCGGCGACCGCAGACCTGCCTGAAGGCAGCTATGAGCTGTCCCTCCAGTGGACGGCGCTCACGCCGGGACGCACGCCCGGCGCGATCTTCGCCGTCAACCGGGCGACCGACTGGGAGAGCTTCAGGGCCGGTGCACGGCTGTTCGACGTGCCATCGCAGAACCTCGTCTACGCGGACATCGACGGCAACATCGGCTACCAGGCCCCCGGACTCATCCCGATCCGCCAGAGCGGCGACGGGACCCATCCGCAACCCGGCTGGTTCGCGTCGACGGCGTGGGCCGGCTACGTGGACTTCGATTCGCTCCCGTCGCTGTACAATCCCCCTTCCGGCTACATCGTCACCGCGAACAACGCGGTCGCGTCCGAGAGCTCGACTCCCCTGCTGACCCGGGACTGGGATGCCGGCTACCGCGCATCCCGCATCGTCGAACTGGTCGAGCTGGTCTCAGCCTCGGGTGACGGGTTCACAGCCGAAGACATGAGCGCGATCCAGGCTGACAACGCCAACGCCTTCGCCAAGCGCATCGCCCCGTTCATCGCCGACCTCGCGCCGTCCGGAAACGCACGCCTGGGCAAACAGTTCCTCGACGGCTGGGACTTCCACGACGACGCGGACAGCGCCCAGGCCGCCTATTTCAACATCTTCTGGCGCAATCTCCTCGAGGGCACCTTCGCGCCCAAACTGCCGGATGAGATTCCGCCTGCGGGCGGGTCTCAGTGGTTCCAGGTGGTCGGTACGCTCCTCGATGAGCCGGACTCCGAATGGTGGGCGGGCCCGGACGACAACATCGTCACCCGGGACGACGCCATCATGCTCGCCCTCAGCAGGGCCTGGACAGAGGCTCAGGACCTGATGGGGAACGACCCTGAGGAGTGGAGCTGGGGCGAACTGCACACCCTCACCGTCCGCAACGCGAGCTTCGGAGAATCCGGTATCGCACCGATCGAGATGCTCTTCAATCGTGGCCCGTACGAACTCGCCGGCGGGTCGTCGGTGGTCAACGCCGTCGGCTGGTACGCGCCGGAAGGCTACGTCGTCGACTGGGTCCCGTCGATGCGGCAGGTGGTCGACCTGGCCGACCTGGACTCGTCCACCTGGATCAACCTCACGGGTGCGTCAGGGCACGCATTCCACGCCAACTACATCGACCAGACGCCGCTCTGGCAGAGACATGAGACCCGTGCGTGGCCGTTCACTCCTGATGCCGTCACGGAGGCGACGAGGGACACCCTGACGCTCGTCCCTTGAGTCCGGCCGGTAGCATCCGCGGCTGTGCCGCTCGGTCACAAATGGCTGCTTGGGCGCGCTGCTCGGCCGCTAACGGCGGCACTCTTCAGGAAAGTCCGACCAAACTCGACCGAGCACGCGCGGGCCTGACGCGTCAGCGCTGCGGAAGGTCGCGCTCCACCGCACCGGTGAACAGCTGCTGGGGGCGGCCGATCTTGGTCTGCGGGTCTTCGTTCATCTCACGCCAGTGCGCGATCCAGCCGGGTAGGCGCCCGATCGCAAAGAGCACGGTGAACATGCGGGTCGGGAAGCCCATCGCCTTGTAGATCACACCGGTGTAGAAGTCGACGTTCGGGTACAGGCGGCGTTCCTTGAAGTAGTCGTCCTCAAGGGCGATCTGCTCCAGCTCCTTAGCGAGGTCGAGCAGCGGGTCGCTGATCCCGAGCTGGGCGAGCACCTGGTCGGCGCTTTCCTTGACGATCTTCGCGCGCGGGTCGTAGTTCTTGTAGACGCGGTGTCCGAAGCCCATGAGCTTCACGCCTTCTTCTTTGTTCTTCACCCGGTCGACGAAGCGCTGGACGCCCTCCCCCGAATCGCGGATCCGGCCGAGCATCTCGAGGACCGCTTCGTTCGCGCCGCCGTGTAGCGGGCCGGACAGGGCGTTGATGCCGGCGGAGATCGATGCGTACAGGTTCGCACCGGTTGAGCCGACGAGACGCACGGTCGACGTCGACGCGTTCTGCTCGTGGTCGGCGTGCAGGATGAGCAGCTGCTCAAGGGCGGTGGAGAGCACCGGGTCGATCTCATACGGTTCGGCCATGTTGCCGAAGTTGAGCCGCAGGAAGTTGTCGACGAAGCTCAGGCTGTTGTCCGGGTACAGGAACGCCTGGCCGAGCGCCTTCTTGTGTGCGTACGCCGCGATCACCGGCAGCTTCGCGAGCAACCGGATGGTGGTCAGCTCGACCTGCTCAGGATCGGTCGGGTCTGCCGAGCTCTCGTAGTACGTCGAAAGAGCAGAAAGCGCACTGGAGATGACCGCCATCGGGTGCGCGGTGTGCGGCAGTGCGGAGAAGAAGTGCTTGAGGTCCTCGTGGAGCAGGGTGTGGCGGCGGATCTTCTCGTCGAACTCGCCGAGCTGATCGGCGGTCGGCAGTTCACCGTGGATGAGAAGCCACGCGACCTCGAGGTAGCTCGACCCCTTCGCGAGCTGTTCGATCGGGTAACCGCGATACCGCAGGATGCCGGCGTCGCCGTCGATGTAGGTGATGTCCGACTTGGTGGCGGCGGTGTTCACGAAACCGTAATCGAGGGCGGTGAGTCCGGTCTGTCGCGTCAGCGTTGACACGTCGAGGCTGGATGCTCCCTGGCTGGAACCCAGGATGGGGAACTCGGCGGTACCTCCGGGGTACGTCAGGGTCGCTTTGTGGTTTCCTGCGCGGAAGTCCTGCTCGACGTCACCCACGGCGCCTCCTTGTAGTGAGATGTGTGTTCGGTGGACCAGACGCGAAAGCCGCTGGTAGCGGTGCACGGTCCGGATACAGCCTAATCGGCTGCGCGGCCTACTGTCGCATTCGCCAACAGGTTCGGCGGTGCGTTGGAGCAATCCTCCTAAATGCGCGATCCCTGCAGTCGTGAAGCCGCGGCGCGGATCCGTTCGTCCGTCGCGGTCAACGACAGTCGCACGTGGTCCGGGTAGAACTCCCCGTAGAAGTGCCCGGGGCCGGCGAGGATTCCTAGGTCGGCAAGCCGGTCGATGGAGGCCCAGGCGTCACGACCCTCTGTCGCCCAGAGGTACAGGCCGGCCTCACTGAAGTCGATTCGGAACCCGGCCGCCAGCAAAGCAGGAACGAGGATGTCCCGGCGTGCGCGGTACCGTTCCTTCTGCTCGGCGACATGGGCATCGTCCATAAGCGCAGCGACCATTGCGGCCTGCAACGGTCCGGGAAGCATGAGCCCGGAGTGTTTGCGCACGTTGAGCAGCCGGGCGATCGTCTCAGCACACCCGGCCGCGAAGGCGGCCCGGTAACCGGCCATGTTCGACTGCTTGCTCAGCGAATAGATCGCGAGGATGCCGCTGGAGTCGCCCCCGGTGACGCGCTCGTCGAGGATGCTGGGGATCGGGGTGGACTCCCACTGTCCGCTCCAGCCGAGTTCGGCGTAGCACTCGTCGTTGATGACAACGGCACCGAGTTCCCGCGCCCGGGCGACTGCGGCTCGCAGGAACGCGACATCGAGCACGCGACCGTCGGGGTTTCCTGGCGAGTTGAGCCAGATCAGTCTGGTGGTCTCGGGCCATTCGGCTGGATCGTCGGATGCTTTCGCCTCGGCTCCGCAGAGTGCGGCACCGATCGCATAGGTCGGGTACGCAGCCTTCGGGTGGACGATGGTGTCCCCCGCGCCGAGCCCGATCATGAACGGAAGCAGGGCGACGAGTTCCTTCGATCCGATGCTCGGGAGCACGTTCTCAACGCCGAGGCCGGTGACCCCACGCCGACGCTCGAACCAGGCGACGATGGCTTCACGCAGCGCAGGCGTTCCCGCTGTTGTCGGGTAGGCGTGCGCGTCGGTGGCCGCAGACAAGGCGTCCCGAACGACGCCGGGCGTGGCATCCACCGGTGACCCGATCGAGAGGTCGGCGATACCGTCCGGGTGCGACCTGGCTCGTTCTGCGAACGGTGCCATGGCATCCCAGGGGTAGTCGGGAAGCGGCTGGAGTGCCACCGGTCAGGCCTGCGGGGGCAGGACGGCGACGACGGGGTGGTCGTACTTGATCACACCGACCTTGGCGGCTCCGCCTGGCGAGCCGATTTCGTTGAAGAATTCAACGTTGGCCTTGTAGTAATCGGCCCATTCCTCGGGCAGGTCGTCCTCGTAATAGATCGCCTCGACCGGGCAGACCGGTTCGCAGGCGCCGCAGTCGACGCATTCGTCGGGGTGGATATAGAGGGAGCGTTCACCCTCGTAGATGCAGTCGACGGGGCATTCATCGATGCACGCTCGGTCTTTGACATCCACACACGGGAGGGCGATGACGTAGGTCACGGTTTGCTGGGTTCCCTTCGATTACAGGAGACCCCAGTCTACGCCTCAGGCTCGTGCCGCACGTTCGCACGCTCAGGAGGGGTGTTGGCCGCCTCTGCCGTCGTACGTGACGGCATCCGCGGCCAGGCGACGACGATCGTCGCGACGAGGACGGGAACCACCGTCCAGACCAGCCCGATCAGGCCCTGCGGGATCAGGACCGACCCCCCGGCACTCGCGACAGAGAAGAGCGCGATCATGCCGACCAGTCCGATGGCCGCGAAGAGCACAGGCACCCGGTTATCGAACAGCAACCGGAAACCGAGGAGCAGGCCGAGGACTCCGATCAGCGCGAGGACGAGCCCAACGGGAAGACCCACGTCGCCGATCGCGGCGGTGTTCTGATGCGCGACGGTCCCGACGGTGCCGTAGATCGCACCAACGACCAGGCCGAGGATCGCACCGGATGCCCGTGAGGCGGTCGACGGGCGAGTGGCGGTCGACGGGCGCTCGGCGGTCGGGGCGGAAGTCGCAGCAGTCACTCTCGAAGTGTAGCTGGAGAGCATCCATAGCCGCCCGATGGCCGGACGCGCTCGTCGACCTGACGCACGATCGATCCCCCAGGGTGCGCCAGCATTTCATCGATCCCAAATGGTCACTCCCCGTGCTCACGAACGACCACCTGGGCCCCTCGGCGCCCGAGCAGCGCGCTCGGGCCATTCCGGTGCACAGCCAGAGCAACGAGCTCAGGCCATGCCGGTCCACAGCCGGAGCAGCGCCGCCACCACGGCGGCCGCTATCACGACGACGAGGAACGGCACCCGCAGCCAGTACAGCAGCGCAGCAACCGCGAGAGCAGGCACCCGCGCATCGACGACAAGCGCCTGGCCCGCTCCGAGCGTCTGCACCGCGATGAGGGCGGCAAGCAACGCGACCGTCAGCAGGTCGGCGGTGCGTGCGGCTGCTGGTTTCTCGAGCCAGTGCGGTGGCACCGCGTAGCCGGCGAGCTTGAGGGCGACACAGGCGATCGAGGCGATGAGCACGATGTGCCAAAGGGTCACGGTGTGGCCTCCCTGGCAGTTCGGCGGCCGAGCAAGTTGGTCGTCCCGACGAGAACCGCGACAAGCGCTGCGGCCAGAACCGGCATCCCTGGTGCGACCACCGGGGTGAGAGCAGCGGCCACGACGGCGGCGGCGCACGCGACGGCGATCGTCTGGTGGCTTTTCAGGCGCGGCCAGATCAGGCCGAGGAAGGCGGCTGCGGCGGCGGCATCCAGCCCGTAGGCACGGGTGTCACCGAGCAGGTCTCCGATGAGAGCGCCGACCAGGGTGGTCAGATTCCAGCCGAGGTAGACGACGATGCCGGTGACCCAGAAGCCACGACGGCGAGCCGCCGGATCCTCCTGGGCGAGGGCGACTGCCGTGGACTCGTCGATCGTCAGCCAGGCCGCTCCGGCCGTCTTCCACCAGCTTGTCGCACCGACGACGGGTTTCATCCGCATCCCGTACGCGGCGTTCCTCACGCCGAGCAGTGCGGCGCTCGCAATGGCTGTTCCGCCAGCGGCCACTCCCCCTGACGCGAGGATGCCGACGAGCGCGAATTGCGACCCGCCGGTGAACATGAAGAGGCTGAGCACACACGCCTGCCACACATCGAGACCTGCGGCCACGGCGAGGGCACCGAACGAGACTCCGTACGCGGCGGTCGCCACACCCACGGCGATCCCCTGCCGGGTTGCAAGCTGCCCGGGTGAGCGAGGCGCAGTGGCTCGCACGCGGCGCGAACGGATGCCTGTGGGCACGTCTGAATCGGATCGTGCTCGCGACATGTGTTCAAGCGTAGCGGGAACGACGAAGCGCCCAGGATCCGAGATCCCGGGCGCTTCGCCAACCGCAGGCGGGTATTACTCGTTCTGCTTCTTCAACCGGCTCGTCGCACGCGCGCGGGCGTTGGCGTCCAGCTCGACCTTGCGGATGCGGATCATGCCGGGGGTGACCTCGACACACTCGTCTTCGCGGGCGAACTCGAGGGACTCCTCGAGGGACAGCTGGCGAGAGGGCGTCATCGACTCGAAGGTGTCCGACGTCGACTGACGCATGTTGGTCAGCTTCTTTTCCTTGGTGATGTTGACGTCCATGTCATCCGAGCGCGAGTTCTCGCCGATGACCATGCCCTCGTAGACCTCTTCGGTCGGGTTGACGAAGAACGTCATCCGCTCCTGGAGAGCAATGATGGCGAACGGGGTGACGACGCCGGCGCGGTCCGCGACAATCGAGCCGTTGTTGCGGGTCACGATCGGGCCGGCCCACTCGTCGTAGCCGTGCGAGATCGCGTTGGCGATTCCCGTACCGCGGGTGAGGGTCATGAACTCGGTCCGGAAACCAATCAGACCACGCGACGGGATGATGAATTCCATCCGAACCCAGCCGGTGCCGTGGTTCGCCATGTTGTCCATCCGGCCCTTGCGGGCGGCGAGGAGCTGGGTGATCGCGCCGAGGTACTCTTCCGGAACATCGATCGTGAGGTGTTCGTACGGCTCATGCGTCTTGCCGTCGATCTTCTTGGTGACCACCTGAGGCTTGCCGACGGTGAGCTCGAAGCCCTCACGCCGCATCTGCTCGACGAGGATCGACAGGGCGAGTTCGCCTCGGCCCTGCACCTCCCACTTGTCCGGGGAGCCGATGTCGAGGACGCGCAGCGAGACGTTGCCCACGAGTTCGCGGTCGAGGCGGTCCTTGACCATGCGAGCGGTGAGCTTGTGTCCCTTCACCTTGCCGACGAGGGGTGAGGTGTTGGTTCCGATGGTCATCGAGATGGCCGGCTCGTCAACGGTGATCGTCGGCAGCGGGCGCACATCGTTGGGGTCTGCAAGGGTCTCACCGATGGTGATGTCGGGGAACCCGGCGACGACGACGATGTCACCGGGGCTGGCGCTCTCGGCCGGGTAACGGTCGAGGGCCTTCGTGATGAAGAGCTCGGTGACGCGCACGTTGTGGACAGACCCATCGTGCTTCACCCAGGCGACGGTCTCGCCCTTCTTGATGGTGCCCTGGAAGACCCGGAGCAGCGCGAGGCGGCCGAGGAACGGCGACGCGTCGAGGTTGGTGACGTGGGCCTGCAGGGGGTGCTCGTCGTCATAGACGGGAGCGGGGATGTGCTTGATGATCGCGTCGAACAGCGGCTCGAGGTCATCGTTGTCCGGAAGGGTGCCGTTCTCCGGCTTGTTCCAGCTCGCAGCGCCGTTGCGGCCGGACGCGTACACGACGGGCACGTCGAGGACGGCGTCGAGGTCGAGGTCGGGGACGTCGTCAGCCATGTCGCTCGCGAGGCCAAGAAGGAGGTCCTGGCTCTCCGCGACGACCTCATCGATCCGGGCGTCCGGACGGTCGGTCTTGTTCACCAGGAGGATGACGGGGAGCTTGGCCTCGAGCGCCTTGCGCAACACGAAGCGGGTCTGCGGGAGCGGGCCCTCGCTCGCGTCGACGAGGAGGACGACACCGTCGACCATAGACAGGCCGCGCTCGACCTCTCCACCGAAGTCGGCGTGGCCCGGGGTGTCGATCACGTTGACGGTGATCGGACCGTTCGTGGTGTGCTTGCCCTTGTACGACACTGCCGTGTTCTTGGCGAGGATCGTGATGCCCTTTTCGCGCTCGAGCTCGTTCGAGTCCATCGCGCGTTCTTCGAGGTGTGAGTGCTCGGCGAACGAGTCTGTCTGCCGGAGCATGGCATCCACCAGAGTGGTCTTGCCGTGGTCAACGTGAGCAACAATAGCTACGTTTCGGAGATCGTCGCGCGAAGCAAGCGCCATGAAAAAATTCCTTACAAAGTATGGATGCCGCGAATATTCGATTGCGGCGGAAAAAGGGGTCGATCGGGTCAGAATCCGACCCAACAGAATATCCTACCGCACGCAAGGTGAACCA
Organism: Mycetocola miduiensis; assembly: GCF_900115155.1. Taxonomy (GTDB): domain Bacteria; phylum Actinomycetota; class Actinomycetes; order Actinomycetales; family Microbacteriaceae; genus Mycetocola_A; species Mycetocola_A miduiensis. The sequence continues at coordinate 13,473 of NZ_FOVM01000009.1, forward strand.
CTGCTGTGAGGCACAGCCAGACGCACAGCGGGGTGGAACCCGAAGGCCCCACCCCGCTCAGCAGTCAATACTGTTTAGCGTCCGAACTCGAAGTCGCCTCCGGGGATGGCCGCGAGCAGCTCCTGCGTGTAGAGCTCACGCGGGTTGTCGAAGACTTCGTCCGTGGTGGCGGCCTCGACGATCTTGCCCTTCTGCATCACGCAGACGTTGTCGGCCACGAGGCGGACGACGGCGAGGTCGTGGGTGATGAAGAGGTAGGTCAGCCCCAGCTCGGTCTGCAGCTCGGTGAGCAGGTTGAGGATCTGCCCCTGAACGAGCACGTCGAGCGCTGAGACGGCCTCGTCGAGGACGAGGACGTCTGGCTTCAACGCCAGTGCGCGCGCGATCGCGATTCGCTGGCGCTGCCCGCCGGACAGCTCACTCGGGTATCGGTATCGCGTCGCCGACGGAAGTGAGACCTGGTCGAGCAGTTCACGAACGCGCGCTTGCCGTTCTTTTGCTGTCCCGACCTTGTGCGCAAGAAGCGGTTCGGCGATGGTGTTGCCGACGCTGTATTGCGGGTCTAGCGAGCCGTACGGGTCCTGGAACACGGGCTGCACGCGACGCCGGAACTTGAGCAGTTCCGGCCCCTTCAGCGCGGCGACGTCCTGGCCGTCGAACTCGATCTTTCCGCTGGTGATTCCTTCGAGCTGGAGGATCAGCTTGGCAACCGTGGACTTGCCCGAACCGGATTCGCCGACGATCGCGGTCGTGGTGCCGCGCTGCACACCGAACGACACGTCGTTGACGGCGAGGAGGTCGTCGTGCTTGAAACCCTGCTTGCGGATCCGATAGAGCTTGGAGACGTTCTGGACCGAAATGAGATCCGTCGCCGGCGCCGCGCTTTCCCGCTCGGCCGCGCGAGCGATGAGTGCGTCGTCCAGCGATCCTTCTGAGAAGATCTGCGCTTTCTCAGGGTCGCGGTGCCTGACCGACTGGATGCGACGCGAGGCGAGGCTCGGCGCCGCGGCGACCAGTCGCTGCGTGTACGGGTGCATCGGGTTCGCAAGGATCTCCTGCGACGGCCCGGACTCGACGACCTTGCCCTGATACATGACCACGAGCTGTTCGGCACGCTCCGCGGCAAGGCCAAGGTCGTGGGTGATGAACAGAACGCTCGTCCCATAGTCACGTGTGAGCGTGGCGAGGTGGTCGAGAATCTGGCGCTGGACGGTGACGTCGAGAGCAGAAGTCGGCTCGTCGGCGATCAGCAGTTTCGGCCGGGATGAGAGACCGATTCCGATGAGGACACGCTGGCGCATCCCGCCGGAGAACTGGTGCGGGTACTGCTTGAGGCGGTCCGCGGCGTCGGAGAGCCCGGCCTCCTGGAGCACCTGGATGGTCCGCAGTCGTGCATCCTTGCCCTGGGCGATGTTGTTCGCCTTGATGGCCTCTTCAACCTGGAATCCGATGTTCCACACCGGGTTGAGGTTCGACATCGGGTCCTGCGGCACGTAGCCGATCTCGTTACCGCGGACGGCTTGGATCTCACGAGCCGAAAGCGTCGTCAGATCCCTGCCTTCGAAGAGGATCTGTCCGCCGGTGACCTTTCCGGTGCCGGGCAGAAGATCGATGATCGACTGCGCGGTCGTGGTCTTGCCCGACCCAGATTCCCCGACGATCGCGAGGGTCTGGCCGACGTACAGAGTGAGGTCGACGCCGCGCACGGCGGGAACCATTCCGCGCTGGGTCTCGAATCCGACCTGCAGGTCCCGAATCTGGAGCAGAGGCTCTTCGGAGGGATCTTCACGTGAACTTACGGTCTCAGTAATTGGCTGGCTCATCGACGTGCCCTCGCCTTCGGGTCGAGTGCATCACGGACGACATCGCCGAGCATGAGGAACGAAAGGACAGTGATGGACAGCGCGGCTGCCGGGTACAGCAGCACCTGAGGACTGGTGCGGATGGATGTCCGCGCCTGGCCGATGTCGTTGCCCCACGACATCACGCTCGGCGGCAAGCCGATTCCCAGGAAGGACAGCGTCGCCTCGGCAACGATGAACGTTCCGAGCGACACGGTGGCGATCACGATCACCGGGGCGATGGAGTTCGGGACGACGTGGCGGAGAAGAATCTTCGACCGTTCGACGCCCAGGGCGACGGACGCAGTGACGTAGTCGGAGTTTCTCGCGCTCAGCACCGCTCCGCGCATGATACGGGCGATCTGTGGCCAGGCGAAGATACCCAGGACCACCGCGACGGTGACCGGGGTCCGCTCCGGGAGGACCGACATGAGGACGATCGCGCCCAAGACGGTGGGGATGGCGAAGAAGATGTCGCCGACACGCGAGACAGCGGAGTCAAGGATGCCGCCATAGAAGCCTGCGAGTGCTCCAATGACTACGCCGATGACCGTCACCATGATGGTGGCCATCAGGCCGACGGTTACGGATGCCTGGGTTCCGTGGATGAGCCGGGAGTAAACATCACAGCCCTGCCGGGTGAAGCCGAACGGGTGCCCGGGCTGCGGCCCGCCGTTGCTGTTAGCCAGCAGGCAGTTGGAGTTCGGCGGCACCTGGGTGAACAGCCCCGGGAACAGGGCGATGATCACGATGAGCACGATCAGGACGGATGAGATCCAGAACGCGGGCCTGCGGCGCATCGCATCCCAGGCATCCGCCCAGGTGCTTCGCGCTTTCTGTGACTCGTCCAGCTTGTCGATCGGGGCGATCGGCGTGTCTTCCAAAGGGGCGACGTAGTGCCCCTGTGGAGTGTATTTCTTACTTGGCATAGCGAATCCTTGGATCAAGCGCCGCGTAGAGCAGGTCGACGAGCAAGTTGGCGATCACGAAGATGATCACCATAACTGCGATGAATGAGACGACAGTCGGGCCTTCACCGAGCGTCACTGCCCGGTAGACGGTCCCTCCGACTCCGTTAATGTTGAAGATTCCCTCTGTGACGATCGCTCCGACCATCAGGGCGCCAAGGTCGACACCGAGGAAGGTGACGACGGGCACGAGTGAGTTGCGCAGCACGTGGACACGCACGACACGGTTGCGTGAGAGCCCCTTTGCTGTTGCAGTGCGCACGAAGTCGGCGCTGAGGTTGTCTGACACGCTCGCCCGGGTGAGCCGGACGATGTAGGCGAACGAGACGGATGCGAGCACGATGGCTGGCAGGACGAGTTCGCCCCATGGCGCGTCCCCTGAGACCGTCGTGCGAGCCCAGCCAAGCTGGACTCCGAAGACCAGCTGGAGGACGAAACCCACGACAAAGGTCGGAACCGAGATGAGGAGCAGGCTGACGACGAGGGCTGACGCGTCGAAGAGCTTGCCCTTGCGAAGGCCGGCGATGAGACCGATCAGGATGCCTGCGACAGCCTCGAACAGCAACGCGAGAATGGCCAGTCGAGCCGTGATGGGGAAGGCCTGCGCCATGACGTCGGAGACCGGGCGCCCGGAGTATGTCGTTCCAAAGTCGCCCTGGAACAGACCGATGATGTAGAGGAAGTACTGCACGATGAACGGCTTGTCGAGGTTGTACTCGGCCCTGATAACTTCAATCACACCTGGTGCCGGAGGGCGGTCGCCGTAGAGCGCTGCGATGGGGTCGCCCGGCAAAGAGAAAACCATGAAGTAGATCAGGAATGTCGCCCCGAAGAATACGGGGATCATTTGGAGAATGCGCTTGCCTGTATACCAGAGCATCAGGTCGTCTCGCCGGGTCGAATGTGCATTAACGTCGCAATCACTGAAGAAGTCTAATCAATGAAATGTCCGGGGCGGATCCGCCCCGGACATTTCATTGCTTGTTTGTGCTGGGCTGGTGGAGCTTAGCCCTTGGTGATCTGGTGGTACAGCGGGACGGAGTCCCAACCGAAGACCACGTTGTCGACCGTGTCAGCCGAAACACCGGTGACGTTGGAGTACCACAGCGGGATCGACGGGAGGTCCTTGAGCAGGACTTCCTGTGCTTCCTGGTACTTCGCGGTTGCATCTTCAACGCTGGCTGCCTGCGAACCTTCCTTGAGGAGGTTGTCGAACTCTTCGCTCGAGTAGTCCTCGTAGTTCGATCCGGCCCCGGTCTGGTACAGCGGAGCGAGGAAGTTGTACATCGACGGGTAGTCCGCCTGCCAGCCGGCACGAACGCCGCCGGTCAGTTTGTCGTTAGCACGGTCCTCGAGAGAAGCAGCGAAAGTCGGGTAGGACTTTCCTTCGGCCGTGATTCCGAGCGTGTTAGCGATGCTGTTGGTGACAGCGTCGACCCAGGCCTGGTGGCCACCATCAGCGTTGTAAGCAATGCTGAAGGTCTCGTTGTACGGAGCGATGGCATCGGCTTCAGCCCACAGCTTCTTGGCTTCTTCGGGGTTGTAATCCAGAACCTCGGCGCCTTCGAGCTTGTCGGTCCAACCGTCGATCACCGGGGAGGTGAAGTCGGTTGCTGGCGTGCGGGTGCCCTGGAAGATGACGTCCGTGATCTCCTCGCGGTTGATCGCCTGTGAGAGGGCGGCGCGGCGCAGCTTGCCTTCTTCACCACTCCAGTGCGGGAGGTAGTACGGCATGTTGAAGGCCTGGAAGATCGCAGCTGGCTGGTTGACAGCACGGTCGCCGAACTGGTCTTCGAACGTTTCGAGTGCCGAGTCCGGAACTGCGTCGAGCACGTCGAGGTTTCCACCTTCGATGTCCGCGTATGCGGCATCCTGCGTTGCGTAGAAGATGATCTCCAGGCCACCGTTGGCCGGCTTACGTACACCGTCGTAGTCAGGATTGGTGACGAGGTTGATCTTCTCCTCGTGGACCCAGGCGCCTTCGCCGTCGAGCATGTACGGGCCGTTGCCGATCGGGTTCTCGCCGAAGGCTTCCATGTCCTCGAACGCCGCCTTGGGCAGCGGCGAGTACGCGGTGTAACCAAGGCGCAGCGGCCAGTCAGCCTCAGGAGACGACAGCTCAACGGTGAATGTCGTGTCGTCTACAACCTGAAGACCAGACATCGTCTCGGCGAGGGGGTCGCCAACCTGGACAGGGTTGCCCTCTTCGTCGACTGCACCGGACGGGTCGTCCTTGGTGTTCTGTACGTCGGAGAATCCGACAATGTTGTCGAAGAAGTACGAAGCACTCTGAGCGTTGTCGTAAAGGGCGCCGTAGTTCCAGGCGTCAATGAAGGAGTCCGACGTGACGGGCTCGTCGTTGGTGAACGTCCAGCCATCCTTGAGGGTGACGGTCCACGTCTTTGCGTCTTCGGATTCGATCGACTCAGCGACCTCGTTCTCGATCTCGCCCTCAGCCGTGTACGACACGAGGCCGGCGAAGATCGACGTGGTGATCTTTCCTCCACCGCTCTCGGTGGTGTTGGTCGGAATCAGCGAGTGTTGCGGCTCACTGCCGTTCGTGGTGATGATCGCTGATGCGTCGCCCGTGGACTCGTCTTCAGCCGCCGGCTCCCCTGGCGCGCAGCCGGTCAGCGCGAGAGCGCTGGCAGACAACAGCGCAAGGACGCTAAGTCCCATGCGTGATTTCTTCAATTTTCCTCCTGTGCAAGTGCGTACGGCAAGCAGGATTGTGCCCCGTCTACCGCGCTGGATACAAGAACACTAGGTATCGTGGACCCCAACTACATAATTCGTCGGACAATCGTTACAAACCAGTAACTCAACCTGCAGAATCTTGCAAGCACCGCACTTTCTTTGCAGATCGCTGCGTCGATCGCCGTAATTTTCGTCAATACAGCCGAGAACACACCCAGGAGCGCCGATGCCCGAATCGAGCCAGGCGCGAGCATGGTGGGAGATCGTGATCGTCCTCGGGTTGAGCGTCGGAGCATCCGCCGTCTACTCCCTGGTGTCGATCGTGGCGCGGGTCACCGACGAGACTCCCCTCGCGGACCAGTCGGCGGAACTCAACACCTCCCAGAGCGAACGGGAATGGCTGGATTTCAGCTACCAGTTCCTCGGCATCTTCTTCGGGCTGTTCGTCGTCGCCCTCGTATTGTTCCTGCTCTGGCAGGGCGGGCGAAGCGGCTTCGCGAGAATCGGCCTGGACTTCACCGCCGGCTGGAGCGACGTGTGGCGCGGCATCCTCTTGTTCCTCGCCATCGGCATCCCGGGGATCCTGCTGTACGCGGGTGGCCGGGCAGCCGGCCTCACCGTCGCTGTTGAGGCGTCGCCGCTCGAGTCGTATTGGTGGACCATCCCGGTCCTCATCTTCGCTGCGCTGCGCGCAGGGCTCGTCGAAGAGGTGATCGTGGTCGGCTACCTGTTCACCCGACTGCGCGAGCGCGGCTGGACGGACTGGATGATCATCCTGGCGACCGCGCTGCTCCGCGGGATCTACCACCTGTACCAAGGTGTCGGGCCGTTCTTCGGGAACATCGCGATGGGCATCCTCTTCGGCTGGTGCTACCGGCGATGGGGACGCGTGATGCCCCTCGTCATCGCCCACACGCTGCTCGACGTGGCATCCTTCGTCGGCTATCCGATCGCGGCCGGCCTGTGGCCCGACCTTTTTACCTCGCCGAAGTAACTCACCGCCCTTGCGCTGTTCCTGGCTAATGGTTAGCGACTAGGGTTTTTGCAGCGCACAGAGCCGTGCGTCGCGCAGCGTTGCGCGAACTGTGAGGAGGATCATGGCCCACGACGACACGGGGACGCACGTTCCCGGCACCGCCATCGACTACGTGGCAGTAGAAGAATCCCCAACATTCGTCGAACACAAGCGACGGCATCGACGTTTTGTCTTTCCCCTCACCGTCGCCTTCCTCGTCTGGTATTTCGCGTACGTGCTCCTGGCGGACTACGCGCACGACTTCATGTCGATCAAGGTGATCGGCAACATCAACATCGGTCTGCTGCTCGGGCTCAGCCAGTTCGTCACCACTTTTGCCATCACCACCTGGTACGTCTCCTTCGCCAACCGAAAGCTCGACCCGGCTGCCGAGAAGTTCAGGACCGAACTCGAGGAGATTGAGCGCTCATGACTGTCGGCAACCCCGTCCTGAACATTTCCATCTTCGCGGCGTTCGTCGCCGTGACTCTTGTCATCGTCATTCGTGCCTCGCGCTCGAACAAGACGGCGAACGACTTCTACGCGGCCGGCCGCTCGTTCAGCGGAGGCCAGAACGGAACGGCGATCGCCGGCGACTACCTGTCGGCCGCATCGTTCCTCGGCATCTGTGGTGCGATCGCCGTGAACGGCTACGACGGGTTCCTCTACTCCATCGGGTTCCTCGTCGCCTGGCTCGTCGCCCTGCTGCTCGTCGCCGAGCTGCTGCGCAACACGGGCAAGTTCACCATGGCGGATGTCCTCTCGTTCCGGCTCAAAGAACGCCCGGTGCGCCTTGCCGCAGCGACAGCAACGCTCGCCGTGTGCTTCTTCTACCTGCTCGCGCAGATGGCAGGCGCCGGTGGCCTCGTCTCCCTGCTCCTCGGCGTCAACGACCGGCTTGGCCAGTCGGTGGTCATCGCCGTGGTCGGGTTCATCATGATCTTCTACGTACTCATCGGCGGCATGAAGGGCACGACCTGGGTTCAAATCATCAAGGCCGTCCTCCTCATCGCCGGCGCCGGGGTGATGACCGTGTGGGTGCTCGCCCTCAACGGGTTCAATCTCTCTGCTCTCCTCGGCAACGCTGTCGAGGTCGCCGGCGAAGGCATCCTGAACCCGGGTGCCCAGTACGGGCTCACCGGGGTTTCGCGCCTCGACTTCGTGTCGCTCGCCCTCGCCCTCGTGCTCGGTACCGCGGGGCTCCCCCACGTGCTGATGCGGTTCTACACGGTGCCGACGGCGAAGGAAGCCCGGAGGAGCGTGGTTTGGGCCATCTGGCTGATCGGTCTGTTCTACCTGTTCACCCTCGTGCTCGGCTACGGCGCCGCGTACCTCGTCGGCAAGGAAACCATCCTCGCCGCACCCGGTGGCGTGAACTCGGCCGCGCCGCTGCTTGCATTCGAACTGGGCGGCTCGATCCTGCTCGGTATCATCTCGGCCGTGGCGTTCGCGACGATCCTCGCGGTCGTCGCAGGGTTGACCATCACCGCCGCCACGTCGTTCGCACACGACGTGTACGCGAACGTAATCAAGAAAGGGGCTGTGCCTCCGAACGGTGAGGTGAAGGTCGCCCGCATCACGGTCGTCGTGATCGGCGTACTCGCGATCGCCGGTGGCATCGGAGTCCAGGGGCAGAACATCGCATTCCTGGTCGCCCTCGCATTCGCCATCGCGGCGAGCGCGAACCTGCCGACGATCCTGTACTCGCTGTACTGGCGCAAATTCACGACGCGCGGAGCACTGTGGAGCATGTACGGCGGCCTCGGCTCGGCGTTGCTGCTGATCATCTTCTCCCCCGTGATCTCAGGTGCGGAGACGTCGATGTTCCCCAATGCGGACTTCTCCTGGTTCCCGCTGAACAACCCCGGCATCGTCTCCATCCCGCTCGGGTTCCTGCTCGGCTGGCTGGGTACCGTCACCTCATCGGTGAAGGAAGACCCGCGGATTGCGGCCGAGATGGAGGTGCGTTCGCTCACCGGGCATGGTGCGGAGAAGGCTTCTTCGCACTAGGGCTAGTGCCGGCGAGGTGACAATTTTCTCCTCAGCTCCGCGAGGCGCAGCCTTGCGAAAGGCGGCAGCCTTAACCAAGGCAATCTCGAGAGAGAGACGGCGACCCGCAACCATCTTCGGACGTTGCGGGTCACCGAGGGCCACACCCGAAAACAGTCACCTCACCGTCGAGTTTGGGATGCCGTCGCCGCATCATGGCGGTGAGCTCGCTGGGTGCTGGGGGGCGCTGCGCTCAGGCGCCCCCGGAAGGGGGACGTGTATAGTCAAACCTTCATTTCGACGGTCGGCATGACCGCTTTTGAGGAGAACACAATCATTACTAACCACGCATTCAAGAAGCGCGGTCGCGTGACCGCCGTCGCCCTGGCGGCAGTGATCGGCACCACCGGCATCATGGCAGGACCCGTCGCGGCACAGGCGGCGGAGCCCGTATCAGCACAGGCGACGGCGGAGCCCGTCGTCGGAGGTTACACGCTCAGCCAGGCGAGAAAGATCATCCTCGACGACACGAACACCATCCGGACAGGCCTCGGCCTCAAGCCCGTGGCCGAAAGCTCCGCACTGAACACGGTCGCCCAGAACTGGACCATCAAGCAGGCAAACGCCGGCGCGATGTCGCACAACCCGTCGTACTCGAGCCAGTACCCGTCCGGTTGGACGACAGCGAGCGAGAACGTCGCCTACGGATACTCGGTCACCGCGGTGGTCGCGGCGTGGAAGGCGTCACCCGGCCACTACAAGAACATCACCCAGGCTTCAGCCAACACGCTGGGTATCGGAGTCGCCGCGAACAGCTCGGGACGCCTCTACTTCACCCAGAACTTCGCCACCTACCCGGCGGGTTCAACCAAGGCTCCGGTCTCGAGCACGCCGACCCCAGCTCCCGTGACGAGCACGCCCACCCCGGCTCCGGTGAGGAGCACGCCGACCCCGGCTCCGGTCTCGAGCACGCCCTCGACCCCGGCTCCCGTGACGAGCACGCCGACGATTCGAAGTGCAGCAGACTTCTTCGCCTGGGCCCGCACGCTCGGCGCTCGCTAAACAGAGCGCGTCAATCGGTTCAGCGCGGGTGATCTTTCACCCGCGCTGAACCATTTAACCCGCGCGTGACCTGCTCACTCGAACGCTTCGGGCGGCGGGCACGCACACACGAGGTTGCGGTCCCCGAAGGCATTGTCGACGCGGCGCACCGGCGGCCAATACTTGGTCCGAATGAGTGATCGTACGGGATAGACGGCCTGCTCACGGGTGTAGGCGTGCTCCCACTCCCCCTCGATGACCGACTGGGCGGTGTGCGGCGCATGCACCAGCGGGTTGTCGGATGCCGGCCACGTGCCCGCTGCGACGGCATCCGCTTCGGCCTTGATCGCGATCATCGCGTCGATGAACCGGTCGATCTCTGCGAGATCCTCGCTCTCGGTCGGTTCGACCATGAGGGTCCCTGCGACCGGGAACGACATCGTCGGCGCGTGGAAGCCGTAGTCGATGAGGCGCTTCGCCACGTCGTCGACGGTCACGCCGGTTGCGTCACGGAGCGGACGCAGGTCGAGGATGCACTCGTGGGCGACGAGTCCGTTGTCGCCGGTGTAGAGCACCGGGAAGTGCTCGCGCAGCCGCACGGCGATGTAGTTCGCCGCGAGAACCGCTGCACCGGTGGCCTGCTTCAGACCCTCGGCACCCATCATGCGCACGTAGGCCCACGAGATCGGAAGGATGCTCGGGCTGCCATATGGCGCCGCCGACACCGGTCCGCCGGCGTGCGTGAAGGCTCCGTGGTCGTCGCGCTGCGCGAGCGGATGCCCGGGCAGGAACGGCGCAAGGTGCGCCTTCGCCGCCACTGGACCGACTCCGGGGCCGCCTCCGCCGTGCGGGATGCAGAAGGTCTTGTGCAGGTTGAGGTGCGAGACGTCGCCGCCGAAGTCGCCGAACCGGGCATACCCGAGCAGCGCGTTGAGGTTTGCACCGTCGACGTAGACCTGGCCGCCGGCGTCGTGCACAGCCTGGGTGATCGCGGTGACCTCGTGCTCGTAGACACCGTGCGTCGACGGGTAGGTGATCATGAGCGCGGCAAGCGTTTCGGCGTGCAGAGCGATCTTCGCCCGGAGGTCGTCGAGGTCGACGTTGCCGAGTTCGTCACAGGCGACGACGACGACCTTCATGCCGGCGAGCACAGCGGATGCCGCGTTGGTGCCGTGTGCACTGGACGGGATCAGGCAGACGGTGCGGTCCAGGTCGCCGTTCGCCCGGTGGTAACCGCGGATCGCCAGCAGCCCGGCGAGTTCACCCTGGCTGCCGGCGTTCGGCTGCAGGGACACCGAGTCGTACCCGGTGACCTCTGCGAGCCAGCTTTCGAGCTGTTCGATGAGGCCAAGGTAGCCGAGGACGTCCGCTTCCGGAGCGTACGGGTGCAGCGAGGCGAACTCGGGCCAGGTGATGGCCTCCATCTCGGTCGCTGCGTTGAGCTTCATCGTGCATGAGCCGAGGGGGATCATGCCCCGGTCGAGGGCGTAGTCCCGGTCGGCCAGCTGCTTGAGATAGCGCATCATGGCGGTCTCGGAGTGGTGCGTGTTGAACACCGCATGCGTGAGGTATCCGCTGGTCCTGGCGAGTTCCGAGGGCAGACGGGTGGTCTCTCCGTCGAGCCCGGCGAAGGCTTCGTCGCCGGAGAAACCGAAAGCGACGACAACAGCACGGAGTTCGTCGGCCGTCGTGGTCTCGTCGACCGAGATGCCGACGGTCGCGTCATCGACGAGGTGCAGGTTGAGGCCCAGCTCGCGCGCCCGATCGACGATGACGGATGCCTTGCCCGGGACGTGCACCCGGAGGGTGTCGAAGAACGCGTCACTCACGAGAGTCACACCGTAGCCGGTGAGGACCGTCGCGAGGGCATCCGCCCTGGCCGCGGTCTCGGCGGCGATCCGCTGGATGCCACGGGGCCCGTGGTACACGGCATACATCGACGCCATGACGGCGAGGAGGACCTGCGCCGTGCAGATGTTCGAGGTCGCCTTCTCACGGCGGATGTGCTGCTCGCGCGTCTGCAGGGTGAGCCGGTACGCCGGGTGACCGGCGGCATCCTGGCTCACACCGACGAGGCGACCGGGGAGCTGGCGTTCGAGCCCCTTGCGCACGGCCATGTATCCGGCGTGAGGACCGCCGAAGCCCATCGGCACGCCGAGGCGCTGGCTGGTGCCCACGGCGATGTCGGCGCCGAGTTCTCCCGGCGAGGTGATCAGCGCGAGGGCGAGCAGGTCGGCGGCGACGACGGCGAGGCCGCCCTGTTCCTTGACCGACGCAATCACGGATGCCGGGTTCCAGACCCGCCCGGATGCTCCGGGGTACTGAACGAAGATTCCGAATGCTGCCTCGGGCAGCGCCCCACCGCCGGCGAGGTCGATTTCGGCCAGTTCAATGCCGACAGCCTCGGCCCGGCTGGCGAGCAGGGCCTTGGTCTGCGGGAACGCGTCGGCGTCGACAACGAAGACGTTCGAGGTGAGCTTCGAGGCCCGGCTGGCCAGGAGCATTCCCTCCACGACGGCGGTGCCCTCATCGAGCATCGACGCATTGGCGGTGTCGAGCCCCGTCAGGTCGGTGACCATCGTCTGGAAGTTGATCAGCGCTTCGAGCCGGCCCTGCGAGATCTCCGGCTGGTACGGCGTGTATGCCGTGTACCAGGACGGGTTCTCGAGAACGTTCCTTTTGATGACGGCCGGGGTGATCGTGCCGTAGTAGCCCAGGCCGATCATCGACGTTCGCACGGTGTTCTGATCGGCCAGCTGCCGCAGTTCGGCGAGGGCCTCCCGTTCACTCGCGGCCGCGGGGATCGACGAGTTGAGGATCTCGCCGACGTGGATCGACTCGGGAACGGCGGCTTCAACGAGCGCGTCGACGCTGTCGTAGCCGACGGATGCCAGCATGCTCGCCTGCGCGGCGGCATCCGTGCCGATGTGGCGTTCGGAGAAGAGTTCCGGCATTACTCGCCAACCAGCGCGGAGTATTCGTCCCAGCTGAGCAGGCCATCCGGTGCCTTCTCGAACTGCACCTTGATGAGCCACCCTTCGCCGAACGGGTCGCTGTTGACGAGCGACGGCTCGTCGACGACGGCTGCGTTGTTCTCGGTGACGGTTCCGTCGACAGGAGCGAAGAGCTCGCCCACCGACTTGGTCGATTCGATCTCACCGATGACGGAACCGGCGGTGACCGCCACGCTTGCGTCCGGGAGTTCGACGAATACGACATCGCCCAGCTTCTCAGCGGCGTATGCGGTGATGCCGACGGTTGCGACGTTGCCGTCGATGTCGAGCCACTCGTGTTCAGGCGTGTACTTCAGCGTGGTCTTGTCAGCCATGGGTTACTTCTTTCTTCTGTAGAACGGGAGTGGGGTGACGGTGGCCGGGATCGACGTGCCCCGCACGTCGACAGCGAGTTCGGTGCCGGGCTCGGCGAGTGTCGGATCGACGTACGCCATCATGATCGGATGCCCGAGCGTGGGCGACAGCGCCCCGCTCGTCACGGTTCCGACGACGGCGCCGTCGGAGACGATCGAGTATCCGGCGCGCCCAGCACGGCGGCCATCCGCAACGAGGCCGACGAGGACCCTGGCGTTGTCGGCAGGCCCGGCCTCCACGGCTGAACGGCCGACGAAGTCCGACTCCTTGGAGAGCGCGACGACGCGTCCAAGCCCGGCCTGCGCAGGCTGGGTGTCTGTGCCGAGCTCGTGGCCGTAGAGCGGCATCCCGGCCTCGAGCCGGAGAGTGTCGCGGCTTGCGAGTCCTGCGGGCACGAGTCCCTGGTCTTCGCCTGCCGCTTCCAGTGCGCGCCAGAGCGACACCGCGGCTGTGGTGCGGAGGTACAGCTCGAAGCCGTCTTCGCCGGTGTAGCCGGTGCGGGCGACGAGAAGCGGCACACCCTCGAAGAAAGCGTCGGTCGCGCGGTAGTACTTCAGTTCGTCGAGCGGTACGCCAACTTCGGTGATGCCCGCGGTCTGCTCGAGGATGGCGCGCGAGTTGGGGCCCTGCACGGCGATCAGCGCGTAGTCGTCGCTCTGGTCATCGACGGTGACCTCGAAGTCGGCCGACCGCTCGGTGAGAGCGGCAGCCGCGGCTTCGCGGTTACCGGCGTTCGCGACGACGAGGAAGGTCGTGTCGCCGAGGCGGTAGACCACGACGTCGTCGAGGATGCCGCCGGTTTCGGTGAGGAGGAGGCTGTACTTCGCCTGCATCAGGTCGATTGCGGACAGCTTGCCGGCGAGCGCCGCATCGAGGAACGGACCGGCCTCCCGCCCGTAGACAAGGATCTCGGCCATGTGGGAGAGGTCGAAGAGACCGGCCGCGGTGCGTACCGCGGCGTGCTCGGCGAGGTCGCTGGTGTAACGGACCGGCATCTGCCAGCCGGCGAAATCGGTGAAGCTCGCGCCGAGTTGCGAGTGAACCGCATGAAGCGGGCTGGTGCGTTCGGGTGCGGGGTCTGACACGAGTTCTCCAGTAATCGCCGGGGGCGACGGTCGCAAAAAAGCGGCTGCGGCACACGAAGTGCCTTGGGAACTCCCCCTCTGTCATGGGCCTGAGAGTTTCGCACGCCCGTGCCGTCGTGCGGCGGGGCGGCTTTCACCGTCGGCGGAACCGGGCGAAGCGCGTGTCAGATCTCGATACGGCGCGGAGCGCCTACCCGATCCGAATCTCGCCGCGCTCGATTCGCTTTCCAGAGTGGCCAGTTCGATGCGGTACGTAGACCTGAGAGATTGGCGGGGAGGCTTGCTCCTTCGGTGCCGGGCATGCCCGGCTCTCCCGCATCGCGTGTGCGGCCCGATATTCGATTTGCAGCCCAGCCTACCGCGGCCGCGCGCGCCGTGTGGACTTTCACCCCCGGGCCGGGACGCCAACACTGACACATTTGTGATTTTCGCTCGTGTTCGAGTCATTTTGACACTAAGATGGATTCAGAGTTAGAGTCACTGTGACTTTAACCGGAGGAACGGGAGGAACACAATGGCCGCACACGCCACCGACGTGAGCCTGGCCGTTTCGACCGTCATCTTCGCGCTCCGCCCGCACCCGGAAACCGGCCGGATGACGGTCTGGATGCCGCTCGTCCGCCGCATCCGGGAACCGTTCGTCGGCAAGTGGGCGCTCCCCGGCGGGCCACTCGAGCCGGACGAGGACCTCGCTGAGTCCGCCGCCCGCACCCTCGCCGAGACCACGCTGCTCACGCCGCAGTACCTGGAACAGCTCTACGCATTCGGCAACATCGACCGCTCCCCCGGCGGGCGCGTCGTCTCGATCGTCTACTGGGCCCTCGTGCGCTCGGAGGAGGCGGATGTCGCGGTTGAGACCGAAAACGTGCGCTGGTTCGAAGCCGACTCGGTGCCCGAACTTGCCTTCGACCACAACCTCATCGTCGAGTACGCCCTGTGGCGCCTCCGCAACAAGCTGGAGTACAGCTCCATAGCGCACGCCTTTGTCGGCGACACCTTCACCCTCTCCGAGCTGCGCGAGGTTCACGAGGCCGTGCTGCAGAAGCCTCTGGACCCGGCGAACTTCCGGCGCCAGATCGAGGGCTCAGGCCAGGTCGTTCCCACCGAACACCTGCAAACCGGCGGACGGCATCGTCCGGCCCGCCTCTACCGTTACAACCGCGCAGCGAGTGACGAGAACAACGGCCCCCTCCCGAGCCGCTCACTGCCTGGCCGCACACAAGGAGCATCATGACTCTCACCGCCTCCGTCGACACCACCCTCACACAGATCTCCGCCGGCACCGCGCCCGGCGCCGCGTGCAGCCCTGACCTCGTCGAAAAGCCGTGGGTCTTCGACCTGCGGGCACCCGGCTACGGTCCAGGCTCATCGATGGGCGACGTGATTCCCGCCGGCTCCCCCCGCCAGGGCGCACTCCCCGCCTTCTACCGTGAGGCCGACGCGGCCGAACTCGACCGTCGCATCCTGGCCGCGAAAGAGGCACTCGGCGACCGACTCGTCATCCTCGGCCACTTCTACCAGCGCGACGAGGTCCTCGCCTACGCCGACTACGTGGGCGACTCGTTCCAGCTGGCCACCGCCGCCCGGGAACGCACCGACGCCGAGGCCATCGTGTTCTGCGGTGTGCACTTCATGGCAGAGACCGCCGACCTGCTGTCAACGGACGAGCAATCCGTCATCCTGCCGAACCTCGCCGCAGGATGCTCCATGGCCGACATGGCGAATATCGACCAAGTCGAGGAGTGCTGGGAGCAGCTCGCCGAGTTGTACGGTACCGAACCGGATGCCGACGGGCGCGTTCCCGTCATCCCGGTCACCTACATGAATTCCTCCGCAGCGCTGAAGGGATTCTGCGGGCGCAACGGCGGCATCGTCTGCACGTCGTCCAACGCGCAGACGGTGCTCGAGTGGGCGTTCGAACGTGGCCAGCGGGTGCTCTTCTTTCCCGACCAGCACCTCGGACGGAACACCGCCAAAGCCATGGGCGTGCCGCTCGACCTCATGCCGATGTGGAATCCGAACAAACCGCTCGGCGGCAACGATGCGTCGGCGCTCAAGGACTCCCGCGTGATCCTGTGGCACGGCTTCTGCTCCGTGCACAAACGGTTCACCGTCGACCAGATCGCGAAAGCCCGCACCGAATTCCCCGGCGTGCGGGTGATCGTGCACCCTGAGTGCCCCATGCCGGTGGTCGACGCCGCCGACGAATCAGGATCCACCGACTACATCCGCAAAGCGATCGAGGCGGCGCCGGCCGGATCCACCTTCGCGATCGGCACCGAAATCAACCTCGTGCAGCGACTCGCGGCGGAGCATCCGGAGCACACGATCTTCTGCCTCGACCCGGTGATCTGCCCGTGCTCGACGATGTACCGCATCCACCCCGGCTACCTGGCGTGGGTGCTTGACGCTCTTCTGGGCGGCGAGGTGCTCAATCAGATCACCGTGTCGGATGAGGTCGCGCTGCCAGCGCGGATCGCACTCGAGCGGATGCTTGCGGCGCGGCCGCCGGTCCCGACGGGAGTCTGAAATGGCGAGGGTGATCGTCGTCGGCAGCGGGATCGCCGGCCTGACAGCCGCGTTGAAGGCCGCGAGGCGGCACCACGTTCTGCTGATCACGAAGTCGACGCTCGGGCAGAGCAACACCCGGTACGCGCAGGGCGGGATCGCCGGCGTGATGTTCGCCGAGGACAGCGTGGAGGCTCACGTCGGCGACACGCTCACCGCGGGCGCCGGTCTCTGTGACGAGGATGCCGTCCGGGTTCTCTGCACAGAAGGCCCGGATCGGATCCGTGAGCTGGTCGCCCTCGGTGTCGACTTCGACCGCACCGACGGCGAGTTCGCCAGAGGCCGGGAGGCTGCTCACTCCTATCCCCGGGTGCTCCACGCGGGCGGGGACGCGACCGGTGCGCGGATCGAGTCAGCCCTCGTCACGCGCATCCGCGAGAGCTCTGCCGAGATCCTCGAGGACACGTTCCTCGTCGACCTCATCCTCGAGGAGGGCCGCGCCGCGGGCGCACGGCTGAGGTTGCCGGACGGCTCCGAATGCACCGTCGTCGCTGATGCGGTCGTGCTCGCCACCGGTGGTGCCGGGCAGCTCTATCGGTACACGACCAACCCGGATGTGGCCACCGGAGACGGCGCGGCTGCCGCCCTCCGCGCCGGCGCACAGCTCGCGGACCTGGAGTTCTACCAGTTCCACCCCACGGCGCTGACGACCGCCGGGCGGTTCCTGGTGTCTGAAGCAGTGCGCGGCGAAGGCGCCGTGTTGCGAAACGCGCTGGGAGAGCGGTTCCTCGCCGCCATCCACCCGGATGCTGAACTCGCACCACGCGACGTGGTCGCTCGCGGAATCGCCGCTGAGATGGCCGCGCAGGGCGGCACCCCGGTCGTTCTCGATGCGACGATGCTCGGCGCAGAATTCCTGGCAAGCCGGTTCCCGGTCATCGACCGTGCCGTGCGGGCATCCGGAACGGACTGGTCGCAGGAACTCGTGCCGGTGAGTCCAGCAGCGCATTACTGGATGGGCGGCGTGGCCACCGACCTCGACGGCCGCACGACCGTGCCTGGGCTCTACGCCGTCGGCGAGGTCGCCAGGACCGGTGTGCACGGCGCCAACCGCCTCGCCTCGAACTCGCTGCTCGAAGGCGCTGTCTTCGGCGCCCGCGCCGCGCTCGCGCTCGATGCCGACGACCCAGAGAACTGGCCCGCCCGGCCGGCCCGGCCGTTCGCCGTGCCGGAGCGGGACCCGGCAACACACGCTCCGGCGTTTTCCCGCGAGGCGCTCCAGCAAGTGATGTGGGAGTACGCCGGACTCCTCCGCGATGAGCCCGGCCTTCACCGCGCGGCGCGCCTTCTCGATGCCTGGTCTGCACTTCCGTTGCCGACCGACAGCATCCGCTCTCTCGAGGACCGCAACCTCCTGACCCTCGGCCGTGAACTCGTGCTCGCCGCCCTGGCCCGCACCGAATCCGTCGGGGCGCACGCGCGCTCCGACGCTCCCGCAACTTACCCCGCCCCGGCGAGCGCCGGAGCCGAATCCCGAGAGGCCGCCGCATGCTGACCCTCCCCCAGATCGACCGTGTCGTCGGTGCCGCCCTCGAGGAGGACGCACCGTGGGGCGACCTGACGAGCGCGACCCTCATCCCGGTGACGGCCACCGCCACCGCCGCCCTTGCTGCCCGGGAGGACGGCGTCTTCAGCGGGGGCGAGGTCTTCGCTGCGGCGTTCCGGTTGACGGATCCATCGATCGAGGTGACCCTTCTCGTTGGCGACGGCGAGCGCTTCCGCCGGAAGGACACCCTGGCGACCGTGACCGGGCCGGCCCGCGGCATCCTCCAGGCCGAACGAATCGGGTTGAACTTCGTGCAGCGGATGTCCGGGATCGCGACGTTGACGGCACGGTACGTCGACGCCGTGAGCGGCACCCGGGCGCGCATCGTTGACACGCGCAAGACGACGCCGGGGCTCCGCGCATTCGAGCGTCATGCCGTGCGCTCCGGTGGCGGGTTCAATCACCGGTTCTCGCTGTCCGATGCCGTCATGGCGAAAGACAACCACCTCGCCGTGCTGACAGCGGGGGGCCTGTCGCTGACCGAAGCTCTGCTCGCCGTGCGGGCCCAGCTCGGACACACGACGCACCTCGAGGTGGAGGTGGACCGGCTCGACCAGATCGACGCTGTCCTCGCCGCCGGCGTCGACACCATCATGCTCGACAACTTCAGCCTCGACGATCTGCGCACCGGCGTGGAGAGAATCGGCGGACGGGCGATCGTCGAGGCGAGCGGCAACGTCACCCTCGACACGGTCGGCGCGATCGCTGCGACCGGCGTCGACGTCATCTCATCTGGCGCGCTCACGCACAGCGTCCGGGCCCTCGACTTTGGCCTGGACCTGTCGATAACAGCCCAACCGGTGCCGTGATGCTCTACTTCGACTCCGCGGCGACGACCCCGGTTCGCCGGGAGGTGCTCGAGGCGATGTGGCCATATCTCACCACCGAATTCGGCAATCCGTCGAGCCACCACACGGTCGGCGAGCGTGCCGCGGATGCTCTCGCAGACGCCAGGTCACGGGTCGCTGCGGTGCTCGGCGTCCGGGCCGGAGACCTCGTGTTCACCTCCGGCGGCACCGAAGCCGACAACCTCGCCGTGAAGGGCATCGCCCTCGGATCGACGCGCGGACGGCACATCGTCACCGCGGCAACCGAACACGAGGCGGTGCTCGAGTCGGTGGACTACCTCCGCCGTCTGCACGGCTTCGAGGTCACGTTTGTGGAATTGAAGCCGGACGGCATCGTGACCCCTGATGCGCTCGACGCTGTTCTCCGCCCGGACACAGCGCTGGTCACCCTGATGTACGCCAACAACGAGATCGGCACCGTGCAGGATCTCGGCGCGCTCGGGGCAGTGACGGCCGCACACGGGGTGCCGTTCCACATCGACGCCGTACAGGCAGCCGGCTGGCTCGACCTTCGCGTCTCCGGGCAGGGAGTGGACGCGCTCTCGCTCGCCGGCCACAAGGTCGGCGCGCCGAAGGGCATCGGGCTAGCCTGGCTGCGCGGCCGGCTCCCGGTTGAGCCGCTCGTTCACGGAGGCGGGCAGGAACGCGGGCGCCGCTCGGGAACCGAGAATGTGGCGGCCATTGTCGGACTCGCGACAGCCCTTGAGCTCGCCGAAAAGGAACGCGCGGATGCCGCTGTACGGGTGAGCGTCCTCCGCGACGAGATGATCGCGCGCGTCCTCGGCACGGTTCCCGGCGCACTCCTGACCGGGTCGGCCACCTCCCGGCTGCCGAACTCGGCGTCGTTCTGCTTTCCGGGCACGAGCGGCGAAGCGGTCCTGCTGGAGCTGGAACGCCGCGGCGTTGTCTCGTCGAGCGGCTCCGCCTGCGCGGCGGGAAGCGACGAGCCGTCACACGTCCTCACCGCCCTCGGCATGCCGCCCGAGGTAGCCCAGACAGCAGTGCGGTTCACCTTCGGTGCCGAGCTGACGCACGAGACCGTGGAGTCTGCTGTTGCCGCGATTGTGGCATCCGTTTCGGCCGTGTCAGCGTTGAGCTGAGCGGCAGATCCGACGCGCCGGTGAGACCTTCCCTTTGTCGGCGAGCGGGCGTACGGTGACGGCATGGAGATCAACTCATCGGACCGGAAGCCCTCGCAGCAGCGGGTGACGAGCGCTCTCAAACTGGACGATTCGACGGCCACCGAGAATCTCGACACGAGCCGCCGCGACCTGAGGGCGTTGCGGAAGCCGCCAGGACCGGTCGACGGCCTGCTCCCCCACCTCGACCGGCTGCGCCCAGGCGAGGCACCGCCCCCGCCGTAACGGCAGGCCGCATCGTGGAGCACGTCAGCCGGAAAAGCAAGGCTCTGTTGATCGAAGGAGTCCCGCTCGTATCGTGGGCGCATGGACACCAACTTTGAGGGCGGAACGCCCGACGATCTCGACGACCAGGCAACCGACAGGGACCAGGCACCAGACCGGACCGACGTGCCGATGACATCCGGTGGCGAACGATCCACCTCGATCGATGAGGACGACGCCGGAATCCTGCCGACGCCCGAACCCACAGACGGTGGCGCTCCGGCGCCGTGACGGTTCCCCCTTTGCTTGCCTTCTGCCCCGTTCCCATCCGAGCACCGGTAGCCTGAACCTGTGGCCTCCTACCTGGCGGCCGGACGGAAGGCTGCTCATGGACGCCATCGCGCTTCGACGCTTCGTGGTCGCCGCCGAAGAGTTGCACTTCGCCCGCGCGGCGAAGTATCTCAACATTCCGCGTTCGACGTTGCTCGCCTCGGTGCGTGAACTCGAGAACGAACTCCGCACCCCGCTCTTCGACATGGCCGCGTCGTCCACGACACTGACCGCCGCCGGTCGCGCCCTCCTCGCCGATGAGCAGCGCAAAGCGGATGCCACGGCCGCCTCGGTGCAGAACCGGCCTCAACCCGCCGGGGGCAAGGCGAAGGCAAACAAAGGCAAGGGTCGGGCCCCCGCGGTCAAAGGACAACCGCGGCCGGGCAAACGTCGCCAGTCGCGCTGATCCGGCGGGTAACCTCGGGTTCATGATTCTCGACGTGCCGACGTCGCTCGGGCCCGGGCGGCTCACCGTCAGCCCAGCGGCGGAGCCGCGGGCGCTCGTGTGGCTGGGCCACGGTGCCGGTGGCGGCATCGGCGCTGTCGATCTCGCCGCGCTCGCTGCACGTCTCCCCGACGTCGGATTCACCGTCGCCCGGTACGAGCAGCCCTGGCGGGTGGCGGGCAAGAAGGTCGCGCCGCGGCCGGCAACGCTCGACGTCGCCTGGCGTGAGACCGCGCCGGCAGTCGACGAGCTCGCCGCAGGGCTGCCCATCGTCGTCGGCGGCCGGAGTGCGGGTGCACGGGTCGCGTGTCGCACCGCGAACGACCTCGGTGCCGCAGGAGTGGTGTGCCTCGCCTTCCCGCTGCATCCGCCTGGGCGACCCGCCGTGACTCGCGTCGAGGAATTGCTGCAGCCTGCCGGGCCGGTGCTGGTGCTCCAGGGTGATCGGGACGCCTTCGGAACGGCAAGCGACGTGGCACGCGAGGCGGGCGCGCGGCGCTCGATTCGGATTGTGCCGGTCACAGGCGCCGACCACGGTATGAAGGTCCTCAAGTCCTCCGAGCTGACCGCAAGCAACGTGGCCGCGCTGGTGTCGGCATCCGTCGCCGACTTTGTGGATCGCGTCGTCGGCTGACTTCCCACCGCCTTCCGGTGACGCTTAAGCACCGAATACGAGCGTTTCAGGTGTTCTAGCGTCACCGGAAGGCGCGGATGCCGCGGGGACGGGCGCCTTACGCCGCGCGGACCTCGATCTCGCCTGGCTCCGCACCGTCGAGTCCGAAGACGAGTTTGCGGTTGGCGACCTTGTCGCTGAAGAACCGGTCGTGGCTCACGACGACGACGGCGCCGGGGAAATGCACAAGCGCCCGTTCCATGACCTGGGTGCTGGGCATGTCGAGGTGGTTGGTGGGCTCGTCCAGGATCAGTACGGATGCTCCGGACAGCAGGCACTGCGCCATAGCCACCCGGGCCCGCTGCCCGCCGGACAGGTTGCCGATCCGCTGCTTGAGGTCGGCCTCGGAGAACTGGAACATCGACAGGAACCGGCCGACCGACTTTCGAGTGGCCGCGAAGGCGAGGCTGCCCGGCGCCGCGTTCACCGCGTGGGTAATGGTGTCATCGTCGTCGAGGTCTGCGAGCATCTGGTTGTACGAGACGACGCCCGCCCCCTTCGCCCAGATCGCTTCCCCGGAGTCTGCCTTCTCCTCCCCGGTCAGAACGCGCAACAGCGTCGACTTGCCGCTTCCGTTCGCCCCGACCACGACGATACGGTTGCCGCGGCGGATCTCGAACGTCAGGTCGGAGAAAAGGACGTTGTCGCCGTAGGACTTCGAGAGGCCGGTGACCCTGCAGAGCACGTCCTTGACGTGCAGTCCGCCGTAGATCTCGGTGATGATCTGGTCAACCGGGCGGGGAGCACGTGCCTTCCTGATGCCGGAGAGCTTCTTGTCGAGTCCCCTGTTCGCCGCCTTCGCGGCGGCCCGCCGGTCCGCGATCCCCTCGGCCTCGAACGCCAGGAGTTCGGACTCGTGCACGAACTGCTGTTCGAGCGTCTTCAACCGGAACTGCTTCTGCACCACGTATTCGGCGAAGTTGCCCGGGTATTCGTGCAGGTGGAAGTTCTCCACCTCGACGATGCGGGTGACAACCGAGTCCAGGAAGGTGCGGTCGTGCGAGACGATGATCGCGGCACCGCGGAAGTCGCGGAACCAGGCTTCGAGCCATTCGACTCCGGCGACGTCGAGGAAGTTCGTCGGTTCGTCGAGAAGCAGAACGTCGGGCCGCTCCAACACAATCTTGGCGAGCGCTGCGCGGTTGCGCCAGCCACCGGACAGGTCGTCGATCGGGCAGGTCCGGCGGTCGTCGTCGAAACCGAGCCGGGTCAGTGCTTCGTCGATGCGGCGCGGGTAGTCCCAGCCGTCGAGCCGGTCCATCTCCTCGAACAGCGCCCCCTGGCGGCTGATCAGCGTGTTGAGGTCCGCCGTCGGATCGGCGGCGATGGCCGCGTCGATTGACGCCAGTTCTGCCTCGACCGCCCGGATCTCACCGAACACGTCATCGAGAACGTCGTTGATCGTCGCAGTGCCGTCGAGCTCGGAGAACTGCGAGAAATACCCGATTCGGATGCCGTCTTCGACTGACAGCGTGCCAGCATCCGCCGCCACCTGCCCGAGGATCAGCTTAATCAGCGTTGTCTTGCCTGACCCGTTGCGGCCGATCAAACCGACCCGGTCGCCCGTTTCGAGCCGAAAGAACGCTTCACGAAGCACCGGGGCGTTGTCGAATCGCACGCTGACGTCGTTCAGTCGGATCAGGCTCATGCCGGTCTTCTCCTCAAGGATCGTGTCGTTGAGGAGGTACCTGAACGCTGGAGCATATCCACCGTAGCTGAACAAGGCGTGCCCGGTGCCGTGATCCGCTACGGAATTCTTTGCCTCAGTGAATGAACACCTTGAGCAGGATCATCGCGACACCCATCGCGGCCGTCGCCAGACTGCTGAGAATGCGGACAGGCCAACTATTTCCGTGGGCGGCAGCGACGTGGTAGCCGATCCCAGCGAGGATGGCGACGCCGAGCCACAGCGCGACCCACACAGCGACATCGTCCGGGATCGCCTCGAGCGCGCCCAGGAGAAGCGCAATCGATGGAGCGATGGCGGCGGTCAGAAATCCGACGGAGCGGCGGAGTGCACGTCGGAAAGCCGCACGAAGCGACATCTCGTCCCCTTCTACGGCGTGGTAGTCGGCTACCGTCCCTGCGTAGAGGTGAGCGATCCAGAAAACAACAACGGTGCCCAGCACCAGCTGCAATGTCTCCCACGAGGTTGCGCCGTACCCGCGGGAGACAACGATCATCCCGCAGACGAGAACGGTCCCGTAGACCGACTCCTCGGTGATGAATTCCACTTTGGGAGTCGCTTCCACCTGCCCGCTGTTCCGCTGCGTCGTATCGTTCATCGCGGGCTCACAATACCTGGCGGGCGCGGCCGGCGAATCATCCGGAACGGGTGACCGACCCCGCGGAATGTCGGGGCGATGTGAGATAATTGACTCAGCCAAGCTTGCGGCTCCAGAAGGCCCCACCCGTGTGGGAATCTTTTGTCCGTGCGCCCATGTCATCTGGCGAGCGAGAAGTCGCGCGCCAAGCCTTGGGACGACCGTCACCGGACGAATGAATTCACTTTCACGAATCCGGTGGTGTCGAGTGTGGCGCTTCTTGCGCACCCGGAGGTACATCCCCAATGCAGTTTTCTGAAGGCCAGACCGTCGTCTATCCACACCACGGCCCCGCCACCATCACATCGATCTTCTCCCGAACCGTGAAGGGCGTCGAGATCGAATACTTCAAGCTGGAGGTTCACGATTCGGGGCTGTCGGTCAGCGTCCCGGTCGCCAGCGCCGACAGTGTCGGCATGCGCGCTGTCCTCAATGCCACCGAGATGAACGCCCTGTTCGACGTGCTGCGTGCCCCAACGCTCGACGAGGAAACCAAATGGTCCCGTCGGATGAAAGACAATCAGGAGAAGATCCGGCTCGGCGACATCGTGACCGTCGCGAGTGTGGTTCGCGATCTGACGCGGCGGAACGACGACAAGGGCCTCTCGCTGGCGGAGCGCGATCTGCTGCGGCACGCACAGAGGCCGCTCGTGACCGAGATTGCTCTCTCGCTCGGAATCGACTACCCGGCAGCCGAGCTGGCACTCCACGAAGCCCTGGCAGGCAATGCAGGGGCGGGGACGGGAACAGCCGCCGCCTGACATCTCGTCAGTGCGTTTCGTCGACGAGTTTGAGCCCGACGATGCATCCGACGAGCCCGAGCAGGAGGGCGATCTTGACCCAGGAAATGCTCGCGTCTCCCGTGATCATCGACCATGGGAGGTGAGCGCAGCTCCGATGCCCACCCACACCGCATAGGCGGTGCCGATCGAGGTTGCAGCGGCAGCCGCCGGGGAATGCTTCGCGTCCGCACTGATGGGTGTCACGATGAACCCGCGGAGATGAGCAAGGAGCGAAGGCGGATGTCATGACTCTCGACGTGAGACCGGCCCACGACTTCGACGGCATGGCAACGCTGCTGGGCCCGCAAAACCCCCAGTCGTCGGTGTGCTGGTGTCTTTCGTGGCGGCTGAGCTCGAAAGAGAACCGGGAACTGATGGGGACCGCCAGGGCAGACAAGGTACGGGAACTGTGCGCGCGGGAGTTGGCGCCGGGAGTACTCGCGTACCTCGGCGACGAACCGGTCGGATGGGCCGGCATTGCCCCCCGTTCAGAGCTTCACCCGATCGAGCACTCGCGGCGCATTCCACACATCGACGACCTTCCGGCGTGGTCGCTTTGGTGCATCCGGGTTCGGCCCGGGTTCCGCAAGCAAGGAGTCACGCAGGCGCTCATCCGCGGTGCCGTCGACTATGCCCGCGGGCGAGGGGCGCCGGTGGTCGAGGGTTATCCGGTCGACAACGACGGAGAGCGGGTCGACCAGACCATGGCCTTCGTCGGTACCCGCAGCATGTTCGAACGGGCCGGGTTCACGAAAGCCGCGGACACTGACTCCGTATCAGGTGGCTTTCCCCGCATCGTCATGCGCAAGATGCTCGCCTGACGTCGCGTCCGCTGTACCCCGCTTGCACCATTTGTCCGCGCCGGGGGCTGCCGCGCTTGCGCCGCCGGCACTACGGTGGGGCTCATGACTCCGACGAAGAGCCAGGCAGCGGTGCTGGAAATCGGCGACCGCGAGGTGCAGATCTCGAATCCCGACAAAGTCGTGTTCCCCGAGCGGGACCTGACGAAGCTCGATCTGGTGCAGTACTACCTGGCTGTCGCCGACGGCGCAGTTCGCGGTGTCGCTGGGAGGCCCATGGTTCTCAAGCGCTTCGTGAAGGGCATTTCCCAGGAGGCGTTCTTCCAGAAACGCGCTCCCGAGAAGCGCCCGGAATGGATCGACACCGCCACACTGCAGTACGCGTCAGGCAACTCGGCCGAGGAGGTCGTCGTTCGGGATGCCGCGGCGCTGGCCTGGGTGGTGAACCTCGGCTGTATCGACCTCAATCCGCACCCCGTGCGGGCGGAAGACCTCGAGCACCCGGACGAACTCCGGGTGGACCTGGACCCGATGCCAGGCGTTGAGTGGCGCCAGATCGTCGATGTCGCCATGATCGCCCGGGAGGTCCTCACCGACCATGGACTCGTCGGATGGCCGAAAACATCCGGTTCACGCGGCATGCACATCTATGCACGGATCGAGCCGCGCTGGGGTTTCCGCGACCTTCGGCTTGCCGCCGAGGCACTCGCCCGAGAGGTTGAACGACGGGCCCCTGGCCTCGCTACAGCGAAGTGGTGGAAAGAGGAGCGCGGCGAAAGCGTGTTCGTCGACTTCAATCAGAATGCGAAGGACCGCACCGTCGCGTCTGCGTACTCGGTGCGGGCACTGCCGGATGCCCGGGTGTCGACGCCGCTTGATTGGGATGAAGTACCAGGATGCCGGCCGGAGGAATTCACCGTGCGTTCGGTGATCGAGCGCTTCAAGGACCGTGGCGACCCGGCATCCGGAATCGACGATGCGGCCGGAAGCCTGGACGGACTCCTCGGCCTGGCCAAAGAGCTGGGTCCGGCCGAGAAACCGCCGAAGTCATCAGACGGCTCGGGAAGGCGGGCGTCGACGATGCCGCTTCTTGAGATCGCTCGAGCGAAGACGAAGCCTGAGGCCCTCGAAGGGCTCGAGCGGTGGAAGTCGAAGCATCCGGATGTCGTGAAGCTGCTTGAGCCGGCCGACGTCCTGGTTGACGGGATGCGGGGCTCCAGTTCGCTCTGGTACCGGATCAGGGTGAACCTCCAACACGTTCCCGAGGGTGAGCGGCCCGAGCAAGCAGAACTCGAGGTCGACTACGACCCGTGGGCAGGAAGGAACTGGGCGACATGACCTCGCCACAAATCTATGTGAGCTTCCCCGGCACGGCGCGTTCAGCGCTGGGCTTCTATGCGGATGTTTTCGGCGGAGAGCTCTCGCTGCATACCTACGAAGAGTTCGGCCGCAACGACGGCCCGCCAGACGCCATCGCCCACGGTGTGCTCACTGGTGTGGTCGGGCTGGCGGGATCGGATGCTGCAGCGGGCGAGAATACCGTTCTGCTCCAGGGCGTAATGCTCTCGTTGCTTGGGAGTGCGGAACCGGACGTTCTCCATCAGTGGTTCGATGACCTCGCTGAGGGAGGGCGGGTGGTCGATCCGCTCGCCGCGAAGCCATGGGGCGCCTCGGATGGTCAGGTGATCGACCGTCATGGACTTCACTGGCTCATCGGGTACGAACCGGCGGAGTGAGCAGGCCAGCTGCATCCGGTTGACAAGCTCGATTGCGAGTGGCCAGCATATTGCCACGTGAGGCGATAGCGCCGCGGTGAAAAGGAGATCCCCATGGCCGGTCGGATCCACATCGACCACTTCACCACCCTCGACGGAGTCGCCCAGGCCCCAGGCGGCCGCGAAGAGGATGCCGAGAACGGATTCGCGTTCGGCGGATGGCAAGCGCCCCTGATCGACAAGACCGTCGGCGAGCAGGTGGACGAAGGCATTCAGGCGATGGACGCGCTGTTGCTGGGACGGCGCACCTACGACATCTTCGCCTCGTACTGGCCGAACCAACTCGACGGGCCCGACGCCGGAATCGCACGCAAGTTCGACGCCATTCCCAAGTACGTCGCGTCCCGCGGCACCCCGGACCTCAACTGGCGCGACTCGCACCAGCTCGGCAGGGACCTCCCTGCGGAGCTCTCCGCGCTGCGCGAGCGGCACCAGGAGATCCACGTGATCGGCAGCATCGACTTCTCACGCACCCTCCTCGCGGACGGCATGTTCGACCAGCTGAACCTGTGGGTATATCCCATCGTCGTCGGCCCGGGCAAACGTTTGTTCCCCGACGACGGGCCACCCGCATCCCTCGAATTAATCGAGGCGGGAGCTGCTTCAGAGAAGGGAGCGATCCTCCTGCGCTATGGGTGGAAGGGCTCCACACCGGAGACGGGCGACATGACCTGACTCGACGGCTCGGTCGGACCCTTGACGGTCCCGCAAGCCTGAGTAGCATAACGGCATGTCCGGTCGCATCGTCGCACGCACACTGTCCGCCGCCGCACTTGGAGCGCTTCTGATTGTCTCAGGATCGCCCGCGGTCTTCGCCGCACCGCAGTCTCCGCCCGGGCACTTCGAGGACGTGATCGCGCTACCCGACGGGTTCCAACCCGAGGGGATCGCGATCGGCCATCACGCCACCGGCTACGTCGGATCCCTCGCCGACGGCGACATCTACGTCTTCAACGTGCGCACGGGCGAGGAGATTCGGACGCTCGAGGGTCCTGGCACTCCGTCGGTCGGCCTGAAGATCGACAAACGCGGGCGGCTGTTCATCGCGGGCGGCCCGACAGGTGAGGCGCGTGTTGTCGATGCGACCACCGGACAGCTCCTTGCGAGCTACACCTTCAGCGATGCGCCGACGTTCGTGAACGACGTCGTCCTGACCCGCGACGCCGCATGGTTCACCGACAGTCAGCAGGCACAGCTCTACAAACTCCCGTTTGGACCGGGCGGCGCTCTTCCTGAACCGGATGCCGTCGAGGTACTCCCCCTGTCCGGCGAGTGGATGCAGCAGGAAGGCTTCAACGCCAACGGCATTGAGGAAACCACGAACCACCGGGCGCTCTTCGTGATCCAGTCGTCCACCGGACTCCTGTTCCGTGTCGATCCGGAATCCGGCGGCGCCACGGTCGTCGATCTGGGTGGAGACCTCCTTACCAACGGCGACGGTCTGCTGGTCGTGGGTCGAACCCTGTATGTAGTCCAGAACGTGTTGAACACAGTCGCCGTCGTCCGTCTCAACACAGACGGGACCAGTGGCGAACTCGTCGATCAGCTCACCGACCCGGACTTCCAGGTGCCGACGACGGTCGCGAAATTCGGTAAGTGGCTCTACCTCCCGAACGCGCGCTTCGGCACTCCCCCAACTCCCGCCACCGAGTACTCGGTCGTGCGGATCGAGCGGTGATTCGATCAGCCGCCCAGGGTCACGCGGTTTCGCAGGCTCGCTTCAGGTCGACCAGGTCCTGGTGCAGTGCTTTCCTGGCCGCACCGGCGAACAACGCGCCGAGAATTCCGGCGAGGCGCGCGCCCACGGTCAGCGGGGTTCCCTCGAACGTCATGTCGACGCGAGTGCCGTTGCCTTCCGGCGTAAAGCGGTACTCGCTGCGATAGTGCGTTCCGCGAGATTCCGCCTCAGCGACGTACGAAACGTCCTGCTCGTACCCGGTGACCCACATCTCCTCGGTCGCTTCCTTTCCGAACATGGTGCGGGTCTCGCGCCATTTAGTACCCAGGTTCAGCTGTGAGGGGCCCGTGAGGACCTCGATCCTGGTGATCGCGCTCACGTTAGCCGCGGCTTTGTCCAAGTCGCAGAACACAGCGAACACACGTTTGCGATCAGCGTTGATACTGATGCTGTCCTGACTCTTCACGGGCGCTCCTTCACGAGTCCGCCGGTCGCGGCGGGGGTGTACCAACCGTAGCGCCGGTGGGGTGCGTCGAGCAGCAGAGGGCCTCTTCCGTTGAGCAACGCAAGGCAGGCGTGAGACCTTCACCCATTTTTTGCTGTCAAGATTGATGCCGGAAAGGGCAACCACATGGCATCCAGGCACGACGCGGAAATTCTCGAGGCGGAGCTGTTGATTCCTGACCTGCCGAAACTGGTACGGCGATACCCCCGGTCGCTGCCCGCGCCCAAACTCCATGCCCGGTGGCTTGAGGACGAGGGCGTGTCTCTCGCCTTCATCGAGATCGGTGACATTGCGATGCACGTCGAGACCACCGAAGACGACCTGGCCTGGCACCTGCACGTCGGCGGGCACGACGGTCCCCCGCTGGACGGTAGCCCCTGGAATCACAGGACGACAGAGGCCGTACTGCTGTGGATGGAGGAGTTCGCCGGCAAGGTCCACGCCTACCTGGGGATGATCGATGAAGACATCTTCGACGCGATCGACCTCTTTGAAGCGGGCGCGACATCCGCCCAGCTCTCCTCGTCTGGTTTCGACCCCGACGATTGGGCGACGTTCAAGAAGGACGACTTCCTCGTGTTCCGTGTTCCCGCTCCGGGCGAGGCCGAACCCCAGATCTGGACCGGCTCAGGCGATGCATGGCATCTGCATAACGAAGAGCGGGACGGCGACGCGGAGCTGCTGTGGGCGCCGCCCGGCTCCGACGACCCTATCCATTTGGGTGCGGTCATCCTGTCACCCGAGACCGGGTTACCGGCGACATTCGCGAACCCCGGCATCAGCTGGGACGACGTCGGAATGAGCGAGGCCGACGCCATGGACTGGCTCCTGCGCGAACACCGCAACTGCGTCTGGGCGTCCACCATTCACGATGCCCTCACCGAAGAGGTCCTCAACATGCTCGCGGGCTTCAGCTCCCCGGTCCACTCCCCGCACCGGTAAAGGCAGTGCCTCGCCGGCGCGGTGGGATGTTCCGGGTTCCGTCGGAACGTGGGCTGCAGTATTTTGGGCCCATCGCGAGCGCCCAGGAGGCACCATGGCGAAACTGACGACCGATGATGTGTGGCGGGTCCTCGAGAAGCAGAACTTCATGGTGGTGGGCATGGTCTCCGCCCGTGGCCAGGCCCGCACGGCCGGTGTGATGCCGTACACAGTGGACCG
Source organism: Mycetocola miduiensis (assembly GCF_900115155.1). Lineage (GTDB taxonomy): Bacteria > Actinomycetota > Actinomycetes > Actinomycetales > Microbacteriaceae > Mycetocola_A > Mycetocola_A miduiensis. The sequence continues at coordinate 44,255 of NZ_FOVM01000009.1, forward strand.
CACGCTCTGGTTCACGACGAGCGACGAGCAGTGGAATGCCCGTCACATCGCGGCTCGTCCTGAGGTGTCAGTCACTGTGGCGATTCCGAAACGGGTGCCGCTCCTGCCGTGGATCAAAGTGCCGGCGGCGACGATCACCTTCTCGGGTGTTGCCGAAGTGGTTCCGGCCGGTCGGATGCCGGCGCTTGCACGGAAGGCGCTCACCAAGGGTCTGAAGAACGCGGAAGGGTCGGGCACACTGCTTGGCATCGGAGTCCGGCCGGTTGGTGACTTCATCACCTATGGCGTCGGTGTCCCGGTGGTGAAGATGCTTGACACCCTCGCTGCGCGGGGGCGCGCGCCGAGCGGGGGCTGAACATCGCTTTCTGCACGTTGCCCCTTGCGGACTTTCTGCGTAGATAGTAAGGTGCGACCAAACGTTAGTTCAGGTCTGGGACTGTCGACGGTTCAATTCCGTTCGTGGGTCTCGTAGTTGCATTCGTTCTATCTAGTTTTCTTCGCAGGGCAAACATGCGCGACTTCAGAAATGTGTTTCGCATCTACAAGAAACAGAGGGACTGGAGCAAAGCGCATGTCACGTAAAACTGCCATCGCAGCAACAGCTATAGAGGCAGGCTTCGTGGTCGGGGTCCAGTCCTGAACCAACGTCGGGGACGAACTGGCCTGAAAACGCCCGAGCGCGACAGGCAGCGGTGTGGGTCTGCAGCACCGGTGGCCCAGTAAACACAAGACTTGACGGGGCAACCTACACGTTGAAGCGGAACTCCACCACGTTCCGAAGTCTCCAAACGTCGCGCCTCGGGGGGGTGGGGGGAGTCACGAGTTCCTCGTTCAGCGCGAGCGTGAAACACGGCTATCCTCCGCGCCGAAGATCTCCCGCTGGCCGTCAGTTTGTGAACCAGCGGCCGTACGCCCATGACACTTTCTACCGCTGCGTCCACGCGCTGACCGAGACCGGCAAGGCCGGAGTGCGGTCAGCGGCGGGCTCCGGATCGGCGCGGCCGCCGGCGGTGCGGATGAAAGATTCGGTCCGTAGCCAACCCAATGTCCGAGGCGTAGAGTTTGGTTCGTCAGATACCTAGGAGACGATCATGAACAATGACCAGAGCCGGTCAGCCGCCGAGGAGGAGTTCGTCCTGGCAGTCACGTCCGGGCCGCTTACTGAGATAGCCATCACGGAGGTCGTGGACGGTGACCACGTCGACCTGGCGATCGACGCCGTAGCCATCGATCCTGACACGGGGGACGCCGTTCCGGTTAGCATCGCGCTTAATCCGGACGACTCCGCGTTCGTCGTCAACGTCGCAGGCGTGGAGCGGGTCGTGCCTTTTGTCGAAACTGCCGAGGAGTCCTATAGCGGGAAAGCCGGCGGGATGGAACCGCTGCGCAAGCTGCACGAACTGGCAACCCGGGTCGAGCAAGAAGCCAAGGGCAAGGCCCGCCAGTTGGCCGAAAAGTTCAAACGCCCGCGTGGATCCGGCCCGAGCGAGGCCACCAGTTGAGATTCACAGTCCAATAATCTGGTCCAGCTTTGGATGCGCGAAGACTCCTGCGGTTCGCCCTAGAGCCATTGTCGAATGGCTGAAGGTGCCACTTGGGCTTGAGCTGCGCTAGGCCGGAACTCGATTACACATTGAATCGAAATTCAACCACGTCACCATCGGCCATGACGTAGTCCTTGCCCTCCATGCGGGCCTTGCCCTTGGCGCGGGCCTCCGCAACCGAACCGGTCGCGACGAGGTCCTCGAACGAGATGATCTCAGCCTTGATGAAGCCACGCTCGAAGTCGGTGTGGATGACGCCGGCGGCCTGAGGCGCCTTCGCGCCCTTCGGGATCGTCCAGGCGCGCGTCTCCTTGGGGCCTGCCGTGAGGTAAGTCTGCAGGCCGAGCGTGTCGAAGCCGATCCGCGCGAGCTGGTCGAGACCCGACTCGGTCTGGCCGGTCGACGCCAGCAGTTCGGCGGCATCCTCAGCATCGAGGTCGATGAGTTCCGACTCGAGCTTGGCGTCGAGGAAGATCGCCTTCGCCGGGGCGACGAGCGCGGCCAGTTCGGCGAGCTTCAGGTCGTCCTGCAGCACACCCTCGTCGATGTTGAAGACGTAGATGAACGGCTTCGAGGTGAGCAGGCCGAGTTCGCGGATCGGCTCGAGGTCGAGCCCTGAGCTCGAGAGCGGCTTGCCGGTGTCGAGGTACGCCTTCGCGGCTTCAGCCGTGGTGAGCACGATCGGGTCGAGCTTCTTGCCTTTGACCTCTTTCTCGAAACGCGCCTGCGCCTTCTCGAGGGTCTCCAGGTCGGCGAGGATCAGCTCGGTGTTGATGGTCTCCATGTCGCCGGCAGGGTTCACGGCGCCGTCGACGTGGACCACGTCGTCATCGGAGAATCCCCGAACGACCTGCGCGATGGCATCCGCTTCTCGGATGTTGGCGAGGAACTTGTTGCCGAGCCCCTCCCCCTCACTGGCGCCGCGAACGATGCCGGCGATGTCGACGAACGACACGGCGGCGGGCAGGATACGTTCGCTGCCGAAGATCTCAGCCAGAACGGCGAGGCGCGAGTCGGGCAGGTTCACCACACCGATGTTCGGCTCGATCGTGGCAAACGGGTAGTTTGCCGCGAGCACCGAGTTCTTGGTGAGCGCGTTGAAGAGGGTTGACTTGCCGACGTTAGGAAGGCCGACGATACCGATAGTTAGAGCCACGAGGGTCTATCGTACCGGGCCTACCTCTGAGGCTCTTGCGTCGAACTCGATCTGTGCCCCCGGCGCGACCGGAACGGCGCGCGGCGGGCGGCTGGTCAGCCACACCCCTGCGATCACCAGGGCGCCGCCGAGAAGCTGCACGAGGGTGACCGGCGTGCCCATCAGAATCGCTATCAGGGCGGTGAACACGGGCATAAGGTTCAGGTAGATTCCAGCGCGACCGGCGCCGATCTTCTTCACCGAGATGTTCCAGAGCATGAGGCTCAACACCGACGGGAACAGCCCGATGTACAGCACCCCCCACCACCCGGCGAGGTCGAGTGTGATCGGGCCACCGACGAGCAAGGTAATCGGGGCGAGCACGACGGCGGCCATCACCGATTGCAGCGCTGCGGATGTCACGGGCGCCGTCTTCAGAGTGCGTCCCAGAATCGTGTACGCGGTCCACACGGCCACCGCGCCGAGCATGTAGAGGCCGCCGACGTTGTAGTCGGTGGTGAACACCTCGAGGAGCCGGCCGTCGGTCAGGATGAGGAGCACCCCGAGGAGGGAGATGAGAAGCCCGACGCCGCTGGTGGGTCGAATCCGTTCCCGGACGAGCAGGGCCGCGACCACGGCGATGAGCGCCGGGTTGGTGGCGCCGACGAGCGCGGCGTTGAGCGCGGTGGTGTGCGCGAGCGCCACGTAGCTCAGGAGGCAGAAGGCGACGAGGCCGAGGGCGGCCTGCAGCACGTGCATGGGCCACTCCCGGAGCGCCGCCCGCCAGTCCGGTTTCTCGATCAGGACGGCGAGGACCAGCAAGAACGGTGCGGCGATTGCCCAGCGGATCGCGGTGAGCTGGAGCGGGCTGATGCTTCCGGCGACGAGGTTGCCGACGACGTAGTTGCCGGACCAGAACAGGGTCGCCAGTACGAGGAAGAGGTACACGCGCCACGAAGCCATTACTCGATGGTATCGAGAACAGACGCCTTCGCTGATCGAGTAGCGCAGGAGCGCAGCGAGGCCGCGTATCGAGATCCGCCCGCCCACGGGCCCGGTACGCTGAGCCGCGCTGTGTCGGCTGCGTCCGTGTCGGAGGTGGGTGCGACACTGGCCTCATGGATCCTCTCGCCGCTCTCATACTCGGAGTCCTCCTCGGCGCTCTGCTCGGCGCCCTGGCCACCCTCGTCGTCCTCCGGCGCAGGAAACCCGCGGATGCCGTTGATCCGGTGGTCCAGGCGCGGCATGAATCCGAACTCGCACGCGCGCGGGCATCCGAGGCCGAGCGGCATGCCCAGCTCGCCGAGCTCCTCGCCCGGGCCGAGACCCGCGCTGACGCCCTCCAGGATCGGATCGACGCCCAGCGCGACCAGTATCAGGACCTGGTCGAGCGGCACCGCCGGGAGCGCGAAGAAGAGACCGAACGCGCCCGCTCCGAAAGCCGGGTGTTGCAGGCGCTGGCTCCCGTCCGGGAGAGCCTTCAGGAGATGCAGCAGAAGGTCACCGAACTCGAGACGCAGCGCAGCCGGCAACACGGCGAGCTGGCACAACAGCTGAGGAGCGCAACCGAATCAGAGGAGCGACTCCGCTCGACGGCCGAGTCGCTCGCGGCCGCCCTCAACAACAACTCGACCCGCGGCGTGTGGGGCGAGACCCAGTTGCGCAGCGTCGTCGAAGCGGCCGGCCTGCTGGAACGGGTGAACTTCGACGTACAGTCGAGCATCAGAACAGACAGCGGTGTGGGCCGACCCGACATGGTCGTCTACCTCCCCGGAGGCAAGAGCATCGCCGTGGATGCCAAAGTGCCGTTCAGCTCGTACATCGAGGCAAGCGCGATCCCGCTGACGGCGTCTGAACCCGAACTCGCCCGGCGGGCCCAGCTGATGAAGGCGCACGTGAAGGCTGTTCGCGACCACATCATCGCGCTGGGCAGCAAAACCTACTGGGACGGTCTCGACGCGAGCCCCGAGATGGTCATCGCGTTCATTCCGAGCGAGTCGCTCGTGTCGAGTGCGCTCGAAGCCGACCCGACCATCATGGAGTTCGCATTCAGCAAACGGGTTGCCCTCTCGTCGCCGGTGACGCTCTGGTCGGTGCTGAAGACGGTGGCGTTCAGCTGGCAGCAGGATGTCGTCTCACAGGAGGCGAAGACCCTCTTCGATCTCAGCCGCGAACTCTACGGCCGGCTCGCGACGATGGCTGGGCACATCGACAAGCTCGGCCGGTCGGTGAAGGCGACGGTCAGCGACTACAACCGCTTCGTGGGGTCGCTGGAACGCCAGGTGCTGCCCTCGGCACGCAAGCTCAACGTGCTCGATGAGTCAAAAACCATCCCTGCGCTGCTTCCCCTCGAAGACACCGCCCGCGATCTGGCTGCAGTCGAGCTGGCCAGTGAGCTGGAGCTGGAGCACAGCGGTGGGTTACCGCGTGTTTCCCTCGGTGGCGAAAGCTCGATCCCCGCCGATGTTCGCGAACGCGCCGACGTCCGCGCGCGGTCGACAGCCGAGGTACCTGACGAGCGTTGAGTTGCTCCGTCGATAACGGTTGAACGCAGCGCTTCTCGGTCGATAACGGTTGCAGTTTTTGCCGAACTTCAGCCATTACCGACCGAGGAGGCGGGTAGGAGCGTCTAGAGCCACTTGGCGGCGAGGTGATCCGCTCCGATGCGTCGGATCGTGCCGGACTTGGAGCGCAGAACGACGCTCTGCGTGCGGATGATCGGACCCATGCGACGCACACCGTCGACCAGGCCGCCGTCGGTGACACCCGTCGCCACGAAGAACGTGTTGTCACTGTTGACGAGTTCATCCGCTTCGTAGACGTAGTCCATCTTGAGGCCGGCGTCGATGCCCTTCTGGCGTTCGACGTCATCTTTCGGCGCCATGATGCCCTGGATAAGCCCGCCCAGCGCCTTCACGGCACATGCGGTCACGATTCCTTCGGGGCTGCCGCCGATGCCCACGCACATGTCGATCCGCGTCTCGTAACGGGCGGCGTTGATGCCGCCGGCCACATCGCCATCAAGCATGAGGCGCGTCCCGGCACCGGCCGCACGGACGTCGTCGATCAGCTGCGCATGGCGCGGGCGGTCGAGGATGGCGATCGTCATATCGCCGACGCTCTTGCCCTTGGCCTTCGCCAGGGCACGGATGTTCTCACCGATCGGCTTGCGGATGTCGACGACACCGATGCCCTCCGGGCCGGTGACGATCTTGTCCATGTAGAAGACACTGGATGCGTCGAGCATCGTTCCCCGGTCGGACACCGCGATCACCGAGAGCGCGTTCTGGCGCCCGGCGGCAGTGAGGCTCGTGCCATCGATCGGGTCGACCGCGATGTCGCAGGCCGGGCCGCGGCCGTTGCCGACACGTTCGCCGTTGTACAGCATGGGCGCTTCATCCTTCTCGCCCTCGCCGATGACGACGACTCCGTCGAAGTTCACGGTGCCGAGAAACGCCCGCATCGCATCGACCGCGGCGCCGTCGGCAGCGAGTTTGTCGCCCCGGCCGATGTACGGCGTCGCGCGAATCGCAGCAGCCTCTGTCGCCCGCACCAGTTCGAGGGCGAGGTTGCGGTCGGGGTGGGCGAGCAGGGAAGAAGTGTCGGGGGTCACAATGGTCCTTATCGAAAACGTCTGTGGTTGCGATGGCGGGTTCGCTTGGACGGTTCCAGCCTATCGGCGGGACGCCCGCGGAGCCACGCACCACACAGATGTGCACGCAGCGTTCGCGGCGGGAGGCCGTCGGAGGCGCCCGCTCTACCGCGCGGTTCGGGCCGTCGTCCTCCGGACCACGATCCCCGGACCTGCGCTCCAGGATGACGTGATAGCGCTGGCGCCCTCAACCCGCACACCGGGCAGCACCCGGCCGGCTTCGATCCGGCAGTCGGTGATCGCGGTGAGGAACAGCCAGGCGTCCCCGGCGCACAGGTCGGCAAGCCCGAGGACGCGGCCCGTGTCGAAGCCGGCCGACCTCAGCCGTTCGGCCTCTCGTCGACGCTGGGGCGCGAGACGCGCCTGCATGTGCCCACCGAGGGCCCGAACCGCCGCAGCGGTAAGGACTCCCTCCGGCGCTCCCCCGATGCCGACGACGAGATCGACGGCGGTGCCCGGCTGTGCGGCGAGCAGGCAGCGCTCGACATCGCCGTCGGCGAAGAGGTCCACGCGCGCACCGACGGCACGGGCAGCCGACACGAGTGCCGCGTTGCGCGGCCGGTCCTGCACCGCTACGAGGAGGTCAGAGACGGCAACGCCGCGCGCTTCGGCCATTCTGTCAAGGTTTTCGGCCAGCGGCGCAGTGAGATCGAGTGACGCCCCTGAGGCATCCGTCACCAGCTTCTCCATGTAGTGAGCCGGCCCGATGTCACAGAGCGTGCCGCGTGCTGCGACCGCGAGGACGGCGATCGATCCGGGCAGCCTCTCGGCGGCGAGCCGTGTGCCGTCTACCGGGTCGACGGCGATATCGACGGCCGGTCCTTCACCGGTGCCGAAACGTTCACCGAGGTGAAGCATGGGGGCTTCGTCCTTCTCCCCCTCACCGACCAGCACGAGCCCGTCGACTTCGATTCCCGAGAGCGCGTCGCGGAGCGCGACGACCGCAACACGGTCCACCTCATGTTTGTTGCCCGAGCCGAGGAGGTCGACGGTCGCGAGTGCCGCGCTCCGTGTGGCGCGGGCGAAACCCTCGAGGACGTCGGAGGGAAGGCTGGGTGAGGTCACCGTTCAATCCTGCCTTGTCGCCGCGGCTCCGCCGTTCAGTGGCCGATCGCTACACTGATTCACGAAGACATTCCCATCTCGTCAAGGAGAAGATATGCCCGTCGCAACCCCAGAGCAGTACGCAGAGATGCTTGACACCGCGAAGGCGAAGGGTTTCGCCTATCCCGCGTTCAACGTGTCGAGCTCTCAGACGATCAACTCCGTGCTCCAGGGTCTGACCGAAGCCGGCTCCGACGGCATTATCCAGGTAACCACCGGCGGCGCAGACTACTTCGCCGGCCACACCGTCAAGAACCGTGCTGCGGGCGCCATCGCCTTCGCGAAGTTCGCCACCGAGGTCGCCAAGAACTATCCCGTAACGGTCGCCCTGCACACCGACCACTGCCCGAAGGACGCCCTCGACGGCTTCGTCATGCCGCTCATCGCCGCCTCCGAAGAAGAGGTCAAGGCCGGCCGCAACCCGCTCTTCCAGTCGCACATGTGGGACGGCTCAGCGGTGCCCCTCGACGAGAACCTTGAGATCGCAAAAGAGATGATCAAGCGGACCCGCGGGATCAACGCCATCCTCGAGGTCGAGATCGGCGTCGTCGGCGGCGAAGAGGACGGGGTCAGCCACGACATCAACGAGCACCTGTACACGACCCTCGACGACGCGATCGCAACCGTCGAGGCCCTCGGTCTCGGCGACACGGGCCGGTACATGGCTGCCCTGACCTTCGGCAACGTGCACGGCGTCTACGCCCCAGGCAACGTCAAGCTCAAGCCCGAACTGCTCAAGGAGATCCAGGACGGCATCGCCGCCAAGTACGGCACCTCCGCCAAGCCGCTCGACCTCGTCTTCCACGGCGGATCCGGCTCGACCGACGCCGAGATCGCCGAAGCCGTCGCGAACGGCGTCGTCAAGATGAACATCGACACCGACACGCAGTACGCGTATACCCGCGCGATCGCCGACTACATGCTCAAGAACTACGACGGCGTGCTCAAGGTCGACGGCGCTGTGGGCAACAAGAAGCTGTACGACCCCCGCGCCTGGGGCAAGGTCGCCGAGTCCGCCATGGCCGCCCGGGTCGTCGAGTCGACCCGCCAGCTCGGCTCGGCCGGCCACTCCCGCAGCTGAGCACACACGATTTCATGAGACGGATGCCCCAGCGCGGTCGGGGCATCCGTCTTTTTCGTTGTGGCCTTGTGGCGAGTTAGCGGTCAGCTGGCCCGGTTCACGTATTCGCTGAACGCGGGATCTCCGGCCATGGCGATGGCGATGCAGATGAAGACGGCGATGTTGGCGACCACGCCGAAGACGAGGGGGATCCACCAGGCAACCCGGCCCTTGCCGAGGGCGCGGAACGACAGCCAGGCGGCCAAACCCCAGAGCACCAGCGAGATGGCGAGGGCCGTCCAGCCGAGGGTCGAGCCAAGGGCCGTCGATGTGTAATTCCCAAGCTCAAGCTGCGCGAACGCCGTGTTGATCGAATTCGGCAGGTTGATCAGTGCCGGCAGCGTGAGCAGAATCGTCAACAAACCGATCCCGAGAAGACTCATCGTCGCCAGGCGGTCCGTTGCGCGCCCGACCGGTGCCTTCGAGGTCGGTCCACCCTGCACAGTGATGTGGCTCGTCGGGGACTGCTGGGATTCGACGGGCACCGATTCGGCGTCGTCAAGGGGAACCTTGATCGCCTTGCGCTGTTCCTCAGGGGTCGCGTACTCGCCGAACTCAGGGCGCGGGCGCGGGGCGTCGCTCACGGCCGGTTCCGCCCGCCGAGCGCTCGCTTGTCCTTGGCGCCCTTCAGGTCGGTGCGGAGTTCCTTCGGCAGCGAGAACATCAGGTCTTCCTCAGCCGTCTTCACTTCCTGCACGTCACGGTAGCCGGCCGATGCGAGGCTTTCGAGGACCTCGGTCACCAGCACCTCCGGAACGGATGCCCCGCTGGTCACGCCGACCGTTTCGACGCCGTCGACCCACTCCTGCTTGATCTCGCTCGCGTAGTCGACCCGGTAGGCAGCTTTGGCGCCGTACTCGAGAGCGACCTCCACGAGACGAACCGAGTTGGACGAGTTCGCCGAGCCGACGACGATCACGAGGTCAGCATCCTTCGCGACCTTCTTGATCGCCACCTGGCGGTTCTGGGTAGCGTAGCAGATGTCGTCGCTTGGCGGGTCCTGCAGGTTCGGGAAGCGCGCTCGAAGCCGGCGGACCGTCTCCATGGTCTCGTCCACGCTGAGCGTCGTCTGCGACAGCCAGACAACCTTGTTCGGGTCCTTCACCTGCACGGTGTCGGCTTCGTCGGGGCTGCCGACGAGGGTGGTGTGCTCAGGCGCCTCACCGGCGGTGCCTTCGACTTCTTCGTGGCCTTCGTGGCCGATGAGAAGGATCTCGAAATCATCGCGGGCGAAGCGCACGGCTTCGCGGTGCACCTTGGTCACCAGGGGGCAGGTGGCGTCGATGGCCTGCAGCCCCCGGTCTGCAGCCGCGTTCACCACGGCAGGCGAAACACCGTGCGCGCTGAACACGATGTGTGCTCCCGCGGGGACCTCGTCGACCTCCTCGACGAAGATCGCGCCCTTCGACTCGAGCTCTGACACGACGTGGATGTTATGGACGATCTGTTTGCGCACATAGACCGGCGAACCGTAGTGCTCCAGAGCTTTCTCGACAGCGATGACGGCACGGTCAACACCGGCGCAGTAGCCACGGGGCGCAGCTAACAGCACCCGCTTATGTCCGACCACCGGGGTATCCTTGAGCCTCGAACGCACGCCGGGGATTCTCGGCATGGGCAGGCGAATTGTTGCGTCACTCACGCCTCAATTCTAGGCCGCTGGCTCTGTGCGCATGCTGGACGACCCTAAGGAGAGCAAACGGATGCCGGATTCGCCCGCCACAGCAGAGAATCCGTGGCCCGTTGGACTCCTCGGCGTGAAAATCCGGGACTACATCGACCGCCTCGGCTCGGTCTGGGTCGAAGGAGAGCTTGCCCAGTGGGGAACATCCGCCGGAAACATCTACGGCAAGCTCAAGGACCTCCACCAGGACGCCACGGTGAGCTTCACCATCTGGTCATCCGTGAAAGCACGCATCCCTGCCGATCTGAAGCACGGCGACCGGGTGGTTGCTCTCCTCAAGCCCAACTATTGGGTCAAGGGTGGCACCCTCACGATGCAGGTGCTGCAGATGAAGCACGTCGGACTCGGCGACCTCCTCGAACGGCTTGAACGCCTCCGCACCCAGCTCGCCAGTGAAGGCCTCTTCGACGTTTCCCGTAAAAAGCGGTTGCCGTTCCTCCCCCACTGCATCGGACTGGTCACCGGCAAGGATTCCGACGCCGAGAAAGACGTACTCCGCAACGCCCAGCTGCGCTGGCCCGCGGTCGACTTCCGCATCGTCCACGCCGCGGTGCAGGGCGACCGCACCGTCCCCGAAGTCATCTCAGCGATCAAACGGCTCGACGCCGATCCGGCGGTCGACGTGATCATCGTCGCTCGGGGTGGTGGTGATTTCCAGAACCTCCTGGGCTTCAGTGACGAACGGCTGGTTCGAGCCGCAGCAGCCTGCAGCACTCCTCTCGTCAGCGCCATCGGCCACGAAGCAGACCGACCGCTCCTCGACGACGTCGCCGATTTGCGCGCGTCAACCCCGACGGATGCCGCCAAGCGCGTTGTCCCCGATGTGACCGAGGAGCTCCATCGCATCCACCAGGCCCGGGCACGCCTGGGCTCCCGGCTCGCCACCTACCTGCAGCACGAGACGGCCCGCGTCAGCCAGATGCGGTCGCGGCCCGCCCTCGCCTCAGCCGCCTGGATCGTCGACACCCGGGCGGAGGAACTCACGCGGTATGTCGCGCGCGGCACCGAACTCGTCGAGCGCATTCTTGAGCGGTCCACCCGCGAGATCGGCGACCTGCGTTCCCACCTCCGGGCGCTGTCGCCGCAGCGGACTCTCGATCGAGGCTATGCGATAGCCCAGGGCGTCGACGGTCACGTTCTCCGCTCCGCTTCGGATGCCCCGGCCGGCACCCCCTTCACACTCACCCTCGCCGCCGGGCGGATAGCAGCCCACTCCGACGGTGCGACGGATGAGGCGTTCGCAGACCCCAGATAGGATTGGACCATGCCAGAAACCCGCGAGGTGTCTACCCTCAGCTACGAGGACGCACGGGATGAACTTATCCGCGTTGTGTCGGAACTCGAGCAGGGAGCACCGACCCTGGAACAGTCCCTCGCCCTGTGGGAGCGCGGTGAAGCCCTCGCCCGCCGCTGCGAGGACTGGCTGATCGGAGCGAAGGCCCGGCTCGACGCCGCACGCGCAGCCACTCAGCCAAGCGAGGCGCAACCAGCCGAATGAGTCCCTCACGTCGCCAACCGCGAGTCGTCGCCGAACTCGGCCGCCCCGAAACTCCCCAGGAGACAGCCGACCGCAAGGCCGAGAACTCGCGCAATTACCGCAAGCGCAAGACCGTCAACAATCTCGTCTATTCGTTGCTGGTCTGTGTCGGGCTCGTCCTGATCATCGCCCTTGCGGTGCCGCGGGCCGATAGTTCGCTCGTCGCTGAGGTGGACTACGCCGCCGTCGCCGTCGAGGCGCAGTCCTCGTCGGAACACACCCTCGCGAACCCGGATCTTCCCGGCAGCTGGAGTTCGAACCGAGCCGAAGCCGACAAGAGCGGAGGGGTGTCGTCCTGGAACATCGGCCTGATCACCCCGTCACAGCAATACATCGGCATCACGCAGGGCTTCGACGCCAATGAGACCTGGGTGTCCCAGCAACTGCGCCAGTCGACCGCGTCCTCGACGATCACCGTCGACGGCGTCGAGTGGACGGTCTATGACAACCGTGGGCGTGCAGACATGGGGAACGTGGAGTACGCGCTGACCACCGAATCAGGCGCATCCACCTTCATCGTGTTCGGAACGGCCAGCGACGACGAATTCCTCACCGTGGCATCCGCCCTCGCCGACCAGGTGCTCGCCAACGACTCGAACAGGAGCGAATAATGCCTACCTCCCGTCCAAGCAAAGCCTGGTCTGTGATGTTGCGGGGGAACGCGCGTTTCGTTGCAGGTGAGCCACTCCACCCGCGCCAGGACGTTGAACGCCGCGAGTCGCTCGCTAACCAGCAGCAGCCCGACGTCGTCCTTTTCGGATGCTCCGACTCCCGCCTCGCGGCAGAGATCATCTTCGACAAGGGCCTCGGCGACCTGTTCGTCGTGCGGAACGCGGGCCAGGTCATCTCCGACTCGGTCGTCGGGTCGCTCGAGTACGCCGTGGGCGTCTTGCACGTTCCGCTGATCGTCGTCCTCGGCCACGACCAGTGCGGCGCCGTCCGCGCGGCGATCGACTCGCTCGCACCGGATGCCACGCCGCTGCCCCCTCACATCAATAACCTGATCGAGCAGATCACACCCGCTGTCAAACGGGTTGCGAAAGCCCGGGAGGTCAACCCCTGGGAAGCAGACGCGTTCGAAGTCGGCCGGGAACACCTGCGCCACACGGTCGCCGAACTGCTGGAGCGGTCCGAGATGATCAGCGACGCTGTGGCCGCCGGCATCCTCGGTATCGTCGGAGCGAACTACAAACTGCTCGAGGGGACCGCAGTGCCCGACATCATCGTCGGGAACCTTGAAACCACGTCCACCGGCGCGATGTAGCGCCACCACCCCAGGAGAAGACAAACCGTGTCAGACAACACCGAGTACCGCATCGAACACGACACGATGGGTGAGGTCCGCGTGCCGGCCTCTGCGCTGTACAGCGCACAGACCCAGCGCGCCGTAGAGAACTTCCCGATCTCAGGTGCAGGGCTCGAGTCGGCGCAGATCGCCGCTCTCGCGAGGATCAAGAAGGCTGCGGCCGCCGCGAACGCACAGCTGGGCGTGCTCGACACAGCCATAGCCGAGGCGATCGGCTCTGCGGCAGATGAAGTGATCGCCGGGCGCCACGACGGCCAGTTCCCGATTGACGTCTACCAGACCGGTTCGGGGACGTCCTCGAACATGAACATGAACGAGGTCCTCGCAAGCCTCGCATCCACGCGCCTCGGTTCTCCGGTCCACCCCAACGACCACGTCAACTGCTCACAATCCTCGAACGACGTGTTCCCCACCTCGGTGCACATCGCGGTGACGAGCGCCCTCATCGACGACCTGATTCCGGCACTCGACCACCTCGCTGTGTCGCTGGAGGCGAAGGCAGAGCTGTGGAAGAGTGCCGTGAAATCCGGCCGCACTCACCTGATGGATGCAACGCCCGTTACCCTGGGCCAGGAATTCGGCGGCTACGCCCGCCAGATCCGCCTCGGCATCGAGCGGGTCCGGTCTGCCCTCCCCCGCGTGGCCGAGGTACCACTCGGCGGCACCGCAGTCGGCACCGGCATCAACACCCCCGCGGGCTTCCCGCAGCTCGTCATCCAGCTGCTGGTGGACGACACCGAACTCCCGATCACCGAAGCGGCGGACCACTTCGAGGCGCAGGCCAACCGGGACGGCCTCGTCGAGGCATCCGGCGCGCTGCGGACCATCGCGGTGAGCCTCACGAAGATCTGCAACGACCTCCGCTGGATGGGTTCAGGCCCCAACACCGGACTCGGCGAACTGCACATCCCCGACCTCCAGCCGGGCTCGTCGATCATGCCCGGCAAGGTCAACCCGGTGATCCCGGAGGCCGTGCTCATGGTCTGCTCACGGGTCATCGGAAACGACGCAACGATCGCGTGGGGCGGAGCATCCGGCTCATTCGAACTCAACGTGCAGATCCCGGTGATGGGAACGGCGTTGCTCGAGTCGATCCGCCTGCTCGCGAATGCCTCCCGCGTGCTCGCAGACAAGACCATCGACGGCCTCGAGGCGAACCTCGAGCGTGCGGCGGCCCTGGCCGGCATGTCGCCGTCGATCGTCACCCCGCTCAACAAGATCATCGGCTACGAGAAGGCAGCGAAGATCGCCAAGCACGCCGTCGCCGAAGGAATCACCGTACGCGAAGCCGTCGTGAGCCTCGGGTTCGTTGAACGCGGCGACATCACCGAAGAACAGCTCGACAGCGCCCTTGATCTGCTGTCGATGACGCACCCCGGCTAAGCCCACTCCGAGTTGCCCGGTTTGCCGGGTCCTGTTCGCGCAGGACCCGGCAAACCGGGCAATTCGCGTTTGAGGGGGCTACCAGCGGTCGTGCACGGCGCTCTTGATGTCCGCCTCGTAGATGCTCTGGACCGCCTCGAGGTACGCGGCCGGGAGCGGGCCGGCGGTGCCGGCCGCTGCGTTGGACTGCGCCTGCTGGATGGACCGCGCGCCCGGGATGACGGATGTGACGCCGTCCTGCTGGCTGACCCAGGCAAGCGCTGCCTGTGCCGCGGTCAGCCCCTCGGGAACGTGCGTCGCGAGCTCGTCCGCCGCCCGGACACCGGTGGAGAAGTCGACCCCAGCGAAGGTTTCGCCGACATCGAAGTGGCTGCCGTCGCGGTTGAACGTGCGGTGGTCGTCGGCCGCGAACTCGGTGGTGGGGGTGTAACGGCCGCTGAGCAGGCCGGAGGCGAGGGGCACCCGCGCGATGATGCCAACCCCCGCCTCCCTCGCGGCGGGGAGCACTTGCTCGAGCGGTTTGAGCCGGAACGCGTTGAGGATGATCTGGACGCTCGCGGTTCCGGGACGGGCGATTGCCGCCAGGGCTTCGTCGCAGGTTTCGACGCTGACCCCGTAATTCGCGATGACGCCGTCTGAGACCAGGGTGTCGAGCGCGTCGTAGACGACGTCCGATGAGAACACCGGCGTGGGCGGGCAGTGCAGCTGCACGAGATCGAGCTGGTCCACGCCGAGGTTGGACCGGGAGCGGTCGGTCCACTCCCGGAATTTCGCGAGCGTGAAGTTGGCCGGGTCCTGCGCCTCGCGACGGCCCATCTTCGTGGCGACGAACACGTCGATGTCGGGGTTGGCGGCGAGGAACTGGCCGATGACCTGTTCGCTGCGACCGTCGCCGTACACGTCGGCGGTGTCGAAGAGAGTGACGCCGGAGTCGACGGCGGCATCGAGCACGGCGAGTGCGTCGGTTTCCGAGACGGCACCCCAGTCGGCGCCGAGCTGCCAGGTTCCGAGGCCGATGATCGAAACGGGACGGCCGGTGCGGCCGAGGGTGCGCTGTTCCATGGCCCCAGCCTAGGGTCTCGCGACCGGGCGAGGTTCCCCGGATGTCCTGCGTTACGGAGTCGGCACCGCCAACGTCGGCGCGAGCGCGAGGGCGACCCAGAAACCGGCGAGCAGAAAAGGACCGAACGGGATACGGGACTGGGTGCCGCCCACGCGCCTCACGAGGACGAGGATGCCGGCGACTCCGCCGAAGAGGAACGCAACGGCAAGGCCTGCCACGGCTGGTGCCACCCCGATCGAACCGAGGCAGAGGCCGAGGAGCCCGGCCAGTTTGACGTCGCCCATGCCCATCCCCCCGCCGACGCTGAGGATGAGAAAGAAGAGAAACCATGCGGCCCCAATCGCGACAGCGGTAGTCGGCGGGGCGCCGGCGAGCATGCTGTTCGTCACGATCCCGGTGAGCGCAACCGGGTAACCGGGCAGTACGAGCCGGTTGGGCAGCCGGTGGCTCTCGACGTCGATGCGGACGAGGGGACCCGTCACTGCGGCGACGTACAGCGTTCCGAGGAGTAGCGGGCTCGGCCCGACGGCGAGGAGAGCGACAACACCCTGAACAACCGCAGCCGAAAGGTCGGGGACTGTCCGCGCCCGCCGCCGGGCAGCATCCGTTCTCTCACCAGCCGACGTGCCGATCGCCATGGCGACACGCTAGCCGGGCGTGGATCTCCCGCGCACGGGTTATCCACAGCCCGGCTGCGTGGCTCAGCCGGTCTCGACAACTCAGGCCAGCTCGTTTCCTTCCAGGAGTTCGGTGACGAGGGCTGCGATGGAGCTGCGCTCCGACCGGGTGAGGGTGACGTGCCCGAACAGGTTGTGGCCCTTGAGCGTTTCAATGACCGAGGCGACCCCGTCGTGACGGCCCACCCGCAGGTTGTCGCGCTGGGCGACATCATGGGTCAGGATGACCCGCGAGTTCTGACCGATCCGTGAGAGCACCGTGAGAAGGACGTTACGTTCGAGCGACTGAGCCTCATCGACGATGACGAACGCGTCGTGAAGGGAACGGCCACGGATGTGGGTCAGTGGCAGCACCTCGAGGATGCCCCGTTCGATCACCTCGTCGAGCACGTTCTGCGACACCACAGACCCGAGCGTGTCGAACACGGCCTGGCCCCACGGGTTCATCTTCTCGCCCTGGTCGCCGGGCAGGTAGCCGAGTTCCTGGCCGCCGACCGCGTAGAGCGGCCGGAACACCATGATCTTGCGGTGCTGCTGGCGCTCGAGGACGGCGTCGAGTCCCGCGCAGAGCGCGAGCGCGGACTTCCCCGTCCCTGCTCGACCTCCGAGCGAAACAATGCCCACCTCGGGGTCAAGGAGCAGATCGATGGCCAGTCGTTGCTCGGCGCTTCGCCCGTGGAGGCCGAAGACATCGCGGTCGCCGCGGACGAGTTTGAACTCCCGCTTTCCGGTGACCCGCCCGAGTGCCGACCCGCGGTCCGAGTGGATGACCAGCCCCGTGTTGACCGGCAGCGCCTCCACCGCCTTCGACAGGCCCACCTCCGTCTCGTACAGGTCGCCCATCTCGTGCGCGGAGACCGTGATCGACGCCATACCCGTCCAGCCGGAGTCGATCGCCTGTTCGGCGCGGTATTCCTCGGCGGAGAGCCCGATGGATGCCGCCTTTACCCGCAACGGCAGGTCTTTCGACACAACTGTCACAGCGAGCCCGTCGTTGGCCAGGTTGAGGGCAACGGCGAGGATCCGGGAGTCGTTGTCACCGAGCTGCAGACCACTTGGCAGCACCGACATGCTGGAGTGGTTGAGTTCGACGCGGAGGGAGCCGCCTTCGCCAACCGGCACCGGAAAGTCGAGCCGCTCATATTCGACCCTCAGTTCGTCGAGGATCCGGAGAGCCTGCCGGGCGAAATAGCCGATCTCAGGGTCGTAGCGTTTTCCTTCGAGTTCCGAGATCACGACGACGGGGATCACGACGGCGTGCTCCGCGAACCGGAAGAGCGCCTTCGGGTCAGACAACAACACCGAGGTATCCAAAACATAGGTACGCTCGGTCTGTTTCTGCGGTGCTGGCTGTGAAGTTGTGTTCTCTGCTTGCCCTTCGCTCTTGTGCTGTAGTGCATGGGTGCGTGTCGCGGTCATTGCCACTCCCAGCCGAACCTGTCGGTTCGGTTCTCCAGCGAGTGCGGCCACGTACGTTTCGAGTCGAACTTATGTGGCCGTCTCGACCAGGCTCCGTGCCTGATACTTGGAACGTTACGACGACTAGTTCACCGTTCCAAACAAGACACGCTGGCTTGACATTGCGAACAGGTGAACTTTTTCCCGTTCGGGTGACACGCGCTTCTAGTAGGCGATAGCCGTCGAGAACGAGACGAACGAGTCACGGAGCATTCCGAGGGTCTCGCTCGTGGTGCCGGCGTGCACGCTGAGCCGGATCCGGTTCTGCCGAAGTGTCGTGCTCACACCGTGGTTGTGGAGCGACGCGACAAGCAGCGCAACCTGGTCGTCTGGCGGGTCGAGGATGACGATGCCCGCCCGTTCGTGGGCCGCCCGGGGCGACGCGACCGAGATCCCGAATTCGTCGGCGAGGTCGAGGGTTTCACTGACCCGGTCACCGACAGCCGCGGCGACCTCCGCCACTCCGACCGCGCTGATCTCCTCGAGCGCCGCGGCGAGCCGGGCCTCGGCCGAGAAGTCCGGGTTCGCCACACTGTAGGCGCGAGCCGACTTCGACGGCGGCGGGACAGCATCCCACGGTTCGCTCTCATCGGTCCCCGTGTAGCCGCTGACGACGGGTTCGAGGTGGTCAAGCGCCCGGTCGCTCAACGCAAGGAACCCGGTGCCCCAGCCCGCACGGACCCATTTCTGGCCGCCGGATGCGATCACATCGGCCACTTCCAACGGCGCGTCGACGACGCCGAACCCCTGAATCGCGTCGACGATGAGCAAACGGTCACCGATCACCTGACGGATGCCGTCGAGGTCGGCGAGGTATCCGGTGCGGGTGTCGACCAGGCTCACGGCGACGGCGGTGATCGCGGGTGTCAGCTGCTGCTTGATGGTGTGCGGGGTTACCCGCCCATGGTCGGTTTCCAGCCATGTCGGGGTGAGAACCTGCATGGACTCGGCGGCGCGGGTCGCCGCCACGGTGAGGCTTGGGAAGTCGCCGGCGGAGAGCAGCAGTCCCCCGGTCATGCTGAACATGGTGTGCATGAGCCCCATGCCCGTGTTCGGCTGGCTGACGATGTTCTCCGGCGAGCACCCGACGAGCCCGGCCACGGCGGTGCGCATCCGTTCGTCCTGGCCGAGGAAGGTATCCACGACGCCATACCGGGCGCGGCTGAGCAGATCGACCTGAAGCCGCAACTCTTCCTGGACGACGGCCGAGAGCGGGCCGACCCTGCCGTAGTCGAGGTAACCGGATTCTTCACCGAATCCGCGAAGGAACGTGTCGATGTCGGTCATCGTTCTCCTCAACCGCCGTAGCGGCGTTGCCGCCTCGAGAAATCGCGGAGCGCCCTCAGGAAGTCCACTTCGCGCAGGTCAGGGCCGAGCGCCTCGACGAAGTAGAACTCGCTGTGCGCGCTCTGCCAGAGCATGAAGTCGCTGAGCCGCTGTTCCCCGGAGGTGCGGATGACAAGGTCAGGGTCTGGTTGCCCGCTCGTATAGAGGTGCTCGCCGATGAGGTCCGGGGTCAGCAGTTCGGCGAGGGATTCGAGGTTGCCGCCGGTCAGGTGGTGTTTCTCGACGATGCTGCGCATCGCGTGCACGATCTCGGTCCGCCCGCCGTAGCCGACGGCGAGGTTGATGTGCAGGCCTTTCTTCTGCGCGGTCCGCGCCTCGGCGGCGTCCAGTGCCGCGATGAGCGGTTCGGGGAGCCCGGTGGTCGCTCCGACGCGCTTCACCCGCCAGTCGCGGTAATGCGAGAGCTCTTCGGCGAGGTCAGCGATGATCTCGATCAGGTCGTAGAGTTCATCCGTGGACCGCGAACTGAGATTGTCGCTCGACAGGAGGTAGAGGGTGACGACTTTGACTCCGAGGTCGTCGCACCATTCAAGGAATTCGCGCATCTTGGCTGCCCCGGCGCGGTGCCCGTGGGCGGCCGTTTCATACCCGAGCTGCTTCGCCCACCGGCGGTTACCGTCGATGATCATCGCGACGTGGTGCGGCAACGATTCGGAGCTGAGGCCACGACGCAGGCGCTTCTGGTACAGGTTGTAGAGAAACCCGGGCCCTCTGTTCGACTGGCTGTTCGTCACACCGTTACGTTAGTGCAGATTCCCCAATGGGGCCGCGTATCCTGTCATCTATGCCCTTGTCGCCTTCTTCTCGCGAGCACCCGGACAAAGACAGTGAAGCTGGCATCGCCGGGCAGGATCCTGTTGGGGATGCCGCCGTCGCACGTGACGACGCCGCCGGGCCCGACCTGCCCAACATCCCGCTTCTCGACGACATCATCGCCCGGCCGGAGGACAGCAAACCGACCTGGCGCGGCTGGATCCACGCCGGCACCTTCCCTCTCACCATCGTCGGCGGAATCGTCCTGGTGTCGCTGGCGCAGGGAGCGCCTGCGAAGTGGTCAACGGCGGTGTTCGCGCTGAGTTCACTTCTCCTCTTCGGAGTTTCTGCGCTCTACCACCGGCTCAACTGGTCACCGCGGTCGAAAGTTCTGCTCAAGCGGATGGACCACGCCAACATCTTCCTGTTGATTGCAGGCAGTTACACCCCGGTCGCTGTGCTGGCGCTGCCACCGGAGAAGGGCAGCCTGCTGCTCATCCTCGTCTGGGGAGGAGCTTTCGTCGGCATCATCTTCCGGATGTTCTGGCTGCACGCGCCGCGCTGGCTCTACGTTTTCCTCTACATCGCCATGGGCTGGGCGGCGGTGATGTATCTCTTCGACATCTTCAGGGTGAATCCGGCGACGATGACCCTCATCATCGTGGGCGGGCTTTTCTACACGGGTGGCGCCGTCGTCTATGCGCTGAAGCGGCCGAATCCCTTTCCCGGCCACTTCGGGTTCCACGAGATCTTCCACGTGTGCACGGTGCTCGCGTTCCTGTGCCACTGGACCGGCATCCTGCTGCTCGCCATCGACCCGGCGTACAACCTGGGCTGACGGGCTCAGTCCCGTCGGCTGAGCACGAAGAGCGGTATCTCCCTCGCCGTCTTCGTCTGGTAATCGGCGTATGGCGGGTAGGCCTCGACGGCCCGTTCCCACCAGACCCTCTTCTCCTCGCCGGTGACTTCCCGTGCCGTGTAGTCGTGCTTCTCGGTTTCGTCCTGAAGTTCGACCTCGGGACTCGCGAGGACGTTGTAGTACCAGACCGGATGCTTCGGCGCGCCGCCGAGGGACGCCACGATCGCATACTCGCCGTCGTGCTCCACACGCATCAGAGCCGTCTTGCGGAGCTTGCCGGTCTTCGCACCGACGGTCGTGAGAACGATCACCGGTCGCCCGTGAAGTGTTGTCGCCTTCGTGCCGCCTGATGCCTCGTACTGTTCGACTTGTTTGCGTGCCCAGCCACTCGTGCTCGGCTCGTATTCTCCCGTCAACGGCATGATTACCCCTCCCCGCAGGGCGCTGAAACCCCGAGGGGATCAGTGTAGTGCCACGCGCCGCAGGTGCCTACCATGGGGAACGTGGGCGATCTCTCTCGAGAAATGAAGACCGACGTCCTCGTCGTCGGGGCTGGTCCAACCGGACTGCTGCTCGCCGCCGCGCTCACGAAACTCGGGGTTGACGCCGTTCTTGTCGACGGGAAGCCGGGTCCGACCACGGAATCGCGGGCTTTGGTTCTGCAGGCTCGCACGATGGAGATCCTCGACCAGCTCGACCTGGTTGATGCCTTCCTTGACGAAGCGATGACCGCCCGGGTGGCCAGCCCCGGCTTCGAGCGGCGGTCGTTCGGCAGGGTGCCTGTTGGCCGGATCGGGGCGGGGCTTTCACCGTTCGCCGGCCTCTATGTGTTGGAGCAGTCGAAGACGGAGCGCATCCTCGGGGAGCATCTCGCGCGACTGGGCGGGTCAGTGCTGTGGGGGCATCCGCTGACCGGTCTCAGCGAGCAGCCCGATGGTGGCATCGAAGCCGTTCTGGAAGGCACGGACGGGCGGATGCTCGTCAGCGCGCGGTACTGCGTGGGAACCGACGGGGCGTCGTCGCTGGTCCGAAAGCTCCGCGGAATCCCGTTCGAGGGTGTGACAAACGAGCACAGCTTCTATGTGTCGGATGCGCATGGCGTGACCGGCCTCGAACCAGACGCTGTGAACCTGCGATTCGGTTCCGACGACCTGCTCGTCACCTTCCCGATGGCGCCTGGCGGCAATGACCGTCTCCTCGGGACCATCCGCCTGTCCGGTCCAGCCGTGGAGGTGACAGAGGACGCGGCTAGGGTGAAGCTCTCCACCGTCTTCGGAGTGGACTACGACACCTCGTCGTGGTTCTCCACCTACCGGATCTCGCACAGGGTCGCCGCCCACTTCCGCGATGGACACGTTTTCCTTGCAGGGGATGCCGGGCACGTTCACTCCCCCGTCGGCGCCCAGGGGATGAACACAGGCCTCCAGGACTCCCACAATCTTGCCTTCGCTTTGACGGCGGTCCTCCACCAGGGCGCCCAGGACTCGGCGCTCGATCGGTATGAAGCCGAGCGCCGCCCGGTGGCGCTTCGCCTCGTCGCGACCACCGATCGGGTGTTTGGTTTCGTCACGGGAACGTCCAGCGCCTCTCGTTTCGTCCGGCGCCGGCTCTCCCGGGTTTTCCTGCCATTCCTGGTCGGAGCGCTTCCGCGGGTGCCGTTATCTCGCCGCCTCTTCGAATACGTGTCGCAAATCCGCATCCATTACTGGATGAGCGCCGCAGCGAGAAGCACCGGCCGGCGCGGTCGGGTCGTTGGCCGTCGGCTGCCGTGGACCGGGACGAACTTCGACGTCCTCAGGGCCCTCGACTGGCAGGTTCATTCTTACGGTGCCGTCGCGCGGCGTGAGGCGGTCCGACTTCGCAGCGCTCTGCGGCTGCCTCTCCACCGTTTCCCGACGGCGGGTTCAAGCAAGTTGGTGAACGGACGGTTCTATCTCATCCGACCCGACGGGTTCGTTGCCGCCGAGGCGGATGGCCGCCAGGCCATCGACGTTTTCCGGACCGCCCTTGCCGAACAGGGTGTTTCCCGGGATCGCCGTGCCGAGGTCGGTACAGTATCGGGATGACCGCCGTCACCATCATTTCCCCCACCGAATCCGACTGGGAGCGCGTACGCGATCTTCGACTCGAAATGCTCAGGGATACCCCGATCGCCTTTATGGAAACGATCGAAGCGGCCGAGGCGAACTCCGAGGAGGTCTGGCGAATGCGGGCGAACCGCGGCACTACCGCCGGCAGTGTGCAATACGTGGCTGTGGATGCTTCGGGCCGATGGGTGGGCACGATGAGCGGATTCCTCGACAAGCTCGAGGTGGGCGGGCCGCTGCTCGTCGGCGCCTTCGTCGCTCCCACAGCCCGCGGGAGGGTCGCCGGTGTCGCGGACGCGCTGCTGGACGCGGTCGAGGAGTGGGCGCGAACGCAGGGCGACACCCTCACGCTGCATGTGCACGAGGACAACGACCGGGCGATCGCGTTTTACCGCCGTCGCGGCTACGACCTCACTGGTCGCACCATCCCGTACAACCTCGACCCGTCGAGAAACGAGCTCGAGATGCACCGCACAATCGTGTGATCTGAGTTGTTACCGCGGTCAGAACGGTTTGTCGCCCGGTCTCGGGTCGATGCCCGAATCGGTCGCCGTTCCCTCGTCGTCCGCCCCCGACGCGCGGTCGCGCTCGTCTACCTCTGCCTGCAGTCGCTCCCGGATCTCCGCGCGGTGGTTCACGCGGCGAATACGACGCTGCATGTCGAAGATGAGGAGGAACACCGCGGCGGCGAGGAGGGCGACAACGAAGAACCCGGCCGGCCCCGGTGTCACATCGTTCGGATCAATGTTGAGCGACGGCGTCGGGGTCGAGGCCAGCCGCCACGCGGCATCCGTGACGATGTTCCAGCTGGCGGCGATCATTCAGTGTCCTCGATTCCGGCGAACAGGTCGCTCTCGTTTGCGACGGGCGGCACGGTGCTGCGTGCGCGCTCGAAGTCCTCATACGGCCAGGCCGCGCGTTGCAGGTCGTTCGACCAGAAAAAGAAGCTCGAGTCGGCAGCGACCTGGCTCGCGTGGGCACGGAGCGCGGCGTCGCGGACCTCGAAGAACTCGCCGGCGGGCACGTGCGTCGTTGCGCGCGCAGGGCGCTCCTTCATCCACGAGACCATCTCGGAAAGCTGCTCGGCAAGCGGCGACTCCGGCTCCTGTCGAAGCAATTCGTCGAAATTCGCCTTCACTCGCTCGTAGTTGAAGATGTGGTCGTAGTACAACTTGGAGACCTCCCAGGCAGGACCGGCGTCCGGGTAGGCGGAGGCGTCGGCAGCGGCCTCGAAGGCGGCGACGGATACCTCGTGGCAGCGCACGTGATCGGGGTGCGGATACCCGCCATTCTCGTCATAGGTGACCATCACCTGCGGCCGGAACTCGCGGACGATCCGAACGAGCGGTTCGGCCGACGCGGCGAGCGGGATCGCCGCGAACGAGTTCGCCGGGAGGCTTCCGTCTTCACGGCGCATCCCGGAGTCGGTGTAGCCGAGCCAGCGATGACGGATGTCCATGATCCGCGCAGCCTCGGCCATCTCCCGGCGGCGGAGACCGGCGAGGTCACGCTCGCCCATCGCCCGTGCTTCGAGTTCAGGGTTGAGGATGTCGCCGCGCTCACCGCCGGTGCAGCTGACGACCATGACCTCCACCCCCCGGGAGCGGTAGTACGCGTTCGTGGCCGCGCCCTTGCTGGACTCGTCGTCGGGGTGCGCATGGACCGAAAGCAAGCGGAGTGTCACGGTAGCCGGATCTTTCAGTGAGAGTGCGGGGGTTGAGAAAGCGATTAGCCTTGTCTGTACAGACTAACGTTCGCAGGATGAGGGTTGATGGTTTCGAACACCCAGCGGGACACCTCCGTCCTCGACGAACGATACGGGCGGGCTCCCCGAGCGCGGAAGCGCCAGCGACGCCTGGGCTGGATCGCCGGTAGCGCGATCGCACTCGTCTTCGTGGCCTGGGTGGTCTGGGCCGCACTTGACATGGTGGGCCCGTCCTCGCTCGACGTGCGCGACACCGCCCATACGGTCGTCAACGAGCGCACCGTCGAGGTCACCTTCGAGCTGTCCGTCGCCACAGAAACCACGAGTTACTGCGCCGTGCAGGCGCTCAACGACACCTTCGCCGTCGTGGGCTGGAAGGTCGTGGAAATTCCCCCGTCAGAGCAGAGAACGCGCAGCTTCACCGAGACGGTGACAACCACCGAACTCGCCTCAACGGGTTTGATTTATCGCTGTTGGCTGGCATAAGATTCTCTGATACCCGAAAGCCGGGTCGATTTCATACGCCCTGACGCACCCGTCAGGGCGTCCGTTTATGTAAGGAGTTCGCCATGGCTGTTGACACTCAGGTCACCTTCCTGACTCAGGATGCCTACGACCGACTCGCCAACGAACTCGAGACACTGTCAACCGTCGGGCGTGAAGAGATCGCCAAGAAGATCGAAGCGGCTCGCGAAGAGGGCGACCTCAAGGAGAACGGCGGCTACCACGCCGCCAAGGACGAGCAGGGCAAGCAGGAGGCGCGCATCCGCACCCTGACCCAGCTGCTGCGGGATGCCACGGTTGGCACCGCCCCTGAGAGCCACGGAGTGGTCGAGTCCGGCACCGTCGTCACCGCTACCGTCGCCGGCGGCGAGGAGGTCTTCCTCCTCGGTAACCGCGAGATCGCCGCTAACTCGGACCTCGACGTGTACAGCGAGCAGAGCCCGCTCGGTGCAGCGATTCTGGGCCTCAAAGTCGGGGCAACTACAAAGTACACGGCGCCGAACGGCAAGGAGATCACCGTGAAGATCACGAAGGTCGAAACGTACGCAGGCCAATAGCCTCAACACGAGAACGGCCCGACGAGATTCTCGCCGGGCCGTTCTCTGTTGTGGTCGCGGTCAGTCTTCGACGATCTGCGGCGAATAGCCGGCGGACCGGAGGGTCTCCACGACGAGTTCGCGGTGCTCAAGCCCGCGGGTTTCGACGCTCAACTCGAGTTCGACCTCGCCGATCTTGAGTCCGTGCCCGTGGCGGGTGTGCAGCACCTCTATCACGTTGGCGTTTGCCTCGGCGACCAGTTCAGCCGTCCTGGCGAGCTGACCAGGACGGTCGGGCAGCGGGATACGCAGGGTGAGGTAACGGTCGGATGCCGACAAACCGTGGCTAATGACGCGCTGCATCAAAAGCGGGTCGATGTTGCCGCCGGAGAGAATGACGACGGTGGGACCACTGGGCGACACCAGGCCGGCGAGGATGGCCGCGACGCCGACGGCCCCGGCCGGTTCGACGACAAGCTTGGCGCGTTCGAGGAGGACAAGCAGTGCCTTGGCGATGTCGTCCTCGGTGACGGTGACGATGTCGTCGACGAGGTGGCGGATGATCTCGAAATTGAGCACCCCCGGCTTCCCGACGGCGATACCGTCGGCGATGGTCGCCTGAACCGGAACCTCGGTCGGGGCGCCCGCGACGAGGGACCCCGGGTAGGCGGCGGCATTGGCCGCCTGGACGCCGATGACACGAATCGAGCGCCCCGCTGCTTCGGCACGCTGTTTCATGGCGGATGCCACGCCGGCGATGAGGCCGCCGCCACCGATCGGGACGATCACCGTCTCCACCTGGGGAACCGAGTCCCAGATCTCCAGACCCAGCGTGCCCTGGCCGACGATCACGTCAGGGTGATCGAACGGCGGGATGAAGATCGCGCCGGTCTCCTCCGCATACGCGGCGGCGGCGAGCAGGGGCTCAGCGACGGTGTGCCCGCGCAGGATCACTTCTGCGCCGTATGCCTTCGTGGCCTGGAGTTTCGGCAGCGGCACCCCGATCGGCATGAAGATGGTCGATGCGATGCCCAGCTCCCGTGCTGCGAAGGCGACGCCCTGGGCGTGGTTGCCGGCGGATGCTGCGACGACGCCGCGCGCGCGTTCCTCTTCGGTGAGCTGTGCCATCCGGTTATACGCACCCCTGATCTTGTACGATCCGGTCCGTTGCAGGTTCTCGCACTTGAGGAAGACCTCCGCGCCGAGCAGTTCGGCGAGATACCGCGAACTCTCCATCGGCGTCTCCTGGGCGACGCGTGCCACCACGGTCCTCGCCGTCTCGAACTGTTCGAGAGTGGGGTTGGACAGCGCGGAATCATGCATTCGGTGTTTCCTCGGTTTCGGGGGCGGTCTTGCCGTGCCGGGGCAGGGCATTCTTGCGGGCGTGGCGTTCGGTGGGGACGGTTCGCCAGATGACGTCGTTGAGAGCCGCCGATGGCGGTCCTGTTGTTCGCCACGCACCGGCCGAGATGTACCGGAACATGACATTGATCACGGCGGCGACAGGGACGGCGAACAACGCGCCCGGGATCCCGGCGAGGAGTGTGCCCCCGGCGACCACCAGAACGACGGCTAGCGGGTGGACCTTGACCGCGGCCCCCATGAGGAGCGGCTGCAGCACATGTCCCTCGATCTGCTGCACGAGCAAAACAACACCGAGCATCAGCAGGGCGATGAACCAGCCGTTGTAGACGAGGGCGATGAACACGGCGACGATGCCGGTGACGACCGCACCGACGATCGGGACGAAGGAGCCGAGGAAGACGAGAACACCGATCGGGATCGCGAGCGGCACACCAAGCAGGAACGCGCCGAGACCGATGCCGACCGCGTCGATCGAGGCGACGAGGATCTGGGTGCGTGCGTAGTTCGTCAATGTGAACCAGCCGGCCTTGCCCGCACCGTCGATCGCCGGTTGCGCCTTCTTCGGCATCAACCGAAGAAGCCAGCCCCAGATGCTGCGGCCGTCGATGAGAACGAAGATGAGGCAGAACAAGGCCAGGAAAACACCCGTCGCGACGTGCCCGAGCGTCGAGCCGAGCGACAACGCGCCGCTCAACAACGCCTGGCCGTCATCCTGCACCGTGGCGACGGCATCCGAGATGAAGTCGTTGATCTGCGTCTCGGTGAGGTGCAACGGCGACTGGAGCAGAGCGGCCTTCAGTTCGTTGAACGACGCGGCGGTCCGTTGCTGGACTTCGGAGAAGTCGCTGGTGATCTGCCAGATCGCCAGCGAGAGCAACCCGCCGACAACGGCGATGGTTCCGAGGATGCTCGTCGCAATCGCCAGTCCCCTCGGCCAGCGATGCCGGGTGAGAAATTCGACGAGCGGGGTGAGAAGTGCCGACACGAGCACCCCGATCAGCAAGGGGATGATGATCAGCCGCAGCTGAACGATCAGGTAAACGAGAACGGCGAGCGCTCCAGCAATCGCGAGGAGACGCCAGGACCACGCGCCAGCAATCCGCACTCCGCGGGGGACGCCGTCGTCGCCGTTGCCGCTTCGAGGAGCGAGTTCGTCGACAGCCGAATCAGAGGGTCGCACAACGCGGGCCCACCAGTTTTTCTCCGTCGTATTCGCCACCGGATCAGTCTATGCGGCAGGTGTCTGAGGGACACGCTAACGTCGGACCTTATGACGAACAGCGTGGCACCGGCTCTCGCACGACGGATCGCCCTGGCCGCGCAGGGCTTCGGCCGTCCTCGAACGGCGGGGCCGGGCACGAGACAGCTGAACCGGCTCATCGACCGGCTGGGCGTCCTTCAGATCGACTCGGTGAATGTGTTCGAGCGCAGCCACTACCTGCCCGTCTTCGCGCGCCTCGGCGCCTACGACAAGTCCACCCTTGACGACCTCACCTTCGCCAGGTCAGGACGTTACATCGAGTACTGGGGCCACGAGGCGACGATCATGCCGAAGGACAACTGGCCGCTGTTCCGGTGGCGCATGCAGGCCTACCGCGACAAGAGCCTCGCCGATCCGCAGAGCTGGGCCAACGCGAACGGGGCGTTCCTTCGCTGGCTGCACGACGAACTGGCGGAGAAGGGCCCGCTGCCGGCAAGTGCGATCGAACACGACGCGAACAAACGTGTCGGACCGTGGTGGGGCTGGTCCGATGTGAAGATCGGCCTCGAAACTCTCTTCCGGTGGGGCGAGATCGTGTCGGCCGGCCGTGCTGGATTCGAACGGCGCTACGCCCTCCCCGAGCAGGTGCTCCCGCCAGCGGTGCTCAACCAGGACATCCCGCAAAAGGATGCGGTCCGTGAGCTCGTCCGGCGTGCGGGGGTGGCCTCCGGGATCGGCACGCTCGACGACCTGGCCGACTACTACCGCCTCTCCTCCGCACACGCCCAGATCGCCGTGCGTGAACTCGAGGATGCCGGGGAGCTGCTGCCTGTCACCGTGCCGGGCTGGCTTCGCGGCACGCGGCCCAGGGAGGCGTGGCTGCACCGCGACGCACGTCGCCCGCGTTCGATCGAGGCATCCGCTCTCCTCTCCCCCTTCGACCCGGTCGTCTGGGCGCGCAATCGTGCCTTGCGGATGTTCGACTTCCACTACCGGATCGAGATCTACACGCCGAAGCACCAGCGCGTGCACGGCTACTACGTGCTCCCCGTGCTGCTCGACGACCACCTGTCGGCGCGGCTCGACCTCAAGAACGACCGGGCCGCCGGGGTCCTGCGCGTGCAGGCAGCGTGGCTCGAGCCCGGGGCTCCGGCCGATGCCGCCGAACGGATCGCGGCGCTGCTCCGGCAGGCGGCGGCCTGGCAGGGCAACGAACGCATCGCCGTCGCCGGGCGTGGAACCCTGGCGCGTGAGCTCGCTGGCGCCCTCGGGATCCGGCCGGACGGGGATGGGTGAAACTACCCCATAGATCAGGGGATTTTCCGGCCTGATCCCCCCGATGGAGGGGTCGTCTTCGATGATAAGTTGACATCGATCGCGCTCGGAGAAGGGGGACTATTTTTCATGGCCACGGACGATAAGGCACCAGAAGCAGCTCACGGAGACGGCTCGGTGCCCCAGGGGGGTTCGGCCGACACACCACAGCAGGATGCGCCGGACCAACAGGCGTACGCCCAGGGCTCCGCTTATGCGCAGGAAGCGTATGGGCAGCCCGCTGCAGACCAGGAGGCACCGTACTCGCCTGCCGCTGGCGCCCCGCGGAACCCGTACAGCCAGGGACAGAACCAGAACCCGTTCAGCGATCAGGCACCATACGGCCAGGAGCCGAACGGACCGCAGAACCCGTATAGCCAGAACCCGTACGGCCAGAACCCGTACGGCCAGGGTCAGACCCCGGCAGACGCATACAGCCAGGGTGCACAGCAGGCGGCCTCATACACGCAGGGCGCCTACAGCCAGGGCGCGCCGCAGGCCGGCTACCCGCAAGGAGCGGGCCACCCGTACGGTACCGCCCCCGCCGGTTACCCGCAGCCGCTGACGTCGCAGCGTCCGCCGATGGACCCGAGGAAAAAGAAGAAGGTCATCCTGTTCTCGGCGCTCGCCGCCGGCCTCGTACTTCTCCTGATCATCGGTTCCGTGATCATCAAGGTCATCGGCGGCACGCAGTATGGTCCGGAAGCCAAGGTGGAGGCGTACCTGAGCGCGATCAGCCAGGGCAAGGCGTCCGAAGCCAACAAACTCGTCGACCCCGGGGTCAGCGAAGGAGCGGCCGCGCTCCTGAGCAACGACATCCTCAAGGGGTCGAAGGCCCTGATGAAGAACCCCAAGGTCACGGATGTCTCCAGCCGCGGTGACTCCGCCATGGTCGAGGTTTCGTACAGCATCGACGGCACTGTCTACGACGGAATTCTCGAGCTGAGCAAGAACGGTAAGCAGGCCGGCGTCTTCGACAACTGGACGATCGACAAGCCGCTGCTGGCATCCGTCTACGTCTATCCGAACCAGGACTCCAACGTCTCCATTAACGGCGTCGACGTGGACTTCGGCAAGGGGTACGAGCTCCTGGCCTACCCGGCGGCATATGAAGTCGGTGCGCCGGAGGGTAAGTTCTTCGAAGCTGAGACGCAGACGTTCGTCGCTGCGACCGGCTCCAAAGCGAGCTACGAGTCCATCGCACTTGAGCTGGCGCCGACGAAGGAACTGACCGACGAGATCCAGGCGCAGGTCAACCAGTACATGGACACGTGTGCGACCCAGACGGTTGCGAACCCGGAGAACTGCAACCTGCGCACGAACTACTACCTGCACTTCAGCGGGGAGCCGACTTTCTCGTACAAGGTCGTCAAATACCCGACAGTTACGGTGAATGAGATGGGAACCCGGTTCGAAGCTGACAAGGGCCAGGCATCCGCGACCGCGAGCGGTGAGCTGGCATACCCGGGCGGCGAGGGCACCAGCACCTACACCTGGGACGACTGGGGAATCTCCGGAAGCGTCGTCATCGACGGTGACACGGTGACGATCGAAGAGGTCTACGGCTTCTAGGAGTCGTCACGGGTTCCACCTGATCCTCCGAAAGCGGAGCGGGCCGACCGGCTCGCTCCGCTTTCGCATTCACGGGGCGGCCCGCCGCCGATCGATTGGGCCCAACGGGTCGTTTACCCGCCCTTGCACGACCTTCTTGGCCCAACCGATCGCGGCAACAGCCCTTTGGGACCGATCGACGAGGACGAAACAGCAACGGGGCAGGTTAGAACCCGCCGCCGATGGCGCGGAGCCGCGCGACGCGTTCCTCGATCGGCGGATGCGTTGCGAATAGGCGGGCGACGGCACCGGGCTTCAGCGGGTCCGCAATCCACAGGTGAGCCATCGAGGAGTTCTGCCGCCGCATCGGCCGGCCATACGCCTGCAGCTTCAGGAGCGCGTTCGCGAGCGCATCCGGATGCCGGGTCGTGAGCGCACCGGTGGCATCCGCAAGGTATTCGCGCTGACGTGACACGGCGAGTTGCACCATGCTCGCGAGAAGCGGCGCCACGACCATCGCGACGATGCCGAAAACGAGAACGACCGGGTTGCCGCCGTTGTTGTTGCGGTTCCCCCCGCCGAACCAGGCCATCCGCAGGAACATGTCTGCGAGGAACCCGACAGCGACGACGAGCCCGAAGACGATCATCGACACCCGGATGTCGTAGTTGCGCACGTGCGCCATCTCGTGAGCCATGACCCCTTCGAGTTCGGAGTCGGTGAGAATGTCGAGCAGCCCGGTCGTCGCCGCAACGGATGCGTGCTGCGGGTCCCGGCCGGTCGCGAACGCGTTGGGGGCCGGGTCATCGATGAGGTATACCTTGGGCATCGGCGTGCCTGTCGTGATCGCGAGGTTCTCCACGATGCGGTAGAGCCGCGGGTTGTCGCGCTTTTCGATCTCGTGGCCGCCGCTGATCGCGATCGTCTGGCTCGACGCGAAGTAGTACTGGAAGATCGCGTAGGCGGCAGCACCGACGATGGTAAAGATGACGATGCTGGGGCTGTTGTAGATGTACCCGGCCAGCGCACCCAGCCCGCCGATGATCAGCAGGAAGAACGCGATGATGACCACGGTGTTCACCTTGTTCTTGCGGATGGCCCTGTACATTCATCGTCCTTTCACTGTTGACCTCGGGATACAGCAAGGGCCCGGGCGCAATTTCACGCCCGAGCCCGTGTCGAATGGTTTAGAACTGCACGCGCGGCGGCTCCGCGATCGCCGCGTTGTCGGTGACCTCGAAGAACTCACGCTCGGTGAATCCGAGGTTCTTGGCGATGAGGTTGTTGGGAAACACCTTGATCTTTGTGTTCAACTCCCGGACGCCACCGTTGTAGAAACGGCGTGACGCCTGGATCTTGTCTTCGGTGTCGACGAGCTCTCCCTGGAGCTGGAGGTAGTTCTGGCTCGCCTGCAGCTGCGGGTAGGCCTCGGCCACCGCGAAGATCGACTTCAGCGCCTGCTGCATGTGGTTCTCGGCTGCCGAGGCATCTGCTGGTCCCTGCGCGCTGAGCGTTTCGGCCCTCGCCCTCGTGACATTCTCGAAGACGGCCCGCTCGTGGGCTGCGTAACCCTTGACCGATTCGATCAGGTTCGGGATCAGATCCGCTCGACGCTTGAGCTGCACGGTGATGTCGCTCCAGGCTTCGTCAACGCGCACGTTGAGGGACACCAGGGAGTTGTAGGTGACCCAGAAATAGATACCGACGATGACCGCCAGTGCGACGATGATGAGTACAGGAATGAGCCATTCCATGGCGAGAGCTCCTTGGTGTGCTGGTAGGCAAGTGCGTGCGGATGATCCCCTCCATTCTACGTGAGCGACCGCACGGGACCATGAGGATACCGTCGGTTCTCAAGGCAAACCCTCGGGGTCAGGGGCCGAGCACGCGCGTGAGATACGGGTTGGAAAACAGGCGTCGTGGATCGAGCCGGTCGCGCACGGCGAGGAAGTCGTCGAAGCGTGGATACAGTGCGCGGAGGTCTCCTGCACCCAGCGTGTGCATCTTGCCCCAGTGGGGGCGCCCGCCGTGTTCGATCAGGATCGCTTCGACCGCGGCGAAATACCTGGCCGGGTTCTCGTGGATGTAGCGGTGAACGGCGACATACCCGGTGTCGCGACCGTACGCGGTCGAAAGCCACAGGGAGTCCGCGGCGGCGAAACGTACTTCGATCGGGAAGCTGATCCGCCATCGCCGCTGGGCGATGAGCGCCTCGATCTCACGGATGACCGTTGGTACGTTCTCCGCGGGCAGTGCGTACTCCATCTCCCGGAAACGGACCGTCCGCTTTGTCGAGAAGACGCGGTGCGAGACATCCGTGAAGCGGCGGCGGCGGGCGGCCTTCGCTGCCAGCCGGTTCAGGACCGGGATCACCGGCGGCAGGATCGTCCCGACGAAACACGTGGCCCGGTAAACGCCGTTGGCCATGAGGCTCTCATCGACCCACCGCTTGGCGAACGGCAGCGGCTTCCGCGCGGCACTGCCCGGCAGCCTGGTGTTCGTTTTGGTGAGGGCCGTCGCCGTGTGCGGGAACCAGAAGAACTCGAAGTGGTCGGCGGATGCCGCCCGCTCGGCGAGCGAGTCGAGCACGTCGGCGAGTGGCTCGGCCTGCTCGACCGACTCGAGCAGGAATCGGGGAACACACGCGATGGTCACCTCGGCGAGGATTCCGAGCGCACCAAGACCGAGCGCAACAGCGGGAAGGAGGTCCGCGTTGTCGTCTTCGTCGATGTGCAGGAGCTCGCCATCGCCTGTGATGATCGTCACGCCACGGACCTGGTCGGCCAGTCCGCCGTATGGGGCGCCGGTGCCGTGCGTTCCGGTGGAAATTGCCCCGCTGATGCTCTGCCCGTCGATGTCGCCAAGGTTGTTCATCGCAAGGCCGAACGGGGCGAGCAAACGGGGAATGTCACGCAGCCGCGTTCCGGCGTAGAACGACGCGCGGCCATCGGCCGTTGGCCGGTCGATCAGCCCGGTCAGGTCGTCGAGGGCGAGCTGCACACCGGTCGCCACGGCGATCCCGGTGAACGAGTGCCCCGACCCGACGGCCTTGATCGGGATGCCCGATCCACCTGCTGCTCGTACGGCGCGCTGCACGGCGGCTGTCGTCCGCGGTCGTTCCACCCGCAGCGGTCTGGCCTGTTCGGTTCGGGCCCAGTTGCGCCACACCGCTCCGGTCGCTGTCACAGAAAAGCCTTCCCCTCGCCGCGATAGGTCGGCAGGCGGTCAAGGACCCGGTCGCTGTCGACCACGACGAATTCGTTGACCCGTTCGCTCAGTTCACCGGATTTCGAGTGCCGTAGCCAGACCCGGTCGCCCGTTACCAGGCTCGATGCTGCTTCGCCGCGAATCGGTGTCTGCACTTCACCGGCCATCTCGCGCGGCACCAGCTGAAGCCCCGTCGGCCATTCGAGCCGCGGCATCCGATCCTCGCCAGGAGGCCCGGATGCCACCCAGCCGCCGCCGAGGATGACCGCCATCGACGGCGCGGGTTTGCGCACGACCGAGAGCGCGAACGAGGCAGCCGGAGCCGGCGAGAACGACCGGTAATTGTCGAACAGGTGACCGCCGAGAATCCCGCTGCCCGCCGCTATCTCGGTGACCGACTCGTCCTGCGACGTGCTTTCGATCGAACCGGTTCCCCCACCGTTGACGAACTCCAGCGGGGTGATTTGCCGGACGGCGGCGACCGCTTCGGATCGCCGATCGGTGAGCTCCGCGATCGACCGCCCTTTCATCCAGCGTTTCGTCATGGACCAGGAACCCCGGTCACCGAGCCCAGCAATCTGGGCTTCGTACGCCATCATGCCGACGAGAGTGTATCCGGCCCGGGCCTCGACGACACGTGCGAGCGCTGCAGCTTCATCAGCGGTGCGGACGGGCGAGCGCCACACCCCCACGTGGCCGAGCAGGACCGACGACTGCCATGACACGTCGAGTTCCAGGCAGACGCGTAGGCGTTCTCGCCGGTTCGGGGGCACACAGGCATCGATGAAGTCGAGGTGCTCGACCGAATCGACCATGAGGGTCACCCGTGCTGCAGCGACGGGGTCGGCGGCAAGCCTGCGGATGGCGTCGGCGTCGGCGGTCGGATATCCCACCACGACGTCGTCGACCGTTTCGGCGAGCCACAGCGCCTCGGGCAGCGTGAAGGCAAGGACCCCCGCGTAACCCTCCGTACCGAGCAGTGCGTGAATCAGGCCTCGTACCCGGATCGACTTGCTGGCGACGCGAATGGGTTTCCCGGCGGCTCGGCGAACGAGGTCGTGGGAGTTGAATCGGAGCGCCCCGAGCTCGAGGACCGCGAGCGGGCTCTCAAGGCCGGCCGTGGCCGCTTCGACGCGCGGCCAGAATTGCGCGGGGTTCAACCAGGGGGCGGGTGCAGGCGACGCCGGTCCCACTGCGGAGAGCGCTATCACCACCGGCACTCCCTTCGTCGATTTCCACGTTAGCGGTTTTCGGATGCCCGACACCGGCAGCGGTGGCTGTGAAACACCCCCAAACGGGCGTGTTGGTTTGACACTGCGCGAGTCACACTCGTAAATGGAACGAAGGTGGGGATTTTCAGTTCTGCTCGACGTGATGGGGGCCGGTCGGTCAAGCTGACCAGGCCGCGCATGCGAGCCCTTTGGCCCATGTTCCCGGGGCTTGCCGCGGCATCCATTACCGTTCTTCTCGTTCTCGCCGCGTTCCCGGGCGCCGCTAGTGCCCAACCAGATCCAGAGCCGCGTTCACTCGACGACGACGCGCCGACGATCACATCGCCCGTACAGGGATCCTTCCTCGGTTCGGCGAGCGCCGTCATCACCGGGACGAAAGTGGCCGGTTCCGAGGTCCAGATCCTCGCCGGAACGTCGCGAACGAACGTGTGCACCATCCGCAGCACCGCCACCGATTACTCCTGTGCCGTCTCCCGACTCCCCAGCGGCCCTGACATCCGGCTGACCGCCGTGCAACTTGTCGCCGGGAGCAAGAACGTCGAGTCTGAGACGGTGCTGGTGGATGTTCTTGCTCCGCCCACCATCGCCGGAGCATCTCCCCTGCTGACCGGCGGTCTTGTCCGGGGCGGCGGCTACCCCAACGCACATATCACCCTGTCCGTGGACGGCGGACCGTCGTGGTCGTTCCCGGCGGGATCGGATGGCACCTGGGCCTATGTGATGCCGCGCGATCTCGGTAGTGGCATGTACACCCTCACCGCCAGCCAGTCCACCTCCTTCAGCCAGGGCAGCTCGTCCGACTCCAGCGCGAGCCGCACCATCCTGCTCGACGTCGACGCGCCTGACGCCCCGGCTGTAACGTCCCCCGCCCCCGGGAGCACGATCTCCCCGACGGGCGTGCTGTACTCCGGCACCGGTGAAGACGGCGCAACCGTGAACGTCTTCGCACTCACCGCATCCGGCGTCGACGTGGCGCTCTGTTCCACTCCCGTGTCCGGCGGCGTCTGGTCGTGCTCGGGTAGGCGCCTGCCCGCGGGATCGGGAAAGGTAACGGTGACCGCGTTCCAGACGGATGCCGCCGGCAACCCGGGTGCAGGAAGCACTCCGCTCACTGTCACGGTCGCGCGACCTGCGACGGCAGCGCCGCAGGTCGTCCCGTCGCCGAGCCCCAGCGATGACGCTGCCGTAGCCCCCGTCGTGCCGCCCGCGTCGACGCCAACGCCGACTCCGGCCCCGGCCGTCCCGTCACCTCCCGTTCCCGAGACGGAGCCGCCCGCGGCCGGAAGCTGGGACGCCGCCACACCGTTCACGAAAGCGGTGCCGTCGGCCGTCGCGACCACCGACCTGTCCTGGCTCCGGGCATTGGTCCTCGCCGCCGTTGCGATCCTCCTCTTGCTCGTCCCCGCACGGATGCTCGCCACCACGGTCGGCCCGCGCCGGGGCCTGCGTTCCTCCCTGTCACTCACCGGCCGAAACCGCGTGCCGACCCACGACGACCCAGCCCCGGTCCTCACCGGGCCCGGTGAGCGTGTCACGTCTGCGCTCCTGGTCGGCCTGGCCGCTGCGATCGTCCTTTTCGCCACCCCCGTGCACGGCGAGCCCGAATACCTTCGTGTCCTGCTGGCATCCGTGATCGCGCTGGCTACGATCAACCTTGTCGCGACCACCGTGCCGGCACTCTTCGCTGCCCGGCTGCCGACCGGGCCGGCCCGGATCGCCCTGTCGCCACGGCTGCTCCTCTCGGTTGCAGCCGTTGCGCTGGTCTCGCGGGTCCTGGATCTGCAGCCCGCGCTGCTGTTCGGCATCGTGTTCACCGTCACAGCGATCTCAGGAAGGCGGTCAGCGCGGGGAATTGTCGCGGGCATCCGGATCGGTGCTGTCTTCACGGCGGGCATCATCGCCTGGCTCGCGTCCACACTCCTCGGCTCGCCGCCCGGATTCTTCGGGTCGCTCTTGACCGAGACGGCCAATATCGCTGCGATGGCCGGCGTAGGCTCGGCAGCCGTGTTGCTCATCCCGCTCGGAAAGCTGGACGGACGGGCGCTGCTGGTGTGGTCTCGGCCCACCTGGTTCCTGTCGACGACCGTCGTGCTGACCGTGCTTTTCGCGCTCCTCGCTCCTGTGTTCGACGTGTGGGAGACCAGCGGTGAGGTCATCGTCGGATTCCTGATTGTGCTCGGTTTCGGCGCCGTCGGCCTCTCGCTGTGGATCTGGCGACGGCTCATCCAGCCCGCCCTCACCGCCGACTGACATCCTGCGGGTCTGCCCCGGCCGGTACTCGCCTGTCGGTACTGGCCTGCTTGTCGGTACTGGCCTGTCGGTGGCGAACGGGAGAATGGACGGGTGTTCATTGTTCTGGCAGGGTCCCCACGTGGCGGCATCACGCTGACGGAACTTACTCCAGAGGGCGTCGCGTCTGCACCCCTCCGCCTCGACGGGGCCGGACTCCTCACCGCCGTGGCCAGTCGTGAGCCACAACGGCCGCGGTGGGTGTGGAGCGACACGGCCCTCTGGTACCCGGCGCTTCTCCAAGCGGGACTGCGGGTCGAGCGCTCACAGGATCTCCGACTGGCGCACCGCATTCTGAAACTCGCCGAGGCGACGAAGGGCACAGCCCTGCGGGACGCCCCAGCGAACGCGTGGGACGGTTCCGCGGTCCCTCCCGGCGATCACGCGAACACGCTGTTCGACGACGGGGCGTCAGAGAACGGCGCCGATCCCATCGCAGAATTCCTGTTGCAGCGCCACACACTCGACGACGTGGCGCGCACCGACCCAGCGAAGGCAGCGCGCCTCCAGTTGCTGCTGGCGGCTGAGTCCTGCGGCGCCTTGATCGCCGAGGAGATGCGGTTCACCGGCATGCCCTGGCGCAGGGACGTTCACGCCGCAACGCTCGAGGAGGCACTCGGGCCGCGTCCGCAGTTCGGCGGGCGACCCGCGAAGCTCGAGGGTCTGGCCGACCGGATCCGCGTCGCACTGGACAACCCGGCGCTCAACCCTGATTCGCAACCGGATCTGCTCCGCTCGTTGAAGAGGGCGGGCCTGCCTGTGACGGGAACAAGCAAATGGGAGCTGCGCGAGTTGCGGCATCCCGCCATCGAACCGTTGCTGGAATTCAAGAAAGGCGCCCGGCTGTTGTCCGCGAACGGCTGGGCGTGGATGGACGCGTGGGTGCAGAACGGACGGTTCCATCCCGAGTACGTCGTTGGTGGGGTGGTCACCGGCCGGTGGGCCACCCGGGGCGGAGGCGCCCTCCAGTTGCCAGCCGAGGTCCGCGGAGCGGTGCACGCCGATGAGGGCTGGTCGCTCGTCGTGGCGGACGCCGCCCAGCTGGAACCTCGAATCATCGCGGCGATGTCCCGCGATGAAGCCATGGCTGCGGCCGGCCGCAAACGTGACCTCTACCAGGGCCTCGTCGACGCTGGCGTCGTCGACACCCGCGCGCACGCGAAGATCGCGATGCTCGGTGCGCTCTACGGGGCGACCAGCGGTGAAAGCGCCCGGCTCATGCCGCGGCTGACCCGTGCGTTCCCGCGGGTGATTGGCCTCGTCGAGGCTGCGGCCCGCGCCGGGGAACGCGGTGAGCAGGTGAGCACGTGGCTCGGTCGCAGCTCCCCCCTGCCCGGTGACGACTGGGCAGGCGCTGACGCCGTTCCGTCGACGGATGCCCCGGCGGCGGACGACCGGCGGGCGCGTCAGGCGGCTCGTGACTGGGGACGCTTCACTCGCAACTTCGTCGCCCAGGGCACCGCGGCGGAGTGGGCGATGTGCTGGATGGCCGGGCTGCGCCAACGACTCCGCGCCCTCGCCGACGAGCGGGGCGAACCGCACCTGGTGCTCTTCCTGCACGATGAGGTCATGGTGCACACGCCCGCCCACCTCGCTGACGCGGTCACAATCGCCGTGACTGAGGCCGCGGACGACGCCGGTCGCCTGCTTTTCGGAAACTTCCCGGTCGATTTCGCGCTGACGGTCGCTACGGTGTCGAGTTACGACCAGGCCAAGTAGCGCGTGGGGTCACGTCAGCCGGTGCGGGTCGCTCGCCGGTGAGAACCGACACAGGCACAGGGAACGCCTCACCCTTCCACGCTTGGAGCCCTTCACCGATTGCGAAGGCGGCGATCACGAGCGCGGCGATCGAATCCGCCCAAGCCCAACTGAACAGAGTGTTGAGCAGCAGCCCGGCGAGGAGCGTGGCGGACAGGTAGCTGCAGATCAGGGTCTGCTTCGAGTCGGCGATCGCTGATGCCGACCCGAGCTCCCTTCCGGCGCGGCGCTCGAACCAGCTCAGGAACGGCATCGCAATCAAGCTGACAGCGGCGAGGAGGATGCCGACGGCGCTGTGTTCCGCATCACGCACGCCGAAGAGGGACAGCAATGCGTCGACGCTGACGTAGGCGGCGAGGCCGAAGAAGGAGAACGCGATGACCCGCAACGCGACCTTTTCACGCTTCTGGGGGTCGGATGCTGTGAACTGCCAGGCCACCGCGGCGGCCGACAACACTTCAACGATCGAGTCTAGGCCGAACCCGATGAGGGCGGCGGAGGATGCCACGGCTCCGGCTGCCAGGGCGATGATCGCCTCGAGAATGTTGTAGGTGATCGTGATGGCAACGATCAGCCGGATGCGGCGTTGCAACGCCGCCCTGCGGGGCATCCCGGGCATCCGGTCGAGACCACGTGTGGTCGCGCTCATACTTTGACGATACAGCGGGCGCTGACCGCCAAACACCCTCGGGGTGCCCCCACCCGGATGCCGACATCGCCGAACGCTCTCAGCAGAGTCACGACGTCGGTGCCTGAACGTCGGGTTTCCTGGTCTTTCTGTCCGGGCTGGTACCCCCGGTGGGACTCGAACCCACACTGGAGCGATTTTAAGTCGCCTGTCTCTGCCATTGGACTACGGGGGCATGCCTGAATAGCTTATTGCGCGGGACCGGGAGCATCTGACGCTCCCCCGGCAGCCTGAGGGGTTACGACGACTTTGCCGAGCGCACGCCCCTCACCGACCGTCGCGAGCGCCTGGGGCACCTCGTCAATCGAGAAGGTGCGGTCGATGTGGATGCGCACCTCACCGGCGATGCACCGCTCCGCGACCGGCCCGAAGTATTCCGGACCCTCCCTCGCCACGAGGATCCCCAGCCGCCGCCCGGTGAGCGCTGCGGCGGCCGCTCCGACGGTCGCCACCCGCAGGAGTGCACGAACGGTTCCGCCGACACAGAGATAACGGCCCCCGCGAGCCAGCGCCCGCCGGTAAGCGAACACGGATCGGTAGGCGACGAGATCCAGAACAAGATCGAACGGCTCCTGCCGGGTGAAGTCCTCTTTGCGGTAGTCGAGGACCTCGTCGGCACCGACATCGCGCATGAACGCGAGCTTGCCCGCATTGTCGACACCGGTGACATGTGCCCCGGCGAGCGAGGCAAGTTGGATGGCGAACGCGCCGGCCCCTCCCCCCGCGCCGTTGATGAGCACTCGCTGGCCCGGCCGTGCGATCGCTGTCCCCTGAACCGCGATCGCCCCCGACTGAGGCAGCGTCGACGCTTCGACGAAGCTCAACTGTGCGGGTTTACGCACGAGCGATGCTTCAGCTGCCACAGCGAACTCGGCGAAACCGCCCATAAGGCGCAGGTTGTCCCCGTAGACCTCGTCCCCAACGCGGAACCGCGTCACCCCGGATCCGACCGCTGCGATCCGTCCCGCGATGTCGGAGCCCAGCACCGGCCGCGCGGGAGTTCGCAGC
Organism: Mycetocola miduiensis; assembly: GCF_900115155.1. GTDB lineage: Bacteria > Actinomycetota > Actinomycetes > Actinomycetales > Microbacteriaceae > Mycetocola_A > Mycetocola_A miduiensis. The sequence continues at coordinate 85,322 of NZ_FOVM01000009.1, forward strand.
CCGCCGATCCGCGCGTACGCCGGTTTGCCCATCAGGGACTCCCAGTCGGACAGGTTGACCGAGGTAGCCGCGACTTCGACGAGCACCTGATTCGCTCCTGGTACGGGTACCGAAACCTCTTCCACCCGCAGCATGTCAGACAGCCCGTAGCGGTCGTAGACAACCGCCTTCATGAGAGGGCGCTGTCGAACGCCGCACGCCCGAGAGGGAACATGCCAGCAAGTGTAGTGAGCCAGGGATGCCGACGACCCGGTTAATGATGATGAGCCCGGTCCATTCCCGGACCGGGCTCATCACTCATACCGCGCTACTTCGACGCGGCGACGGATTCCTTCTCGATGGCCGGCTTCGCTACCTTCTTGACGGCCGGCTTCTTGAGGGCTTCAACCGGCTTGACCGTATCCGCGGCGGCGGGCGGCTTCGGACGGGAGGCGAACTCCTCGAAAGCGGCCCGAGGCGTCTGCACAGCGATCAGGCTCACAATGTCGCGGCCCAGGAAGAAGTTGGTGACCCATCCCACGATGACGCGGATCTTGCGCTCCCAGGTCGGCATGGCCAGACCGTGGTAGGCACGGTGCGCAAGCCAGGCAGGGAAGCCCTTGATGGCGATCTTGCCGGACTGGAAGACACCAACGCCAAGACCGAGGCCGGCGACGGCGCCCGCGTTCTTGTGGACGTACTGCTTCGGGTCCTCGTTGCGGAGGACCGCGACGATGTTCTTCGCCATGAGCTTGCCCTGGCGAACGGCGTGCTGGGCGTTCGGCACGCAGTAGCCGCCAACGCCGCCACCGGAAAGGTCGGGGACCGCAGACACGTCACCGGCACCCCACGCATCCGGGACGATCTCGTCGTCGGTGCCGACGCGGAGGTCCGGGCGCACAACGAGACGGCCGCGCTCTTCGATCGGGAGGTCGGTGTTACGGACGATCTGCGGGTTGGCCATGACGCCAGCGGTCCAGATGATGAGGTCGGACTCGAACGTCTCACCGGTCGACAGCTCGATCTTGCCGTTGACGGCTGAGGTCAGCTGGGTGTCGAGGTGAACGAGAGCGCCGCGCTCGGCGAGGTTCTTGAGCACCCAGTGGCTGGTCTTCTCGCTGACCTCGGGCATGATTCGCCCCATCGCCTCGATGAGGTGGAACTCGACCTCTTCGAATGTGATCTCGGGGTAGTTCTTGAGCAGCGCGCTCGCGAAGGAGCGGAGTTCGGCGAAGACTTCGATGCCGGCGAAGCCGCCACCGACGACGACGAAGTTGAGCAGGCGTGCGCGCTCAGGTCCGGCCGGGAGGGTGGCTGCCTTGTCGAAGTTCGACAGGACGCGGTCGCGGATCGCGACAGCCTCTTCGATCGTCTTGAGGCCGATCGCCTCGTCGGCGACACCCGGGATCGGGAACGTGCGTGACACAGCGCCGGCGGTGACCACGACGATGTCGTAGTTGAACTCCCATGGCTCGCCCACGGCTGGGAGGATCGTCGCCTTCTTCTGGGCGTGGTTGATGTTGGTGACCTTGGCCGTGAGGATGTTCGTCTTCTTGAGGTGACGGCGTTGGGCGACGACCGCGTGACGCGGTTCGATCGACCCTGCTGCCACTTCGGGGAGGAACGGCTGGTAGGTCATGTACGGAAGCGGGTCAACGACGGTGACCTCTGCTTCTCCATGACGCAGCCACTTTTCAAGCTTCCATGCGGTGTAAAAACCGGCATAGCCGCCACCGACAATCAAAATTTTTGGCACGGTGAAAATTCTCCTACTGGGGGGTCGCACGGACTCAAGCAGGCTACTGTCTTCGAACCGACCGCTTGAGGTGCCGGGTGGCACCGATGGCACCGAGCACTACTAGGGTACCAGTTCCCAAGAACAGGGCGAGCGGAAGGCTGACATACAGCAGGGTGTCGCGCGTCGGGAGGAAAGGATTCGGCGGGCCGGGGGCCGTATCAAGCGGCGGGACCTCAGGGATCGTTCCCGTGTCCTGAGGGATTGCTTCGGGCGCGGATGCCGCCTTCCGGTGCTGCGTGATCCAGGCGGCGAGGTCCCCCATTGGATTCTCGTCGACAGTTTTGACATCCGCTGTCACCGCGGCAACGGCGTTCAGATAGCCGTATCCGTAGATGGCATTCGGAAGGACTTCACCCTGCACCGGACTGGCGGTGCGGATGATGCGGTTGATGACGTTGGCGGCATCCATGTCCGGGTATCGCGAACGGACGAGGGCCGCGACGCCGGCGACGATCGGGGATGCCCCGCTGGTTCCTGCCCACTGGACGTACCCGCCGTCGGGTGAGACGCCGACGAGTTCTTCGCTCGGCGCGGCCACCGACAGGGTGATCCCCCTGCTCGACGCGTCGTAGCTCGCCTTGCCTGACGCGTCGACGCCGGCGACGACGAGGACGCCGGGGATGGTGGCCGGAGCCCCCACCTCTTCGGTTCCGCTGCCGCGGTTGCCAGCCGCAGCGACGACGATGACGTCGTTGTCGTACGCGTAGGTGAACGCCTCGTCCCAGCTCTCGGGCCAGTCCTTGGTGTTGGTCGTCAGCGACATATTGATGACATCCGCACCGTTGTCGACGGCGAAATGGATCGCATCAGCGATCTGGTCGGCAAATGGAATGGTGGATCCGCTCGAGCCGAAACCCACGGAAATCGAAATGAGGCTGGCCCCGGGCGCTGCGCCGATCACACCGGCGCCGTCGCCATTGCCTCGCCCTGCGGCGAGCGATGCGACCCAGCTGCCGTGTGGGTTCTCATCCGCCCCACCCACCGGGGTTCTGCCGTTGGCGCCGCCGACACCCGAGGCGTCATGGCCGGCGACAACCGCTCCGGCGAACTCCGCGGGGCCGTCGGCGATGCCGGTGTCGATGATCGCGATCGTCGTGCCAGCGCCGGTGCTGTGCTGCCACGCATCCGCGATGCCATAGTTGGCGAGCCAGTACTGGGCATCACGGACCGGGTCGGCGTGCGCCGGGGTCACCCCGGCCGCGACCACCCCGACGACGAAGAGCGTCGCCAGCCCCCCTGCGAAGATCCCCCGGGTCTTCTGCAGCATCGAGCTCACTCCCCCGCCGGGGTAGCCTCGTCGCGATCAGCCTCATCATCGACGTCCACACATGCGCACACGTTCGGGGACCAGTCGGCCCGCTCCAGCGCGCGATCACCGATCGGATTGACTCCAGGGCCTGCCGCAAGGGCGTGGCCGACGAGAGCGTGGAGGCACTTCACGCGGACAGGCATCCCGCCTGCGGAAATATTCGCAATCTCCGGAACCACCGCGATGCTCTCCCGATCGGTGAGGTAAGCCTGATGCGCTGATGTGTACGCGGCACGGAGGTCCTCGTCCGCGGCGAGGTCATCGTTGTACTCGTTCATCACCTGCGTGGCTTCGAGCGTCGACACGGCGGCTGTCGCAGCGGGGTGTGTGAGGTAGTAGAAGGTCGGGAACGGCGTACCGTCATCAAGCCGGGGAGCTGTCGACACGACGGTCGGCGCCCCGCAGACACAGCGCGCCGCAATCCCGACGACATTGCGGGCTGGTCGTCCCAGTTGGGCGGAGACGGCCCGGATATCGTCGGCCGTCACGGTCTCGAATGGCGGTGTCGTCATGCACCCATTATCCCAGCTCAGGGAGTGGGCTCCGGCGTGGGTGCCTGAGGAGCAGACGGAGCGGTCGAGACGTCCGTCAGTCCTGCGGTGACAAGGGAGGCCAGCATCGACTCGGCCCAGTTCACTTTCGTCGCGGTCAGTTCCGTGCTGACCGGAGCCTCATCCTTGCCGAGCAGCGCCGAATCGACGTCATTCAGGACGATGAAGCTGACTTCGCCGGGGTTGACGTAGAACAGGCGGTCGCGTGCCTGGGTCATCACGTATGTGCTGTCGTTCCAGCGTTCGCGTTCGACGCTCAGCCGCTCGATCTCGTCTTCACTCTCAGCGACGGATGCTTCCAGTTGCGCGATCTGCTGGCGCTGCTCGATGTACGCCTTGAGGTTCGGCGCAATGACGACGATCCCGAGCACCAGAAGCGACATCATCAGGAGACCGAAACCCGAGAAACGGATGCCCCTGATCCAGCTTCCCGCCTCAGCTTCGGGCGCTGGTGTTCCGTTGGGGCCGGCCCATCGCGCTGCTCTGGCCGGTCGCCTTGTCGAGCTCGAGCGGGTGCTTCCTGGTCGTCTGGCCACGCGCCGCTCCTCTTCGTTCTCTAGCGGTCCAAGCACAACTCCCGGTATGGGTCGATCTTCGACGCATACCGGGAGTTGTTGGGACGGTTACGCCGAGAACCGCGGGAAGGCGCTGCGGCCCGCGTAAACCGCGGATTCGCCCAGCTCTTCTTCGATCCTCAACAGCTGATTGTACTTCGCGACCCGCTCGGACCGGGCAGGCGCACCGGTCTTGATCTGGCCGGCGTTGGTGGCAACGGCGAGGTCGGCGATGGTGGTGTCCTCGGTCTCACCGGAGCGGTGCGAGAGGATCGCCGTGTAGCTGGAGCGCTGTGCCAGGGCGACGGCGTCGAGGGTCTCGGTGAGGGTACCGATCTGGTTCACCTTGACGAGGATGGAGTTGCCGGCCTTGAGCTCGATGCCCTTGCCGAGACGGCTCGGGTTGGTCACGAACAGGTCGTCGCCGACGATCTGCACCTTGTCGCCCAGTTCGGCGGTGAGGTGCTGGTAGCCTTCCCAGTCCTCCTCCTCGAGCGGGTCCTCGATGGAGACGAGCGGGTACGCCGCGACGAGCTCCGCGTAGTACGCGCTGAGCTCCTGCGCCGAGAGCTGCTTGCCTTCGAAGTGGTAGGAACCGTCCTTGAAGAATTCGGTTGCTGCGACGTCGAGTGCCAGCGCGATGTCCTTGCCCGGGGTGTAACCGGCGTTGGTGATCGCTTCGACGATAAGGTCGAGTGCCGCGCGGTTGCTCGGCAGGTTCGGCGCGAATCCGCCCTCGTCGCCAAGGCCGGTGGCGAGGCCCTTCGACTTCAGCAGCGCTTTGAGCGCGTGGTAGGTCTCGACGCCCCAGCGAAGGCCCTCGGAGAAGCTCTCCGCGCCCAGCGGGACGATCATGAATTCCTGGATGTCGACGTCGTTGTCCGCGTGCGAACCACCGTTGATGATGTTCAGGAGCGGCACCGGAAGCACGTGGGCGTTCGGACCACCGAGGTAGCGGTACAAGGGAAGGTTGGCGGCCTGTGCGGCAGCCTTTGCAACGGCGAGGCTCACGCCGAGAATGGCGTTGGCGCCGAGGCGTTCCTTGTTGTCGGTGCCGTCAAGGTCGCGGAGAGTCTTGTCCAGCAGTCGCTGGTCGTCGGCCTCGAGCCCTTCGACAGCGTCGCCGATCTCGTCGAGGACCGCGTCAACGGCGTTGAGGACGCCCTTGCCCTGGTAACGGTCGGCGTCTCCGTCCCGCAGTTCGTAGGCTTCAAACGCGCCGGTCGAAGCGCCGGACGGAACGGCTGCACGCTCCACCGTGCCATCGTCGAGGAGAACCTCGACCTCAACGGTCGGGTTCCCGCGGGAATCCAGAATTTCGCGAGCGCCTACAGCATCAATAAGTGCCACAGTTTTTCTCCTGTTCGGGGTGTTGCCAGTGGATTGTGTGGAGCGACGTTGACCCGCGCTCAGTCTAGCCACCCGGCTTCGGCAGGTTACGAGCAGGTTTCGGCCGGAGGAGGCACGGGCTCTGACGCTCGCTAATCAGGAGATCACAGGGTTATCAGGACGCTTTCGCGTGTTCTGTCCTGCTAACCGTGCGATTTCCTGCGAATCGTTTCAGCCCAGGGGCTTGAGCTCCAGGTCGGCCGCGGATGCTGTCGCCGGGGTTACGAACGCGAATGCCGAGAAGCCTTCCGCCGTCACACGGTCGAGGAGGGCCTTGAGGTTCTTGACCCGTTTCTCGAGCCTTACCCGCTTCCCCGCAGCGATGAGCTCGGATTTGAGCGCAACCAGGGTGGCCGGTGCGACATCCTGCTCGTAAACCAGCACCAGGGAGTCGGTACCGGCGTCTTCGGCGAGCTCGAGCAGGTCGACGATCCGCTCGAAGCCGATCGAGAACCCCGTCGCCGGCACGTTCTGGCCGAGGAACCGCCCGATCATTCCGTCATAGCGTCCACCACCACCGAGGGAGTAGCCGAGTTCCGGGTGCTCGATCTCGAAGATGGGGCCGGTGTAGTAGCCCATCCCCCGCACGAGGAACGGGTCGAAGACCAGTGGCGTCGAGTCGGCCTGGGTCACCGCCGTGCCGATCGTGGCCAGTTCCGCGATGACGGTGTCGTCGACGCCTGCCGGGAGCTGTGACCGGATCTGCGCTTCGCCGAAGAGCTGGTCGTCAGGTGTCGGACGCGCGAAGAACTCCTCGAGCCGGTTCACGGCTTCGGCGGTCACGTTCCGCTCGCGGAGTTCAGCGAGAACGCCTGCGGTTCCGATCTTGTCGAGCTTGTCGACGGTGATGAGAACGCCTGGGTGCTCCGCGGGAACGAAACCGAACGCATCCAGCATCCCGGTGAGCAGGCGCCGGTCGTTGATCCGCACCCGGCACCCGATGAGTCCGAGTGCGGTGAGGGCGGCGGATGTCGCGCTGATCAGCTCGATTTCAGCGAGGGGTCCTGCCTCACCGATGATGTCGATATCGCACTGCATGAACTGCCGGTAACGGCCCTTCTGCGGGCGCTCCGCTCGCCAGACCGGTGCGATCTGGACGGCACGGAACACGGGAGGGAGCTCGGCACGGTGGGTCGCATAGAACCGGGCCAGCGGGACGGTCAGGTCGAAGCGGAGCCCCAGGTCGGCGAGCGAGTCTAGGCTGCCGGATTCGGCGGCGCTGACCGCATCCTCGGGAGTCAGCCCCCGCTTGAGGACGTTGAACGCAAGCTTTTCGTTGTCACCGCCGAGGCCAGAGTGCAGCCGGGCGTAGTCCTCGACGACGGGTGTTTCGATCTCGTCGAATCCGAAATCGGAGTACACCGCCCGGATGATCCCGAGGGCATGCTCTCGCCTGGCCTTGTCCCGGGGAAGGAAATCGCGCATACCGCGGGGCGGTGTAACAGGAGAGGCCATGGCTCAATTCTGGCATGGGCCCACCGGGCGTCCGGTTCAGGGGCGTCCGGTTCAGGAGGAGCCAGTCGCGGCTTCCTGGTCGCGGATGCCGTCCTGCAGCTCACGGAGCGCCGAGCGGAGCGCCCTCTCTGCGTCGAGCCCCTGCGACCGGGCAGCGGCCGAGATGTCGAGCAGGAGCCGCCCGAGTTCGGCTTCGTCTGAGAATTGGGGTTTCGCCTGGCCCTGGCCTGGGCCGAGAAGGCCCGCGCGCTCTGCTCTGCTGAGCACCTTCTCGGCGAGCGCGAGAGCGGGCATGCTCTGCGGGATGCCGTCGAGTGCGCTCGTCCGTGTGGATTTCTCAGCGGCTTTGGCGGCGCTCCAGACCCGCCAGACTTCCTCGACGGTGAGAGCGGTCTCGTCGCCGAAGACGTGCGGGTGACGTCGGATCATCTTCTCGTTCGCGGCCCGGGCGATGTCGTCGAGCGAGAACCGCTCGGCGGGCGTCCGGCGGGCGATCTCGGCGTGGAACACGACCTGGAGCAAGACATCGCCCAGTTCCTCGAGCATGACGTCGCGGTCGTCCGCTTCAACGGCGTCGATGAGTTCGTAGCTTTCCTCGATGAGGTAGGTGACCAGCGACGCGTGCGTCATCGTCTGGCTCCACACGCAGTTGTCGAGCACCGTGCGCATCGACGCTGCGAGCGCGTCCATGTTCGGTAGGGCCGTGTCGGTCATGGCGTCACCGGCGCCTCTTCGCCGTGCGGGCGACGAAGAGCCGGATGAGGGCCTCGCGCCGGGCTGTGAACGGCGGGTAGATGAGTTTCAGGGTGTCGGGACGGGTGGGTTTGCTGAGCACCGCCTTGTGGTGGCTGAACGTGTCGATCGAGAATTCCCCGTGGTAGCGGCCCATGCCGCTCTCCCCCACCCCACCGAACGGGAGCCCGGGTACCAGCAGATGAGCTGCGGGAATGCTCACGCCGAACGCCCCGGAGGATGTGTCGCGGAGGAATCGGCGGACGATCGCCCGCGACTCGGTGAACAGGTAGAGCGCGAGCGGTTTCTCGCGCGCTGAGATGACCTCGATGGCCTGGTCGACGCCGGATACGTGCACGATTGGGAGGATCGGCCCGAAGATCTCCTCCTGCATCAGCGGCGCGTCCGTCCCGACACCGTCGACGATGGTCGGGGCGATGTATCGCGTTGCCTTGTCGGTTGTTCCACCGATGTCGGCCCGTACACCGTCGAGCAGCGCGGAAAGGCGGGAGAACTGGCGGTCGTTGACGATGCGCCCGTAGTCCGGGCTTGCCTGCGGGTCGTCCCCGTACAGCCGGGAGACGGCGTCCTGCAGGTGCGGAAGGAGCCGTCGTGCAGTTTCCGGCGTCGCGAGGACATAGTCCGGTGCGACACAGGTCTGCCCGGCGTTGAGGAACTTGCCGAAGACCAGGCGGTCCGCGATCTCGGCCGGGTCGGCATCGTCGTGCACGTAGACCGGTGATTTTCCCCCGAGTTCGAGCGTCACCGGGGTGAGGTGTTCGGCGGCCGCGTGGGCGACGATGCGTCCGACCCTGGCGTTGCCTGTGAAGAAGATGTGGTCGAACTTCTCGGTGAGCAGCTCGGTGGTTTCATCGACACCGCCCTCGATCACGGCGACTGCTGACCTGTCGAGGTATTCAGGGATCAGCCGGGCGAGGAGAGCGGATGTCGCCGGCGCGAGTTCGCTCGGTTTCAGGAGAACGGCGTTCCCCGCGGCGAGCGCTCCGGCGAGCGGAACCAGCGCGAGTTGCACGGGATAGTTCCAGGGCCCGATGACGAGCACCACTCCGAGCGGTTCGCGGACGACACGCGCCGCGGCGGGAGCCACCGACAGCGGAACGGACACACGCTTGGGGCGCAGCCAGCGGCGCAGGTGACGGATCGTGTTGTCGATCTCACCGACGACCACGCCGATTTCGCTCATCTGCGACTCGGTTGGGCTCTTTCCCAGATCTGAGGCGAGAGCATCCTCGAGGGCGGAACCCTGTTCGAGCAGCATCCGCCGCAGGGCCGTCAGTTGCCGCAGCCGCCAGGTGATGGGCTTGGTGGTTCCCGCTCGGAAGGCATCCCTCGCCGCGGCGACCCGTGTCGCGAACGCAGAGCTGAGCAGATCGGTCACGAACGTTCCTCCTCGCGTGTCGGTTCCGCCACCCGCGGGGTCGCAACCCGACCGGTGTACTCGTCCATGCTCGAGTAAACCGAGAAGACGCGGTCGGCGACCACATCCCATGCGCGCTGCGGAAGCACACCTTTGAGGGTGCTCGCCAGGCCGACGGTCCACGGAGTTCTCCGCATCGGCTTTCCGGCGAGCATGGCCTGCCAGGCGCGAGCGACGGCGATGTCGGGCGACAGGACGGGCGTCATCAACGGACCCCTGGCGCCTTCGAACATGCCGGTGGCGACGTACGACGGGCAGAATGTTGTGATTCGAACGTGTGCGTTGCCGGAGCGCTCGAGTTCCAGCCGCACCGAGTCGCTCCAGCCGATCAGCGCCCACTTCGACGCTGCGTAAACGCTCATCCGGGGGTTCGACAGAGTGCCTGCGGCGGATGCCACGTTAAGGATGCGTTTCTCCCACGGAGCGTCGGAGATCATCGCCGGCAGGAACTCGCGCGTGATGTGCATCGGTGCGATCGCGTTGATCCGCATGGTCGGTTCGGTGTCACGTTCGGAGTCGGTGTTCCAGAAATACTCGTTGCCCCGGACGATGCCCGCGTTGTTGATGAGAACGTCAGGCACCCGCCCCTCGTCGAGCTCGTGTGTGGCGGCGCTCCTCACGTCGTCGAGCTCTGACACGTCGACGACCCGCGTGTGGATGACCGTCCCATAGCCGGAGAGCGCGCTCGCGGTGGCATCCAGCGTGAGGGCGTCGATGTCCCACAGCGTGACGGACGCCGCCTGTTCCTGGACGGCACGTTGGGCATAGAGACGCCCCATGCCTGACGCTCCCCCGGTCACCAGGACTCGAGCGTGTGAGACGGTGAATGCCACGGGAACCTCCATCGGATGCGGTGGGGTCCCACACTATTCCATCGTCCGCGGAGCGAACCTGTGATGCTACGAAGCGGCCTGTGCTTCCTTCGGCGGCAGGGGGAAGAGCGCGTCGAGGAACTGACCGACCCATGCGATGAGGTCCGCGTCGCTGAGCTTCTCGCCGTGCTTCGCGGGCATCGGCACGATCAGCGCGTTCGCCTGCGCGAGGTACTTCCCGCCGGGATACATCCGGCGAAGTCGTGCCTGCAGCGAGTCCGGGAGGTTTGCGGGCGCGGCTCGCAGGTTCGTCCCCATGGCCACGAGTTCGCTGAGGCCGACCCGCTGGGCTCGTTGGCGCAGGCGGGAGACCGCGATCAGGTTCTGCACCTGAGCGGGCGGTTCCCCGTAGCGGTCGGTGAGCTCGTCGATGACGAGCCCGATCTGGTCGTCGGCCGCGGCTGGCCCGGAAGCAGCTGAGAGCTTTTGGTAGGCCTCCAGCCTCAGACGCTCGCTGTCGACATAGTCCTCGGGGATGTGGGCGTCGACGGGCAACTCGAGCCGCAGTTCGGTCTGGCCTTCGGCAACGTCACCGCGGAAGTCGGCGACGGCCTCGCCGATCATCCGCAGGTACAGGTCGAAGCCGACGCCGGCGATGTGCCCGGCCTGCTCCCCACCGAGCAGGTTGCCCGCGCCACGGATCTCGAGGTCCTTGAGGGCGACCTGCATTCCGCTGCCGAGTTCATTGTTGGCGGCGATCGTCGACAACCGGTCGTGGGCGGTCTCGGACAGCGGCTTGTTCTCGTCGTAGAGGAAGTAGGCGTACGCACGCTCGCGGCCGCGGCCGACCCGGCCGCGCAACTGGTGAAGTTGGCTGAGCCCGTACTTGTCGGCACGGTCGATGATGATCGTGTTGGCGTTCTGGATGTCGAGTCCGGTCTCGATGATCGTCGTGCAGACGAGGACGTCGAACTTGCGCTCCCAGAAGTCGACGACGACACGCTCGAGAGTGCTCTCGGACAGCTGACCGTGTGCGACGGCGATCCGGGCCTCCGGCACGATCTCGGCGAGCTGGGCGGCGATGCGGTTGATGCTCGACACCCGGTTGTGGACGAAGAAGATCTGCCCTTCACGCAGCAGTTCCCTCCGGATTGCAGCACCGACCTGCTTTTCGCTGTATGGGCCGACGAAGCTGAGAATCGGATGCCGTTCCTCGGGTGGCGTGGCGAGGGTCGACATCTCACGGATGCCGGTGACTGCCATCTCGAGGGTGCGGGGAATCGGGGTCGCACTCATCGCCAGGATGTCGACGTTGGTCTTGAGCTTCTTGAGCTTGTCCTTGTGCTCAACACCGAATCGCTGCTCCTCGTCGATGATGACGAGACCGAGGTCTTTGAACGTCATCCCCTCGCTGAGCAGCCGGTGGGTACCGATCACGACATCGATGGTGCCGCGCTCGAGGCCCTCCTGCGTTTCCTTCGCCTCCTTGGCGGTCTGGAACCGGCTGAGGGCGCGAAGGTGCACGGGGAACCCGGCGAAGCGCTCGGCGAAGGTCTCGAAGTGCTGCCGGACGAGCAGCGTCGTCGGTACGAGCATGGCGACCTGCTTGCCGTCCTGGACAGCCTTGAACGCCGCTCGGATGGCGACCTCGGTCTTACCGAATCCAACGTCACCAGAGAGCAGCCGGTCCATCGGGATCGGCCGTTCCATGTCGGCTTTGACCTCGTCGATCGTAGTGAGCTGGTCGGGGGTCTCGGCGAAGGGGAAGGCCTCCTCCAGCTCCCTCTGCCACGGGGTGTCCTTGCTGAACGCGAAACCCTTCGACGCCATCCGCGCTGAGTACAGTTTCACAAGCTCGACGGCGATGTCGCGAACGGCCCTGCGGGCCTTGCCTTTGGCCTGCGCCCAGTCGCTGCCGCCCATCTTCGACAGCGCGGGCGCTTCTCCGCCGACGTAACGGCTGAGCAGGTCGAGCTGGTCGGTGGGGACGAGCAGCTTGTCGCCCGGGTAGCCCCGCTTGGACGGCGCGTATTCGAGGGTCAGGTACTCACGACGGGTCTTCGTCGGGTTCCGGCCTCCGCTGGAAACCTCACGCTGGCTGAGCTCCACGAAACGCCCGATCCCGTGGGTCTGGTGGACGACGTAGTCGCCGGCCTTGAGCTGCAGCGGGTCGACGACGTTCTTACGCCGTGAGGCGAGCTTCTTGACCTGCCGGGAGTCGTAGCCGATGGTGCGGCCGTAGAACTCGTTCTCGCTGATGAGCGCGAGTTTCGCCTCGGCAAGTTCGAAGCCGCTTTCAGCGGTCCCCTGGAGCAGGTAGGCGATGCCGGGCTCTGGGTCGGCTGGGAACCCGTCCACGACCCGCGCAGGAACCTCATGCTCGGCGAGGACGTCGCGGGCACGCTCGACCAGGCCGGTGCCGCGTGCGGCGATACCGACGACCCAGCCCTCACGCAGCCGCGAAGCGACATGCTCAATGGCTCCGTCGACGTTGCCTGAGAAGCTCGGCACCGGGTCGGCGGCGACGCGAACGGTCAGGATTTCGTCCATCTCGCGTTCCTCGGGCAGCACGTCGTCCGGCCCCTGCTGGAACGTGCTGAATGTCCACCAGGGGTGATCGGCCGCTGGCTCACCCGGGGCGGTGAATTGCGTGGCGGTGCGAAGGTCTTCCAGTGTGATGAACTCGCCGCTGGCGAGGTCGATCGGCGCCTGTGCTCCTGCGGTCGCCGCATGCCAGGCGGCGGCGAGGAATTCACGGTTGGTCTCAGACAGGCTGATGGCGCGGGTCGCAACCCGTTCGGGAGACATGACGGCGACTGCCGCACCGGCCGGGAAGTAGTGGCTCACAGACACGAGACGCTCGAGAAGCGCGGGCGCGAGCGATTCCATCCCTTCGACGGGGATGCCGTTGGCAATTTTCTCGAGCATGCCCGACATGTTCGGGAACTCGTGCTGCATTTCGGCCGCTCGCTGGCGGACGGCATCATTGAGCAGCAATTCCCGGCTGGGCGGGAGCGAGATGGTGGGCACGGCATCCGGGATCGACCGCTGGTCGGCGACGGAGAACTCACGGATCTGTTCGACTTCGTCTCCGAAGAATTCCACGCGGTACGGATGCTCCGCCACGGGCGGGAAGACATCGAGGATTCCACCGCGCACGGCGAATTCTCCGCGGCGGGACACCATGTCGACCCGGACGTAGGCGAGCTCGACGAGCTCGGTCGAGAGCCGTTGCAGGTCGTGGCCGCGGGCACCGGCATCCAGCCGGATCGGGTCCACCTCGGTGAGGTTGTCGGCGAGCGGTTGAAGCGCAGCACGAACCGAGGCAACGACGATGAGCGGTGCTGTTCCGTCCCAGTCGGTCATGACCCGGAGTGCGGCGAGTCTCTTGCCGACGATCTCGGCGCTGGGGCTCAGCCGCTCGTGCGGGAGTGTCTCCCAGGCCGGGAAGTCCACGATGCGAGCAGAGGGGATGACGCTCTCCAGCGCCGCGCGCAAGGACTCCGAGTCACGTCCGGTCGGTGTGACAACGAACAGCGCGGCTGGCTTACCCGCCTTGCTACGTGCCTGGAGAAGGCCAGCCAGGAGCGGGGCGCGGAGCCCATCGGTGACGGAGAAGTCAGCGTTCCTGGTGGCGTAGCCGAGGGCGTTGTCAAACGTGGAGGCGCGCGAAAGCGCTTCGATCAAGCCCGAAAGAGTCACCAGAACAGTCTACGCGGCACGTCAGACAGCACGGTCGCCGCACGGGCGGCCGACTCAGGAAGGCGAATGCACCTTCAACTGCGCGGCCTGGAGGCCGTCCGTCGCGAGGAGCGCGACGGCATCCGCTGCGTCTCCTACGAGGTTGGGAAGAACGTCTCGTTCCGCTCCGGCGAAGTCCTTGAGCACGAAGTCGGCGGCGTCCTGGCGTCCAGGCGGGCGCCCGATCCCCACTCGCACACGAAGGAAGTCGGGGCTGTCTGCGGCCTTGGCGATGTCGCGCAGCCCGTTGTGGCCGCCGTGCCCGCCGCCCTGTTTGAGCTTGACGGTGTCGAACGGGAGGTCGAGCTCATCGTGGATGACGATGAGGCGTGCCGGGTCGAGCGAATAGAAGCGGAGCAGTGCCGCGACGGGGCCGCCAGACACGTTCATGTAGCTATTCAGCTTCGCCAGCACCAGTTTCGGTCCGCCGGGGGTGACGAAGCCCTCGGCGACGACAGCCGGGGTCTTGTGCTTGCGGAATCCGGTGCCCATTCGCGCCGCGAGTTCGTCGACGACCATGTGTCCGACATTGTGGCGGTTGCGCGCGTAGGCCGGCCCGGGGTTCCCCAGACCAACGACGAGCCAGGTGTTCTCAGCCACGGCCGGCTCTGCCTTCTCTTTGCGCCACCACATGATTCTCCTTGCTCAAGCAAGCGAGCCTGCCGGTTCGCGACCCCGGAGGTCGCGATCCGGGCAGGCTCGCTGGCGGAATATCCGGTCGTTACTCGGCTGCCGGTGCTGCTTCCGCAGCTCCACCTTCAGCCTCGCCCTCTTCTTCGGTCTCGGCCGGCTCGGAGATGGCGACAACGAGCACGTCGGGGTCGCTGAGCAGGCTGGAACCGGTGGGAAGCGGGACGTCCTTGGCGAGGATGTGCGCGCCGGCCTCGAGGCCCTCGATCGAAACGACGAGGTTCTCAGGGATGTGGGTTGCCTCAGCCTCGATCGACAGCGTGGTCGCGTCGAGGTTGTGGACGGTACCTGCGGCGGACTCACCCTCGAGGTGGACGGGGATGTCAACGGTGACCTTCTCACCCTTGATGACGACGATGAGGTCGAGGTGTTCGATGATGCGGAGCACCGGGTCCTTCTGAACGTCCTTGACCAGCGCGAGGCTCTGCTTGCCGTCGATCTCGAGCTCGAGAACCGCGTTGGACTTGCGGATGATCAGGCCGATCTGGTGGGCGGGCAGGGCGACGTGCTTCGGCTCGGTGCCGCGGCCGTACATGACGGCGGGGATCTTGCCGGTTGCACGGAGCTTGCGGGCAGCGCCCTTGCCGAACGAGGTGCGGGTTTCTGCGACTACTTTGTTGTCGTCAGCCATGGTGTTCTCCTTGTGGTGAGCCTGGGCTCTTCGCGTGAACCGGAGCGCGCTCCGGGTGGTCTGGGAGGAGGCCGGGAATGCCCGACTCCGTGTCAACTCGAACGCATGTCAGCGTGAGGAAAAGCCGGTTCCGTCGAGAAACCATGGTTGCCTTGTCCACCGCGTCGATTACGGATGCCGCTGTAACGCAACGCGCAGCATCCCTCGCCGAAGTTCAGTGGCCAAGTCTACCCCATGGCTGAACCGGTGCATTGCGGACCGGGAAGCCACCGCGCGGCCGCCGTCAGACGGTTGACGCCTTATTGAGCTTCGCCGTCGTCTCAGAGAGGATCTGGGTGACCCTCTGGTCGATGTCGACGACGATTCCGGGCTCATCGTCCTCGAGCGGTTCGAGCGTGGCGAACTGCGAATCGAGGAGGGCAGGCGGCATGAAGTGGTCACTGCGGCCTTCGAGCCGTGACGCGAGCACCTCACGGGTTCCTGAGAGGTGCACGAAGCGAGTCTTCGGGGCGGCCCGGAGGATCGCGTCCCGGTAGGTGCGGCGGAGCGCGGAACAGGCGATGACCATTCCGCTGCCCTGCTCACCGGCATCCGCAAGTGTCTTTCCGACAGTCGCGAGCCATGGCCAGCGGTCATCGTCGTTCAACGGTTGACCGCCGGCCATCTTCTCAACGTTGGACTGCGGGTGAAGTGAGTCACCATCGACGAACGGAACCCCGAGGGCGCCGGCGATGAGCGCGCCGATCGTGCTTTTGCCTGATCCGGAGACCCCCATCACGATGATCTGGATGCCCTCGGATGTTCCGTCGTCAATAGTCATTCGATAATTCTCTCAGTTACCAGTCGTGGACTGTGCCGTCGGTACCAGTCGTGGACTGTGCCGTCGGCGAGCCGGTTGTACGGCAGGTAAGCGGTCTCGTAGGGGTACTTGCCCGCCTCGTCGACGTTCAATTCGACACCGAGTCCAGGCTTGTTGCCCGGGTGCAGCATGCCGTCATTCCAGGTGAAGGACTGTTCGAAGACGCTGTCGGTCTTCGCTCCGTGCTTCATGTACTCCTGGATACCGACGTTGTGGATGTACATTGCGAGGTGCATCGCTGTGCCAAGGTTGCCGGGATGCCGCTGTACCAGCTCCTCGGTGGTGCGTCCCGCACCGGCCTGATGGCCTACGCCACGCTTCGGGCGAGTCTCTTCCCGAGCTCTTCGACAGCGTGCGTGAGAAGCACCTGCTCGACATCATCGCCGACCGCGCTCCCCTGCTCGGCCTCGAGCTGGGTGTTCACTGGATCCAGCGTGGCGGCCTCGATCCGGTAGCCACGATCGCGAAATACAGCGATCGCGTCGCAATGATTCACCTCAAGGACTATCGGATCGGGCTGATGCCCTACTCCGCTTTCGCATCCCTCGCCGCCGGCGATTTCGCTGCTTTCATGGCGGCATTCACCACGGTCGTGCAGTTCGCCGAGGTCGGTGAGGGCAACCTCGACTTCCGCGGAATCATAGAGCAGAGCCTCGCAAGCGATGCGAAGTACCTGCTGGTCGAGCAGGACGACTTTTATGGCCGGGATGTCTTCGACGACGAAGCTGTGCGGACCGCAGGCTCGGTCACAAACGGCTGTTCGCACCGATGCTCGGTCGCAAACGGCTGAACCTTTCGGCGAAGTCCAGCCGTTTTCGACCGGGCAGGTTCAGCGCTCGGCGGGACCGGTCGAACCGCGAACGATCAGCGACGTGACGATCGCCTCGTCATCGCCGGGCGCTGGAGCGTTCTCGGCGCCGAGTATCTCGAGCGCGAGACTGACGGCGCGCTCACCGGCGAGGGCGAGCGGGGTACGAACCGTTGTCAGCGCTGGCGACGTGAAGTCCGAGCCGAAGATGTCGTCGAACCCGATGACGCTCAGCCGGCCAGGCACCTCGATTCCCTGCTCAGCTGCGGCCCGGAGCAGGCCGATCGCCATCAGGTCGTTGTAGGCGACAACAGCGGTGACACCAGCGGCGAGAACCCGCGCGAGCGCCGCACGGCCTCCGTCGAGGGTCGGCACACCCGGGCCGATTTCCGCGATCGACATCCCGTGGGAGAGAGCGTTCTCGAGCAGTGCGGACCAACAGGTGGCTCTCATCCATGAATTCGCCGGCCCGGACAGGTAGGCAATGCTCGTGTGGCCAAAAGATGCGAGGTAAGCGACGGCCTCCTCGATACCGGGTGAGACGTCGGGCAGGATACTCGACACCCCCTGCCCGTCCCGGTTGATCAGGACGAGGGTCTTGGAGTCAGCGAGCCGCTGGATCCGCTCGTCGCTGAGACGGGTCGTCCCGAGGATGAGGCCGTCGACGGAGGGCTGGATGCGTTCCGCCGTTGAGGCCTCGATCTCCCCCGACTCCTGGGACTCCGCGATCACGAGCGTGTAGCCCTGCTGAGCTGCAGCATGCTCAGCGCCGCGGACGATACCGAAGATCATCGGGTTGGTGATGTCGGCGAGCAGCAGCCCGAGCGTGTTGGTCCGTCCGGTGGGCAGCGCCCTCGCCATCGGGTTGAGCCGGTAATTCAGCTCTTTCGCCGCGGCGTGGATTCGTTCTGCGGTTTTGATGTTGATGCGACCGGGCTGGCTGAGCGCACGCGAAACGGTCGACGGATTCACCCCGGCGAGTCTCGCGACGTCGTAGATCGTCGGGGCAGATTTGCCACCTCGCGGCCCGCGGGCGCGCGACGTCAATGCGGGCTCTGCGGCTACGGCGTCGCTCGACATGTTGATACTCCTCCGGGCGTTCGCACGCCCTCTGCAGTCGGCCGTGACGGCCTGGCCCCAAGAAATCGCACCTTGTTCTCGCCAATCACGCCGCAACACCGGCCTGGACGTCCTGCTCCCGCTGTGCGGCCAGAAGCCTGAGCCGGTTGGCCCGCCCTGCTCCTGACGGTCCGGGTCGGGAGGGACCGGACGAAAAATCCGGCTGTGGAAGCGGGCGAAGCGTGATTAGTTTCGTACGGGGAATGTACCCTCGTCGGCGATGCGCGAGTTCGGCTCGGCCAGGAACTCGTCCTCATCGAAGTTGAGCGAGACATCCTGCCCCGTCCATGCCGAGAGGTGGATGGCGTTGGCCAGGCGCACACCCTTGATGCCGTCCGAACCGGGAGCAAGCCAGGACGCGCCGTCGAGGATGTTGGCGGCGAAGTTCTCGAGAACGCCGGCGTGCTGGGCGCCCCACGGGGAATCGAACTCGATCGTCTCCTGCGTGTACAGCTCCTCGACGTTGAGCTGGCCCGAAGAGCTTCATAAGACGATGATTCATGCGCACGCCCCGAGCCGCGATGCGATCTCGGCGGCCGTCGAGAAGATCCAGGGCCTCTCCGGGTTCACCGGAACGTTCAACGAGAACGTCTGGTGTGACACGTTCGGAACCCGGCTGTAATCGCGGCGGCGCCGTCGTCACGTGGGGAACCGGACCTGCCCGGTTTGCTAGCGTGTACACGAAGCCCCAGGTGCGACTTTGCGCGCTTTGCCCCATTGTCTTCGCTCCTCTTCGTGAGGACTGCCCGACTTCTGACCGCTGACCGCTGACCACAAGAGGAGACCTCCATGGCGGATACAACCAAGGCCCAGGCCAACATCGGCGTCGTCGGATTGGCGGTGATGGGCTCGAACCTGGCCCGCAACCTCGCCAGCCGCGAAGGAAACACCGTGGCGGTGTACAACCGCTCATGGGAGAAGACGAACACCCTTATCACCGAGCACCCCGAAGCCGGGTTCATCGCGTCGGAGAAGATCGAGGACTTCGTCGCCTCGCTGCAGAAGCCGCGCACGGCGATCATCATGGTTCAGGCCGGGAAGGGCACCGATGCCGTCATCGACCAGCTGACCGAGTTGTTCGAACCGGGTGACATCATCGTCGACGGCGGCAACGCACTCTTCACCGACACGATCCGCCGCGAGAAGGCCGTCCGTGAGACGGGCATCAACTTCGTCGGCGCCGGTATCTCCGGTGGCGAAGAGGGCGCACTCAAGGGCCCGTCGATCATGCCCGGCGGGTCAGCTGAGGCGTACCAGACGCTCGGCCCCATCCTCTCCTCGATCGCGGCCGTCGCAGAAGGCGAGCCCTGTGTCACCCACATCGGCACCGACGGGGCCGGCCACTTCGTCAAGATGATCCACAACGGCATCGAATACGCTGACATGCAGCTGATCGCGGAGGCGTACGACCTCATCCGCCGTGGCACCGGAAAGTCGCCGGCCGAAATCGCCGAGGTCTTCGCCGAGTGGAACCGCGGCGAGCTCGAGAGCTACCTCATCGAGATCACCGCCGAGGTCCTCCGCCAGGTCGACGCGAAGACCGGAAAGCCCCTCGTCGACGTCATCGTCGACCAGGCCGGCTCCAAGGGCACAGGCGTCTGGACCGTTCAGACCGCCCTCAACCTCGGCACCCCGGTTTCCGGCATTGCCGAGGCCGTCTTCGCTCGTGGACTCTCCTCGCACCCTGAGCAGCGCGCAGCGGCAATCGGTCTCCCCGGGCCGAGCGACGAGTGGACCGTCGACGACAAGGATGCCTTCATCGAAGACGTCCGGCTCGCGCTCTACGCGTCGAAGATCGTCGCATACTCGCAGGGCTTCGACGCCATCGCCGCTGGAGCAGACGAGCACGGCTGGAACATCGACCTCGGAGCGGTGTCGAAGATCTGGCGCGGCGGCTGCATCATCCGCGCCCAGTTCCTCAACCGGATCGCTGACTCATACGCCGAAGTTCCCGACCTCAAGCTCCTCCTCTCGGCACCGTACTTCGCTGATGCGATGTCGAAGGCGCAGGATGCCTGGCGCCGCGTGGTCGTCGCGTCGGCCCAGTCCGGCATCCCCGCTCCTGCGTTCTCGTCGTCGCTGTCGTACTACGACGGGCTGCGGGCCGAGCGTCTGCCTGCGGCACTCGTGCAGGGCCAGCGTGACTTCTTCGGTGCGCACACCTACAAGCGGGTCGACGCTGAGGGCACGTTCCACACGCTCTGGTCAGGCGACCGCAGCGAGGTCCAGGCCGTCGACAGCCACTAGCACGTCACGACGACGCCCTGTCGGATGCCTTCGGGCGCCCGGCAGGGCGTTTTGGGGCCGCGGCCGGATCGCCCGCGAGCGCCGGAATCCGCGCCAGCCTCCATGCCCGGGGGCCGGTAGGCTCGAAGTATCCCCCGCCTCCCGGAAGGTCCCATGACTACGAACCTCTCGACCCAGACGGCCACCCACCGGTTGATCAGCTGGAACCTCCTGCCGGGGTTGCTGCTCGCCGCATCAGGTTTCCTGCTTTTCGGTGTGCACTGGCGCCCGGGCGGTTACCTCGTCCTCGCCGCGGCCCTCGTCGCCGCCGCGATCGTCAACCGTGCCCTCGCGAAAGACCTTCTGCTCATCGCCGCCGGGCTGGGGATCATCAGTCTCGTCCAGATCAATACGGACATCTCATGGGAACACATGATCATCATGGGGATCGCCCTCGGCGCCGCCGTGCTGGTCCCCTACCTGACCTCACGCTTCGTCTACCGCGACCACGCCATCCGGTTCCCCGTGGCCACCGGCCAGCGCTGGACGAAGGTCGAGTGGTGGTACCTCATCGCCGTCGTCGTCCTCGGCTGGATCCTGCTGCCGGTCTACATGATCCCAACCGATGTCTACCAGAATTGGCCAGCGGCGACCGCTCCCGACGAAATCGCCCGCCTGTTCCTCGGAACCAACGCGCTCGGCATCTGGGATGAACTGTTTTTCATCTGCACCTGCTTCACGCTTCTGCGCAGGCACTTCCCCGACTGGCAGGCTAACCTGATCCAGGCCGTGCTGTTCACCTCGTTCCTCTGGGAACTCGGCTTCCACGCGTGGGGGCCGTTGCTCATCTTCCCGTTCGCACTCGTCCAGGGCTGGATCTTCAAGCAGACGAAGTCACTGTCGTACATCGTCAGTGTCCACCTGCTGTTCGACTTCGTCCTCTTCCTCGTGCTGCTGCATGCGCACAACCCCGAGTGGCTCGCCATCTTCCTCTACTGAGCCGGCGCGCCACGGCGACGGCACAACTGGGAATCGACCCCACCCGCCCGGACTTTCCCCCTGGCAGGGCACAATGGGAGACCAACAGTGAAGGAGATCACAAATGACTGACGACCGCACTCAGGACGCTCCCGTCGAGGACCAGCACCCGCAGCCCATCGATGACAAGGTGGCGGGGATTCTCGTGCAGGAAGAAGCCGACCTGGCCGGCCATGATCAGGCCGAGATTCTCGAGGCTCTTCGGCAGCGATTCGCGGACGCCGGGATCGCGATCTCCGAGGACGAACTGCTTGAACAGAGCGTCAGAATCGCAGGGGCCGACGGGGGCGATTTCTCCGACCGGTGAGATCACGGGTTCGAAAACTGTCAAGCCCCTGTACAGGGGCAGTCTTCGAACTTAACCTCAGAATTAGAAGATCCTTCCCCGAGTTGCCCCGCTTAGGTGCTAGTGAGAGCACCCGGACGACGGGATATTCCGGAGGGTCTTTGAGGGCGGGATAGTCGGGATATCCCGCCCTCTCTTATGCCCGGATCGCGACCTACGCGGCGCCGTCGAACATGCTCGTAACAGAGCCGTCCTCGAACACCTCGCGGATGGCGCGGCCGAGCAAGGGTGCGATCGGCAGAACCATGAGGCTCGGGAAGCGCTTGTCTTCTGGCACCGGCAGGGTGTCTGTGACCACGACCGAGTCGATGAAGTCGCTCTGCAGGATGTCGGTCGCCGGGTCACTGAAGACCGCGTGCGTCGCCGCGACGACGACACCGAGGGCGCCGGCCGCTTTGAGCGCTTCGGCGGCGCGGACGATCGTGCGGCCGGTGTCGATGAGGTCGTCGACGAGCAGGCACACGCGTCCTTCGACTTGTCCGACGATCTCGTGAACCGAGACCTGATTCGGCACAAGCGGGTCACGGCGTTTGTGGATGATCGCCAGCGGAACGCCGAGCTTGTCGCTCCAGATGTCGGCGACACGGACACGGCCCATGTCCGGCGAGACGACAGTGAGCGTTTCAGGGTCGAGCTTCTCACGGAAGTGGTTCAGCAGCACCGGCATCGCGAAGAGATGGTCGACGGGGCCGTCGAAGAAGCCCTGGATCTGTGCGGCGTGGAGATCTACAGACATGATCCGGTCCGCGCCGGCGACCTTGAACAGGTCGGCGACGAGGCGGGCCGAGATCGGCTCACGTCCGCGGCCCTTCTTGTCCTGACGGGCGTACGGGTAGAACGGGGCGACCACGGTGATGCGCTTGGCGGATGCGCGCTTGAGGGCATCCACCATGATGAGTTGCTCCATCAACCACTCATTGATCGGAGCGGTGTGCGACTGGATGACGAACGCGTCGCTTCCGCGCACGCTTTCGTCGAAGCGGGCGTACAGCTCGCCGTTCGCGAAGGTGCGCGCATCGGTTGGCACGAGTTCTGAGCCGAGCTCTGCAGCGATGTCGAGCGCCAGTTGCGGGTGCGCCCTCCCTGACACGAGGACCAGTCGTTTCTCTCCGCTGCTTTTGATGCCCGACACGAGCCCTG
This sequence comes from Mycetocola miduiensis, assembly GCF_900115155.1. Lineage (GTDB taxonomy): Bacteria > Actinomycetota > Actinomycetes > Actinomycetales > Microbacteriaceae > Mycetocola_A > Mycetocola_A miduiensis. The sequence goes on from NZ_FOVM01000009.1 coordinate 107,937, forward strand.
CTTCCTGCCGATACTGTCGGCGTTAGTGCTTAGTTTTCTTCGGGGGACGTGTGCTGTGCCCGAGCCGCGGCTTCTGCTGCGGCCGTGCCAGGACGGTGAGATTGGGTCCAACCGTCCATGTTCCGCTGGGGGGCGACGTTGATCGCCAGCGCTCCGGCCGGTACGTCCTTTCGGACGACTGTTCCCGCTCCGGTGTACGCCCCGTCGCCAATCCTAACCGGAGCGACGAAGACGCCGTGCGATCCGGTTCGCACATGTGAACCGACGACGGACGAGTGCTTCTTCACACCGTCGTAATTGGCGAAGATGCTCCCGGCGCCGATGTTGGACTCTTCGCCGATCTCCGCATCTCCGACATACGACAGGTGCGGGACTTTGCTCCCCGTCCCGATGCGGGCGTTCTTGGTCTCAACGAAGGCACCGATCTTGCCGTCGGCTCCCAGAACGGTCCCGGGCCGCAGGTATGAAAACGGCCCGACGGATGCTCCAGCGCCGATGACGGCGAGAGTCGCGTCGGTGCGTTTCACTTCGGCGCCTTCGCCTACCTCACAGTCGACGAGGGTGGTGTCCGGGCCGATCACGGCACCGGTTTCGACGGCGGTTGCCCCGAGCAACTGGGTCCCTGGCTTCACCGTCACATCCGGGGCGAGGCTGACCTTAAGGTCGATCCAGGTCGATGCGGGGTCCTGGATCGTCACACCGGCCATCTGCCAGCCGCGGACGATGAGCGCGTTCAGACGGTGGGCCTGTGCGCTCAGCTGCGCGCGGTCGTTGACTCCCTCGACCAGCCACGGCTCGGCGACCGGAATCGCCGCGACGTCGCCACCCGAGGCGCGGAGCAATTCGACCACATCGGTGAGGTACTTCTCGCCCTGCGCGTTGTCGGTCGTGAGATTCGCGAGCTGCGCCCGAAGGGACCCGAGCGTGAAGAGATAGACGCCGGCGTTGATCTCCCGAACCGCTCGCTCCGTTTCCGAAGCATCCTTTTGTTCAACGATGCGGTCGAGCCCGCCGGACTCCCCACGGATGATGCGGCCATAGCCCGTGGCGTCGTCGAGGACGGCGGAGAGCAGCGTCGCAGCGGTTTGTGCTTCCCTGTGGCTGGCGACGAGCGAGGACAGGGTACCCGCGTCGAGGAGAGGGACATCGCCGTTCACGACGAGGACGTCGCCGTCGAAGTTCGCTGGGAGAGCATCGACGGCCTGCTCGACGGCCCGACCGGTGCCGGGGACCTCGTCCTGGTCGACGATGATGCTGTCGGGCAGTTCTGCGGTGATGACCTCGACGAGGCGGTCGCGTTCGTGGCGCACGACAGCGACGACATGGGCAGCATCCAGAGCACGAGCCGTTGCCAGGACGTGGCCGACGAGCGGCACACCCGCGATCGGGTGAAGCAGCTTCGGGGTCGAAGACTTCATCCGCGTCCCCTGGCCGGCGGCCAGGATCACGATGGCAAGGTTGTTGTCTGGCACGAGTCTCCCCAAGAATCCGATCGGGCGAACTGCCCCTGGTCGTTCCGGTCGCCCGGGCAGAAACCTGGGCCTTCCGCTCCGCCTCCAGGACTCGAACCTGGACCGAACAACTCCAAAGGTTGCCGTGCTGCCATTACACTAAGGCGGACCGCACTCGCGTGCAGTAGTCCAGTCTGCCAGATAGTTGCCGCACCCAGAGCCGACGCGTCGCCGCCATAATGGACGCATGCCTGAAGTTCACGACGAAGTCGACCGCATCGTCGGGGCCTGGCAGCGCGAGCGTCCCGACCTCAACTTCGCCCCGTTGCAGGTGCTTTCGCGGGTCGGGCGGCTGACCCGGCACCTCGACCGCGCCCGCCGCACGGCTTTCACCCGCTCGAAACTCGAATCATGGGAATTCGATGTGCTCAGCGCACTCCGGCGAGCGGGCGAGCCGTACACCCTCAGCCCCAAGCAACTGCTCCAGCAGACCCTGGTCTCCAGCGGAACGATGACCAACCGGATCGACCGGCTCGTGGCATCCGGCCTCGTCGAACGCAAGGCCGACCCGGGCGACGGGCGCGGCATCCTCGTGGTGATGACCCTGACGGGGCTCACTCGGGTGGACGCCGCGATCACCCGCCTCGTCGACGCTGAAGCCGACATGCTGGCGGCCCTGTCGCCCGCCGATCAGCAGAAGCTCGCCGGCCTGCTCCGGAAGCTCAGTATGGGCTTCGACCAGAGCTGAACCGCACGGAGCAGAGCGGCAGCTAACGCCGCATGATCCTCCTGGCCAGGGCGTTCCCGAAGAACTGGATCAGCTGGACGAACAGGATGACGACGAGTACAGCCGCCCAGGTGACGGCCGGGTTGAACTGCCTGTAGCCGTACTGGATCGCGAAGTTACCGATGCCGCCGCCGCCAATGTAGCCGCCGACTGCTGACATGTCCACGAGAACGATCAACACGAACGTGTAGCCGAGGATCAGCGGCCCGAGTGCCTCAGGCAGCAGCACGGTGCGGATAATCCGGAACGGCCCGGCTCCCGCCGCCCGTGCAGCTTCGATCACACCTGGCGAGACGGTGAGCAGGTTCTGCTCAACGATGCGGCTGATGCCGAATGCGGCGCCGATCGAGATGGCGAAGATGAGCGCACCGTTGCCGATGCCTGTGCCGAGGACGGCGCGCGCCAGCGGCTGGATGGCGGCGATAAAGATGATGAACGGGATCGGCCGGAAGATGTTCACGAGGACGTTGATCACCGTGAACGCGAACCGGTTCTCGAGGATCGAGCCCGGGCGGGTAACGTACAGGCCGAGCCCGATGAAGAGACCGGCGATGCCACCGAAGAGCAGGCTCGCCGCGACGATGTAAAGCGTCTCCCACGCGGCTTCACCGAGCAGGGGCAGAAGGTCGATGAGCTTGTCCATTACCTGCTCACCTCCGTCACTTCTGAGTGGGTGGCTATTCGGGCGAGAACGGAGTCGATGGCCGCGTCATCCCCGGTCAGCGCCAGGGTCAGGTGCCCGAACGCCCGGCCGCGGATGTCGTTGATTCCGCCGTACACGAGCTCGAAGCGGATGCCTGCAGCGGCGAGGTCGAGGAACACCTGCGCCTGCGAGGCGTTGCCGTCACGGAATGAGAAAGTGACGATCCGTCCCTCATGGCGGGCTTTGAGCGTGGCGACCTCGACCGGCGAGGGGATTCCCTGCACAACGGTCGAGACGAACCGCGCGCTGGCAGCGTTCTCGGGCTGGGAGAAGACGTCGAAGACGTCCCCGCGTTCGACGATGCGCCCGCCGTCCATGACAGCGACCTTCGTCGCCAAGCTGCGGATGACGTCCATCTCGTGGGTGATGAGGATGATGGTGACGCCGAGCTCACGGTTGACCCGGGCAAGCAGTGAGAGGACCTCGCTCGTGGTCTCGGGGTCGAGGGCGCTCGTCGCCTCGTCCGCCAGCAGCAGCGAGGGCGACGTGGCGAGAGCCCTGGCGATGCCCACCCGCTGCTTCTGGCCGCCCGAGAGCTGGTCCGGGTAGTTCTTCGCCTTGTCGCTCAACCCGACAAACGCGAGCATTTCCGCGACGCGGGCGGTGACCTCGGCCGAAGATCGTCCGGCGACTTCCAGCGGGTACGCGACGTTGCGGGCAACGGTCTTCGAGTTGAAGAGGTTGAACTGCTGGAAAATCATCCCGATGTCACCACGGACGGCACGCATCGACCGCTCGGGCAACGAGGTGATCTCGGTGCCGTTGACGACGATGCTGCCTGATGTGGCCTTCTCGAGCCCGTTCACCAGGCGCACGAGTGTGGACTTTCCTGCGCCGGAGTAGCCGATGATGCCGTATACGTCACCCCGCTCAACTTCGAGGGTCACGCCGTCGATCGCGACGACCGGGGCGCCGCCCTTCTGGGCCGACGGGTACGACTTTACGACATCCGTCATGCTGACGATGCTCACGGGGATTCCTCTCTCGATTCCCTCAACAGGCCGCGGCGCGAACAGGCGCCGGAGCATCCGCTCCGGCGCCTCTCCGCCTGGTGGCGCTTCGACGTGGGACTTAGCCCTGCTCGGCGATCTGCTCCTGAACGGTCTTGAGCGACTCGAGGAGGTCATCCACCGGAGTCTTCACCATCACGGCGGTGCCGCCCGCGTTCTCGACGACACCATCGGTGACCGCCTTCGAGTCCTGGTAGATCTCGACGAGCTTCTTGTAGGTCTCATTGTCGGCATCCTCGGAACGGGCCGCGAAAATGTTGACGTACGGGAGAGCGTTGGGGTCGGACGGGTCGTCCTGCGCGATGGCATCGGATGCCTCGAGGCCCGAGTCGGTGATGAAGTCGTTGTTGATGATCGCAGCCGCGACATCCGGCAGCGACGTCGCCGTGAGGGTCGGGTCGAGCTCGGTTACCGTGACGCGGGACTTCGCCTCGTCGATCTCGGCCGAGGTGGAGTAGATGCTGCCACCGCCCTTGAGGGTGATGAGGTCAGCGGACTGCAGAACGAGGAGCGCGCGAGCGAGGTTGCTCGGGTCGTTCGGCACAGCGACGGTCGCACCGTCGGGGATGTCCTCGACGCTCTCGTACTGGGTCGAGTACAAGCCCAGCGGGTAGATCGCGGTCGCGCCGATCGGCACGAGGTCCTGGTTGTTAGCCTCGTTGTAATCAGCCAGGTAGATGATGTGCTGGAACTGGTTGAGGTCGATCTCACCCTCGGCGAGAGCCGGGTTGGGCTGGTTGTAGTCGGAGAAGTCGACGATTTCGACGTCGATGCCTTCGTCGGCTGCCGCGTCGACGTAGGTCTCCCAGTAGGGGTCGCTGGCGCCGACAACACCGATGCGGACCGTCTCGTTGTCAGCGGCTTCGCCTGCGGTGCCGGCGTTTCCCGCGCACCCGACGAGCAGCGCGGCGAGCGGCACGACGGCCAGTGAGGCCAGGATGCTCTTCTTCAGGGATGACTTCTTCACTGTGAATTCCTTCTTCTTGCGCTGGGCGTGCCGGTTGCGTGGCGTGCGGGCGCAGCACAAACGCCGGAATTTTCCGAGTGGAAAGAAATTTTCCGAGTGGAAGGAAGGGGGAGGCTGCGCCCGCGTCAGCGCAGGCACAGAGTCAAAAGTAGCTGGGAAATCTTTCGATTGCGAAGTGACCCCTCACACAGCGTCACAGATAATCCGACTTAAGGAGCGCTCTTGCTCATAATCTTCGATTTGTCGTCCTCTGGCGAAACCGGCGCCCTTCACGCGCGGCTGTCGTCGTATTCTCCTGCAATTCCGGGACATTGGCGAAACGTCGACTGGCCTGGCAGCAGCAGCGACGATAACAACGAAGCGCCCGGTCTCTCGACCGGGCGCTTCATCGAACGTGGGTGTCAGGTCACGGCCGACGGAACTGGTTGACCATCGGGCAGTCGAACGGGTCACGTGCAGACAGACCGACGCGGTTGAGGTAGTCGACGACGATCGCGTACGAGCGCACGAGGGTGGTCTCGGTGTAGGTGACGCCGATGGTGTTGCAGTGCTCGATCACGATCTCGCGCGCGCGCTTGAGGTGCGGGCGAGGCATGCTCGGGAAGAGGTGGTGCTCGATCTGGTAGTTGAGCCCGCCCATGAAGTAGCTCATTCCCCGGCCACGGATGTTCCGGCTGGTGAGAACCTGCTTCGACAGGAAGTCAACCTTCGCGCCTTCGGCGATGAGTGGCATCCCCTTGTGGTTTGGCGCGAACGAGGCGCCCATGTAGACACCGAACACGGCCATCTGCACGCCGAGGAAGGCGAACGCCATGCCGACCGGGAGGAAGGTGAAGAGGATGGCGAGGTAGATGCTGAGGCGCAGGCCGATGAGGGTGAACTCGAGCCAGCGCTTGTCGACGTTCTCGGTCGTGAACAGCGTCAGGATGGAGCGGAAGTGGAGGTTGATCCCTTCCAGCGTCAGCAGGGGAAAGAACAGGTAGCCCTGGCGCCGGGTGATGAAGGCGAGCAGCCCCTTGGCTTTCGCGGCATCCTCCTCCTTGAACGAGATCGTGTCGATCTCGATGTCCGGGTCCTTGCCGACCGTGTTGGGGTTGGCGTGGTGGCGGGTGTGCTTTGTCATCCACCAGGCGTAGCTGATGCCGACAACGCCGTCGGCGAGGATGCGGCCGAGGCGGTCGTTGGCTGGACCCGACTCGAAGATCTGCCGGTGGGAGGCTTCGTGGGCGACGAACGCGACCTGGGTGAGGATGAGGCCGAGGCCGGCTGCGATGAGCAACTGGAACCAGGAGTCCCCCAACAGGATGAAGCCTGTAGCGAGGCCGCCGAGCGCAAGCGCCAGGGCGGTGAGGACGAGCATGTAGAAACCGGTGCGGCGTTGAAGAAGACCCGCCTCGCGAACGGTTTTCAGTAAGGCAGCGAATGTTGTCGTCGGATTGTCAAGTCCGTCGATTCGCGCGGTGGTTTTGCGTACAGGGCCAAGGGTCGCTGTGACAGTCATGGCACCTCCAAAAGGTTGAGCCCGACTTCCCAGCCGTGATGAAAACGAGCATGCGCTCGGGATGTTTCAGAGACTACGTGACTACATATTCCCTAAGGCGATTACAGTACGCGATACGGCATATACTGGGCCGATTTTTAAAATCGCTTGCATCTGGCCGGGGTGTGAGTTAGTGTTGGCAGCGCAGTAGTAGTGTTACGCAGTGATTGATTTACGGCGGTTCCTTCATCTGAAGAGCCGCCGTTTCTTGTAGGAGCGGACAGGTACGCCGCATTTGGGATGACGACAGTCGTCATCCACGCAAGACTCCTAAGGAGATCATCATGGCAACAGGAACAGTCAAGTGGTTCAACGCAGAAAAAGGCTTCGGATTCATCGCTCCCGATGACGGAAGCGCTGACGTTTTCGCTCACTTCTCGGCTATCGCTTCCAGCGGCTTCCGCTCGCTCGAAGAGAACCAGAAGGTTGAATTCGAAACCGCAACGGGCCCCAAGGGCCTGCAGGCAGAGAACATCCGCCCGCTGTAACTAAAACTATTACTCCGTCAGCCTCGGCTGACCATGTAATTCTTTGAGAGTCGGCCTTCACGGGAAACCGTGGAGGCCGACTCTTTTTTAAGCGAGAAGCCAGAAGGGCTCCCTGCGGCGTCCGAAACGCCAGGCAGAGAGCCCCTCCTGATATCTCGTGCCAGTGCGCGGGTTATTCGAGAAGCTCGGACAGTTCGAGCCAGCGGGTCTCGAGCGCGACGAGGTCGGATTCCAGGCCCTGCAGTCGCTCGCTCAGTTCGCCCAGTCCGACATAGTCATCCTGGTCATGGGTGGCGAGGAGCTCATGCGTGTCGACGATCCGCTGGCGCATCTTCTCGATCTTGCGGTCGGTCGACGCGATCTCCTTCTGAGCGTTTCTGAGCTCGGCTCCACCGAGCTTGGGCGACGCAGGAGCTGCTTTCTCGGCGGCGAGCGGTGCGATCAGCGGTGCGGCACCCTGCCCTGAGCGGAGCGTGAGGTATTCGTCGACGCCACCGGGGAGGTGCCGAAGGTGTCCGTCGAGTACGGCGTACTGCTGGTCGGTGACTCGCTCGACGAGGTACCGGTCGTGCGAGACGACGAGCAGGGTGCCCGGCCACGAGTCGAGCAGATCCTCGATCGCCGCGAGCATGTCGGTGTCGAGGTCGTTGGTGGGCTCGTCGAGGATGAGGACGTTCGGCTCGTCGAGCAGGATGAGCAGCAGCTGCAGCCGGCGGCGCTGGCCACCGGAGAGGTCCTTGACCGGAGTGGAGAGTTGGGCACTCGTGAAACCGAGCCGTTCGAGCATCTGCCCCGGCGTCATCTCCTTGTCGCCGGTGACGTACGACGTCTTCTGCATGCCGACGACGGTGGACACCCGTTCGTGCTCGATCTCCTTGAGCTCGTCGAGTTGCTGGGTGAGGCTGGCGATTTTCACGGTCTTGCCGCGTTTGACCCGGCCGGAGGTCGGAGTGACCGTCCCCGTGACGAGGCCGAGCAGCGTCGACTTGCCCGCTCCGTTGACGCCGAGGATCGCGGTGCGCTCCCCCGGCGCGATCCGCCATTCGATGTCCTTCAGAACGGTCTTCGTCCCCGTCGCTGACTCCGGGTCCGGGTACACAACGCCCGCGTCGAGCAGGTCGACGACATCCTTGCCCAGCCGGGAGGTGGCCATCTGCGCGAGCGCGACAGCGTTGCGTGGTTCCGGTTCGTTCGCGATCAGCTCGTAGGCGGCATCCATACGGAACTTCGGTTTGGTGGTTCTAGCCGGAGCACCGCGGCGGAGCCATGCCAGTTCCTTGCGCATGAGGTTCTGGCGCTTGGCCTCGCTCGCCGCCGCCATCCGGTCGCGTTCGACCCGCTGCAGGATGTACGCGGCGTACCCGCCCTCGAACGGCTCTATCAGCCGATCGTGTACTTCCCAGGTCGCCGTGCAGACCTCGTCCAGGAACCACCGGTCGTGAGTGACGACGATGAGGCCGCCGTTCGACGGCGACCACCGCTTCTTCAGGTGGGATGCCAGCCAGGCGATGCCCTCGACGTCGAGGTGGTTGGTGGGCTCGTCGAGGAACAGGACATCCCAGTCTCCGACGAGGAGGGCGGCGAGGGCGACACGGCGACGCTGGCCGCCGGACAGCGATCCGATCGTGGCATGCCACGGGATGTCCTGGATCAGACCGCCGATGACGTCACGGATGAGGGCGCTTCCCGCCCACTCGTGGTCGGCGGCATCCCCGACGATCGCCTGGGAGACGACGAGGTCGTCCGGTTGCTCGTCGCGCTGGTCGAGCATGCCGATGGTGACGCCGCGGCGGCGGGTGACGCGGCCGCCGTCCGGCTCGATCCGTCCGGCGAGGAGCGACAGGAGGGTCGATTTGCCGTCGCCGTTCCGCCCGACGACGCCGATTCGGTCGCCTTCGTTCACCCCGGCAGTCACAGAGTCGAAGATCACACGGGTCGGGTATTCGAGGTGGAGCTGTTCCGCTCCGAGAAGATGGGCCACCTCCCCAGCCTAAGCGCCGGCGAAGGCCCGAACCGCCATCAGTCGTGCAGGAGCCGTGCCCCGTGCACCGGCCCGGTGACCCTGATCACGTGAAGGCGTGACGCGCTGAGGCTCACCTGCAGGTCAAGGGCGGTGTCGGCATCCGGCGCGAGGAACGCGACGGTCGGGCCGGAGCCGGAGACGATTCCGGCCAGGGCGCCCATCTGCTCGCCGAGTTCGAGGATGGTCCCGAGCCCCGGCGCAAGGTGAAGGGCGGCAGCCTGAAGGTCGTTGTGGAGGGCCTCGGCGAGCTGCCTGGCGTCACCGGCGCGGAGCGCCTGAAGCACCTCAGCGTCGACGGTCGGCTGGGCCACCGCCGGGAAGATGTCCTGCGCGTGCCGTTCCCGGTGGGCGTCGAGTGCCCGGTACACGTCAGGGGTCGACATCCCGAACTCGGCGATGGCGAGCACCCAGTGAAAGGTGCCTTTCGCGAGCGCGGGGCTGAGCCGGTCGCCTTTGCCTGTACCGATCGCCGTTCCACCGGTGAGAGCGAACGGTACGTCTGCACCGAGCTTGCCGGCCATCGCCAGAAGCTCATCGCGCGACATCTCGGTGCCCCACAGTGCATCGCAGGCGAGCAGGGTGGCCGCGGCGTCGGCCGAACCGCCGCCCATCCCCCCGGCGATGGGCACATGCTTCTCGATTTCGAGGCGCACTCCACGACGGTAACCGGACTTGCGGGCCAGCATCCGTGCCGCTTTGATGGCCAGGTTGCTGCCGTCCACCGAAAGCGACGAGGTGTCGATCGGCCCAGAGAAGGTCACAGAGAAGTCAGGGGCTGGATAGGCGCGGACGTCTTCGTACAGAGATACGGCCTGGAACGCCGTCGCGAGGTCGTGGTACCCGTCCTCCATCAGCTCGCCGACTTTGAGGAAGACGTTGATCTTCCCCGGCGCCCTTGCGTGTGCGAAAGTCGGTGCCAGCGGAGCGGTCATGCAACCAACCTAACGCAGGGCAGGAGGCAGTGCGCCCCGCAGGAACTCCTTCGCCGGGTGCATGCTACTCTCCGACGCCAGACCGACGTGGCTGAGCGCAACGGTTGTCTTTTCTCCCGACGTTGGCCACACGCTCGCCGTTACGGCACTTCCGTCGTGGAGCTTCCACCGGGCACTGCAGTACCTGCCGCCTGAGTTGACCGACGCCGCCGGCAGGTCGAGGGCTGCTGAAACGGATGCCACTGTCTGGGCGAGAGCATCCTCCTGGCCCACGGGCAGGCGACGGGACACCGTAACTTCGAAACTGCCATCGGCTCGCTGCCCGGGGCGGCGACGTCCGCTGTGCTGCTCGAAGTCGACGGTGATGTTCTGCGCCCACCACGGGCCCACGCCGTGCTCGGCGACGAGCCAGGCCGCGATGACCGTGTGGTTCCACTGAACGGCGCGTGCATTCTCCAGGGTCTCCCGCCAGCTGGCGCGGCTCCGCCCCGTCGCGGCCAGAACGGATGCGTCGCCGATGCTGTCACTCAGCCGGGAGACCACCATCACGAAGACCCGACCTGGCGGGCGATGCGGAGGAAGTCGTGCACGGTGAGCTCTTCTCCGCGTGCCGTCGGCGCGACACCCGCCGCTGTCATGGCATCCGTCGCCGCTGCCGACCCGCCGAGCAGCTGCCCAAGGGACTGTCGCAGCATCTTCCGCCGCTGCTGAAAGGCGGCGTCGACGATGCTGAAGGTGAGCACGCGCTCCTCTTCCGTCCCGATCGCCTCCTCGCGCCGGTCGAAGCCGACGAGGACGGAGTCAACGTTCGGCACCGGCCAGAACACCTGGCGGCTCACCGTTCCCGCGGTTCGCCAGGTGCCGTACCAGCTGGCCTTGACGCTTGGGCTGCCATAGATCTTCGATCCGGGTTCGGCCGCGAGGCGGTGCCCGACCTCGGCCTGGACCATCACGACACCGGCGCGGATCGATTCGAAGTGCTCGAGCAGGTGCAAGAGGACCGGGACCGAGATGTTGTACGGCAGGTTCGCGACGAGCCGCGTCGGGTCGCCGGGAAGTTCCATGATCCTCATCGCGTCGGCGCTCACGACGGTGAGCGGGGCACCTGGCTGCAGCAGTTCGACGGTTCTCGGCAGCTGTTCGGCGAGGCGGTGGTCGATTTCCACGGCGACGACGCTCGCCCCCGCTTCGAGCAGCCCGAGGGTGAGCGAGCCCAGCCCGGGGCCGACTTCGACGACGTGCTCGCCCTCTGCCACCTTCGCGACTTTGACGATGCGGCGCACGGTGTTCGCGTCGACGACGAAGTTCTGGCCGAGTTTCTTCGTCGGCTGGACGTCGAGCAAATCGGCGAGGTCACGGATTTCTGCGGGGCCGAGGAGGCTCATTCGCCATCTTTCTGAGGAGGGGTGTCGTACGGGTCCGGCGGGGAGGTGACCGGGTCCTCGTCCCAGTGGCCGTACACGTACTCGGTGTTCGAGGAGATCTGTGCCGCGAGCATCGACGGGTCCGTGCCGAGATGTGCCGCGATCGCGCGGACCGTGTGCGGAAGCAGATATGGCGCGTTCGGCTGGCCGCGGTGAGGCATCGGCGTCAGGTACGGTGCATCGGTTTCAAGCAGCAGCAGGTTCCGTGGCGCCACGTCGAGCGCGTCACGGAGGTTCTGGGCGTTCTTGAACGTCGCCGTGCCCGCGAAAGACATGAACCATCCGTTGTCGGCACACTCCCGGGCAAGTTCCGCGTCGCCGGAGAAGCAGTGGAACACCGTCCGTTCGGGGGCACCGACGCGGCGGAGCGTCTCGAGTACGTCGGCGTGGGCGTCGCGGTCGTGGATCTGCAATGCGAGGTTGTGCTCTTTCGCCATCCGGATGTGCGCCTCGAATGCGCGCTGCTGCGCCTCGCGGCCCTCCGGCCCGGTGCGGAAATAATCGAGACCGGTCTCGCCGATCGCACGCACCCGCGGTCGGGCGGCCAGCTCGTCGATGACCGCGAGGGCGTCGTCGAGGGTGCCGTCAGCATCGAGTCTCGGGGCTTCGTTGGGATGGATCGCAACAGCGGCGAGCATCCTCGGCTCGATTGCCGCAGTCTCGGCGCTCCAGATCGACGACTCGACATCCGTACCCACCTGCACGATCCCGCGCACGCCGACGCTCGACGCGCGGTCGAGGTGTTCACGGTAGTCGAGTGCTCCCCCATCGGCGACGGGGCGGCCCGAGCCGACCGACGGGTCCAGGTGGGTGTGGTTGTCGTACACCGGTACGAGCAACGCCTCAGGAAGCGGGGGGTACCGAAGTTCCTGGCGCTCAGAAGCGGAGTTCGTCATGGTCTCGACGGTACCCCACTTGCGGGCCGGCGACGCGGCATCCGCCCGGTCAGTTGACGGTGCTCTCGATGCGCGGGAACAGCGCCTCAAGCGCGGAGACCTGCGTACCGGCCGGGAGCTGGCCCCATACTCCGGCCTCCCGAAGCGGCTGAGCCTCCAGCGCGCCGAGCGCGTCAGCGGCACCAAGGGAGGTCCACAGGCGAGCGGTGGCTTCGGGGAGAACCGGTGAGAGCAGAACAGCGAGGGCGCGCAGCCCGTCGAGCGCCGTGTACAGCACAGTGCCGAGACGCTCGCGGTTGGCCTCGTCTTTCGAGAGCGCCCACGGCTCCTGGTCGGTGATGTACCCGTTGAGCTCGTCGACGATCCGCCAGATCGCCGCGAGGGCGTCGTGGATGGCGAGCTTCTCGATCGACGCGTTCGCGAGGTCGGCTGCCGTCGACACGACAGCGTGGATGAGCAGTTCCCCGTCCGTCCGCTCGCCCTCTGCAGGAACCACACCGTCGAAGTAGCGGGTGACCATGGCGGTGACGCGCGACGCCAGGTTGCCGAAACCGTTGGCGAGTTCTGACTGGTACCGGGCAGACAGGTCTTCCCAGCTGAACGATCCGTCCTGCCCGAAAGCGATGGCTCGCATGAAGTAGTAGCGGAACGCGTCGGAGCCGAATGTGTCGGTGATCTCGGTCGGTGCTATTCCGGTGAGCTTCGACTTGGACATCTTCTCGCCGCCGACGAGGAGCCAGCCGTGGCCGAAGATCTGCTTGGGCACCTCGAGGCCGGCGGCGAGGAGCATCGCCGGCCAGATGACGGCGTGGAACCGGAGGATGTCCTTGCCAACGATGTGGGTGGCCGGCCACCGGCGTGCGAATTCCTCTTCGTCCTGGCCATAGCCGATCGCGGTCACGTAGTTGAGGAGCGCGTCGAACCAGACGTAGACCACGTGCGAGTCGTCCCATGGAACTTTGACTCCCCAGTCGAAGCTGGAGCGGGAGATCGACAGGTCGGAGAGGCCCTGCTTGACGAACTGGATGACCTCGTTGCGGGCCGACTCGGGCTGAATGAAGTCGGGGCGCTCGTCGTAGAGGGCGAGCAGCCGGTCGGTGAAGTCGCTCATCCGGAAGAAGTAGTTTTTCTCCTGCAGCAGTTCGAGCGGCTTCGAGTGGATCGCGCACACTTTCTGGCCTTCGAACGGACCGGTGCCGTCGACGATCTCGGACTGCGGCTTGAACTCCTCACATCCGACGCAGTACAGCGCTTCGTATTCACCGGAGTACACGTACCCGGCGTCGAACAGCCGCTGCAGGAACAGCTGCACGTTCGTCTCGTGGCGTTCGTCGGTGGTCCGGATGAAGTCGTCGTTCTGGATGTTGATGGTCTGAAGCAGCGGCTTCCACGCCTCGGTGACGAGCTTGTCAGCCCATTTCTGCGGCGTCGTGCCGTTGGCGGTCGCCGTGCGGAGGATCTTCTCACCGTGCTCGTCGGTCCCGGTCAGCGACCAGGTGTCGTCGCCGGCCTGGCGGTGCCAGCGCGCGAGGACGTCTGCGGCCACCTCCGTGTAGGCGTGACCGATGTGGGGCGCATCATTCACGTAGAAGATGGGCGTGGTGATGTAGAACGACTTACCGCTGGCCATGGACTCAATCCTATGGCCGAGCCGTGCAGGGTTACGCCGCCCGCCAGTTGCCCGGTTGGCGGGTTGCGCGCGTGCAGCACTCGGCAATGCGGGGAACCCGCGTCAGTTTTTGACCGCTAGCGCCGCCTGGTACAGCTCCCGCTTGCTCAGCCCCGTCGCTTCAGAGACCTGCGCTGTCGCCTCCTTCAGCCGCTCCCCCGCCCTCACGAGTTCGAGGACCTGGACGACGCCGTCGTGCAGGTTGACCTCACGTTTCTCGGCGCCGGCAATGACGAGGCAGATTTCACCACGGACGCCGGCCTCCGCCCACTCGGCCAGCTCGGCGGCGGTGCCGCGCTTGACCTCTTCGAACATCTTGGTCAGTTCGCGGCAGACGACGACCCTGCGGTCGTTCCCGAGAACGGATGCCGCGTCGGCGAGCGATGCGGCCAGGCGGTTCGGCGACTCGAAGAAGACCATGGTGCGGCGTTCGTGTTCGAGCTGCCGGAAGGCCTGCACACGATCCCCGTGCTTTCGCGGCAGGAAACCCTCGAACGTGAACCGGTCGGTCGGCAGGCCGGAGACGGCGAGCGCCGTGATCACCGCGCTCGGGCCGGGCAGGACGGAAACCTCGATCCCGGCCTCGACCGCAGCGACGACAAGGTGATACCCGGGGTCCGACACGGTCGGCATCCCGGCGTCGCTGAGAACGAGCAGGTCGCTGTCCCGGGCGAGCTCGAGCAGTTCGGCCGACTTCTCCCGCTCGTTGTGCTCGTGCAGGCTGACCAGCCGGGGTTTGTGGGTGATTCCAAGCCCCTTGAGCAGCTTCACCGTCGTCCTGGTGTCTTCAGCGGCGACGACCTCGGCGGTGCTTAGTGCGTCGACGAGGCGTTTCGACGCGTCCCCGAGGTTTCCGATCGGTGTCGCTGCGAGGATAATCATGGCCTTAGTCTCCCACTCCGCCCCCCGTGCGACCCCGCGCCGGTGGCTAGCATGGCAGGGTGTCCACCCCGAATCGCGATCCGTTCGCCCTTGTCGTGTCAGGCGACCCGGCTGGGGAGTCCACGTCGCCCGGCGACGACACGGTGCAGCGCGGCTCACGGCTGGACGAACTGTCGGCGCGGATGCTGTCGACGCCACGGCGACGCCTGGCCTGGTATTGGGGCGCCCCGCTGTTCGTGGCCATCCTCGCCGGCATCCTGCGCATCTGGAACCTTGGTCACCCGCACACCCTCGTGTTCGATGAGACCTTCTATGTCAAGGATGCCTGGACGCTCCTGTCGAACGGGTACGAGTCGGCCTGGCCGGAGAACGCGGATGAAGCGTTCAACCGCGGCGAAACGTCCGGGTTCCTCGACGACCCGTCCTATGTCGTGCACCCTCCGCTCGGCAAGTGGCTGATCGCACTGGGGATGGCCGCGTTCGGCCCCGGTGACAGTTTCGGCTGGAGGATCTCCACCGCGATCGTCGGAACCCTCGCCGTCGTCGCGATCATGCTCATCGCGCGGAAGCTCTTCGCGTCGACCCTCCTCGCCGTTCTCGCCGGCTTCCTCCTTGCCATCGACGGACAGGCGATCGTGATGTCACGCGTGGCCGTTCTCGACAACTCGGTGATGCTGTTCGCGCTCCTCGGCTTCGGTTGTGTCCTGCTCGATCGCGAACGGCACGAACGCATTCTCGGCGAGCGCCTGGCGACCGCCCGTGCGGCAGGCACGGACCCGTCGTGGGGACCGGTTCTGTGGTGGCGACCGTGGGTGCTCGCCGCCGGTCTCTCATTCGGGCTGGCGTCGAGCGTGAAGTGGAGCGGCCTGTACTTTCTAGCCGCGTTCGGCCTGTACCTCGTCGTCGTTGACGCGCTTGCCCGGCGCCGGCTGGGCCTGCCGCTGTGGACGAGCGCCGCCGTCCTCAAGCAGGGCCCGGCGACGTTCCTCCTCTTCGTTCCGCCTGCGCTCGTCGTGTACCTGGTGAGTTGGACAAGCTGGTTCGTCAGCGACAACGGCTACTACCGGCACTGGGCCGATCAGGCGTCGAACGCGTGGACGGGAGTGTTCTCCTGGGTGCCGACGGCGTGGCAGAGCTTCATCTTCTACCAGCAGTCGATCTACAACTTCCATGTCGGGCTGAAGGCGCCGCACCCGTATTCCGCCGATCCGCTGAGCTGGCTGGTCATGACGCGGCCGACGAGCATGTGGTACGCGTCCCCTGGGGTTGGCACCGATGGCTGCGCCGCCGAACCGTGCTCGCAGGCCATCACGTCGATCGCGAACCCGCTGATTTGGTGGGCCGCCGTCGCCGCCCTGTTCTACCTCCTGTACCGCCTCGCCCGGTACCACGAGTGGCGGGTAGGACTGATCCTCATGGGTACGGTGGCTGGCTACCTCCCCTGGCTGCTCTACACCGATCGGACGGTGTTCCAGTTCTATACGATCGTGTTCCTGCCGTACCTGATCCTCGGCCTCGTCTTCTGCATCGGCCTCCTGCTCGGCTCACCGAATGACGAACGCTGGCGGCGAAGCCGCGGAATCTCCCTGACGGTCGTTTTCGTGGTCGCCTCGGCCGCGATCACCGCGTTCTGGTACCCGCTCTGGTCGGCGACGACGGTGCCGTACTGGTTCTGGATGCTGCATTCCTGGTTGCCGACGTGGGTGTGACGGCGGTATCGACCGCGCCGTCGGTCTGGCGTTCCCGGGCGCCCGGCCTCGTCCTCGCGGCCGGCGCAGTCCTCATCGCCGTTGCGCTCGTCGTGAAGCTGACGCGCGTCCTCATGCTGGCGCCGATCGTCGCTGTCGCCGGCATCGTCGAACGGCGGCGGAATGTTTCTGGCGGGTTGCTCGCCTGGCTCCTCATCGCCGCCCTCGCCCTGGCGGCCGTGCTCCTCTTCGGCTGAGCAGTGCTTCACAGTGTTACGACGCCCGGCGGGTCGGCCCTGCCAAAACCGGTAGCCTCGATTCCATGGCAGATCGCGAATACGGCTTCCGCACCCGGGCAATCCATGCGGGCAACATCCCTGACTCGGTGACTGGAGCCCGCGCGCTCCCGATTTACCAGTCGACGGCGTTCGTGTTCGACGACACGTCGGATGCCGCGGCCCGCTTCGCGTTGCAGAAGTACGGCAACATCTACTCCCGGCTGGCGAACCCCACAGTGTCCAGTTTCGAGGAGCGGGTGGCGAGCCTCGAGGGCGGCCTCGGCGCCGTCGCGACGGCATCCGGCCTGTCGGCGCAGTACATCACCTTCGCGAGCCTCGTCGGGAGCGGCGACCACATCGTGGCATCCGCGAACCTCTACGGCGGTTCGATCACCCAGCTCGACGTGACCTTGAGACGCTTCGGGGTGGAGACCACCTTCGTGCAGTCGGCAAACGCCGAAGACTACGCCAGGGCGGTCACCCCCCAGACCAAGCTGATCTTCGCCGAGACGATCGCCAACCCGTCTGGTGAGATCGCCGACATCGAAGCGCTCGCCGACGTGGCCCACGCCCACGGCATCCCGCTCGTGATCGACTCCACGATCGCCACCCCCTACCTGAACCGTCCGATCGAGTGGGGCGCTGACATCGTCACCCACTCGGCGACCAAGTTCCTCGGCGGGCACGGTACGACACTCGGCGGTGTCGTCGTTGAGAGCGGGCGGTTCGACTGGCACAGTGACAAGTTCCCCCTGTTCGGCCAGCAGGTCCCGAGCTACGGCGGTCTGGAATGGTCGGGCAATTTCGGCGAGTACGCGTTCCTCACCCGGCTGCGGGCGGAGCAGCTGAGAGACATCGGCCCAGCGCTCTCCGCGACGGCAGCCGCCACACTGGCGCAGGGGGTTGAAACGTTGTCGTACCGAATGCAGGCACACGTCGACAATGCTGGCAAAGTCGCTGCCTGGCTCGAAGCCGATTCCCGCATCGAGGCGGTGTACTGGGCCGGCCTCGATTCGCACCCGCACCGCGACCGGGCGCGCAAGTACCTCCCGAAGGGCGCCGGCAGCGTCTTCAGCTTCGTCGTCAAGGGCGGCCGCGCGGTGGGCCAGAAGCTCATTGAGTCGGTCAACCTCGCGAGCCACGTTGCGAACATCGGCGACACCAAGACGCTCATCATCCACCCAGCGTCAACAACACACGCACAGCTGACCGAACAGCAGCTTCTCGACGCCGGGGTGCTCCCCGGTGTGGTGCGCCTGAGCGTCGGCATCGAAGACGTCGACGACATCATCTACGACCTCGACCAGGCGCTCGCCCAGGCAGTGGAGGCTTAAGCCATGTCAGAACTCGTCACCACCCAGCTGCAGAACGGGCTCACCTGCTCGCTCCCGTCGGATTCGCCGCTGGCGAAGCTGCTCAAAAGCCAGCGCACCTGGGTCGGTCCAGACGCGAAGGCACGACTCGGCATCCTGCGCGCCGCGAAGTCCGTGGCGATCGTGGGAGCGTCACCGAACCCGGCACGGTCGAGCTACTTCGTCGGCACGTACCTGCTCCAGTCCACCGATTTCCGCGTCTACTTCGTGAACCCGAACGCCGACGAGATCCTCGGCCAGAAGGCATACCCGGACCTCGCGTCGCTGCCCGAGGTGCCGGACATCGTCGACGTCTTCCGCAAGGCGAGCGACATCCCCTCGGTTATCGACGATGTGCTGGCCAGCGGCGCGAAAACGGTGTGGGTCCAACTCGGCATTTGGAATGAAGAGGCGGCGCGGTACGGCGAGCAGAATGGCCTGACCGTCGTCATGGACCGCTGCATCAAGGTCGAGCACGCCCGGTTCAACGGCGGGCTGAACCTGTTCGGCTTCGACACCGGTCAGATCACCTCACGCAAGGCACTCCGCTAACCGCTGCACGCCGCTTTGCTGCGAATAACCGGGGATTCGCGGTGTTTTGCTGCACACGAACCTGCCTGCTGACAACACGCCGCCCGCCCCTCATCTCCGCGCCCTAGAGTGGCACTGAACTCCCACTCCGGGGCGGTTCGGCGAGGAGAAAACATGACGGCGTATGTCTCGGCTTTCGACCTGTTCTCGATCGGCATCGGGCCGTCGAGTTCACACACGGTCGGTCCGATGCGCGCCGCCCTGGACTTCGCGACACGCCTCGGCGACTCGGGCCGGCTGGACGCCGTCGAGCGCATCACGTGCGTCCTCTACGGCTCTCTCGGTTCAACGGGTATCGGGCACGGAACGCCGGACGCCGTTGTCGCCGGGCTCGCCGGCGCACGCCCTGAGACCTGCGATCCTGTCGACGTCCGTCGCGCCTGGTCCGGGCTCGCGCCTGGGTCGTCCCTGCTTCTCGGCGGCACCCGTCGCATCCCCTTCGAGAAGACGGATGTCAGCTTCGCACCGCGCACCCGCCTGCCCTCCCACCCGAACGCCCTCACCCTGTCCGCATGGTCGGGCGCTGCTGAACCCCTGGCAAGCGAAACCTATTACTCGGTCGGAGGTGGGTTCATCCGCCGCGAGGGCGAAGACCTCTCGGCACGCCCGGCACCGGCCTACCCGCTCCCGTTCGCGACAGCCGCCGCCCTCCTCGAGCTTTGCACCCTGCATGGGATGCGGATCGATGAGATCGCCAGGCAGAACGAAGAGGCCGTCCGCTCCCCCGCCGACGTCGATGCCGGTCTCGACGCCATCTGGTCGGCGATGGACGACTCAGTTCGCAACGGGCTCGCCGGACGGGGAACCCTGCCCGGCGGCCTTAACGTCAAGCGCCGGGCGGCGGCGGTGCGCGACCACCTGCAGAGTGCCGAAGCCGAAAGCGGTCGCGAACTTCCGAGCGAATGGCTGCACTCGTTCGCTCTCGCCGTGAACGAAGAAAACGCTGCAGGCGGACGCGTCGTCACCGCACCGACCAACGGTGCCGCCGGGATTCTCCCCGCGGTGGCGTCGTACTACCTGCGCTTCGTCCCGGGTGCGTCTGCAGTGGGCATCCGTCGTTTCCTCCTCACCGCAACGGCCATCGGGTCGCTGTTCAAGGCGAACGCGTCGATTTCGGGCGCGGAGGGTGGTTGCCAGGCCGAGGTCGGATCGGCGTGCGCGATGGCGGCAGGTGCGCTCTGTGCTGTGCTCGGCGGCACGCCCGGACAGGTCGAGAACGCGGCTGAGATCGCGATGGAACACCACCTCGGCCTCACTTGCGACCCCGTCGGCGGGCTCGTGCAGGTGCCGTGCATCGAACGCAACGCGATAGCGTCGACGACCGCCGTGAGCGCCGCACGACTCTCGCTGCACGGCGACGGGACCCACCTGGTGTCGCTGGACCAGGTGATCGAGACCATGCGCCAGACCGGCGTCGACATGTCGACGAAGTACAAGGAGACGAGCGAAGGCGGCCTCGCGGTCAATGTGATCGAGTGCTGACCCGGCCGGTGTGCTGCCCCGTGTGAACGCGAATGACGGCGTGTGACCGCTGCCAGTGACGGCCAGGGATTGGTCCCTTACCGTGGAAGCATGCCTCCCGTTCTCAGCGGCCCGACGGTCACGACGCAATGGCTGGCCGATCATCTCGGCTCTGACGAGCTCGTCGTCCTCGACGCCACAGTCCTCGTCGTTCGTGCCGCATCGGACGCGCCCGCCTTCGTGGCGGGCTTCGAGCGGTATCTCCTCGACGGGCACGTCCCCGGAGCCGTTTTCGCGAACCTGGTCGACGTCTTCAGCGGCCCTGGCGGTGGATTTTCGCGACCGGATGCGGCGGCGTTCGGGCAGGCGGCGGCATCCGTCGGGATCCGGGAATCGAGCGCCGTCGTCGCGTACGACAGCGAGGACGGGATGTGGGCGGCACGCCTCTGGTGGCTGTTCCGCAGCTACGGCTTCGCGTCGATCGCCGTGCTGGATGGCGGCCTGAGAGCGTGGCTCACCGAGGGCCGCGAGACCGACACGGGGATCGTCGAGCCCGGGACCGGATCGATCGTCGCCGTTCCGCTGCCCGACGGCTGGGCCGATCAGGCCGACGTCGACCGTGTCGTCGCCGCCGGTCGGCCACCTGCCCCGCCGCGACGGCGAGCGAACCATGTCGTCGCGGCCCGTTGATCCTCACACCACAGTGGGCATCCGGCAGGTGAAGTTCTCGCACAGGTAGGCGGCCCTCGCCCCGTTCCTCGGCGTCCGGGCGTCGAACAGCTCAAACCCGGATGCCGCCAGTTCACGCGCCTGCTGCTCGCTGACCAGCGCGGTGACGTCGGTCCGGCGCTTTCGGATGCTCGAAGGAAGGCCGGTAGTGCGACCGGCGGAATCCGGGCTGACGACGACAAGCTGCACCGGGGTTCGCGCGAGCCGATGCAGCAGGGTCAGCGACGTGCCAAAGGAGACCGGGTTCGCGAGAGCGAGCTCTGCTACGGATCCGAGGACCGCGGCCGCGGCGCGCAGGTAACGACCCTCCCCTGTCAGCAGGTACAGCCGCCACGCCGCCTCCGCGCTCGCGCTGAGCCCCGACGGGTAAGCCCCCTCGGACGGATCCCCGACCAGCGTGATCCCGGCGGCGGCTAGAACCGGGTCACCGCCTCCCGGTTCAGCGAAGACGGTGCCGGCGGCGTCGCCGGCGGTGAGAGAGTCATCGATGAGCGAGCGGGCCGCTATCGCGTAAGCCGGCTCCCCGGTCGCGGCGGCGAGCGCCAGGAGCCCTGAGGCGAGCATGCCGTAGTCCTCGAGGGTCGCCCGCGCGGAGGACAAACGCTCGGACACCGATGCCCGGACCAGCCGGCCGTTCGCACCACGGTGGTTCTCCAGCAGGTAGTCCGCCGCCCACCGTGCGGATTCGAGCCAGTCGTCGCGGTCGAAGACGACAGCCGCGCGGGCAAGCGCCGCTATGGCGAGGCCGTTCCAGCCGGTCAGGACTTTCTCGTCGAGTGCTGGTGGCTCGAGTTCCGCCCGGCCTTCGGCGTTCCTTGCGTAGTAGCCGCCCTCGGACTTGGCGCCGTCGATCACCGACTCGGAGTCCTGCGCACTCGCGAAGCCACCGGACGGGAGCTGCATGACGCCGAGGAGAAAGTCAGCGATCCCGGATGCCGCCGTGTGCGCCCACTCCCGGCTGTCGTCGTCACCCCATGCCGACACGTACGCGTCGAGCAGGAGGGCGTTGTCGTACAGCATCCGTTCGTAGTGCGGGTCGCTCCAATCCCGTTTCGTGGCGTACCGGAAGAAGCCGCCCTCCACAGGGTCGCGGAGGGGTGAAGCGGCCATCCGTTCCAGGGTGCGGGCACCGAGGTCTCTTCCCGAATCGGACTCGAGGAGGAATCCGAGGACGGGTGCGACGGGGAACTTGGGAGCTGCGCCGAATCCGCCGTACTGGAGGTCTTCGGCGGCGGCGAGGCGGTCCACGGCCGCATCGATGGCTGCTTCGTCCGGAAGCGTTCCTCCTGACGGCTGCGGAGCCGCGGCGATCGCGCTCCCGATCGCTGCGGCGTTTCGCACAACCTCGGCACGGCGGTTCGTCCAGGCGTCGAGCACAGCTTCGAGGACCTGGCGGAATGACGGGTAGCCCGAGATGGGAACAGGGGGAAAGTAGGTGCCGGCGTGGAACGCCACGCCGCCCGCGGTCGTGAACAGGCTCAGCGGCCAGCCAAGCTGACCGGTGAACGCCGCGGCTTGCGCCATGTAGCTGGCGTCAACGCCGGGGTACTCCTCACGGTCCACTTTGATGCTCACGAAGTTGTCGTTGAGGATCCCTGCGACGACAGGGTCGCTGAAAGACTCCCGCGCCATCACATGGCACCAGTGGCACGTGGAATAGCCGATCGAAACGAAGACCGGCACGTCACGGGCGGATGCCTCCTCGAAGGCATCCTGACCCCACTCACGCCAGTCGACGGGGTTGCCGGCGTGCGCTCGGAGGTATGGGCTGAGGGCGGTGGCGAGTCGGTTGGCCATGCCCCAAGCCTAGAGTCGGATTTCGCGGGCTACCATGCTCCGACGTATGCGGAAATCTCATCACGCTCACGATCCCGGTTGTGAACGAAAGGCAGGCCGCGGAGCACAGCGAGCCGCACGCGGGACTTCACCGCGTCGGAGGTCAGGGTGTACTCGGCGAAGTCGGTGTTTGACGCGTAGACGCCGATCGGCAGGGTGAGCGCCTGGAAGAACCCGAACAACGGGCGGAACTGGTGTTCAAGCATGAGGGCGTGGCGTTCGCCGCCACCGGTGGCCGCGAGCAGCACGGGCTTGTCGATGAGGGCGTACTGCCCGACGAAGTCGAAGAGGTGCTTGAAGAGCCCGGTGAACGATCCCCGGTACACCGGGCTGGCGACGATCAGGAGGTCGGCGTTCTCGATGCGGCGAAGCTCATCCTCAACCGACGCTGGGACCTGCTCGCGGGTGAGCGCACCTGCGAACTCCGGGCCGATGTCGCTCAGTTCGATGATGTGGCGCGAGATGTCCTGGTGTTCGGCGATCTCGTCAAGGATGGCGGAAACGAGCACGCTCGTCTTCGACGGCGCGTGGAGGCTGCCGCTGACCGCGACGACCCGGAGGGGGCGGTTTGCTGTGTTCTCGACCATGCTGCGACGCTACGCCGGTTGCCGCTCCGCCCGCCATAACCGCGAAACACGACGTAACGCGCCCTGTAATCAGGCTGAGCGGACGACGTTTCTCTCGCCGGCACGGATTGGCGTGCTGAACCGGTTGCCTGCTGGCGGCAGCGGGCAGACGTAGAAGTCACTGAACGCGCACGGCGGCAAGTACGCCCGATTGAAGTCCGCGACCACTGTGCCGTCTTCGTCTGGCAATGCCAGGTCGAGGAAGCGGAACCGGTAGCTTTCGGCACCGCTTGTCCCGTCAGCGAAGACAGCGTGCAGACGTCCCCGTTCCAGCGTCACCGTCAGCGACACCGGCCCGTCGGCCAGATCCAGGTCGACGAATCCGGCGGGAGCATCCTCGGACCGGTGGCCGTCGATGGTGGTGAATTCGACGCTCGAGTCGGGATCGCCCGGGCGGAACCGGCCCTCAAGGACGAAGTCCTCCGTCGGAGGGAAAGCGTCGATACCCTGCAGCGCCACTCGCGACGGTGCGTCAGGGTCGAGCAAGCGCAGCGCAAGTGCTCCGTCACGCTCGAAGTAGCGGAGCCGCTTCTCCCCCCACTCGATGTCCTGCCCCGCGGTCAGGGTCACCGTGGTTCCCGAAATGACGCCGATCGGCCGACCACCCTGAAGGAGGGTCAACCCATCGAGCGCAGCGTCGGTGCCGATAATGCCCTCAGGGGCGGCATGCCAGGAGCCAGGCACGCCCTCGTACTCGGACGGCGCGCCGGCGAGCCAGTGGGTACCGACGAGCGAGGCGAGGCCGAGCGGCGAACTGGTTCCCCGTTCCCGTGCTTCATGCCAGCTCGCCCAGTCAGCAGAGAAGGCATCAGTGGCTGAGTCGAACGTGTCGGGTAATGCCATGAGGGCAGATCCTTGGATTCTCAATTGAGGTCGTTGGGGTGGGAGCCGACCCGGCCGTCACGCTCGAGGGAGGAGATCGCGGCGATCTCGGCATCCGTCAACTCGAAGTCGAAGAGGTCCAGGTTCTCGGCGATGCGGGCACGGCTGTTCGACTTGGGGAAGACGATGTTGCCGTTCTGCAGGTGCCAGCGGAGAACGACCTGCGCCGGTGTCTTGCCGTGTGCTGCGGCTGCATCCCTGACGCTCGGCTCGTCGAAGAGCGGATACTTGCCCTGCCCGAGCGGACCCCAAGCTTCGATCTGGATGCCGTGGTTGCGGGAGAACTCGACGACCTCGCGCTGTTGGAGTGCCGGGTGCAGTTCGATCTGGTTCACAGCCGGCACGGTCCCGCCGTCGGCGAGGAGCTTTTCGAGGTGCTCGACGAGAAAGTTCGACACTCCAATGGATGTCGCCTTGCCGTCGGCCTGGATCTGCTGGAGGGCCTTCCAGCTCTCGCGGTAGAGGTCACGCCTCGGGGTCGGCCAGTGGATGAGGTACAGGTCGACGAAGTCCAGGCCGAGTTTCTCCAGGCTCGAGTCGATGGCGGCGTGCGCCGACTTCGTGCCCTGGTCGGAGTTCCACAGCTTGGTCGTGATGAACAGGTCTTCGCGGGGGATGCCGCTGGCCGCGATGGCACGGCCGACACCCTCTTCGTTGCCGTAGATGGCGGCAGTGTCGATGTGGCGGTAGCCGAGCTCCAGGGCATCCGTCACGATGCGTTCGGTCTCGGAAGGATCGACCTTGAACACGCCGAAACCGAGCTGGGGGATGGTTGCGCCTGAGTTGAGGGGAAGTACTGGACCGGTCCACGTTGTCGTCATTGCTCCAGCTAACCACCCCCGCGCGGGGCGACCCAACTTCACCTGCCCCGCTTCGCCCTCAGCGCAATCCGACGCCCGCCAGCGAGCCGGCGTGTCTTACGATGGAGGGCTATGTCTTTCACGATCTCCTATCCCCCTGAGCTGCCGGTCAGCCAGATGCGGGACGAGATCGCCGACGCGATCCGCGAGAACCAGGTGGTCATCGTCGCGGGCGCCACCGGCTCGGGGAAGACGACCCAGCTTCCGAAGATCCTCCTCGAACTCGGCCGCGAATCGATCGCGCACACCCAGCCGAGGCGGCTGGCGGCGCGCACCATCGCCGAGCGCATCGCCGAGGAACTCGGGGTCGAGCTCGGCGGACTGGTCGGCTATCAGGTGCGCTTCACCGACCAGGCCGGCAAAGACACCAGGGTCAAACTGATGACCGACGGCATCCTGCTCAACGCGATCCACCGCGACCGGATGCTCGCTGCCTACGACACGATCATCATCGACGAGGCACACGAGCGCAGCCTCAACATCGACTTCCTGCTCGGCTACCTGAAGCAACTCCTGCCGAAGCGCCCCGACCTCAAGGTGATCATCACCTCCGCCACGATCGACCCTCAGAGCTTCTCGCGGCACTTCGACGACGCTCCGATTGTCGAGGTCTCCGGTCGCACCTTCCCCGTGGAGATCCGCTACCGGCCCCTCGTCGCGGATGCCCCGGCCGACGGCGACGATGACGACGACGACGCGGAGACGCAGCCCGACCTCGACCCCATCGACGGCATCACGGCGGCGCTCGACGAACTCGCTCAGGATTCGATGGGCGACGTGCTCGTTTTTCTCAGCGGTGAGACCGAGATCCGTGACACCGCAGACGCGCTCCGTGCACGGTACGCCTCAGGCGGTGCCGGCGTCACCGAGGTATTGCCGCTCTACGGGCGCCTGACGTCGGCCGAGCAGCACCGCGTGTTCCAGCCGAGCGCCGTCGCAGGGGTGCGGAGGCGCATCGTTCTCGCTACGAACGTCGCCGAGACGAGCCTCACGGTTCCCGGCATCAAGTACGTCATCGACGCCGGGACGGCGAGGATCTCCCGTTACAGCGTCCGGTCGAAGATCCAGCGGCTTCCGATCGAGGCGATCTCGCAGGCCTCGGCCAACCAGCGCTCCGGGCGTTCCGGTCGCACGAGCGACGGTATCGCCATCCGTCTCTACTCCGAGCAGGACTTCACCGCGCGCCCGGAGTACACCGAACCGGAGATCCTCCGCACCAACCTCGCGGCGGTGATCCTGCAGATGGTGTCTCTCGGCCTCGGTGACATCCAGGCATTCCCGTTCCTCCAGCCGCCGGACTCGCGCGGCATCAAGGACGGAATCGACCTGCTCCGCGAGCTCGGCGCCATCAGCACCGCCGAAGGCAAGACCCCGGCACTCACCAGAGTCGGCCGTGACCTGTCCCGGCTGCCCATCGATCCGCGATTCGCCCGGATGGTGGTCGAATCGAAACGGCACGGCGTCTCCCGTGAGGTGATGGCGATCGTCGCGGCCCTCACCATCCAGGACCCGAGGGAACGCCCGCTTGAACGTCGCGCTCAAGCTGATGAACAGCACGCGCGGTTCACCGACCCGACCAGTGACTTCCTTTCGCTGCTCAACCTCTGGAACTACCTCGAGGACAAGCAGAAGGAACTCGGCTCGAGCGCGTTCCGTCGGCTGTGCAAGAACGAGTACCTCAACTACCTGCGCGTACGCGAATGGCAGGACGTCGTTCGCCAACTCCGCCAACTGTCGAAGCCACTCGGGCTCACCCTCAGCGACCGCGCGATCAACCCCGACGGCATCCACAAGTCGCTTCTCGCCGGCCTGCTCTCGCACATCGGCCTGAAGGATCCCGCGGCGGCCGCCGCGAACACCGCTCGCGGTAAGCAGCCCGGTCGCCCCGGTCCAGCGAAGAAGGGCGACTACATCGGCGCCAGGCAGACCCGCTTCGTGATCTTCCCCGGCTCAGCCCTTGCGAAGAAGCAGCCGAACGCGATCATGGCCGCCGAACTCGTCGAGACGTCCCGCCTGTTCGCCCGCACCAACGCGGCCATCGACCCGGCCTGGGCCGAGAAGATCGCAGGCGACCTCGTCAAACGCAGCTTCTCCGAGCCGCACTGGGAGAAACAGCAGGGCGCTGTCGTCGCCTGGGAAAAAGTGATGCTGTACGGCCTCGCCATCGTGCCCCGGCGCCGCGTGCAGTACTCCAGGATCGACCCGGAACTCAGTCGCGAGCTGTTCATCCGGCACGCCCTCGTCGAGGGTGAGTGGGACTCCCCCCAGGCGTTCGACCGCGCGAACCGCAAACTGCGCAAAGAACTCGCCGAGCTCGAGGAGCGCACGCGACGTCGCGACATCCTCTTCGACGATGAAGCCGTGTTCGACTTCTACAATTCCCGTATCCCCGCCGAGGTGTTCTCCACGAGGAGCTTCGAAGGCTGGTGGCGCGAGGCACGCAAGTCCACGCCTGATCTGCTGACGATGCGCCAGGAGGACCTCCTCCCCGAGGACGCCCCTGAAGTCGACGAAGCCGAGTTCCCGCCGGTGTGGCGGCAGGGCGACCAGAAGCTCAGCCTCCGCTACCGATTCGAACCAGGGGCGGAGGACGACGGCGTCACCGTCCAGGTTCCCCTGCCGCTGCTCCCCCGGTTGTCCCCGGCCGGATTCGACTGGCAGGTCCCCGGGCTCCGCCAGGACCTTGTCACGGCGATGATCAAGTCACTCCCCAAAGCGATCCGACGTAACGTTGTTCCCGCCGCCGACTGGGCGCGACGACTCATGGCCGAACTGCCGGATGCCCCACCCCAGCCGGCGCCCCAGGCGACGAACTCCGACACGCTCGCCGCCCATCTTGCCATCGCGATCAAGCGCCTGTCATATATGCCAATCGAAGCATCCGATTTCGACCTCGCCCGGATTCCTGATCACCTCCGGGTCACATTCCGGGTTGTCGACGAGAAGGGCCGTACGGTCGCCTCCGGGAAAGACCTCATCGACCTGCAGCGCCGCCTCGCCTCCCGCACGCGGGAGAGCGTCGCGAAAGTCGCCGAAGCCACGCCCAACGCGCTCGAACGCACGGGCATCACCCGCTGGGACTTCGACGAGCTTCCCCGCTACGTCGACACCCGCCAGGCCGGGAACACGATCCGCGGGTACCCGGCGCTCGTCGACGAGCGCACCTCGGTGTCGATCCGGATCATGGCGACGGAGGCCGACCAGCGACGCGCGATGCCCGCCGGCGTGCGCCGGCTGTTGCTTCTCTCGGTGCCGTCTCCTGTCTCCTATGTGCAGCAGCACCTCACATCCGCTGAGAAACTCGTGCTCGCCACGAGCCCGTACCCCTCGACGCAGGCCCTGTTCGACGACTGCCTGGTCGCGTGCGTCGATGACGTTCTCTTCCGTGTGTCTCCGGACGGATGCCTGTTCATGAAGGCCGAATTCGAGACGGTTCGCGACCGGGTCTCCGGCGCGATGATGAACACGATGTTCGACACCGTGTCGCTCGTTGCCAAAGTCCTCACTGCAGCTCGCACTGCGGAGAAGGCCCTCAAGAAGGCGACAAGCCTCGCCCTGCTTCCCGCCCTGAGCGACGCCACCGCCCAGCTCGGCGGCCTCGTCTTCCCGGGCTTCGTCTCGGCGACGGGAACCGCACGGCTGGCATCCATACCGAGGTACCTCGCCGGAATCACCCATCGCGCTGAGAGACTGCCGGACAACCCCAACCGCGACCGGGTCTGGATGAACGAGATCCAGGCTGCTGCGGCCCTGTTCAAGACCGCCGGCGGCACCATCCCGCTTGAGCCGTTCGCTCCCCCGCACCTCGTGAAGGCGCGCTGGATGCTCGAGGAGCTCCGGCTGAGCCTGTTCGCCCAGAACATCGGCGCTGCAGAGACGGTGTCGCTGCAGCGGATCCGCAAGGTACTCGCCGGCTAGAGGACCTTCGACAGGAAGGACTGCGTGCGCTGGTGCTGCGGATTCGCCAGCACCTCGCGCGGGTCGCCGGATTCGACGATCACCCCGCCGTCCATGAAGAAGAGCGAATCGCCCACCTCACGCGCGAACCCGATCTCGTGGGTCACCACGATCATCGTCATGCCGGACTGGGCGAGTCCTTTCATGACGTCGAGGACCTCACCGACCAGCTCCGGGTCGAGCGCGCTCGTCGGCTCGTCGAAAAGCATCAGCTTCGGTTCCATCGCCAATGCCCGCGCAATCGCGACGCGCTGCTGCTGCCCGCCGGACAGGTGACCGGGGTACACCTTCGCCTTGTGGGCGAGCCCGACCCGGTCGAGAAGCTGCATGGCCGTCGCGACGGCCGCCTGCTTCTTCACGTTCTTCACCCGGGTTGGCGCTTCAATGATGTTCTCGAGCACCGTCATGTGCGGGAACAGGTTGAACGACTGGAACACCATGCCGATGTCCGCCCGTTGGCGGGACACTTCCTTCGGCGACATCTCGTAGAGCTTGTCCCCGCGTTGCCGGTACCCCATGAGATCCCCGTCGACCCAGAGACGGCCGCCGTTGATCGATTCGAGGTGATTGATGCAGCGCAGGAACGTCGACTTCCCGGAACCGCTCGGACCGATCAGGCAGGCGACCTGGCCGCGCTCGACGGTGACCGAGATGTCCTTCAGGACCTCGTGCGATCCGAAACGTTTGACGATGTGCTCTGCGCGGACCATCGGATTGGAACTCATCGATGTTCACCCTTCGATGTCGCGATCGTATCTGAGCCGCCGGCCGCTCCGGTGCCGTCTGGTTCAACAGCGGCGAAGGATGCGGTCTGGGTGGGCTCGGTCTCGGTCGCACGTTGCGGCGAGACACCCCGCGCGTAGTACTTCTCGAGGTAGTACTGGCCGACCATGAGGATGCTCGTGACGAGCAGGTACCAGATGCTCGCGACGATCAGCAGCGGCACAGTGGCGTAGATCTGCGCTGAGATCGCGCGCGTCCTGGCGTACAGCTCGAGCGAGAAGCCGAGCGCTGTAACGAGCGACGTCGTCTTCAGCATCGAGATCACCTCGTTGCCTGTTGGCGGGATGATCACGCGCATCGACTGCGGCACGATGATGCGAAGCATTGTCTGCCGCCAGCTCATACCGAGAGCGCGTGCCGCTTCGTCCTGACCGCGCGGGACACTCAGGATGCCTCCGCGCACGATCTCCGCCATGTACGCGGCCTCGTTGAAAGCAAGACCGAGCACGGCAAGCCAGAACAGGTCGATGAATTCGAACGGGGCAGCGGTGAAGAATGCGACATCGGTAAACGGGATGCCGATCGTCACCGAACGGTAGATCGTTCCGAGGAGCCCCCAGAACACGAGCTGCACGTACACCGGGGTGCCGCGGAACAGCCAGAGGTAGGTCCACGAGACGGCTTTGAGAACGGGGTTGTCGCTCAGCCGCATCACCGCGAGGACGAGGCCCATGACGATCGCCAGGATCATGGAGAGGACCGTCAGGGTCAGCGTGATGAGCGCCGCCTGGGTGATCCTCCGATCAAAGAGATACTGCGCCACGAGGGGCCACTGATAGGCCTCCCTCGTGGCTGCATCCCATACGAAAGCAACGACAAGGAGCGCGATCACGACGGCAAAAGTCGTCCGCAGGGGATGCCGGAGCTTCACCGCCTTGATCGGTGCTGTCGAGGACTCCTGCACGGAGGAGTCTCTGGAATCTGTCATCACTGTGCCGCCTGTTTCTGTGCCGTCAGTTTCAGTGCCGTCAGTTTCGGGGCCGTCAGTTCCGGGCCGCCTGCTTCAGGCTTAGCCGCCGTTGACGGTCGCCTCGGTGACAGCGCCCGCCTCGACGCCCCACTCTTCGAGGATCTCGGTGTAGGTTCCGTCGTCGATGAGCGCCTGCATGGCTGCCTGAATGGCCTCGACGAGCTCGCCGTCCTTCTCGATGACGACACCGTATGGCGCGGAATCGAAGATGTCACCGCTGAGCTCGAGCTTTCCGTCCGACTGCGCGACACCGTACTGGGTAATCGGCGAGTCGGCGAGCATGTAGTCAGCGCGTCCGAGGACCGCGTTGCTGGTTGCTTCGTCCTGGCCGTCCGACTTCAGCATGTCGACGGCATCCTTCCCCTCGGCGACGCATTTGTCGCTCGCGTCCTGAAGGAACTGCTCGGAGGTTGTCGATGCCTGAATCGCGATCGTCACGCCGCAGAACTCGGTGAGGTCTTCGGCGCCCGCCGCCTTGGCGAACTGGAGGCCAGCGCTGTAGTAGTCCACGAAGTCGACCTGCGCCTGTCGTTCAGCGTTGTCGGTGAAGCTCGACCAGCCGAGGTCGAGTGTTCCGCCGGCGACCTTCGGGAGGATCGCGTCGAACAGGGACTTCTCCCACTCGACCTTGAGGCCGAGCTTGCTCGCGACCGCTTCGGCGAGCTGCGCGTCCCAGCCGGTGACGCTTCCGTTGTCCGCTTCGAACTCGTTCGGCGCGTAGCTGGCGTCGACGCCGATCTTCAGCACACCGGCCGACGCGATGTCGTCTGGCACGAGCGAGGCGAGCTCCTCATCGGCTGACACCGAACCGCCGGACGGCTGGCCGGCGGGGGCTGCCTCATTGTTCACACACCCGGTCAGTACAAATGCGGTCGCTGCCGCCACGGCCAAGGGGGCAACAAGGGATTTTCTGCGCATGGTTTGTTCCTTATCATTTTTCGCAACGTCAACGCTGACGGTATACCGAGACTAACTCAACTGGCGGGAGGCGCTTCGCGCACGAAACCAAGTTGCAATGGGCCTTCCGCCCGTCTGGGCATCAGCGGTGTACCGCCAGTACCTCCCTTTCAGCTCGCGCCGCGCGTACCGTGGATGCCACGATACGAGCGAGGGAAGAACGACTATGGAAACTCTGCCCAGGGGTCCGAGCACAAAGGGCCCGACGGAATGGTTCACCGGGGACGTCTACTTCGATGTTTATTACCGGGGTGAGGAGCCGTCGCGGGCGCGCCTCAACCTGGTGCGGTTCGCACCGGGGGCCCGCACCGCCTGGCACTCACACGCGGTGGGTCAAACCCTTCACGTGACCGAAGGGGCCGGCTACGTTCAGGCGCGGGGTGGCGAGGTTGTCGGGATCCGCCCCGGCGATACGATCCACACCCCTCCTGGCCAGGAGCACTGGCACGGCGCAACGGCCTCGAACTTCATGAGCCACCTCGCGCTGTGGGAGGGGGTCGCTCCGGGGAGCGACGAGCCGGAGACGACGTGGGGAGCACTCGTCACCGATGACGAGTACCCCGGATCATCTCGGGACGCATGATGATCCCGACCACGACCTGGACCAGCGACGAACTGTCCCTCGTCGGCGCGGCTGAAGAACTCCAGATCGCCTCGACGCGGAAGGACGGGACGCTGCGTCCCCCTGTGACGATCTGGGTGGTCCGGGTGGGGAACGACATCTATGTCCGTTCAGCCTACGGCCCAGGCAACCCGTGGTTCGTTCGCGCGAAGGCCAGCGGCACCGGACGGATCCGAGCCGGCGGAGTCGAGAAGGACGTGGTGTTCACCGACGCCGATGCATCCGTTTTCGGCGACATCGATGCGGCGTACCACGTCAAGTACGACCAATTCGGGGCGGGCATCGTCGGCACGGTGGTCGGCCCACGAGCCGCCGAGACGACAATCAAGCTTCAGCCCCGTGCGGCTGGCTGACGCTGTGAGCCGATCTACCAGAAGCTGACCTGCGCAAGGACGAGAAGCGCGATCAGGAATATGACCACGATCCCGGCGAGGATCCCGAGGGTCTTGCGCGACATCCGGGCGACGCCGAACCCGACGAGGAACGGCAGCGACAGCAGGAAGAGGGTGGCCACCCACCAGAACGCCGCATAGCCGGTGGCCGAAACATCGACGGCATTGGTGAACAGGAACCGAGTCTCGGGATGGGTCGCGAAGGCGAACGACGCCGACAGCGGAACGGCGATGAGCGCTGCGACGATGACCCCGGAGAAAAATGCCCACAGGCCGGCCTTCCACGTGTCCTGGCCTACCGGGGATCGAGACTGCGTTTTCTGCGCGGCACCCATTTCGAGACCTTTCTCTTGCAACGCGTCATGTGCACGGACTCTGATTCGTAGCTTGGCACCAGCGCACTCCAGATGCCACGGCCTCCGTGGTTCCGGTGACGGATCTCACCCGCCAAGGGTGACAGCGGAGAACTGTTCGCCCGGCGGCTGAATCTTCGGACCGCCCACCTGACCGCTCGCTACTTTGATCTTGTGGCCTTCGACCACAGCGCGAAGGACGGCAGCATCGAGAATGAATTCCCGGTGCAGATCGCGGTGTGGCAGTCGAGGTGCGGCAGAAAGAGCACAAGCGGTCGGAGCGATGCTCCAGGGTCAGAACGGCGGGGGTCAGTCCGGGTCCGTGCCCGGCGATGCGGTGGGCGGGGACGGGTGTATGCGTGGCGGTGCGGTGGCCGGGTCCGGCGGAGCTGACCCGGACTGGTTGTCTTGTCGGCGACTGGTCGGCATCGGCAGTGCCACCTCGGGTTCGGTGACGTAGCTGCGTCCGTCGGGCGAGGTCCACCGGATCACCCCACCCGGGAGTTGTTTCGCCGTCCACGTGGTCTGGTGTTTCATTCTGTGGTGTTTGGGACAGACGTGGCTGAGGTTGTCGCAATCGGTCGGCCCGCCGAACTCCCACGCTTCGGTGTGGTCGATCTCGCAGTGTGTCGCCTGCCGGTTACAGCCCTCCCACCGGCAGGTTCCGTCGCGAAGAACCAGATAGTCCCGCATCTGCTTCGTCGGTGTGTACCTCGTGCGGCCCAACGACAACAGAGCACCGCTCTCCGGGTCGGTGAGCAGCCGGTACCAGGTCTTCGACCTCCCGGCGAGCTTCCGGGCGGTCTCCGGGTCGATCGGGCCGTACCCGGCCAGATCCCCTGGCTCGTCACTCTCACCCAGCAGGGTCAGTGCCGGGACGGTGACGAACACCGTCGGCTGGATCCGGTCGAACGCGGTCGTCGACACCGGTGATTCCGAGGTGTCGCCGGCGAGGCCGGCGGCGAGGGCGTCGGCGCACACGTCAGCACCCAACTGGGTCAATGTGCACGTTTCGGTGGTGGTCTGCAGTCGCATCGCGGCAGCACGGATCGCCGTGTACAGCGCCGTGGCCTCCGGCGCGGTCGTGTACAGGTTCAGCCACGCCATCCCGTCACGGGCCGGAAGGAACTCCACCCGCCGGTCCTTCGCTGACTTCACCCGGCGCTCCGTGATCGACTCGGCGTCGATCCGCTCCCGCAACACCCGGGCCTTCTGGCTGAACTTCGACACCGTCAACTTCATCGCGAACGGCACCGCGGCCTGCTCCAGCGCGAGGGTGCGCTCGTCGTCGAGGGTTGCGACCTGGTCGACGATCACCCGGGCATGACGAAGACTGATCTCTCCCTCGCGAAGAGCAGCCAATGTTGCCGGCAACCGATCCATCAGCACAGCACTGTCATCGATCAACCGGCCCGCGGTGACCTCCGGGATGCGAAGCACCCCAGCCACCTCCGCGACGAACGAGCGCCGCACCATCTCCCGCTGCTGGGTTTCGGTCAGTTTCGA